>CALLUD010000001.1 GCA_938011325.1 uncultured Spartobacteria bacterium
CAAAGCCTTCGTCCGGCTCCGCGCGCCAGCGGCACTCGACTTTTGGACTCTCAGGCTTTCGACCTCACCCTTGCCGCCGGAGGACGTTGGTCGATCGGTTTTTCCCAGATCGTGTAGGTGCGCGAGCGGCGGGCTCCCATCAGTTCGATGAGACGGATGACGTGCGTGTTGTTTGCCTCGATCCACGAGAGCTCCGCCCACTTCGCCGTCTTCTGCGTGCGCAGGACCATCTCGTTGCACATCAGCGCGGCGAGCCCGTGATCGCGGTGTTCCGGGGCGACGCCGAGCACGACCTGCCGCACCGACTGGATGCGATGGGTCTTCATCAAGAGCAGAATCCATGGCAGGCGCAGCAAGCGCGGGACCCGTTTGGTGCGGATGAGGATTTCGTTGAAATTCGGCAGTGTGAGCATGAACCCGACTGCCTCGCCGTCCACCTCCGCGAAGATCAGAAAGTCGGGATCGGCGAATGCCTTCAAGTCATCGGCCGAAGCGAGCAGATCCTCGAAGGAAATCGGCACGAATCCCCAGTTGCGATCGAGCGTTACGTTGTAGAGCCGGTGCGCCAGCTCCAGTTCCTTGTCGAGCCGGCTCATGTCGAAGGAGCGGATTCGCACGGACTGCGATCGCGCCTTCAAGCGATCGGCAATCTTCCGCACGCGTGAGGGAATGCCGATGTCGAGCGGAAGGTGAAAGCCGTAGAGCGTGCGCGTGACCTGCTGGGACACCGACTCGAGCAGCTTCGCGTAATAGGGCGGATTCCATGGCATCGAGATGTTGGGCGGTTCGTCGTGCCCTTCCATGAGGAGTCCGCACTCCTCGTTGATCGAAGGATTGTAGGGCCCGCGAATCGATGTGCAGTTGACCTTCCTCAGCGCGTCCTCCGCGTGTCGGAAGAGCGCCCGCGCGGTTTCCTCGTTATCCTCGCACGCGAAGAATCCAAAGAACCCGACCTGGTCGTTCCAATACTTGTTGTGCGACCGGTTCCAGATGGCGGCGAGGCGGCCGACCGGCCTGCCGTTTCTGCGGGCGATGAATCCGTAGATCGTTCCATCCTGCCGCTGGAAAAGGCTGTCGTATTTCAGCAGTTTCGTGACCGTGCCGGGAAACACCGGGACGAAGTTGCGGTCGTGGCCGTGCAGAATTTCCGGGATTCGTTCGAAAAGATGCCGGTCGGAAGGACGACGGCAGGGAGAAATGGTGAGCATGATGGACGGGAACCCGGAGCGATGGATGGCGTGAAAGCCCGGGTCGATGGACGAAGTTGAAGTTCCGCGAAAGGTCGCGACGGTGGAGCGGGGGATGCCGGTGTTGGGAAAGGCCCGGCGGAAAAGCGGAGGAGGGAGGCAGGGTGCGTTTTCATGGCGGCGGACTCATCCCGAAACCCGAAGGCACCGCCGCATGAGTTCACGGGAGCGTCGACCCGCGAACGCGACGTGTCAACGCGCTTTCCGAGACCCGCCATTGACTTCCAAACTCAACGCGCCGACGGTGCATCTGTTTCGTGCAGGGCTGAACGCCGTCGGGCAAATTCGCAGCCGCTGCCAGCCGGAGGCGCGCGATTCATCGAATCGCATAAAGGAACCTCTCACGCTTCACCGTTCATCCACGACCGTCTCCACGCCCATGCTTCTCCAACTCGTCCTTCAATTCCGGGGGAAATCCCTTTCGCAATCCCTCCCGCTCGACGCCCTCGAGAGCCGCATCAAGCCGGTCCTGAGCGGGTCCGAGTCGTTCGACGGCATCGACGCCCGGCAGCAGAGCGTCAACATCTTCCTCTACACCGAAGATCCCACGCATACGTTCGAGCGTGTGCGTCCCGTCTTCGAAGAAGCGGAGCACCGTCTCGATTTCACCGCCGCCTATCGCCTCGTCTCGGAGAGCCGGTTTCGCGTCCTGTGGCCGAAGGATGCGGAGGAATTCGAGCTGCGACCCAAGGTGGAAGCGACGAGGGAAAAGCTGAAAAGCTGAAAAGCTGAAAAGCTGAAAAGCTGAAATGGGGAGCACCGGCGCCAGGGATGGCGCGGGGCAGCCTGCCCGGAGGGCAGCCCGAAGGGCGCCGTGAAACTGTAGCAGCTTCGCTCTGCGAAGCTCGGAACGAGCGGAAAAGGCGGGGCGAGTGACGAGGGTCGAGGGTCGAAGAAGGCGGGTCGAGCGTCGAGGGACGAGTGTCGAGGGACGAAGAAGGCGGGTCGAGCGTCGAGCGTCGAGCGTGGCGTGAAACTGTAGCAGCTTCGCTCTGCGAAGCTCGGGGCGAGCGGAAAAGGCGGGACGAGGGTCGAGGGACGAGGGACGAGGGACGAGGGTCGAGGGTCGAGGGTCGAGGGTGGCAACCCGCAACCTCATGCCGCACGCATCCTGCCTCCCGCGCCTCTTCGCGGCAAGGCCTTCGTCCGGCTCCGCGCGCCAGCGCCACTTGACTTTTGGACTCTCCGACTTTTGACCTTCGACTTTCTTCCTTTGCGACCGTTGCGTGAGCCACTCATCTCAACGTATGCGAATTCTTTGGGTGGAAATTTTCGCGAAATTGGGAATCATCCCACGCTTTCACCGATGGTTTCCCCAACATTCCACCGTCCACGTTTACCCCAATTCCTGGTCGCCGCTGCGTTGTTGCTGCCGCTTTGTCCGGCGCCTGCGGCCGACCTTGCTCCCGCCGATCTCGTGAACCCCTTCATCGGCGCGAGCACGAGCGTCGGCAAGGCAGGCATCTACCACGGGCTTGGCAAGACGTATCCCGGCGCGGTGCTGCCGTTCGGCATGGTGCAGGTGAGTCCGAACACGATCACCGGCGGCGACAATGGCAGCGGCTACAGCGACGAGCACACCCACATCGAGGGCTTTGCTTTCACCCAGATGAGCGGGGTGGGGTGGTTCGGCGATCTTGGCAATTTCCTCGTCACGCCCACGATTGGAAAACTCGAGGTCGTCGCGGGCCGGCATCCCGAGGTCGCGAAGGGGTATCGGGTCGAAATGAAAAAGGACACCGAGGAGGCGTCGGCCGGCTACTACCGTGTGCAGCTCGCCAATGGCGTGACCACCGAGGCGACCGTCGCCCGCCGGGCCGGCATTCTGCGTTTCACGTTTCCCGGGAACCCGGAATCGCGCATCCAGATCGATCTCGCGCGCCGCGTGGGCGGCACTTCCGTCGAGCAGAGCGTGAAGGTCACCGGACCCAACACCATCGAGGGCTGGATGAAATGCACGCCCGACGGCGGCGGGTGGGGCAATGGCGATGGCAACGCGAACTACACCGTCTATTTCTGCGCCGAGTTCAGCCGGCCGCTGGAGGACTTCGGCGTATGGAGCGCGGAGATTCCGGAGGGACAGTCCCGCAAACGCGAGGCGATCGAGAGCGCCGAATACGATGCGCTCATCGCGAAGGCGGAGATCCTCGAAGGCGCGCGCGAAGCGCAGGGGAAGCACCTCGGGTTCTACGCGAATTTCCCGACAAAGGCCGACGAGCAGATCCTGCTGAAGGCCGGCATTTCCTTCACGAGCGTCGAGGCGGCGCGGGAGAATCTTGCGAAGGACATCCCCGGGTGGGACTTCGACGCGGTTCGTCGCATGGCGAGGGCGGAATGGAACCGCGAGCTCTCGAAGATCGCCGTCACCGGCGGCACCGGGGAGCAGCAGCGCATCTTCTACACCGCGCTCTACCACACGATGCTCGACCCGCGCGAGATCGCGAACGTCGACGGCACCTACCCGGGTCCGAACGGCATCGTGCACTCGAAGGGCGATTTCACGAAGCGCACCGTCTTCAGCGGCTGGGATGTCTTTCGCAGTGAATTCCCGCTGCTCACGATCATCGCGCCAGATGTGGTCAGCGACACGATCAACTCCCTCGTCGAACTCGCGGAGGACTCCGGCCGTGACTACCTCGAGCGCTGGGAGCTGCTCAATGCCTACTCCGGCTGCATGATCGGCAACCCCGCCGTCGTCGTCATTGCCGACGCGCACAGCAAGGGCATTGGCGGCTTCGACGTCGAGAAGGCCTACAAACTCGCGAAAGGCTCGTGCGAGAAATTCGGCACGGACGATCCGGACACCTACGGGAGCATTTCGAAGACGCTGGAATACGCCTACTCCGAGTGGTGTCTCGCGCAGCTCGCGAAGGCGCTTGGCAAGGCCGACGACGCGAAGCTCTACGAGGAGCGCGCGCAGAATTACCGCAAGATCTTCGACGCCGAAAAAGGCTGGTTCCGCCCGAAGCAGGGCGATGGCACCTGGGCACCATGGCCGGAAAACGGGCGTCTCACGCACGACTACGGTTGCATCGAGAGCAACCCGTATCAGCAGGGCTGGTTCGTGCCGCACGACATCGACGGCCTCGTCGAGCTCATCGGCGGCCGCGAGAAGGCGCTCGCCGACCTCACGGAGTTTTTCGACAACACGCCGCCCGACTTCCGCTGGAACGACTATTACAACCACGCGAACGAGCCCGTGCACCACGCGGCGTTTCTCTTCAACCGCCTCGGCGCCCCGTGGCTCACGCAGAAATGGACGCGCACAATCTGCGAAAACGCCTACCACAACAGCGTCGAGGGCCTCGTCGGCAACGAGGATGTCGGCCAGATGTCCGCATGGTATGTGCTCGCTGCGATCGGCCTGCACTCGGTCTGTCCCGGCGACGCCCGTTACGAACTCACGAGCCCGCTGTTTTCCGAAATCACGATCACGCTCCCGAAAGGCTACGCGACCGGAAAGACCTTCAAAATCATCGCGAAGAACAATTCCCCGGAAAACCTCTACATCCAGAGCGCAAAGCTCGACGGCGAACCCTACACCAAGACCTGGATCACCCACGCCGACCTCATGAAAGGCGGCACCCTGGAACTCGTGATGGGCCCGAAGCCCAATAAGGATTGGGTCGAGTGACGAGGGGCGAAGAAGGCGGGTCGAG
>CALLUD010000002.1 GCA_938011325.1 uncultured Spartobacteria bacterium
CGCCTCCATATTGCTCTCCCCCGTGTTCTACCCACTTGAAACAGCGAAGAACCGACATTGTCCCCTTGTTTCCAAAGGAATCCTCGAAATTGAACACGAATGACGATTCCGTAGTGGAAACGAGTTCTCCCCAAAAGTCTGGGGCGGTCGACCTTCCTGAGGAGAATCCCGCCGATCCAGACAGTTCATATTTTGAATCCTCCTGGAAACCATGATCTCGATGAAACGGGTTTCTCCCTGTCTCTCGGTCGGAAAGCTGCCCTCGAAAGTGCCGACGATCTCCCCGGTCGCCGCCTGTAGAGAGGATGGAGCGATAATGCCCAGGAGCAGGGCTATGGTTGCCCTCAACTTTAAAGATGTGTTAGTCACTCACTAAAGGATGCTGCCACCCTTGGTCGCGCTCGAGGAGTGGACGGTTTATCCCGCATCGATGGCAGCGTTGAGGGTAGCGCACGCACGATTTGGTGGCGAGCAAATGCTGCCACCGTGGCTCCTTCGGAGGAATGAAGCGTTCTCCTGGAGTTTCGCTTCCTCAATATGCGCACTGTTGAAGCGAGAGCCTGCAAGTGGTCAGTTCATGACCTTGCTCCACGCGTCAGCACCGAAGTCATGCTCGTTCGGCTGACAGGAAAAGCGCGTCGCGAAGTTTGCAGATGGCCCGCTAGACGGCTGCGGGCTGCTCCCCTGCAAGGGGCTGCCGCGTCCGAGGGGTGACGAGGTGTTGGAGGCGCTCCAGATAGAGATAGATGATTGGCGTGATGAACAGGGTGACGATCTGGGAAATGACGAGGCCGCCGACGACGGCAAGTCCCAAGGGCTGGCGAACTTCTCCTCCGGCTCCCAACCCCAGCGCGATGGGAAGGGTGCCAAACAGGGCGGCGAAGGTGGTCATCATGATGGGGCGGAAACGGACGAGGCAGGCGTCGAAGATCGCTTCCGCCGGTGGCTTGCCGCCACGGCGCTGGGCCTCGAGCGCGAAGTCGATCATCATGATGGCGTTCTTTTTGACGATGCCGATGAGCATCAGGAGGCCGACAAATCCGTAAACATTGAGTTCCGCGCCGAACAGCAGAAGCGTCACCAACGCGCCGAAGCCTGCGGAGGGCAATCCCGAGAGAATCGTGATCGGGTGAATGAAGCTTTCGTAAAGGATTCCGAGAACGAGATAGATGACGAGCACCGCGATGATGAGAAGGAGGCCGAGCCCGTGCAGGGAGCTCTCGAAAGCCTGCGCGGTGCCTTGAAACTGGGTGCTGATTCGCGGGTCGAGCGTCTCGCGGGCCAGTCGTTCGATGGAGGGCAGGACCTCGCTGAGCGCGGCTCCCTTGGCGAGATCGAAGGAAAAGGTGACGGATGGAAGCTGTCCAAGGTGGGAGACGGTGAGCGGGCCGACCTGGGATTTGAAAGTGGCCACTGCGTTGAGCGGCACGAGCTGGCCTGAGGCGGCGCTGATGTAAAGGCGTGAGAGGTCCGGAGCCTCCCGTTTGAAGTCGTCGGAGGCTTCAAGGATGACGTGATACTGGTCGTTTGGCGTATAGATCGTGGAAATCTGGCGGGCTCCGTAGGCGCTGCCGAGTGCCCGTTCGATTTGCGCGGCGGTGATTCCCAGACTGGAGGCACGGTCGCGGTTGATGTCGACAAGGATTTGCGGGCTGCTGATTTCGAGGTCGGACGTGATGTCGACAATGCCGGGCAGCTTCGCGAGCGCGGCTTCAAATTTCGGCGCGGTTTCGTAGAGCGGTTCCAGCTCCGGGCCGAAGATCGTGAATTGATACAGGCTCTTGGTTTGTGCGCCTCCGATACGGATGGTCGGAGGATTCTGCACGAAGACGTTGAGGCCGGGGATGCCGCTGAGGGCCGCGCGGAATTCGCGGACGATTTCGTTGATGTTGCCCCGTTCGCTGCGCGGTTTCAGCGTCACATAGAACCGCCCGGTATTACCGGTGCGACCGCCGCCTCCAATGCGCGACATGAACGATTGAACGGCGGGGTGCCTGCTGATGATCTCGCCGGCCTGGCTCTGCATCCTGACCAGCTCCTCGAACGCGATGCCTTGCTCCGCCTCGGTGGTGATCATGATGCGGCTGGCGTCTTCGTTGGGGAGGAAGCCTTTCGGAATGACGATGAAGAGCCACGCGGTCGCCGCCGCCATGGCCAGAGCGAGCAGAGAGACGATGACGTGGTGACGCATGGCGCGGACCAGTGCCCAGCGGTAGGCGCCGAGGGCAGCGTCGAAGATTTTCTCCGTAGCCCGGTAGAATCGGCCGGTGGTGGCGGGCGCGTTGCTCAGGAACCGGCTGCAGAGCATCGGTGTGAGCGAGAGGGACACGATGCCGGAAATAATGATGGCGACCGCGATGGTGACCGCGAATTCATTGAGCAGGCGGCCCAGAATTCCGCCCATGAACAGCACGGGAATGAAGACCGCCGCAAGCGAGAGCGTCATGGAAAGAATCGTGAACCCAATTTCCCGACCGCCTTCGAGGGCTGCCTTCATGGGGGAAGAGCCCATCTCCATGTGGCGGACGATATTTTCGAGCACGACGATCGCGTCGTCGACGACGAATCCGACGGCGAGCGTCAGCGCCATCAGCGAGAAATTGTTCAGACTGAATCCGACGAGATACATCACGGCAAAGGTGCCAATGATGGAGAGGGGGATCGCCGCACTGGGAATGAGCGTCGCGCGAACATTCCGCAGGAACAGGAAGATCACGAGCACGACGAGCACGATGGCGAGGATCAGCGTAAACTCGACTTCGTGAAGTGATTCACGAATCGACATCGAGCGGTCGTAAAGCACCTCGAGTCTGATGCCCGCCGGGAGTTGCTCGCGAAACGAGGGGAGCAGCTCGAGGATGCGATCGATCACGGCCACGGTGTTGGCCCCGGGCTGGCGTTGAATCGCGAGCACGATGCCCCGGTCCTTGTTGAACCAGCCGAGATTCTTGTCGTCCTCGACGCTGTCGATCACGGTTGCAAGCTGCTTGAGCCGGACCGGTGCGCCGTTGCGATAGGTGACGATCAGCTCGCGGAAATCCGCCGCGTTTTCGAGCTGGCCGGTGGTTTCCACGGTGCGGGATTTTGAACCGGCGTCGAGTTCTCCTGTGGCGAGGTTGGAATTCGCCTCGCGAACGGCATCCTCGACTTCGTTGATTCCGATTCCGCGGACGGCGAGCTCCCGGGGATCTACCTGCACGCGAACGGCGAATTTTTGTTCGCCGAAGAGATCGACCTGCGCGACACCGCTCACGGTCGAGAGTCGTTGTGCGATGAGCGTGTCGATGGCCTCATTCACCGCACTGAGCGGCAGCGAGTCGGACGACGCGGCGAGGAGCAGAATGGGCTGCTCTGCGGGGTTCACCTTCCGAAACGACGGAGGAGCCGGCATGTCGATCGGAAGGTCGCGCTGCGCCTGGGAAATGGCCGCCTGCACATCCTGGGCGGCGGCGTCGATGTTTCGATTGAGATCGAACTGAATCGTGATGCTGGTGTTTCCGAGCGAACTCGTGGAGGTCATCGACTCGATGCCGGGAATGGTCGAGAACTCCTTTTCCAGCGGCATCGCGACCGAAGAGGCCATCGTTTCCGGGCTTGCGCCGGGGAGACTCGCGGAAACATTGATGGTGGGGAAATCGACGTTCGGCAGGTCGCTGACCGGCAACTGCTCGAACGCAAGCCAGCCGAAACCGAGGATGGCCAGCGTGACCAGGGTGGTCATGACCGGCCGTCGGACGAATGGCTCGGAGAGGTTCATGAGCTGGCGGGCTCCGCCGCGGTTTGCTGCACGCTCACCTTCGCGCCGTCAGTGAGTCGAAGCTGGCCTTTCGTGACGACCTGCTCGCCTTCCTCGAGGCCGGATTCGACGATCGTGCGGTCCTCATAGGTTCCGAGAATGGAGATGTCGCGAAGCGACACCGTGCCTTCGTGAACAACGAATACCTTCGGTCCGCTCTGGCTTTCCATCACCGCGACGGTAGGAATGAGCAATGCCCCGCGTTGCTTGTCGAGCTCGACGAGCACGTCGACGAACTGGCCGGGCCACAGGGATTCGTCTTCGTTGGCGAACGTGGCTTTCAGGGAGACCATTCCGGATGTGGTGTCGACGGTGTTGTCGATGAAGGTGAGCTGCCCGCGCTGAAGGATGCGGCTTGTGGTGGCGTCGGTGGCCGTCACGGGAATGGCGCCTTCATTCAGTTTTCGGCGCACATCGGGAAGGTCCGATTCCGGAATGGAAAATGAAACGTAGATCGGCTTGAGCTGATTGATGATCGTGAGGACCTCCGTCTCCGCCTGCACGATGTTTCCGGCCTTCACGAGCGCGGCGCCGGCACGGCCATCGATCGGCGAGCGGACGACCGCCCAGTCGAGGGACAACTGGGCCTCCTCAAGTTCGGCTTCGCGTGCCTTGACCTCCGCCTGCTGCTGGCGGGCGGCCGAGACAAATTGCGAGTATTGCTCCTCGGATGCGGCGCCCTTTGTGCTGAGCGTGGTGTAGCGCGTCAGCTGATCCTCCGCATTCTTCTCCTGGGCTTTGGCGATGGCGAGATTTGCCTTCGCGCGATCCAGCAATGCCTGATACCGGCTGCGATCGATCTCGAACAAAACCTGCCCCTTTTTCACGTAGGCCCCGTCGGCAAAGGCGACCTTTTGCACTTCGCCACCGACCTTCGATTTCAACTGCACGGTGGCGATCGGCGTCGCGGTGCCCACGGAGCGGATTTCCACGGGAACGTCCTCCCGGACGACGCTCGTCACCTCCACGGGAACGGGAGAGGCCTCCCGTTGTCCCTCGGACTTTCTGTCACCGCAACCGCCGGCGAGCAGCGCGATCGTCCCGACGGCGAGGATGCCGGCGGCAAAATCGACGAGCCGATGACGAGAGGGTGGAGGGGATGATTGCTTGAGCGAGCTTGCCACGATGGATTCCCGTCGGTTGATGGCGCGATGAGCAGCCTCTGTTTGTCCGGCGTTCTAGCTTAAACTCGCGCCGAAGGCAGGAGTTGCAAATTCGATGCTCGAACGGTGGCTGCTCGTTTACCTCGTGAGGTAATCGGGGTTCAGCTTCTTCAGCGCAGGGAGCACGAAGAGGCCGTCCTTGCGAATCAGCTTGCCGTCGAACCAGATCTCGCCGCCGCCGTAATCGGGACGCTGGATGTTCACCATGTCCCAATGGATCTTGCTCTTGTTGCCATTTCCGGCGGTCGCGTAGGCCTGACCGGGCGTGAAATGGAACGAGCCGGCGATCTTCTCGTCGAAGAGAATGTCGCGCATCGGGTGGAGAATGTGCGGGTTGAACCCGAGCGAAAACTCGCCGATGTAACGCGCGCCGGCGTCGCTATCGAGAATGCGATTCAGGGCGCGCGTGTCGCTGCCGGTTGCCTCGACGATTTTGCCTTTCTTGAAGACGAGCCGGATGTTTTCGAATGCGATGCCCTGATAGATCGTTGGCGCATTGAAGGTAATCTCGCCTTCGACGCTGTCGCGCACGGGGCAGGAGAAAACTTCGCCGTCGGGGATGTTGCGATCGCCGCCGCAGGTCACGGAGCCGATGCCCTTGATGCTGAATCGCAGGTCGGTGCCGGGACCCTTGATGTGGACCTTGTCGGTGCGGTCCATGAGGGCCTTGAGGGCGTTCATGCCCGGCTTCATGCGCGAGTAATCGAGGGTGCAGACCTTGAAAAAGAAATCCTCGAACGCCTCGGTGCTCATCTGCGCCTGCTGCGCCATGGAGGGAGTCGGCCAGCGGAGCACGACCCATTTCGTCCTGTTGATCCGCCAGTCGAGCACGGGCCGCATCTTTTCCATGACGAGCTGCATGCGGTCCTCGGGCACGTCGGACATTTCGGTGATGTTGTGACTGCCGCGAATGGCGATGTAGGCGTCCATCTTCTTCATCCGCGCCAGCTCGACGGAGCTGCTGATGGTGAGCTGATCGGCGGACGCTTCACGCGCCAGCTCGCGACTGATGCGTGCGCGGTGGATCTGAACAAACGGCGTGGCCTTCGCCTTGCGCGCGGCCCGAACCAGCGAAATCACGAACTCATCGGGAATGTCGAAGGCGTCGATGAGCACTTTCTCGCCCGGTTTGAGGGCGGTCGAATGGCGGGTGAGAACACTGGATAGGGCGTCGAATCGTGCGTCGTTCATGGTGGAAAAGGGAAAGCTAGCGTGATCCGGGCCCGAAGACAAAGGCGCCGTGCCTTACACGTCCTCTTCGGAGTCGGATCGTGCCGTGGCGGGCTCGGCCGCAGGGAGGGGATCCTTCTTTAAATGGACGCGAAGCACGCGGCGGCCGTCGGAGTCAGTGACGGTGGCCACCCAATGATCGATCCGCACGGATTCTCCCTTGGTCGGCAGATGGCCCAGCTCGGCGGTGATGTAACCGCCGATCGTCGTGACATCGGCATCCTCGAACTTGTGGTCGAGCGTCTCCTCCAGCTCGTAGAGCGCGTGGGTGCCTTCGACCTCGAACTCGGTTTCGTTGATCTGCCTTACCTCTTCTTCGGCGACGTCAAACTCGTCCTGGATCGCGCCGACGATCTCCTCGAGCACGTTGTCGAGGGTGACAATGCCAACCGCGCCGCCGTATTCGTCGACCGCCACGGCGAGGTGCGCGTGCTTGGTGAGGAAAAAGCGCAGCAATTTCTCGAGCGGCATCATCTCCGAGACGTGCAGCAGCTCACGCTTGATCGACTCCAGATTTTTCTGCCCGGAGCGAACGAGGGCGAGGAGGTCCTTGATATGAACGAGGCCGATCGCGTCGTCGAGATGCTCGCGGCAAAGAGGGAAGCGCGTGTGGCTCGACTTCATCGCGGTGTCGAGCTGCTCGTCGAACGGTTCCTCGATATCCAGGTAAACAACCTCACCGCGAGGCGTCATGATGTCGCGGACAATGCGGCGCTTGAGGTCGAGCGCGTTGATCACGATTTCCTTGCCGAGTGAGGAAACCTCGTTGGCCTTCTGGCTCTCGGCGAGAATCAGGCGCAGTTCCTCCTCACTGTGAAAAAGCTCCGACTCGCCGGCGGGCTCGATCTTGAAGGCATGCCGGAGCAGGAAATTCGCGTTGCCATTCAGGAACCAGATGGCGGGCTTGAAGATGAGGTAAAAGAGCTTGAGCGGACCGCTGACCAGCAGGGTGACCTCGACGGCCTTGCGAATGGCCAGCGATTTCGGCGCGAGCTCGCCGAGCACGATGTGCAGGTAGGTGATGATGCTGAACGCAATCGCGAACGCGATGCTGTGAATGACGACCGGGCTCTCGATGCCGATGTAGTGGAAGGCGGGCTCGATCATTGCCGCCAAGAACGGCTCGCCGAGCCAGCCGAGACCCAGCGAGGCGAGCGTAATGCCGAGCTGCGTCGCGGAGAGGTATTCATCGAGATGGGCGACGACGTTTCGGGCGGCAGCCGCGGATTTGTTGCCCTGTTCGATCAACGCCTCAAGCTGGCTGCTGCGGACCTTGACGATGGAAAATTCCGACGCGACGAAAAAGCCGTTCAGCAAAACGAGCGCGACGATGCCGAGCAGCTTCAGCATGATGACGCCGGAGCTGTCCCACGAGGTGGCCACCTCGCCGGCTGAAGCGGCGGCGGCAAACAGGATGGTGAAGATTTCCATGAGGCTTACGCGGCGTCCATCGTCGGGAAGCTAAAGCTTCTCGTAAACACCCTTGTCGCGTCGCTTGAGGATCTGAAATCCCGCCTTTTTGGCGTCGGAGACCGAGAGCGGCTTGGTAAGCCGGGGGGTGTTGACCTGGGAGATCAACTTGCGCACCGGCTTCTTGCAAAGCGGGCACTGCTTAAGAGGCTCGCGATCTGCGGGACGTCGAAGTTCGAAACGTCCGCCGCAGGTCCTGCAGTCCCCGTCAATGGGTTCGTATTCGTAGATCGGCATCGGTTTTATTGCCTCCCGAGCCGTTCATACTGCCAGACTGCTCCGGAGGACGCGAGTCTGGCGTTTTCGACTACCAGCTCGACTTTGTGACGCCGGGAATGAGGCCGGCGGAGGCGAGCTCACGGAAGGTGATGCGGGAAATTTTGAAGCGACGCATGTATGCGCGACGACGCCCGGTGAGCTTGCAGCGATTTACGAGACGGGTCGGGCTGGCATCGCGAGGGAGCTGGGAAAGCCCGATGTAGTCACCGCGGGCCTTCAGCTCAGCGCGCAGTTCCGCGTATTTTTCAACGGTCTTGCGCTTGCGCTTGTCGCGTTCGAGCCATGATTTCTTAGCCATAAGGAACCGGGAATTGTGCACGGTTTTCCGACTGGCGCAAGCGGAAAAGTGTGGCGCCGCCGGAGTTTACGGCGTTTCGAGAATGGCCGGGGTTTGAGGCGCCGGGCGCAGCTCCGGGTGCCGCACGAGGCCGCCGGCATCGGCGATCCAGCCACCGAGCGCCACGCAGGCGATCGCGCCAAGCAGCGTGAGCGCGGCGAGGGGAGTGCCGGTGCGCGGCCACCTGAGCGGAATGGCCAGGGCTGCAAGCGAGAGGCCGGCCAGTGCGTAAAAGGCACCCACGGCGCGATCGGCGCGGTCGAGGTGGGCGTCGAGCCAGTCGGCGCCGGCGTCGTCGGCGATGCGGCGGATTTGTCTGTAGGCGTCCTCACCGGTGACGTAGGTCGGGAAGACGCACGCGGACATTGCCAGGACGGTGCTCAGCGCGGCGATCTGTGCGCGGCGGCTGCGCATGAAGACCGCGATGAGGAGCGCGAGCGCACCGGCGGCGAGGCCGGTGATCGGGAGGTGATTGATGAGGACGTGTTGAAACGCAGGATCCCGAAGCTGCGCGAGGAACGTCTCCATTCCGCTCAGGCCTTTGGCTGCTGCTGCGTCAGGCAATGAAAGGCGCCAAGGCCCCAGATGAGCTCGCGGCAGTCGATCGGAACGATCCGGCGGGTCGGGAAAACCTCCTTCATCACGGACTCCGCCCACGCGTCGTTTCGCTCTCCGAACACCGGCAACAGCACGACCTCGTTGGCCACGTAAAAGTTCGCGTAGCTTGCCGGCAGGCGTTGTCCGTCGCGAATGATCTTCGACGGCATCGGGATCGTGTGAATCTCCAGCGGCTCGTCCTTTTTGAGCTGCACGGACTGGAGTCTCTCGAGATTGGCCTTGAGCGCGTCGTGGTTCTCGTCGCTTTCGTCCTCCTCGATGACGGTGACCACCGTGTTCGGGGCGACAAAGCGTGTGAGATCATCAATGTGGCCGTCGGTGTCGTCGCCTTCGATGCCATCCCCGAGCCAGATGATCGTGTGCACACCGAGGTAGTCCTTCAACCGTTGCTCGATGTCCTTTTTGTCGAGGTCGGGGTTGCGGTTTTCGTTCAGCAGGCAGCTCTCGGTCGTGAGCAGGGCGCCCTCGCCATTCACGTCGATCGAGCCGCCTTCGAGAATAAAATCGCCACTGTCGAACACTTCGATGCCGAGCGCCTTTCCAATCTTCGTCGGCACCTCGTCGTCATCGTCGCAGGGCGGATACTTCCAGCCCCAGGCGTTGTAGCCGAAGTCGACGATCGCGAGCGTCGGGCTTTGCCGGCGCTTGAGAAAAATCGGGCCGTGATCGCGGCACCACGGTTCGTTGGCGGGGATGTGGAAGAATTCCACGCGCTCGGGCGGCGTGCCGTTGAGCAGGCGGCGAACCTCGGATTCCTGCTCCTTGTCGCGGACGTTGATGCGCACGATCTCCGATTCCGCGAGGGCTTCGACCATCTTCACAAACGTCGGAATGACGCGGTCGTAGGATCCGGGGAAGCTGATGCCATCGCGATGCGGCCAGGAAAGCCATGTGGCCTCGTGAAGCTCCCATTCTGCGGGCATCGAATAGCCGAGTTTGGCGGGGACGGGAGTCGACATTGCTTTCAACTTCGTGTGGCTATGGTCAGGAAAACAAGTGGTTTTTTGGGTGGCCGATGCGCTCTGGAAATCCGGCCCGCGACGGTGTAGCCTCCCCGACTCCTCATGCCCAGCGTTTATATCAAAACCTACGGCTGCCAGATGAACGAACGCGACTCCGAACAGGTCGCGCAGATGCTGGCCGACCGCGGATACCGTCTCACTCGCGACGAGACGGACGCCGATGTCATCCTGTTGAACACCTGCAGCGTGCGTGACATGGCGGAGCAGAAGGCCCTTGGAAAAATGGGCATGCTGCGGCGATTGCGCGAGAAGCGGCCGCATCTCGTTTTCGGCTATCTCGGCTGCATGGCGCAAAGTCGCGGCGCGGAACTCGCGGAGTCGTCGGATCACATCGATCTCGTCGTCGGCACACAGAAGTTTCACCGCGTGGCGGACTACGTGGATGAGTTGCTGCGGCGGAAGCTCGAGGCGCGGATCGACAACGAGCGGCTCGCAATCGTCGACACCGACGAGGAGGAGGGTTCGCAGAACGAGATTCGCGAACACACCCTGCGCGAAGGGCAGGCTTCGGCATTTGTCTCGATCATGCAGGGCTGCAACATGCACTGCACGTTCTGCATTGTTCCCTCAACGCGCGGCGCGGAAAGGTCGCGACCCATTGCGGACATCGTCGAAGAAGTGCGCGGGCTGGTCGCGCGTGGCGTGAAGGAAGTGACGCTCCTTGGCCAGATCGTGAATCTTTACGGGCGTCACGAGTTTCCGAAGATCGATGGGAAAAGCCCGTTTGTGCAATTGCTCGAGGCGGTGCATGCCGTGCCAGGGCTGGAGCGGCTGCGCTTCACGTCGCCGCACCCGATTGGATATCGCGACGATTTGATCAACGCTTTCACGTATCTGCCGCGGCTCATGGAGCATGTGCACCTGCCGCTGCAGTCCGGATCTAACCGCATTCTCAAGCGCATGCATCGCGCCTACACGCGCGAGCGGTTTCTTTCGCTGGTCGAAAAACTGCGCGCCGCCCGCGAAGGCATGGCAATTACGACGGACATTATCGTCGGCTTCCCCGGTGAGACGGATGAGGACTTCGAGCAGACGAAGTCGATGGTCGTCGAGGCGGACTTCGACAATGCGTTCATCTTCCGCTACTCGCCGCGCCGCGATACGCCCGCGGCGACCATGGAGGACCAGGTGCCGGAGTCGGTGAAGGAGGAGCGAAACCAGGAACTTCTCGCGTTGGTGAACCGGAATGTCTCGCGCAAACTGGAGGCGCATGTCGGGCGCGAGGTCGAAATCCTCTGCGAAGGGCTCAGCCGGCACAATGCCGAGCGCTATTCCGGCCGCACGCGGACCAACAAGATCGTGGTGTTCGAGGGCGCGCCACGACATGCCGGCCAGATCATGAACGTGCGGATCACGCGGGCGAGCGGCTCGACGTTGTATGGCGACCCGGCGATTCTCTAGGCGCCGATTGACAATTCCGCAGAGAGATTGCTCTTTTTCACAAAGTTCATGAAAGGGCCCATTCCGCGCAAAACGGTCTATCGCCTGTCTCTCTACAAGCGCTGCCTGGAACGGCTCGTCAACAACGACACGGTGACGGTGTCCTCCGAGGCGCTTGCAAAGGTCGCGGGGGTCAAGCCCACGCAACTTCGCAAGGACCTCGGCTATTGCGGCCAGTTTGGCAAACGCGGCCTCGGTTACGATGTCGCGACATTGCGCAAACGACTCTCCGACACGCTGGGCCGCACCAGCCTGCAGCCGGTGATTCTTGTCGGTGCGGGTAATCTCGGCAGCGCGCTGCTGCGCTACGAGGAGGGATTTGCGAAGGAGGGCTTCGAGATTGCCGCGGCCTTCGACGCGAAACCGGCGACGAAAAAGACGAAGGACGTGAAGGCGCCAATCTACTCGCTGCAGCGCATGGCGAAATTCATCGCGACGCATGACATCAAGATGGCGATCCTGTGCGTGCCGGGGACGGCGGCGCAGGAGATCTGCAATCAGCTCGTCGCGGCGGGCATCCAGGCGATCCTCAACTTTGCGCCCATCGTGCTGCAGGTTCCCGCGCGCGTGATGGTGAACAACGTCAATCTCGCGATCGAGCTCGAGAACCTGAGCTATTTCACGCGATGACGCCGGAGTTCGATCTCCGGCTCACCCTCGAAAGCGGGCAGGTTTTTCACTGGCTGCCGGATGGTGACGGGTGGATCGGGCTCATCGATCGCACGCCGGTGCGCGTGGAGCAGGTCGGAAAGCGGTTGCGCATATCCAAGGGACACGAGCAGCTGGTGCATCATTACTTCGCGCTCGATCATCCGCTCGAGGAGATCTATGCGACGTTTCCCGACGACATCTTTTCGCGAGCCGCACTCGAGGCTTGTCGGGGCATTCGCATCATTCGCCAGCCGCGCTGGGAATGCCTTGCGACGTTTTTGACGAGCGCGATGAAACAGGTCGCGCACATTCGGGCAATGTCGTTTGCGTTGCGCGAGCGATTTGGAGATCCGGTCGCGGGGTCCGATCTTTGCGCCTATCCCGTTCCGGAGGTGCTTGCCTCGACGACGGAGAAGGAGCTGCGGGCCTGCGGGTTGGGATTTCGCGCGCCGAATCTTCTTCGCACGGCGCGAATGGTCACCGAGGGGGTGGTGGATCTCGAGCGGATCGCGGAAATGGAGACCCCCCGGGCGATGGAGGAGCTTTGCAAACTGCCGGGGATCGGACGCAAGGTCGCCAACTGCGTGCTGCTCTTCGCCTACGAGCGGCTGGATGCCGTTCCGGTGGATGTGTGGATTGGCCGTGTGCTGCGCGCAATGCGCGGTGACGCGCCGCTTGCGGAGCTGGAGGCGTATTCGCGGGAGCGCTTCGGCCTGTATGCGGGCTACGTGCAGCAATATCTCTTTCACCACGCCCGCGTTTCGAGGACTCTGCCCGCGTGACGGTTCGGCTCGAACGAAGAAGGGAGCGCCGGCGGATTGTCGCCGCGTTGATTGCTGCGCTTCTGATTCATCTGGCGATCCTTCTGCTGGCTTTGCTCGTTCTTTCGCTGGTTCCCGATTCCCTGCTCGCGCCTGCGCGGCAACCGGCACCTCCCGAGCCGGTGGAGATTGTCATCGTTCCCCCGCCGAAGCCGTCCGAGGAGCAGCCGGGATTCGTCGACAGCTCGCAAGGGGAGGTGACCGACGAGGCGCCCAAGAATGCGAAGTTCGAGTCCGATCAGAACCTGAAGGCCGGCAGCGAAGGGCCGGCGGAATCCGACGCTCCGATTCCGACGACGCAGGGTCAGGAGGATTTGCCGGACATGGCATTGCGGAATCAGGAGTTGAGCCTTGGTCCTTCGCGACAGGCTGCGCCGCCCTCTCCACCACCGGTTCCGCCGCAGCCGCAGAGCGAGCAAACGGAGAAAACCGAGGAGGCCGAGAAGCCGGAAGAGGAGCCGGGTCCGACTCCGAAGCCGGAGGATGCCGAACTCGCGATGCTTGATCCCTCGCGTCCACGCCAGCAACAGCCGGAGCCCGAGGTTCGGAAGCCAGAAACGCCGCGCCCGCCCTCGCCTCCAACCACTCCGGGTTACCAGCCGCAGACGCGCGTCACGCGATTGAAGGGCGGAATCACCAACCGGGGACGGGCCTCGGTCGAAGCAATGGCCACGCCACTCGGCCGCTACAAGAAGATGCTCTCCGACGCCATCGGTTCGCGCTGGTATTACTACGTCAACGACATGATGGACCTCGTGAGCATCGGCACGGTTGAGTTGCGCTTTGTCGTTCGCGCAGACGGCACGATCGAGGGTGTGAAGGTGCTGCGCAACACGTCGAACGAAAGTCTCGCGAGTTGCAGTGTGCGTGCCGTGATCGAGGCGGAGATCCCGCCGATGCCCAAGGACGTGGCCGATGCGCTGCAGGGCAGCCGGCTCGAAATCGACTATTCCTTCACGATCGTCGGCGGCCGGCGCTGAGCCAGCACCGGCTCGATGCGGCGCTTCGCCTCCGCGAGCGCGGCATAGCCAAAATGCCCCTGCCGCACCTCGACGAAGGTCGCTCCCGACCACGCGTTCGCCAGCTCGCGCAGACCGGCTGACGGCGCGACGGTGTCGTATTTTCCGCCAATCAGCGTAATGCGATCCGTCGGCGTGAGCGGCCTGCCGTGAAGCGGAGAGGTGAGATGGGAATGGCGGTGTGCGGCGCCGGGGGTGATGCCATTCGCCGAGACGATCCTCCGAATCGCGGCCGCGGCGGGGCTTTCCCACGTGACGTGTTCCACGTCGATGATGGGCTGGATGAGCGTGATGAATTGAAACGCCGGCTCGACGAAGCTCAGCAACGACGAAACCCATCCGCCGTAGCTCGTGCCCAGCAGACCGAATTCCTCGCAGCCCTGCTCGCGAAGAAACGTGAGGATCTGCCGGCTTTCGGCGACGGCCTGCCGCAGCGTTTCCGCGACGAGAGGAAGGTCGGCGGTCACAGCGAGGGCGCCATTGCGGTAGCCAAGTGGTGTGCGGGAATAATGGAAGGGGAGATGAGGAAAAACCATGTTCCATCCGTGACGGTGGAACCACGTGGCCAGCCGCCGATAGCCGATGTCACTGGCCGAGAGCAGGGCATGAAAAACCATTGCGGTGGGCGCGGACGGACCATTCGGCCCCACATACCAAAGAGCGCGGGCGGTGTCGTTTTCCGCGAAGCCGCTGCGCACGGGCGAGGGCCATTCAAGAATGACCAGTGGATCGATTGCGGTTGGTGGCGGGATCCGGGTATCCCCGGGATCAAAGAATTCCTCCGGAGTCAGCGGCTCGCAGGCGTCGAGGTAGGCGTCAAAGGTTTCACGGGTGCAGGCGCGGTGCCGCAGACGCCATTGGAGCCGGTTCATCATGGCGCACATCACGGTGTCCATCGCGTGTGCGAGGGATTTTTCCCAGAGTCCTCTCATGCGTAGGGATCTTCGCCTTTTCGCGCCTGCGGTGTCGTGGGCAGGTCGGCGGGAGACAGTCCATACTGCTCGACGAGGCGATCTTTCAATTCGATGAAGGCCCGCGAAAGCGCCTCGCGAAATTGCTCGCGAGCGTCGTCACGCCCGGAACCTTCCGGGGGAGGGAGCGGCGTGCCGGTGACGAACCAGAGCGGGGTGCGGCCGAACGGACGCCAGTTCTTTTTGTGATACAGCCGGTCGGTGCCGATGACGACGCACGGCAGCACGGGCGCCTGTGCCATTTGCGCGAGCGCGCCGACGCCGGGTCGCATGGGAGCGCCGTTGAGAATGGACGTGTCGCCTGCGCGAATGCCGCCCTCCGGGAAAATGCCGACCACCCGGCCTGCACGCAGTCTTTTCACCGCGACACGCAACGCGCTGCGATCGGAGCCGTCGCGATGGACCTTGAAGGCGCCGGTCCATTCGAGGGCTTTGCCGAACCGTGGATTGCGAAACAGCTCCTCCATCGCCATCCAGTCAACGTGGCGCGGGAAGAAGCTTCCGATGAACGGCGGGTCGAAGTGGCTGATGTGATTGCACGCCATGATCAACGGACCCGTGCGCGGAATGGGCGTTAGATGCCGGATGTGCACCCTGGCGGTGGTGCGAAAGATCGCCCGAAACGCGGCGCGAGCGGATGAGGTGAACAGGCGTTGCCCGAAACTGCCGATTTCCATTTACAACAGATCCACCTGCACATTGACGTGCAGGCCAGTGAAAGCTCCGGCGGGACCGGTCCACGATCCGCTCACGGGATTCGCTTTTTCCGGATCGCGCGCGACGGCCACCGAGACGTGTTGAGCGCCGGCGAGCGTATTGTTCGTCGGATCGAATCCACGCCACCCGGCGCCCGGGATGTAAATCTCGGTCCACGCATGCGTCGCGCCGTGCTGATCCTCGCTCGGTGGCGTTTGCAGGTAACCGGTCACGAAACGCGCGCCAAATCCCCAGTGACGTGCGGCCTCCATCATCAGCGTCGCGAAGTCGCGGCATGAACCCGTGCCGAGAGCGAGCGTCTGCGCGGGGCTTTGCACGCCGGGTTCTTCGCGACGGGTGTAGGTGAAGCTCTCGAAGATTGCGGTGTTGAGCCGTGAGAGGAGCTCGAAGGTGCCGATGAGCTGGCCGGGTTTGTAGAACTGCGTGAGCCAATCGCGAAGCGCGGAGCCGTCGCGCGGATAGGCCGAGAGGCAATACGCAATGAGCTCGGCCTGCTCGTCCACCGGATAGCGAAACGGATACGCGACGGCGGCCGGATCGATGATGAAATCGAGCGGATTTTCGTCGTAATGGGCGACGACAAGTTCGCTCAACACACGCAACATCGTGCCGGGCTCGAGAAATTCGAGAATGGCGATGGAGTTGCCATATACGTCGCGCAACCAGCGGATGTTCGCAGAGGGCGAGACTTCGAGAACCGAACTCTCGATGTGGACGTCGTGACCCTCCCGCGGTCGCACCAGCGCCCGGTGGGGACCGAACGTCACGGGGCAGCTGTAGGAATACTCGGTGAGGTGCGTGATACGGAGGCGCTTCATGTTGCTCGGCTGCGCGATCGTGATTTCGATCTTTCGCGTTGTCAGTTCGATTTGTGAAACTCGCCGGATGCCCTCTGTAAAGAAAGCTGTGATTCTTGCCGCCGGTCGGGGAACCCGGATGCGCGAGCTGACCAACGACCTGCCAAAGCCGATGATCGCCGTGCAGGGAAAACCGATTCTCCAGCATATCATCGAGGGAATGCGAAGTGCGGGAATCGACGACGTGCTGCTGATCGTCGGTTATCGCGAGGAGGTCGTGCGAAACTTTTTTGGCGACGGTAGAGCGTTTGGAGTGCGTGTTAGCTACGAGCGGCAGGTCGTGCAGGATGGAACGGGCCGCGTGGTCGAACTCGCGAAATCGTTCACCGCGCAGGATCCCTTCCTGCTGAGCTACGGCGACATTTTGATCGACCCGGAAAATTACGCGGTGCTGGCCTCGCCGGGCGAGGAGGAGGCGATTGTTTCCGTGAAATTCAGCGAAGACGTGAGCAAGGGCGGCGCGGTATTTGTGGACGACCGGTTCTTCATGACCGATCTGCGCGAGAAGCCGCAGCCGGGCGAGCCGACGAGCCCGTGGTATAACGCCGGAGTCTATTTGTTCCGCCCGAGCATCTACGACTACACGGCAAGGCTCGAGCGCTCGCCGCGCGGCGAATATGAACTGACGGATGCGATCCGCGAGCTCGCGCAAACCACCGGGCGGGTCCGCGCCTACGAGTTGAAGGGCAACTGGGCCGACGTGCGCGACCCCGAGGTGCTTGCGGAGTTGAACGCGGGCAAATGACCCGCATGGCCGGGCATCCGGCTTGTGGCGCAGCAGGCCATCGGGGACCTCCCTGATTTCTCCGTCCTGCGGCGGAAATAGCTCGATACCGCTTGACGGGGCCCCCACTTCGCTGTCCGGTCGCGGTCACATGCCAAGAGCCGTTCGTTCCCGCCTGCCTGTTCTCCAGAAAGCTCCCACTGGCATCAGTGGCTTTGATGATATCACTGGAGGAGGCGTCCCGCGGGGAAGACCCACGCTGGTCTGCGGCTCGGCGGGATGCGGCAAATCGCTTTTCGCTCTCGAGTTTCTGATACGTGGCGCCACGCAGTTCGGCGAGAACGGCGTGGTCATGACCTTCGAGGAGACGGCGGAGGACATTCGCAAGAACGTCGCGTCGCTCGGATTCGACGTCGACCAGCTCATCGCTGACAAGAAGCTGGTCATTGATTTCGTGAAGGTGGATCGGAACGAGATCGAGGAGAACGGCGAATACGATCTCGAGGGGCTTTTCATTCGGCTGGCGCATGCGATCCAGACCGTCGGCGCGAAGCGCGTGGTGCTCGACACGATCGAGACGCTTTTCTCGGGGCTTTCGAATCAGGCGATTCTTCGCTCGGAGCTTCGCCGGCTGTTCGGCTGGCTCAAGGAGCGGGAGATGACGACGATCATCACAGGTGAGCGCGGTGACGGTCAGCTGACCCGGCAGGGGTTGGAGGAGTATGTCTCCGATTGCGTCGTGTTGCTCGATCACCGCGTCGTGGGGCAGATCTCCACCCGCCGACTCCGCGTGGTGAAATACCGCGGCTCGACACACGGCACGAACGAATACCCGTTCCTGATCGACGAGGAGGGCATCTCGGTGCTTCCGATCACATCCTCCGGCCTGGACTATGAGGTCTCGCCGGAGCGGGTCACCTCAGGTGTGGAGGGGGTCGATCAAATGCTCGGCGGCCCCGGCTATTATCGAGGCAGCACGGTGCTGCTCACCGGGACGGCCGGCACGGGCAAGAGCAGCATGGCTGCGCAGCTTGCGCGATCGACCTGCGCGCGTGGCGAACGATGCCTGTATTTTTCGTTTGAGGAATCGCCGGCGCAGATTCTGCGCAACATGAAATCGATCGGCATCGATCTCGCTCCGTTCGTGCGCAAGAACCTGCTGCGCTTCCACACGACCCGGCCCACGGTGCATGGGCTCGAAATGCATCTCGTGCGGATGCACAAGCTGATTGCGGAGTTCAAGCCGACGGTCGTTATGGTCGATCCCATTTCGAACATGCGCGCGGCGGGCACGCTGGACGAATCGACAAACATGCTCGTTCGACTCGTGGATTTCCTGCGCAAGTCAAACATCCTCGGCTTTCTCATCAGCCTGAGCGCGCAGGGCAAGGCGATCGAATCGACGGACGAAGGGCTCAGCTCAATGGTCGATACCTGGCTGTTGCTGCGGGACGTGGAGAGCAATGGGGAACGCAACCGTCTGCTCTACATTTTGAAATCACGCGGCATGGCGCATTCAAACCAGGTGCGCGAATTCCTGATCACCCCCGGCGGCATTCGACTCGTCGACGCCTACCTGGGTGAGGCCGGAGTGCTCACCGGTTCCGCGCGTCTGGCGCAGGAAGCCCGCGAGGCCCGTGAGGCGCAGCTGGCTGCGGAGGAGGTCGAGCGAAAACGTCTTGCGCTGGATCATCGACGGAAATCGACGGAGGCGCAGATCGAGGCGTTGCGAGCCGCCTACCACGCGGAACTCGAGGAATTCGAGCGCATCGCCGCCGGCGAAACCGAGCGGCGGCAGGAGGCGGAACGCATCCGTCAGGCCATGGCTCGCAGCCGCAGAATCACCGGAACCCCCGCTTTGAACGGTCGCAAATGAAGAAGGACTCTCCGCGCAGAAAAGCTGCGCCAAAAGCAACGGCAAAGCGCACGACGAAGAGTCCGGAAGTTCCGGATGACGCCTGGAACCTCCGCCTCTACGTGGCGGGCCAGACACCGAAGTCGCTTGCGGCCTTTTCGAATCTCAAGCGCCTTTGCGAGGAGCATCTCGCCGGGCGCTACCACATCGAGGTCATCGACCTTTTGAAGCATCCCGAACTGGCGCAGAACGACCAGATCGTGGCGTTGCCGACGCTCGTGCGAAAGCTGCCCGAGCCGATCAAGCGAATCGTGGGCGATCTTTCAAAAACTGAGCGGGTGATTGTCGGAATGGACATCGCGAAGCTCGATGCGATCTGAGCCATGCCCAACCGCAAGCCGCACACCGACAGCACCGCCGAATTCGAGGCGCTGCTGAAGTCCGCCGATCGCACCCGCCATTACGTGCTCCGGCTTTATGTCACCGGCACGACCGTTCGCTCGTCGAAGGCCATCGCGAATGTCCGCGCGCTTTGCGAGGAGCATCTGCAGGGGCGTTACGACCTGAAGGTGATCGACATCTACCAGCAGCCTGACGACGCGCAGCAGCAGCAGATTATTGCCGCGCCAACGCTCATCAAGAGCGAGCCGCTGCCTCCAAGGCGCCTGATTGGCGATCTCTCCGATCCCGGCAAGGTTCTGATCGGTCTCGATCTGGACCGCCCCGACACGAAATGGGTGGAGATGTGACGGACGACCCGGTCGAGACTCGCGTGTGGGTCGACCGCTCCGAGCTGGACTCGCTGCGGAGCAGTCTTCAGGAAGCGCAATCGACGCTCGAGGCGATCCGAAATGGCGAGGTCGATGCCGTGGTCGTCCATGGCGAGCACGGCCACCAGATCTACAGCCTCTCCGGGGCGGAGCAGCCTTACCGCGTTTACGTGGAGCAAATGCAGGAGGGCGCGGTCACGGTGGGGGCCGATGGCCTTGTGCTCTACAGCAACCAGCGGTTTGCCGACATGGTGGGCCTGCCGCTCGACGAGGTGATCAGCTCGAGCATTCTGGCGATCATCACGCCGGAGAGCTGGGCCAGCATTTCCGCGGTGCTCTCGAGTGAGGCGGCGGTGGTCAAACACGAGGCCATTCTTTCCAGCACGATCGGCGCGCGGATTCCCGTGCATTTCACCGCCAGCACGCTGCCGCTTGCCGATCAGACGGTGATCTGTCTTGTTGTCACCGACCTCAGCCTTCAGAAATCCGGCGAAGACCTGCGTCTGGCAAAGGAGGTCGCGGAGCGCGCCAACATCGCAAAGGACAGCTTCCTCGCGGCGCTGAGTCACGAGCTGCGCACTCCGCTTACGCCTGCGCTGATGGCGATTTCCGCCATGCACGACGATCCCGGCCTGCCCGGGAATCTTCGCGAGGATCTGGCGATGATTCGTCGGAACATTCAGCTTGAGACGCGGCTCATCGACGATCTTCTCGATCTCACCCGCATTGCGAACGGCAAGCTCGAGTTGCATGAAGCCGAGGTGGATCTCCATGCGATCATTCACCGCGCGATCGAGATAGCGCGTGCCAGTGGAGACACTCGTGATCTCGAGTTGCGCGCGGAATTGCATGCCACCGAGGCGGGGACGACCGGCGATGCGGTCCGTCTTCAGCAGGTGTTCTGGAACATCATTCGCAACGCGATCAAGTTCACTCCGGCGCATGGTTCGATCCGCATCGTGAGCGAAAATCCGCGGCCCGGACTGCTGCGAATTTCCATCACCGACACGGGCATTGGATTCGACCCGGATCAGGCGGGAAATCTTTTCCAGCCATTCACGCAGGTTGGCGGGCGCGAGACGACGCGGCAGTTCGGCGGGCTTGGACTCGGGCTCGCGATCAGCCGTTCCATCATGCTGGCGCATGGTGGGGAAATTCGCGGCGAAAGTGCCGGTGCAGGCTGCGGGGCGACGTTTCATGTTGATATGCCAATCCGCCACGCGCCTGTCCGGAGGCCGGAGGAATCAACAGATCCGGCGGATGCGCACGTTTCTTCGCTGCGTGTTCTGCTCGTCGAGGATCACGACGACACCCGGGAAGTGTTTGAGCTGATTCTTCGACGGCGTGGTCATCAAGTCGTTGCGGCTTCCAACGCGCAGGAGGCGCTTGCGGCGGCGGAAGCCCAGACGTTCGACATCGTGATCAGCGACGTCGGTTTGCCCGACGTTGCCGGAACGGAGCTGATGGCGCAGCTTCGAGACCGTTACGGTCTGCGGGGCATCGCGGTGAGCGGCTACGGAATGGAGCAGGATCTCCAGCGCAGTCGCGAGGCGGGATTTATCGATCACCTCACCAAGCCCATCGACCCGGGGCGCCTCGAGACCGCGCTCGCTGCGATTCAAAGCGGCGGCCGTTTCTGAACCGGCCTTCGTCCGTTGACGGCGCGAGGGCGATTGCCGAGCCCGCCGGTTGCGCTTGTGAATTTTTCTTCGGAGCCGGATGATGGATATCCCCCCGGCGACTATGAAACCCCACTGGCGAATTTCCCTGGCATATCTCGGCTTTGGCATTTTCTGGATCGTCGCGACGGATCAATTCATCAAGTTTCTCGCCAAGGACTCCGAGGTCCTGACGGTGTTTCAGACGATGAAGGGCGGGTTGTTTGTGCTCCTTTCGGCGGCGCTGATTTTCGTGCTGACGAAGCTGGCGTGGAGACAACAGGTCATGGCGGAGGAGGAGCGACTGGCGGTGTTTCGAAAGACCGTTGAGAGCGCGCACCACATTCTCCTCAACTATCTCAATCAAATGCAGCTCGTGAGTATCGAGGCGGAGCGGCACAGGGACTTTGACCGGGAGACGTTGCGGATCGCGCGCGAAGTCACGAGCGAAGCAGCGGCTTCCCTGCAGAAGCTGGCGGAGATCGAAACGGTGACCATCGAGAAGATCGATTCCGTCGTCCACGCGACGAAGCGGCCGCGCTTTCGGCGGAGTTGAATGGAGCGCCGGGTTACGATTCCTCGCGCAGCGAATCGCTGTGTTCCCGCAGCCACGCAAGGGCTTCGTCGCGGTCGCGCAACCGGCCTTCGAGCTGCAGCGTTTCGACCGCATCGAGCGCGCGTTTGAAAATCGGCCCGGGCTTCCATCCAAGCGCGATGAGGTCGTGGCCGGTGACGAGTGGCGGCGGAATGAGCGGCTCGTTGGCAAACTCCTCCCGCTTCGCGAGCAGAAACTCGTAGTTGTCGAGCATGCCATGGCTCGACGTGCAGTCGACGCGGTGGAGTTCGAGCTCGTCGTCGATCGTCTCGCGAGCGAGGAAGCGCTTGAGCTTCGCGACGCGCATTTTCTGCACGTCCTTGAAGGCCATGTGATTTCGCACGATCGCCTCCGTGGCCTCGATCTCGGCGTTGGAGAATCGAAGGCGCGTCATGATTTCGCGGGTGAGCTGCGCGCTGACGTATTCGTGACCGTTGAACCGGATGCGTCCCGTTTCATCCCGCTGGAACGTCGGTGGCTTGCCGAGGTCGTGAAAGAGCACCGCGAGCACGAGCGGCAGGGAGACTTTTTCCGGAAGCAGCTCGAGCATCAGGCGTGTGTGGACAAATACATCGCCCTCGGGGTGAAACTCCGGCGGCTGCACGCAGCCTTTGAGCACGTCCACCTCGGGAAGCAGGATTCGCAGCAGCCCGCTCGCGTCGAGCAGATCGAAGCCGCGAACGCGATTCGGGTGCAGGAAGATTCTCGAAAGTTCGTCGCGAATCCGCTCCGCGCTGACGACGGGAACCTCGCCGGCGAAGGCGCGAATGGCCTCCCAGGTTGCGGGTTCGATCTTGAATCCGAGCGCTGCGGCAAAACGAACGCCGCGCAACACGCGAAGCTTGTCTTCGTTGAACCGCAATGCCGGGTCGCCGATGGCGCGGATGACATGGGCTTCGAGATCGCGCCGGCCGCCGACGAAGTCGATCACCTCGTTCGAGACGGGATCGAGGAAGAGGCCGTTGATTGTGAAGTCGCGGCGCTGGGCGTCCTCCTCTGCGGTGGCGAACGTGACGGAATCGGGCCGCCGGCCGTCGCCGTAGTTGCCGTCATTGCGAAAGGTCGCGACCTCAAACGGCTTGTTTTCCTCGATGACCATGATGACCCCAAAATGCGCGCCCACCGCGACCGTGCGGGGAAACAGGGCGGTCACCTCATCGGGTCGCGCGCTCGTGGCGATGTCGTAATCATGCGCGGTTTTTCCGAGGAGAAGGTCCCGCACGCAGCCGCCGGCGTAGTAGGCCTCGTGTCCCGCTGAGCGCAGGACCTCGACGATGCGGCGGGCGGCGTTCTCCATGCCGGCAGATTGCCACCATCGCTCCGTGCTGCAAGCGCCATGGTTTCCCGCTTGCCACTTCGTGGAGATCGTTTCCATAGTCGGTCATGGCCCGGGGGAAAGCGCGACTGGCACGCAAGGCATCGTCGTCGGACCGGCTGGAGCGTCTCATGCATCTCCGCAAGCTGGTCGAGGAATGCCGGCCGCAGGCCCGCCGCGGCGCGCGACGGCAGCGGTTCACGCAGTTGCCAATCCTTGGCTCCATCAGCGCCGGCCTGGGCGATCCGGTGGATCCAGTCGGCGAGGGGATGATTCCCGTGGATCTCGAGGCGATGAACATCCCGCGCACGGCGAGGACCTTCGCGCTGAAGGTGAAGGGCGATTCCATGAAGGACGCCCACATCCTCGATGGAGACACGGTGATCGTCGAGACCCGCGAGCCAAAGTTTGGCGACATCGTTGCGGCCGTGATCGATGGCGAGACGACGTTGAAGCGGTTTATGACACAGAACGGCGAGATCTTCCTCAAGGCGGAGAATCCGGCGTATCCAGACCGAATTCCGCTGAATAATCTCGTGATTCAAGGCGTGGTGCGGGCCGTGCTGCGCGTCTGCAATCCCGGCCGCCGAAGCGGCGACTGAGCCCGTCGAAGCTGCTCTTGCCTTGGAGCGGGCACCCGCGGATGATCTAGTTCCGTTTCCCAGCCGGCGTGGCGAAATGGCAGACGCAAGGGACTTAAAATCCCTTTCTGGTTTCCAGAGTGTGGGTTCGAGTCCCACCGCCGGTATATGTCATAAATTTGATTCTCGCGGCTTGCGTGTTCCCATTCGCATTTCATTCTTTTGATTTCATGAAACTCCCCTGGCTTACCTTTGGACTTCTCGCACTCATGACATCCCACCCTGCATCGACCCACGCCCAGGAGGAGGAATGGGCGGTTCACGACATGAATCGTCCGCTGCCGCCCGTGGTGGAGCCGAAATCGGAGGAGGAGCTTGCGGAATCGGCGAAGGCTCCGGAAGACGCCGTCATTCTCTTCGATGGCACCGATTTGTCGCAGTGGCAGAAACCAAACGGCGAGCCGGCAGGCTGGAGGATCGTCGACGGCGCGATGGAGGTCGTGCCGGATTCCGGTTCCATCCAGACGAAGCGCGGCTTCGGCTCGTGCAAACTTCATATTGAATGGAAAACGCCCGAGAACGTTGAAGGGGAGGGACAGGACCGCGGGAACAGCGGGGTTTTCCTGATGAATCAATACGAAATCCAGGTGCTCGATACGTTGGAAAACCGGACGTATGCCGATGGCATGGCCGGCGCGGTCTATGGACAGAATCCGCCGCTGGCGAACGCGCTGCGCCCCGCCGGGCAGTGGCAGTATTACGACATTGAGTTTCACGCGCCGAAGTTCGGCGACAACGGCGAGGTTCTGGAGAAGGCGCGGTTCTCGGTGAAGTTGAATGGCATTCCGGTGCAGGAGAACTTCGAACTCGACGGAGCGACGGTGCATGGCAAGCGCGCGTCCTACAAGCCGCATCCCGACAAACTTCCCATCGGCCTGCAGGATCACGGCAGCCCGGTCCAGTTCCGGAACATCTGGGTTCAGCCGCTTGCCGATTGAGGAAACCGGACGACGTTCTCCGCTTTTGAAGTTTCATGGAAAAATCACCTCCTCCCACGGATACCCTCGGCCCCACTCTCGCGTTTCTCGTTCTCCGGCTCTGGCTGGCGGTGCGCGCGATCGTCGCCGGCATCGAAAAATTTGCCGTCACGGAAATGACGCAGCGTCCGCTGCTGGATGAAACCGGCGCGCCCGATCCGAGCGGCGCCATTGTCGAGGTCGAGCAGAAGATCTACGCGTGGCAGAATTATCACGGGCTTCCGAAGGCGCTGAGCCTGAAGCTCGCCGAGGAGCCGCTGCTGCCGAAGTTTCTTCTCGAGCCATTCGCCGCGTGTCTTGGCTGGGCCTTGATCGTGCTTGGCGCGATGCTGCTCTTTGGCTTGTTCACGCGGATCACCCTCGCGTTGCAGGGGCTCATTTACGTGATGCTCACGATTGGCCTCATTCTGCTGAACCAGAACGACGGTGTCGCGTGGCTGGGCATCCATGTGGGCCTCATTGCCCTCGCGCTGTATCTCGCGCGCTACAACGTCCTTGCCTTCCCGCGGAAATGGTAGACGTGGGCAGCACAAAGGCCGGCGTGTGGTCGCGGCGGGATTTTCTGCGGGCGGCCGCCGGAACGGGTGCCGCGCTGGTGCTGACGAGCCCCGGCGCGCTGCGGGCATCCTCCTCCGCGAACGAACTTCGCATCGCGCTGGTCGGCCTCGGTGCGCAGGGCCGCGTGCTGATGGACGCGGTGCTGAAGATCGAGAACGTGCGATTTGTCGCCGTGTGCGACATCTGGGACTACGCGCTGACCTACGGCGAGCGACTCCTGAAGAAGATGGACCAGGAGGTGCGCGGTTACTCCGACTACCGCGAGATGCTCGACAAGGAGAAGGATCTCGACGCCGTCCTCGTCGCCACGCCCGATTTCTGGCACGCGCCGATCACGAACGACTGCCTGCGTGCCGGGCTGAACGTGTATTGCGAGAAGATGATGTCAAATACCATCGAGGGCGCCCGCTCGATGGTCCAGACGATGCGCGAGACCGGCAAGCTTCTGCAGATCGGCCACCAGCGGCGGAGCAATCCCCGCTACATCGTCGCGCTGGAACGCCTTTACAAAAAGGGTCTGCTCGGCCGCGTCACCGCCGCAAACGCGCAATGGAATCGCGCCGCAGCCGCAGACCTCAGCTGGCCGAAGAAGGCGACGATGTCCGAGGAGCTTCTCCACAAATGGGGCTACGAGGACATGAACCAGTTCCGAAACTGGCGCTGGTTCAAGAAATACGGCGGCGGCCCGCTCTCCGACCTCGGGGCGCACCAGATCGACATTTTCAACTGGTTCTTCGACGGACCGCCCGTGTCCGTGCTCGCCGGCGGCGGCAACGACTATTACCCGAACCACGAGTGGTTCGATAACGCGATGGTGATCTACGAATATCAGACCGCGGACGGCCCGGCGCGCGCGTTCTACCAGGTGCTCACGACGACGAGCGCCGGTGGCGGATATTTCGAGCAGTTCATGGGAATCGACGGCACGCTGAAGATTTCCGAGAACCCGAAGCTCACCGCCCTTTATCGCGAGGCGCACGCGCCGTCGTGGGATGAATTCGTTGCCCAGCATCTCCTGCGTGTGCCGAAGGCGCCGCCGACGTCGCGCTCCGACGAGGAGACAAAGGTGGACGCCCGCGAGACCGCGGCGCTCGCCGCCTACGAATTGCCGGTGGTGCTCAACAAGGCAATCCATCAGCCGCATCTCGAGAATTTCTTCAATGCGATTCGCGGGGAAGCGAAGCTGAATTGCCCGGCCGACGAGGCCTTCCGCAGCGAATACGCAGTATTCAAGGCCATCGAGGCCGTTTACGCCGAGAAAATGATCCGGATCGATCCGGAGGAAACCATCGCCTGAAACAAATCATGAACAAAACGCAGACCCTCCTTCTCACGTTCGCGCTGGTCGGAAGCGCCCTGGCGCAGGAAATGGTGCCGTTGAAAACGGACCTTCCGAAACCGCTTTTCGTCGGCACGCCGGTGCCCGTGAAGTTGCCGAACCTCGAACCTCCGATTCAAGGTCGTCGTCCACCGGTGATGGTGCCCGAAGGCGTGGAAAATCTCGCCCTTGGCAAGGAGGTCACCGCGAGCGACATGGAGCCGCTCCTCGGCGACCTCACATTGATCACCGACGGCGACAAGGAAGGCGAGGAAGGCTACTGGGTCGAGCTCGGCCCGGACCTCCAGTGGGTGCAGATCGATCTCGGCGAGGAGGCGGACATCTACGCGATCGCCGTGTGGCACTACCACTCACAGGCTCGCGTGTATCACGACGTGATCGTGCAGATTTCCAACGACCCGGAGTTCAAGGAGGGCGTCACCACCGTATTCAACAACGACGACGACAACAGCTCCGGCCTCGGTGCGGGCAAGGACTACGCTTACATCGAAACCTACGAGGGGCGTGTGATCGACGCCAAGGGAACCCGCGGGCGCTATGTGCGCCTTTACAGCAAGGGCAACACCTCGACGGAGATGAACCACTACATCGAAGTGGAGGTCTTTGGAAAACCCGCGGCGTGATTGGAGACTCTGGCTGGCGCTGGGGATTCTGGCGCTGATTGCCTTCGTCCTGCGCTCGACGGACCTCGAGAGCCGGCCGATGCACACGGACGAGGCGGTCAATGCCGTGATTCTCGGCAACGTCCTCGAGGGCCAGGTCTATCGATACGATCCGGAGGACCGGCACGGTCCGACGCTGTATTTTTTCGCGCAACCGTGGCTGCGCCTGATCGGCGTGGACTCGCTCGCGCAAATGGAGGCGTGGCAGCTGCGGCTGGTCCCGGCATTCTTCGGGGCGGCCTCGATTCTTCTGCTTGGCCTGCTGGTGGATGGACTCGGGCGCGCGGCGGTGATTGGCGCCGGGCTCATCTGGGCGGTGTATGCGCCGGTGGTCTATTTCAGCCGCGTTTTCATTCACGAGCCGCTCTTCCATTTTCTGCTGCTGCTCGCACTGGCCGCCGCATGGCGATGGGATCGTGACCGCAAGTGGGGCTGGATGGTGCTGGCCGGCGTGGGAGTGGGGCTCGCGCAGGCGACCAAGGAAACTGCGGTGCTCGTCTGGGGCGCGGGGCTCATTGCCGTGATCATCACCGCGTCGACGCGGGAGCGCGCGGCATCGTGGCTGCCGGCAATTTTCATCGGAATCGCCGTGGCGCTGAGCGCCGCGGTCGTGGCGTTTTCGTCCTTCGGGCAGAACTGGGCGGGCGTCCTTGACGCGGTGACCGGATATGTCGGCTACGCCCGACGCGCGGGCGGGCAGGGGCACGAGAAGCCGTGGTTCACGTATTTCATCTGGCTGTGGAAGGCGGGGCCGGTGGCACTTTGCCTGTTGAGCGTGCTGCTTGTCGTGGGATGCTTGCGCGCGTGGGTGGAGCGTCACCGGGACGGTCTGCCGGCGTTTCTCGCGCTGTCGGGGTTCGCGCTCCTCATGTTTTATTCCGCGATTCCCTACAAGACGCCGTGGTTGATGCTCGCTCCGGTGATGGTGCTCACGATGGTCTCGGCATTCGGTGCGGACTGGTTGATTGGATTTGCCCCGAAGGTCGTGCGTCCATGGTTCGCCGTTGTGCTGGCTGTGGCATGGGTTCTGCCGGCGGCAGCGTCGACGAAACGCTGGTGCTTTGAGCGCCCGATCGACGAGCGAAATCCATTTGCCTACTCGCCAACCGTCACGGACGTGCGGCGGTTGCCGGAGTGGATTCGCACACGGGCTGGTGACGATCCGTTGATCCAGGTGATCGGCGACGATTACTGGCCGTTGCCGTGGGAGCTGCGGAGGTTCCCGCGTGTCGGCTATTGGGCGCAGCCGCCGGAGAAGCTCGATGGCGACATCGTGCTCGCATCGGCGGATGTGGTGGATGAGGTCTCGGAGCGTCTCGGTGAGGGGTGGCGCCCGGGATTTTTCGGGCTCCGGCCGGGCGTGTTGATTCTTTCGTTCAGTCGCGAAGCGCTATGACGGTGCATCGTTTCGAGCATCAGGCGATGGCGACGACCTTCGAGCTTCGCATCGCGGGAGTGGACGCGGTGTATGCAGCGGGTGCCGCGCGCGAGGCCTTTGCGCGGGTGGACCGGCTGGAGGCTCTGCTGAGTCGCTACGAGCCGGAGAGCGAGATTTCGCAAATCGGGAGACTCACGCCCGGGGAATCGCTGGTTGTCAGCGAAGACACGTTCGATTGCATCGTGCTTTCGATGGCGCTTCGTGAAGCGACGCACGGAGCGTTCGATCCCACCGCACGCGCGCAGATCGATCGTGTGAAAATTGGCGAGAGCTCCGAAGAACCGCCAAAAGGCCGGCTCTTGATCGACCCCGCGAGCCGGACGGTGCGCGTCGAGGAGGGGGCGGTGGAGTTTGATCTTGGCGCGATTGGCAAGGGATTCGCGCTCGATCGCATCGCGGCGATGTTTGCGGACTGGGAGATCTCGACCGCGCTGCTGGTGGCGGGAGGCAGCAGTCTCCTGGCCCTGGACGCGCCCGGCGACGGCTGGGAAGTGAATCTCGGCGAAACCGGGCAGACGCTTCCGTTGAAGAACCGGGCGCTGGGCGGATCGGGCTCCAAAATGCAGGGCGAGCATGTCGTGGACCCGGTGTCCGGTGAAGTGGCGCGTCGATGGTTTCGGACGTGGGCGCTGGCGGGATCGGCCGCGGCCGCGGATGCCTTTTCCACGGCGTTCATGAATCTGGAACGTCGGGAAATTCGGGCCGTCTGTCGCGAGCAGGGAAACGTGCAGGCGATTCTGCAAAAACGCGAACGACGCCCTGACCGTTTGGTCTGGCTGCCGCCGCGAGCGGGCGATTCGGTTTGCCCGCCGGCGGAGTCTGCCGCTTAATGGAGGACTCCAGAACATGAGAAAACTTCGTATGGGCATGGTCGGCGGCGGCCCCGGCGCCTTCATTGGCGCGGTTCACCGGGCTGCTGCAGCGCTGGATGGTCAGATCGAGCTGGTTTGCGGGGCATTCAGCTCGGATGCGCAAAAATCGTCCGAGGCGGGACGTTCGCTTTTTCTGCCGGAGGAGCGCTGTTACGCGAGCTACGAGCAAATGATGGAGCGCGAAGCCACGCGTGAGGACCGGATGGACTTCGTCGCGATCGTCACGCCGAACCACCTGCATTTTCCCGTGGCGAAGGCGGCGCTCGAGGCGGGATTTCACGTCGTGTCGGACAAGCCGGCCACGTTTGATCTCGCCGAGGCTCGCGAGCTCGAGCGGCTCGTTGAAGAAAGCGGCCTGCTTTACGCGCTGACGCACAATTACACCGGCTACGCGATGGTGCGGGAGGCGCGGGAACTGGTGCGCTCCGGCGTGCTCGGCACGTTGCGCAAGGTGATCGTCGAATACCCGCAGGGGTGGTTGTCGAAGCGCATCGAGAGCGATGGGCAGAAGCAGGCGTCGTGGCGGACGGATCCGCAACGCTCCGGCGCGGCAGGCTGCATGGGCGACATCGGCACGCATGCGGAGAATCTCGCGGAGTTTGTGACCGGTCTGCGAATCGCGGAGCTCGCGGCGGATCTCACGGCGTTTGTGGAGGGGCGCGCGCTTGATGACGACGGCAGTGTGTTGCTGCGTTTCGAGGGAGGAGCGAAGGGAATCTTGCACGCCTCGCAGATATCCGCCGGCGAGGAGAACAATCTGAAACTGCGCGTCTATGGCGAGCTTGGCGGCCTCGAGTGGAGCCAGCAGTCGCCGAACTCGCTGATTCTCAAATGGCCCGATCGTCCGATCGAGGTCCGACGCGCGGGTGGCTCGTATTTGAGCAGTGTTGCAGCGGCTTCGCTGCGACTGCCGGCGGGGCATCCGGAGGGCTATCTCGAGGCTTTCGCGAACATTTATCGCGGATTCGCGACCGATCTCCGGCGGCGCCTTTTCCACGAGGAGGGCGGGCCGGGAGAGTATCCGAAGATCGCCGACGGCGTGCGTGGCATGGCCTTCATTGAGGCCGTGGTCGCGTCGTCGCACGCGAATGCCGCATGGACTTCACTTCCCTGAATTTATGCCGAGACCCGTAACCCTATTTACCGGCCAGTGGGCGGATCTGCCGCTGGAGACGCTTTGTGCGAAAGCCTCAACCTTCGGCTACGACGGCCTGGAGCTTGCGTGCTGGGGCGATCACTTCGAGGTCGACAAGGCGACGCCGGAATATTGCGCCGCGAAACTCGAGCAGCTCAAGCGGCACGGTCTGGAATGTCACGCGATCTCCGCGCATCTCGTGGGACAGGCCGTTGCGGATCGCATCGACGAGCGCCACAAGGCGATTCTTCCCGCGCGTGTGTGGGGCGATGGAGATCCGGAGGGCGTGCGCGCTCGCGCGGCGGAGGAAATGATTCGCACGGCGCAGGCGGCGAACACGCTTGGCGTCGGCGTGGTGAATGGATTCACCGGCAGCCCGATCTGGCATTTGCTCTACAGTTTCCCGCCCGTGCCGCCGAAAATGATCGATGACGGATTTGCCGAGGCGGCGCGGCGGTGGAAGCCGATTCTCGACGCGTTTCAGGATCTGGGCGTGCTCTTCGCGCTCGAGGTGCATCCCACCGAGATTGCGTTTGATATCGTGACGGCGCGCCGGTTCCTCGACGCGCTCGATCATCATCCGGCATTCGGTTTCAACTTCGATCCGAGCCATTTCGCGTATCAGGGCGTCGACTACGTGCGCTTCATCCGCGAATTCGGCGACCGCATCTTCCACGTGCACATGAAGGACGTCTGGTGGTCCGGCACGCCGAAGGAATCGGGCGTCTTTGGCGGCCATCTCGAATTTCACGACGCGCGGCGGAACTGGGATTTTCGTTCGCTCGGTCGCGGTCGCGTGGATTTCGAATCGGTGATCCGCGCGTTGAACGATATCGGCTACGCGGGTCCCCTCTCCGTGGAATGGGAGGATGGCGGAATGGATCGCGAATTCGGCGCCGCGGAATCGGCGAAGTTCGTGCGTCGACTGGATTTCCCGCCGGCCGGTGGTGCGTTCGACGCGGCCTTCGGAAGCGAGTAATTTGCTCGAAGACGGGCAGTCGCTCACGCAATGCCGAGGCGAAACCGGCCGTCACGTCGCGAGACTTGAAGCGGCGCCTCGAAGGCCTCGCTGAGAATCTTCGACGTGATGACCCTGCCGACCGGCCCGCTGGCGATGGCCTCGCCGTTGCGGAGCACGAGGGCGTGCGTGAAGAGCGGCAGGATTTCCTCGACGTGATGGGTGATGAGCACGAGCGGCACGGCATTCCGCCTTCCCGCGAGTTTGCTCAACGACCGCAGGAAGTGCTCGCGCGCGACCGGGTCGAGGCCCGAGCACGGCTCGTCGAGCAGGAGCAGTCTGGGGTGGGCCATCAAGGCCCGGGCGATCAAGGTGCGCTGACGTTCGCCTTGTGAAAGAACCTGCCACGGCCGGTTCGCGATGGATTCCGCGCCGAGTTCCGCGAGGAGGGAGGAGGCTTCGCGCTGCTCTGCGCGCGATGGGTTTCCCCACATGCCGATCATGGCATCGCGGCCGCCGGCGACGATTTCCAACGCAGTGTCCTCCTCGTGCATCAACGACGCGATGCTCGCGCTGACAAAGCCGAGATGCTTGCGAAGCTCGCGCCAATCCGTTTCGCCAAATGTCTCGCCGAGCAGATGCACCTCACCTTCGCTCGGGGTGAGGTAGCCGCCGAGCGCGCGAAGCAACGAAGTCTTTCCACAGCCATTCGGGCCGAGGATCACCCAGTGCTCACCGGTCCGCACGGTCCACGTCAGCGATCGCACGAGGAATGCCTCGCCGCGCCGGATGGTGAGATTTTCAACGCGGAGAAGTGTCGGAGTGGATTGAGGTGTCGGCATCGAGAAAGGGACGCAGCGTAAACGAATCCTGCGCGCACGTCACGATGACGGCACCGGTGCGATCCTGCGGATACAGCCGGATGCCGAGTTTGCGCGCGGATTGTTCGAGCTGCGGGCTGAGTCGCTCGGCGGCTGGAAATGGGGCGACGGTCGTCACAAGCGCCTGAGGGTGCACGGCCTCAAGAAAGCGGTGGGAGCCGGTCAAGCCCGAGACGTGGCGGCCCATCACGAGCAAGTCGCACGCGAGGGCCTCGCGTTGATTTTCGAGCAGCCAGCGTTCCGTGGGGAGTCCCGCGTCGGCAAGGAGCAGTGCGGAAAAGGAGCCTGCGTCGATGCGGAGCACCAGCGATTTGTCGTCCGACACGGCACCGCTGAAATTGTCCGGCGGAAAGAGGACGGTCATTCGCACGTTGTCGGCGAGCTGGAAGACCCTGCCTGCCCTGGCAGGGATGACGGGTGTTCCCGCTTCTTCGAGGCGGCGGAGAATTGACGAGCGGGTGAACGAACGGTCCTTCAAGCCGGAATCGACCACCGCGCGTGGATGCAGTGTGTCGAACAGGCGGTCGAATCCGCCGAGGTGATTCGCATCGCCGTGGGTGAGGATGATTCCGTCGAGACGATTCACCCCGCGCGATCGGAGATAGGGGAGGGTGATGGCAGCCGCTGCGAAGGTCGAACCTGTGTCGATGAGCCATGTGCCGGAATGCGTCTCGACGATCGCTGCCCCGCCCCGGCCGATGTCGAGGATGGTGAGTTGCGCGATGGTCGAGGAGGGGAGAGGCGGGGCTATGTAGCGATACGCGAAGGGCAGCTCCGCGAAGGCGCCGACGATAAAGAGGAGAATGTGCGCGAGCAGCCAGGCGGTGTTGTTGAAGACGCTTCCGAGCCAGATCGAAAGGGATCCGGTGACGAGGGAGGTTGAGGCGAGAGCGAGAATCACAAATGCTAGAGGCACGGCGAGGAGGTTCGCGGGAATCGATGCGAACGAGATGAGATGAAAGTAGGCGAGTGTCAGTGGCAGGGACCCGATCCAGGCGGCGAACGAGACCGACACAAGGCCGACGATCCATCGTCCGAGTTCACGGGCGCTGCGCTCAATGGGCGGGATGAGACGAACGGGGAGGAAGGGATCCGGATCGAAGATCGGCGAGAGACGGCGGTAAACCGGCATGGCCACGAGGAGAATCGCGGCGACGACGGCAAACGAGAGTTGGAAGCCGGGATTGAACAGCTCGTTGGTGTCGAAGAGCAGGATGAGCAGGCCGGCAGCGCCGAGGCTGTTGAGGGGAACCGGTGAGCGGTCGAGAGCGACGCCGGCGGCGAGCACCGATAACATGGTCGCCGCACGCAGGCTGGCAGGTTTCAGTCCGGTGACGAGCGCATAGAAGAACAGGCACGGAATGACGAGCAGCACGAGGCGTTGCCGGTCGATGCCGGTGAGCCCAAAGACGAACCAGAGCATCACCGCGACGATGCCGACGTGGAGTCCGCTCACCGAAAACAAGTGATAGGTGCCGGTCTCGCGAAAGGCGTCCTGCACGTCTTCGGGCGTGTCGGTGGTGTCGCCCACGGTCATGCCAAGGATCACGCCGAGCTCGGTCGTTCCCTCGATTCCGACCGAGAGCCGACGCTCGATCCATGCGCGTGCCGCGATCGCGAAGGCCACGATCGGATTTGCCTTCCGGCCGATCCACTCCACGTTGCCCGCACCGTGAACGAGGAGTTCCGAGCGGATGCCTTCGTTGGCCAGATAGGCGGCGTAATCGAATTCCCCCGGGTTGCGGGGCGGCGCGACGTTCTGGATGGCAGCCCGCACGCGCAGTCGGTCGCCATAAGCAGGTTCGTCGCCCTGCCAGCGCACCAGCACCGGGCAATTGGGACGTTCGTCGCGTCCGTCGAGCTGCAAGTGGAGCAGCTTCGCCTTGAAGCGAAAATGATCACCCTGTCGCGAGGGGATCGGCGCTTCCAGCACGACGATCTCTGCGCGGCAGACCTGCGGCGAGGTGGAAAGCGATTGCGCGAGATGGACCGATGGCGCGTCGCGAAACTGCCAGATCTGCACGGCGGCGAATGTGAGCGCAATCCCCGGCCACAGCAGCAGCCGGGCCCGTTCGACGAAGGAGGCGATCAACAGGCAGCCGCCCAGAGCCAGTGCGGCCCATGCCGGCATGGCGATGCATCTTCCGATTGCGATGCCCGTCGCGGCCGCGAGAAAAAGGGCCACGCAGGGAAGCCGTTGCCGGATCCGCATGGACCGTCATGATTGTTCGCCGGGGGCGCAATGCAAGCGTGCCGTCCGGCGCATTACAATTTCCCGCAAAGACCATCTTGCCTTCGCGCGCGCTTGTCGTTAGACGATTAGATTTTCTAATGAGCGTCGCCCCCGCCCCCCAGAAATCGACCCCTGTATCATCAACCTCCCGCCAGCCAGCGCCAGCGGGACTGTTAAAAACGTTGACGTTGAACAAGGCGCGCCTTTAACACGCAGACCGCGCGTTCGATCGGGCCTCAAGATGCTGAAGACGTTCTTCATACTATTCACCCTTATCGTGGTGACGGTCGTGGCGGTGGCGGGATTCCGCGGCCATCACTTCAAGTCGCCTCCCATCGAGCTGTTTCCCGATATGGATCATCAGCCGAAGGTGAAGGCGCAGAAGCCCAGTGACTTTTATGCCGATGGCGCGGCGACGCGGCCGCCGGTCGAGGGAACGGTGCCGCTCGGGTATGCGATGCCATTGTCCGCGAGCATGAATGAGCAGGCGGTCGCCGAGGCTGCCGGCCCCTACAAGAACATCCACTTCAGCAGCTCGCCGGACTACTACAACACCGGGAAGATGGGCGACCAGTGGGGCACGGGCATTCCCTTCGAGGTGACCCCCGAGGTGATGAAGCGCGGCCAGGAGCGTTACAACATCTCCTGCGCGGTGTGCCACGGGGCGACCGGCGCGGGCAATGGAATCACCTCGCAATACGGCATTGTCGCCATTGCGGATCTGCACCAGGAGCGCCTTCGCACCATGGCCGACGGCGAAATTTTCAACACGATCACGAATGGCAAGAACACGATGATGCCCTACGGCTACAACATCCAGGTGGCCGATCGCTGGGCGATCATCGCCTACATTCGGGCGCTTCAAAAATCCACAACCGGAACTCTGGCCGACGTGCCGGAGGCGAGCCGGGCGCAACTCGAGGAGGTGCAATAACCATGGCTTCCACATCGCACAGCGGGGCGCATGCCGCCGGGGCCGGAGACGCACATGTCGGGCATCACCACGCAGTTGAGCTGAAGCCGGAGATGTTCGATTACAAGCACGTCGGCGGGCGATTCCTCATGCTCGCGGGCGGCGGAGTGCTTGCGTTGCTCGTCTGCTTCATCTGGGGATATTTCAACCCGTCGCAGTTCGCGCATTCGTATCTCTTCGGGTTCTACTTCTTTTTCACGATCTGCATGGGCGGGTTGTTCTGGACGCTCGTGCATCACGCGGTTGACGCGGAATGGAGCGTCGTCGTGCGGCGGCAGATGGAGAATATCGGCAGCCTGCTCTGGGTGATGGCCGTGCTTTTCATTCCGCTCATCGTCGTTCATCGCCAGCTGTGGCATTGGTTTGACCAGCCGCCGGGAGTGGACCCGCTGCTCGACGAGAAGCGCGGCTACCTGAATCCCACGTTCTTCTGGATTCGATGCGCCTTTTATTTTGGCTTTTTCACGCTTGCGTCCTCGGCGTTGCGGCGGAACTCGGTGAAACAGGATGCCGCCGGCGCCGCCAAATACACCGTTTTCAATCGCAAGATCACCTTCGCGAGTCTGCCGCTCTTCGCCGTGTGCCTGACGTTTGCGGCCATCGATTACCTCATGGGGCTGAACTACCACTGGTTCTCGACGATGTGGGGTGTCTACATCTTCGCGGGAACCGCGCTCAGCTCGATGTGCGTGCTCGTGCTGATCATCACGGCCATTCGGAGCGCCGGTTACCTGCAGAATGTCGTGACGCTGGAGCACTACCATGTGATGGGCAAACTGATGTTCGCCTTCACGGTGTTCTGGGCTTACATCGGGTTCAGCCAATACATGCTCATCTGGTATGCGAACATCCCGGAGGAGACGGTCTGGTTCCTCCGTCGCACGACCGAGACGTGGTGGTATCTCAGCCAGTTCCTCGTGGTGGGCCACTTCTTCGTGCCGTTCCTCCTCCTCCTTCCGCAGCCGACCAAGAGGAAGCCGATGTTCCTCTGCGGCGTCGCGGTGTGGATTCTCATCATGCACTTCATGGATCTCTACGTGGTCGTGCTGCCCGAGCTGCACAAGGCGGGCGTGCAAATCCACGTGCTCGATTTCCTCTGCCCGCTGGCGATCGGCTGCATCCTTGCCGCCGTGTTCCTCAAGCGGCTTGGCGATGTCTCTTTGTTCCCCGTGCGTGACCCGCGCATCAATCTCTCCGTCCACCTGAAGAACTGATGACCGCTGCAAACGCTTCCAATCCGTCGCGGCCCCTGCTGCGGACGCTCGTGTTCGCCCTCGTTGCGGTTGGGTTTTTCTGGGGCATTACCCGGATCCTGCAGTCCGGAGCCCCCGCCGGCTCCCGTGAAGAGGAGGAACGGGCGGCGATTCGCATGGCGAATCTCCAGCAGCTCCAGGAGGCCAATGAAGCGGCGCTCACGCAATACAACTGGGTTGACAAGGAGAAGGGCATCGTGCGTCTTCCCATCAACGTCGCCATGGAGGCGGTGATTCCGGAACTCAACGCCCGGAAGCCCGCGCCGGCCTACCCGATCGCAACGCCCGAGCCCGCAACCGAGCCTGCCGCACCGGATGCCGCGCCCGACGCAACGGCGACGGCCGAGTCCGAGGTGACCGCTCCCGAGACGGCGCCCCCGGCCACTGCGCCGGAGACGGAACCCGCGCCGCAGCCCGAGCCGGAGAATCCCTGATTCATGACAGCGTCCACTCCCACCACTCAGCCCACCGTGCCTGCTGACTCGTCGGCCGCCGCCCGCCGTGCGGAGGTCGATCGGTCGGTGCGAGGCCTCGTGTTGTTCTGTTTCGCGAGCGCGATTTTCTGGCTGGTCGTCGGCTCCTTCCTGCAGGTGATTTCGGGCACACAGCTGGTTATTCCCTCTTTCCTGGATTGCGCGGCGTTCTTCACGTTCGGCCGGGTCCAGCCGGCAGGCCTCACGGCGCTGGTGTTCGGCTGGGGATCGCTGGCCGGGCTTGGATTTGGAATCTGGCAGATGGCGCGTGCGTCGGGAAAGGTCGTGCGCGGCGTCACACTCCCGGTTTGCTCTGTGATCCTCTGGAACCTCGCGCTCGTCGGGGGCGTGCTTGGAATTCTCGCCGGCAAGGGCTCCGGCATCCCCTATCTTGAACTTCCCGGCCCCGCCGCCTTCGCGATCCTCCTGGCCTTCGGCCTGCTGGTCATCTGGTTGCTCCTGACCCTTCGCGGCACCCCGGGGCAGCCTCTCTACATTGCGAAGGCCTTCTTCGTCGTGGCGCTGTTTCTCTTCGCGTGGCTGTATTCCTCGGCGAATACGCTGCTGATCTGGACGGTAAGTCCCGGGTCGGTGACGGGCCCGATCGAGGGGTGGTTCGAAAACGGCTTGTTCGGCCTCTGGCTGACCTTCCTTTCGCTTTCGGCGCTCTTCTATCTGCTGCCGGTCGCGGCGGGTCGTCCGCTGCACAGCCAGGGACTCGCGACCTTCGCGTTTTGGACGCTCCTGTTTTTCGGAGGGTGGGGCGGCATGCGCTACTTCATCGGTGGTCCGATTCCCGCATGGATGGTCAGCGCGAGCGTCGTGGCGACTTTCCTGTTGATTCTGCCGGCGCTTGCGGTGGTGACCAATCTCGGGAGGACGATCGGCGATGCCGGCTCGCGGCTCTGGGAGGCTCCGACGACGAGATACCTGATTGCCGGATTGATCTTCTATTTCTCCTGGGTTGTGGGATGCGCGTTCGTCGCGATTCCGACAGTCAGCAGCATCTTCCACTTCACGATCTACCAGGAAGGTCTGACGCTCATTGCCATCTATGGCTTTGTGAGTCTGACGCTGATCGGCGCCATTCTCACGTTGCTCCCGCGCTTCGGGCATTCCTTCAATCCCGCCTCGGCGAGTCTCCACTTCTGGCTGATCATCGTGGGGCTCGGCCTGTTTGCGACTTCGGCGACGATCGGCGGACTGCTCCAGGGCTTCGCCTTGTATGATGTGGAGGTCAGTTTTCTGAACGTCGTTGATTACGTGTTTCCGTTCCGGGTGCTGGTGTTTGTCGGACTGCTGACGGTCTTTGCCGCGACGCTCGGCTTCGCTGCGTTGTTCGCCAGATCGGTCTACGTGCCCGCCAAGGAGCCCGCCGTGCCGGTCAGCCAGCCGGTGCCGCAAAACGTGGAGGTGGTTGCCTGATGAAATCTTCCTCGCTTTTCCTCGGCGTCGCGATCGTGTTCGGGCTGTCCTGGGTCGGACTGGTTGCCTATCCCTATGTGGAACTCGGCGGTGTCCAGCCGGAGGTTTCCGAGGAGACCGGGTCGCTTGTGCCGCCTCCGGTATCGGGCGTGGCCATCGAAGGGCAGCGCGTCTATGCGGCGAATGGCTGCGTGTATTGCCACAGCCAGCAGGTGCGCCCGCTGCCGTTGTTCACCGATATTCCGAAGGGGCTCGGCCCGCGCCAGACGGTGGCCCGTGATTATCTCCGCTACCAGCCCGCTTCACTCGGACGGGTGCGCACGGGTCCCGACCTCGCCAATGTCGGCCTGCGCCGCACCGAGGCGTCGTGGTTTTATCAGCACCTTTACGAGCCGTCGGTGGTCTCCCCCGGCTCGAACATGCCTGCCTATCGCTATCTGTTCGAGGAGCGGGAAATCCAGGGACAGCGAAGCGACCTCGCCGTCAACGTGCAGGGTCCGCATCAGCCGAAGCCCGGTTACGAGATCGTCCCGACGCCGGAAGCGCAGGCTCTCGTTGGTTATTTGATGTCTCTCAAGCGCGACTACCCATTGCCCGAAGCGCCGAAACCTCCGGAGGAAGGCTAGATGAGCGAGCAGTCACCCATGAATCCGGCAACTCCAGATACCGGTGAACCGACCGTGGAAAACGCGTCGGTGCCGGTGTGGTTCTGGTGCCTCTCGGTTGCGATGGTTTTCGTCGGCGCGCTGTATCTCGGCGTGAACAGCGGCGGCTTCAAGGCGAACGTCTTCAATCCCGACCAGGTTTCCTGGGTGGGAGGCGGCGCTCCGGCCGGACCGCCCGATCCAAAGGTTATCGGCAAGCGCCTCTTCAGCGCGAACTGCGTCGTGTGCCACCAGGCGTCCGGCGAGGGCGTGCCAGGGCAGTTTCCGCCGCTCGTCGACAGCGAATGGGTGCTGTCGAAGGAGTGGCATGGTGACAATCATCTCGTGAAGCTTGTTCTCTCCGGCATGCAGGGTCCGGTCACGGTGAAGGGTCAGCCGTTCAACAATGCAATGCCGGCCTGGAAGCAGCTCAAGGACAGTGAGATTGCCGCCATCCTCACCTACATCCGCAGCGAGTGGGGCAACAATGCCGCCCCGATTCCGGCGGATTTCGTGGCGAAGATCCGCGAGGAAATCGCCGACCGCTCCGACCCCTGGACTCAGGCCGAACTCCAGGCGATCGATCGCGTGCTTGTCTCGGAAGCCGAGGCGGCTCCCGCCCCCGAAGAAGCTCCGGCGGATCCGAATGCCCAGCCGCCCGCGCCGGAAGCGGACCAGGCCGCAGAGCCGGCTCCCGGCGCATAGACCATTGCAGGAATGCCTCTCCCGCCTATTCTCAAGTTACCCATGAAATCGAAGCTGCCCGTCCTGCTCCTTCTCGCGGTGATCGCTCTCGGGGTTTTCATGCCCGAGGCGCTGGCGGAGCAGCGTTCGAACAACATTTACTGGACACCGCCGGTTGCGACCGAGGGCGGCAGGAAGACCGACACGATCCTCAATGTCATCTTCGTTCTCACGACGGGGGTCTTCGTATTGGTCAACGCCGTCTACATCATCTACCTCATTCGCTATCGCCGCCGGCCCGGGAAAAAGGCGGAGTATTGCCACGGCAACAACTTCGCGGAAATCATCTGGACGCTCACGCCAACCATCATCTTTCTCAGTCTGGCGATCTGGGGCGACTACGTCTGGCATGAGCTGACGCAGACCCCGCCGCCGGAGGACGCGCTCCAGGTCGAGGTCGTTGGCTACCAGTTCGCGTGGGACATGCGGTATCCCGGCGAGGATGGAAAACTGGACGAGACGGATCTCGCGAAGATCAGCACCGAGAACAAATTTGGCCTCACGCGCGAGCAGCCCGACATGACGGACGATTTCACCTCGACCGAGCTCGTCATCCCCGAGGGCAGGCCGGTGCATATCATCCTTCGGTCGCGCGACGTTATTCACTCGTTTTACGTGCCGGAGTTCCGCCTGTATCAGGACGCCGTGCCCGGTCGCACCATCGACTGGGTGTGGTTCAAGACGATCCGTCCCGGCCAGTTCGAACTCGCGTGCAGCCAGCTGTGCGGCACCGGCCACTACAACATGAAGGCGCCGATCCGCGTGATTCCGCAGGCGGAGTTCGACAAGTGGTATGCCGACAAAGTGAAGGCGCGCAATGCACAGGTGGCCGCGTTGAAAGCCGAGCGTGCATCGGTCGCCTCGGCGCGCTAAAGTCGCCGCTGCTGCGAATCAGCGGTCGCCCCGATGGACCGATCGGGCGTGGTGTGACAGTGTTTGCTCCCGTCCATGAAGAAGCGAATCATGATTCTGTCGGCCTCGGTCGGCTCCGGCCACATCAAGGCTGCCGATGCGCTCGAAAAGGCCTTCCGACAGGATCCGCAGGTCGGCGAAGTGTTGTCGGACGATTCGCTCGACCACACGAACGTGCTGCACAAGCAGTTTTACTCGTCGCTCTACAAGCGGCTCTCCGAGGTGACGCCGGAGTTCCTCGGGTGGTGGTATGAGACGAGCGACGACCCGTGGGTGACCGACCGCGTGCGGCTGCTGATCGACCTTCCCCAGGCCCAGCCGCTGGTGAATCTGATTCGCGAGTTTCAGCCCGACCACATCGTCTGCACGCACTTCATGCCGGCCGGGGTCATCGCGCATCTGCTCCGCCGCAAGCAGCTCGAGACGAAGCTCAGCATCGTTGTCACCGACTACCATTTTCACGCGATGTGGCTCACGCGGGCCTTTCATCGCTACTTCGTCTCGCAGGAGGAGGATCGCATTCACATGATGGCGCTCGGCCTGCCCGGGGATCGGATCACCGTGAGCGGCATCCCGGTCGATCCGGATTTTGACGAACCATTCGATCGATCCGAATTTCTCGCGCGGATGGGGCTGAGCCCGGAGAAGCCGATTCTGCTGGTGGCCGGCGGCACGCTGGGGTTGAGCCCCGCGGCGGCGGTTGTGAAGCGGTTGAGCGACTTTGAACTGCCGTTCCAGGCGGTGGTGATGTGCGGCCGAAACGAAGACCTGCGCAGGCAGCTCGAGCGTGAACTGGCCAACGACCCCGAGCGTTTCCGGGTGCTCGGTTACACGACCGAAATGCGGAAGTTTCTCGGCGTCGCGACCCTGATCCTTACCAAGCCGGGTGGCCTCACCACTGCGGAGGCACTGGCCTGCGGCGTGCCGATGGTGATTCTCGATCCAATCGGCGGGCAGGAGGAGCGCAACAGCGACATGCTTCTCGAAAATGGCGCGGCCGTGAAGTGCACGGAGGTCACGCTGCTCGCGCACAAGTTGAGGGGCATTCTGGGGCAGCCCGAGCGACTTGCGCGGATGCAGGAGGCTGCGCGGCGACTCGGCAGGCCCGATGCCGCGAAGGTGATTGCCCACGCCGTTCTCCATGAACAACAGACCGAGCCGCGACGCATTTCCCGAAAGGACGAGAAGCGATTTCGCGAGGCGATCGAAGGATAGGCGCTGGTGCGAAGGGAGTTTGAAGCATGCCGGCCGGCGGCTGGCGGAGGGACGATCGATCAGGCATGAGCGGATTTCTTTGGGGCGTATCGACGTCCGGGTATCAGAGCGAAGGCGGCTACAACGGGGAGGGGGAGCCGCAGAACAACTGGTCCGCCGCGGAGCGGGAGGGGCGCGTTCACCGCACGGGAAAGGCTGCCGAGTTCTGGACGAAATACGAGGAGGATTTTCGGCGGGCGCGCGAGATGGGCTGCACGGCATTCCGCCTCGGGATCGAGTGGGCGAGGGTGCAGCCCTCGACCTCGAGGGAAATGCTCGCGGAACCTCCGCCGTTCGATCAGGCAGCGCTGCGGGATTACGCGGACCGCATTGCCGCGTGCCGGCGCGCGGGGCTCGAGCCGGTGGTGACGTTCCAGCACTTCACGCATCCGGCATGGGTCGGCGTGGATGCCTGGCTCGAGGATCGGATCGTTGCACTGTTCGAGGCCTATGTTCGCGAGGCGGCCTTGCGAATCAACGAGTGGCTCGTCGCCGAGCATCGGCAGGCTCCGATGCACTGGCTGATCACGATCAACGAGCCGAACATCCTCGTTCAGAATACGTATCTCGTCCGGCAATTTCCCGGCGGCCATGGGGGGATCGCGACGGGCGTTTTCGCATTGAACCGCCTGCTCGCGGCACATGTGCGCGCGTTCAACGCCCTTCACGACATCTACGAGCAAAAGGGATGGCCGGAACCAATGGTCACCACGAACACCTTCTGTTCCGACCTCTACTGGTCCGACCAGGTTATTCTCGATTTGCTGTCCCTGCGCGAACGCGGAGAGACGGATGTCGAGGCGGTCTTTCGTCGCGGGATGACGTCGTTGAACCGTGCCGTGCGTTCCTCGCTGCTGCCGTTCACCGGCGGGTTCTTTGTCACGCTGGGGCGCCTGCTCCATCGTGTGGTCGACTGGCTTGCTCCCCGTCGCTATTTCACGGCTCGAAACTTTGCGTTTTTTCTCGCGGAGCTGCAGGCGTCGAAACGGGAGCGGGTCTTCGACTATATCGGGATGGATTATTACGATCCGTTTTCCGGGCACCTGTTTCGGCCGCCGTCGTTTCAGGATCTTGAATTCACCACGCGCAGTCTCCATGCGTGGCTGATGGATGGAATGACCAGCAAGTGGTGGGACTGGCGCATGCTGCCGGAAGGGCTCCACTTCTTCTGCCATCGCTACGCCCGCGAATATGGCAGGCCCATCCTCATCGCGGAAAATGGCATGGCCCTTCGCCGACGCCCGGACAACACCGGACTGTCGCATCGCCGCGACCGGCAGACCCGAAGCGACTTTTTGAGGCGCCACATCGCCGAGGTCGTTCGCCTGCGAGCGGAAGGGTGCCCGCTTATCGGGTATCTTCATTGGTCGCTCACAGACAATTACGAGTGGGGCTCCTACACGGCCCGCTTTGGCCTGTTTTCGCTCGATTACACCCGCGACTCCGAGCGGCTCGAGACGGACCATCTCGGGGACACGCCGTCGAAGACCTACGCGCGACTCATTGCGGAGGCCGAAGAACAACTTGAGCGGTCGGCGGCGGACGAAAAATCCGTGCCGCGACTCTGAGCGCCCGCCGGCCCACGGATTGGGTCGAGATAATCGTTGCGCGCGCTCAAGATTGCGGGCAGAAGTATTAGCCAAGCTTATACGATGAGCGCTACGATTGCTGCCCCCGCCACGTCAGAACACGCGCAGGAACATGCGCACCACAAGCCGCATTGGTTCTTCCACTATTTCTGGTCCTACGATCACAAGATGATCGGCCTCCAGTATTTCTGGACGTCGCTGTTTTTCCTCTTCATCGGCGGCGGTCTGGCGCTGGGGGTGCGGTATCAGCTCGGCTTCCCGGGCGCGCAGATTCCCATCATCGGCCAGTTCCTTCCAAGCACGCTGGCGGTGGACGGCTCGTTTGTTCCCGGCGGCTACAACATGCTCGTCACGATGCACGCGACCTTCATGGTCTTCCTCGTCGTGATGCCCATGTTGATTGGCGCCTTTGGAAACTACCTGATCCCGCTGCAAATCGGCGCGGGCGACATGGCGTTTCCGCTGCTCAACGAGCTGAGCTACTGGCTCTACGCGCTCTCCGGCATCATTCTCACGACGGCATTTTTCGTTCCCGGCGGTGCACCGGCTTCGGGATGGACCGCCTACGCGCCGCTGAGCGCGGTCGCCGCCTACAACCAGACCGCGATGGGGCAGAGCCTGTGGTGCATCGGCATTTTCATCAACGGCCTCTCCTCGATCGCGGGTGCGTCGAACTACATCACGACGATCGTGAACATGCGTGCGCCCGGCATGCGGATGTTCCGGATGCCGCTCACCGTGTGGTCGCTTTTCATCACGGCGATTCTTCTCGTGCTTGCGGTGCCCGTGCTTTCCGCCGCGGGTGCGATGCTCTTCTTCGACCTCAACTTCCACACGAACTTCTTCGTGCCCATTCGTGATGGCATCGCGACCGGTGGCCAGCCGTTGCTCTGGCAGCACCTGTTCTGGTTCTTCGGCCATCCGGAGGTTTACATCATGATCCTGCCGGCGATGGGGCTGGTCTCGGAGGTGCTGGCGGTGTTCGCCCGCAAGCCGATCTTCGGCTACAAGGCGATGGTTTACGCGATGGTCGCGATCGGCTTCCTCGGCTTCATCGTCTGGGGCCACCACATGTTCGTCAGCGGCATGAACCTCACGCTGAGCGCGGTGTTTTCGCTCACCACGATGATCATCGCCGTGCCGTCGGCGATCAAGACGTTCAACTGGCTCGGCACTGTCTGGCGCGGTTCGATCGAGTTCACGCCGCCGATGTGCTTCGCTCTGGCGTTTGTATCGATGTTCGTCATCGGAGGTCTCAGCGGCATCTTCATGGCTTCGACGCCGGTGGACCTGTTCATCCACCACACCTACTTCATCGTCGCGCACATTCACTACGTGCTGTTCGGCGGAAGCATCTTCGCCGTTTTCGCGGCGATCTATTTCTGGTTTCCGAAGATGTTCGGCCGGATGCTCAACGACAAGCTGGGCTACATCCACTTCTTCCTCACGTTCATCTTCTTCAACCTGACGTTCTTCCCGATGCACAACCTCGGCCTTGGCGGCATGATGCGGCGCATCGCGGATCCGACGCTCTACGAGCATCTCAAGCAGCTTCAGCCGCTGAACCAGATTTCCACGATCGGCGCCTTCGGCCTCGGCCTCACGCTGATCCCGTTCTTCTGGAACGTCATCGTCTCGCTGCGCAGCGGCAAGAAGGCCCCGGCCAATCCGTGGCATGCCAACACGCTCGAGTGGACGATTCCTTCGCCTCCCGGACACGGCAATTTCCCGAAGACCCCCGTCGTTCACCACGGCCCCTACGAATACAGCGTGCCCGGCATGGACAAGGACTACCTCCCGCAGACCGAGGTGGCTCCCGCAGGGGCGCAGCTCGACGCTCACTAACGCTCACGAATGCCGCATCGTCCGTTCACGTATCGACTCCTGCACGTCTTTGCGGCATTCACGACGGCCTGCACCTTCGTGCTGCTCATCAGTGGCGGTCTCGTAACCTCCCACGGAGCCGGGCTCGCCGTGCCCGACTGGCCGAACACCTACGGCTATAACATGTTTCTGTTCCCGATCTCCCGGTGGGTCGGTGGGATTTTCTACGAACACACGCACCGACTCATCGCGAGCGGAATCGGCCTGCTGACCGTGTTGCTCGCGATCGGGCTTTTCGTGTTCGAAAAACGCCGTTGGGTGAAGACGCTGGGCGGCATCGCGGTCGTCGCGGTGATTTTGCAGGGCGTGCTGGGTGGCCTGCGAGTGACGATGTTAAAGGACGAGCTAGGAATCTTCCATGGCATGCTCGCGCAATCGTTCTTCGTGCTGCTGGGAGTGATCACGGTCGCGACCAGCCGCGCGTATCTCGAAGGCCGCTGGGCGCCGATCCTTCCGTCGGCCTCGATTCGAAATCTCCTGTATGTCCTGGTCGGCGTGACCTTCGTGCAGCTCGCGATCGCCGCCACCATGCGCCACAACCACACCGGGCTCTCGATTCACGACTTTCCGCTCGCCTACGGCAGCATCCTTCCCGATACCTCGCCGGAGGCCATGGAGCAGATCAATGCGAAGCGTGTTTCCGATGGCGAAATGCCCACGACCGCCGCACAAATCTGGCTGCAGATGGCCCATCGCGGTTTTGCGGTCGGCATCGCGATTCTCACATTTGTGCTGCTGGCTCGTTGCCTTCGGCACGGGCGACTTCCGGTGGCGGTGGTTCGCACAGTTGCTTTCCTTTCGGCGATGATCCTCGTGCAAATCGGGCTCGGTGCGTGGACCATCTGGTCAAACAAGGCGGCCGATATCACGACCGCCCACCACGCCGTCGGAGCCCTCTTTCTCTTCATTGCCGCGCGTCTCGCCTTCCAGCTTTCGCTCATGAACAGGGCGGAAACCCGTGCGAAGGTGCCGGCGCATCCTGATCTCGTTTCCGCATGAAAACTGCCGCCGCCGAACAAGCCGCCCGTTCCGACTCGTGGGTTTCGGACCTGCTTCTGCTCGTCAAGGCACGCCTTTCCCTGCTCGTGCTCAGCACGACGCTCGTCGGGTTCCTGCTTGGCCAGGGCTCGCGTCCGATGGACTGGTTCGTGCTGGCGGCGACGCTTGTCGGAACGGCGCTCAGCGCCTGCGGTGCCGCGGCATTGAACCAATGGTGGGAGCGCGACTTCGACGGGATGATGAAACGCACGCGGAACCGTCCGTTGCCGGCGGGCCGCATGCACCCGGGCGATGCATTGATGTTCGGCGTCTTTTTCAGCGCGGTGGGCACGGCCTGCCTCGCGCTTTTTGTCAACTGGCTGAGCGCGGCGCTGGTTGCCGGCACCATCATTCTTTACGTGCTCGTTTACACCCCGATGAAGCGGCTGAGCGCGGTGAACACGCTCGTCGGCGCGGTGCCCGGTGCGCTTCCGCCCTTGATCGGTTGGGTGGCGGCCACGGGTCACGCCAGCCTGCCGGGTTGGGTGCTGTTCGCGATTTTGTGGTTCTGGCAGATGCCGCACTTCCTCGCGATTGCATGGATGTATCGCGATGAATACGCGGAGGCTGGATTTGTCGTTCTCACCGGCAAGGATGTCGATGGATCCGCCACGGCGCGGCAGTCGCTGCTTTACACGTTCTGCCTCGTGATCGTGACGCTGGTCCCGGCGCTGATTCATTTGAACACGGCGGTCTGCTTTTTCGGCTCGCTGGTCCTTGGCGCCGGATTCTGCGCCGCCGGCCTGCACTTCGCATGGCATCGCTCCCGCCAGTCGGCGCGGGTGCTGTTCTTCGCGTCGATCCTTTACCTCCCGCTTCTGCTGGCCCTTCTCGTCGCGACCCGCAATGCATGATGAATCGCAAGCTCCGAAACTGGGTGGTGCTCGTCGGAATCTGGGTCGCTGCGCTTGCGCTGTTTGTGGTGGTGCTCGTCTGGAAATTGCGCTGGACCGAGCCGCTGACGCCTTGACCAACCCCGCTTCGAACCGCTTTAACCTAATGCATTCATGAGCACTGTCGCCCTCGACTCCCACGACACGCAGCATCATGGCGCCCCCCCGGCGACCTGCAAATTCGGCATGATCATCTTCCTCATTTCGGAAGCCATGCTCTTTGCCGGGTTGATCGCGGGCTACATTGTCCTCCGCGGCGCACATCCGGGCGACTGGCCGCCGGCGGGTTATCCCGACATTCAGGTGCAGTGGCCGCTCACCACGATGAACATCGTGATGATCGTCAACTCGATCATCCTGATCGGTTCGAGCTTTACCTATCACTTTGCCGAAGCCGCGGTGAGCAAGGGGAAGTCCGGAATCCTGTGGCTCATTGCCACGCTCATTCTCGGCTCCATCTTCCTTTCCGTGCAGGGATGGGAGTGGGTGCATCTGAAACACGAGGGTCTTTGGTGGGATCAGGGCCTCATCTACGGATCGTGCTTCTTCGCCATCACCGGCTTCCACGGCATGCACGTTTTTGTCGGCCTGCTGCTGATCCTCTGGATTCTGCTCAAGCAGACGTTCACCGGCTGCTTCACGCCCCAGCGGCATGCTGCGATGGCCAACGTCGGCCTTTACTGGCACTTCGTCGACGCGGTCTGGATCGTCGTCTACACGTCGCTATACGTGATCTGACGGAATGGATTCGCCGAAGCGGATCCCGCGCATAGGCTGGGTCATTGCGTTCATCGCGGCCACGGCCCTGCTCGGCATGGTGTGGGTGAATCTCAAGGGAACCCGCCCAAGCGACAAGCAGGCGCTGCCCGTGCTGGCCACCGTGCCGGAGTTTTCCTTCACGTCGCAGACGGGGAAAACGGTGACCCGTGAGGATCTTCTCGGAAAAATCTGGGTGGCCAATTTCATCTTCACCCGGTGCCCGGGGCCGTGCCCGATGATGACGAGCCGCATGGCCGAGCTGCAGGCGGCGGTCGAGAAGGCGGGTGGAAACGTGCATCTGGTCAGCGTGTCGGTTGACCCGGAACACGACACGCCGGAGGTGCTGACGAAATACGGCGAGCGCTTTGGCGCGAATCCCCAGTGGTGGACGTTTCTGACCGGGCCACGCGCTCAGATTGACGAGTTTGTCACGAAGGGGATGTTGCTGCCGCTCGCGCGGGACGGCGAGGGTGTGCCGACGCATTCACAGAAGTTTCTCGTGATCGACGAGGAGGGGCGCATTCGCAGCTTTCACGAGCTTGACGACGGCGAGTTGATCCCGAAAGTTCTCATGGACATCGGAGCCCTCATTCGGGAGGCTTCGAAAAAGAAGACCACCACCGGATCATGAGCCGCATTTTTCGCCTTTTGCTGATTGCCTGCGTGCTGGGTCTTGTCCCGGTCGAGGCGGTGTGGGCGTGCCCGGGCTGCAGCCAGGTGAGTGAGGCGGTCGGGAGGGCGGAACCGGAGACGGTGAAGGCCGGGCTGGCACTTTCGTGGAGCGTGCTGTTCCTGCTCGGTGTGGTGGGCGGAGTCTTCAGTTTCCTCGGCGTTTACATCGCGCGCACGGTTGCCCGGCTTGAGCGCGATTCGGAGGTTTAGCTCGCTTTAATGGAGTCCGCATCGCGATCCGGTCTGGAGCATCCGGGTATTCTCGACGCCTTTGCCCACGACACGCGGACCGACCGTGTGGTGCTGGCCATGTTCGAGACGCGGCCCTGGACCCTCGGCGATTTGCAGGCCTTCCAGCTTCAGGAGAAGTTGAATGCCTACGCGTCCTTCGTGCTCGACGGAGAGTTCGAGGAGCAGTTCCCGGAGCTGGTGGGCAAGCGGGTTTGCATCCAGCTGCGCACGGTTTACGAGCCCGATGAACGGACGCTCGGCTTTCTGGCCCAGGTGCGCGAGCAGTTGAGCTTTCAGGACATCGATCTCGAGACGGTCCTTATTTCCCTCGATGAGGCGCCGGAACCGCCCGAAGGGAACGGGGGCTGCGGTTCCGGTTGCGGCTGCCGCCACTGATCCCGTGCGGTCTCGCAATTTCTTCGAAAACGCGACTTGACCGCTGCGGGAAAGTTCGCCAAATTCCTCGTTCTTTTTCCCGCTGCGCGCAGCGAACCCTTTTTATACAGTCATGGCCAAAGAAGTCGTCGCAACCATCAAGCTCCAGATTCCGGCAGGGCAGGCGAATCCCGCGCCGCCGGTCGGTCCCGCCCTCGGTCAGCAGGGTGTCAACATCATGGGCTTCTGCAAGGAGTTCAATGCCGCCACGCAGAAGCAGGCGGGCGACATCCTTCCGGTGGTGATCACCGTTTACAAGGACAAGAGTTTCACCTTCATCACCAAGAACCCGCCGGCGGGCGTGCTGCTCAAGAAGGCCGCCAACATCGCAGCGGGGTCCAAGGAGCCCAACAAGAACAAGGTCGCCAAGCTCACCAAGAAGCAGGTGATGGACATCGTGAAGGTCAAGATCGCCGACATGAACACGACGAACGAGGAGGCCGCCTTCCGGACGCTGTGCGGCACCGCCCGCCAGATGGGCATCGAGGTCGTCGACTGATTTTAAACCCAATACATCGCAGGAGACCCTCCCCGGGTCGCAGGCACTGCAACAAACCATGCAAAAGAAACGCAGCAAACGTTACCGCGCGGCCGCCGAGCTGGTGGACGCGAAGAAGAAATACGCGCTGAGTGACGCGGTGAAGCTCCTCAAGACGCTTCCGCCCACGAAGTTCGATCAGACCGTGACGCTCTCCTTCAAGCTGGGCGTCGATCCCCGGCAGAGCGACCAGATGGTTCGCGGCACGTGTCCGCTCCCGCACGGCAGCGGCAAGACCGTTCGAGTGCTGGTCTTTGCGACCGGCGCCGCCGCCGAGGCCGCCAAGGAAGCGGGTGCCGAATACGTCGGATTTGAGGATCTCATCAAGAAGGTCCAGGGCGGTTTCCAGGATTTTGACGTCGCGGTGGCCACGCCGGCCGCCATGGCGGAGGTTCGCAAGCTGGGCAAGGTGCTCGGACCGCGCGGCCTGATGCCGAACCCGAAGACGGGCACGGTTACCGAAGACACCGCCGAGGCGGTGAAGGCGGTGAAGGCGGGGCGCGTCGAGTTCAAGCTCGACAAGAACGCGAACATCGCCGTCCCGGTTGGCAAGTTCTCCTTCAACGAGGAAGCGCTCACGGAAAATGGCGCCGCGGTGATCGAGGCGGTCGTCAAGGCCCGCCCGGCCACGGCCAAGGGTGCGTTTGTCGAGGCGATCACCCTCGCCGCGACGATGTCCCCGGGCCTTGCGCTCGATCCCGCACCCTTCCTCAAAAACTAACGGCCTCTCGACCACAACCCATCGCTTCGAACCATGAGACCTGAGAAAGCCACCATCGTCGAGGACCTCAACGAGCGCTTCAAATCGTCGCCGTTTTTGATCGTCGCCGAATACACCGGCATGACCGTTCCGCATTTCGCGGAGCTCCGCAGCCGCCTCGCGAGCAAGGGCGCGCGCATCCAAGTCGTCAAGAACAGCTTCGTGAAGATCGCGGCCCGCGAGCTCGGATTCCCGAGCCTCGCCGACTGCCTCAAGGGCCAGAATGCCGTCGTCACGGGTGACGCCGACATCTGCGCCGCCGCGAAGGTGCTCAAGACCTTCCACAAGGAATTTGACAAGCCGGTCCTCAAGGCCGGTGTTCTGGACAATGCTCCGCTGACAGTTGAGCAGATCACCGCGCTGGCCGAGCTTCCGCCCAAGGAAGTGCTCCAGGCGCAGCTCCTCGGACTGCTCCTCCAGCCGGCGACGCAACTTGTCCGCACGCTCAACGAGCCGGGCGCCAGCCTCGCTCGAGTGCTGCAGGCCAAGGCCGACCAAATGGGAGGCGCGGCCTAACGAAAACCCTTTCGCGACGCGACAGAAGCCACGCGCTGCGAGCACAACACAACAATCGGTTCCTCGTCGGGGTTCGCGGCTGCGGACTCTTAAATGCCCTGAGGCTTCGGGGCGCGACGATACCAACCCGTTAAAAAAACCATGGCAGATACATCTGAACTCGTCGACAAGCTCAGCGGACTCACCGTCCTTGAGATTGCGGACCTCGTGAAACAGCTCGAAGAGAAGTGGGGCGTTAGCGCCGCTGCTCCGGTTGCCGTTGCGGCAGCTGGCCCGGCCGCTGGTGGTGGTGAAGCCGCCGCTGCGGAGGAGAAGACCAGCTTCGACGTCATCCTCACCGACGCTGGTTCCAACAAGATCGCGGTCATCAAGGAAGTTCGCGCTGCGGTTGCCGGCCTGGGGCTCGCGGAGGCCAAGGCTCTCGTCGAGAGCGCACCGAAGGCCCTCAAGGAGGGCGTGACCAAGGAAGAGGCGGAGGAGATCAAGAAGAAGATCGAAGCCGCCGGCGCCAAGGTCGAGATCAAGTAACACTCCAAAATCCGTTGCCGAAGCGGGAGGTGGTCAAAATTTCTCGGAAAATTTTGATTGCCTCCCCTTCGGTGCGGAAATACTTTCTCCATTCACCCTTTTGCCCAAGGTCCTGAGTCAGCGATTACGCGCCGCCGCCAGTCCGATTCCCGCAAAGGCGAAATCCCTTCGTCGTGCGGGCTTTTTGCGTTTTTCACTGGCTGCGACTCGCACTCGTTCCAAGGAACGGGCAACTGAGTAACGACTCATACCCTGCATCTGCCCATGTCCGATCGTCTTTATTTCGGTAAATTGAAGGAGGCCATTGAGCCGCCGAATCTCATTGAGCTCCAGATCAAGTCCTACGACGAGTTCTTCCAGCGCGGGGTGGAGCCCAGCAAGCGCAAGGACATCGGCCTTCAGGCGGTGTTCAAGGAATTTTTCCCCATCTACGGCTTCGAGGAGAAGGCAAGCCTCGACTTCGTCAGCTACGAGCTCGGCGAGCCGAAGATGAGCGCCATGGAGGCGCAGCGGGAGGGGCAGACCTACAGCGCGCCGCTTTATGTGACGTTCCGCTACAAGGACGAGGCGAGCACCAAGGAGGAAAAGGTTTACATGGGCGAGATCCCGCTCATGACTCCGCAGGGCACGTTCGTCATCAACGGCGCGGAGCGCGTCGTGGTCAGCCAGCTGCATCGCTCGCCGGGCATCTGTTTCGAGACGGACATTCACCTCAACGGCAAGCTGCTCCATAGCTTCCGGATCATTCCCGACCGCGGCTCCTGGCTCGAGGTGCAGTTCGATACCTCGGACCTGCTCTACGTCTATCTCGACCGCCGCAAGCGCCGCCGGAAATTCCTCGCGACGACGTTCCTCCGCGCCCTCGGCTACGGTTCCGACGCGGACATCATCAGCCTTTTCTACGACATCGAGACCCTCAAGCTCAGCGAGAAGCTGGATGAGGAGGAGATCGCCTCGAAGGTTCTCATCAACGACATTCTTGACGGCGAGATCACGGTGGCCCGCGCGTTCGAGCCGCTGAACAAGACGACTGTCGGCCAGCTGATTTCCCTCGGCCACAAGACCGTCCAGGTGGTCGACACGAAGAACGACGACACGGTCATCAAGTCGCTCAAGAAGGATCCGGCGCACGACGAGGAGGAGGCGCTCAAGGACATTTACCGCAAGCTGCGCCCTGGCGATCCGCCGACCGTCCAGAATGCGCGTAACATGCTCAAGCGCCTGTTCTTCGATCCGAAGCGCTACGACTTGGGCCGGGTGGGTCGTCACAAGATCAACCAGAAGCTCAACATCGACGTCGACGAAGCGATTCGCGTGCTTACGAAGGAGGACTTCGTTGCCGCGATGAAATACCTCATCGAGCTGAAGCGCGGCGAGGGCCTCATCGACGACATCGATCACCTCGGCAGCCGTCGCGTCCGCACCGTCGGCGAGCTTCTTGCCAACCAGTGCCGCGTGGGCCTCGCCCGCACGGAGCGCCTGGTTCGCGAGCGCATGACGCTTTACGATGTCGGCACCGAGCACATCACGCCGCAGAAGCTCATCAACCCGAAGGCGCTCAGTGCCGTTGTTCGCGATTTCTTCGGTCGTTCGCAGCTGAGCCAGTTCATGGATCAGACGAACCCGCTGTCGGAGCTTACCCACAAGCGCCGTCTCTCGGCGCTCGGACCTGGCGGTCTGAGCCGCGACCGCGCGGGCTTCGAGGTTCGCGACGTGCACACTTCGCACTACGGCCGCATCTGCCCGATCGAGACGCCGGAAGGCCCGAACATCGGTCTCATCAGCTCGCTCTCGACCTATGCGCGGGTCAACGACTTCGGCTTCATCGAGACGCCGTATCGCAAGGTCGTCAACGGCCGCGTGACTGACGAGGTGGAATACCTCACGGGCGACCGGGAGGAGAATTTCTACATCGCGCAGGCAAACTCGCCGGTCGACGAGAAGGGCAAGTTTACGAGCGCGACCGTTTCGGCCCGCTTCCGCGGTGAATTCGTGGAAGTGTCTCCGGACAAGGTCCAATACATGGACGTGTCGCCCAAGCAGCTCGTCTCCGTGGCGGCGGGGCTCATCCCGTTCCTCGAGCACGACGACGCGAACCGCGCGCTCATGGGCTCGAACATGCAGCGCCAGGGCGTGCCGCTTTTGATTTCGGAGGCTCCGCTCGTTGGCACCGGCCTCGAAGGCCGCGTCGCGCGCGACTCGAAGGCGGTCATTGTCGCCGAGGGTTCGGGCAAGGTGGCCTCGGTCACCGCGAGCACGATCATCATCACCAAGGATGGCGAGCTCCCCGAGGGCAAGAAGAAGATCAAGCACGACCCGGCCAACGGCGTTTACGTTTACGAGCTGCGGAAGTTCCTCCGCTCGAATGCCAGCACGTGCATCAACCAGAAGCCGATCGTTCGCAAGGGTCAGGCCATCAAGAAGGGCGACGTGATCGCCGATGGTCCGAACACGGAGAACGGCGAACTCGCCCTCGGCCGCAATGTGCTCGTCGCGTTCATGCCGTGGAACGGCTACAACTTCGAGGACGCGATTCTCATTTCCGAGCGCGTGGTGAAGGAGGACATCTACACCTCGATTCACATCGACGAGTTCGAGATCGGCGCCCGTGACACGAAGCTCGGCCCCGAGGAAATCACGCGCGACATTCCGAACGTTAGCGAGGAAGCGCTGCAGAACCTCGGCCCGGACGGCGTCATTCGCATCGGTGCGGAGGTCAAGCCCGGCGACATTCTCGTCGGCAAGATCACGCCGAAGAGTGAGACCGAGCTGGCTCCGGAAGAGCGCCTGCTTCGCGCGATCTTCGGTGAGAAGGCCGCGGACGTGAAGGACACCTCGCTTACGGTTCCTTCCGGCACCTACGGCATCGTCATGGACGTGAAGGTCTCCTCGAAGAAGGAGGTCACCCGCACGAAGATGACGCCGACCGAGAGCAAGCGGCAGCAGAAGATGATCCTCGAGGATCACAAGCGCCGCGAGGAGGAGCTCCACGAGCAGCTCACCGAGGCGCTTTCGAACGTGCTTCTCGGCGAGAAGATTCCGCTCGATGTCGTCAACGCGCAGACCGGCGAGATCATCATTCCGGCCAATCGCAAGATCACCAAGCAGCTGCTTCGCAAGCTGGCCTCCGTCTATCAGCACGTCGAAATCGACCCGAGCCCGATCCGCAACAAGATTCGCGAGATCATCGGCCAGTTCGAGCACAAGTTTACCGAGCTCGAGCAGGAGAAGGAGGAGAAGATCGGTCTTGTCGAAAGCGGTGATGACGTCGATCCCGGCATCATCAAGCAGGTCAAGGTTTACATCGCCAGCAAGCGCAAGCTCAGCGTCGGCGACAAGATGGCGGGCCGTCACGGAAACAAGGGTGTGGTCGCCAAGATCGTGCCTGAGGAGGACATGCCGTTCCTCGCGGACGGCACGCCCGTCGACATCGTTCTCAACCCGCTCGGCGTGCCGAGCCGAATGAACGTCGGGCAGGTGCTCGAGACGCACCTCGGCGTCGCCGCGAAAGCGCTTGGATTCAAGGTCGCGACGCCCGTGTTCGACGGCATCAGCGAGCCGAAGATCCGCGAGTATCTCCGCGAGGCGAAGAAAGTCGACGGTTACACCTGGATCGAGGAAACCGGCAAGGCGACCCTCTACGATGGACGCACGGGTGACAAGTTCGACCAGCAGGTCGTCGTTGGTTACATCTACATGCTGAAGCTCGGTCACCTCGTGGCGGACAAGATTCACGCCCGCGCGGTGGGGCCTTACTCGCTCGTCACTCAGCAGCCGCTGGGCGGCAAGGCGCAGTATGGCGGCCAGCGCTTCGGCGAAATGGAAGTCTGGGCGCTCGAGGCCTACGGCGCCGCTTACACGCTGCAGGAGTTGCTCACGGTGAAGTCGGACGACGTGCAGGGCCGCACCCGGATCTACGAGTCGATCGTCAAGGGTGACAACTCGCTCCAGGCGGGCACGCCCGAGTCCTTCAACGTTCTCATCAAGGAAATGCAGGGCCTCGGACTCGACGTTCGCGTCGGTGCCGAGAAACCCGCACTCCCGTTCACCGATCACGCGGCCTAATCGACGGCTACACCAATTATTAGATTATGATTCAGAACAGCTTGAGAGAGTTGACCGGAGCAGACGCCACCGAGCACTTTGATGAGGTCGGCATCACGGTCGCATCCCCGGATTCGATCCGGAGCTGGAGCAAGGGCGAGGTCAAGAACCCGGAGACAATCAACTACCGGACGTTCAAGCCCGAGAAGGGCGGCCTCTTCTGCGAGCGCATTTTTGGTCCGACCCGAGACTGGGAGTGCTCGTGCGGAAAATACAAGCGCATCAAGCACAAGGGCGTGATCTGCGACCGTTGCGGTGTCGAGGTGACGCAGTCCCGCGTGCGTCGCGAGCGCATGGGCCACATCGAGCTCGCCGTGCCGGTGAGCCACATCTGGTTCTACAAGTGCATGCCGTCGCGCATCGGCCTCATGCTCGACATGACGAGCCGTCAGCTCGAGCGCGTCATTTATTACGAGGACTACATCGTCATCGATCCCGGCAACACGCCGTTGCAGAAGTGCCAGCTCCTCACCGAGGCGGAGTTCCGCGAGGCGGAGGATCAATACGGGGACAGCTTCGTGGCCGGCATGGGTGCCGAGGCGATCAAGAAGCTTCTCGAGCAGATCGACCTCGCCACTCTCAATGACGAGATCGAAGAGGCGATGAACGCGACCCGCAGCAAGCAGCTGCGCAAGAAGCTCGCCAAGCGCCTCAAGCTCGTTCAGGGGTTCGCCCAGTCGAAGACCCGTCCGGAGTGGATGGTCCTCACGGTGTTGCCGGTCATTCCGCCGGATCTGCGTCCGCTCGTGCCGCTCGAAGGCGGCCGCTTTGCGACGTCGGATCTCAACGACCTTTATCGCCGCGTCATCAACCGGAACAACCGCCTCAAGACGCTCCTTCAGCTCAAGACGCCGGAGGTCATTATTCGCAACGAGAAGCGCATGCTTCAGGAGGCGGTGGACGCGCTCTTCGACAACGGCCGCCACGGACGCGCCGTCACGGGTGCCGCGAATCGTCCGCTCAAGTCGCTTTCCGACATGCTCAAGGGCAAGGGCGGACGCTTCCGCCAGAACCTGCTCGGCAAGCGCGTCGACTACTCGGGCCGCTCGGTCATCGTGATCGGTCCCGAGCTCAAGCTCAACCAGTGCGGTCTGCCGAAGAAGATGGCGCTCGTTCTGTTCGAGCCGTTCATCATTCGCCGCCTCAAGGAGCTTGGCTACGTTCACACCGTTCGCAGCGCGAAGAAGCTCATCGAGCGTCAGACGCCGGAGGTTTGGGACATTCTCGACGAAGTCACGCAGGGGCACCCGGTTCTTCTGAACCGCGCGCCGACGCTGCACCGTCTGTCGATTCAGGCCTTCGAGCCGCTGCTCATCGAAGGTGAGGCGATCCGCGTTCACCCGCTCGTCTGCACCGCCTACAACGCGGACTTCGACGGCGACCAGATGGCCGTGCACGTGCCGCTCTCGATCGAGGCGCAGATGGAGGCGCGCCTGCTCATGCTCGCGCCGAACAACATCTTCTCGCCTTCAAGCGGCAAGCCGATCACGACGCCGTCGCAGGACATTCCGCTCGGTTGCTACTACCTCACTTATCAGCCCCGGCCGGGAGAAAACACCGAGGGCCGGAAACCGCTGTTTGCGGATGCCGCGGAGGTTGAACTCGCGCTGACCGAAGGGTCCGTGAAGGTTCACACGCTGATCCGGTTCAAGAACCCGGACTTCGGTCAGAAGACCGCTTACGGCGATCCCGAGGCGAAGGTTCTCGAGACGACCCCGGGTCGCGTGATCTTCAACGAGATCTGGCCAAAGGGACTGGGCTTCTACAACAGGGTTTGCGGCAAGAAGCAGCTCTCCGACATCATCTGGCGTTGCTATCAGGTCGCCGGACAGGAGGAGACGGTTCGCACGCTCGACCGCCTCAAGGAGGTCGGCTTCCAGGCGGCGACGAAGGCCGGCGTGTCCATCGGCGTCTCGGACATGATGATTCCGAAGGAGAAGGCCGCGCTCGTCGAGAAGGCCTACAAGGAAATCGCCGAGGTCGAGAAGCAGTATCGCCGGGGCATCATCACCGACGGTGAGCGCAAGAACAAGGTGCAGGACATCTGGACCCACACGGGTGAAGAGGTGGCCAACGCCCTGTTCCGCACGCTTCAGCACAACGAGGGCAAGCCGGAAATGAACCCTGTGTTCATGATGGTGGACTCCGGTGCCCGAGGCAACCGCACGCAGATCAAGCAGCTCGCGGGCATGCGCGGCCTCATGGCCAAGCCGTCCGGCGAAATCATCGAACAGCCGATTATTTCGAACTTCCGCGAAGGTCAGTCGGTGCTCGAATACTTCATCTCGACGCACGGCGCCCGCAAGGGTCTCGCCGACACCGCGCTCAAGACCGCGGACTCCGGTTACCTGACCCGCAAGCTCGTCGACGCGGCGCAGGACGTGATCGTGACCGAGAAGGATTGCGGCACGGTGAACGGCATCTTGGTCCGCCCGATTTACGAGGGCGACGAAGAGGTTGTGAGCCTCTCGACCCGCATTGTCGGACGCACGAGCTGCGAGACGGTGAAGGATCCCGTCACGGCCAAGACGATCGTCAAGACCGGCCAGCTCATCGATGAGGACACGGCTGCCGCGCTCGAGCACATCGGCATCGAGCAGCTCAAGATCCGCTCGGCGCTGACCTGCGAATCGCGCCGCGGCGTCTGCGCGAAGTGCTATGGCCGCAATCTCGCGACCGGGCGCGACGTGCAGCTCGGTGAGGCGGTGGGCATCATCGCCGCGCAGTCGATCGGTGAGCCGGGAACGCAGCTCACGATGCGAACCTTCCACGTGGGTGGAACGGCGAGCCAGACCTTCAAGCAGCCGATCATCAAGGCGAAGAACGACGGTATCGTTCGCTTCCACGACCTGCGCACCGTGCAGGCGCTCGACGGCAGCTTCATCGTTCTCAACAAGAACGGCTCGGTGAGCGTGCATCACAAGGATGGCCGCGAGCTCGAGAGCTACAACATCGTCATCGGCTCGGTGATTTCCATCGGCGATGGCGGCACGGTGAAGAAGGGCGATACCTTCATCCAGTGGGATCCCTACAACGTGCCGATCATCACCGAGAAGAGCGGCAAGGTGGAGTTCCGCGACATGATTCCGGCGGTCACCATCCGCAAGGAGGTCGACGAAGCGACCGGCGTGATGGGCACCGTGGTCATCGAGCACAAGGAGGACCTCCACCCGCAGATCGTCATTGTCGACGATCACAAGGAGATCCTCGCGAGCTACTCGATTCCGGCCGGCGCGCACATCGAGGTCAAGGAAGGCGCGAAGGTCCAGGCGGGCCAGCGTCTCGCCAAGACGCCGCGAAAGATTGCCAAGACGAAGGACATCACCGGTGGTCTGCCGCGTGTGGCGGAGCTCTTCGAGGCACGTCGCCCGAAGGATGCCGCCGAAATCGCGAAGATCGACGGTATTGTCGACATCGGCGGCACCGTGCGCGGCAAGCGTCGTGTGATCGTGCGCGATCCGGAGACCGGTGCCGAGGAGGAGCATCTCGTTCCGCTCAGCAAGCACATCATTGCGTTCAAGGGCGACTTCGTGAAGAAGGGACAGCAGCTCACCGAGGGGCCGGTGGTGCCTCACGAGATTCTCGAGGTCTGCGGACCGCAGGAGCTTCAGGAGCACCTGCTCAACGAGGTGCAGGAGGTCTACCGCCTCCAGGGCGTCGAGATCAACGACAAGCACATCGAGATCATCGTCCGCCAGATGCTCCGCAAGGTGAAGATTACCGACCCGGGCGACACCTCGCTGCTCTGGGGCGATCAGATGGACCGCCTCGATTTCGAGGCGGAAAACGAGCGCGTGATCGCCAAGGGCGGCAAGCCGGCGGAGGCCACGCCGGTGCTGCTTGGCATTACCAAGGCTTCGCTCGAAACCGACAGCTTTATCTCCGCCGCATCGTTCCAGGATACGACCCGCGTCCTGACCGAGGCGGCCACGCTCGGCAAGGTTGACCGGCTGCGTGGATTCAAGGAGAACGTGATCATGGGGCATCTGATTCCTGCGGGAACCGGATTCCCGGCCAATCACGACATTGAGCTCGTCACTCTTGGGGAGGCGATTGCCGAGCCCGAGCCGGTGATGCTCGAACAGGAGGCCAGCTAAAAACAGAGACGGGCAATGACGACACAATCTTCCAAAATGGAAATGATGACCGAACTCCTGGAGGCCGGAGTGCATTACGGCCACCAAACGAAACGATGGAATCCCAAGATGAAGGATTTCATCTTCGAGGAAAAAAACAGCATCTACATCATCGACCTCGCCAAGACGGTCGAGCAGCTCGAGGCGGCGACCCAGTTCCTTCACAACCTCGTGAAGGGCGGCGGACGCGTGCTCTTCGTGGGATGCAAGAAGCAGGCGCAGGAGGCCGTGAAGGAGGCCGCGAAGGCGAGCGGCCAGTTCTACGTGAACCAGCGCTGGCTCGGTGGCACGCTCACCAATCTCCAGACCATTCGCAAGAGCGTGAAGCGCTATCGCGAGATCGAGGAGATCGAGAAGTCGCCGAATCACAATGGTCTCGGCAAGAAGGAGTTTGCCGCCATCAGCCGTGAACGCCAGCGCCTCCAGAAAAATCTCGAAGGCCTGCTGGACATGGACAAGCTGCCCGACGCGCTGGTCGTGATCGACACGAACCGCGAGGCGATCGCGGTTGCGGAGGCGAACCGACTCGGCGTGCCGATTGTGGCCATCGTCGACACCAACTGCGATCCGGAGCAGGTAAGCTATCCGATCGCCGGCAATGACGACGCGATTCGTTCGATCCGCGTGATCCTGCAGAAGTTGGTGGACGCCATCATGAGCGCCAAGACTTCGCAGAGCCGGCAGGATACCGATCTCGCCGCCGTCGCGGAATAGGGCGGACTCGTTCCGCAACCAGGGTTCAAGAGCTTCCCGCGACGGGGGAAGCCGGCCCTTCTTTCAATCAATCAATCTGTAGCACTTACCAAACTCATGGCAGAAGTAACACCGGCCCTCGTTAAGGAGCTCCGCGAGAAAACCAACGCGGGCATGATGGACTGCAAGCGCGCGCTCGACGAGGCGGGAGGCGACATCAACAAGGCGGAGGAGATTCTTCGCAAGAAGGGAATCGCCGGCGCGTCCAAGAAATCCGCGCGTGCGGCGAAGGAGGGCGTCATTGCCTCCTACATCCACATGCAGGGCAAGGTGGGCGTGCTCGTGGAGGTCAACTGCGAGACGGACTTCGTGGCGAAGAACGAAATCTTCAAGGAGTTCGTGAAGGACATCACGCTCCACATCGCCGCGGCGAATCCGATTTGCGTTTCCCGCGAGCAGATTGATCCCGCGTTGATCGAGAAGGAGCGCGAGATCTACCGTGCGCAGGTCCAGAACAAGCCGGCGAACATTGTCGAGAAGATCGTCGACGGCAAGGTGGACAAGTTTTGCAGCACCGTCTGCCTGATGGAGCAGGGCTTCATCAAGAACCCCGACGTCACCATCAAGGATTACCTGAACAGCAAGATCGCCGAGCTGGGGGAAAACATTCGCATCCGTCGCTTTGTCCGCTACATGGTGGGTGAGGATCTGGAAGGTGAGTCGAACGAGGAGGGGGCGGAGTAATTCCTTGACCCTGCCCGAACGGGCGGCGTCGAATTGCAACCTTACCTCTCCGGGGAACGAGTGGAGAAGCAGCTATGAATTATCAACTCCTTGATCAGGCGACCCAAGTCATCGAGAACAAGCAGGTCTTGATCAACCTCGTGTCGCGCCGTGTTCGCCAGCTCAGCAGCGGCGCCCGTCCTCACGTCGAGGTCGAGCCGCGCATGACGTATGCGGACATCGCGCTGGCCGAGATCCTTGCCGGCAAGCTCATTGTCGGCGAGAAGAAGGAAGAGGCCGACGAATAGCGGCCAGGCCGCCGGGCGGGTATGTCCGCGGAGATTGCCACCAACCGCAAGGCGCTTCACGATTATCACATCGAGCGCCGGATCGAGGCGGGGATCGAGCTCCGGGGCACGGAGGTAAAATCGATCCGGGCCGGGCATGTGAATCTCCGCGGCGCCTACGCACGGATCGAGGGTGGCGAGGCGATCCTTTACGACGTCGACATCCAGCCCTACGAACGGGCGAGCCACGAGCAGCACGAGCCCAAGCGGAAGCGGCGGCTGCTTCTGCATCGCCGCGAAATCGATCAGCTTTTTGGGGATTCCAACGTCAGCGGGCGCACGCTCATTCCTCTTCGCCTTTACTGGAAGCAGGGGCGTGTGAAGGTCGAGCTGGGCGTCGGAAAGGGCAAGCACGCCGCCGACAAGCGGTCCGACCTTCGCAAGAAGGAGGCCGTGCGGGAGGCCGCGCGGGTTGCCGCGGGATTCAACCGCCGGCGTTGAGATTTTTCGCGAGATTGACTCGCGTTCGCGGCGGAGCTGGGTTTCCTATGTGGGCATGTCCGTTGTCCGCATTCTCCAGATTTCCCGGGCGTGCCAAGTCGTTGCGCCCGCGCTATTTGCTCTGCTGATTTCGGGATGTGATCAATTTTCCCTGCCGACCCCTCCGGCCAAGGTGGAGGAGGAGGCGAGGGCGGCTCGAAACGCGGGTGAGTATCCGAAGGCCGTGTGGCTCTACGAGTCGCTGCTCGACGGAACGCCGGCGACCGCGAAGTTCCATTATGAGCTGGCGCTGATTTACGACGACAAGCTGCACGACCCGGTTTCGGCGTTGCACCACTACCGGCGCTACCTGCGCATGTCGGAGGACGAGGCGAGCAAGAAGGAGGTGCGCGATTTCGTGGCGCGCATCGAGCTCGAGCTGGCTGCGAAGGCCGCGGAAAGCGGGATCATGACCAAGCGCGAGGCGGCCCGTTTGAAAAACCGCAACCTCGAGCTGGAGGAGGAGAACAGCCGCTTGAAGGCGGAACTCGCGGCCGAGAAGAAGAAGCCGAAGGCGCCCCAGGTGGCCGCGACTCCCGAGCGGGACAAAAAGGGCTTTTCAACGAATCCGAAGACCGCGGCGGCGGAGAAAGCCGTGGGGAGCGAGACGCGCACCTACACCGTGCAAAAGGGCGACACGCTCGCGAGCATTTCCCGGAAATTTTACAACACCTCGCAGCGCTGGAAGGACATTGCCGATGCCAATTACAACCAGCTCCAGGGCAGTGTGGATTTGCGGGTTGGACAGGTATTGATCATCCCAAAATGAAATCTCACTTGCTTCAAATGGCAGGGGAAATAGTTTCGCCGTGATGAGCGTCGAGACACCGGTTGCGTATGATTCAAAGGTCGAGGGGAATGTGGTTTTCACCCGCCTCGACGCAGCCATCAATTGGATGCGCGGAAATTCCCTGTGGCCAATGCCGATGGGCCTTGCCTGTTGCGCGATTGAGCTCATGGCGGCGTCCTCCTCGCGGTATGACATCGCGCGTTTCGGCGCGGAGGTGATGCGTTTTTCGCCGCGTCAGTCGGACGTGATGATCGTCGCCGGCACCGTCACCTACAAGATGGCGCTGGCCGTGAAGCGAATCTGGGATCAAATGCCCGAGCCGAAGTGGTGCATCGCGATGGGCGCGTGCGCATCGAGCGGCGGGATGTATCGCAGCTACGCGGTGCTGCAGGGCATCGATCACCTGCTGCCCGTGGATGTTTACATTTCGGGATGTCCGCCGCGGCCTGAGGCCCTCCTCGATGGACTGATGAAATTGCAGAAGAAGATCATGAACGAGCGTGCGATCGAGGATCAGAAGCGCGAACTCGTGGAGAATTTGTGATGGACGACTTGATCGCGAAACTGGAGGCGCAGTTTGCCTCCGCGGTGTTGGAGAAAAAGACGTTTCGCGGGGAGACGTCGCTGAGCGTGAAGCCGGAGGCATTTCGGGAAATTGCAAAGTATTGCCGCGACGTGCTCGGCTTCGATTATCTCGTGGACGTTGCGAGCATCGATCATTTCGAGACGGAGCCGCGCTGGGAAATGGTCTACGAGCTGTATTCCATGAGCGCCGGCGTGCATCTGCGGCTGAAATATCGCCTCGCGGAGGACGAGCCCGAGGCGCCGACCGTTTCCGACCTGTGGCCGACGGCCAACTGGCACGAGCGCGAGGTATTCGACATGATGGGAATCCGCTTCAAGGATCATCCCGACCTGCGCCGGATTCTCATGTGGGAGGGCTATCCCTATTTCCCGTTGCGCAAGGACTTTCCCCTCGAAGGCAAACCGAGCGAAGTGCCCGAAGTCGCCTTCACAAACGTCGCCCCATTGGCTGGCGGGCCGTTTGTCACGGCTCCCACGGATGGCACCACGCAAGTGCGCGAGCCGCGGGCCCGGCACCTGCCACCTGCTCCTCCCAAGGATAAATTCATCGCTGAGCCTTGATTGCGGACGCTTCGGGTCTCGAGGAACTGCTCGACCGGATCGGGGATTTGCCGGTCATCGCACTCGATACCGAGGCGGACAGTCTTCATTGCTATTTCGAAAAGCTCTGCCTGATCCAGCTGAGCACGCCGCATGAGAACGTGCTCATCGATCCGCTGGCGGATGTGCCCTTGCAGCCGCTGCTGGATGCGGTGACGGACAAGCGTCTCGTGTTTCACGGTGCGGACTACGATCTTCGATTGCTGCGGCGGATCGGCCACTTTGAGCCGCGCGACATTTTCGACACGATGATCGCGTCGCGCCTGTGCGGATCGGACCAGCTCGGGCTCGCGGCGCTGGTCGAGCGGCATTTCGGAACGAAGCTTTCGAAGTCCTCGCAGAAGGCGAACTGGGCGCGGCGCCCGCTCCCGCAGGAGATGATCGATTACGCGATCAACGATACGCGGTATTTGCTGCCCTTGTGCGAATTGATCGAGGCGGAGCTGCATCGTCTCCAGCGCTGGGAGTGGTTCATCGAATCCCGGGACCGCATGGTTGCCGCCTCGCGCGAAGTGCGGGAGCGTGACAACGAGACGGTGTGGAGAATCGCCGGTTCATCCCGATTGAGCCCGCGTGCTCAGTCGGTGTTGCGTGTGCTGTGGTTCTGGCGCGACACGGAGGCGCGCTCGTGGAATCGTCCACCGTTCCACGTGATGAGCAACAACGATCTCCTGCGGATCGCGGAAGCCGCCGCCGCCGAGCGGCCGTTCTCGACGCCGCGCATGGCAAATCGCCGCCGTCGCAGTTTCGAAGTTGCGCTCGCGCTCGCGCTGCAGATCCCCGAGGAGGAGTGGCCGAAGATGGAGCGCAAGCGGGGCAAGCGGCGGACGCAGGAGCAATTGCGCCGGTTCGAGGAACTCAAGGCCGTGCGGGATCGGATCGCGAAGGAGATCAATATCGACCCGGCCATCCTCGCTCCGCGCGGTGCGCTCGAAGCAGTGAGCATCGATCCCATGACCCCGGCGCTGATGAACTGGCAGCGACGGCTTCTCAATCTCGAGCCACTGCCGGCATGAGCGACCTCATCGATCTCGCGCTGCGCGAAGACATCGGCGGGGGGGATGTAACGGTCCGGTTTTTCACCGATCCATCGCGAACAGCCCGGGCCTCGATCGTTGCGCGGGTGGATTGCGTAGCGGCCGGGCTGGAGGTTGCGGAGGAGGTTTTTCGCAGGGTGGATGAGCGGCTCGATGTTGGGCCGCTTTGTGCGAATGGCGACGTGGTTTCGGCAGGGAGCGCGGTGCTGGAGGTTGAGGGCTCGCTTGGATCAATTCTCACGGCCGAGCGGACGGCGCTGAACTTTCTGCAACGTTTGTTTGCGGTTGCGACGGTGACGCGCCGATACGTCGATGCCATTGCAGGAACGGGCTGCCGGTTGCTGGACACGCGGAAGACGACGCCGGGTTTCCGGGAGCTGGAAAAGGCGGCGGTGCGCGCCGGCGGCGGGACGAACCACCGCATGGGCCTGCACGACATGGTGATGGTGAAGGACAATCATCTCGCCGGAGGGATGGATCCCGCGACGCTCGCGGAGGGTGTGCAAAGGGCGAAGCGCGAGGGATTCCGCGTCGAGGTCGAGGCCGACACCCTCGAACAGGCGCGCGCATTTTTTTCCATTCCGGGAATCGACGTGGTCCTGCTGGACAACATGGCAATCGACGAGATGCGCGAGGCGGTGGCGGCGCGACCGGCTGGCGTGCAACTCGAGGCGAGCGGTGGCATCACGCTTGAGAACATCCGGGAGGTCGCGGAGACAGGGGTGGACTTCGTGTCGATCGGTGCGCTGACCCATTCCGCGCCGTCGATCGATCTCTCGCTCGAGATCACCGAACATGCCTGATCTCGACAAGGATCGCATCGTGGAGGGATGGAGCCCGGTTCGGGTCGGGCGGCGATTGATCGTGCTGCGCGAAACGGAATCCACGAACGATGTCGTTCAGCGCGCGGCGCTGGCCGGCGAGCCGGAAGGCTTTGTGGCTTTTGCAGAGACCCAGACGCGGGGACGGGGACAATACGCCCGGCGGTGGGAGTCGGCAGCGGGACTGGGCCTTTGGTTTTCCTGCCTTCTTCGTCCGCGGTGGCCATTGGGACGGCTGCCGGAAATGACGCCGCTGGTGGCCGTGGCGGTTGCGAATGCGATGAAGGTGCACGCGCGGTCGGGGATTCGCATCAAGCCGCCCAACGACATCCATTGCGCCGGAAGGAAGCTTGCCGGAATCCTCAGCGAAGCGCGGACGGGAAACGACGTCTTCGTGGTCGTCGGCATCGGGATCAACATCAATCATGCTGAGCAGGATTTTCCCGCGGAGTTGCGAGGGACGGCGACATCGCTCGCGATGGAAACGGGCGCGATCCAGGACCGGGACCGGGTTGCGGCCAGTGTGTTGCAGGCGATTGACAGCTATTACGATCCGGACGTTCCGCCGGGACTGGACGTGCAAAAGGAGTATGCCGATCTTTCGCGTTGAAGGATCTGTGGTAGTTTCCCGCGATGAAAATGCGTTTGTTCCTCTCAACCGCGCTTGCGCTGGCGATGGGCGCCACGCTTTCGACGGCGCAGACGGAGCCGGCTGTGAAAAAGGCGGAGCCGGTCGAGGAGGATTCGCCCTACGAGAACATGCATGTGCTCGCGCGGGCGATGCAGCTCATTCGGCAGGACTATGTCGATGAGAGCAAGGTGAGCTATCGCGACCTTACCTATGGCGCGCTGCGGGGGATGCTCGCGGAGCTTGATCCCCACAGCGCGTTCATGGACCCCGAGGATTTCAAGGGGATGCAGGAGGACACGAGGAGCGAATTCGGCGGCCTCGGCGTGACGGTCACGACGAAGGACGGTCTCCTCACAATCATATCGGTGGCCGAAGGCACGCCGGGATTCGAGGCCGGCATTCTGCCCGGTGACCAGATTCGCAAGATCAACGGCACGTCAACGGATCGCATGGCGATGAGTGAGGCGGTGGAAATGTTGCGTGGAGAGCCGGGTGAAAAAGTGACGATCACCGTCTCGCGTCCGCGGACAAAGGAGGTGCTCGATTTCACCATTGCGCGCGGTGTCATCAAGGTGCCAAGCGTGGTCGACGCAACGATCCTGCCGGAGAACCGGACGGGAGGCCGGAAGGTCGGTTACTTGCGGCTTACGCAATTCAACGAGCCTACGGCGTCGGAGTTGAGGGATGCGCTCGACAAGCTCGATGAGCAGGGAATGGAGGCGCTGATTCTCGATCTTCGCTTCAACCCCGGTGGTCTTCTCAGCAGCGCCGTCGACGTGTGCTCGCAATTTCTGCCGCCGAATACGCGCGTCGTTTACACGGAAGGCCGTTCGCCGACCCGCGAGTATTTCACGAAGTCCGTGCCCGGAGGTCCGCGAAAATACCCCATGGCAATTCTGATCAACAGCTCTAGCGCCAGCGGCTCGGAGATCGTTGCCGGCGCGCTGAAGGATTTGAAGCGTGCGATCCTCGTGGGTGAGACAACCTTTGGGAAAGGCTCGGTGCAAAGCGTGGTCTCGCTGCCGGACGGATCCGCGATGCGATTCACCACGGCGAAGTATTACACGCCCGGGCAGCAGCCCATTCACGAGCATGGTGTCGAGCCGGACATTCGTTGCGCAATGACTCTCGAGGAGGAGGCGCAGCTTTACACCGCACGTCGGCGCAAGGCGCTGCCCGGCTGGAGCGAGACCGAAATCAGCTTCGAGGACCGCCAGCTCGACCGCGCGATCGATGCGCTTTCGGGGGTGCTGCTTTATGCGGATCGCGAAAAGCCGCCGGGCAAGGGATAATGGCGACGATACTGGCGATCGAGTCATCCTGCGACGAGACGGCGGTGGCGATCCTCCGCGGATTCGACGAGTTGCTCGCAACAACGGTCCTGTCGCAGGCTGGCATGCATTCCCAATACGGCGGAGTGGTGCCGGAGGTGGCTTCCCGAAACCATCTCGCGGCGCTGCCCGGTCTTGTGCGGCACGCGCTTTCCGAGGCGCGAATTTCCCTCGACGAGGTGGACGTCTTTGCGGCCACGGCGGGTCCGGGCCTCCCGACGGCATTGCTCGTGGGCATGGCGCATGCGAAGGCGCTGGCCATCGGTTGCGGCAGACCGTTCCTCGCGATCGACCACGTGCAGGGGCACATGTTCTCGCCGTTTTTCGGGAGCGGTGAAATTCCTCCGCACATCGGCCTGGTCGTCAGCGGCGGCCATACGCTTCTCGTGGATGTCGCTGCGTTTGACGAGGTGACGCTGCTTGGTTCGACGCTCGACGATGCAGCCGGAGAGGCCTTCGACAAAGTCGCGAAGCTGCTTGGGCTCGGCTACCCCGGCGGAATCGAGATCGAGCGGCTTGCGCGCGAGGGAGACGCCGCGCGATACGAATTTCCCCGGAGCATGCTGCACTCGGGTGACTATCGATTCAGCTTCAGCGGACTCAAGACCTCGGTCCGCTACCTGCTCGAGCGCGAGGAGGTGAGCAGGGAAGACGTCTGCGCGTCCTTTCAGCAGGCCGTGATTGACGTGCTCACGACGAAGACGATTCGCGCCGCGAAGGAGCGGGGACGATCGCTGATCGCGTTGAGCGGAGGTGTCAGCTCGAATACGAGCCTGCAGCAGTGTATGCGCCGCGCCGCAGAGGCGGAGGGCATTGATCTCCGGGTGGCGGATCCCTCGTTGCGCACCGACAACGCCGCGATGATCGCCTATCTCGCAGCGCTCCGGCACGCGCATGGAGCCTCGGACGAGATGGCGGCGGATATCTTTCCATCGTTCGATATCGCGAGACTGCGCGCAGAGGAGTCCGTCGGGCACGTTTGAACAAATCCGACTCCGCTGCGTCTAATGGGTAAATGAAAACACTCCCCTTACTCGCCGCTGTTGTCGCCTTCTGGTCAGGAATCGCCCTCGCCGCCGATGAAAAATCCGCCTGGATGACCGATTACGAGGCCGCCGTCGCGGAGGCCAAGGCAACCGGAAAACCCGTGCTGGCCGACTTCACCGGTTCCGACTGGTGTGGCTGGTGCATCAAGCTCTCCAAGGAGACGTTCGATCAACCCAAGTTCCTCGAGTATGCGAAAGACCATCTCGTGCTCCTCGAACTCGACTACCCGAACGGGAAAGAGCAGAGCGAGGCCGTAAAGAAACAAAACGCCGAGTTGTCGGAGAAATTCAAGATTCAGGGATTCCCGACGCTGGTGCTGATTGATGGGGATGGCAAGGAGATCGCACGCCATGTCGGGTATCTTGCCGGCGGCCCTGATGCGATGATCGAGTGGATCAAGAAATCCACCGAGGGCTGATCAAGCTTTCCCTTTGCGGCCCACAGCCGCGGCCCGAGTGCCCACTTTGAAGGCACTCGGGCACAAGTCCGCCAGCGCGCAGCCGGCGCAGTTTGGATTTCGCGCGAAGCAGACACGCCGGCCATGGAAGATCAGCCAGTGGCTGAGATCCGCCCAATGGTTTCGCGGAAACAGCTTCATCAAATCCGCTTCGATCTTCACCGGGTCCTTGTGTCGCGTGAGTCCAAGCCTGTTCGAGAGCCGCGTGACATGGGTGTCGACCACGACGCCAACGTTGATCTGAAAGGCGTTGCCAAGGACGACGTTTGCGGTTTTTCGCCCGACTCCCGGCAGGGCGGTCAATTCCTCCATCGTTCGCGGCACCTCGCCATGATGCTGCTCCACGATGCGGGCGGCCGCGCCTCGAATGGACTTCGCCTTGCTTCGAAAGAAGCCGGTTGTCCGGATGAGCTCCTCGAGTTCCTCCGGCGAAATTTCCGCGAAGTCTTTCGCGGTGCGGCAGCGGGCAAATAATGCGGGAGTGACGAGGTTGACCCGCTTGTCGGTGCATTGCGCCGAAAGGATGGTCGCCACGAGGAGCTGCAGCGGATTCTTGAAGTCGAGCTCGCAGTGCGCGTCGGGATACATTTCCGGAAGCCGGCGGCAAAGTTCGGCGGCGCGTTCGGTGCAGGTCATCGGGCGGAGATTCTTCCGTAGGGGATTTGCGGGAACGGGGTCAAGCGACTTGACCGAGGCGGCCGGCCCCGGCATAGTTTCCAGTTCCGCCGCAAGGCTCCGACTTTCCTACGAACTGACTCCGATCTGTATGAACGCTGAAATGCTCACCATGCTCGATTATCTCGAGCGCGAAAGAGGGATCAGCCGCGACGTTCTCGTCGAGGCGATCTCGGGCGCCCTTTTGACCGCCTCGAAAAAGTCTTTCGCGACGGCACGTGAGCTGCGGATCGACATCAATCCCAAGACCGGGGACATCCGCGCTTTTGCCCGCCCGATCGTGGTCGAGAAGGTGGAGAATCAGCACGACGAGATTTCGCTGGCGAAAGCCCGCCAGATCAACCCGGATGCCAAGGTTGGCGACGAACTCGAGATCGAGGTGACGCCGAAGGATTTCGGCCGCATCGCGGCGCAGACCGCGCGACAGGCGATCATGCAGCGCATTCGCCAGATCGAGAAGGACATGATCTACGAGGAATTCAAGGATCGTGCCGGCGAGATCGTCAGCGGAACGGTGCGCCGCTTCGAGCGCTCGGACGTGATTATTGATCTCGGCCGTTTCGAGGCCGTGATGCCGGCGCGGGAGCGCGTTCCGACCGAGGAATACAGCATCGGTGATCGTATTCGTGCCTATGTCGTCGCCGTCGAGAATGGCGCCCGCGGGCCGGAGATCATTCTTTCGCGCAGCCATCCGAATTTTGTCCGCCGCCTGTTCGAGGTGGAGGTCAGTGAAATTGCCGACCGCACCGTGGAGCTCAAGGCCATCGCCCGCGAGGCCGGCGCCCGCACGAAGGTCGCGGTGCACAGTTCGGACGACAAGGTTGACCCGGTCGGCGCCTGTGTCGGCATGCGTGGTGCTCGCGTGAAGAACATCGTGCGCGAGCTCAACAACGAGAAGGTCGACATCATTCGCTGGACGCCGGATCCGGTGGAGCTCGTCAAGGAGGCGCTCAAGCCGGCGAAGATTTTGAGCATCCAGCTCAACGAGGCGGAGAAACGGATCTCCGTGACGGTGGGCAAGGAGGAACTCTCCCAGGCCATTGGTCGCCGCGGGCAGAACGCCCGCCTCACCGCCAAGCTCACGGGCTGGGACATCGATATTCAGGAAGACAAGAGCAAGGAGGAGGCCTTCGAGAGCCAGAAGGCGCAGGCCGCACACTCGCTTGAAGACCAGCTTGGGGTGACCCCCGAGCAGGCAGACAAATTGACCAAGAGCGGAATGAACGCTATCGACGTAATCGTGCTGTGCGCGCCGGAGGATATCGCCGGGGTGCTCGAGTGCGATCAAGAGACGGCCGAGCGCATTCTCGCCGCTGCCAAGGAGCAGTCCGAAAAGTCCGGCGCAGGCGCTTCCTAGTCGGTCCGATGAGCGCGCGCCTGCCCAACCAAAAATTCAATGCCATCCAAAGTCAGCAACACCAAGACCGAGTCGAAGTCGCCAAAATCCAAACGCGGCGCTTCCTCGGCATCCTCGTCCAAGGCCAAAACAGGTGAATCCTCTGCGGAGGAGACCACTCCGCGTCCACCGGCCGAGGCGTTGTCGCTGATCGATCCGAAGAAGAAGAAAGTCCGCAAACCCGGCGACCCCGCGAAGAAGAAGGTCGCTCTGCCGCCAATCAGCAAGATTGCCGGCCCGAAGCCTCCCAAGGAGGAGCCCGTTGAGCCGGAGCAGCCCGCAGCCGCCGGTGAAGATACCGCCGGGGAGAGCCCCGCTGAGACGGACGCCAACAACGGTCGCAAGGTCGTGCACCTCAAGCCGCCGATCATCGTCAAGGAACTTGCCGAGCAGCTTGGGCTGAAGCCGTTCCAGCTGATCGCGGACCTGATGGAGCTGAACATTTTCGCGGCGATCAACCAGGCCATCGAGCCGGATGTGGCCGCGCAGGTTTGCGAACGGCATGGTGCGATTTTCGAACGCGAGAAGCGCCAGTCCGGTGGCGGCGTTCACAAGGTGGAGGAAGTCATTGTCGAGCCTCCGCCGCCGCCCGTGGAGGAGGAGGTTTCCGAACTCCAGCCGCGTCCGCCGATCGTAACCATGATGGGTCACGTCGACCACGGAAAGACCTCGCTGCTCGACGCGATTCGCAAGTCGCGCGTCGCGGCCGGGGAGGCCGGTGGCATCACCCAGCATATCGGCGCCTACAGCGTGCCGCGTCCGGATGGCACGAGCATCACGTTCCTCGACACGCCGGGTCACGCCGCGTTTACGGCGATGCGCGCCCGCGGCGCGAATGTCACGGACATTGTCATTCTGGTCGTGGCCGCGGATGACGGCCTCATGCCGCAGTCGATTGAGGCGATCAACCACGCCAAGGCGGCGAAGGTGACGATCATGGTCGCGATCAACAAGATCGACCTGCCGGGAGCGAACCCGGACAAGGTGAAATCGCAGCTGCAGGAGCACGGACTCACCCCCGAGGATTGGGGTGGTGAGACGATTTGCTGCGAAGTTTCCGCGACCAAGGGGACGGGCATCGACAATCTTCTCGAAAACCTCGCCATCCAGGCCGAAGTGCTGGAGCTGAAGGCGAACCCGCGAGCGGACGCCCGTTGCACGGTGATCGAAGCGCAGGTCGAGCCCGGCCGCGGACCGACGGCGACCGTCATTGTGACGACCGGAACGCTGAAGGTCGGCCAGCCTTTCATCTGTGGCAATTACTGGGGAAAGGTGAAGCAGCTCCTCAACGACTACGGAAAACCTGTCAAGGAAGCCGGCCCGGCCACGCCGGTGAAGGTGCTCGGATTCAGCGGGCTTGTTTCCGCGGGCGACGAGCTGGTCGTGATGGACTCCGATCGCAAGGCTCGTGCGTTGAGTGAGGAGCGTCTGGAAGCGCTTCGCACGGAGAAGCTCGCCGCGCCGAAGCGGGCGACGTTGGAGAATCTTTTCGAAAGTCTCGCCGCCGAGCAGGCGAAGGTTTTGCAGATCGTGCTCAAGGCCGATGTGCAGGGTTCGCTCGAGGCGATCACGGCGTCTCTCGGCGAAATCAAGAGCGACAAGATATCCCTCGAGATCATCCACGGAGCGGTGGGGCCGGTTACGGAATCGGACGTTCTGCTCGCGACCGCGTCGAACGCGATCGTTGTGGGATTCGGCGTGAAGGTCGAGAGCAGCGCCTCCGCGATGGCGAAGCGCGAGGGCATCCAGATCAAGCTCTTCAGCATCATTTATGAGTTGATCGACCAGATCAAAGAGGCGATGGCCGGGATGCTCGATCCCGAGCTTCGCGAGACGATTGTCGGCCATGCGGAGGTCAAGCAGGTCTTCAACCTCTCGAAGGGGAAGGTGGCCGGCTGCCTCGTGCAGGATGGACGCATTCCGCGTTCCGCGCGTGCCCGCGTGCTGCGCCGCCGCCAGCCGATTTACGACGGCGGAATCGCGACGCTGCGCCGCTTCCAGGACGAGGTCAAGGAAGTGCGCGCGGGTCTGGAGTGCGGCATTCGACTTGGCGATTTTCACGAATACGAAGTGGGCGACATTATCGAGGCCTACAATCTCGAGAAGGTCCCGCAGACGCTCTGACGGGCACCCACCCGTTCAGAGCCGACTCGAAAATTCCGATGAAGCACCGGATTGCACGTGTCCGCGAGCTGCTTAAACGCGAGCTTGGCACGATCATGCAGCGTGAGCTGCGTTTCAGCGCCACGCTCGTAACGATCAACGACGTGGACATCACGCCCGATCTCAAGCAGGCGCATGTTTTCGTAAGCGTGATTGGAAACGACGTGCAGCGTCGCGACGCAATCGAGGTGCTCGAGCAAAACCGGGTGCTGCTGCAGCTGGAGGTTGCGAAGCGCGTCGTCCTCAAGAACACGCCCCACCTGAATTTCAAGCTCGACCAATCCATCGAGCGCGGGACGCGAGTGATCACGCTGATGGACGAGCTTGGCCTCGAGCCGGAGCCGGCCGACGAGGAGAGCGAAGACGAATGAACCGCGACGCGACGTTCCAGGAAATCGCGTCGGCGCTCGAGCCCGCGAAATCCGTGCTGGTGGCAAGCCATCTGCGCCCCGACGGCGATGCACTCGGCTCGACGATCGCGTTTGCGCTGTGGCTGAAGGCGCAAGGCAAGGAGGTGACGGCGTGGAACGAGAACGGTATTCCCGAGAAGTTTCGCTATCTCCCAAACTGCGAGATGGTGACCGAGCCGTCGGCGGAGCGCCGACGCTTCGACGCGTTCGTCGCGCTCGACAACTCAGTGATGAACCGGCTGGGCACGGTCCTCAACTCGGTCGAGATTCCCGACGTTTTCATCAACATCGACCACCATGTGAGCAACGAACGCTACGGCTCGTTGAACTATGTGGACAGCGACTCTCCGGCCACCGGGCAGATCGTCTTTGAATTTCTCAGTGCGGTCGGGGCGAAGATCACTCCGGAGATTGCGGGGAATCTTTACGCGGCCATCGTGACGGACACGGGCTCGTTTCAATACACGAACACCACGGCGCGGACCTTCGAGGTCGCCGCCGAACTGGTGCGGGCGGGGGTCAATGTCGGCCGGCTCTCGCAGGAGATCTACGCGACCCAGCCACGGCGGCGGATCGAGCTGCTTCGGCACATTTTGAACGTGGCCCGGTTCACCTGCGACGATCGCATCGCGAGCTGCGTGCTCACGCGCGCGGATGCCCAGCGTCTGGGCACGACGCCGGACGACAACGAGGGCATCATCGACAATCTGCGCTCTGTCGACACGGTCGTGGCTGCCGTGTTTTTCGAGGAGATGCCGGATGGAAAGGTCCGGGTGAGTGCCCGGTCGAAGGATCCCCGCGTGGATGTCTGCAAGGTGTGCGCGGAGTTTGGCGGAGGCGGACACCCGCTCGCGGCGGGCGCACGAATCACCGGGCCGATCACCGAGGTCGAAGCAAAATTTTTGGAAACATTGTGCAATGCAGTCAGGCGGATCGATTGACGGAGTTTTGTGTGTGGACAAGGCGGCGGGGATGACGTCGCACGACGTGGTCGGCATCGTGCGCCGCGCGCTGGGCACGAAGAAAGTCGGCCATTGCGGCACGCTGGACCCGCTGGCGACGGGACTTCTGCTCATCACGATCGGTCGGGGAACGAAGATCCAGGACCTGCTGATGAGCGAGGACAAGGAATACGTCGGCACGATGAAGCTCGGCGAGACGACCGACAGCCAGGACGCCGATGGGCAGATCGTGGAGACGAAGCCGGTGCCGGAACTTTCCGCAGAGCAGATCGACGCGGCCTTCGCGAAATTTCACGGCGACTTTTACCAGACGCCGCCGATGGTGAGCGCGATCAAGAAGGACGGTGTGCCGCTCTACAAGCTGGCCCGGCAGGGGAAGAGCGTGGAGCGCGAACCGCGGTTCGTGCATGTGTATGCGCACGAGATTTTGCGATTCGCTCCGCCGGAAATCGATTTCCGCGTGGTGTGCAGCAAGGGGTTTTACGTGCGGACGTATGCGCACGACATCGGACAGGAACTCGGGTGCGGTGCGCATTTGACGACGCTGCGGCGCACGAAGTCCGGGCGCTTTACGTTGAGCGGCGCGGTGACGGTCGAGGAATTGAAAACGTTGCCGGCGGCCGAACTTGCGAGCCGGGTGATGAGCCTGCCCGAGGTGTCGCGTCTTCGGGGCGCGTGATGAAAATTCTCCATTCGATCGAGCAACTGTCGGAGCTGAAAGGCCCGGTGATGCTGTCGATCGGAGTCTTCGACGGAGTGCATATCGGGCATCAGGTCGTCCTGCGGCAGTCGCTGACCGCCGCCCGCCAGGCTGCGGGAACGAGCGTCGCGCTGACGTTCGACCCGCATCCGGCGCGCGTGCTGCGGCCCGAGAATGCGCCGCGGCTGTTGACGTCCACCCAGCACAAGGCGCGGCTGATCGGGGAACTCGGAATGGAGAACCTCCTCATCGTGCCGTTCGATATGGCATTCGCGCAGCAACCGCCGGAGGTGTTCATTCGCAGACTGGCCGGCGCCTGTCGTCCGCTGCGCCAGATCGCCGTGGGACACCAGTGGGCATTCGGCAGGGGACGGTCCGGAAATGTGGAACTCCTGCGCACGCTCGGAGCGGAACTGGGATTCGATGTTGTGGAAGTTCCCTCCGTGGTTGCGGATGGCGAGACGATCAGCAGCACGCGCATTCGCGAAGCGGTGGAGCGCGGAGATCTCGCAACGGCGAAGCGATGGCTCGGGCGCGATTACACGATCCTGGGAACGGTGGAGAGTGGTGACCGCGTGGGCCGGACGATTGGTTTTCCCACGGCAAATCTGCGCGCGCACAACGAGCAATTTCCGCCCAACGGCGTTTATGCGGTGCGCGTCACGATTGACGGCGAGTTGTTTTCGGGTGTCGCGAACATTGGCGTGCGGCCGACGGTGACCGGCGGCGCGGGGGATCGAAAGCTCGAGGTGCATGTGATGGATTTTCACGGAGACCTCTACGAGAAGGAGCTCGACGTGGACTTCGTGAAATTCCTTCGCGACGAGCGGAAGTTCGACGGGGTGGAAACGCTGAAGCGGCAGATCGCTAGTGACATCGCGACCGCCCGGGAGGTCTTGAGCGCGTAAAGCTTGTGGGAAAGTGGCCTCGAAAAGGGCCGGCGCTAAAGGAAAATACCGCTCCTAGTCCCGCCATTGCCCGAAGTGAAATCCTGGTGACGGGAAGCCGGATTGCAGGGGGCGTTACCTGTCTTGGTGGAAATAAGGGTGAAACCGCAGCTTCAGCATCACGACGGGGGATGCCATGAGCAATGCGCCGATGACGAAGGAAAGGACGAATGAGGCGAGGGAGAGGACTCCATCCACATGGGCTCCCCAATATGCCCAGATGGCAATGGGATAGAACAGGACGACGGCGGTGCCCAGTCCGGGGGAGAATCTGCCTTTTGTGGTGAGGAAGGGAAGCACGTGAAAAAATGTCGCGTTAATGATCATCAGTGCTGGCAGGCTCAGTGCATAAGCCGGCAGGGACCACGCGACGGCAGAGCAGGAGATGCCAAGGACCACGACCACTCCATTGACGACCGCGAAGTGGCTCCAGCTCACGGGCAGCTTGAGGACATTGCTGGCCCATCCCTTCCAGTCAAACGTGTATTCCTCCGCGATATGAAAGGCATACGCGAAGGTCGCGATCCAAAGGATGTAGGCGTGGCTCATGTCTTTTCAGATCTATTGCACCAGGCTGAGGATCGAAAAATCCCTCAGGGCCGGACGGGCGCTTTTTTTGGGAAGAGCGACATGGATCGTGGAACGGTGGAAATGTGAGTCGAGAGCTGAGTTGCCGGGCTTTCTGAAGCGGGTCGTGATGCCGGCAGGTGCGGACGGCTGGTCCTTCTTCAGCTCTTCTTCGTGACCGAGAACGAATAGTTTCCCGAGCCGACTTCGAGCACGGCGCCGGCTTCGTCCCATTGCTTCGGCGTCACGCCTGCGGCTTCGGTAATGGGTTTGCCGCTTTCGGTGATCGTTGCTCCGCGTTCGGCGGGCAGGATGACGGTGGCGGTGGTGTTTGCCGGAATGGAGACGTCGAGCTTGAACGTGCCGTTCTCGATCTTCCAATCGCTGGACACCGGACCTCGAACGGTGTCCACCGTGGCCTTTGCGAACGTGAGGTCCTCCACGGGATTCGGCGCGATGACGATGTGCTCGAAGCCGGGAGCGCCGATGCGGATGCCCGCGAGCGCCTTGTAGAACCATGCCGCGATGTCGCCAAACATGATGTGGTTGCGCGACTCGAGGCCGTCCCAACGTTCCCACATCGTGGTCGCGCCCTGGTCGATCCACCAGCCCCAGCTCGGCTTCGTGCGTTTGCCGGCCATGCGGTAGGCGACGTCGGAGTGGCCACTGTCGGTGAGCACGTTCGGAATGTATTTCGAGCCCAGGATGCCGGCGTCGATGTGGCCGTCGGAGGCTTCAATGCTTGCGAGGAGATTCTCGATAACCTTCGGACGGTGCTGTTCCTCGACGACGCCGAAGAACAGCGCGCCAGCGAGGGCCGTCTGGCTGCCGTTGGCGTAGCTGCCGGTTTCGGGATCGAAGAATTTGCTGTTGAACGCGTCGCGGATTCTCTCCGCGAGTTTCGCGTATTTTTCCTGATCGGATTTTTTCCCAAGCACGCCGGCGACCCTCGAAAGAATCTCCGCGTCGCGGTAGTAGCAGAGCGTGGAGGTGACGGTCTCGGGCGTCCTGGTCTTCGCGGGCATCCAGTCGCCGAGGAAGCTTTCGTCGATGATGTGGTTCTTTGCCTTTGACCCGATGAAGTCCATGTAGGTCTTCATGTGGTCGTAGTGTGCGGCGAGGATGTCCGTGTCGCCGGTGAACTCGTAAACCGTCCAGGGAATCTCGAAGAGCACCGCATCCCATGCCGGCGCGAAATTCGGTCCGAAGTTCAGGCCCCAGCCGCTGTTGGGAATGATCACGCTGAGCCGCTCGCCGGGAATCACCGCGTCGCCGACGTCATCCATGTATTTGCGGTAAACCGTCGCGGCGTCGTAGTTGAAGAGACCCTGCTCCGCGGCGAGATGGGCGTCGCCCGTCCAGCCGTTCTTTTCGCGATGCGGGCAATCGGTGAAGATGCTGTGGAGATTGCCGAGGTAGGACCAACGGGCCAGCTCGAGAATCTGATCGAGCAGCGGGTTCGAGCATTCGAAGGTTCCGCTTTGCTCGACATCGGTGTGCACGACGACGCCTTCGAGGTTGCTTGTGTCGAGTGAGCCCGGCGCGCCGGTCACCTGCACCCATTGGAAGCCATGATACGTGAAGCGCGGCGTGTAGGTTTCCTCGCCATCGCCCTTGAGCGTGTAGACATCCGTCTGCGCGCGGCCGCCGTGGGACTTGATGTGCTTGCCGATGTCGCGCATGTCCACAGTGCCGTCATCGAGGAGCTGATCGCTGCACGTCATCGTGATTTCGGTGCCCGCGGGCCCGGAGATTTTCAGCCGTGGCACGCCGGAGATGTTCTGTCCGAGATCGAAAACGAAGACACCCGGCTGCACTTCCTTTACGCTCTTCGCGGGGATGGTCTTTACCTGCCGGATCGGCGGCATCATCTGGGCGACGAGTTTTCCTTTGGGCGGCTTCACGACGATGGCCGTGTCCCATTTCGAATCGTCGAAGCCATTCGTGTCCCAGCCCGGAATCTCGAGCCGCGCGTCGTAGCTCTCGCCGCTGTAGATGTTGGTGAAAGTGATCGGGCCGTCTGCGGTCTTCCATTTCTCGTCGGAAACGAGCGTGAATTTCCGTCCGTCGGTGGTTTCGACGTCGATGCGGAGGAGGAGTTTTGCCGCGTCGCGCCAGGGCGCCTGCTCGAACTTCCAGACCGCCGTGGTCTGCACGTTATACCAGCCGTTGCCGAGGATCACGCCGACCGTGTTTTCTCCGGACTTGAGCGCATCGGTCACGTCGTAGGTCGTGTAGACCACGCGCTTGTCGAAGTCCGTGTAAGCGGGGTCGAGCACGTGGTCGCCGATCTTCTCTCCGTTGATCCGCAGCTCGTAGTAGCCGAGACCGCAAACGTAGGCGCGTGCGCGCTTGATCCCGCCGCTGATGGGAAACTCCGTGCGCAGGAGCGGCGCGGGCTCCGCCTCCGGGTTCGTCGTGCGACCAATCCACTTCGCGCCCCAGTCCTTCGGGTCGAGCAGTCCCATCTCGAATGTCGCCGGCTCGCTCCACGGGCCTGCGTTTCCGGCCTGATCCCACGAACGCACCTTCCACCATGCCGTCTGACCCGATTTCAACGGCACGCCGCTGTAGGGGATGTGAAGAGTCCCGGCGGAAGCGATCTTGCCGGAATCCCACAGGTCGCTTTTGTCCGATGCCAACGCCTCGGGACTCGATGCGACCAGAATCTGAAACGCGATCTGACGCTGCGCGCGCTCATCGGACGTCAGCGCCCAGCTCAGGCGGGGCTTGGTGGCGTCGATCCCGATGGGATTTTCCAGCATCTCCGTGCGGAGACGCTCCGGCTGGAGGGCCGCAAACGATAGAACGGGCAGCAGGGCGAAAACCGGAGCGAGAAGCCGGAGGAGGGAACGGGACATCTGTTCATGTTTGCATGCCTGTGATTGCCTGTGAAGCGGAAGGATCGTGCGGTGACATGCCGGAGAGAAAATCCGATTCCATTCCTAATTTTTGCCTTCCGTCGGAGTTCGCTGCCGTGGTAGCAAGACAATCTGGGCGGACGTTATCTGCTGGAGGACGACTTCATGGGCCAACGCGACAACCATCCGACAAGGACAAATGGCATGCGCCCGTCGTCCCAGTTCCCCGCCCACAGCCTGGCTCGTGGGCTGTTTCCCGGAATCAACCAAGACTCACCATGCGGAACGATTGCAATTCAGTTAGTGGAATAGAGAAGGTTCATGCGATTTGTCGTCTTCGCGACTTGGGAGTCGCATTGACCGCGGCCGTGTTTTTCCTGGTCCCTGCGAAGGCTGCGGAGATTGAGACGGAATGGATCGGGCCGTTGGGGACCCCGGGAAGCTGGTTTGATGAGGCCAACTGGTCGAATGGGGTGCCGAACAACACCGCGGAAGATTTCTATTCGGTATTTATCAATGCGCAGGATTTCGACGAGCCACCCTCCGTGGTTCTTCAATCCGGCGATGTGACCATCAGCGCCCTCAACAATCACGGAGAGCTGATGGTGGAAGAGGGGAATCTCACGGTGGATGGAGACGTGTGGCAGGAGGGATGGTTTGAGCTGACGGGAACGTTTTCCGTCGGCGGCAATTTTACCAACCTCCAGTCGATGTTCGTGGAGGCGGTGGGGGGTGATGCATCGCCCCCTTCGCAGGTGACGATCGCGAAGGATTTTCAGCAGTTTGCGTGGCTTGGCCTGAGCGATGCCTCCCTTTCCGTTGAAGGGAACTTTGTCAACAGCGGATGGACGGAGCTGGGATCCTCCTGGGACGACTCCGTGGGCCCGGCCCACGGCACGGTGGAAGGGAATCTCTACAACAGCGGCGAGCTTGAGCTTAACCGTGGATCGAGTTTTTCCGTGGGGGGAGATCTCGATAACGACGGGGGATATCTGGTCGCCTTTGAGGCCACGCTCACGGTGACGGGCGGTCTGACGCAGCAACAAGAAGGCGTGCTCACCAGAGGAAGATACGTGGCGGAGTCCTCGGGGAATGAGACGGTTATCGAGTGGGCAGGGGCCGATATCGAAGTGATCGGGGAGGCTGCGATGGTAAGGATTTCTGGCGAGTCGGCTTCGATACGGGACGTGGATACGGGAGAAAGTGCCGTGCGGAATCTGCGCGAGGTTTATGGGCGTTTCAGCCTGTGGGACCACGACATGGACTTCGTGGAGGGCTTGAAAATTGGAGAGTTCGGCAGCGTCGACATCGGTGCTGGCGATTTTGTCGTGAATGGGAACCTTGACAACGAGGGAGGCCTGTTCCTGGGGATTGGAACGCTCTCGGTAGCGGGGAGCCTGGTGCAGCAGCAGGATGGAGTGCTGACGGGCGGGGAATATGAGATCGACGACGCCGTCCTCGAGTGGACGGGAGCGGACATTGAAGTAATTGGAGAGGGCGCCTCCGTTTTGGTTTACGGCGAAGAGGCATCGATGCGGGATCGGGACTCCAAGGCAAGCGCCTTTCGAAACCTGCGCGAGGTTTATGGGGAATTCACTCTTTCCGAGCAGGACATGGAGCTTGTGCAGGGGCTGAAGATTGGCGAGTGGGGTGAAGTGGCTCTCAGCGTGGGGAGTTTTACCGTGAATGGCGATCTTGATAACGAAGGATATCTGGCGGTGTCGCAGGGAGGAGGGCTCACCGTGACGGGTGGTTTGGTCCAGCAGCAAGGAGGTGTGCTGACGGGCGGGCAATACCGTGTGTTCTCCTCGGAAGGGGAAGCCTTTATCGAATGGACCGGCGCCGACATCGAGGTGATTGGAGACGACGCATGGGTGTGGCTGATTGGCGAGGCATCCATGCGGGATCAAGAGACCGGGGAGAATGCATTCCGTAACCTGCGGGAGATTCAGGGCCGCTTTACGCTGTCGGGGCAGGACATGGAGTTTGCGCAGGGGCTGAGAATGGGAGAGGGGGGCTTCGCCGTTCTCGACGGAGGCGAATTTACAATAAACGGCGATCTCGAGATTGATGGTGGCGGCCTATTTTCCTCGGATGCCGTTTTTACCGTGAATGGTGATTTCGACAACGGGGGGTCGCTGACCGTGGAGGAGGAAGGAACATTCACCGTGATGGGCGCGCTGGTGCAGCAGCAGGATGGCGTGCTGACAGGCGGGCGTTACGAGGTCGGGGACGCGATCCTCGAATGGACCGACGCCAATATCGAAGTGATCGGGGAGGACGTATCGGTGTGGATTTCCGGCGAAGTCGCGGCGATGCGGGATCGGGAGACGGAAGAAAGTGCCTTTCGAAATCTGCGCGAGGTGAATGGCAGCTTCGATCTTCAGGCGCAGGACATGGCGTTTGCGCAGGGACTGAAGATTGGGAAATCGGGTGAAGTCTATCTTAGCGATGGAGATTTCACGGTGAATGGCGATCTCGATAACGAGGGATACCTGCTGGTGTGGGATGGCGGACGGTTCACGGTGACGGGCATGCTGGTGCAGCAGCAGGATGGCGTGCTGATCCGCGGAAGATATGAGGCGGATTCCTGGGGGGAAGGCTCCGTCCTCGAATGGACCGATGCCAATATCGAAGTGATCGGGGAGGACGCCTGGGTGTCGCTCTATGGGGAAGGGGCTTCCATTCAGGATCGGGAGACCGGGGAGAATGCCTTGCGTAATCTGCGGGAGATCAACGGCGGCTTTTGGGTGTCGCACCAGGACGTGGAGTTTGCGCAGGGGTTGAAAATTGGAGCGGAGGGTTACGTTTATCTCGGCTACGGCAATTTTGCTGTGAATGGCGACCTCGATAATCTCGGTGAGCTCGTGGTGCGGGACGCGCTCACAGTTTCCGGTCAGGTGCTTCAACTCGACCCGCAAAAGAAGCTTACGGGTGGTTCTTTTGTTATGGACGACGGGGTGCTGGCCTGGAGCGGAGCCAGGATCGAAACCATCGGCGAGGCTGCGTCGATCGAGTTGTGGGAGGACGGTGCGATCAGGAACTCGGAAGACGATTCAAATGCCCTGAGCGCGCTGAAGCGAAACGAAGGTTCGCTGAGTCTGAATGACCACGTCCTCGAGCTGGAAGGAGGGCTGGAGAACGCCGGCCGGTTGACGTTGCGGGATTCAAGGTTGGTTCTTGGAGAGGACGGTGCTTTGCAAAACGAAGGAAGTTTGATCGCGAAAGATGCCGTCGAGATTGAGATCGAAGGAGCACTGGAGCTGGTCGAGGGCGGTGTCCTGACGATTTACGGGGGGTATCTCGGTTGGGACAGCAACACCTACGAGGACATCTTTGGGCTGACGTTGGTGAAGGCGGGAGCCATCACTTTGGGAGGAGAAATCCAGCTGACGCTCGATCTCTGGGACGAGTGGATTCCGTCGGAGGATGGGGTTTACAAGATCCTCGAAGGCGATTCGCTGACCGGCACCTTCGATGGGCTGGCGGATGGATCCCGAGTCGCGTTGTGGGGGGATTGGGATACCGGAGATCGGGAGATCATCGGCACCTTCGCCATTACCTACGACTATGCGAAAGGCGAGGTGCTGCTGAGCAATTTCGCGGCCATCCCCGAGCCGGGCACGACATTACTCTTTGGCCTCGGCCTCGCGACGCTGCTGTGGAGCACGCGGAGGAAGGCCACCCGTTGATGTCCGCTTGATTGGCCGGAGGGCCCAATGAGTTCGCCGGCCGGCGGATATAGCGTCGGTCACGGGACCGGGGCTTTGCGTGAGTCTCCCGGGCATCCTGGGCCTTGCGTGGTCCGCAGGAGGAGCGGATGATTTCGTCATCGTATGAGCAGGGCGCGGGAACAGATCGACGCGGAGCTGGCGGAGTGGATCGGGCAGCAGAAGGTGTTTTTCGTGGGAACGGCACCGTTGTCGCCGGCCGGCCACGTCAACATCTCGCCGAAGGGCGGAGATGCCTTTCGGGTGCTCGGGCCTCTCGATGTCGCGTATCTGGATTACACGGGCAGCGGAGCGGAGACGGCGGCCCATCTGCGCGAAAATGGGCGCATTGTGATCATGTTCTGTGCGTTCGAGGGCGGGCCGAAAATCGTCCGGCTGCACGGTCGCGGGACGGTGCTCACGCCGGATCAATCGGGCTTTGCTGAGCTGGTGGAGAAGTTTTCGCGGAATCCCGGAACGCGGGCGATCATTCGCGTGGCGGTGACGCGGGTGAGCGAGTCGTGTGGATTTTCGGTGCCGTTCTTCGACTACCGGGGTCCCCGGACCACGCTCGATCAATGGGCGACGAAACAAGGGCCGGAGGGAATGGCGAAGTATCGCGCCCGGGAGAACGCCCGCAGCGTGGACGGCCTGCCGGCGTTCGACTAGCAGCTTTTTCGGGCAGGGAAAACGACGGAGGAAAACTCCGTGAGTTCATCCGATGCGTGCGAAAATCGCGGGCTGGAAATGCACTTGTCAAAAGTGGGAATGCATTTCTATTCAACCTGTTAGGAAGTATGTTTCGTCGTAATCCTGTTGCATGGCTGGCTTGTGCAGCGGCTCTGATTACGCATCCGGCGGCTGCACAGATTCACTTCGAAGGGGGATACCTCGACTTGGACCAATATGTGTTTATTGGTTTTCCGGACAACGCCCCCGGGACGGCGACCGTGACTGGCGACGCAAGCCGCGGTTACATCTTCGTCGGAGCCTTGTCGGAGGGGACGCTGAACATCCAGTCGGGAGGCGCCCTGAGCGGGTCGCGGGTGTTTTTGGGAGGGGAGCAGACGGGAAATATGGTGGTCAACAGTGGGGGCAGCCTGTCGGTTTCCGGTCTGAGTGTGGGATCGCTCTACGGTTCCGGTCATGTGGATATCAACGGAGGAACGGTGAACGTCTCGGACCTCTTTTCGGTGGGTGACGGAACGGGACCGAGCTCCGTGAACCTCCATGGCGGAACGTTGGAGGCGGGAAGAGCGAAAGTGGCGAATGGGTCCGTGGTCCTGGATGGCGGCACCTTTTCCGTCGGCGGCGATATGAAGGTTGGGGACAATGCGGCCGGCAGTCTGGTTCTCATGGATGGATCCGTCTCGGTCGGGGGGACGTTTTACGTGGGGAACGGACACGACGGCACCGTGACGATCGAAGGCGGTTCGCTGAACACGAACGATTCCTGGATCGGGGGATTTACGAGCAACGGCACTGCCAAGGTGACCGGGGGAAACTGGACGGTGTCCACGATGCTCTACCTGGGGATGCTCAATTCTTCGGGCACGCTGGAAATCAGCGGCTCGGGCGCTGTCAGTGCCATCGGGGTGATGGTGGGGCAAATGGGTGACGGTGTTCTGCGGCTCAACGGTGGATCGCTCAGTGCGGAGCTCGTGCAGGTGGGTTATACCGGGGAAAATGGCAGCGGCTCTGTCGAATTGAACGGAGGCACGATGCACGTGGTGAATGTCACCGCGTATGCGCTCTCCACGGCTTCGAGGAGTTTCGTATGGAATGGCGGGACCTTGAAGCTGGTGGGCAGCCAGGGCAACCTGTTCGACGGGTTTGCGACAGAGAACGCCCAGGTCCGGATCGATGCCAATGGCGGTCTGCTCGACACCAGTGGCGGCGACGCGATCATCAACGTGGGCATCCAGGGCACGGGAGCGCTGCATAAATTGGGCGAGGGAACGCTTACCTTCACCACGAGCCAGGCTTATACGGGCGGCACGATCGTCCATGCAGGACAGCTGATCTTTTCCGGCGATGGAGGGTTTGCTTCGCCGGACACGTCTCTCATCGTCGGACGTGATGACGGCGATGACGGTGCGGTCATAATCGGATCCTCTGCCAATATCTCGACGGCGGGCGGGGTGATCGCCCAGGGTGAGGGATCCAAAGGGACGGTGGAGGTCGTCGACGGCACATGGACGAATACGACGGCACTGACCATTGGCAACGCGGGGGAAGGCACGCTGAGCATTTCGGGCAACGGCCGCGTCGTGGCGCCCTCGGTTTCGGTGACCGCCGCGAATGCTTCGGGGAAGGGATTGCTCGAGATTGATGGCATGGGCGTGCTCGAAGCAGGTCAGGTTAGTGCCGGTGTTGGGCAGGCGACGCTTTCGTTTTCCAACCGAGGCACGCTGCGCCTGACGGGAGACCAGAGCGACCTCTTTACAGGATTCAAAGCGCAGGGGGTGCGATTCGACACCGGCGGCGGAGTCATCGATACCCAGGAGCATACGGCGACGATCGACATTTCCCTGTGGGGTGAGGGCGCCTTGATCAAGAGAGGCTCAGGCACGCTTGTTCTCACAGGAGCGAACTCCCACGCCGGAGGCACGGTGGTGGAGGAGGGTGTGCTGAGCATCGGATTGGATGCGAACCTGGGGGCGTCGGGTCCGCTGACGCTCGACGGAGGCACGCTTCTGAATCGGGCCGACATTCTGACCGCACGGAAGGTAAGGCTCGGCGAAAACGGCGGCGTTTTGGACGTCGATGCCGGCTTTCTCACGTTCGAAGAGCCGGTCGAGGGAATGGGCGATTTGACCAAGACGGGTGGCAACCTCCTTACGCTTGTCGGCCACCACACCTACACCGGCGACACGCACGTCAACGAGGGCGGTTTCAAACTCCAGGACGGAACTCTGGCCTCGTCGTTGGTCGAGCTGGCGGAGGGAACGACATTTTATCTTGTGGCTCACGACGGGAAGCAAACCGCGTATGCCGGGGAGATTTCCGGAGACGGGCAGGTTGTCATCCAGACGGATGGGAGTGGACAAGTTGTGCTCAGCGGGGACAACCGCCATGCCGGCCCGACCACGATCGAGTCGGGTGAGCTGGTTACATTGTCCGACGGAGCGTTGTCGCCACTCTCGGCGCTTACCCTTCTCGAGGGGACGAAATTGATCGTCTATGGCGACGACGATGACAGCTACCTCGTCGAGGCGGGCTCGCTTTCCGGTGCGGGAACCGTCGAGATCGGCAAGGGATCGGGTCTGATCGTCGGAGGAGACAACTCGGACACGACGTTCTCGGGATCCATTCTCGCCACGGGACCCGGGACTGGTTTTGAAAAGACGGGTGCGGGCAAACTGACGCTTACAGGGGATAGCGAGGTTTCCATTCTCATGCTCTGCGGATGCAGCCTGACCAACGAGCTTGAGATCAATGGCGGCAGTGTCACGTCCGTGGAGTTCCTCGAAAATTTTGGCGGCGCCCTGTCGGTCGTCAATGACGGACGGCTCGAGGCGGATATCGTCCTGTCTTTTGGGCCCCTGCGCGTTCGGGACAATGGCTCGCAGATGGTTGCCGGCGCGATGAGTTTCGCCGGCGAGGATGCGATCCTGGAAGTCGGCGAAGGGGCGTCGCTTTCGACCGCCTCGGTCACGATTTCAGAAGGTGCACAGGCTGTGGTGAACGGCACCGTGCAGGGGCTGGTGGAGAACAACACTTCGCTCTACGTCGAGGAAGGCGCGATCGTTTCCGGAAGCGGCACGATTGGTGAACTGGAGATCGATGACGGCGGCATCCTTTCACCCGGCAACAGCCCGGGAACGCTGACTGCGAGCAACACCACGTGGCTGAGCGGTGGCGTTTACCTTTGGGAAATCAATGACGCCACGGGTGCGGCGGGGACGAATTGGGATCTTTTCAACGTGAACGGAACGCTGTCGCTGGCGGACATCAGCGCGGACAATCCCTTCACGATCGCGCTCCGCTCGCTGGGACTGGATGACAATCCGGGAGAAGCCGCGAACTTCGATCCCACGCGGACGTATACGTGGACGATCGTCATGGCCTCCGGTGGGATCACCGACTTTGACGCTGCCGGGTTTTCCATCGATTCATCCGGATTTGCGAACGCCCCGGGTTCGAACCGATTCTCGCTTTCGAGCGATGGCGCCCGACTGACGTTGACTTACAGCGCCGTGCCGGAGCCGGCTCACATTGGTCTCGGTATCGGCACGCTCCTGCTGGCCCTTGCGGCGATGCGTCGCCGACGCGCGTAGCGAATGAAGCGATCGGGCGCGGGATGAGCTCGCGCCCGACCTTGGCAATCGCTGCGGACTAACCCGCGCGCAGCGCTGCGCGCATGGCCTCGAGCGGGGCGGGGCGGTTGAACCAGATTTCGAAGGCGATCGCGCCCTGATGGAGGAGCATCGAGAGGCCGTTTGCGGCGCGGGCGCCGGCTTGCGTGGCTTCCTCGACGAGACGAGTGCGACCCGTTGCGTAGACGGCGTCGTAGACGAGAAGGTTTGGCGTGAGAAGCGATTGTGGCAGGACCGGCGGGTCGGTGCGTTTCATGCCGATCGAAGTGGCGTTCACCACGAGATCGACATGCTCCAGCTGCGCGCGAATGGCGGCAAGATCGTGCGGGATGGCAACGAGCCGGTCGGCGGGGCCGACGAGGCGGTCGGAACGAAAATAGCGGTCGAGTTCAGCGGCGAAGGCCTGCGCTTTCTCGACGGTGCGATTGACGAGAACCAGTCGCTCGCAGCCTTCGATGGCGCATTGAGCGGCGATGGCGCGACCCGCGCCACCTCCGGCGCCGAGCACCATGATGCGCAGGTCGCGAACGTCGGCGAGGAACTCCTCGCGAATGGCGCGCACGAAGCCCGGCCCGTCCGTGTTGAATCCGGAGAGGTTTCCATCGTCGTCGATCGCGATCGTGTTGACCGCGCCGATCGCACGGGCGGTCTCGTCGAGATCGGTCACGGTCTCGAGGGCCGCCGTCTTGTGCGGAAGGGTGAGGTTTGCGCCGAGGAACCCTGCGCCCGGCAACGCGCGGAGCGCGGCAGCCAGCTCGTCGGAGCGAACGTGGAGACGGGTGTATTGGACGTCGATCCCGCAGGCTTTCAACGCGGCGTTCTGGAACACCGGGGACTTCGACTGCGCGATCGGATCGCCAAGCACCGCGAGGCGCGCTGGCGGCTGGAGCGAGCGCAGGGTGTCGGGACGCTCGAGAAGATCAGCAGCAGTGAAGACCTCGCTCATGAGCCGAATTCCGTGATCGCACGATCGAATCGCGCCAGCACGCGCTCCTTGCCGAGAACCTCCAGCATTTCGTAGAGGCCCGGGCCGACTGCGCGACCGCTGACCGCAACGCGTGCGGGGTGGATGAACTCGCCATTTTTCGCGCCGAGATTCGCGGCGGTTTCCTTGAGCGTCGATTCGAGCGCGGCGACGGTCCATTCGCCGAGACCGGCGTAGGCGTCCTTCAACTGCGCGAGCCGCTCGAGAGCGCCGGGTTTGCGCAGTGCCTTCTCCACGGCCTCGGGCTCGAACACGTAATCCTCGCGGAAGAGGTATCCGATCCAGTCGGGAACGTCGGAGAGGTGCTTGATCTTCGGCTTCACGATGGCCAGCGCGGGAAGCAGAGCCTCGCGGGTGCCGTAGGCGATGCCGGCCTTCTCGATGAACGGCAGGGAGAGGTCCGCAAAGCGCTCGAGATCCATGTGCAGGATGTGCTGGCCATTCAGCCAAAAACACTTGTCGAGGTCGAAGATCGCGCTGCGGCGGTTGATGTTCTCCAGCACGAAGAGTTCGCGAATTTCGTCCACCTGGAGGAACTCGCGGTTGTCCTTCGGCGACCAGCCGAGGAGTGAGATGTAATTCGCCACGGCCTCGGGCGCGTAGCCGCCGTCGATGAAATACGTGATGCTCGAGCCGCCGTCGCGCTTGCTGAGCTTCTTGCCCTCGTGATTGAGGATGAGCGGAATGTGCGCGAACTTCGGCGGCGTCGCGCCGAGCGCCTCGTAGAGCTCGATGTGCTTCGGCGTGTTCGAAAGGTGGTCCTCACCACGGATGACGTGCGTGAGCTGCATCTCGATGTCGTCGACGACGTTCACGAAATGGAAAATCCACGAGCCGTCGGGCCGGCGGATCGTCATGTCGGGATGCGTGACGGGGTTCGACATGTCGAAGGAGATTTTTCCGCAGACGATGTCCTCGATCACGACGGTCTTGCGCGGCGAGCGGAAGCGGATGGCGCCTTCGTCCTCGTAAACGAGTCCCTTGGATTCGAGCGTGGCGAGGTGTTTCTCGTAGATCGCGTTGCGCTCGCTCTGGAAATACGGGCCAAAGTCGCCGCCGACCTGCGGGCCTTCGTCCCAGTCGATTCCGAGCCAGCGCAGGCCGTCGTAGATGACGTCGTAGGCCTCGGCGGTGTTGCGCTTCGCATCGGTGTCCTCGATGCGGAGGATGAACTTTCCGCCATGCTTGCGGGCGAAGAGCCAGTTGAACAGGGCGGTGCGGGCGCCGCCGACGTGGAGGTAGCCGGTGGGTGAAGGAGCAAAGCGGGTGCGGACGGACATTTTGTTCGAACGAAAGGATTATGCAGGACTCCGAGGATTAACAGGAATCCGGTCAAAGAGGATAAGAGAAAATCACGGTTGGCCGGCTTCCGAAAGCGGCGTTTTGGAGAGGGTATCGCAGGCCTGGGCAGAAGAAGGGATCCCGTTAATCGTGTAAATCCCGGGAATCCTGTTAGTTTCTCCCTCATGGCTCTCCAATCCCAAATCGACAACGACATCAAGGACGCGATGCGCGCCAAGGACACGGCGAAGCTTGGCGTGCTGCGCATGTTGAAATCCGCCCTGATGAATGCCGCGATCGAAAAAGGCGGCGCAGGCACGCAGCTCGACGACGCGGAGGCGATGGCGGTCATCCGCAAGGAAGTGAAGAAGCGGCAGGATTCCGTCGAAGGCTTCGAGAAGGGCGGCCGGGCGGAGCTGGCCGACAAGGAGCGCGCGGAGATCGAAGTTTTGAACGCCTACCTCCCGATGGCCCTGTCGCCGGAGGAGGTGACGGCGCTGGTGCGCGAGGCGATCGCCGAGGCGGGCGCGACCTCCCGCAAGGAGATGGGCGCGGTGATGAAGATTGCGAACGCGAAGGCCGCCGGCCGCGTCGATGGCAAGACGCTTAGCACCGAGGTGCAGAAGCAGCTTCCCTGAATGACCGCGGCGTCCTCGCAAGCACGGCCGAGTCTGGATGCGGTGATTGTTGCCGCCGGCGCAAGCCGGCGGATGGGATTCGACAAACTGCTCACTCCCGTCGTCGGCGTGCCGTTGATCGCGCATACCGTGAGGGCGTTCGAGGAATGCGCCGACGTGGCCCGGATCGTCCTTGTCGTGAGTCCCGATCGTGCGGAGAGCGTGCGGGAGGCACTGCCGTTTGCACGAAAACTCACGAACTTCGTGACCGGTGGCGAGACCCGGCAGGAGTCGGTCTGGAACGGCCTGGAGCAGGTGAGTGCCGACTTTGTCGCGGTGCATGACGCCGCCCGGCCGCTCGTCACGCCGACTGAGATTTCGCGCTGCTTCGACGCGGCGATCCAGCATGGCGCGGCGACGCTGGCCGAACCGGTTGCCGACACGTTGCAACGGACCGACGAGGAGGGACGCTGCACCGAGCTGGTGGACCGCGAAGGGCTGTGGCGCATTCAAACCCCGCAAATCTTCGAGACCCGGGCGCTGCGTCGTGCCTGCGAGGGAGCCCGCAACTCGGGGATCGTGGTGACGGATGAGACGTCCGCATTTCAGCGGACCGGCGGCGTGGTCTTTGTCGTGGAAAACCGGGAGTGGAATTTTAAAGTGACGTATCCCCGCGATGTGGCGGTGGCGGAATTCATCCTCCAGTCACGAGCGGCGGCGAGTTTGACGTGAAGACCGAGTTATCGAAGTTACCGAATGGCATTTCCGTGGCGACGTGCGAAATGCCGCAGGCGCAATCCGCGACCTTTGGAATCTGGGCCGGCGTGGGCGGTCGCCACGAGCCGAAGCGGCTTGCCGGCGTTTCCCATTTCATCGAGCACATGCTCTTCAAGGGCACGCGGCGACGCACGGCGCGCCAGATCGGCCAGGAGGTTGAGGCGGTCGGTGGTTATCTGAATGCCACCACCACGCACGATCACACGGTCTACTACGGAGCGGCGCCTGCGGATCACTTCAAGCGGTTGAGCGCGGTGCTATGCGACATGTATCTCGAGCCGCGCTTTGCCACGCGTGACATTGGCCGGGAGCGCGCGGTGATCTCGGAGGAAATTCAGATGTATCAGGATGAGCCCTCGGAGCTTGTGCAGGAGATCCTCTGGGAGGATCTCTGGCCCAACCATGGGCTCGGGCGTCCATTGACCGGGACGCAGGAGAGCATCGCCGCGCTGCGTCGCGAGGAAATGTTGCAGTATCGAGCGAAGCATTATTCCGGGGCAAACACGGTGGTTTCCGCAGCCGGCTGCGTGCGGCATGAGGAGGTGGTGAAGCGGGTGGAGCAGTTGCTTGGGGCACTTCCGAAAGGGAGGCGAACCCGCGCGTCGAGCCCTCCGCCACTTCCCCGTCGGGTGCGTTTGCGATTGATCGAGCGCGAGACCCAGCAGGTGCATCTCGCCTTCGCGGTGCCGTGCTGTTCGCTGCACGACGAGGACCGCTATGCGACGAACATTTTGAATCTCCTTCTGGCCGGAAACATGAGTTCACGGTTGTTCCAGGAGCTGAGGGAGAAGCGCGGCCTTTGTTACAACGTCAGCTCCAACGTGAGCCAGTATGAGGATGTCGGCGTGATCAATTTTTACCTGGGACTCGATGCCCGGAACCTCGAGAAGTCCCTCCGGTTGATCTGCCGGGAATTCCGCCGGCTCCGCGAAGAACTCGTGCGGCCTGCCGAGTTGAAACGGGCCAAGGACTACGCCATCGGCTCGAGCTGCATGTCACTCGAGCGCACGTCCTCGCAAAGCTCCCGGATCGGCTACTCAGCGCTTTTTTACGGGCGGGTGATTGGCGTGGAGGAATCCCACTCGCGCCTTCTCGATGTGACGCCCGCCGACGTGCAGAGGGTTGCGCGCCAGTCGCTGCAGCCGCGTCATGTCACGATGACCGTGATGGGCGCCCCGTCGTCTGCGGAGCCGGAGATCCGGGGCATTCTGGAGCAGAACTGACCTTGCCTACGCCGTGCGCTTCGGCAGGTGGGCAACGCAGTATTCGTGGCCGTCTGCGGCGACGCGGAAGTCGAGTTCCGGATTCGAGACCTCGGTGCGTCCGCAGACTTCGCAGCGGTGGAGAGTCTCCTCGGTGGAGGCTTTTGCGAGTTCGAATTTTGCCCGGCGTGCCGCGATCTGACGGCTGTCGCGGGACTGTCGGAGGAACGCCGGTCCGAAGAAGAGCAGGTAGTTGGCGAAGGCCATGAGAATGGCTCCGCGTGTGCCCCAGCTGCCGCCGACGAAGTTGATCGCGAACAGGATGGCGGTGAGGATGGCCAGCCATTTCAGTTTCAGCGGGATGACGAGGAAGAGAAGAATCTGGAAATTCGGCACGAGCGTGCCGGCGGCAAGCAGGAGCGAGGCGTTGAGCGCGAAGTTGCCGAAAGACTGGCCGAAGGCAAACGCGGCGCCGGTGACGCCGAGGTAGCCGACGAGATAATAGAGGTTCAGCCGGAAGGTGCCCCACGCCGACTCGATCATGTCGCCGATCCACCAAGTGAACATGAGATAGAAAATGATCCAGAGCAGGCTCATGTCGGTGGCGGGAATGAAAATCCACGTCACGAGTCGCCACACCTGGCCGTGCATGATGGCGACGGGATCGAGATTGATGAGGCCCACGAAGCCGGGATTCATCTGCGCGAGAAGGAAAACCAGGGCGTTGAGCGCGACGACGTAGCGGATCAATCCGGGAACCGCAAAGCGACCGAGGGATTTTTCGAGCGTGTTCAACAACGGCATCCCGCTACCTTATGGAAGCTTCGCCGGAAGGTAAGGTCTTTTCGCAATGAACTCCCGACGTCCGATTCTCATCTACGATGGCGACTGCCATTTTTGCACGCGATGGATCGCGCGATGGCGGGTGGCGACGGGGGACAAGGTCGAGTATCGCGCCGTGCAGGATGGGGAGTTTCCCGAGATCCCGCCCGGGGCGGCTGAGCGTTCGGTGCAATTTCTGGATGCCGAGGGGCGGCGCTTCGAACGGGCGCGCGCGGTGTTTCTCGCGCTTGCGACGAACTCGTGGATCGGGCGCGCTCTCGACTGGGCGTATCGAAAGGTGCCGGGTTTCGCGGCGGTGAGCGACGGCTTCTATGACGTCGTTGCGAAGAACCGGATGCTGTTCTCACGCGCGACGCGACTGCTGTGGGGGCGGGACGTGCTGCCGCCGAGCTATGCCGTGGCGACAATGCTCTTTCTCCGGCTGCTGGGGCTGATCTACCTCATCGCGTTCGTCTCGTATGGGGTGCAGGCGGACGGATTGATTGGACCAAACGGGATTCTCCCCGTGGCGCAAATGCAGGCATGGGTTGCCGAACATTTCGCCGACGATGCCTGGCACGTCTGGCCGTCGCTGACCTGGCTCGGTCCGCCGGATGTGATGGTGACCGTGCTCACATGGGTTGGAGTGCTGTGCGCGGTGCTTGTGATGCTTGGAATGTGGCAGCCATTCGCGCTCGCCGGGGCGTGGATTTGCTATCTGTCGCTCGTTACGGCCGGGCAGCTTTTCTATCTGTTCCAATGGGACTCGCTGCTGCTGGAGACGGGACTGCTGGCGGTGTTTGCGGCGCCGTGCTTCTCGCGACCGAATCTGAAAATGCGGCGTCCGTCGCGCCTCGCGCATTTCCTTCTCGTCTGGCTGCTCTTCCGTCTGATGTTTGCCTCGGGCGTGGTGAAGCTGACAAGCGGAGACCCGGTCTGGCACAGCCTCGAGGCGCTGGAGTTTCATTATTTCACGCAACCGATTCCGAATCCGATCGCGTGGTTTGTCGCTCAGGCACCAGCGTGGTTTCAGAAAGTCTCGTGCGGCATCATGTTCGCGATCGAGCTGGTGCTTCCGTTCTTCGTGTTTCTGCCGCGCCGACCGCGAATGATCGCGTTCTTCGCGTTTTTCGCGCTGCAGGTGGTCATCGAACTCACGGGCAACTATGGATTCTTCAATCTGCTCACGGCGGCGCTGGCGCTTTTGCTCGTGGACGACGCGGTGTGGCCTCGCATTCCGGCGGGCTGGATCGCGCAGAAGGTGACGTGGTCGCGGTGGATCCTGATTCCCGTCGCCGCCGCGTATTTCCTGCTGAGCCTCGTGCCGCTGGCGGGGACCTTTCGCACAACGAAGCCGATTCCGACGGCAGTGCTGGATGCCTACGAGTGGCTGGCGCCATTCCGTTTTGTGAACGGCTATGGCCTCTTCGCGCGAATGACGACGGAGCGTCCGGAGATCCTCGTGCAGGGCAGCAATGATGGACGCGTGTGGGAGACGTATGAATTCAAATACAAGCCCGGGCGGCTTGATCGTCCGCCGCCGTTTGTCGCGCCCTACATGCCGCGCCTCGACTGGCAGATGTGGTTCGCCGCGCTTGGAGATGTGCGGCGGAATCCGTGGTTTCTGAACTTCATGGCCCGCCTGTTCGAGGCGCGACCCGAGGTGCTTGCCCTGCTTGCCAGCGATCCCTTCGAGGGCAAGCCGCCGCGTTATTTGCGGGCGCTCGTGGACGAATATCGATTCACGACATTCGCGGAGCGTCGCGCATCAGGCGACTGGTGGGCGACCGAGCCCCGTGGAATCTACCTTCCGGAGATTCGCCGGGAGCAGCTGGAATGATCCCGCCTACGCCGTGGCGCTGGTCGTCTCGCGAATTGAAGCCGCGGTGTAGTCGCGATTGAGCATCGCGATGAAGCTGGCCGGAATGTGCGCCGGGCAGACCGCCTCGCATTCGTAGTAGTTCGAGCAGTTGCCGAAGCCTTCGGCGTCCATCTGGCGGACCATGCCGAGCACGCGACGATCCTTCTCGGGCTTTCCTTGCGGAAGGAGATTCAGGTGTGCCGCCTTGGCGCTGACGAAGAGCATCGCCGAGCTGTTCGGGCACGCGGCCACGCAGGCGCCGCAGCCGATGCACGCAGCGGCGTCCATTGCGGTGTCCGCGATGGGTTTCGGAATGGGCAGTGCGTTTGCGTCGGGTGCGGAGCCGGAGCGCTCGGAGATGAAACCGCCGGCTTGAATGATCCGGTCGAGGGCGCCGCGGTTGACGGCGAGATCCTTTTGCAGCGGAAAGGCTCCCGCGCGAAATGGCTCGATCGTGATCGTCTCGCCGTCCTTGAACTTCCGCATGTAGAGCTGGCAGGTGGTGCCCACGCCGCGGTCCTTCCCATGCGGGACGCCGTTGATCGTGAGGCTGCACATGCCGCAGATGCCCTCGCGACAGTCGTGGTCGAAGGCGATCGGCTCCTCGCCCTTGCTGACGAGATCCTCGTTGACGATGTCGAGCATCTCGAGGAACGAGGCTTCGGACGGAATGTTGCGCGCCTCGTAGTCGACGAGTTTGCCGGTGCCGCTTGTGCCGTTCTGGCGCCAGACTTTGAGGTGGAAGTTCATGTCGGGAATTGAGTGCTGAAAGTTGTGCGAAGCTGCGGGTGGAGACTCACTTGTAGCTTCTTGTGGCGAGTTTCACGGTCTCGTAGACCAACGGTTCCTTGATGAGGGTGGGCGGCTTGCCTTCACCCTCGTATTTCCAGGCGGCGACGTGCGCAAAGAGTTCGTCGTTGCGAAGCGCCTCGCCATCGGGCGTCTGGTATTCGGTGCGGAAATGGCCGCCGCACGATTCCTCGCGGGTGAGGGCGTCGAGGCACATGAGCTCGCCGAACTCGAGGAAGTCCGCGACGCGGCCGGCCATTTCGAGCGATTGATTGAAACTGTCGCCGGAACCGGGGACGCGGACGTTCTTCCAGAACTCTTCGCGGAGTTGCGGAATCTTCTCCAACGCCTCGGTGAGACCGGCCTTGTCGCGGGCCATGCCGCATTTGTCCCACAGCAGGAGTCCCAGCTCGCGGTGGAAGGAATCGACGCTGCGCGTGCCCTGGACGGAGAGAAGCTTCCGCGTGCGCTCGAGGACGTCCTTCTTCGTGGCTTCGAACGCCGGGTGGTGCGGATCGACCTTCTTGCCGAACTGCGTGCTGAGATATTCGCCGATTGTGTAGGGAATGACGAAGTAGCCGTCGGCGAGGCCCTGCATGAGCGCCGAGGCACCGAGGCGGTTTGCGCCGTGATCGGAGAAGTTCGCTTCGCCGAGGACGTGGAGGCCGGGAATGTTGCTGCTCAGGTGGTAGTCCACCCAGAGGCCGCCCATCGTGTAGTGGACCGCCGGATAGATGCGCATCGGCCGCTCGTAGGCGTTCTCTCCGGTGATGTTTTCATACATCTCGAAGAGGTTGCCGTAGCGTTCCTGGATCGTGGAAAGCCCGAGGCGCTTGATGGCATCGGCAAAGTCGAGGTAAACGCCGCGTCCGCCGGGGCCGACGCCGCGCCCGTCGTCGCAGGCCTCCTTCGCGCTGCGCGAGGAGATGTCGCGGGGGGCGAGGTTGCCGTAGCTCGGGTATTTGCGCTCGAGGTAGTAATCGCGGTCCTCCTCGGGGATCTCGTGCGGCGGCTTCCCGCAATCCTCCCTGCGCTTTGGCACCCAGACGCGGCCGTCGTTGCGCAGCGACTCGGACATGAGCGTGAGTTTCGACTGGTAGTTGCCGCTGACCGGGATGCACGTCGGGTGAATCTGCGTGTAGCAGGGGTTCGCAAAGAGCGCACCGCGCTTGTAGGCACGGTAGGTGGCGGTGACGTTGCAGCCCTTCGCGTTCGTCGAGAGATAAAAGGCGTTGCCGTAGCCGCCGGTGCAGAGAAGAACGGCGTCGCCGGCGTGCGTGGAAATTTCGCCGGTGACCATGTCGCGGACGACGATGCCCTTCGCATGACCGTCGACGATCACGAGATCGAGCATTTCCGTGCGCGGGAACATTTTCACGGAGCCGCGCGCGATCTGCGCCTGGAGCGCCTGGTAGGCGCCGAGCAGGAGCTGCTGGCCGGTCTGGCCGCGCGCGTAGAACGTGCGCGAAACCTGCGCGCCGCCGAAGGAGCGGTTGGCGAGCAGGCCGCCATACTCACGGGCGAAGGGCACGCCCTGCGCGACGCATTGATCGATGATGGCGGCGCTGACCTCCGCGAGGCGGTAAACGTTTGCCTCGCGCGAACGGAAGTCGCCGCCCTTGATCGTGTCGTAAAAGAGCCGGTAAACGCTGTCGCCGTCGTTCTGGTAGTTCTTCGCGGCGTTGATGCCGCCCTGCGCGGCGATCGAGTGGGCGCGGCGCGGGCTGTCCTGATAGCAGAAGCATTTGATGTTGAATCCCTGCTCGCCCAGCGTGGCGGCGGCGGAGGCGCCGGCGAGGCCGCTTCCGACGATGATGATGTCGAACTTCCGTTTGTTGTTCGGAGCGATGAGCTTCGCGTTGTTTTTGAAGGTGGTCCACTTTCGATCAAGCGGGCCGGCGGGAATTTTGGAGTCGAGTGTCATCGTAAAGAACTAGCGACCGAAGCCGAGAAGAACGGAGACGGGAATGGAGGAGAATCCGAGGAACAAGCCCCACGCAATCACGCGACCGGCGATCTGGAAGACGGGTTGAAGCTTTTTGTTGGTGAGGCCGAGCGTCTGGAAAAGGCTCGCGATGCCGTGGCTGAGGTGAAACGCGAGGAGCGCCAGCGAGATGATGTAGAAGGCGCTGACAAGCGGATTGCTGAAACCGACGACGACCATGCGGAACACGTTGTGCACCTCCTCGCCGTGAAGGTTGTATTCGTAGGTCCGGAAGGCGGGATCGATGTTCCGCGTCGTGAAGTGGAGGATGTGGAAAACGACGAAGGCGAAAACCACCAACCCCGTGAGCCGCATCGTGCGGACGCCGACGGAGGCCTGGATGGTATTTTTGACCACATACTTCGAAGGCCGGGCGGCCTGATTCTCCTTCCAGAGGAGCATCGTGAAATAGATGTGCAGGCCAACGGCGGCGAGGAGACCGATGCGCGCGACCCAGAGAAGGGGGCCCAGCTCACGAAGGTGCTTCGCGTAGGCGTTCATCCAGTCCGGCCCGAGGAAGAACGTGAGGTTTCCGCCGAGATGCCCGATGACGAAGAGCACGAGCAATGTGCCGGTGACGGCGACGATGGTCTTTTTGCCGATGGAGGACAGAAGCCAGGCCGCGATCGGATTGCGGCGGGCAGGTGAAGAAGTAATGGCAGCTCCCATGAATGTATTAGAAGGACTAATGGATGCGTCGGAAGATTGCAATTCCCTCGCGGGATGAAGAGCGATCCAATCGAGAGATCAGTTGATGACGATCACGGCTGGTGCCGTGCCGACGCGAGGTTCAGGGGATCTGGCCGTCCTTGTAAACGAGCCAGAGAGAGTCGTCGTAATCCTCTTCGCGGATGAAGCGGGCCGAGCCGTCGGCAAACATGTAGTTCGACCCGTCGCCGTAGGCTCTTTTGTTGAGGATGGAGTTGTTGTTGCCCTCGGCGAAGTCCATGTAGAAGTGGCCGGAGCCGGAGTTGCAGGCCATCAGAATGGTCTGGCTCGGGGAGTCCATCTGGTTGATGCGCACCTGCACGGTGTCGTCCCGAAACGCGCCGACGTCATTGAAGCCATTCATGAAATAGCTCGTGTTGTTGCGGCCGTTGTTGAGCGGGTCGCGTTTGGTGAGGAGGAAATTCCCCTTGTCGCCGGGGTCGGCATACACCTTGAGATCTTTCAGATAATCGTGAAGGAGGCGGGGCCACTTGTCGCCGGCGTTGGGACCATCCAGCCGGCGGGGGAGCTTGAGGTCGTTGTCGCTTGCATACATCTGTGCGGCGCTCCCGAGCTGGCGCATGTTGTTCAACGACGCGGTGGCGTGACCGCGTTTCATCATTCCGGGGGCGACGGCGAAGACAAGCCCGACGAGGACCGCGATGATCGCCACCGCGGCGAGGAGTTCGATCAGGGTAAATGCGGCGCGACTTTTGGTCATGACCGGCAGCATGAAGGATGAAACACCCCGTTTTCGGAAATGATGCGAGGAAACGGGGAAAAGTCAAATGGCGTAGTGGGGAAGGCACGGATTTGGTTGGGAGGGAGAGTCGTGGCGCCGGAAATGGCTTAAGTTGCACTGGCAAATTGGAAGAAGGTTGCTAATTTTCCTCGCCCCCCAATCGATGCAGATCCCCCGTATTTCCTTCCCTGCGCGTGTCCTCCGGCGGGAGTCGGTGGCTTTCCCCCCTGTCCGCGCTGTTGCGTTGATCGCCTGTGCGACCCTCGGGCTCGCAGCGTCGGTGCAGGCCTATACGAACCCGATCACCGTGCCGGAGTCGTGGCGATGGAACAACGGCTCGTTCTACGGAGAGGGCGATCCCTACATTCTCAAGTTCAACGGCGTTTATTACCTCTACGTTTCCACCGTTGATGACAAACCGGGGGTCAAGGTCTGGTCGTCGGTCGACCTCGTGAATTGGGAATATCGCGGGCTCTGCGCCACGGAGGAGCTCACCAAGGGTGCCTACGCGCCGGAGGTGGTTTACTGGAACGGCACGTTCTACATGTATACATCGCCCGCGGGGAACGGGCATTACGTCCTCTCGAGCCAAAGCCCCATCGGCCCGTTTACCGCAATCACGGGGAATCTGGGCATGAGCATCGATGGGCATGTGTTCATCGACGATGACGGGAAATGGTGGTTCTACCATGCGGCGAACGCGAACATCACCGTGCGGCCGATGTCTTCGCCGACGAGCTTTGGCGCGGGCACCGGCACCGGCTCGAACATGCACAACCGCTGGACCGAGGCGCCTTTCGTCATCAAGCGGTTCGGGCGGTATCACATGACCTACTCGGGGAACCACATCTGGAACCGCGCCTACCGCATCGATTGGTCCACGAGTGGAAGTCCCGACGGCCAATTCACCCCGCTCGCCGACCAGAATCCCGTGCTCATTCGCACCGAGGGCCCGCACGCCGGGCTCGGCCACAACTGCATCATCGTCGGCCCGGATCTCGACACCCATTACATCGTCTACCAGGCCCATGGGAATCCTGGCCGATACATTCATCTCGACCGCATCTCCTGGAACGGTCACAAGCCGATCGTGCTCGGTCCGACCCTTTGGGGGCAGCCGGATCCCGCGCGACCCGCCTTCGAGGAACGTTGGAGTGGCGGGATCGGTGGCAGATGGTTCGTGTCAGGTGGCGGCACGTGGTCGGTCACGAATGGAATGGTCGTCCAGTTGTCCACGGCTGGGGGGCAATGGGACAAGCTGCTCGCGACCGCTGCGTCCGGCCCGGATTACACAGCCGAAATCAACCTCCGGCGCGTGAGTGGCGGCCCCGGATACGGCGCGATGTTTTCCTATGTCGATGCGAACAACCACGGCCGCGTGTCGTTGAACAGTCAGACGAACCAGATCGAGACGACCTTTCGCATCAATGGCATGGATCTTCCGGTGGAAACCGCGACGCTGCCGGGCGGATTCAATCACGAAGCCTGGCACGTCCTGCGCATCGAGAAATCCGGTGACACATTCCGATTCCACGTCGATGGCATGTTGCGCAGCAGCCGCACGGTTGCAGGCCTCGGCGGCGGCAGGATCGGTTGCGCGACATGGCAGACGAGTGCGCAGTTTGGATATGTTGCGTTCAACAACCTGGTGGATGGAAACGGCGCGTGGAGCGCCTCGCAGCCGGTGCCTGGCGTCGTCGAAGCCGTGCACTTTTTGCCCGGCGACAAGGGGTCCTCCGACACCACCCCAGGCAACGCGGCCGGTGGCTATCGTGCGGGTGATGTCGATATCCGCCCCGGTCCGGGCGACGATTTCGTGGTCACGGGCATTGCCGCGGGGGAACGGCTCGCCTACCGCGTAAACGTCGCGGAGAGCGGACGCTACGACGTGGCGTTTCGCGTGGCGGCTCCCGAGGAAGGAGGCCGCATTGTTTTGTGGGACGGATATCAACCGGTCACGGACGCGATTTCGATTCCAGCCACCGGTGGCTCCGATGCGTGGCGCACGGTGATCGTTCGCAACGTCCAGCTCACCGCTGGTGACCGGACCCTGACGGTCGAGTTTGTCCAGGGCGGCTTCGACTATTCGCGAATGACGATCACCCGCTCGGAGGCTGCGACGCCGTTCACGAGCACGTTCACGATGAATGCTTCGGGGTGGACCCGTTTCGACGGGGATTGGGAGGTATCCGGCGGCACCTACAACGTGAATGCCAAGCCGTTTGGCAAGGTGGTTCGCGGAAACGTGGGTTGGAGGGACTATGTGATCGAGGCGGATATCAACCGCCGCGTGGCCTCCGGCGACGCGGGCATTCTCGTGCGGGTCAACAACCCGTCCGACGGCACGGACCGGGTGACTTCCCCCGATTACCTTCAGGGATACTACGCGTTCCTCAACGACTCGGGCGTTCACCTCGGGAAGTTCAACTATGGGTGGCTCCGGCTCGTGAGTTCCCCAGGCACGTTCCCCGCGGATGCCTGGCATCACATGAAGGTCATTGTGAGCGGTGCGCGCATTCGGATTTTCGTGGGGGACATGACCACGCCGCTCATCGACCATGTGGACGACGCCCCAAACGCGTTCACGAACGGCAAGGTCGGTCTGCGCGCGCTGAATACCGAGGCGTCGTTCGACAACGTCTCGCTCGCTCCCTACACGGAGCCGACACCCGAGCCGACACCCGAGCCGACACCCGAGCCGACACCCGAGCCGACACCCGAGCCAACACCCGAACCAACACCCGAACCAACACCCGAACCAACACCCGAACCAACACCCGAGCCGACACCCGAACCAACACCCGAACCAACACCCGAACCAACACCGTCTCCGACTCCCGACCCGCTGCCGGATGTCGTTTCGCCGAAAGTCGAGTTTTCGAAGACCATTTCGGTCAAACGGGTGCAGAACACGTTGCGTCTACGGGGATATGTGAAGCACGAATCCGGGATTCGAAAGTTGCGGGCGTGGGTCAACGGCAAGCGCGTTTCCATTCGAGGCACGCGGCCGTGGCGCATCCGGATTCCCGCGGAGGAGGGGAGGTTTGCGATTCGGCTCAAGGTGAAGCCGAAGAAAGGATCGCCCAGCACACGGACCTACCGCGTGCGTGCAATCGTTCAACCTGAAGCCCGGTAAGTAAAAATTCCCGGATCGCGGCGGGTCGATGCTTATCGGGGCTGTCGGGAGATCCCACCTTGGAAAAAGGTGGGGTGACCGACGGGACTCGAACCCGCAACAACCAGAACCACAATCTGGGGCTCTACCATTGAGCTACGGTCACCATTTGTGTCGTCCGGGACGACAGCGGACCGGGTTTATTCCGCTTTCTTTCGGGTTTTGTCAATCGTGATTCCCGTGCCGCGGTTGTCAGCGACGCCATTGGAAGGCGACGGGCGGAACCTCGATCGGTTCGTCGAGAAGTGGGGCGCGCTTTTCCCGGGGTGCGGGCACGTCCACGGTCGCGGTTGTGGAAAACGTCAGAGGTGCCGCCACAGAATAGATCGGACCCGAGGTGTAGGAGATGTAGGAGGGCCCGATCCAGTAATAGGCGGGCTGGTAGTAGCAATATCGCGGCACGTAGCAACGGGGCGCGGTGTAGCGGGGCGCGCAGAAGTTTCCGCCGAATTGGAATGCGACGCGCAGGCCCGCCCAGGCGGGCTGGCTGCCGATGAACAGGAGCGCGATGATGACGAGTTTCCTCACGGCGACATTGCCAATGAACGCCGGAAATCGGGGAAACGCAACGCCGAAGCTCCCGGCGACCATTGACGCCTTCCGGTTCCTTCGTAAGGATGACACCCGTGAGTTACGAGCGCCCGATCATCGATCCGCCCGAGGGAGGCCACCGGAAGGTGCTCCTCCATTCGTGCTGTGCTCCGTGCTCGGGGGAGGTCATGGAGGCCATGACGGCGGCCGGGATCGACTACACGATTTTTTTCTACAACCCGAACATTCATCCGCGGAAGGAATACGAGCTGCGGAAGGAGGAGAACATCCGGTTTGCGGAAAAGAATGGCGTTCCGTTCGTCGATGCGGATTACGACACCGACAACTGGTTCGCGCGCGCGAAGGGGCTGGAATGGGAGCCCGAGCGAGGGGCCCGCTGCACGATGTGCTTTGACATGCGCTTCGAGCGGACCGCGCTTTATGCGCACGAGAACGGATTTCCGGTGATCACGAGTTGCCTGGGAATTTCCCGCTGGAAAAACATGGATCAGATCAACGATTGCGGACGCCGTGCCGCGGCGAAATACCCGGGTCTCATCTACTGGACCTACAACTGGCGAAAGAAGGGCGGCGCGCAGCGGATGCTCGAGATTTCGAAGCGCGAGCAGTTCTACCAGCAGGAGTATTGCGGCTGCATTTATTCGCTACGCGACACCAACGCGTGGCGGCTGAAAAACGGCCGCGGCAAGATCAAGCTCGGCGTGAAATTCTACGGCCGTGAGGAATCCGACGTGCCTGCGACACCGCGCCCGTCGGATTGATCGACCTTCTCCTGAGCGCGTTTCCACGAGGACCAGCTCCGCCGGAAGTGCGGGCCGCACTGCCAGCAGTAGCTGTAGAAGCTGCGAAGAAATGCATCGCGTTCCTCGCGTGCCGGACCGGCCAGCAGGTCGATGCCACCAAGCAACCGCTGGCGCTGGATGATTTGCGGGCGTGAAGCGCGCACGTAGTTCCGCATCATGTCGTAGAGGGTGAGGAACAGCGTGGTGCGGTTGCCCCCGGTGTCGCAGTGGAAGTGCAACCAGTCGGCCTTCTCCTCCTCGAGCTGCGAGACGAACTCGACGAATCGCTCGATATCTTCATCACGCGGGACCACGGCATCGGGCACAGCGATGCGAAAATACCGCCAGCGCATTCGCTCGATGAGATCCTGTTCCGTGGAGGCGCGTCGGATATCCAGCTTGAGATCGAGCGGCTGCCACTTCGACACGTCTGCGAGGCGACCGGGGGAGAATTTCGTCGCGGTGGTGAATTTGCCGCGCTCGAGATGGTCGGTCCATGCCGTTTCCGCGCGGAGCACTTCGCCGGCGCTGCGGTGAGTGCCGACGATTTCGGGCGGTCCCCAAGCGAGAGCGGCGCCGTTGAGGTGGGTGTGGGGTTCCTGCCGCAGATCGACGACCGTGACGCGCATGCCCTTCAAATCCGTGTTCAGCGCGAAGGCCTCCTCGCGACAGAATTGCGCGCTTCCCGAGGCGCGGAGCCCGGCAAGCCCGGCGGTCGATTCCGCACCGGAGAGGCGGTCGTCGCTTCGCCGGTAACGCTCCGGGAGCTGGCGAATGGCGGGCGCCTCCATGATGGAGCCCTCCGGGAGCGACTCGGGAGGATATGGTCGCTCGAGGACGAGCTCGGATTTCTCCGGCGGTGGCGGAGGCGACTCCCAGAGCAGCGGAAATGGGAGAAGGCCGGCAATCAGCGCGGCGATGAGCATCTCAGGACTTTGTCAGGGCTTCGTAATCGATCGTGCGAAGACGTTCCTGCCGGGCGCCGAGACGCGGGATGCAGTCGATCAACGCCCGGGTGTAGGGATGCTGGGGCCGGCTCAGCACATCGTCGGCGGGGCCGTATTCGACGATGTCACCGCGGAACATCACGGCCACCTTGTCGCACAGGCCGCGGATGATCGCGAAGTTGTGCGTGATGAGAATGATCGCCATGTCGAGTTTCGCGCGCAGCTCGCGGAGCTGATCGAGAATTTGCGCCTGAATGGTCACGTCGAGTGCGGTGGTCGGCTCGTCGGCGACGAGGAGATCCGGCTGACAGCTCAACGCCATGGCAATCATCGCGCGTTGCTGCATGCCACCGCTGAGCTGGTGCGGGTAATCATTCATGCGCTGCGCGGGATTCACGATGCCGACGGCGTCGAGCCATTTGACGATCTCGGAATCGACGTCCTTCACGTCGGGGCGGTGGAGCTTGATGGCCTCGGCGATCTGGCTGCGGATCGTGTAAACGGGATTCAGCGACGTCGAGGGTTCCTGGAAGATGTAGGCGATTCCTCCTCCGCGAATTTCGCGCAGCCGCTTCGGGGGCATTTTCAGAACATTTTCGCCGCGAAAGAGAATCTCGCCCGAGGGATACCGTGCCGGCGGGGAGGGGAGCAGGCGGGTGAGCGACAGGGCGGTGACGCTTTTTCCACTGCCGCTTTCGCCGACGATCGCGAGGGTCTCGCCTTTGCTCACGGTGAACGAGACTCCCTTCACGGCATCGAACGGGCCGTCGTCGGTCGAGAACTGGATTTTCAAATCGCGGACGTCGAGAAGCGGCGGGTTTTCCATGGGTCAGTTGGATTCGGATTTCGAGCTGGAGGCGCGGCGCAGCGCGTCTCCCGCGAGAAAGAAGGCGAGCGCGGAAATGAAGATGGCGATGCCGGGGAACACGATGAGCCACCATGCATCGAGAATGTAGCTTTTACCATCCGCAATGATGTTTCCCCAGGTCGCCTGCGGCGGCTGCACCCCGAAGCCGAGGTAGCTGAGGCCGGCTTCGGTGAGGATGGCCTCGGGAATGCCGATCACGGCGGTCACGAAGATGGGCGCTGCGGCGTTTGGCAGGATGTGCCTGAAGATAATGGGCACGGCGTTTTGCCCGAGGCTTCGCGCGGCTTTCACATACTGGCTTTCGCGCAATGTGAGGAACTCGGCGCGAACCAGTCGCGCAGTCTGCGTCCAGCTCACGAGTCCGATGACGATGACGATGTTCAGCAGGCTGGGGCCCACGAGCGCGACGGCGGAGAGGATGAGGAAAAACGTCGGAAAGCAGATGATCGAATCGACGATGCGCATGAGGGTGTTGTCCACCCAGCCGCCGAAATAACCGGAGATCGCACCGACGCCCACGCCGATGCCGAGCGCGACCGCCACGGCCACGAAACCGACCGTCAGCGAGATGTAGGAGCCGTGCAGCACGCGGGACAGCACGTCGCGGCCGAGATTGTCCGTCCCGAGCCAGTGCTCGAAACTCGGGGGCTGCAGCTTGGCCTGAAGATTCGTCGCGTTTGGATCGGCCGGGAAATCGATGCCTGTCAGCGAGAAAATCCAGAAGACCAACGCCGTGACCAGCAGCAACACGATGACCGCCGTCGAGAGAATCGCGATCCGATCGCTGCGGAAGCGGGCAAACACACGTTGGGCGGGACTGCGCGGTTCCATTATTCGAGTCGCACGCGTGGATCGACGACGGCGTAGAGCACGTCGGCGATGAGGTTGCCGAGCAGCACGAGTGCTGCGGTGATGAAGTTGAGCGCGACGAGCAACGGGTAGTCGCGCTCGAGCACGGCCTGGTAGCCGAGGCGGCCGATGCCGGGATAGGCGAAGATCGTTTCGATGATGATCGAACCGCCGATCAGCGCCGGCAGCAGGGCGCCGATTCCGGTGATGACGGGTCGCAGCGAGTTTCGCAGCGCGTGTTTGTAATGGACCGTCGACTCATCGAGGCCCTTCGAGCGGGCGGTGCGGATGTAATCCTCGCTCAGGGATTCCAGCATCGACGCGCGCACATAGCGCGACTGCGAGGCGATTCCCGCCAGCGCGAGGATGGTGGCCGGAAGCGCGAGGTGCCATGCGTAGTCGAGAAACCGGGAGAGTGCGTTTGGATATTCGAGGCTGAAGCTGTGCGTGCCGAGGAGCGGGAGGCCGAATGTCTTCGTGATGCCGATGATTGCGAGGTAACTCACCCAGAATGTCGGCAGTGCGAGGAAGGCGAACATCAGCACCGACAGCGCCGTATCCTGCCAGCGGCCGACGGTTCGTGCGCTCCAGACGCCGAAAAGCAGCCCGAAGCTGAGTGCGATGAGGATGGAGGTGAAATTCAGCGCGAGCGTGGGCGGAATCGCTTCGCCAATCCGTTCGATGACGGGGCGACCGTCCTTGATGCTGCGGAGATTGCCCGTGAAGAGGTCGCGCATGTTGAGCCAGTATTGCTGGATGAGCGGTTCATCGAGGTGGAACTGCTTGCGGAAGTTCTCCTTCATCGCAGGCGAGACCTTTGGATTCATCTCGCCCCATGGATACGGGCTGCCGGGTGTGAGGGTGACGATGAAGAACGAGATGAGGCTGATGAAAAACATCAGCACCAGCGAGATGAGGAGGCGGCGGACGAGAAAGGCGATCACTGCGTCACCTCCGTTTCCTTGGGCAGGAGATCCGCGTATTCCGTGCGATACGTTTCCGGGATGAAGTAATACCACATGCTCGGGGCGACTTGAAACGGCTCGTCGATCCAGCCGTGCGCGGTTTTCCGGCGGATGCGGAAGGTGTCTTTCCAGACGATGATGGGATCGATTGCGAAGTTCAGAAAGAGTGTCGGCTGCTCGTCGTAGATGAGTTGGTGGAAGCGGGCCCCCAGGGCGCGGATGCGCTCGCGGTCGTATTCCACGCGGATGTCCTCGATCAATTGATCCACCTCCGCGTTTTTAAAGCCGGCGTAGTTCAGCAGGTCGGGTCCGGTCTGCGAGGAGTGCCAGAGCTGATACTGGTCCCAGTTGGGGGTCATCACCCAGCCGAGAACGAGCGCCTCGAACTCGTGCTTTTTCACGAACCGCTCGATGAAGACCGCCCATTCGTAAATCTCGACCTTTGCTTCGACGCCGATTTTCCGCCACGCGTCCTGCGCGAGGGTCGCGATGTCCTTGCGCACGTCGTTGCCCTGGTTGGTAATGATCGTGAAACTCAGTCGCTTTCCGTCCTTTTGGCGAATGCCATCGGGCCCCGGCTTCCAGCCGGCTTCGTCGAGGAGTTGCTTTGCCTTTTCCGGATCGTAGGGAAGGCGCTTCACGTGCGGATTCCCATACCAGAACTCCGGGAGGATCGGGCCGTTGGAGGGCGCGCCGACGCCGTAATAAACAAACTCGATGATGTCATCGACGTTGAGCGCCATCGCCAGAGCCTTGCGCACGCGAATGTCCTCAAACATCGGCAGCCGCATATTCCAGCCGATGTAGCCGTAGCTGAGCGCCGAAACCGTGAGCGTCGTGAACTTCGGATTTTTCTTGTAGGAGCGGACCGCCCATGGCGAGAGAATCGCCTCGTAGATGTCGAGCTGATGCGTCTCGAACGCGAGACGCAGCACGGTGGGATCGGGCATGGGACGGAATTCCACCGCGTCCAGCCACGGAGGCTGACCCCAGTAATCGGGATTTCGCACGATACGCAGCACTTCGTTCGTTTTCCAGGAATGGAACTTGAACGGACCGGTGCCGACGGGACGGCGGTTGAAGTTGCGGCTCCACCAGTCCTGCGATTTTCCTTCGAGGATGTGCTTCGGCAGGATGCGCATCTGCTCCCAGCTCAGAATGGCGGGCGAGTAGGGCGCGCGGTAGCGGACGACGAATTCGTGAGGCGTCGGCGCGGACACCGACTTGATCGGGTCGTAGTCCGCCTTCCGCGGGCTGATGACCGCTTCGTCCATGATCATGTCGTAGGTGAAGACGCAGTCCTCGGCGGTGAATGGAGTGCCATCCTGCCACTTCACGCCCTTGCGCAGCTGGAATCGCAGGATCGGCTCGGCGATGTAATGGCGCTGGTCCAGCTTGGAAAGCGTTGCGTCCTTTTGATTCAGCGTCTTGAGAAACGCCTCGAGTTTGCGCTCGGCGTCGCCCTCATCCTGCACGGTGATTTCGAAGGCGACGTCGTAGTCGAACCACTCGCGCTCGATGGTGATTTCCGGGTGTTGCTTCCGAAATGCCGCGAGGGCATCGCGTGCGCCGCTGCCGAGGTTCGCGCGGAAGGAGGCGAGCGGGATCAGTTTCGATGTATCGAAGGTTTCGATGATCTGATCGACGTATCGATAGCCTGGGAGGTCCTGGGTGAGAATGAGTTGATCACCTTCCTGGCGGACGTCCTTCAAGGTCCAGTTCGCCCACGAGTCGCGCACGCTTTCGAGTGTCGCGAGCGCGGCGGCGGCGTCTTCCGGCGAGCGGAAGCGAAGAAAGGTCTCCTGGGACTCGGTGTAGGACTCGGCCAGCAGGGGCTCGAGCTCCAGATTTTGATTGTAGCTCAGCAGGCTCTCGAAGATCAGCCCTTCGACCTCGCTGGCGGCGAGATCGGTGGACTGGACCGGGTTCAACTTGGTGGGTTCCGCAATGGTGCCGAAGGTGAATTCGTTTTTCTTGCGGGTCGTAAGCAGCGTCGCGTTTACGAACGCCGCAACAAACAGGACGATCAGCAGGACGGGGATGCCGTAGACGAACAGTCGGATCGCCTTCATTTCACCGGGGGGAATTGCGAACGTGGGCGCATCGTTATTGCAGCTTCGTAAGCGACTTCGGATCGAACGCGTCGCGCAGGCCCTCGCCGATGAAGGTGGCCAGCAGCAGCGTCACAAACAGCGCCGTGACGGCCGACGTGGCCACCCATGGTGCGTGGAGATTCACGAGGCCCTGCTGGATCATTTCCCCCCACGATGGAGTGGGCGGGGGAAGGCCGAAGCCGAGAAAATCGAGCGCGGTGAGTGACGAAATGCCGGCGACAACCATGAACGGCAGCAGCGTGATCACGGGGGTCATGGCATTGGGGAGAATCTGGCGAAAGAGAATCCGATGCGCGGGCATCCCCTGGGCGCGCGCGGCCACCACGAAAGTCTGCTCGCGAAGGCGGTAGAATTCGCCACGCATGTAATACGAGAGGCTGATCCACTGGAAGATCGCCATGACGAACAGCAGCATCGCGAAGCTTTGCCCGTAGATCGAGCCGAGCAGGATGACGACGTAGAGAAATGGCAATGCCGACCAGATCTCGATGAGCCGTTGCACAATGAGATCGACCCGTCCCGCGAAATAGCCCTGGATGCCGCCGATCACGATGCCCAGGAACGCGCTGATTCCCGCGAGGCTGAGCGCGAAGAGCATGCAGATGCGAAAGCCGTGAATCAGGCGGGAGAGCACGTCGCGCGCCGCGTTGTCGGTGCCGAGCCAATGTTCGGCGGACGGCGGATGCGGGGGCGCACCGGCGAGATCGAGGTAGGGATGCAGAGGATCGTGCGGAATCGGCGGGAGGATCATCCAGCCACCGCGCTCGCGAAACTTCGGGTCGTTTCGCAAAGCCACGTAATTCGCCTCGGTGCGGTAGGTGCCACCGAACGTCTCGTCGGAGTAGAAGCGGAAGGTCGGGAAATAAAGTTTGCCTTCGTAACCGAGGACGAGTGGTCGATCGCTGGCGATTTGATCGCTGAACAGCGAGAGAACAAAGGCAACGGTCAGAATCCAGAACGACCACCACGCCCGCTTGATCGAGCGGAATTTCCGGAATTTCTGACGTGTGACCGGGGAGAACATGGCGCTCAATCGAAGCGAATGCGTGGATCGACCACCACGTAGATGAGGTCGCTGGCGAGACGACCGATCATGGTGAAGAAGCTGCTGAGGACGATGATGCCGAGCACGACGTTGTAATCGCGGCCAACGATGGAGTTGAAGAACAGCAGGCCCATCCCATCGATGTCGAACACGCGCTCGATGAGCAGTGCGGAGGTGAAGAGCACGGCAAAGAGCGAGCCGACACCGGTGGCAATGGGGATGAGTGCGTTGCGCAATACCTGTCGCCAGATGGTCGCGTGGAACGAGAGTCCCTTGGCCATGGCTGTGCGGACGTAGTCGCGATTCATCTCCTCGAGGACGCTGTTCTTCATGAGCAGCGTGATCACTGCGAACTCCGATGCCATGTAACAGGCGAGCGGCAGTGCCATGTGGTGGAGAAAGTCGAGCACCTTCCCGAGCGGGGAGAGATACTCGAAGTTGCTCGAGACGATGCCGCCGATCGGAAACCAGTCGAGGTAACTCCCGCCGGCAAGGAAGATGATGAGCAGGGTGCCGAGCGCGTAGCCCGGGATGACGTAGCCGGCAAAGACGAGAGCGGACGTGAGCGAATCAAACAGGCTGCCGTGCCGCATTGCTTTTCGCACGCCCAGCGGAATGGAAATCGCATACGCGAGCACGAAGGAGGTGAGCCCGAAAAACAGCGAAATCGGAAACTTGCTCGCGATGACCTCGAGCGCAGGCTCCTGATAAACGTAGGATTTGCCGAAGTCGCCGCGGAGGATGTTGCCCAGCCACGTGAAGTAGCGGACATAGGCCGGTTTATCGAAGCCGAAGTAGGCCTTGATGTTTGCGATTTCCTCGGGGGAAACCCCGCCGCTGGTTCCTGCGCGGGCGCTGTTGGCGGCGCGGACCTTGGAAATCACTTCCTCCACGGGGCCGCCGGGAACGAACTGAATCAGAACGAAGCAGACGATGGAAATGCCGAGCAGCGTCGGCACCATGAGGAGCAGCCGCCGCAGGATGTAGGCGGTCATTCCTGATACGTGACCTTTTCCGGTTCCGCGGGCAGCGCCTTGTTTTCGCGCTGCGCTTCAATGAGCGCCCGCTCCTTTTCCTCGTCGAACCACCAATACGGGATGGCGGCATCGTCCTTGTTGAACTTGTCGAGCACGTATTCCGGAGTGCCAAACTTGTTCCAGTAAAGCAGGCGGTTCGCACCGGACTGCCACATCAGCACGTAGGGGGAGATCTCCATGAGGCGCGCGTCGATCTTGCGAAGAATCTCATTGCGCCTGCCGAGATCCATTTCCGTTTTCTGCTGTTCGATCAACGCGTCGATCTCGGGGTCCTTCACGCCGCAGAAGTTCTGCGATGCGATTTCATCGGCCTGCTTGGAGGACCACATCGTCTCGGGATCGCGGAGTCGGGAGGCACCCCAGTTTGCCCAGATCATGTCGAAGTCGTGATGATCGACGCGCTTTGTGAAAGTGGATCGCGAAACCAGCTCGATGTTTGCCTGGATGCCGACGGCTTTGAGGTCTTCGAGGTAGATGTTCAAGTGCCGAAGATCCGAGCCATCGTAGTGGAGGATCGTGAGGGTGAAGGGCTTGCCGTCCTTCGCAAGAATGCCGTCCGGTCCCACGGTCCAACCCGCCTCGGCCAGCAGCTCGCGGGCTTTTTGCGGATTGTATTCCGTCATCGGAATGTCCGGATTCCGGTTGTCGGGATAGAGGTCGGGGTAATACGAGTTCAACAGGAAGTAGAGGTTGAACATGAGCTTCTCGTTCATCAGCTCGCGATTGAGCAGATGGGCGAGCGCCTTGCGGACCCGCACGTCATCAAAGGGCGCCTTCCGCATGTTCATCGCGAAGCCCTGGAACGCCTTCGGCTCCTGGTTCTCGACCTCCTGGCGGACCACCCAGTTTTTCTGCACCTGCGGGAAGTTCGTTTTCTCCGCCCAGACCTGCGAGGTGTAAACCGGGAACAGGTCGATCTCGCCCTTCTTCAGGACCTCGAGCATCTTGTTGCGGTCCTCCATCGCGATGAAGTTCAAGCGGTCGAAATTGTATTTGCCGAGGTTGAACCGCCTGGCACGGCCCCACCAGTCGCCGCGACGCTTGAGCTGGATCGAGCGATTTGTTTTCACGTCGGACAGCTCGTAGGGACCGCTGACCACGGGGAAGGAGAAGTTTTGTTCGTTGAAATCGATGCCTTCCCACACGTGCTTGGGAAACGCGCAGAACTCGGCCGCCGCCCAGAAATTTGCCCAGTGCGGCTCGGTCGCCGTGATGCGAATCGTGTGGTCGTCGATGACCTCGGGGCGTGCGAACCGCGAAAGCCCGACGCGAAACAGCGACGTCAGGTTTTTCGGGTTCATGATGACGTCGTAGTAGAACTGGACGTCCTCCGCGGTGACGGGCTTTCCGTCGCTCCACTTCGCGTTGGGATTGATGTGGAAGGTGTAGGATTTGCCGTCCGGCGAAATTTCCCACGAGTCCGCCAGGATGCCGACCGGCTCGTCCTTCGTGGGGTGAAGCGTCGCCAGCGGCTCGAACATCAGCTCCGACACGCTCTTCGAGAAGGAATTGTAGTCGAGCCACATGTTCAGCGACTTCGGATAGGGCCCGGCCCAGGTCGTGAGCGTCCCGCCTTTTTTCGCCGATGGAGAGGCGATCGGATCGACCTCGCCGCCTTCCTCCAGTTCGACGGGCACGTCCACAACCGCAGAGGCGGAAGGTTTCGCGGAACCGGAGGAGGTGGACGGCTTGCCGCATCCAATGAGGAGGATGGCGATCGGAAGGAGGAAGGGAACAAATCTCATGGCAGTCGTTCTTTCAGGCCGCGCGGACGCTACCATACCGGCGGCTAGGCGGGAAACATTCTGTGGAGTTGGACTCTCGCTGGCGAGTGCCGTTCGGAAAAACCTTTGCTGTCTTCACGGTTGTCGGGGGTTCTGGCATGTGCTTCACTGGCGGACTCTCAAATGAACGTCGTTGTAGAAAACAAACCGAACTGCATTGCCACGCTTCACGTGGAGCTCGAGCCCGAGCGCGTCGAGCGTGAGTGGCAGGCGGTGGCCAAGCAATTTCAGAAAATGGCGCGACTGCCCGGATTTCGGCCCGGCAAGGCGCCGCAGGCGTTGATCGATCGGAAGTTCGGCGCGGATATTCGCCAGGAACTCACGAACAAGCTGCTCCGGCAGGCGATGGAGGAGGCGATTCAGGAAAAGAGCCTCAATGTTCTGTCCGTGTCGAAAGTCGATGACGTGCAGATCGCGCCCGACAAGTCGATGCGTTTCACGGCGACGGTCGTGACGTCGCCCGAGTTCGAGCTGCCCGATTATTCATCGATCGAAGTCGAAGTCGCGAAGCATCCGGTGACGGACAAGGACGTCGAGGACGCGCTGCTGGGCATCGCTGAACAGCATGCGGATTTCCAGACGGTCGAAGGCCGTGGTCTCGAGATGGGGGACTTTGCCGTGCTGAGCTACTCGGCGTCTCTCGACGGTCAGCCGCTTGCGGAGGCCATTCCGAACTGCCCGCCGCTGCTCGCGGGCAAGCCGAACTGGTGGATCCGCCTCGCGCCGGAGACGCTGGCGCCGGGATTCTCGGAAGCCCTCGTCGGCATGAAACCGGACGAGTCGCGTGAGTTCACGGTGGATATCCCGGAGGACTTTCCGTTCGAGCCGGTGCGCGGCAAGAAGCTCGCGTATTCCGCGACGCTGCACGAGATCCGGCAGCGGGTTCTGCCTGCGCTCGATGACGAGCTCGCGGGCAAGATCGATCCGGGAAAGACCCTTGCGGAGGTTCGTGAGCGGCTGCGGAAGGAACTCGAGCGTTATGCCGAGAATGATTTCGAAACCGCGAAACGCACGGAGGCCCTCAAGAAGCTGCTCGAGCGCGTGACGTGCGATCTGCCCGAGCAACTCGTGAACAACGAGATGAGCGGTATCATTCGCGAGATCGTGCAGGAAAACCAGGGCCGCGGGGTGAGCGACGAGGAGTTGCGCGCGCACCAGGACGAGATCATCGGAGCGGCGAAGCAAAGCGCGACCGAGCGGGTGCGCTCCACGTTTCTTTTGCTGCGCATCGCCGAGAAGGAGAATCTCAAGGTGACCGAGCAGGAACTCGCATTCCACGTCACCCAGCTGGCGAGCCGTTACCAGATTCCGGTAAAGAAGATGGTGAAGGATCTGCAAAAGCGGAATGCATTCGGACGCATTCGCGAACAAATTCTCGCCGGCAAGGCGCTTGATTTGATCATGACGAATGTTACGGTGCGCGAGCCTGCGGGCCAGGCAGCCTGAGCATATGTTAATTCCTACCGTCATCGAGCAAACAGGCCGCGGTGAGCGCGCCTACGACATCTACTCGCGTCTTCTCAAGGACCGCATTATCTTCATCGGCACGCCGATCGACGATCATGTCGCGAACATTGTGATCGCGCAGATGCTCTTCCTCCAGATGGAGGACCCGAAGAAGGACATCAACATTTACATCAATTCTCCGGGAGGTTCGGTGACCGCCGGTCTTGCGATCTACGACACGATGCAGTTCGTGACGTGCGATGTGACGACGTATTGCATGGGCATCGCCGCCAGCATGGCTGCGGTGTTGCTCGCGTCGGGCACGAAGGGCAAACGCTACGCGCTGCCGAACTCCGACATCATGATCCACCAGGTCTCCGGTGGTGCGCAGGGCCAGGCGAGCGATGTCGAGCGCCAGGTCGAATTCATGTTCAAGCTCAAGAAGCGGCTGAACCGGATTCTTTCGCATCACACCGGCAAGCCCGCCGACGTCGTCGAGAGGGACGCGGACCGGGATTATTACATGACCGCCGAGGAGGCAAAGGCCTACGGGTTGGTCGACGAAGTCGTGCAGTCGCGCAAGGAAGTGAAGACTTCTCTGGGCGAGAACGACGCTTCGCAGTAGAGTAGCTCATGGCCCGGCCTTCCAACCTCACGATGTGCTCTTTCTGTGGAAAGAGCCACGCGGAGGTTCGCAAACTCATCGCCGGGCCCGGCGTCTACATTTGCGACAGCTGCATCACGGTCTGCAAAGGCATCCTCGACAAGGAAATTGGAGAGGACACGCGCCGGCAGAACGCGCCGATCCGCATGCTCAAGCCTGCGGAGATCAAGCGGGAGCTCGACCAGCATGTCATCGGGCAGGAGGTCGCGAAGAAGGTCCTGTCCGTCGCGGTTCACAACCACTACAAGCGGATCATTCAGGATTCCTCGTCGGAGGATCTGCGGCTCGATGCGCTGGCCGATGTGGAGATCGAGAAGAGCAACATTCTGCTCGTCGGTCCGACGGGATCCGGCAAGACGCTGCTGGCCCGCACGCTGGCGCGGATTCTCGACGTGCCATTTTGCATTGCCGACGCCACGACCATTACCGAGGCCGGTTACGTCGGTGAGGATGTCGAAAACATCGTCCTGCGACTCCTGCAGAATGCGGATTACGACGTGAAGCGTGCCGAGGTCGGGATCGTCTATATCGACGAAATCGACAAGATTGGGCGCAAGACGGAGAACGTGAGCATCACACGCGATGTCTCCGGCGAAGGCGTGCAGCAGGCGCTTTTGAAGATCCTCGAAGGCACGGTTTGCAATGTGCCTCCGCAGGGTGGCCGCAAGCATCCGCAGCAGGAATACATCCAGATCAACACGAGTCGCATCCTGTTCATCTGCGGCGGTGCGTTCGTGGGACTCGAGAACATCATCCAGCGCCGCCTGGGCGGAAAGGCCATGGGCTTCCATGTGCCGACATTCGGCGAACCGGGAACGACGGAGAGTCTCTCGCATTACGTGGAGCCCGAGGACCTCCTGAGTTTTGGATTGATTCCCGAGTTCATCGGACGTCTGCCGGTTGTCACGACGCTTGATGCGCTGACCGAGGAGGAGCTGGTTCTCATTCTCACCGAGCCGCGCAATGCAATGGTCAAGCAGTTCACGAAGCTGATGGCCATGGATGGCGTGGCGCTGACGGTGACGAAGGACGCGCTGAAGGCGCTCGCCGCCGAGGCCGTGCGGAAGGGGACCGGAGCCCGTGCCCTGCGCGCGATGATGGAGCGCATCATGCTCGACATCATGTTTGAAGCACCGAGTCGCAAGGACATCGCGGAAGTCACGGTGAATCGCGCCGTGGTCGAAGGCAGGAAGTCACCGTTGATTCGGCGCAAGCAGGACAAGAACGCCGCCTGATCCTAGCAACGATGGGCGATTCAGGGCCGTTCGCCTACCTGTTCGAGCGATTTCCTTCATTCACGCAGACCTTCTGCGCCCGGGAAGTGATGGAGATGCGTCGTCAGGGGGTGCTGTGCCCGATTTTTTCGATTCGCAATCCGCAGGATGAACCGGCGCAGAGTTTTCCGCCGGAGCTGAAGGATTCGACCATTTACGGTCCGGAGAAGTTCGACGAAATCCTCGCGAGCGACGGCAAGTTCCGTCGGCGCGCGAGGAGGGGCCTCGACGAACTGCGTGAGACGTGGGGCGACGAGGGCGAGAAACGCCGCATCTACGAGGGGCTCTGGCTGTTGCCGCGGCTGCGGGAGCGGCGGATCGAGCACGTGCACACGCATTTCGCCGGCTCGGCGACGCGCACGGCATACTGGCTCAAACGGCTTGGCGGCATTCGTTACAGCTTCACCGCGCACGCCAACGACATCTTTTGCGATGAGCCGCACGAGCGACTCGCGAGCCTCATCGACGGAGCGGAGGCGGTGGTGACGGTGAGCGAATTCAGCGCCGGGATGCTGCGCAAGAAATTCCCGGACGCCGCGAACAAGGTTCATCGCGTCTACAACGGGATCCATCCCGACCGGTTCCGGCGGGGCGTGCCGGATTCGCCGGTGCCGTTGATCCTATCCGTCGGTCGCTACATCGAGAAGAAGGGGTTTCACGATTTGATCGCGGCGTGCAGACGGCTGGAGGGGCAGCGATTCGAGTGCCAGATTGTGGGTCAGGGACCGCTCGAGGAGTCGCTGAGGAAGGCGGCGGAGGGGGACGATCGCATCAAGATTACCGGCCCGAAGACGGAGACGGAGATTGTGAGTCTCATGGCGCGCACGACGGCTTTCGTGCTGCCATGTGTGGACTCCGAATCCGGTTCGAAGGACAACCTGCCGACCGTGATCATGGAGGCAATGGCGGCGAGTCTGCCGGTGGTGTCGACACACTTGGCTGGGGTTCCGGAAATGGTCATCGACGGGCAGACGGGATTTCTCGTGAACGCCGGGAACGTGGAGGCGCTTGCGGAGCGCATCTCGCGATTGCTCGGCGATGTGCGGCTTGCGCGTCAAATGGGTGTCGCTGGCCGTCGCCTGTGCGAGGCGAGATTTTCCACGGAAAAAACGACGGCGGAGTTGCGGTCGGTGCTCGAGGCGTGCGGTGCGTTCAAGCGACAGCCGCGAGGCTTCCTCGACCGGCTTTTAGGAGGGTTCCAATGACCGTTGCGGAGAAATCCGAGGGAACCACGCTCCAGACATTTCCGGAAGCATGGCTCGCGATGCCCGGTCCTGTTGAGATCGATTTGGGGTGCCACAAGGGATTTTTTCTCGCGGGCATGGCGGAACGGTTCCCGACCGTCCGATTCCTTGGCATCGAGCGGCAGCGCGGGCGCGTCGAGCGGGCGCTTGCGCGCGTTGCGAGACTGGAGCTGGCGAATGCGCATGTGATTCAGGGTGACGGTCTCGCGCAGATCGTTGATGCGGGGCTGCCGGTCAGCGTCATTCACGTTCTTTTTCCCGATCCGTGGCCGAAGCGCAGACATCATTCACGCCGGCTCGTGCAGGCGGCGTTTCTTCGCGATGCGTGGCGTGTGCTGCTGCCGAACGGGCGGCTGCGACTGATGACGGACGACGCGCCGTATTTCCGGGCGATGCAACGGAATGTCGCGGAATTTGATGGATTCGTCGAAGACGCGTGGGAAGACGGAAGGGAGTATCCGTTGACCGAATTTCAGCGGAAGTTTGTCGCGATCGGAAAACCGATCCATCAGCTCGCCTTGCGGCGGTGCGATTCAAGCAGTTCGTCGTAGTATCCCTCGAGCGCCGCGATCGCCGCGGATTGCTCGAATTTTTCCCGCACGGTGGCGGAGGCTGCGCGTCCCATTTCCAGAGCCCCCGCGCTGTTTGCCGCGAGCTGGAGCAGCGAGTCTCGCAGAGCTTCCCAATCGCCCTCCGGAGTCAGGAGGCCGCTCTCGCCGTGGCGAACCGCCTCGGGAATGCCGCCATGCGTGGTCGCGACCACCGGCAATCCCGTCGCCATGGCTTCCAGCATCGAATTCGGCACGCCTTCCTGATCGAGTCCGCTGGTGGTGCGACTCGGGTGGAGAAAGATGTGCGCGTCGCGATAAAGGGCACGCAACTCCTCCTGATTTTGAAAGCCGCGAAAATCGACGGCGTTGCCGACGCCGAGTTCGCGCGCGAGTGCCTCGAGTTTCGGACGAAGCGGCCCGTCGCCGGCAATCGTGAAACGCGCCTGCGGGTATTGATTGCGAAAGGCGGCGAAAGCCCGCAGCGAGTCGTCGAGCCCTTTTTTCTCGATGAGCCGTGAGGCCTGCACGAGATGCCACGCGCCGTCGACGGGTGGGGTCCGCTCGAAGAACGGAAAAGCGTCGAGGGGAATTCCGGTGCGGTTGATGCGGATTCGATCGGGATCGGCGCCGAGATGGACCAATCGCGCTGCAAGGGATTCGCTGCGGGCGAGGACCATCGGGAGCGTGCGAACGAGCTCCGTGAGCTGGCGATCGTAGCCGGGCTGGTTGGGACGCGGCATGATGTCCATGCCGTGGAACGACACGACGGCAGGGTGCGGCCAGTTTCGGATGAATGGCAGCAGGTGCACGCCGGTGTGGCCGAAGTAGACGTGCAGGAGATCCGCCTTCCGTCGGCCGAGAACGCTGGAGAGTTGATCATATTCGCCGCGGTAAAAGACCGGCTCCATGCGGCGGATGTATTTCTTGTGGAACCGTGCGAGAAAATTGATGCGCGGGCGCGGCAGGAGTTCGATGGCGTCGAAGGGGAACTGCTCCCCGCACTTTCGCTCCTTCGTCATCACGAATGTTTCGTAACGCCGCAGTCCCGTGACCTGCCGGTAAATGTGCAGCATCTCCGGTTTGAGGAACGTGGTGCAGTAGCTGGCGACGACAGGCATGGCGAAAGTCGCGATGATACAAAGCCTTTTGGCACGCGCACGATGCGTTTCTGTTGAATAAATCGGCCGGTTTTTCGTTCCTTTCCGGTGGTTGCGATCCCCTGCAAACGGTAGAAAGTCCCGATGCCCGAACCCCTCGATGATATTGAGCTGATGACGCGTGTGCGTGAGGGGGACGCCGAGGCGTTTGCGATGATCGTGGAGCGGCATCAGCACCGCGTCGTCGGCACGATCGCGAAGATGCTCGGCTCGGTCACCGAGGCGGAGGATGTCGCGCAGCAGGTGTTTTTGCGCGTGTGGAGGAGCGCACCGCGGTGGAAGCCAACGGCGAAGTTCACCACGTGGCTGCTGACGATTACGCGGAACCTGGTTTTCAACGAGGTTCGCCGGCAGAAGCGCTCCCGCACAAGCTCGCTGGACGAGGAATCGGAGCAGAATATGCCGGAGCGGGAGGACGTGTCGGTGATCAGTCCCGCGCAGGAACTGGCCAACCGGGAGCTGGAGCAGGTGATCGACGCAGCGATCGCAGAACTCGGAGAGCAATCGCGAATGGCATTGATTTTGCGGCGCTACGAGGAACTGCCGTATGAGGAAATTGCGGAGATTCTCGGCACAACGGTTCCGGCGGTGAAGAGCCTGCTTTTTCGCGCGAGGACGGAGCTGCGCGCGCGTCTGTCCGCCTATTTGAACGAATCGCCTTGAGCGAATCGGAGCCGGCTTTCAGAGTCGGTGGATGCCAAAATCCGATGAGCAGGTCCTCGTGGTCCGTCGCAGTTTGTTTGATGAATTGGGGAGCTTTCAGGGATTTTCGACCGACGTGGAGCGATACATGGAGGCGTTTCTCCGCCGGGAAAACAATTTCTTCGAGCCCAGGTCACGCGCGGAAACCGATCCGTCGCTGAAGCAGATCATTCCCTACGCGATCTTTCGTCACGAAGGCCGTCTGTTGCGCTATGTGCGTGGCGGAAAATCCGGCGAGAAGCGGCTGGTCGCGAAATCGTCCATCGGCATTGGCGGGCACATGAACCACGAGGACGAGGGGTTGTTTGCGTTCGACCGGGAGGCGTATCGCGCTGCGGTCGAGCGGGAGATTCGCGAAGAACTGAAGCTCGGAGGCGGGTTCAGGGAACGCGTCGTGGGAATGATCAATGACGACTCGAACGAAGTCGGGCAGGTGCACCTGGGAATCGTGCACCTCGTCGATCTGGAATCCGACGAGGTGCGGCCCGGAGAGGCGGCAATCACGAAACTGCAGTTTGTGACGCCGGTGAAGCTCCGCGAGGAGCGCGAATCGCTCGAGACGTGGTCGCAGATCGTCGTCGACGCCTGGGACAAGATCGGCGGTTAAAGCCCTTCAGGTTGGGAGCCGCCGCTATCGAAAAATTTAGGAGCTTCGTTGGGCGAAGCTCCTAAAGCGAACGTTACGGTTGGACAGACCGCAACTGCTGTGTGCGGCGGATGAGACCGGGCGACCTTACCAATTCTTGATCCAGGTTTCCTCGTTGTCGGAGTTCTTGCGGCCCTGCGACCAGAGGTCGAAGAAGTTCGTTCCGCTGCGATTTTCGTCACCCGGGAACTCGTAATGATACGGGTTGCCGAAGGGATCGATCAGCCGGTTGTTGTTGTAATACGAGCCGTTCGATGCGTCGGTGATCTCGAAAGCCTTCATCTGCTCGATGAAAGGCCGCCCATTTTCATTCAACAGCGCTTTCAACATCTCCTTGGTGGAGTTGTCGCCGCCGTCCCCCTCCGGGTAGGTGCCGTATTCGAGTTTGTATTTCTCCAAGGCGGCGGAGACGGCTGCGATCTCGGACTCGGCTCGTTTGCGGCCGGCGGTTTCCTGAACGTTTCCGGAGATCGCAAGGATGAGCGAGGCGAGGATGGCGATGATCGCAATGACCACGAGCACCTCGATGAGCGTGAACGCCGAGGTTCGCCGCGTAGGGGGCAACTGCACTTTCATGAAGCGGTATGGGTCTGTGAGCCGGGGTGACAGAATTCTAGCTGCCACCCTGCAAGCTGGTGATGATGCTGATGAGCGGCATGAACAGCGCGACGACGATCGTTCCGACCAGCACTGCGAGCACGACGATCATGATCGGCTCGAGCATCGAGGTGAGACCCTGGACGGCATTGTCGACTTCGTCGTCGTAGACTTCCGCGATCTTCAACAGCATTTCCGGCAACTGACCGGTTTCTTCACCGACGTCGATCATGCTGATCACCATGGGCGGGAAGACTCCGCTGGCTTCGAGCGGGGCGACGATCGATTCACCTTCCTTCACGGCGTCGTGCACCTTCGTGATGGCGTCGGCGACGATTGTGTTGCCGGCGGTTTCGCGAGTGATCGTGAGGGCCTGCAAGATCGGCACACCGCTGGTGACCAGCGTGCCGAGGGTTCGGGTGAAGCGGGAGATGGCAGTCTTGCGGGTGAGGTCGCCGAAGAGCGGCGCCCGCAGTTTGATGGTATCGATGAAGCGCGTGCCCTTCTCGGTGCGGGCGAGCAGTTTGTAGATGACGACGAAAAGGACAATGCCGCCAATGATGTAAAGGAGGTTGTCCTTCACCATGTTACTGGTGCCGATGACGAACTGCGTGAGTGCCGGCAGCGGCTTGCCGTTGAGCATGTCCGCGAAGATCGCCTCGAACTTCGGAACGATGAACACGAGCAGGAAGGCCATGATCGCGATCGCGATGAAGAGCACGATGATCGGGTAGAACATCGCGGACACGACCTTGTTCTTGATCTTCTGCGCCTTTTCCTGGAACTCGGCGAGACGGAGGAGGACCAGCTCGAGCACACCGCCGAGTTCACCGGCCTTCACCATGTTCACGTAGAGCTTGTTGAAAATCTTCGGGTGCACCGAGAGGCTGTCGGAGAAGGTGCTGCCACCCTGCACGGACTCGGCGAGCTGCGTGATCGTCGAGCGAAGCACGGCGTCCTTTTCCTGCTTGGCGAGCACGGTGAGGCTGCGCAGGAGGGGAAGGCCAGCGTCAATCAGCGTTGCGAGCTGGCGCGTGAAGATCATGAGCGTCTTGCTCTTGATCGTCTGACGCTTGAACAGGGAAATGTTGATTTCCTTCTTCGCGAGTGCGCCGCCGCCGGCTTTCGCAGCCTTGGCCGCCTTGGCCTTGGAGGCCTTCGATTCGACATCGACCGATTTCGGGAAATATCCGGCCTGCCTCAGCTGGCCGACGGCTTCATTTTGAGAGGCGGCTTCAATGACGCCGGTGACCTGTTGACCGCGCGCGTCCAGCGCGACGTAGGTGAAATTTGGCATATCTTCCGGAGAGAATCGTTACGAGTGGATCAATGGTGAATCGAATCCGAAATACCTTCGCGAAGTGACGCGCAAAGTCCAGCAAAGAACGCGCTATTTCTCAAGGAACGGGTTCTGTTTTTTCTCCATTCCAATGGTGGTTTCCGGCCCATGGCCGGGCAGGACGCGGGTGTCGTCGGGCAGGACGAGCACCTTCTCGCGAATGCCGGACATCAGCAGGTCGTAATCGCCCCCGGGCAGGTCCCAGCGCCCGACCCCGCCGCAAAACAACACGTCGCCGCCGAAAAGCAGTCCGTCCTCCGCCGAATAGAAGCAGAGGCTTCCGGGGCAGTGTCCCGGCACCTCGAGCACCTGAAACCGGACGCCGCATTGCTCGAACGCCGGCGACTCCGTGATGAGCCGGCCATTTTTCACCGGTTCCACCTCGAGCCCGAAGCCCCAGCTGCGGAAAAACCCCGGGTCGGTGACCATTGGAAGGGTGTCCGGATGAAAATAGACGGGGCAGCCGTGGCGGCGCTGGATCGCGGCGGCATCGGCGACATGGTCGAAGTGGCCATGGGTGAGCAGAAGCGCGTCGATTTTTGTGTCGGCAAAATGGGCATCGGCCTCCTGAGGGGCGTCGATGAGGAGGTTTCCGGCGGGGCCGCGGAGCAGAAAGGCATTGGTCTGGAGAAACCCGCCGGTAAATTGTTCGAACTGATTCATCGAAAAGTGGTCTTAAAGGTAATGCGTCATTTGATTTCGAAGACAGCCTCTGTAAACCTTTTCCGCATGACACGATTGAAACTCGTCGCCGTCGCCCTGGCGATCCCGGCGATTTTCCATGGCGTATTGTTCGCTGCGGATCTTGATAAGGTGGCGGTCTCGGTGGCGAGGTTGCTCGAGCAGGGGCATTACTCGCGGCAAAAGCTCGACGACACGGTCTCGCAGAAGCTGCTCGAGCAGTATTTGAGCGACCTCGATCCGAACAAGATGTTCTTCACGCAGCAGGACGTCGACAAGTTCCGGGCTGCGTATGCGACTTCGCTCGACGACGCGATCCTGTCGGGAAATCTCGATCCGGCCCGTGCGATCTTTTCCGTTTACGCGACCCGCGTGAAAGACCGCGTCGAGAGCAACAAGAAGCTCGCCGACAAGAAATACACCTTCAAGAGTGACCGCACGATGGTCCTCGATCGCAAGGACGCGGAGTGGGCGAAGGACATGGCGGAACTCGACGACCTGTGGGCACGCCAGATCGAGGCGTCGCTGCTCGCGGAAACACTCAACGAGAACGCCGTCGACCCGCCCGCAAAGGTCGTCAAGCGCCGGCAGGACCAGATGCTGCGCAACATCGAGGAAATGGACGACGAGAGCGTGATTTCCGGATTCCTCGGCGCGTTGAGCCGGACCTACGATCCGCACTCCGAATACATGAGCCCGTCCGAGCTCGCGAATTTCGAGATCGAGATGCGCAAGTCGCTCGATGGGGTGGGGGCCGTGCTGCAAAGTGAGGACGGCTACGCGAAGGTTCGGGAAATCGTTCCCGGCGGTCCTGCCGATCTCGATGGCCAGCTGAAGGTTGGCGATCGCATTTCGAAGGTGGCGCAGGGCGATGGGCCATTCGAGGACGTTGTCGAGATGAAGCTCGACAAGGTCGTCGAGAAAATCCGCGGCAAGCGCGGAACCATCGTGCGGCTGGAGGTGATCCCGGCGAATGCCACGGATCCGTCGACGCGAAAGGTGGTCACCATTCGCCGCGACGAGGTGAAGCTCAAGGACCAGAAGGCGAAGGCGGAATTGATCGAGTTGAAAAAGCCCGATGGCGGCGTGGAGAAGATCGGCTGGATCGAGCTGCCGTCCTTCTACGCGGACCTGGGCAATCAATCGGAGGATTCCGTCAGCACGACCCGTGACGTGAGCACGCTCCTGCGGCGGTTGAAAAAGGAAGGCATCGAGGCTCTCGTGATCGATCTGCGCCGCGACGGCGGCGGCTCGCTCGAGGAGGCGATCAACCTCACCGGGCTCTTTATTCCGCAGGGCCCTGTCGTGCAGTCGAAGGATTCCAATGGGAAGGTCTCCGTGTCGTTCGACGAGGATGACCGCGTTTTGTGGGACGGTCCGCTCGTCGTGGTGATGAACCGTCTCAGTGCGTCCGCGAGCGAAATCTTCGCCGCAGCGCTGCAGGACTACGGGCGCGCGGTGATCGTGGGCGATGAGCGCAGCTTCGGCAAAGGCACCGTGCAGACGATGCTCGACATCGGCCGGCTGGTGGTGCCGTTCTTCAACCTGGGTTCCGCCGACGCCGGAGCGCTCAAGCTGACGATCAACAAGTTCTACCGCGTGCTCGGTGGTTCGACGCAGCTCGAAGGGGTGAAGTCCGATATCGTTCTGCCGTCGCTCACGGATAATCCGGAATTTGGCGAGAGCGCGTTGCCGAACCCGTTGCCCTACGACGAGGTCGCGCCGCAGCGGATTCCGCGCAACGAGGAGATGGCGAGCATCCTGCCGCAGCTCCGTGCGTTATCCGAGGAGCGCATCAACAACGATCCCGAGTTTGGCTACATTCTCGACGATCTCAGCCGCTTCCGGAAACGCCTTGAGGAAAATGCCGTCTCGCTGAATCTCGAAAAGCGCAAGGCCGAAATCGAGGCGGACAAGAAACGGGAGGAGGCTCGCAAGCAGGAGCGGGCCAAGCGCGGGCCGGCATTCGACGCCCGGGTCTTCGAGATCACGCTCGACAACGTAAACGACAAGGAACTCAAGGAGGTGGCGTTCGACCGCAAGCGGCATTCGATTTTCAACCTCGATGAAGAAGAGAGCGAGGAATCCGAGGCCGTCGCGCCAGACGCCATCCGCAACGAAACGATCCGGATCGCGTCCGATCTCGTAAGCCTCACGCATGACCGCCGCACGGCTGCATTGAAGGCCTCCGAATCAAAGAGCCAGTAAGCAAGCGTTGACACCCGTGAGCGATTCTGAAAAAGCTCACGGGATCGTCCGTAAACCCCGGAATTTGCCTAATTGAAATGAGCGAACCGAAGAAAGAAACCGTCCGCATCGTGCTGCCTCCCCGCCGCGATGGACAGCCCGCCGGCTCCACTCCCAGAGAGTCTGCGATGATCAACCTTCCGCCAAAGCCGGCCGCGGCTCCTTCCGACCCTTCGGCCCCGAGCGCGCCTCCTCCGCCATCCGGTCTCAAACCACCGTCGGCGCCCGCAGCTCCCTCGGCTCCCAAGCCGCCAACGGCTCCCGGTGCCCCGAAGCCGCCTTCGCCGCCGTCCGCGCCCGGAGTTCCTTCAGGCTTGAAGCCTCCGTCGGCTCCCGGTGTTCCGAAGCCGCCCTCGCCGCCGTCCGCGCCAGGCGTTCCTTCGGGTTTGAAGCCGCCGTCGGCTCCCGCAGCCCCGTCTGCGCCGAAACCGGCCACGCCCGCGCCGGCTCCGGCCCCGGCCGCACCTGCAGGCCCCGCTCCGGTTGCCGTGAAACCCGAGCCGAAGAAGGAAACCGCGAAGGTCGCCTCGACACCCGGAATCCGGCCTTCGCAGCCGACCATCAAACTTCAGACGCGCCCCGCTCCGTCGCAGGCTCCTTCCGCCAGCGCGACGTTCAAGGTGCAGACCGTCGAAACCGTTGAAGAAACCACCGAAGAGGAAATTCCCATGAATCTTGCTGTCATAACCGTCGTCGCCGCCGTGCTCGCACTTGCGCTGCAGGTTTGGATGATGCTCTAGTCTGGAGCACATTATCCAAATACATCATGGCAAGCGCACACGTATCCGAATTCACAGACGCCAATTTCGACGCCGAGGTTCTCGGTGCCTCCACACCGGTGCTTGTCGATTTCTGGGCGCCTTGGTGCGGCCCCTGCCGCATGATCGCGCCGTTGATTGATGAGATCGCGGAGGAGAAGCAGGGGGTCGTCAAGGTGGGAAAGGTCAACGTCGATGAAAACCCCGAGGTTGCCGGCCGGTATCGCATTCAGGCGATTCCGACCATCCTCGTCTTCAGTGGCGGGGAGCTGAAGGAGCAGATCACCGGATTGACCAGCAAGGCCGATCTGGTTGGCAAGCTGGACGCAGTCGCCGCCTGACGCACACCGCATTTCAAGAAAGCCCCGGGGCAGTGATGTCTCGGGGTTTTTCTTTTCAGAATTGGTCCGTTTTGCTTCGAACGGTCGTTTTGCGAGGGAGCGGACGAGGATGATCCTGCAGCCGGACTCCGTCCCGGAGAACGTCATCTGCGACGCGATCGTGGAGGCGGGAAACTGCCGACGTTGCCGAGGCTTCGACTGAAATGATTCGCGGGACGGCGCACATCATTTTCTGTGCGGGAGCGAGGTGCTTTTTCCTGGGTGAGCTTCCCGGAAAAGCAATTGGGAGAAGCGGCACGGGGGCTGCTTCTCCCAATTAGAGGCTACAACGGATGCGATTGCATCCGCAGGAAGTTATTTCCTCTTCTTAGCTGGAGCCTTCTTTGCGGCGGGCTTTTTGGCCACCGCCTTCTTGGCTACCGCCTTCTTCGCGGCGGGCTTTTTGGCTGCAGCCTTTTTAGGGGCCGCCTTCTTCGCCGCCTTCTTCACGGCCGGCTTCTTCGCGGCAGCCTTCTTGGCTGGCGCCTTTTTCGCGGCGGGTTTTTTGGCTGCAGGTTTCTTTTTAGCAACTGCCATCCGATATCCCCCCTTTCAGACCGCAGGAGCGGAAAGCGCTGTGAAAGTTTTGTGAATAACTCACTTGGGGTTGTGAATAAGTTGTTGCTCGAGATGCGTCAACGAATTTCTCGAAAACTTCTTGATTTTTACAAACGCGATTTCCTCATGCCGTTTTCGAAATTCCGACGATTGCGAGTGCGCGTTGGGCGATTTCCTCGACGGGCCAAAGTCGTCCGATGCCCTCGTAGCCGCACGCGAGCATTCCCTCCTCGGGGCCGATGAATTCAACGCCGCGCGCCTTCAACGTCCCGATGTTTGCCTGCGTCGCAGCGTGCAGCCACATTTTCCCATTCATCGCCGGCGCGACGAGAAGCGGCGCGAGCGTGGCGAGTGCGATCGAGGTGAGCGCGTCGTCGGCGATGCCGTGCGCGAGCTTGGCAAGCGCGTTTGCCGTCGCGGGTGCGATGAGCAAGAGCTTTGCGCGGTCGGCGAGATTGATGTGCCCGGGATGCCACGATTCCTTTTCGTCGAACACGGATGTGGTGACCGGATTGCGCGAGAGCGTCTGGAAAGTGAGCGGAGTGATGAACTCCGTTGCGTTGCGCGTCATCACGACATGCACGTCGGCGCCCGCCTTCGTGAGACGGCTCGTGAGGTCGGCGGCCTTGTAGGCGGCGATGGAGCCTGTAACACCAAGGACGATAACCGGAGCCGCAGTGCTCATCACTCGTTGTAGGTGAGCCGACGGCTGAGATAGCGCTCGGCGCGCATCACGGCGCGGAATTTCTCGATGTCCTCTTCCATCGAGCCGCTGATGATCGTGTAGCGGTATTCGCGCCAGTGTTTCATCTCCCGCGCGGCGTTTTGCAGTCGCGTTTGAATTTGCTCTTCGGTCTCGGTGCCGCGCTTCATCAAGCGGCGCCGCAACTCGTCGAGGCTGGGAGGCATGATGAAAATGTCGGCCAGCGCGTCGCGAATGAGCGGGTCGTCGCTGTTGCGGATTGTGGCGGCGCCCTGCGTGTCGATGTCGATGAGAACGTCGACGCCGTTTTTCAGCTGATCCACGACGGCGCTCTTGGGCGTGCCGTAGCGGCGCCCGTGAACCTCCGCGTGCTCGAGGAAATCACCGGCCGCGAGGCGTGCGGAGAATTCCTCCTCGGAGAGAAAGCAATAGTCCTCGCCATCGACTTCTCCCCGCCGTGGGGGGCGCGTGGTGCACGAGACGGCGTAAACGAAATCGGGCTTCTGACGCAGTGCCGTGGTCAGCGTGGTTTTGCCGGCGCCGGATGGCGCCGAGAGGACAAAGAGAATGCCGGTGCGGGAGAACGAGGAGCTATTCAACGTTGAGAATCTGTTCGCGGATCTTATCAAGTTCGACCTTCGCGTCGACGACAAGCCGCGTGAGTTCCGAATCGCCGGCCTTGGAGCCGAGCGTGTTCAGTTCGCGAAAGATTTCCTGCGTGAGGAATTCCAGTGCGCGTCCCATCGGGCCCGATGCGCGCAGCTTCTCCTCGAATTGCTCGAAGTGGCTCGCGAGCCGCGTGAGTTCCTCGGAAACGTCGCAACGTTCCGCGTAAAGCGCCACCTCGGTCGCGAGGCGGGGATCATTTGCATCGAGAGGAATTCCCGCGCGTGCGATGCGCGCGTGAAGCTCGTCGCGATATCGGCGGACGATCTCGGGGGCAATCGGAAGCATTTGCTCGCGCAGGCTCTTGAGGTGGGCAAGGTGGGACTCGAGATCCCGCTGCAAGGCCTGGCCCTCGCGGGCGCGCATCGCGGTGAGTGCGTCGAGTGCGTTGGAGAGGGCTTCCAGAATGACGGGACGAAAATCCTCCGCGGTGTGCGGGCACGTTTGCAGCACGCCGGGCACATTGAGCAGCGTGTTGATGTCGATGTTTCCCGGCAGACCGAGTTCCGCCTGCAGATCGCGAATGTCGCGAAGAACATTGCGCGAGTAATGACGGTCGATCGTCGCACCGGCGGCCGCCGCGGCCTCGGGAAGGGTGACGGAAATGTTGATGCGACCGCGGGAGACGCGGCTTTGCACGGCTTCGCGAATGGAAAGCTCCAAAGGTGCGAGTTCGCGGGGGAGCTGACAGGCAACCTCGAGGCCCTTGCGGTTGACGGAGGCGCACTCGACGACGCAATGGGCGCCATCGATTCGAGCTTCGCCGCGGCCGTAGCCGGTCATGCTGTTCATGTGCGGGAAAATCTAGCGGGGGCTGACGTTTCGAGGAAAGGAAAAGTCCATCGTAAGCGCCTGGCGAAAACAAAACGCGCGGATGTGCTGGAAGTTTTTCCAGCCGGCGGCCACGGCGAGGGCGTGGAGTTCGCGAAAAGAAAAGGCACGGCGCGCGGAAAGACGCGCGTCGTTGCGCGTCATTTTCTCGCGCATCCAGACCGTCGTCAGCAGATCGATGGAGAAGGTGGCGAGGCGACTTCGGCGAAGGTCCGATGCGAAGACGTGATGCGTGCCGAGGAATGCCATGCGGCGGAGGATCGACGTGGCGTCGTGATCGGAGAAATGGTGAAGCGCCAGCGAGCACAGCACGACGTCCCACGTGGTGCCGGGATCGAAGGTGAGGATGTCCGCCTCGGAGATCGAGATGTTGGAAAATCCCTCGGAGAGTTTACGCGCAATCGCGACGGTGGATGGCTGGGCGTCGACGGCATCGATCTGCACATCGAGGCCATTCCTCCTTGCCCAGGCGGCAATGGCGCGAGGGATATCCGCGGAGCCGGTGGCGAGATCGAGGATGCGCCAGCACCGACCGAAGGTCAGCCGCGAGCGAAGAAAGCGGAGAACGAGCGTGTGGCTTCCGAAGAGCCTGTTGAGCGTGACGAGATTCGCGAGGTCCTTCTCGAGTTCGGGAGTGACGGGCTGGTCGAGATCCATCCATTCGCGGACGGAAGGATCGAAAGCCCGCCGGCTCATGATTCGATTTCGAGCAGCGCGAGCATGCGGCCGGTGCGTCCTTTTTCCATGCGATACGAATAGTATCGATGGAGGTTCGACGCCGTGCACGTGTGCGAATCGAAGAAACTTCGAACACCTGCGACACGGGCCTGCTCCGCGATGGTTGCCGCGAAATCGATTTCGTAATGCGGCGGGCGGATGCACGGGCTGACCACGACGGTGAGATCGCGAGGATCGCAGCCAAATTCCTCACGCATGGTGTGCACTGCGCTCCCGAGAATGTTCAGCTCCGTTCCCTTTCGTCCGGAGTGGAGGAGGGCAATCACACGTCGCACAGGATCCACCACATAGATCGCCGCGCAGTCGGCGACGTAGATGCCGAGGGCGATGCCGGGCGTCGCGGCAATGAGGCCATCGACGCCTGGAATGGGATTCTGTTGGGGCCGATCGACGATCGCCACGTGATTCCCGTGAACCTGCTCCGCGGTGACCGGAGGTGAAAATCCCAGCCCGGCGATCAGCGCATCATGCGACGGCTTCAAGCGCGCAAGCGCCACTTCGCGTTCGGCATCGACATCGATGCCGGGAATGCGCGTGATGAATGCCGACCGGAGGCCGGAGAGGTTTTCCAGCGCTTCGAAACGTTCGACCGAATCGGGAAGCGACATGGATGCCGCTAGAAGATTCCGAGAACCTTCTTGCGAGGCGCGGGAGTCGGAGTCGGGAGCGGCTGTCCCTTGCGTTTTGCCTCCATGATCTCGCTGGCCTTGAGGACGCGCTTTTTCTCGGCGGGCTGCTCCTCTTTTTTCACCGCCTTCGCCTTGCGCACGGGTGCGTTGGCCGCGAGCCCCTCGATCGGGTCCTGCTCCTCGAGCTTGCCGGGGAGGCGCGGTTGCGGTGCGGTCGGGTTGGTGACGGTCTTCAGCTTCTTGCGCTCGCGCGGCGTGAGCGGATCGTCGAACGTTTCCTCGTATTGCGCGTCGAGTGCGAGAGCGAGGTCGTAGTTGGCAAGAGCCGCGAGGTAGTCGTAGCGGGCCTGCAGCACGGTGGTCTGCGCCTGCAGGAGCTGAACTTGTGCGTTCAACACGTCGAGCTGCGTGCCGGCGCCGGCATCGAGACGTTCCTGCGAGAGGCGCAACGCCTCGGTCGCCTGAACGACGCTGGCCTGCTGGCTTTCCAATGTTTCCTGCGCGGTCTGCAAATTCGAAATCGCCTGCTGGACATCCAGAATGACCTTGCGGACGGCGTTGTTGTAGTTGATGACCGCCTGGTTGAGGCGCGCGCGGGCCTGCGCGACCTTTCCGGCGGTTTCGAATCCATCGAAGATCGCCCAGCTCCCCTGGAAGCCGTAGGTCCAGCCCTGGGTGACTTCACCCATGTTCTGGAAGGCCGAGTTGTTCTGCCATCCGTAGTCGGCGGTGGCGGAGATCGAGGGCAGATAACCGGCGAACTGCACCTTCACGTTCTCCGCGTTGGCGAGGATGTTCTGCCGGTGCGCCTTCAACTCCGGACTGCGCTCGATGGCAATGCGGATGGACTCGTCGGGATTGATCACACGTGGCTCGTAGGGGAGCGTGCCGACGACGTTGAAGGGCACTTCGCTCGGCTTGCTCGTCGCGTAGTCCATGCCGAGCGTCTTCACGAGCTGGTATTGGGAGATGCGCAGGTTGTTTTGCGCGCTGATGAGCGGCGGCATGGCATTGGCCAGCGCGACCTGGGCCTGCAGGACGTTGAAACGCGGGACGGTGCCGGCTTCGTAGCGGTTTTCCTGATCGGTGAGCTGTTCCTTGAGGAGGTTCACCGACTGCTGCTGCGCGACGACGAGGGCGCGATTCAGGATGACCTCGTAGAATCCCGTTTTTACGTTCGCGATCGTTCGATCGATCGTCTGGCGAAGGTTGAAGTAGGCGGCGTCCTCGACGAACTTTGCCGCGCGAATGCCGGAGACAACCGCGCCGCCGTCGAAGAGAAGCTGGCTGGCCTGGAACCCAACGCTCCAGGATTTGTCATTCACATATCGGGAGCTGCCGAGGCCGGAGAAATCGATCGGGACCAGCTGCCCGTTCGGGCCGGGCACCTCGATGGCACCGCCGCTGGAGCCGGGCTGCTTCGGGTCAACGAGCGAGCGCGCCTGCTGCGTGTAGGCGGAGGTCGCCGTGATCTGCGGCAGGGCCTGGGCGCGGACTTCGACCAACTGGCCCCGCGTGAGGCGGATCTGCTCGATCGCATCGAGCACGTCGGGGTTCTGCTTGAGGGCAATGGAGATCGCCTTGTCGAGCGTAAGGTCCTCGACGTTTGGATTGTGCTGCGACTTCGCGAAGGCCTGGATCTGCTTGATGGCTTCCTCGTTCAGCTTTTCGATCGTTTCCTTGCTCGGCTGAATGTCGTTGAGATTCCGCTGCACCGTCGGTGCCGGCGGCGGGGGGCCGGGATCCGCCAGCGATGGATCGAGATCGGGCTCGATGGTGTCGAGCTGCGCGTTGGGAGTCGGTGCCGGTATCGCGGAATCCGGGAGCGTCGCCTCGTAGGTCGGCTGCGCGTCGGCATTGATCGAATCCGTCGATGCGGCGTCGGGCTCACCTGGCAGCGTGGCGGTGTAACTCGGCGTCGGCGCGGGGGTGGGTGTGGGCGTCGGGGTGGCCGCGGTGGTTTCAGCGGCAGGCTCCGGTGTCGGGGTGGGAGTCGGCTGCTGTGCCGCCACCGGCCAGGCGAAAGCCAGTGCAGCCACTGCGAAAATCGAACGAGTCGTCATGAATTTGGAGAATCGGTCTTCGAGTAATAATTTTGACTCTCGCAGTATGCAAAAATCTTCTCGTAGATTTGCAACCACATGTGCTGTTCTTCGGGCGTGAGCAGGGAAGTGAGCTTATGCAGGCCCTGCCGGATCTCCACCAAAATGGAGTTCACGAGTTCCCGCCCTTTTGGGGTGATTCTCACGAGCACCTTGCGGCGGTCGTTGGGGGCGGCGGTGCGTTCCGCGTAGCCGAGTTTTTCGAGACGGTCCACCAGCCCGGTCGCAGCGGCGGTGGTATGCCGCATCTTGTCGGCGATCTCCGACATGCTCAGAGCGTCATGCATGCCGACGTGACCGAGGAGGAAAAATTGGGGAAAGGATACCTGTCCCGCGGACAAGCGGTCCGTGAGACTGAGCATGAGGGATCGCTGCAGCGTCAGAATGATGTTGGCAAGCCGCGCGATCTCGTCCGGTGAGAGACAGGTTTTTTCCTCGGTAAGCAAAATTTGTTTAATGAGGTTGAAATTTAGTATTTCTTAAAGACTTGGGCGTCAAGTCAAGCGCAGAGCTGGAAGAAGTGTGCCGGCTGGGTGACGGGAGTTTTCGGGAAGCCGTATCAGCGCGTCGCAACGGGCAAGTCCCGACAGGCCATGCGAGGCCTGAGTGCCCACGGGAACAGCGTGCCCGCTCTCGATGCGAACGCGCAGGTAGTGCGGGCGGGCGTCGGGATTCTCCAAATCCACGCCGATGGGAAGCGTGTCGAATTTTGGCCTTGCGAGATGCAGCGGAGCTCCGGCGAGACGCAGCAGTGCGGGAATGACGAACAGGAGCGCGGTCACGTAGGTCGAAACGGGATTGCCCGGGAGCCCGAAGATCGTCTGCCCGCCGGCCTTCGCAAGCAGGAGCGGTTTCCCCGGTTTTACTGCGACCTTCCAGAAACTCACGTGAGCGCCGGTCGAGTCGATGGCGACCCGCACGGGATCGTGATCGCCCACCGAGACGCCCGCGCTGATCACGACGACATCGGTCTCTGCCTGCCACGCGGAGAGCGTGTCGGCGACGGCTGCGGGATCATCGGGCGCGTGCTTCGTTGCGACGATGCGTCCGTGCGGTGCGAGCAACGCGGTGAGCATGGGTCCGTTGGAATCGTGAATTTCCCCCGGCTGGAGCGGGGTTCCCATGGGACGAACTTCGTCACCTGTGGTGAGGATGCCGATGCGCGGCAATGGATGGACGAGGATGCTCTCGATTCCGCATGCGGTGAGCAGCGCGAGCCGTGCGGGGGTGATCGGGTCGCCGGTGCGTAGGATCTCCTGACCTGCGCAAATATCGCCGCCCGTGTGACGGACGAATTCACCGACCTCGATCCTGTCCGAAATCCGCACATGATCATTCTCGACCGTCACGTCCTCCTGCATGACGACGGCGTTCGCGCCATTTGGAAGGCAGGCTCCCGTGAAAATGCGCACGGCTTCCCCGGCGCGAACTTCGAGATTCCGAATCCGGCCGGCGGGTTGCTCCCCGACGACGCGAAGTGTGCCCGGAGTGTCCTCGGCGCGGACGGCGTAGCCGTCCATTGCGGATTGATCGAACGACGGCAATGCGATCGGCGAAAGTTGTCGACCTGCCGAAAAATGGCCTGCCGCGAGGGGAACGGCGCGTTCCTCGCCCGGCAGCGGATCGACTGTCGCGAGAACCCGTTCCAGCGCCTCGGACTCGGAAATCACGGAACCGTGGGCTTGGGCGAGTAGATGCGGTCGCCGGGCATGGGCCTGCCGCTCACGATGTCGGCAATGAAGAAGGGTGGATTGCGATCGGCAGTGACGCGCAGCGTGGCGTTTTCACGCTCGTTGCCGACGGCGATCAGTGTCTCGCCGGTCGCCAGCGGGTGGTAGGTGTCCGTGTCGACCAGCACGTAGTGCGCGTTTTCGTCGACGAGCTTGACGGTGCCGATCCAGCTCGGGGATGTCGCGACCGGCGGCTCTTCCTTTTTCGGGAAAACCGAGTGCCACATGCGGGACAGGAAACCTTCCTGCGGCTTGCGCTGAGCGGCCGGTGGTGTGGGCGCTTTTTTCGGAGGGAAAAGTTTCCGCCAGGTGTTCGAGAGAAAATTGCCCTGCTTCGGCGTGGGGGTTGGAGTCGCGGCGTCGGGTGTCGGCGTGACGGTCACCACGACCACGGCGCTGTCGGAAGGAGTTGGCGAGGGGGTATCCTCAACGCCGTCGGCGAAAACGCGCTCCTCCTTCTGCCCTTCGTCGTTGGAGACGATCACGCGGAAGGTCGTCTGTGCAATGGGAGTCGGCTCCGGCGTGGCCGATGGAGTGGGAGAGGGCGTCGGAGCCGGAGTTGGGGTGGGCGATACCTCGGCGGGGGGCGCGTCGTCGCCGGTGTCGGAAGTTTTTTTTGGTGTTGCGCACGAGCTGATCCATGCCACGGCAACGGACAGCGTGATCAGCACGGAACCACGAAGAACCGGAGCGGTGCGAGGATGCATGGGTGTTGAGAAGTATTCGACCGGAGGTGAAAGATTCAAGCGCGCGCGTCCCGGATGTCGCGCAACTTTTGAACCGACGCCGGGTTTCTTAATACGTTGATCCTATCATGAAATCACCTTCCTCCTCTGCCACGTTTCTAGCCGCGTTGCTTGCTTCGCTCCCTCTCCTTCTGGCCCAGCCCGATCCGTCATCGGACGGCGACCGCCCACGGCCCCGCACGGTCGAGGAGCGTCTGGACCGCATGAAGAAGGATCTCGAGCTCACCGAGGAGCAGGTGACGAAGATCAAGCCGATCCTCGCCGAAGCGCGTGAGAAGATGGATGAGCTTCGCGGCAAGCTGGACAATGACCGCGACGCCCTGCGTGAAAAAGGCAAGGCGATCTGGGATGAAACACGCGCGAAGATCGACGAGGTGTTGACCGCGGACCAGCGCAAGAAGGCGGACGAGCTGCGCGCCCAGCGTGGGGCGAAGCGCGGGGATCGCGCCAAGGAATCAAAGGAATCCAAGGAATAATCTTTGTTTGGAATGGGGTGGCGGCTCCGGAGGGAATGCCGGGGCCGCCCGATTCCATCAATCCCGGTGATAGGGAGTGCCGCGCAAAATCGTGTAGGCGCGGTAAATCTGCTCGAGTGCCACGACGAGTGCGAGTTCGTGTTGCAACGTGAGCGAGCTCAGTGAAAGGACGAGATCGGCGGCGTCGCGTGTTGCGGGCGCATGGCCATCCGCTCCACCAACCAAAATGGCCGCGCGGCGGGTGGACGATTGCTCGAGACGCGCGATGTAATCGGCAAAAGCCCGGCTGGTCAGCGACGAGCCACGCTCATCGAGAACGATCCGGTGCGCGCCGGCGGTCCGCTCGAGAAGCGCCGCGCCTTCGGTTTTCGGAGTGCCTTGTTTCAAGGCGATCCACTCCACGGGAACGAAGCGTTCGAGCCGGGCGAGGTATTCCGCGACGCCTGCGGCGGCGTAGTCGAGGCGGGGTTTGCCGATGGTGGCAATGGTCCATTTCATTTCGTGCGCAAATTCGTCGATTTCCCGTTTGACACGCCGCGAACAACGTGGTGTCTTCTTGACCCTTTTCCATGAAGACCTTTTCGGCCAAAGCAGACGATGTAAAGCGAGCCTGGTGGGTGATCGACGCCAAGGACCAGATGCTCGGGCATGTCGCCGTTAAAGCCGCGGCCCTGCTTCGCGGCAAGCACAAGGCGATTTTCACCCCGCACGTGGATACTGGCGACTTCGTGGTCGTGATCAACGCGGATAAGGTGCGGGTCAGCGGCAAGAAAGAAACCCAGAAGACCTACATGAGCTTCTCCGGCTATGTGGGCGGCCACAAGTCCGAGACGTTCCGCGCGCGTCGCGAGCGCCGGCCGGAACTCCTCATCGAGCGGGCCGTCAAGGGCATGATTCCGCACAACCGCCTTGGATCGACCGCGTATCGCAAGCTCAAGGTTTATCGCGGCTCCGAGCATCCGCACAGTGCGCAGAATCCGCAGCCTGTCACTCTCTAAAGTCTTTTTTCATGAGCGCTGAATATATCGCAACCGGTCGTCGCAAGACCTCGATCGCAAAAATCTGGGCCAAGCCGGGCACCGGCGAGATTCAAGTCAACGATCGCGAGTTCACCGAGTATTTCCCCAGTCTTTCCCTGCAGAATGACATTCTGCGTCCGCTCGAACTCACCAACAGCATGAACACGTATGATCTGCGTGTCAGCACGAACGGCGGTGGCATTCGCGGCCAGGCCGGTGCACTGCGGCTGGCGATTTCCCGCGTGCTCGTCGATATCAATCCGGAGCTTCGTCCGGTTCTCAAAAAAGAGGGACTCCTCACGCGCGACCCGCGGATGAAGGAGCGCAAGAAGCCCGGCCAGCCGGGTGCCCGCAAGCGCTTCCAGTTCTCCAAGCGCTAATCCAATTTCCCTCCCGAGGAAGAAGGCCGTCTCGCTTCTATGGCGAGACGGCCTTTTCTTTTCCGGCCCGGCCCGGTATGCCGGACGAATGAAGTTGTTCGCAGCCCTTGCCGTTGTGTTGCTGGGAACGGTCGTCGCCGCGCAGGCGGAGACCTTTTCCGTGGGGGAGTTTGAATTTACGACGCCCGAGGGATGGAAGGCGGTGCAGCCGTCGTCGCCCATGCGCAAGGCGCAGCTTTCGGTGCCCGGGGAGCCGGAGCCTGCGGAGGTGACCTTCTTCCATTTCGGGCCGGGGCAGGGTGGGGGACCGCAGGCAAACATCGACCGCTGGGTCGGGCAGATCGATGGGGGAATCGAGAATGCGATGCAGAAGACCGAGCAGTTTGGAGCGACGAAGGTGTGGTTTGTCACTGCGACGGGAACCTTCCAAAGCGGCATGCCCGGCGGACCCACCACGCCGAAGGAAGGCTACGGCCTTCGCGGGGCGATTCTCGAGTCGAAGGACGGTGACGTGTTTGTGAAGATGACCGGCCCGGAGGCGGTGGTGAGCGGCGCGGCCGGAGCGTTCGACGCGATGATCGAGGCTGCGGCGAAGAAGTAGCCGGCTTGCGCGCGTCGAAGTGAATTCGTAAATTTCCCGCATGCCCACCTACGTTTACGAGACGGTCAAAAACCCGACGCGTCGCTACGAAATCAAGCAGAGCATGAAGGACGCTCCGCTGCGGGTGCACCCCGAGACCGGAGAGGAGATCCGGCGGGTCATCACGGGTGGCTTCGGCTACATGGCGAAGGGAAAATCCAGTGAGTCCTCTTCGTCGTCCCATTGCTGCGGAGGTGGCGGCTGCGGCTGCCACTGAGGCCCTCGATGGCGACACGCCGCGCGCAGGTCGGGATCATTTTTCTGACGATCCTGATCGACATGATTGGGTTCGGCATCGTGATCCCGGTGCTGCCGCTCTACGCGGAAAAATTTGGCGCGACCGCAGTGCAAAACGGCGCACTGGTCGCCATTTTCTCGCTCGCGCAGTTCATCGCCGCGCCGATCTGGGGAAAAATCTCCGATCGCGTGGGCCGCAAGCCCGTCCTGTTCATCAGCACGCTCGGCACGGCACTCGGTTTCCTCTGGATGGGGCTCGCGGGGGCGCTGTGGATGCTGTTTCTGGCGCGACTGATTGATGGAGTCGCGGGAGGAAACGTCGGCACGGCGCAGGCCTATGTCGCGGACATCTCGGCACCCGAGGACCGTGCAAAGTTCATGGGGCTCATTGGTGCGGCGTTCGGCATTGGATTCATGATCGGGCCGGCGATTGGAGGAATCATGACCGCGAAGTTTGGCCTGCACTCGCCGATGTTTCTCGCGGCCGGCCTCGCGTTGCTGAACGCGATTCTCATTTTCGCGATCCTGCCGGAGAGTCTGCCGCCCGAGCGGCGCGGCCATCAGAAACGCGCCTCGGTTTTCGCCGTCCTGCACCATAGCGACCGCCGGCTCTACCTGCTGACGACCGCGACGTATTTTCTCTTCACGACGGGGTTTTCGATGCTGACCTTCGTCTTCGTGCTGTTCCTGTTTCATCGGTTCGACATCGATGCGTTTGGCACGGGCAACCTTTTCTTCATGATCGGATTCATCGGAGTGCTGATCCAGGGGGTGTTGATCGGCCGGCTCGTGAAGCGTTTCGGCGAAGCGCGCCTTGCCACGGCGGGCGGCGCCATTCTTGCCGGCAGCCTGTTCGCGCTGCCATTTGCGACCGGGTGGCCGAGCTTGATTCTCTTCAGCGCGGGAATTGCCGTGGGAAACAGCCTGTCGATGCCGGCGTTGTCCGGTCTTGTCTCCCGCAGCGTCCATGCCGACTGGCAGGGGCGGGGACTCGGCCTGTATCAGTCGAGCGCGGCGCTTGCCCGGTGGATCGGGCCGGCGGTGGCGGGCCTGCTGCTTGCGGTGGATGTGCCTCGAGCCCGGGAATTCTACGCGCAGACGCCGTTGTGGACGGGGGCCGGGCTGGTGGCGATCTCGGTCGTGCTGACCCTGCAACTTCCCCGTTCCCTGCGGGAAAACTAGCCAGAAGCGAATTGTTGCGATTTTGACATTGCCAGCTGGAGGCTCAGCTCTAGCATTCACCGGGCTGCCCCATGCCCGAACTCAAGATCTTCACCGGCACCGCGCACCGGAAGCTCGCGGACGATATTTGCTCCTATCTGGGAGTGCCTCTCGGCGATGCCACCGTGAGCACCTTCCCCGACGGGGAGACCTTCGTCAAAATCAACGAAAACATTCGCGGCCGCGACGTATTCATCGTCCAGCCGACGTGTCCGCCGACGAACCAGAACCTCATGGAGCTGCTGATCCTCGTCGACGCCGCCCGCCGGGCGAGCGCGTATCGGGTCACGGCGGTCATCCCGTTCTTTGGCTACGCCCGGCAGGACCGCAAGGACCAGCCACGCGTGCCGATCACGGCAAAGCTCGTCGCCAATCTTCTCGTGGCCGCAGGCGTGCAGCGTGTGCTGACGATGGACCTTCACGCGCAGCAGCTGCAGGGATTTTTCGACATTCCGGTCGACCACCTCTACGCGTTGCCGGTGCTGATGAATTACCTGTCCAGCATCCGCGCCGACAATCTGGTCGTCATTTCACCCGACGTCGGCGGCGTGAAAATGGCATCCGCGTATGCCCAGGCGCTCAATGCCAGCCTGGCGATCGTGGTCAAGAAGCGCATTTCCGCCACGGAAACGGAGGCGTCTCACGTGATTGGCGAGGTGGCCGGAAAGAACGCGCTCATTGTGGACGACCTGACGGAAACCGCCGGCACGATCACCAGCGCCGCGGCCATCTTGAAGGAGCACGGAGCGGGCGAGATTTATGCTGGCATTTCACACGCGGTGTTGACAGATTTGGCGGTTCGGCGATTAAAGGAGTCTCCGATTAAAGAGCTGATCACCACCGACAGCACGCCCGTTCATTCCGGGGCTGTCGGATGCATCAAGGTGCTTTCGATAGCCGAACTCCTGGGGGAAGGCATCAAGCGCATCCATGAGGACAAATCGGTGACATCCCTTTTTGAGCTGAAGAAAAAAATCTGAATTAAAAATCTGTTATGGCCAAGCAAGTGAAACTGGCGGCGCGTCCTCGTTCCGAGGCAGGTCGCAACGCGGTCAAGAAGGTGCGCGCCCGTAAAGCGGTGCCCGCGGTAATCTACGGCGCGCATGAAACCCCGGCCAATCTCGAGGTGGATTTGAAGGCGATCGAGCAGTTGCTCGCGCACGCGGCGAGTGAGCACGTGCTGGTCGACCTCGAAATTGAAGGTTCCGGCAACAAACTCGCTCTCATTCAGGAGGTGCAGCATCATCCCGTTCGCGGGGACATTCTCCATGTCGACTTTCACGCGGTTTCGACCAGCGAGAAGGTCGAGTCGGAAGTGCCGATCGAGCCGGTGGGCGAAGCCGTGGGCGTGAAGACCTACGGAGGCGTGCTCCAGCAGCTCGTTCGCTCGCTGGCCATCGAGTGTCTGCCGCAGGATCTGCCCGAGGTGATTCACGTCGACGTCTCGCACCTCGGCCTCGCGGAGCCGCTTCACGTGAAGGACATCACGCTGCCGCCGGGAGTGACCACGCCGCTCGATCCCGAGATCACCGTGTTCCTGGTTTCCGAGCCGAAGGTCTCCGGCGAGAGCGAGACGACCGAAGAGCCCGCTGCGGCAGCAGAGGCGGCTCCGTCGGAAGGCAAGGCGGAAGCCTAGGAGTCGAACCGTCCGTCCCGCATGGAGGATCCGGTCTTCCGACTTGTGGCCGGATTGGGGAATCCTGGAAGGCAATATGAAAACACCCGCCACAACGTGGGCTTTCTCGTCGCCGACGAGCTGGCCAGGCGTGCGGGTGTCGCCTTCGCCCCGGTGGCCAGGTGGAATGCGGAGATCGCCCGCGCGGGAGAAGTCACGTTCATGAAACCGATGACGTTCATGAACCTCAGTGGCGAGGCGGTCGGAGGCTTTTGCCGGTTCCACAAGCTCGAGCCATCCTCGGTGCTCGTGATCATTGACGATGTCGCACTGGAGCCCGGGCGCCTGCGGTTGCGCCGCTCGGGAAGCGACGGCGGGCACAACGGGCTCGCCTCGGTGATCGCCCATCTGGGCACGGATCGCGTTCCCCGGTTGCGCGTCGGCATTGGCGGAGGGCGGCATTCGCTCGTCGACCACGTGCTGGGGCGTTTTTCCGACGAGGAGAAGAAAACTTTCGACGCGGCCGTCGCGAGGGCCGCGGATGCCTTCGAGTTTGCCCAGCAAAACGGACTCGAAAAGGCGATGAATCAATATAATTAAATCAATACCATGAAGAAACGATACGAAGCCCTGCTGGCGCTCGATACGCGCGGCAAGGAAGAAGGCGCCAAGGACATCATTGAACGACTCGAGAAGGAATTCGTCGCGGAGGGTGCGCGCGTCGAGCAGATCCAGCGACTCGAGCGCAGGGAGCTTGCCTACCCGCACAATCACATGACCTCGGCCTACTACGTCAATTTCGTGATCGAGACCGAGCCGAAGACGATCGAGAAGCTTCGCTCGAAGTTCAAACTCGACAAGGACGTCGCGCTTCAGAATTACATCGCGCTTCCGCCGGCGAAGACCGCCGCGTAAGCCAGCCAACCTCAACCCGCCAGAGCCATGGCCAGCGTCAACAAAGTCATTCTCATCGGAAATCTCACCCGGGACCCTGAGATCAAATACACGCCGAAGGGCACGGCAGTGACGGACATTGGCCTGGCGGTCAACCGTTTCATCCCCGCATCCGAGGGTGGCGAGAAACGCGAGGAAACGACGTTCATTGACGTGACGCTCTGGGGGCGGACGGCGGAAATCGCCAACGAATACGCCCGCAAAGGCCGTCCGATCTACGTCGAAGGCCGCCTGCAGCTCGACACCTGGGACGACAAGCAGACGGGCCAGAAGCGCAGCAAGCTCAAGGTCGTCGGCGAGAACATCCAGCTTCTCGGCTCTCCCCGCGAAGGGGGCGGGGGCCCGCGTGGTGGCGATTACGACGATGCACCGCCTCCGCGCAAGGCTGCTCCCTCCGCCGCCCGCGAGCCGGAGCCGGACGACGACGACGAAATTCCGTTCTAGGATTCCCCGGAAACGGGCGGGGGTGGGGATGTCGAGGGCCCGCCTTCGCGGATGACTCGCAAGATCATTCATCTCGACATGGACTGCTTCTACGCAGCCGTCGAGATGCGTGAGCGACCGGAACTCGCGAACGTTCCGATCGCCGTCGGTGGCGGATCCCGGCGTGGCGTGGTGACCACGTGCAATTACCCGGCGCGTGCCTTCGGAGTTCGTTCGGCGATGCCGGGTTTCAAGGCTCGCGAGCTTTGCCCGCACCTTGTGTTTTTGCCGATTCGCTTCGATCTGTATCGTGCGGAGTCGGCCAGAATCCGGCGTATTCTCCTCGAATATACGGACCTTGTGGAGCCGCTTTCCCTCGACGAGGCGTATCTCGATGTCACGGCGTCCGGCCGTTACGCGTCGGAAATTGCGAAGGAGCTGCGACGGCGGATTCGCGAGGAAACCGGGCTCACGGCCTCCGCCGGAGTCGCGCCCAACAAGATGCTCGCGAAGATCGCGAGCGACTGGCGAAAGCCCGACGGGCTGTATGTGATCACGCCGGATGCGGTCGACGCGTTCATGCGCGATCTCCCGGTGAAACGAATCTGGGGCGTGGGACCGAAGACGGCGGCTTCGCTCGAGGCACTGGGGGTTCGGACGTGCGGCGATTTGCAGGCATGGTCGCCGGCGCAGTTGGCGGCGCGGTTCGGGCGGTGGGGCGAGGAATTGTATTGGCTATGCCGGGGGCGGGACGACCGCGAGGTGCGGCCGAATCGTCCGCGCAAATCGCTGAGCACGGAACGGACGTTTTCCGAGAACCTGCTGACTCTCGAGGCGTGTGCCCGCGCGATGGAGGAAATTGTCGCGGAACTGCAGGGCGATTTGAGCCGAAAGGAGGCGGATCGCGTGATTCGAAAGGCGTTTGTGAAAGTGAAGTTTGCCGATTTTACGCGCACGACCTGCGAGTGCGTTGCGCATCGACCGACGCTCTCCACCTTTCACGAGCTGCTGCAGACGGCGTGGCAACGGGGCCGCAAGCCGGTCCGGTTGCTGGGCGCGGGCGTGCGTTTCACGGAAACCGAAGGCGAGGACTTCGACCTGCAGGGGCACCTTCCGCTCTGACCGCCTGCGAAGAAATTTGCGCGCTCGCGCCACGGCGGACGCGATCTTCGGAGGCTATGGAACATTCAGAAACTCCCGCCGTGCCCAACCGTGGAACCGCCGAGGTCGATCAGGCGGCGATCGAGGAACGCGCTCTGGAGATTGCAAAAGGTGCGGGACGGGATCAGGTCAGCGAAGTCGATCTTGCCGAGGCACGCCGGGAGATTCTGGGCGAGGGCTCGACCGTTCCGACGGATGAGCAAATGCCGGGCGAGGACCTCGATGATCGCGATACGATGCCGCGCTAGCGGTGTCGCTCAGACGCCGGCAAGGAGCGCGTCGACTTCCCTCGGAAGGAATGGCTTGGTGAGGTGGTGGTGAAACCCGGCGTCCGCGCTGCGTTTCCGGTCCGCCGGAGAGCCATGGCCGCTCATGGCGACGCAAAGGCGGGGCTTGGCGTTGAGGCGGCGCGGGATCTCCAGTCCGCTGCCATCGGGCAGTTGGATGTCGGAGAGAAGCACGTCGAAATTTCCCGCGCTCCCGAGATCAACAGCCTCCCCAACCGTGCGCGCGATCGAGACGGTGTGACCGACGGATTCCAGATATCGCTGAAGATATTCCAGGACATCCTGATGGTTCTCTACGACGAGAATCCGCAACGAATTTGGCATAACGGGAAGGCCGCAATCTTTGGAAAGCGGTTCCGAAATAGTATCAGGAATTTTCCCGGAGAAAAGAGTGCCATGTGCGTCGCGTCCGCGCATCGGACGTTGTGTCCCTTACACGCGCGGGCGGCGGATGCGGACCATCTGCGTCGTCGCCGTGCCGCCATCATCGGTGACGACCACGGGGATGCGATTGAGACCCGGCTTGATGCGGATTTTCTTCCGCCACGACTCGAGGCCATTGGCGGGCAGCCCGTTGACCGTGACGCTAGCAATGCCGGAATCGTCGGTCGCGGTGCCTTTGATCGCGAAGCGCCCCCGCGTGGTTTTTACCTTCAGCCCCGTCGTCACGTAGACGACCGGCGCGGCGTCGACGGTCGCGAAGATGAAAATGTTGTCGTAATCGACAAACTCCACCTGGTTCGCCGCGTAGGTGTAGATGCGAAACGTGACCGGGTCGGCGACGTTTCGGAAGCTCGAGGCGGGGAGATCGACCGTGAAGTCGGTCCACGTGGGCGCCGGGCCAATGATTTCCTCGGTTCCGAGGTTGGAGGCAAAGCCGTCGATGCTGGACCGAACGACCCAGCCTCGACCGGTGCTGTTTGGCAGTTCTTTCGACGCTTCAAAGGTCAGTGCCGTGAAGTGCAGTTTTCCGTTCGCGGGCGGCGTGATCGTGAATTGGAAGTATTGGTTCGCGGCCACTGCGGTGGCGGGAGTCTTCGCCGAGTTGACGACGCTTACGCTGAAGACGTTGTTGGCAGCGGCGAACGGGCCGAGATCAGGGCTTGGGGTGAAGGCGGTCCCTGTGACGCCTGAGAACGTGGTCGGGATGGTGCTGTTGTTGGTGATCTCGTAAATGGCGACGATCTGTGCTTTCGCGGCGGAAACCGCGAGGCCGACGGTGAACATCACGGACAGAATTTTTTTCATAAGGAAGGGAATCAGCTGCACACGGTTCGTATCTCATGAGCCGGCCGGATGTTTCAAATTTCAATACGACGAGCTTGAATCAGGGACATCAGGCGACCAAAGGCGCCCCGGCAGCCGTTCCTTTCGAGAACAGAGAAAGGAAAACATTATGCTGAAATGGGCCATCGTCTTTGCCCTCGTCGCCGTGGTGGCGGGGTTGTTGGGGTTTGGCGGGATCGCCGGAGCGGCGGCGGGAATCGCCAAGCTTCTCTTCTTCCTCTTCCTCGCAATCGTCGTTTGCCTGGTCATCGCAGGCATCTTCGTCGGGAAGAAGGTCACGTAGGCAGCACTGTCAACCGTTGTGGCCGGCGTGCAACGCCGGTCACTCGTGCGGCTTGCGGTCCAACGCCCGGGCGAGGAAGGGAGCCGTGCGGCTTCGCCTGCTCTTTGCGACCTGCTCCGGGGTTCCCTCGGCAACGATCGTGCCGCCCGCGTCGCCGGCCTCCGGACCAATGTCGACGATGTAGTCGGCCTCGGCCATCACGTCGAGATGGTGCTCGATGACGACCACCGTGCCGCCTTCATCGACGAGGCGGTGCAGAACGGCGATGAGATTTGCGACGTCGGCGGTGTGGAGTCCAATGGTCGGTTCCTCGAGCACGTAGAGCGTCGATTTGCCGATGCGTGTCGTGCGGATGGCTTCGCCCTTTGGCGTCGCGCGGCGGGCGAGCTGTGTGACGAGCTTGATGCGCTGCGCCTCGCCGCCGCTGAGGGTCGGGCTCGGTTGCCCCAGCTGCAAATAACCGAGTCCTGTCTCGACGAGCAGATCAAGGGATCGGCGGATCTTCGGATGTGCCCCGAAGAATTCCGCAGCCTGCTCGACGGTCATCTCCATGACGTCGCCGATCGAGCGGCCGTTGTATTTCACCTCCAGTGTTGAGGGATTGTAGCGCTTCCCGTGGCATTCCTCGCACGGCATGTAGGTCGTGGGCAGGAAGCTCATCTCGAGTTTGATGACGCCCTGGCCGAGGCAGTTTTCGCAGCGGCCGCCTTCGTTGTTGAAGGAAAACCGGCTGGCGGTGTAGCCCCGAAGCCGTGCCTCCGGGAGCTGGGCGAAGACGTTCCGAATTTCGTCGAGCACCTTGATGTAGGTGGCGGGAGTCGATCGGGAGGTTTTTCCAATTGGCGACTGATCGACCTCCAGCACGGCGCCGAGGCCTTCCAGGCCGGAGATGGCACGCCAGTCCGTCGCAGGGGTGCGGCGCTTGCGCTGGCGGGTGAGCCCGTCCCGCACGGCGGGAACGAGCACGCCACGGATGAGACTGCTTTTGCCCGAGCCGGAGATGCCCGAGACCACCGTGAGGCGGTTCAGCGGAATGCGGACATCGACGTTCTTGAGGTTGTGCAGGGTCGCGCCTTCGAGCGCGATCCACCCGGGCGCCGTTGCGAGGCTGCGACGGGAACCGGAGAGCGGATGTCTCATCGGCTCACGCAGGTAGCGCGCCGTGAGGGATTCCGGATGCTGCATGACCTCACGCACGGAGCCCGATGCGACCACCTGACCGCCGCGACTTCCGGCACGCGGGCCAAGATCAATGAGGTGATCCGCACGCCGCATCGTGTCCTCGTCGTGTTCGACGATGACAAGGGAGTTGCCGTTCTTCGAGAGCTGGACGAGGGCGTCGAGGAGGCGGTCGTTGTCGCGCGGGTGAAGGCCAATCGTCGGCTCGTCGAGCACGTAGAGCACGCCGCGCAGGTTCGATCCGAGCTGCGCTGCGAGGCGGATGCGCTGCGATTCGCCGCCGGAGAGGGTCTTCGCCGCGCGGTCCAGGCTGAGATAGTCGAGGCCGACCACGTTGAGGAACTGCAGCCGCTGCTCGATCTCGGCGACAATATCGGCGGCGATCGGTTTCTCCGCAGCGGTGAAGCGGAGCTTTTTCAACAGCTCAAGAGCTTTCGACGCCGGTGCGGAGATGAAATCGGTGACGACGTGGTTTTTCACCCGCACGGCGCGGGCTGCGGCATTGATCCGCGCGCCGTGGCATTCCGGGCACGGCTCGGACTCATCCGGGTCGAGCGATTCGAAACTGCGTTCCTCCGCGAGATCGGCCTCGAGCTGGGAGTCGAATTCCTTGCCGCCGCCCTGCCGCCGCCAGACCTCGCCAAACCCGCGGCAATGCTCGCACCAGCCGTGCGGGGAATTGAACGAGAACATGCGCGGATCCAGTTCCTCGAAGGCGAGCCCGCAGCTCGGGCAGTTCATTTCGGAACTCAGCACATGAGCCTGCTTGCGATGGTCAATCACGCGCGCGGTGCCCTTGCCGATTGTCAGTGCCTGCTTCACGAGCTTCGAAGCTTCCTTGAGATTGCTCTTCGTGATTTCGCCAATGAGCACGTCGATCGTGTGCTCGCGGAAACGCTCGAGTTTCTGGAATCCGGCGGTTGGCGTGAGGCGTCCGTCCACCAGCAGCGTGGTGAACCCGTTGCGCTCGGCCCATTGCGCGACCTCGACGTGGAATCCCTTGCGTGCCTTGACGAGCGGCGCAAAGAGCTGGATGCGACCTCGTTTGGCCAGCGCTTCGACCTGACCGGTGATCGCGCTGTGCGTTTGCGTGACGACCGGCACGTCGCAGTTCGGGCAGTATTGCGTGCCGAGCTTTGCGAAGAGGAGGCGGAGGAAATGGTAAACCTCGGTAACGGTTGCGACGGTGGACTTGCCGCCGCCGCGAGTGACGCGCTGCTCGATGGCGACACTTGGTGGCAGACCCTCGATCGAATCGACCTCCGGCTTTTCCAATTGCTCGACGAACTGCCGCGCGTAGGGCGACATGCTGTCGAGGAAGCGTCGCTGGCCCTCGGCAAAGAGAATGTCGAACGCGAGCGTCGATTTGCCCGAGCCGCTCATGCCGGTGATCACGACCACCTTGTCGCGCGGGATCTCGAGGGTGAGGTTTTTGAGATTGTGCTCCCGAGCGCCACGAATGCTGATGGATCTCGACGACGCGCCATTGACCGAGGGGAGATAGGATGCCGGCGCATCCTGCACGCGCGGAGATTTGCCCGCGAGCAGCGGAGCGAGAAATCGACCGGTATGTGACGCCTCCACCCGGGCGACTTCCTCGGGAGTGCCTTCCGCGACGAGCTTGCCGCCTCCGTCGCCGGCTTCGGGACCAAGGTCCACGATCCAGTCGGCGGATTTGATCACTTCGAGGTTGTGCTCGATGACGAGCAGCGAATTTCCCTCGTCCACGAGCCGTTGAAAGACTCGCAGCAGCTGCGCGATGTCGTCGATGTGAAGGCCGGTGGTCGGCTCGTCAAAGATGAGAAGCGCGGTTTCGTCCTGCTTCTCGACGAGGTGATTCACGAGCTTGAGGCGCTGGGATTCCCCGCCCGAGAGCACGTTCAACGGCTGCCCGAGGCGCAGATAGTCGAGGCCGACATCGGCCATGAGCTGCAGCGGGCGGGTGATCGAACCGTTCTTTTCCCGCGTTTTGAAAAACTCGATCGCCTCGCGCACGGTCATCTCGAGCACGTCGTGGATCGACATGTCATCGATGCGAATGTTGAGCACGTGCGGCTGATAGCGCTTCCCTTCGCACTCCGGGCAGCGGAGGAAAAGGTCGCTGAGAAACTGCATCTCGACCTTTTCGAAGCCGAGCCCGGCGCAGCGTTCGCAGCGGCCATTGCCGGAGTTGAACGAAAATGACCCGGGCGTGAGGCCTGCCGTGATGGCGTCCTGCGTCGCTGCGAAGAGCTGGCGAATCCCGTCAAACGCGCCGGTGTAAACGGCCGGCGTCGAGCGCGGGCTGCGCGCCAGCGGCGACTGGTCCACCATCACGATGTCCTCGATCTCCTCGGCGCCGTCGATCGATTCGACACGGCCCGCGGCCTCGAATTCATCGCCTTCGTTGGCGACGAGATTTCGATACAGGACGTTGTGAACGAGCGTCGACTTGCCCGAGCCGGAGACGCCGGTTACGCAGCAGAAGACGCCAAGGGGAATGCGAACGTCGAGATTCGAGATGTTGTGGAGTTCGACGCCCTTGAGATGGATGAATCGCCTGGGGTTGCGGCGCTTTTCCGGAATGGGAATGGACCGCTCGCCTCGCAGATAGGAGCCGGTGAGCGATGACGCCGGAATGTCGCGCGTGGGGCCGGAATAGGTGAGTTCGCCGCCGAGATTGCCGCGGCCGGGGCCGATGTCCACGAGATGGTCGGCGGCACGGATGATCGCCTCCTCATGCTCGACGACGAGGAGCGTGTTTCCCTTGTCCCGCAGCGCCTGCATGATTTCCAGCAGCCGCGCGGTGTCTCGGGGATGCAGGCCGACGCTGGGTTCGTCCATGACGAACAGCGCGTTGACCAGCGAGGCGCCGAGGCACGTCGTGAGATTCACACGCTCGATCTCTCCGCCGGAAAGAGTGCGTGTCGGGCGGTCGAGGCTGAGGTAGCCGAGGCCGACGGCATCGAGATACCGAAGCCGCGAGCGGATCTGGTCGCGAAGCAACACGGCGCTCGGATCCTCCTCGGACAATTCGACTTCCTCGAAAATTTTCGCGAGGCGCTTGATCGAAAGTCCGGCGATTTCGGGCAGGGTGAGGTGCGACGGCTCGAGGCGGAAGTTCAACGTCTCCGGCTGGAAACGGCCGCCCTTGCAGGTCGGGCAGGGCTGGTAGCTGCGGTAACGCGAGAGCAGCACGCGGATGTGCATCTTGTAGGTGCGTGCCTCGAGCCATTCGAAATAGCCCTTCACGCCATACCAGCCGCCGGATTCCCAAAGCTCCTCCGCGGACGTGTCGACGCTCGTTTCACCTTCGATGACCCATCGTTGCTCCCGCTCAGGGAGGTCCTGGAACGGCGTGAAGATGTCGATGTCGCGGGCGCGCGCGGCCTTGATGAGATCGTCCTGGCACTCGCGGCTGTGGCCCGACTGGAATGGCCGGATCACCCCGTCGGCGAGGCTTAGCGACCGGTCGGGCATCACGCGGTCGTAATCGATGCCGATGACGCGACCGAAGCCGCGGCAATCCGGGCAGGCGCCGAGGGGGTTGTTGAACGTAAACAGGCCCGGCGAGGGCGGACGGATGTTGATGTCGCAATGCGCGCAGTGCCAGCCGGAGGAATACGGGTGGGCATCGCCGGTCACCGGCTGGAAAACGGAGACCTTTCCCTGGCCGAGCCGCAACGCGGTCTCGATGGCCTCGGAGAGGCGGGAGCGATTTTCCGGAGAGACATCCACGCGGTCCTGGATCACGTGAACGATTCCCGGCAGCGCGGCCCGGGTGGGGGGCTCATCGGTGCGGACAATGTCGCCGTAGAGGAGGATGCGGAGAAATCCCTGCTGCTGGAGAAACGCGTGGAAATCCGCCGGGCTGGTCTTCGGCGGGACGGGAATCCCGAAGGTCACCAGCACCTGCCGGCCGGCGAAATCCTTCAGCACGTGCTCGACGATCGACTGCGCCGTCTCGGGTCGCACCGGTCGCTGGCACTCCGGGCAATACGCCTTCGCAGCGCGCGTGAAGAAGAGCTTCAGGTAGTCGTTGATCTCGGTGATCGTGCCGACGGTCGAGCGGGTGGAGCGGACGTGATTGGCCTGCTCGATGGCGATGGCCGGGGGAATGCCGTCGATGGAATCCGCTTGCGGCTTGTCCATCCGGTCGAGGAACTGCCGCGTGTAGGGGCTGAATGTCTCGACGTAACGCCGCTGTCCCTCGGCGTAGATCGTGTCGAATGCGAGGCTGGATTTTCCGCTGCCGCTGGGGCCGGTTACGACAATGAGATTGCCGAGAGGGAGATCAAGGTCGATGCCCTTGAGGTTGTTCTGACGGGCACCACGAATACAAATGCAGTTCGACACACCCTACCTTACGTTACGGATCAAGGGGGCGGTCGCCCGCGTCACTTCATGGATTCCGTGCGAAGCAGGACGCGCTGGCGCATGACTTTTCCCGCCTTGAACTTTACGGTGGCTCGAGCGGGAATGACGACGTCGGTCTCGGGTTTGTTCGGGTTTCTTCCCACGCGGGACTTGGTTAATCGCACCTCGAACACGCCGAAGTTGCGAAGTTCCACGTTCCGCCCTTCCGCGAGCGCGTCGGTGATGTAATCGAGCGTCTTCTGCACGACGTCGAAAACTTGCTGCTGCACCAACCCCGTCTCATTACTGATTCGGACGACCAGATCCCTTTTCGTCAGATTTCCCATGCCAGGTATCGTTAGGGTCTCAAAAAGCAAAAATCGGACCCACGCGCAAACTCAAACGGAAATTCGTCCAGTTTGCGCAAGAATTTGACGCAGAACCCTCAATTCACGGGCAAAAACCTTGTTGAGGTGTCCAATTTTGACCTCCAGCCTGGCCGTCCAGTTTTGATCGCTGATGGCTCCCGGGGAGTTGAAACGATCCTCAGTGCCCAGAATGTCGGTGATCATCGGCACCGCCAGCCACGAGTTGGTCGCCATGAGGCCGCGCATCGTGACCTCGTAGATGCGCTCGTCAAACGGGCCGGGCTCGAGGTCGGGAGCACCGGCGAATTTGAGCAGAGCGCGCATTTCCCGCAGGGCTAGGGCGGCGGCCTCGGGATCGTCGGACGCGGCATCGCGCGTCCAGGCGTTCCAGAACGTCTTCACCGGGGGATGGTCGTGCGTCGCGTAGGTCGCGAGCGAGAGGCGGGGATATTTCTCGCCGGGGGTGCAGGAGCCGTCCGGCTCGCGTTCCCATTGCGGGATCTTGAATCCGGGAATTTCCAGCCGCTCCAGGGTCGGGCGCACGTAAGGGGGGACCGTGCCGAGGTCCTCCGCGATCAGGCAATGCGGACCGGTTTCCTCGAGCATGATGCGGAAGAGCACCTCGCCGTGGCGGCGGTTCTTTTCCTCGTTTTCCGGCGTCGAGTCGTCGTTGGGGACGAAGCCGGGCAGGGGGCCTCCCGTGATGGCGCGCGCCTGCTCCTCGGTGAGGTCGACGAACTGCGCGTTTTGCTCCGGCCGCCATGGAAAGCTGTAGATGCGGAAGAATCCCAGCGCGTGATCGACGCGGATGAGATCGAACAGCGTCTTCATGATCCGCAGGCGACGGCGCCACCACGCGAAGTTGTCCTTCGACATGGCAAACCAGTCATAGAGCGGAAAACCCCAGTTCTGGCCCCACTGCTCGGTGAACCGGTCCGCCTTGAACACCTTTTCGGGTGGAGCGCCGCTCGATCGCGACAGGTCGAAAATCTCCGGTTCGCTCCACACGTCGCAGCTGTAGATGCTCACCCCGACCGGCACGTCGCCCATGAGGGTCACGCCGATCGAGTCACAATACTCGCGCACCGCCCGCCATTGCGAGAAGGCGATCCACTGCACGTAGCGGTGAAATTCGCACAGCGCCTCCAACTGGGCGCGATCGTCACCTTCGAGCGAATCGCGCCATTGCGTGGCACCGGCGAGTGTCTGTTGCTCGGGAAGCCAGCCGGTGAAGACCTCCGACTCTCCGTTGAGCGACATGAGCGCGCGATACAGGACGTAGTTCTCGAGCCAGTCGGCATGACGGCTGGAAAATTCCTCCAGCTCGTTCAGTCGCTCGTCGCTGGCACTGGCGCAGAAATTTTCGTAGGCCGCGGTGAGGAGCTGCATCTTCAGCGCACGCACCTCCTGGTATTTCACCGGGCCGGAGCGAAGCGCCTTCAAATCGAACGCGCGGGTGATGCGCTTGAAATCGTCCTTTCGCAGGTCGGGAAGCTCCTCCGGCAGCGTGGAGATCGTGATCGGGTCGAGTGCGACCGAGCTGATGATGTTGTAGGGGCTGTTGTCCGAGCCCGCTTCATTCACGGGCAGGATTTGCACGAGCTTCAACCCGTGGCCGGCGGCCCAGTCCGCAAATTCACGAAGCGCGCGAATGTCGCCGATGCCGAGATCCTCCGAACCGCGAATGGCGAAGAGCGGGGCGAGAACGCCAGCGACGCGTTGGGCGGGAGTCGGCACGTGGCGCTACCTATCCTGCGTGCCGGATTGCCGCAAGTCCGGACGTTCCCTGATTCTTCCGCGCGCCGTGATCAGGGTTTCAGCGAATAGACGGTGATCCGCTCGCCTTGTGCCACGATGGGAAGCTTCGTGGCCCAGTCCCTGGTGGAGGACGGATACCGCTTTCGCTCGGCATCGCTCCACACGAGGTAATCGACGTCGAGTTTCTCCGCGCTCTCGCGCCAGCCGGGACCGCCGTTCATCAAGTTGTCCAGCTCGCGCATCATCGGCCGGTAATTCATGCCGTGACTCCACAGGTGGCCGTCGTAGCCGAGGGCGAGTTTGCGCCCGAGCACGAGGAGCGGGTGCCAGTATTCCGGCGCGCACGCGAAGCGGGCATCGGCCGGCAGATCATCGACGACCGCCTGCGCCTCCCAGACCTGCGTGCGTTTGAAAACTCCGTAGCCGTTGCGTCCGTCGAGGCCGGCGACCAGGGAGACGGCGCCGGTGAAGAAAAGAACGAAGCACGCGACAATGCGGCTCGGCAGCGGCGAGGGGCGAATGACGTCGTTCCAGAGACATGGAGCGACGGCCAGCCAGCACCAGATGAAGATCTTCGTGTTGTCCCACGGCCACACGGCGAACGAAACCACCGTGCAGACGAGGAACATGACGGTGGCGGGAAGGACGAGTGCGAGTGTCTCGCGCGGACCTTTGATCGCGGAATAAACGGCCAGTCCGGCCCACAGCACGAGATAGAGGCCGAAATTGTTCAACCAGAACCAGACGGGATGGGGCGGTTCCTCCCCGGCAGGGGCTTCATTTTGCATCCAGCCGGGGGCGAGGTGGATTCCGCCAGACACGGAAAACAGGTCGGTGACCACTGCTCCGCAGACAGCGGCGGGCAGGAAGGCCGCCGCGACGAATTTGAGGCAGTCGGATCTTGCCTCCGGGCCGGCTGCGAACGCGAAGATGCCGAGCAGTGCGATGCTCAGGTAGAGGAACGAATGGATGCTGTAGAGCGGCATCGTCGCGTAGAGCAGCAATGCGACCCACCACGGCAGCAGGGGCGTTTCACGGCGAAGGAAACGCGAGCGCCAGTCGTCGAGCAGGAAGAGGCCGGCGGGCAGCGCCATGAGAAAGCCGCGCTGGGTGACGAAGAGCGCGAGGAAAGGATTCTTCCATTGTTCGGCTCCCTGGAAGTCTTCGATGGCGGGGATCTTGCCCGCGAAAAGCTCCCGGAAGATCACGAAGCCCGCGAGCCCGCCGCCAAAGAGAAATGCCGCAATGGCGAATCCGCGACCCCAGCGCCAGAGCGCCGCAAGCGTGAGAGCGCTGCCGGCGAGGCCGACCCACACCAGCCCCTGCTCGACGGGCAGTCCGACGCGCAGCAGCAGGCTGTTCAGAAAATCGACGCCGATGGGATACGTGAGCGGGACGCCCGTGAAAATCGGACTCTCCGGCCAGAACGGGACCCCACTCGCGAAGTAGCGGATGAAGCCGAGGTGAAGCGGGAGGTCGCCGAGGTTGTTTACCGAGAGCACGAGAATCTGGTCGCCGTCGGGATAGATCAACCAGAGGAATGCGCGCAGGCTCGCGAGGGTGAAAACCCCGATGACGACCCATTCGACGGGAGAAACACGCGCGGGAGCGCCGGAGGGGCGTGTTTGCCGAAAGGCGACGACACCAGCGGCAATGCCGGCGAGAAGGGAAATTACCGCGACCCCCGCGGACAGGCTGCCGATGAGGCACGCGAGCGCAATGCCAAGGCCGACGGCGACCTCGGCCGCGGTGAGCAGGGCCACGGGACTCCTCATCGTTCGCCCGGTTGCGGGGTTACGGTATTCTCTCCGGCAAGTTGTTCCTTGAACGTTGAGACGCGGAACCACGCCACGCAATCCTCCTGCGCGTCGCGCAGCCTGAATTCGCGCCGGTAATACGGCTCGCGGAGGAAGCGCTCCACGCGTTCCACCTTGCTTTGCTCAGCGACGATGAAGTCGGGCGTGCCGGCGTCGCCTGGAGTCTTGGAGTAGCTCACGTTCACGAACTCGGCGAGAATCCATGGCAGCGGATAATAGCTGTCGAGGAAAAGCTCACCGCGCAGCTGGTATGTCGTGGGATCCTTTTTCGCACGCTCGAACAGCGGATCGATGAGGCGGTGAATCTGCCGCGAGGTCTGCACGTAAACGTAGGGTTGGCGTGGGTCGTCGTAGGCGCGGAAGTTGAGATTCGCACTCAGCATGAGGGTCGCGCCAATGCAGGCTGCGGCGAGAAAGGGCACGATGGCGAAGCGTTTCAGCTCCTCGACGACCGCGCCAAAGACAAAGAGAAACGGCCAGAGCAGCGGCAGCAGGAGCCACGGCGTCTTGTAGGGAATGATCGTGTAGGCGAGGAGCGCGCCGCCTCCGTAGATGGCGAGGTAACGGAGCTGCGCGGATGCGGGCCACAGCAGGCGGAGACAGCCGAGCAGGCCGATCAGCGCGGGCCACTCGTAGCGCGCCATCAAGGCCAGCCAGTAATAGTTCACCGGCCCCAGATCATACTCCGTCTTTGCGTGTCCGGCTTCCGAGACGCCGGTTTTGAACCACGCGGCATAGGTCTCGTAGAGTCCGGTGAGACCCGCCCAGTTGAGAAATCCACCGGAGTAGAAAAACACGATCGCGAAGATTCCGAGTCCCGCCGCGAGCAGCAGGTCGCGCTTCTTCCACTCGCGCGGAGCAACAGCGAGCGCGGGGCGGGAGGGAACGAGGCTTTGCCAGAACCACAGGCACGGAATTGCCAGCGCGAAGCATCCGAGATGAATGAAATAGGTTTCCTTGGTGAGGACCATTCCCGTCGCGCCGCCGATCAGCGCGAACAAGCCGGCTCTCGACCCGCGCCGCCATAGTTCGAGAATGCCCCACGCGGTCAGCAGCAGGAAGAAAAGCAGCCACGATTCGTGGATCGAATAGCGACCGTAAAACACCCCAGCCGGTGAAACCGCCATCGCGACCGCAGCCCACCGGGCAATGTCCCGTCCCACGAATCGCCCGAAGCGCAGCATCAGCCACACCGCCGCGACACTGACCAGCACCACCGGCAGCCGCAGCGCCCAGATCTCGCGCCCGAACAACTTCTGCGCCGCGAAGATCGCGTAGAAATGCAGCGGCCCGTGATAGTTCGTCGGGTCGTAGTCGTAGAACCCCGTATGGGCCATCCGATCGGCGAACCAGCCATTCACCCCCTCGTCGAAGTGCGGCGGCTTGAGGTCGAGCGCCACGATGCGAAAGACGAGCGCGACAAGCAGTATCAGAAGCTCAGGCCATGGGAGGCGACGGACGGTCACGCCGATGGAGATAAGAGCCAGGCGGCTGACGGATCAAATGCTTTCCGCATTCGAAGATCCAGGACCGGGCGGTGGATCTGGACTGAAGCACATTCCCCGACTTGTGGTGGGGCAATCAAGGCTTCAAGTGAACACGACTTCCCTAAAAGCGAACTCGTGTTCGTTTTGAGCGAAGTGAACCACGTGGAGAACGAAGTGGACTTGGAAAAAAGCGAAACTGGTTTGTCTTTGAGCGAAGTCGACTGAGTTCCGAGCGAACACGACTGAGTTCCGAGCGAACACGACTGAGTTC
>CALLUD010000003.1 GCA_938011325.1 uncultured Spartobacteria bacterium
CTCTCGCCGGTGTTGCCACGCGCGCTCCCGAGCGTCGTGCCCTTCCGGGCAGGCTGCCCCGCGCCATCCCAGGCGCCGGTGCTCAGCATTTCAGCATTTCATCATTTCATCATTTCCCCATCTCCCTCGTCCCTCGACCCTCGCCTCTCGACGCTAGAACCCTCTCCGGATGGCGACGATGGTGGCTTCGGAGCGGCTGGAGACGCCCAGTTTGCGGTAGATGCGGCGGAGGTGGATCTTCACCGTGTTTTCCGTCACGCCGAGGGCCTGGGCGATTTGTTTGTTCGACGCGGCGGCGGCGAGCAGGCGCAGGACTTCCATTTCCTTCGGCGAAAGGTCCTTCATGGAAAGCCGGTCCTTCAACGCGGGGGGCATCGTTTCCAGAAGCACGTTCTCCCCCTGCATGACCCGGCGAAGCGTCGAGACGACGGTGCTGGCGTCGTCGGTCTTCAGCAGGTAGGCACGCGCGTGCAGCCGCGCTGCGGCTAGGATGTCATCGTCGGTGGAAAACGCGCTGAGCACGACGGTGTAGGTGCGCCAGCGGTCGGCGAGCGCGGCCTTGAGCACCTCGCGCCCGTCCCCTTCGCCCAGTCGAAGGTCCATCAATGCGAGGGCGGGCCGCAGCTCGCGCAGGGCGGCGATGGCCTCGGGCGCGGAGGTCGCGCGGCCAACGACCCGAAAATCAGGCTGCGCATCCAGCACGCCGGCCACGCCGTCGAGGACGAATGGATGATCATCCACGAGCAGGACGCTGGTGACGATTGGCTCCGCCGAAGTTCGAAGAGTCATGTCGGCAACCCCTCTCGTCGAGCTTTGCCAATGCGGCAATAGGAAAGACGGGTGTCTTCGGGGACGAGGGACGAGGGACGAGGGACGAGGGTCGAGGGTCGAGGGTCGAGGGTCGAGGGTCGAGGGTCGAGGGTCGAGGGTCGAGAGCAGCGCGCCTGCAACTCGCAACCCGCAACCGCGCAAAGCGCGTTCCCGCAACCTGCAACCTGCAACGAGCAGCCCATGCACCGAAACACCGGCCTCCGTCGTCCGGCTTCTGTTTCCCTCCTGCGCCTTCCCCGCGTTCCGCAGAGCGGAACGGCTACAGGTCGCGGCCCAGAGGTCCTCGTCCCTCGTCCTCGCTCCCCTCTTGCGCTTCTTTGCGGCAACCAGAGCCTACCGAACCCCTGGAACCGTGGCCTCCACGCGGACGCGGCCGCGCACTTCGCGGATCGAGAAGGTGCCGCGAATGGCGGCGGCGCGCTCGCGCATGTTTGCCAGACCATGGCCGGGCCGGGTCGAGGAAGCGGCGAGACGGCCCGGGCTTTCCACGACGAGTCGCAGGCGGTTGCGAACGCGCGAGAGTGTCATGCGAATGGTGCCCGGGCGCGAGTGGGTCAGCGCGTTTTGAAGGGCCTCGGAGGCGATTGCGTAGAGGTGAACTTCCGCCTTTGAATCAATCTCGAGTCCGTCGGAATGGTCCTCGTAACGAACGGTCCAGCCGCGCCGGGGCGTGGCGGCCTCGGCGAGTTCGCGCAGGGCGTCGGCGAGGGGGCGTTCGTCGAGGAGCGCGGGCCGCAGAAGAAGGAGGGTGCGGCGGAGGTCGCGCATGCTGCGGCTGGCCTGTTCGCGGATGTTCTCGAGCCGGTGCACGACGACCGCGGGAAGATCGGGGGTCGCGGCGCGGACGGCTTCGACCTGCAGGGAAATGCCGCTGAAGGATTGCGCGAGAAGATCGTGGAGGTCGCGGGCAATGCGTGTGCGTTCACCGGCGATGGAGGCGCTTCGTTCGGAGGCCGAGAGGGCGTCGAGCTGCAACGCGAGCGCCGCCTGCATGGCGAGTGCGCGCACGGCAACCGCCCGCCGCATGCCAGGGTCCCCTTTTTCCTCGCTCGCGACGAGCATGAGGCCGAGGCATTCCTCGCCGAGACGGAGTGGCACCATGTGAAGGACATCGTCGCGGGCGGGACGGCGGCCGAGCAACGTCCCTCGCAGCGAGTCGTCCGCCGGTTTGTCGAGCACGCGACTTCGCGCATCGGGCGTGCGGGTCCATTCGTGAAAGATTCGGCGGGCGCGGCCTTGCAGGGCATCCGCAAGCTCCTCCTGCTGCCGCTCCGAAATACGCAGCGTGCGGTTGCGCGAATGCCGCCACAACGGACGCGCCTCCTCGCTGTCCGGATCCCATGTCCAAAGGATGGCGGTTTTCCCGTGCAGGAGTTTCACGGCATTGGTGAATGCGCTGCGGACGATTTCCTCGGCGGTGCGCGGGCCGGCGCCGCTGAGCTGGAGGAGGGAATTGATCTCCTGGGCATCGCGCTCCCGCTCGCGGGCGCGGCGTTCGCGTTCCTCGGCATCCTTCCGCGCGCGCTCGGCCTCGCTCAACATCGCGAGGTGAATGGCAATGGTGGCCTGCTGCGAGGCGGCCTCGATGAAGGCAACGGTGTCGCGACCAAGGCGACTGCGCTTCTCCCGTGCGAGATAAACCACCCACCCGAGCAGACGATCGTCAAACAGCAGGGGGACCACCACGGCGACCCCCACGCCCATGCGCTTGTAAAAGCGCCGGATGACCGACGGCACGCGCGGCTCCTCGGCGTCAATGACAAGGGTGGCTCGATGATCGAGCAGAAGCTCCTCGTAGAGTCTCGACAGATCCCGCATCGCCTTGCGATGCCGCTCCACGAAACGCTCCACGGCTTCCCGCGTGGAAACGTCGCACCATGAGATGGACGTGCGCCGCATCACGTCGACCTCCCGCAGACGGCGCCAGAGCGTGCACCACAGTCCTCCGCACTCGCGGGTGATCGTCTCGAGCAGCGCCGACACGAAATCCGGCAGCGCGTGCTCGCGCACGAGGAGGGAGCGGATCTTCGTGAGCGCCGCGGCCTGTTTGCGAACAATCCGTTCGGCCGTCATGCGCCGACGCACTTCGCGCCGCAACGCCGCCTCCGTGCGCTCGTCGGTCATAAGGGGGAGTCGGGGGACGAGCGTCGAGCGTCGAGGGCGGATTGAGGTCGCGGTCTGGTCCGCGACGGGGAATTGAACGGGTTCACGGAAGTCACGCGACGCTGATTAGAAAACCTCCCTGCAAGGCGAGTCGAGAAAACGCGCTCGGGAGGGGGGAGGGGGAAATGGGGAAAAGCTGAAATGCTGAGCACCGGCGCCAGGGATGGCGCGCGGCAAATGCTCACGAGCGTCGAGGGACGAGGGGCGAGGGAAATAGGGAAATCCTGAAAGCCGGAAAGCCGGAAAGCCGGAAAGCCGGAAACGCCCGACAATCTGCAACAACGTGCGTCGAGGGGCGAGGGTCGAGCGTCGAGAGCAGCGCGCCTGCAACTCGCAACCCGCAACTTGCAACGAGCAGCGCCCCTGCACCGAAATACCGGCCTCCGACTGCTGCCTCCCCTTGTGCTTTTTGCGCCTCTTTGCGGCAACCCCCGCGTTCCGCAGAGCGGAACGGCTACAGGTCGCGGCCCAGAGGTCCTCGACCCTCGGCTCTCGACGCTCGCTCCCCTCTTGCGCCTCTTTGCGACAACCGGCAGCTCGCAACCAGCAACTACATCTCGCCGATTTCCGTCTTTCGGTCCATGTCTTGCGAAGCGCCATCCTGCGTAGGAGATTGCGAGTTTGATCCGACGAAGCAAACTCGTTAGGATGAGCGCGTGGATCGCGTGGTAACGAAAGCCAGAAGTGCCCGGGAGGCGGATCAGGCGGACATTCGTTATTATCACTCGCTGACCGCTAAGGAGCGTATTGCCATTGCGCGGAGGCTTCAGACACGTGTGTTCGGAAAAGCCAAAGATGTCCGGGAATGTCGGAGCAACTAGAGTGGGGCTCCTTTTCTCCCGATGTCTGCGAGTTCCTGAAACTTCTTGATGTGCACCGTGTCGATTATCTGATCGTCGGTGGAGAGGCAGTGATTTTCCACGGCTATCCGCGACTCACCGGAGACGTGGATTTTTTCTACGGCCTTGATCCGGAGAACGGGAGAAAACTCTTCGAGGCGCTAAAAGAGTTTTGGGGAGACTCGATACCCGGCGTCGCGAGGGTTGAGGATCTACTGGACCCCGGAGTGGTTATTCAATTCGGACGGCCTCCATACCGGATCGACCTTCTGAATACGATTGACGGAGTTACGTTTTCCGAGGCTTGGAACGGGCGGCGAACCGTGAGCATGGATGAGATTCCGGTGCATTACATCGGGTTGAAGGAGCTGCGTCGGAACAAGGAAGCAAGCGGCCGGCACAAGGATCTGGATGATCTGGAGCATCTGCCGTAAGTCGGCGCCACTGGACTTTCAGACGTTTGGACTTTCGACCTGCGACCGGTCGCTGCCAGTAGCAGGTCGCAAGTGGCCGCCCTCGACCCTCGACTCTCGACGCTCGTCCCTTCCCGCTAGCGGGCTTCCAGCATGTGCTCGAACAGTGCGGCGTCCTTTTGCGGCAGCTTCAACGCGGCGAGTGCGCGACGGGCTTCGGCGGGATCGGCCTGAACGAGGCTCGGAAACGTCGCGAGCAGCGAGCGCCGACGGGCGAGCGGATCCTGGATGCGCGTGGCGTTTTTCCAGGCAAGCTCGGGGTAGTCGTAACCAACCGCTTCGGCGATCGTGGCGCGGGCTTGATCCTGCGCCCTGCCGCTGTCGAGGGCGTCCACCCATTTCACGAGCGCCGTCGGGTCGTTGTCGGCATCCAGCCATCCGCTCACGACGCCCACCGTGGCGCGTTCGCGGTGCGGCACGTCGGGCATGCGGTTGATGGCCTTCGAGGCGGCGACGGGATTCTCGGCCGCCCAGCTTTCGTAGATGAATTCGGCGAGGCCGGCGTCGTCGCGGTAGTTCGAGAGGTAATGGGCGATGGCCTCGTCGGGATTCTGCACCACCCAGCGGCGCATCGTGCCAATGCGGGCGCGGCTCTTCACGACACCCTCGGGGAGCGACTCGGCCCATGCGACGGCACTGTGCGGATTCTGCGCGGCCAGCTCCCACGCGACGGTGGCGGCGGTCTCGGCGAGAAGCTCGACCTCGGGACTCACGGGCGGCGGCAGTTCGATGCCGTTTTCCTCCACATAGGCGGCGTATTCCTCGGGGCTGTTGAATTCATCCTCGCCCTTGATGCCGAGCTTTACACGATCCGCCTCGACCTGGCGCTGGTAGTCCTCCTGCAACCGCGCGCCGTAGGCGGCGAGCTCGACGGAGGCTGTCGCCGGGTCTTCGTGGGCAATTTCCGCCAGCACGCTGCGCGTGGCGAAGACGCGCTCGAGCGGAGCGGTGAGTTGTTTTGCCCACGCGAGCGCGGCGGCGGGATCCTGGGTCGCGTAGGTGGTGCCGAGTTCGCTGACGGCATCCATGCGCGGCACGGGTGTTTCAATTTGAGCAAGCACCTCGAGGGCGCGGTCGGGCGAGACCGATCCGAGCGCGGGAACGACCGTGGCGAGTGCCTGGTCCTTTGCCTCGCCGAGCAGCCAGTTCGTAGCCCACGAGCATGCGCGCTCGGGATCCCGCAGGGCCAGATGGTCCACGACGCGCTGAACGATCTTGTTCAACAGCGGATCGGAGGCGGCTTCGTCGTCGAGTTGCGTGAGGCCGTCGGCGAGCGCGGTGAGGACAACCTCCCATGTGGGGGAACCGGGTTCTTCGTCGACTTCCATGGTATCGAGAAATGCGAGGTAGCTTTTGCGGTCGGCATTCAGCCAGCGGGCGGTGATGGCGGTGACGATTTTTTGCCGGAGGTCTGCGTCGGAAATGCGCAGCGCCTCGTCCATGAGTGACTGGAAACTGTCGGCATCGGCGGCCTCGACGCGCGCTTCCCATTCGGCGGCGGAGAGGTTTGAGGCCGGGGACGAAGCGGGTGCCGATGACGCCTCGGCAGTCTGCGAAGCGGGAACGGCGGGGTCGCGGAACGAAAAGTAGAAAACGGCCGCAAGGATGGCCAGAAGGGCGAGCGCGGCGAAAATCGGCCAGCGCGAGGAAAAACGGAATGAAGTGGGCATGGCGCGAAACAACAGGGAGAGAGGGCAAGGGCGGCGGCCGCGCGGACGCATGCCGCCGCCTGCCTCAGGGTTATGGCGGAGTTAGAGGAGTTGGTTGACGGGAAGCTTCACCTGCGAGGATTGCGCGGTGGTGCGTCCGTTTGCGTCGGCGACGAGCGCGTTTACACGCACGGTCTTGTTGCCATTCGAGACCATGCGGCGGAAGCGCGGTGCGGGCGCGGAGGCGAACCACTTGCCGTTCTTCACCTTGGCGGCGATGGCGCGACCATTCACCGACACGGTGATCGAGGACACGCCGGCCGGAGCCGAGAGGAAGCCCTCGAATTTCACCTTCGCGTTCTTGCCCTGACCGGACACCGTGGCGCGACCCCGGACTCCAAGGATCGGAGCGGCAACGTTGGACGGCGGCTCGGGCTTCACCGAGTCGGTGGAGTAGGTGAACGTTTCCTCCGGAAGTGCCGGAGCCAGCGGAGCGGAGAAGCGCGCGTTGATCGCCTTCTCGATCGCCGCGACGATGGCGAGGGTCTTCGCGTCGTCGTAGATGCGACCGGTGACGTTCAGGGTCGTCGGCTCACCCGTGGGGAGCTTGCCGATGGGGACCGTGATGCCGTCGACGTGCATGAAGTTCACGATGTCGCGGCCGATCGTCGTGCCCGAGGTCGGGGTCTTGTTCGAGAAGGTCGGCCACACGATGGCGTCGAGCCCCTCCGCATCCATCCAGTCTTCGAGCGCATTCTTGATCTGCTGAACGGCCGTGTAGTGCTGGATGCCCTGCGGCGAGTCGAACGTGATGGCCTGGCTGCCGATGACCTGGTCGAAGTCGTCGAAGGTATACATCGCCTCGATGGTGGCATCGTTGATGGCGCGGCTGCCGGAGTTGTAGGTCGCGAGCGCGGCCTTCGCGATCACCTTCTTGGCGAGCGTGGAGGGCGTGTCGCCCGGCTCCTTCAGCAGGAACTCGAGCAGCGACTTGTGCGCCATGGCGGCTGCACGGGTGTTGGCAGGAGCGCTGGCGAGGAGACGCTGCGGAGCGCCTTCACCGCGATTGTAGGTCGTGCTGACCTGCGGCGGCAGGAATACATACTCGACGGTCGCACCGGCACGCTCCATCTCGTATTTCGCGATGTCGAGCGCCGTCTTGATGTCGGGATGAATCGTCTGGACGTTCGTCGTGTTCGATGTCGCGTTTTCACCGGGGTTCGGATGCTCCATGCCGACGTAGGTGCCGATGATGCCGATCTTCTTTCCGACAAGCGTGGCATCCTTCACCGCCTCGGCGAAGCCGCTCGGCGTGGGCCGGCGGTCGGTGAGGATCGGAAGAATGGGCGCCCACGGATCATCCGGATCGAGCTGCGAAACGACATCCATCACGATGGCGTTGTCCACGGCACTGCGGGTCATCGGTCCCACCACGTCGCGCTCGGGAACGAGAGCGAGGATGTGATTTACCGAGACGACGCCGCCGGAGGGCTTGTTCGCAATGATGCCATTGCGGTCGCCGGGGTGACGGATCGAACCGCCCGTTTCACCACCGAAGGCGAGGAACACCATGTTCGCGCCGGTCGAAACGCCCGAGCCGCCGCTGCTGCCGCCCGGATAGGCGCCCGGAACGTAGGCACTGCGCACGGCGCCCTTCACCTGCGAGGAGGACGTGGCGGCGGAGCTCGCAAACGTGTCCATGTTGGCGTAGCCGAGCGGGATCGCGCCCGCTTCCTTCATCTTCTGGACGAGCCAGGTGTCTTCCGGAGCGATGAGGTCGATCCAGCTCGACATGCCACCGGTGAGCGGCATGTCCTTCAACGCGAAGGAGCCTTTCACGAGGAACGGGATGCCGTGCAGCGGCCCGAGTTTCACGCCCTGCGCGCGCAGGCGATCGGCCTCGGCCGCCTCGTGCAGTGCCTCGGGGCGGATGAACATCACCGAGTTCAGGAACGGCACGCCGTTCTGATCGTAGAGGGCGATGCGGCGGAGGTAGAGGTTGACGAGCTCGACACTCGTGAGAGCGCCGGCGTCCATGGCGGCCTGCACATCCTCGAGCGTGGCCGTCTCGAGGTTGAACGTGACCTCCTTGGCGGTCAGCGAACTCAGGACACAGGTGGCAAGCGCCGCAGCAAGGATGCTCCGGCGCAGATACCACGGAATCTTGGATAGGATCATTGGTCTTTCGTGGGTTAAGGTGATCCCGCCGTCGCATCGTGCGACGAACGGGAGCCTTCCCACTCAGCACCGGTTGTTCCCCCCATGCCGGCGTCGTTGTCACCCCGACGGATGAATGCCTATCTGGCCGCGAATAGTGAGCGGGCGTGAGGGGTCGAGAGACGAGGGTCGAGGGTCGAGAGGCGAGCAAATGAATTGGCCGCGAAGAGGCGCAAGAGGAGGCGAGCGTCGAGAGACGAGGGAAATGCTGAAATGCTGAGCACCGGCGCCAGGGATGGCGCGCGGCAAATGCTGACGAGCGTCGAGGGACGAGGGTCGAGGGAGATAGGGAAATGATGAAAGCCGGAAACGCCCGGCAACCTGCAACAACGTGCGTCGAGGGGCGAGGGTCGAGCGTCGAGAGCAGCGCC
>CALLUD010000004.1 GCA_938011325.1 uncultured Spartobacteria bacterium
TCTACCCCCCAGAACTCTACTTTTGAACCGTCCACTTTTTCGGGGGCAGGCCAATTGATCGAATTTCAGACCCAAACGATGGCTGGCGAACGACTCATTTATGCATGGCCACAACATTTCAGCGGCCAAAAAGAGATTTATTTAGATTATTATTTTATTCAGAATATTGCCGCATCATACCGTCATTTGGAATCCGTAACAGTTACCTGGAGTATACCAAAGTTAGACTGGGACAATTGGAGTAAGAGTGACATTTACATACGAAAGAAACCCGATGTAGCCCTGAGCGCCGATCAAGTAAAAACGATCAAAGACGATTGGTCGCTTTAAGACCGAACAAGACGCTGCAGCTAACCCCTAGCCGCCATGTGTCACTTTCCCACGACCGTCACCCATTCTATCCACATCACTCCAGAGCTTGGACGCCTGATCGGGGTAGCTGAGCTTGGCGTTCGGTGAATAAAATGCCCTTTCTGCGATGCTGTTGATACTTGCAACGTCCCTCGTCGCTATAGCGGTTTTAGTCGGCATCACTGCTATGCCACTTCCGCGATATTTACGCATCATCTCAATCATCTTAATCGGAATACTCTGGGGTAGCCTTGGCTGGCTAATCGACTTTTGGATGTCATTTGGAGAAGCATTCACTTACGGAATCAATAAAGGCAGGCTTCCTATTGTCCTATTTTCTATAGCTATCTCCATATTGGTATTCATCGCGATAAATTTCTTCGTCCGATCCAGCGACCTAAAAAATAAAGGATGGCAGGGATCGACACCCTTGAGACGACCGTCAGATCCTGAGAAATGGTAATCACCGAACAAGGCGCTGCAGCCAACCCCTAGCCGCTACACGGCGATTTTGTTCTGACTTCCGGTTTCCACAGGATCACTTTCTCGAGAGTTCGGACGCCTGATCGGGGCGGCTGAGCTTGGCGTTCGGCCAATGTAATGCGTCCCGATCAGGTAGCAAGCTCGCGTTCGGAGGTGAAATATGATTCCTTTCGCTGCCCCCTCTCGATTCTCGTTATTGGGGGCCTTGGCGCTGTGTATTTCGGGCTGCTGCCGCGACTACAGCGCTCGTCCGACGTATGTTGCGACATCTGGAGATATTTGCTGCAGCACCCATAACACTCCGTTGGTCACGAGCATTGCATATTGGACTCCCACTCCAGTTCTATATGACCCGACTCCGGAATTCGCAAAGGTCCTGAGATGCAATCCGAATCATATACCTGAGGCATTTCGCCTGGAAAAAAGCGAATTTTATCCAATTCGAAATGAGGTCACCTACTGCATTCTTTGCGAGGAGAAGGTGCGCACCTTCCTGGCCTCCGAGTGATTGACTTGTTCCTGCACCTCTCCGGGTCGAAAGAAAGACGGCGACCGAACAAGACACTGCCAATCGCTAGCAGCCAGGTTGCAATTTGCACAACCTGTCCTCACACCGCCCCAGCACTTGTGCACCCGCTGACATTCGACCGTCGTAATTTGCAGTGCACAATCATCCTGTAAATCCGAGGGTTCCAGATCGGTCTCCAATAAGCCTCTCACCAAAAGGCCAGCCGTTCCGGCTGGCCTTTTTGGTGTTCTGACCGCCCAGCAGAACCACGATAAGGATGCAACCATCACCCGCGACCATTTGCAGCGAAATGGAAACCAAGGTATTCGAGCGGCGAGGCCCGTATGCGGCGGAAAGTCTTTGAGGAGATTTTTCGAATGCGAATGAAGCATTCCGTGAGACAGTGCTTTCCGATATTAGCGAGACGCAAGGATCTTTGCGTCATAATGGTTTCAGCCCGGGCTCCTCGCATTAGGAATATTTCCCCAGAAGTTTTCGCTTCTCGCGGGGGATACATTTGATACTTTTCAAGCCCGCTCAGCTCCGACTGAGGCCGACAACGGCAAAGGATGAATCCGTAGCTTCAGCATCTCCAAGCGCCGCGGATTGGAAGGTTCGGGGCTGGAATTCCTGCGGCTGCACGTTTCCTTAACCATGCGAAAGGCCACTCCGTCCGAGATTGCGGACATCATTGAAGAATCCGCCGAGCACATCATTCACGATTTCGTGCTGAACAAGGCGGCGCTGGGGGTCTACGACTCGACCAACACGCGCCGTCCAAAGGCCGAGGCGCTCGGTTTTGAGATCGAGTTGCTGGAGATCGACGTGCCGGAGGACGCGGCCGAACAACCTGAATTCGACATCGTCGTGCATGCGGCCGGCCCCTTCCGGCTGCGCACCCAGACCGGCGAGGAGCACGACAAATTTCTGCGCGCTTCCCTCACCCTCCGCTGCGACGGACAGGCGTGCCATTATGCGGACGGTCAGTTCCGCGCGGTCTACATCGAGGACCCGGGAAATCCGAATGGCGGCTGCAAGGAGACGGCCGCGCTCGCCAACGCCTGAGCCTGCGCGTGCGTCGCGTCAACGGATGGCGCGATCGTTCATTTTGCCATTGCGAAACGGTCGGCGGACCGCAAGAATCCGCCCACTCCGATCCTTCGGTCACAACCCCCAAAAAAGCACCTGTCGTCGTAACCCATGAATCTTGTCGAACTCCTTCTCTTCACTGTCGCAATCGTAGGTGTCATTGGCTTCGGTATCTGGAAAAGCCGTGATGAAGCGAACGCCGGCGAGGCAGGTGCGTCGGGTTACTTCCTTGCGGGGCGCGGACTGACGTGGTGGCTGGTGGGTTTTTCACTCATCGCGGCAAACATTTCGACCGAGCAGTTTGTCGGCATGTCCGGCTCGGCCGCGAACTGGCTGGGCATGGCCATCGCCTCCTACGAATGGATGGCGGCGATCACGCTGATTGGTGTCGCCTTCTGGTTCCTCCCGAGATTCCTCCGTGCCGGCATCTACACGATTCCGGAATTCCTCGAATATCGCTACGGCGTCGTAGCCCGGCTCGCCATGGCGCTCCTCACGATCTTCGTCCTCGTGCTGGTGCCCACGGCCACCGTCATTTTCTCCGGAGCGAAGTTCGTCTCCGAGTATTATCACGAAGTTCCGTTCCTCAGTAATCTCACCGCGGCGGGTTGGGTGATCGCCATCCTCGCGGCCGTCTATGTGTTCATCGGCGGCTTGAAAGCATGTGCCTGGACCGATCTCATCTGGGGCTCGGGCCTCGTGCTCGGTGGCGCCATCGTGATGTTCTTCGCATTCAGCGCACTGAGCGAAAAACCCGCCACCGAGCTCATCCAGACGAAGGTGAAGAACTCGAGTGCCACCGTGGAGGACATCGAGCAAGCCGGAGCCTGGGAGCGACTCATGCTCCTCAACGATGGAAAAGATGGCGAGGCGGTGGTGCGCAATGGCGGCAACCTCGAGGGCGGCAAGCTCCACATGGTGCGCCCGAAGGAAGACCCGTCGCTCCCCTGGACCGCCCTGCTCGTCGGCCTCTGGATCCCGAACTTCTTCTACTGGGGCCTCAACCAATACATCGTCCAACGCACGCTCGGTTCCAGGTCCCTCGCCGAGGGTCAGAAGGGCATCGTCTTCGCGGCATTTCTCAAGCTGATCATCCCGTTCGTGGTGGTGATTCCCGGCATCCTTGCGTTCAATCTCTTCAGCGAGCACATGCTCACCGCCAATGGCACCTACGACTACGACCGCGCGTTCCCGGTGCTTGTTCGCGAGCTGGTGAAGCCGCATCCGTGGCTCTCGTGGTTCGTGATCGCGGCGCTGTTCGGCGCAGTGGTCAGCTCGCTCGCGTCGATGCTCAACTCCGCTTCGACCATCGCCACGATGGACCTCTACGCCAAGGCCACCGGCGAAAAGGATGAGCGGAAGCTCGTGATCGTCGGCCGCGTGTTCGTGGTGATCTTTGTGCTGATCGCGGCCATCACCGCCCCGTCGCTCAGCAATCCGAACTTCGGCGGAATCTTCCAGTTCATTCAGGAGTTCCAGGGCTTCATCTCCCCGGGCATTCTCGCCGTGTTCCTCATCGGCTTCTTCGTTCCGCGCGCGCCCCGCTACGTCGGCGTGATGGGCATCGTGCTGAACGCCATCTTCTACGCGCTCTTCAAATGGTGGCTCGGCCCGTGGATCGCCGGCAATGGCTGGTGGTTCGCGCCGGAAATCTCGTTCCTCGACCGCATGGCGCTGTGCTTCTTCATCGTGCTGATCGCCTCGGCCATCGCCACGATCGTGACGCCTCTGCAGAAGCCCGTGGAAATGCCGGAAAACAAGGCCATCGAGCTGACCACGTCGCCGATTGCCAAGTTCTTCGGTATCGCGGTCGTGCTTGCCACGGTCGTCCTCTACATCATCTTCTGGTAAAGCCAGAACGACGGACCGGGCACGGGCGCGTCGTCGTCAGGCGACGCATCCGCGCGCGGCGACCGGCAGCCATCGCGCGAAGCATCCGTCCTCGAAGAGGGCGACTTTCGACGCGAGGTTCATCACCGGACATATGTGCGCCGGCGTCAGCAGCAGTCGCTCGCCGACGCGCAATTGATCCACATCGGTTCCGCTGAGGAAGCCGTGCTCTTCGCTGCAACGCCGAACCACGAGATCGCGACCGTCGGCGGCCTGCGCGTGGATGCCCTCCGGAGTGCGATCCAGCGCAAGCACCTTTGAGCCGGCGTCGATCAAGGCCAGCCCTTTTCGCGGCTTGTCGAGCACGGTAACCGCAACCTGCGCGGCGACGGACGCGTCGCTCATCACGCCGGCCACCCTCGAGAGCAACAGGTCGCCGAAGACATACGCACCCGGTCGCAGGCTCTGCACGTCGTCGCGACGCGTCATCGCCATCGCCGTGACGCTGCATCCCGGAGAAGCCGGCAGCTCGTTTCCGAGCACGGCGCGGATGGCGTTCAATCGCCACATCACCTCGTCCGCCACTTCATCGACATCCGGAGCCGCGGAGCCGTAAACAAAACCCTCGTGCGTGTAGAGGCCCGCAAGCCGCATGTGCGGCCTGTTTTCGATGAAGTTCGCCGCGTCCTCCGCCTCGCGTGCACTCCTCACCCCCTCGCGATCCAGTCCCGTGTCGACCGCCAGCATCACCGGCACCTCGAAAAGCCCGGCCTCCGTCAGAATTCCCTCCAGCGCACGAGCCGTCTCGATGCCGAACACCGCCAATCGAAGCTCGTCGAGGGCATCCGCCAGAGCGCGAAGACGGGACGCCAGCCGGGAGTCAACAAGCGCGTTTGCGACAAACACGCGTCGGGCACCGCTGGGGAGCATCGCCTCCGCTTCGGAAAGCTTTGCACAGGTGATCCCTGTCGCGCCGGCGTCGAGTTGCCAGCGGGCGATCTCCGGAATCTTGTGCGTCTTCACGTGCGGCCACAGCTCGATCTCCCGCGCCGCACACGCCTGCTGCATCGCGGCGATGTTCGCGTGCAGCTTGCGACGATCAAGGATCACCGCCGGCGATTCCGGAAGAGAGCCGGGTTCCGGAGCGTCCTGCAAACTCACGCCTCCGCATATCGCCGGGACGATCGATGTGTCAAGGGGCTCGCGCCCATCGCGATCAGTTCTTCGAGAAAAGCGCGGCAACAACATCCGCGACACTCGCGCGCACGACCTCCTGACTGTCGCTGCGTTGCTGGGAAACATAACTTCCCGCGGCGACAAGAATCGCCATCGCACCACTCAGAACGAGGATCGTGAAGAAGGGGTTCGTGGAACGACGCACTACATCCAGGGACGGCTCTTTCATATCGTGACAGTTTCGTGACGAGAAACTGAGGCAGCTTGAGGCGTGCCAATTCCGGGACGTTCGCGTCCTCAGGATTCCATCGTGGCCCCGACCGGCGCTGACGCGGCCGCGTTTCGCCGCCCGAGGACTGTGCGAATCGCGGTGCCGAGCCAGGCGATCACGAAGAGCCCGGCCCCTGCAACGACCATTGCTCCCGCCGCGGAACACCTCCACCAGACGGAGAGATGGTAACCAATCACCGCGCTCGCGAGAGCATGCGCGACGGTAACAACCAGCCGCGCGGGCAACCGTTGCGTGATTTGCGCGGCGGTCATTGGCGGCACGATCAACATTGCGACGGCGAGAATCGCGCCCACCGCCTCGAATGCCGAAACCACCACCAGCGCGAGGGCGGCCATCAGCCCATAGTGCCAGAGCGTCGGGCGAATTCCCATCGAGCGCGCGAGACCGGGGTCGAACGACGTCACCAGCAGCTCCTTGTAGAAAAGAATCACGCACGCAACGATCCCGAGAAAGACGAGCCCCATTCGCATCACGGACGGAGGCGCCAGCTCGATTCCATTCACCACGACCGGCGGCTCCAGACCAACGAAGGCAATCTCGCCGTAAAGCACGCACTCGGCATCGATGTGAAATGTTCCCGCCGTTTCGAGCACACTCATCATCGCGACTCCGATCGCAAAAAGGGTCGTGAACGAAATGCAAATCGCGGCGTCGGGCTTTACGCGACTTTGCTTGTGAATGAACTCGATGAGCACCACAGTGACGAAGCCGGCCGCGAGCGCTCCGCCAAACATGATCCACGTGTTCGCGTGCCGGAAGATGAGGAAGGCGACCACGAGCCCTGGCAGAATGCTGTGGCTGATCGCGTCCCCCACGAGGGCCATTCGTCGCAGAAGCAGATAATTGCCGACAAGGCCGCACGCCGCCGCGACGAGAAAGCCCATCAGCATCACCCAGCCGGTGAGCGCCAGATCCTGCGTCCACGGCTGCACAACGACTTCCCTCCAGTTGAATTCCGGAATCAACCCACTCACGGTTCCGCACCTCCATATCCCGGCACACGGGTCGCGCACATCGTCGCGGTGCCGGCGCGGATGTCCTCGATTCCAGGAATCAAGCGGCCGTGCGGATCGCGGTTCGCGTAATTCAAACGCCGCTCGAGCTGCCTCACCGTGTTCTCGCCGAGCACATGCTCGATCTTCTCCGCGTCCTCGTGCACATGGTCCGCTGCAATGTGCGCCGCGTGCGTGAGATAAAGCTCCCACAACCGGTGGTTGCGCACGATCTCACACGCGCGCTGCCAGCCCTGCGGCGTCAGCGCGGGCTCTCCGGATGGAGAAATGGTGACCAGCGCGGTGCGTTTCAACTCCGCAACCTCCTTCGTCGCCTCCTCGAGGGTGACCCGCCGCTGCTGGGCAAGCTCGGCCAGCGACACCTGCTCCGTGCGAAATCCGTGGTCCTCAAGCACCCGGTAAATCGCCTTCAGCGTGTTCTCGCGACGGATTCGCGCAGACTGCGAGCGCCGCCGCCACCAGCGTGTGACAACTCCGTGGCGTGGCGCGAAGAACAGCGCGAGCGCGAAAATGCTGCTTGCGGAAAGCACCATGAAGGGACCGGTCGGCATGTTGCGCCCGACGAACGAAAAGAATGCCCCAAGCGCACCGGATGCCATTCCAAATAACGCTGAAATCACGAGCATCCACGCGAGCCGATCGGTCAGCAAAAATGCCGCCGCGGCCGGAACCACGAGCATTGCGGACACGAGCACCACACCCACCGCCTGCAGCGACGACACGATTGCGAACGCAAGCAACAGCATCAAACTGTAATGCAGAATCGAGACCGGCAGCCCGAGCGTGCGCGCGAATCCCGGATCGAAACTCGTGAGCGCATACTCCTTGTAAAGGACAAGCACGAGTCCGAGGGCGAGCGCCGTCACGACCGCCAGCAACATCACATCCCCCTGCCCCAGCGCGGCCGCCTGCCCGAACATGTATTTGTCGAGGCCGCTCTTGTTGCCCCCGGGCAGATTCTGAATGCGCGTAAACAGGCAGATTCCCACGCCGAAGAACGACGCCAGCACGAAGCCCAGCGCGGCGTCCTCCTTGTGGCGCGTCGTGCTGCGCAGCAACTGCACCGTGCCGGCTCCAAGCAATCCGGCAAGCGTTGCGCCGACGAAAATCGCCAGGGGATCCTTGGTCATGTTCCACAGGAATCCCAGCGCCACGCCCGGCAGCACGGCGTGCGACAGCGCGTCTCCCATCAGCGCGAGCTTTCGCACAACGAGGAACGCACCGGTGAGGCCGCAGCAGATTCCGAGCAGCATCGACCCCAGCAGCGCATTGCGCAGCGAAGCGTCCTGAAACGTGAAAAACCGCAGCGCCCGCCCGCCGAGACTCGACTCCGAGAGCTCGCTGATTCGAGCCGCATGCGCCATCTCCGGCACAAGAAGCATCGCTGCGATCAGCAGAAACGGCGCGTATCGTCTCATGCCTGATTCCCCACGGCCTGCACGACATCGGAGAGAATCGTGAGCCGGCCGCCGTAGGTCGTCTGCAGCTTTTCCGCGGTGAACATTTCCGAGGCCGGCCCAAAACCCACCAGACGCATGTTCAGCAGCATCAGCGAATCGAAATACTCCCGCGCCGTTGCGAGATCGTGATGCACCACGAGCAGCGTCTTCCCGCGCGACTTCAACTCCCGCAGCAGGGAAATGATCGCCGCTTCCGTCGCCGCATCCACGCCGGCGAACGGTTCGTCCATCAAATAGAGATCGCTTTCCTGCGCCAGCGCCCGAGCGAGAAACACGCGCTGCTGCTGCCCTCCCGAGAGGTTTCCAATCTGACGGTTCGCGAATGGGAGCATCTTCACCTTCTCCAAACATTCGCGCGCGATCTCCCGGTCTTTCTTTGAAGGCCGCTGTGCCAGCTTCAAATGCCCGTAGCGCCCCATCAGGACGACATCCATCACGCTCACCGGAAAGTCCCAATCCACCGACTCGCGTTGCGGCACATAGCCGACGCGGTGGCAGTTGGTCTTGTAGGGCTGGCCAAAAATTTTCACCCATCCGCTTGCAGGCGGAAGCAGCCCCATCACCGCCTTGATGAACGTCGACTTTCCCGCGCCGTTCGGGCCGATGATCCCGATCAACTGACCTCGCGGCACTGTGACGTCGATACCGTAGAGCACCGGCTTGCGGTGATAGGCCACCGTCAGATCATGCACTTCGAGCGGCGTGTCCTCCGGGTTCATCGCAACGCCTCGACGATCGTCGTGAGATTGTAGCGCACCATTCCATCATAGGTGCCGACATCGAATCCCTTGCGGACCTCTCCGGGATTCCCCATTGCGTCCGAAAAAAGCTCTCCGCCGATCGCCGCGCCGGAATCCTCCGAGACCCGACGAATCGCCGCCGGATTCACGCTGGACTCCACGAAAATCGCCTTCACTCCATTCTTCTTGATGAAGTCGGTGAGGTTCGCCATGTCCGACAATCCGGCCTCCGAGACGGTCGATACCCCCTGGAGACCGATCACGCGGAATCCATAGGCGCGGCCGAAGTAATTGTAGGCGTCGTGACTGGTCACCAGAATTCGCTTCTCCTCCGGCAGGGAATTCGCGGTTTCCACGCACCATGCGTGCAGCTCATTCAACGCCTCCTGCAGTTTTCTTCCGTTGGCTTCGAACTCCGCAGCGTGCTCCGGCGCGACTTCGGAGAATCCCTTCACGATCGTTGGCACCGTCTCCGCCCACATGCTCACGTCGAACCAGATGTGCGGATCGTAGTGTCCTTCGAACTCGGGCGGCTCCGTGAGGCGGTCCTTGGAAACCGAGTCCGAAACCGCATAGACCGGCCTTCCAGTTCGCGCAAGACGGGCGAACAGATCTCCCATCCTCCCTTCGAGGCTCAATCCGTTGTAAAAAATCACATCCGCCCGGCCGAGAGCCGCCGCATCCGCCGCCGTCGGCTTGTAAAGATGAGGATCCACACCGGGACCCATCAGCTGTGCGACCTCCACACGCTCTCCCCCAACCTGCCGCACCAGATCCGCCACCATGCCGGTCGTCGCCACCGCCTGCAGCTTTTCGGCCGCAGTGGCGCTCCCGAGCGTCAAAAACATCCCAAGCGTCACCCACCACCTCACGCGCATCCCAATCATGATTTTCCTCCCCATATTTGTAGCATATGCTACATTTTTCCCCATTGGCTACAGGATGCAGCCAGAGTTTGTCAATCGTCGATCCGTCATTTATTGGTCAATCGCGCCTCGAGCATCAGAACCATGCCGTCACCACGCCCTTCGTCCCGCAAACGTCCTCCCGATTCGGCCGTTCATCAGCGCCGGACCCGCGAGCAGCATGCCCAGGAGAGAGCCCAGGATTACGTGGAGGCCATCGCGGACCTCATCGCCGAACACGGGGAGGCCCGCGCCACCGACCTCGCGAAGTCCCTGGGTGTCACGCACGTGACGGTGATTCGCACAGTGCAGCGATTGCAGCGGGAGGGCCTTGTGAAGACGCAACCCTATCGATCGATCTTCCTCACCGACAGCGGACGCCGGCTCGCGATGCAGGCGAAGGCGCGGCACGACACGGTCATTGCATTCCTGGAAGCCATTGGCGTGTCGCCAAAAGTGGCCCGCGCCGACGCCGAAGGCATCGAACATCACGTCAGCCGCGAGACCCTCGCCGCCTTCGAGCGCTTTGTCGCCGCGCAGTGAGTGCGGGCGCGGCACGCGTTCCATTTTCGCGGCAACCCATCACGTCATTGACGGAGTCCTCCCCACCGGATATCACGGCAACAGTTTCATGACGCATTTCATCCAGTTCATTTCGCTCAAGCCGACGACCGGCACGGTCGCCGCGTGGGGCATGGATTGCGTCAATTTCGTCCGATTCCGCGGCCCCGAAGGCATACCAGGCATCTAGTTCGAAGAACCATACCGTTTTCCCGAAGCCCTGCCTGGTCCACGAATCAGGCAGGGCTTTTCGTTTTTCACCCACACACCCAAAAACCATGAACACCACCAATGACCAAATCCTTGCCGGGCTCGCGCGCATCGAGCGTGAGCACGGCGTGCGCGTGCTCCTTGCCGTCGAGTCGGGCGGCCGCGCATGGGGATTTGCCTCGCGCGACAGCGACTACGACGTGCGCTTCATCTACGCGCATCCGCGCGAGTGGTATCTCGCCGTGAACGAACAGCGCGACGTGATCGAAGTGCCGATCGCGGATGGACTCGACCTCTCGGGATGGGACGTGCGCAAGGCGCTGCGCTTCCTGCGCAACTCGAACCCGTCGCTGCACGAGTGGATCAAGTCGCCGATCGTCTACCGGGCCGAACCGGCGTTTGCGCTGCTCTTCGGCCTGCTGGCAAACGAGTTTTATGTCCCGGGGCGAAGCTTTCGGCATTACCTGCGCATGGCGCAGAGCAACCATCGCGCCCATCTTCGGAGCGAACGGGTGCAGCTGAAAAAATACCTCTACGTGCTGCGGTCGCTCCTTGCCGCACAATGGATCGAGCGCGGGCTGGGCCCGGTGCCGATGCCGTTTGCCACGCTCGCGGACCGGCTCGTCACCGACGTGAATCTGCGCTTTCACATCGGGGCGCTCGTCGCGCGCAAGCGGGCCGGCGAGGAGCTGGCCGAGGGGCAACGGATCCCGCCGATCCATGCGTTCATCGAGAGCGAGCTTGCCCGCCTGGAGAAAATCGCACCGGTCGCGGAACCCGCGGCCGACGAAGACAAGCTGAATCAATTCTTCCGCGAGTTCTGCTTCGCGGAGGCCGCCTGAACATGAACACGAAAGACCTCATCACACTCGGGTTCCCGCCCGGAGACGCGCTGAAGCTCGCGAACGCGCACATGCGCCGGCTCTTCGCGGCGGGGCTGGACCGCGCCGCCGTGGAGGCGGAGCTGACGGCCATCCTGCGCGAACCGGAAGTCTGGCTCGGCCATCCGAATGCCGGCGACCTCGCACACGCCCTGTCGCAGCCGGTGTTCGTTCCCCGCACGAAGCCTGCACCGTGGCGGCAGTGGGGCGAGGGATTGGAACCCGAAGCCGTGAAGCAAATGGCAAACGCCTGCGCACTGCCCGTGGCGGTGGCGGGTGCGTTGATGCCCGACGCGCACGTGGGCTACGGCCTGCCGATCGGCGGCGTGCTCGCGACCGAGAATGCCGTGATCCCCTACGCGGTCGGCGTGGACATCGCGTGCCGCATGAAGCTCTCGGTCTACGATCTCAAGCCGGGCATGATTGCCGGCCAGCGCGACCGTCTCGCGAAGATCCTCGAGAACGAGACGCGCTTCGGCGTGGGCGCGACGTTTTCGCAACGGCGTCAGCACGACGTGATGGACGAGGACTGGAGCGTCTCGCCGGTGACGAAACGCATGCGCGACAAGGCGTGGAGCCAGCTTGGCACGAGCGGCAGCGGCAACCATTTTGTGGAATTCGGCGTGTTCACCGTCACCTCCGATGATCTCGGCCTGCCGCCGGGCGAATACCTCGCGCTCCTCAGCCACTCTGGTTCGCGCGGCACGGGCGCGCAGGTTTGCAGCGAATACAGCCGCCGCGCCATGGCCCGGCACAGCGAACTGCCAAAGGAACTCAAGCACCTTGCATGGCTTTCCCTCGACGACGCCGACGGCCAGGAATACTGGGCCGCGATGAACCTGATGGGCCGCTACGCCGCGGCGAACCACGCGCTCATCCACAGGCACATTGCGCGCAGCCTCGGCGCGGACGTGATCCTCGACATCGAGAACCACCACAACTTCGCGTGGAAGGAGACGCACGTCATCGACGGCCGCGAGGTCGAGGTCATCGTTCACCGCAAGGGCGCGACGCCGGCCGGCGCGGGCGTGCTCGGCATCATCCCCGGGTCGATGGCTTCGCCCGGCTTCGTCGTGCGCGGCAAGGGACGCCCCGAGTCGCTGCACAGCGCGTCGCACGGAGCCGGCCGCGTGATGAGCCGCACGAAGGCGCTGCAGAGCTTCACCTGGAGTGCCACGAAAAAACTGCTCGCCGAGCGCGGCGTGCAGCTATTGAGCGCCGGCCTCGACGAGGTGCCGGGCGTTTACAAGGACATCCACACCGTGATGGCCGCACAGACCGACCTCGTGGACATCGTGGGTCGCTTCGATCCGAAGCTCGTCAAAATGTGCCCTTCCGGCGAGAAGGCGGAGGACTAACCTGACAGAGACAGCGTGCAGCGATTCACCATTCTGGCATCAGCCAGATCCGTCCCAAGTCGGAGAAAGGTGGGCTTCTGAGATACCACGGACGGCGTTCGACCGACTACCGAAACACCAACCTCCTGTAGCGGAAAGCAGACAGAAGCCCGAGAGCAAGGCTGGAAATCCCGCAAAGAACGACCGTTGAAGCTTCCGGCACCACGGCAACCGTTCCATCAATATAGATTCGAGAGGAATCCAGCCATAGCCCCGGACCCAACTCCTGCCCGGAATCCAGCGAGATGGACGCGAATTCTCCCTCTCGGTTGCCATCCCAGACAAACAGTTGAAAGGAGTCGCCAGCTTCCGGCTCGTAATCCGGACTTAGTTGAAGGACTAGATCCCCGTCCAGCCAAGCGGTCGCCCCGGGAAAAAAGCGAATCCGATCGGAGCTGTTCGATTTACCCAAGTTCATCGTCAGCTCAGAGCCTTCGCCAAATTCAAGCATTCCGGGAACCGTGAGCATGCTGATGTCGGAGGCGATTTCATATCCCACCGCCATCTCGCCCTCGAGCAGGACCTTTCCGTCACCTGCAAAGGTGCCCGAAATAACCCCGCTCTGAATTGTCAGCACGCTGTTACCATCGATTTCAATGTTGCCAGTCCGCTGACGCAGGATTTCCACCTCCACCGTGGCCCCGTCGGAAATGCTCATTGCCAGGGATGGGGTCGCGTTCGAAAACTCAAGTTCATGAATGGCTGCAGTAGCTCCATCTATCTCGACTTTCGCCGAGCGTTCCAACAAGAGCTTTCCGGAAACCTCCAGGCGCGACTCCGCGCCATGAACCTTTAAACGCGAACGATAGACACCTGGGTCCCAAAAGATCGAAAAGAGGGAAAGAGTTAAGTCCTTTACCGAAAGGGTCGCGCCATCGCTGACTTCAACGTCGGCAACATTTGCTCCCCACGGCTTCAGCGTGAGGGACTTTGAAAAATTGCCATGGGCACCGTTCGAAAAGCCAAGTTTGCCGCCAACGATTTCCGAGGACCCCACTGAAGTGAATTCCGAATCGGCCCCCGTCACGTGCACCACAGAGGCGTTGTTTTGATACAGCTTGTCCACTGCCATCGATGCTCCGTCCTCGACGTTCACAGTCGTGTTGTCGACGCTGAACAAACTTTCGGGCGTCTCGTCCTCCAACCCTGCGGAATATCGAGAACCGTTGCCGGTGACGAGGAGAGAGTGAGCCGCTGTATAAGAAGATAAGGTTACAGTTCCTCCATTTTTTACGGTGAGCGCTGGCGCGTAGAATCCCGCCCCTCCCCAAGGCAATTCCCCGGCAGCCACCGAACCTCCATCCACGACAACAGGCGCCTCAATTTGAAGGTTCCCGGAAGCTGTTGTCAGATCCCCTCCCATTCCAATGGTGACAGGTTCAGAGGAGAGAATCTTCAACGACCCGGCTTGCAATTCGATCGTGCCGGTAATCGGAGAGAAGGCTGTCTCCTCCTCTCCAAACACCGCATCCCCGTGTTCCTGAATCAGCGATCCACCCAAGTTAAGAGTGCGTGCCAGAATGGCCGTGCCCGGAGGCGCTTTTATCTGCAGAGCAGTGCCTGCCAGGACCGTCAGCTCATCCATGGAAAGTGTGCGACTCATTCCCCCGATCTCGATCAGGGAGTCTTCGACGAAGCGCACTTCTCCTTCGAAGGACAAATCGCTGCCCGAAAAATCGGGATGTTCCGGAGAGAGGATGCCTCCCGATCCAACCAACAAAGCGTGCTGGTCTTGAGCCAAAACAATGCCGGTTTGATACGGCACGATAAGTTTGTGAAGAAAAGTGTCCGATACGAGCGCCGGGTAGTGGATTATACCCTCTCCAGAAATCTTCACCTCGGTAGAACCGTCTGACGGAGGAACGAGTCCTGAATCCCAGTTAAGCGGATCGTTCCAATATGAATGGAAGGACCCAGGGAAGGTCGGAGGCCCATACCCGGTCCAGACATACGAGGCCGCCTGCATCGAGCAAGGCAGAAACGCGATTACGAATCCGAAGATCGCTTTCATCTGTCGATTGACTTCATCACCTTTCACTCCATGTATCAAGCGATACTACGCTCTTACCTCTTCTCCATAGGTTGATTGCCGCGCTATCTCGGGCACTCCTTGGTGCCAAAGCGGTCAACAGAATTTGGAAGGTGAGACCTGCCGCTATTCCGCAAGCTTCCGCTCCAGAATTTCGCTGACGAGCTGGATGTTTGCCTGGCCCTTCGAGAGCTTCATGACCTGGCCTTTGATCGCGTTGATTGCGGCGGTCTTGCCGGCCTTGTATTCGGCCACGGCTCTGGCGCTGTTGGCGATCGCCTGGTCGCACAGGGCCTCGATCGCGCCGACGTCGCTCACCTGTTTCATTCCCTTCTCCTCGACAATCACGGCGGGCGCCTTCCTCGTCGCAAACATCTCGGCGAAGACCTCCTTGCCCTGCTTGCCGTTGATTGTGCCGGAGTCGATGAGGTTCACGAGTTCGTCGAGCGCGGCGGGCGGAACCGGGCACTCACTGATCGCGAGGCCTTCGTTCGACAGCGCGCTGAGAAGATCATTAAGAATCCAGTTCGCGATGTTCTTCGGCTTCTTCGCTCCCTTTGCAGCGGCTTCGAAATACGACGCGAGGTCGAGATCGTTCGCGAGGACGCCGGCGTCGTAGTCGCTGACGCCATACTCCGCGACAAAGCGCGCGCGCTTCTCCCACGGCAGCTCCGGCATGCGGGATCGGGCTTCCGCCACGAGCTCGTCCGTTTTCACGGGAAGCAGGTCGGGGTCCGGGAAATAGCGGTAATCGTGCGCGGATTCCTTCACGCGCATGAGCACGGTCTCCCCGCGCACATCATCCCAGCGGCGCGTCTCCTGCTCGAGGGTTCCGCCCGCCTTGAGCACCTCGATCTGGCGCGGAATCTCATAGGCCAGCGCGCGGCGGACGCCGGAAATCGAGTTGAGATTCTTCAGCTCGATCTTGGTGCCCCACTTGTCTGTGCCGACGGGACGAACGGAAACATTCACGTCGCAACGGAGCTGCCCCTTCTCCATGTCCGCATCGCTCACGCCGCCGTAAACCATCACCTGCTGAAGCACGGTGAGATACGCAAACGCCTCCTCGGGCGAGGCGATGTCGGGCTCGGAAACGATTTCCATGAGCGGCGTGCCGGCGCGGTTGAAATCGATGCCCGTGCCGCTTTCCATGTGAAAGCTCTTCGCGACGTCCTCCTCGAGATGAATGCGCGTGAGGCGGATCTTCTTGTCCGGGGTCGCAATCGATTTCTGCGCGTCCTTCGGATACGCGAGATCGTGCAGCGGCACGGCGCCGTTGAGGCAGATCGGCAGGTCGTATTGCGAGATCTGGTAGTTCTTCGGCATGTCCGGATAAAAGTAATTCTTCCGGTCGAACTTGCACTTCGGCGCGATCTCGCAGCCAAGCATGAGCCCCGCCAGCGCGGTGAGTTTCAATGCCTCCTCGTTCATCACCGGCAGCGCGCCGGGCATTCCGAGACAGACCGGGCAGACATTCGTATTCGGCTCCGCGCCGTATTCCACAGCGCAGGAGCAGAACATCTTGCTGCGCGTCTTGAGCTGAACATGGACCTCGAGTCCGATGGTGGCGATGTAATCGGTGGGCATGGTTAAGGAGATGGAGCGGGCGTCGGAGCCGGCTTTTGCAGCGCATAATCGAGCGCTTTTTCGAGTTCAATCTTTTGCGCCTTCGCGATCAAGGCGGGATCGTTCAATGCCGCGATCAACTTCGGATTTCTCAGCAGCGCACCGAGGTTCTGATCCTGCATCGAGTCGTAGGCCTCGGGGTCGCTCGTGATCGCGACGATGCGGGGATCGGTCATGAGATCGGCAACAGGCGGATATTGATAAAAGCGGTCGATGACCGCCGGATCCACGCGCGCTGCGGCGGTGAACTCGCCGAGTTTCTCGAGCAGGCTGTAAATCCACTCCGGCATGATGTCGCCGGCCACGATCTGCCGGCCGGTCGGTCCCGCCTCGATGGAGCGTTTCAATTTCACGACCGCCCGCGTGAAGAAGTTTTCCCGTGCACCGGCTGGCACGGCGAACTCGCCTTCCAGCAATCCGCCAAAGCCGCGCACGCCGAACAGCGCCGTCCAATACAGCGTCACCCCAATACCCGCGCCGAGCAGCGCCCCGCCGAGGCCATAGAAAAACCGGAGCAGACCCGTGCGCTGCTGGGCGGTGCGCTTGAAGAGCAACGCCGCGAGAAACCACGTGCCGAGGTAAATCGCGACGCCGATGACCAGCCCCAGCACCAGCGCAATGAATGGCCGCGGCAGCGGGACCACGAATCCGATCAACGGCGCCAGCGCGCTGCCGACCGCAAACCCGAAGAACCCTCCACCGACAAGCCCAAGCAGCCCCGCCGCCGCACGCACGACACCCGCGCGCCAGCCGCTCCACACCGCCCAGCCGAAGAGCACAAACACGCCGGCCAGAAAGGCGTTCTGCCAGAATGGGGAGGCCTCAGGCATGCGCTTTGTCGCTGAAGGTTGAGGGCCGAGAGTTGAGAGGCCGTGCGCGACTCACTTCCGAGACTTCATCCTCTCAGCTTCCGCTCGACACGCCGAAGCCGCCGCATTGCGCGCGCTGACGCAACGCATGGTCGCATAGAATCAACGCCGCCATCGCCTCGACCATCGGCACCGCGCGCGGCAGCACGCACGGGTCGTGGCGCCCCCGCGCCTTCAACTCCGCCGGTTCGCCGGCGCGCGTCACCGTTTGCTGCGGCTTCGCAATCGTCGCCGTCGGCTTGAATGCCACGCGAAAGTGAATCGGCTCCCCGTTGCTGATGCCGCCCTGGATGCCGCCCGAGCGATTCGTTGCCGTGGCGACACGACCACCGCTTATCACGAAGGCATCGTTGTGCTCCGAGCCGCGAAGCCGCGTGCCGGAAAAGCCGGACCCGATCTCGAACCCCTTCGTTGCCGGCAGGCTCAGCATCGCCTTCGCGAGATCCGCCTCAAGCTTGTCAAAAACCGGATCGCCCAATCCCGCCGGCACTCCGCGAATCAAGCACCCGATCGTTCCTCCGATCGAATCGCCCTCGCCACGCACCTGCTTGATGCGCTCGATCATCTTCTTCGCAGCCGCGGAATCGGGGCATCGCACGATGTTGGCCTCGACCGCCTCGCGCGTCACTGCATCCGGGTCAATCGCCGCGTCGATGTCGTGGATCGAGGTCACAAACGCCACGATCTCCAGTCCGGGATGCAGCGCCTTCAAAACCTTTTCCGCCACCGCCCCGGCCGCCACGCGACCAATCGTCTCGCGCGCCGAAGCGCGTCCCCCACCCGCGACGGAGCGCACCCCATACTTCGCATCGTAGGTGTAGTCGGCATGCGACGGACGATACATCGTCTCCATTTCCGCGTAGGCCTCCGAGCGCTGGTCCTCGTTCGGCACCATGATCGAAATGGGCGTCCCCGTGGTCACCCCGCCGGCCACGCCGCTGAGGATCCGGCACGTATCGCTCTCCTTCCGCGGCGTCACAATCTCACTCTGACCCGGACGCCGCCGGTCGAGCGCCGGCTGAATGTCGGCTTCGGAAAGCGGCAACCGCGGCGGGCATCCCTCGATCACAACGCCGACCCCTCCGCCATGCGACTCCCCCCAGGTGGCAATCCGAAAAACCTGACCAAGAAAACTACCCATCTCGCCGAAAGGGATACGCCGCCCCCGCACCGCTGACAAGCGCATGAACACACGGGTTCGCCCGGCAGACACATCCTCAGCACGACAAGCGCCCTGTCTCTCGACGACGCCTCTTGAAGGGAACTCGTGCCGCCAGTCCCTTCCAGCCCGCCATCCGGCAGCTCCCTTCCTCGATTGGGAACGCGTCTGAAAAAAAAGACCACTCACTCCCCGTAAACGAAACTCACTTCGTTTCGAACGAACTCGTGTTCGCTCAGAACTCACTCGTGTTCGCTCAGAACTCAGTCGTGTTCGCTCA
>CALLUD010000005.1 GCA_938011325.1 uncultured Spartobacteria bacterium
ACACCGAGCGCCTCAGCCGGCACTAGAAGGCTTCCGGGAACTCGTGGTGAGGAAAACCACCAGCCACTTCCTCAGTGGTGTGCTTGAGACGCTTGAGGTTGCGTGGAGGGAATAAACGCGGCACATTTTTCGCCGTCCGTGTTGAGTGGACCAAGAACGCTCCCGCCTACCGGATCAGGCGGCTGTTTGCGCGAAAATCAAAGGGAAATCGTTCCCCTTTAATGGCCTCCGCGCACATCGTTGAAGTGCTCCGCCGATCTCTCGCTGACTCTCGACATGCAAAACTCTACAGGTTCTCTCCAGGCAGCGAGCGTCAATCCAGGACGCGAAAGACTACAACGTTGAATCTTGTCGCTTTACCAGGGCGACACGGCAAAGCAAATCACGAAGAAAAAGGGGTGGTCATTCATTTCAACATGTTCGGAAAATGCATTGGCTAGACTTCGCCACGACCTCGCGTGCAGCAGACCGGCGATCTCTTTGAGCGTAAGCGTCGTCTCAGCGCGGAGCCTTCGCGCGATTTAATTTGATCGGATGCCCTTTGAGCATCTGGGGGAGCTCGGCCTCATTGAATCTGATTTTTCCAACTCCTCTTCCAGGATCTTGCGAGCCCGCACCCATTCACCATCTCGCACCTGCTTTGGCTTATGCCGATCTGCAGCAACTCCGCTCATGCGGTCTTTGAGCCGGTCCAGGAAGTCTTCCGCCCCCAGACGCCACCCTCTCCGTATCTGCCTGCTCATCGCTTCGTGATAAACCGCCGTTCCCGGAACGAGCTCAATTTGGCGGCCTTGCGCGCGACCTACCCCGGAGTGGTGATCGGAGTCCCACGCCAGAGCGGCGGACGAACGAGCCCCGCGAGTGAGGAAAGCGCAGCGACAAGTGGGACGTAGATCGCCACGGAGGGAGGGCATTACATCATACAACTCGTCGCAGCGTATAGCGCCGGAGCGTAGCGGAGAGCATCGAGCCGCGGGAGCGGCTGAGGCAGACTGCCGAAGGCAGCCCGAAGGGCGAGACTCGACAGGAGTCGAGCGAGTCAATGCCGCCCTGCCTGAGGCCTCCGCGCCAGCGGAGAGCGGCGAGATCAGGCGGCGCTATACGCTGCGACTGTTGTGTGATGTCATAGCCCGCAGGTCCCGTGACTGGCCGCCCTCGTAACGCTCCCCGCAGCTCGACCGCGCCCCGCGCGGTCTAGCGAAGGCACGATTTGATTGGGGCGCAAGCGCCGCCCGTGACAGCTATTGCTGGCGCGGGCGGTGCCTGCGGGGCTTTCGTCACCATGCCGAGCATCGCGAGGGTGGTGTTTGCTAGGTGGACGTTGACGGCAGCGCGCGCGGTGATTGGCTCGCCCGGAGTGCTGGCGCGGCCCATGCACGCGCATGGGGCGTGTCAGCACGGTTACGCGGGAACTGGGGGGGGATTTGAACGCAGGAATATGATCACCATTTATCAATGCGTGCCACCTTCCCAGCATTATCAAAAATAATACGCACTAAATGCTCATCCTTTTCTGCTGCACTCCCGTTCGGAGATTTTCTGCTCAGAAGATAAACGTAAGACATTCCAACCTGTTTATCCCAATCGTCTTTGTCAAATTGTGGATTTACTTCATCAGGCTCACCCATCTTTGCAACGACATCCTCCTTCGTCATGCCCTCAGCAATCAGAGAGCATCCTTCCATGATTTGCTTTTTACGCGCATGCGTAGCCTCATAAGGATAATCAATTTCCGCCGGCTGCTTAGATTTCATATCGAGTTGGCCAGTATCACATCCTGACTGCATTAGCGTCACCACAAAAACGATCAGGATTGCAAAATTCCTATTCATTTCCCTTTCTTTAGGCAACACGCGTTCAACGCTTTTGTCTGGAAAGAATGGCAATTTTGACCCCACGGATAACTCCATGTTCCGCTATAGCTTCCGGCAAACTTACGAAGGCAATCTTTAATCTGATCCTCAGTCGCGCTACAGCATGGAGTTCCTTTTCCAGAACCATATTGTAGTTTTGGCCTTATCTTACGTATCATCAATCGCATCTCCTGATGAGGATGAAATGACTCATCCCCTGCATCCCCGTGATGGGGATCACGAGTTGGCGTTCCGCCAAAAGAAGTAACTCCATTTAATTCACCGGGCACTCCCGTCAAAGTATCTACCAAAGTTGAAAGCGGTCCACCGCTGAATGGAAGACGTGGCCACCATCCGTAGCTTTCCGTCCCGTCGATTTCTATCCACCAATGACCATATATATCCCCATTAGTAGATTTTTTCCCTACAAACTCTTTGGCGCCATCAAGCCATCTGACATTCTTTCGTTTGACTTCGATTGTCGAAATTTCCTTAAGTCCCAATGGATCGACCTTGTTAATCGGATTGTTAGAAACGAATGCATAGAGATTCAGGCCACCAAGTTCCCCGATAGGATCGCGCGACAAGAACCTGCCCAAAATCGGGCTGTAACCAGGTCGAAATGGGAAAAGAATCAGCCCCGTTTCGTTCTCGGTATATTTCGTCGAAAACCTAAACGGATTGGCCTTGGCCATGGGACCTGTGGTGCGGAGAGGTTCTCCGAAGGGGCCATATTCGTAGCGGGCGACGACCTCGCCTGTGGCAAGATCAAACATGGCTCCGACGTTACCATTGGCGTCGTGGGTATAGCCATATTTTTTGTCGGCAAGGACGTCATACATCATCAGCAGGCCGCCGATTCCGCCGGCGCCATCCAGGGTTCCACTGAAGTCTACGCCCCATGCATACTGGTGATCTCTTTGAGCGTAAGCGTCGTCTCAGCGCGGAGCCTTCGCGCGATTTAATTTGATCGGATGCCCTTTGAGCATCTGGGGAGCGCGGATGCCGTAAGGGGAAGCATACTGGCCCACTCCCAAGCCGCCCTCGTCGAGATCATCGAGTATCTTTCCGATGGCTTCGGGAACAGTGACAACGACGCGGAGGACGATGACGGCGCCAGTCCAATGCGCGATGGCATCAAAATACCTCTGCTCGGTGGCGACGGGCGTTTCGATCAACCGGCGAAGCCGCTCGCCGCCCCCATTAGCAGGTAGCGTGACGGAGCGGTTCATCGGGTGTTGACCAGGGTTGGCGTTCGTCGCCACGCGCGACAGCGGCCAGCACGTTGCCGGGAAGGAGGATTTACACACTCATGCGCGGGCTGACTCCCTCGCATCTTCAATGCCGTCATTTTCCAAAAAAGAACACTCCTAGGCAGGTTTGGATTGCAATAAAAATCCCAAAACACAATGCCAAAGACGCTATGAACACCAATGCTTTCGTAAAGAATGAAAATTGGCTAAAAATAGGTGCGCCAGCCATAATCCAAGACGCCGCCGCCGAAATAGCGATCAACGCTATTGGATTCACAAAGTAATAAAGCATTCCGACAACAAGCGCGATCCATCCCTCGTGTTGCTTGCCAATACTGTAAATCCAATGCAGCCCAAAGGAAAGAACTGCACCGCAAATTAAGCAGATCAAAAATCCAATCACAGGAATTTTGGCAAGCACGATCAGTATTTCTTGATAGTCAGGTTAATCTCTGGAATCGAAACCGGAGACCAGAACAAAGCAGCCGGATTATTGGCAAGACCAGAAGGCAGCTTGTTGCGCATTGCGCGATGATTCAAAACGATGTCATAAGCAGGAAAAAGTTTATTCGTGCCTTTAATGCTTAGCTCTCCCTTGCATACATCAAATACCATCGTGTAAGAATCGTGAAGCGTTGGAGCACCGGGAACCAAGGGATCAGATGTATTAGCCTCCATTGTCACTGTCGTTATGCGCTGGTCTGGCGACCGTGTGATCTTGGCTTTCGGAGGGCTTGCGTCAATAGCGGTATCTGTAAACAATTTAATCAAGCCGCCTCCGGGCGTATAATCAACTTTCGTTGTTCCACCGCCAGACACATTCGCTATTTCGGCCCGTTTTTTGGGATCAGTCTCAATTATTACTCGATGGTAGGCGCGAGCAGAACCGCCGACAATGGCACTGGTTCGATTATCGCCATACCAGCGAGCAAGCGGGTCAAGTTTTGTCGGGTATGCAAACGTGAATGTTCTGGCTGGAATATACGCTGATGTCCAAATATCAAAACGCTCCAACCCAAAGGGATCAATCCAGTTAATAGGATTGTTGGAGACATAGGCATACAGGTTCAACCCGCCTTCTTCGGCAATGGGGTCTCTGGATAGCCACCGTCCCAGCTCCGCCGCATAATCCCGATACGGCGCCATCACCAGCCCGGTGGGGTGATGCGCATAGTGCCCGGTGTAGGTGAACGAGGCATGGCGCGTTCCTTGGGTCCTGGTCGCCTTGCCGAAGGGCTCATACGCATAGCGCGCGACGACATTGCGATTTTCATCTGTCATTTCCGGAATGCTCCCCAGATGGTCGAACGTGTAGTAATAGTTTCCCGCGTCCGCTCCCGACCACTCCTCGCCCTGCGGGTAAAACCTCTTGAGCACCGTCTCCCCGGTGCCGTTGCGCTCCTCGATCATTTGCAGCCCGTTCCACACCCACGTGCGCGCCACTTCCCCGCTCACCAGCACCTCCGCGTTGCCTCCCTGCACCCCCGTCAACTGGTTGAGCCCGTTGTAATCGCCCACCTTCCCCACGCCGTTCACCCGCTCCGAGGTCCGGCTCCCCGCCTCGTCGTAGCCATACACGTATTGCGCCACCAATGCCGCGTTGCTCAGGTGGGTTTCCTTCACCGCCTTCAACTGGTTCACCCGATCATACCGATACACCAGCCGCCGGTTCAATCCCGTGTCCAGCATCTTCTCCACCCTCGAATCTGCCAGGACTGACCCCTTTCATCCCACAGCACGACAAGTGCCTGGTCTCTCGACGACGCCTCTTGAAGGGAACTCGTGCGGCCAGTCCTTTCCAGCCCGCCATCCGGCAGCTCCCTTCCTCGATTGGGAGCGCGTTTGACAAAAGACCATCCACTTCCCCCGTAAACGAAACTCACTCGTGTTCACCCGGAACTCACTCGTGTTCGCTCAGAACTCAGTCGTGTTCGCTCAGAACTCAGTCGTGTTCGCTCAGAACTCAGTCGTGTTCGCTTAGAACTCAGTCGT
>CALLUD010000006.1 GCA_938011325.1 uncultured Spartobacteria bacterium
TCGCCTCCATATTGCTCTCCCCCGTGTTCTACCCACTTGAAACAGCGAAGAACCCCTGGTTCTCGGTCTGGGCGGCTGCGCAATTTTCCGGGTTCGCCGCCGGGGCGTTTTCACCCGTTAAAGATTTCCTTTAGGGGATGATTCGTTCCCCGCTCCGTTGGGGGAGCGGGGAACGGGTCCGTCTTTTCCGCCGGTCCGTGGGCATTCCACGAACCCCTCCGAATCTGCATGATGCCATCCATTAATTTGCCCTGGGAGCCGTTGCGAAAAGCGTTCCTTCCGCTTCTCCTCGCCGCTGCCGCCAGTCTCGCGGCCCAGGCTCAGGTCCCGAGCAAGGTGGGTGAACGTCTCACGCGTGGCGAATCGCTGACGATTGTCACCTACGGCACAAGCCTCACGGCGGGCGGTGAATGGGTCCGGCAGCTCGCGCAGATTATGGAGGCCAGGTTTCCGGGCCAGGTCACAATCGTGAACACCGCCAAAGGCGGGATGACCTCCAAATGGGGTGTCGCCCACCTCGACGAACGCGTCCTCGCGCACAAACCGGATGTCGTCTTTCTGGAATTCGCCGTGAACGATGCGGTCGAACGTTTTCATCTCTCCGCTCCGAAGGCCCGGCAAAACCTGGTGACCATGATCGACCGGATTCGTCGCGCGAATCCCAAGGCGGAGATCATCCTGCAGACCACCAATCCCGTCATCGACCGGCCCCAAGGGCACGACGGCCATCGTCCGGATCTCGAGGCCATGTTCGCGGCGGTGCGGGAAGTCGCGAAGGAAAAGAAAACCGTCCTCATTGATCACGAAGCCGGCTGGAAGCGCGAATTGGCGAAGGGCGAGGACCATTATCGCGAACTCGTTCCCGACGGACTCCACCCAAACGAGCGCGGCGACTCGGTCGTGGCCGTGCCGGCGATCCTCACCGCGCTCGGAATATCCGACGACGGGACGGTCTCCTCCCCTCACCCGGTCGAAAAACCCGACGGCGTCACCCGCAGCGACATCCTCGTCTACGGCGGCACTTCCGCCGCGGTGGTGGCGGCGGTGCAGGCAAAGCGGATGGGCAAAAGCGTGGTTCTGCTGACGCCGGACAAGCACCTCGGCGGAATGACCAGCAGCGGACTGGGTTGGACAGACCTTGGCGACAAACGGACCATCGGCGGCCTGAGCCGTGAGTTTTTCCAACGCGTTTACGAGCACTACCAAAGCGACACCGCGTGGAAGCAGCAGCGAAGGGAGGATTTCGGCGGTGCCGCGCAGGGCACGTCCGCCACGGACGATGAATCAAAAACGATGTGGGTCTTCGAGCCGCACGTCGCGGAGGGCATTTTCAATCGATGGATCGAGGAGAACAACATTCCGGTCGTGCATGGCCGGCTCGACCTGCAGGCCGGAGTGGCAAAACGCGGCCCGCACATCGAGGCCATTCGCACCGAGGATGGCCGCGTATTCGCCGCGAATGTCTTCATCGACGCCACCTACGAGGGCGACCTCATGTCAAAGGCCGGCGTCCGCTACGCGGTCGGCCGCGAATCGAACCGCACCTACGGTGAAACGCTTAACGGCATCCAGGTCCGCAACGCCGTGAAGAATCAACTGCCCAAGGGCATCAGTCCCTACGTGCGGCCCGGCGATCCCGGCAGCGGACTTCTCCCCGGAGTCAATCCCAACGCCGGCGGTCCGGACGGCGAAGGCGACGACAAAATCCAAGCCTACTGCTATCGCATGGTGCTCACCGACGCAGACGAAAATCGCGTCCCGGTTCCAAAACCCGAGGGTTACAACGAAGCCGACTACGAAATCCTTTTCCGCGCCATCGAAGCCGGACAGACGAGCAGGTTCTTCAAATTCGACTTTGTGCCCAACCGAAAGACGGATTCGAACAACGCCTCCGGCATTTCCACCGACTTCATCGGCATGAGCTACGCGTATCCCGAGGCCGGTTACGCGGAGCGGGAGGAAATTACCCGGGCGCATGAACGCTGGCAGCGCGGCCTGATCTGGACGCTCCAGAATCACCCGCGCGTTCCCGCCGATCTCCGCGAGAGCTACCGCAAGTGGGGACTGCCCCGGGATGAATTCGCCGACAACGAAAACTGGCCCTACCAACTCTACGTGCGGGAAGCGCGGCGGATGATCGGCGAATTCGTGATGACCGAAAAGACGCTCCGGAACAAACACGGCGTGAAACGCTCCGTCGGCATGGGTTCCTACGCGATGGATTCGCACAACGTGCAGCGCATCGTCGACACGCACGGACACCTCATCAACGAAGGCGATGTTCAGAAACCCACCGAGGGGCCCTACCAAATCGATTACGGTGCGATCGTTCCCAAACGCGCTGAAGTCGACAACCTTCTCGTGCCGGTGTGCGTCTCCGCTTCGCACATCGCCTACGGCTCGATTCGCATGGAGCCGGTGTTCATGATTCTCGGTCAATCCGCGGCCACCGCGGCGGCACTCGCCGTCGAGAAGAAGATCCCCGTGCAGGCGGTGGACTACAAGGACCTCAAGGCAAGGCTGCTTCAGGACGGACAGGTCCTGGAACTCAGGTAACGCGACGCAGCCAACCGCTGACGCCTATTCCTCAACCGTAGCGACCTCGGCGAAGGAAGCGACCGGCGCCGAGACGGGATCGACGTTCCAGCCTTCCAGGAACAGCTCCGCACCGGCCGGCACGTTCTGCGGCGTGTCGATGACGATCGTCTTTTCCTCGCCGGGAAGCAGGCTCACGAAGTTGTCGGAGTAAAACGTCGGCCGGATCGGCTTTCCGCCTTTCTTCTCGAGAAGCTTCAGCTGAACCATGAAGGCGAGTCCCTTGCCGGGAGTCCTGAGCCGCACTTGCAAGGCCGGGCGGCCGTCGAGCGTCACTCGCCGCGCTTCCGACGCCAAACGCACCTTCGGCAGCTTGTTGATCGCCTCGAAGCCTCCATACAGCGGACCCGAGTTTGTGCCGGGGCCGGCGTATTTGTCGTTCGAACGCCAGTAGAACGTGTCGGCAATCGGCGCGCCCGATTGGTCGTTAACGTCGAGCCGGATGAAATGAACCGGCGTCAGTTCGGCGGGCAGCTCGAGCGTCAGCAGGTCGTTCGCCACGGCATCTGCGGCCACGTCGAACTTTTTCTCCTGGTCGACGCGGAGCTTCATGTTGGCGTCAAACACGCGCGCCCGCACCTTCGCCTCCTCCAGCGGCTTCATCAGCTCGTTGTTCACGGAAACCGTGTTCCGGATGAAGTCGAACTGCGCGTGGATCGGCTCCAGCGCGTCCTGGGTGAAATAGAGCGCCGCGGTCGGCTCGAGCGACCAGTCCCACATGCGGCCGGCCACCTGTCGCGCCGGGCTGTTGTGATACCAGAAGAGCAACCCGGAGCAGAAACGGTCGCCAAACTCGTAGCGGTTGCGGTTCCAGTTTTCCCAAATCCCGCGATAGGAAATCGCGCCGACCATCTGCGCCTTCTTCGCGAATTCTTCGATGCTCTTTGGCTTGCCGTATTGATCAACCGCCGTCGCGAGATCGGCCGCAACGCGGTGGAATCCGCCGCCGTCGAGGTATTTCCAGACCTGCTCGTTGATCGGCCAGAGGTCCTTCGCGTCCATCATCTCGCGCAGACCGTCGATGGTCGGCACGCACGGAGCACCGTATTCCGGACAGAATCCGTTGATGCGGCTGCCGCGCTGCGACGCGGTGTCGTCGTAGTAATACATCGGGTTGAGAAACACGTAGGGGCTGCGGTCGTGGATGCCGTCGCGCTCGGACTGCACCTGGTAACCGCGCGTGCCATCGAGCCCGTTTACGAGATCCTCGATGGCGATGACGTCGTCCCGCTCGTTCGCCGACACCCAGTAACCCTGGCTCGCGTGGTTGCGCAGTCGCTTGATCGTGTCGGCGACGTTCGCGCGGTAGAGGTCGCGGTCCTCGGGTTTGTCGGTGTCGCCGGTTTGCCAGAATTCCGTCCAGACGATGATGCCGAGTTCGTCGCACAACTCGTAGAAGCGATCCGACTCCGCAATGCCGCCGCCCCACAGCCGGAGAAAATTCACGCCGGACTGCCGCGTGTAGCGCAGCTCGGCCTCGGTGCGGGCGTCTGAATTTCGCAACATTGCCTCGGGAATCCAGTTGCTGCCGCGCACGAAGAACCGGCTGCCGTTCACGTAAAACATGCGGCTGCCGTCCGGCGTGTTGAGGTCCGACGTGATCTCACGAATCCCGAAGCGATCCGTGAGCCGATCGGAGACGGCACCGTTGACCACAGCCTCGACGGCAAGGTCGTAGAGATGCGGCTCGCCCTTGTTGAACGGCCACCAGAGCTTCGGTTCCTTCATGACGAGGCTCGGAAATTCCCCGGGCGTGAACGTGACCTCCTTCGTCTCGCGCGGGGCGAGCTCGACCTCCCGCTGCACCGCGATGCCCGCGGCGGGCGCGGCGACCTTGATCGTCGTCTTTTTCGGTTCCTCGGTGAGATTAATGGCTTCAACGAGAATTGTCGCGGAGGCCGGCGAGGTTTTCGGCAACGGGAGTTTGGTTTTGACGAAGGGATTGCGCACGACCACGTCGCCCACGGCGCGGACCTTCACGTCGCGCCAGATGCCCGTGTTGCGATCGCGAATGCCAGCCGGGAACATGAAGTCCCAGCCCACGCTCATGAGCATGGTCGTGTTCCTGCCAATCCTCCCATCGCCGCCGTTGGCGTTTTCGCCGATGGCGCCCGCCTTCTTTTCCTTCTTCCGGAAACCGCCGGGCTCGTCGACCGGCTTGACGAGAACCGCCAGCGCGTTGTCGCCGGAGCGATCGATGACGTCGGTGGCGTCGAAGTAACCGCGATGGAACATGCCGGCCATGTCGCCGAGTTTGCGGCCGTTGAGCCAGATCTCGGCGCGGTAGTTGATCCCGTCGAATTGCAGGACCACGCGGCGATCCTTGAACGACGGCGGCAGACGGAACTTCGTGCGAAACCAGTAGGTGTAAAAGTCGGGTCCAGTTTCGGCAAGATCGGGGATCCGATGGAGTTCGTGCGCGTTGTTCAGGCCGTGGTAGGGCTCGGGATACACGCCGGCAGCCACGAGACTGTTCAGCACGGTTCCGGGAACGATCGCGGGCAGCCATCCCTGCGCATTCCACGACGGTTTGGAAATCTCCGCGCCGCCCGCCCGCGCCTTTTTCACCTGCTGCATCACCCAGCGCTGGGAGCCGTGGTCGATCTCCGGAGAACGCAGGGAAATCATGATATCATCTTCACCGGCACTGGCGGATCGAGGCTGGATGACCGCGAGGCACGCGGCGCTCAGGAGAATTCGGAGAGAAATGAAATCAAACACGGGAATCAGGAAGGGTCCGTGCGCCGGGCCCACGAATGGACGCCGATCAGCAGCAAGGATGCGACCGCGGACAGCGCAATCGACGACGGTTCCGGCACCGCGATGAGAGCGGACTTGAGATTGGCAAACGTGACCAGCGTGGCGGCCGTGGCGGAAGGATGCACGCCATCCGGCACGTAGGTTTTGTAGAGATTGAAATCGGTGTCGTGGATCTCTTTCCACGTCGCATAATTGTCCACGAGCAACAGGTCTTGCTCGGCGGCCACGTCGCGATACACCTGATGGTAGCTCGCGAGGTCCGGTCGCCGCGAGATCGGGTTGGCGGCGGTGTCGTAGGCGACGTTCATGGTCATCAGGATGATCTCGGCAAACGGGTTCTGCGCCCTGATGCTCGTGATCATCGACTCCAGATTCGACTTTGCGCGGGCCAGCGTGATGGGCGGATAAGCATCCATGGTGTTGGTGTTGCCATTGACGCCGAATTGAGTGAATGCGTCGTTCATCGAAAACTCGATGATGACCACGGCGGGATTTTTGCTCAGCACGGCCGACGAAAGCAGCTGCACCCCTGTATTGGACGCCTTGCCGGATTGACCGCTGTTAATGACGGTCGCCAGTCCCGGGTAAACGGCCTCCAGCCAGTTTCGAAGATCATTCACCCACTGCCCGGCGCGGATCGACGCGACGCTTCCCGTGGTGGCATTGGCCGTAAGGCTTGTGCCGTAGGCGACCACAACCTGCGGCTCTCCATTTTTCAAATTTTCGATGAGCGCAGAGGCGGCGGCCCGCGGCACCCAACCGGCCATCAGCAAGGCGAGCAGAATACCGCGTCCACCTCGGAACGGAATCGGCATAAGCGGTCGGGGGTTCATTTCACGCGCTCGATGTTTAGTCGCAGGAATCGCCGCTGCTGCGTGTCCACCGGAAAAACATCACGCACGAGGATGGTCTGGGATTGGCCATCGTCGTTAAGAATGGTCTGCGTGAGCGCGTCGGAATCGGAACGCCAGTTTTTCAGGTCGTCCGAAATCTGCGGCGCAACCGTCACATCGTCGGCCTTCACACGGGTGTAAACCAGCGACAGATAATTCCGGTCGCCGACGCTGCGGATCCCGAGAACGCCGAGACCCCGATTGTCAGGCGCGAGAGGGTTCTTTTGCGCAACGAACTCCGCCAGCGTGGAAAGCCCGTCAGAATCAGCATCTGCGAAGTCGCCCGAAACATCGGGATCCTCCAGCTGCACCGGCGTGAAGCGCGCTCTGCGCCAGGCATCGAACGGACGATCCTTGATTCGAACGAGCGCCCACGCCAGCGTTTCGCTGATCGCGTAATTGACCGAAGGCGCGAGGCCGACCGTGATCGTCTCAGTGCCCTCCGCGAGCAGGTCGGCCTGCGGATGGAACGCCACCCTCGCATACGTCGACCCCGCTGGAATCGTCACCGACGAGGAAACTTCCGCATAGTCGATGCCGTTGAGCGCGGTGCCCCCGAGAGTGAGTTCGACCGTGAGCGGAGAGGTCGTGTCGCCCGCGCGCGCAATGGTGATGATCCCCGGCGATGTCGCCGCCGTGCCGACGGGTTCCCTCACCGAGGCGTTCGTGGCCCAGAGCGACACGGTCGGCAGGGCGTCCACCGGTTGAAACTTCACTGCGTCCGCGACGACATAACCATCGGTGGACGTGTTGCGAATCAGCACGCTGCCAGCGGTGCCGACGGAAAAGGGGCAGGTGCCGAGCGAAACCCACGTCCCATTTTGCTGACGCTGATCGACTATCCGCGTCGTCACGCCCGCCGACGAGATCAAATCGATGGGCACGTTGCTGGCGCGATTCGTGTGAGCGGTCCAGCGGACAAAAACCTCGTAGGTTCCGGACACCGCAAAGTTGGGCCGAAAGCGCACGGCCTTCGCACCTTTGCCCTCGTTGTTGTCGTGGAGGTAATTCGCCCCGTAGTAGCCGCTTGTGGCCGTGCTTGCGGGCCAGTCTCCCGTCAATGTCACGCTGCCGCCGTCCGCGTTGTCGATTATGATCGAGTTGTCTTCCGCGTCGGAGTCCCAAGTCAGCTTCTGGCCATCCGCGAGCATCGGTCGCGATGGCACGGAAAAGAATCTCGTAGTCCGCTTCATTGTAGCCCTCGGGTTTGGCGATCATCACCCGATTGCTGGGGACGTTCGTCAGGCACATCCGGTAGCAATAAGCCTGCACGCGCGAGTCGCCAGTGCCGTCGGCGCCGCCCGGGGTCGCGTTCACGCCGGGAAGCAGCCCGCTGCCCGGATCACCCGGGACCACGTAGGGATCGATGCCATCCGGCAACTGGTTCTTCACCGACAACGCGGCCTGAATGCCGTTGATCGTCTCGCCGTATTGTGAGTTCGGCTCGCGACCGATGGTATCGGTCACGCCCGCCCGCGCCATCAGGTCTCCCTCGTAGGTGCAATCGATGAACATCGCGGCCCGGAAAACGTTGCCGCTCTCCATCGTGATGGCGGTCAACCGTTTCCCGCTCATGGTCGCGCCGGCCAGACGCTGATTGAAATAAACCGGCACGCCGGCTTCCTGAATCATCTCGTTGAAGACCTGCTCGGCGACCTTTGGCTCGAACGTGAACTTCGCGCTCGTCCCACCGTATTTCCGGCCCACCCGAGTGTAAAACTCCCGTGCCATGCCCTGAATGGCGTCGGGAAACGAACCGAGATCCGTCCACCCCAGCCCGGCCGAGGTCATGCCGCCGAGGTGATTGTTGAAAACCACCAGCACGACTCTTTTCCCCAGCCGGGCTGCTTCCACCGCGGCGATAACACCCCCGGAAGTGCCGCCGTAAATGCAGATGTCCGCATCGACAAACTCCGCCGCCCGAAGGAACGCGAGCGGAAAGACACTCGCGGCGATACCGGCAAGCAGAGACAGGGAAAAGGAATTCCGGGGCAAAGGATCTCGGGAGTTGAGTGAAAGAATGTCGAGACGTCATGCCGCCGGAGGGCGGAAACTTAGCAGGGCTTTTCGAGATAGGCGGTGCGGCGTCAGATCATTTGATCGCACCCCTTCTCGTCCGCGTTCCAGACGAACCCTCGCACGCTCGAAAATTTCGAACCGCAGGGCGAACAACCGTCGCGTTGAACCATGACAAAGTGATCCAGAGTCACTTGTGCGGCCGCCGCTCCCATTTGTCACCCGAGCCCACATCGGCAGCGCTCTTGCTTTGCTGCAGCTCCGCCGGGGTCCTCTCCTCGCATTGACCATCCGGCTGCCCCGGCCCTGAAAGCAAAGAACCCGAAGGGAACTCCTTCGGGTTCTTTGCTCGATTTGAGAAAACTATTGATCCAGGTGCATCGCTTCCTCGATCTGGCGCTCCTCGGGGGATTCCTGCGAAGGCTGCCTGGTATCGCGAACCCGCAGTTCCCTTTCGAGCTGATGGTCCGGGGAACGATGCTGCGGATCAAGTTGCTCTTCGAATTCGGACTCAACGCCCGTCATCGGTGGATGATATTCGGTCATTTTGTCTCCTTTGCTATTCCATGAAAGGTAGCACAACTCCCCGTTTTTTCCGGGAATTTCTCTCTCTCGCACGCGGCGAATGGAATGCACACGCAGGTGGAGAAATCGCTTTTCCAGCGCGACGGCGCCGCCCTCGTTTGCCATCCTCGGCAAAGCCATGAAAGCAATCCGAGTCACCAACTTCGGCGATCCCGATGTCCTTCAACTCGCCAGCGCCGAAGACCCCGTTCCGGGTCCGGGCCAGGTCGTCGTGCGGCTGGGCGCGGCCGGCGTGAATCCGGTCGAGACCTACATTCGCTCAGGAAACTACGCGAAGCTTCCATCGCTCCCCTACACGCCGGGTCATGACGGTGCGGGGACAATCGAGGCCGTCGGGGAAGGCGTCACGGAATGGAAACCGGGAGATCGCGTGTGGCTCTTCGGCTCTCTCACGGGCACCTACGCGGAAAAAGCCCTTTGCACGGTCCGCCAGGTCCGCCGGTTGCCGGACCCCATTTCCTTTGCCCAGGGAGCCGCGCTGGGCATCCCGTATGGCACGGCTCACATCGCGCTTCATCACCGCGGAAATGCACAATCCGGTGAAACCGTGCTCGTCCACGGCGGGACCGGCGGAGTCGGCCTGGCGGCGATCCAACTCGCCCGCGCCGCCGGCTTGAATGTTCTGGCTACGGGCGGCTCGGAGGCGGGTCGCGAGCTTCTCCGGCGCGAAGGCGCTCACGCGGTTTTCGATCACCACGCGCCGGGATACGAGGAGGAGATTCGGCGGGCGACGGAAGGCAAAGGCGTCGATCTCATTTTGGAGATGCTGGCCAACGAGAACCTTGGCCGCGATCTCACGCTTCTCGCTCCTCGCGGACGCGTGATCGTGATCGGAAGCCGGGGACCCGTCGAAATCAATCCCCGGGAGATCATGGCGCGAATGGCCGACATCCGTGGCGTGATGCTGCTGGCGGCGCCGGAGGCCGTTCTGGAGGAGGCTTGCAAGGCGTTGGAGGCGGGCATGGAAAACGGCGCGGTGCGTCCCGTCATCGCTCGGGAAATTCCCCTTGCCGACGCCCCTACCGCACACCGCGAGGTGATGGCGCCGGGCGCGGGAGGAAAAATCGTTCTCGTTCCCTGAGCGAGGCAGATGGCTCTTCTTTTGCGCGACGCATTTCCATAGCGTTTCCTCGATGCGCCATCTCCCCCATCTCATTCTCGCAGGCCTTGTCGCGATGGCCGCGGCCGGCACTGCCGCTCCATCGAAGGAACAGGTCGAAGCCGCCGCGCGCGATCTCCTGGAAAATGCCCGGAAGGAACTTCAAGCCACCGGCATTCCCGGCATGGCCATCACCGTCGTTTACGGTGACGAAGTCATCCTCGCGGAAGGCCTCGGCGTGCGGGAGGTCGGAAAGGACTCCGCCGTCGATGCCGACACGAGGTTTCAACTCGCTTCGCTGTCGAAGCCGATTGCGTCCACCGTCGTGGCCGCGCTCGTGGGGAAGTCCCTCGTCGAATGGGACTCGCGCATTTCCGATCTCGATCCCAAGTTCGAGATGTTCACGCCCTGGGTGACTCGCGAACTCACGATTCGCGATCTGTTCTCCCATCGCAGCGGACTTCCCGACCACGCCGGCGATCTCCTCGAGGACCTCGGGTATTCGCGGGAGGAAATCCTTCACCGGCTGCGCTTCCAGCCGCCGAGTTCGAGTTTCCGCAGCGGCTATGCCTACACGAATTTCGGACTCACCGAAGGTGCCGTCGCAGCCGCCACCCCAACCGGGAAGGACTGGGAAACGCTCAGCGAGGATGTTCTCTACAAACCTCTCGGAATGACGTCGACGAGCTCGCGGTTTTCGGATTTTGCGAATTCGCCCAACCACGCCGTCGGCCACCAGCAGGTCGATGGCAAATGGGTTCATCGCCGGCAGCGCCAGCCCGATGCCCAGTCGCCCGCCGGCGGCGTGAGCTCGACCGCAAACGACCTCGCAAAATGGATCCAGCTTCAAATCAATGGCGGTCGGTTCAAAGGTGAGCAAATCGTCGAAGAGGCCGCCCTCACCGAGACCCATCGTCCCGTTATCTTCACGCAAATGCGTCACGACGGCCTGCCCGCGTTCTACGGACTTGGGTGGGAAGTCCTCTACGACAACGCCGGCAGACTGCGGCTCTCGCATTCGGGCGCCTTCGACATGGGGGCCGCAACCTTCGTGGACATCATCCCATCGGAAAAGCTCGGCGTTGCGATCCTTACCAACGCGTCCCCCATCGGCGTGCCCGAGGCGTTGGGGCAGACGTTTTTCGATCAGGTATTGGAAGGCAAGCCGACCCGCGATTGGTTCGAAACCTTCAAAAACGCCTTCGCGCAGATGGCCGCCGCCGAAAGGTCCAGCCTGCCTGCCGGGCCACCGGCCAATCCGACCCCACCCGCGCCGCTCGAAAAGTATCTCGGACGTTACGAGAATGATTTCATCGGGCCGATCGAGATTCGAAAGGACGGCGACGGCCTTGCCATTGCGATGGGTCCAAAGCCGATCGTTCTGCCCATGAGCCACTGGGACCGCGACACCTTCACCTACACGCCGGTCGGGGAAATGACGGGGGGCCGTTATGCCATTACGTTCACTCTCGGGCTCGACGGCGCGGCACGTCAGGTCTGGGTCGAAAATCTCGATGCCACCGGTCTCGGAACGCTCCGACGGGTGAGCGACGCTCCGTGAGTTCCCTGGATCGCTTTCACAAAGCACAGGCGGGCGCCTTCGAAACCGCCCTTGCCGAACTGCGCGCCGGCAGGAAGCGCAGCCACTGGATCTGGTTCGTCTTTCCACAGCTCGCAGGACTCGGACGTTCTTCGACCGCGCAGTTCTACGCGCTCCACGACCTCGAAGAGGCGCGCGATTACCTGTGCGATCCGGTTCTTCGCGACCGCCTGATCGCCGCCGCTTCGGCCGTGGACGATGCCCTGTCGTCCGGAACACGCCTCGTCGACCTGATGAATGGCGAGGTCGACAGTCTGAAACTCGTCTCGAGCCTCACCCTGTTTCAACGCGCCATCGAGCGTCTCGATGAACCGGGAATTTCCGACGATCTCGCCCGCCTCGCCTCGTTTTGCGAGCGAATCCTGAAGATCGCGGAGGGGCAGGGCTTTCCCCGCTGCGAGTTCACTCTCGCTCAGTGCGGGTGAGGTCCGTCGCGTGCGTCGCAGACTCCAAACACCCCGGAGCCTCGTTGGAGGTTTCCTTCGAATCCGACGGGCGGATTTCGTTCTCCCGCTTCCAGCCCGGAATCTCCGCGGCCAGCTCCTCGTCGAACCGGGCCTCCAGACCCGTCGCATGCGCAATGATCCCGTCCATGCCCTACCGTCGCACGAAGCCCCGTTGAATCAATTCCCTCTCCGCACCCCGCACGAATTCCGCTTGCCCTTCCCGCCACCTCACCGCATTTTCCCGCAATCGCTGCGCCATGAAGCATCTGACTTCCCGTTTTCTAGTTCCGACCGCCCTGTCCGTCCTCGCGCTGGTTCTCAGCGCCTGCGAGACGACAAAGCCGGCAGGGCCTCGCAACTCGTTCACGTTTGATCCGCCGGTCCAGAAGCCGTCGAATCCGCGCAACGTCAAACTGAAGCTCAGCACTTCGGCCCAACGGCTCTACGTCGTCGAAGGCGACAAGGTGCTCCTTGCCACGCCGGTATGCGTCGGCACCGCCTCCACCCCCACGCCGCACGGCAATTTCACCATCTACTCCAAGCAGGCGACCCGCCGTCGCATCAGCAGCCCGGGCGCCGGATATCCGATGACCTACTGGATGGAGTTCAAGCCCGCCTACGGCATCCACTGGGGCTTCGTGAAACCGTATCCGAGCACGCACGGCTGCGTGCGCACGCCGCTCAAGGCCGTGAAGAAAATCTACGACATGATCCCCGTGGGCACGCCGATCAACATCGCCCGCACCCAGCCGTGGGATGACACCATCGGCAAGAGCCTGCCCGTTCTCGACGACAGCAAGCTACCCGATCCGCCGCTGTCCTACATGCTGAGTTCGCAGGTGTTTGCCGACGCCGCGCAGGGCAAGATGTGGAACTTCTAGTCGCTCGCGGGTGTTCCCGAGGGATCGCGAACGCCAACAACCGTGACGACCAGAGGCCCGTTGCCGGTATTCCGGATCTCATGCACCTCTCCCGGTGCGACGAGAAACGCATGACCCGCGCCCACCGCGTGCACTGACCCGTCGATCTCCAGCTCTCCCGTTCCGGACTCGAACAGGAAGACCTCCCACATATCCGCGTGGGCATGCCCCGGCGCCACTTCACCCGCGGGAAAGGTCGCACGGGCGATCTGCGTGATCGCCGGAACCTCACCGTTTGCGAACAGCTGCCGCTTCGAAATTCGTGGATTGTGCGAGACCGGCAGGTCGGGGAGCTGCGTGAGAATTCGTTCGATCATTCGCGCGACAACAAAAAATCTTCCACCCCGGAAATGATGCAGGCCGCCGCGACGAGTGCCACGACGGCCTGCTGTTCCCCCCAGAACGAGGCAAAAGGTGTCAGCTTTTTTCCGGCATGCAAGGAATTTTTGGAAAAATTTTTCGGGAACTCTGAAAACTGGAAGCGGACCTTGCCGGATCGCCTCCCCGGCATATAGGCAACGTATCCATGGCCTCCCGGTCCCACCACCTCTTTAACGCCGCGAAGGAACGCATCCCCGGCGGGGTGAACTCCCCCGTTCGCGCCTTCCGCTCGGTGGGTGGCGAGCCCTTCTTCGTGGACCATGCGCAAGGGTGCCGGATTCGCGATGTGGACGGCCGCGAACTCATCGACTACGTCGGCACCTGGGGGCCGGCGATTCTTGGCCACGCGCCGGACGTCGTGCTCAATGCGGTAAAGGAAGCCGCCGGGCACGGGTTGAGCTTCGGGATCCCGAATCCGCTGGAAGTCGAGATGGCGAAAACGATCTGCCGCCTCGTGCCATCGATCGAGAAGGTCCGAATGGTGAACAGCGGCACGGAGGCCACGATGAGCTGCATCCGACTCGCGCGAGGATTCACCGGCCGCGACCGAATCATCAAATTCGAAGGCTGCTACCACGGTCACGTCGATTCCCTTCTCGTCAAGGCGGGGAGCGGCGCGCTCACCCACGGTCGTCCGGACAGCGCCGGCATTCCCGCATCGCTGGCGCATCTCACGACAGCGCTCCCGTTCAACAACCTCGAAGCGGTGCGCGAGACATTTGCCCGCGAGGGCGACGAAATTGCCGCGATCATTCTCGAGCCGGTTCCCGCCAATGCCGGACTCTACCTGCCTGAGCCGGGGTATCTCGAAGCCTTGCGCGAACTCTGCGACGCGCACGGCAGTCTGCTCATTTTCGATGAGGTCATGACCGGCTTCCGCGTCGCGCCCGGCGGATACCAGGAAATCTGCGGCGTGCGTCCCGATCTCACCGCGCTCGGAAAGGTCATCGGAGGCGGACTTCCCGTCGGCGCGTTTGGCGGACGCGCGGAGGTCATGGACCACCTTTCACCGGACGGCGCGGTGTATCAGGCCGGAACCCTGTCGGGAAATCCCATCGCCATGGCCGCCGGCCTCGCCCAATTGCGCGAATTGGAACGACGAAATGGATGGGCCGCTCTCGAGGCACTCGGCGCCAGGTTCGAGGAAGGGGTCCGCGCCGCGATCGCCGGGAAGCCGATCACCTTCCAGCGCATCGGCTCGATGTTCTGCCTCTATTTTACGGAGGGGCCGGTTCGCAACCTCGCGGAGGCACAGAAAAGCGATCGCGCCGCATTCAACCGCTACTTCCATCGCTGCCTGAGTGAGGGTGTTTATTTCGCCCCTTCGCAGTTCGAGGCGGGGTTCATTTCGCTCGCCCATACCGAGGACGATATCGAAACCACCCTCCGGATCGCCCGACACGCGCTCGAGAGCGGGTAGAGGTTCGAGCTCAGTCGTCCCTCTCCTCTCCGCCCCTCCCCACCCCGGAGCGGCGCGCGGCGCGCGCCTTCTCTAGATCCTCCATTGCCTGCCAGAGCTCCAGCCCATGCCGGACTCTCGCCTCCCACCACTCGGCCTCCACCAAAGCCCAGCCCTTCGCCCTTTCCTTCCGGAGACGGCATGTTTCGAGAAGATACAAGCCGAGCTTCACAACAAGGATTGCTACAATGGCAATTGCTTTATTGTCAATTCCCCTCCAATTGCACGCCCGTCAATTTTTCCCTACGCTCACGCAGGAATGAAGCACCTCTGGAAGTTCATCGAGCGGGAATTGCAGGATCGTCAATGGACCGCACGCCAGCTTTCGGACCACCTCAAACTGGATCCCGCGCAGCTCAGCCGTTTGCGCAACGGAGCCACGCAGGACCTCTCCGCCGATTTTCTCTCCCGACTTCTCCAGCTCGCGGAAGGCTCTCCCGCGAAAAAGACCGAGCTGCTCGCCGCCTATCTTCGCGACAAACTTCAGTCCCGCGTCACCGCCGACATCGCGAGCGAATCGAGCCACCGCGTCCGTGACGACGTGTCCCCCTACATGCCAGGCGCAACCACACTTCCCGGCCTCGCCTCGCTGCCTCCGCGGGTCCGCACCGCGCTGGCGGAGCTCGTCACCGCAGCGCAGGACAATCGCCGCTTGCAGAAATTGTTGATCGGCCTCGCGGAGTATGCGTGCGCCGACAATCCGGAATGACAAATCCGCATTGCATCCTGTTGCAGAGCCGCTAGCGGTAAACGCCGTGCAACAACGAATTCGCGTTCGGGCGAAATTCTTTTTCGAGGGGGACAAAAAGTTTTTCATCAAGGGCGTCACTTACGGCCCCTTCGCCCCCGATGAGGACGGCGAGCATTTCGGCAATCCCGAGAAGCTCCGCCGCGACCTCGCCATGATGCAGGACACCGGGGTGAACCTGGTGCGCGTTTACTACGTTCCGCCGAAATGGTTCCTCGACGGCTGCCAGGAGTTCGGCATCCGCGTGCTGGTGACGATTCCGTGGGCCGAACACATCGAGTTTCTGAACAAGCGCAAGATTCGTCGGGAAATCGTGCGCACCGTGCGCGACGGCGTAAAAAAGAACGCCGGCCATCCCGCGATTTTCGGCTACCTTGTCGGCAACGAAATCCCGACCAGCATGGTGCGCTGGCTCGGCCCGCGCGAGGTCACGGAGTTCGTGGAGGAGCTCATTTATGTCGCGCGGGAGGCCGATCCCGAGGCGCTCTATTCCTACGCGAGCTTCCCGCCCACCGAATACCTGCTGCCGCAGAACGTCGACTTCTTCACGTTCAACGTCTACCTGCATCGCCAAGAGGATTTCGACCGCTACCTTGCGCGTCTCCAGAATCTCGCCGAAGACCGTCCGCTCGTGATGGGCGAATTCGGCATGGACACGATCCGGCACTCCGAGGAGGAGCAGGCCGAAATGCTCACGTGGCACATCCAGAGCGTCGTGCGCGGCGGGCTTGCCGGCACTGTCCTCTACTCGTGGACCGACGAGTGGTTCCGCGGCGGCATGGAAATCATGGACTGGAACTTCGGCCTCGTGCGACGCGACCGCACGCCGAAGCTCGCCCTCGCGGCCGTGAAAAAGCTTTTCGCCGGCGACGAGCCCATGACGCGAAAGATCGGGCTCGAGCGCTATCCGAAGGTCTCGGTGATCGTGTGCTCCTACAATGGCGCGAAGACGCTCGACCGCTGCCTCGAGTCCCTCAAGGAGATCGATTACCCGGACTACGAGGTCATCCTCGTCGATGACGGCTCGACGGACAACACACAGGAAATCGCCGCAAAGCATCCGTGGATCGTCAGCATCCGCCAGGAAAACAAGGGGCTCTCCGTCGCGCGAAACGTCGGCGGTTACGCGGCCACCGGTGAAGTTCTCGCCTACACGGACTCGGACTGCATGGCCGATCCCGACTGGCTCTACTTCCTCGTCCACACGCTCACCAGCGGGAACTACTGCGGCGTCGGCGGCCCGAATATTTCCCCGCCCGCGGAGGACTGGATCCAGGCGTGCGTCGCCGCCGCACCAGGAGGCCCGAGCCACGTGCTGCTCACCGATGTCGTCGCAGAGCACATTCCCGGCTGCAACATGGCATTCTACAAATGGGCGTTCGAGAAGATCGGAGGGTTCGATCCGGAATACCGCAAGGCCGGCGACGACGTGGATTTTTGCTGGCGCCTGCAGCAGGAGGGCGAGGTCATTGCCTTCAGCCCCGCGGCAATCGTGTGGCACTACCGGCGCTTCACGCTCAAAGCCTTCCGCAAGCAGCAGGAGGGCTACGGCGAGGCGGAGTCGTTGCTGCGGTTCAAACACCTCGTCTTTTTCGGGCCCACCGGCACCGCCAAATGGCGCGGGCAGATCTACGGCGCCCCTCGCTTCACATGGCTGGTGAATCGCCCCGTCATCTATCACGGCGTCTTCGGCGAAGGCCTCTTCCAGTGCATCTATCCCACGCCGCAAAGCGAGATCGCCGCCTACGTGAGCAGCATCGAATGGGTGGCTCTGACCGTCGCGATTTTCGTGGCTTCCATCCCGCTGCCATTCCTGCGCATCGTGCCGTATCTCATGTTCGGCGCGACATTGCTCGTGGCGCTGAGTTACATGATCCACGCGAAGCTCGAGCCGCGGTTCGACACAATTCGCGCGCGATTGCTCGTCATTTTCCTCGCGCTGTCTCAGCCGCTCGTCCGGGGATGGACCCGTTATTACGTGTGGCTGAAATTCAAGCGCACGCCGCCATCGGTCATCGCCACGCGTGAGCAGGACTTCCATCCCTCGCGCATAGGCAACATCTCCAGGCTCAACTTCTGGAGCGAGGAAGGCAAGGGACGTGAAGCATTGCTGCCCGAGATGATCTCCGCGCTCGAAAGCGAAGGCTGGAGCTACTCGATCGACACGGGGTGGAAGGATTGGGACGTGCAGGTCTACGGAAGTTTCTGGTGGGGCATCAAGGCGCTCACCGTCACCGAATACCACGGCGGCCCGAAGGCGCTCACCCGCGTGCGGCTCACCACCCACATGGTCGCCACCACGTTTCTGGTAAACGTCGTTCTGCTCGCGATCATCGCCTATCGGCAGCTTTCGTCGGACACATGGGATTTCTGGGTGCAGATTCCCTATCTCGTGTTTGCCCTCTACCTGCTCGTGGGCGCGCGACGCCTGAAACGCCGCGTCGCCGAACTCGTGGGCGCCGCCGCGCAACGCTGCGGGCTCACCCGCGTGACCAAGGCGTGAGCGACCGGCTCAGCGACTACGATTATCCGCTTCCCGAGGAGCTGATTGCCTCGAGACCGCTCGAGCGGCGCGATGCCTCGCGCATGCTCGTGCTCGATCGCGCCACCGGCGCCATCGAGCATCGGATGTTCGCGGACTTTCCCGGCTATTTGCGGGACGGTGACCTCGTCGTGTTGAACAACTCGCGCGTCATCCGCGCACGGATGTTCAGCGAGGATCGCCGCATCGAGTTTCTCTTTCTCGAAGAACTCGCCCCCCATCGCTGGCGCTGCCTCGTGAAGCCAGGCCGCCGCATGCGACTCGGCGCCACATGCCGCGTTGGCGGAGCGAATGGACGTGTCGTCGATGTCGAACCGACCGGAGAGCGCGTCGTGGACTTCGATGGCCCGATCGATTTCGCCCGCTTCGGAGAACTCCCCATCCCGCCCTACATGCGCCGTGCGGCGGACGCGACGGACGACACGCGCTATCAAACCGTCTACGCCGGCCCCGACGGCTCCGTTGCAGCCCCCACCGCCGGCCTTCATTTCACGCCGGAAATGCTCGAGCGCATTCCGCACGCATTTCTCACCCTCCACGTCGGCATCGGAACCTTCCAGCCGGTGAAGGTGGAAAATCTCGCCGAGCATCGCATGCACGAGGAGCGCTACGAGATCAGCGCCGAGGCATCGACCGCAATCAACGCCGCCTCCCGCATCCTCACCGTCGGCACCACCACGCTGCGCGTGCTGGAATCCCAACCCGCCGGCGTTATCCGGCCCCACATCGGCCGCACCTCGATCTTCATCCGCCCGCCCCACGAATTCCGCCACGTCGACGCCCTGCTGACGAACTTCCACCTCCCCAAGTCGACGCTCCTCATGCTCGTCAGCGCATTCGCCGGCCGCGAACTCATCCGCGAGGCCTACGAAGCCGCCATCCGCGAACGCTACCGCTTCTTCAGCTACGGCGACTGCATGCTGATCAAATAGGAAGCGTTATCGAATACTCGCATCCAAAGGCAGGTCGTAATCGCGGAAGCTTTTTCCTGTCAGATTAATCCCTATCGCCGCCGCTCGACGAAGAACGCCTTCAGCAGCCCCGCACATTCCTCACCGCGGACACCGGACTTCAATTCGCATTGGTGATTCAGCGGTGTGCCTTGCAGCAGATTGATCCATCCTCCAGCGGCTCCGCCTTTTGGATCTCCGCAACCGAAGATCACCCGCCGCAGCCGCGCGTGCACAATCGCCCCGGCGCACATCGGGCACGGCTCCTTCGTCACGTAAAGGTCGCAGTCATTCAATCGCCAGTCGCCCACCGTTTCCTCCGCCTGAGTGATGGCCAGCATTTCCGCATGAGCGGTTGCGTCCTTCAGCGTCTCGACCTGATTCCACGAGCGCGCGATGACCTTCCCCTCGCGCACGATCACCGCTCCAATGGGCACCTCCTCCGCGTCGTAGGCACGTCGCGCCTGCCGCAACGCCTCCCCCATGAAAAAATCGTCGCTCGTCAGATCGATGATCGGTTCGTCATCCACGCACTCCGTTATAGCCGACGCGGGCGCGCGGCGTTAGAGATAAACGCCGTGAGTTCCCGCAAGATCATCGTTGCCCCGTCGATCCTCGCCAGCGACTTCGCCCATCTCGCTGCGGAAACGGAATCCGTCACCAAGGCCGGCGCCGACTGGATTCACTGCGACGTCATGGACGGGCATTTCGTGGACAACATCTCCTTCGGTCCCGCATTCGTGGAGGCTGTCAGCAAACACACGACGCTCCCTCTGGATGTCCATCTGATGGTCACGCGCCCCGATCACTACTTTCCCCGCTTCACAAACGTCGCGTCTTCGATCACCTCGCACGTGGAAGCGGATCACGATGTCGCCGACACGCTGCGAAAGGTGCGCGAAGCAGGCTGCAAGGCGGGACTCGCGATCAGCCCGCCCACGGACATCGCCGCAATCGAGCCATTTCTCGGGCAGTTCGACATTCTGCTCGTCATGACCGTCAACCCGGGTTTCGGCGGTCAGTCGTTCATCCCGGAAATGATGGACAAGGTGCGCCAGGGCGCGAAATGGCGCGAAGAACGCGGTCTGGATTTCGACATCGAGGTGGACGGCGGCATCAATGCCGACACAGCCCGCACGTCCATCGATGCCGGCGCGAATCTGCTCGTGGCAGGAACCTCCGTGTTCCGCGCCGAGGACCGTGCCGCCGAGATCGAGCGTCTCAGGAACGCCTGAGAAGCTCCATCGCCTCGCCCACGAGGAAAAGCGATCCGGTAATCAACGTTAGCTCATCGCGTGAGAGTTCGATTGCCCTCTGGAGACTCTCGATGACTCTCGCATTGCTCCGACAGCCCGCCAGCAACAGCTCAGGCTCCACAGATCGCTCGCTCCGCACAGGCACGAAAAGGAACTCCCGCGCGATCGCCGAGAGAACCTCCAGCATCTCGCGGTAGTCCTTGTCCTCAAGGGCGCCGAAAATGATCCTCGGCTTTTCGTGGCGAAACGTCTCCCTCCACACGTTCACCAATTGCCGCGACGCGTGCAGATTGTGCCCACCATCGAGGACAAAATTTCCGATCACCTCAAAGCGCCCCGGCCAGTGGACATTCGCCACTCCCTCCCATATCGACCGCTCATCAAGCGGAATGCGCGCCACCTTGATTGCCGCCCGTGCAAGGCCCGCGTTGCTTCGTTGATGCGACCCGCGCAATCCCACGGCTCCTTCGAACGAGTCGGTTATAAATTCAAGCGACGTGCCAACCTCTCTCGCCTTTGCACGCAATACCTCGACAACTTCGTCCGTCTGCTCAGCCGATACGGCGGGAACGCCTGACTTCAGGACGCCCGCTTTCTCGCCTGCAATCTTCGCAAGCGTGCCGCCGAGCCATTGGGAATGATCCATCGCGATTGGCGTTAAAACCGACACGATCGGCGTCACGGCATTGGTCGAGTCGAGGCGGCCTCCCATGCCGGTCTCGAGGACGACAAACTCGCAGGCACAGTCCGCGAAATGCCGGATCGCCAGCACCGTCGCGAGTTCGAAGAAAGTCGGCGCGTGCGACCATGTGGCGGTTGCGCTCCGTAACTCCGTGATAATGCGCGCGAGGTCGTCGCCGGGAATCATTTCGCCATTCACGCGAATCCGCTCCCTGAAATCGATGAGGTGCGGCGACGTGTAGAGGCCCGTGCGGTATCCGCCGGCGCGCAGGATCGAGTCGATCATGGCACACACCGAGCCCTTTCCGTTCGTGCCGGCAACGTGCAGAAACCGGCAGCGACGCTCGGGATTGCCCACCGCCGCAAGGAGGCGTTGCGTGTTTTCCAGGCCGAGCTTGATGCCGAATTGCTGGGCGGAATAAAGCCACTCCAGCGCCTCGGAGGCGGTCATTTCCTGGAGAGGTAATTCAGCAGCTGGGAAATCACCCCACGCATCTTCGCGCGATGCACGATGTGGTCAATGAGGCCGTGCTTCTCGAGAAATTCCGCGGTCTGAAATCCGGGAGGGAGCTCCTGGTGTGTCGTCTCCTTGATCACGCGCGGTCCGGCGAAACCAATCATGCTCTTCGGCTCGGCAAGGATCACGTCACCCAGCGACGCGTAGCTCGCCATCACGCCAGCGGTCGTCGGATTTGTGAGCACCGTGATGTAGGGCAGCTTCGCTTCGGCGTGACGCGCGAGCGCGCCGCTCGTTTTCGCCATTTGCATGAGGCTGAGCATGCCTTCATACATTCGCGCACCGCCCGACGCACAGACGATGATCACCGGCATCTTCTTTTTCGTGGCGAGCTCGATCGCGCGCGTGATCTTCTCGCCGACCACCGAACCCATCGTCGCGGCGAGGAACCGGAAATCCATCACCGCGATCGAAACGGGACGCCCATCAATCGTCGCGGTTCCGGTGAGCACCGCGTCCTTCAATCCGGTTTTCTCGCGGTAGTTCTTGAGGCGATCCTCGTAGGTCGCAACACCCTTGAATTTCAGCGTGTCGACCGAGACGAGGTTCGCGTCCGTCTCGGTGAACGATCCGGGATCGACGAGCGAGGCAACGCGTTCGGCAGAGCCAAAGGGAAAATGGTGATCGCACTTCGGACAGACCCGCAGGTTCTCGTCGAGTGCGAGATTGTGAATGACCTCGCCGCAGGAGGGACACTTGGTCCACAGGCCTTCGGGCATTTCGCGGTTTTTGCCGCCGAGCGCTCTGAGAACAGGTTTGCGAAAGATGGCCATGGCTTACCCCCGGGCGACCGTGATCGCGCACACCCTCCTCGCACCGCCCTCGAGGAGCACCCGCGCGCATTCGTCCAGTGTGGATCCGGTGGTCAATACGTCGTCCACCAGCAGCAATGATTTATCCTTCACGCCGGCATTCTGTCGCAAAGCAAAGGCGCCGCGCAAGTTCCGCATCCGTTGCTTTCGATCGAAGTGCGTCTGGGTGATCGTGTATCGAACGCGCCGCAGCGGAGAAACGAGGCGCAGTCCCTCCGCGCGCGCCACGGCATCCGCCAGCGCCTCCGCCTGATTGAACTGCCGCTCGCGTTGCCGGGCCGGATGCAGCGGGACGAAGGCGATTGCACCGATATCGCGCAGTCGCTCGTCGGCAAACGCCTCGCACAGCCAGCCGGCGAGAATGCGGCGCAGCTGCCGCTCGCGACCGTATTTGAACCGATGGATCAACTCGCGCACGATCCCTTTCGAGCGCATCACCGACACCGCGAAGTCGAGATGCATCGCATGGCCGTGGCAGTTTGGGCACAGGAAAACGTCCACCGCGCCATCGTAGGGCCGCGAGCAGACGGCGCATTTCGGCCCGGTGATTCTCGGAAGGTCACGCGAACATTCCTCGCAAAGCCACCGCCCCGGTGGCTGACGGACTCCGCAATTCATGCAATGCGGAGGGCAGACGAGATCAGCCAGCGTCGCCAGTGGAGCGTCGAGAAATCCCGGAAGTCCCACGCGCGAGATACCACCAAAGCATCAGCGCGGTGACAAGCAATGCCGCCATGGGCACGAGTCCGGTCGGCACCATTCCGCTCACGACATTGGGTCCCACCCACGGCAGCAGCTCGTCCGGCGGCTTCACGCGGAATTTGCCAATCGAGTTGATCGACTGTTGCCCGAAGACCCAGCCCGCATGCAGCCCGATGGCGAGCCACAACGAGTGCGTGCGCATCGTGACCGCACCGAGAATGAGGCCGATCACGAACAGCGCGATGCCGCCCGCAATCACGAGCGACATCGGAATGCGATTGTCGATCGCGCTTCCGAGCAGCTCGAATCCACTCCACCAATGCACCTCGGTGATCTCCGCACGCGGCTTGAGGAAATGGACGATCGCAAACACGAAGGAAATCACCGCCAGCCCCGGCAGACGCCCGATGTAGCGCATCGCCAGTCCAAGCAAAACTCCGCGAAACAAAATTTCCTCGACCACACCCACCACCGCGCCCGTGCCGAGAGCGCGAAGAAGCTGCACCCAGCGAAAGTCGTTGCTCGGTTTGTAGATCTCGAGCGCGTAGTAGCCGATGCCCAGCACAATCAACGGTCCCAGGGCCGCGGCAATCCCTACGGCGAGATCACGTCGACCATGGGGATTCCGCTCGAGCCCGAGCTCCGCGAAGCTCCCGATGCGCAACCAGCGAATCGTCGGCCATAGCAGAACAAGCGCGGAAATCTGCAGAATGCGGCTGAAGAACCGGAAGAAGGGAAACCCGGCCAGCGAGGGAACGATCCCGTGCGCGGCCATCGCCTGCGCACCCCAGTAAACCGGCGGTGCCAGCAAGGCCGCAATCAAGACCACGGCAACCACGTAAACGAGAATCTTGGCAAGGGGATTCACCGGGGCGAACGTTACCAGCTACGCTTGCTGCCGAAATGATTTTCTCCAACGAAGAGACCGAAGACCTCATCGCCGCCGACAAGACGCACACCTGGCATCCCTTCACGCAGATGCAGGATTGGTGTGCGCCGGAGCACGAACCGCTGGTTCTCGTGGAGGGGCGCGGCACCATGCTGCGCGACAGTCGCGGTCGCGAATACTTCGACGGAAACTCCTCGATCTGGACGAACATTCACGGCCACAACCACCCGCGAATCAACGCCGCGATCCGCGAGCAGCTCGATCGCGTCGCGCACGTTTCGTTCCTCGGCTCGACAAATGCCCCCGCCGCCCGGCTCGCGCGCCGGCTCTCCGGCCTCTTCACCCGCGACACGCTGCCCCGCGTCTTTTTCTCCGATGATGGCTCGACCGCGATCGAGGTCGCGTTGAAAATGTCCGTCCAATACTGGCAGCTCGCCGGGCATCCCGTGCGAAACCGCTTTCTCGCCTTCGACCAGGCCTATCACGGCGACACAGCCGGGGCCTCGAGCGTGGGCGGCATTGCCGGCTTCCACGGACGATTCGAGAGAATGCACTTCCCGGTCGAGCGAATCCGCTCCCTCGAGGATCTCTCGCGCATCGAGCAGCCGGAAACGATCGCGGCCGCCATCATCGAGCCGCTGGTTCAGGGCGCGGCGGGCATCCGGCTCTGGCCCCCCGGCATGCTTCGCGAGCTCAGCGCGTGGTGCGACCTGCACGGCATCCTTCTCATTCTCGACGAAGTGCTCACGGGCTTTGGACGCACGGGCACCATGTTCGCCTGCGAGCAGGAGCGCGTGTTTCCGGATTTCCTCTGCCTCGCCAAGGGCATTACCGGCGGCTACCTGCCACTCGCCGCGACGCTCACCACCGAGCGAATCTTTCAACAATTCCTCGGCCACGTCTCCGAGCTGAAGACCTTCTACTACGGCCACAGCTACACGGGAAATCCCCTCGCCTGTGCGGCGGCGCTCGCCAGTCTCGACATCTTCGAGGAAGAGCAGGTTCTCGAAAATCTTCAGCCGAAGATCTCCACGCTTCGCTCCCTGCTCGATGGACTGAGGAATCACCCGCACGTGCGCGACGTTCGCCAATGCGGCTTCATCGCCGGCATCGAACTGGTCGCCGACAAGGCCGATGACCGCACCTATCCTTGGGCCGATCTCATGGGAGCGAAAGTCTGCATGGCCGCCCGCAAGCATGGGCTGCTGACCCGCCCGATTCTCGACACGATCGTGCTCATGCCGCCGCTCTGCAGCCGCGAAGAAGAACTCGAGCGAGCCGTCGACGCGATCCGCAAAGCCATCGACGAAGTCTGCTGAACGCCGGCGTGCCGCGCTGCGATTACGCAGTGGGACGTCAGTCGTCCGAGCCGAGAGGGCCGGTGCCCTGATCGAACGCCAGCGGAAGGGTGACTTGCGGAGCGTCCTTGAGCGTCATCGTGAAGAGGACACCGTATTCGGTATCGCCACCCCGGTTCTCACGGACTTCGCCACCGACTGACACAATCCAGGACGACAGGTCACGGTGCACCATGTAACGCTGCAGAAGCAGGATGTCCTCCACCGCCTCGTAGGTCGCCTGGGCGCTCACGCCCCAGTTCGAGGTGATCTGGTAATAGGCGTAGCCGGAGAGCTGGTTGCTGTCCTCGAAGAACGGACTGTCGTCCAGGTAACGATCGCTGAATTGCAGCAACAGGTCGCGCCACGGCATGAACAGGATCGAGGTGTTCACGTCCGTGAAGCCCTCGTTGGTCATCGGAATCTGCGCGTCCATGCGCAGCGTGGCCCAGCTCACCGGGCGGAACTCGATGCGATTGACGGCGTTTGAGACGATGCCGTTGTCGTTGTCCACATAGGGGTTGTTGAAATTGAGGTCAAAGAACGAATCGACGACGAACCACTCCCAGTTGTCGTCGCCGCGGCGGGTCGTGAGCCGGTTGCGCACACCAAGTCGCAGGATGCTCCAGGTGTCGATCGAGTCGATGGCGACGAACTGCGGGAAATCGAGCGGGAGCGGATCGGTCGCGGCGACCACGCGGTCGAACTGGAGAATCTCGTCGCGGCCTTTGCCGAAGTTGTGGACGTAGGAATAGTTGAAATACGGCTGCGTGGTGTGGAGGACGCCGTCGAGGCCGAGGGCGCGCAGCTGGATTTCCTCGTATCGCTTCGAGAGCTTGAACGAGCCCTCGAATCCGATGTTCATGATTGGCCGGAACGTGCCGCCGCCCGTCTCAAGCGCGCGACCGTCGAGGCTGTCGCCATTCTCGATCGCGGCGGCCTGGGCTTCGAAGGATTCAGCCTGTGCGAGCTGGGCCTGCTGGGAATTTCTCAGCGCGTCGATCTGCGCCTGCAGCCGCGCAGCCTGCACGGGATTGCTCGTCGAGTTCAGCTGGCTTTGAAGCTGGCTGATCTGCGCGCCCTGCTGCGCGGCGAGCATGCGACTCGAGTCGGCACGCTGCTGGAAATTGGCGATGCGGGTGCGCTGCTGCTCGCTGAGGACGTCGATCGTGCGCCCGGTCTTGCTGTAGTAGGTGCCACGAATACCGATCTTCGGAATGAGCGACAGCCAGCCGAAATACGTCTTCGGATAGGAAAACTGGTGGAACGTGTCGAACCTCGTGGCGTCGTAGTCCGGGAAGATCGAGCCATCGGGGAAGGCGCGGCGATAGTAGCCGACGCTGTTTTCGCCGTCGTAGTAGATCGGCGTGCCGAAGAACTGGTGCTGCTTGATGTCGAGGGCGAGTTCCGGCAGACGCTCGGTGGTCTGGAAGAAATCGTTCATCTGCCACCGCGTGAGCAACGTGAGCGTGTAGAACTCATCCCACTTCGTGAGGCTCACGTAGTTGTCGGGCTGCGGATCGACGCGAAACTCGTTCGGGAAGTAGTCCTCGAGAAAGTCGATGTCGCTGAGCTTGTTGATGTCGAAGCTCGCGTAGATGTCGTCGGTGAGGAAGAGGCGGTTCTGGAACGTGACGCGGTAGCGATCGTGGTCACCCGGTTCCTTCGGCTCGCCGGGACCGCCGACACGATCATCGGGGTCGATGTCGTAGGCGTAGTAGCTCTTGAATTCGCCGAAGCTGCGGTCGTCCTTGCCGAACTGGAACACGGCGTCGAAGCCGGTGCCGAAGCCAAGCTCGGTGCGGTAATCCGCGTGCACCGTGCCGATGATGTTGCCTCCGCTGCCGATCGGGAAGTTGTAGCCGGTGAGCATGTAGTAGCCCCATCGCGAGTCGTAGCCGGGACGAAGCTCGAAACCGGAGTTGTTGGTGAACGCGAAGAGATACGGGAACCACAGCACCGGGACCTCGCCGATGTAGAGCGTGGAATTCGAAAACACGACGCGCGAATCCGGATAAATGCGCACGCTCTTCGATTTGATCCGGAAATCCGGCATCGAGGAGTCGTCCGTGGTGAGCGTCGCGTCCGCCACGTGAAACTCGCGCAGCGACGGCGCCCGCAGGCTCAACGCCTGAAACTTGAGCGGCGTATAGTCGCCCTTGAACTCGAGCGCGCGGATCTGCTTGCTCTCCAGGTTGTAGAGCGCGCGCTGGCCGGTGAAGAGATTGTCCTCCGTGTAGATGCGGATGTCGCCGATGAGCAGGACGTCACGGGTGTCGGGGTTGTATTCCGCGTAGTCGGCGTAGATGCTCACCTCGCCGTAGTGGATTTGCACGTCGCCCTCGCCGACCGCCACGCCCCCTTCGAAGCGCGAGTCGCTGGCCTGAATCTCGACGGGAACGTCCCCGAAGCTGCCAAACTGCGCACGGGCCGAAACTGCCACCAACAGCGCAATCAAACCGGCGAACCACAGAGACTTCCTCATGCAAAACGGGAAGGCTAGAGAGCACCCCGGGCCGCGCAAGGAAAAAGGGAGGCGTGCCTGCCGGACGGCTGGCGTTTCACGGGTCGTCTGCTAACTTTCCCCTGCCGTGAAGATCGGCCGCACCTCCATTTTCCGCCTTGTTCTCGCCACCTTTACTCTGGGCGCGGCGGCCATTTCGGCGGATCTCGATCTCATCGGCGTCACGGCCCTTCGCGCCAAATATCCGGAGCTGAACGGGAGCGGACAGACCGTCGCCGTGGCCGAGGCATCCGTGGGGAGCGCATGGCAGGTCAGCCCGTCGACCGTCGGCCAGCCGGAGTCATTGTTCCGGTATTACGATTCCACGCATCCCTATGGAGGAGCGGGTGCGGGATTCATCCCCGCACTCGCCTCGGGGCACGCCGGCCTGGTGGGAAATCATTTCTTCGGCGCCACCGCCGGCGTCTCGCCGGGGGTCGCAGCCGTCGAAAATTTCGCCGCCGACTACTTCGTTCTGGACGTCGTGGCACGGACCACGACCGTCGGGTCGACCACCTCATGGACTCCGGTCGGGATCAACCCGCCGATCATCAATCAAAGCTTCGTCTTCCTCACCACCGATCCGGAGATCGTGACGGAGGTCAGTCTCGCCTACGACGGCTACGCGAACCGCTTCGGCACGCTGTTCATCAACGGCGCCAACAACGGCAGCAGCACCTTCGTTTACGCGCCAGGCTCGATGTATAACGGGATCACCGTCGGCACCCTGTCGGGAAATCACTCCGGCGGCGTGCATCTCGTCGCGCCGGGCACGGCCACGAGCTTCGCGACCCCGTATGTTTCCGGCGTGGCCACCCTGCTGCGGCAGGCGGCGGAGCTCGGGCACTTCGAGGCAATGGACGGTGTCGATCCGACGGATGCCCGGTTGCTGAAGGCCGCGCTGCTCAACGGCGCGACGAAGACCGAGGGCTGGTCGCAAACGGAAACAAACCCGCTCGACGAGGTCTTTGGCGCGGGCGTCGTAAACGCAAAAAGCTCCCACGACATGCTCTCCGGCGGGCAGCACACCGCGAGCCTGCAGACGCTGGAAACACCCGGCTCCGTGCCCACCACGACCACACCCGCCAATTTCCTTTCCGCCACCAGCGGTTGGGACATCAACACTCTCTCGACGGCGGTGAGCTCCGACGCGGTAAACCATTATTTCTTCGATCTCTCGACGAGCTCGAACGTCGCCTTCACCGCAACCGTCACGTGGAACAGCCTTACGGACGTCGATCTCGGCATCAACGACATCAGCAACTTCGACCTCGTGCTCGTCGACACCCTGACCGGCACGATTCTTTGGAGCAGTCACAGCACCACCGAGAATATCGAACACATTTACCTCACAGGCCTGTCGGGCAGCATCTTCGACGTGCAGGTGATCCTGCGCGGGGATGGCGGCGTCGTTACCGACGAATACGCGCTCGTGTGGTCGTGGACCGCGGTGACCACGCCGGTGCCGGAGTCGGGAGTCTTCTGGGCAATCGGGCTGGCGGGATTTCTTGGGCTCGCCATCCACACGCGGCGGCCGCGCCGCTGACAGCACAAAGCGCCCGACCCTTTGGTATCGAATCTGCTTTTCCGCTCTGGCACTGTCCTTGCCAGCCTGTCGTCCCATGCACCGCCATCTCGACGTAACACCTCCGCCTGATTCCTCGCTGTGGAATCCCGATCTGGCGCCCGTGCCGGCCACGCAGCGCACCTGGGGCACCTGGCACATTGCCGCGCTCTGGATCGGCATGGCCGTTTGCATCCCGACCTACATGATGGCCAGCAACCTCATCGGGACCGGCATGAACTGGTGGCAGGCGCTCCTGACCATCCTGCTCGGCAACGTCATCGTGCTGATTCCGATGACGCTGAATGCGCACCCGGGCACGGCCTACGGCATTCCGTTCCCCGTGTTGCTGCGCGCGAGCTTCGGCACGCTCGGGGCAAACGTCGCTGCGCTGATGCGCGGCATCGTCGCCTGCGGCTGGTTCGGCATTCAGACGTGGATCGGCGGCTCCGCGATCTACGGCACCTTCGCGCTCATTTTCCGGTTCACTCCCGCCGGGCCCGGGGATGCGCTGCCGTTCCTGGGAATCTCCGCAGGGCAATTCACCTGCTTCCTCCTTTTCTGGCTGGTGAACGTTTACTTCATCCTGCGCGGCATGAATTCCATCAAACGGCTGGAGTCGCTCAGCGCGCCGTTTTTGCTGCTCGTCGGCATTGCCCTCATGATCTGGGCACTCGACGCCGCAAAAGGCTTCGGCCCGCTTTTCGAGCAACCGTCCACGCTCGACACGCCTGGAAAATTCTGGCCGACGTTCCTCTCGTCGCTCACCGCGCAGGTCGGCTTCTGGGCCACGCTCTCGCTGAACATTCCGGACTTCTCGCGCTTCGCCAGAAGCCAGCGTTCACAAATCCTCGGCCAGGCCATCGGTCTGCCGCCGACGATGGCATTCTATTCCTTCATCGGCATTGTCGTCACGAGCGCGACCATCGTTGTCTACGGCGAAGCAATCTGGGACCCCGTCGCGTTGATCGCGCGATTCGATCATCCATTTCTTTCCGTGATCGCGCTCTTCGCTCTCGCCATCGCCACCCTCTCCACAAACATCGCCGCCAACGTCGTCTCCCCCGCCAACGACTTCGCCAACCTCGCTCCACGACACATCAGCTTTCGCATCGGCGGCATGATCACCGCCTTCATCGGAGTGCTGATGGCACCGTGGGTGCTGTTTTCAAAGAGCTGGTTCTTCACGTGGATGATCGGCTACAGCGCTCTGCTTGGTCCGATCGCCGGCATCATGATCGCCGACTATTTCGTGATTCGTCGCCGGCGTCTCAACGTCGATGAACTCTACAATCCGACCGGCATCTATTCCTACGGCAACGGCTTCAGTTCCGCGGCGCTTGCATCCCTCGCGCTCGGCATCCTGCCGAGTCTTCCGGGCTTTCTCGGGCATGTCGGCATCCTTCCAAAATCCTCGATCCCTCCGGTCCTGAGCCTTCTCTACGACGGCGCATGGTTCGTCGGCTTTGGCGTCGCCTTCGTCTTCTACCTTCTCTTCCGCAAGATCACCCCCCGCCCCGTCTGAATCCCATGCCAACGCTGCCACCCTGCGATCACACCCCCGCGCCCTACACCGGGCCGTCCATCGACGAGGTCAAGCGCCTGCGGGCCGAGTTCATGAACCCCGGCATCTTCCTCTACTACAAGGAGCCGATCATGCTCGTGGAGGGCCACATGCAGTATGTGTGGGATGAAACGGGCAAACGCTACCTCGACGGACTCGGCGGCATCGTCACGGTGAGTGTCGGCCATTGCCACCCGAAGGTCGTTGCCGCAGCGAACCGGCAAAACGAGACGCTCCAGCACTCGACGACCATTTATCTCCAGCCGAACGTCGCCGAATACGCCGCCGCGCTCGCGGCGAAGATGCCGGGAAATCTCAAGGTCTGCTATTTTGTCAACTCCGGCTCCGAGGCGAACGACCTTGCGCTCCTGATGGCACGCGCGTTTACGGGCAACTACGACATCATCGCGCTTCGCAACGCCTATCACGGCGGAAATGCGGCGGCATTGTCCCTCACCGCGCACAGCACGTGGAAATTCAACATTCCGCACAGCTTCGGCGTGCACCACGCGCAGGCGCCGTATCCCTATCGCGGGCCCTACGGCTACGACGACCCTGAGGCCGGTCGCAAATACGCGGACGACGTCAAATCACTCATCGACTACGCGACCTCCGGCCAGATCGCCGGATTCATCGCGGAATCCATTCAAGGCGTCGGCGGCTTCGTGGAATTTCCCGACGGATATCTCCGCCATGTTTACGAGCATGTGCGCGCCGCAGGCGGTGTGTGCATCGCCGACGAAGTGCAGACCGGCTTCGGCCGCACCGGCTCGCATTACTGGGGTTTCGAGACACAGGGCGTCATTCCCGACATCGTCACGATGGCCAAAGGCATCGGCAACGGCGTCCCTCTCGCGGCCGTCATCACGACTCCGGAAATCGCCGCCGCGCTCAAGACGCGCATTCACTTCAACACGTTTGGCGGAAATCCCGTGGCAACCGCCGTGGGCAAGACCGTCCTCGAAATCATCGACGAGGAAAAGCTTCAGCAAAACTGCGCGAGGCTCGGCACGCACATCCTCGAAGGCCTCGCGAAGCTGAAGGAGAAGCATTCGATCATCGGCGACGTGCGCGGCCGCGGTCTCATGCTCGGCATCGAGCTCGTCAACGACCGCGAGACCAAAGAACCCGCGACCGCCGAATGCGCGCAGGTCGTGGAGCGCGCGAAGGAACTCGGCCTCCTCATCGGAAAGGGCGGCCTTCACGGCCAGACGATTCGTTTCGCTCCGCCAATGTGCATCACCGAAGCGGACGCGGATTTCCTCCTCGAGGCTCTCGACGTCGCCTTCGGCGAGGTGGCCTGAGCGAACACGCTAATCGCGCCGGCGTTCTAGCCGATCTGCTGCATGGCGACGTCCCCCTCGCCCTCCTGGGCTGTCCCCGCCGGCACCCGCTCCACCGCGAGCAGACACACGTCATCTTCAAAGGCCGCACCACCCGCCTCGAGCTGGATATCGCCGAGCATCCGTTCACACAGGACCGGCGTGCGAAGCTTCGCATGGCGACCGGCAAAGGCCATGAACCGGTCGAGGCCGATCTCGCCGCCATGCACGTCGCTCATCTCCGTCGCGCCGTCGGTGAAAAGCAGCACGATCTCATCGGGCGCGAGGTGGAATCGCTCCATTCCGTAGTTCGCATCGTCGAACAGCGCCAAAGCCGGCCCGTGCAACGACCGGCGCGTCCCCATCGTTGTGACCGACGCCGTCGTCCGGTTGATCCGCAACGGAAACGGATGCCCCGCGCTGGAAAGCTGCACCTCGTCATGCACCGAACTCGCCACAAGATAACACGCGGTGATGAGCAGCGGTTCGTCGATGTTGCGGAGGATCGCGCGCAGCCCCCGGTTGAGAGCCGTCAGAAATTGGTCCGCCTGCGCCGCCTCGGCCTTCAACTGCTCGACGAGCCCGCGCATGATCGCCGTGCCCAGCGCCGCACGCAACCCGTGCCCCATGATGTCGCAAATGAGCACGCCGATCTCCGTCTCCGAAACCGGAATCACCGTGAAGAAATCGCCGCCCACCGCCTCCGCCGGCCGGTAAATCGACGAGCATTCAATGCGAGCCCCGGACGGACCGGCCTCAAACACGTAGCGCCGCCCCGGCAGGAGCGCCTCCTGAATTCCCTTCGCCATCACGAGGTCCTGCTCGTGCTGGATGTTTTTCGCCCGCAGCTCCTCGCTGAGTTCCTCGAGACGCCGGCGCTCGGCCTCGATGGTTTCTTCGAGCTGCTTCATCGCCGTCACGTCGTGCGAGATGCCGAAGGTGCCAATGATCCGGCCGGTCTTGTCACGCAGCGGAAGTTTCGAGGTCAACGCCCATCCGATGCTTCCATCCGGCAGCGTCTCCTTCTCGAGCTTGTCGATGATCGGCTCGCCCGTGCGGATGATCCTTCGTTCATCCTCGAGCGCCGGCTGGGCATGCTCGGCGGTGAAGAAATCGTGATCCGTCTTCCCGATCGCCATCTCCGGATCGCGCAGCCGAAACAGGTCCGCCATCGCCTGATTCACGCGCACAAACCGGCTCTGCAGGTCCTTGAAGTAAATGCGGTCGGGCAGCTTCGCGAGCAGGTTGCCCAGCATTTCCTGTTCACGGGCGAGCTTCTCCTCGACCCGCGACCGTTCCACGGAATTTCGAATCGCTCGTGCGACCGCACGGGCCGTGAGCTCGGGAACCACGAGGCATTCCTGTGCGCCCGCCTGCAGCACCCGCACCTCGGTGGCCTCGTCGGGGGTGTCCAGCAGCACGATGAGCGGGATGCCGTTGGCATATTCCAGCATCGCCCGCATCCGGGCATCGAACTCGCCGCCCTTCATCGGCAGGAAACCAATCACCACATCGGGCGTCTTGCCGTTAATGAGAGGCAACGCTCCCGTGGGTTCGGCCACGACCTTCATGAGGTAGCGGCCCTTGATGCGGTCGGTCAGGAGACGGTCAACCGTGGTCTCAACCGCGGAGTCTTCCGTGAGAAGAACGATGCGATACATGCAAATGGGAGCGGAGCCGGCGCGGATTCCGTGAGCGCCGTAAGATGCGAACAATCTGCCCCCGCGCCCGGGGAATTTCAATCCCCGGAATGGCCGACCGCTAAATGTAGATGTTTGCCATCTGGCGCCAGTAATGGCCCTGGTGCGCCCGCTCGTTCCAGAGGAACATCGCGGGGCTGAGCCCCTTTCCACGCAGGATGTCGTTCAGCTGCTCGTTGTTTTCACGGAACGGATCCTCCTTCCCGACCGAGAATACGATGTCCATGTTGCGCAAATGCGCCAGCCGCTCCTCGCAGTCGAGGTTCGGCAGAAAATGCGTCGGTGTGTGGAAATAGATGTTTTCGTCGTAATAGCCGTCGAACAGGTCGCGGAAGTGCTCGACGCCCTTCGTAAGATCAAAGCGCCCGGAAAACGCCGCGAGCTTCCGGAAAAGATGCGGATGCCGAAACGCGATGTTCGCGGCATGAAAGGCGCCCAGGCTGCAGCCATGCGCGATCACACAGGGGTGCGGGTTCCTCGCCTCCATGAACGGAAACACCTCGTGGAGAATGTAATTTTCGTATTGAATGTGCCGCCCGATCCGTCCCGAGGGGTGCGCCCAGAAGCAATAGAAACTCTCCGGATCGACACTATCGATGCAGAAGAGCTGGAGATGCCCCGCCTCGATCTTGCCGCGCAGCACCTCCGTCATGCGCAGGTTCTCGTATTCGTAGAACCGCCCGCACCGCGTTGGAAAAACCAGCACCTTCGCGCCGGCGTGGCCGAAGACGAGAAGCTCCATCTCCCGCCCAAGGTGCCCGCTCCACCATTTGTGATATTCCCGCCTCATCGCCCAGGTCGGGACCGGGTTCGTTCACAACCGCATCACAGGTCCCGAAAGAAGTTGTCAATTTCCTGTAGCAATTTCCGTTCCTCCTCCACCTGCCCGGGATACGCGTGGTGACCGGCGGTGAGCGTAAAAAGCCGCTTCTCGCCACCAAGCGCATTGTAAACGGCAAACTGTCCCGCCGGCGCGACCGATGGATCGAACTTCGCACACGCGCAATGCACCGGCTGTCGCACGAAGCGCGCCGCCACCGCCGCGTCGTAATAACGGAGCGTCTCGAGCACGCGAGGATGCTTCTTCGCAAACTGCTGCACGCTCGCCGCACTGCCCGTGGAGGGAAGCTCGAGGCGCAGAGGCTGATGACCAAACGTCGGCACATTGAAGTGCGCGCGGCGGATGCGTTCGTCCCACGGCAGGGCCATGGCGCCGATTCCTCCGCCGAAACTGGTCCCAAGATAACCGACGTGATGTTCCACCTCCGGGCAGATCCGCAGCAACGCGCTCACCCCCGCCCACAGATCCTCCACGCAACCGCCAAGGACGTAGCGAACCGGGTCCTGGATGTCGTGCAGCACGTGCCACTGCGAATCGCTCGAAATCGTGCTGTGCCGCGTGAGTCCCAATCCGCGAAAGCACGGAAAAACCAATGCGGCGTCGGGAAACGGCAGGTGAATGTCCGGTTCGGTCCGCCCCGAATAGCCGTGGCCAACGACAAAGCCGCGCCGAATCACCCCGGTCACCGGCAGGAGAATCCAGCCTTTCACGCGAACCCGGTTCGTCGAAGAATGCGATAGGTCGAAAACCCGCCAGCATCCCCGGTTTGCGCCGGTATCGCGCAGCTTGGGCTTTGGCAAAATCTTCAGCGTGCGCTCGTAGCGAGCCCGCCAGAAATCCTCGAATCCCGGCGGAGGCTCCGGTGCCTCCACTCGCAAAAGATCCTCGATCGTGTATCCGTGCGCCGGATCAAACGGGTAGCCATGCCTGCCAGGCGTCGGCGCAGCGGGGGAAACCATGCCGCTCAGTTCCCACTTGCCGACCTGGCGAGAAAGCGTCCCCTCCCCGCCGTGCCAACGAATTTCCCATCACGCACCGCCACTTCACCGCGCAGAGTCACCACGCTTGGCCGACCCTTGATCTCCCATCCGTCGAAGGCGTTGTAGTCCACCGCGTGCGTCTGCGTCGCCTTGGAGAGCACGCCGCGATACATCGGATCGTAAACGACGAGGTCCGCATCGGCCCCGGGTTGGATGGCCCCCTTTCGCGGAAACAGCCCGAATTGCTTCGCCGCATTCGTGCTCGCGACCGCGACGAAGGTTTGCAAATCGAGCCGTCCTTCGCAGACGCCATGCGTATAAAGCAGGTTCACGCGCTCCTCGATCGCCGGGATGCCGTTCGGGATCTTCGTGAAATCGTCCCGACCCATCGGCTTTTGCGTTTCGAAATCAAAGGGCGCGTGGTCCGTCGCCACGGTCTGAATGAGTCCCCATCGCAGGCCATGCCACAGCACGGCCTGATTGCTCGCCTCGCGCAATGGCGGCGACATCACATACTTCGCCGCCTCGAATCCGTCCCGCTCCGCATGGGTGCGGTCGAGCACGAGATATTGAATCAGCGTCTCGACGGCGACATTCACCCCGTTCAGCCGCGCTGCAATCGCCTCGCGCAGCGCCTCGACGCAGCTCAGATGCACAATATAAACGCTCGCGCCCGTCAGGCCCGCGAAGGTCATCAGGTGATGAACACCCTCCGCCTCCACCTCCGGCGGGCGGCTCAGATAGTGTCCCTCGGGACCCGTCACACCAGCGGCGAGCAGCTCCTTTTGCCGTTCCGCGACGAGCGTTTCGTTTTCACAATGCGCGCAAACGGTCACGCCCAGTTCCTTCGCGAGCTTCAGGGTGCGATAAAGTTCTCCGTCGTCGATTCCAAACGCACCCTTGTAGGCGAGAAAGATTTTGAAGGAGCTCACGCCCTTCGCAACGATCTCGCGAAGCTGCGTCTCGCTGGCGTCGTCGAATTTCGTGACGCCCATGTGATATGAGTAGTCGCAGGCGGATTTGCCCTCGCTGTGCGAGTTCCATGTTTCGAATCCCGCCATCGGCTCCTCCGCGCGTGACGGGCAGCACATGTCAAAAATCGTCGTGGTCCCGCCCACCAACGCCGCGCGACTCGCCGTTTCGTAGGTGTCCTTCGAATACGTCCCCATGAACGGCAGGTAGATGTGCGTGTGTGGATCGATGAATCCCGGAAACACATACTTCCCGCTCGCATCGATCACCTCAGCGTCCGCAGGCGCCTCGAGATTCGGACCGATGCGCGAGATCGTTTCGCCCTCACACAAGATGTCCGCCACGTAGCGCGAGTCCGCCGTGACGATCTCCCCATTTCGAATCAACAAGCTCATATCCCCGCCTTCATTTATGCAGATCGCCGCCGATTAATCCTGAATTTTCTGCGGCGCGCTCAATTCAGGCACAGCCGCTTCAACCATCCATGGACGTCCACGGCCGGCAGCTCCGACGGAAGCTCCTCGCGTGCCATCATCAGCACCGGAAAATCCCGCGAGTCCTCCGGAATACGACCGTGCGAACCGCGCACGAGCGAAGCATCGAGCGGAATCACCTCCATCAGCGCGCGAAATCCGAGCCGCTTCTTCGCGAGAAACGCCGCGATCCTGAGCTTTGGAAACCGGATCGCAGGATCAATGAAAAGCTCCACCGGGTCGTAACCGGGCTTGCGATGGATGTCCACACACCGCGCGAAATCCGGCGCACGCGCGTCATCGTCCCAGTAATAATACGTGAACCAGCTCCGCGCGTCGGCGATCGCCACGAGGTCCCCCGCGCGCTCGTGCGCAAGGCCCCACGCCGCCTTCCCATCGCGATCGAGCACGGTCTCGACACCCGGCGTCTGCTCCAGCACCTGCCGGACCTCCGATTCGAGCGAGACGTCGTTGAGATAAACATGCGCGACTTGATGATCCGCAACCGCAAAGGCACGGCTCGCCCCGCAATCGAGAAGCTCGCGCCCCAGTTCCTCGCGAATCGCAATCCAGCCACGCTCCCGGAAGATCCGATTCAAGTGAATCGGCTGATCGACCTCCGTGATTCCGTATTCGGAAAGGATGACCACCTCGACGCCGCGGCCTTCGAAAAAGTCGATCAACTCTCCGACGACGTGATCGATTTCCCGTAGGGCGGCTTCGCACCGCGCGTCAGCCGGACCGAAGCGCTGAAAGTCGTAATCAAGATGCGGCAGGTAGATGAGGTTCAGCGAGGGACGATGGCGTTCCTCGATCCAGCGCGCGGAGGATGCGATCCATTCCGACGAGCGAATGCCCGCGGCAGGCCCCCAGAAAAAGGGAAATGGAAACTCGCCAAGGTCCTTTTTGATGTCCCATCGAATGCCCGCCGGCCGGGTGTAGATGTCGAAAATCTTCCGACCGTCCGCCGGATACATGGGTCGCGGCGTGATCGAGAAATCCGCCGAGGAATACATGTTATACCACCAGAAGAGCTTCGCGCAGGTGAAGTCCGGAACGGACTCGCGGAGCGTCTCCCACAGCTTCGGGCCGCGCACGATGTGGTTCGACTGTTTCCAAAACTGCACCTCGGCCAGCGTGCGGTCATACCAGCCGTTTCCCACGACACCGTGTTCGCCCGGGGGTCGACCGGTGAGATAGGTGGATTGCGCCGTGCAGGTCACCGCCGGAAAGATGGGCCGCACGGTCGCCAGGGCCGAGCGCGCCCGAAAGCGGGAGAGATTCGGCGTGTTCGGCCCCAGCAGGCGCGACGTCAGTCCCACCACGTTGATGACCGCCACCCGCTTCATCGCTTCGCCAGATCTTCGAGGCTTTCGAGAATCGTCGATCGGTTCATTTCATGCACCTCGACACCACGACCGATCGCCGCCAGCAACGTCACCGTCAACTCACCGCCAAGATGCTCCCGAAACTCCTCGAGTCCGGTAAGCAGATCCTCGGGCAGGTCACGAAATTCGCGCGGGAAAACCTCGAAGCCGAGCGTCTCGAGCAATCGCAGGACCCGCTCCATCGAGTCGCGGTCGAGCATTCCCACGCGATGCGAGTAAACAACATCGAGTGCGATCCCTGCCGCGACCGCCGCGCCGTGACTGATCCGGAAGCCGGACAGTTGCTCCAGTTTGTGCGCAGCCCAATGCCCGAAGTCGAGCGGCCGCGCCGTGCCCATTTCAAACGGGTCTCCCGACTTCGCGATGTGATTCACGTGAAGCTCAGCGCAACGGCGAATCAGATACTCCATCGCGTCCGGCTGGCACCGGGCGAGGTCGGATGCCATTCGCTCGAGTTTGGAAAAAAATTCCGCATCGCGAATCAGCGCCACCTTCACCGCTTCCACGAATCCATCCCGCTTCTGCCCGTCGGACAGGCCGTCTAGCAAATCGAAGTCATTGATCACCGCCACTGGCGGCGCGAAGGTCCCAAGCAGGTTCTTTTTGCCGGCGAAATTGACCGCGTTCTTCACCCCCACTCCGGCGTCGGCCTGGGCCAGCGTCGTTGTTGGAAAGCGGATCAATCGAATGCCACGATGCGCGATCGCCGCAGCGAACCCGACCACATCGAGCATCGCTCCACCGCCGATCGCAATCACGTAGGAATGCCGGCAAAGTTTTGACTCCACGATGCGCTCGACGGCCGTCTTCAGCGGTTCCAGGTCGTTCTTCACCGCCTCGCCTCCGCCGATCATGACGGGATCCGCGGCCAGCTCGATTTCGCGTGAAGAGAAATAGCCGGTGATCGAATCCCCGAGGCGCGGGTGTGCCGCGAGAAGCGCTTCCTCGAAAAACACGACGGCACGGCGCACGCCGTCATTCGCGCCGATGACATCGCCGAGCAGAGGATTCGCGACGTCGAAGGCCGCTCGCGTAAAGAAGACGCGATACTCGAAAGGAACGGAAAACTGAACGTGGAGAGCGGTCATCACGTGGCAGGCACAAATTTCTGCATCGCCAGGGCGAGAACGAGCAACGCGGCGAACAGAGGGAGCGTGGGAGGCAGCATGGGCGCGACGAGAACGGCGTCAACCAGCACCATACCCGCAAGAAGTCGCGACACGCACGCACCGATCGGCAGTCGGCGGGAAAGAATCACCCACAGGGCCAGGATCAAGCATACCGCCACCAGCATCGCCGAGAATGGCTGGATGGCGAACACGAGGACAGCCGGCACAAGCAGAAACACGATCGGCCACGGCGGCGCGTTCGGCGACGTGGCTTCGTGACGCGCGATGGCGCTGATCCCAAAGACATACACCGCCAGCAACGCGGCTGCCGCGAACGCATAGCCGGAAATTCCATTCCGGCCGGCCGATGCGGCCAGCAACAGGAGAAGAAAGCGACATGCCGCCATGAGCAGCGGAGCGCCGGAAAATTTCTTGTGCGTGAGGTCGTAGGCGGCAATGCAGCCCACGAGACCGAACGCCATGAGCAGCGGAAGCGACCCGGCGACTGCGGCTGCCGCAACGCCGAGGACCGAAAGGACAACGCCCACAATCGTCACCGCCCGTCGCGAAATGCGACCCCGCGGAATCGGACGCTCCGGCCGATGCTTGCGATCAAACTCCGCATCCGCAGCGTCATTGAAATACATGCCCGCGAGGTAGAGCGCGGTGCCGGCTGCCGCCACACCTGCCAGATGCGAGGGGTCGCCACCGCCTCCAAGGCACCAGCCGGCGAGAACATTCGACCAGACCGTCGGCAGGTTCGAAACCCTGCCGAGAAGCAAATGATCACGAATCGAAATCATGACCGCATGCCACGCGCATCGAACGCGCCGAGGCACCACGCATACTCGCGCTCCAGTTGCTCCTCGACCGTCGCGGACTTCAGCCCCTCCGGAAGCACCTCCCACGTGTAGGTCTCCATTTCGAGGTGCCGGCACGTCGCCGGATTCTCCGAAAGAAAATCGAGTGTTCCCTCCACATGGTCGCTCGTCGGCTGCAGCCATCCATACGCGGGACAATGCAGCGGAATGTGAAAATGAACCCGCCACTCCCCGTGCTCTTCGAACGCGGCAAGCGCCTCATCGAGGTCCCGATACCGATCGAGCTCGCCGGAGGCGCGACGCGCCACGACCTGGTGCAGATACGTCTGCTCGGAAAACTTCGCCAGCGCCGCGCGCGTCTCACCGTCAGGAATCGCCCGAATCGCGCTGCTGAGATGAACCTTGCTGATGCGCACGCCGGATTTCCGGAAGGCCGTGAGCGCCTCGTGAGGCTCCTCGTATTGAATCGCAAAATGGCAGGTGTCGTAGTTGACCCCGAGATGGCGATGCAGTCGCTCATCACCCGGTCGCATCGTCTCCATTCTCTCGAAGAAACCGAGGGTCTCCGCAGAATTTTCGAACCACCCAAGCGGTTCCGGCTCCACGCCCAGGTGGAGATCCAGTCCTGTTTGCCGGGACAACTCCGCCACGTGCTCCACGCATCGCCAGAGATTCTCGCAAATCCGCACCTCGTCCGCCCCCGTTTCGATGAAGGCTTTGAACGAACCCGGCAGCGTGCTCACGCTCGCCTCGCCATCCGGCGGATCAAGCTGCACCAGCAGATCGAACAGTCGCTTCGTGTAATCGAGTCGCTCGGCGCTGCGCCAGTCCGGTTGAAAAACCCTTTCCTTAACTCGCGTCCCGTGAAAACGCCCGAACGGAAATCCATTGATCGCGAAAACATAGCAGCGTTCGCGTTTCAGCCATTGCCGAAAGTCGCGCAACACGACCGGGTCGCTCAGCTCGCGCGACGCTCGATCGCTCAATCGCAGGCCGATCGCGAAATCGCCATCCGGGCAAACCGCACGCTTCACCGCAAGCGTGTGCGTATTCAGCGCGTGGAACGTCTCCTCCCAGCTTTCCGCGGGATGGATGTTCGTGCAATAGGCGAGGTGCTGGCGGTTGCCGAGGCGCATCAATCGATCCTGAAGCGCGGGCACTGACTCAGGAACGCTCGCGGATTCTCGTAAATCAGCCGGTCGATCTCGTCGTCGCTGTGTCCGCGGCGCCGCATCTCCATTGCCGCCTTCGGCACGGCAAGTGGGTCACTCACCCCCCAGTCGCATGCGGAGTTCAACCAAAGACGTTCCATCCCGTGCGTCTCGAGAATGTCAACGGCGCGCGCCGGCGTGCATTTGGAATCGGGATACAGGGTGATTCCTGCCCAGAATCCCGCATCGAGCGCGATCGACGCCGTGTGCTCCTCCACGTGATCGATGATCACCCGTTCCGGTCGCACGCCGGGATGGCTTTTCAACAAATCCACAATCAACCGCGTGCCCTTCAGCTTGTCCTCGAGATGCGGCGTGTGCACGAGAATGAGCTGGTCGTGCGCGACGGCGAGTTCCACGTGCTTCTCGAGAATTTTCATCTCGTTGCGCGTGTTCTTGTTCAATCCGATCTCGCCGATGCCGAGCACGTTCCCGCGGCCAAGGAACTCCGGGATCATCGCGATCACTTCCCCGGCGAGAGCCACGTTCTCCGCCTCCTTCGGATTGATGCAAAGCCAGCAAAAATGCGGCAGTCCGAACAACGCGGCACGGCGCGGCTCGTATTCGGTAAGCTGGCAGAAGTAGTCGTAGAATCCCTTCGCAGAGCTTCGGTCGAAGCCCGCCCAGAAGGCCGGTTCGCACACCGCGCGGCATCCGGCCGTCACCATTGCCGTGTAGTCATTCGTGGTCCGGCTGACCATGTGCGCATGAGGCTCGATGTAGCGCATATCAGTCCTTGAATTCCGGCCACGCGCCGGCAGCCGACTTGCCCGATGCGGCCTCCACCGGCTCCAGAGTTGGATCACTCAGCAGCTCGAGAATTCGACGGACGCGACCCGCCTCGGGTTCCGAGAGCTCTTTGATCGCCTGCCGAAACGACGCGATTCGGAAATCCGTGTCGCCCTCGGCCCGGTCCAGCCGATCGAGAAAGGCCGCGACTTCGAGGAGCTTGGCGCGGATTTCGATAAACGAAAGATCGAGGAGCGCTTTCTTGGTCATTCGCAAAGGGGGTGGGAGGCTGCATCTCAGGCTCCGGCGGAGTCGGAGGACAGTCCAGCGAAAATCTGCGCTTGTTCGTCAGCGATCTAACGAGCCCAGACGTCTCCCTCGCCCGGCGCGAACCACCGCGAGGTCGTCACCTTTTGCTGTGTGTAGAACGCCACGCCTTCGCGACCCTGCAGGTGCAGATCGCCGAAGAACGATTCATTCCAGCCGCTGAACGGGAAGAACGCCATCGGTGCGGGCACCGCGACATTGATCCCGACCATGCCCGCACGAATGCGATGCTTGAACTCCCGCGCCGCGCGGCCGGAGTTCGTGAATATCGCCGCGCCGTTGCCATAGGCGGACTGATTCGCCGCAGCGATCGCCGCAGCGAGATCCTCCATGTGCATCACGCTGAGCACCGGGCCGAAGATTTCCTCGTTCATCACCGTGGTTCCCGGCCGCACACCATCCAGCACCGTCGCGCCGACATAGAATCCATTCGGTGCGCCATCGACCCTCACACCACGTCCATCCGCCGCGACCTTCGCGCCCTCGCGCTCTCCGGCGTCGATCAACGAGACCACCCGATCCCGGTGTTGAGCCGTGATCACGGGCCCCATCTGCGCAGAGCTGTCACGAAATGCAGCACCCACACGAATGCTCTTCGCCGCGGAAATCAGTTCCGGAATAACGATATCCTTCGCCTTGCCGACGGCAATCGCCGTCGATCCCGCCATGCAGCGCTCGCCCGCACATCCGAACGCGGCTTCGATGAGCCCGCGCACGGATTCCGTGACCGTCGCATCGGGCATCACGAGAATGAAATTCTTCGCGCCGCCCGCCGCCTGGACTCGTTTGCCATGGCGCGTGCCAACTTCGAAAATATGCCGCGCAACGGGGGTCGAGCCCACAAAGGAAATGCCACGCACCCCCGGATGCACCAGCAGCGCATCAACCACCTCACGACCGCCCTGCACGAGGTTCAGCACACCATCGGGGAGTCCTGCCTCCGTCGCCAGTTCGACGAGTCGCGTCGCCGTGAGCGGAACCTTCTCGCTTGGCTTGAGAAGGAACGTGTTTCCGCAGGCAATCGCGAGCGGGAACATCCAGAGCGGCACCATCGCCGGAAAGTTGAAGGGGGTGATGCCTGCGCACACTCCCAGCGGCTGGCGAATCGCCTCACAATCGATCCCTCGCGCGACGTTCTCGAGCGCCTCCCCTTGCAGCAGCGACGGAGCGCCGCACGCATACTCGACCATCTGAATCCCACGCCGTAAATCCCCGCGCGCCTCGCCGGGCGTCTTTCCATGCTCCGTGGAGATGATCTGCACGATCTCCTCGAATCTCTCCTCGAGCAGCGCCTTGTAGCGGAAAAGGATCGCGGCGCGATCGACGGCCGGTGTTTCCCACCAGCCGGGAAATGCCTCGCCTGCCGCCCGCACGGCTTCGTTCACGAGGGCCTCTCCCGCCATCGGCACCTCCGCGATGACCTCGCCAAGCGCGGGATTGAACACCGGCGACGACTGCGAGGCCGCAGGCGCAACCCATTCCCCGCCGATGAAGCTCCGACAGACGGTCATGATCAAAACACGGAGGCAGGAGCGCTCATGATGAAGGAAAATTGACCACGCTCCATTCGCCCCACACGCACTCAGCCGCGTGACAACGCGTCGGATTGCGCGACGAAATCATCGCCGCTCCATTCGCCGTCGGCCTTGACCACCTTTTTCGCCTCGGCCTGGGCCTCCTTGCGCTCGCGCTGCATGCGCACGAGTTCCGCATGCGTGGTGAAATAGGGCAGCGACTTTCCTTTGAAATCCGCCAGCGTCTCGAAGCCGTGTTTCTCCATGAATGCCAGCAGCTCGTCGCGCATGCGCTTTACGCAATCGTAGCCAAACTTCATCACACCCGTGCACACCTGCACGGTATCCGCGCCCAGCAAAATGAACTGCGCCGCATCCTCGCCGGACTCGATGCCGCCGATTCCCGACAACGTGCGCCCCGGAAACTCGGCTTCGATGACCTTCGCGATTTCCATGCACATGCGCAGCGCGATCGGCTTCACCGCCTTTGAGGAATAACCTCCGGGCGTGGTATAGCCCTCCACGGTCGGCTCCGGGCGCAGCGTTTCGAGATTCACGCCGATCACGCTTCGAATCGTGTTGATCGCGCTGATCCCGTGACAGCCAGCTTTCAAAGCCGCACGCGTGGGCTCCTCGATGTGCGTCACGTTCGGCGTCATCTTTGCCCACACGGGCTTGGTCGCCGCGGCCATCACCCACCCGCAGACCTCGTCAAGAATGTCGGGATTTTCCCCCATTGCCGCGCCCATCTTCCGCTCGGGCAGGCCGTGCGGACACGAGAAATTCAGCTCGAACGCATCGACACCCGCGGCCTCGCAGCGGCCGATGATCTCAGCCCATGCGTCCTTGTTGTATTCCTCCATGATCGACGCAATAAGCACGCCGTCCGGGTTCGCGTCCTTGATCTTTTTGAACTCCTCCTCCCAGATCTCGATCGGCCGGTCGCTGATCAACTCGATGTTTTCCCAGCCGATCACCTCTCCATCGTTGGCCTTCAACTTTCCGTAGCGCGGGCTGACGTTGATCACCTTCGACGCATCAAGGCTCACGGTCTTTGCAATCACCGCGCCCCAGCCTTCGCGAAACGCGCGATTGATGACGTTCATGTTCGTTCCGGGAGGCCCCGAGGCGATGATGAACGGGTTTGGAAGCTTTAGACCATCAACAGTCGTCGCAAGTGTGGCCATACGTCAGATGGGGTTGAATCAGAAAGGAAATCCAAAAAGCAGTTTCGAGGCCAAATCGTATCAGGTGCTCTCGCAAATCCAGTCAATTGTTCGCGTCGCCAGCCTGTCGAGCGCCATTACCGCCAGCTCGAGATGTTCCTCCTTCGTGTCCTCGATCTTGTTGTGGCTGATCCCGTGCAGGCTCTGCACGAACATCATGACCGTCGGCACTCCGGCACGCGCAACCTCCGCCGCGTCGTGGAGCGGACCGGACGGCAGCCGGTGCGAGACGCCGCATGTCTCCCGGATCGCTTCGTCGCAAAGGTCGATCAACTGCGGATGAAACGGAATCGGCTCGATGTGCCAGAGTCGCTCCCAATCGACCGTCACGCCGGCCTCCGCCGCGAATCGCTCGCTTGCCGCCACCGCATCCGCGTGCATCGCCGCCAGCGCCGTGGCATCGAGATGCCGTTGATCGAGCGTGATGCGGCATTCCGCGACGACGCTTGTCACGATGCCCGGCTTCGTCGTGCAGGAGCCGATCGTGCAGACGCCTCCATGCTTCTCCGCGATGGCGTAGATCTCCGGACTCATCCGCGCCGCGGCAAGAAACGCATCCTTGCGACGGTTCATCGGCGTGCTTCCCGAGTGCGCGGCCTGACCACGAAACGTGATTGCATGCCGCTCGACGCCGACGGTTCCGAGCACCGCGCCAAGCGGAAGGTCCATGTCCAGCAGCACCGGCCCCTGCTCGATGTGAAGTTCGAGATAGGCGGCTGCGTTTGCGAGTTGCCGGCCCGACTTCTTCACGTTTTCAAAATCGATCCCGCACTCGTGCAGCACGTCGGGCAGACGCATGCCATCCTTGTCCACAAGGCCGCGCGCCTCCTCCATGTCGAGATTCCCCGAGCATGCCGACGAGCCAAACAGACTTTTCCCAAAACGCGCGCCCTCCTCGTCCGCCCAGTCCACCAGCCGCACCGTGACCGGCGGTCTGCCCTCATATTGCGCGCTGATTCGCCGCAGCACCTCCAACCCCGCCAGCACGTTCAGGCAGCCGTCGAGCCAGCCGCCATTCGGCACGGAATCCATGTGCCCGCCAATCAACAACGCCTTCTCCGACTCGCCCCGCAACGTCGCCCACAGATTCCCCGCTTCATCGACCTCGACCTCCACCGGAAGCTCGGCGAGTTTGGACTTCAGCCACTCGCGCACCGTGCGCCACATCGGCGTGAACGCAACGCGCTGCGCGCCATTCCCGTCCGCCGAGAAGCTGCGCAGGTCCTTCAATTCAGCGACGGTGCGTTTCGGATCGAGGGAACTCATTCCTCCGATTGAAGCAAAAACCGCACCGCATCGTCGATGTCCGCGCCGGGAACCATCATCGATCTCCTCCAGATCAAGCCGCGACCGCGTCGGGACGCCGAATCCGCCTCGCGACCAGCGCGCAGGCGAATGCCCACCCGGCTCCCATGCACCAGCCGGCCGCCACATCGGTCGGGAAATGCACGCCGAGATAGATGCGGGAAAGCCCGATCAACACGGTGAGGAAGAGGCCCGCGCCGAGAAGGAAAATCTTGATCCGGCGGCGGGAGGTCGTGGCCGAGAGCATCAGCGCGAGGGTGAGATAGGTTGCGGCCGCCAGGGTGGAATGCCCGCTGGGGAAGCTCATGCTGGCGACCTCGGTCAGCTGGTAGTCCTTGTGAGGACGCTCCCGGTCGAAGAACCGCTTCATTCCCTCGCTCAAAAACGTGGCACCGAGCGTGGCAACCAGCAGCACGATCACGAGCCTTATGCGCTGCGACAACGCGAGGTGGATCGAGACGAGCACGACCAGCAGCGTAAGCACCGCGGTGCTGCCAAGCGCGGTGATGTCGCGGGCGACCTCCTTCAGCCACACCGGTCCGCGCGGCTGCGAAGGGTCTTCATACGGTCGCAGCCATTCGATTACGGCGTGGTCGAAGTCCGCCGTGTCGCCACCGGTGACCTCGCCGGCGATTTCGACGAAAAGAAACAGACTTCCGAGAATGATGAACAGCGTGAGCAGGGTGCGGATTTCCAGCCAGCCGCGGCCATGGAGCGCGTGAACCACGGCTTTGAGGCGGGACTTCACCCCGCTCATCAGCCCAGCATCGAGAGAATCGGCTGCGGATAGATGCCGAAGACAAAGATGGCGATCGCCAGCGCGGCCATCGTGATGCGACTTGTCATGGACACCGGCACGGCGGCGGCATTCTCAGCAGCAGGCATCCAATACATCGCCCGCACGATCTGCAGGTAGTAATAGAAACCGCAGGCGACCGTCAGCGCGCCAATGCCCACCAGCCAGTAATGCTGCGCGGAGAGCGCGACCTCGAAGATGTAGAGCTTTCCGAGGAAGCCGACGGTAAATGGAATCCCCGCAAGCGACAGCATCGCAACGAGCATGGCACCGGCCAGCCACGGCGAGCGGCGGGCGAGGCCGTTGAAATTCGAAAGGTCGTCACCGCCGACCGCACTCGCCACCAAGGCCATGACGAGAAACGCGAGGAAGGTCATCGCCAGATACGCGGCGAGGTAGAAGGAAATCGCCGGTTCCGCGACGGCGACGCCAATGCTCGTGACCGCCATGAGGAGATAGCCCGCATGCGCGATGCTCGAGTAGGACATGAGCCGCTTGAAGTTCTTCTGCGGCAGGGCGGCGAGGTTTCCAAACAGCAGGGTCGCGCCGGTGATCACCGCCAGCACGCCGGCGACCTTCGCCCCGATCGTCTCATCCTGCAGGAACGGCGTCAGCACCCGCACGAGCACGACAAAACCGGCCGCCTTCGAACCCACGGACAGGAACGCCGTGATCGGCGTCGGCGCCCCCTGATAGACGTCGGGCACCCAGAACTGGAACGGGAATACCGCGATCTTGAAGCCGAGCGAGATCAGCACGAGGCCGAGCCCGAAGAGCAGCGCCGCGGAGGCCGACGCAGGCAGCTGCGGAAGCACCGTGGCGATGGCCGCGAGGTTGGTCTGTCCCGTGACTCCGAAAATCCACGTGATACCGAAAACGATGAACCCCGTGGAGAGCGCGCCGAGGATCAGGTATTTCGTGCCCGCCTCGAGGCAGGTCGCGCTGCGCCGCATGTAGGCGACAAGCACGTAGAACGAAATCGTGACCAGCTCGAGCGACACGAAGATCGCGATGAAATCGACCGCCGAAACCATCCACATCAGCCCCGCGCAGGTCAGCACCGGCAGGCTGAGGAACTCGCCAACCCCGGCTCCCTTGCTCGCGCCGGGAACGAATTTCTCGACGGTCGGTGCGTAATCGATCCCCATCACGAGCACGAGAATCGTCGCGAGAAGCGAAAAGCGTTTGAAGAACATCGCCAGCGCATCGGTCGTGTAGAACGCGGCGTAGGGTGCATCGGCGGGAACCGGCACCGTGAAGAAACTCGCCACCAGGACGGCGAAGAGCCCGCCAATTCCGATCCACGCCAGGAAAGTCTTGTCGGATTTCGACACGAAGGCTTCGAGCATCAAAAGCACGATGCCCAGCACGACGACGATGACCTCGAGAAGAAGCGGATTCACGGCAGCAAAAGAGAAGGTGCGATGTAACCGAGCATGAGCTGCGGATAGAAACCAATGATCAGCAGCGCCACGACGAGCAGAATCACCGCATAACGCGGAATGGTGGCGACATCCGCCAGTCCGGCCCATTTCTCCGGCATCGAGCCGAAGAAGACGCTGCGATATGCGCGGAGCATGTAGACGGCGGAAATCACGACACCCCACACGGCGACGACCGTGGCAATCTGGATGGCGCTGAAATGGAAGCCTTCGCCGAAGGCGTTGCCGGAGCCAAACGCGCCGAAGAAAACCATCAGCTCACCGGGGAAATTCGCAAAGCCGGGCAGTCCGACGGACGCCATCGCGGCAAAGCCAAAGAGCAGTCCGAGCCGCGGCATCGGTTTCGCGAGGCCGCCGAGTTGCACGAACTCCAGCGTGCCCGTGCGCTCGCGAAGCACTCCGCAAAGGGCGAAGAGCGCGGCAATCGAAAGGCCGTGAGCCACCATGAGCACCGCCGCACCGCTGAGGCTCAGTTCGTTCAAGCCGGCAATGCCGAGGAAGATGTAGCCCATGTGCATCACGCTCGAGTAGCCGAGCATCCAGTCGAGCCGCTTCTGCGCGATCGTGACGAGGCCGATGTAGAGAATGTTTCCGCAGAGCAGAACGAGGAAGATGTTCAGGAATTGCACCTGCATCTCGGTCGGGAAGATCGGAACGACGATGCGCAACATGCCGTAGAGGCCGAATTTCTTGAGCACGCCGGCGTGGAGCATGGCCGCGGGGGTGGGAGCGCAGGCGTAGGCTTGCGGCGCCCAGGAGTGGAACGGAAACAGCGAAATCAGCGTGCCGAAGCCGATGACGAGCAGCCAGTAGGCCCAGGCGGGGACGGGCAGGAATCCCGCCGCGGCCGCGTCCTGCCAGTCCGGCATGCTGAAGGTGCGCATGCCCTCGGGGAGTTTCAGGTAAACGGCGATGATTCCGAGCAGCAGCACGAAGCTGCCGAGGCCGAGATAGATCGTCGCCTTCCACGCCGCGGCCTGGCGATCGCCCGACCCCCAGATGCCGATGAGCAGGAAGGTCGGGATGAGCGCGATTTCGTGAAACGCGTAGAAGAACAGGACGTCCGTGCAGGAAAACGCCCCGACCACGCCGGCGGAAATCAACATCACGCAGGCGTAGAAAAGATTCTCGCGCTCCTTGATCGGCGGAATCGCCCAGACAGCGCTCACCGTGACGATCGCGGAGAGCAGCAGCATCGCGAGGCTGAGGCCGTCCGCACCGAAGCTGAGGGAAATTCCCAGCGAGCTGGAAACGACCCATTCCGACACAAAGTCATACGCGCCCTCGGAAGGGTTGTATTTGACGAGCAACCCGAGTGTGAGAACCAGCAACGCCGTCGAGAACAAACGCGAGGTGAACCGCGCCGGGGATCCCAGCATCACACACAGCGCGCCGACCAGCGGCAGCAACGTCAGAAAGAGAAGCGGGCTCGGCAGGTCCATTACGAGATCAGGAAGTAGAGAAGAATGATGACGCCCGCGCCGAAGAAGAACGCGTAGGCCTGGAGATTACCGACCTGCAGGAAGCGGAAGACAAAGCCGACCGCCCACACGAGTCGGGAACCAAAATTCACGCACACGCCGTCGATGAGCCAGCGGTCGATGAAACCGGAGACCTGTGCCGTGCCGTCCTGCACCCAGCGCACGAGGTAACGGTAGCCATCGTCGATGTAGAGGCGGTTTGCGAAGAACGGAATCACGACCGGGTCCTTCTTCGGAGCACCACGGTAAATCAGGATGGTTCCGATGATGCCGATGAATAGGAGAGCGAGAATTGCCCACGGCACCCAGCCCGCGACGTGATGCGGGTGCTCGATCGTGAAGAAGCGCTGTTGAATAAATGGCCAGCCGGCGAGCACCGCGGGCAGCGCCAGCAGAATCAACGGCCCGGTCATCACCAACGGAGACTCGTGCGCCTTCTTGGCCTCGTCACTGCGCGGCGCCCCGAAGAACACCACCCAAAGCAGACGCGTCGTGTAGCACGCGGTCAGAATCACACCGCCGAGAGCGAGCCAGGCGGGAACGCCGCCCTTCTCGAAGGCGAATTCGATGATGAGGTCCTTGCTGAAGTAGCCGGAGAAAAACGGGAAGCCCATCAGCGCGAGACCGCCTGCACACATCGTCAGGAACGTGATCGGCATCTTCTTGGCGAGGCCGCCCATTTTCCAGATGTCCTGCTCGTGGTGCATCCCAACGATCACCGAGCCCGAGCAAAGGAAGAGCAGGCACTTGAAAAACGCATGCGTGAAGAGGTGGAACATCGCCACGCCGTAAACGGGCGCCACCGCGATGCCGACCACCATGTAGCCGAGTTGTGAGATCGTCGAGTAGGCCAGGATGCGCTTGATGTCGTTTTGCTGCAGGCCCATCAGGCCCGCGGCGAAGCAGGTGATCCCGCCCACCCAGCCGATGATTTCGAGCGCCGCGGGGGAAAGAACCAGCACCGGGAACATCCGCGCAAGCAGGTAAACGCCCGCCGCGACCATCGTTGCCGCATGCAGAAGGGACGACACCGGCGTCGGGCCTTCCATCGAGTTCGGCAACCACACATGGAGCGGCATCTGCGCGGATTTGCCGATCGTGCCGCAGAAGACGAGCACGCAGGCCGTCGCGAGCCAGAAGGGCGAGCTTTGGAGTGCTCCGATGGCGTCGGGCAATTCGCCGAAAACGATCGTCCCCGTCGCCATCCAGAAGACAAGGATGCCGAGCATGAAGCCGAAGTCACCGATGCGGTTGACCGTAAACGCCTGTTTGCAGGCCTCGGCCGCGGAGTCCTTCGAATAGTAGTGCCCGATGAGGATGTAGGAACTCACGCCGACGAGCTCCCAGAAGATGAACATCATCACGAAGTTGTCGGCGAGAACGATGCCGAGCATCGAAAACAGGAAGAGCGACAGGCCGGCGAAGTAGCGGCCGTAGCCTTCCTCGTGGGCCATGTAGCCGACCGAATAGATGAAGACGAGCGGCGCGATCGTGCAGACGATCACAAGCATCGACTTTGCAAGCGAGTCGAGCTCGAGGCCGATCGACACGGTAAAGCGAATCGGCGAATCCGGCCCGAAGACCTTCGAGAAATCAATCCAGTCGATGCGAATCGGGTCGGTGGTCTCCGGTTGACCGAAGAGCCACCAGCTGATCGCACAGCAGATGAGCGCGCCGAGAATCGCCGGCCCCGCACTCAGCAATTTGGAGCGCTGGCCGACCAACAGAATGAATGCCGCCACAAACAGCGGGGCAAAGAGGAGAATCCAGGGCGCGATCATTTAGAACTTGAGCTGGTTCAGGTCCTCGACGTGCGTCGTCTGCCGCGCACGGAAGAGCGCGACGATGATGGCGAGTCCCACCGCAACCTCGGCGGCCGCCACGGTGATGATGAAAAACACGAGCACCTGCGCGTTGAAGTTCGGCAATCCCTCGACGAGCCGGTAGCGCGAGAACGCCACGAGCGAGAGGTTCGCGGCATTCAGCATGAGCTCGAGGCACATGAAAATGACGATGATGTTCCGGCGCAGCAGCACGCCCGCGAGACCGATCGCAAACAGGATGCCGCTAACCGCGAGATAATGGGCAAGGGTCACTTCCATTTCAGAAAAGGCGGAAAGGAATTGCGCCTGGGAGGTTCATTTCAGCTCCCTCCGGCTGAGGACCACAACGCCGACCGTTGCTACGAGAAGCAGCACGCCGATGATCTGGAAGGGCAGATTGAAGTCCGTGAAGAGCGTGAGGCCGATGAGCTTCACGTCGTTGAGATTGTCCGTGGCCAGCGCGGGCTTGGGAATGGCGAGCCCGGGGTCGCCGAGCACCACTTTCATGAGCAGCGCGACGAAGCCGATGAGCACGAGGCCGCCGCCGGACCACGCGAGGATGTTCAGCTTGCGCGGCGGGGCCGTCTTCAGGTCGAGCAGCATGATGATGAACAGGAAGAGCACCATCACGGCGCCGGCGTAGACCAGCACCTGAATGATCCCGATGAAGAAGGCGTCAAGCGTGAAAAACAGCGCCGCCAGACCGAGGAAGGAAACGACAAGGCACATCGCCGAGCTGACCGGGCTGCGCATGCAGACCACCGCGAGTCCAAACAGGATCATCAGGCCGGCGAATATCCAGAAAAGTATCAGGGACACGTGGTCGTGGAAATTTTGGGTTGGTCGGCGGGCGTTCTAACAGTGAGCGTTGGGAGCGACTACTTTTTTTCGTTCCATTTGTTGACCACACCGGTCTTCAGGCCGCCCAGTTCGTAGAGCTTCTGCTTGTTGTGAACCATGTCCTTTCGGCTGTAGCCGGTGATCGAGTAGTCCTTTCTCAAAAAGATCGCCTGCTCGGGGCACACCTCTTCGCAAAGTCCGCAGTAAATGCACCGGATCATGTCGATCTCGAACTCGCGCGGCCGCTTCTCGACCTTTGCCCACGGGTCGTCGGTGGGGATTTCCTCCGGGGTGATCGTGATCGCACGCGGCGGGCAGATGAACTCGCAGAGCTGGCACGAAACGCAGCGCTCGCGGCCCCATTCGTCCTTCACGAGCGTGGGCGCACCGCGATACCACTCGGGCAGGTGGGCATCCCACTTCTCGTCGGGGTATTGCATGGTCACCTTGCGCCGACCGGTCATGGTCAGGAAGAAGTGCTTGATCGTGAGCAACATGCCTCCGAACAGCGCCGGGAGGTAAAACTTCTCGGCTAGGCTCAACTTGGGACGTGAGACGACGAGGGCCATGATCAGCTCTTGATATAAACGAGGATGAGCGCGGTAAGGAAGATATTCGCCAGCGCGATTTCGAAGAACCAGATCCAGCCCAGTCGCATGAGCTGGTCGTAGCGGAAGCGGGGCACCGTCCAGCGCACCCAGATGAAGACGAAGAGGAGCGCGCAGATCTTTGCGAAGAACGTGCCAATGTTCACCAAGCCCCAGAACCAGCCGTGCGAGCCGTCGGGAATCATCGGCAGGCTCCAGCCGCCAAGGAAAAGGGTCACGATCACGCCCGAGCCGGCGATCATCGCGGCATATTCCCCGAGGAAAAACAGCGCGAAGCCCATCGCGGAGTATTCCGTGTGGTAGCCACCGACGAGCTCCTGCTCCGCTTCGGGCAGGTCGAAGGGCGCGCGGTTCGTCTCGGCGAACATGGCCACCAGGAAAATGAAGAACGAAATGAGCATCGGCACCGCGATGAGCAGCCGCTGCCAGGAGAAACCCGCCGCGAAGGACTGGAAGATCGACGCAGGGTCGTGAAACGCATGCTCGAGGCTGAATCCCTTCGGCCACCACGGCATGATCAGCCAGCCGTTCTGCACCTGCCATTCGACGATCTCCCGCAGGCTCAGCGTGCCGCAAATCATGAACACCGGCACCACCGAGAGGCCCAGCGCCAGCTCGTAGGAAATCATCTGCGAACTCGAGCGGATGCCGCCGAGAAACGGATATTTCGAGTTCGACGCCCACCCGGCCAGCACGATGCCGTAAACACCGAGCGAGGACACCGCAAACACCCAGAGCACGCCGATGTTCACGTCGGCAATGATCATCGGCACCCCGAAAAGCGTGCTCCCGAAAGGCAGCACCGCCAACACGAGGATCGGCGGGATCATCGCAAGCTTCGGCGCAATGAAGTAGTAGAACTTATTGACGCTCTTCGGGATGAAGTTCTCCTTCAACACCAGCTTGATCGGGTCGGCGATCATCTGGCCAAGGCCGGCAAGTCGCAAATCCTTGTCAAACCCGAGCAACGTCGTGGGCGCGCCCACGCGGTTCGGCCCGACGCGGTCCTGAATGAACGCGCTGACTTTTCTTTCCGCGAACACCGACAGGGAAACCAGCGGGAGAATCGCAAGAAAAACGAGGCCAAGGGTTTTCGCCACCGAAGTCCAGATCATGAAGACCTCGGTTCCTGGCGTGAGAAAGGCGTTCAAATCCATGCGGTCAATAGCAGCGGATCATCGATACAGGCTCGGCCGCCCCGGTGTCCAGAGGCAAGACCGCAAATTCCCGCAAATCCCGCCCCAAACCGCGCATGAGATCAATGTGCGGCGGCAAACGCGCCCGCATCGCCGGTCAACGGCTCCAGAAGAACTCGCCGCGAAAATGCCACACGTGAGAGCAGCCACGGGTTGCCCACGATTATCCCTCAAACATCATCGTGATGGAGATCAGGACGCCGAGGCTCAGCACGGTGAGAACGATGCCCAGCACACGGGCCACCACCGGGACCAGCGGCGCCCGATTCACGATCTCACAGGTCCGGGCAAAGGCGCCCCACAACAGCGGAATCGCGAAAACCCAGAATGCCCATGGATCGACCCGTGCAGCGAGCGACTCCGGATCCAGGCCCCCCACCGAGTGCGTCATGATTTTCAACAGGACGACTGCGAGCGCCAGAAACGCAAATTGCGTGAGGACGAGGACCTGAACCATATCGCTCCCTTGAACGGACTATCCGCCCGCTCGCGGCAGCGATGCAAGCCATTCGGCGGAATCCTTGATCCGGGCCACGCGGCTACCCGCGCGAGCGTTCGAGAAAATTCTCCGCCAGCGCCTCGTAAAGCGCCACCGGGCACACCCGTCGCGACGCCTCGTAGGCAATGATGGCGCACGCGGCAAGCGGCAGTGTGAAGGCAATGCAGCCGGTCATCTCGATCAGGATGATAAACGACGTCATCGGGCTCTGCACGACGCCGGAGAAATAGGCGACGATGAAGAGCAGCACGATGGATTGCACCGAGGCGCCGCTCCAGGCGAATGCGGGCGCGGTGATTTCCCCCAATCCCGCGCCGACCGAAAACGACGGATCAAAAAGCCCGCCGGGAATCCCCGTGAGCAACGCGAGCATCGAGGCGGCCGCGCGCTGCAGCGGATACAGCACACTCAACTCTCCGCGTATTTCGCTCAGCTCCTCCTGCGTTTCCGCGGGCAGCGTTGCCACGTAATCCGGGCTGCCTTCGAGCACCAGCGCGCGGGCCTGCTCGTAGCCGCTTCCGAGCGTCATTCCATCCGACCAGATCGCCAGAGCGGCGGAGCCGAGACCGAACGCCAGCGCAATGACCCAGAACCGTTTTGCAATCACCCGCGACACCTTCGGCATCAGGAACAGCAGCAGACTCGAAAATCCCCCGCCGAGAAATCCGCCGACCGCGCCGATGATCAACACCGCCACCCACGGACCGGGCGTCAGAAACTCGAGTGGCATCCGCATTCCCTCATCGAGCCGACCGTAGAAGTAATAGTTGCCGAGCACGCCCATGCAGACCAGGCAGGCGACGATCACCGTGCGCACGAGCGTGCCCATGTTTTCCTTTTCAAACGACCGCCCGATCTCCTCGAAGGAAAAGACAATGCCCGCGATCGGCGCATTGAACGCCGCCGCAATGCCCGCCGCACCACCGCCCAGAATGAGACCACGCTGCACGAGATGCGCCGGGAATTTCGCCCATTTCGTGACCTGGTGCATGAAACACGCACCGAGCTGCACGGACGGGCCTTCGCGTCCGATCGAGAGAAACGAGAACAACCCGAGCGTCGTCAGGATCAGCTTGCCGAACGCCACGCGAAACGACAAAAGCCGGTCGCGCGCTTCGCCGGGACCCATCGCCAGCGACGCGATCGTCTGCGGAATGCCCGTTCCATCCGTTCCCTGGAAGAAGTGGTCGCGGAGATAGAGGATCAATCCAAGCCCGACCGGCATGATCACGAGCATCCAGTAGGGCGACGCGTCCCACACCCTTGCGCTCAGACCTGCCGCGAAACTCTCGGCTTCCGCGAAATAAAGGGCGCCGAGTCCGGCCAGCACCGCGCCCACCAGCGAAATGGCCAGCGCCCACCAGCCGCCCGGCAGTTTCTTCGGGGCGGATTGCATGCGCGATGGTTTTCCATCGAGCGGCAATTTTGCAAGCCCTCGCGACCGCGTGTTCCGAGGCGCACGACAACAACGAGTCAGTATTTCGTGACCTGCTGCGTCATTCCCCCGTCGACGAAATACGTGCTGCCCGTCACATAAGCCGCGTCGTCGCTCGCGAGGAATGCCGCGACGGACGCCACTTCATTGGGCCGGCCAAAGCGTCCAAGCGGGATCTCGGATTCCGCCCTGCGCTTCTCGTTGGGATCGTCGAGCACATGCTGGTTAATCGGTGTGGCAATGGCTCCAGGCGCGATGTTGTTGACCGTGATGCGATACGGCGCGAGCTCGAGGGCGAGATTCCGCATCAGCATGCGCAGCCCGCCCTTCGACGCACAGTAGGAGGTGAAACCCTCAAACGGGATGTCCTCGTGCACGGAGGAGTTGTTGATGATCCGGCCGCCCCCACCACGCCCGATCATCACCCGCGCGGCAGCGCGACACAGCAGAAATGGCCCGTAGAGATTCACGGCCAGAACCTTTTTCCAGTCCTCGTCCGTCGTTTCGATCAGGGGCGCCTTCTTTTCGATTCCAGCGTTGTTGATCAACACGTCGAGCTTGCCGAACTTTTCAACGGCGGTCCGCACCATCGCCTCGACGTCCGTGGGGGAGGTCACGTCACCGGCGGCAACCACGCCTTCCGTCGGCAGATTTTTCACGACTTCCCCGGCCTTCGCGCAGGAGTCGTTGCGGCAATTCACCGCCACATGCGAGCCCTCCGCAGCGAATCGCTCGCAAAGCCCACGTCCGATTCCATCCAACGCTCCGGTGATCAACACCACTTTTCCACTCAGGCCTCTCATACAGCCGGGATCGAAGCTCCCCCGGCCCCCAGCCTTGCGAAAAAGCGCGCTACCAGACCGCTTCCGCCGTTCGCATCCGCTCCTCGGGCGAAATGCTGTTGGCGAAAATGCTCATCCCGGTCATCGCCTCGACGGTCGCGATGTTCGAAAGATACGGCTTCAGGTTGTCCGCCACGGCCATCTGCGGAATGATGAATGCCATCGTGTCGCCATAGGGCCGGCGATAGCAGCGGTAAAATGCCTCGGGGACCAGCAGTTCGCCCTCCTTCGGTGGTGCCGAGGAAAAGATCGGGCCTGCGACGATCTCGAGCCAGCCATACTCGCCGGCGTATTTGGCCTCCATTTCGGCGAACTGCGCCCACGGTCCGTTCAGGCACTCGGGGCTGAACGCGCACGTGTTCGGCATCAGCGAGGTGTTTCGCCCCGCGGCCTTTCCGAAATACAGGCTGATCGATTCCGGCAACGCCATCGGCCCCGGCACGTAACCCGCCTCGCGAATCAGCCACTCCGGCGGCGTCTTCACCTTCTTCGGCTCGGGGTATCGCTTCGGCGGAGCGCCGTTGACCATCGCGTATTGCACGGCGAGCGGACTGCCGAGCTTTTCGGAATACACGACCACGAAGCCCGGATACACGACCGTCGTCACAGGGCCGGGGTTTGGGGGATTGTAAGTCTTCGGCATGGAAACCGCGACCGGGTCCGGCACGGGCAATTCCACATCGGCTTCCATGAAAAGCTCCCGCGGGTCGGGCGTGCCGACAAGGGGTGTGGACGCGGGAGCGGGAGTAGGCGTGGCCTCCACCTGCGCAATGGGGACCGCCTCGACGGGCTTTCTTCCGGGGAGAATGGCCACCGTGGCAAACACGATCAGCACCGCACTAAGACCAATGAGGAGGTAGACGAAGAAACGATCCATCCCGAAGTCGATATTTAGCCACCAAGGAGCCAGGCGCGGCGAGCAGGAAATTTCATCTCCCGCTTCTCACCGACGTCGCGTCACTCCCCGACGCCGGCCGGCTCGCGCAACGACGCCAGCGCGTCCTCGATGGGAATATCCCGTCGTTTGCGGTCGAGAAACACGCTCACATGCGTGTATCCGACATCGCTCAGCAGCATCAGCGCCTCTTCGTAACGGTCTCCCACCCGCGAAGGACAATGGGCATCCGCGCCCAGCACAACCGGGATGCCCCGCTCGCGCATCAGCTCGAGCTGAGGTCGGCCGGGATTCATTTCCGGCAGCGATTTGTTGAGCCCGCTCGTGTTCAACTCCATCGCCACCCCCGTCGCGGCAATGCGATCCAGCGCGCGTGCGACAAAAGGCTCGATCCGATTCCAGTCCCACTCTCCGGGCGCCTCGTTCTTGATCAGGTCCGGATGCGCCAGCGTGTCGTAAAGCCCCGTCTCCGCCGACTGCGCGAGGTGCTGGTAATAGAGCTGCTGATACGCGAAGACATCGCCCTTGAAGTGGTTTCTCCGATACTCCGGCACCTGGTAATGCACCGAGCCGAGCACGTGATGCAGCGGCACACGCGCATGCAATTTCTCGAGCCACGGCTCCACGCCCGGATAGTAATCGCTCTCGAGCCCAAGGCGCACATCCACCCGCCCGGCCCATGCTTCGGTCGCGCGGGCCACGAGTTCCACGTAATCGTCAAACTCCTCCGGAGCCATCCGCACGTCGGCGGAAATGCCGTCCGGCAATGGACAATGACACGTCACGATCACGCCCTTCAGTCCGCGAGCCTCGGCGACTGCGGCAAACTCCTCCGGCGTCCCCTGGGAGTGTTTGCAGAGCGGCGTGTGGCAATGGCTTTCGTAAAGGATCGGCATGAAGCGCCCATCATCGCCGAACCCGCAGCGAACCGCAAATCGAAGCCCTCCCCGCCCGCAGCCATCGTCGGCTACTCCGGGCGCCTCAACTCGAATTCATAAGAGGCGTAATCGTAAATCTGCCGCTCCTCACCCTCCCTTTCCGGAGGGCCCCACCACACGCCCGCGACATCGAAGTTTTCGTTCACCTTGTCGATGCCGGAATGGAAAAACAAAACCGCCGCCGCCACCGGATGATGCTCCTCGATCTGCGCCCGGGTGATCTCGAGCAATTGCTCGTCGCTCAACGAGGCATCCACCACGAGGCTCGCCACCAGCCTCTCTCCTTCCTTCGTGACGGAATAGACCCTGTAAGCCGGCAACTCCGCCCGCGACACGGGTTCCCAAGGCAATCCAGTGCTCTTCTTCGCGTTCATCGCTGCAAGAAACGCAAACGAAACAACCATCAAACCCGCGCCGGCCGCCAGGACCATGAGCACACCAACCCAGATCAGCTGCGCCCGAGCGAAATTCTTCACCGTTGGATGGGCCCCCTCCGACACTGCCAGGACGATTGACGCGATCAACCCCACTCCCGGAATCGCAAAGAGCAACTGGTAGAGCATCCAGTTCCCGACGGAGACCTCCTCACGGGGCAAAGGGGGCGGTTTCATGAGCGCTGCCTCCGCTTAGCGCAAATCACTCCCGTGCACACGCCTTAATCGGCGACCGGACGATTCGGCTGCCGGTGAGTTTGAGGTGAAAGCGCGTCCGTTATTGCAACTCATTGTCTTAACCTTGGCATCCCATATAATCGCGCTGCGATGGAACGCCCGGTGGAGCTTGTTTACAGCCTCGATGAGCGACCGCCACCGGCGGCGTGGCTGTTTCTGGGCTTTCAACACGTCGCGGTGATCTGTCCCTACCTCGTGCTCGTTGCTCTTGTCGTCGAAGCGGCAAAACTGCCGAGCGATCGGGCCGTGAGCTTCATGGCAATGGCAATGATCGGCGTGGGCATTCACACGTTGCTGCAAGCAAACCGGCGCGGACCCATCGGATCCGGTTACCTGTGCCCGCCTGTGGTGTCGGCGATTTATCTGCCCGCCTGCCTCGCGGCGGCGGCACTTGGCGGCATGCCAATGGTGGCGGGCATGATCCTCATCTCCGGCCTGGCGGAGATGGGGCTCTCACGCATCGTTGGCAGACTGCGCAAGGTCTTTCCGGCCGTGGTGTCGGGCATCATCCTCATGGCCGTCGGGCTCGAACTGGCCCGGATCGGCATGAGCATCGCGTGGAACCCCGCTCTGCCGCGAAGCTCCGCATTTGGCGGTGTGGAAATCGTATTTGGCGTCACGCTCACCACCATGGTCGCGCTCAGCATCTGGGGGCACGGCGTGTTTCGACTCTTCTGCGCGCTTATCGGAATCATCGTGGGCTATATCGCCTCCGCATTCACCGGACAACTCAGCGAAGGGTTTTTCGCAGGCTTGAAGGAAAGCGCGATGGTGGCTCTCCCTTTCATGTTTCCTGACGGCATTTCCTTCGATGCAACCCTCGTGCTTCCGTTTGTGATCGCGGCCATCGCGTCGGGCCTGCGCACCGTCGGCACACTCACGACCTGCCAGCAGCTCAACGACGCGAGCTGGACACGACCCGACATGCGTTCGATCTCCGGTGGCGTTCTGGCAGACGGCCTTGGCTGCGCCATTGGCGGATTGTTTTCCGCACCGGGCTTGAGCGCCAGCCCGAGTTTGGTCGGCGTGGAGAAGGCGACCGGCGCCACCAGCCGGTGCATCGCGTGGTCGGTGGCGCTGTGGTTCCTCGTGCTTGCGTGCCTGCCAAAAATCGCGTCGCTCATCGTCCACATGCCCAAGCCCGTGATGGCCGGCGCGCTGTTTTTCAACGGAGCGTTCATGTTTGTCGGTGGCATGCAGGTCGCGCTCAGCCGGCCGCTCACGCTGCGCGGCACGTTTCTCATCGGCCTCTCCGTGCTCGCCGCGGCCGGCGCGTTGCTTTATCCCGGTTTTTTCCAGCGCCTGCCGGCATGGACACATCCGGTCACGCAAAATGCGATCTCGATGGCCACGTCAACCGCCATCCTGCTCAATCTCATCTTTCTCGTCGGCCGCTGGCGCTACGGCACCACGCAGATCGAGGTGCGCAACCACGAAGTCAGCCGGGAGGAGCTCGAGAAACTCATCACGGCGAAGGCCAGGGAATGGAAGCTTCCGCCCAGCGATGCGACCCGTATTCGGAACGTCCTCGAGGATCTGCTCGACCAGATCGCCGCCGACGGCATTGCCGAGGGCCCGATCTCCCTCCGGGCCGCCTGGGACGAATACGATGTCGTCATTTTCCTGCGTTATCAGGGCTCGCTTCCGCACCTCATCGGTGCGCGCCCGCGCAAGGACTATGTCGAGGAACAAGCCTTCATTAGCGGTCTCTCGGGTTACCTCTCCGGCATCCACGCAGACCGCGTCGAGCCCTCGGTGAAGCACGGCCACTGCGAAATCAAACTCACCTTCCGCATCTGATTCGGGAGGCCGGCCATCGCCCGTTATTGGACGGCGGGTTTTCGAGCGACGAGCCCGATGTATTCGCGACCATCCGTGCGGTGCTTCTCGGGAAAATGTTGAAAGCAGAAATACTCCATCGACTCGATGGTGAAGCCCGCCTCGGTGGCGCAACGCGCGAGCACCGGTTTGTCGAAAAGATGCACCTGCTCCGGCAGGCGTCCCCTCCACTCGGGAGGCAGAAGAGGCCGCGGATCGAAAATGCCCGGCCACCGCTCACCCTGGGCCATACGCCGTTCGTATTCCGGCCACAGCACGTGGTAGTAGCTGAGGCTCGGCGTCATCACCACCACGAGAAACGCCCCGCCCGGCTCCAGCCACTCGAACGTCCTCGCAAACGCGCGCTCGACCGCGGGGCCGTCGAAAAAATGAAGCACCTGCGCCGCCAGCACCGCCGAGAGGCTGTTCGCGGCAAGAGGCAGCTCATCCGGAAATCGTGCAGGCATCAATACCAGCCGCCGCCGGTGCTCCTCGGGAGCCGACTCAGCCAGCACCGCCAGTTCCGACGCGGAGAGGTCGTTCGCGATCACCGTGCCGCCCGCCGCCAGCGCCGGGAGTGTCGAGTTGCCATAAGCCGCACCCACTTCGAGAAGCGGCCGTTTCGCCGCCGCAGCAATGGAGGCGAAGACCTTGCCCGGAGGTGACACCTCCTCCGTCATGATGCCCATGGCATTGTCCGTCAGAATCGTGCCGTTCTCGAATTCAGCGGGCCACTTGGTTTCGCTCATCGAGGCAGAAGCATGCACAAATGGCTTCGGAGCGAAAACCGGATTTCGAGGGCAAGCCCCGGAGGAACTACGGGCGGACTCGCGAGGTTTGTCAGCGACCCGCGAGACGCCGCCGGTGATGTCTGGCGAGGATCACGAGCAGGGTCAGCACACCCAGAACGGCGGCGCTGACCGCCGGCTCGGGCACGGCCGTGATCTTGAGGTTGTCGATCTCGAAAATGTTTATCACCCCCAGCTTCGTTGCGTGCGTGATGCGAAGGCCCACATTTGCCTGATTGTCGAGCACGCCGGGCAGGAACGTATAGGTGTAGGGCTTGAAATCATCGCGAGGATCCTCGAAGTCGATCACCTTCACCCAACCGCCGCCGATGTTGTATTCGAGATAGAACTGGTCGCCCACACGGAAAACCCCATCGTTGCGTGCGGCAAAGGAAATGGTCGGCGTGGAAAGGTCGCTGAGGTTGAGGTTCAGCACGCTGATGTGGATCTTCTCGTCAAACTCCGCGAGGTCGAAAAATTCCCGCGAGGAGCCTGGGGCAAATCCGTCGAGGAGATTTACGGAAGTGCCGGTGCCATATCTGGTGAAGCCGATGTCGAATCCCTCGGAGGTGATCTCCAACGTGCCCTGGGTGCCTGCGGAGCGATTCAGATTTCCGTTGAAATCCCAGTAGCCAAGGAGCTGCGCATTGCCGAGGCCAAGGGATAACAGAAACAGGGAGAGACAGCACAGCAGGGACTTCATGGGACGGGAGAATCCGTCATGGAAAGTGAATCCGCAAGGGATTGATTGGTGCGGTGGTTAACGTCACTTCCGGGAATGCAATCTCAAGTCTGCAGTTCCGTTACAACACACGGCCATTCCAATGGCGATCAGCGGCCGCCACGTCAGCGAGCGTCGCACGGCGCCTTGTCAGAGAATCTCCACACCAGCCACAGACCAACACCGCCCCCTGCCGCCAGCAGGCCGATCACTGCATAGATCAGCCAGAACTTTACAGTCACGTAGTCGCCTCGAAAGACCTGTCCCTCCGGCGCCGCCACCATTCGCGAAACGCCCAAAACAAACGGATCCCGAGATCGGTTCTCGGGCGTCAACGAGTGCTCAGACCGCAATTGCCATTCCTCGTCCGTCAGCTTTCGCAGCTCCGCCGACAAAAGCGAAGGTGGCATCTCGATGGAAAGGCATGCGCAGGCTCCATCTTGTATCCGAACATCAGCTCGCCGGGGCGATTCGTGAATTGCACGAATCGCTCGAAGCGCACCGCGCCATCCTTCGACCGCGATTCAGTCGAGACATGCAGGAGGTGCTCCGCGGAGTGCAGATCCAGAAAGATCGCGACACCCAAGACCGCCATCAGCAGCAGAGCAATCCCGCCTGCACAAAAGGAGGCCAGGAGCTTCATTGCGGAAATCTGGATAGCGGATTCCGGGTTCGGACTCTTCCGAAGGAACACGCTATTTCCTTACGAGGAGGCTGGAGCCTGTCATTTGCGCGGGTTTTTCCAGACCGAGGAGATCGAGCAGCGTGGGCGCGATGTCGGCAAGGATGCCGTCACGGACCGTGTATTGGTCGGCGTCGGCGGCGACGTAGATGCAATGGACAAGGTTCGTCGTATGCGCGGTATTCGGCGAGCCGTCGGGGTTGCGCATGAGTTCACAGTTGCCGTGGTCGGCGGTAACGATCGCCTTTCCACCAAGCTCCAGGACCTTCGTGATCACAGCCTCGACCCCCTTGTCGATCGTCTCCACGGCCTTGATGCCCGCCTCGACGACGCCGGTGTGGCCGACCATGTCGGGGTTGGCGAAATTGAGGATGACGAGGTCGTATTGATCGAGACGGTTGACGACTTCCTGCGTGACCTCGGGCGCGCTCATCTCGGGCTTGTGGTCGTAGGTGGGCACGTCCTTTGGCGACGGGACAATCTTGCGGTCTTCGCCGGGGTATTGCTTCTCGACGCCACCGTTGAAGAAGTAGGTGACGTGCGGGTATTTCTCGGTCTCCGCGATGCGAAGCTGCTTGAGGCCTGCCTCGCTCACGACTTCGCCGAGGATCTTGTCGAGCGTCTGCGGCGGGAAGACGCACGGGCAATCGTAGGTTTTGTCGTATTCCGTGAGCGTGACGTAGTGAATCTTCGGAGTGACCTCGCGATCGAATCCGTCGAAATCGGGGAAAAGGAACGCCCGCGAAAGCTGCCGCGCACGGTCGGCGCGGAAATTGAAGAACACGAGCACGTCGCCGTCGCGCACCCGTTGCTCGTTGGCATGTGAGAAAATGATGGGTTTGAGGAATTCGTCGGTCTCCTCCTGCGCGTAGCGCGCCGAGACCGCCGCACTCGGACATCCCTCCGCAACGGGCCCGCGACCGAGCACAATGGCGTCCCACGCGAGCTTGTTGCGTTCCCAGCGCTGGTCGCGATCCATCGCGTAGTAGCGGCCGATCACGGTGGCGATCTTTGCACCGGTCGGCTCGAGCTCCGCGGAAACCGTGGCGAGATAATCGGCCCCGCCGGTCGGGGAGGTATCGCGTCCGTCCGTGATCGCATGCACCATGATGTCGGTCACACCCGCTTCATGCGCGGCTTTCGCGAGAGCCACGAGGTGATTCTGATGACTGTGAACCCCACCGTCGGAAAGGAGACCGAGGAAATGCAGGCGGGAATTGCGGGCCTTGGCGAACGCCTCGACGAGAACCGGATTCGTCGCGAGCTCGCCATCGGCAATCGCTTTATTGATGCGCGTGAAGTCCTGATAAACGATGCGGCCGGCGCCGAGATTCAGGTGACCGACCTCCGAGTTTCCCATCTGCCCCTCCGGCAGGCCGACGTCCATCCCGCTCGCGCTGAGTCGTCCCATCGGGTAGGTCGCGTAGAGGTGGTCGTGGTAGGGCGTCTTCGCGAGAAGCGTGGCGTTGCCATCGGCCTCGGCCCGCTCGGGACCGTTCGGGTTGATGCCCCATCCATCGCGAATGATCAAAATAACCGGCTTCGACATATCGCGGCATCATCCCCAACCCGCGCGTGCGGGTCAAATGCGCGCCGTCAAAAGATTCTCCATTCAGGAATCCGCTCGACTCACGAAGTCCGGCAGACCGATGGTTCCCCCATGGATCCCCTCACGCAAGCCCTTGCGGAAAAAGACTGGAATGCGGTGCTCGCGCAAACCCTGCAGCAGTTCGATTGTCCCGCGGGAACCCTCCATCGCTTCGAAGACGGCCTGCTGCAGCTCGTCGCCCGGCAGGGCATTCCGGATTTTCTTCTGCCGAAGATTTCGGAGATCCCGGTTGGAAAAGGCATGGCCGGCATCGCGGCGGAGCGGCGCACGCCCGTTCAAGTCTGTAATCTCCAAACGGACGAATCCGGCGTGGTGCGACCCGGGGCAAAGGACACGAAGATGGAAGGCGCGCTCACAGTGCCGGTCTTTCGTAACGGCGAACTCGCCGGCACCCTCGGGATCGCCAAGCCGGTCCCCTACGATTTCTCGCCGGAGGAGATCAGCCGGCTGGAGGAGATCGCCGCGCGGATTGGCGCCCAGCTTTGACGGCCGACTCCCGCGCGAAAACGGCGTCACCCAAACGCCGGCTTCAACCGAGCTCGAAGGTGGTGACGCCGAAGATCTCGTGCACGGGCAGGTTCGGGATGGCTCCGCGATACATTCGCGCGGTGGCGAACACCTCCCTCATTCCGTGGCGGGCGGCCATTTCCTTCGCCGCCTCGTTCAACTCCGGCACATCGAGAAAGACCGGCGCGCCCTGCGCGTGCGCGGACAGCGCCAGGAAGAGCGGTTCGGCGATCTCCGTGTCGGCCACGAAAAGCGGGCCGATCTTGAATCCCTCGCAGCATTGCCGGATCACCCCATATCCGCGCAGCCCGTCATCGCCCATGACGGCATAGCCGGCCGCGTGCGGCATGGAGGTCCACTCGCGAAGAAACGCTGTGCGCGGAGCCGGAAAGTAGCGTCGATCGAACGCCGCGATCTGCCCGAACGGCACCTGGCCCAGCGGCACGAGGTTCGCGGCCGGTTGTGACTCCAGGGTAATCGCGCCGCCGTAGCGGATGTTTCGATAGGCGAACGTGAAGCCGAAAAACTTCGCATACTGCTCCTGCTTCGCGAGCACGCCGTCGATTCCGATGGTCCGGTCGCCGAGAAATTGCAGCGCATGTTCCGCCAGCTTCCATCCCACCTCGTGGCCGCGGAATTCGGGCTTCACGATGAAAAAGCCCACGAAGCCGTAGGCGTCGCCATAGCGCACGGCGGAGATGGTTCCAATCGTTTCACCATTCTGCGTAGCGGCGAAAAACCCCTCCGGATCCGCGGCAAAAAAGGCCGCGGCATCGTCGAGCCCGGGATTCCATCCCTCGCGGGCCGCCCATTCCACGGCGGTCTCGAGCTCCGCGCGACTCATTGTGTGGAGGCTAATCCCGTTCATCCGGCGCAGAATAATGGACGCGACGGAAACGACAAGCGCGACCACGAGACGGCCGGGCCCGGCAAGGCGCGCGAACTCTCCCCAACAACAAGAGGATTCTCAATGTCTCGAACCATTTCCCATTGCCGCTTCGCACTGCTCGGCTCGCTGACCGGCGTTGCTCTTTTGACCGGCTGCGTGACGCATCATCACCACGATGACGCCGTCGACAGTGTCGAATACACGCGGACCACTAAAACGTATTCTCCGGGCTACGTAACCAGGACGCTCCCCGCCAACCACACGGTGCGGACCTACCGGGGCGCCAATTACTACGTCGCCGACAATGTCTACTATCGGAAGACCAACGGCGGCTACACCGTCGTCGATTCTCCGTTCGCACCGGCCCCGACCCTCAGCGCCTACCGGCCGGGCTACGAGGTGGGCGAGCTGCCCGCCGGCTACCGGACCCGAAAGCACCGGGGCGTGGACTACTACGTCGCCGACAACGTCTGGTATCGCCCGCATCGGGGCGGATACGTCGTCGTCGAAGCGCCCCTTTGATCCCCGACGGCTTCGCTCCGCGAGCATTCATCCGGGTCCGAATGCCCCGCCGCCTCTCTGCCCTTTGCCCGCGCTGGATCCGGGCGGGGCGGGTGTTGAAACCGGCTCGTGACGGACTCCGGCGGGTTATTCACGACGTCAAGGCGTAATTCCCAGGATATTCACAATTCCACCGTCTGTTGTGGATGTTTCAGAGAAACACCACAATGGGTTGTGGTTTTTAATTGACGGGCCCGGGCGGATTCGGCAGTCTTCCCAAGCCATAAGAGGGATGCCCGGGCCGTGGGGGCTCGAGGCACGAGGCCGTTTTCCCTCAGATGTGGCCGGAGCAGCATCCCCGGATGCCCTCTGGAAATTTTTCGACCCTGAATTCGCCCATGTCACAGACCACTACGATCCAGATTGGCAACCGCACTTTCGTTCTCGATCGGGAAAAGGCCGAAGCCGCCTACGCCGCAAAACGGGTGATCAACGGGCGAGACACGATGTTTTTCAACATTCTGCCCGTCAAATACCAGTGGGCCTACGACCTCTACAAAACGATGAAGTCGAACCACTGGGAGCCGGAGGACATCCCGATGCAGCGCGACTGCGAACAGTGGCGCGACGCGTCGATCCCCGACATCGAGCGGTGGATCATCAAGATGGGCATCGGCTACTTTTCGGCGGCCGAGGGCATTGTCGGCGACAACATCCTGCACGTCATCCGCGAGCTCGTGACCGCTCCCGAGCTCAAGCTCGTGCTTGGCCGGCACGCACACGAGGAAAACATCCACGCCGACTCGCTCGTTTACATGATCAGCTCGCTGGGCATCAACCCGCACGAATGCGAGGCGATGTTCGACGACATCGCGACGATCAAGAAGAAGACGGACTTCGTGGTGAAGAACAGCCGCGGCCTGCGCCGGAACATGGATCTCACCGAGACGGCCAACAAGCAGGCCTTTGCGAAGAACATCTTCCTCTTCGGCCAGTGCATGGAGGGCACGCAATTCTACGGGCTCTTCGGCATGATTCTCGCGCTTTACCGGCGGAACAAATTCCGCGGCATCGGCGAGATGTTCCGCTACACGCTGCGCGACGAGAGCAATCACATCGAGCTGCTCCGCAACCTGTTCATGGACCTCGTCGAGGAGAACAAGGACATCTGGACTCCCGAATTCCAGGAGGACCTGCGGGAGACGATGCGCGAAGCGGTGCGCCTCGAGAAGGAGTTCATTCGCGACTGCCTGCCGGTGGCCGCGGTTGGACTGACCGCCGAGGAATTTCTCACCTACATTGATTACATCGGCGATCGCCGCCTCGAAGGGTGCGGCCTTGCTCCGCTCAATCCTCCGATCGTCAATCCACTGCCGTGGCTCGCGGAAATGATGGACCTCAAGAAGGAGCAGAACTTCTTCGAGGGCCGCGTGACCGAATACCGCAAGGCCTCCTCTCTCCACACCGTCGACGACGACGAACTCTAAATCTTCCTCCCCCCACCTCGAACACACCCGCCACTCTGCCTCCGCCATGATCCGCCGCATCTCTCTCGAAGAAGATCTCGCTCTCAAGCGACTCGTCACCACTCCGCGCACGGAGAAGCCCCATTTCCCATGGCGGGACCATTTGATCCTCCCCGAGGATGAGGCGATTGCGCACCCGGAGATCGTGATCCTGCGCAATGGCGAGGAGAAGAACTTCAACCTCGCGGACATCGCCGACGAAATCGGCAACGCGCTCACCGACCTCCTGCTTTCCCGCGACGACCGCGACATTTTCAACGACCGCAACCGCAGCCTCGTTTCCAACGTGGCACACACCGTGGCGATGAAATTGATGGAGCAGGTCGAGGAAGGCCGCTCGCTGCGCCTTTCGGAAAACGATCTCTCGCTCCTCATCGAGAAGGCGCTCATCGAAAACGACGCCCACGACATTGCGAAGAGCCTCATCTTCCAGCGCTCCATCGGTCATGGTTCCGATTCGCTCGAGGTATCCAGCGGCGCCAGCCAGGGGCCGCTCTCCGTCCGCCTGATTCGTCGCAATGGCTCTGTCGTTCCGTGGAACGAGAACAAGGTCGAGATCGCCGTCCGCAAGGCGTTCCTTTCCGTGCGCGAAGACGCGGAGAAGGCGGTGCCCGTCGCCCGCGCGGTGACGGAACGCGTGCGTGCCAGCGACCAGGCATTCGTGCACATCGAGGATGTGCAGGATCTCGTGCAGGAGGAGCTGATGCGCCAGGGCCACTTCAAGGCGGCCGAGAGCTACATCCTTTACCGTGCTCACCGCAGCCGGCTCCGCGAAGAGGCTCGTGAGGAAAGCACCAACGAGGCCCAGCAGGACTCGCTGGTCGTCGTCCGCACCCACACCGGAGACAGCGTTTTCTGGGACGGCGCCGAGCTCAAGAAGCGCATCCAGTTTGCCAGCATCGGGCTCAACCTCATGCTCGACAGCACGGAGATCGAGCGCCGCCTTCGCAGCTCGATCGGTGCGGAGATTTCCGAGAGCGACCTCCGCGACACGATCATCATCAATGCCCGCTCCCTCATGGAGCTCGACAGCGAGTTCGCGAAATTCGCCGGTCGCATCCTGCTCTCCTACATCTACGAGGAGGTGCTCGACTGGAGGATCACGCGCGACGGCATCGAGGGTCTGAAGGAGGCGCACCGGGCGGCGTTCAAGAGCTACCTCCGCCACGGCGTGACCATCGAGCGGCTCAGCCCGAAGCTGCTCAGCTACGATCTCGACAAACTTGCGGAGGCCCTCGACCCCTCCGCCGACCTCGACTTCGACTACCTCGGCATCCAGACGCTCTACGATCGCTATCTCATCGTCGACAAGACCGGCGCCAAGCCGCGTCGCATCGAGACGCCGCAATTTTTCTGGATGCGCGTCGCGATGGGCCTGTTCATCGCCGAGGAAAAGAACCGCGAGGACTGGGTCATCCGGCTCTACACGCTCTACAAGGGCCGCCGTTTCTGCTCGAGCACGCCGACGCTCTTCAACTCCGGCACCCCGCATAGCCAGCTCTCGAGTTGCTACCTTTACAAGGTCGACGACTCGATCGAGTCGATCATGGTGCGCGGCATCGCCGAAAACGCCTTCCTGTCGAAATGGGCGGGCGGCCTCGGCGGTTCATGGACCAGCGTCCGCGGCACCGGCAGCTACATCAAGGGCACCAACGGAGAGAGCCAGGGCGTCATTCCGTTCCTCAAGCTTCACAACGACCAGCTCGTCGCGGTGAACCAGGGCGGCAAGCGCCGCGGCTCCGGTTGCGCCTACCTCGAGACGTGGCACAACGACATCAAGGACTTCCTCGAGCTGCGCAGGAACGTCGGCGACGAGCGCCGGCGCACGCACGACATGAACACGGCGAACTGGATTCCCGACCTGTTCATGAAGCGCATGGAGGCGCGCCAGGACTGGACACTGTTCCGTTCCAATCAAGTGCCCGACCTGCACGAGACCTACGGGCAGAAGTTCGAGGAACGCTATCTCCACTACGAGCAGCTCGCCGCCGAGGGCAAAATCTACGGCGAGAAGGTCCCCGCGATCGATCTCTGGAAGAGCATGTTGAAGATGCTCTTCGAGACGGGGCACCCGTGGATCACCTTCAAGGATCCGTGCAACGTTCGTTCACCGCAGGATCACGCCGGCGTCATCCACAGCTCGAACCTCTGCACCGAGATCACGCTGAACACCAGCGAGGACGAGACCGCGGTCTGCAACCTCGGCTCGGTGATCCTCGACACGCATGTGCGTGAAGACGGCACGCTCGACCTCGAAATGCTGCGCGAGACCGTGACGGTCGCCGTCCGCGCGCTGGACAACGTCATCGACATCAACTTCTACCCGACCGAGGCGGCCCGGCGGTCGAATCTGCGTCACCGTCCGGTCGGTCTTGGCGTGATGGGTCTGCAGAACGCGCTCTTCAAACGCGGCCTCAGCTTCGCAAGCCAGGAAGCCGTCGAGTTCAACGACGAATTCATGGAGGCGATCGCGTTCTTCGCCTACAGCGCGTCGAGCGATCTCGCCGCGGAGCGCGGCACCTACTCAACCTACAAGGGCTCGAAATGGGATCGCGGGCTCCTGCCGCAGGACACCATCGAGTTGCTCGAAAAGGAGCGCGGCCTGCCAATCGACGTGCCGCGCACCGGCAAGATGGATTGGACGCCCGTTCGCAAAAAGATCGCGGCTCAGGGCATGCGCAACAGCAACGTGCTCGCCATCGCCCCCACGGCGACGATCTCCAACATCATGGGCACCACGCCGTGCATCGAGCCGAACTACAAGAACCTCTTCGTGAAGTCGAACCTCTCCGGCGAGTTCATCGTTCTCAACGGGGAACTCGTGAAGGATCTCAAGGCCGCCGGCTTGTGGAACGTCGAGATGGCGCAGCAACTCAAGTATTTCGACGGCGAGCTCGATGACATCGAGGGCATCCCGGAGGCGATCAAGCACAAGCACCGCACGGCTTTCAACGTCGACTACAAGTTCATCATCGACGCCGCCGCACGGCGCCAGAAATGGATCGACCAGTCGCAGTCGGTGAATCTCTTCCTCGCGCAGCCCGATCTCAAGACGCTGAGTCACATGTATCGGCGCGCGTGGCACGTCGGCCTCAAGACGACCTACTACCTCCGCACGCTCCAGGCCTCGAACATCGAGAAGGCCACCGTCGCGATAAAGAAGGAAGTCCGCCACGTCGGCGAAAAGAAGGTCTACACCGAAGCCGAGAAGCTGGCCTGCTCGATCGAGGCAATGCGCCGGGGCGAGGAGTGCGAGGCCTGCCAGTAACCGCCGTGCCGTGACTCCGACCGAGCTCCGAAACGCCAGCTCGCCGGATGGTCTGCCTCCGCTGCTCGCCGCCCTGTGGCACGATCAGCGAGGCGACTGGGAACGCGCCCACGAAATCACCCAGGGCGTCTCCGGCGCGGCCGGAGCACGTGTTCATGCGTATCTGCACCGGAAGGAAGGCGATCACGGAAACGCGTCCTACTGGTATGCCCGCGCCGGCACGACGATGCCCGCATGTTCCCTCGACGAGGAGTGGGACCTGCTCGTCGAGGAGTTGAGCTGACTCAATCGCCGAGCATCTCGCTTTCCGCCACCTCGGCCTGATCCAGGATTTTCCAGGTGCCGTCGCCGGCAAGTTTCATTCGGAACTTCAAATAGACGGCCACATCAAAGCCCTCGTCGTCGGTCTCGCCGCTTTCATTGCGCGGGTAGTCGTGGCGAATGGAGCTCGCCAGCACCTCTGCGGTATCGGCGTCGATCCAGCGCCGCAGCTTCCACGCATCCCAGATGCGCCGCTGGTGGGCATTCACCGGGATTTTCCCCTCCTCTCTTTTCCGATCCATCGCCTTCAACAGCGCCTCAGCCGTTGCGTCTTCCGGAGATTCGACCTCCCGCCAGCTCTCGTCCTTCAACTCGTAAACCACCACCGTCTCGTAACGGCCTCCCGCACGGCCATTGAGAGCGACCTTGCTGGAGTCCGGCGCCCAGATCGCCGACAGCCCGCTCATGAAGGTCCCACTTGCATCCAAGAGCACCTTCCTGTCCGGAAGCGCCACGATCTCCGCTTCGCCGCTCGCCGTGCCATCGAGTTCGAAGCCCGTCCGCACCGCCCACCGCTCGTCGGGCGAGGTGGAAATCACGACCTTCTCCGACGACTCGTCCTCGGCGAGCACCGCCATCGTCGTCAGAACAAGGACAATGGAGAGCCTCAGCATCATGGTGAAGGGCCCATCCAAGCCCCGATCCGGTGAACTGTCACTCTCACATCCGGCGGGCCACGTGGAATTGCTCCGTCTTGTCATCCTCACGCGGAAGATCGACGATGGGGCATGCGCCGCGCCCTTCCGCTTTTCATTCTTCTTTGCGTCTCCCCGTTTCTGCGTGCGGAACCGATCACGCTCCCCGCGAGCAAGCCGGTCGCGCAGTTGGAAATGCCGGAAGACTGGGCGCCGGAAATTTCCGAGAACGGCCTGGAAGCCGTCTCGCCCGACGGCAGCATCTATGTCGCCATCGGCTACGTGGACGAAAAATCCGTCGGGCAGTTTCTGGAAAACGCGCTCACCTATCTCGAGAACCACGGTGTGCAGGTGGACACCGAGTCCATTCACCAGGAGGAGGATCAGCTCAACGGCATGGATGTCGTCGAGGTGTCGATGGAGGGTCAGGATGTCGATGGTCCCTGCCTCATCAAGCTCGCGCTGTTCGGGGTCTCGGAGAAGGACGGCTTGATGCTTCTCTATTGGGCGGCGCCGGATGCCATCGATAAAAATGCCGAGGCCGTGGCAAGCCTCATCGCCAGCATCAAGCCGGTCGATCCGGAGCATTGATCACCGACGGACCGCGAACATTGCAAAACGCCACATCTCCAGTATTGTCGCTCGCGGTTCCTCGCAATTTCATGGATTTTCTCAAAGAAGCCGTTCGCGCCCCCCACATCACCGGCGCCATCGCTCCCTCCGGCCGGCAGCTCGCCCGCGTGATCGTGGAAAAGGCCGACGTCCCCCGCGCCTCCCGAATCCTCGAACTCGGCCCCGGCACCGGCGCCTTCACCAGGCGCATCATCGAGGCGAAGCGTCACGAGGCCCATTTCGTCGCGCTCGAGCGCAATCGGAATTTCGCGCTCGGCCTTCGGTCCCGATTTCCCAACACCCGCATCATCGAGGGTTGCGCGACCGAACTGCGGACCCACGCCGAGGAACACGGATTCGACAAGGCCGACAGCATCGTCTCCGGCCTGCCGTGGGCGATTTTTGATCCGCATGTGCAGGAAACCATTCTCCGCGGCGTTCGGGACGTGCTGGCCGATGGAGGAACGTTCGCAACGTTCGCCTACTTCGGACCGCACCTGCTGCCGAACGGCAAGAGTTTCCGGAAGCTTCTGAAGAGCATCTTCCCGAACACCCGCACGTCATCGGTCATCGTGCGGAATCTGCCACCGGCCTTCGTTTACTACTGCCGGAAGTAACGTCGCCGCTCAGGCGTAGATCTCGTTTCCGAGCTGCCGCCCCTGCCAGCGGCGCACCTCGAACACGTGGGCCGGACGCGTGCGCGGATCAAGGGCGACGAAATTTCGCACGCCGTTCCAGAGATAACGCTCGTCGGTGAGCACGTCGCGCACCTCATAGGTCTCGCTCTCGTTCCATCCAAATTCCTCGACGGGCACGCTGACAAATCCCGCCTGGAAATTGTGCGGATCGAGATTCACCGCGACGAGGATGATGCTGTCCCGCGCCGCGGTCATCTTGCTGTAGAAAAGAATCTGCGGGTTGTCCGACTCGTGAAACCGGAGATTCCGGTATTCCTGCAGAGCACGATGCTCCCGGCGCGCGCGGTTCAAAGCGGTGATGGTGTCCTTGATGTTGCCCGGCGCATTCCAGTCGCGGCCCTTGAATTGATACTTCTCGCTGTCGAGATACTCCTCCTTGCCGGGGGCGACCGGCACGTTCTCGCAAAGTTCGAAGCCGCTGTAGATGCCGTAGATCGGCATGAGCGTCGTCGCGAGCACCGCACGCTGGATGAAGGCCGGGCGGCCGCCCGTCTGGAGATGGAACGGCAGGATGTCCGGCGTGTTCGTGAAGAAATTGCCGCGGAAGTATTCCGCCATTTCCGTTTGCGTGAGCTCCTCGAGGTATTCGGTGAGTTCCTCCTTCGTCGTGCGCCACGTGAAATACGTGTAGCTCTGTGTGAAGCCGGCCTTCGCGAGCGCCTTCATCATCTTCGGGCGCGTGAATGCCTCGCTCAGGAAAATGACGTCGGGAAACTTCGCGTGCACCTCGGCGATCGTCCATTCCCAGAATGCGACCGGCTTCGTGTGCGGGTTGTCCACACGGAAGATGCGCACGCCGCGCTCCGCCCAAAACAGGAGAATGTCGCGCATCTCGGCCCAGAGTGCGTCCTTGTCCTCGCAATAGAAATTCAGCGGATAGACGTCCTCGTATTTCTTCGGCGGATTCTCCGCATATTTGATCGTGCCGTCGGGCCGCTTGAAGAACCAATCGGGATGGTCGCGCACGTAGGGATGGTCGGGCGAACAGTTGATCGCAAAGTCGAGCGCGATCTCCATGCCGCGCTTCTTCACCTCGCCGACCAGCCAGTCGAAATCCTCGAGCGTACCAAGCTCCGGCGCGACATCCTTGTGGCCGCCGCCATTGACGCCCTGCCGGTAATTGCCGATCGCGTAGGGCACCCCCGGGTCGCCCGGCTCGCACTTCGTGGAATTGTTGCGGCCCTTGCGATTCGTTTCGCCGATGGGATGAATCGGCGGAAAATAAATCACGTCGAATCCCATCGCCCTCGCATCATCGATCCGCCCCAGGCAGTCGCGAAACGTCGAGCCGCTGTCCGGCTTGCCCTCCGCCGAGCGTGGAAAAAACTCATACCACGCCGAAAACACCGCGGCGCGGCGATCGACCCAGATCTCAAGCGCCGGCTCATACGTCGTCGCGAGCGAGCGGTCCCCCCAGAACCGCACGAGGCCGACGAGTGCCGGATCGAAGGCAATTTCCTTCAAATGCTGTCCATCTGCCTTCTCGAGCGCGTTCGCAAATGCCGTGAGCGTCGCCGCGTCGGATTTTCCGCGCGCATTGCCCCGGGCCGCCTTCGCCCGCGCCGCGCAGTCGCGCACGATTCGCGCGCCCTCCAGCGCCTCGCTGGCAAGCCCCGTGAGGCCGCCATCCACCTTTTTGCGCACCTCATCCCGCCACGAAAGAAACACGTCCCCCCACGCCTCGATGGTGTATTCGTAGCGGCCGGTCCCGCTCACCGTGAGCGTGCCGCGCCAACGATCGTTGCCATTCGGGATCGGGCGCATCGGCGTCTCGTGCCATGCGGGATCGCCCGCCTTCCTCCATTTCAGGACCGCAGTGACGATGTCATGACCATCCTTGAAGATATCGGCCTCGACGACGACGTCCTCGTTTTCCGCGCGCTTGATCGGATACCGCCCGCCGTCGATCTGCGGAGTGATGGATTCGATGACAACCGTTGCGTGGTTCATGCCGGGAGTTCTTCGAGGAGGTGCGTCAGGGAATCGAAACCGTCAATTTTCGAAACAACCTCGTGCAGCGATCGACGCGCCGCCGGGATGTGCTCGAGGAATGCGGGTTTGCCATGATTCAGGCCCAGGTTTCCGTAGGCCCCGAGCGCCTGCATCAGGCGCTGCGCGGCACACATCAGGAATACGGCGTCGAAGTCCCCGCCGGCCGTGGCGCCGGCATCGGCAGGCAGGCTCTTGTAGAAATCGAGCAATTCCGCGCGCTCCGAATCGGCCAGCGTGACATAGGGATCGTAGAGGAGCGACGCGAGGTCGTATTGCGCAAGGCCGGGACGCATCCCCTGGAAGTCGATGATCCATGCCTCGCCGCCGTGAATGATCACGTTCTGCGATTGAAAATCGCGATGCACGAGCACGCGCGGCTTGCCGGCGAGCGCCGACGCCATGTCGCGAAGCGCAGGCTCCTCCATCACGGCGCGCGCCTTCTCCGCAGGCACCATGAAATACCCGCACAGACAATGCTCGAGAAAATAATGCTGCTCCCAGAGGTAGAGCTGCTCGTTGAACTCGATCTGAAATTGCGGCCGCTTGCCGTCCCACTGGCGCGTCGCACTCGTATGCAGCAGAAATGCCTGCCTCAGCGCCTTCTCGTAGAGGTGCCGCCGTGTCTCCCACGGCTCGTTGCGAAAACTCCACAGGTCCTTGCCGCCGAGATCCTGCATCCAGATGAGCCCCTCCTCGTGGTCGTGAAGGAAGATGTGCGGCACATTCACATCGGAACGATCGAGGAAGTCCGCGATCTCGGCGTAGTGGCGGTTCTCCTCCTTGTCGGGCTGATACTTCACCGCAATCATCGACGGCCCCGAAGGCGCCTGAATCCGGTAAAACTTTCTCCCCGAGCCTCCCTTCTCGACGAGCGTCACCTCGAAATCCTCGGAAGCCAGATCGGGAAAACGCGCGCGGGTGAACTCAATGACGGTATCGGGAAACATGCTAAAAATCCGTGTCGGCATGGTTGCCGGAAACCGACCGACCGTCGCGGACGATACAGGCGGCAAGGTGCGTGCCGGAAGCGATTTTTGCGTTCTCCCAGATCACGCAGTCCTGGATCACGCAGTTGTCACCGATCTCGGCATTCGCGCCGACGCTCGCGAACCCCACGAAGGAAACGTCGCGCCCGACCCTGGCCGACGCGTCGATCTCGACCCGCCCGCGATGCGCAGCCAGATACGAATCCCGGTTTCCCAAATCAGCCCACGCGCCGGCATCGCTGAGCTCCCCGGCAATGGGAACGCCCGCCCTCAACATCTCGAGAAAAACGGGCACCACGGAAACGATTTCGCCCTCGGGAATCCGGTCGAGAAACCCCGGTTCGATCACATACGCTCCCGTCAGCAGGGTATCGATTCCCTCGCCGCCCAGCGCGTTCCGAAAATCGGTCACCCGCCCCCGCGCCGGATCGAAGCGCACCTGCAGCGGCCCGTCCTTGCTGCGCAGCAACAAGGTGACCTCCGCGCCCGCTTCGCGATGCCGGCGCAGCAGCGCCTCCAGATCCAGCGTCGCAAGCACGTCCCCGTTGTGAACCAGCACCGGCTCGTCGTTGAAAAGATGCCGCGCGTTTCGCAGCCCTCCGCCGGTCTCGAGCAATACCGGCTCGTGCGTGTAATCGATGGGGCGTCCGCGATATTCGTTTCCGAGAAGCACCGCATACGCCTCGGCGCAATGGTGTGTATTCACCACGAATCGCTCGATGCCGACCTCGATGAGTGCGTCGAAAACGCAGGTGATCAACGGACGGTTGAAGACCGGCACCAGCGGCTTGGGACGCTCGGAGGTAAGCGGGCGCAGCCGTTTTCCGAGTCCCGCTCCCGGCACGAAGGCCGTGCGAATTCGGCTCAAGACCTTGCCTCCCCCACCAGACGAAGAATGGCGTCCGCCGCACAGGCCGCGCCGAAGCCATTGTCGATGTTCACCACCGTCACCTTGCTGCCGCAGCTCGTCAGCATTCCCAACAGCGCAGAGAGTCCGCCGAAATTGGCGCCATAGCCCACGCTGGTCGGCACGGCAATGATCGGCCGGTCCACGAGCCCCGACACCACGCTCGGCAGCGCCCCTTCCATTCCCGCCACCACGATGAGCACGCCACACGCGCGCACGGCATCGATCTTCGAAAGCAGGCGGTGCAGCCCTGCGACACCGACGTCGTAGATGCGTTCCACGCGCTGTCCAAATGCCGTTAGCGTCACCGCTGCCTCCTCGGCCACCGCGAGATCCGCCGTGCCCGCCGACAGAATGCCGACGACAAACGGAGACCCGGAATCAGGCGAAGAACCCGCCGTGAAACACCGCGCCCGCTCATGAAAGACCGCGTGAGGAAGGCGCGCAACCACCGCATCGAATTGCTCGCGACTCGCGCGGGTGCCGAGCACGTAGCCGGCATTTTCCGCGATGCGCGCCGCAATTTCGGCCACCTCGGCCGGAAGCTTCCCCTCGCAAAAGATCACCTCGGGACGCCCGCAGCGCTCGGCGCGTTCCAGATCCACTCTGGCAAAACCAAGATCGTCCATCAGTTGCGAAACAGCATGCGCAACGGAACCATGTCGCTCTCGAAGAATCCGCGCTCGAGGTAGAAACGTTTCGATCGCTCGTTGTCGCGATCGGTGAGCAGCGTGATGCGCAGAAAATTCTTCTGCTTCGCGAACTCGATCACGTGCTCGAGAAGCTTCGTGCCGTAGCCCTGACCGCGATGGTCCCGTCGCACGACGACATCCTCGAGCAGGATGACGAATCCCCCCTCCGCGGTGCTCACGGTAAAAAGGAGGTTCACCATTCCGATGATTTGATGGTCGTTGCGGAGGACAAAGATCCTGCCGCGGGAGGGGTCTTCCAGGATCAGTCTCAGGCCGCGCTCCTGTTTCGCGCGGTCCGGCACAAAATCCGCCTCCATCGTGAACAGGTCGATCAGCAGATCCACCAGCTCGGGAAGGTCATAGATGGTGGCGGGTTCAATCCGAAGACCATCGGGCATACCGGGTTATCTCACAGTCGGGCGCGGCTCGCAATTTCCGATACGCCCATTTGCCGCTATCGGCCAAATTTCCGATCCAGCTCGGAGTGGGCGAAGTGAATCATCGTCGGACGCCCCGCCGGGCTCGTGTAGGGAAGCTCGCAGGCCATCAGTTCGTCGAGCAGGGCATACGCCTCGGGCGCCGTTTCGGGAATCTCCGGCATCCGCGCCGCATGGCTTACCGAACGCGCGACCGCCTCGTCGATCGCCCGCGAGCCCGTGCCACCCACGCGACAGTCGTCCGCAATTCGCAGCAACACGTCGGCCGGAGCGTGGTGCGAGAGCACCGGCGGCACGCCGTCCACCTTCACGGTGCTCGCGCCGAATGGCTCGACGAGCAGTCCCGCCCTTGCGAGCACGTCGAGATTCTCACACGTCCACGCGAGATCGCGGGGCGCCAGCTCCACGATCGCGGGCATCAGCAACCGCTGGGAAGCGGCCTGCTCGGACTGCATCTGACGCAGCACCTGCTCGTATAGGATGCGCTCGCGGGCGGCCCGGTGATCGAGCAGCACGAGTCCCGCATGGTCCTCCAGCAGCAGGTGGCGCCCCCCCAGCGTGCCAATGAAGCGAAACGCAGCAACTTCCCGTCGCGCTTCGTCGGGAATGGCGAGTTCGGGCGCCTCGATTTTCCCCGACGCCACCGACAGGACCCTTTCCATCATTTCGCGCCTCAATTCCGGGCGCGTGTCCGCCGGTGGCACGTCCTCCGGGCGCAGCACGGGCGCGCTCACGGCATCCACCGCGTCGTCCACCGGCTCCGGAAAAACCTTCGCGCTGGTGACGACCCTCACGCGGCGTTGCGCGGCCAGCGTGCGCTCGATCACCTGCCGAACCGCCTCCGCCACCGCACGCGCATCCCGGAACCGCACCTCCCGCTTGGCGGGATGCACGTTGCAATCCACCAGTTCGGGATCGAGCGAAACAAACAGCACCGCAGGCGGATGCATCCCGCGCGGCAGCGCCGTTCCATAAGCCTCGCGCAGCGGCTGCCAGATCGCCGGGCTGTGAACAGGGCGCCCGTTCACGAAGACATATTGGCTCGAGCGATCCCCGCGACTGTGCCCGGGCTTTCCGACAAATCCCCGCAGCGTCACACCATCCTGCCCCCCTTCCTCCAGCGGCATGAGCTGACTCCAGAAATCCGCGCCAAAAAGGTCACGAACCCGCGTGCCGAGATCCGGCGCAGCCGCGAGCAGGCGCGTCTGGCGTCCATCATGCATCAGCGAAAAGCGGCAGGCGGGATTTGCGAGTGCGAGCACGTGGAAATTGTGCTCGATGTGCGACGCCTCGGTCCGCTCGCCCCGCAGGAATTTTCTTCGCGCGGGAAGATTGTAAAACAACGAGCGCACCTCGATCCGCGTGCCGTCGGCCTCCCCGCTGTCACGCACCGACTCGATCTTTCCTCCGGCGATCGCGATCTCCGTGCCGACCGGCGCCCCGGATTCCCGCGTGATCAGGCGGAAGCGCGACACGCTCGCGATGCTCGGCAGCGCCTCGCCGCGAAAGCCAAAAGTCTCCACCTTCGCGAGGTCATGGCCCGTGCGAATCTTGCTGGTCGCGTGGCGCTCGATGCACAGGAGCGCGTCCTCGCGATCCATGCCGCGGCCGTTGTCGGTCACCGCGAGATATTTGTCGCCGCCGCGGTGGTATTCCACATCGATGCGGGTCGCTCCGGCGTCGAGACTGTTCTCGACGAGTTCCTTCAAAACGGAGGCCGGACGCTCCACGACCTCGCCGGCCGCCACCTGGCTCGCAACCTCATCCGGCAGCAAACGAATGCGCCCCATGTCAGCGGGAACCCGCCGGGCGGAATTGTTTCGAAGCACAACCGTCAACCGGCTTTCGCATCATTTGACTTCGTGTGCGACCACTCATAGAACTGCCTTATGGTCCATATAACCGAAAGCGCCGCGGAACAACTGCGAAGCCTTCAGGAGGAACGTTCGCTGCCGCCAGACCGGGCATTGCGTCTCTCCGTCGAGAAGGGCGGATGCGCCGGCTTGCAGTATGGCATGGAAATCGGCGAACTCCATGAGGGCGACGAGCTGTGCGAGCGGGATGGCGGCCGGGTGATTGTGGACGCCGCCAGCCGCAAGCATCTCGACGGATGCACCCTCGATTACACCAACGAGCTCTCCGGGGCTGGATTTCGAATTCTCAACCCCCGCGCCGTGCGCAGTTGCGGCTGCGGAACCTCCTTCGAGCCGAGCGAAGCCTCCTCCTGAATGTCCGAGCTCTTTTCACGATCTGAAGGGCGCAGACCCCGCCGGGGATTCCGCCGCAGTGGTGACCCTGAACCCAAGCAGGGAAGCCTGATTGGGTGGGCCATTTTCCTGCTCCTGCTCGTCGGCCTCGTCGCGCTGTGCTGGACCGGCAGCCTTTACATCTTCGGCCATCCCGAGGAGCCGTTCAGTTACGCGGTTCTGAAGAAGTTCAAAAAGATCGAGCCGCCGCAGCGATTCATCGGCACCGCCGCGCCGAAGGGTGAGTTCCTCGATCCCGACAAGCTTCTTGCCCGTTACGGTCCGATGACGCCGCGCGAGCTCAAAAAGGAAAGCGCCGCGCTGCTTCGCGAATACATCCGCAACTACGAGGGATTCCACGGCCTCGTTCCCTACGTCATCGGCCAATACAACATCCTCGACTCGTATCAGCTCACCGAGAATGACTTTTTCCAGTCGGGTGTCGTAGCGATCGCACAGGCGGTCAACAACCCGCAGGTGCTCCTCGAGCACGTCTTCACGGCGGATGAAAAATCCATCCCCACGCTGCATCGCACCCTCCTCACCGGACTCGACATCCCGCTCAAGCGCACCTACGACCTCTCGGCAATCATCAACGTCGAGAAGCTCGACGACGGCCGCCTGAAGGTCACCGCGGTGCCGATTCACTACCCGAGCTACAGCTCGACGCAGGGCCCGGGCGGGTTCTCGCTGGAACCGCCAAAGGACCTGAATGTCGAAGCCGGCCTGCCCATCCTCTCCAAGGCAAAGCTAGAGGAGGCCGACCAGCGTTATGCCAGCTATCGTCGCAAAGTCGGCCTCGCGCCGGCCGATGGCGGCACCCCGGCTCCGGTCAACGAGCTCATGCGCGTGCAGCCTGCCACGACCGCCGACGGCGCAACGCCCGAGCCGGCACCGCAGGTCGCCCGGGCGGAGCCTGCAGATGGCAGCACCCCTCCGGTGCCCGCCGCGACTCCCGAGCCTCCCGCCGTGGCTCCCACGCCGGAGCCGCCGGTCGCTCGTGCAATTCCAGTGGACGGCACAGCCGCGCCTACGCCGCCTCAAGTCGCGGGAGCCCAGGCCGTCGGCGCCGACGTTCCGCTCAAGCCGTTCATGGGTGGCAGCGCCCAGCCCCAGCAGCAGGTCACCAGCACCTCAAGCGGAAACTGGGCCACCTATCAGCCGGGACAGATGCCGCGAGGCCGCCTTGTCGACCCGAGCGGAGCGGCCAGCCTGACTGATACGCCGGCCGGCGATCCCGTCTATCTTCAGGGCGATTTCGTCGTCACCGCATCGGGCCCGACCCGCGCCGTCCTCCGCTCCCCGGGCAGTCCGAACGCGCAGAACATGCGCGTGATCGTCGAGTTCCCGCGCAGCGGCAGCACACCCAGCGAAGGATCGAATGTAAGCCGCAGGGGCGATCGGCCGTTCCTCATCACGAAGATCGAGCGCAAGGACGACGGCACGGTGAACGTCTGGGCTCGCGAAGTCACGAGCGAGTGACGCCACTCGAGTCGCGCCTCATCCGGGAAATCCGGGAATCCGGCTCGCCGCTTCGTTTCGATGCGTTCATGGAACGGGCGCTCTTCGACCCGGAGCATGGATACTACGCCTCGGGCCGCGCCCGCATCGGCCGCGAAGGAGACTTCCATACGAGCGTGAGCGTGGGACGCATGTTTGGCCGCGTGCTTGCCGAGCAATTCGCCGAAGTCTGGCGGCACCTCGGCTCACCCGTCCGCTTCGACTTGGTGGAACAGGGCGCCAACGACGGTCAGCTCGCCGCGGACATTCTCGAAGCTCTCGAGGAACGCCATCCGGCGTGCTTCGCCTCGACGCGCTACACACTTGTCGAGCCATTCGCCCATCTCGTGAACCGTCAGCGGAAAACGCTGGAAAAATTCACCGGGCGCGCCGAATGGCGTTCCTCCCTCGATGAGATCGACTCCATCGTCGGCGTGCATTTCACGAATGAATACGCCGACGCACTGCCCGTGAGGCTGTTCCGACGCGCGTCCGATTCGTGGCTGGAGCGTCACGTTATGGCCGAGGATGGCGCACTCGCATGGGTCGACCTCCCGGCACCGGATGTCGATCTTCCCTCGAACCTTCCCGAAAACTACCTCGCCGAACTTCGTCCTGCGGCCAACTCCTGGTTGCGGCAGATCGCGTCCCGTCTCAATCGCGGCCTCGCGCTCATCATCGACTATGGATTTGCCGGCGACCAGTTGCTGGCGCCGTGGCGAACGGGCGGCACGCTTTCCTGCTATCGCGACAACCGCCGCGACGACAATCCGCTGGAGTCCCCCGGCGAAAAGGACATCACCGCACACGTCAATTTCACGGCGCTCGCGAGGACTGGCATCGAGGAAGGGTTGCACCTCACCGGATTCACCGATCAATACCACTTCCTCGTGGGCGCCGGCACCACACTGCTTCTCGAGATGGAATCCGCCGGAGCCTCAAACCACGCGGATCTCCGCGCAATGCGGACGCTCTTTCACCCCGAGACGATGGGCACACAGTTCAAATATCTCGCGCTCACCCGCAACCTGCCGGGAAGTCTCTGCGGATTTCGGCATGCGCGTCCCGCGTCGCCCGCGCTGGGCCTCGATCAATACCAGATCGCCGGCCAGCCAAATGCGAACGGCGGCGGACCCCAGTAGGCCATGTCGGCAAAATAGGGATTCCGCCACGCCTCCCTCTCCCATTTCTGATCCTGCACGATGCGCTCCTGCTGCGCCGCATTCTGCGCGTCGATCAGAAAATCCCCGGCGGCGCGATCCACGTAATTAACGAGCGTGCTGTCCGCTCCAGCCGCCACGAGCGCGTTGACCTGCGATTGCGTGTAATTGTAAGGCGCCCGCGTCGCCTTCATGTAGGCCACGATCTTGTCGCCGGGCACACCCTTCTTCACGAGCTCGAGCACATCGGCAAAGGTCAGCACGCGTGCGGCCTTGATCCGCTGCATCGTCGTCGGCGCAACCCCCATGGATTCAAGCTTCGCGACATAGGGCGGATACGGTGGCACGGCCGTCGAAGAGGAAGGAGTCGTCGAGCAGGCCGCGAGGACGACAACCAAAACCGGGAGGAACCAGTGAGCAAAACGCATGCACCCTCTCTACGGGGCGCCGGCGGGTCTTCCAATCGAAAAGAGCGTGGCGAGCAACGGGAAGCCCGCTACGTTTCCGGCATGCGTTTGTTCCGTCTTGTTGTCGCGATGGTGGGCGGAGTGGGTGTGCTCCAGGGTGAGGATTCCCCCGTTCCCGCCTGCTGCGCAAACATCCCTAATCGCAACGCCCTCGCGGCCGCGACCGTCGCGGGTTCGGAGAATTCGGAATCCGCTCCAAAGACAGACCGGTCGCACGAGGGAATGGTGTGGATCGAGGGTGGCACCTTCAAGATGGGGAGCGAGTCCGGATTCCCCGACGAATCCCCCGTGCACGAAGTGACGGTGGATGGATTCTGGATGGATGCCACGGAAGTGACCAACCGCCAGTTCCGCGAATTCGTCGAAGCAACCGGCTACGTCACCACCGCGGAGATCGCGCCGAAGCTGGAGGACATCATGAAACAAGTGCCGCCCGGCACGCCTCCTCCGCCGAAGGAAATGCTCGTCCCGGGCTCCGTCGTCTTCCGGCAGCCACCGACCGTTCACAATCTGCAGGACGTCAGCCAGTGGTGGACCTGGCAGCCGGGCGCCAACTGGCGGCACCCCACCGGGCCCGAGAGTTCCATCGAAGGAAAGGACGACTATCCCGTGGTGCAGGTTTCCTACGAGGATGCGCTTGCCTATGCAAAATGGGCCGGCAAACGCCTGCCGACCGAGGCCGAATGGGAATACGCGGCTCGCGGCGGCCTCGTCGGCAAGCCGTATGTCTGGGGCGACGCCCCGATTGATCCCACAAGCGAGAAACAACCGGCCAACACCTGGCAGGGGCAGTTCCCGGTGAAGGACACCGCGAAGGACGGATTCGCCGGCCTCGCGCCCGTGAAGCAATTTCCGCCGAACAACTACGGTCTCTACGACATGGCCGGAAACGTGTGGGAATGGTGCTCCGACTGGTATCGACCCGACACCTACCGCGCGGAAGGTCGCTCCGGAATCCGCAATCCGCAGGGCCCCGACTCGAGTTACGACCCTCAGGAACCCCATGCGATGAAGCGCGTCGTGCGCGGCGGATCCTTCCTGTGCAACGACTCCTATTGCTCCGGATTTCGCCCCTCGGCGCGCATGAAGGAATCCTTCGACACAAGCACGAACCACATCGGCTTCCGCTGCGTTTCGAACTAGCCCGCCCATGTTCGCCTCAATCCGCCGCGCAATCGCGGCCGCCCTTGTTCTGGCCGCCGCGGGTTGTGTCTCCGCACCGAAAGGCTTCCAGCCCTCGCCGGCCGAAGCCCGCCTGCTTGAACTCATGAACGAACGGCTCGCGTTGTCCCGCGAGGTCGCGTGGATCAAATATCAAAACCGCCTCCCCATCCGTGATCCGCAACGCGAGGCAACCCTCCTGCAAAACCTGACCGCGAAAGCCGCCGCCATGGGCGTTCGCGAGGAGGCCGCACGGGAATTCCTCCTCGCGCAAATGACCGCGTCACGGCGTCTTCAGGAATCCGAGATCCGCAAATGGACGCGCGGCGGTCGTCTTCCGGCGATGGCACCACGGGAGCTCGTTCCCGACGTGCGCGACGACATTGAGCGCGTCACCGTCGAAATGTTGCAACTGCTGCCCGGCGTTCGCACGCAACCGGCAACCCGCGACTATCTCGCCGCCGGGCTCATGCGGCGTGGAATTCCGCGCAACATTGCGCTCGCAGCTACCGCGCCGATTGCCAGGGCGTCCGCAACCCGTTGAACGAATCATTGGAAAACCCGCGGGAGTCTGGTTAGTTCATGGGCACCGCTCGGGTGGCGAAATTGGCAGACGCGCCAGACTTAGGATCTGGTTCCGCAAGGAGTGTGGGTTCAAGTCCCTCCCCGAGCAGTTTTGATCGCGGCTATCCGCCCAGCTTCACGCGATTCAAGCGGAGGGCATTGCCCACCACCGACACGCTGCTCAGCGCCATGGCCGCGCTCGCCACAATCGGACTGAGCAACAAGCCGAACACCGGATAAAGGATGCCCGCGGCAACCGGCACGCCGATCGAGTTGTAAAGAAATGCGAACGTCAGGTTCTGCTTGATGTTGCGCATCGTCGCGCGGCTCAACGCGATGGCATGGACGATGCCCCGCAAATCACCTTTGACGAGGGTTACTCCTGCGCTCTGCATCGCGACATCGGTGCCCGTGCCCATCGCGATTCCCACGTCCGCGGCGGCAAGAGCGGGGGCATCGTTGACGCCATCTCCTGCCATTGCGACCACGCGACCCTTCCGGGCAAGCGATCGAATCGTCTCCTGCTTCTCGCCCGGCGTCACCTCGGCAATGATTTCGTCGATTCCGAGTTCACGGCCGATCCGCTCGGCGGTGCCGCGATTGTCGCCGGTCAGCATCACAATCCGCAGCCCCAGCCGATGCAGCGCGTCGATCGCGCCGGGAGTGGACGCCTTGATCGGATCGGCCACCGCGATCGCGCCGAGAGCCCGGCCGTCCGCCGCCACCCAGATCAACGTCTTCCCTTCCGCGCTGGAAACGTCGAACTCATCGAGTCCCGTCACGTTGCGCCCCTCCATCAGCGCACGTTTCCCGACCAGCACGTGCTGGTCGTTCACGCGTCCGGTGACTCCCTCACCCGTCAGCGAGTCAAACTCCGCGACCTCCGGAATCTCCCACCCGCGCTCCTTCGCGGCCCGCACGATCGCAGCCGCCAGCGGATGCTCGCTGTGCGCCTCGAGCGCAGCGGCGAGGGTCAGCATCGTCCTTTCATCCGTTGCGAACACGTCGGTCACCGCCGGTTTTCCCTCGGTGAGCGTTCCGGTTTTGTCCACGACGAGCGTGTCCACCTTGCCAAGGCGCTCGAGCGCGGCGGCATCCTTCACCAGCACCCCGAGCTTCGCACCGCGGCCCACGCCGACCATGATCGACATCGGCGTGGCAAGCCCCAGCGCGCACGGGCAGGCAATGATCAGCACCGCCACCGCATTCACCACCGCATAGGAAAGCGCCGGGGCCGGACCGACGAGCAGCCACACGACGAACGTCACCAGCGCCGTCACGACCACCGCCGGAACGAACCATCCCGCCACGGCGTCGGCCAGTCGCTGAATCGGCGCCCGGCTGCGTTGCGCATCGGCGACCATTTGCACGATTTGAGCGAGCATCGTCTCCGCACCCACCTTGTCGGCACGCATCAGCAGGCTTCCACGGCCATTCAGCGTGCCGGCGGAAACCCTCGACCCCGCCGCCTTGGCAATGGGATCCGGTTCACCGGTCAGCATCGACTCGTCCACCGCGCTGGACCCCTCGATCACTTCACCATCGACCGGAATCTTCTCGCCCGGCTTCACGCGCAGCACATCACCGATCCTCACCGCATCGAGATCCACATCCTCTTCGACGCCGTCGTTCACGCGATGCGCGACCTTTGGCGCGAGATCGAGCAGGGAACGGATCGCCTCCCCCGTGCCCGCGCGGGCCTTCAGCTCAAGGACCTGCCCAAGCAGCACAAGCACGATGATCGTCGCCGCCGCCTCGAAATAAACGGGCACCATCCCGTCGTCGTGGCGCATCGAAGGCGGAAACCATTGCGGCACCAGCAACGCCGCAACGCTGAACAAATAAGCTGCGCCTGTGCCGAGCGCGATGAGGGTGAACATGTTCAGGCTTCGCGTGACGATCGATCTCGCGCCACGCTCGAAAAATGGCCAGCCCGCCCACAAGACTACCGGCGTCGCGAGGAGAAACTGAGTCCATGCCGAAATCCGCATCGGAATCGCGTCGAGCGGCGGAAAATGCGCGCCCATCGCGAGAAGAAGCACCGGCGCGGCGAGCATGAGGCCAATCCAGAATCGCCGCCGCATGTCGCGCAGTTCGGCATCGTCCTCGACGGGCTCCGCGGCCAAAGGCTCGAGGGCCATGCCGCACTTGGGACACGCACCCGGGTGATCCTGACGAATCTCGGGATGCATGGGGCACGTGAAAATACGCCCCGGTTTGAAAGCGGGATTCCGCTCGAGCGCCATTCCGCATTTCGGGCAGGAGCCGGGTTTGTCCGACTCCACGCCCGCGCACATCGGGCAATACCACGCCTTTACCGGAGGCGTTTTCTCAGACGCGTGGTCGTGATCGTGATGGCAGCAATGCTCGTGCGATTTCATCGAAAGCTCCCGCGGGAACAAACCCGGGAAGTTTCACGAATACCCCGCGTCGATGGTTGCGTCGAGGGACGTTTGCCGCGCTACCGCGCCGCCTGCAGCCAGAGTTCCGCCGTCTTTTGGTCGGGGAACCAGCAGCAGGATTCCGGCTCGGAAATCCCGGCGGTCGCGGCTTCGACCACGGAGGCCGTGTCCGCCTTCGCAAGCCACCCGGACTTCTCGGTGAGCGGATTCAGTTCCGTCGCGTTCGCGCCCAGGCGCAGTTCCGCCAGCGAGCGGAAGAATTGCCGGGCGATCTCGAAATTCGAATCATGCTCCTCGTCTCCATTGGCAAACGCCCACAACGCGCCCTTCGCACGATTCGCGACATAAATCTCCCGCAGCTCGGCACACGGCTCCTCTCCCGCAAAGAAGAGAGCCGGAATCGTGCTCACGCCGTCCGTTGGCGGAACGCAGTCTTTGCACGCGCCGCCCATCACGAATCCGGCGGTTTGCTCGGGCCGCCAGCAGGCAAAGTTGAAACCGAACTGTCCCCCCTCGTCCTCGCCCCAGAAAAACAGCGGCGCCGTCTTCACTTCGGGGTGCCCGTTGCCGTCGGCAAACGCGCCAAGCGCAAGCATCAGGGCCATTCCACTACCACCATCCGGCCGCAGATATGCCGTCGAGTCGGGTTTGTCGCTCTTGAACTCGCACACGATGAGGCCCAGGCCGAGTTCACCCGCGAGTTCCTTCCATCGATCGTCGTCGGCAAGTTCCTCATTGCTGTCGTTGAACCCGGGCACGACGACGATCATTCCACGCAGCGTCGCATCCGAGTCAGGAATCCAAACGTTGAACTTCGCCGACTTCAGCCCGCCAATCCCGTTTGGCTGGGCGTCGTATTGCCACGTCACCGGCACAGCGTCTCCGCCGAAATAGGACTTCGAAGGTTGCGGTTCGTCCTCCTTCTCCGCCTGTTGTTCCTTCACGAACTTCTGGTCCGCCTCACTAAGAGAGTCGAGCTTGACCTCGACCTTCCGACCGTTTGCGAGCTCCAGGGTGACTTTTTCCTCATCGAGGTTCACCAGCCTGGCTTCGACTTTTCGGCCATTTTTGTCAGTGAACTCCCGCATGGCGTCGTTGTCCGGTGCCGGCATCGCCCAGGCCGCCGCCATCCCCGCGATGGCCAAAGCACAAATCGCGGGAGGAATTTTTTCCCAATTCATAGTTCGTCCTAATAGCACGGAAACTCTGTAGCGCCAGCGGAGAATTACCGCGCGAATTATTGCAGCCCCGGTGGAAGTTTATCGCCCAAAGAGTTAACCACCACATAGAGAAGCTGTTCCAGCACCTCGGGAGTGGTCTTGTAAATGTCCGTGACACCATCGGGCGGACGCCAGGTCTTCGCAGGAAGCTTGTCGGCAAAATGAAGGTCGCGAATGGTCACCGTCATGGAGAAATCACGGCGAACGATTCGAACCTGTTTCGGAACATAACCTTCCGCCACCCACATCGTCGCGCGGAAATCCTCGGCCTTGGTCGCCTGGGCCAGTTCGGGCATCAGTCCCCCGCTGATCACGCGCGTCTGCACGCCCTCGATTTCCTCGAACAGCTTCCCGTCCTCGAGCACGAACAACGCGGGCAGAAACACGGCCTGCTGCGCCGTGATCGGCAGGTAGACCGGTGTCTTCGATTTCTTTGTCGGCTCGGGAAGGTGCCCTGCGAATTGCTTGAGCAGATATTCGATTTTCTCGCCTGGAATCGCCCAGACCTCGTCTCCGTTGCGGCAAACCGTCATTTCCTCGCCCAGCACCGGGGCGGAAAGCTTCACCTTGTTCGGGAATTGCACGGCGGCCTCGAGCGTCGCGCCGGCAAACTCCTTCGGCAGGCGGCCGGTGACTTCCGTGACCTCCATTTTGAACGACGCCGCCTTTTCCGGTGCCTCCCCGCCTGCAAGCAATACGCTGAAGAACGGACGGAAGACCTTGCCGAGAATGTCGTAGCGATTTTCCGACGGGGCATTCTGCGCGTGCGCAAAAAACGGAATGGCGAGACCGAGAACGAGAAGGGCGGCGCGGTGCATGGGTCGCCATTGATACGCCGGAGCTCCGCGCTTTGCAAAAGCGAACACACCGGGCTTTTTACGTTGCGCGGATCCCGGTTTTCTCTATTCGATTCGACCATGTCCGCATGGCCACTCCTTTTCGCTCAGGAAGGAACCGGCCTCTACTACGCCTTCACCAACTCGACTCTCGAGGGCAAGGCCATCCTCCTCACCCTGTTTTTCGCGTCGATTTTCAGCTGGTCGGTGATGGTGACGAAGTATCGGCTGCTGCGTTTCGCGCGACGCCAGTCGAGCCGCTTTTCCACCCTGTTTCGTCGCGACCGGCAGCCGTTGCGCGTCTTCGAGAGTGGCGTTCACTTCGAGGGCTCGCCGCTCTTTCGCATCTACGAGGCGGGCATCTCGGAGCTGTGTTTCCAGATGCTCGGCTCAACGGAGGTCGATGAGACGTTTCGCGCCCGATTGAGCGAAGCCGACAAAATCACCCCCGCCCAGATGCGCGCCGTCACCGCGGCGATGGAGCGGGCCGTCGGCGAATCCGCACTCGAGCTCGAATCGCAGATGAACGTGCTCTCGATGGCGGTCAGCGGTGCGCCTTTCCTCGGTCTGCTGGGCACCGTTTGGGGCGTGATGGACGCGTTTGGCGGCATCGCAGCCGCGGGCACCGCGAACCTCGCGGCGATGGCTCCCGGTGTGTCCGGCGCGCTGATCACCACCGTCGTCGGCCTGCTCGTCGCGATTCCCGCGATGTTCGGCTACAACTTTCTCGTGACCAGCATTCGCTCGATGATCGTCGAGTGCGACAACTTCGCCGCCGAGCTCGCGAGCGAGATCGAGCATCGTTACGTGGAATACTAGGCCATGCGTCGCTACTCGAATCGCACGAATTACAGCGCGCTCACCGAGCTGAACGTCACGCCTCTGCTCGACCTCGCATTCGTGCTCCTGATCATCTTCATGATCACGACGCCGCTCATCGAGAACACGATGGACCTCGTGGTGCCCACGAGTTCGACGGCCAAAACGGAGGTAAACCCCTCCCAGGTGCAGATCGTGTCCATTGACCGCGAAGGCAGGCTCGAGCTGAACGAACAGCCCATCACCGCCATCGAGCTCGAGCAGCAACTTGCCGCGATCAAGGCGGAAACGCCGGAGGTCGCCGTGGCCGTGCGCCCGCACAAGGAGCTGCCGATCCAGGATTTCATTGCCGTGATGGACATCTTGAAGCGGGTCGGGATCGGCAAAGTCGGCGTGATGACCCGCCCCGAAGACCCTGCGGCTCCCTGATGGCCCGTCGGCGCTATCGCGATCCGGGCGCCGTCCGCGCGCGGCGCAGCTTTCAGGCGACGTTTGTGCTGGTGACCGTCGTCCATGTGCTGGTTGTCGGCGCGCTCATTTTCCTTTCGCGAAAGGTGGAGGCGCAAAACCCGCTCGGAGATGTCGTCTGGCTCGATGCCGCCGCCTTCACCACGACAGTGCCGGAAGTCCTCGAAGAGCCGGAGCCCACACCCGAATCGACCCCGGAGCCCACTCCGGAGGCGACCCCCGAACCGACGCCAGAACCCACTCCCGAGCCCGAAGAAGAGGAAAATCCGCTCGCCACTCCAACTCCGACGCCCACTCCGACGCCAACGCCCAAGCCCACACCCACACCCACTCCAAAACCGACACCCACACCCACTCCGAAGCCGACCCCAAAACCAACCCCGACTCCCACACCCAAGCCAAGTCCAACGCCGACTCCCAAACCGACTCCCAAACCGACCCCGAAACCTACGCCAAAGCCGACTCCAACGGCCACGCCAAAACCCACCCCAAAGGCGACTCCGAAACCTACTCCGAAACCAACGCCCAAGCCCGAGGCCACACCCAAACCCACTCCAAAATCGCCTGAGAAAAAGGAACCGCCGACCTCCAGCGAGAAAAAGGCGGAAACCTCCAGGCAGGGCGCGGCCAAGTCCGGCGCCGGTTCCGCGGAGAAATCAGGCGGAGGCGGTCAGGCGGATGTGGGTTGGTATCACGAAATCATCCACGACGCGTTCCACAGCCGGTGGGACCAGCCGATGTCGATCTTCGACGAAAACCGCCGCTTCGTGTGTTATCTGCAAATCCAGATCGCCCGCGATGGCACGATTACCGACGCCCGCATCACGAAATCGAGCGGCAACCCGGTAATGGATGAGTCCGTCCTCACCGCCGCCAAACGCGTCACGAAGATCCCTCCGCTCCCTGAAGGCGTCGGCGACAAAAATGGCTACACGATCACCATCGCATTCGAGCTGGATCAGGACCGGTAGGCGGTTCCGGCAACCGCGAACGCTGCCGACGCTCGCAAAGCACCTTTTTTACCGGCGCGCGAAAGAGCCACCGGTCGTGAAAACGCCCTATGCCGGGCGGGGGTGCGTCCCGCCCGGCGCGCGGAGGAGCGGACTTACTTGCCCTGCGCCTCGGGATTGATCGTGCTGACGGCAAGCTGCGTGAGCTTCTCGTCCGTCTGCGACTCCTCGTCCAGGGTGGTCTGGAGGAGCTTGGCGCCCTGCTTGTCGCCGAGGAGTTCCGCATAGGTGCGTGCGGTGCCGTAGCCGGCCATTTCGTAATGTTCCACACGCTGGGCGGCGGCGATGAGGCCCGCGTCGCGGACTTCGTCCTCACCCTCCTCCTCGATCATTTCCTCGCCTTCGGCGATGACGCCTTCCATTCCTTTACACTTCGGCCCGCGAGTGCTCTGGTCGTGGCTCTTGAGGATTTTCTCGAGCCGGACCGCGTGTTCCTTGGTCTGCTCGAGGTGTTCCTTGAAACCGGCGACAAGCTCCGCGTTTGTCGCGGCCTTCGCCATCTTCGGCAGCGCTTTGATGAGTTGCTTCTCGGCGCTGTAGAGATCCTTCAGTTCGTGAATATACAAGTCTTTAAGGGTATTGAGTTCCATACTCTGAGGCTTCGCCGACACAGAAGGCGACGGCCGCTTCCTGATGCGGGGATCAGGGAAATGCCGCAGCATTCTCCGAAGCACGCGTTTCCGCTTCCGAGAGTCACGAATCGCAGGTCCCGCCGCATCCCCGGACTTTGCGGAAGCTTTGGAAATCAGCCGGTCCCGCCCTTGCGAAATGGCCTCGTCTTCTGCGATAAGTGCGATTTCAGGAATGCCCAAGCCCGCCAATCCCGCCGTCAGTGAAGCCATTGGAGTCTTGCTCCTCGGCGCCGGAGTCCTCCTCCTGCTGGCTCTGGTCTCCTACGATCCCGCGGACGTGCCGTCGTGGGCATTCTTCAGCCACGTCACGCCGTCGAATGAAAAGATCTCGAATTTTATCGGCATCGTCGGCGTGCTGGTCGCGGGCATCCTCTATTTCTTCCTGGGCGCCGCGTCGTATCTGCTGGCCGTGATGCTGCTCGGCTTCGGCGCGGGCAAAATGTTCTTTCCGAAGGTGCGCATGGCCGATCGCATCGGCTGGGCCGCGCTTTTCCTCATTTGCGGCGCGAGCCTCCTGCATCTGCAGCCGTGGTTTTTGCAGAATTGGGACGATCAATTCTACATCGAGGATCCCGGCGGCTGGATCGGCCTGTGGGTCGGCGGAAAGGCATTCACACGCGCGCTCGGCTCGGTGGGCTCGGCCATTGTCCTGACCGTTCTCTATCTCGCGAGCCTCATCCTCATCACCGGCTTTCACCCCATCAAGTTCGTCAAACTCTGCGTGAAGCGGATTCGCGACTACCAGGAGGCCGCCCGCCGACGTCGCCGCGAAAAACTCGATGAGGCGGCGTTGTTCGAAGCGAACCAGCGCGAGATCGAGAAGCAGGCGCAGAAGCTCGAGCGGCGCACACGCCGAAAGAAGGAACCCGGGCCGGAGCCCGCCGCCCCGGAGCCGCCCGCGGATCTTCCGGAACCCAAGATCATCGATGCCTCCATCCCGGCACCGAAGCCGACCCTCGAGGAGGTGCGCGGCAAAAAGAAAAAGGAATCGAAGCCCCTCACTCCAGGCCTCCAGGGCGTGCACCTGGAAAACTACTCGCTGCCCCCGATGGACCTGCTCGATTCGCCGGAGGGCGAGCATGCGCCCACCGATCCCGCCGAGCTCAAGGGCACGCAGGACGTGATCCTCGACACGCTGGCGCAGTTTGGAATCCAGGCCAGTCCCGGCGACATCACCAAGGGCCCGACGATCACGCGCTACGAGCTGTATCCCGCCAAGGGTGTGCGCGTGGACCGCATCACGAGCCTCGAGCGCGACATCGCGCGCGCGACCCGCGCGGAACGGATCAACATCATCGCGCCCATTCCCGGCAAGGACACCGTCGGCATCGAGATCGCGAACGCGAACAAGGTGAAGGTCACCCTGCGCGAACTCTTTGAGAGCGACGCATGGCAGAACACGAAGGCACGCCTGCCGCTCGCGCTGGGCAAGGACGTTTATGGCAACGTGATCATCGCCGACCTCGCGCAGATGCCCCACGGCCTCGTCGCGGGCACCACGGGCTCGGGCAAGAGCGTGTGCATCAATGCGATTATCGCGAGCCTGCTCTTCCGGTTCACCCCCGAGCAGCTCCGCTTCATCATGATCGACCCGAAGGTCGTCGAGATGCAGATGTATAACAAGCTGCCGCATCTCGTGACCCCGGTCGTCACCGAGCCGAAGAAGGTGCTCCTCGCCCTGCGCTGGGTGATCGACGAAATGGAGCTGCGTTATCGCATCTTTGCCAAGTGCGGCGTGCGCAACATCGCCGGGTTCAACGGCCGGCCCAAGCCGAAGTCACAGGCCGAGCTGGACGCCGAACGCGCGACCGAGGAACCCGCAGAGACTCCCGAAACCGAGGAACCAACCGACGAGGCCGTGCCCGAGGAAGAAGAGGCGCCGAAGATCCGCGTGCCTCGCGATGACGATCTCATCATTCCCGAGCACATGCCTTACATCGTCGTGATCATCGACGAGCTGGCCGACCTCATGCAGACCGCGCCGGCCGACGTCGAGAGCGCGATCGCACGCATCACGCAGATGGCCCGTGCCGCCGGCATTCACATGATCGTCGCCACGCAAACCCCGCGCGCCGACGTCGTCACCGGCATCATCAAGGCAAACATTCCGAGCCGCATCGCCTTCCAGGTCGCGTCGAAGATCGACAGCCGCGTCATCCTCGACGAGAACGGCGCCGAGAAACTTCTCGGCCAGGGCGACATGCTCTACCTGCCGCCGGGCACCTCGAAATTCGTCCGCGCCCAGGGCGTGCTCGTGACCGACGAGGAGATCCGCCAGATTGTTGACTTCGTTTCCGCCGGGGCGAAACCGCAGTTCGAGCCCACGATTCACGAGAAACTTTCGAAGAACACCGCCCCCGAGGAGGAAATCAGCGAGGCCGACGAAGAACTGGTTGAAAAGTGCCTCGAAATCATTAAGCAGGAGGGCAAGGCATCGACATCGATGCTGCAGCGGCGTTTGCGGTTGGGGTATACGCGCGCGGCGAGAGTCGTCGACATTCTCGAGCAGCGCGGAATTCTCGGCCCGCAGGACGGCGCGAAACAACGCGAAATCCTCGTCGATTTGAATTCCCTGTAAATGAAAGCGCCTTCCTCCGATCAGCTCCTGCTCTCGATCGGCGCCGTGCTGAGTGCGGAACGCGAGAAGCGCGGCATCCCGATCGAGAAGGCGGCGAAGGACACTCGGATGCGCGTGCAGCGGATTCGCGAGATGGAGAACGACGACTTCTCCCATTTTTCCAACCCGAGCTACGCGCGGATGTTCATCATCGCCTACGCGAAGTATCTCGGAATTCCGATGAGCACGCTGCAGGACTACCTGCCCGAGCGTGGCGAAACAAACTCCGAGGGCTACCAATACATCAACGCACCCGCCAGTGACCTCCCGTCTCTGCGCCGCGACATCGCCTCCCGGCCGGTCGGGCGCAATCACCTGCTCACCACACTGGTCGTCCTGCTTATCGTCGCGATTCTCGCCGGCGTCGGCACACTCGGCTTTTATCTCTACGTAAACCTCCCCCGCCTCACCGCCGTCGTCGAACCGAAGCCGGAGGAGGAAGTCATCGAGGAGGAACCCATCGAGCCCGTAACCGCAGAGGACATCGGCCTCACCGATCTCGCGCCCGACGCGAAGACGCCGGAAATCTTCAACAAGGCCGTCAAGCTGGTGGAACCCGCACCGCGGGACGGAACCACGTGGATTGCCACCTCGGCGGAAACAACAGCGGAGACCTCGGCGCCCGCAACGCCCGGCGACGCGCAGTTCTTCGAAGACGACCAGGCGTTCATCCTCGAAAACACCCCGACCACCCCCGAGAGCGAAGCCACGCAATAAAGCGGCTTCCGTCCAGCGCATGGGATTCTTCGAGGCCTGCTGGCGCTATCGCCGCATCGCGAGACGCTTCCGGGTTTCGTTCTCGATTCGCAATTACATCGTCGGAAAGCTCTCGCTGGACCCGGCATTTGCGGCCGTCTGCACAGAAGTGGCGGGCTCGAACCTCCCGATCGTCGACATCGGCTGCGGCTACGGACTGCTCGCCCATTACCTCCGCGAGCTCGGTGTGGAAAATCCCATCCTCGGCTACGACATCGACGCAAACAAGATCGCCAAGGCCCGCGACGCCGCCGCGCGCGCGGGATTGCGAGACGTCGCCTTCGAGGTGGACGACGCCATGCGCGAACTCCCGGGCGACACCCACATCGTCGCGCTGGACGTCATTCATTACCTCGGGAAGTCCGACCAGGCGGAATTCCTCGCCTCCGCCACCCGGCTCGCGCATCCCGAGGCCCGTGTGCTGTTGCGCACCGCGCTCCGCGACGACTCGTGGCGCTACCGGGTGACCCTCGCCGAGGAGTGGTGGAGCCGGACCTCCGGGTGGATTCCCGTCGAGGCTCCCGTCAATTTCCCCAGCGCCGAGGAACTCTCGCGCCCGTTCGAAGCGGCGGGCTTTGTCTGCAACCGGCGCCCGCTCTGGGGGGTCACCCCCTTCAACAGCTACCTCTTCACCTTCCACCGACAGCCGGCCCCGGCGCCCGCTTTTTCGAATTCCGCCATCGCCAGATAGCTCTGCACGAGCGGGTTTTGCAGGCTTCGCGCCCGAATGAACTGGACGCACCTGCCCCTCAAAGTCTTAATCACCGCCCATGGCGGAAAAAATCGACGAGTGGATCGCGGCAGCTTCGGGATTTGTCTGGGGGCCATGGCTCGTATGGCTGCTCTTCGGCACCCACCTCTTTCTCACCCTCCGGACCGGATTCATCCAGCGGCATCTCGGCTACGCCATCCGGCTTTCGATCACGAAGGACAAGGACGCCCCCGGTGATGTCAGCCAGTTTGGCGCACTCGTCACGGCGCTGGCCGCGACGATCGGCACGGGGAACATCTTCGGCGTCGCCGGCGCGGTCCTGATCGGCGGTCCCGGTGCGGTGCTCTGGATGTGGCTCACGGGCATCTTCGGCATCGCAACCAAATACGGTGAGGCGCTCCTCTCCGTGAAATACCGCGTCGTCAACGAGCGCGGGCAGATGTCGGGCGGCCCGATGTTCGTGCTTGAGAAGGCGCTGAACATGAAGTGGCTCGGCGTGATCTTCGCGGTCTTCACCGCCATCGCGGCGTTCGGCATCGGCAACATGGCTCAGGCCAACGCGATCACCGACATGGTGGTTTCGAAGAAGGCTCTCCTGCCGTTCGACTTCAGCGACACCGCCCTCAAGCAGATCGTGGGCGTGATTCTCACGGTCGGCACAGGTCTCGTCATTCTCGGTGGCATTCGCTCGATCTCGCGCTTCTGCTCGTTCCTCGTGCCCTTCATGGCCGTCTTCTACGTGGCCGGCTGCCTCGTCATTCTTGCGATGAGCTGGGACAAGCTGCCCGGTGCGATCGCGTTGATCTTCTCGAGCGCGTTCACCGGGCACGCGGCACTGGGTGGTTTCGCAGGTGCGGGACTGGCCAAGGTCATGCAGGCGGGCATCGCGCGGGGATTGTTCTCCAACGAATCCGGACTCGGAAGCGCCCCTATCGTCGCCGCCGCCGCGAAAACGAAGGACCCCGTTCGCCAGGCGCTGGTTTCCAGCACCGGCACGTTCTGGGACACGGTCGTCGTCTGCGCGCTGACCGGCTTGGTGGTCGTGAGTTCCGGCGACTGGACCCAGCCCGAACTCTCCCGCGGCGAACTTTGCAACCTCGCATTTCACCACATCGGAGTCTTCGGAGATTTCATTCTCCTCGGTGGTCTTTTGACCTTCGTCTTTTCGACGATTCTCGGCTGGTCCTACTACGGCGAGAAGGCGATGGAATACCTCTTCGGCATCAAGTCCGTCTTCTTCTACCGCTGCGCATGGGTCGTCGCGGTGTTCATCGGCTCTGTGTGGAAGAGCGACACGGTCTGGAATTTCTCCGACATGATGAACGGCCTGATGGCCGTTCCAAACCTCATCGCGCTCCTCCTCCTGAGCGGTGTGATCGCAAAAGAGGGCCGGAGATATTTCTCCGACCCCTCCAATTTGCAGTCGTAGGCGCGCCCGTTACGGGTGCGTCATTTCGACGGGGTTTACCCACTCGTCGAACTGCTCGGGCGTGAGGAAGCCGAGCGCCACCGCCGCCTCCTTCAGGCTGCTCTTTTCCTTGTGTGCCTTCTTCGCGATCTGCGCGGCCTTGTCGTAGCCGATGTGCGGATTGAGCGCCGTCACGAGCATCAGCGAGTCTTTCACGTAATGCTCGATCCGCTCCAGGTTCGGCTCGATGCCAACGGCACAATGCTCGTTGAACGAACGGCAGCCGTCCGCGAGGAGTCGCACCGAGTTCAGGAAATTGAACACGATCACGGGTTTGAAAACGTTCAGCTCGAAGTTGCCCTGCGAGCTGGCAATGCCGATCGTGTTGTCGTTGCCCATCACCTCGACGGCGATCATCGTGAGCGCCTCGCACTGCGTCGGATTCACCTTGCCGGGCATGATCGATGAGCCCGGCTCGTTCTCCGGAATCGTCAACTCGCCCAGACCGCAACGGGGTCCCGAGGCCAGCCAGCGGATGTCGTTGGCGACCTTCATCAGCGTGCAGGCGAGCGATTTCAACGCGCCGCTGGCGAAGACGAATTCGTTGTGCGAGCTCAGCGCCGCAAACTTGTTCGGCGCGGAAATGAACGGGAGCCCGGTCTCCTTTGCGATGTAGGCCGCCGCGCGATCGCCGAATTCCGGGTGCGAGTTCAAGCCGGTGCCAACCGCCGTTCCGCCAACTGCCAGCGAGTAGAGGCCGGTCAGCGAGTGCTCGATACGGCGAAGATCGGCGTCGAGAAGCGCCACGTAGCCCGAAAACTCCTGCCCGAGCGTGAGCGGCGTCGCATCCTGCAGGTGGGTGCGGCCAATCTTCACGATGTCCTTGAACTCCGTGGCCTTGCGGTCAAGCGTGTCGCGCAGCGTCCGCACGGCAGGCAGCAGCGTGCCATGGACCTCACACGCGGCGGCAATGCTCATCGCGGTCGGGAACGTGTCGTTCGACGACTGCGACATGTTCACGTCGTCGTTCGGATGAATCGGCTTTTTCGAGCCGAGCGTGCCACCCGCGATCTCGATGGCGCGGTTCGAGATCACTTCGTTCGCGTTCATGTTGCTCTGCGTGCCGCTGCCGGTCTGCCAGATACGAAGCGGGAAATGGTCGTCGAGCTTGCCGGCGATCACTTCGTCCGCGGCCTGCACAATGAGGTCGCACTTTTCCTTCGGGAGTTTGCCGAGATCGTGGTTCGCCAGCGCGCAGGCCTTCTTGAGAATTCCCAGAGCGCGAATCAGCTCCGGCGGCTTGATGTCGTCACCAATGTTGAAATGAATCAACGAGCGGGCAGTCTGCGCACCGTAGTAGCGATCGTGCGGGACGGGAATCTCCCCCATCGAGTCGGATTCAAGACGGTGTTTCTCAGGGTCGTAGGACGGCGTTTCGTGCATGCCTTCTTCCTCTAGCAAAGTCCCCCTTCCATGGCGAGTGGCGGACACTCGAAGGCGCTCGAGACCTTGTTCGCCGGCAAATACGGACCGTCATTCCGGACTGGCATGGAAACTGCGAAATCCCCATTCCGAGGGCGCCCCCGGCCAGGGGCTCGAGGGGCCGGGCGCGACCTCCGTGCATTGAGGTTTCGCCATGGCAACCGCTATCGATCTTCGCCCGAACAACGGGATGCCCGTCCACCGGGAAACACCCATCGGGCGCAACCAGGTGCAGTCGTCTCTCAGGAATCACAACTCCCTGAGCGGTAACGATCTTTTCAAATTTCGTCTTTTGCGCGGGCTCGAAGAAGCCTGCGAGGGGTAAGCCATGCCGTCGCGCCTCGCCGACCCTGAAGCAGGACAGGCTTCCATCGCCAGCCGGGGTTTCACTCTTGTCGAGCTCCTGGCTGTCGTGGCGATCATCGTCATTCTGCTCGGCCTGCTTGCCCCGGCTGTCGGCAATTTCTCCTCAACCGCCGGCCGCAAGGGTGCCGTCAACATCCTGATGAACACCTTCGAACAGGCGCGCGCAGCAGCGTTGGAATCGGGATGCGATGTCTTCGTGATCATGTGGCGACGCCAGTTCCCGGAACAGGACGCCATCCTGGTGGCACGGGAAAAGACGGAGTGGCTCGATGGCACAAGCGGAGGAATCGTGCCGCTGACCCCGTGGATCAAGCTGCCCAAGGGCGTCATCATTCGAACCGTTCCCCGTTCGCTGACCTCCGCCGGCGTCCCCGACGAAATCTCGCCAAGTGACCTGCCCGGCGATTCCAGGGAAATGCGGCGCCTTTCCGTGCTCCGCTACAACGCCTCGGGGAGCATCAAGGCCCCCACGACCGATCTGCGCCTGTTCATTTCGGAAGGCGTTCGCGATCAAGGCGGCAACGAAGCCCAGGTTGGAACCTCGGCCATGTCGCCAACGCTCGAACAGTTGTCTTTCGCGCGCTTTACCGGAAGGGCGCGCCTCGACGTAACCGCAGTGAATTGATGCTCCGAAGCCTGCGATGCACCACGACAGCCGCTGCCTTCTCGCTCATCGAGATCGTCATCGCGATTGCCATCGTTGCCTTTGCGCTCGTCGCCATCATCGGCATGTTTCCGGTGGCTTTGAAGTCGGCAAAGGAGAGTCAGCAGGAGACCCAGGCGGCGCTGATCGGACGGCAGATCATCGAGGGAATCAAGAGCAACAGACCCTTCATCGTGGAAAACGCGTCGGTAAATGACGGGACCACACGAATCGACATTCGAAGCGCCAGCCAGACCAGATTCGAATTCGACGAATCCGGGCGCATCACTTCAGCGTCGCCTTCCACGGACGAACCGCCCTCCAGTCTTCAACCTGTCTATATCGCCACCGTCGATGTGAAACCCGGAACGCCGGAGCCGGGACTTACGCGTGTCGATGTCATCATTTACACGCCCCCCGAAGCCGCGACGGGAAACCGGAACACCTTCGAATTCGTAACGCTCGTAAGCACCGCCCAGATCGATGAGCGCTGATCGTTCCACAATTCCGGAAAGGCGGCGGGAGGCGGGATTCACGCTGCTCGAGCTGCTGATCTCGATGACGATCCTGTCGCTGCTGCTGGTCATCCTCATGGCGATCGTGGACAGCTCCACGAAGCTCTGGCGCGTGAGCGAAAATCGGGTGGACAGCTTCCGGGAGGCCAGGGCGGCACTCAATGTCATCGCCGCCGATTTACGAGGCGCTCTTGCGACCGGAAACGAGAACTTTTTTCAAATCAACACCTCCACCAACCTTCCTTCGACGGCGCTGTCCCCCCCCGAGGCTGGCAACCTGTTTTTTCTGACCCGGATGCCTGCCGACGCCCAGAGCCCCGAAAGCAATGACTCCGATGTCTGCGCCGTGGGCTATTTCCTCGCCTACGACTCGGTCGTCTTCGGCAGCGGGGAACGAACCATGAACCTGTATCGATTCTTCGAGAACAGCAACGAGACCTTCAAGCTGATCGAGGACGACAAAAAACTCCCCGACCGCCCCCTTACAACGGGACCAAGCGGCGAGGAAGTGCTCGCAAGAAACATCGTGAAATTCGAGGTTTCGGCCTTCGTTTACTCGGACTCGGGAACGCTGGAAAAATTCGTGCCATCGCCAGAGACCCCGTTTCCCGACGTGCTGGAAATCTCGCTCGTCACTTTGAACAACGAGATCGCCCAAAGGCTGAAATCCGAGAGCGACTGGAGGCAGACCTCGTCGACGATGTATGCCCGGAACGCACGCACCTTCACGACCCGTGTTTCGCTGGTGTCGCCAGAAGCCATTCCGACTCCCACCCCGCAAATCCCGCCTTCGCAATGACCCCGTCAGGCAACATTCGCGGATCTGCTTTGGTGACGACGCTTCTGGTCATCGTGGTGCTCACCGTCATCGTCACCGCATTTCTCCAGAGCATGTCGATCGAGCAACGAACGGCACGCAGTTACCTGAACCGCTACAAGGCGGAACTCGCGGCCGAGGCAGGCCTGGCCACCGCGATCAACAAACTCGTTGAGGGCGGCAATGCCACCGACCTCCATTACGTTATCGACGCCATAAACGCCGGAACGGAAGACGAGAAGATTCGGCTCACACGCCAGCTCCCCGGTTCAAAGGCCCTGGCCGACGCCCCCGTCGTCCTTGCGTCGGAATCCGGCACGGTCACTCGAGTCCAAGTCACCGAAGAGCGAGGCGGCGCACCGGCCATTTACCGAAATGCAGGTTATCTGCCGCTCAACGACGACAATGGAGAAGAGATCGGCCGCTTCGCTTACTGGACCGATGCCGCGAGCATGAAGCAAAACGTCTGGACGGCTGCTGGAGCAAATCGGGACGCCTATCCAGCACCTGGCGACCTTCCACTGATCCAACGGAACGGAACACCCGTTCCGGAAAGCGATGTCACGATCCTCCGCGAAAAGCGCGCCAATATCGTAACGGTGGAAACCCTGAACCAAATCGTTCCGTCCCTCGATCCTCCGGCGGACGATTTCGATTTCACGAGAGTCTCCCCCATCGAAAAACTCACCCCGGAAGGCCACAAGCGGCTCAACCTTACCCGGCTTAAACGCTACATCGACGGCGGGGAATATACGGAAGACACGGACGGCGATGGCGTGGCGGACTTTTCGATCAGCTACCCCGGTTTGGACACCGAACAGGGACCGACTTCAGAGCGATTTTTGCTGATCAGCCAGCTGCTGAACGAAGACGGCAATTTCCCCTTCCATGAGGAAAATCCTTGGGGACCGGGAAACCTGGAGTTTCTGCTCGATGCATATCCGGAAATCGACCCCGTCACCGGCGACCCGGTGGAGGCCCGCCAGGCGGTTGCAAACCTCATCGATTACATCGATGCGGATTTTATCCCGACGACCGATGGGAAGCCGGGTCCCAAAATCTCGCTGGGTCAAGCCGATTACAGCACTTCGAGCTCTCAGCGCACTTTTAACAGCTCGTCCCTGGAAATTCCGGCTTCGGCAATCCACGACCCCCCCACCGTTCTTGGCGTGGAGGCCAAGCTGGAGAACGGGAAGGTCAGAGGGCACCCCTACATCAATGGAGTCACTGTTGGAATGATCTTCAACCCGACCGGCGGCGGCGCTTTGCTTAATTCAAGTCGGATCCTGGGTGGCGTGAGAGTCGCGAATCCATGGGAACAGGCGATTCCGTGGAAGACGGGATTGGGCACCGGATACATCGTCGAAATGCAGGTCAAGATGACCGGGGCTGTCTTGAACGGCTCCAATGGCATCGAGATGCATCTCGTGAATTCCTCCTCCGGCTACTTCATGAACGCGTGGCTGGCCCAATACTCGGGTATCAGCCCCGCCGACTTCATCAACCGCACCATCCCTGCGAACCAGGCTGTGTGGTTTCCAAGGGACTGGGCCTCAGGGCTCGATCTGGCGAACGGGCCTTACAAGATTGACCAGAACGGCATCACGTTCGTGAACTTCGGGAGCCGGATCGAGGTGTTGCGTCTTGTCTATGAGGACAGCACAAAAGGCGAACGATACCTCGTTCAGGATTTAACGAATCTGCGCGAGCTACCTCGGGTGTGGAAACAGTCCCCCTACCCCGTGCAGGGAGGCATTTACAAACTCGATGGCGGCAACGGCATTGGCGGGCAAACCGACTGGCACCTCAACGGCGACCCACGTTTGAATTTTCGAAAGGACGCGTGGAATCAAGTCCCCAGCCTCTCGGGCATGAGAAGTCCAAACAAGGTCTACTCGGCACCCGTCAATCCACATAAAGACGGGCAGCAGGGGCTGGTCGACAGTTCGGAATGGTGGGGCCCGGGCGCATCGGGCCACTTTCCCACATCGGCTCAGCTCTTCCGTCCAAGCCCGAAGGAGGACGAACCTGCAATGCTGTCTTACGCCGAGTTGGGCCGGATTGCCCTGGGCCGCCCCTGGCAGACAGTCCGCCTCTACAAGGATTCACACGATCCAGAAGCTCCAAATGACATCCCGCTTATCGAACTGGTGGAACTCAATGGCCAACTCCCCGCCCCGGAAAATAAGACCGAACAAGGAGACAAAATTGTTCCAAACTGGAGTCGGGACGACTTCGACACGTCCCTTGCCAACGGCTTGATCAATATCCAGTCGCCAAAGAGGGCCTCATTGATCGCTCTATTCCACGGCGCGGACCACGTCTCCGACACGAAGGCAGAAGAACTCGCGCAGACGGTCTTGGACGCACCAAACCGGCCCTATGAGTCGGTGAGCGATCTCTTCCGGGAAGGGCAACTCGTCAATCAAGGAACGACGGATTTCGAGAAGGAATTACTCGCCGCCCAGGTGGTGCCGCTGGCCACCCTGAGAAGCAACCGCTTCACCGTCTACATCGCGGGTGAAGCGCGAAAAGGAGGCCGAACCCTCAGTCGTGTAATTCTGAAAGCGGATGTGGAACTCAAGTGCGTCCGGTCCCCAGGTGGCCCCAAGCTATACGCGGAAATTTCCAACAAAGAGATTCTATGAAAAACCCATCACGTCTCGTGGTCGCCCTGGCGGTCTCCTTCCTTGGCATATGCCCGGCTCAGGAGGCACAGCCGGAATTCGAGCTTAAGAATGTTGAGGTCATTGAGGCCACCCTTCCAAACTCCGAAAAACCGTGGCTGAAAATTGTCGCCAATTACTCGACGACCAAAGAATGGACCGATTCGCTTTCGTTCAATTTTTACGCCATCGTCCAGCCGTCCGACGGACAAAGCGCACAAAAAGCGCGAATGCTGACCGGGGCGACCGCCTACGTGAACATCCCTGCGGGAAATCACCAGGCAATCGTCTACATGACCCCCGGGGCGCTCGAGCGCTTCGGGAAACCCATCGCGGTGAGCGTGGATTGCTTTGATGGTGATGAAAAGCGGGGATCCGCGAGGTCCGGCGGAAACATCGGCGAACTCGCCCAAGGCAACATCCGGCGCTACGACGGCTTCCTGCGCGGCATGCAGTCGACGCCCTGGATCGTGATCGACAGCGGGAAAACGCCGGACCTTTTTGTCCCCTATTAAAACCCGTCAGCTTTATACTAAGGGAACGTCGTAACGCGAAGCGCGTGCCTTTCTCCGATCGCGGCGGAATTCAACGCCCAAAGCCATCGCCGCCGCCCCGAACAACATCCACGAGGCCGGCTCGGGAACAGCTTGCAGGTAAACATCTTCAAACGTCGTGCCGACCACAATGCGGGTAATCGACGAAGTGCCGATTCCCGAGGCTTCCCGCAGGGAGAGTCGGCTCAGCGTCTGATCGTCTCCCGCGAAAGATACCTCGAACGTATCCGTGACCGATGCACTGCTCTCGTCGAGCGGATTGATCCAAAGTGTGGATTGCAGTGTTTCGAAATCAAACTTCACGACAATCGCCACCTGCTGCCCAAGGGAAAGGGTTACCGACTCGTCAAAGACAACCGGATAGTCCGATTGCTCGGCTTGAAGGCTGCGATTGCGAATCCCGAACTGATATCCAGCTCCCACGGCCTTTACATACAGCCGGGCGAAGAAGTCCGTTTTCTCATTACTTTCCGTGTCGGAAAAATGCATCAGGTAACTGCCGACTGGACCCGGAATCTCGGTCATTGTGATCAATGCCGAGTAATACAGGGTGCCGGAGCTGTAAAAGCTGCCGAGGTCCCGCGCCAAGTCTTCGCTGTTGCTCCGCGATACGATCACGCTGCCGTTTGACACGGTCATTTGATTCGCACCTCCCGAATAGGCATACCAGACGCCGCCTGAACTCACCGCGAGTGGTCCATCCGGGTAGTTGAATTCCTCGTCCCAAATGGGAGCCGCCTTCGAAGTCAACGTTGCGGCAACCAGCACCAGACCCAGCGTCACGATTCCATTCCTGTGCATGGAATTACCCCGACAAGCAGGTGGCGTGCGAACAACACGCCATTCGTGACGATTTTGTAAATCCGCTCCCGCTCGCGGAAGCCGCTCAGTCCTCGTGGACGATGGCGAGATTCTTGCCGCCGATGCTCTCGAGGAACTCGCGCGTTTCGCGGTCCGAGAAAATCGGATCCCGCGCCTCGATGGCGACGTAGAATTTATCGTCAGTGACCTTCTTGAAGCGCTCCCAGTTGAAGAGCGGGTGGTTCCAGCGCGGAAGACCGTTGAGGATCAGCATCCCGAACACCGCGGTGAAGGCGGAGCAAAGGATCGTCAGCTCGAACATGATCGGGAAGAACGCCGGGACGGTCATGAGGTTGACCGGCTTGCCCGCGACCACGAGCGGATAGAGGAACGACGACGGAATGAACTCCAGCGACACGGCGGTGAGGAAACCGGTGAGACCGCCGATGAAGACGATCTGCGCCAGATAGGAGCGCTTCATGCCCATCGCGTGGTCCATGCCATGGATGGGAAACGGGGAGTAGACGTCCCAGCGCTTGTAGCCGGCATCACGCACCTTCTCGGCCGCATGATACAGGTCTCGGGCGCTGTCGAATTCCGCGGCGATCGCGAAAACGGGAGCTTCAGGATTTCCTGCGATTTCCATGGCTGATTCTCTCAATCTTCTTCCGCACCCGAGGGCAGTTCAGGCCGGTCGTCATACTCGTGTCCCGGCTCGCCGTAGTGAGGATCGGCCTCCGGCAACACCGCCTTCACCTCGAACATACAGATCATCGGCAGGAAGCGGATGAACAGGAGGAAGAGGGTGAGGAAGAGGCCGAAGGTGCCGACGAAGGTGCAGATGTCGACCCAGGTCGGGTGGAACAGCTGCCAGGAGCTGGGCAGGAAGTCGTGCTGCAGCGTGGTGCCGATGATCACAAAGCGCTCATACCACATGCCGGCGTTCGGGAACTGACAGATGATCCACACCCAGATCCAGTTGTAGCGGAAATATTTGAACCAGAAAAACTGCGGCGCGATGACGTTGCAGAACATCATGGCCCAGTAGAATGGCCACGCTCCGTGGCCGGTCGCGCGATACCAGAAGGCCGCGCGCTCGTAGGGGTTCGCACCATACCACGCGATGAAGAGCTCCATCAGGTAGGCGTAGCCGACGATCGAGCCCGTCAGCAGGATGATCTTGCACATCTTGTCGACGTGACCGGGCGTAATGAGGTCACGCAGGGACGGCCAGATCGCCGCAGCGGGAATCATGAGCGTCAGCACCATCGCGAATCCACCGAAGATGGCGCCCGCCACGAAGTAAGGCGGGAAGATGGTCGTGTGCCAGCCGGGGATGACCGACGTCGCGAAGTCGAACGACACGACCGAGTGCACCGAGAGCACGAGCGGCGTCGAGAGGCCGGCGAGCACGAGGTAGGCCATTTCGTAATGGCGCCACTGGCGATTTCCGCCGCGCCAGCCGAGGGCGAGGATGCCGTAAACGAACTTCCGGATCTTTGTCGTGCAGCGGTCGCGAATCGTCGCGAGATCGGGAATGAGGCCCGTATACCAGAACAGCACCGACACGGTGAAATACGTCGACACCGCAAACACGTCCCACAGCAGCGGACTGCGGAAGTTCGGCCAGATCGCCATGTTGTTCGGCACGGGTGCGAGGAACCACGCCATCCACACGCGGCCGACGTGCAGCGCGGGATAAATGCCGGCGCAGACCACCGCAAACAACGTCATCGCCTCGGCGGCGCGGTTGATCGAGGTGCGCCATTTCTGGCGGGTGAGGAAAAGAATCGCCGAGATGAGCGTTCCGGCGTGGCCGATACCGATCCAGAACACGAAGTTCGTGATGTCCCACGCCCAGGCGACCGGGTGGTTGTTGCCCCAGACGCCGACGCCCGTCGAGATGAGATAGGCGAGGCAGCCGAAGCACATCAGCATCATCGGCACGGTGACCGCCATGGCGATATACCACCAGAGCGGGGTCTTCGCCTCGACGATGGAGCTGATGTAGTTGCCGATCCAGCCCATCGTGCGCTGGTTCAGCACGAGCGGCTTGCGGACAACCTCTGCCTCCATCTTCGGATCGGGAGCGTCGAGCACTGCAGTCGTTTCAGCCATGATCAGTGGTGCGCCTCCGTCGCTTCAGAATGATCGCCATGACCTTCGGCATGACCGCCGTGATGCGATGGCGTGTTGATATTGCCGACCAGCTCCGCGCCGGGCATCGCCATGTTCGGATTCTTGATGCGGGCGAGATACGTGATGCGCGGCCGTGCGTTGAGATACTTCAACATTTCGTAACCGCGCTCACTCTTCCGGAGCTTCGAGACCTCGCTCTTCTCGTCATTCTGGTCCCCAAAGACAATGGCTCCCGACGGGCACGCCTGCTGGCAGGCGGTCTTGAATGGCGCGATCGGCGTCTTGTTCTTGTCGGTCGGGCCTGCCTTCACGAGACGGGCAATCTTCGCCTCCTCGATGCGCTGGATGCAGAACGTGCACTTTTCCATCACACCGCGCATGCGGACCGTGACGTTCGGGTTCTTCTGCATCTTGAGGCTGTCGGCCATGCCCTTCTTCGCGAGCGGGCCGAAGTAGAGCTTGTCGATCGGGCGCTGGTTGTAATCGAAGTAATTGAAGCGCCGGACCTTCCACGGACAGTTGTTCGCGCAATAGCGGGTGCCGATGCAGCGGTTGTAGGCCATGAGGTTCAGGCCATCCTCGCTGTGCACGGTGGCATTCACCGGGCAGACGGTCTCGCAAGGCGCGTTCTCGCATTGCTGGCAGGTGATCAACTGCGCGAGCATCTCCGGATCGGCGGACTGCGTCTCGATCTTGTCGCCACGGTCTTCGCCGGGCTTGCCCGCAAAATAGCGGTCGATGCGAATCCACGCCATGTCGCGGCCCTTGATGACCTGATCCTTGCCGACGACGGGCACGTTATTCTCGGCCTGGCAGGCGAGCAGGCAGGCATTGCAGCCGCTGCACACGCTCAGGTCCACGGTCATTGCCCATTGTTCCTTCGCAAGCTCGTGCGGCTGGAAATACGGGTTCCTGTAAAGCGAAATCTCCGGCGGGAGATGCCCGTCCATTCCCATCGTCTTAGGGAACTCGGGATTCTCCTCGTAAGTCTTCAGCGTGCCTTCGCGGAAAAGGTCGCGACCTTCCATCGACCACGTCTCCTGCGGGCGTGCGAGCGGATAGCGCGGCCCGCCGGCGGCCTTCACGGTGACGCCGGTCTGGAATCGCATTCCGGTGCTCGTGCGCAGCGGATAGGCATTGAAGCCGACATTCTTCATCAGCGCCGAGACGTCGTTGCGGCCGTAGCCGAGCGCGATGGAAATGGAATCCTCCGCGTGGCCGGGGGCGATCAACGCCGGCGCCTTCATCGAGCGGCCCGCCGCGGAGATCTCGACCATGTCGCCGTCCTTCACGCCAAGCTTCTTCGCCATCGCGTAGCTCATCAGCGCGGCATTGTCCCACGTGAGCTTGCTCTCGAAGTCGGGCGTCTCCTGAAGCCAGGAGTTGTTGGCATAGCGACCGTCGTCGACGCTGGTGCTCTGCAGGAACACGAGCTCCGTGCCCTGCGAAGGCGTCGGAGGCTGTTGCGCGAGGAGGGGTGCCACCGCGCCCACATTCAGCGACGCCGGTTGATACTGCGGAGCGCCATGGAAGCCGGCGCGCAGAAATTCGTTCCACGCGGTGTTGAGCGAAAGGCCGCTGTGCCCGGTGATTTGCTGGAACGTCTCCCGCACAAGCTCTGGACCCGTCGGTTTCGGCCGACCGGCGAGCTGCGCGAGGATTTCCAGCGCCGAGATGCCACCCCATAGCGGGACAATCATCGGCTGCACGGCGGTGTAGACCCCGTCGTAGGTCAACACATCGCCCCATGCCTCGAGGTAATGCGCGGCCGGGACGGACCATTTGCACTGCTTCGAGGTCTCATCCTCGAACATCGAGAGGTGCACGGTCTCGGGCACTTCGAGGAGGAGCTGCGGAAAGCCGATATCGGCCGGCGCGTCGTAAACGGGATTGCCGCCGAGAATGAAGAGCTTCTGAATTCCCCCGCCCTGAATCGCTTTCGCGAGATCGAGGATGCTGGCCGCGGGTTTGCGACCGGTGCGAATCACCTTCAGCGTCGTGCCGAGGTTGCCGAGCGCCTCGTTGATTGCGAGCCCAAGCGCCTGCACGTGCCATGGCTGCTGCGACCCGACCAACACGAGACTCGCGCCACGGGCGGACAGGAGGTCGTTGGCCACGCCGGTCAGCCAGGCGTCGTCAAGCGTCGCGTCCGACTGCGGCAACGCGGCCGCGAGGCTCGCTGCGGTTCCGCCAATCTTCGCCGCGAGCGCGGCGGCGAACGCCCCAATGTCGCTCGCCTTCAGCCGCAGGCGATGGTCCGCAAGGCCGCCCGTGCTCGAGTAATGGTTCTCGACCACGTAGAGGCGGTTCATCTTGCCGTTGTCGGGATTCCGCCGCGGATAGAAGCCCGCCGCGTATCCGACCCCCACCTCGCTCGGGTTCAAAAAGTCGCTGTCGAGCGCGAGAATGACATCCGCCCGCGCAAAGTCCGGCACGAGCCGTCCATCGGGCAATCCCGCCGCTTCCATCGCAAGCGTCGATTCGGTGGTGCCCAGCGGCTCGTATTCCGCCCAAAGCAGGCCCGGCAGTTTCTGCTCGAGTTCCGCGCGCAAGCGGTCGCGAGTCGGCGACTGGATGCCATCCGTGAGGATCGCCACCCCCTGCCCTCCCGCGGCTGCGGTGTCGGCAAGGAATTTCTCGAAAATCTCAACATCCACCGGCGAGCCTTCGCGCGTGATCTGCTTCTTGCGATTCGGGTCGTAGAGATCGAGAATGCTGGCCTGCGCGAAGCCGTCGGTTCCGCCATTGCTGGAGGGATGCAGCGGATTCCCCTCAAGCTTCGTCGGGCGACCATCGACGGTCGTGGCGATGAGCGGGATCGCACCGAGCCGTGTCGGCATCGCAGTCGCGTAGTAGAGGAAGCGACCGGGAATCGTCCACTCGACACCTTCCTTGAGCGGCACGATGAACGACGCGGGGCGGCGGCAGCCGGTCAATCCCACGCCGGCGAGCGCCATCGAGGCACCCATGAGCTTGAGGAAGTCGCGCTTCGAAAGTCCGCTGTCTTCGTAGACATCCGCTCCGCGCGGGAACTCCCGTTTCAAAGTCTCCTCAAACTCCGGCGAGTTCTCCAATTCGTTCAAGCTGCGCCACATCGTGGGGCGCTCGGGACGAGGGGGATGGGGCAGGATGCGCTTCATCGGTGGCAACCTCCACAGGTGACGGGCGGGTTGACGTCCCACTCCTTTTTGAAGGCCAGTCCGATCTCCTGCTGCGACTGGCCAGCCACGGGCTTCCATTTCATGTTGAAGACTTCCTCCGGCGGACGCAGGTGATTCTCCGGCGCGCGGTGACACTCGAGGCACCATGCCATGCTTTGCGGCTCGTGCTGGTAAACGACCTCCATCGTGCTCACGTCGCCATGGCACGAGAAGCAGCTCACGCCGCGGTTCACGTGCACGGCGTGGTTGAAATACGCGTAGTCGGGCACCTGGTGAATGCGGTTCCACTGCACCGGGGCGCCCGTCTGCCAGCTGTTTACGATCGCGGTGAGCTTCGGATTGTTGCTCTGCACCTTGCCCTCGCCGTGGCAGGTGATGCACGTCTGGGTCGTCGGGACATTCGAATGCGCGGCAACCTCGACAAAGCTGTGGCAGTAACGGCAGTCCATGCCCAGCTGCTCGACGTGAATCCTGTGCGAGAACGGCACGGGCTGGTCGGGCTGATAGCCGACGCGCGTGTATTTCGGCGTGAAGTAATACCAGACGGCAAGGAGCAAAAACGTTCCAACAGCCCCGGCACAAATGACCAGCTTCAGCGGAAGCCAGTTGGTCCATCTGGGGAAGAAATTCGCCATCTCAGTCGGTCAAAAAAAAACGCGCCGGTGCGCGATGGCCATGAGGCTAGTATTAACGAAACTTATAGCAATCAATTTTTTGACGGAGATCAAATCGGACATTTGACGAGATGGAGCCGGTCGATGGGGGGTGGTTTTTTCCGCCGCAATCCAGCGCGGGATCGCGGACGCGCGAGAACCTAGCAAAATCGGGTTCGCTGATGTCAACAGAATCGATATAGTCCGGGCATGTTTCGCCGTTTTTTTCTGGCTGTCGTCGTCGCAGGAACCCTTTCGCTCGGCGGACTCGCCATCGCGCAGGACCAGGCCCAGCCAAAGCTCCCGACCATTCCGCTCCTCATCGGCGAGAAAAAACTCGTGGCGGAAATCGCGGATGAACCGACCGAGCGGGAAACCGGCATGATGCACCGCACCGAGCTCGGAGAGAACGAGGGAATGCTCTTCGTGTTTCCAGGGCCCACCCAGCTCGCCTTCTGGATGCGCAACACCACGATTCCCCTCTCGGTGGCCTACATCAATCCGGACGGCGTCATTCTCGAAATCCACGACCTCCAGCCGCTGGACGAAACTCCAGTGCCAAGCGTGTTCGACTCCGCTCTGTATGCGCTGGAGACGCACCAGGGCTGGTTCGCGGAAAACGGCATCATGGCCGGCGACACCATTCAGGGTTTGCCCGGCCCGTCGCGCGAGTAACTACGGCCGGAGTTCCTCGCCCGTGATCGCGTTCGTGATCACGAAGTGCTCCGGGTGGAACGTCGGGTCCGCACGGAAACTCAACCGGCCCGCGTAGCGACGCTCGATGTCGATGAGCAGTTCCTCGTCCTCCTCCCGCAGGCGCGCGAGGAGATCGGGGTGCACGGCGACCTTCACCTCGTGCACCTCGTTCTGGTGCCGCTTCAACACGGAATGCAGCGCGCGCTGCAGCTCGACGCTCATCGTCATCGGGCTCTTCACGCGGCCGGTTCCGTTGCAGCACTTGCAAATGACGTATTGAGAGCTCGCGAGGCTTTCCTGCGCGCGCTGGCGCGTCATCTCCATGAGGCCGAGCTGCGAAATCGGCAGCACGTGTGTGCGGGCCTTGTCGCGCTTGAGCCGCTCGCGCACCCGCTGATAGACCGCCTGCTGATCCTTGCGGCTCTTCATGTCGATGAAGTCCGCGACGATCAATCCTCCGATGTTCCGAAGCCGGAGCTGGCGCGCAATCTCGTCGGCCGCCTCGAGATTCGTCATGAGGATTGTCTTGTCCATGTCCTTCGCGCCCTTGTTGCGGCCCGTGTTGACGTCGATGGCGATCATCGCCTCGGTTTCGTCAATCACGATGTAGCCGCCGCACGGCAGCCAGACCTGGCGGTGGAAGGCGGACTCGATCTGCGGCTGCACGCCGAAAAAATCAAAGATCGGCTGCGCGCCGCCGTAGTGGTGCACGCGCTTCTTCGCGCGCTTCGAAATTTGCTCCACCTGCTTCTGCATGCGCTCGAACGCCTGCAGGTCGTCCACAAGCACTTCGTCCACCTCGTCGGTGAGGAAATCGCGCACCGAGCGGTCGATGAGATCCGGCTCGCGGAACAGCTCCGCCGGCGCTTTCTTCTCCTGCATGCCGCGCTCGATCTCCGCCCACTGCTCGAGCAGGAGATTCAAATCACGCACGAAATAGCGGGCTCGCTGCCCCTGCCCGGCCGTGCGCATGATCACGCCCATCCCCTCCGGCAGGTCGAGGCCGCGCAGGATCTTGCGCAGCCGCTCGCGCTCGGCGGGATCGTCGATCTTGCGCGAAATGCCGCACTGGTCGTTGAAGGGCATCAGCACGAGATAACGCCCGGCGAGACTGATGTTCGTGGTGATGCGCGGGCCCTTGTTGCTGATCGGTCCCTTGCTCACCTGAACGATGACATCCGAGCCGACGGGATAAATGTTCGGGATGTCCTTCGCGGTGATCTTCTTGGCCTTCGCCTTCTTCCCGTCGCCCTTGCCGTCACGGCTCACCGCTTCGATCCCGCTGTCTAGCGCAGCCGGAATCGCATCCCAGAAATGGAGGAAGGCGTTCTTCTCAAACCCGATGTCGACAAACATCGCCTTGAGCCCGTGCTCGATGTTGCGAACCTTGCCTTTGTAGATGCTGCCGACGATGTTGCGGTCGGTCTCGCGCTCGAGGGTATATTCCTCGAGGCGGTTGTTCTCAAGCAGCGCGACGCGCTTCTCGAGCTTCTCGCAGCTGACAATCAGTTTCGTGCCCGTGGGCTTGCGGCCCAGTCCCAAAAGTCGTTTTACCGTTTCGATCATTCCGTTGGTGCCCCCAGCGGAGTCCGTGGGGAGGGGTTAAGTGGTTAAAGGATTTCATCCTCAGCGTCGGAAGGGGTTGCGACGTGGGGGAGCGGACTCCCTCTCGTCTTTTTTCTTTCCTCCGCCAAAGTTGAAAAAGTTCATCAGCCCCTTCTTTTCCTTCCGGGGCTTTTCGACGCGTCCGCCCGCATCGGGCTCCTCGCGAATACTCGGAGCGGCCGCCGCGGCAACCTCCGTCACGCTCGCCGAGGCGGCGGCCACCGTCTCGACCGTCTCCGTTTCGCTGCTGGTGATGGCGGGAACGTCGCCGCCGAAATCGATGGATTCGATCTGCTTGAAACTGCCCACCGCCGGCTCCAGCGCCGCGAGCTCGACGTTGAGCTCCCCGCTGTCCAGCGCAAAGGCCTCCTCCAAAATCTTCCCGGCCACCGGTGCGGCGACGCCGCCACCCGATTTGCCGCCCTGCACGAGCACGCACACCGCATACTTCGGCTGATCGTAGGGCGCGAATGCGATGAAGAGCGTGTTGTTGTCCTTCACCCGCTGGCCGTCCTTGTTCACGCGCCAGTTTTGCGCGGTGCCCGTCTTGCCGGAGACTTCGATGCCGGCAATGCGGGCCTTGCGCGCGGTGCCGCCGGCCTCGTTCACGACGCGCCACATGCCGCGGCGCACGTGCTCGAGCTGATCGGGCGTGATGCCGCCATCGGTGATCAAGTTCGAGCGAACTTTCACCGGCTCCTGATAAACGGTGTTGCCCTCATGGTCCACGACCTTGTCCACGAGCCGCGGATAATAGCACGTGCCGCCATTGGCAATGGTCGCCGTCACCATCGCCATCTGCAGCGGCGAGGCGAGCACCTGGCCCTGGCCAATCGAAACGTTCGCCGTGAGTCCCGGCCTCCATCGCTCGCGCGGGCTCACCTTCGCGAGGTGGTCGGGACCATCCAGAATGCCGGGATTCTCGCCGGAAAGCGGCACGCCGGTCAGTTGCCCGAGCCCGAGCATGTTGCCGATCGCGACCATGTGCTCGATGCCCGCCGCGTTGAGATACTGCGCGAAATACGCGTTGCACGAGTTTTTGATCGCGCCCTCGAGATCCAGCGAACCGTGGGATCCCTTGCCGAAGATCCAGCACTTCATGAAGTGGTTGCCGTAGCTCACGCCACCGCCGCAGCTGAAACGCCGGCCGCCAATCCCCGCGCGCAACCCCGCCAGCGCGCTCACAATCTTGTAGGTCGAGCCCGGGACATAGGCGTTGATCGCACGGTTCAGCAGGGGCGCCGTTTCGTCATTGATGAGCTCGGCCCAATCCTGCGCGGCGATGGAGGGAATGAACTTGTTGGGGTCGAACGACGGCACCGACGCCATCGCGAGAATGTCGCCATTGTTCACGTCGACCACGACCGCCGCGGCCCGGCCGGCCACTCGCAGCGTGTCTTCGACGATGTATTGCAGACGCGCGTCGATCGTGAGGTAAACGTCGTTCCCCGGAACCGGCGGAACGAGTTCGACATCGCCCTCGATGATCTGCCCCTTCGCGTCGCGCTGCAATACGCGCACCCCGGGCGTGCCGCGCAGATACTGGTCCATCGCCTTTTCGATCTGCGACTTCCCCTCCATGTCGGGCTGGTAGAAATTGTATTCCCGTCCCGCGGCCGCCTCGTCGCGGCGCTGCTTGCCGACATCGTTCGGCGCGCCGACGTAGCCGAGGATGTGCGCCGCCAGAGAGCCGTAGGGGTAGTTGCGGACCGGTTTGATCTCGGCCTTCAAGCCGGGCAGGCTGAGATTGAATTCCATGAACCGCATGACCTCCTCCTTCGAGAGGTCCTGCCGGTAGGTGTAGGGAATGAGCCGCTCGTTGCGGTAATGCTTCTGCAGGTCTTTCGAGTTGTAGTCCTGCTCGAGGTCGAGATGCTGCAGCTTCGGAATGATCTTCTCATTCACGATGAGCGTGATGTCGGCCTCCTTTTCGTCGACGGGATTTCCCTGCACATCGATGCGCCGGTAATCAATCAACGGCACATGCCCGTGCTCCTCCTTGTAGGCGCGCACGATGTCCGGAAGATAAAAATCCACCTCGAAGCTCGCGCGGTTCTCCACGAGCGCGATGCCATTGCGATCCTTGATCTCGCCGCGCACCGCCGGCAGACGCACCGTTACGCGCGAGCCCCCGCGGACCTTCGCCGCGTATTTCTCGCCCTCCACCACCTGCACCCACCACAAGCGCGCAACAAGAATGCCCAGCGCCGAGAGGACGATGATCCCCAAAATCGCGATGCGGAAGGCGGGCGTCCCTTTTTTCATCTCAGAAGTCTCGCGTGAACTGGCGGTCGTGCCGGTAGCCCGAGATGAGAGTCACCACAAGAAGCAGGACCAGCGAAAACATCGACGCCAGCACACCCGGCGTAAGAATGCGCCAGGCGACCGTTTCATTCCAAAACAGCCCGCCGGAGTCGAACCGACTCATCGAAATCATCAGAAACTGCAGGGCGAGCATCGTAATGGTGGTCAAGGCGCTCAAAATCGGCGGGAGCCACCAATGCCCTCGCTGAACCAGGGGGCGCACTCCCTGACAGATCGATCCGAATGCCACGAAAAGGAGGATAGACCACCCGGCCCGGATTTCAACAGACCCACCTACGAATTGGAGGTAAGCCACGTCGTAGAGAAATCCCGCAAACAACGCGAGGACGAGCATGCAGGGAAACGGCAGCATGCATGCTCCGTAACAAACCAGCACCGGCACCAGATACACGCGAGCGCCATCCGCGGCGGCGATCGGGGGAATGAATTCCTCGATAATCAGCGCCGCAAAAATGCCCACGAGCAGGCCGAGGGTCCAGAGCACATCCTTCATTTCACGCCCACGATCACGAACACCTCCGATAGCGTGGAAAAATCCACCGCGGGCTTCACGATCGCCTGCCCGTCGAGCTCGCGAGGCTCGAAGGAAATGACTGAGCCCAGCAGCAGACCCGACGGAAAAACGCCACCCACTCCCTGGGAGTAAATCTTCTGCTCCGGCTGCAGATTTGCGTTCTTGCTCAAAAAGCTCATCTGCAACAAAGGATCGCCGGTGTTTTGCACACGCAGGCCGTTGACGATGCCCTTTTCGCGCGTGCCCTCCACATAGGCGCCGACCTTGCAATTCTCATCGGTCACCAGCATCACGATCGCCTCGTTCTTCGAGACGTTCATCGTCTTGCCGACCACGCCCTGATCGGTGATGACCGGCATTTCCGCCTCCACGCCATCCTCGAATCCGCGATTGATCTTCACCGTGTTCCACCACGTCGAGGCATCCCGCGTGATCACCTGCGCCGCCACGAGCCGGAAAATGGACCGCTCGCGATAATCGAGCGCCGCGCGCAGCTTGTTGTTCTCCGCCTCCATGTCTCGAAGAATCTGGTTCATCGCGCGCAGCTCCTTGTTCTCCGTCTGGAGCTTCCGGTTCTCCGTCTCGAGTTCCTCAAGGGATTTGAGCCCCTTGCCCATCGCGCCAATCCCGCGCTGCACCGCCGAGCCCGTGTTCAGGAACGGCGACATGAACGACAACAACCCGCCCTGCAGGCTGCGGAGTTTGCCGGTTCCGAGCAGCATCACGAAGATCGCCACCAGGACGACAATGACCGTAAGGACGATGTTGATCTTTTTCATCGAGGGGCGGCCCCCCCGCAATGGTCAGCAGCCGCTCGGGACGCGCCAGCAGGGTCGGAGAGGCCCATCGGCGGACTACGCTGCGACCGGGTGATGACGTTCCATGGACGACACCCTGCGCAACAAATTCAATTCCTGGAGAGCCTTGCCCGTGCCTTCGGCGACCGCGCTGAGCGGATCCTCCGCCACATGCACCGGCAGGCCGGTTTCCTCGGCGAGCAAACGGTCGAGACCGCGCAACAGCGCGCCGCCACCCGCGAGAATGAGTCCGCGATCGACGAGATCCGCGGACAACTCCGGTGGGCAACGCTCGAGCGTGATTCGCACCGAGTCGACGATCGTCGAGATCGGCTCCATCAACGCCTCGCGAACTTCCTGGGACGTGATGGTGATCGTCTTCGGCAGACCGGCCACGAGGTCGCGGCCTTTCACCTCCATGCTCACTTCCTTCTCGAGCTTGTAGGCCGAGCCAATCTTGATCTTGATCTCCTCCGCGGTGCGCTCGCCGACCATCAGGTTGTAGGCGCGCTTCATGTATTGGCCGATCGCCTCGTCGAGCTCATCGCCCGCCACACGCACGCTGCGGCTGAAAACAATGCCGGAAAGCGAAATCAGCGCGACCTCCGTCGTGCCGCCGCCGATGTCGATGACCATGTTGCCGGCCGCGTCCTGCACCGGCAGCCCGACGCCAATCGCCGCAGCCATCGGCTCCTCGATCAAATACACTTCGCGCGCACCGGCATGCGTCGCCGAGTCCTTGACCGCGCGTTTCTCGACTTCCGTGATGCCGCTTGGCACCGCGATGACGACTCGGGGCCGCACCATTCGTCGTCGATTGTGAACCTTGCTGATGAAATGCCGAAGCATGGCCTCGGTCACTTCGAAGTCGGCAATCACGCCATCCTTCAGCGGGCGGATTGCCACGATATTGCCGGGGGTGCGCCCGAGCATCCGTTTCGCTTCGTCGCCTACGGCAAGCACCTTGTTTGAACCGGCCTGCACCGCGACCACGGAGGGCTCCCGAAGAACGATCCCGTGGTCCTTTACGAAGACGAGAGTGTTGGCGGTGCCGAGATCGATGCCGATGTCGTTGGAAAAGAACCCGAGAACTTTATTAAACATCTGGTTTTGAAATGGTTATATTAGCGTCGCCGTCCGCGCATTGCGTCGCCCCGCGCGCGCGACCTGTATGAAAACTGAACGCGACACTAGGAAGCCGGATTTCGCCGAGTCAAGGCAAACCTTCTCTGATAAACAACCACCCACTCCGGGTGGGAAACGGTATTCTTTTCCGGATTTTCGGGTGCCTCAAACCGCCGCGGCGATGGCACTGCCCATCTCTGCGGTCCCCACCTTCGTGGTCCCCTCGGTCCAGATGTCCGCGGTGCGAAGTCCGTCCGCAATCACCTTCCGAACCGCCGCATCGATGGCATCCGCAGCCTCGTGCTGGCCGAGCGAATAACGCAGCAGCATCGAAGCGGAGAGGATCTGCGCGATCGGGTTCGCAATGCCCTTGCCCGCAATATCGGGAGCCGTGCCACCGCTCGGCTCATACATGCCGAAACGTCGCGTCGAATCGGCGACGGACTCACCCAGGCTCGCGCTCGGAAGCATGCCGAGCGAGCCGGTCAGCATCGCGAGCTCATCGCTCAAAATATCGCCGAACATGTTCTCTGCGAGAATCACATCGAAAGCCTTCGGATTTTTCACGAGCTGCATCGCCGCGTTGTCGACGTAGAGATGGTTCAACTCGACCTCCGGAAAATCCTTCGCCGTTTCGCTCACGACCCGACGCCACAGGATGCCGTTTTGCAGCACGTTCGCCTTGTCGATCGAGGTGAGTTTGCCCCTGCGCGCTTTCGCCGCTTCGAACGCGACACGCGCGATGCGACGAATTTCGCTCTCGCGATAAATCATCGTGTCGATGGCCACGGCCTCGCCGTTCTCCTCGGTGAGCGATTTCGGCTCGCCGAAGTAAAGTCCACCCGTGAGCTCGCGCACGCAAAGCACGTCGAATCCGCCTTCGACCGTCTTTGGATGCAGCGGCGAGGCATGCGCCAGTTCCGGCAGGCAAACGCCCGGGCGCAGATTCGCAAACAGGCCGAAATGCTTGCGCAGCGGCAGCAGCGCCGCACGCTCGGGTTGTTCATTCGCGGGCAGGCTCTCCCACTTCGGACCACCCACCGAGCCGAACAAAATCGCATCGGCGGCCTCACAGGCTTTCAGCGTCTCCTCCGGCAATGCCTTGCCGTCGACATCAATCGCGATGCCGCCCACGCGGCATTCGGTGAACGCGAGGGAAATCGAAAATTTTGCCGTCACCGCGTCGAGCACCCGGCGCGCCTCGGCCATCACTTCAGGCCCGATACCGTCACCGGCCAGCACCGCGATTTGATACGTCTCACTCATATTGGGCCGGGCATTTAAGCGAGCCGCGCGCCGCACGTGAAGTCTGAACGTGATGTTCAGCTACCGCGGGCGGCGGCGATGAAATCGCGCATTGCTGCAGCATCCTTTCGACGCGGATCGTCGCGCCGTTCCACGCCTCCGGCGACATCGACACCATGCGGACGCACGGTCGCCGCCGCTGCCGCGACGTTCTTCGGCGTGAGTCCGCCGGCAAGAATCACGCGACGCTCGGGATGCTTCGCGACAAAATCGCGCGCGAGCACGGGATCCACCGTCACGCCGGTTCCACCGTAGGCAGTGGACGAGAAGCCATCGAGAAGCAGTGCATTGGCATCGTATTCCAGCGCGCCCACGAGCGACGTCTCATCCGCCACGCGCACCGCGCGCATCCACGGCAGCAGGCACTGCGAGCAGACATCCGGCAACTCGTCGCCGTGAAATTGAACGATGTCGAAACATCCCGACGTCACCACGCGGGCGAGCAATTCCTTCGACGCATTCACCACCACGGCGACACGCGTCACCGGCAACTCCCGCACCCACGCGGCCACCGCGTCGAGTTCCACAAATCGCTTCGACCCGCGGAAGAGATTGATCCCGATCGCGTCGGCCCCGGCGTCGATCGCGATTGCCGCGTCCTCCGGATTCGTCACTCCGCAAATCTTCACCCGCAGCTGGCCCGGCCGGAACAGCGCGTCGTGGCGTATTTCCTCAGTCATCGTCAAAAGGGCGGCGCCGGAAGCCCGTGAACGAGGCGGATCAATCCCTCCTCCCACTGCTGGCGAATTTGCGCGAGCCACGGATTCTGATCATCCAGCACGACGCGGCGCCGCACTTCGAGACTGTCCGTCTCGTAGCAGAAAACTTCAAACGGCGTGCCCACGGACACGTTGCTCTTCGCCGTGGAGTCGAGCGAAACAATCCCGCAGCGCACCGCCTCGTCGAGCGGTGTGTCAAAGGTGAACGCGCGATCCAGAATCGGCTTTCCGTATTTCAACTCGCCGATCTGCAGAAACGGTGTCTCGCGACTCGCGTGCACGGCATTGCCCGGCGAGTAGATCCGAAAAATCTGCGGCGGTTGTTTACCGATCTGCCCGCCAATGATGAAGTTCAGGTTGAACTCGACGCCGGCGGCCTTCATCGCCTCGCCGTCGAGCGCCCGCACGGCGCGAACCTTCTCGCCGACGTAACGCACCGTGTCGTGAAGATTCGCCTGGTTCAGCAACGTGGGCATCTGCACATCTTCGCGAGCATTGCCGAGGTCCTGCTCGATCATCGCCGCGACCGACTGCGTGAGCGACAAATTGCCGGAACTCAACAGGCAGATCACCCGATCGCCGTCGCGGTGGTAAATCCGCATCTTCGGATGCACGGTGATGTTGTCGACGCCGGCACTCGTGCGCGTGTCAGACAGAAAAACGATCCCCTCCCGGCAGAGAAGCGCGAGGCAATACGTCATGAATCGATCACCCGGGCGTTCGCCTGCTTGATGCTGCCGTGGTGCGTGATCACATGCACGCGACCGTCGCTGGTGCGAAAGAAGAGACTCAGCAACCAGCTCACGATGCTGATGAGAATCGCCCCAAAGAACGCATCCCAAAACCCGTCAACGTGAAACGGTGGAATCAGACTCGAAACCAACAGCAGAAGCAGCGCATTCACCACGAAGATGAACAGTCCCATCGTTACGATGATGAATGGCAGGCTCAGCAAAAGCAGCACGGGCCGCACGAAGGCGTTCACGATTCCCAGAAGCAGCGAGGCGCCGAGCAACGCGCCGGCATTGTCGCCGTAGGAGATCCCCGGGATGACCCACGCGGCGGCCATCACCGCAAGGGTTGTGATGAACCAGCGGATCAGAAACGCCTGCATATCTTCAACCTATTTTGGAACCGTGATTTTTGAAGAATTATTTTGCCAACTACCGAAAGCTGCCCCTATTCCAGACACGAGGGGAATATCATGCCAAAATCGAAAAAATCCGACTCGGCGAAGTCCGAGAAAGTGAAGGCAACCAAACCCGCGAAGGAGAAAAAGTCCTCCGCGAAAAAGAAGTCCAAGGCGGCCGAAGAAGCGCCCGTTCAAGTCGAAAAGCCGGCCGCAAAAGTCGCGGCAAAACCGGTCTCCATTCCCAGGACCAAAAAGACCGCATCCTCGAAGAAGGCCGAAAAGGAAGTCGTCCTCAAGCACGAGGACATCGCCCTTCGCGCCTATTACATCGCAGAGCGGCGCGCGGCCATGGGCTGGCCCGGCGACTCGACCAGCGACTGGATCGAGGCGGAGAGGCAGCTCCGCGAAGAGGCGCTCAAAGGCTCCTGAGCCGGAGCGCCCCCGCAGCTATCGGGCGGCGCCAATCTTCACGCGGCGACTCGTGGAGTTGCAGCGAATCTCGGGCACATACATCGCGTGTCCGACCACCGGCAGCGCGGAGAAATCGCCCGCCATTTCCGTGCGAAGGTCGTAGCGAATCGTCCAGACGCCCTGCGGCAGATTGCGGAGAAACAACGCGATCTTGCGATCCCGCAGTTCGCAATAAACCGGCAGGCGCTTGCCGTCGGGGCCTTCCGCAGTGAGGAACTCTCCGCTGCGAACATCCACCGCCTCGAGCCCGGCGGGCTTAAGGTCCTCGAAAACGAGATACTCCAGATCGTTCTTGGCCTCGATGGTCAGCACGACCTGCACGCGCTGGTTCGACGCCGCCTCTTCGCCATCCCCCCATACAATGCGGTCAAATCGATACCCGTCGAGCAGCGTGAGCTTCGGGTCGTAGCGGAAATACTCGCGCTTCGCAAAAATCTCATTTCCCGCCGGCGGAATCGGCTCCTCCAGCGTGAAAAACTCGGCGCGCGCCGAGAAATACACCGGCCCGTCACCCGCCGTGCGCTTCAGCGCGATTTCATTGGCACCACTGCGCAAAAGTTTGCGATCGACGGCAAACTGCGTCTGACCGTCGAGCACGCCGGCGTCCTTCACTTCACCGACCGGCTCCCCGTTTACCTCGACGGAGAACGAAACCTTCTCCCCAAGTTGACCGGTCGCGACGAGATAGCGATTCATCGCGAGCACGGAGATCGCCGTGTCCCGCGTGTTCGACCATTGCGCACCACGGCGGTTCTTCACAAGCCAGTTCATCGCCGGCTCGATGAGTTCGCTCTTCGGATCGATGGCCAGCAAAGCCTGCAACGCAAATGCCGTCGCCTCCACCCCGCTGTCCTGCCAGCGGAGGAACGTGCTTTCATTGCCCCAATGCACCGTGGGCACGGCGTTCTCATCCGGCTGCCCGACTCCGGTCGCCTGCGAAACGCCGGGCTGGTCGTCCCGCGCAGCGCTGTCGTGCAAATTCCGCGCGAGCACCTGCGCCTTTTCTCCGTCGCCGAGCCATTGCACCGAAAGCGCGAACAACGCCCTGCCATACGACGAAAGCGAATCCCGCTTCGCCCAGAGGTTCTCCACGGCTGCCGTCACTTCCGGCGCGACGTCGGCGTTTCTGGTGTGCAACGAGCACACCGCGTGAAGCAGCCATGCCTGCAGGTCCGGACGATCCTCTGCCTCGACGAGATGTTTCCGCAGCCATTCCGCGGCGCGATTCAGCACGTCGGAGCGCACGCTCACGCCGGACTGCTGCGCAAGCCGCAAGCCCCAGACGACATACGCCGTCATGAACGGATCGCTACCGTCCTCCTTCCACCAGCCCCAGGCGCCATCGGCGTGCTGAAAATCGTAGAGGCGCCCGAGCCCCTTCGCGATCACGGCGTCGAGTTCCTCGAGTCCCGCGTCGCCTTCCATCGCGGGGTGCGTCTTCGCGAGATACTCGCGCTCAATGCCGCCGAAAATGCGATTCGCGACATCCTTGCGATCCAGCCCCAGCGACTGCAACGTGCGCGCCGTAACCGCCGCCGGCAGGAAGCGGCTCATTGTCTGCTCCACGCAGCCGTAGGGATAGCGAATCAAATACGGAAGCGCGTCGAGCGCCGTGGCGGCGAGACTCGGCGTCGCCGTAATGACGAGCGACTCGGAATTTTCCCGACGCTGCTCGGGAATTTCGAGCGTCCACTTCGTCTCCCTCGCCACGGCTTTTCCGGAAACGCTCACCGACTTCTCAATCCCGTTGGGAAGCACCGGCAGCGTCACGGAAAGTCCGTCGCTCAGGTCTCCGCTTACCGCAGTCAATGCGAGTTTTGCCTCCCCCGTCGTCGTCGCGGAGAGTGGCCACATCGCCTTCGCGTCCCGCCCGGCTTCGACGCGAAGCCGCTGCGCCTTCGGAGTTCCCTCCAGGCCTTCCGCGAAAAGCTCGACCCGTGCATCGAGGAGTTTGTCGGTGCGGTTGTTGATGACTCCGGTGACGTCCACCCGGTCTCCGGAAACGAGGAAACGCGGAGTCTGCAGGCGCGCGATGAGCGGCTTCGTTGTCCGGGTCGAGGCCAGCGCCTCGCCAAACTCCGCTCCCTTCGTCGCGCCGCGCGCGAGAATGCGCCAGGTGGTCAGCGAGTCCGGATAACGGAATTTCAAGGACGCACGCCCTTTTTCATCGGTCACGACACCCGGATTCCAAAAGGCCGTGGAACTGAAGTTCGTGCGAACCTCCACCGCGGGCTGCGCTGAAACCGGCTCCTCAGCAGGAAGACCAGCCTCCTCCACAGCCGGACTCCCGAAGGCGCTCATGTCGGACATCGCCATTTCGCGCATCAAACTCCCGCCAGCAATCGCCGATTCGCTCTCCTTTTCCTTTGTCAGCAGGTCCAGAATGCCTTCGCGCTTGACGTAAAACGGAGAGGTTGAAATCGAACTCGTAATCGAGCTGCTGACATGGCGGTTTCGCCCGAAGAAAAACTCCACCGGGTCTCCCGCGTAATCCTTCTGAATATAGGAAATCGCCTCGTCGGTCACCGCGACCGCAAACTCGCCCTGCACGGGATTTCCCGCCGGGTCCTTCACCTCGAGTTCCACCGTCCCCTCCGCACCCGGCGCGTAGGTTTCCGCACCCGACCGGAGCGTCAGCTGCAACGTATGCTCCGTGGGCGGAAGGCGAAGTTCCTCGAAAGCGGCAAAAAACTCGCGTCCGTGCACGGATCCCGCCTCGAGATACACATTCGGCACATATTCGGGCCGCCGCTCCAATTGGACGAGCCGCGCGTCTCCATCGAGATGAAGCACCTCCGCATGAAACAAATCGGAGTCCGCCGAAATCGTGAAGAACACATCGCGGCCCGACGTGCTCGTTGTCACCAGCACCGGCACGGGTCCCTCGCCTTTCGCCGCTTCCGGATCGACCAGAATTTCCACACCTCCCGAACGGTAACCCAACGCCTCCGACGACGTGCTGCTCACCCAGACATTGGCCGAACCCTGAACCGGCGGGCCGTCCGCATCCGGACTGCTCCAGGCGATCCGATAAAACCCCTCCTGCGCGGGGCGAAACTCGAACGAGCCCTTGCCCCCGGCATCCGTTCCGAGTTCCGTCCGGGAAATTTCCTCGCTGACATATTCCGCCTTCACCCGAAGCCAGCCGTATTGTCCTTCCGGCGGGAAAATACCCTTCTTCAACGCGGCCAGTTCATCGCCCGACACCTCACGGCCATCCGGCGCGCGCCACACCTCCGTCCATTTCTCGCGAAACACGGTCACCACACCACGCGTCGAAACCGGTTTCTCGTTTCCATCCGCGGTCTCGATGGAGACCTCCACGAGATCCTCCGGCTGGGCGACCCGACGCGATGCCTTCAACTCGGCAAAATACGATTGCCGCCCAACGACATTTCGCGCATTGGCAATCACCTCGCGCCCTGACGAATCCACCACGCGCGCCTGGATCGTGTAAAGCAGATCATAGGAAGCATCGAGCGGTGTCTGCACCTGCACGCTCGCGGTGCCGTCCGGCCCGGTGCGCAACGTCTTTTTCAGGACCGTCGTTGTGGGTTCATCGCCGAACCCTTCGCGAAGCCTCGCATCGTCGCCAAAGGGAAGCGGACGAACGAATGGTCCGCTGTTCACCACGATCTCGACTTCCGCGTCCGCCACCGGACCGCCGAAGTAATATTCCGCGCTCACGTTCGCCGTAAACGCCTCGCCCAGCCGCACACCATCCGGCCCGTTGTCCGTCGTCACGGCGACCTTGAATTCCGGCAGTCGGTATTCCTCCAGCCGGAACAACCTGTCCATGCCGAGCGCCCAGCCACTATCTCCGTCTTTATCTGGTAGAACGACCGCTATCGTATACTCCCCGAGCATCATCTCCGGTGTGACCTCGAGCTCGCCCCACGCGCCGCCAAATGCGGTGAGTTTCACCTCGCCTTCACCGACCTTCTCCCCATTGGGGCCGTGGATGGCAAATTTCAGAATCTCCCCTGCCGGCGTGCGGTAGGCGCCCTCGACAAGTTCGCGGGCGATCAATTTCCACCTCACCGTCTCGCCGGGACGGTAGGCGGCGCGATCGGTGAATACCTGAACCCTCCATTCCGTCTCCCTGTCTCGTCGGCCGAAGCCTCCCTGCCGGACAACCACCGGGTTGCCTTCCGCAGCGCCCAGCAGCAACAGATACCCACCGCCCTCGCTGGAATACCACTGCACCCCTCGCTCCGCCTCGCCAGGCTCCAGACGTTGCCAGTTCCATGAATTTTTCCCGTCATGAGTCGCACTCCAGACGGTCGCCGATCCCTCCATCGCCGCACCCGTTATCGCATGGCAAAAGAAACCCGCAGTGCGAGGCGCGCCTGCCTTCAGCATCGCCACCCCGTCGGTGACCAGTAGCAACTCACGGGCACTCCTGCCGTTGCCCTTTGCCACGACAAGGAAAGCGCCCGGCTCGGCAAATGGCTCCAACTCGATCGTCCGGGATCGTGGCGCGTGTGTCTGTCCCTCGGGTGACGCCTCCTTCCATTCACGAACGGGCGGATCCTTCGGGATCTCCACGGCATCCAGCCAGTTGTCCGGCGTCGTCCTGTCAGTCGGTTTGAAGTGCGCGGCGAGATCGACACGATGGATGGAGAACGTGATCTCCGGGATGTTGCGCCAGTTCGCGCGAATCTCGACCTTCGAGCCCGGGTGGAATTGCTGCCCAATTGCGACGTTCAGATTCGGCTCCGTCAATTGTGCGACCTGCGACTTCGCGTCCGGTGTCAGCGCCGAACTTCCCTCCGGAAACTCGCGCACAAACCGCCGGAACAGCACCAGCGCTTCGTCGTAGTTCGGCTCGATTCTCAGCCCGCCATCCGGCAGCCATTCCGAGCGGCCGGCCCTCAGATTCCATTCCGCCAGACTGAACAGCGCCTGTTCATACACCGCGGTCCCCGAACCCGCCTCGACCGCCGCGCGAAGCTCGGCACCCGCCCGATGCTGCGAGAAAACGTCGCCCTGGCGCGAGTAATACATCGCAAGAAAGTAGTGAGCGCGCGCGCGATCCTCCGACGTTTCGGCGATCGACAACGCCTTCACCAGCACGTCCAGCGGCACGCGCACATCGTGCCGCGCCATTTCCGGGGGACCCGTGGCCTTCCAGACAATTCCCAGATAACGCGGGCGGGCGACACTGCGATCCGTGGACGCCGCCCAGTAATCCAGCGCCCGCTTGTAGTAGCTCCAGGCTCTAGGCCAGTCGCTCCCGATCGCCAGCCAGGAATCGCCCAAAGACTCCAGCGCCTCCGCCCCGAGCGGATCGACCTCCTTCCCCACCAGCTTCTCCAGCTGCTCCCTCGCCTGGGCGACCTGTTCCGCGTCGGGCCGCGAGCGCCAGAGCGAGTCCGCGAGATAAAAGTCGAGCATGCGCCGATCCCCTTCCGGCACATCGAGCTTCGCCGCCTCGCTCCACGCCTGGTGGGCGAGCGCATAGGAGTGCTCCGCGTAATAGCGCGCCGCGCGCTGCTGCAGTTCAATGTAACGATTCGACGGCTGCTGCCCGAACCCATCGGCCGCCACCAGCAGAAATACCGCAAGCCAGCCGAAAATACGCACCTGATGAACAAGGAACATCATTTCCCAGCATAACGAACAAGCCGCCCGGATTTATCAGAAATTTCCTCGAATCCGTAAAATTCCACCGTTTCGAGCCGGGAGACGGCTGTTTCGCCTCCCGGCCCGAACGCCAGACATTCTCACTTCGCTCCCCCTGACCATGATTCCACTTTCATAGGAGAGACGGTGACCTCCATTGCATATGCACGCATTTTAGACCGGTCAAGGGACTTCAATCCTATTGCAGAACCCCGTAGCTCGTGACATCCTGTCAGTCGTGAGAGAACCGACTGTTGCCGCTTGCTCAGAGGCTGTCCGCAATTGCCTGTGCTTCAATCTGAGAAAGCTGACGCGCTCCGTGAAGGGCGTTTACGATCAGGCTCTCAGGGAAGCAGACTTGAGTTCGGGTCAGTTCGCTCTTCTCCTCGCGTTGCGAATCGGCGGCCCGCTCACGAAGCGTGACCTCGCGGAAATGGTCCGCGCCGAGCGCTCCGCACTTACGCGAAATCTTCATCCACTCATTCGCCGCAAGCTTGTCGAGGAACGCGAAGGATCCGATCGCCGCACGCGTTTCGTTTCCCTCACACCGGCGGGCGTGGAGGCGATTCAGCGCGGCATTCCCCGCTGGCGCAACGCGCAGAAGCGCGCCACGCAGCTGCTCAGCCAGGAAGGCATGAACCACCTGCTGGGCGCCGTGCAGCGTTCGCTGGAGATCGTCTCGAAATCCGAGCAGCTTTCGGAGGACCTCCCGATCGCGAAGCGACGCGCCTCCGATCAGGCGGCCGCCACGTTTTAGCCCTTCTTCGCGTCGAGCGCCGCCTTCACAGCGGCTTCGATCTCCGCTGCCAGCGCGGTATCGGTGCGCAGCACTTCCTTCGCGGCATCGCGCCCCTGCGCGAGCTGGTTGCCCTTGTAGCTCAACCACGATCCCCGCTTCTCGAGCACGCCCTTCTCGATCGCAAGATCGAGCAGGGAACCCGCGCTGGAAATGCCCTCGTTATACATGATGTCGAACTCGGCCTCGGCAAACGGCGCCGCCACCTTGTTCTTCACCACCTTCAACCGCGTGCGGTTGCCGGTCACCGTGCCATCGCTTGTCTTGATGGCACCAATGCGGCGGATGTCGCACCGCACGCTCGAGTAAAACTTCAGCGCCTTTCCTCCCGGCGTCGTTTCGGGGTTTCCAAACATCACGCCGATCTTTTCGCGGATCTGGTTCGTGAAAATGACAACCGTGCGCGCCTTGGAAATGAATGCCGTGAGCTTGCGCAGCGCGTTGCTCATCAGGCGTGCCTGCGCACCCACGACGGCGTCGCCGATCTCGCCTTCGAGCTCGGCTTTCGTCACGAGCGCCGCCACGGAATCGACGACAATCACATCGAGGGCATTCGACCGCACGAGCGTCTCGCAAATTCGCAGCGCTTCCTCGCCCGAGCTCGGCTGGGACACGAGCAGGTCGTCCAGATTCACGCCGAGTTTCCGCGCATAGGCCGGGTCGAGCGCGTGCTCGACGTCGATGAAGCCGGCCAGTCCGCCCGCCTTCTGGGCCTGCGCGATAACCGTGAGCGTGAGCGTGGTCTTTCCGGACGACTCCGGACCGTAAATCTCCACAATGCGGCCCCGGGGAAATCCACCGACACCGAGAGCGCGGTCGATCAGGATGTTTCCCGTCGGGATCACGTCCACCTCCGAATGCGTGCTGTCGCCAAGCCGGCGAATCGCCTCGTCGCCGTAATCCTTAGCAATTTGCTGGATCGCGAGTTCGAGATTCCGCGCACGTGCGGCACTCGCCTTGTCGTCAGTCGTCGAGGAAGTTTCGGATTTCGCCATGGCCGGCAGGCTATGCGGTTCTCCGCCCGTGCGGAAACGAAAAACGCGCACTTCCGCGCCAGCTTTGGCGCAATAGCGGCTTGCCATCAAAAGCACGCACCCTAGATGTTACCCAGTCGCTCGCCCATGAATGCCCGTGCCACGTTTTTTCTTCGCCTTGGGAGCACGGTGACGCTTTGGGCGATCATCCTCGCCGCCATTTTCTCGGGCCGCGTCTGGGCGTTCTTCATCGTGATCGCCTTCATGGCGCTCGCATCGCTCTGGGAGTATTTCCGCATGCTGGACAAGGACGGCATCCCGAATTTCCAGCTCACCGCGATGATCTGCGCCGCGGTGTTTCTGTGCGGCAGTTTCATTTACTTCCAGCACGGCGGGACAACCGAATCGCTCGATTTCGAACTCGCGATCATTGTCCTGTTTCTCGTGACCATGTTTGCGCGGCAGATGTTCGTGTCGATTCGCGACCGCGAGCCGCTCCAAACCATGGCCTACACGCTCTTCGGCCTGCTTTGGATCCCCTGGATGTTCAGCTTCATCACGAAGATTCTTTTCCTCTCGCCCCGCACCGCGGACGGCGAGCCGACCGGGCAGTTTTATGTGCTGTTTCTGCTCGTGGTGACGAAGTTCAGCGACATGGGTGCCTACGTTTTCGGCAGCCTTTTTGGCAAACATCCCTTCGTGCCGCACATCAGCCCGAAAAAGACGTGGGAAGGTTTCGCGGGGGCTCTTTTCTCGTCGGTGCTCGGTGCGTGGATTTTGTATTTCACGGTTCCTCAACGCATCCCCGCCTTTGGGGTCACCGACATCGTGGTCCTGGGGCTGATTCTCGGGTTCGCCGCGGTGATCGGCGACCTTGCGGAGTCCATCGTGAAACGCAGCACGCGCATCAAGGACTCCGGCGGCGCGCTCCCGGGAATCGGCGGCACGCTCGATCTCATCGACAGTCTGCTCTTTTCCGCCCCCCTGCTCTATTTCTACATGCGTCTTGTCTTGAAAATCTGATGAGCTGCCGTCGTGTCGTGATCCTCGGGGCCACCGGCTCCATCGGCCAGAGCGCGCGAAAAGTCGCCCGCCACCTGCCGGAACACATGAAGATCGTCGGCATGTCCGGGCATTCGAACAGTGCCGCCCTCGCCGAGGCCGCCGCGGAGTTTCCCGAAGCCAGAGTCGTGCAGTCGAGCGGTTCCGACGGCGCGGAAAAGCTCATCGAACTCGCGACCCTGCCGGAAGCGGATCTTGTGCTCATCGCCATCGTTGGCACTGCCGGCCTGGCCCCGGCGCTCGCCGCAATCGAGGCGGGAAAGGACATCGCCGTCGCCAGCAAGGAAATCCTCGTCCTCGCCGGTGAGATCGTCATGGAAGCCGCGCGGCAAAAGCGGGTGCACGTGCTTCCCATCGACAGCGAGCACAACGCGATCTTCCAGTGCCTCGAAGGCCGCGATCCCGCGCACGTCCGGCGTCTCATTCTCACCTGCTCCGGCGGACCATTCCGCCAGACTCCCGCCGACGAACTCGCAACCGTCACGCCCGAGCAGGCGCTGCGTCACCCGACCTGGAAAATGGGCCGCAAGATCAGCATCGACTCGGCCACCCTCTTCAACAAGGCGCTCGAAATGCTCGAGGCCCACTGGCTGTTCGGGGTGCCGATGGATCGCATCGACGTCGTGGTGCATCCGCAAAGCATCGTCCACTCGCTCGTCGAGTTCATCGACGGCTCGCAGCTCGCGCAGCTCAGCCACTCCGACATGTGCTTCCCGATACAATACGCGGTGACGTGGCCCGAGCGTGTGCCCGGCGCCCTGCCCACGCTCGATCTCGCAAACATCGGCAGGCTCGAATTCGAGGCTCCGCGCGAAGACGTGTTTCCCGCGCTCCGTCTCGCGCGCGTCGCCGGCGAGACCGGCGGCACGATGCCCGCGGTGCTCAATGCGGCCAATGAAGTCGCCGTCGATTCGTTCCTGGCGGGCCGGATTCCATTTCCAAAGATCTGGGCCACGGTGGAGGAGGTCATGCAGACGCACGAAACCGTCACCCACCCCGATTTGCCCGCTCTGCTGGAGGCGGACAACCAGGCTCGCGAACGCGCCACCCATTTGCTGGGCTGACGCTCCGATTTTCAATCGACTTAGAACAGAGGTTGCTACTCTGATGGAGTTCCATCGATGACCTCGGACTCAAAACGCCCCTACCACTTCGACGAATTGCCGCTGCACCGAAAGGTGAAGGTATTTCTGCGGGATCGCTACCGGGCGCTCAACCTGCCAAACCGAATCCTCCTGTGGCTCCTCCTCATCGGCGTGGTCGGTGCGTCAGCACTTTTTGCGGCAAAACCGCTGATCAAAAAATGGCGTCAGAACAACGCGCTCATCGCGGCAAGGCAGTTTGTGAAGAATGGCGACGTCGTGTCCGCGGCGGCGTCCTACTCGACGGCGGTATCGAAATCAACGGACGTCGAGAGATGGCGCGAGTATGCGCAGTTCGCCACCGACATTCGGCACCCCGCAGCCCCAAAAATCTGGGACGAGGTGATTCGCCTGAGCCCGAATGACGCAGACGCATGGGGTTCGAAAGTTCAGGCATGTCTGCTTCTGCTCGATTTTCGGAATGCCCGGCGCGTGCTCGACGAAGCCCCGTTTGAAGTAAAGCAATCGCTCTCCTTCAAGCTGGCGAGAGCCTCCGCGCTCGTCATGATGGACGAACGGGAGGAGGCGCGTCGCTTGTTCGCGGACCTTGAACTCCCCTCGACCAGCACGCCAAAGATTCAACTCGTCTACTCGCTTCTGGCTCTCGATCTCGGCACCCACGAACAAAAGCTTCAGGCGCCGGAAACTCTGCAGCAGCTCGCCCAATCCTCGGATCCTCAGATCCAGCTCATGGCGCTTCAGGCATTGATCAAGCACGCCACCGAAAACAAGCTGCGCGCCCACGGCATCGAAGCGGCGAAGCGGATGCTTGCACTGCCCGATGTCAAACCTGAGAACCAGCTCCTCGCCCTGGAGGCGCTCATCCAGTTTGAAGCCCCCAATCTCGACCAAACCGTCGCAGCGGTCGGAAAAGGCTTCGAGGAATCGGACGAGGCCCGCCAATTTTTTGTCCAATTTCTGGTCAACCGGGATGCCCAGGCACTGGCGCGACGTTGGATCGATCGCCTCCAGACCGGAGCCCCGGACATCGATACGGCGCGTCTTCACGCGGAAGTCATGCTGGCCCGCGGCGATTGGGACGATTTCCTCGAAAACATCCAGACATCGAATTTATCCGGAGACACCGCCTACCAGATCCGACAACTCACGCAGCTTGCCCGCGGCAATGCGCACAACGAATCGACCCTGCGATCGTGGAAGATCATTCTGCAAAGCAACACCACGACGCCGGAGGTGCTTGGATTCGCGCTCGAAATCGCGAAACGCAGTGGATGGAAGGAGGCCGCCCTTGCAACGCTCGAACGCGGCCGGGAGCTGGTCCCGAACAACCAATTCGTCCTGAGCCAGCTCGCCTCCCATTACCTCGAAGCTCGAGACATCGAGAAGCTCTACGACGTCCAGAGTCACTCTGCAAAATTGAACCCGCGAAACTTCGATGCGCGAAATGCCGCTCTGCTGGTCCAATTGATTCTCGGAGCAGGCAATCCCGCCGAAAATCTCGCCGCGGCCGAGGCGCTCATCGCCGACAGCCCCAACACCCCCGAGTTCCGCACCACCTACGCTCTCGCTTTGTATCGCGCCGGCCGCCTCGTGGACGCCGAGGAAATCTTCGCCTCGATGTCCGAGGACGAAATGCGAAACCCGGAGCGCGCCCTTTACCACGGCATGGTTCTCGCGGATCTCGGCCAAAAAACCCTGGCGCTGAAACGGCTCCAATTTGCCGGGGAACATCTGGACAAGCTTTTCGACGAACACACCCAACTTCACCGCCAAGCCACCAGAACCGCCGAAGCCCTCCAGGATGATACTCCGTCCGCGGCCAAGTGACGAAACGCGGGATGGAGGAAGGCGCTGAGTCCGGCTTTTCGCTCGATCAGCGATAGAAGGACGCCACGGCGTCGATGACTTCGGCGATTTCCTCTTCGCGCAGTTCCGGGAAGATCGGGAGGGCGATCGTCTCCGCGGCGGCTCGCTCGGACTCCGGGAAATCTCCGGTTTGATAACCGAGGTGCGCAAAGCATTCCTGCTGATGCAGGGAGACCGGGTAGTAAACGGCGCGTCCGATTCCGCGGGCGGCAAGATGTTTCAACAGCTCGTCCCGCCGTTCCACCCGCAGCACGTATTGATGAAAAATGTGGTCGCACTCGACTCTGCCGCGATACGGACGCGCGGGAAGCTTGATGCGATCGGTAACTCCCGCCGCCTCGAATCCAGCGGCGTAACGTTCCGCGTTGCGCGCGCGGGCGGCATTCCACGTCGCGAGAAACGGCAGCTTGGCGTGCAGGATCGCGGCTTGCAGCGCGTCGATGCGGAAATTGCCGCCGACTTTTCGATAGTAATAGCGCTGCTCCATGCCGTGATTGCGCATCAGGCGCAGCGTTTCGGCATCGCCCGCGTCGCGGCACGTGGAAAGTCCCGCGTCGCCAAACGCCCCAAGGTTCTTGGCCGGGAAGAAACTGAAATAGCCGAACTCACCAATCGCCCCGGCGCGCCCGGCGCCCGATTGGCCCGGATATTCCGCGCCGATTGCCTGCGCGGCGTCTTCGATCACGACCAGATTGTATTCGCGCGCGAGCGCGCAAATGGCGTCCATGTCGCAGCAAAGCCCGAACAGATGCACGGGAATGATGGCGCGGACCCGATTGCCTCGCGGAGACAGCAGGAGCCCGTCCGCATCGCGGCGGCAACGCTCGGCAAGGCACTCCGCGATCCTGGCGGGATCGATGTTCAGCGTGACCGGGTCGATGTCGACAAACAGGACCTCCGCACCGACGCGCTCGATGCATCCCGCCGTGGCAAAAAACGTATACGGCGTCGTGATGACGGCGTCTCCCCGGCCGATTCCCAACGCCATGAGAATGGCGAGCTGGGCGTCGGTGCCCGACGACATGCCGACCGCATGCGGCGCTCCGATGACGGACGCCACCGCGCTCTCAAACGCCTCCACACGAGGCCCGAGGATGAATTGCTGCGAAGCGACAACCTCCGCGATCTCCCGATCGACGGCCTCGCGAATCTGCGCGTATTGCCGCGTCAGATCTAGGAGCGGAACGGCCACGCGCTCCTTTTAGCGAATGACGCCAAACTCGGCGCGACGATTGGCCGCCCAGGCCGCCTCGCCACTGCCAGGATCCGCCGGCATTTCCTCGCCGAAGCTCACCGTCTGGATACGGCCGCCGTTGACTCCCATGCCGATGAGCGCCTCACGCACCGCCTGTGCGCGACGTTCGCCAAGGCCACGGTTGTATTCCTCGGTGCCGCGCTCGTCGGTGAATCCCGCGATGATGATGTCGTTCGACATCTTCTTCATCGCATCGGCGACGACATCGAGTTTCACGAGCTCGCTGTCGGAGACGACGTAGCTGTCGTAACCAAAATAAATCGGCGAGAACTGACCGCGGTTCACGCTGTTGCCAAAGAAGTTCGCACCTTCCACCCGATCCGGCAGCGGCATGCCGGTCACGTAATCGCCATCCACACCCGCATAATCGTCGGCTTGGTGTTTCTTGCCGGCGCAGGAGGAGAAGATGAGCGCCGCGCACACAGCGAGGCTGGGAACGAGCAAATGCTTCATGCGGCTATTAAAAGCAGGGCAAAAGTTCTGAAAAGCAGGAAATCGAGAAAGTGCAGCCACGATCAATCAACGCGACCAGCTCGGCTCCGTCACCTTCCCCATGCCGGTGATGACCGGGGTGGATTTTCCGTTCTGCACATCGAGCAGGACGAGCGACGAGCCGGTGCTGTAAATGATGTGTCGCGAGTCGGCGCCCCATTCCGGGTTTTCGCCGCTGGCAAGGATGCGCGGCGAGCCGCCGTTGAGGTCCATCACCGCGATCGAGAATCCGCCCTGGCGGACGGTGAACGCGATCTTGCGCCCGTCCGGCGACCAGCTCGGCTCGGTGCAGTAACTGTAGCCGGTGTTGATGGCCCGTGGCGATCCGCCGCCCGAGGGAATGCGATACAGTTTCGGACTCCCCCCCTCGTCGGACGAATAGACAATCTCGCTCCCGTCGGGCGACCACGAGGGGGAGGACTCCACCCCGCGGGTGCGCGTGAGCCGGCGGGCGCCGCCACCATTCACGCCGACGACGTAGAGCTCCGGATTTCCATCCTTGCTGATCGAGCAGGCGATCCGACCGCCGTCGGGCGAGAATGCGGCGCCGGAGTTCGTGCCGGGAAACTTGACGATGCGGTTGCGGGCGCCGTTCGCGAGATTGATCAAATAAATGTCCGCATAGCCGCTCTGGTAGCCGGTGTAGGCGAGCTTCGTGGCGTCGGGACTGATCGCCGGGGCCACGCTGATGACTCCGTCGTTGGTGAGTTGCTTCACATTCGCCCCATCGTAGTCGGCCACGTAGATCTCCTTGCGCCCGGTGCGGGTGGAAACGAACGCGATCTTGCTGGTGGCGATGCCGGGGTTGCCGGTGAGCGTTTCGACAATGTCGTCGGCAAATTCATGCGCCACCTGCCGCGCCAAACCGGAGTAGGATTTCGAAAGCACGGTTCCGCCGCTCCGGTCCACGACCTTGCCCTCGAGTCCGCTGCCGGAGGCCGTGCCCGAAACCACGTAGGATGCCGCGCCGGAATCCACGAGGTTGAACCAGCCGGCCACGGCGAGGTCGTTCTTCAGCACCGGAGTCACTGCGCCGCCACCCGCACCGCCGATCGGCGCGACGGCGATGCTCACCGCATCGCCTTTCCGGATCGTGATTGTCGGCGTTTCCTGCGCGTTGGCAAAGGTGGCGACAAGGAGGAGGCTGACAAAATGCAATCGGGATTTCATGGCGACAGGCGTCGAATTCGCGATACCATGTGTCGCGTCGCGTGCGATTTTCAATCTCGAAGAAACCCCTGCCCTCCGGCGCGAGTGCAAGCGCCGCCGTTCACCCCCTCCGCGAGGCCATCATCGCAGGAATCATCGTTGCCGGCTCGATCACGCTCGGCGCCTACAGCGTTTACGAACGGGCGCGCACCGAGAAGCTGGAGGACGTTCGCCAGCACGTGCGCGAGGCTGCGACCCGCCTCGCCTCCCTGACCCGCGGGATCGTCAACGAAGCGGAGAAGCCACAGGACCACGTCGCCGGGGAAATGGAGAGCACGCTCAAAATCATCGATTCAAACGACACCGTCATCTCCCGCGTTTACAGCTTCCAGGTCGATGCCGATGAGGAGGAGACCATTCTCGACACCCACGAATCCGGCAAGTCCCGTCCGCTGCCAAAAGCGCTGAAGCTGGCACGACACCACTTCCGATCGCTTCCGCGAGGCGCGAAACACGAGCCATGGGTGCATGTCGGCGACGAGAAGATGACCGGCTTGGCGCTCATCGACGCCAACGCGCACGCCATCCGTCACGCCATCGGCGTCGAGGCCGACATGAAGCACCTCGAGGTGCGGCTCGCCGCGGTGCGCGACGCCTTCACCTCAACGGCGATGGGAGGCGTGTCCATTGGATTCATCGCCGCCGTTTTCGTCTGGAAAACACGTCGCCGGACGGCGCTCGCGCAACTCGAAGCCGAGCGGAGCCGGCGCATGGAGGACGCCGTGATCCAGGCGCTGGGCGAAATTGTTTACACCTACGACCTCTCGACGGGCACGTTCCGCTGGCGAGGCAAGTTTGGGGAGTTGTTCGGACCCGCCTTCGACGAAACCGCCACGGAGCATGAGAAATGGCTCGAGCACATTCACCCCGATGACCGCCAGCGGTATCGGAAGGCATTCGAGACCGCGGCCAAAAACCGCTCGTCAATGGTGCAGGAATATCGGGTTTCCAAGGCCGACGGTTCCGAGCTGTGGGTGCTGGACCGCAGCAACCCAATCAAGGTTGGCGACGAGGAATTTCTCGTCGGTTCGTTGATCGACCTCACCGACCGGCGCACCGCCGAGGAGCTGCTGCAGCTGTTCTTTGACGAAACCGCGACGGCCCATCTTGTCTTCGATGGCGACGAAATTCTCGATGCAAACCCGGCGGCCCTCACGCTTCTCGGTGCGCAGACAAAAGGGGATCTGACGGACAAGCCGCTGTGGACCTTCTGGCCCCGGCGTCAGCAACCCTCCGGCACCCTCTCCGCGGAAGCATGGGCTCCGCGGGTGCACGAGGCGGTGGAATTCGGCCTCTGCCGATTCGAATGGCAGTTCCTCTCACTCGATGGACGGCAGATCGATTGCGACGTGTTTCTCCGCCACGCGATGCTGCAGGGGCGCATGGTGCTCCTGATGGCCTGCTACGACATCTCGCCGATCAAACGCGCACAAGCCCTTCTCATCGAGAGCGAGCAGCGCTTCCGCGACGTGAGCGAAGCGGTGGGCGAGTTCATTTGGGAGGTCGATGCAGACGGGAAATACACGTATGCGTCGCGGCGCGTCTCCGAGATTCTCGGCAACGACCCCTCCGAGGTGATTGGCCGCTCGCCCTGGGACTGGGTCCACGAGGACGATCGCGAGGCAGCCATCGCGCGCTCGGAGGAAATCACGAAGAGCCGGATGCCCTTCCGGAATTTCGAGCATCGCATTCGCCAGCCCAACGGGCGGGTGCTCTGGGTCAGCCTGAGCGGAAAGCCGCTGTTCGACTCCGCCGGAGCGCTGGTGGGCTATCGCGGCGTGACGCTTGATATCACGCGCCACCGTGCCTACGAGCAGGAGCTGCTTCTGCAAAAGGAAGCCGCCGAGGCCGCCGCCCGCGCGAAGAGCAGCTTCCTCGCAATGATGAGCCACGAGATCCGCACCCCGCTCAACAGCGTGCTCGGCTTCGCGGACCTCGTGCTCGACACGGAACTCACGCCCATCCAGCGCGAGTATCTCAACACGATCAAAAGCAGCGGCGACGCGCTCCTCGTGCTGCTCAACGACATCCTCGATTTCTCGAAAATCGAGTCCGGCCGGCTGGACGTCGAAACCCGCCCGGTCGACATTGCGGGCTGCGTCCACGAAGTGGTGCGCCTTTACCAGCTGCGTGCGGACGAAAAGGGCCTCACGATCACCGTCGACATCGCGCGAGATGTCCCCACATTCCTCAACAGCGACGGCGCACGGCTCCGCCAGATTCTGCTGAATCTCGTCGGCAATGCAGTGAAATTCACCGAGCAGGGCGGCATTCAGATCCATGTCGGGATCGCCGCCTCCACGGACGACGCGGTGGAAACCCTGCACATCCGCGTCGCGGACACCGGCATCGGGGTTCCCGCCGAACTCAAAAGCCGGCTCTTCCAGCCGTTCTCGCAGGCGGAGTCCTCCACGAACCGGCGCTTTGGCGGCACGGGACTCGGCCTCGCGATCAGCAAGCGGCTGGCGCACCTGCTCGGCGGCGACCTGTGGCTGGAGGATACCCCCGAAAAAGGCGCGACATTCCACCTCGCGCTGCCGGCCATCCGCTCGTCGGCGGAGGAAATCGAGAAAACCGCCGACGCGGGCCGCCGCGCACAATCCTTGGGAACTCTCGCGTTGAAGAGCGGACCGCTCCGGGTCCTCGTCGTGGACGACAATTCGCTGAACCGCCGGTTGACCATGAAAATCCTCGAGCAAATCGGCGCGGAGCCATCCTCCGCAGCGAGCGCCGAGGAATGTTTTCAAATGCTCGAGACCGGCACCTTCGACGCGATCCTCATGGACGTTCAGATGCCGGAAACCGACGGTCTCGAGGCCACCCGGGAAATTCGTCGCCGCGAGCAACGGGATGGGAGTCAGTCCCCGATTCCCATCATCGCCCTCACCGCCGATGCCATGTCGGGCGATCGCGAGCGCTGTCTCGGCGCGGGAATGACCGGTTACCTCAGCAAGCCGCTTCGCCGCCACGAATTGATTCGCGCCCTCGAAACCGCCGTCAGCGAACCCGATTCCCGGAAAACGTGACTCTTGTCACAACCCGGACCGGCAGGCATAGTCCACCTTCCGCCCGAGCGGCGATTGCCTGAATGAAGATCTACATTGACGGACAGTTATACGAAAAAGAAGACGCGAAGATTTCCGTGTTCGATCACGGTCTGCTTTACGGTGACGGCGTCTTCGAAGGCATTCGCTTCTACGACCGTCGGGTATTCCGGCTCGAGGAGCACATCGACCGTCTTTTCGATTCCGCTCAGGCCATTTGCCTGAAAATCCCGCTGACGCGCGAGGAGGTCATCCGCGCCACGATCGACACGATCAAGGCCAACGAGCTGGACGACGGCTACGTGCGCCTCGTGGTCACGCGAGGTTCCGGCGATCTCGGTTTGGACCCGTCTCATTGCCCGAAGGCGACGGTCATCATCATCGCGTCGAAGATCACCCTCTACCCGCAGGAGATGTATGAAAACGGGCTCGGGGTGGTGACCTGCGCGACGCGGCGCATTCCCCACGGCGCGCTCAGCCCGATGGTGAAGTCGCTGAACTACCTCAACAACGTGCTCGCCAAGATCGAGGCCGCCAACGCCGGCGCCGGCGAGGGCCTGATGCTCAACGAGCACGGCTACGTTGCCGAGTGCACGGGCGACAACATCTTCATCGTAAAACGCGGCAAAATCTACACGCCGCCGATCTCCTCCGGCGCCCTCGCCGGGGTGACCCGCGCGGTCGTGTTCGAGATGGCTCGCGAGGCCGGTATCGAGATCAGCGAGCCGGACATGACGCGCTACGACATTTTCACGGCGGACGAGTGTTTCCTTACGGGCACGGCGGCCGAATTGATCCCGGTCGTGTCTCTGGATCGACGCACCATCGGCGACGGAAAACCGGGGCCGGTGACAAAGCGTTTGATGACACGTTTCCATGAGTTGACACAGAGCTCTGGCACTGTGATTGATTAGGCATGCTATGCGACGTTTGTGGCGAGAAGGACGCTACCGTCTTCCTCACCCAAATCGTGGAGGGGAAGATGCAGAAGGTGAACCTCTGCGAATCCTGCTCGAAGGCCAAACACATCGACGACCCGACGGGGTTTGAGCTTGCCGACCTGTTGCTCGGCCTGGGTGCCGCGCAGCAGCTCGAGAAGAACCCCGCCGTGCTGAAATGCCCGGTCTGCGGATTCACGCAGGCCGATTTCAAGAAAACCGGCCGCCTCGGCTGCAGCGAGTGTTACACGACGTTTGCCGAAGGGCTGTCGACCATGCTCGCGAACATGCACAAGGGCACGGTCCACGTGGGGAAAGCCCCCGGCGATCGCGCCCGCAAACGCCAGCTCAGCGCCAAGATCAAATCGCTCCAATCCAGTCTCAACGAGGCCATCGCCGCCGAGCAGTATGAAAAGGCGGCACACCTCCGGGACGAAATTCGTCAGATTGAACTGCAGCTCACGTCGTGAAATTCTCCCGCATCATCGCCAGCACGGGGGAATGGCTTTCGGGGGACGGCCCGCACCGTCAGATCGTCGTCAGCTCCCGGATTCGACTCGCGCGCAACCTCAGCCGCCGGCCATTTCCCGGCTGGGCAAAGCGCGCCGAGCGCATTGAAACGCTGAACCTCATCAAGCCGGCCGTGGAATCGCTGCCGGAAATGAAAAACGCGTATTCGGAGAATTTGCCGGAACTTACCGCGTTGGAACGGCAAGTGCTGGTGGAGAGGCATCTGATCAGCCGCGAACACGCCGCAAAAGGCGCGGGAAGCGCCGTGGTGATGAACGTGGAGCAGACGCTCAGTTTAATGATCAACGAGGAGGACCACTTGCGCATGCAGGCCATTCGATGCGGGCTCCAGCTCGCGGAGGCTTACGCGATGATCGACGCATGCGACACCCAGCTCTCCACGATGCTGGATTTCGCCTTCCAGGATGACCTCGGCTACCTCACCGCCTGCCCGACCAATGTCGGCACCGGCATGCGCGCCTCGGCAATGCTCCACCTGCCGGGCCTCGTGATGAGCGACCAGATCAACAAGATCATCAACTCGGTCAACAAGATCGGGCTGGCCGTGCGCGGCCTGCATGGCGAAGGCACCGAGGCGATGGGCAATCTTTTCCAGGTTTCGAATCAGACCACGCTCGGCGAGAGTGAGATGCAGATCATCGAGCGGCTGAACGAGGTCATCCTGCACATCATCGAGCACGAGGAAAATGCCCGGCAGACGCTCGTCGAGCGCCGCGCCACCACCGTGCTCGACCAGATCGGGCGCGCCTACGGCATCCTTTGCAACGCCCACAGCATGACCTCCAAGGAGGCGCTGAATCTCCTTTCCGTCATCAAACTCGGCATCGATCTCGGTGTCTTCCCGGCCGAAACGCGGGTGACGATCGACGAGTTGTTCATCGAAACACAGCCGGCCCATCTTCAAAAAGGCGCCAAGGGACAAAAAATGACAGCCGAAGCTCGCGACACCTTGCGGGCCACGCTGATCAGAGCGAAACTAAAAGAGCTTCCGGAACCCGACATGTCCAAAGTGTCGGACCCGAAAGCACCAAAGGAATCGAATGATGAATAATTTTACACCGCGAGCCCAGCAGGTGCTCGCCCTTGCGCGGAAGGAAGCAGACCGCTTCAACCACAACTACGTCGGCACCGAACATCTCCTGCTCGGGTTGATCAAGTTGGGCCAGGGCGTGGCTGTGAACGTCCTTCAGAAGATGGGTCTCGACCTCGAGACCGTCCGTATGGAGGTGGAAAAACAGGTGGGTTCCGGGCCCGAAACCAAGATGGTCGGGAACATCCCCTACACGCCTCGCGTGAAGAAGGTGCTTGCCCTCGCGAGCAAGGAGGCCAAGGCGCTCCAGCACAGCTACGTCGGCACCGAGCACATCCTGCTCGGCCTGCTCCGCGAAGGAGAAGGCGTCGCCGCCCGCGTGCTCAAGAGCCTTGAGGTCGATATCGAGCGCACACGCAACGAAATCCTCAAGGAACTCGACCCGAACTTCTCCGCCCAGGAGGAGGGCGGCGAGTCGATCCCTGCCGAGACGGGCGGGAGCAAGAAGGATGGCAAGACGCCTGCCCTGCGCGCTTTCGGCCGCGACCTCACCGAACTCGCCCGCAAGGGCGAGCTGGATCCGGTGATTGGCCGCGAGGACGAGATCGAGCGCGTCATTCAGATTCTCTGCCGCCGCACCAAGAACAACCCGGTGCTTATCGGTGAGGCAGGCGTCGGCAAGACCGCCATCGCCGAAGGCCTCGCGCAGGAAATCATCGCGGGCAACGTCCCGGAGATCCTCCGCGAGAAGCGTGTCATCACGCTCGACCTCGCCCTGATGGTCGCCGGCACGAAATACCGCGGCCAGTTCGAGGAGCGCATCAAGGCGGTGATGGATGAGATCCGCCGCAGCAAAAACGTCATCCTCTTCATCGACGAGTTGCACACCATCGTGGGCGCCGGCTCGGCCGAGGGAGCGATGGACGCGAGCAACATCATCAAGCCCGCGCTCAGCCGCGGCGAGCTCCAGTGCATCGGCGCGACGACGCTCAACGAGTATCGCAAATACATCGAGAAGGATTCCGCTCTCGAGCGCCGGTTCCAGACCGTGAAGGTCGAGCCGCCGAGCGTCGAGCAGACCATCCAGATCTTGAAGGGCATTCGTCCGAAATACGAAATGCACCACAAGGCGAAGATCAGCGACGCCGCCATAGAGTCCGCCGCGAAGCTCTCCGACCGCTATCTCAGCGGCCGCTTCCTGCCGGACAAGGCGATCGACCTTATGGACGAGGCCGGAGCCCGCGCGCGCATCGGCGCCATGACGCGCCCGCCGAACGTGAAGGACATCGAAGCCGAGATCGAAACGATCAAGGCCGACAAGGAAGCCGCCATCAAGGCGCAGGATTTCGAGCGCGCCGCCGCCCTCCGCGATGCGGAAAAGCAGGCAAAGGACAAGCTCGACGCCGTGCTCAACGAATGGCGCGCCAGCAAGGAGGAGCAGGAAGTCCACGTCACGGACGAGGACATCATGCACGTCCTTTCGAAATGGACCGGAGTTCCGCTCCGCCGCATGGAGCAGGGCGAAACCCAGAAGCTCCTCGCAATGGAGTCCGAGCTTCAGGGCAAGGTCATCGGCCAGGACGAGGCGGTCGTTGCGATCAGCAAGGCGCTGCGCCGCTCGCGTGCGGACCTCAAGGACCCGCGGCGCCCGATCGGCTCGTTTGTGTTCCTTGGCCCGACCGGTGTTGGCAAGACGTTCCTCGCCCGCACGCTGGCGGAGTTCATGTTCGGCGATCCGGATGCCCTCATCCAGCTCGACATGAGCGAATACATGGAGAAGTTCACCGCCTCGCGCCTCATCGGCTCGCCCCCGGGCTACGTCGGATACGAGGAGGGCGGACAGCTCTCCGAGGCCGTGCGCCGGCGCCCGTATTCGGTGGTGCTTTTCGATGAGATCGAAAAGGCGCACCCGGACGTGATGCACCTCCTGCTCCAGATTCTGGAGGAAGGCAAGGTCACCGATTCGCTCGGTCGCAAGGTCGACTTCCGCAACACGATCATCATCATGACGTCGAACGTCGGCGCGGATTTGATCAAGAAGCAGACCTCGCTCGGCTTCGGTGCGCCGAAGGTCGATGACAATTACGACACGATGCGGGAGAAGATCCTCGAGGAGACGAAGCGCGTCTTCAAACCCGAGTTTCTGAACCGCCTCGACGACATCATCGTCTTCCACACTCTGTCCAAGCCCGATCTCGTTCGCATTGTCGATCTCGAGGTCAGCAAGGTCGTGGAGCGGCTCAAGGCGAAGTCGATCCACATCGAGCTCGACCAGGCAGCCCACGAATTGCTCATCGAGAAGGGCTACGACCCGGCTTACGGGGCGCGGCCGATGCGGCGCGCCGTGGAGCGTTACCTTGAAGACCCCATGGCGGAGGAGCTTCTCCGCGGTGTCATCAAGGAAGGCGACACGGTCAAGGTCTCCCGCGACGGCGAGAAGCTGACATTCACCACCGTCAGCGAAAAGCCCGAGCCGGCGCTCACTGAGACCAGCACCGGAGACGCCTGATCAATCCGGCATTCTGACGACACCCGGACTTCGCAAGAGGTCCGGGTGTTTGCTTATTCAGCCCCCTCATGCTCCGGTCACTCGTCGGGAAGTCGCTCGCGATAACTCATCATGCCGCTGATTTCCGCCATCGCGCGCTCCTTCAGCGGACCCTCCGGGAACACCTCCACCCATTGCCGGGCGGCATCCGCATCCTTCAACAGCCATTGATGCAACACCGCCATCGCCGCCTCCTCCTGCACTTCTCCGGGCGCGAGGGACTCCGAAACAATGACGGCCGCCTCGTGCGGCGCAGTGCCCGCGCGAGCCATCGCCAGTCGCGAGAGCACACGCTCCCGTAGTTCCTCATTCGAAAACCCGGAAGCCCATGCTGCCGCGGCGTCGAAATCCGCGTCCGCCCACCGGCTCGCTACAGCCTCGAGGACTCCCTCATGGAGGCGATGCCATTGGGCAATGCTCGCCGCATCGCGTGGATTCATTTCCGCAACCTTCAGGCAAACATGCGTCAGCGCGCGCTCCCGTTCCGCGGTTAGTTCGAGCGACGCCGCCCACTGCTCCGCCGCTGTCGGATCCTCCATCGCCCAATCCTGCGCGAGCTCCCGCAGCCCCTTCTCACGCTCGGCATCCGGCGGCATTGCCAGGACCTCCTGCGCCCGCTTTACAAACTCGTCGGAGTCGCCCGGCGGACGATCCACACGCGATTCCACACGTCCTGAGCTGACGTCCCGTGCTTCTCCTTCGGTCGATGGGTCAACCGCTCGACTCACCTCGGCTTTGCCCGAGGAATCCTCGACGGAAGACCAGACAACAAGAACGCCGATCGCAATGGCAACCGCGGCCGCGACGGGAATGAGAAGTCTCATGAGGGGCACTTCACGCTAGCAGGAAGGCGGGAACCGGCAATGCGCCGATTCCCGCCCCTCCTCCGTTACTGAACGCGCTCGAGCAGGAACTGCTGCCAGCTGTTTCCGTTGTCGGGATATTGATGCAGCGGCACGTCGTTGTTGCTGTTTCCGCCGGGGATGTCCCAGCTCATGCCGGTGTGCACGAAGTAGAACTTGAACCTGCCGTTCAACAGTGGGCGGATGCGCACCTTCTGATCTCCGACATTGCTCGGGTTGTAGTCCCAGAGGTGGCACTCGTAAGCTTGGGAATAGGAGCCGTCCTTCACGCACAGCACGCGGCTCAGGGCATGGAGGCTCGAGACGCGCAGATGGCCCTCGCCGACGCTCTGGAACCGCCACTTGAACCAGGGGTTGTTTTCCTTGGTGTATTGAATGATGCGGCTGCCGTTCGTGCTGCCGGCCCATTGCGTGCAGATGTATTTCCCGGTCGAGGCGCGCACGTAGTAGTCGCCCCACGGCTGCAGGCGGAACTTCTGATTCGCGGTGCCGTTGTCGTTGTATTGGATGATGTCGGCATTGTCGGCCTGGCTCCAATCCTTCACATCGAGCACCTTGCCGCTGCGGACGTTCCGGATCTTGAACCACCCGTTGCCGACATCCACGAGGTCCCACTGCTGGCTCGGGTTGTTGCCCACGTAATCCCACGCGTGCAACTGGGCTCCGTTCGCGGTGGAGTCGTTTTCGATGCTTGCGGCCTTTCCGCTGACCCACGAGATGATCTGGAAATGATCGCCGTTCTCGGTCGGCACCAGTGCCCAGCGCTGATTCGCGCCGTTGTAGTCGTAGGTCCACTGGTTGATCTGCGCGCCGTTGGAAGTGTTGCCGCCGATGAGATCGAGGGTCTTTCCGCTGTGCTGATTTACAAACATGAACCACGGCGCGGGATTCGTCGGTGGCACGACCTGCAGTGTCGTCACCGAGCCGAAGCACTCGAACGCGTAGCGGGTGCCCGATGGTGTGGCCTGGCCCCATGAGGACCACGAAAGATTGTCGGAGCGGCGCACGTTCCACGCGGTGTCGGCGTTGAATTTGAGCCACGGATAGAAGATCGCCCAGAGGTTCTGGTCGTTCACGAACCGCGCGATCCAGCGAATGCCGATGCCGTTGAATCCCGCGCCATCGCCGGAGCCGGCGCTGTTTGGAAAGAGGCCGTTCGACGTGCAGATCGAGCTTCGCGTGAACTGGGTCGCAAGCAGCGCGTCCTTGTAGTATTGGCGGTTGCCCGTGAGCTTGTAGAGGTGGTTGGCGGCGCCGACAAACGTTCCGGAGTTGTAGCTGAACAACCACGACCAGTTCACATTGCCGGCGAGATTGATGCTGTCGGCGACGGCGCCGGTCGTCTGGTTGAAGAGCGTGCTGCGCTCCCAGTTGAAGATCTGCTGGGCCTTCGTCAGATACGACGAATCTCCGAGCATCTGGTAGAGGTAGCACGCGGCGATGGCGGCGGGACCGTTGACGCAGGCATTCTTCGACTGGTTGTCCGTCCGCCAGAACAACCCGCCGCCCAGCGCCGAACTCCACGCGCGATTCCACACCATGTCGAAGTTTGCCTTCGCGCGGTCGCGATACGTCGTGTTTCCGGTGGCGAGATAGGCACGACTGAACGCGATGCACGCCCACATCACGTCGTCGTTGTATTCGTTCCACGACCAGTCGGTGCCGTGGTATTGCATGAACCCGTTGCACAGCGCAGAGAGCATGTCGCGGTGCCCGTTGTTGCGCGTGCGGTCGTGTGTGTCGGCGACCATTTCGATCATGTTCGCCTGCGACCAGAACCAGGCGCGCCCGCCGGCCGTGGTTTCCTTGAAGTAGGCGTTTCCGCCGTTGGAAACGTAGAACGCGTTGTTGAACGAATTGAAGATCGTGTCGGAGTCGGCCGCGACAAACGCGGAGGCCGAAGACACGACTGCGCAGGCCGTGGCGATGGAGAGGCGGCGGAGCGATGGGAGGAACCGCGCGAGCGATCGCCGCGCGGGAACGGGATTTTTCATGGGAGGTGGGGATTGGGGACCGGGGAAACAAACCGGCCGACCCGTGAGGGCCGGCCGGTCTGAAGGGGATTTTACGGGACGCGCTCGAGCTCGAACTGCTGCCACGCGTTTCCGTTATCGGGATACTGCTGGAGTGGCACGTTGTTGCCGGTTTGTCCGCCGGGGATGTCGAAGGTCATTCCCGAGTGCACGAAGTAGAACTTGAACTTCCCGTTCGTGAGCGGGCGGATCCGCAGCTTTTGATCCGCATTCGTCGGGGCGTAGTCCCAGAGGTGGGCGTCCGCGGCTGCGGCGGTCGATCCGTATTTGATCGCGATCGCGCGGCCCAGCGCGGCAAGACTCGAGGCTTTCACCCAGCCTTCGCCGACGCTTTCAAACCGCCACTTGAACCACGGGTTGTTCTCCCACTGATACTGGATGACGTTGTTCCCGTTGTTGCCCGAGGCGCCCTGCACGCAGACGTATTTGCCGGTCGAGGCCTTGATGAAATAGTCGCCCCACGGCTGCAGACGCCAGAGCTGGTTCGCTCCGCCGTGCGCATCGTATTGGATGATGTCGACGTTGTTGCCGGTGCCCCAGTTCAGGACATCCAGCACCTTGCCGCTGTGCACGTTCTTGATCATGAACCAGCCGTTGCCCTGGTCGATGAAGTCCCACTGCATCGGGGTGTGGCCCTCGATATAGTCCCACGCATGCAGCTGGGCGCCGTTGGCGGTGGAGTCGTTCTCGATGCTCGCGGCCTTTCCGCTTACGCCCGAGATCAGCTTGAAATGGCCGTTCGGCGTCGGCAGGACCGCCCAGCGCTGGTTCGGGCCGTTGTAGTCGTAGGACCACTGGTTGATCTGCGCGCCGTTGGATGTATTGCCGCCGATGAGGTCGATCGCTCCGCCAGAGTGCTTGTTCACCAGCATGAAACGGGGCTGTGCGGCCGAAGGCTGCGGCGCGGAACCCCACTGATACACGCGCACCCAGTCGACATACATCTTCGCGGGAAACGCGTTGTTATCGACGGTGAAGCCCGGCCAGTTTCCGCCGATCGCGAAGTTCAGGAGGATGAAAAAGTTTCCATGCAACTCGCTCGTCCCGTTCACGCCGTTGGAAATGTCGGCCACGTGATATTGCACACCATCGCGGAACCACCGGATGTAGTTCGCGTCCCATTCGATGGCATAGACATGCCAGTCGGTGACGTTCGTCGCGATGTTGCCCGAGTAGTTCGCGTTGGAGTTAATGTGATCGGCGAACCAGTGCATCGTGCCGTGCACGACGCCCTCGGTATTGACGTGCTCCATGATGTCGATCTCGCCGCACCTCGGCCAGACGACCTGCGAGATGTTGTCGCCCAGCATCCAAAAGGCCGGCCACGATCCCATGAACGAGGGGATCTTGATGCGGGCCTCGATGCGCCCGTATTTCCACGACTTCTTGCCCTGCGTCTTCAACCGGGCCGAGGTGTATTGCTTCCCACCGAAATTCTCGTGCTTCGCGGTGATCACGAGCGCGCCGTTTTCGATGGTCGCGTTTTCCTGCCGGTAATACTGCAACTCGGCATTACCCCAGCCGTCGGTGCCGGTGCCGGTTTCAAAGACCCAGTCCGGGCCGATGGAGCCATTGAACTCGTCCTGCCAGACGAGCTGCCACGACTGGGCAAGGGCTGCGGTGGATGTGGTGAGAAGCGCAAGGAGCGCCAGCTTGGTTCGTTTCAGGTATTTCATGGTCGGGGGGGAAGGAAAACGGGCGTCAGGCTGTTACCGGGGAGTTGCCCCCACGGGACAACGGCCTTTAGACAATCGAAAAACGGTCATGGGCTTGGACCCGGCGGTGAGCCAACCCACTGCGACAACGAACGGTCGCGAACCCTCGTGCTCCGCCATCCGGGGGAGATGGTGCGATTCGAGTGTCGGCCTTATCGCAGGCTCCATTTCATCAGACAACGGATAACTGCGTGCTCCACCTGAAAATCAGGGAATCCCCCGATGCCCGGCGATCGGTGCACACGTATTCCGTGCAGTGCCGCCTTTTCGCCGCGCGCGGTTGATCCTAGAATGCCTTGGTGGTCCGATTCCCGAGTCTTCTCGCAATTCTGCTCGTGCTCGCTGGCTGCGCCTCCGGGCCCGCGGAGCCGCAACCGAATCTGACCCTCCTGAAATGGGAGTGCCTCGAATGGCACAACTCCGGCGCGTATGCCCGCGCCATCGAAAAGGCCGCCAAACCGGCGGAACAAACGCTTGAGAGTTATCTTCGCGGACCTACCCCGCAAAACTTCGCCATTGTCTTCGACATCGACGAAACCCTTCTGTCGAACTGGCCGTATCTCGTCGCCAACCAGTTCGCCATTCAACCCGCCTCTTTCGCCGAGTGGACCAAACGGGAAAAGGCGATTCCGCTCACCCCTGTGCAGCGGATCTATCAGCGCGCCCTCGCCTATCAGATCCCCATTTTTCTCATCACGGGTCGTGATGAATCACTGCGGGACGCGACGCGTCGCGACCTGCAGGAAGCCGGATACTGGGGCTGGAAAGGCCTGTTTATGCGGCCCGCCGGCTACACCGATGCTTCGATCATTCCGTTCAAGTCCGGCGTTCGCAAGATGCTCCACGATCAAGGCTACGACGTGATCCTGAACATCGGCGATCAGGAGAGCGATCTGAAAGGCGGATACGCCCGCCATGATTTCAAGCTGCCGAACCCGTTCTACTTCATTCCCTGATTTCATCGGCCTGGCCGGGTCAAGGGACCTCAAAGCCAGAACGCCGCCGGATTTCTCCGACGGCGTTCCCAGCCAACCTAACCTTTCTTTTTCTTCTTCTTTTCGTCCTCGGAGGACTTTTGCTTCCCCCCGGACGATGCCTGGTGCCTCTGCGGCGGCGTCTGCTGGCGCTGCACCTGTTGCCGCTGCTGCACCTGCGGCTGACGCTGCACTTGCGGACGGCCCGGACTTTGCCGCAGTTGTTGCTGCTGCTGCCTTTGCGCCTGCTGCCGCTGCATCTGCTCTGGCCGCGCTTGCTGACGCGGGGATTGTGAGCGTTGCTGTTGCGGAACCTGCTGCTGCCGCTGACGCTCCATCCGCGCCTGTTGTTCCCGGCGAGCTTGCTGCCGTTGCAATTCCTGCCTCTGCGCCTGCTGCCGCGCGAGCTGTGCCTGGCGCTCCTGCCGCGCCTGTTGCTCCCGGCGCTGCGCCTGCTCGCGCTGTGCTTGCTGATTTTGTCCGGGCCGAGCGGATGTCTGGCGGCTGGACGCAGCATTGTTCTGCTGTCGCCCGGGCTGCGCCTGGGGCTTTCCGTTCGTGCGCTGTTGCTGGCGCTGCTTTTGCGCAAGCTGGCTCTGGCGTTCTTCGCGCGCACGCTCTTCGCGCCTTTGCTGTTGCTCGCGGGTCAGATCCCCCTGCTTCTTCCCATCCGGGCGATTTTCGGCGCGGGCACTCTGCTTGTTTCCATTCTGCGACAGGAACGGCTTGAGGTCCTTGTTCCGCGAATTGTTCGCCTGATTCTTCTGCGTATTCCCGTTGCGGTTCGCTGCCGTTGCGTTGCGACCGTTGTTCTTGCGGTCGTTGTTTCCCTGCGCGCGATTCGCATTCGCTTTCTGGCGGCTGTTCGCCTGATTGTTGTTCTTTTTGCCGCCGTCACGACGCGCGACTTGAGCCTCTTCCTTCATGCGCTGACGAAGAGCCTGCGCCTTCTTCTTGTCCTTGATGTCCGACCAGCCCCGGTCGACTTCCTTCCGCGACGCGCGGGCCGCCACCTCCTTGGGCTTCGCATTTCCATCGTTCTTCACCTTGGGCGAAACCACACGCAGCGTGTCCCCGCGAAGTTCATTGCGCAGTTTGCCGCTGCGACGCAGGCCATCAGCCTGGGTCACCCGCTCGAGCTTCGCCCGGCGAATCGGTTTGTCGGAATAACGCTGGACGTAGTCGTAGCCGGGGCCACCGCTGTTGATGATCGTCGTGTTATTGTTCACGACGTTCGTGATGTTCGTAATGTTGGTGGTCTGCTGGATGATGTTGACGTTGTTCCTCCACGGCTCGCAGTAGCGACCAACACGCCCATAGCCGAAGTAACGCGGGCGGCAGAAGTTGTAATAACTCGGCCCGATGTCGAAACCGAAGCTCACGCCGAAGGAAATTCGCGATCCATTCCACCGGCACTCCGGTGGCAGGGGAGCCCAGCCAATGTAGTCGCCTCCAGTGCGCCACGAGACCCATGCGGGCGCCCACTCATATCCCGGCACCCACACCCAACCGCGCCCGCGGAGGTTCGCCCAGCGTCCGTAGTGATACGTCGCCCATCCCCACTCCTCGTTCGAGTTCCAGCACCAGCCGTCGTCGGTGTAGATCCAGTCGCCGTCGTAATAAGGACGCCAGCCGGAACCTACGCGCGGCTGAAAGCAATAGCCGTAATCCTCGACATACAGCCAGTTGCCGTAGGGTTCGAGTTCACTGTAGAAAAATTCGAAGGAGACGGCCGTTGCCGCCTCGGAGCGCGCCGGCGCAAGAGCGACCAGAGAACCGGCCAGCGCGAGAAGGAGGATGCGAAGTGGTTTCATTGAATGTGCTTTCCTCCTCAACGAGGCGGTCGCCCGTTTTATTCATCGCCGCTCTTCGATGCGTCCGCCCTTGCTGGCCTCGTTGCCACGCTCGATGCCCGACAGCCGGTTCCCGGGTCCAATCACCACCAGCGCCTCCTTCTCCGAACGCACGAAATGCCGGCTGTCCTCCACCGTGTTTTTCTCGACCACCGCCTCCGCCCCTTTTCCGTCCGCAAAGACAAACACCGCCGAGCCGCGACTGCGGTTGTTGCGGACCGTCACGGTCACTCCCGGCTTCACGCGCACCGGCTTCGAGCAATCCTCGAAGTAGCAATTCTCGATCAGAATGTTCCTTCCGGCGTTCAGCTGGATTGCCTTGTCCCTTGCTCCGCGGAATGCGCAGTTTCGAATCACGAGGTTGTCCGCGCCTTCATTCGCAGTGATGGCGTCCTCGCACACCTTGGGAAACACGATGTTCTCAATGACGACATTTGGCGCGCTGACGTGAATACCGTCGGGTGATTCTTCGATGAACGCATCGCGAATCGTGACGCCGTCGCCCTGCACGGAAATGATCGGCTCCATCGATTCGTTCTGCGAGCAATCCCCCTCGCCCTTCCACTTCAGCAAATCTCCGCCGAAACTCACCGTGCGACCTTTCTGCGGAAAATACTGGATGATATCGAACGAACGGGACTCAGCCGGCCGCTTCTCAAATACTGACGAATCCGGTGCAGCTGTCGCGAATCCCGCAAGAAGGCACAGGAGTGGTGTGAGCAATTGTCGCATTCCCTCTCGTCGCCCGATTCCCGCTCCCGCGCAAGCGGCATCCGGCCACAAAAAAAGCCGGGAGCAAATCCCGGCTTCCCGCAAAGTTTCGCGCCCTCTACCCGAAGCGGCGCAATCCATCGAGGAACGCATCAACATTCTTCGCGTTGTCATGCAGCTCCCGGACGAATCGCTCACTGTTCTCCTGGGCCTCAGCCAGCAACTTCTCGTTCTCGAGAAGCTGCCTTGCACCTGACGCGAGGCTCTTGAAATCACCATTCGCAAAGATGCCCGGCGCGTAGCGGCCAAAAAGGTCGTCCGGATTCACATCCATGGAAAGCAGAGCCGTGTGGCCCAGCCCGGCTTGAATAAAGCTGTTTGGCCAACCCTCATACGTTGAGGTGTTCACGAAAACACGCGCCGCATCGTAGTGCGCCTGAACTTCGTGATACGGCACGCGCTCGACGAACTCGACATTGGCAATCGTGCGCGCGCGCGCTTCGACGCTTTCCCAAAGTTCCACGTCCTCACGCGGACACACCATCTTGCAACGGGCCGCCGGCACTTGCTCCGCGAGATCGAGGAAGAGATGCGGACGCTTGATCTTTTGACAACGAGCCACCCACAACAAATCCACCGGCTTTTCCGGTGCACGTTCCGTCTTTCGCGGCAGGATCAAATTTCGGTAAAGCCCGCAATCCAGCTCCTGCCGGGCAAATTGCGCGGCTTGATACTCGCTCATCGCGAACCTCACATCCGCGGCCCGAACTCCCGCTTCGAACACCAGCCCACGCAACGGATTCTCACGCCGAAACTCGCCGTTCACTTCGGTATCGAGACCGCAGATAAAACCCAGTTTCCATCTCCGCTTGCCGACATGCAGAAGCGTCAGCCACGTCGTCCAGCCGAGCACGAACACATGGTCGGGCGACTCCTCGTCGAGAATGTCGAACACTCTCGGCACCGCCGTGATCGTGTCCCACAGACCTCCCGTTTGAAACCGCCCCCCGTTCCTCGTGCGCACTCCGTCAAATTCCTCCCCGTCCGGCTGGCCGATGTCTCCGCCAATCACCACCACCTCGTGCCCGCGCTTCACGAGCTCCCTGGCCAGCAACGCCACCTGCAGCTCCGCACCTCCGGAAACGCGATCTGAATTCGGTGCCAGCGCCAGATGCGCATAGCTCGAAAGAAAACAGAACTTCATCGAACAAACGTTGCGGCTGCCATCCGCAGCCACGGCATCTTCCACCAAACCTCGGGCCATGCGCGTTTCAAGGCCGACAGCAAGCCCCGCCGATCGCGCACCCGATTCCACAACATGTAAATCTGATCCGCGCAGATTCGCGCAAAACCGGCCGGTGGCCGACGACCGCGCAAAAAGGAATTCCGCACGTCGCTGGCCGCCTCGAAATAATGGCTCCACTGCTCCGGCTCGTCACCTGTCCAAGTCGAGGTCAGGGTCTCGAAGACCGCCTCATCCACTCCCGGGCAAACACGCCCCAGATAAGCGCGCATCGCCGTCTTCAAATCGTCCGCCGCTCGTTGCACCCGCTCCCCTTTCACTCCCGCCATGATCGAGCGATCGTGCAGTCGATATTTCACGAGAGGAGCGCGGAGCGTCACCACGGCACCGTCCACCGCGATTCGCGACCACAAATCATAATCCTCGCAGGCCACCAACTCCCGGTAGCCACCCTTGGCCACCACGCTTTGTCGTCGGAAAAATGCCGAGCTGTGGCAAAACGGCGTGCGGAAACACAGGTCCCACGCGACGAGATCCGCATGACCGCCGGTGCGCCAGCGTCCTTTGCTCCGCCCCCCTTCATCGATCAACCACGCGTCGCTGCCGAGCAAATGGATCGCGGGATGGGCTCGCACAAACGCGAGCTGCTCCTGCAGCCGATTCGGCACGCTGATGTCGTCGGCATCCTGTCGTGCGATCCACGAGCCGCGCGCCTGCTCCAGACCGCGATTCAAGGACCATACCAGACCGCGATTGGCCTCATTTCGAAGAACCCGAATGCGAGAGTCGCGAAACTGATCGACACACTCCTCGATGGAATGGTCCGTCGAACCGTCATCCACGATCAGGAGTTCGAAATCGCGAAAGCTCTGCGCGACCACGCTTGCGACCGACTCGCGAAAATGCCTGCCAGGATTGAAGGCGGGCATCAGCACCGTGATCAACGGTTCGTTCATCGCAACAGCATCTCGAAAATTTCCCGATGCCGGTCGCACCATTTTTCGCGATCGAAAAAGCCGCGCGCACGCTTTCTGGCGCTCTTCGAAAATGCTGCGTGGTCATTCATGATGGTGCACACTGCGTCGGCCATCGCGGCCGGATCCGGCGGGACATCCCTCGTCCACACATCCTCCACGTCGACCAGAACGCCAGCGTCCGGACTCACCAGCTCCGGCGTGCCCCCGCTGCGCGAGCCCACCACCGGCACGCCGCAAGCCATCGCTTCGATGGGAACCGTTGGGCACGGATCCTTGTATTTCGGATGAAGAACCACATGCGCCGCGCGATAGAGCTCCGGCGCATCACATTGCGTAAACCTCGAACGCAGCGCGACGTGATCCCGGAGCCCGTGCCGCGCGATGTAGGCATTCACCTCCTCCGCGGCATTCGGCCATCTAAGCTCTCCAGCCAGCGTCAATCTCGCGGAGACTCCCCGGCGCAACAGCTCGGCAAGGCAGTCGAGCGACGCCTTGGCCCGGTAAAATGCGTGACAGGTGCCGATCGCTAGAAGCTGCCATGTGTTCATGGGAGGCGCATTCCCGGCGGGCGCGAAGCGCGAGATGTCCACCGGATTCCACAGCACCTCGGTCGGCACGTTCACCTTTCCGAGATAGCGGTCCGCAGAGGTGCGGCAAAACTCGCTTTGGTAGATTACGTAGTCGGCCTTCGCGATCAGACGTCGCATCGGCGCGTTGAACCACGGATATCGATCCCCGCACCAGGCGGGATACGCGACACCATTCTGATTCCACACCACGCGCACGCCGTTCGATTTCGCCCAGTCCACGAGAGTCTCCGCGTGCGGCACCAGATGAAGCACGCTGCTCACGAGATACAACACGTTCAACGAATCGCGGCTTTCGCCAAATCGATCCCGCAGATGCGTCAGCTTTACCCCGCCTCCGATCCTCGCTTCCTCCGCACGACGCGGCTCCTCCAGCCAACCGAAATTCAAGGATAGACCATGATCCGGCACCTTCAACCGCTGCAAACGACGGCGAAATTTCGCACGCCCCGCGGCGTGATAGAGATGCCTCGCGCGCTCGATCAGTTCGTGCCGCGCGCGGACGGCCGACGGCATCGGTTCGACAATCCTCACTTCCATGGCAGTTCGCGTCCAAGCAACTCAGCGAGCTTCGCGTTCCCGGGCGCAAAAAATTCCCGCAATTCCGCCTCGGTCTCGGCAGGCATCCAGTCGCGGTATCCGCCTTCGCGAGCCGGCGGAAGCACCCCACTGGAATAAGGACGAAGCTCCAGGAATTGAAACACCGTCCGCATCGTCTCCGTGGGATCCGTAAAAAACTCCTCACTGATCAGGAAAAGGCACTGCTCGCGCGGAAAATATTCGAGCCAGCGCTCCAGTGCCCGCGCATACATGCCGCACAATACATAGCGGGCGGGATTGATTGCATTGCGGGCCGCCGAGGCGACCAGTGCGTCGTTGTCAGGATCCCTCAACCACCGCATCGCCCGCCGCACCGTTTCGGTAAAGTCTCCCGTGTCGGTTCCCGCCTTTCGATACATCTGATAATCGGACCACGCGCGCGCCACCGGGTCCCGAAAAACGAAAAGCAGCTTCGCGTCGGGAATCATCGCCCGGACATTCGCCGCGCCGTCGGGATGCGTGAAATACTCCACACTTCCATCCACCACCTGAAACGCCTGCGACGAAAGTCGAATGGGATAATTTGCGCCCGCCTGCAATCGGCTTCCGGGAAAGTGAATGAAATTGGTCGGCTCCTTGCGGCGGCCCCGGCGCACGTCGGGATGCGCGCAAATGTAATCGTAAAGCGTCGACGTTCCGCATTTTGGTGCGCCTGCGAGCACGATCGACGGCATCGCGCGCAACGGCGCAGTCAGCAAACGAAACACGCGCTCCGCTTCTGCTATCAGCTTCGACACTTCATCTCCTTCCTGATTCGCGACGCGATCCTTGCACTCACCGCCTCCCACGTGAAACGCTCCTCCACGAGTTGGCGCCCCCGTTCTCCGAATGCCAGTCTTTTTGCGGGATCGCGAAGCAGCTCGATCAATCGCGACGCGATCTCGTGCGATCCACAAAGATAGCCGCTCTGACCATCCAGCACCCGCTCGGCATTCCCTCCGACGGCGGTCGCGACAACGGGAAGCCTGTTGGCTGCAGCTTCCGCCAGCACGGACGCGGACGGATCCATCCGGCTCGGAAGGCAGAACACATCGGCCTGCGCGTAGCACCTGCGCACTTCCGCAGCGGAAATCCGTCCAAACTCACGCACTCCCTCCCCACGAATGCCGGGCGAGCATCCCACAATCCACAACTCCGCATCCGGAACTTCGGATCGAACCACCTTGAACGCTTCCACAAGCTCCGGTCCGCCTTTCCGCTCCCAGTCCACGCCGACAAAAAGAACGACACGTCCGGATCGGGTCTCCGGCGGAGAGGGAGCGACGTTGCATCCGGAAAAGACGCATTCCACCCGCTCCTCCGGCACTTCGTAGTCCTCACGCACCGAGGCCGCGGCAAACCCGCTGGAAACAAAGTTGCACGTCGCATTGCGATACAGATCGCGTTCCATCCTGAGCCAGCTTTCTGCGACCGGCAGCTCGGGGCGCGGCTCCGGATACCGTCGATTCGCAAGATAGGTGTGGTCCGTGTAGAGAAAATGCGGAAGCGCCGGGTGCCGCGCATCAAAGAGCGACTGGGTCTGAAACACAAATGCCGACTTTGCCGGATCGACATTGCGCCGCACCCACGATTGCAGCGCCTCAATGACGCTCGGGAGACGCGGAAAAAAATCTCGCGGCGGCTGACGATTTCGCAGGATTCGCCGGCCATAGCGCAATGTCGCTTCGGCATTGGCTCGCGCAAAGAGCGTGGGATTCCGTCGCACAACATCCCGCTCGACATCGATCTCCCGCCATTCGAGCTCGGGAAACTCACTCCGCAAGCCGGACGATAGCGCGTCGTTGATCAGCGAAAATTCCCCGATCCGGAAAAACCACGCAATCATGACCGGCTGACTTCCAGTGCCTCCATCACGCATTTCCGATGCCGCTTCGCGACAAGCTCCGTCGCGTAGTGCTCGCGAACGACCTTTTGAGCCGCCTCGCTCGCACCCTTGTTTTCTCCACGCACCGCAGACTCCAATGCAGCCGTCCAGTCGCTCACACCTTCGCAGATGGTCACGGCACCGGCTCCAGCGCGTTCCGCGACATCGGCATACGAGGGAACCGGACTCGCAATGGCAGGGAGTCCGCATGCCATTCCCAACGTGATTTTCCACTCCGTGTGCGAGAGATTGTAAGGCACATCGAGATACCGCGGCGACACGATCACGCCTCCCGCAGCATACAGCTTCAAGAGACCCGGGATGTCGCGAAACCGGTGGAAGGTATGCGGCACGCGGTCTAGCAGACGGGAAAAGCGATCCCGCACTTCGACCGGCCAGCGTTTCCTCCCAGCGTTCACGTCATCGGTCACCAGCTCGAGATGAACGTGTCGCGCCACCGTGAGGAAAGCCTCCTCGGCGGCAAGAAACTCAAACAGTTTGTCCGCCATTCCGCTCCACCAAATGCGCACCCGACCATCTCGCATCGGGGACACAGAGGTCATCTCCGGCACCATCGAAAAATTGACGTTGTCCGGCACCCATCTCGCGCGAGGGTTGATTCGCGAGCAAACCTCGGCGAGATGCCGTGAAGAAGCGATCACGACGTCGGCGAACTCGGTGATTGCCATCGCGTTCTCCCGTTGCTCGCGCGAAGGGGACATCGCGGCCAGCTGGGCCTCACCGTCGAATCGCGTGTAGTAATCGACGTTCGCCTCGAAAACGATGCGCGTCCCATCCGAACGAAGCCGCTGCGCCAATGCCAGACAATGGGGCCCCATCGACTTCAGAAAAACCACCGCGTCGTATGTCCGCCACGGACGGTAAAGCTCATACCGCACATCGGATCCGCGCAGCGCGTCCGCGACCCAGTGAAAACGCATGAAGCTCATCGGCGAAGCGGCATCGTCCCAGCCGACAAGCAGATTGTGAGGTCTCATCCCCTTCGCAAATGACGCGAATTCGGGAACGCGACTGTTGATGATGAATCCGACGCGCTTCACGTGCGACCGGGAAGAAACGCTTCGATCGACTCCGAAACCAGCGGACCGCGTGCGTATTTCTCCTCTTTCCAATCCGGCGCCTGCCGCCCCGTCACGGCAGCCCGCAGGCGCGCAAGGGTCTTTCGCCAGCTCCTGGCGTGCCGGTCCATGATGTTTTGGCGCGGCGAGGAATCGTTCGCATCGCGCGACGAGCGCCGCAGAAAGCAGAGGTGAAGGCAGCGAAAGTCCGCATCCTTCCACGCAACCGACTCATGGAGATTCAGTCGCAGCGACGCGTCGTAGCCGTTGCGAAATCGAATCGTCCCGCCGTGAAGTCGTTCGACAATGCGGCCGTCCCACGCGTCAATCGCATTGAAATTGTAGAGCTTCGTCATGCTACGGCACGGAGGCGCCAGGTGCCCCTCGGCACGGGCGTTCGCTTCATCGAGCGTTCTGACGTTGAGGACATTTCCAAAAACCACCCACCAATCATCGAACTCTCCCGCCGCGATTCGCACCCGCATGCGATCCAGTCCCGCCGGATCGTAGATCTCATCACCGTCCACACCAAAGACCCATGTTGGCGTGCCGATGTAGGGCTGCAGCATCGCATGCGACTCTCCGGAGTGGCGGCAGCGGCGGACCTGGAACTTGGTGGGAAACTCACGCTCGAGTCTTCCGAGAATCTCCGCCGTTCCGTCCTGCGATTCGTGATCGCACACGAGAAACTCGTCGCAGAATCCAATCGCGTTTCGGATCGCCCATTCCACGAATCGATCCTCGTTTCGAACCAGCATGATTCCGACGATTTTCACGACAACGGCATCTGCTCGAGTTCGCGGCACCAGTCACTCCGTCCAGCCAGTCGCAGAAAATAGAGCGCGTCGGGATTCAGTTTTCCCTTTCGCATCAGACCGCTCCACAAAAGCGGATACGGCCCGTGGTAATAGTGATGCACGCCGAGAATGCGTTCATCGACGGCTTCCCGCGCCGCAGGGCCCGCGAGTTTGCGAGCGGCAAAGCGAAACACATCCGTGGCGAATCGCATCGCTCCAAGTCCCGCAGGATAAGGCGCGACCGCCTTGTGCCGGCCGTCGATCCGGTAACTGTGCGATGTCAGCTCCACCGGGAGATTCGCATCCGGTGCGCCGCCCTTTCGCTCGAAAGCCCATGGAGTGTGCTCGGATTCCGGAAGTTGCTGAATCAAACGATCGAGCAACTCGCGCAGCGCATTCAACCTCCACAACGCGGGATGAAGCGGAAATTTCCACAACGTTGACGGCAGACAGCGGTCGAGGTCCCAATCCCTCCATTGCGTTTTTTCACCGAGTCGCTTTCGCCCCTGACCAAAACCGGAGAGCGCGATGCTCACCGCTCCGAGGTCGGCCATCATTTCCGGCAATTCCTCCGCCAGCCGACGCGTATCGCAGGAAGCAAGCGGCGGATGATCCTCGAGCAACACGTAAGCTGCGTCGAAGCCCTCAGTGATCAAGTCCTCGCAGGCGGAGCGCGTGACCTTCATCCAGTTGCGAGAATCATCCCGCAACTCCAGCGCATCCGGTTCGTTTTCGATGCCGGCAACTCGGACCGGCGGTATGCCGGGCCAAAACTCCGCCAGCCGGGCGCGCGTGAAGTGCAGCAACGCCCGGTATTTTTCGCAGGTCGAAATGAGAATACAGACCTTCAAACCCGTCCCGATTCCACGGCGAGGCGCTGGATCGTGTCCGCGAAATCCAGAACCATCCGATCACCCGATGGCATCTGCTGCATCAGGCGGTGACGCAACTCGCCAAGTCGTTCGATGGCCTCTCGCACGCCGGCGACCACATCCTCACGAAAGCCGAGCCCGTATCGTTGCCCCGCTTCCACAATGCCGCCGCCATCTTCGTGATAAAGCAACGGCAGGCCGCATTGCGCGCCTTCGACGTGGTGCATGCCGCACGGCTCCCATCGCGACGCCGTGAGATACAGATGGCACTCGCGGAGCTTCTCCGCGAGTGGCCGCCCGGTCATTGGCCCAAACGTCTCCGCCGCCTTCCATTCGATCTCATCGGGCCAGCGGCCGATCACTCGAAACGCGACGCCCGGCAACTCGCCCACCGCGATCCGTTGGTCGAGCTCCTGATACACGTCGAACCCCTTCATCCAGTTCGAAGACCAGTGATGGGTTACCACCCGCACCGTCTCTCCGGGCGCAGGCAGATGGTTCCCGATGGGATGATAAATGCGAGGATCCGCTCCGTTGTAGATGATGCTGTGCGGCAGCGAAGGGTCGAACCAGCGCTCGACGAAGTAGCCCTTCAGCCACTCGGATATGAAGACCGTGAAGTCCGCCAGCGCATTCGTCTGACGGAGAAGCTCGTCGATGTCATTCGTGCCCTTGCGCTGATCGCACTCGTTGATCCGGTGAAGAATGGGAACCTGCGGGTTGCGCTCGCGAAATTCACGCAGTTCCCCGAGACCAAATTTCTTTGCCGGATGATCCCGGCGTGGATCGATCACCAGCACGACATCCGGATCCTTCCGGAGATCGAAAACGACACGCCACCCGCGACGCCACAGGCAGGCGCTCAACTGCGAGACAAACGGACTCGCGCCTCCCCACGAGGAGTTTGTGGGAGTCATGCTGATCGCGAGCGTAGGTTTGCGCTTTCGAGAGAAAATCATGAGGGCAAAGACGATGCACGCTGCGCGCCACGGTCCGCCAGCACGGAATCCAGCCGCCGCGCAAAGTCTTCGATGTTGCCGTGTCGCAGCACCGCTTCGCGGGCCGACTCACCCATGCGTTGGCGAAGGCCCGTGTCCGCCAAGGAGTTGACGATCACGGTTCGCAGTGCCTTCGGATTTCCCGCGTCCACCAGCAGGAGATCCGTTCCGTCGGCGAAGTCCGAGCCGATCCAAAGGCCACTGGTGCGCGAAAGAATCACCGGCGTCCCGCAAGCCATCGCCTGCAAGGCGACGCTCTGACCGGATGGTTGAAGCGAATCCGTAAGCGGAATGACCACCAGCGCTGCGGAACGATACAGATCCCGCAGTTCCTCATCGGTCAGCGCCGGCCGATGCCAGGAGCCTTTCAGATGCTCAACGTGAGGCGGAAGCGGCGTCGGCAGCTCGCGGCTCGTCACGATCTTCGTCGGAACATCGAGAGTGCGCACGGCATCGATGAGCGTGGCGTAGTCGCGGCGGCCGTCGTTGCCCACCGAAAGGATGAAATTTCCCCGAACTCCACCCGTTGTCCAGAATCGCATATCGACCCCGAAGGCATTCGCATGCACACGTTCGGGGCGGAGTTCAAATCGTGATAGCGTTTCCGCCCGCTCCGACTCTGCAAACAGCACGACCTCCTGCTCCGAAAGCGCGCGCATCGTCGATTTTCGCCGCGCCCCATCGACCGGAAAATTAACGAGTCCGCAGTGGATGCCAACGATCCCAAACGACAGTCGCTTCCAGCGTTTCCACATCGCCAGTGCGATGGCGTGCGAAGTGGAGGTGGCGACGACAACATCTGCATGACGCAACCGGTCAAGCACCGCACCCACCGCCACGACATGCTCCCCACGCGTGCGAACCGGTGTGCGCGCACTGGCGAGAAGGTTGTAGCCACGCGCGAGCAGGCGGTGCGGATTCTCAATCGCATCGACACACGAAATGTCGTGCCCGGCACGCGCGAGCTCCACGGCTCCGTAGAAAAAATCGCTCGGCAGTTCCCCCCGGAGCGCGGCACTCCAGCGGGATTCGCGCCCGCCGGCATACAGAAAGGCGATCTTCACTTCTGACCAAGAATTCGCCGTTTGATCGGTCGCAGGACGCTCTCCAGCCACACAATAGGCGCGATCACCGCATGGATGATCCCGCCCACGATGCGACCTGGCCGCGACAGGATCGAGAAGTGCTCGCCGGTGAGCTGCAGCACGCTCGGGAGAAACAAACGAATGCGATGGCTCGCATTCACCCATCTTTCGAGTTCCTCCATGTCGGGAGCGCGACCGTGGATGATGCGCACCGTATAACGGCCCACCGCAGCGGGCATCACCGTGCGGAGATTGTATTCCTGCGGCAGGATGTAAAACCGAACATCCGACTGATGAATCGCCGCTCGAAAAGCTGGCTGGTCACTATCCATTTTGCCCGTCTCCGCGACCTCCTTTTCATAGAGGCGCAGCCAGCTTTCAAACAACGCGTCCACCGCCGCCGTGGTCCTGTAAACCATCACACCGGTGTTCAATTCCGTGAAACAATCGGGCGTCACAAACGGCCGATCGTGACGAAGCGGCGCCCGGGACAATGCGAGGTCGAATCGATCGAGTAGCTCGAAAAGGTCGTAAACCGGAGCGCACACCAGCGTATCCGTGTCGAGAAACAGCGTCCGCTCGAACGGCGTCTCGCGCAGCGGCGCGATCTTGTCGATGAACGAATGGCGCGGATTTGCAATGGGGCGAACCTCGTCGAAGACACCGGCCGGCAGATCCTTTTGATCGGTGAACAACACGATCGGCAGATCCGGCATGTGCCGGCGCACCGAGCGCGCGGAAATCAGCATCTCACCGAGATGCCGACGTCCGGTCGCGATGTAGACGATCCCGCGTCCCTTCGACGTCACTTCCATGTAAGATCGATCACATCGCCGAGTCGCTCCCGCTCGACGCGCTCGCGCAGAGCCTGCGTCTCCTCCGCCAGCTCGGGAATGCGATGTTCATGCGTCTCCACGAAAAGCTGGCGGATGCGACGGATCGCCCCCGTATCGATGAGATGCTCGATGATGGGGCACTCGGCTCCTTCGACATCCATTTTCATCACATCAACCGGTCGGTCCAGACTGAGGACAAACGCCGCGAGATCGATGGTTTCCACCTTCACAAAGGTCGAGGCATCCACGTTCGATTTGAACTCGAGGAAACTCGACCCAGTGGACCAGAAGACGGGGTCCTCGTTCGCCTGCTTGTGAAAAAACAGACGCTGGGTGCCCGGTCGAGTCGCCACGCCACGCGGGATGCACTCGACGTTCGCCGCGCGCGCAAACCGCACCGCGAGTCTCGCAAACGCATGGGGATTCGGCTCGAAGGCGTATACACGCGCCCCCTTCCTCGCAAGAATCGCCGTTATGTCGCCAACGTTCGCACCGCAATCAATCGCCACCGCGTTCGGCCCGAGGGAGATTCGTTCCAGCCGACGAATGGTATCCTTCGTCGGATCGAGCCGCGCCTGCACGTAATGCACAAAGGCTCGAAAGGGACTGGTCACGCTGCCGCCGGCTGGTCGGAGAACGGCCGCAGCCGCTCGATGTGTTCGTGTCGGGGCATGAGGTCGCTCGGCTTCATCACCCGATTGCAGTAATGAACGGCCGACGCAGTCTCCCAGCCGTCGACGCCATATTCCACGCAGTCGTTTCTCTGGATGAACTCCGACTGATGTTTCTTCAGAATCAGCATGTCGGAGGTATGCGCGTTTTCGAGGAAACGGGTGAAGAATCCCGTCTTCTGCTCGGCGAACCACCGGACCGCGCGCATGAATTCCTCCCGCGTGCCACTCACAAGGCAGGGCACGTAACGGTCGTAGGTCGTGAGTTTGTCGGCCTCGCGGGGGGCGAACGAGTAGTTGATCACGTCGTAGTCGCACATGAATCCCCCGCCTTGCTGCGCGACGGCCACCCAGCGCAGGTAGCACCAGTAATCGAGGTTGAACTTGTTGATGCTCGGAAGCTTTTTGAAACGCCGGACCAGCTCCTTGAGTTCCTCGTCGAAATTCAAACTCTGATAGCCCAGCACGACTGGCTCCCATCCCATCGCGGTCCACGATCGCTTCCACAATTCGATGAGAGCGCGCTCCTCGCGCTCCCGCTTGCCCTCAACCGGGGAATAGAAGGTGAAAACTTTCATCGTCGTTCGTGATAGGCCTTGTGAATACGCCTTAGCAGAGCCCGGTCTTTCACGCCGTGAAAAGCGTAGCCGCCTTTTCGGGCGAGTTCGACCGCAAATCGTCGCTGGAAGCGTGTCCGGAGCGTATTCCGCGAAAAGCCTTCGCGCAACCTCCGCAGGTTGTGAACCGGAAGATTCATCCGTGCGAGCTGCCCCTGGAGCCAGCGGTCCACGAAGCCCATTTCAAAAGGATCGAGCGTTGCCTGTGCGGCAAATTGCTTCAGCGACTTCGCGTCAAAGATCCATGGAAAGTGGAAATAACCGGGCCCAAGGAATCGGGGATCGCGATTCGGAAAGACATTCGCCTGCACCCCCTCGCGCTCGACCGGGCGAGCCAGCATGAAGGCGTCGTATTCGAGAAACACGTAAAAATCCGCGTTGAAATCGAGACTCCGGCGCATGCCGGCGAGCTGACGCTTCAGGCATTCCTCGCCGTATTTGTTGCTGCGCCCTGTTGGAAAAAGGTGCGCTCCCTTTCCGCTGTTCGGACTGTCTTCGGGAAAGACGAGCATCACCTCGTCCGACACCCGTTTCCAGAGCGGGAGATGGCGGTCGATGATCTTCTGCCCACCGGCATAGCCGAATACTGTCGTGCAAACTTTCATGATTCACGTGCCTCCGCCGGCCAGCCGACCACCATCAGGCTGCGATCCGCGAAAAGCTTCCAGCCAACGAAATCGACAACCCGTCGCGCCCACGGAAACGGCGCGGCAATCCTGCGCGCGTGGTAGACGAGGAAGTTTCGGTCGAAGGGGCCGTTGAATTTTCGCCCAACCGCCGCGATCTCCGCAAATCGCTTCCAACCGCCGGCTTCGGTCTTCGTTCCGGGATAACAACGCAATGCCGACAACTCCGCATCGATGCGCACGACCTCCCCGGCCTCCGCGAGCCGCAGCGCGAGTTCCCAATCCATCACGTAATGCAGCGACTCATCGAGGCCGCCCAGCTTCACGGCAAGCTCCCGTCGAAAAAACATCGACGGCTGGAGAATGTAGAACGCGGTTCGAAGAAGTCGTCGGTCGAAGGGCTTCGCTACGACTTTTTTCAACAGGCTGCCCCGGGTATCGATCTTGCGCCCGCCTCCGTAAACAAGCACCGCGCGCTCATTCCGGGCGAATGCTTCACCGATCGCACGCAGGGCTCCGGGCAGCAACTCGTCATCCGAGTTCAACCAGCCTGCGATCTCGCCGCGGCCGACACGCAGGCCCTTGTTGATCGCATCCGTCTGCCCGTGATCCGGTTCCCGAATGATCCGCAAAAACGGAAGCTCACGATATCGATCGAGAATCTCCTTCGTGCCATCCGTCGACATGGCATCGACGATGATCCAGTCGAGCGCGGGATATTCCTGTGCGACGACGCTTTGAATCGTGCGCTCGAGAAACTCCGCCTGATTGAAACTCGGCGTGACGAGCGTGATGACCGGAAGTGACGTCATTTCGGAGACCGCCAGCACAGGTTCAACGAGAACGGACGCCCGGCCGCCTCCGCCGCCGAGCGATCGCTCGGCTTCCAGAACGTCTCGACCGCCTTCGGCGACATGAAAAGAAAATCCGGGTCGGAAATCAGGTCGTCGGCCACCAGCGACAGATCATCCAGTTCATCCAACAGCGCCATTGCGGGCGGCGGCGCCCAGAAGTGCCCGGGCCGGGCATAGGCAGTCCAGCAATGAACATGCAGCGCATCCGGCAACGTCAACGCCTCCAGTTCATGGCGCGTCATTTGAACCTCGCAATTAAAGCTCACAAGCGCCGCAACCTTTTCCGCAGGGTGACTCGGGTCAATGCGCACCACGTCAAATTTCCCACGCAATGGACGCAGGATGCCGGGATCTCCTCCCAACAGACCGACTCTCGAACCTGTCGCGACACCCTTTCGGACCAGCGCCGCAACCAGCGCACGCTGATACTCCGAAACCTCGAACGTGTGCGGGCCCCCTGCCGCAAGGGCAACCTCACGTCGAATGGCACGCAGGTGTGATCGCCGCGAAAATCGCAACCAGCGCGGGTCTTCGAGCCTGCCGAAACGACGTCCAAAAAATCCCCGTCGCACAATCGGCGGGCGGATAACCTCCCTGCCAACCTCGATTTCAAGCTTGGCCAGTCGTCCGGTGCGTTGGCGCTCGAATCGATCATCCGCAGGCACACCACGCTCGAGAGACCTCCAGATCCACGCGCCTGCGTCCGGTTGCACAAGCCATTCGGCCGCGCGGGTCGCGGCTTCGCGAAATGCAGCCTGATCCTCCATCAGCCGCCCGGCGGCTCGGTGGAATGAATCCGCATTGTAATCCGCGACAGAGCCGCATCCCGTCTCCAACACGAACGCCGCTGCGGCACTCCGTTCACTGCCGAGCACGAGCAGCGGCACGCCCGCCTGTGTCAGCAAAAAGACGATTCGCGACGGCAGACTCAGGCTCGAAAACGATCTCTTGTCGTCGCCATCGTCCATTCGACCGCTCGGGACAATGGCAAAGGGATATTGCGCCAGTCGCTCCGGGAGCACGTCATCGGCAAGAAATCCGCACGGCTGAAGTCCGTCGCGTTCCAAGTCCTCGCGCGTCACCGAGAGCCAGCTCGCCTCGGGCCCCCGACCGAACCAGTCAATCGTCCACTTCGTCTCGCGCGTAATCTGCCGCAGGTCATCGAGCTGACGCGCACTCCAGACGTTGCCAATCATCGCCGCGCGACCCGCCACCTCCGGACCTGCCGAGAAGCTTCGTTGTTTTTCCACAACCGGAGGAAGCCACGCAACGGAACAACCAAACTTCCGCTCGTAGGCGAGGCACATTTGCGGGGAGATTCCGAGCCGAAGGTCGCTTGCCCGCAGCAGAGCAGCCACCGCGGCATCGCCCACCTCACGCGTGAAGATGTTCTGGTCGTCCATGAGGTAGGTGCACAACGGAGCGCCGGAAACCTCCTTCAGCAAAAGCGCGTGTCGAAAATCCTCGGGGTAATACGGCACGCAGAGGATCCGCTCGATCGGCATGTGCCGCACAACATTCCGCAGTCGCTCGCGAAGTTCGCCAGCATTGGCAAACCGGTCGCCAAGAAATTCCTCGTGCAGGCCAAACGCATTCTCGCCGGCATAGAGCGTTCGCGAACGGAACAGAATGAAATCGTCTCCGTTTCCGAACAGGCGTCGCAGGAAGATGCCCACGCCATGCCGGTCGTTGATCTCGATCGCGTGAACCAGCGCGTTCATTCGTTCTCCCGGCGAAGCTTGCGCCGGATGCGCTCGTAAATTCGCACGGTCTTGCCATCGATTCCCTCGACCTCGCCGAGCAATTCGTAGCGCGGATCCGCGTCCAGTTTTCCGCGAAACCGCGCTTGGAACTCCTCCGAAGGCAGATTGAAAAATGCACCGCGCATTCCGGCAGGCTGCACGAACACAAGATCGGCACGTCCCAGCTTCGACTCGAAGTCCTCGGGAGTTCTCGCGAATTGCTGGTTCGCAATGCGCGGGCGGATGCCCTTTCGAAGCATCCAGATCGTAATGTTGTCGGGCACCAATGGGCCGGATTGCGTGAACATGATCACCGGCCGCTCGCGAAGCTGCGCTTTTTCGAGAAGCGGAATCGCCTGCTCATGGGCCGAGAGATAGTTTTGGCCATCCTTCGAGTTCAACTCACCGCTGTAGGCCGGGAAGCGATACAGGAGAATTCCCGCGAGCGCGACAATCGCCAGAACCACCTGTCGAAGCCGGGCGTTTCGAAAGAGAACGCCGCACACGCGCGGCATCTCCATGGCGGAACCGAAAATCAGCGACGCAAAAAAGGCTCCACCGAGAAACGGTGACTTCATCGCCGCCCAGGTATTGATTCCCCATGTCACCACGACGAGAACCCAGATTCCCAAAACGCGAGCCAACCCCGGCCAGTCACGCGCGACGATCGCGGCGATGGGTGCGACGAGCAGGATGGCGAGCAGCGCGAACCCGAGCCAGCCGACGTTGTTGATCGCTCCGTAACCGGTGAGGTAGTAGCGAAGGTGCTCCACCGAGTCGCCCGCGTAGGTCCAGATGGCCTTGTTCTCACCGAACGAGTTTCTCCAGAAGTAGACCCACGTATCCTTTCCGAAGGGGATCGTGAAAGGCGCCGTCGCGACGAGGACCACACCCGCCTCCAAAAGCCACCGGCGAATGGCCGCATCGGCAAAGAATGTCCGGCGTGCAACCAATTCGATCGCGTAACGCAGGCACGCCGAGTAGCCGAAAACGATCAGCGTCATCGCAAACGTCGATGGCTTCGCCAGCAGCGCCACGGCGCACAACAACGCGTGGAAAATTGCCGGACGCCAGCGCGTGAAATAATCCGGAGCCGAGATTCCGTAGGTGACGCCAATGCCAGTCAGGGTCGCCCAGCAGAGGTCGGGGCGAAACTCCACCACGGCCATCGTCGCGAACGGGAGGCACAGAAAGAAAGCCAGGGCGAGGCAGCGCTCCGTCCAGTCCCACTCGCGAAAGAGCCAGTTGAGGCCAACCAAGTAGACAAGGACGACGATGAAGTTGAACGCATACGGCGCCCAGTCGTGATAGCCGAGCGTGGCGAAGGCCGTCGTCGCAACCACCGTCGAAAACGGCGCGTGAAGACCGTGTTGCCGAAGTTGCTGCAACACTCCATCAAACCCGGCTTCCTTGAACGCTTCGACGAGTCTCGTTCCACTGAGGAAATAAATGACGTCATCGTAATTGGGCACGGACGTGAGCCGGCCGAGGCGCGTGGATTGCCAGACCGAGAACGCCGTGAACGCGGCCGCGAGCAATACGAGCAGCGCGCCGAACACGACGCGTTCGCGCGTGAAGCTACGACCGTTCACGAATTGCCTCCACTCGAGATCGTGCGTGACACACTTCGATCAACATTGGGATCGCCTCCCGCACCAGGCTCACCTTTCCGTGGCGCACGTCGCGCCAGTCGACGGGAAATTCCTCCAGGCGAAACCCGCGCCGCTGAAGCAGCATGAGCAGCTCCACGTCGAAGGCGAACCCCGTCGCCTCCACATCCGGCTCGACGGCCTCAAACGCTTCGCGCTTGAGCATTTTGAATCCACATTGGGTGTCGTAAACGGGAAGACCGGTGATGCAGGAAACCAACCCTGCAAAGACTCGTCCTCCAACGTGCCGGATCCACCGCCGCTCCACCGTCCGGCCTGCAATTGCCATGCGGCTCCCGATCAGCACATCGGGTGGTGTGGTTCGTTCCGTCCAGGACCGATGGGCGCGAAGAATCTCCGACGCGCTCACCGCACCGTCCGCATCCGCAAAGGCAAGACACTCGACATCCATCTTCAAACCCGCCCGCCAGCCGGCATACACCGCCGCACCCTTGCCACGATTCTTGTCCGCAATGAGCGGTTCCAGAATGAACGGCGCTGCAAGTCGCTGAATGAGTTGTCGCAGTTCGGCAACGTCCTCCGCCGGCGAACCGTCGTCCGAAATCAAAATCGAAAACGTCGGGGGCAGCGTCGAAACAAGATCCTTCAGAAACGGCTCGATCCGCCGCACGTCGCGGTAATGCGGGATGACAAGCAGAGTTCGCGACGGCGACATTTCCGGGATGGGACTACGACGGCTGGGTTAGGTGGACGACTCGGATTTCCGATAATCGCCGCGACTGAAATACTTCTCCAGCCAGACGTAAAGACAGATGAAGAGGTATCGGCTGCCCATTTCCTTGATTTTCAATTTCGGCTCACCCACCCGGCGGTTTCGCCACGTGATAGGCACAACCGTCCATGTGTAGCCGCGCACGATCGCCTTGAGCGGGATTTCCACCGTGAGATTGAAGTGCGGTGAAATCAGTGGACGGCAACCGTCGATCACGGATCGGCGATAGGCCTTGAAGGCATTCGTCGTGTCGTTGAGCGGAATGCGGAAGAGGTGTTTGATAAACTGGTTCGCGAGACGGTTGATCAAAAGCTTCAGCGGAGGGTAATCGATGACTCCGCCGCCTTTGATGAACCGGCTTCCGAAGACGCAGTCCCAACCTTCATTGAGGAGCCTCCAATACCGGACGACATCCCGCGCATCGTCCGATTCGTCCGCCATCATGATCACCACAGCGTCCCCGGTCATGTGATCGAGCCCGAAAATGATCGCGCGGCCGAAACCATGTTCTCCTTCGTTGCGAAGAGGTTTGAGGGTGGGAATCCGCTCGGACAATTTGGTCAGCACCTCCCAAGAGCGATCCGTGCTTCCATCGTCGACCACAACGATCTCATGAGGCACCTCGTGCAACTTCAACTCGAGGTAAAGGTGCTCGACGGTTAATGGAATCGCCTCCTCCTCGTTGCGCGCGGGGATGACGACGCTCAGTTTCTCAAGCGGGGCGGGACCGGGCGAACTCATGCCGGCTTGCGAGCAACCACCAGAAATTGCTTCCCGAAAAGCGGCCACGCCCATGGCATGGCCACATACATCTCCACGAAAAGGAGCGGATACTGGCGCCCTCCCACCATCGTGTAAGGCAGGAAGCGGGAAATCGCCTCCTCGACGACAAATCCGCCAATTTCCAAAGCCTCAGCCAGCGACAACTCGGTAAGGATCGTGTGATGATCAAAGAAGTCCCAATAGGCGCCGGGGAGGTATTTGATATTGGGACCGAGGGCGATGAGCCGGCCGCCGGGCTTGAGACTTCTCAATGCCTGCTCCAGCGTGGCGACGAGGCAGTTTTTGTCAGGCAGGTGCTCGAAGAAATTGGACGTGAATACGACGTCCAGCGAGCCTGCGTCGACCCGCCATGGTTTCGAGCAGTCCTGATGCAGAAACTCGACTTCCGCGGCAAGGTGCTGCGGAGCATCGGGGTTCAAATCCATTGCAAGCTTCCGACCACAGCGAATCTGATTGATGAACTCCCCGTATCCGCATCCCAGATCGAGCACGATATGCTCGGGCCGCACCCAGCGATTGAAGAACTTCGCCGTCAACACACCCCAGACCCGCCGCCGATAATCGGCGGTATCGGCAAACCGACGCCGATAGATTTCAGAAAGCCGGGATTCGGATTCCGCCATGAGCTACTTCCGCTGGAAGTTCCAAACCTTCATATTCTCGATCGCTCCGTGTGCCGTTCTATCGAGCGCGGGCGACCAGCAACAGCGACACGCCCACGGGCAGAGAATGTCGAGCCACCCAATGGCGCTCAAAGCCGAACACCGTTTGCAGAAGTCTGTTGATCGGCGCAGGCGGAGGCTTCAATTGATCCGCAGGATCCGATCCCATCCGCTCCGCGACGAAACGTGCGGTGAGAATCAGCGGCATGAGGAGTAAGTTGAAATAACTCGCGTGGACGGTTTTGAATCCTGCGTTCGCGACTGCCTTCTCCAGCTCTTCACGCGTGTAGCGTCGAACGTGGTGATTGATCTCGTCGTGCGCGCTCCACAGCCACTGAAACGCCGGCACCGTGATGAAGATGAAACCGCCCGACTTCGTTCTTCGACGCAAGTGCTCCAGACTCGCCGCTTCTTCGCGGATGTGCTCGATCACGTCGAAAAGGCAGACGAGATCGAAAGCCTCATCTCCATAGGGAAGTTGCTCCGGCAAGGCGCAAGGCTCGACCGGCGCGATGCCGCGCCTGCGAGCCATTTCCAACACCGACGCCTCGTATTCGCATGCCTTCAGCCGACCGAAGCTCGAAAGCATTTCGAAATTTCCCCCGCTGGCGCAGCCGACCTCAAGAATCGAGGCATTCTGCGGGAGCGGCAGGTTGCGCAGGGTTGCGCGGATGATTTCCCGACGCGCCGCGAACCACCAATGCCGCTCTTCAGCGATCGCGTAGGGCTCGTAGTAATCAGCGTCCATGGCCGTCGTCGGTGGGTTTGTCGGCGGTTCGATTCGCGATGAGATAGTCCGGACGGTTCTTCACGGTATCGAACACCCGACCGACGTATTCGCCGAGGATTCCCAACGCGAAGAGGTTCAAGCTTCCGAAGACCACGATGCAAAGAAGCAGGCTCGTCCACCCGGGCACCAACCCCTCGCCGCCTGCGAAGCTTTTGATGAGTGCGTAGAGGAGATAAATCAGAAACGGCAGCGTCGCCACCGCGCTCATCCAGAACGCGAGCCGGAGCGGAAATTTGCTGAACGAAAGAACGCCGTCGATTCCAAATCGCAGCATCTTCATGAGGCTGAACTTCGTCTCACCCGCCGCGCGCCCGGGACGCTGATAGTGAATGATGCGGCTTTCGAATCCCAGCCAGCCGACCATGCCGCGCAGATACTTGTGTTTCTCCCGCATACGGAGCAGGGCATCGAGCGCCTTGCGACTCATCAGGCGGAAGTCTCCGCAGTCGAGCGGCGCATGCACCTCGCCCACGAATCGAATGAATCGGTAGAACGCGTGCGCCGTCGCGATCTTGAACCACGTCTCGTCGGCGCGACTCTCGCGAACTGCGTGCACAATCTCCGCGCCTTCCCGCCATGCGGCCAGCATTTCGAGAATAAGTTCCGGCGGGTCCTGGAGGTCGCCGTCCATGCTCACGATCGCATCGCCCGTCGCCGCCTCGTATCCGCAGAAGAGCGCATTCTGGTGACCAAAATTTCGCGAAAGGGAAATCCCCTTCACGCGCGCATCGGCTCCCGCGAACTCGCAGATCTGCTCCCAGGTTCCGTCGGAGCTGCCGTCGTCGATCAACACAATCTCGGCTTCGTATTCGGCCGGCAGTTCGGCGACGAGATTCGCGAGCCGCTCGCGCAGGATCGAAAATCCCGCTGCCTCGTTCAGCAGCGGAATGACGAGGCTTACCGTCGCTTGGGTTGGCGCACTCATCGACTCGGCATCTCCTGTGTTTCCGGATGGCTCTGCAACTTCCTCTCCTCCCGCTCCCGCCGTCGCAGTTCCCTTTCCGCCCGCCTTTCCTCGCGTGCTTCCTGCGCCGCCTTGCGGGCTGCGATCTGCTCGAAAGAGGCCGGATACCAGTAGTCGGTCGCGAAGCTCGGCCACGGCTCCGTCTCCGGAGAGTCCCGCAGGATGCGATCGGCGAGATCGCTCAACTTGATGTTCCGCGCGGCGCCGACGTTTGCCTCCCGCGACGCGAGTTTCTCACCGGCGAGAACCAGATCGTCGGCAATGCGCGTCCAGCGCCCGTTCCTCCAATCGATGAGCAGGAATTTTCCGTTCTCGACCAGCGGCCAGTCCGCCGGAGACCACTCGACCGTTTTCAACCGGACTCCGCCCTCCTCCACCTCCGCGTCGGTCCATGGGAAGATCGGGTCGAGAGAAGGTTCGCTGCTCCAGCTGCTCGGCGAGTCGATGAAGTCCTTGAACGCGCCGCCGACGCTGAAGGCGCTGATCCAGTTTGATGAGGAGTAACCGGGCGTTTGCGGCACCGGATTTCTCGCCCGCGACTCGAGGCGGACGAGCACGATATCACCTTCACGTGCGTCGGAAATCTGCGCAACAACCTCGCGAATGAAGGTCGATTGCTGCGCCCAGTTCGTCACGTATTCCGCCAGTTGCACCTGCTGATTAAAAGGGACGAGAAGCGCGAGGTAAAACGTGATTATGGCAAGCGCGAACACTCGAAGCACCTTCATGTTCCGCAACAAGCCGGCCATCGTCTCTGCGGTCACCGCAACAAGCAGACAGAGCCCGAAAACGGATGGCTGATGCATGTGACTCAGTCGCCCGACGGTCACGATGGGAGGGTAATACCATTCGTAAAAGCGATACATGTAGGGAAGCATCCAGAACGCCACGCCCGCAATCGCAAGCTGCCAGAGCGGAATGAGGTGACCGCCTGCGGAGGGCGGCGCCATGGGCGTGTCGGGGAATCGCGAACGGGCGACCCACCAGCAGAGACCGATGATGAGAAGCGCCGAAACCGCCGACCACGCATACTGGCCGGCATCGCTGAGCAGCAGCGCATCGAGCGGCCTCTGCCACAGTTCCCGGGCGACGACAACCGGCCCGATGAACATGGCGGTGATGGCGCGGTAGAGCACGTCGGCAAACGATCCCATCACTTCCGAGGCGCGATTGTCGCCGATCGCGCTTCGCAGCAGCAGAACGCCGAAGAGCAGCACGCCGCAGGCAAGCCCATGCACGAAGAGCAGCCGGATCTTCCGCCACAGGTCCGCAGTCGGCCTCAGAAACGGCGCCAGCACGAAGAGCAGCAGATACGGCTCGTAGTTGAGCACGATGATGACCGCTGTCACAAACGCCCAAACCGTCCTCCCGGTCGCGTAGAGCCAGAGCGCCGTGATCGCCAGGATCGTGCCGAACGGCAACAGCATCTGGTGCATGAGCAGTTGCTTGCTCGTGTCGACGGGGAAGAGGACAAAAAAGACCGCCGCGAGAAAGGCCGGAGACGCGGACACGTAGCGCCGCAAAAACAGAAAAATAAGAAACGCCGCAGTAGAAGTCAGAAACAGACCCCACAGGTAGAATCCGGTCAGCGACGGCAGATGCGCGAACACGAAGGCGACCACCGGATTGATCGTCCACCAGACGGGCCGACCCTGGGGCCACGTGAACATCCCCTTCTGCATGGCAGCCCAAAGGTCGGGCCACGTCCATGTCATCTGCGGGAGAACGAACATGAAGTCGTCCTCGTAGATGCCGAAATCCTCCATGTAGAGGTAGTTCGCGAGGAAGTTCAGCAGCGTGATCGCCGCCAGCGGGAGCAGGAGCGCGCCGGTCCGCTTCAAGTCGGGAAATGAGCGAGGACTATTCATTCGGCATTGTTCCGCTTCTCGAGTCGGGCCCTTTGTTTTTCCAGGCGAGCCTGCGCGCCTGCCGCTCCTCGAGACGCGCCGCAGCATCGCGGCGGCGCTGCAACTCCGCATTCATTTCGTCGGGCGGAGTCGGCAACCAGAAGTCGTGCACGAAACTCGGCCAGGCGTCGTGGAATCCAACAACCCCCAGACGTAATATCACGTCAACGAAGGGAAGGCGCCGAGCACGAAAGCGACGGTCGGATTGAGGCTCCACCAAACCGGTCGCCCCTGCGGCCAGGAAAAGAGCGCTCGCTGAATCGCGGCGTCGAGTTCATCGACCGACGCCAGCATGTGCGGGAGCACGAACTCGTAGTCATCCTCGTAAACACCGAAAGCTCGCCATGTGTAAGTAGTTCGCGAGCAGGTTCAGCAGCAGGATCGCAATCGCGGCCGCCACCGCTTGAAATCGATGATCGGATCGGGAGTTCATGGAGCGGAGGCAAAATGCGCGTAAAGCTCCGCATCGAGTGGATGCTGGCTGGAGATTTTCCGACGCCATTCGTCCGTTAGACTAAAGCGCTTCGAATACGTCTCGCCCGCACGATTCGACACGGTCGCGATCGGGGGCAGGTCGAGTTTGTCGGTCAGAACGCGCATCGCGGAATCGAAATCCTCTGTCGTGCAGACGAGCCAGAATCCGCGAAGCGTATCGACGACTTTTCGGAACAACACAGCCTCCGGAAGCGCATCGACGTCGAGACCGAGCCACTTGAGCCCCAGCCAGCGCGTCATCCAGTTTCGGTCCTGGCGCGCATACCACGACGCGAAGTCGGGAATCGGCTCACCAGCGAGTTCGCGCTGGTGCATTTCCCAATTGTAGTGCGAGACCATACGCGAGGCGGGATCGCGCAGGCACGTCATCATCAAAGGCCGGCGATTCGGCAATCGCTCCAGGCTCTTCATCGAGACGTCGTGTCCGAAAAGCACCTCGATTCGTTCCAGCTCGCGGCAATCCTTGTGCGCAAAAGGAACGGCGCCCGTGGCATTGACGTCGCGCTCGGCACGGGCATCGAGATGAACGAGTTCGTCGTTCCACGTGAGATGCGCGTTGAGATGCTTGAAGACGGACATCCCGGCGCACTTCGGAATGTGGTGGTAGACGATCAGTTCATCATCCGGCAGACGCCGAGCTTCCCGCCGCCACTTTCTCCCAAGCATCTGGCGATGAAACGGACGGAATAGTCGCGCGATGACAGGATCGTCGTATGCGGCATCGATGCGACTTTGCTCGAGTGTCGTGGTCTGAAGTCTTTCGCGGAATCCCAGAACCTCGCGCTCGAGGACATCAATCGGGTTCGCCGTTCCAAGAAGATGGAGGCTCTCGAATCGCGTGAGGACGATTTTCCGCGGTTGCTCCGCGAGAATTTCCCGCCCCTCGGAAAATGGAAAATCCCCGTCGGTTGGAACGGGGATCTTGAGCGCCGCACATTGCCCGCCCAGCCATTTCGCAGGCTGCGCCACTGGTCCGGCGTCGATGACCTCCGCGAGCAACGGGTCGCAAAGCACGAGCGCGATTCTTGATCGCGGAGGCGCCGTGGTGACATCGCGACCGAACGCGGGAGGCAAACCCGGTTGGAGAACCGTCGCCGCGACCCGCGCAAGTTCGGCGGAGGGACTCGCGACGAACCACGGCGCTTCGTGAGGCCGTTTGAACCAGCGGAACACGCGTCAGGATTTGCGGGCGAGCCCCAGAAGTTTCTTTGCCTGATACGTCAGCGTGGCCTGGCTCTGCAGCTCGCGAATTTTCTCCGACATTTTGTTGATGAGAGCCATCCGCTCGTTGCAGGCCTGCTGGAGTTGCACGAGCTGCTTCTCGAACGGAATGCGTTCGCTGCGATCGCGCGTCTGGAGCAGGAACGCCTCCTTGAGCCAGAGCGTGAGGCGGAGCCCCTCCGTGTGGCGCAGGTAAAACGTGAGATCGTCGAGTTCCTCGTCGTATTCAAGCGTCTCCGGGAATGCGAACCTGTCGCTGTCGAAGACGGGAAGATTCGCGACGGGGCTCTCGCTCACGGTGTGCGTCGCGTCGGCGTCGAAGCCGAGGTTTGTCACGAGGTTCGCGGTCGGCACGACATGCCCCTGACCGTTCGCCCAGGCGTGAAACGCGAATTGAAAATCCCACGTGTCGAGAATGCCGGCGCGCATGGCCATCCAGATCGCCTGCCATGTGCTGGCCTCGAGAGGCTTGGGATGAATCTTCTCGATGATCGCGATCCATTCCTCCTCGGTGCGCTCGTCGAGATTCAGGGAATAGCCCTCCCAGCGATCCTTCCACGTCGCCCAGCCCCACATGTTGAAATACTTCGAGAGGTAGGCGCCGGTGCCATCCGCGCTCAACGCCGCCTGCATCCGCTGCGGCAGAAAACAATCGCCCGAGATTGATGCGATGCGCTTGTCCTCCCGGCACCGCTCGAGCATTTGCTCGCAAAACGGAAAGAATGCCTTCGCCGGCAATGTGTCGTCCTCGAGAATGATCCCCTCGCCCACCTCGTCGAGGAACCACTTGATCGCGCCGCTCACCGCCTTTCCGCAGCCGAGGTTCTCGTCGTGGAAGAGCGTCTTCACCTCGCATTCCCAATCCACGCGGCTGACGATCTCGCGCACCCTGGCGCACTTCTCGCGATCCGCGAGAACATGTCCGCGCGGGCCATCCGCCGCGAGAAACAGGCGACCGGGCCGCACCTCGCGAAGCCGCGCAAAGACCCGCTCCGTCGGCTCCGGACGATTGAAAACAATCAGCAAAACCGGAACCCGGCAGCTATCCTGGGAATCACTCATTATCGTTTCTTATGCCCGGCGGCTGGCCAGTCACCGCAGCGGCGCTCCTTTCACGGTCGCCTATTTTCCGTAGCGACGGAAGTTCAGAGACACGATGGTCATAGCAAGTCCGTCGGTGGCACCAAAGCGACGGTCCTGCACGGCATCCATGAGCACCACGCACTGGAACTCCGGAAACGGCACGAAATCGCCGAGAAAATACGAGGTCCTCAGGTTCATGCCGGGCACTCCTCCAACGCGTGTCGCACTCAACAATGGAGGTATTGCCCCCGCGAAGCTCAGAAAATTCAGGTTCAGGCGATACTCGTAACCCGGGCTGCGGGGCCGGCAGTATTGCCGGAAGAACTTCTTGATGGCGGCTTCCTTGTCGGCCCAGCTGTCCGGGTCATATTCGTCCTGCACCGCGTAGCGACGGCCATCATATCCGGTCCAGGCAATAACGTTGAATCCGTAGTTGAAGTCGTCGTTATTCCCAAGGCGATTGATCACAACGATCTTGCCTCGGGCTTCTCCGACGGTCGGGATCCGATTCTCAGTAAAGAAATAGCGTTTGTTGTCGTCGATCAGCTTCTTGATCGCGCGCCGTGATGCCGATGCGGTCGCGTAAACGTCGAGACTGGGCTGGATCAAGATCACCTCATTCGGGTTGCGATCGAGATACGCCATGAGCTGCTTGAAAATCTTGTTGAACCCAAGGAGTCCCAACTGCACATCACCGTGCACTGCGGCGACATCCCCATTGATGAGAGGCCCGCCGCGCAGATCGAAATACCGCACTCCGGCCTGGAGTTGCTCATCGAAGTCGAGCGTCTGCGTGGCGACATAAGGGACCTGCCAGTTGTAGGTCGCGCTGTCATGCGTGCCCGGAATCATGAGGTCCGCCAGGTTCACATCATCGCGGATCCGGCTCATCCAGCGGGCTGGATTCACCTTCTGATCATCCACAAAGATGTTGATTTGATACTGGGTGCCGACACCGGGAAATCCGTAGATCGCACTCCAGACGAACAAGCCGTTATCCGGTTGCGCCCAGTCTTCGTAGTATCCGGTGTTCTCGGTGCGATAGATCACCTTGATCGCCGGCCGCGCACCGTTCTGCGCAAAGCGAAACGTGATGTCGCTGGCGCTGATGAAATTGTTCTCCTCGACGTAGACCGAGCCCGCCGGAGGAAACGCGGAACGCGCATCGATCTCTCCGGTCAGCCGGTCTCCCTTGAAACGCTCGTTCTCGAAACCATCCACCACCGTCCGCACGTTGATCGGTTTGTCGGTGAGGTTGAAAATCCGGACATACGCGCCCTTGCCCGCGAACGCACAGCGAGCGCTCAAAGAGACGGCGACGACAACCAGTCCGGTGAAAAAAAAGCGCCGGAACGCGGAGACCGCTTTCATGTGCCGGAGGAATGAGAAGCTCAGGCGGCTACGAGCCGTGCCTGCCAGCTTTCGACGATTTCGCGCACGGTGTCCTCGAGGGACTTGGTGATGTCCCAGTTGGGATAGTGCGCCTTCATCTTGCGAAGGTCCGAGTAGTAGCAGATGTGGTCACCGATGCGGTTTTCATCCACGTAGGTGTATTTCTGCTCCTTGCCGGTGAACTTCTCGGCGATCTTGAACGCCTCGAGGATCGAGCACGAATTCGCCTTGCCGCCGCCAAGGTTGTAAACCTCCCCGACCCGCGGCGCTTTGTAAAACTCCCACATGAAGCGCGCCACGTCCTCAGAGTGGATGTTGTCGCGCACCTGCTTGCCCTTGTAGCCAAAGACGCGGTATTCGCGCCCTTCGAGGTTGCACTTCACCAGATAGCTCAAAAACCCGTGCAACTCGACTCCGGAGTGGTTCGGGCCGGTCAGGCATCCACCGCGCAGGCAGCACGTCGGCATGTTGAAGTAGCGACCGTATTCCTGCACCATCACGTCGGCCGCGACCTTCGACGCCCCAAAGAGCGAGTGCTTCGACTGGTCGATCGAGAAATCCTCCGCAATCCCATGCTCGTAGGCCGGATCCGCGTAATCCCAGCGCGTCTCCAGCTCCACCAGCGGAATCGTGTTCGGCCGGTCACCGTAAACCTTGTTCGTCGACATGTGGATGAACGGCGACTCCGGGCAGAACCGCCGCGCCGCCTCGAGGAAGTTCAGCGTGCCCACCGCGTTCGTGTCGAAATCGTCGAACGGGATCGCCGCCGCACGGTCGTGCGAAGGCTGCGCCGCCGTATGCACGATCGCGTCCGGCTTCACCTTCTCGATGAGATCGAGCACCCCCTGCCGGTCGCGGATGTCCAGCTCATGGTGCACAAATCCCGAAATCTTCCCGCTCAACCGCTGCTGGTTCCACCGCGTGTCCCCCTGCGGACCAAAGAACACCGCCCGCTGGTTGTTATCCACCCCGTGAATCGTGCAGCCCTGCTGCGCAAAATACAGACATACTTCCGAGCCAATCAGGCCCGACGAACCGGTAACGAGGATGGTCTTACTCATGAGTTGCGGAAAAAAAGGGATATTGGCAGGGGCGGGAGGAGCCAATCCAAAACCGCCTCATCGCATGCCAGGATCAGGGGCAAGCACCGCCGAGCCGGCCTCGACGCCTGATGCGGCGTCCGAAGGGTCCGGGCGCTGAAACCGCGACTTCAACTCAAGGAATCGCCGCTCAAACCATTGGTAAGAGATAGCGGCAACAAGAATGCTCACGCCAACTTTCCAGGCACCCAATTGAAAGAACGAACGCCCGGGCAGGTAGTGATTGAACGCGGCGTAAATCGGGAAGTGCCAGAGATAGAGCCCGTAGGAAATCGTGCCCAGATAGACGAGTGGACGGAGGGACAGAACGCGCGCCAGCCACGATGAACGGCTCCACACAAGATCGGCAATGATCGCTGCGGCGGCAATCGCCACAATCAGAAAGCCAAACGTCCCCATCTCGGGATCGTGCCAGGTGATCTTTGAAATCACGCCGACAAGGATCGCGATCGCCAGGGGGACGATTCCAAAACTGCAAACACGCTCCGCAACAGGGTGCGGCGCGCGCGAAATCGCCGCATGGAAATAAGCAAGCGAGGACCCGATGATCAGTCCGTCAGAGTGGGTATCGAGGCCGAAATAAATTCGTTCCGCAGAAAACGCACCAACCACCGACGCGCGATACGAGGCGACAATTCCGGCTAGGATCAGCAACACGGTGCCCTTCAGCCATGCCGACTTTGTTGCACGGTCGAGAGAAAGAATCACCAGCGGCCAGATGAGGTAATATTGCTCCTCGATCGCGAGCGACCAGCAATGTCGCAACCCATGGGGTTCAAAGCCAAAAATCCCCATGGCCCAGTTGGTCGTGTAGGTAAGGACCACCAACACGATGGCGAAGGGGAAACGCCCTTCGACAAACGCCACCCATAGGCCATAACTGATTGCAACGAGGACCAGGCAGGGAGCCAGCCGCAGAAATCGCCGCATGTAGAAATTCCCAAAGCGAAGTTCTCCGTAACGGTTGATCTCGCCACTCAGAATCGTCGTGATGAGAAATCCACTCAGGACGAAGAAAATGTCCACGCCCACTCCCCCACTCGGCAGGAAAGGTGCACCGGCGTGAGACAGCAATACGATGAGCGCGGCGATTGCGCGCAATCCATCCAAAGAACGCCAGTAGTGCCGGTGCATCACTCTCTCCTCAAGGCGCGGCGTTCCGCCCGCATCTTCAGCGCACTTTGAAGATCCTCAAGCGTCGAAGTCGAACCCCATTGGTGCTCGATCGTGTTGATGATGACCTTGTTCGCCCACTCGCCTTCGAGCGTTTCGGGCGTCTCAAAACCCAGCGTGCAGTCCCGCAGCAGGATCACGTTCAGCCCGCGACCCCGCATCGGGATGATTCCAATCGGCCGGTTGATAATACACCAGTTGGACGCATACCCGGCGTAGAGCAGCGTCGTGATTTCCCGCTCTTTGAGGAACTTCTCGAAGGCATCCGTCGACGCCAGCCCCTCGGCGCACAAGTCGACCTCGCCCGGCTGCGGAACGGCGACGCCGGCAATTTCGCGTTCGTGCGCTGCGTGAAGAATGAGAAGGCCATGCTCTCTGGCCGTCGCAAGCAGCGGCACGATCTTTTCCCGGATGTGCGGCCGGGCCCGCGCAGTCCAGCCGTCGTTGGGATGCGTCTCCCAAACGTCGATCAGGAGCAGCGCCGTTCGCTTCAGGTTCAGCCGCGTGTCGGCGAAGACATGCCGCGAATCCAGCTCACTGCCGTGATTGTCGGGTTCCACGGCCGCCGCAAAGGTCCGCGTGCGCAGCAGAATCGCGTTCGGATTCTTGAGCGGCTGATCCATGGAAGCCGGACTGCTAAGTCGCTAGCTGGCGAAATGGCGCGCCGCCTTTTCGGCCTGCTCCGCCCCCTGGTTCATCTGCTCGTAAATCCACTCGTAGGTTTTCTCCAATCCCGTGCGAAGCGGGATCGACGGCGCCCAGCCGAGATACGACTTGATCAACGTGTTGTCGCTGTTTCGCCCGCGAACCCCCTTCGGCGCATTCAGGTTGTAGCGGCGCTGGAGCTTGATGCCGGCGATGTCTTCGACGATGTCGACGAGCTGGTTGATCGTGACCATCTCGTCGCTGCCGAGATTGATCGGCTCGCGGATCTCCGAGTTCATGATTTTCAACACGCCCTCGAGGCAGTCGTCGATATACATGAAGCTTCGCGTCTGCTCTCCATCGCCCCAGATTTCGATCTCGTGCTTTCCGCTCAATTTCGCGGCGATCACCTTGCGGCAAATGGCGGCTGGGGCCTTCTCGCGGCCGCCATCATACGTGCCCCATGGGCCGTAGACGTTGTGAAAGCGAACGACCCGGGAATCGACGCCGAAATCCTCCCAAAAGTGGCGGCACATGCGCTCGGAGAACAGCTTCTCCCATCCGTAGCCATCCTCCGGCATCGCCGGGTAGGCATCGGACTCCTTCAACCCGGGATTGTGCGGGTCGGTCTGCTTGCCGGCCGCGTAAACGCAGGCGGACGACGCGTAGAAATACTGCTTCACGCCATGCTCGCGGGCGGCAACGAGCAGATGCGTGTTGATCAACACGCTGAGCATGCACAGGGCCTTGTTGTTTTCGATGAAGCCCATGCCACCCATGTCACACGCGAGGTTGTAAACGGTGGCGGCTCCCTCGAGCGCGGTCATGCATGCCGCCTTTTCCTGGAGGTCCAGGCAGAGGTTCTCGACATCATCAAATTGCTGATACCACGAGCCCAGTGGTTTGCGGTCCACGGCTCGAATGGAGGAATACCCAAGCGCGCGCAGCCGGCTCACGAGATGGCCTCCGATAAAGCCACCTGCACCAGCCACGACGACTGTCTCATTTTTGTTCATAGATTCACTTACTGCTGATTTCCGACCCGCCAGAGGTCGCGAAGGCGGGACGCGGCGGCCTCGTCGTCGAGGCATCGGCCGATGGGAATGTAACGAATCCCGGGAACTCCATCGAGAACCCCCGCGAGGCAACGCCAGAAATCCACCACCGTCACGGAATCGCGGCCTTGCAGGAAGTCCTCCGGCCGCAACCCGCGAAATACCGCGTCCGGCGTGGTAATCAGGACGACATCCGCACCTTGCAAACACTGCTCGAGGGTGTCGGCGATGAGTGTGCGATACTGCAGGATCGGCCGCGCAGTGTCGGCTGCGAGCGGATCCCAGGCGACCACCCGCAAACCGGCGTCCGCCAGCGCCAGAGCCAGGGCCACACCGGGCGATTCCTCGATCACGTGCGATTGCGGCTTGTATGCGAGGCCAAGCACCGCAACCGTGTCCGCCCCTCCGATGATCGGGCGGAGCTTCTCGACGAAGCGCGCCGAGAGATCGCGATTGTAGGCATCGTTCTCCCCGAGCAGTCGGCAATCCGCACCCAGCTCGTTTCCAATGAATGACAGCGCAACATTGTCGCGAGGGAAGCACGGGCCTGCGAAGCCCATTCCGCCAGTAAGATACTTGCGGCCAATTCGCGAGTCGGAGCCGAGAGCATCGGAGACCACATCGACATCGCCGCCGGGCACACGCTCGCAGAGATCCGCGAGCATGTTCGCGAAGGAAATCTTCATCGTTACGTAGCTGTTGAGCGCGATCTTCGCGATCTCCGCATTCTCGATACTCATGCGGCGAATGACGGGATCCTTCACGCAAACCTTGCGATGGATCGCCTCGAGCGCATCGCCACTCCGGGAATCAAATTCGCCAAGCAGGTAGAAATCCGGATTTAGAAAATCCCGGATCACCGTGCCCAACGCGATGAACTCAGGGTTGTAGCAGAGCCCGAAATCCACGCCGCAACGTTTGCCGGATTCCTCCTCGAGAACAGGCAGCAGACCGTGCCGTGTCGCGCCCGGCAGCACCGTGCTCGTGAGAACAACGACGTGATAGGAATCCTTCTTCGCCAGTGCGCGGCCAATCTCGCGGAATGCGTGAACCGCGTAGCGAATCGAAAACGCACCACGCTCATCGCTTGGAGTCGGCACGATGACGAAGCTGATGTCGGAACCAAGAACCGCCTCCTCGTGACTCAACGTCGCGCGAAGACGTTCACGATTCGCGGCGATCATTTCCTCCAGACCCGTTTCCTGCACGGGAGCCCGGCCGGCATTGACGGCCTCGACCGCCTGTGGCGAGACGTCCACACCGATCACGCGCAGCCCGCGACTGGCCATCCCCGCCGCCATGCTCGCGCCAAGTTTTCCGAGTCCGATGATTGATACGTTTTCGATCATGTAAATCAGCGCGCGTTAAAACGGGGATTTGACCAGCTCTGGACGCCATCCTGGAAGGAGATCACGCCGTAAGGTGTCTCGTGTTTTGCGAAACACGAATAGTCATACCGGGGCAACCATCCGTGATCGAGGAACAGGGCGCGCAAGGCGACTTCGATATCGCGCCCATGAGTTCCCACGTGCACCATGCGCGCTTTTGCATCAAGAGCCGCGATGGAGGATTCGATCACTTCGAACTCCCGACCTTGGATGTCAAAGTCGACGAGATCCAGCACGTCAAACTCCTTGAGTATGTCATTGAATGCGGCGACTTCGACTTCGACGGCCTGATAGCCGTGGTCGAATGTCACCACCGGCAGCCCGTGATAGGTTGCCGGCTGCGCGCCCTCGACCACCTTGTCGTTCCCGGCGAGCATCTGTCCATACCAGTCCTTTGCCCGTTTCGCCGGATCCTCCGACCCTGGTTCATTGATATAAAAGAAAGCCGTGCCTGGTTTCGCGGCCACCGCCACCGGAAAAATGCGGAACTCCCCGTCGGTGAGTCCATTCGTTCGATAATGGGGCTCGATCCACTGTCGGTGAGAGGGCTCCGCCTCAACGGCCGCGATCCGCAAAGGTTTCAGCCCGCGCTGCCTCGCCGCGAGCGCAGCGCGGCAGGACCACCGGCCATAACCGGCGCCCACTTCGAGCATCGTGTAGGATCCCCGTGCCGACGCCACCGACTCGAGAACATCAATCCACTCGAAATACTCCTCGTCTCTTGCCGGAACAGGCCGCACCTTGCCACTCGGTTCCTGAACAAATTCTCCCGCCGAGTAATTCCTGTTGATGAGCGTCCCGATGAAGTCCGGCTTGAATCCCTCTGGAACAGGCCCGGAGTAAGGTTGGAACTGCGCAAAGATCGGGTGGTCATCACCTCTCGGTTCGTTCGGTGCCGGCGCCCATTCCTCCGGAGGCGGTAGAATTCCCGACGGCAGCTCCCGCTTGCGGCGTTTGCGCGCCAGGGTTTCGACACGCTTCCGCCCCTCAGGCTTGCAGGCTTGCACGAGCAGATGAACCCCCATTCTTTCCTCGAGCACAGAAAGCATTGGTCGCGACATTGAAGCGAACCAGGGCTCCAGCTCGAAAACGTCGGTCGCCTCCTTCTCTTTTTGAAAGCAGGGCAACCCCGCCTGCGCGACACGCACGACCTCATATCCCTCGAGGAGTTTTCGGATCTCGCCTCGTCCACTCGCGATGGACTCCCCCTTCTCCTTCTCAATAACTCTGGAAATCGGCGCTTGATCCGCCTCCAGAACCTCCCACCACGATTGCTTCGCGAGAAGCATCAGGCGCAGCTCACCCGTCCTGGCAAGCAGTCGCTCAACGGCACGGCCTACGCTGGTGACAGTCGACGGCTGCTGTATGGAGCCAATCGCAATGACCAGATCGAACTCCTGATTCCGCAACGTCTCGAGATTTTCCAAAGAACCGAGATGCACCGTTCCCTCCAGCCCCTGGGACGCCAGGCGCTTTCGGGCGGCGTTCACTTCAGCCTCAGTGATCGCGACGCCTGTGTAGATGGCCCCGTGTTGGAGGAACTTCACGGCATCCAATCCCGTGCCGCATCCGAGTTCCAGCACCCGCAACCCCGCCCAGCGCTCATATTCCGCGAATCCCGAAATGTGCGGCCACAATATGCTTCGCCGGGCTTCATCGTAGGCGAAATCGCCGGCGCCGGCACCGGAAGTCACCGCGCTGCGAAGTCGTTCTCGCGCGCGGGCGCGCTCCCATTGCAATTCCTCGTAAGACCTCACCATTTTCCGTGCACTCCTAAATCAGCTTCGCCGCGAAAGTTGTTAGCCATCATTTAAACCAGCCGAACCGTTCCAGTCCGCCAAAGACCCGGCGGTATCGCGCCAGCCGCTCCCGTGTCGCCCGCAGCTTTTCCGCAAAATCGGTCACCTCGCGCCTGGCCTCGCCAAGCTGCGCCGACAGTTCCGTGTTTCGCTCCCGTGCCGCCCGGTATTCACGACGAACCTGATCCAGCGTTTCCCTCAGCGACTTGTTCTGCTCTCCGGCACGATTCAGCTCGTCGCGCAATTTTTTGATCACTTCGCTTAACCGTGCAACGTCGCGTCGGTCATAACGCTGAACGAAGCGGGCATGGCGCAGCGGGTCGAATTCCGGCCGTAAAGCGCCGACCGACGTTCCTTCGGGCATCCCGCCAAGCTCCCCTGCGGACACCGATTGCCGCTCGGTGGCTGTGCAGACGGTTTCCGGAAGCTGCCAGTCGCGGAGCCCCCAGCGGGAGTCGTTAAATTCGAGCGGAGCTTTCCGCTCCTCCATCTCAACGAAAAACGGATGGATGAAATCGTAGTCGAACCAGCCGATCCCGGCGGCGTCGAGCCGGTCGAACAGCGATTTCTCGGCCTCCGGCACATAGCCGGACCCCATTGCGTGCTCGATGTGATAGCAAACCGCGGGGGGCGCAAACCATGTCTCCCGAAAGCCCGCCCGGTGCGCGGCATGCACGCCGATGGAATCGATGTGCAACGAGTAATTCTCGAACTCGGCATAACCGCCGATGCGCTCCCAAGCGTCGCGGTGAAGCATCGTGAAATCTCCGCACTGTTTCATGTGCAGCCAGAGGGCGGGGATATCCGGTTTCGCCACAAGCGCCGGCGCGATAGGGTCGTCTTCGATGTCGAATTGGCCCGTCGCGCGGCCGATCTCGAGAATTTCGGATGCCGGCGCCTCCCCTTCCTGCGCCGCAGCGATCTCGGGCGGTGACGTTCGCAGGTTTTTCCGAACGAGATGCGTGCGCGCAAATTCCATGCGCTCCTCGAGTGGAAGTCTCGGAATGCTCGAGTCAATGTCGAAGCGATCGCATCGATAAAGTCGGTCCGGGCGCAGGTCACGACGTGCAATTCGCGAAAAGAGCGGATCGGAAATGAGAATGTCGATATTCGTCGCGAGAATGAACTCCCCCCGGGCGCGGCGAATGCCGACATTCTTCGCGATCATCTGGAACAGGGGAAGCTGCCGCGAGTAACGCAAGGTCCGGTGCAGGGCCTCCGGCACCGTGATCACCCGGCATCGCGCGAACTCCCCCTGCCGGCTCCAGTCGATCGCCTCGGATAGCGGCGGCTTGTCGGCAGGCGGGTTCCACTCCACCAGCACGAGCTCTCCGGGGAGCTCATACTTCGCGCACTGCTCGAGGAACGTGTCCACGAACATCTGCGTGCGATACAGCGTATTGCCGCCGTGCTCGTCATTTCGACTGCACGCGACGACGGAAAGATAGGGTGTCATTCAGAAACCGCGCTCACTGCGCGGAAGTGACGCGCGCCAGCTCCTGGCGCAATCGCTCGATCTCCTCACGGGCCTCTCGCAGCTGCGCCTCCATTGCCTCCAGCTTTCCATTGGTGGTGGCAAGCTCCACCGCGGAGATATTCATGAGCTGGTTCGTCTTTTGCAGCTCCATGGTCAGTCCCTCGACCTGATTGGCCCGCTTCATCAGCTCGGTGACGCCGAACAGAATCGCGTTCTGGTTCTCGAAGTGCACGGGAACGGAGTTTGCGCGCCGCGATTCCTCCAGCACGTTCACCGCGTAGTCGAACACGCGGCGGTAACGTTCGATCGCAGCCTTGATTTTGCTCCACATACTCTACTCCTCCTCCAGCAGGCCCTTTCGCAAAAACAGGACGTCCTTCTGGACCAGGCGGCCGTCCTCCGGCAGGCGCCATCCGCCACATTCGTCGAAATACCGGAAGCCAAGCGAATCCATCAGCGCCAGCATCTCGGGGAAGATCTTCGCGTGCGGAGCGAATCGCTTGAGGCTCAATTCAAGCATCACGCCATCCACCTTCTCGAGCAGCGCGGTCGCCCCCGCGAGCACCTGATGCTCGGCACATTGAACGTCGATCTTGAGAAGGCCGCGCCCCGTGATCTGCAGCTCCTCCGCGATCTGGTCGAGCGTCTTCACCTCGACATCGATCGGCTTCGATTCGCTCACCGCATCCTGCATCAGGCTGCTGCTGAAAAGATCCTCGGAGACGTGAAAGGTCGCCTTCCCCGGCTGGTCGCTTACCGCCGCCTGCACGATTTCGAACTCCGGGTGTCGCTCGAAAAACCAGTTCGTTTGCGCGCGGTGCAGTTCGAAAAGCGGTTCGACGAGGATCTTTCGGGCGTCGGGGAAGATTCGCGAAATGAGATCCGAAAACACGCCGGTCGACGCGCCGACATCGAAGAAAAAGTCGGGGCGATATCCCAGCCGCGCGAGCCGCCGATAGGGGAAATACGATTCGTGCAGGCCATGGAAGAGATCGGGAGGCGCGGGCGGCTCGATCCATCCCGACGGATTGCCACTGCCACCGAGATGCTTCTCGAAGCGATCATCAGCCGGAAACCGCTGCTCGATCGTTTTCCAAATCCAGTCGGCAATGCCTTCGTCGGAAAAGAACTTCGCGTTGCGCGCGGCATTCTCCCGATACAAACGCTGATTCTCCGGCTGCAGGACGCGATCGACCGCCGCCGTGACAGCCGCACTGTCATACGGGCAGACGATGCCCACATCGAAATTCTTCACGAACCGGCTGGACGCGGACTTCTCGCTGCCGATGACGATCATCGGGAGGTTTCCCGCAGCGACACTCGTCACAAGACGGGTCGGGATGCTGTATTTCGCGAGCCAGTCCTCCTTGTCGTCGGGCGACGACGGGAGCAGGCCAAACGCATACTGGCGCATCATCGCGCACACCTCGGCGTCCGGCAGGGAGCCTTTGAAATGAATACCATCCCTGGCAAGCTCTCCATCCTCGAAATTCACGAACTTGCCGGCGTTGCCATACCAGTCGATCTCCACGCCGGCATCGCGAATCACGTGACGAATCTCCGCGAGCCATTCCGCGTTCCAGATGTTGCCGAGCAGGATGCCCCGGCGGCCATGGGTGATCTTTTCGGCGGCGACCGGCTCCGACATCAACTCCCGCGCCGGCACGAGGGGCGGCAGGAGATAGCACTTGATCCCGAACTTCGCCTCGTAGGCGTCCCGCATCTCGGGAGAAATCGCGAAGACCGCGTGCGATTTCTCGAAGGCACTGCGCAATACGGCATCGGGAATGCGATGGTTCGTGAGGTTCTGGTCATCCATCACGTAGACGGCCATCGGCACGCCCCGCGATTCGGCCACCGCCATCGAAACGTAAAGGTCCTCCGCCGAGAAGGGCACGCAAAGAACCCGGCGCACCTTATAGGGCTGCATCGCCTCCAGCGCCTTCTGATACATCTTCGGACGCGAAACCTGCCACCCGTTGACGAATAGCTGGATGACGCCAAAATCATTCACCGGGTAGGCGTTGCACGTCCAGATCTGCATGATGCGCCGCCAGTCGGGGAACATCCGTTTGATGAGGATGCCCGTGCCGTGGAGGTCGTTCACCTCGACGTGGGTGACGATGAGATCGAGTTCCAGCTCGGTGAGTTCCCGCACCGCGGCGTATTCCGTCTGCTCCGTGAGGAGTTTGGAATCCATCTTGGGCGCCGGCTTTTCGGCGTGAACCAGATCGTTGAGATAAACGCGCAGCTTCGCCGAGCGGTCGGTCAATTGGGCAAGTTGACTCATGAAAAAACGACGGCGTCGAAGGGCGGGACGGACCCGCGTTCATAGAAATGGTTCATCGGAATCAAGCGCACCAGCAAAAGATGTTCATGAGAAGGGGGCGACTCCCCTCCGTCAAGGCTCGACCGTCGCCATGTCAGCGTGTCGGTAGATTTCCAGATCCAGCGCATTCCGCGATTGGAAGATTTCAAGGGTCTCCGCAGACAGGCATCCCCGGAGCGAATCGCCCGAACGGCGCGGGTTTTCGTGGGGCAGCGTGCGCGACCGCAGTTGCGGGAGAACCGCCCTCGCCCGCCGCACCGTAATGGAATCGGGTGCCTGCGCGAGCTGTCGCTCCATCGCATCGAGCAGCCGGGGCAGCGATTCGTGATGCTTTTCCGCAACTCCAATGAAGAAATAGCGGCCCAGCACGGCATCCATGTTCTCGCGCGTGCAACCAAGGCGCTCGGCGATCGGGTTGTTCATTCGGCGCACGTATTCATCCACCGAGGCGTAAAGCTCGGGATCGGCCGCCACGACTTCGGGGTAGCGCTCCGTGACGTGGAGAAAATTCGAAATGGCGGTATCGAGCGGATTGCGCAGGTAGGTGAAGATCTTGAAACGCGGGTTCGCCCAGATCTCCGGATACCGCCGCTGGAGCAGGAAGTCGCCGTGGCATAGATGCCCGGCAAAAATCGTGTCGGCGGTCAGCCGCGAGGTATCGACCGGTGTGTCCCGAATGACTCCCTCGACGTCGAGAAAGCGCGTGTGGTCCTCGACCATCGAGAACCCGCCGGCGAGCAGCACGCGAAGACTCGAGCCATAGGATTTCGGCAGGTGATTGAAAACAAACGCCGGTTCGTCCGCCGCGGCGGGCGTTGAACTCGTCGCGATCTTTCGCAGAATCGGCCATTGACGCCGGCGGCGATGCGCGCGTTCGCGGCTGGCTTCGAACAACTCGTAGTCCGCGCGATTCTGTCGCCGGAAAATTCGCAGGGTCCCCTCATCGATCTGGATGGCCTCCGCGGGGGCAGCAGGAAACTCGCGGGCGCATTTCTCGGGCGCCTCAACCAGTGCCTGCAGCAGACGCTTCGCGCGCCGATCGGTCGTCCATTCAGACAGCCGGGCGGCGAGGTGGGCGAGCCCTTCGGGGTCGTCGCTCGCGACCGCATCGAAATCCTTCGCCGAGACGCGACGCCTCCCCAGTGCCTCCGCCAACGCCTGGCTGATCGAGTTCGTCCGCGATCGCAGAAAATGCCCAAGCGTCGAAAACCGTGCAGGTTTTCGCGCCGGCAGATCCGGCTGAGTTTCGAGAAGATGCCGATAAACCCGCGCCTGGGCGATCAGCGGATCCTCGATGGCGGCAATGCGAAACGCCTTCGGGTGTCGCGCGAGTTCCGGGTATCGCTTCCTGAGCGAGTAATCCCCCTGAAACGAACCGGCGAGCACGGCATCGTCGCCCAGAAGCGATTCCGGCAGCGCCAGCGTGGCAAACGCCTCGCGATTTCCGAGCAACGGAACGTCCTCGCGATAGCAAAAGACCGCCCGAAGGAGCCGGCCGAGCGCCTCGGCCCGCACACCAGGCGGCTGCAAAAACAGGAGAGGAGGCACGCCGCGTCAGGGTCTCCGCCCGGAACACTCAGCTTCGCTCCGGGAGCGGGGTGCCGAGCTGTTCGAGATGGCGCTCCTTCAGCATCTTGAGCGCCTCGTCGTAGAGCGCGTAATCAACCGGGTTTTGCTCGCGGAAGAGCTTTCTTGTTTCCTCCGAAATCTCGTAGGGCTTGCGCGGCGTGGCATTCACGCGAGCCACATTCGGCGCGGGACGGCCGATCACCTTCGCGAGGACGTTCACCGAGGGCTGAAGATACTCGGCGACGGAAACGAAGAGAAACGTCTCGAGAAATTCACGATACGGCTGACCGCCGTAGCCGAGATGGTGCGCCATGGGATTGCGGAACTTGCGCAGCTGGTCCTCGACGTTGGGCAGCGTCTCCTTTCCCTGGCGCTGACGATAAAAATACGCGGAGATCGCCCGCTCCATCGGGTCGCGCAGCAGCGTGACGATCGGAATGTTCCACTTCGCAATCGCGTCGCCGTAACGCTCGCGCGGCCGGATGCCATCGTGAATGAGGTGTCCGCAGATCAGCGTGTCGCCAGGCAACGCGTCGACATCCACCTTGTTTGCGACGAAGGCATCCCACTCCGGCGTGTTCTTTTTGGGCGGCTTCTCGAGAATCAGCTCGAAGCCCATTTCGCGCCAGGCCAGGCGGAACGACTGCCCCGCACATTTCGGGACGTGTTGGTAAATGACAATCTTCTTACTCATGATTTATCACGTGGTCGCGGGTGCGGTCGCGGTTGCGGCTTCGAGTTGTTCGAGCGCGTATTCGTAGAGTTTGTAGTCGAGCGCGTTGCGACTTTTGAAAATCTCCAGCGTCTCGGCGGAGATCTTCGATGCCTGGTCGTCGCGGTTCGTCTTGTTCTCGTGCGGCAGACCCACATCCCGGACCACCGCGAGGCAACGGCGCATCCGCAGCACGCCGCGGGTCGGCTCGGCCTCCTCGTAAATCTTCGAGATGCGATCGATGAGGACTTTCATCGATGTGGCGACCTTCTCGGTGACGCCCACGAAAAAATAACGGCTCAACACCTCGCGGTAATTCGATTCGTCGCAGGGCAGCGCGGCAGCCATCGCGTTGTAGGTCTTGCGCAGATAGCCCTCGAGATTTTCGAAGCGCACGGGATTCTGCTCCGCGATGTGCTTCTTCTTCTTGAGCGTGTAGTAATACATCGAAATCTGCATGTCCAACGGCTCACGCAGAAACGTGAAGAGGTGAAATCGCGGGTTCGAAATCACCTCGGGGTAGCGCTCCGGAAGTCGCGCGCCCGGGCGATTGAAATGCCCTACCAGCAAATCCTCCGCGCCGAACAGCGACGGATCATACGGAAATTCGTTGAAGCGCGGCGGATCGGGAAAGATCGCATGGTAGTCCGCAATCGGAGTCATGAACTTGCGGAAATACTTCTTGATGCTGGTCCCGTAGCACTTCGGGATGTGATTGAAAACCAACGTCGGCTCCATGATTAACAGCGCGCCTGGGCGCAACGGTGGAGGTGATAATCGAGACGATTGCGCCGCTTGAAAAGCGCACGGGTGATGAAGCCCACGGAACGGACGAGTTCCTCGATCTCTGGCTCGGGCTCGATGTTGCGAGCTTCCGCAAGCCAGCTCTCGAGCTGAAGGAGCGTGCGGCGGGCATTTGGCCGATCGGAGAAGCCGCGCAGCCGCCCGATCAGCGTTTCGCAAATCCGGCGCAGCGTCGGCCCAAGCGTCGCACCGGCAAGCCCCACGACCCGATACCTCGCGAGCGCAGCCTCGGCCTCGGCCTCGGATCGCACGCCGAGATAGCCGCAGAGGGGATTGCGCTTGTCCGCGAGAAATCTCGGGAATGAAGGAAGCTTCTCACCGCGTCTCCGAAGGTGAAAATACGTCGTGGCATGCGCGCGGAGCGGCTCGTCGAGAATGATCGCCGTCACGAACGCCTCGTCGGAAAAGACCTCGGGATAGAGCTTTTCGAGAAAGACCGTGCCCGGGCGGGAATGACTGCGAAACGCGAAGGCATGCACCGCGGTGAGCCGTGCCGTGTCGATCGGCAGAATCGGATTGTCGCCGCCCTTGCCGAAGACCTCGGCATCCGGCTCGTCATGAACGACGGCAAAATTACCGTAAAGAAATTCCCCGAGCCCCTTGCCGCCACAACCGGGAAGCTGGTGGAGGACGAAGGTGGGCTCGCGTGTCGAGACTGCCTGCTCCGCTACCACGACAACGATCGAATTCCCAGCCGCAGCAGCAGTCCGCTGATCTGACCGCGAAACTGCTCGCCAAAATACAGCCGCGTCATGCGACGCTTTTCCTTCGGATTGGCCGCGAAGTCCGGGCGCAGCCAGCTCATTTCCGTTTTACCGACGTCCACCATCTTCGCGGATGTTTTCTGCTCCGGATGCACGCGAAAGCAACCCAGAAAGCGGGGCACACGCACAATCCGGGCACCCGCCGCGCGGAATCGCTGGAGCAAATCCCAGTCGAGCGCGAAGTGGAAATCGACGTTCAGTTTGCCGCCCGCCTTTTCCCAGATGCTCCGCCGCCAGAAAAGCGTCTCCTGCGGCACGTAATCGAAATACGTGAGCGCCTCGGGATGATAGGGCGGCGTGATCCAGCGCCCGATCTCGAGGTCGTTCTCGTTGATGAGCAGGCGGTGGCCGTAGATAACATCGATCTCGGGGTGCTGGTCGAAGAAACTGCCGACGAAGAGCAGGGCGCGCGGCATGAGCAGGTCGTCGGAGTTCAACCAGCCCATGATTTCGCCATCGACCATCGCGAAGGCCTTGTTGATGGCGTCGGCCTGGCCGGCATCCGGCTCGGACTTCCATTTGAAATCGTATTCGTTCGACAGCGCCTTGAGCACCTCGACGGTATTGTCCGTCGACACGCCGTCGTAAACCGCGTAGTCGAGCGCGGGATACGCCTGGTCGAGCACGCTGCGAATCGTGCGCTCGATGAACTGCCCCTGGTTGAACGTCGGCGTGACGATGCTGATCGACGGGTAGCGCCCCGTGAAATCGCCGGGATCGAGCACCTCGTGCCGGATTGGCCGCGGCGGATACTGCCGGAGGTTTCCCATGCGCTGGGGAAGCTGGTTCAGGCAGGTTTGCAGCGCACGGTCGATCTCGGCGTTGATCCAGCGCCAGATGCGGTTTTCCGCCGGCTGTGCGGGAGCCGGGGGTTTCGTTGCAGTGGGTTCAGTGCCTGTCGTCATTCGGAAGCCTCCGCTTGTTGAGCCAGTTCCTGCTGCCGGCGGCGTTTGGCCGCGCCCTTCTCGCGCTGTCCGCTTTCGATGCCAACATCCCACTCACGGGGTTGGAAATATTTTCCGTCGAATCGCACCTTGTTCTTCGAGCCGACCTGGAAGCGCTTGCTGCGCCGACGCGCGAGCAACGTCTTGCGCGAATAGAGCGACACGCGGGCCTGATACGATCCCGGGAGAAGCCCGAGCCACGGGAAACGCAGACGCACCTGATATTCGCCGGGGCGCACCTCGATGATGCGATCGCAATCCCGCTTCGTGCTCATCTTGAGGACCTGCGATTCCATGGCCGATTGCGCGAGGGTCTCAATCGTGGGCAGGCGCAGAATTTGCACGACCACGTTGAGCAGGGAAATCTTTTCCTTGATGCGAATGCTGGCCGTGATTTCGGCTGGAGCTTCGTTTCGGAGCACCTGTTCGCCGTCGTCGCCGGTTGGCGCGGGATTGGGCGAGGAAACAACCACGTCGACGACCTGCGCCTCCGGACTCTCGATCACAAGGTCGGTGGCCTCGCCGCCCTTGATGTGGCCGGGCCCGCCGGACTGGATGTTGCCGGCGCGCTTCGAGTGCAAGTCCTCCTCGTAGCGTTCGAGCACCTCGGGCGCGCGGCCGTAGGTCACCGTTTTGCCTTCGGAGAGATACATCGCGTCGTCGCATACCGCGAGGAGGATGTCCGGGAAGTGATGCACGATGATGAACGACGTGCCCTCGTTGCGCAGTTTTTGAAGCGTCTTGATGCACTTCTCGCGGAACTGCATGTCGCCGACCGCGAGCACTTCATCCATCAGCAGGATGTCGGGCTGCGTGTGGATCGCGCAGGCGAAACCAAGGCGTGCGGTCATGCCCGAGCTGTAGGTCTGCACCGGCGCGTCGAGCGCATAACCGATTTCGGAATACTCCACCACCGAGTCGAAGCGCTCCTCGATCTCCTCCTTGGTGAGGCCGAGGATCGACATGTTCGTGTAAATGTTTTCTCGGCCGGTAAGGACGGGATTGAAGCCGGCCCCGAGCGCCAGCAGCGGAGCGAGGCGCCCGCGCACGGTGACCGAGCCGGTCGTCGGCTTGATCAGGCCCGAGATGATGCGCATGAGCGTTGTTTTTCCGCTTCCGTTGGTGCCGACAAGGCCAAGCGCGGTGCCACGCGGCAGCTCGAGATTGATATCCTGCAGCGCCCAGAATTCATGCGGCTTGAGCTCGCCGACCCGCGGCGGGCGGCCCACCAGCTCGCGCGAAATGTCCTGGACTCCGTAAAAGAGCGAGCGCTTCAGATCGCGGCAAAAGCGCTTCGAGACATCCTTGACCTCCAGTGCAGGAGGCCCAACCGGCCTGACGCGAGGCGAATCCTCCTCGTCGTCGTCGAAATCAAAATCTTCCTCGTAATCGTCGTCCACCATCAGGAACTCCACCTTTCGACCACCAGCGGCATCGATGCGCGAAGGATCGTAAGCCCCACGACCGAGAACACGATCGTCAGAATCGTGACGATCGAGAACTGCGGCAGCAGCGTGAGCGTCTCCCCCATCGCGAGTTCGCGCGCGGTCACCAGCACATGTGTCACCGGGTTCAAAAACACCCCGGTTCGAAACAATCCGCCCGGCGCAAGCCCTTCCATGGTGAAGGTCACGGGCGTCACGGCGAGCCCCGCGAGCAGCAGATACTGCATCGAGTTGCCGACATCCTTGTAGAGCAGGCCGACCGGCGCGAGGATCAGCCCGATCACCGTTCCCAGCGCAACGAGAATCAACAGCGCCAGCGGGAAAAACACGATCGACCCAGGCACCGGGAGCCGGAAGTAGACAAACGCCGCCACGATCAGTGCGCACAGGATCGCCATCGCGACGCTTTGCTTCACGAGGTCCGCAATCACGATCGCTTCACGTGGAAAGCGCACCTTCGTCAAAATGCCACGGTTCATTTGGAACGCGCCAAGCGGCCCTCGCACCGCCTGGGTGAACATCTGCCACATCGCCATGCTGATGAGCAGGTAGGCCGTGCTTTTCTCGGGCGAATCGCTCAGATCGCCAATGTTGGTAAGGTTGTTTTCACGCGCGACGGTAATGCCGATCGTCCATGCCAGCGGTGGAATGATCAGCCACAGGCTGCCGAGAAAAGACTGCCGGTATTGCGCCTTCAAATCGCGGAAGGCGAGCATCACGCCCAGCTCCCATGCCGCGATGAAGTCGCGGATCATCCCCCGCAACAGCTTGACCGGTGAAAGCAGGGTGCTCTCCGATCCGAAAACCATGACCTCGTGATGGCCGCTCTCAAGACTCATAACAGCAAATCAGTTCAGGTTCTCGCATTCCTCGAGCCATGCCGCCGCGACCGCGTCGCTCGGCATGCGCCAGTCTCCGCGCGGTGACAGGGCGGCCGTGCCAACCTTTGGGCCGTCCGGCATCGCCGACCGCTTGAACTGGCTGGCAAAGAATCGCCGGTAGAAAATTTTCAAGACGCGCAGAATCTCGATGGAATCGTATTTTTCGCCGAACGCAAGCGTCGCCAGGAAAAACACCTTCCTCGGGCGCGCGTGGTTGCGAATGGCGTGAAACAAAAAGAAGTCGTGCAGCTCGTAGGGCCCGATCGCGTCCTCCGTCTTCTGGGCCAGTGAACGATCCTCTGCAAGTGGCAGCAACTCGGGGCTGATCGGCGTGTCGACAATGTCGTGAAGGATGCGCGAAACCTCGCCCTCGAACTCCTCCTCCGCGCACCACAGCACGAGGTGCTTCACGAGCGTCTTGGGCACACCCGCGTTCACGTGATACATCGACATGTGGTCGCCATTGAAGGTGCACCACCCCAGCGCGAGTTCCGAAAGGTCGCCGGTGCCGAGCACGAGGCCGCCCGTCTGGTTCGCCACGTCCATCAAAATCTGCGTGCGCTCGCGTGCCTGGGCATTCTCGTAGGTCACGTCGTGCGTTCCCTCCGGATGCCCGATCGCCCGCAAATGCTGCTCCACCGCCTCGCTGATCGGGATCACGCGGCAGGTCGCCCCCAGCGCACGAATCAATGCCTCGGCATTCGACTGCGTGCGATCGGTGCTTCCGGGTCCGGGCATCACAACCGCCACAATGTCGGAAATTCCGCGTCCCGCCGCCTGCACCGCGCGCACGGCCACCAGCAGGGCAAGCGTGGAATCCAGTCCGCCGGAAATCCCGATGACCACCGAGCGTGCACCCGTATGCCGGAGGCGCTTCGCGAACCCGGTCGACTGAATCGCAAAAATCTCCCGACAATGCTCGGCCCGCCGGGCCGGATCGCTCGGAATGAACGGATGTGCCGGCAGCGGACGATGCAGCGTCGCCGACGCGATCGCCTTTCCGCCAAGCCCCACCGGAATCCGCCTCCACCTGCGGTCGCTCGTGGCCGCCGAAAACGTGCTGCTCAACGCGCGATTGACGGCAATGCGATCCAGGTCGAGATCGGCAATCCGCCACGTCGTGGAAAACGAGAACCGCTCCGTCTCCCCAAGCGTGAGGCCGCATTCGGAAATGATCCCGTGACCCGAGCAGACAATGTCCGTGGTGGATTCCCCGGGGCCCGCCGACGCGTAAAGATAACCGGCCAGGCAGCGCGCACTCTGCTGGCGCACGAGGTCGCGGCGATAATCCGCCTTGCCGAGGATTTCGTTGCTCGCCGAGGGATTGACCAAAATGGTCGCGCCGGCCACCGCGAGCGGGCCGCTGACCGGTTCCGGCCCCCAAAGGTCTTCGCAGATCTCGATTCCGATCGCGATCCGGTCATCGTCCTTTGACGTGAAAATCAGGTCCGCCCCCACCGGCACACGGGCACCTCCCAGCTCGATCTCGTCGACCGTCAACGCGGAGGCTCGAGAAAACCACCGCTCCTCGTAGAACTCGCCGGTCGTCGGCAGGCACGTCTTGGGAACAATCCCCGCAATGCCCCCCGGAGTCGCGAACGCCGCGCAGTTGAAGATGCGTCCGCCAATGCGCAGCGGCAGGCCGAAAACGACAGCCAACTCCAGTTTCGCCGCCGCTTTCGCGATCTCCACCGCCCCCTCGCGACAGGCCTCGAGCAGCGTCTCCTGATAGAAAAGGTCCGCACAGGAATAGCCGCAGATCCCCAGCTCCGGAAAGGCCACCAGCTCCACTCCCTCCGCCGACAGCTTCTCCATGGCGGCGATTGTTGCCGCCACGTTTGCCCGCACGTCGCCCACGGCCAGCTCCGGCGAGCAAACCGCCACGCGGAGGAATCCGAAATCTCGCAGCGAGCCGGTCATGTCAAAAGCGATCGGTTCGAGGCAAGCTGCCGCCCTTGGTCAGCCGCGGAAATTTGCACGGAACCACATGTCGGGAGTTGGAATTTGAGGGCCGGATGATCGGCAAAAAGGTCCTTGGTCAGGCAATGGAAAGGAGCTTGAGCGCCATCGGAAGCACGGAACGGCCGCGATCGAGCCATTGACGCAGCTCGTCGATCCGCGCCTTGGTCGCCTGACGCTCGCTCTCCGGCAGATCCGGAAGAGCCGCCTCCATGCGGCGCACGCGTTCAGTCGCCTGCTCCACCTTGGGCAGCAATTGCTCCTTGATGAATGAGGAGGCGAACCGGCTCAGTTCCAGATCCGCCACGAAATGGTCCCGGCGTTCCCCCGGGCTGTAAACCGCCTTCACCGCGCCGACCGCCCGCAACGCCTTCAAACCCTGGCTCGCCGCCCCGAGGCTGATGTCGAGCCGGTTCATGAGGTCCTCCATGGTCAGCGGCCGTGTGGAAACAAACAAAAGCCCGTAAATCTCGCCGATGGATTTTGGCAAACCGAGAAGCCGGAAAAAATTGATGAACATCTCGATGGCCTCCATTTCAATTGGACCCAGGGTCCCCCCAGCTTTGGCCATCGCCGGACGCGAATCGGAATACATTGGAGTCCAGTGTGGTCCAAATACTTCAGTGGCTTCAATAAAAAATGAAGCCTGCTCACGGCGAGGCGGTTAACGCCCCCGCCGGCGTTCCATGCGCACGCTCTTGACCCGTTTGAGTTTCGGAGCGCCGGTGTCGACGTAAATGGAGATGCGGTTGATCCCCGGCTTGAGGCGGAGGGTGCGTCGCCAGTTTTCGAGGCCACGAGCCGGGAAGGCCTTCCTGGGCGAGATGCGATCATTCACGAGGTATACCTTCGTGACCCGTGAGGACTTCGCGGTGCCACGGAACGTAAAGCGCCGCCGATTGGTCACCGTATATCGTCGGCCGGGTTTTTTGAACTCGGCCAACTGCGAAGCACCATTTCTCCCATAAAGCGCCTGCGCCCCGGCAATGTCGTCGCTCAGCACCGTATCGATATCCGAGACGCTGCTGTTCATGATCGCCCTGACGAACTGCCCAAACTTATCCGGGTGATCCAGCCCCAGCACGTGGCCAAACTCGTGGATCAACACGCGGCGCAGATCGTAGAGCGTGCCACCGCCCTGAGCCCTCCGGAGGGGGCCGCGATAGGAATTGAAGGCGTAAGCCCTGTTCACGACCACATCGGCTTCGATGCGTTCGTTGCCATTTCGCCACTCGGTGGTCACCGCCACGGCGCCTCCAAAGGAGAATCCGAAAACCGTATCGTCGAAAAAGACGCTGTTGAATCCATCACCGTCCCTGATGGGCACCGTCGAATTGCGCACGACATAAAATTGCGACGATCGAATGTATTCGTTCCAAATCGCCGCGGCCGTCTCGGCAACCGCGTTCCACGAGGGGGCGCCATCAATCAACTGGCCGCCTGAGCCCCCAAGTTGCAACTGGAGGACGATGCGCTTCGTCTTCCACCGGCTGCCGAGAAATGCGTAACCCCACGCCGCGGAAGTCGACAGCACGGCGAAAGCGAGCAAGGCGGGAATCCAGCGACCCCTCATGGCTCGACCACTCGTGCACGAATTGCTTGTTCGGCTGCCTGCAACGGCACGGAGGCGAAGTCCTGCCCGTCTCCAGCTTCCAGACCGAGGTCCGCCGCAAACCGCCCGGGAATCGCGACCATCCCCTGCTCCACCGGCCATCCTCCCCCGGCCCAGCCAACCAGCGGACATGCACGCCCCGACTCCCCCGACACAAAGAGCAAATACCCGGCGCCCGCGGTGAACTGAGGCATGCCATCGACCTTCATCTCGAGGTCGTCGATTTTTCCGCCCAGAAACCGCAACTCGAAGCTCCCGGGCATCCCACCCTTCAATGCCTGCAGCGTCGAAAAACGCACCGTCGTCACGATGGGGCGGCCTCGATCCGTTACCTCACGCGCCGATTGAACGGATTCCGCCCGCGCCACGACGATGGCCTGCGACTTCGATATCTGCTCATCGAGCGAGAGTTCTTCGACCGTCGTCGCCATCGCAAAGGCGGCTGACAATCCGAGCAACAGTCCGGGGGGAAAAACGCGAAAACAACGCACCCGCCACGGTTTACCGGATTGCGTGGAATTGCAACCGCGTCAGGGCGCCCGCCACTCCCGGCAGTCCCAGCCGAACCGCCGTTCCAGCTCGGCGATCTCCGGCTCGAAACACTCCAGCAAAAACGCGCGATCCTCCGCCGGCATCCCGCTCCGCTGCCGCGGTCCGCAGGGAGGAACGTCGATCGTCACATCCGGGATCCCCAGAAAATGGCTCACCCGGTTCACCACCGATTGCGCGTCGGCCCGCAGCTCTTCGTTTCGAAGAATCAGCATCTGCGACATCGGAAAATAACGCGTCAGACGGTCGATCTGCCGGGAATAAAAGCCGCGATCGACGTAGCTGTAGAATCGATGCTGCAACGGCAGTGCCTCGCTGCAGCGCTCGGCCTCACGCCGGATCGCCTCGCCGAAAGGCAGCGTCTCCTCGCCGCGCCGTGTTGTCATCGCCCAATGCGACCATGCGCGCTCGATGGGATTGCGCAGGATCATGATGAGCTTCAGCGCGGGATTGTATCGCCACATCCGCTCGGCGGCGGGTTCCCAATACATGTAAACCGGCGTCGCCTCCCCGAGCACCAGCGTTTCCGGGGTCGGGGAAAAATGCGCATGATAGGCGGCATAGGCCGGCCGTTCGCCGCGGAAGTAGCGATCGTCGTCAAAAAAATGGAGCTCCTTCTCGTCGGCAAAGCCGATGTGAGGATGACGCCGCAACAGCGCCTCCAGCGCGGTGGTGCCGCCTTTTTGGGTGCCGGCAATGACGAAGTGAATTCGATCAATCACGTCAAACACCCGCGACCCGAAATCCTTCGCGCTCGAAAAATGCCCGCACGCGGCCTGCGTCATCCCCCTGCAGCTCGATTTCGCGCCCGCTCACCGTGCCTCCGCAACCACACGATTGCTTGGCCCTCCGCGCCAGCGACTCGAGTTCGATACCGTCGTGGAATCCACTGGCAACAATCACCGTCTTCCCACCGCGGTGCGCCTTCTCCCGGCGAAGCACAATCCGCCCCAATTCGTTTTTTGCGGGACGTTTCTCGACCGGAACCTCCTCGGGTCCCGGCGGCAACCCGCCGATCTCGAGGCTGGCAAAGGGATTCCCCGACAGCGGCGTCTGGGTTTGCGAAACCGGAATCTTCTTGGACACGACGGAAATTGAAACACACCCGGCTCGAAGGGCACGGAGATTTTACGCAACGGCTTCGCTCCGTTTCTCGCTGGGAATTCCGCGCGCGGAAGTCCTAACTGGACGGTTCATGGATCGAACCTGTGTCGTCATTCTCGGCATGCACCGCAGCGGCACCTCGGCGCTGGCGGGGGTGTTGAGGAATCTGGGCGTCGATTTTGGCAGCGCGCTCATCGGGGCCAACGAGTGGAATCCCATGGGCCACTTCGAAATGGAGAACGTCGTCGCGTTCAACGACCGTCTCCTGCGGCACTTCCGCTCGCGCTGGAAACGCAGCTTTGCCCTGCCCGCGAACTGGCGGGAACGAATGCCCGCGGAATTTTCGTCCTTCAAGCTCGATGTCCCGCCCGGCGAGCCATGGGGATTGAAGGACCCTCGCATGTGCCGGCTGGTGCCCGTCTGGCGCGACATTCTCAACCGGCACGGCAGCTCCATCCGCGTCGTGCATTGCGTTCGCGAGCCCTCCGAGGTGGCCGCGTCGCTGCATACGCGCGATCAGATATCCTGCGCCGCCGCCTACGGCCTTTGGATCGAGCACCTGTGCGCCGCCGAGGCGGATACGCGCGACCTGCCCCGACTCTTTGTCCGCTACGAAGACCTTCTGCTCCAATCGCGGGAGACCATCGCCCGCATCGCCGGTTTTCTTCATCTCGAGGTCACCGACGCTGCGGTCGATTTTCTCGAGCCGTCCCTGCGCCGATCCGAAACCGGCGAGGCGCCGCCTCTGTGCGCCCGGCTCTACCGCTCCATCGAGAACGACCAGGAACTCCGGCCCCTCGTGGACGAGATCCAAAGTTTGCAGCGCTTCCGAGAAGACGCCGTGCGCTCCGAAGCTCCCCAGCACGGCTGGAGGGCGACGATCCGGCGGATGCTTTCCTGAGCACGCGGCATGCCCGTTGCATGCCGGGCCAATCCAGCTCAGGTTGAATGGTGACACCGCTGCTCCTGTTTCTCATGGGCATGATTCTCGGCTGGTCGCCGTCGTGGGAGGAATTGCGCGCGCAAATGGTCGCCAGGCAGCTCGCCGCGCGCGACATCCACAACCCCCGCGTGCTCGAAGCCATGCGAACCGTGCCGCGTCACGAATTCGTCCCCGAGGAATATCGCGCCTCCGCCTACAGCGACGCCCCCCTCCCAATCGGCCACGGTCAGACCATCTCGCAGCCATACATCGTCGCGCTGATGACCCAGCTGCTCGACCCGCAACCCGGCGACCGCGTGCTCGAAATCGGCACGGGCTCAGGCTATCAGGCCGCGGTTCTTTCCCCGCTGGTGAAGGAGGTCTACTCCATCGAAATCGTCGAGCCACTGGCCGCGCAGGCAAAGCAAACCCTCGCGCGCCTCGGCTGCAACAACGTCCACACCAAAACCGGCGACGGTTACCAAGGCTGGCCCGAAGCCGCTCCATTCGACGCGATCATCGTCACCTGCGCGCCGGATCACGTTCCGCAGCCCTTGATCGACCAGTTGAACGACGGTGGCCGTCTCGTGATTCCCGTCGGCGAAGGCGTGCAGGAATTGATCCTGATGCGCAAAACCGGCGACCACCTTTCCCGCGAATCCGTCACGCCCGTCCGCTTCGTCCCCATGACCGGCCAGGCCGAGGAATCCGGCAACTGATCCATGGCGGACCGATCGGGGCCGCGTGCCCCCCGGACCTGACGTTTACTGCTCCATTTTCGACGCGGCGCGCTTGCGGGCGGTGGCGTCGAGGATCTTCTTTCGGAGGCGGAGCGACTTGGGCGTGATCTCGACGTATTCGTCGGGCGCGATGTATTCGATGGCGCGCTCAAGGCTGAGCACCACCGGCGGCGCGAGCTGGATGCCCTTGCCCTCACCCTGCGAGCGCATGTTGGTGAGCTTTTTCGCTTTGCAGGGATTCACGGGCATGTCGTCCGGCCGGGCGTTTTCGCCGACAATCATTCCTTCGTAAACCTCCTCCTGCGGTCCGATGAACAGACGGCCACGCTCCTGGATCGAATCAAGCGCGTAGGCCATGCTGGTGCCGGACTCCATGGAAACGAGCACGCCCTTGCCGCGGCTCGGGATGTCGCCCTTGTGCGGACCGTATTCCTTGAAGAGGTGCGAGGCGATGCCCATGCCCTTCGTCATGTTCACGAGATCGGTTTCGAAGCCGATCAATCCGCGCGTGGGAATGATCGCCTCGACGAGCACGCTGTGCGGATTGTGCTCCATATTCACGATCTCGGCCTTTCTGCTGGCAAGGGACTGGAGAATGTCGCCCAGATCATCGGGCGGAACGTCGACATAGAGCGTCTCCATCGGCTCGAGAAGATTGCCCGCCTCGTCGCGTTTGAAGATGACCTCAGGGCGCGAGACCATGATCTCGAAGCCTTCGCGGCGCATCTGCTCCACGAGCACGGCGATCTGCATTTCGCCGCGGGCCTTCACTTCGAAGTGGCCGGCCACCTCGGTCTCGCTGACGACCAGGGAAACGTTCGTGCGCGTCTCGCGAATCAGGCGGTCCTTGATCTGGCGCGCGGTGAGCAGTTTGCCCTCGCGACCGGCCAGCGGGCCGTCGTTCACGCAAATCTTCATTCCGATCGTCGGGGGATCGATGTCGACAAAGGGCAGCGCCTCACGCTCCTCGCTGTCGACGAGCGTCTCACCAATGAAAACCTCCTCGAACCCGGCAAGGCCGATGATGTCGCCCGCGCTGGCACTCTCGATCTGCACCTTTTCGAGACCTTCGTGGCCGAAGATCGCGGTGACCGTCTTGCGCTCCTTCGAGCCGTCCTTGTGAATGCACACGATGCTCTGGCCAACCTTCACCGACCCGCTGATGATGCGGCCGTAGGCGATTCGCCCGAGGTAGTCGCTGTAGTCGAGGTTCGACACGAGCATCTGGAAAAAGGTCTGGTCGGACTTCGGCGGCGGCGGGATGTGCTGCACGATCGCCTCGTAGAGCGGCTGCATCGTGGTGCTGGCGTCATCGAGTTCCTTCTTCGCAAACCCCGCCTTCGCGCTTGCGTAAATGTGAGGGAAGTCGAGCTGCTCGTCGGTGGCATCAAGCTCGAGGAAGAGCTCGAAAACCATGTCGAGGACCTTGTGCGGGCGGGCGTTCTCGCGATCGATCTTGTTGATGACAACAATCGGCTTGAGGCCGTTTTCCATCGCCTTGCGCAGCACGAACTTCGTCTGCGCCTGCGGGCCGTCGTGGGAATCCACCACCAGCAGCACGCCGTCGACCATTTTCATGATTCGCTCCACCTCGCCGCCGAAATCGGCGTGGCCCGGCGTGTCCACGATATTGATGCGGTAGCCGTTCCACCGGAATGCGGCGTTCTTGGCCTTGATCGTGATCCCCTTCTCCTTTTCGAGATCCATCGAGTCCATCACCCGCTCATCGACCCTCTGGTTTTCACGGAAAGTGCCCGCCTGCTTGAGCAGCTGGTCGACGAGGGTGGTTTTGCCGTGGTCGACGTGCGCGATGATGGCGATGTTGCGGATATTTTCCATGCGTGGTCCCGAAAAAATGGACGCGCACTATGCGGGCGGCCATGGGCGCTGTCAACGGCGCCTTTTGAGTGGCCTCCCCGTCACGCTGCGCGATCGCGTTTCCGCGATCCACCTTGCGAGGCGTCGCGGCTCACTGCATGCAGCAGCACGCGGAGAGGAGGGAGCCGGTCAGCACGAGCAGGAGGACGCGACAGGACATGGCGCGACTCTGTCGGGCGCGTCTCCCATTGTAAAGGCCTTGCACCGCCCGATCGAAGGATACATTGGACCATGTCCCGTTTCCTTCGACCGGCCACGCTCGTCGCTCTGCTCCTGATCCCGCTCGCGTCCTTTGCCAGGGAATGGCTGCCGCTTTCGAAGACCTTCAAGGGCGAGGCGAAGTTCCAGCGGCTCCTCGCCCGTGCCCGGCAGGAAAACTGGCGGGCGTTGCCGATCGGCGAGCGCACGGCAAAGGTCGGCATGGCTCTGCTGGGCACCCCTTACGTGAACTACACGCTCGAGATCGACGATCATATCGAGGCCCCGAGCGCGAATTTCGAAGGAATGGACTGCTGGACGTTCTACGAAATCTCGCTGGCATTTGCCCGGATGATCCGTGAGAAGCCCGTCGGCGCCACGCCGCAGGACCTGCTCCGGTTCATCGAGCTCGAGCGCTATCGCGACGGCAAGTGTGACGGAAGCTACCTGTCGCGGATGCATTTCCTTGAGGAGGTCTTCGCCGACAACACCCGGCGCGGACTCGCCATCAACCCGACGCGCGAGCTGGGCGGCGTGCGACTGCAACGAAACATCACCGAGATGACCTCCGCGTGGAGAAGCTATCGCTACCTGCGCAACAACCCGTCGTTGCTGCCCAAAATGGCGCGAATTCAGGAAAAGGTCTCCGCGCTGCCCGTTTATCACATTCCGAAGTCGAAGGTGGCCTCGGTCGAAAAATACCTGCGCACCGGCGACATCATTGCCATCACCTCGCGTGATACCAGCGGCTACACCTCCCACGTCGGCATTGCGGTGAAGCAGAAGGACGGCGTCCACCTCATGCACGCCACGTCCAGCAGGTCCCGCGGGCGCAAGTGCATCCTCGACGTGCGGATCTCCGAATATCTGAACCGGTCAAAGGACCACTACGGAATCATTGTGTATCGTCCCAAGGACGTATGATGTAATATCAAGTAAATAGGCCGTGCTCCCCACTGACTCTTGCGGCCCGATGTGATACCCGCTGTTATTTCCTCCGCCATTTATGAATGACCTTCTGGACACGTCGGCCGCCCAGCGTAAGCGCCTGCGACGCATTATCATGCTGGTCATCCTCATCAGCATTGGCGTCCACGTTCTCTTCGGGATAGGAGCCGGCATCTGGGTCATTGCCCGCTACTTCACCCAGCCAAAGGCGCAGTTCGTTGCCCAGAAGACGGTCAACATGGAGCCGGAGGAGCGCAAGCACCGGCTTGCCATGAGCGAAGTGGAATCCATCCGCCCGAAGCCGGTTTACAACAACCGCATCCAGAGCCTGCGCCCCTCCACCCTCGCCCTGCCGGATCTGCCAAAACTGCCGGTCGACACCTCCGTGCCTCTCGATACGGAAAGTCTGGTCAGCGACCAAATGGAGGGCATCGGCGGCTCCGCGGGAGCCGGGAGTGGCACGGGCGGCGGCTTTTTCGGCGGAACTGGCAATGCCGGGAGCGGCCTGCTCGCCGGCAATCTGTATGACTTGAAAAAGGACAGCCAGGGCCAGCCGGTCCAGATGGACGACACCACTTATCTCGACGTGATCAACAAGCTGTCCCGCTCCGGTTCAACGGAATCCGCCCTCCGCCGCTTCTACCGCGCTCCAGACACCCTTTACATGCCGCGCGTTGCCATTCCGGTCATCAACGCCAACGAAGCCCCGAAAGCCTTCAAGGTGGATGGCAAGGTGCAGCCGAAATATTGGGTCGCCGTTTACAGAGGCCGCATGATCGCCCCCGAGTCCGGCAGCTTCAAGTTCCTCGGCTTCGCGGACGACATTCTTCTCGTGAAGATCAACGACCGCCTCGTCTTGGACGGAAGCCTCCTCGGCGCCACACGGCTCCACAAGCGGGAGGGTCTCTCCTTCAGTGTCGAGAAAGGCAAGGCCTACGATATTGAGGTCATCGTGGGTGAGTGTCCCGGCGGCTACTTCAACGCGTGGCTTCAGCTCCAGAAGCAGGGTTCGGGCGACAAGCCCTACTGGTTCCGGATGAACGACGAGAAGATCACTTACACCTCCCGCACCGGGGATGGTCAGCAGCAAAATCCTCCGAGCACGGTCAACGGCCCCGTCTGGTGGCCGGCACCTGTAAAGGCGTCTACCAAGGCCCCAATCGGCCTCTAAGCCGCCACCCGCGGCAGTTCGTCCTCAGGTTCGCCTGAACCCGCCTCTTTTTCTTGACGCGCGTAAAGCGATGTGGTGAAAAGTGGGGCGTTGTGGGGCCACGTGGTATGTAAACCCTAATCAAATGCCGAGGGAAGCTACAGTGATTTACGCGGGAACCTTCCATCGCACGATGGATGCGAAGAACCGCGTGACCGTGCCCTCGGAGTGGCTCACGGGTGATGGGGAGACGTTCTTCGTGCTTCCGGCCAAGGAGAACCTCAGCGTGATGCCCGCCCAGGAACTGGCCCGCCAGGAGGAGGAACTCCGCGAAATGCTCCCCGCCGGTCCGGCCCGTCAGCAGGCGTTGCGCGCCATTTACAGCTCCGCCCGGCAGATTGTCCCCGACAAGCAGGGACGAATCCTCCTTCCCGAGGAATATTGCAAGCGCGCTGCGCTGGACACCGAAGTGGTGTTCGTCGGCGTGAAGAATCGTTTTGAAATCTGGAGTGCGGCGAAACGGTCGAGCGCCGCCGAGCAGGAGTCGGAACTCTCCGAAGAGGTCCGGAACGCACTGGAGGCGTTGGGACTCTAACCATGGAGGATTTCGTCGAATGAGGGCCCGGGCCGCGTGAACAAATCCGGACGCAAGTTTCTCTTCGGCTTTTCGCCGACGAAAGACCCCGACGGAAAAATCACCGGCTCCGCCGCCATCAAGATCAAACCTCGCAACGCGTATGAATTGCTTGGACTTCGAAGACCCCCTCGACCTGCTTTTGGAAAATTCTGAGCCCGCCCCTGGTTGCATGGACTATCACGTTCCCGTCCTCGCCGATGAGGTGGTCACCTTCCTGCGTCCCGCCCCCGGCATCCTCTTCCTCGACGGCACCCTTGGCGGCGGCGGCCATGCCGAGCGCCTGCTTCAGGCCGGCGCCCGTGTCATCGGGCTCGACCGCGACGCCGAGGCCCTCGCCTTCGCCACGGAGCGACTCGCGCCATTCGCCCATCGACTCACCGTCCGCCAGGCCAACTACGCCGACGCGCCCGCGGTGCTCGACGAACTCGGCATCGACAGGATCGGGGGCGCGCTCATCGACATCGGTGTTTCCTCCCACCAGCTCGACACGCCGGAGCGCGGATTCTCCATGCTTCACGACGGCCCGCTCGACATGCGAATGGGCGCCGACGCGCCGCGCACCGCCGCAGACATCATCAACCACGAGTCGCCGGAGGAACTGGTTCGAATCTTCCGCGAATACGGCGAGGAACAGGCCGCCAACCGCATCGCCTCCCACCTCGTCAAGCTGCGCCAGATCGCGCCTTTCGAAACCACCGGCCAGCTTGCCGACGCCGTGAGCGATGTCGTCCCGCGGTCCGGCCGGCGCCACCCCGCCACCCGCGTCTTTCAAGCCCTTCGCATTGCCGTCAACGACGAGCTCGGCTCGCTGCAACGCGGCCTCGAAGCCATCAGCTCCCGGCTGGCCCGCGGCGCACGCTTCGGCGTCATCACGTTTCACTCGCTCGAGGACCGCATCGTGAAGCGCTACTTCCGGCATCGCAGCTCGGAATGGATCGACCGTCCCGAATGGCCCGAGCCGAAGCGCAATCCGGACCACATCTTTCGCCTCCTCACTCCCCACCCCATCGACCCGTGCCCGGACGAGGTGGAGGCCAACCCACGGGCACGCAGCGCAAAACTCCGCATCGTGGAGCACATCTGACCCGCCATGAACGCCACGCGACGCACCAAATCGATCAATCCGCTTCAGCTCTCCCGCATCGCCTTCTACCTGCTCGTTGCCGTCACCGCCGGCGGCGCGGGCATTTGCTATGTCTCGTTGAAAAACACCCAGCACACGCTGGGCCAGCGCGTCCGGGAGACGGAGCGCCAGCTTCGGGAGTATCGCGCCCGAAATCAGGACTACGCCACGCGCATCACCAGCCTCTCGTCGCGCATGGCGCTCCAGCGCAAGCTCGAGTCCGGTTTCATTGCGATGATCCCCGTGCAGGCGACCTCCATCGCCCGCCTCACTCCGCCGGAAGTCGCCACGGATGACGGCGTGCTGCGCACGGCTTCCACCTCCACCAATCCTCTGCCGCGTCCGTGAGGTGGAATGCCCATAGTCGCATCATTATCGCCGCTGCCACGATCGGGCTTATTTTCACCGGATTCTCAGCGCGACTGATTCATCTCGGAGTCAATCAGCACGCGGAATACTCCGCACTCGCCGCCTCGAAGAACTCGATCCGCCAGACGCTGCGCGCCAAGCGCGGGCTGATCTCGGACCGCAACGGAGAAATCCTCGCGGAAAACATGCCCGTGGCGACCGCCTTCGCCGACGGCACGCACATCGAGAATCCCGAGGCCGTCGCGCGTGTCGCCGCGCCGTTTCTCGAGATGGATCCCGAGGTGCTGAGGAAAAAAATCGCGGGCGCCGTCGAGCGGCAGGACCGCTACGTCGTGCTTCGCCACGAGGTTCCGGCCGAGTTCACCTTTGAGCTCACCCGGGCGATGGAAAAGGCGGGCCTGCGCGGCATCTACTTCAACGCCGACAGCGTGCGCGTGCATCCAAATGGCTCCATGCTCTGCCACGTCGTCGGATTCCTGAATCACGAGCGGCGCGGCGTGCAGGGCATCGAGCTCTCGATGGAGGAATACCTCCGCGGGCAGGACGGCTTCCGCCACATCGAGCGCGACCGCAAGGGCCGCGAAATCGTGGTCTATCGCGGGCAGGAACGCGAGCCGCGCGACGGCCTCAACGTCCAGCTCACGATCGACATGGGCCTGCAGGCGATCGTCGAGGAGGAACTCGACAACGCCTTCAAGGAGCTCAAGCCCGACAACGCGGTCGCCGTGATGGTCAATCCCAAAACGGGCGAAGTCCTGGCGATGGCCACACGACCCGCCTTCGAGCCGGATGCCCTTGGGGACGCCACCCCCGAGCAAATGAAGAACCGCGCGATCATCGACATGGTCGAGCCGGGCTCCACGTTCAAGATCGTCGTCGCTGCCGCCGCGCTGAACGAAGGCATCGTCGACACCGAAACGCTCATCAACTGCGAAGGCGGTCGCTTCGCCTACGGCGGTCGCATTCTTCGCGACCACCACGGTTACGGAATGATGACCGTTCACAACATCCTCATGAAGTCGTCGAACATCGGTTCGGCGAAGCTCGCGCTGAAGATGGGCGACGAGACGTTTTACGAATACGTGAAGCGCTTCGGCTTCGGCGAGCGCACCGGCATCGAGCTGCCCGGCGAGATCGCCGGCCTCGTGCATCCGCCCGCCCGCTGGGACAAGCTCACCATCACGCGCATGCCGATGGGCCATGCCGTCGCCGTCACTCCGCTCCAGATCGTCATGGCCATGAGCGTCATCGCCAATGGCGGCAAGCTGATGGCGCCGCACATCATCAAATCGCTCTCCGACAGCTCCGGGAAGGTCATTCAGGAATTCAAGCCGACCGTCGTCCGCGAGGTCGTCAATCCGCAGACCGCCGCAATCGTCAGCCGCGCGCTCGTCGACGTCGTGAGTCCGAAGGGCACCGCGATTCTCGCCAAGGTCGATGGCTTCCAGGTCGCGGGCAAAACCGGCACCGCGGAGAAGGTCAACCCCGCCGGCGGCTACTACGATGGCAAATACGTGGTTTCGTTCGTCGGATACATGCCCGCCGAGGATCCGGCATTCGTCTGCCTCGTGCTCGTCGACAATCCGAGCATTCCCTCGCATCTCAATTACGGCGGCCTTGTCTCCGCGCCCATTTTCTCCCGCATCGCCGAGCGCGCCGCGCGGTATCTCGACATTCAACCGGTGATGCGCGCCGAGCCCGTCACCGAGGTGGCCGCCAATCAATCGGAAAGGAGCACCACCACCCGATGAGCTGGAATCTTTCCGCACTGCTCGCGAAATCCGACGTGCATCCGCCGCCGGGATCGGATGGCGTGCGCATCAACTCCCTCTGCTACGACTCCCGCCGCGCCTCGGCGGGCGCGCTCTTTTTTGCGCTTCCCGGCGTGCAGGCCGACGGCGCGGCTTTTGCGCGTTCCGCCGTGGAAAACGGCGCCTCCGCGGTCGTCGCGGTCCCGGACATTCCGGATCTCGGCGTCCCGCTCGCCCGCGTGCCCGACGCCCGCGCCGCCATGGCCGACGTCGCCCGCACTTTCTTTGGCAATCCCGGCGAGGCGCTCCGCGCGGTCGGCATCACCGGCACGAACGGCAAGACGACCACGTCACTGCTCGTCAAACACATCCTCGACACGCTCCACCTCCACTGCGGGCTCATCGGCACCATCCGCTACGTCGTTGGCGACGAAAGCCGCCCCGCCTCGCGCACGACTCCCGAATCCGTCGACGTGCAGGACCTGCTCGCGCAAATGGTCGCCGCGGGAAATCGCTCCGTCGCGATGGAGGTCTCCAGCCACGCGCTGGTTCAGCATCGCGTGCGCGGCATCGAGTGGGACGCCGCCGTCTTCACGAACCTCACGCAGGACCACCTCGACTACCACAAGACGATGGACGCCTACTTCGACGCGAAGGCGCTCCTCTTCGAGCGAATGTTCGAGCAAAAGTCCCGTCGCGGGAAGAGCATCATCAACTGCGACGACCGCTTTGGTGTCCGCCTCATCGAGCGGCTTCCAAAGGCCGCCCGCCCGCTCACCTTCGGCATGGGAGTGCGCGCCGACTTCCGCGCGATCGATCCCCGCTCCGACGTCCACGGCACCCAGTTCAAGCTCGAGGCCAAGGGTCGCCAGTATCTCGTGCGCACGCCCCTCATCGGGCGGTTCAACGTTTACAATTCCCTCGCCGCGCTCGCCTGCGCCTCATCGCTGGGACTGGAGCTGCGCGCGGCCGTGCAGGCGCTCGCCAGCGCACCACAGGTTCCCGGCCGGCTCGAGCGCGTGCCCGCACGCCGGAACTTCACGGTTTATGTCGATTACGCTCATACGGACGACGCCTTAACCAATGTCCTGAGCACGCTTCGCGAACTACGGCCCCGGCGGCTGCTCGTTGTCTTCGGATGCGGCGGCGACCGGGACCGCGCGAAGCGCCCTCTCATGGCCCGGGCCGCCGGGCAACTCGCCGACTACGCGATCATCACCTCCGACAACCCCCGCACCGAGGACCCCGGGAAAATCATCGCCGACATCGTGGCCGGCATGCCCGCCACCGGTTACGAAACGATCACGGACCGGAAGGCTGCGATCTATCGTGCCATCGAACTCGCCGACCGCGGCGACATCGTTCTCATCGCGGGAAAAGGCCACGAGAATTACCAGGAAATCAACGGCAGGCGCACTCCGTTCGACGATGTGTCGGTCGCCCGCAACGCCATCGCGGCAAAACCCGTGGAGATCGACGATTAAACCATGGACCCGCTCCCACTTTCCACCATCGCGGAACTTTGCGGCGGGACTGTGACTCCCGGCAGCGAATCGCTCGTGGTTTCGTCGATCTCGAAGGACACCCGCACCATTGCGCGCGGCGATCTGTATCTCGCACTCCGCGGCGCAAACTTCGATGGAAACGAATTTGTCGAAAAGGCCGCAGCCGCAGGCGCCGCAGCCGCGATCGTCGATCGTGACATCACTGCGCCGGAGGGATTCGCCTTGATCCGCGTTCAGGACGGACAGGCCGCCCTGGAAAAGCTCGCCGCCGAGTGGCGCGATCGTCTCACAGCCCGCGTCGTTGCCATCACCGGCAGCAGCGGCAAGACGAGCACCAAGGAATTCACCGCCGCCGTGCTGTCGTCACGGCTGAAGGTCACGAGCACCGTCGGCAACCTCAACAACCACATCGGCCTGCCGCTTACCATTCTTCGCGCCTCGCAGTCCGACCAGGCCGCGGTCTGGGAAATCGGCATGAACCATCCCGGCGAGATTGCTCCGCTCGCAAAACTCGCCCGCCCCGACGCCGGGATCATCACGAACATCGGCATCGCCCACATCGAGTTTTTCGAAAACCGCGACGGCATCGCCACCGAGAAATCCGAGCTCGCCCGCATGGTCCACCCGGACGGCGCCGTCATCTTCCCCGCCGAGGACGACTACGCCAGCTACATCGCCGAGCGCGCGACAAACCGCCGCCTGATCCGCTGCGGCCTCGGCATGGCCGACGTCACCGCGACGAACCTCGAGCAGACCTCCACAGGCACCGCATTTACCATCCGGGCATTCGGAGAATCCGCTCCAACCGAGATCGCCATCCCCGGCGAGCACATGGTTCGCAACGCATTGCTCGCCGTCGCCGCAGGCCTCGACTTCGGCCTCTCCCTCGAGGAGTGCGCCGAGGGGCTGCGCCGCGCTCGCCTCAGTGGCGGTCGCCTTGAGCAGAAAACGATTCGCGGAGTGCGGTTCCTCGACGACTCCTACAACGCCAATCCCGATTCCATGACCGCGGCGCTTCGCACGCTGCGCTCCATGGCGGCCAACGGACGACGCATCGCCGTGCTCGGGCGCATGGGAGAACTCGGCGCCCACGCGGAGGACGGCTACCGGCGTGTCGGCAAAACCGTCGCGGAGTCGGCACAGGCTCTCATTGCCGTCGGTCCGGAGACGGCGCCGCTTCGCGACGAGGCTGCCGCCGCAGGTTTGCACGAGATTCACGAGGTCGAAACACCGCGCGAGGCCGCCCAGGTTCTTCGCAACATCGTGCACGAAGGGGACATCGTCCTCGTGAAAGGCAGTCGCGCCGCCCGAATGGAAACCGTGATCGGAGAATTCTGAATGCTCTACTACCTCTACGAACTCAGCGACAAACTCTCCGGCGACATCGCGACGGCGTTGAACGTGTTTCAATACATTACGTTCCGTTCGATCAGCGCGGCCGTGACGTCGTTCCTCCTCTGCCTGCTGTTCGGGAACTTCGTCATTCGCAAGTTGATCTCGCTGAAGTTCGGCCAGCCGATTCGCACGAAGGAGGAAGTCAACAAGCTGTTCGACCTCCACGGCGCGAAGAAGGGCACGCCGACCATGGGTGGCATCCTGATTCTCGGGTCCGTCGTCATCTCCTCGATTCTCTGGGCCCGCCCGACGAGTCCGTTTGTGTGGGTCGTCCTCATCTCGACGCTCTTTCTCGGCGGCATCGGCTTCTACGATGACTGGCAGAAAGTCGCGAAAAAGAGCTCCGACGGCATCAGCAGCCGCATGAAGTTCGGTCTGCAATGTCTTCTCGCCGCGGGTTTCACCTGGTTCTTCTGGCGCGATCCGGAGCTCTGGCAGCGCGCGCAGGAGCTCTACATTCCGTTCCTCAAGGATCCGATCAATCTCGGATTCGTCGCGTTCATCCTCTACCTGCTCGTCATCGTCGGCACGTCAAACGCGGTCAACCTCACCGACGGCCTCGACGGGCTGGCGGCCGGTTGCAGCACCACCGTCGCCGCGACCTACGGCGCGCTCGCCTACGTCGCCGCCACCGCACCCGCCGCGCGCTATCTTCAAATTCCGAACGTGCCCGATGCCGGTGAACTCACCGTTCTCTGCATGGCTCTCGCCGGCGCATGCCTCGGGTTCCTGTGGTGGAACTGCCACCCGGCCCGCGTGTTCATGGGCGACACGGGTTCGCTCGCGATCGGCGGCATGCTCGGCGCGGTCGCCATTTGCACAAAGCAGGAGCTGCTTCTCGTCATCGTCGGCGGCGTGTTCGTCATCGAGGCCGGCTCCGTGATTCTGCAGGTCGCCAGCTTCAAGACCACCGGCAAGCGCATCTTCAGGATGTCCCCCATCCATCACCACTTTGAACTCAGCGGCTGGAAGGAAAGCACCGTCATCGTGCGGTTCTGGATCATGTCGATCCTCTTCGCGCTGCTCGGCCTCGCCACGTTGAAACTCCGATGATTCACAGCGGCAAAAGTGCAATCGTGCTCGGCCTCGGCCACAGTGGCGAGGCGGCCGCCGCCCTGCTCAAGGAGGAGGGCGCGCGCGTGACCGTTGCCGACAGCGGCGACACTCCCGCGCTTCGCGAAAAGGCCTCGCGCCTCGAAAGACTGGGGATCCGCACGCTGCTGGGAGCCGAGGCGGACACCGATCCGCAGCATTACGATCTCTGCGTTCTCAGCCCCGGCATCGATCCCATCGTGCCGCTCGTGCAGAACGTGCTCGCGAAGAAAATTCCCGTCATTGGCGAGCTGGAGCTGGCCTACCAGGAATGCACCTGCCCCTGCGTGGCGATCACGGGCACCAATGGCAAGACGACCACCACCGAGCTCACCACGCAGATGCTGCAACGTTGCGGAGTCCGCACCATGGCGAGCGGCAACATCGGCCTGCCCTTCGCCACCGCCGTGCGGCAAAGCCACGAGCTCGACGTGATGGTGCTCGAGACGAGTTCCTTCCAGCTCGAGACGATCCGGCATTTCCGCCCGCACGTCGCCGTGTGGCTGAACCTCAGCGCCAATCACCTCGACCGCTATCGCGACATCGAGGAATACCGCACCGCGAAACTTCGCATCTTCGAGCAGCAGACGGCCGACGATTTCGCTGTCGTGAATGCCCGCGACGAGCTGCCGCCGCTGAAGGCCCGCAAGCTCACGTTCAGCGCCTACACACCCGACGCGGACTTCACCCTGCAGGGCTCCACAATTCTCTTCCGAGGCACGCCGATCATCGATCAATCGGAAACCAGGCTGCACGGAATCCACAATGCCGAGAATCTGATGGCCGCCTTCGCCGTCGGCCACGCACTGAACATCGACTTCCCCGGCATGGCACGGAGCGTGCGCGATTACACGCCGCCGTCGCATCGATGCGAGTTTGTGCGCGATCTCAACGGCGTCCGCTGGATCAACGACTCAAAAGCCACCAACCTCGACGCGATGCAGAAGGCGATTCTCTCGCAGGATCGTCCGCTCGTGCTCATCGCCGGCGGCAAGGACAAGGGATTCGAGTTTGATGACATCGCGCCGCTCGTAAAGGAACGCGTCCGCTGCGCGGTTCTCATTGGCGAAATGAAGGAACGCATTGCCCGGTCCTGGGCGGACACGCCCACGAAATGCGCCGCGACCCTCGAGGAAGCCGTCGCTCTCGCGCGTGCGGAGGCAAGGCAGGGTGATGTCGTCCTGTTTTCCCCGGGCACGTCGTCGTTCGACATGTTCCGCAACTACGGCGAGCGCGGCAACCAGTTCAAAGCAATCGTCCAGTCACTCTCTTAAGAAACAACCAGCCAGAAACCATGAAAATAAAACTGCCACCGAGAAAGAAGGGCCCCGCTCCCATGCGACCGCCCCGTCTCAAACTCAAAGCCAGCGTCGCGCGCTCGCGTCGCGCCCCGGTGATCGAAGAGGACGATGACGACCTCTACGACGAACCGGAACCGAACATGAAGCTCTCCCACGCGTTTGTCGTGGTGCTTGTGCTTCACGTGATCGCCGTCGCGGGCGTCTTCGCGTTCAACACGATCAAGGCGCGCCAGGATCAGATGTTCGCCGCCGCTGATGCAAAAGCCGCCGCTCCGCAAGCCGCGGAAGCCGAGGTCGCACCGGCCGCTGCTCCGGTTGCATCGGCCGAGCCGCGCCCGCTCACGACGGCCCCCGGACTGCCGGAAGCCACCGCTGCGGCTCCCGCCCCGGCGCAGGCTCCTGCTCCGAGGACCGCGGAGGTTGCCAGCGCACCGGCCAGTCCGGTTGCGGGCACCATCCACGAAGTGAAGGCCGGCGAGACGCTCACGCGCATCTCTGCGCAATACGGCGTCAGCGTCGCAGCCATCCAGGAAGCCAACGGCATCGACGATCCCACGAAGATTCGCGTCGGCACCCAGCTCACGATCCCGAAGGCTGGCGAATCCGCACCGGCTCCCGTGGCGAAGACAAATGCCCCTGCGGAAACCAAGCCCGCCGCTCCGGCAGCCGAGCCGAAGACCAGCGCCCCCGCGGCCGCTTCGGCGGTCACCGACTCGGGCAAGGTCTACGAGGTCGTGAAGGGCGACAATCCCGTGACGATCGCGAAGAAGTTCAACGTGAGCTACGACGCGCTCATGGAGCTCAACGGAATCACCGATCCGCGGAAGTTGCAGATCGGTCAGAAACTGAAGATCCCGGCCGGCAACTAGCGAGCTCTTGAGGACGGTCACCGCCATTCTGCAGCGTCACAGCGTTCATCTCCTGCTGATCTCGATCGCAGGACTGGTGACGCTTGGCATTGTGATGCTCTTCAGCACGAGCGCCTTCGCCCAGCAGGCGCACGGTGACCTCTATTACTTCGTCAAGCGCCAGTCCCTCTGGCTGGGGATTGGCCTTGTCGGTTGCACGGCCGCCGCGATGATCGACTACCACTTTTGGCAGAAGATCTGGTGGATCCTTTTCATCGCCGCGGTCGTGCTGCTCACGCTGTGCTTCGTTCCACCAATCGGGCAAACCGTCAAAGGCGCCTCTCGCTGGATTTCGCTCGGGGTGATGAATTTCCAGCCGAGCGAACTCGCGAAGATCGCCTCAATCTGCTTCCTCGCATGGTGGTATTCCCGTTTCGCAGATCGCACCCGTGAGTTCTTCTTCGGCTTCATCTTTCCGATGGCGGTGGTGTCGATCCTGCTCGGGCTCATCATAATCGAGGTCGACCTCGGTGCGACCGCGCTGATTGGCGGCGCAATGTTTGCCACGATGTTTGTCGCCGGCGCGCGACTCCTTTACCTGCTTCCGCTCGCCTCGCTCGGCATCGGCGGCGTGCTCTTTGCCGCAACGCATATCGAGGAACGCATGGGCCGCCTCCTCGCGTTTCTGTATCCCGACAAATACCCCGACGAATTTTACCAGCAGCTGCAGGGCCTCATCGCGATTGGCTCCGGCGGCCTCACCGGACTCGGCCTCGGCGAAGGACGCCAGAAATGGTTCTATCTCCCCGAGGCGCACACCGACTTCATCTTTCCAATGGTCGGCGAGGAACTCGGGCTCCGTGTGACGCTGCTCGTCGTGGCCGTTTACATCGTCGTGAGCATCTGCGGCTACATGGTCGCAATGAACGCAAAGGACCGCTTCGGCATGCTGCTCGCGTTCGGATTCATTACGACCATTCTCCTGCAGGCCGCAGTGAATATCGGCGTCACCACCGCCCTGCTGCCGAACAAGGGCATGCCGCTTCCGTTCATCAGCTTCGGCGGCTCAAACCTGCTCGTCTGTCTTTTCATGATCGGGGTGCTTATCAACATTCACCGACACGGTCACCCTGTCGCCGTGCCGGTCCGCCGCGTGCGACTGGCAGCGAGGGTGACACCGAGAATCTGACGCGATAGAACGGATCCATTATGCGCGTAGTCATTGCATGCGGAGGCACCGGTGGGCATCTCTTCCCGGGCCTTGCCGTCGCCCAGGCCTTGAAGGACCGGGGCCACGAGCTGCTGCTTCTTGTTTCCGAAAAATCCATCGACGCCCAGGCGCTCAAAGCGCATCCCGAATTTCGCGCGGAGAAGCTTCCCTCGGTCGGGCTTCCCTCCGTGCTCTCGCCCGCCTTCATCCGTTTTCTCCACCGCACGTGGGACAGCATGGGCCAGTGCCGCGAGATTTATCGGAAGTTTCGCCCCGACGCCGTCCTTGGAATGGGCGGGTTCACCTCCACGGCCCCGCTCCTCGCCGGCCGTCTCGCGAAGATTCCGACGTTCATCCACGAGTCAAACTCGATTCCCGGCAAGGCGAACAAGCTGGCGGCGAGGTTCGTGGATCACGTCCTGCTCGGCTTCAAGAGCTGCGAGAAGTATTTCCCCGGCAAGAAATGCTCCGTTGTCGGCACTCCGGTGCGCAAGGACCTCGGAGAACGAATTCCGCGCGAGGAGGCACTGAAGATTTTCCAGCTCGATCCCGCGAAAAAGACGCTGCTCGTAATGGGCGGCAGCCAGGGCGCCACGGGCATCAACCAGCTTCTTTTCAAGGCGGCGCCGATGCTCAAAGGAAAGGACATCCAGCTCATTCACCTCACCGGTGAGCGGGACGATCGTCTCGCAGCGGCGAACTACCTCCGCGAGGAAGTGCCCGCCTACGTCGCGCCGTTTCACCACCGCATGCAGGAAGTGCTCTCCGCCGCCGACCTCGCCATTTCCCGGGCCGGCGCTGCAAGTCTCAGCGAGCTGTCGAAGTTTGGCCTCCCCTCCCTGCTCGTGCCCTATCCCTACGCCGCGGAAAATCACCAGGAAATCAATGCCGACATCTACGTCGCCGCCGGTGCCGCGGAGAAGTTTCTGGAATCGGGCACATCACCCGAGATACTCGCACGTCGCATCATCGAACTGCTCGGCGACACGGCGGCACTCGAGAAAATGTCGGCCGCCGCGCGCAGTCTCGCACCGGGCAACTCGGCCGCCGAAGTCGCCGACGTCATTGAAAAAGTCTCCGCAAAATCCTCCACCTGATCCGTGACCATCGCGAACCTCACCGAAACCCTCATCGGCCCGCCGATCCGTGTGCATCTGATCGGCGTCGCCGGTTCGGGCATGAGCGGCATCGCCGCACTCGTGCTCGCGCTCGGGCATCGCGTGAGTGGATCGGACAAGGTGGACACGATCGAAGTCGAGCGGCTGCAGAAAAAGGGTCTGGAATTCCACGGGCCGCACACCGCCGAGGAAGTCGCCGACAAGGACCTCATCATTTATTCCTCCGCAATCAAGCCCGGCAATCCCGCCTTCGACGCCGCCCGTGAGTTGAACAAGCCAATGGTCCGTCGCGCCGACGCACTTGCCGCGATCATGGCCGCGAAAAAGGGCATCGTCGTCTGCGGCATGCATGGCAAGACGACAACCTCGTCGATGGCCGCCCACGTCCTGCGCTCCTGCGGGTTCAAGCCTTCACATTACGTCGGCGCGGAAATTCCCATCCTCGGCACGAATGCCCGCTGGGACTCCGAAGGTGAGTTCTTTGTCGCGGAAGGCGACGAGAGCGACGGCACGCTCATCAATTACCACCCCGAGCATGCGATCGTTCTCAACGTCGAGCCGGAGCACCTCGACTTCTACAAAAACCTCGAGGCCATCGACGCGGTTTACTCGAAATTGATCAACCAGACTCGCGAGAAGGTCATCTACTGCCGGGACGATGCCGGCGCGACACGCCTTTGCGGCGATCGCGGGAATGCGATTTCCTACGGCCATCACGAGTCGGCCCGCTACCGGCTCATCGATCTCGACGCCGCGGATTTCAAATCGCGCTTCACGGTCCTCGCCGATGGACGCGAGCTCGGCCTGATCGAGTTGAATGTCCCCGGCGCACACAATGCGACCAATGCACTGGCGGTAATTGCGCTGGCGACGGAACTCGGCGCGGATTTCTCCGCGATTGCGCAGGCGTTGAATGCGTTTCGCGGCGCGCGGCGCCGGTTCGAAATCAAATACCGCTCGGATCGCAACATCGTCGTCGACGACTACGGGCACCATCCCACGGAGATCGCCGCGACGCTCGCGACGGCACGCACCGGCGGCTGGAAACGGACGCTCGCGATGTTCCAGCCGCACCGCTACACGCGCACGCTCGCGCTCAAGGACGAGTTCGGCCGGGCATTTCGCGATGCAGATCACGTGGTGGTTGCCGATGTCTATCCCGCAAGCGAGAAGCCGATCCCTGGCGTTTCCGGCCTCACCATCATCGAGGCCCTGCAAAAGAACGGGCATCCCTCCGCGCGCTTTCAGGCGGAGGTGCCGAAGCTGCTTTGGGAACTCGGACCCGAGATTCAGGATGGCGATCTGATCATGAGCCTTGGCGCGGGCAACATTCACGAATGCGGCACACAGCTCGCCGCGGATCTCGCATTGCGCGACAAGCTGCAGGAAATTCTCGGCCCGGGCACGATTCGCCTCTACGAGCCGCTGTCGCGTCACACCACGCTGCGCGTCGGTGGCCCGGCGCAATTCTGGGTCGAGCCGGAGACCGAGGAAGGCTTTGCCGACCTTGTGCGCCACTGCTTCGATGAGGACATCCCGTTCATGGTGATGGGCCGCGGATCGAATCTTCTCGTGCGCGACGGCGGCATTCCCGGCGTGGTGGCTCATTTGTCCCGCGGCGAATTTGCGCGCCACGAAGTGGTCGGCGAGGAAATCCACGCAGGCGTCGGCGTGAAGTTCAAACAACTCGCCGCGGCCGCCCGAAAGGCGGGGTTGGGCGGCTTTGAGTGGATGGACGGCATTCCGGGCAATCTCGGCGGCGGCCTTCGCATGAATGCCGGCGCAATGGGCTCGCAGACGTTCGATCACGTCGTCCGCGTCCGCTTTTGCGACCAGGACGGCAACATCTTCACCCGAACCCCGGCGGAAATGGAGGTGCACTATCGCAACGTGCCCACGCTCGCGCGCAACTTCGCCCTCTCCGCCGTGCTTCGCGGCTCGCCCGCTCCCGCGGAGGAAATCGAGCGCAAGCTCAACGAATCGGAAACGAAGCGCCGCGAGTCGCAGCCTGCCGCGGCCAGTGCCGGTTGCATCTTCAAGAATCCGGCGGAGATTCCCGCCGGCAAATTGATCGAGGAACTCGGCTTCAAGAATTTCACCGTCGGGAAGGCCCGCGTCTCCGAGGTGCACGGAAACTTCATCGTCAATGACGGCGGTGCCACCGCCGAGGAAATGCTCACGCTCATCGAGGAGATCAAGGCCGCCGCACTGCGCGAGCGCGGCATCGAGCTGGAAACTGAAGTGCAGATCGTAGGAAAGGACGCATGATCGAATCCCTCAAAAACCAACCTGTCACCGTTCTGCTGGGCGGCCCCGGCGCCGAGCGTGAAGTTTCCCTGAAATCCGGCGCCGCCGTTGCCAACGCGCTGCGCTCCATTGGTGCGCATGTTACCGAAGTGGACGTGCGCGATGCCCATTTCGAGGTTCCCGGGGGAACGATCCTCGCGTTCAACATCATTCACGGCACGTTCGGCGAGGACGGGCAGATTCAGGCGATTCTCGATGCCCGCGGCATTCCCTACACCGGCGAAGGCGAGGCCGGCAGCCGGCTGGCGTTCGACAAGATCGCGAGCAAACGACGCTTCGTGGAACACGGTGTGCCCACGGCGCGGTGGGAGATCATTACAAAGGGCGGTGCACCCAGCCTGTCGTTGCCGTTTGTCGTCAAGCCGCCCCGTGAAGGCTCCAGCGTCGGCGTGCACATTGTTCACGACACGGTCGAGCTCGACGCCGCGCTCGAGGACTGCTTTGCACGCGACCACGAAGTTCTCATCGAGGAATTCATCAAGGGCAGCGAGCTCACGGTCGGCATCGTTGGCGACGAGGCCTACCCGATCGTCGAGATCGTTCCCAAGGTCGATTTCTACACTTACGAGAACAAATACACGAAGGGCGCGTCGGACTATTACTGCCCGGCCCGGCTCGATGACGCGACCACCCGTCGCGTGCAGGAGGCCGCACTCGCCGCGCACCGCTCGCTGGGGCTCGAGGTCTATTCTCGTGTGGACGTGTTGCTGGGTGCCGATGGAAATCCCTACGTGCTCGAGGTGAACACCATTCCGGGCATGACCGAAACCAGCCTGCTGCCAAAGGCCGCCGCCGCTGTCGGCATCGGCTTCGCGGAGCTGTGCGAACGGATCGGCCTGCTGTCTCTGCAGAAAGGACGAGTCACATGACACGCCGGTCTGCATCCAAAACCACACGGGAAAATCGCCGCACCTCCTCGGTGCCGGTTTCGCGCAAGCACATCCTCGACGTCCGTGTCCGACGCTCCACCGCACGACGGCAGCGGACCACGCGCGTTCTTCGCGTCGTGCTCGGCACCACGCTCTGGATCGGCGTGGTCGTCGGACTGTGGTTTGGATTTCAGGCAATCACGAACCGGTTTTTCCTGGAAAACCCCGCCTACGACCTTCGTCAGGTCGACATGCAACTCGACGGCCTGTTCACCGAGAGCGAGGTGCTGGCCATGACCGGCATCGAGCGCGGGCAGAATATTTTCCGAATCGACCTCGGTCGTGCGCAGCGCGCACTTCGGGAGGTCGACCAGGTCGCGACGGTCACCATCCAGCGCGACTGGCCGGATCGCCTCACGATCAAGGTCACCAAGCGCATCCCGGTGGCATGGCTGGCACGGGCGGGCGACGGCCCGTTCAACTCCGACCGAGCCTGGTTGCTCGATGCCAAAGGCGAGATGATGACCCCCCACCGGATCGAGCCCGACTACTGGCGCCTTCCGGTGATTTATTGCTCCAATCCGGACGAAATCCGAAACCGCGACACGCTCGCGATGGCCGACCTCAAGGCCGCCCTCGACCTGCTGGCGGAGCACGCCCGCCGGCCCGATTCACCGCTCGATATTCGGTCCATCGACATCACGAAGGGCTATGCGCTGGAGGTCGTCGACGCGAACAAGGCGACGATCACCTTCGCGCCGGGGTCTCCCGCCGCACAGCTCGATCGTCTGGAAAAGCTTCTCGAAAACTGCCAGCTCACCGGCCGGCAGCTTGAATCCGCAAACCTCATTCCCAAGAAATACACGCCGGTTCGGTTCCTGCTTGCCTCGGCTCAGGACCCCGACGCCGGAGAAACCCAGCCGGAGGCTGAACACTAAATGCCCAAGGATCGACTGCTCGTTGGTTTGGAGATCGGCACATTCAAGGTCTGCGCCGTGGTCGGCGAAGCCAAAGGCGATGGTTCGTTGCGAATCCTCGGAGTCGGCGAATCGAAGTCGGTCGGCATCCGCAAGGGTGAGATCGTCGATTTCAACAGCGCCATCCAGTGCGTGCGCGACGCGATCGCGGATGCCGAGGACAAGGCGGATGCCGAGATCGAGAGCGTTTGGGTCGCCGTGACCGGCGCACACATTCAGTCCTTCAACAACCGGGGCGTGACCACCATTCCCGAGGACCGGGGCGAAATCGACGACGACGACATCCGCGATGTAGAGGCCAGCGCGAAGGAGGTGAACATCCCCGACCAAAACTGGTTCATCCACACGATCACGCAGCATTACTACGTGGACAACCAGGAGGGTGTCGTGAACCCGATCGGAATGATCGGCCACAAGCTCGAGGCGGATTTCCACATCGTGCACGGCGTGAAGACGCGCATCCAGAACACGCTGCGCTGCGTGAAGGAAGCCGGCGTGGAGGTCGACGAAGTCGTCATCAATTCCATCGCTTCCGCGCAGGTCGTGCTGGACCAGCACCAAAAGGATCTCGGCGCGATCGTCCTCGATATCGGCGGCGGCACGACCGACTACATCGTCTACGAAAACGGAGCGATCCAGCACAGCGGCGTTCTCGCGATCGGCGGAGATCACATCACGAATGACATTTCCATCGGGCTGCGAATTCCCGTCGCGCGCGCCGAACGTTTGAAGATCGAGGAGGGCAGTGCCAATCTCGACGAGGCCCAGCCCGGACAGACAATCATTTTGAAAAACGACTCCGGGTTCTCCGGTTGCGAGATCGAGCGCGCCAACCTCAATCGCATCATCCATGCGCGGGTGCACGAGCTGTTCGAGCTTGTTTACAAGGATATCGCCGCGCACTGCGACATCGATCTCATCCGGGCCGGAGTAATGCTAACCGGTGGCTGCTGTCACCTTCACGGATTGAAGCAGGTGGCGGAGGAGGTCTTCGACCAGCCGGTGTATTCCGTCGCGGCGCAGGAGGTCTCGGGACCGACATCCGTGTTTCAAAACCCGCAATACGCCACGGCGATCGGCGCCGTGAAATACGCGCAGATCATGCAGAGCGAGCTCGAGCCCGACTCGCTCTTCGGAAATTTCGGAAAGAAAATTGGAAGCCTCTTCCGCTTCCGTGCCCACGCCTGATCCCATGCTCGACCTCCCACGCGAACTCCTCCAGGAAGCCGGCGAAACTCCACCCCGCGTGGCAGTTCTCGGCATCGGCAATGCCGGCGTTGCCTTGACCGATCGATTGATGCTTGCCGGCTACAGTGAGTCGCTGGACCTCATCGCAGTGAACACCGACGCGGTGTCTCTCGGCAGTTCCGTGGTCGAGAAGAAGATTCTCATTGGCTCGAAAAGCGCGCGTGGTCTCGGCACCGGCGGCGATCCTGAAATCGGCGCGGAAGCCGCCGAGGAAGCGGAAGCCGAGATCGCCGAGGCTCTCGCGGATGCCCGCATCGTCGTCATCGCCACCGGCCTGGGTGGCGGAGCGGGCAGCGGTGGCGCGCCTGTTGTCGCCGAGCTGGCCAAGCGAAACGGCAAACTCACCGTCGTTCTCGCGACGCTGCCCTTTTCCTTCGAAGGCCGGAGGCGCACACAGCAGGCGGAACTCGCAAAAAAGGAACTCTCCGCACACGCGGATGCGATGCTCATTTTCGAGAACGACCGGATGGCGGAACTTACCGAACCGCTTGCGGGAGTTCACGAAACCTTTGCCGCATCCGATCAGGTGCTCGCGGACGCCGTGGGCTTTCTCGCGCGGGTAGTTCTTTCCAAGGGTCCCATCCGGGTGACGGTGTCCGATCTGTTTGCGGTGTTTGGCCGCGGCGCGGAATCCTGCGCATTCGGGTTCGCCCAGGCCGCCGGACCCAATCGCGCCAACGAGGCCGTAGAGCGCGCGTTGAAGTGCCCGCTCATGGGTCGTGGCAAACCGCTTGCCGAGGCACCGAGCACGCTCGTGCACATCGCGGGTCCCGAGAACCTGACCCTTGCGGAAGTGCGTGCGGTCATGGAAGCCCTCGCCCGGCACAGCGAGGAGCAGCTTCACCTTGGAATTTCAATCGATCCCGACATCGGTGATTTGATTTCGGTGACCGTGCTCGCACCCATCGGAGCGCCGTCGACATTCCGCACACCGCGTCCGGCATCCACCGGGCGCAAATCGCCCAGTGTTCCCGTGCCGCAGGCGGACCTCTCCGCCCCTGATCTTGAGCCTGCGCTGGCACCCAGCACCGCCAGCGAGCTCTTCGACACCGAGCCTTACAAGGTCGAGAAAAAATCCAGCGCGCGCAAAGCTCCGAAGCCTGAGCAGAAAACCCTGAGCCTCGATCCGGTGGCGCGAGGACGCTTCGAAAAAAGCGAGCCGACCATTGTTGGCGGCGAAGACCTCGACGTGCCTACGTTCCTTCGTCGGAAGATCAAGCTGCTCTAAAAACGCCCACCCGAAACAAGGCGGGGAACAGGGATGCTCCCCGTCCCCCGCCCGTTCGGTGCATGGTGCGTATGCGTTCCCGGCCGCTCTCCGGCGCGGGTTCCGAAATGTTTCGTAAGCAGGTCTCAGGTTTCCACCTGCCTCCGGCAAACAGTATCGCCGGGTTCAGCGCATTGTTGAAATACCCAATTCCAATGGCGAGGATAGGCAAAACCTATGGAATTCCATCAGCTTCGCTACGCGCTGGCGGTGGCGCGAACCGGAAGTTTCAGTCGCGGCGCCGAAGCCTGCCATGTCTCCCAACCCTCGCTGAGCCAGCAGATCCGCAAGCTCGAGGAGGAACTTGGCGAGCGCCTATTCGAGCGGGATCGCAAGGGGGTGCGGCCGACGCCGACTGGCGAGCGCTTTCTGGCGCGTGCGGCCCGGGTGCTGGATGAACTCGCCGATGCCCATCGGGAGGCGGAGGAAACGCGATCGCTGGCTCGCGGGAGGATCATTCTCGGCGTCCTGCCCACCATCGCACCGTATTTCCTCCCGCCCATCGTAGCCAATTTTCTGCGGAAGCATCCCGGCATCCAGATCGTCATTCACGAGGAAACCACCACCGCTCTGGCAAACCTGCTGATCGCGCACGAGATCGACCTCGCCATCGCGAGCCTCCCGATCCGGGGCGAGAATTTCGAGATCACCCCGCTCTTCTCCGAGGAGCTCCTGCTTGCCGTTCCGCCAACTCATCCACTGGCGAAGCGCCGATCGATTCGCCTCGCGGATCTGGAATCGGAGCCGTTCGTGCTGATGAAGGAAGGTCACTGCCTCGGCGATCAGGTCCTGCGTTTCTGTCAGCACGGTGGCGTCGAGCCGCACGTGGTGTCGCGAAGCGCCCAGGTCGAAACCGTGCGACGACTGGTTCATGCCGGACTTGGTCTCTCGCTCGTCCCGAAAATGGCCTCCGAGAAGAGCCTGCCCGGGCAGCCCATTTTCCGTTCCCTCGCAGGCACTCCTCCCACACGAACGATCGCCGCATTCTGGCACCGTCGCCGGCCGCTTTCCCTCGCCGCCTCCGAATTTCTGCGACAATTACAGGCGGCCCGGCCGCAGAGCGCGCGGAAAAGCAGGCGTTGACAACATCTCATTCGAGAGTTATCGTTGTTTCAATTGATTCAACCGATGAGCCGCTCTCGAGTCCAGGAAGCGCCGCCTTCGAAGATGCGCGGCATCATCCTCAGCCAGATCCGGCGCTGGAGCCGGGGTGGCGGAGACGTGGTGGTGTTGATTGCCGCAGTGCGGGCCGGCCTGCCGATGGCGGAGCTGGTGGACCTGCGCGATGCGCTTGATCTCCCGATGGAACGCGTGGCCGCCAAGATCGGTATGTCGCGCGCAACCTTTCACCGGCGCCAGAAGACCGGCGTCCTTTCCTCCGACGAGTCTGACAAGGCGCTGCGGCTCGCGAGGATTCTCGGCCACGCGATCAGCATTTTCGAAAATGAAGAAATGGCCCGTCAGTGGCTTAACTCGCCCCAGCCCGCTCTGGGGGGTGAGGTGCCCCTCGACTTTGCCGAGACCGAGATCGGCGCGAGAGAGGTGGAGCACCTTCTTGGGCGCATCGACTACGGCGTCTACACGTAATGCCCACGGCGTGGCGGATCGTGCGCCGCGCCCGTGCGGCGGAGGCGTTTTCAGGCGAGGGTGCGCGGTTGTTCGGCGGTCGATGGAACTCGCCGGGAACCGCCTTGATCTACACGAGCGAAACCCTTTCGCTGGCGGCCCTCGAAACCCTCGTCCACATCAACCCGAGGCCTCCCATTGACCATGTCTGCTTTGAGATCACTTTCGATTCTTCGCTGGTCGAGTCGCTCGTCGACGTTCCCGCGGGCTGGAACCGCCACCCGCCTCCGCCGGTCGTCCAGCGCATCGGCGATCTCTGGGCCTCGGAGCGACGGTCCGCGATCCTTTCCGTGCCGAGCGTGCTCGTCCCCAGCGAACGCAACTTTCTTCTCAATCCCCTTCATCGCGACTTCGGACGCATCCGGCGCGGTCCGATGCACCCGTTCCCGTTCGACCCTCGTTTAACAAGCCATGCGACCTGAAAAATTCACCCAGAAAATGCAGGAGGCGTTCAACGCCGCCATCGACATCGCGTCGAAGAACGACCAACCCGAAATCACGAACGAGCACTTTCTGCTCGCGCTCCTCGATCAATCGGAGGGCATCACGATTCCGCTTCTCCAGAAGCTCGGCGCGAGTCCCGCGGCGATTCGCGCACAGCTGGAATCCGTGCTCTCGCGCCGCGCGAAGGTTCACGGCGGCTCCTCGCCGCACCTTGGCAACGATCTTCGCAAGACGCTCGATGCCGCGGAGAACGAGATGGCGAAGCTGAAGGACGAATACCTCAGCGCCGAGCATTATCTCCTCGCGTTGAGCGATGCGAAGGACGACGCGGCGAACATCCTCAAGCAGGCCGGCATCACTCGCGACTCGCTGATGAAGGCGCTCGTGGAAGTGCGCGGCGCGCAGCGGGTCACCGACCAGAACCCCGAGGGTAAATACCAGACGCTCGAAAAATACGGCCGCGACCTCACGGAGCTTGCTCGCAAGGGCAAGATCGACCCCGTCATCGGCCGCGACGACGAGATCCGCCGCGTCATGCAGGTGCTCTCACGCCGCACGAAGAACAACCCCGTCCTCATCGGCGAGCCAGGCACCGGAAAGACCGCGATTGTCGAGGGTCTCGCCCGCCGCATCGTGAGCGGCGACGTGCCGGATTCCATCAAGAACAAGCGCGTTGTCGCCATGGACATCGGCGCGATGGTCGCGGGTGCGAAGTTCCGCGGGGAATTCGAGGACCGCCTCAAGGCCTTCCTCAAGGAGGTCACTGCGAGCGAGGGCGAGATCATTCTCTTCATCGACGAGCTGCACACGATCGTCGGTGCCGGCGCTGCGGAGGGCAGCATGGACGCGAGCAATTTGCTCAAACCCCAGCTCGCCCGCGGCGAACTCCGCACGATCGGCGCGACCACGCTCGACGAATACCGCAAATACATCGAGAAGGACGCCGCGCTCGAACGCCGCTTCCAGCCCGTGATGGTCGATGAACCCAGCGTCGAGGACACCATCGCCATCCTGCGCGGCATCAAGGAGCGCTACGAGGTCCACCACGGCGTGCGTATCAAGGACGCCGCGCTCGTCGCCGCCGCGGTGCTCAGCGACCGCTACATCAGCGACCGATTCCTGCCCGACAAGGCCGTTGACCTCGTCGACGAAGCCGCGTCGCGTTTGAAGATCGAGCTCGACTCCATGCCCACCGAGATCGACCAGCTCGAGCGCCAGGTCATGCAGCTCGAGATGGAGCGGCAGGCGTTGAAGAAGGAAAAGGACGCCGCCAGCAAGGAGCGCCTCGCGAAGCTCGAGAAGGAACTGGCTGACGTGAAGGAAAAGGCGGGCGGCCTCAAGGCCCAATGGCTCAAGGAAAAGGAGGAGATCGGCAGGACGCAGAAACTCGCCGAGCAGATCGACCAGTTGAAGACCGAGCTCGAGCAGGCGCAGCGTCAGGGCGACCTCGCCCGCGCGAGCGAGATCCAATACGGCCGTCTTCCCGAGCTCCAGCGCCAGCTCGACGAAGCCGTGCAAAAGCAGGGCGGCAGCACCGCGCTCCTCACCGAGGAGGTCACCGAGGAGGACATCGCCAAGGTCGTTGCCTCGTGGACCGGCATCCCGGTTTCCCGCCTGCAGGAAGGCGAGCGCGCCAAGCTCGTCAAAATGGAGGAGCGTCTCGCCGAGCGCGTCGTCGGCCAGGAAAACGCGATCAAGGCCGTGTCGAACGCCGTCCGCCGCGCCCGCGCCGGTTTGCAGGATGAGAACCGCCCCATCGGCAGCTTCCTCTTCCTCGGCCCCACCGGCGTCGGCAAGACCGAGCTCAGCAAGGCACTCGCCGAATTCCTCTTCGACGACGAGAACGCGATCGTGCGCCTCGACATGTCGGAATACATGGAGAAGCACACCGTCGCGCGTCTCATCGGCGCGCCTCCCGGCTACGTCGGCTACGAGGAGGGCGGCCAGCTCAGCGAAGCCGTGCGCCGCAAGCCCTACAGCGTTGTCCTTTTCGACGAGGTCGAAAAGGCGCACCACGACGTGTTCAACGTGCTGCTCCAGGTCCTCGACGACGGCCGCATCACCGACGGTCAGGGACGCACGGTCGATTTCAAGAACACGGTCATCATCCTCACGTCGAACATCGGTAGCCAATACATCATGGAGGATCTGCCGAAGGAGGAACGGAACAAACGCGTGCTCGAGGCGTTGCGCGCACACTTCCGCCCCGAGTTCCTGAACCGCATCGACGAGACGATCATCTTCGACCGCCTCGACGACCGGCAGCTCACGCACATCGTCGACATCCAGCTCGCGCGCCTCTATGAGCGCCTGCACAAGCAGAACCTCACGCTCGAGCTCACCGACGCCGCGAAGAAACTCCTCGCGAAGGAGGGCTACGATCCCGCCTACGGCGCGCGCCCGCTCAAGCGCGTGATCCAGCGCGAGATCCTCGACCCGCTCAGCCTCGAAATCCTCGACGGCAAATTCGCGCCCGGGGATCGCATCACCGCCGATGTCGGCGGCGCCTCCGACGCAGGGAGTCACCTCACGTTCCGGAAAGTCGGAAGCGACCCCGCCTGACGCGCGCCGCGCGCCGGTTAATCAACCCGAATTAAAGGAGTCTCCGCCGGGAAATCCGCGGAGACCCCCGGTTCGTGCGTTGCCTCGCGCCGGTCCGCGGTTTACCATCCGCGTCATTCGCATGCTTCATCTCCCCCTTCCGTGCCGCCTCGCGGCCGCCCTCGCCTTCTGTTCCGCAGCCAATGCAGCCTATGAGATCGCGGATGTCTCCGGCGTCGGCGCAGACTTTACCGGCTACACCAAGGTCTACATCGACTACGGCGACAACCCAATCACCACGCCGGAGCAATGGGACGCCTACGTGCCGCCTCCCGGCTTCTTGAAAAACACGCCGCGCAATGGCGAGTTCAACGCCGAAACCACGCTCAGCAGCCCTGGCCAGCCGGCACCCGAGATCACGCTCTACACCGACCCGACCGGCTACACGTGGAAATTCATCGCCCAGACGCAGAGCGCGATGTGGCCCTACGCGCCCGACACGAACCCCTACGAAGCCGCCGCCTTCACGACCACGCCGCCCGCCGGCACCGTGAAATACAGCTCCAACGAGAAGAACCAGATCATGACCTTCTGGGCGCGCGTGAACAATGATCCCAACGGCGCGCCAATCCTCCGCTTCTTCATCACCGACCAATGGGGCAACACCTACATCCTCGGCGCGGCGGGCGTCGAAGACGACGCCGACATTCCCGCGTCGTTCGAGGCCTCCGTGCTGCCCGATGGCTGGACGAAGCACACCGGCTACCTCGACGAAACGATCGATCTTTTCCCCGCATACGGCGCGGGCGACCAGGCGCACTACAACCTCTTCCGCGAAAGCAGCGACAACACCTTCTTCCAGATCACGTGGAGCACGTCGGGCAACACGCTCGCCAACCAGATCCCGGGCATGCCGATCTGGGGCGGCGCGACGAGCGACCTCATCCTCGGCCGCCCCGGCGACGACAACCTCATCCATGGCGCGGAGGGCGATGACACGATCCATCTGTTCGGCTGGAACGACACCATCTACGGCGACGCCGGCATCGACACCGTCGTCTTCACGGGCAACTTTTCCGATTACACCCTTCTCGACTACGCAGACGACGGCGCCCAGCTGGTTCTCTCGGGCGGCGGATATCTAAAGACCCTCTACGACGTGGAATTCCTTCAGTTCGACGACGGCACGTTTGCCACCTCCGCCATCCCCGAGCCGGGCACGATCGCCCTTCTGGCCTTCGCGCTCGCGACCGGAATGATCCTCCACACGCGGCGAGCGCGCACTCCATAAGCTCCGCAGCGACGTCATCCCGCTCGTCGCCGGGAGATTCACCTACACCCGCGTCCCGTTGGTGAGCTGACCCGCCAGGGGAAGGGGCTTTAATCTTCGACCCACCACAAGGCTGGCTCGGGCGGTTTGCTCAAACGAGTTCTGGGCAGCCCCCACCATTTGCGTCGGAAACTGACCGGAAGCACCGACTCCACTTCCCACGTGAGCAAAAAGGGAGCGCTCGTCTCCCGCATGAGTTTTGGGGTCCAGAGTTCGTTCGAGTTGTCCTCGTCGGTATGAAACAGGTAGGGCCGAACCCTGATCTTCGTGATGGGCTGGTTGGGGGCCGTCCAGAGCTCCGGGTAATTGATCGTGATCGCGCGTCCGACGGATATTTCAGTCGTCGTCGTGGTCGTGGTATTACCCACCCATTCCCGGCCTCCCTGGGCGGTAATGCGCAGGATATTCGCCAGTCCGATGGAAAAGTCTCCGGAGATCGTGTGGGAATAACTGTCCTCGACTTCGGTGCCATCGGCGTTCTTCTTTCCATACGCCAGCGTAACCCGCCGACCCCCGCTCAATCCTGTCTCGAGGACATGCTCGCTGTCGTCGATTACGTGGAATTCCTTGTAGGCGGAATAGTTGATCGGTGATTTGGGCGGCCGCCATTCGTTAAACTTTCGCGTCACCCCCACGGGTCTGATTCCCCGGGTGAGCCAGCGCAGCCTGTTCTTCTTGCCTTCCACCATGGTCTCCAGGGGGCCGCGTTCGGGGTATTCCAGGAGATAGCTGTAATGCATCAGCTGCCGTCTTTCGAAGGTGGACAGGACGAGCTTGCGCGGTCGATCGGTGAATTCCGCGTCGTCCCAGCGCACCATCTTGTAAACGCGGGAGGCAATCACCGGCACCGAGTAAAACACCCATCCGATCGACGATGGATCGATGTCCTTGCGAGGCCTGAGCTGGATCTCATCTTCCACGCTGAAACTCTCCATCTTGCTGTTGATGCGGGTCTGCGCTGCCGTGACCGAATACGTATAGCTTCCGCTCGCCGTAACGATGCCGGCCGCCTTCTCCGCCCCGCGTGCGATTTCCTCACTGCCGACGGAGATCGACGTCCCAACATGCCACGACTGCTCGGTGCGAACCGAGACGCTCTCCGTTTTCTCCACCTGCCGTGACCATTGAATCGAGATCGAGGGATACGACTCCTGATGGTCCTCGCTATAGGGCAGGTAGGGCGGCACGCCATGGACCACGCCCACCAGCCGCCACGCGGCCAGCATCTCCTTGCGCTCCTTGTCCGACATCTGGCTCTCATCCAGCGATTCCGCTTGTGCGGTGTCCACCTTGAGAAACCCGTCCGTTCCCACCGTATTGTCGGGAACGAATTTGTTCCCGAGCATCGTGCCGCGGTGATAAGACGTGTATCGCGGCTTTACGATTCCACTGCTGCCCAGGCAGAACCCGACAATCGACGCGCGGACCGTCCGCTGCAGCCTCTTCACGAATTTGCTGCCAATACCTTTGGGCGAATCCGGCTCGCCGCTGGCGACAAGCAGGCCCTTCTCCACGCCCCAATGCATGGCCGTATATTTTCGGGGATTCTGCTCGAAATCGTAGGCCGCAGTCATCCACTCCGAGGAGGAAAAATCGAACTTCGCCGGAAGAAACGTCCCGACCTGGAGCACGCGATTTCCCGACCATCCCGGCCCCACCTTGAAATTGAGCAACGAGAGGCAGAACTCCCGGGCTTCCGTCCCCGGGTTGTTCGTGGCCAGCCCGCTGTCGACCAGGGTGAACACGTTCGTATCGTCAGGATTGACGGGCAACGAGGTGTTCCTGATCTCGAAAATATTGTCGTTGCCGTTGACGCGGAGTCGCCCGATGACGACTCCGGTGTAAGAGCCTCCGCCTCCTCCATTCGTGCCGGCCCATGCGAGATAATGAACTTCATCGATGATGCCATTCGGGCGCATTTCCTGCACCGCCACCCCGTCACAGGAAGGCGTGAGATTCTTCGGGACCTGCCCGCCCCCCAACGAAGCGTGTGCGATCATCTTGGCGGAAAGGGTGGCTCCGTTTACCTGATAGCAGACGATCTCGCGGGGATTTCCCTGGAGGAAATAGACATACACGCCCTTGCCACCTGCCACCGCGATGACGGCCCGCAGGTTGTCATATCCCTCCGCATTGAAACTCAGGGGCTCGCCCACCGGCTCGAGTTTCTCGCTGACCGGTGATTTTCGAAATCTGTGGACATGCGCCTTCCCGTCCGCCGGTGAATACGCCACCAGAAACAGAAACCCGTTGTAGGGAACGAGGTCCGCCACAAGAAGCGGTGAGGAATAGTTCACCTCGTAAATGATGGTGTCGTTCTCGATCGGCACTCCCCGGCCATCCATGGGAACCAGCCGAACGCCGTTCCCATCGGTGCGCGCCGCCATGTAGGTCGTGCCTTCGAAAGTCACGATGCCGAGACGACAGCCAATCTCGCTCGGCGCTCCCGCGTTGAATCGGAACCTTTTATTATCTCCGCCTTTCTCCTCGTGTTCCTTGTCGAGGACCTGGACCGTGGCGGCGGAGGCGTTCGCGAGCAGGATCATCCCCATCCACGCAATTCCGACCCAAGGGGCTCGGGGGAACGCGGTCTCGATCAAGGGTTCCGGCATCGTCAACGACCCGCCCCTCCCCGTGTCGATCAAGGTGCAGGGCGACAAGTAACGCGACCCGCCGCCCGCCCCGCCACCCGCGCACACCGTCCGTTGCCTCCTCATCGCGGGAGGCAAGGCCGTCAGCCACGCCGTCCCCGCCCGCGCCGCCCTCCCTCCTGCGGGGAAACCGCGCGCTGCCGCCGTGCCCGCCGGTCTCCCACGCGATCGCGACGAGCCATCCCCCGCTTAAGCCTATTCCCCGCCGCTACGAGGCCCATCGACAATCGCGATCGCCCCGCTCGCAGCTCTGTTTTCTCCATCGACAGCTCTGTTTTCTCTGCTCGCAGTCGTGTTTTGATCATCAACGATGTTTCTGGGGACGCTCGCGATCCTGTTCTGATCATCGACAATCGTTCACGACTCCCTCGCAGTCGTTCCTTGACCATCCACCGTCGCGTTCTTGTCACTCACCGTCGTGTTCTGACCATCACCCTCCCTCTCCTTCTTCGTGTCTTCGTGCCCTCGTGCGAGCCCGGCGCCGTGCCCTCGTGCGAGGCATCCCTCGTGCCTTCGTGTGCCGACTTGAAAATTCGCGCATCTCGCGGAAAAAAAACCTTCCCATGAAGACGTTGTGCTGTGCTTTGCTGGCAGTGTTTCTGGTGGGTCCCGTGTGGACTTCGCGTGGGGCCGGGCAGTCTTCCGACCGCAATGAACGCGTCGAAGCGCTGCTCCCCGAATTTCGACGTCACTTGGTGAAGTATCGCCGGGTCTTCCACTCGCCCGGCGTCGTCGCGGCCATCGTGACCCCGGATTCCGTCCATTACGTGTCGAGCGGCCGGCGCCGTATGGGCTCGGCGGGACGCGTGAGCGAGCGGACGTATTTCCAGTTTGCCTCGGTGTCGAAGCCGATCACGGGCACGTTTGTCGGCAGGCTCGTGGCGAAGGGCAAACTCGACTGGAACACGCCGATCCCGGAGCTGATGCCCGGGTTCCGCTTTGCCAGCCAGGCCACGACGGATCGCACGACGGTGCTCGACATGCTCGTGCAGCGCTCGGGCCTGCCCTTCGGCGCGGGCAACATGCTCGAAGACCTCGGCTTCGGCCGCGGCGTGGTGCTGGACCGCATGCGCCTCATCGACACGACGCCCAATTTCCGCAAGCACTGGGCCTACGTGAACTACGGCATCACGATCGGCGGAGTCGCCGCCGCGAACGCCGTGGGCAAGAGCTTCGTGGGCGCGATCGAGGAGGAGCTGTTTCGTCCGCTGGGAATGACCGGCGCGTCGGCGGCCCACCGCGACTTCGCGAAACGCCGGAACAAGGCGCAGATGAACTTCGTGCTCAACGGGCGGCCGCAGCCGCTGTTCGTTCGCGGGCCGCAGGTGCAGATGCAGGCGCCGGGCGGAAGCGTGAGCGGACGGGCCATTGATCTCGCGAAGTTCGTGCAGCTTTACCTCAACGACGGCCGGATCGGGGATCGCGTGTTCATTCCGCGCAAGCAGATCGAGTTTCTCTACAAGCCGCATTTTCCGAAGGGTGACGGGACCGGCCTGTATTACGGCGTGTGCTGGGAAGTGAGCCCGCCGGGGTCGCGCGAGGTCACCGTGCAGCATGGCGGCACCTTCGCGGGCGTGCGCACGCTCGTGAGCTTCCGCCCGAAGCAAAAGGTCGGCGTGGTGGTGCTGAGCAATGCATTCCTGAGCCTCCCGCCCGAGGCGATCGCGGATGTCTTTTACGCGCTCTACGAGCGGGGACGCGTGCCGAAGCGAATCCTGCGCGATTACCGCCGCGTGAACCCCGCGCTCGACGCCTATATCGACCTCATCGCCAAGGTGGCGAAGAGCCCGGCGGCTCGCGGCGCGATCCTCGGTCGTCCGGCAACCGCGTATGCCGGGGCGTATCACAATGCCTACTTTGGCCGGCTCGAGATCGTTCCGCAGGGCGGCGGACTCGCCTTGAAGGCGGGGCCCAACGAGCCGCCAATGGCGCTGCGCGTGGTGGACGGCGAAATCTACGTGCAGAACCGCGCCGGCGACACGTTCCGCCTCGTCTTCAGCAACCTCTCGAACGGGCGGTTCCAGAACCTCGAACTCCCCGACGCCGCCGGCATCGGCTGGCCGATGCTCACCCGCGTCCCGTAGGCCTCGCTCGAAGCCACGAGGGAGGTCTCGCACGAAGACACGAAGTCACGAAGGGGCTGAGGGGAAGATTTCCCCGAAGGCCTCTCGGCATCGTCTTTATCCCGGGGCAAAACTGCATCACGGAAGCCGCAACCTTTCGCGGCTCCCGCCGCCCGCCTTTCCCCTCTTCGTGTCTTCGTGTCTTCGTGTGAGGCTTATCTCCGCCGCTTCATGCTCCATGCGGTGGCGGTAAGGCCGAAACCGAGAAGCAGGACGGTGGCCGGCTCGGGGATGGCGGCGAAGTTGCTCAGCAGCACGTCGCCGTTCGCGTAGTCGTAGGTGATCGTGAACGAGCCGACGACCTCCGAGTCGCCTTTCCATGCGAGGACGCGCGCGCCATCGGGCAGACCGGCAAACGTGCCGACGAGCGACTCACCATCGAGGATCTCGTAAATCACATCCGGCAACGGCATCCAGTTCGGGCTCACCACGAGCCGGATCTCGCCGTCGAGGGTGATCGTCTCCGCGACGAGCGTGCCGAAGCCGTAGAGGTTCATGCCGAGGAGTCCGCCATGGATCGTCGTAACGCCGTCGGCCGCCAGCTCGACCGCGCCGGTGACCTCCACCCAGCTGCGGATGTCGAGGACGCCTTCGTTGCGAAGCACGCCCTTGCCGCCCAGCACCAGCTCGGCTTCCTCCATCTCGAGCGAACCGGTGTTCACGAGCCCGCCTTTGAGTTCCAGATGATGACCGAGCAGGCGAAGTCTGCCTTCGTTGCGGCTGAGGCCGCGGAGCGCATTCGATCCGTTGTTGGAGTCCTGGATCGAAATCGCCTTCCCGGCCAGCGTGAGCGAGGCTCCGGCTCCGATGGTTTCAATGTGTGCGCCCTTCCACGCGAGCACGACGGGATTCGGATCGGAGGAAACGATGTCGATCGTGCCGCCGGTCAATGTCGTGCCCACCTGCTGGGCAAGCGCGCCATTGATCTCGAAGCGGAGCGGATCGCCAAACCCCGGGCCTTGAAGCTGAAGGTTGCCCGACACCGAAAGGTCGCCCTTCGTCGTGAAGCTGCTCGTCACAGCGAGCTGTCCGTCGATGGCCTCCAGATTCGCGAGCGCGGATTCGCCCGTGGTCGAGTTGGTGAGTTTGCCGTCGAGGAACAGGTTGATGGCCGCGTTCTCCCCGATGCGACGAATGTCAAAGTCGGTCGCGCTCAGCTCGCCGGTCAGCCAGTAGGTGCCGCCGGTGAGTTCGCCCTCGGGCGTGAGGTTGCCCATGCGACCGGTGACGACGAGTTTCGAACCTTCCCAGGCCTCGAGCCAGCCTTCGTTGGTGAAGTCGCCGGCCACCGTGACGTTCGCGGCCTGCAGGTTGATGGAACCAATGTCGCCGACCGCAAGATTCCCCGAAAAGGCGAGGTCCTGGTTGGTCAACCGCAGCTCGCCCTGCACCTCGCGCAAATTCCGCAGCGCGTTTTCGTGCGTCAGCCGATCGCGAAGGACGGAGCCGGCGCCATCGAGAATCACGGTGGCGTTTTCGCCGATGACCTCGATGTCCGCGCCGTTCCATTCAAGCACCGTTGACGATCCGCTCGAGCTGCTCACGCGGTAACTCCCCGCCGTGAGCACGCCGCCCTGCAGCTGCGCCAGCTCGTTCCTGACGGTAAAGAGGGCCCCGTCCTCGACGGACACGCTCCTCTCGTTGTCGAGGACGCCGGAGACGGTCACCGTGAGATCCCTGTCGAGGCCGATGATTCGCGTCGTCCCGCTGTTCGCGAATCCGCCCATGACTTCGAGCGAGCCATTACCCACGAGGTCCAGAGTCGCCCTCTGGGTGAGGTCGCCGCCGATCCATGCCGAGAACGAGCCGGCCTCTCCGTCGCGAAGAATGGTCTCTCCCTCGTTCACAAAGTTCCCGGAAACATGCAGCGTCGTCTCGCCGTTCATGACGAACGAGCCCGACTGCGTGAAGTTGCTCCACGTGGTGACGTCGATCTTGTCCCAGCCTTTGTCGCCGACCTTGAGGCTTCCCGTGTTCACGATGTCGCCCTCCACGGTGAGCGCGCCGGCGCCATCCATCGTGAACTCCCCGGCCTGCTCGAATCGGCCATCCACCGTCACAAGAACGTCGCTGCCCCAGTAGAGGCCGACTCCGGTGGTGCCCGTGTTTGTGAAATCGCCCTTCACGTCGAGTGCGTTCTCCCCATCCAACTCCAGCTTGCCGGCCTGTTCGAGATTGCCGGCCACCGCGACGCTTCCGTTGTCCGAATAAAACGAGCCGCTCGCGCCGATCTTCAGGTCTCCCGAGAGATCGGTCTGCTGCCCGATGAGTCGCAGGCTGCCATTCACCTCGCGCAGGTTCCGCAGCGCGTTGTCACCCGTGACCCGGTCACTCATGCTCGCGGAGGCGCCATCGAGAACGATGGAGGCTTCCTCCCCGATCACGTGAATGTCCGCGCCGGTCCACCGGAACAGGGCAAACGAGTCCCGCTGCGCGACCACCCGGTAGGTCCCCGCAGTGAGCACGCCATCCTGCAGCTGCGCGAGACCACCTTCCACCGTAAAGGACACCTCGGACGGATCGGGCGAGCGACCATAGGTCGAGATCAACAGCTCGCCCGTGTTGTCGAGAACGCCCCCCACCGTGATGGCAAGGCTCTCCACACCCGCCGGGGATCCCTGGCCACGCCCGTTGTAGAACCGGGTCTCGCCCGTGTTCACAAAGTCGCCCGCGACGTCGATCTCGCCCTGCCCCTCCACCTCGAACGTCCCGCTCTGCTCGAAGTTGCCACCGACGGTCATCTCGACGAGGCTCACGCCTCCGGAAAAACGCGTGATGATGCTCGTTTCCCCGGAGTTGAGGAAATCCCCTCCCACCTCGATCGAGCCGGAACCCCTGAACGAGAGCCTGTTCCCCTGCTCCACGTCGCCGCCAAAGGTGACCGCATACGTGCCACCGCCGGGAGCATCCACGAGCGCGAACCCGGTGTTCACGAACCGGCCCGTCACCTCGAGTTCTCCGTCCACCTCGAACCGGCCAGCCTGCTCGAGATCCCCGTTCACCTCGCCGGAGTTCAGGGTCACGTCCCCGGTTTCGCCGATCTTCAGGGCATTGAAGACCGTGTGGTCGGCGACGCCCAGGAGTCCATTCACCTCGCGCAGATTGCGCAGCGCATTCTCACCCGTCTCGCGATCGCGAATGCCCCCTCCCCTTCCAACAAACACGGCCACCCCGGTGCTGATCACCTCGATGTCCGCGCCCTTCCATTCCAGGATCGCCGTCGCATTTCCATTCGCGTAAACGGAGTAATCGCCCGCCGTGAGCACGCCGTTCTGCAGTTGCCCGAGCCCTCCCTGAATGGAAACAGTCGTCACGGTCTCCTTGCCGGAATCCTCCGAAGAAAACACAGTCAGGCGGCCCGTGTTATCCAGGTCGCCCGCCACCATCGCGGTGAGCGACCCGGCATAGAAATTTGCAAAGGTCACGTAGCTCGTATTGACGAGATCGCCGCCAATCTCCACCGAGCCTTTGGCATTGACGGTGAGTTCCCCCTCCTGCCGGAGATCACCGCCGATCTTCAGCGCCACTTCGCTCTCGGAATAGGTGCCGAAGTTCATCATGCCCGAGTTCACGAGATGGCCTGTGACATCGATGGATCCACTGCCATGGAACTGCATGTCGCCGGTCTGCTCGAAATCGCCGCCGACGGTGAGCGAAAAGGTGATCTCATCCTCGAAAGCGACCCCGAAAGAAGACTTCCCGGAATGCACGAAATTCTCCGCGACCGTGATGGAGCCCTCCTCCCGGATGCGGAGGTTTCCGCCCTGCTCGAAGCGCCCATCGACATTCACCGTCGCGTTCTTCAGCTCGACCGTGGAATTCTTCGTCGTCGCAAGGCTGCCGGCGAAGTCGTAGTCGCCCTCCTGCAACTTCAGCTCCCCCCGCACCTCCTGGAGTCCGGCAAGCGCACTGTCGCCGCTCACGCTGTCGCGCAGCCGGCCGGCGCCGCCGGTCACCGTGAGCGAGCCATCCGCGCCGATCGTGTGAATGGCCGCATCCTTCCATTGCACGTAGTCTCCAGCCCCGCCCGCGACCTCGAGCTTGAATTGGTCAAAGACACCGGTGGCAAACGCAGCCACCGAGCCGAGATCCACCTGCGAGTCGGTGACGGACAAAACGAGCCTGCCCGGACTCCACGGAACATCGCCGCTCAGCGTCGTCCCACCGGTCACCGTAAGCGCGGCATCCGTCACGACCAGGCGGCCGCGCTCGAACGCGAGATTCCCGATTGTGACCTCCGCGCCCTCGAGCGTGACCGTGCGAAGCACGTCCGAGCTCCACGCATCGATGCGCGCATTGAAGGAATCTTCACCAACGTTGTTGGGCACCCCGGCGGACCAATTCGGCGCGTCCATCCAGTTCCCGTTGCCTTCCGCGATCCACTCGGTGTCGATCTCCACCGCCCGCGCGGAAAGGGCGGTCAGCACGCAGGCTGCAATCGCAAAGCTTCGCGAATTCCACACGGCACACCTGCCTTTCCGACGGGAACGACTAACATCTCTCTTCATACTGAAATTCCGGGGCGTTGTAGCAGGTGCGGGGGAACAATCTGGTTCTCCGCCAGCAACGGCCCCGACAGGAGGCTCGACACAAGGGCGTGGCAGATTGCTTCCCGGCATCGCTAGCAAGTTTCGTGTGTAAAGTGAAGACGGGAAACGACTTCCAACCGCTGACGCATTCAGTTTGCAGAAGCGACATGCGCGGTGTGACGGCGATGTCCTTGGGACTCACACGCGTGCAAATGCAGGGACGCGGAGAAACGCCGGGACACGTAAAGAGTATTAAAAATCCGTGCTGTCGTCTCCGCCTCCGGCCTCTCTGCGCTCCGTCAACGGCGGGCGTTGCAGAGAGGAAACGTTCCTGTCATCAATTCGGCTCGTGGTATCGTGGCTCGGGAGACAGACGCTTCGAATTGTCGCCGGCTTCGGCGATTACGCGCTGTTTACCGGAAGATCCTTTGGCGCGGTGCTGCAGACGCGCCGGCTGCCCCGGCGCGTGGTGCGCGCGGTCTATGAACAGGGCGGGCTTTGCGTGCCTGTGATCGTGATTGTCGGCCTGTTCACCGGGCTCGTGCTGGGATTGCAGGGTTATTACGTGCTGAACCGGTTCGGCTCGTCGGGCCTGCTCGGGGCGCTGGTTTCCCTGAGTCTCGTGCGGGAGATGGCGCCCGTGCTGGCGGCACTCATGCTCGTCGGCCAGGCGGGATCGGCGCTCGCGGCCGAACTCGGCATGCAGCGACAGTCCGAGCAAATCGTCGCCCTCGAAACGATGGGCGTGAACAGCCACGGTTACCTCATTTCGCCGCGATTGCTCGCCGCGCTGTTCGTCTTTCCGATGCAGACCGCGCTGTTCGTCGCGGTCGGTCTGTGGGGCGGCAGCCTCTCCGGTTCGCTCCTGCTCGGGGTGGAGTCGGGCGTGTATTGGTCGTCGGTGGAGCGTGCCGTGGACTGGCCCGACGTGCGGGAATGCTTCATCAAGGCCGCCACGTTCGGCCTGCTCACGATCAGCCTCTGCGCTTTTCACGGCTTTCACGCGCACCGCTGCCGCTCGGCGACGGGATCGCGCGCGGTGAGCACCGCGACCACGACGGCGGTCGTCCAGTCGAGCATCCTCGTGCTCGCGGCGGATTACGTCATCACCTCCTTTCTCGTCTGAACCATGGTCGCCGCGGAACCCACGCTCCTGCTCGAGGTGAACGACCTTCACAAAACGTTTGGCGATCAGGTCGTGCTCGACGGCGTAAGCCTCGACGTTCCGCGCGGCAGCGTGTGTTCGCTCGTGGGGCCGAGCGGCACCGGGAAATCGGTATTCCTCAAGTGCCTCGCCGGCGTGCTCGAGCCGGACTCCGGGGAGATTCTTTTCGACGGCCGCCCGCTTCGTCACGACGACGCGGGAGCATGGGTGGAATTCCGCCGCCGCTGCAGTTTTCTTTTCCAAAGCAATGCCTTGTTCGACTCGCTGACAGCGATGGAAAACGTCGCGCTTCCCCTCGAGCAGACGACCGATCTCCCCGATCGCGAGATTCGCGAGCGTGCCCGCGAGGCGCTGCGCCAGCTCGAACTCGAGAAGCACGTGTCGCACTACCCGGCGCAGCTCTCGGGCGGCATGCAAAAACGGCTCGCCCTCGCTCGGGCGATCGTCACCCGGCCGGAACTCGTCTTTTTCGACGAACCCACGGCCGGACTCGACCCGCTCCGAAGAAACGCGGTATTTACGATGATCGCGAAATACCAGCGCCAGTTCGGCTTCACGGCGGTCATCGTCACGCACGATGTCCCGGAGGCCCTTGCCGCCAGCGACCGCGTCGCGCTGCTCCAGAGCGGGCACATCCATTTCGAGGGAACTCCCGCCGAGTTTGCCGTGTCGGAGGACCCCACCGTGCGCGCCTTTCGCGACAGCGCCGCGGAGCTTGGCAGGTCCATTGCTGCCATTCGAAGCGAATCTCACGCGACCACTCCATGAAGCCAACCAAAGTCGAATATTCCGTCGGGATCTTTGTGCTGATCGGCATAGCCGCGGTGGCCTATCTGGCGATCCATCTCGGCGCGGGATCGGAAATCGGCGGTCCGACTCATTTGATCGAAGCGCGCTTCACGAATTCCGGCGGACTGCACGCGGGCTGCAGCGTGAAGCTCGCGGGCGTGACCGTCGGGCGTGTCGAGGACGTCCGCGTTGATCCCGCCGACTACAGCGCGATCGCGACGTTGCGCGTGCGCTCGGGCATTCCGCTGCCCACCGACACGATGGCGTCGATCAAGACCTCCGGCCTCATCGGCGACAAATATGTCGCGCTTTCCCCCGGCGCCGATGACACGCAGCTGGAGCCCGGCGCACGAATCACGTTGACGGAATCGGCAGTCGACCTGGAATCGCTGATTGGAAAAATGGCCTTCGGGGAAGCCGAAGCCGAGCCCGCCACCACACCCGACCCATGATGTTCCGCCACGCTCCGGTTCCTGCCGCCCTTGTTGTCTTCGCCCTCCCCGCATTCGCCGGCACGGAGGCCGCGCAAAAGATGCTCAACACCGCCGTGGACGGCGTGTTGAAGGAGGCCTACCGGGCGAAGAGCACATCGGCCCTCGAAAAGGCGGTGCAGCCCGTGTTGCTCAAAACCGTGAGCTTCGAGGCGATGACCCGCCGCGCCATCGGGCCAGGCTGGCGGCAGTTCTCCGATGCGCAGCGCAAGCGCGCAACGGAGCTTTTCACGAAGCTCATCATCCGCACCTACTGCCACAAGTTCACGATCGGTGAAAAACCGAGCATCGACTACAAGACCGCGACCGAGCCCGCGCCGGGCCGCGTGGAGGTCGCCACCACCGTGCTCTACAAAGGCAAACGCTATCTCGTGACCTACCGGCTCGAGCAGACCGAGGGCTGGAAGATCACCGACATCCTCGCCGAGGGTGTCAGCCTCATCGCCAACTACCGCAGCCAGTTCAACGCGGCATTTGCCAGCGGCGGACCGGAGGCCGTGCTTCGCGCACTGGAAAATTCCGTCAACAAACAGGAATGAAACTCCCAACCTCCGCACTCCTTCTCGTCCTCGCGCTGGCCATCGCTCCAGCGCTCACGAGTTGCACCACCGCCCGGAAACGACCGCAAACCCCGGAGTCGCCGGCAACCACGGGCGCGCCCCCGGCGGACGGCAAGACCGTCGCCTCCGGCGAATACAACGACCTCGACGAATACGAGGTCATCGAGATTCCCGACCCGCTGGAGCCGGTCAATCGCGTGATCTTCGTCTTCAACGACGGCGTTTACACCTACGTGCTTCGCCCGGTCGCGCGCGGCTACAAGACGGTCGTGCCAAAGGCCGTGCGGCACAGCTTGAAGAATGTGTTCGAGAACGCGCGGTTTCCCGTCCGTTTCGTGAACAACCTGCTGCAGGCGGAGTTCCATCGCGCGGGCATGGAAACCGGGAAATTCCTCATGAATTCCACGGTGGGCCTCGGCGGCATCCTCAAGCCGTCCGAGCAATACCCGGAATACGTGGACATCCCACCGGCCGATACCGGCCAGACGCTCGCCAAATGGGGCATCCCGCACGGCTGTTACCTCGTGCTCCCGATTCTCGGCCCGAGCAGTCCGCGCGAGGCGGTGGGCCTCGCGGGCAACACGGCGCTCAATCCCGTTTCCTGGGTCGGCTTCTGGTATGGCGGCGGGTTCTTCGTCGGTCCCGACTGGACGATTGCCATCGGCTCGACCCACGCGATGCACAACCTTCCCGACCACATCGACACCTACGACGCCGCGACCGAGGACGCGCTCGAGAAATATCTCGCCGTTCGCAGCGCCTGGCTCCAATACCGCGCCGCCATGGCGGAAAAGTAGGGCCGTCGGGAAGTCGGCGGAGCCTTGCCTCGATTCGCAGACCACCGGCTGCCTCGCCGGAATCGGATCGAAAAATTCCCCGGAGTCGGGCTACACTCCCGGGGATGACTTCTACCATGGAAGCACGACCGGTCCGTCTCCGCGACGGATCGACCGCGGTGACGCGTCCGATTTCCCCCGCCGACGCGCCCTGTCTCACCGCAGGGTTGCGGCGTCTGTCACCGACCGGTCACGCGTATCGATTTCTTCACTACCGGACGCGCTTTACCGAGGCGGAGCTGCATTACCTGACGCATTGCGATTTCATCGATCACCTCGCGCTGGTCTTCGCGCCCACCGACGCGGAGGGACGCGAGGTCGATGGCGTGGGAGTCGCGCGTTGCATTCGCACAAAGGAGGACCCGGAAACCGCGGAGGTCGCGATCGTCTTCGTGGACGAGTGGCAGCGTCGTGGCGCGGGCACCGTTCTGCTGCGACACCTCGCCGACCTCGCATTGTCACGCGGCATCCGGCGCTGGAAGGGATTCCTGCTGGAGGACAATCAAGCCGCACTCAAGCTGCTCGCAAAGGTCGGAAAAATCGTGAGCACGCGCCGGATAGGTGCCGGCGCGCTCGAAGCGGTTTGCGAGCTGAATCCCTCCGGGGCGGTGATTGCCCCGCCTATTGAAACGCGCTGACGACCGGACGGCCCCAAAAATGCTCGGGGAGCGGCACGCCGAGCAGCCAGAGCGCGGTCGCCGCGGTGTCGTATTGCACCACCGGAGCGGTGATCGTGTAGTGCGGCTTCACGCCGGCTCCGAAAGCGATCCAGGGAATCGTCACGTCCTCCTTGGAAGGCGAGCCGTGCGTCCCGGAAATCCGCTTCTTTCCGTCGTCATCCTTGACCTCGATGTCGTGGCAGCCGTGGTCGGCGGTGATGATCACGACGCTGGAATCGGCGACTCCCGATTTCTTGATCGTTTCGAGAATCCGGCGGAGCGCCACGTCGGTCTCCGCGAGTGCCTGCAGCTTCTCCGGTGAATTCGCGCCATGGGCGTGACCCTTCGTGTCAGGCTCGGCAAAATGGATGAAGCAGAGATTCGGCGGATTCTTCTCCATCACCTTCTCGAACTCATTGGCGATGCTTTCCGCATCGCGCTCCTTGGGCAGCACGAACTCATCGACGGTTTTCGGAAGCTGAAGCGTCTTGAACTTGCTCTTGCCGACCACCATCGCCGTGCGAAGGCCCTTTTCCTTCGCGAGGCTGAAGATCGTGGGCACCTTCACGAGCCCCTTCTCCGCGTCGAAGTCGTTCCAGTCGATCTGGTGCTTCTGAATGCCGACGCCGGTGAGCATCGAGGTGTGCGAAGGCAGTGTGAGGCTCGGCACGATCGTGTAGGCCTCCCACGTGTGCGCCCCCTCCGCGGCCACCTTGTCGAGCACGGGCATGTCGGCCTTTTCGATGGAAACCGGCGACCCCTGGTCGATGCTGATGACGAAAACGTGCTTGGCGCGGGGAGCATCCGCGGCATTCGCCCAGACCGGGGACAAAGCGAGGACAACGAGGGCAGGCAGGGCTTTCAGGAACATCATTTCTCACACGTAACGCGACGGCATCGGGGCTGCAAGGAAGCCCTCGCCGCGTTCCTTCCGGTCTGGGTCAACTCTCGACCCAATGCCGAAAAGATATTCACAAATTGTTCACCGTAATCATTTTGAGCCTAACGCGACTTGCGTCTTGCACGAGGGAGGTCCACGATTGGGCTCGTATGATCGCAACTGAATTCTTCTTCATTGCCGATCGCGGAGCGCTGAAAGTCTACCGGCTCTCCACGAGTTCCACCCCGACACTCCGGCTCGCCGAAACCATCGAAATCGACGCTGCCCGGAAACGCCTCTCCGAGGAGGTCACCGACCAGGCAGGGGCGTTCCCCAAACGTGGAGTCAATGGCCACGCCCACTCCAACGGCGAGGCGCACAACCTCAAACTCGAGACCGAGCACCGTAGTGTTCGCGAGATCGCCAGCAAGATCGCGGATGTGCTGCGTCGCAATCCGCCGCAACGCTGGTCTCTCGCCGCACCCGAGGAGATCAACAAAGCGATCGTGAACACGCTGCCTGCCGACCTCCAGCGGCGGCTCGTGAACAACCTGAAGAAGGATCTCGTGAATGCCCCGCACCAGGAGGTGCTCCGGCATTTCAAGAAAGCAGCCTGAATCGTTCCCGGCCCGTCGCCGCGCCAATCCGCGGCGACGGACGCACAATCGCTTGCACTTCTGCACGGCAATCGGAAGATGCCGACGTTGACCGCGTCCACTTCCGATCTGTCGCTCGAAATCGACGGGCATCTTGCCGCGTTGCGCGCCTGTCGCGCCTGCCCGGCGATGCACAAACCGGTTGTCACCGGCCGCCCCGTTGCGAGCCGCATTCTGCTCGTGGGTCAGGCGCCCGGCATCAAGGAACCCATCCTCGGCCGTCCCTTTGCATGGACCGCCGGCAAGACCCTTTTCAAATGGCTCGAGATCGCGACGGGATGGAAGGAGGACGAAGCGCGCGACCGCATCTACTTCGCCGCCGTGTGCCGGTGCTTCCCGGGAAAGAACCCGAAAGGCGGCGACCGTGTGCCGGATCCCACGGAAATCGCCAACTGCTCACGCTGGCTGCAGGCCGAGTTTGACCTGCTGAAACCCAATCTAGTCATCGCCGTCGGCAAGCTCGCGATCTCGCAATTCCTCCCGTTCGCCCTTCTCACCGAAGTCATCGGCCGGACCTTCGAGGTCGAATACACCGGCCATCGCTGCGACCTCCTGCCGCTCCCGCACCCGTCCGGCGCGTCCACATGGCATCGCACGGAACCCGGCCGCTCGCTGCTCACGCAGGCGCTCGATCTCCTCGCGCGACACGACGCGGTGATTCAGCTCCGGGCGTGACGCAGGTGGCGGCGCAACGTTTCCTCGAGCCGCACGACCTGCAGCGGCTTCGTCAAACAATCGTTCATTCCCGCGGCGAGGCATGCCTCGAGATCCGCGGGCATCGCATTTGCCGTAAGCGCGATCACCGGAATGGTTGAGTCCACGCCGGACATTCCCGAGCGAATGGCCCGCGTCGCCTCGTAGCCGTCCATCACGGGCATCTGGCAATCCATCAGCACGAGGTCGTAGGAATCCGCGGCGAGGCGTTCGAGGGCCTGGGCGCCATTGGTCGCGACATCCGCCTCGCAGCCGAGCTGCCGCAGCTGGAGGATCGCGACCTTCTGGTTCACCTCGCTGTCCTCCACAAGCAGGATGTGCGCACCGAAATTGGACGGTGCCCGCTCGGGCGCGGAATCCACCACCGGGTGGGTCCTCGGAGGCGCGAAGGGCACCTCGAATCGAAAAACCGAGCCCTGCCCCGGCTCGCTCAAGACGTCGATCCTGCCTCCCATGAGCTCAACAAGTCTCCGCGAAATGGCGAGCCCGAGTCCCGTTCCGGAAAATCGCCTCGTGGTCGAGCTGTCCACCTGCACAAACGGCTGGAACAACTGACCGATGTGCGCAGCGTCGATTCCCTCGCCCGTATCCTCGACTTCGAAACGCACGAGCCCCCGCTCCGCTCCGCGCACGCGCAGCGCCACATGCCCCCGCGCGGTAAATTTCACGGCATTGCCGAGCAGATTGGACAGCACCTGGCGAATCCGGTCGGCATCGCCACGCACCCACTGCGGCACCGAGTCGGCGATCTCGCAACGCACTTCGAGGCGATCGGCGGCTATCATCTCCGCGAGCCGGCATGCCTCGCGCGCCACCTCGTGAAGATCAAAATCCACGGGCACCAGTTCGATCCGGCCGGCCTCGATTTTCGACAGGTCGAGCAGGTCGTTCAGCAGCCGCAGCAACGTCCGACCGCTTGACTGCACGACCTTCGCGCATTCGCGTTGTTCGGAATCGAGATTCGAATTCAGCAAAATCTCCGTCATCCCGAGCACGCCATTCATGGGCGTGCGAATCTCGTGGCTCACGTTTGCGAGGAATGCGCTCTTCGCATGGTTCGCGTCCTCGGCGCGTTGAATGGCCTGCCGCAGCTCTCCGTTGGCCAGCTCGAGACCTCTCTCCGCCGTGCGCCGGCTGATCTCGATCCCGGCAATCATGAGACTCAAAACCGCGAGCGTCCCAATGTAGGTCCAGAGCAGAAAGACGCCCTCCAGCACTCCCGGCTGCAGGAACGGTCCGCAGCGAAAAGCCAGCCCGCTCGCGGCCACGACCGCGATGCCAAACACCGCGAACGACGTCACCTCAACGCCAAATCGAAGCGCGGACCATACCCCAAGCAGCAGCGGCAGGAAGACGAGCGGCAGCTTCGCCACTCCCGGCGTGGAGGGCAGGAAGAACACGATGCCGGTAACCGCCACCATCACCACGGCCCACACGGCAAACTCCGTCCGTCGCGTCCACGCCGCCAGCCAGGAATCACGCGACAGTGACAGCAGCGTCGGTCCGGCCACCAGCACGCCCATCACGTCCCCCAGCCACCAGGTCAGCCATGCGGAGCCGGCCTCTCCCGCTGGAACCAGCCCTCCATAACGCAGGGCGAGCGTTCCGCACGCGGCCGGGATGATCATGCCGAACACCGCGGACGCCGCGAGCAGCACGATGTCACACCGACGGTCGAACTCCCGGTGAAATCCCGCGCGCCGAAGCATCCATGCCGCAAAGGTTGGACCACATACCTGCCCGGCGATCACCGCGCCGGAAAGCGGCCACTTCACGGGAAACGACTCGTTGATCAGCACGAGCGCGCCAAGCGTCAGCCCCACCCAGTAGCGCAACCCCCAGCGATGGAGGGCCGCGACGGCAATGCCGGTAGGCAGCCAGATGAGGCTGATCTTCAAATCGGGCGGCGCGAGCAGCAGACCCAGCGACCCGGCACCGTAATAAGCCAGCGCCAGCACAAGACAACGCGCGAGCGCCTGCCACGTCATCAGCGGCTGCCTGCCTGCTTTGGGAAATTCAATATCTGGGGGCGACACCTGATGAAACGCAGCGAGGCAGACCCATAACATATTCCCTCGTTGCCCGCCACTACGGTTCCCGCACAAAGGCAGGAACTTACGGCACAAAGAAAACCAGCAACATCCCGGCAAGGTAGGCGAGACTCACCGTCCATGCCGCGCGGTAGTCGATACGATCGGCGAGCGCGTGATTTCGCTCGTTGAGCATTTTCGCGTAGATGCTCTCCACCGCGACGATGAGCAGCACGAAGTAGGTGAGCAAAAACGCGTAGTCGATGCGCGTGAAATACGAGATCTTCGGCAGGTCATCGCTCACGGCAAGGCTTTGCGCGGTGACGGTGAGCAGGCACGTGAGCACCTGCGCGACGCGCTCCGAAAGCGTTTCCTGATCCCAGAAGAAGCACAGGAATGCAAAGAACGTCACCAACCCGAGCGGAAACAGGATGCTCCAGATGTAAAACCACGACTCGCGCTGGACGAGAATCGTCGAGGTGAAGCGCGAATACGTGTCGCCGGTGACGTAACGTTGCTCGTCGATCGACGTCGTCACGTCGAGAATGCGCCAGTCGCGCAGCACAAGGTCTTCGCGGTAGCTGGCGAGATCCCGCGATGCCTCGAGCTGCACCTCGTCGCTGTTCCACACGAAGCTCTCGAGCTGAATGCTCAGCTTTTGCGAATCGAAGGGAAACCGGCTGAGCTCCATCGGCGAGCTGAATTGCCCGACCATTCGCACCTCGAATTCCACCGTGCCGTCCGAGCGGATCGTCAGCACCCGCTCGACGACCTCGGCGTCTCCCGTGGCATTCGAAGCGGTGATCTCCGGCGACCACATGCGTTCAAGCTGCTCGACCGCCGCCTCACCCGTGTAGATCGCCCGATCGGCACCGAACGCCTCCGCATCGAATCGCAGCCGCGGGTCGTTCCACGTCACATCGAAATAGAGCGCCGCGTTGAAGGTCTCCTCGGCGCCGTTGATCGCGTTGATGTCGAGCAGGAAGAAATTAACCCGCACCGGCACCGGCTTCTGCGGCGGCAGGTCCACCGCCCGCTGCGCGGGATCCGGCACAAATTCCGCCCTTGCCGCGAGGGCAAGCCCCAGCAAGCAGAGGACGAACGGAAGGCGCATTACTTGTTGCTGAGATAAACGATCGAAACCCCGCCGATGATCATTGCCCCGCCGATCACGGTGCCGAAGTTGAACTGCGTCTCACGGAAAAAGAGCCAGGCAAAAAAGGCGACGAAGACGGGATAGGAAATCTCGATGAGGGAGGCGAGCGTCGCGTTCTTCTCGCCAATCGCCATGTAAATGAGCAGCGCGCCAATGCCGGAAGTGACCACTGCGATGACGAGCCATGTCCAGTCGTTGCCGACGCTGCGAATTTCCGCAGGCATCGAGGTGAGTTTTCCGGTCGCGGCGAGGGCGCCGAGGCCGATCATCGAGCCGACGATCGCGTAAAGGGTGAAGAAAACGATGGGAGAAACGCCGCGCTCGATGGCGCGTCCGCTGGCTGCGTAGCTGACGCCCCAAATGACCGCCGCCGACAAAGCGTAGACGAACCACATGCCCCGGCCTTGTAGCGGGTCGCGAGGCTTGTGACGACTCAAACTTTCGAGCGCGCCCTGCGACGATGCGCGACGACCATCGCGAGAAGCAGGGCGAGCGCGACAGCCCATTCGGCGGGCTCGGGAACCGCCACCACCACCCATGCGAGGCCGTAGGTTTCGCGAGGCGCGGCGCCGGGGAAATCGTAAATCATGCCGTCGTGGGTCACGCGCAGACCGTAGGAGCCGCCGGCGAGCACAAAGCGAAGATACTCGGAGTTGTTGTAGAGCGTGGCCGACCGGGCGACAGGATGATCGAATGCCCCACCCACGACAGCCCACACCTCGAGATTAAGATTCGCAAAGGAGCCGTAAAGCGCCTGTTCGGCGACCGCGTCGAAAACATCATTCACGAACCAGTTCAGCGAAACCGCCAGTTCGACCGGTCCGTCGAACGCAAGGTCGAAGAAATAGTCGTTCGATTCCGCGACGCCGATTTCACCGAGATCCCAACCCAGGCTCGCGATGACCCCGCCGCCGCTGCCGGGAACATCCGTCGTGCCAAACAGGTAGATCGCCACGGACGTCTCGAGGTCCAGCCGCCCCGCCCCGGTTGCGTAGTCGAGCGCCTGGGTCGTCACCAGCACGCCCGACTCATCCAGTTGCTGCCCATTGTCCCAGCCGATCGTCTTCAACGCGCCCGCCTGAATCACCGACTTGATCACGCGCGTGTCGCGCGACTCCGGCTGATCGGCGAAATACGCGGGATTCTTCGAGACATCCTTCAGCAGCGCGACGCCACCGGCAACAACCGGAGCCGCGAAGCTCGTTCCCGATTGATTGAAGACGAAATAAAGATCCGTGGACGGATCGCCTTCGCCGACGAACTCAGCGAGCGAACCGGATTTTCCAAGATACGCCGCGAGGGCAAACTGTTCGCCCGGTGCCGCCACCGAAACCGCCGCGCGGGCGTCGGAAATGGTCTCGCCGGTCGCGGGATTGAAAAAGTCCGAAGGCGCCGATGCCGTGAAGGTGGACGGGCGCAGAAATGGGATCGTGTCGTCACCGCCCCCCAGGGAGCCGACGGTAATGCCGTTGAACCCGGAGCCCGGACCGCCGGGACTCATCGTTGCTCCTCCATTGCCCGCCGACCGAACGAAGGTCACGGATGGGTTGTTGCCCGCGAGAGAATCAAGCACGCGCGTGAACTCATCCGTGCCGGCCGGATCATCATATCCCCAGCTGCTGTTGATCACATCCGGCTTCGTGCCAAGGCTCCCTTCGAAGAACGCCCGATACGGAACGAGCAGCGATTCCTTCGTGGCCTCAAACTCGCCGATCTTCTCCTCGTCGTGCTCGAATCGCGTCGCGATCGCTCCGGACCACAACGTGGCAAATGGAGCCATCCCCGCGCCGAGCAGCGACAGGTTGCCGTTTCCGAGGCTGCCGGTGCCTGCCAGCACGTGACCGACCATCGTCGCGTGATAATCGATCGCACCGAGCTCGGGAGACTCCGTCGGGTGCGGCGTGGCATTGATGAGAATCGACGGCGAGGATGGCAGGAGCAAACCGGTGCGATCGAACACCTCATGCCCGCCCCACACATGTCCGGCTTCGACGTTTGCAATGACCGTGTTCTGGCCGAAATAGCCGGCGGAGTAAAAAATGCCGGCCCCGACGAGGAAATTGACCGTCTCGATCGCATCCAGCGTCCCGTCGTAACTGCCGGCGAGAATGTCGTTGCGAAATCCTCCGGCACGCACAGGGGCGGCGGCCGTCAGCGCGGCCAGCACCACTGCAAACAACCGGCGGGAGGTGAGGCGACTCATTGAAAAAGATTCGCCACTAATTGCACGGTTGCCAAAGCTTTCCACTCGAAATGTGCTATCGCGGTCGTCTTGCTCCCACTCCCACGGGCCATCTGCACGCCGGTCACGCGGCGACGTTCCGGACGGTTCATCAACGGGCGCGCGAAGCCGGTGGAGAGTTGCTGCTGCGAATCGAGGACATCGACCCGCAGCGCTGCAAGGCGGAATTCGTGGATGCGTGCATCGAGGACCTGCAATGGCTCGGCATCACCTGGGACGGACCGCCGATTTTTCAGAGCCGGCGCCGGCAGGTGTATCTGGACGCGTGGCGGGCGCTGCGTGACGGCGGGTTCATTTATCCCTCGAAGCATTCCCGGCGCGACGTCGAGCAGGCCGCGCAGGCGCCGCATGAGGAAGAACCGGTCTTTCCGCCGGAGTGGCGCGTCCCGGTCGGGGAGGCTCTGAAATGGGAGTCCCCGGCGGGCATCAACTGGCGGTTTCGCGTTCCCGATGGCGAAACCGTAACTTTTCAAGATGGCCGTTGCGGCCCGATCTCGCGCGTGGCCGGAAAAGATTTCGGCGACTTCGTGGTCTGGCGTCGCGACGACGTGCCCGCCTACGAGCTGGCCGTGGTCGCCGACGACATCGCGATGGGAATCACGGAAGTCGTGCGTGGCGAGGATTTGCTCACGTCCACCGCGCGGCAACTGCTGCTCTATCGCGCACTCGGAGCGAAGGCGCCCGCGTTCTACCACTGCGCGCTCGTCCGCGACGAACAGGGACGCCGGCTCGCCAAGCGTCACGCGTCGCTCTCGATCCGCGCGTTGCGGGAGGCCGGCAAATCTCCGGCCGAAATCATCGCCGCCTAGCCAAGCACCCCCCGAACGGCGCGGGCAATCGCCACCGAGCCGGGAGAATCGGAGTGCACGCAGATTGTGCCGGCCTCCACACGGATCGACTGTCCGTTCCGGGCCTCGATGGAGCCGGCATCACGCAAGGTGCTGACGCGTTCGGCGACGGCGACTGGCGATGCAATCAAGTCCCCGGGCTCTCCACGGGGGACCAGCCTGCCGTCCGGCAGATATCCCCGTTCGGCAAACGCCTCGTCCAGCGCGCGCATGCCGGCGGCTCGTGCGCGCCGGACGACACGCCCTCCGGCGAAACCGACGAGGACGAGCCTCGGAAACCACGCTCTCACAAACGCAACATAGCGCCGCGCGAGATCCTCCGAGTTTTCGACCGCGTGATACAGGGCGCCGTGCAATTTCACATGATGCAGTTTCGCGCCGCATGCCTTGCAGACTGCCGCGAGAGCGCTGATTTGCTGAAGCAGAAGTGCCTCCAGCCGGTCGCCGTCGAGTGCGAGTGCGCCGCGCCCGAAATCCGCCGCCACTCCCGGATGCGCCCCGATCGCGACGGAATGCTCCCGCGCAAGTCGCACCGTCCGCTCCATGCTGGCCACGCTGCCGGCATGGCCGCCGCACGCGATGTTCGCGAGATCGATCAGCCGCATGAGAGCGCGCGTGCGCGCCACGGGTTCGCCCTCGCCAAGGTCCGCGTTGAGAAGCATGCGAGTCGCCACGGAACTAGAAAGCATACATCGCGCGACTCCCTCAAACCTCTTCACTCCATCAACGCCATTCGAAACTTCACGCCAGGCCGGCATTGCGCGAGCCACGTGAGCGAATCGGGATCGACAATGGCGATCTTCGGGTAACCGCCCACCGTCGGGCCGTCCCGCATCGTGACGATCGGCTGGCCATTCGGCGGCACCTGGATCGAGCCGACCACCACCGGCTCGCTCTGCATCTCGGCCGCAGGCGGATTCATGCGCGCCCCCTCGAGGCGATAGCCGACACGGTCACTGCGATTCGAAACCTCCCAATCGGCCGCGAAAAAGCCTGCATGCTCGACGTGCTCGAACCAGTCCCATTGCGGCCCCCGCCACACGCGGATCAACGGCATTTCCTCGTAGCTCCGCCGATCTCCCGGATACACCCACGCCTCATCCAGTCCTCGCGCGTGAGGCGCATCGCCGGCCTGCAGCCGGTCTCCCGGGCGCAGCTCGCGGCCGATGCCTCCCCGCGCATACGTGCTCGCGCTGCCAAGAATCACCGGCGCCTGAAAGCCACTCTCGACGGCGACATACGTCCAGAGGCCGTTTCGCGAATACGGAAAACGAAGCACATCGCCCGGCCGGAGCCGACGCGCATGCCATGCCGGAATCATCGCCCCCGCCTCCGCGCCGGTGACCGCAAACCGCCGCGGTTCCAGCACCCGCAGCTCCGCGCCCTGCATGAGCAGTTCGAGCACGGGCGCCGTTTCCGGATTTCCCACGAGGCGGTTCGCCCACATTGCGGCGTGCGGGTCCATCACGCCGCTCGGTGGCACGCCGAAGCGCTTCCAGCCATGGCGGCCCTGATCCTGGACCGACACCCCCAGCCCGGTTCGCAAAATCTCCACGACGTCGCTCATTTCACCGGGATGAATTTCACGCGGTCCCCGGGTCGCAGAAGAAACATCGCCATGTCGTCCGGCTCCCTCCGATTCAGGTCGAACAACCGCACCGTCGTATTCCCGATGATGTTCCAGCCACCGGGGCTCTCCACACTGTAGATGCCCGTGTGGGCGCCACCGATCGCCACCGATCCCGTCGGCACCCGCGGGCGCGGATTCGCCCGACGCGGCGTGTGCAATTTCGGATCGAGTCCCGTGAGGTAGGGAAATCCCGGGGAAAAACCCAGCAACGCCACCTCGTAGATCGGTGCCGCGTGCCGCTCCACTACTTCGCTGATGCTCAGCCCATGCCGGTCCGCCAACTCGCCGAGGTCCGGCCCGTCGTAATAAACGGGAATCTCGTGCAGGGTGGATTCCCCCGCCTCCGACAGCGGAAGCGCCGCAAATCGTTCCGCCCACTGCCCGGGATGGAAGGCGGCACCGGGCGGAAACTCCACGAGCACCTTGTCGAAGGCGATCGAGAAATCGAGCACGCCATCCGCCGATTCGAGAAATCGCTGGATCGCCCGCATTCGCAGGCGCGTCGAAGCCTCATCCGGCCCGTCCACCTGGAAGAGCACCGCTCGAGGTCCGCAACGTGTCCACCTCATTTTCGCAAGCAAATCAAAAAGCCCTTGCGAGACCAATCATTCCCTCTTTAGCTCATCATATCATGGCTCTCCCACCAGGAACCCAGGCGCCCGACTTCACCCTCAAGACGATGACATCCGACGGCCTCGCCGACCTGACGTTGAGCGAGGCGTTCGGCAAGGCAAACACCGTGTTGCTGTTCTTCCCGGCGGCCTTCACGAGCGTGTGCACGAAGGAATTCTGCGATACGACGGCCGACCTGTGGCGCTACGAGGAACTGAGCGCGAGAGTCATCGGCATCAGTGTCGATACGCCATTCGCCCAGGCGGAATGGGCAAAGAAGGAAGGTATCACCGTCCCGCTCGTCAGCGATCTGAACAAGGAGGTCACGCGGAAATACGACGTCCTGTTCCCCAACCTCGCCGGCGTGGGAGACGCTTCCGCGCGTGCAGCGTTCGTCATCGACAAGTCGGGAATGATCGTCCACAGCGAGCAGACCGCGACCAACAAGGACATGCCGGATTTCGACAAGGTCCTCGCAGCGCTCCAGAGCCTTAAATAAGGAAGCCCCTCAACGGGCGGCCTGCTCGATCTGATCGATCGGCTCAAAACTTCCCGGCGCTGCTGAGAACGCGGCAAGCGGCGGGGCATCGCGCGTGGTGATTTCCCGCAGGATGTTCGCGGCCAGCGGCGCGGCGACTCCACCGCCGGACCTTCCTCCCTGCGCAAGAACGGCAATCGCATATTCGGGCTTGTCGTAAGGCGCGAAGCCGGCAAAGAGGACGTGGTTGTCCCTCACGCGGCTTCCGTCCGATGCGACACGCCAGTATTGCGCCGTGCCCGTTTTTCCGGCAACGGGGAGGTCAGGAATGGATGCCTTTCGCGCGGTGCCGGCAGTTTCGTTCACGACCCGCCACAATCCACGACGCACCCGTTCGATTCCCTTCGCGTCAATGCCTTGCTCAGAGAGGACCGATCGCACTCTGGTCGGCTCCACGTGGTCCGCGGCTCCCGACTCCTTCACCACTCGATGAACAAGTCGCGGAACATGCGACGTCCCGCCATTCGCGATCGTCGCCGCGACCGAGGCGAGCTGCAGCGGGGTGACAAGCACCTGGCCCTGGCCGATCGCGACGTTTGCGGTCAGAGCCGGCCGCCACGTTTCCTGCGGATCGGTTTTTGCGAGGTGAGCGGGGCCGTCGAGGATTCCCGATTGCTCCCCGGCAAGCGGAATGCCGGTTTTTTGGCCGATTCCCAGCATTTCACCGACGGCCTCCATTTGATCCATGCCCGCAGCGTCCGCGTATTGATAAAAGAACGGGCCGCAAGAGACCTCCATCGCCTGCTCGAGGTCGGGTGTTCCGTGGCTGCCCTTTCCGGAAATCCAGCACTTCATAAAACGGTCACCGAAGCTGACGCCACCGTTGCAGTCGAAACGCTGATCGTCGATTCCCGCGCGCATACCCGCAAGGGCGGTCACCAACTTGTAGGTCGCGCCGGGGATGTATGCGTTGATCGCCCGGTTCAGCAGCGGTTCCGTCTCGTCGCCCTCCAGCGCCGCGACGTCCGGTGAATTGGGATCAAACGACGGCACCGATGCCATCGCGAGGATGTCACCGTTCTTTGAATCGAGCACGACCGCGGCACCGCGCCCGACCTTGCGCAACGCCCGCTCCGCCGCCGCCTGCACCCGCGCGTCGAGCGTGAGATAAACGACCTCTCCCGGTTTCGGCAGCACCTTTGGATCGAGCCCGTGAAGCACCTGCGCCGCAAAGGCGCCCAGCGGGTAGCTTCCCTTCAACGTCCCGTCCGCATCCCTCCGAAACTCCGCGAGCAGCACGCCGTTGCGATCAACGAGCTTGCCGACATCGGGATCGGGGGGCATGGGCGTTCCCCGGGCGACACCCATCGAAGTGCATAGGAAAAACCACGCGGCAACGGCTCCGAGGAAACCGCATTTCCGCTTTACCGAGGAATGGAACATGGCGCCCACCGCTTCGTAATTCGTGCTCCGCGAGCATAACCACCCCGGCCGAAGTCTCAAATGCAAAGACCCGGCACGGCCTCGGAAAGACCGTCAGGCGTAGCTGTTGCGCAGCAGTTCGGCGGCGCGTTCGTCGAGGAGCTCGCGGCGGCGGATTTCGTGGAAGCGGTCGACGAGATCCTCGGGGCGAAGCCGCGATTTTGCCGGACCGGAAAAATCGTGCGCAACCTGGCCGCGGTGCAACATGACGATCCGGTCGCCCAGACTCACCGCCTGCTGCATCGAGTGGGTGACCATCAGTGCGGTCAACTTCTCCCGCTTCACCACCTCTTCGGTGAGCTGAATCACCTGATCCGCGCTCTTCGGATCGAGCGCCGCCGTGTGCTCGTCGAGCAAAAGCAACTTCGGCTTCCGCCAGGTCGCCATGAGCAGGGTGAGCGCCTGTCGCTGACCACCGGAGAGCGAGCCAATCGCATTGTCGAGCCGGTCTTCGAGTCCCATGCGCAGCGTCGCGATACGATCGCGCAGCTCCTTCATCAGGCTCCGGTTCAACGCCCAACCCAACCCTCGAAATTCGCCCCGCCTCGCGGCGAGCGCGAAGTTTTCGGCAATCGACAGATTCGGGGAGGTTCCGCTGAACGGATTCTGAAACACGCGTCCGATCAGTTTCGCGCGCCGGTGCTCCGGCCATCTCGTGATGTCGGCACCGTTGAGTTCGATGGAACCACGATCGACGAAGAACGAGCCTGCCACGGCATTGAGGAGCGTGGACTTGCCGGAGCCGTTCATTCCGAGAAGTTGAACAAACGAGCCGTCCGAGACCTCGAGATTTACGCCCTGGAGCGCCCGCACCTCGTTGACGGTGTCGGGGTTGAACGTCTTTCGAAGTCCCTTTAGCGAAAGCATGGCGGTCATTTGACAGCGAGCCCCCTGCGCAGCCTTCCGGCGAGTCCGGGCAGGACCAGCGCCGCGAAGACGAAGACGGCGGTGATGAGTTTGAGATCGTTCGGATTCAAGCCCCAGCGCAGCGCGATCGCCACGAGCAGGCGGAAGAGCACCGAACCAAAAATCGCGCCGACGAGAGTGAGGCCGAGACTTCGCGTGCCGCCAGTGAGCGCCTCGCCGATGATCACACTCGCCAGACCCCACACGACCATGCCGATGCCCATCTGCGCGTCGGCGAAGCCCTGGTATTGCGCGAAGAGCGCACCGGAAAGCGCGATCAGGCCGTTCGCGGTGGCGAGGCCGAAGATGCGATAGAGTTCCACATTGGCACCGAGGGCGCGGACCATCTGCGCGTTGTCACCGGTCGCCCGCATGGCTGTTCCAACTTCGGTGCGGAAAAACCACAACACGATCACCGCCGCCACGGCGGCGGCGATCAGCGCGGCCAGAAGAAGGGCGAGGTCCGCCGGCGAAACCATCCAGCCGAGAAGGTTGATGCGCTCGGAGCCAAACACCGCGGTGCCGAAATCGCTCACCATGCTGCCAAGCGTGCGATTGCTCAGCAGCGGGATGTTACTGCGACCCATCACGCGCAGGTTGATCGAGTAGAGCGCCGTCATCACGAGGATGCCCGAGAGCAATGCGTCGATCTTGAACTGGGTGTGCAGCACACCGGTGGTCGCGCCGGCAACGAATCCAGCCACCGTGGCGACAAGCGTGGCGGTGACGGGGTCCACGCCATTCACGATCAGCGTTGCGGCAACAGCGGCGCCGAGCGTGATCGAGCCGTCGGTCGTGATGTCGGGCACCGAGAAGATGCGAAAGGAAATCATCACCCCCATCGCGAGCAGCGACAGGATCAATCCAATCGTGAGAGCACCGAGGAGAAGAGTCATGTCAGATTCGCCACCCAGCAGGCCCCCCGGAAGAACTCACTTTCGCCGACGCCGTCGGGTTCGCGCGCGTCGTGCAACAAATGCAGCACGGATTGCAGGCCGCCGGCATCGAACAGTCCCGCCACGAAGTCGCCCAGCGCAATCGCACCCTTCCGCACGGGTCGATAGGGAAATACCGCGGCATGGGCGTGCAGATGCAGATCCGTCGCGGCTCCGTAGGCTCGCAGATAAGCCTCCCACGGAGAACCCGGCGGCGCGGCCACACCGACGACAAGACTGACCGTGTCGCGATAGGCCCGCTCGCTCGTGAAGTTCAGCCAGTCGCGAATGCCGGGGAATGCAAAGGGATCGCCAGTCGCGACAGCGAGGGACTGGCGGATCGACGCACCGACGAGTCCCGCCGTTTCCGCAAGCAGCACAAACCCCGCCGCGCCTCCGGCTGCATCCATCGCCGCGCGGGCAATCTCGCCAAGACCAACGCGCAGCTCCGATTCGAACCGCAGCAGCAAATCGGGCGTCCCTTCGAACGTGATCCCGCTCGACATCCACACGGTGGGCACAAGTGCGCTTTCGCTGACCATGAAATCGGCGCGGTTCGAATCGCCGGCTGGCAGATGCGCCACGCAGCCCGCAGCGCCGACGGTTTCCCCGAGACGCGGCGCCGCCTCGTTTGCGCTTCCCGCAATTGCGCCAATGCCGAATCCGAACCGCGTCGGCGAAAACGCCACGGCCTCGCCCGCAGCGCGATCAAAGGGGGACGCGCCGCCAAGCGTTTTCACGCGGGCTGGCGAGAGCGTGCCGTGACGCTCCCATTTCGCATTCGTGGTCTCGAATTTCGACACCACATCCGCCGAAGCCGCAGGCGACGTCGAGGCCGCCGCGGAAAGCAGCGCGTCGAGACCGGAAAGCTCGATGACCTTCATCACGGAAGGTTGCGGACTGCGGATCGAGAAGCTGCCGCCAGCCGTCTTGAGTCCTTTGTAGTGCGAGAGCAGCACACGAAGTCCGGCGGAGCTGATGTAATCGACGCCGGCGAGATCGAGCACGATGTGGTGACGTCCCTCGCGGACGGCCCCGCCAATTTCCCCGTCGACCGCGGAGGACCACGTGGCGTCGAGCTGGCCCGTGAGTTGCAGGACGAGAAGGTCGCCCTTGAATTGACGCTCGATCTTCATTGGCGAATCACCTCCTCCATTTCCGCGAGAAAGCCCTCCGGGAGCTTCATTCCGATCGCCTCGGCATTGGGCAGGCTGGCCTTGCGGATGACCTTCGGCGCAAGCCGGAAGGGAATCCTGCCCGGCTCCTCGCCATTCATCACCTGCTCGAGCATGACGGCCGTTTCCTCTCCGGTGTCGAAGTAATCGCGGCCAAACGCCACCGGCGCGCCCAGATCGATCGTCGTGCTGTTCATGGAGAACAACGGCTTGCGCGCCTGTCGCGCCGCCTTGGTGATCGCCGTGAATCCGGCGCTCGTGAGGTTGTCGGAAATTTGAACGATCGCGTCGATGTCGCGGCTCGCGAGGGACATCGCCGCGTCGGGAAGCTCGGCCGGTGAGTTCGCGGCGACTGTCACGACTTCGATGCCCCGCGCTTCCGCCTGCTCCACGAAGTGGTCCTTCAAATCCACGGAGTTCACCTCGGCTGGGCAGAAGAGGGTTCCGATTCGTTTGTATTCCGGAAAGTGCCTCTTCAGGAGGTCGAGCAGTTCCTCCGCCGGCGCGAAGACCGTGACACCGGTCACGTTCGGCAGGTGGTTTTCGTAGGACTCGCCGGCGCCCGCAGACATGGGATTGGCGACCATTGAGAACACCATCGGCCGGTCCTTCACCCGCTGGACGCTCGCCTGCAGCGATGGCGTGGAAACGGGAATCACGATATCGGCGTTGTCGGTGAGGACCGCATCGATGATCCCCGCCAGCGCCGCGGCGTCGCCCTGGGCGTTGCGAATGGTGAGCGTGTAATCCTTCCCCTCCTCGAACGGCCATTTCTTCATCCCCGCGCGAAGGCCGGCCAGCACCTCCTCCGCCGGCGGCGACTCCGAATACAGCACCGCCTGCAGGTTCCACGGCTTCGAGCGAGGGCGCGCGGCAGGCGTCGGCTCGGTTTCCTCCTGCACGGCGGGGCCGTCGGTCATCTCGCCCTTTTCGTTGATGATCTTCTGCGCGCGGTCGCGGACCGACTTTGGCAAGGACCAGCCCTTGCCCGCAACGGCGGCAAGCGCCTGCTCGTTGATGTAGAGCATCTCCGGCAGATAGTTGACGATCTCGACCGTGGCGGGATCGCGACCCGCAAGGATCTCGCCGGCGAGTCGTCCGGCATGACGCCCCACCTTGAAATAATTGGCGCCGAGATCGAACAGAGTTCCCTTCTCCACGTTCGGCGGGATCACCGAGAAGACTGGAATCCCGGCCTTGTTTGCCGCGGCAATCAGCGAATCCGCAGCCACCATCACGGTGACGTCACCCGGAATGAACAGCGCCTCCGCGCCCCGCGCGACCAGGGCTCCAGCTGCCTCGCCAACGCCCGCCGACGCATCGACGGTGGCCTCCATCAGCTCGATGCCGTTCGACTCGCAATACGCCCGCGCCAGCTCGATCTGCGTTTCCGAGTTCGATTCTGCCGCATTCCACACCACGCCGACCCTCGACAACTTCGGGTTCATCTCGCGTGCGAGCTCGAACGCCCTTTCGACCGGCTGCATCGTCCCGTAGCCAGCGAGCCATGACGGATGGTCGAGCGGATCGTCTTTCGAGATTCCAACGCCCGTCGCCCATGGCGCCGCGACGAGCGCGAAGACGTGATTCTTCTTCGTGGTCCGGTTCGCGTTGGCCACCGCCTGGAGCGACACGGTGCTGATCGTCAGCAGCAGGTCGGCGTTGCCATCGGCCATGTCGTTCGCAATCGCGTTGGAAACGGTGATGTCTCCCTGCGCGTTGAACCGCTGGAGCTTGAGATTTCTGCCTTCCACGAAGCCCGCATCCGCGAGCCCGGCAAGCACTCCGCGCGCGCCGTCGTCGAGCACCGCCTGCGACGCATGCTGCAGGAATGCGACGCGCTTCACCTCGGCGGGCGACGCCTCCCGGGTCGCCGTGACCCGCGAGCCAAGATCGGAAAACAGCAGAATCGCCGAGGCGCCGATGATGAGCGCGAGGCCAAGAGCGAGACTGCGAAGGATGCCGACCATATTGCGAGCGGGCCGCAGAGTAGACGCATTTTGCGGTGCGTGGCAATTTTCCGCCTTTCGTTGACCGAAACTCGTTTCCTTTGTTGAACTGGCGGCCCACCCCCAATGCCACTCATCACTATGATCCCCTCGCCGTTTCGACTCGGCTGTCTCGCCCTCGCCCACGTCGCTCTTCTGACTTCCGCGATGGCGGATTGGAAACCCGTCCCCAACAAAATGCTCACCCCCTGGGGCGAGAAACTCGACCCCAAGTCCGTCTGGAAGTCCTACCCGAGGCCACTCCTCGAGCGCGCACCCAATACATGGACCGACCTCAACGGCATGTGGAAATACAAGGTCACGCCGAAGAATGCCGAGCAGCCCACCGAGTGGGCCGGTGAAATCCTCGTTCCCTTCTGCCTGGAAGCGCCGCTCTCGGGAGTCGGCCGGGAGCTCGAGCCGCGCGAGGCCCTTTGGTATATGCGCGAGATTCCCGGCCCCAAGGAGGGCAGGCGCATGCTGCTCCACTTCGAGGCGGTCGATTACGAGACGACGGTGTGGGTGAACGGCACCGAAGTCGGCTCGCACAAGGGCGGCAACACGCCGTTTTCGTTCGACATCACCGACGCGTTGAAGCCGGGTAAAAACGAGCTCGTCGTGCGCGTTTTCGACGCCACCGAGGAATACCAGCTCAACGGCAAGCAGCGGCTGAAGCCGGAAGGCATCTGGTATACGCGGGTCTCGGGCATCTGGCAGACGGTGTGGCTCGAGCTTGTGCCGCCCCGGCATCTCGAAGACCTCAACTACGTCGTCGACATCAACTCGGGCACCATCCAGGTGAAGCCGACGCTTGCCGGCCCGCCCATCGATGGAGAGCAGGTTAGGGTCACCGCGTATTTCGGAAACCAGCAGGTCGCCTCGGGCACGGGCAACGAGTCGATTCTGCTCACCATTCCCAATGCGAAACTCTGGTCACCTGACGAGCCGAACATCTATGACCTCAAGGTCGAGCTGCTCGATGGCTCGGGCCAGATCGTCGACGTCGCGAAATCCTACACCGCCCTGCGCGAAGTCGGAAAAATGCGCGACTCGAATGGCCACCTCCGCTTCACGCTCAACGGCAAGCCGATCTTCCATTGGGGCCCGCTCGACCAGGGCTGGTGGCCGGACGGATTGCTCACCCCGCCGTCGGAAGAAGCAATGGTCTCCGACCTCAAATTTCTCAAGGAGGCCGGGTTCAACATGATCCGCAAGCACATCAAGATCGAGCCGCGCATCTACTACACATATTGCGACCGCATGGGCTTTCTCGTCTGGCAGGATCAGGTGAGCACCGGCCACGGACCGCCGTGGACGCGCTTTGACCCCAATCCAAGGGATGCCCAATGGCCCGCCGAGGCGAAGGAGCAATGGACGCTCGAATACAAGCGCATGGTCGATCACCTCGGCGATCATCCGTCGATCGTTGTCTGGACCGTCTTCAACGAAGCGTGGGGCCAGCACGACACCCTTGAAATGGGTGAGATGGCGGTCAACTACGACAAGACACGCCACATCAACATCGCGAGCGGTGGAAACTTCTGGGAAATCGGCGACATCGCCGACCATCACAGTTACCCCAATCCCGACTTCCCGTTCGATCAGTCGCGACTGAACAACTACATCAAGGTCGTCGGCGAATTCGGCGGGCATGGCTGGCCGGAACGCGGGCACATTTGGGACCGCCGCGCCAACAACTGGGGTTACGGCGGCCTGCCGCGAACGCTCAAGGAATGGAAGGAGCGCTACGAAAAGTCGCTGAACATTCTCTGCGAGCTGCGCACGAAGGGCGTCGCCGCCGGCGTTTACACGCAGACCACCGACGTCGAGGGCGAAATCAACGGGCTCCTCACCTACGACCGCCTGCCGAAGGTCGATCCTTCGTGGCTGAAGGCGCTTGCCGACAAGCTCTACGCCACACCCGACGTCCCGGGCTCGCGCGGCTCGGCGTCGAACTGAAGCTTCACGACACGCGCGAGAGCAATCGCGCGACCGTGGCGACCAGTTCGGTGGAATCGATCGGCTTCGACAAAAAAACGTCGAAGCCGGCCATCATCGCATTGCGGCGATCCTCGGCGCGGCCAAATGCCGTCAACGCCACGGCGGGAATCCCGCCCGTGATTCCACCGATCCGCCGCACCTCCCCGATCAACTCGAACCCATCCATCTCCGGCATCCCGATGTCGCTGATAAGCAGGTCGAACCCGTTTGATCGAAGCTTTTCCAGTCCCGCCGGCGCTGAGGATGCGCGTTCCACCTTCGCCCCGGCTTCCGTGAGAATGTGGCTGACCAGCTCGGCGGCATCCCTGTCGTCATCGACGACGAGAACGCGACGTCCGCCGAGATCGGGCTGCACCCAACCGGTGGTTTCCGAGTTGTTGCTGTGCGGATGCATCTCCGCGGGATTGCGATAAAGCGCGAGCGGAAATGGCAGCGCGACGCGAAACGACGCGCCCTGTCCCAGACCGGCGCTCTTCGCGCTGATCGACCCACCGTGCAGCTCCACAAGATGCTTCACGATCGCAAGGCCAAGTCCAAGGCCGCCATGCCGGCGCGTCATCGAGTTTTCTTTTTGAATGAAGCGGTCAAAAACAAACGGGAGGAAATCCGGATCGATCCCGATTCCCGTATCGTTCACGGTCAGCTCGACATGGGAGTTCACGCGCTCGAGAAGCACCTCGATCGTCCCTCCCTCGTCGGTGAACTTCACGGCGTTGATCAGCAGATTCCACACGATCTGCTGCAGGCGAACCGGATCTCCCCGAATGGCCCCGGCCCGCGGATCCAACATTTTGCGCACCGTGATTTTCTTCGCCGAACTCTGCGGTTCCACCGAATCGACCACCGCATCGATGATCCCGCAGAGATCCACCGGCTGAAGATCGAGCCGGATCTTGCCCATCAAAATGCGGTTCATGTCCAGCAGCTCGTCGATCAACTGCGTCTGGATGTTCGTGTTGCGCGTGATCACTTCCGCCGCGCGGCGCGTCGTTTCTTCATCCGCTCCGCCGGAGCTGAGAATCTGCGCCCAGCCATGAATCGCCATCAACGGCGTGCGCAGCTCATGCGACAGCGTCGCGAGAAACTCGTCCTTGATCCGGTTCGAGCGCTCGGCTTCGAGCCGAAGCTGGCGTTCGAGTTCGAGCAATGCGTCGCGCTCGGCCTGCAATTCCGTTTCCCGTGTGATGTCGCGGGCGATCTTCGACGCTCCCACGATCACGCCATTCGCGTCGCGAATCGGGGAAATCGTCAGCGACACATGAATCGAGCGCCCGTCCTTGGTTCGACGCACGGTTTTGAAATGGTCAACCCGCTCTCCGGCCCGCAGTTGTTCGAGAATCCCGTCCTCCTCCCGCTCGAATTCCGGCGGGATAAGCCGTTGAATGGGCTGCCCGATCATCTCCTCGGCCGTGTAACCGAAGAGCCGCTCCGCGCCCTGATTCCAGCTGATGACCCTGCCTTCAAGGTCCTTGCTGACGATGGCGTCGTCGGAGAAATCCACGATCGCCGCCAGATGGGCCATCAAAAAGGGATCATGTATCGGCACGTTCTCGCTCAAGGGGACACCGTATTCAGGCCCGTTCCACCAGCGGTATCGGGCTTTTCCCTGATCAGCTGCAAGAGACAACAGGGCGCGCATCCATTTCTTTTCACTCCACTTTCGGTCAAAACCGGCGCGAAGCGAATGAAATCTCCGGCCCTCGCGATCACCCCTCACCGAAGAGGGTCGCGATCCGGCCGGCGAGTTTTCGACGCGCGACGGAGTAGGAGAAGAATTTCAGACCGAGCTCGTAGTTGCGCCGCGCCCACTTTTCGCGCAGTTCCGGGTCGGTGAGAATCCGCTCGGTCTGGGCGACGATGTCGTTCGTCACGAGCTGCGACATCTCGATGCACTTGAATCCGAGCGGATGAATGTCGCGGGCGTAAACGGCATAGGTGTTCACGACGACCGGCTTCCCGAAATAAATGGCCTCGAGGAACGCGTTGCCGAAGCCCTCGTAGTGGCTTGGATACGTGACGAGGTCGGCATGCGGATACACGTCGTAGAGCGTGTAGATCTTCCGGCCATCGGACGTGACGCCGCGCGTCTCGCTGACCTGGTCCCAAATGTAAACCGCATGGATGCCGGCATCCTCGATGCGCTCGCGGATCAACTTGAAATACGCGTCGCCCTCGTCGCCCGGCGGATGCGAAAACACGAGCCTCAGCTTCGGATTCTTCAATCGCCGCAGCAGCTCGATCGTGTGCTCGATGCCCTTGCGCGCAACGAGCCGCGTCGGCTGCAGAACGAGGATGTCATCCTCCGCAAGGCCGATCTGACTGCGAAAGTCCCGCGTGTAATCGTCGACCCCGGGCGGCGGTGTCTCGAAGTCGATGACGTTCGGAATCACCGACGAGGAAAGCCCAAAGCGTCGCGCGAGCTCCTTTTGCTGCATCGAGTTGATGACGACGTGCTCGATGGACGGCAGCGACGGCGGGAACGCCGCCGCGAGATAATCGCCGGCCGACGTCATCGTGAAGCGCTCGCGCTCCCAGGTGAAATCGTGGTGATGCGCGATCGTCGGGATCTGCTTTTCGGCGATCACCTCCGTCATCGCGAGGCCGAGCGGAATATTCATCGGAATCGCGAGGATGTTCTGCGGAATGACGAGCTCGAGCTGGAAGTGCTCGATGAATGCATAGATCGCCGACTTCAGCCGTTCCTTGAGCCCGTGCACGCGGTCGGTGATCTCGCGCGGCCGCCACGTCTTGCCGAAGAGATGCTCCTGAACGTCGAGGATGTAGGGGTGGTTGAAAAATGCGAGCGGCTCGAGATGGCTGCGGTCCTCGGGTTTGTCGAGGAGTCCCGCCATCCAGAAGGTCTCGGCACCCTCGCTCTCGAGGATGCTCGCCCACTTCGCGGCCTCGAGCGTCACGCCATCCGTGCCATGAAACCGGGTCGAGATGAATCCAATGCGCCTGGGAACTCGGGTGAGGGAAACGGTGAGACTCACGTTTTGGTGATTGGTCGGGATTCTGCTAGGCGTGATCGGGTGAGCGAGAGCATACGGGAAACCCTGGCATTTCTCTACGGCGAAACGAAGGCGGACGACATCGCCCGGGCGGTGGAGCAATTAACCGGCCAATTCCGCGCGAGAATCACGCCCCCTGCACCCGCCGACGCGCGCCCCACCGGGCGCGACACGATCCTCATCACCTATGGCGATCAGGTGCGGCGCGACGGCGAGCCGCCGCTGCGCACGCTGGCGGACTTTCTGAGCACGCACGTATGCGGAGCGATCACCGCAGTGCACATCCTGCCGTTCTACCCGAGTTCCTCGGACGACGGATTTTCCGTGATGGATTACTTCGCGGTCGATCCCGCACTCGGCTCGTGGGCGGATGTCGAGCGTCTCGGCGGGAGCTTCGATCTCATGTTCGACGCGGTTTTCAACCACGCCTCCGCGCAGGGCGTGTGGTTCAAAAATTTCCTCGAGCAAAAGCCCGGCTGGGAAACGGCCTTCGTCACCGTCGATGGCGACCCCGACCTCAGCCAGGTCGTGCGGCCGCGCGCGCTGCCGCTGCTCACGGAGTTCGAGGTGAAAGGCGGATCGCGCAGGGTCTGGACAACCTTCAGCGCCGATCAGGTCGATATCAATTTCGCCGATCCCCGCATGCTGCTGCGCATCCTCGAGGCGCTCCTTTTCTACGTGGAGAAGGGCGCGCGCTACATCCGCCTCGATGCCATCGCGTTCCTCTGGAAGGAAGTTGGCACGCCCTGCATTCACCTGCCGCAGACCCACGCCGCAATCGAGTTGATGCGCCGGGTGCTCGACGAGGTCGCGCCCGCCGTGCAGCTCATCACCGAGACGAATGTCCCGCATCAAGACAACATTTCGTATTTCGGCAATGGCACGAACGAAGCTCAGATGGTCTACAACTTCGCCCTGCCGCCGCTCGTCTTCCACACACTGCGCACCGGCGATGCAACGGCGCTGCAGCGCTGGGCCCGCACGCTGGAACTGCCGTCAAACAAAGTGACGTTCTTCAACTTTCTCGCGTCACACGATGGGATCGGCCTCAACCCCGCCCGAGGTCTGCTGGAGCCGGCGGAAATCGACGCGCTGGTGGAAACCGCCCTCGCGCATCAAGGGTTTGTCTCCTACAAGAGCCTCCCCGACGGCTCGAAGGCGCCCTACGAGCTGAACGTGAATTATTTCGACGCGCTCAACAATCCGCTCGAGTCGACCGCATCGACGCTCGACACGGAGGTCGCGCGCTTTCTCGCGGCTCATGCGATCATGCTCGCGATGCGTGGCGTGCCGGGCATCTACTTTCACTCGCTATTCGGCTCGCGCGGCGATCGTGCCGGCGCGGAAACAAGCGGCATCCCGCGTCGCATCAATCGTCAGAAGTTCGACGTCACCACGCTCACGGCCGAACTCGCGATTTCCGGAGGGCGTCGCGAAAAGGTCTTCCGCGGAATGTGCGAAATGCTCGCCGCGCGCGCGTCGCATCCGGCGTTTGATCCGTTTGCTCCGCAGGAAATTCTCGAATCCGGAAGCGGGACGATCGCAATCCTTCGCGGCGTGAAAAAGCGCGTGCTCGCCGTGGTGAACGTGACCGCCACGCCACAACCCGCAAACATTCCGTCCGAATGCCGTGGGTGGAGGCCATTACTCGGCGAGCCCGGCCAGACCCTGCCGCCCTACGGGGTGCTATGGCTTGCGGAATAGCAGCTCGCGCACGCCCCGCCAGTCCTCCGCGCGCTCAATGCGAAACGCCTGCCAGCCGAAGGCGCACGCCGGCTCGATGTCGTTGTCGGCGCGGTCGCCGATCATGAGGATTTCACCCGGAGCAATGCCGCGATGCGCAAGGCGCGCTGTGAGAATTTGAAACACATGCGGGTTGGGCTTGCTGAAGCCGAGTTGCCACGACCACAGGCACAACTCCGGATCAAAAATCTCCGTTGTCAGACCCGTCTCCGCGAGTCCGAGCTGGAGTTCACGCAACGTGTAGCGCTGTGCATTGGACGCGATCCCCAGCAGCAGGCCTTGATCCGCACAACGATTGAGGACCTCGCCCGCTACGGGCATCAGCCGGAGTTCACGCAGCAATTGCATGTGCTCGAAAAGAAATTCTCTGCGGGCCGGCTCCGCGAGCAGCTTCAGTCCCGGCAGTGCTCTTTCCATCACCGCAGGCCACACGACCTCGGGAAACAAAACTCCGGCGGTCTTTGCCGCAGCATGATCCTGCGCCACGATTTCCCGGCAGCGCATCGTGAGCTCGCCGAGCGAACACGGCACTTCGCCGAGATGCCTCGCCGTCAGCTCGCGCCACTTCCCGTCCGCATCGGCCGGCGGTGGCAGCACCTCAAGGAGGGTGTGGTAAACGTCACAGATAACGGCGCGGATCATTCGATCAGAATGGGGTAAACAAAATCCCTGCCAAGTCGCTGACGGATCAAATTTCGCTGCAGCTCCGCTGCTCCGCCGGGTTGTCCGGTGCCAGCCCGCCCCAGCGCCGCCGCAAATCGCGCGGCATAAGTTTCCATCGACAACGCGTGGACCGCCTTCTCCGGCCACTCGCCCGCGCGCAGCGATCCGCTCTCGATCGCCCGGGCAATGGTGCGCAACGCGCGATTGTGCGGCGCGCAAACCGACCACGTCGCCTCCGGCGGATGAGCGAGCACTTCGAGTTGCGCGGAAAGCGTGAGCCGGCTGAAGGGCACCGACGCGCCCACATCGTCGAGAATCGCCGGCGGCTCCGCCATGCCTCGCACCGAGACCGGAAGGGAGCCCCGCCACGCGCGCCAGATCGATTCCTGGCGCCGCCGCTCCGCTGCGAAGTCGAAACATTCCGTCGCGATCCAGACGTCGTCGTAAAGGTGCGGCAGCTTGAGCCCGAGCCGCTTCAGGTCGGGGAGCACGTTCGGCAGAGCTCGCCCGATCAGCGGTCGCCCCACCGCAGTCGCCTCGAGATACGGCAGGCCAAATCCCTCCTGCACCGAGGTGAGCACGACCGCCTCCGCGGCTGCCATCAGCGCGGAAACCGACGGCGTCCGATTTGACGAACCGGCGAGCGCGCCGAAGTGCACTTTCCATTGGTTCTTCCGCGCGGCGTGGATCAACTTCCGCGCATACGCCGCCTCGTCCTCCGAGCTCACCGCTGCGGTCGTGATCAACCACGCATCCGGCCGCAACCAGCGCGTAAGCAACACCGCCTCGGCCATGTTCTTCCGCCGGAGCAACCGCGTCGGAAACACCCATGCCGGCGTCTTCCGGCCGATCAGGTTCGCCAGCCATCGTTGCGCAAGCCGGATCTGATTCTGCGAAGGCCGGGCTTCGGTCGCCGCAGGATTCGGCAGCCATTCGGCGCGAAGGCCCGACCCGCTCGCGAGCTGCTCCAGATCAAGACGATTGATCGCAATGTGCACCGGAGCCGGCGGAAAAATCACACGCGCCACCGCGTCGAGCGACCGATAACCGCACGCGCGCAGCTCGGGCCAGCGGGCCCACCGGTTGTCGAACCAGAAATCGTGATGGTGATAGATCTGCGGGATCCCGCGCGCCACCGCCTCGGCATTCAGCGCCTCGACGAGCGGCACGTTGCGCGCCAGTGAGGGATTGTGCAGCCAGAGCGCGTCGGCGTCCGCGAGCAACTTCGGCACGCGCTTCGCGAGTCTTTCACGAAGGTGCTGCGCACTCTGTTCCGAGACGTAGCCAAATTCCCGTTCCACCACTTCGACCACCTCGATGCCCTTTAGCGATGCCCGCAGATGCCGCAGCCATGCGGGCTCCACGGCCTCGCCGCTGGCAAGCGTGATGCGCCGGAGCCCTAGCCGTCTGGCGATCGCGGGCAGCGTGAGTTCGATCACCCGCCGCACGCCGCCCGGGCGCAAATGGAAGTGAACAACGACGAGGTGCTGGCAACGAATCAAGGCAGCCTTTGCGTTTCTTAGGTTGCCGAAACTGACAGACCGCAGAAGAATCGCAAGCCAATGGCAGATTTCTTCCAGACAGGATCGATCGCCACGCTGCACAAGCTCGGCAAACCGGACATCGAGCGGCTGGAGCGCGAACTCGCGGAGTATTCGAAGGATACTCCGATCGCGCTTGTGCTCCCCTGCCATGTCAAGGAGCTGGGCACTCCCGCGCTGCGCGGAATCATCCGCGAGCTGAAGAACATCAATTACATCAAGCAGATCGTTGTCGGCATCGACGGCGCGACCAGCGTGAAACTCTGGGAAAAGGCACGGCGCATCTTTTCGCAGCTTCCGCAGCAGCCGACGTTGCTCTGGAACGATGGCCCGCGAATGAAGCGCCTCCTCGCGCAGCTCGAGGAATCCGACCTCGATCCGGGCAAGCCCGGCAAGGGGCGAAACCTGTGGTGGTGCTTCGGATATGTGCTCGCGAGCGAGGAGGCTCGCATGGTCGCCGTGCACGACTGCGACATTGTTACGTATTCCCGCGAGCTGCTCGGGCGGCTTTGTTATCCGGTCGCGCACCCACACCTCGGCTACGACTTCGCCAAGGGCTACAGCGCCCGATTTTCAAACCGGCTCAATGGCCGCGTGATGCGCCTCCTCGTCTCCCCGCTCCTGCGCTCGCTCGAGAGCATCATCGGCGTTCACCCGTTCGTCGTTTACCTCGACACGTTTCGCTATCCGCTCGCGGGCGAGGTCAGCATGGATCTCGACGTGCTGCGACGCATTCGCATGCCCTCCGACTGGGGCGTGGAAGTCGGCATGCTCGCGGAGGTCTTTCGCGTCACCTCGCCGAAGAGCATCTGTCAGGTGGACATCTCCGACCGCTACGACCACAAGCACCAGGAGCTCTCGATGCGCGATCCAAGCAGGGGCCTCAACAAGATGGCCATCGACATCGTGCAGTGCGTCTTTCGAAACCTCGCCGGCCAGGGCATCAAGCTCGACCGCGGTCTCTTCGACACCCTGCTCAGCGCCTACTCGCGCAAGGCGGAGGACACGATGCGCTTCTACGCCGCAGATGCCGAGATCAACGGCCTGCGCTACGACCGCCACGAGGAGGAACTCGCGGTGACCACGTTCGTCCGCAGCATTCGCGTCGCCGCGAAGGAATACATGGACGACCCGCTTGGCGATCCCCTCATCCCGAACTGGAACCGCGTCGAGTCCGCGCTGCCCGACTTCTTCGGCTCGTTCCGCCGCGCCGTCCAGCTCGACAACAAGTAACCGCTCGCCGGCTCGAGTTCGTGCCCGGCATGGCGATCAGTCGCGATCGACGTGATCAGGGAGTTCGTTCACGTCGTCCTCGCGGCGCGGAAAATGCCCGGCCAGGGCTTCGCCGATGTTCCGGATCGCCTCCACGATGCCGTCCGTGAATTCCCCGGCGACCAGCCGTTTCTGCAACTGCGCCGAGATTTCCTTCCAAAAATCCGGACCGCATTTGCGATCGATCCCCTCGTCGCCCACAATCGCGAACCGCTGGTCATGCGGCGCAAAGTAAATCAGCACGCCGTTCCGCTCGCGGGTGGCGGTCATGCCCAGTTTCACAAACCGCGCCTGCGCCCGTTTCAACGGATCATCGCCGCCCAGCTTGCGCGCCGTGACGAACACGCGGATCTCGCCCGAGGTGCGTCGCTCGGCATCCTGAATCGCCGCCACGATGCGGGCGTCGTCGAGTTTGTCGTGAAATTCCTTCGGTTTCATCTCACCAACCTCCGCTTGCACCACCTCCGCCGAAGCTCCCTCCGCCGCCGCTGAAACCTCCACCTCCGCTCGACCAGCCGCCTCCACCCCAGGAACCCGGGGAAGTGCCGCCACCGGAATACTGCCAGCCCCTCCGCCGCTCCCGCCTCACCGACAGAACGATGAGCGTGACCAGGAAGAGAATGAAGAGGAACGAAAGGAAGTCGAACAGCCCGCTTCCGTCGCCTTCCCCCACCGTGCCTCCGGTGCCCTCATATTCGCCCTGCGCGGCCTGCATGATGGCCTCCACGCCGCGCGTGATGCCGCCCGCGAAGTCGCCCGCGCGAAATGCCGGCGTCACCACGTCGTCGAGGATCGACTTCGCCGTGGCGTCGGGAATCGCTCCTTCGAGCCCGTAGCCGACCTCGATGCGCATGCGCCGGTCCTCGGGAAAGATGAAGAACACCACGCCATTGTCGTGCTCCCGTTGCCCCACGCCCCACGCCTCGGCGGTGCGCTGCGTGAAGTCCTCCAACACGAAGTCGTCGGGCACACGCGGAAAGGTCGCGACGAGCACCTGGTTCGACGTGTCGCGCTCAAATTGCGCCAGCCGTGCGGCGAGCGCACTGCGGGTCTCCTGCGGAAGCAGGCCGGCGTTGTCCTCCACGTAATCCGCCGGCTTCGGCGGCAGCGCGGGCGCTGCAAAGGCGATGCCCCCAAGCAGGCAGAAGAAAAGGACAATCGCCGCGCGCATGGGCTGCGGCTAGGGTGTCGCGGCGGGAGCCGGCTCTCCGAAATTGAAGTTCACCGCCGGCGCTTCGTCCGCGCCCGGTTTCGCGCTGAACAGCGCCCGCGGCGTGAAGCCGAGCATCCCCGCGAAAATCACCGTGGGGAATTTCTTGATGGCGATGTTGTATTCCGTGACCGCCTCGTTGAATTTCCGCCGCTCGACCGCGATGCGATTCTCCGTGCCTTCAAGCTGCGTCTGCAGCGTCTGGAAGTTCGCGTTTGCCTTGAGCTCGGGATAGCGCTCGACCGTCACGAGCAATCGCGACAAGGCCCCGCTCAACGCCGCCTGACTCGCCTCGAACCGCTCCAGCCCCGCCTCATCCGGCGCGCCCTCCGGCAGTTGCACATTCGTCACCTGCTGGCGCGCCTCGATCACCTGCGTGAGCGTGGTCTTCTCGAAATCCGCCGCACCCTCCACGGTCTTCACGAGATTCGGAATGAGATCCGCGCGGCGCTGATAGACGTTCTCCACGTCGGCCCAGCTTTGATCGACCCGCTGTTTGAGGGTCACGAGCCCGTTGTAAGTGCTGCACCCGCCAATGATGACGACGAGTGCGATCAGAACAATGACGCCAAGGACGGAGAGGAGGGCTTTCACGGTGTGTGATCCATCAGCGCAGCGAGTTTGTCCGCCGCCGTCAAGACGGGAGGCGGCTCCCCGCGGTTTCGCCAAGGCTGGCAATTACACGGCCACTCCGCCCGCGAGCGCCGATATCAAGGCATGACACCACGCGAACAACTCATTGCCTGGCTCGGCGACGCCCATGCCATGGAGGTCGGCATCGTCACCACTCTCGAAAAGCACATCGCAGACGCCGAGGGCCTGCCAAAGGTCCGCGCGGCGCTCAAGAAACACCTCGCCGAGACGAAGAAGCACGCCACCGCTGTGAAGCAGGCGTTGAAGTCGCTGGATGCCGGGCATCCCGTCATTCGCGAAGGGATCAGCAAGGTCGTCAACGCCGTCGCGGGCATCGGCACCTCGCTCGCAAAGGACACGCCGGTGAAGAACGCAATCGCCGACTTTGCGACCGAGCACTTCGAGATCGCCTGTTACACCTCGCTCGCGCAGACCGCCGATGCGGTGGGCGAAAAGAAAATCGCCGCCACGTGCAGAGCCATCCTCAAGGAGGAGCAGGCCATGGCAAAAACGCTCGAGGCACAGTTCAAGGACGTCAACGCATTCTACCTCCGCAGCCTCGACTCGGACGAGCCGAAGCGCGCGACACGCGCCTCGCGACCACGTTCCCGCACTACTGCAGCGGTCGCAACCGCGCGCACCAAGGCGCCAGCCCGCGCAAAGCCCAGGACCAGAAAGGCTCCGGTCAGGCGGAAGTCCGCGACCCGTCGCTGACCTGCCCGCCTTTGAGGCCGGTGTCGCGATTTAACACGCGACGCGACGTTCAGTCGTGAGCGATGTGATCGGTGAGTTCGTTCGTCCTCACGACCCGCCCGGACTGCCGGGCTCCTCGTTCTCCCGCTGAGCGGCGCGCTCGATCGTGTCGCGGACAAACTGCGAGTGGAGCACCGTGCCGAGCCCGAGCGGGTGGTGGATCATGCGCTCCTCGTATTCCATCTTCACCGTCTCGTCGTGGCGCATCTGCGCGAGCACGATGCCGATGACCAGCGGGCGACCCTCCGCATCGGAAATGAACACCGGCCCGCCGCTGTCCCCCGCGAACGTCGTGTAATCCGCATAGAAGGTCGGATGCCGCTTCACCGGCAGGATCGGATGACTCGCAATCATGCCCCGCCGCGCCACGGGAAACCCCGCATTGTTCCCCTCGAACCGCTGCGGATACGTGAGCACGTAAACCGGACTGCAAATATGCAACTCCGCCGCGCCCACCGCAGCCTCGTCCGCGATCGCCTCCAGCGGCAGCGCATTCGCCGGCACCGGTGGCACTTCATCGAGGCGCAACACCGCCACATCCTCGGTCTCGTGGCGCACCCACAACGGTTTCCCGTCGCGCCGGATCGGCACCGTGTGGTCGTGCCGCTTGAAGGAGCCGTCCTCCGCCTGCTCGCGCAGCACGACGATCGCCGTGTCGCCATGCGTGTTTTCCAGCACGTGCGCCGCCGTCACCACATACAGCGCCGGATCCGCCGCCTCGCGTCGCACCAGCACGCACGTCCCGGTGGAATCGGGGTGAAACAGTTTGAACGTGGACTCCAGCATCTCTGTCGCAAAGTCCCCGGCGCGAGCCGCCGCGCAGGTGAGGAGCAGCACGGCGACGGAGACGTATCTCCGCTGCCATGGATGGAACGCGACGGCCTCAGCGCAGACCGCCGCACAAATTCGGTAAAATCGCGGAACGAACAAGGAAGGGGGAACGGTGGAAACCAGCAAATGGGTTGGGCATAGCGAATCCGCAGGTTGCGGCTTCCGTCAACGCGAATATTCGCGATCGCCTCCCTCCGTCCTCGAAACGCTCATCCTTTCCCAGAGCCGCTCCGTTGGGTGAAGCGCCCGCAAACACGAGCACCTGCCACAGCCAAAGAACGTTTTTTCTATCCCGCCCGTGCGCGACGCACATAATGTTCAATAATGTTCATACATTTGAGCACCATGCTTTTTCCCCCACGTTTCTCCTGCTCTCTTCGAGATTCGGGCCTCCTCGCCGTTCTTCCCGCGCTTGCATCGCTTCTTGTTCTTGCCGGGCAGGCCTTCGGAGCCACCGCGTGGGAGATCGGTAAGGCCGATCGCTCCAGCGAAGGAATGGCGCTCGCTCCGGACCAATACGAACGCTTTCTCGAAATGGACTTCGGCTGGGAGGATGGTCGCTTCCTGATCGGCTTTTCGGATCCCGCGACCGACTGGCCCTACGTGCTGCCGGGGCCTCGCGACGCGTGGGGCGGCTCGAGTGCCATGTCGGGCACGCGCTCCCACACACTCACCATTCTCTTTGGCCTCGATGCCCCGCCCGCCGGTGACGACCTGAAGTTCGTCGCGGAGATTTTGGATTACCACCCCTCCCATCCTCCGCTCTTCAAGGTCACGATCAACGGCAGGGCGCACTATTACCGCCTCCCCTCCGGCGGCAGCGAGGGTGGCATCCGGGGCGACTTCACGCGCTCGAAGCCCCATCGCATCGAGATCCCTCTCGCTCCCTCCGATCTGCGCAAGGGCGGCAACGAAATCGTGCTCACCTCGATCGATGGCTCGTGGCTGGTGTTCGATCAAATCCGGCTCGAGGGCGACATCACCCCGGTGCCCCACGCGGAGCGCGAGGTCTTTCTTCGCCACGTCGCGCCGGCCTCCTATGAATTGCCCGCAGGGGAGGAGTGCGTCCAGCCCCTGCTGGTGGACCTCGAACATCTCCAGGGCGAGCCGACGCTCACCGTGGAACTCGATGGGCAGCCCATCTTCTCCGACAAGCCGGAGGTGGGCCGCTACCTCTACGAAGTTCCCATGCCCGCGGTGAAGGCGCCCACCACCAGCCGCTACCGGATTCTCTGCGACGGCGAGCTGCTGGAGGAGGGTGAAGTCGAGCGTTCGCCGCAACCCGTGCGGACCGCCGCGGAGTATGTGGATACCCGCATGGGCACCGCCCACTCACGCTGGATGATTGCGCCCGGGCCGTGGATGCCCTTCAGCATGGTGAAGCTCAGCCCGGACAATCAAAACCCCGGCTGGATGGCGGGCTACGATCCCACCATCGAGAGCATCGGCACCTTCAGCCACATTCACGAATGGACGATGGCCGGCCTTGGGACGATGCCGGTGAATGGTCCGCTCAAGCTGAACATGGGCGGCCAGGACGAAACGGATACCGGCTACCGCTCCGCCATCGATCCCGCCACCGAGAAGGCCCCAATCGGCTCCTACCACGTCGAGCTGAAGGACTACGGCATCGCGGTGGATCTCACCGCCACCACGCGCTGCAGCTTCCAGCGCTACACCTACCCACCCGCGAAGGACTCCCGTGTCATGATCGATCTGCGGGTGCCCGCCGAATACGGCTACGAGATCCACGGGCTGGAGATCAAAAAGGTGGGCGACCGCCGCATCGAGGGCTTCAGCAAACAACATTCCCCGGGCGTGTGGTCGCGGGGGGCCGATCAGGACTACACCGTCCACTTCGTCATGGAGTTCGACCGCCCGTTCACGAAGATCGGCTTCTGGCGCAATGGCGAGGAGCAACCGGGCGACTCCCTCGAGGCCGGCACGGTCGAGAACGCCGGCGCGTATGTGGAATTCGACACCACCACCGATCCCGTCGTGCAGGTTCGCACCGGCATTTCCCTCGTGAGTATCGAGGGCGCCGCGCGCAACCTCGAGGAGGAAATCACGCGCCCCTTCGGATGGAGCTTCGACGCCGTCCGGCAAAATCAGATCGACGCCTGGAACGCCCTCTTCGACCGCGTCGCCATCACCACGAACGACCAGCGCGGGAAGGTCCGCTTCTACACGAATTTCTTCCGCGCCCTCGCCAGCCGCAACATCTGGAGCGACGTGGACGGCCGTTGGGTGGATCCCGAGGAAAACATCCGCACGATGCCTGATGCCCGCACGCTCGCGCTCGGCTGCGACGCGTTTTGGAACACGTTCTGGAACCTCAACCAGATGTGGAACCTGGTCACGCCCGAGTGGTCGTCCCTCTGGGTGAAGTCGCAGCTCGCCATGTTCGACGCCTGCGGCTGGCTCGCGAAGGGTCCCGCCGGCATGGAGTATATCCCGGTGATGGTCGCGGAGCACGAGATTCCCATGATCGTCGCCGCCTACCAGATGGGCATCCGCGATTTCGACGCGGAGAATGCCTTCACCGCCGTGAAGAAAATGCAGACCACGCTGCCCGGGCGCGTCGGCGATGGCCTCGCCGGCAACCTCGACCTCGCCACCTACCTCAAGCACCACTACGTCCCCCACGACGAGGGCCGCTTCAGCAACTCCCTCGAGTATTCCTTCGACGACTGGACCGTTGCGCAATTTGCCAAAGCGCTCGGCAGGGAGGACGACTACCGCGAGTTCCTCGAGCGCGGCTCATGGTGGAAAAACGCGATCGACGAGGAGACCGGATACGCCCGCATGCGGACCTCCGCGGGCGAATGGCTCCCCGACTTCGACCCCATGCGTTCCGGCAGGAACGACCACTACGTCGAGGGCAACGGCTGGCAGCTCACGTTCTTCGTCCCGCAGGACGTCCCCGCGCTCGCGGAGAGAATCGGCGTCGACCGCTTCATCGAGCGTCTCGAATGGGGCTTCACCGAGAGCGACAAATGGCGCTTCAACGCCCCCAACGACCAGTATTGGGACTACCCCGTCACGCACGGCAACCAGCAGTCCATGCACTTCGCCTTCCTCTTCAATTGGGCCGGCAAACCCTGGCTCACCCAGCGATGGAGCCGCGCCATCCTCGACCGTTACTACGGCCACGGCATCGCCAACGCCTACCTCGGCGACGAAGACCAGGGCCAGATGAGCGCGTGGTTCATCATGGCCGCCCTCGGGCTCTTCCAGACCGATGGCGGCTGCCGCGTCGATCCCATCTACGAGATCGGCAGCCCCCTCTTCCCGAAGGTCGTCATCGACCTCGGCCGGCGATACGGGCGCGGAGACACCTTCACCATCGAGGCCCGCGGAGCCTCCCGAAAGAACCTCTACGTCCAGAGCGCCTCCCTCAACGGCAGGCCGCTCGAAACCTTCCACTTCCCCGCGAGCGAGCTCCTCAAAGGCGGCAACCTCACTCTCGAAATGGGCCCCGAGCCCAATCCCAACTGGGGTCGGCGGTAGTCCGCCCTCCTCGCGGAGCCTCGTCGCACCACTCCCAGGGAGTGCGGTTCGCCAGCCGGAAACGAGAGGAACGGCGGCGCCCGCCTACGGGTTCGCGGCGAGCGGAACCGCCGAATTGCCAAATCGAATCCGGCCGCCCGGATACTGCACCAGCAGCATCTGCGGTTCCGCCGCTCACGAGGGATTGGAAAGGAATGGCCTCGGAAAGAACCGGATCACCTGCGCCTCCACCCACGCCGCCGGCGCAAAGAACCGGCCCTGCCACGCGTGCCGGAAAATCCGGTAGTGGATATACACGCCCGCATTTCGCGCCCGCCCCTGATCCCGCTCCGCCGTCAAAACGTATCCCAGCGCGTAAGCGACCACCAACGCGCCGACGACACTGAGAACCAGAGGCAGGCGAAAGAATCTGCTCATGCGGCGGGCGTCTGCGCCCCCACAGCGTGCCGCCGGCATTCCCTCCCTACCAGCTTTTGCTGACCACCACGTTGCGGGCGTTTGCAGATGGATATCCGTTCATCCGGTCCAATTCGAGGGTCGGACACACTCGGGCGCGCCTCCGAGGTCAGCGCCGCCTCGCGGAGAGCCCTGGAACCGGCTCCGTCCCTCCCCGGAGCGAGCGTGGATCCGCGCGTCGCGCTTGACCCCCGAAACCGGCGGTGCCGAACCGCGGTGCGGCGCCCGAAGCTCGTGAAAATTCGGAGAATCCCGAAATCCTTTTGCACGGGTCGCGGGGGCTCCCGTAGTCTGCGTGCGCGTCGTCCCGTGAGGCGATGCTTTTCCGCCATGCCCAAAGACACTTCCATCCGTAAGATTCTCCTGATTGGCTCCGGCCCCATCGTCATTGGCCAGGGGTGCGAGTTTGACTATTCCGGCGTCCAGGCCTGCAAGGCGCTGAAGGAGGAGGGTTACGAGGTCGTGCTCGTGAATTCGAATCCGGCGACGATCATGACCGATCCGGAGTTCGCCGATCGCACCTACATCGAGCCGATCACACCGGCGGTGGTGGAGAAGATTCTCGAGCGCGAAAAGCCAGACGCGCTGCTGCCGACGCTGGGCGGCCAGACGGCGCTGAATTGTGCGATGGAGCTGCACAGGACGGGCGTGCTCGAGCGGCTCGGCGTGCGGTTGATCGGCGCGAATGCGGAGGCGATTCATCGCGGCGAGGACCGGCAGGTGTTCAAGGACATCATGCTCGAGATCGGGCTGGATGTGCCGCACTCGGGCACGGCGCACACGATGGAGGAGGCGCGCGAGGTGGCGGCGAAGATCGGCACGATGCCGCTCATCATCCGGCCGGCATTCACGCTCGGCGGCACGGGCGGCGGCATTGCCTACAACAAGGAGGAGTTCGAGGAGATCGTGAAGCGCGGCCTCGATCTCTCCCCGGTAAGCGAGATCCTCATCGAGGAGTCGCTGCTTGGCTGGAAGGAATTTGAAATGGAGGTCATGCGGGACCGCGCGGACAACTGCGTGGTCATCTGCTCGATCGAGAACTTCGACCCGATGGGCGTGCACACGGGCGATTCGATCACGGTCGCGCCGATCCAGACGCTCACGGACAAGGAATACCAGGCGATGCGCGACGCGTCGTTTGCGGTGATCCGCGCGATCGGCGTGGAGACGGGCGGCAGCAACATCCAGTTCGCGGTGCATCCGAAGACCGGGCGCATGATCGTGATCGAGATGAATCCGCGCGTGTCGCGGTCGTCCGCGCTGGCATCGAAGGCGACGGGATTCCCGATCGCGAAGATCGCGGCGAAACTCGCGGTTGGCTACACGCTCGACGAACTCAGGAACGACATCACGCGCGAGACGCCGGCGTGCTTCGAGCCGACGATCGATTACGTCGTCACGAAGATCCCGCGCTTCACGTTCGAGAAATTCCCGCAGGCCGATCCGACTCTGACCACGCAGATGAAGAGCGTGGGCGAGGCAATGTCGATCGGGCGGACGTTCAAGGAGTCGTTCCAAAAGGCCCTGCGCTCGCTGGAGATCGGGCGGTTTGGCTTCGGCTCGGACGGAAAGGACGCGATGCCGCTGCTCGAGGACGGCACGCCCGACACCGCGGAGATCGAAAGGTCGCTGCGCATTCCGAACGTCAATCGCGTCTTCCACATTCGCTACGCGCTGCAGCTCGGCTACAGCGTCGAGCGCATTCAGGAGCTGTCGGGCATCGACCCGTGGTTCCTGTGGAATCTCAAGGAACTCGTCGATGCGGAGGCGCAGATTCGCGAAGGCAGCCTTCCCCTGCGCAAGGCGAAGAAGCTTGGTTTCAGCGATCGTCAGATTGCCACGCTCACCGGCAGGTCCGAGGCCGATGTCCGTGCCGAGCGAAAGGCCGCGGGCATCATCCCGACCTACCGCCTCGTCGACACATGTGCCGCGGAGTTCGAGGCCTACACGCCGTATTTTTATTCGACCTACGGCGACGAGGACGAGGCGCGGAAGAACGACAAAAAGAAGGTGATGATCCTCGGCGGCGGACCGAACCGCATCGGCCAGGGCATCGAGTTCGACTACTGCTGCGTGCACGCGGCCTTCGCGCTCAAGGAGGAGGGCTGGGAGACCATCATGGTCAACTCGAACCCCGAGACCGTCTCCACCGACTACGACACGAGCGACAAGCTCTACTTCGAGCCGCTCACGCTCGAGGACGTTCTCAACATTTACGAAAACGAGAAGTGCGACGCGGTTGTCGTGCAGTTTGGCGGGCAGACGCCGCTGAACCTCGCCGCCGCGCTCCAGGCGAATGGCTGCAACATCATTGGCACGCAGCCGAAGAGCATCGAGATGGCGGAGGACCGCAAGCACTTCGCTGCAATGCTCGACAAGCTCGGCCTGCAGCAGACGCCCGGTGGCACTGCGACGAACGAGGACGAGGCCGTCGCCGTGGCCGCGAGGATTGGCTACCCCGTGCTTGTGCGCCCGAGCTTCGTGCTCGGCGGCCGCGCGATGGAGATCGTGTATTCGGAGGAGGACCTGCGCGGCTACATCCGGCGCGCCGCGGAGGCGAGCCCCGAACGGCCGATCCTCGTGGACCGCTTCCTCGAGGACGCGACCGAGGTCGACGTGGATTGCATCAGCGACGGCGAAATCACGGTCATCGGCGGCGTGATGGAGCACATCGAGCAGGCGGGCATCCACTCCGGCGACAGCGCGTGCGTGATCCCGAGTTTCTCGCTGTCACCCACGGTGCTCGAGACGATCAAGCACGCCACAAAAGCGATGGCGAAGGAACTCGAGGTGCGCGGCCTGATGAACGTGCAGTTCGCTGTGAAGGACGAGCAGGTCTACGTGCTCGAGGTGAATCCGCGCGCGAGCCGCACGGCGCCGTTTGTTTCCAAGGCGATCGGCGTGCCGCTGCCGAAACTTGCCGCGAAGATCATGGCCGGGCGGAGGTTGAAGGACCTCGGCTTCACCGAGGAGATCGTGCCATCGCATTTCTCGGTCAAGGAAGCGGTGTTCCCGTTCATCAAGTTCCCTGGCATCGACATCACGCTCGGACCCGAAATGCGCTCGACCGGCGAAGTCATGGGCATCGACGACGACATCGGCAGCGCCTACGCCAAGGCACAAATGGCCGCCCAGCCTCCACTGCCCGATGGCGGGAATGTTTTCATCAGCGTGAAGGATCGCGACAAGTCCCAGATCGCCCCGATTGCGAAGGAATTCGCCGACCTCGGCTTCACCATATACGCAACGGAAGGCACCGCCGCGGTGCTCCACGAAAACGGCATCCAGGCGCACGTCCTGCACCGACTGAACGAAGGCCGTCCCAACGTCCTGGACATGATCAAGAACGGCGAGATCCAGTTCATCATCAACACGCCGAGCGGCCAGCAGCCGCGCAAGGACGAGATCGTCATTCGCAGCGCCGCGGTCGCCAGCCGCATCGCAACCATGACCACCCTCCGCGGCGCCCGAGCCAGCGCCGCCGCGATCCGCGCCCTGCGCGACGAAGGCCTCGCCGTCAAGAGCCTGCAGGAATATCACGCCTGAAGAGGCCGTTCACCTACTCCGCCGTCACTTCCCAGGTGGGTTGCCAGTCGAAGATGCCGACGTCGATGTATTGGCCGAGCTTCTCCTGCTTGCAATGCACTGCCAGCACGTTCTCTCCGGGACGCAACGCCCGCACGGCGACCTCCGGAAACGGCAGATCCTCGTAACGGTTCACGTAGCCCGGCAGGTCGAGAACCTTGATGCCGTTGAGATACACCTGTGCGTCGTCGTCGTGGTGCAACCGGAAGAAGAGATTCTTCACTTTTTCGGGATCGGCCTCGAACGTGCGCCGCAGCCAGATTTCTTCCGACGCCCATTCCTTGCCGACATGCGCTCCCGGCGTGCCCGGCCGACCGAAACCTCCTACCCCGCTCTCCCAGGCCGAGTCGTCGTAGTCCGGCGCGGTCCAATCCCCGGCCGGCGGAACCGTGGCATACTTCCATACCTGCGGCTGCTTCTCGCTGGTGGGGGCCAACTGCGCCACCGTCACCTGATAGCTCCCGTCGATGATTCCCCGGTGCACCGCCGCCACCTCCTCGACCGGCACCTTGAAGACCTTCCGATCGTAGGTCACCAGGCCGTTGACTTCGTTCTCCACATCGGTGAGCTGCGTGTAGACCGCCGCGGAGAGCCCTTGCGGGATCAGCTCGGTGAGCCCGCCGATCAGGCTGAGGTAGCTCCCAAGGAACGCCTCCGGGTCCTCCTGCTCATAGCTCCAGGCTCGCCGGGTTCCCCAGAGATGGCCGGGAATCGTGCATCCCAGCCCGCCGAACTCGCCGAGCACCGAGGCCCGGCCCGCTTGCGGCGGCAGCATGCCCGGCCCGGGAATGTCGTGCTTGTCGAGCAGATCGCCATAGCCCTGATCGGAGAAGCCGCTCGGCCCATCCACCAGCCGGGTCGGATCGTATTCCTTCACCCATTTGAGCACCTCGTTGGTGTCGTGCTGGCCCCACCCTTCGTTGAAGGGCACCCACACCACGACGGAGGGATGCGGCTGCAATGCGTCGAGCATTTCGCGCAGCTCTCCGCGGAAGATCTCCACCGCCTCGGGATCGATGCGGCCCGCCCGCACCCGGCCCGGCAGCACCTGGTGCTCGTGATCCTTTTGCATGAAGCTCGGCTGGTCCTGCCACACGAGCACCCCGAGCCGGTCGGCCCAGTAATACCAGCGCGCCGGCTCCACCTTCATGTGCTTGCGCGTCATGTTGAAGCCCAGCCGCCGGGTGGTTTCCAGATCCCACCGCAGCGCCTCGTCGGTCGGCGCCGTGTAGAGCCCGTCCGGCCAATATCCCTGATCCAGGATGCCGAACTGGAACAACGGCTGGTCGTTCAGGTAAATGCGATCCACTCCCTTCTCGTCGGGCTTCACCTCGACCTTCCGCATCCCGAGATAGCTCTCCACCTCATCGTCCCCGCACGTGAGCTTCACCTCGTAAAGGAACGGTTCCTCTGGCGACCAGAGCCTGGCATTTGGCAGGGACACCGTGATCGGCTCACCCGCGGCCCCCGAGCCGCCGGCTACCTCCCGCCCCTCGTCGAGCACCGAGACGTTCACTGTGCCTCCGGACGTCGTTCCGACCGTGAATACCGCCTGCCCGGCATCCACGTTCGGCGCCACTTTTACCGAGGTGATGGCATTGCGCGGCACCCATTCCAGCCACACCGTCTGCCAGATGCCCGTCACTGCCGTATACCAGATGCCGCTGGGCTTGCCGATCTGCTTGCCCCGCGGCTGGTGACCCTCGTCGGTCGGGTCCCATACCCGCACCGCCAGCTCCTGCTCGCCGCCACCCCGAAGGGCGTCGGTGATGTCGACCGTAAACGGCGTGAATCCCCCCTCATGCCCGCCGACCTCGGCGCCATTCACAAAAACCGTCGCCTTCCAGTCCACCGCCCCAAAGTTGAGCAGGAGGCGCTTCCCGCCCGCACCGGCGGGGACGTTGAACGTCCGTCGATACCAAAGACACTGCTCCGCTCCCACCGGCTTGCCGACTCCCGACAGCGCCGACTCCACCGGAAACGGCACCAGAATCTCCCCCTGCCAATCCCTCGGAGGCGACTGCTGCTCCCTGGGCAGAATCGCATAGTCCCAGAGCCCGTTCAGGTTCAACCACTCCGCCCGCTCCATTTGCGGGCGGGGATATTCCGGCAAAGGCTCCTCCGCATCGACTTGCTCCGTCCATGGCGTCGCCAGGCGAGGATTCTTTGGAACCCATTCCGCGAGGCAATTAGCGACCCCTGGCAAAAGAAACACCCACAGAAAAATGAGCTTGTGAATCATAAAGGTGGGATGCCGCGACCGGCATTGAACGTTGTTTCCCAAAATTCCTTGCTTCATAAGATTTCCATGCCATGGGAGATGATATTCTGATGGTAGTGTCCAGATTTTTTCGCACTTTGGATTTGAGGCTTAGTGGATCGGGTGGGTCTTTCTAATGTTGGTTTCGATTTCTGGTTTGGTGCTTGGAAGTCCCCCCCAAACCGGGGGAATGGGGGCAGAGCCCCCATTGCTACCCCGACTTTGTCGGGGCACTTCCTGGATTCATGCGGCTTTTTCCTTCGCAGGTTGGCTCATCTGGCGCAGATGGCTCATGTCCATATAGCGTTTGGTTCCCCACTTGGTGCCGGCGATATGCCGCAGCCGGGCGGCCACCAGCATGAGGGCCGATTGGCCGTCAGGGAAGGCTCCCACCACCCGTGTCCGTCGCCGGATTTCACGTATGATGCGCTCCATCGGGTTGTTGGTGCGGATACAGCGCCAGTGCTCCCGCGGGAAGCTCATGTAGCTCAAGGTCTCCCGAACGCCCGTCTCGACCAGATCGGCCGCTTTGCCCAGCTTCATGGCCCGCAGCTTCTCGACCACCGCTCGGGCCTTTTGCTGGGCCGCTTCCAGGTCCTCCTGGGCGTGGATGGCTTTGAGCATCGCCGCGACTTCGGCCACCTTCCCGTTGGGCACCATCGTCCACACATTGCGGTAAAAATGCACCACGCAGCGCTGCCACCGGGCTTGCGGATAAAACTCCGCCAGGTTCTCCACCAGTCCGAGGCACTTGTCGCTGATGAACAACCGCACTCCGGCCAGTCCACGGCTCTTTAAATGGCCCAAGAACCCCTTCCAGCTCGGCCCGTCCTCCTTGGCTCCCTCGGCCACCGCCAGCACCTCGCGGTAGCCTTCCGCGTTGACCCCGATGGCCACCAGGATGCTCACGTTCTTGACCTCTCCGCCCCAACTGCGTTTGAGCCACAGCCCGTCCAGATACACGTAGGCGTATTCGCCTTCGATCGGTCGGTTGCGCCACGCCTCGATCTGCCCGTAGATCTTCTGGTTAAGTTCGCTCACCGTGCTCGCCTTCACCCGCGTGCCCCACAGCGCTTCGGTAATGTCCTCCACCCGCCGCATCGACACCCCGGCCAGATACATCTCGATCAGCGCCTCCTCCACGCTGCTCTCCCTCCGTCGATACCGCTCGATGATCGCCGTCTCAAACGGCAGCGTCCTCAACTTCGGCACCTTCAGGGTTACCTCTCCGGCCTTCGTATGCAGCCCCCGCTCGTAGCTGCCGGCACGCGTGTCCGCACGCTCGGCGCTGCGTTCATACCGTCGCGCCTTGCATAGCCGGTCCGCCTCCGCGTCCAATAACGCGTTCAGCGTCTCCTCCACCGTGCTCAACACCATCTCGCTCAGGTGCTCCTTGATCCTTCCTTCGTCGATGCTGACGATCTTCGCTTCTTCTCCTGGTTCCTTCATCTCTCGGGTTCTTTCTTTGAACCCTCTCCATCTCTGCCTTCCAGCCTTTTGTGCGAAAAATTTCCTACATTATCTCGCTAACACGGAGAACGCCCGAACCACCTTGGAGCCAACCCGCCTCCGCTCGAATGAGCGGGGCGAGGATGGGGCATCCAATAATTCCCGACGAAGTCGGCACTCAGCCGCGGCCCGCCCCACCGCAGCCCCGCGCACGAGCCCGCCCCGCAGCGCAGCGGAGGGGTCTGCGGCTGCGGCTGACATGCGCGCTTGCGCGCAAGGGCCGCTCGCGGCCCGGTGGCAGGGGGAGCAGCCGACGGGCGGCGCCGGCACACCCAAGGGAGCGGCTGGCACGGCGCGGCATGTGCCGGGGTCTGCGAGCGAAGCGAGCGCCCCCGAGCAGATGCCGTGACGGGCCAGACTAGCGACCGCCGTTGAACGTCGAGGGCGCGAGCGACGGCGCGACTCCTGCGGGGGCGCTTTCCTTTATACGGCGAAGCCGCTCTCCGCCCCTATCAGCAGGAGGCGTGACGGAGCGGTTCATCGGGAGTTGACGGAGGGTTGGCGTTCGTCGCTACACGCGACAGCGGTTCCGCGCTCGCTGCACAGGAACGTTACTTTTTGGACTTAACTTCAAACCAGCCATAACTCGCGTCGGTATAAGATATTGGCCCGCCCTCGGGCCTAAGCTGGACGTTTCCTTGCCCATCTACCGCGCTGATTGAGACCATTTTCGATCTAAGGCCCGGCGGCAATTCAACCTCCGAAAGCTCCATTTTGTTCAAATCAAACAGATAAAGCGCGCTGCGGCTGATCATGATTTCCTCTCGCTCAACCCCCACCTGATCATCCCGAAAGGGGATCATTTTTCCCGAGACTCCAACCAACGTGCTGTCGTCAATCCAACGCCATTCACCAAAACCAAGCATGTCTTCGCCGGGCGGCTTGTTTGGCAAATGTATTCGACTGCCATCAGCAGGGTTCAAAACCAACGCTCTCCCATCCCCACCCATGACCATGATTAACGTGCTGCTTGGATTCACATCGAATCCGAAAATGTTAATGCCGCTTTCGGCCCCCGACTCAATAAGTGTTTTCCCCTGCTCATCCACGATTACACCTTTGCCAGCACCACCCCGAAGCTTAAACGGTTTGGCATTTCGCGCTGCTGCACTTGCCACAGGATCGAATTGAACCTTGACCGGCTGAACTCGATATAAAGACGGAGGCGCAGATGCGGTATGGTCGTCAGCATTTTCAGATTCTTTTGCATCCCTGAGACTGTGACTTACTGCCAGATTATGGGTGACGGGTTCCGCTGCCGAGCTTTCAAGAGCGGACTTCGCAGGCGTGGAGTCTTGCGTTAGGGGACGCTCCTTTAATTGCATCCAGACAACAACAGCAAGAAGCAAAAAAAAGCATCCGCCCACGAGAACTACGTATTTCCTTTTCATCATGGAGCCGCAGGTTGCTGCATTAGATCACTCAAAATCCCGTCCCTCATAGCTTCAACAATCGCTTTCTTCACAGCCGCCGCGTTCGGGCCAGTATTAAGCAATGTATCGACCGTTGCGTTATCAAGGAACTCCACTTCACAATAACCTGCACGAATCGGATGATAAGCGGCAGTATTACCGAGGTTGGCGTCACTTGCAACGGACGTATCATTATCAACCGGAAAGCGTTTATTGGCTCCTGGATCAAAAGTTTGAATGGCCGGAACTATCCTGTCGATTACATCATTGATGAAGTCCATATCTTCATTCTGATTGACATTGCCTGCAACTCTGCGGACGGCAAGGGTTCCCCGCGCGGTATGATTCGCCGAAGCATTAAAATGTATGATAAAAATCACATCTGCACCATTGTCTCGAGCCTTATGCGCCCGCGCAGAGCCAGCCACGTTGTCATCAATCTCCCGCGTCATATACACTTTGACATTAAGTTTGTCGGCCTTCGCCTTTGCTTTCAAGACATCACGCAAATCTAGCGCATAGCTTAACGCGATATTTTTTTCCAATACACCCGTTGGACTGGTCGCATTATTCCAGCTTGATCCGGGAAGATTTTGCGTTCCTCCGTGCCCCGGATCAATAACAACCACTGCTGGAACCTCGAAATCTATTTCCGCAGAAGCACCGGGGTATTTCTCCAGTTCAAGTTTCACTCTGGCCTTGTTGTAGCCAATGGGCGGCAAATTAATTCGCACTGCAACAAATCCTTCACTGTCAACAGTAGTCCGGCCTGCTTCCTGCGATATGCGCTCAAATCCGTATCCATTATCCGGCGCTGCTTCAAAACGATCTGGATGAGATTGCGGCCACTGCCCTCGAAATCTCGGATCGCTCTCCCCTTGAGGAGTAAATTGGGGCGTCATAGTCCATTTCACCTTTTCCCCAGCCATTATCTCCTTTGGCAGTTTCACCTTAAGAATGCGATAGGCGACATTTGGTATTTGCCCAGCCCTTGGTTCCTCCACCATATCATTGACGGCAGGGATCAACTTGGGCTTCGTCGAATTTGGAATTTCCGTTCCCTCCTCATTAACTAAGCTTGGGGTGACTTCCACAAACTCAATAGGCAGGAGGAGTTGCTTACTGGTCAAGATAACACCGTAATTGTTCATATCCTTGAGAGTGCCGGAGCTGTCATAGGTCGGACATAGCTCCGCGATCGTGCGGAAGACGGCGTTGCGCAGTGATCCCGGGCCCGTGCTCGTGCCGGTAACGAGCATCTCGCAGCGATTGTTTACGCGGAGGGTGCCGTTGCCGGTAATCGGCAGGCCGCCCTTTCCGAAGACGGGCTTGCGCTTCCACTCTCCATCGACTTTCACGAAGAACACTGCTCCGTCGTTGTCGGCACTGATCCACGGCGGATTGAGATCGTTGATTCCGTTGGGAAAGAAAGAGTCCGATTCGGTAGGCAGTTCTTCCATCGCCGAACTCGGCACCGAGGGGATGTAGCCACCGCCATAGCTAAAGGAGTCCTCATCGACCTCCTCCCATGTCCCTACCACTCCATTGGCAGCATTGATCGCCCATGGCTGGAATGCCCTGTCGCCGCCTTCGAGAATGATGAAGTCGTGAAAGCTCGACTGCACTCTCGTTGCCAGCATCTCTTGGGGCGCTCCGCCGCCGGGCCACGCCACACCCACCGCCGCCGTCCTCCATTGCGTCTCTCCACTGGCACCGATCACCGAGGACGTCACGCTTCCGGTGCCCACGACCGTGCCCGTGTTGCTGATGTCGGCCACATAATCGCTCTGCATAAGGTTGCTGCTCAAGGCCCCATCATCCACATAGGCCGGCAGCGTCGTCACGAATTGTAACCCGTCGCGACTCATATGTTCGCTCTCCACTGTGCTGCCACCCGCACCGGGCGTCCACAACCGATGCGTATTGTCGTGCGTCTCGCTATCCTCGTCCACCCACAGGATCTTCCCGCTATCGGCCACCCGCTTCATGCGGACGATGTCTCCGGTGATACCAAGCTGCGAAAGCGGAATTGCCACATAGCGCGCCTCCGGCACCCGCGGCGGATAAAGGTCCGGATCGTTTGCCCAGCCGTCTTCGCCGTCCGGGACTCCATCGCTATCGGAGTGCTTGCTCTGCGGGTTCGTGTTCGACTCGTATTCCAACAGCAACGTGAGCCCGTCCTCGTCGTCATCCTCGTATCCGGTAATCGTGCCCGGATTGTAGCCGTTATCTGCCGCCCAGCCATCGGTGATGCCCGTATTGCTGCTGGAGGGGTTGTTCGGGTCGGTGTTGAAGGCGGCTTCCTCCGCGTTGCTCAGCCCGTCGTCGTCGCTATCCTGCGTCCACCAGCCGGTGCCTGGCGGATCGTTGGGCGGGTTGTATTGATCCTCCCAGTCGTCATTGACGAAATTGTTGTTCTCGTCGGGAATCAGCCGCTCCTGAAAGCCGTATAACACTTCCTGACTGCTCAGCTCGTAGTTGTAGATTTCCACCTCGTCGAGAGCGCCCTTCAAAGGCTGACTTCCTTCGGTGCCAAACTTCAAACCGTATTGGATGAGATCTTCGATCTTTGGCTTATAAGGCCAAGGTTTTGTGGTAGAATCAATCTGCTGACCATCTACATAAAATTTCCGGCCCGATGGCGAATAGGTCATTACTACTTCGTGCCATGTTCCCGCCGCCCAGTTGAATCCTGGCGAAGATGGCGTCTCGTGGTCGTAACCATGGCCCGCACCATCATTGGCGTTGAAGTTCATGGTTGCCTGCCCTGACGCCCAGAAGCGAATTTGTTGCCAGCTTTTTCCGGAAGTCCCCCAGAGGGCGCCAATCTCATAAAGGCGCGACCATGTGCCGCTCATTCCCGGAGCACTCCAATCTGGCTTAATCCAAAGCCGGATGGTGCCTTTGTAAAAACTGTAATTTGGCGAGCCATCTGACCGGCACCAGTCATAAGCGTGAAATTGCCCAGATTGGCCAATATGCAAAGCTCTTCCCCAAAAGCTGGTAACTTGCGTTGCAGCAGTTTGGCCTCCTCCAAGAGGGCGCCGGACCTGCCCTTCATTTCCGCGCCAATCCGTTGCGTCGAATGGAAAATAAGCGATCCGGCGATGAATGACGCTATCCGGATTATTCGGGTCGGTTCCGTCCACCTTTACCTCCTGCGCATCGCCAATTCCATCCCAGTCGCTATCGGGAAGGGTGGGATTTGTCCCTACAAGCGCTTCGAAAGCATCCGAAAGGGTATCGTGATCGGTATCCAAATCTTCCTGTTGTTGCAAACTCGCGATCTCCGCTGCGTTCAATGCCACTTTGTAAATGCGGAAATCGTCAAAGGCAGCCTTGCTGTTGTTATGGATGAGATTGTGTCCGATATAAATTGGCCCGTTGTTTGCAACCACAGGCCCAGGCAACCCCGCGCTGCCAGCCGAGACTCCATTTATATAAATGCGTAACGTGCTGCCTTGTTTCACATACGCAATGTGAGTCCAGGAACCCACGGGAACCGGCTTCGTCGGGTCACTGTCATTACCCATGTTCCCATTAGGGTGATTGCCTGAAATCCGGTAATGGATCTGCATGGAATCGGGTCTCAGCCACATCGCAAAAGTGCGTTCCGCATCATTGTTACCCTTGTGGGCCAGAACCCGCCAATTTCCTGTCGGCCCCTGATTCACTTTCATCCAAAAGGCTACCGTGAAATCGGAATTGTTTTCTCCCAAGAGGAGATCTGAACTTGGAATCTCGGCACGCCCCGTCGAATCCGTAAATTCGATGTATTTTCGTTCCCACGGCACCTTGTGCCATGCGTAGCTCGCTGTAAGAGTGCCATGCCGGCTATAAGGCGAACTGTCATAGATCACGTTGCCATAACCTTCGTTAAACGTCCACCAGCCTAATAATGCGGCGTTCAGGCCGCTGGTGGGATCCGTCGGATCACTGCCAAGTTCCAACTCCCGCCCGTTGGTAAGTCCATCTCCATCAAAATCACCATTTAGCGTTACCTGCGCAAAGGTCGTGATGTCATTATTTGGGTCATCGTCGGCCAGTGAAGCATCAATGATCTTTTGCTCGAACCAGTCCGGCATCGAATCATAATCAGAATCTGCAAGCGGGCTCAGATCGAAAGTAAAGAGTGCCTTGAGCTGACCAATATTGGCTGGAGCATAGTTTTCCTCGGCCGGCGTCGCTTCATTCCACGGCCGAGACGGACTCCCAGTCCACATGCCGCCATAACCCTGAGCAATCAACTGCGGACGGAAATCAAATCCGACTTCATCAAGCCGCGCGTAAAACAGGTCGGCCACATACTTCAGTTGTCCGAGGTTGATGGGTGCATAATTTTGCGATGGCACGACGGGCTCCCATTCCTCGATCAAGTTTTGGATTACTTCTCCGGCTCCGCCCAAGCTCGCGAGTTCCTCGTCCAGATGCAGCCGAGCCTGCTCGGCGACGTTCTTCAATTGCCCAAGATTGGCCGGCCGGTAGTTGGCTTCGATCGAGTGGTCGTCGCCACTGCGAATCACCTCGTCCCACCATGTGGGATTTTGCTGCGCGGGCAGACTCGTGACAAAGGCCAGCAGGCAAAGGCCGGCGCCGATCCGGGGGGACATCATCGCCGTGCCCTACTGATCGATCGGGTTCCCAAACCGCCCCATCCCCACGTCTCCCTGGCGTTTGGGGATCTTCACCTTGCCGTCGGTGTAGACCTCAAGGGCGTTTGCCCGTTGACCGGCCCCCGAACCTGCTCCGTTACCCACCACCAGCAATTGCCCGGCCACGGGACTGGCGTTGAATTGGCCAAGCACCACCATTCTGGTGTTGCCAGGGGTGCCGGCGATGAGGCCCTCGCCCAGCACGTAATGCTGGCCGGTGACCGCGTTGTTTTTACCAGCCACGAAAGCGGAGGTGAGGGTCGTGGAGTTTGCCAGCCCCACCACCAGGGAGTCACTCAGGGTCCCTCCATAATTCCCGGCTCCTATATACGTATTGCCTTGGGCAAGAGAGCCAATCACGGCCGAGTTCTGCAACGTGAGTTGCTCAGCGCCACTGAAGGCAGTCAATCCGATCACGGCCGAGTTCTGTAAAGTAGTCTGGTAGGCGCTGTAAAAGACCTGAGATCCAATGACGGTCGAATTCTGTAGAGAAGAGAGGTAGGCCCCGCTGAAGTTCGCATTACCCACCACCAGTGAGCCGGTCCCACTGACGCCGCTCCCGTAATACATGTTTTGATACCCGACAGCCAGGGAACGCTGGAGTCCCAAATAGTTCGTCTCGCCCACTGCCAGCGAGTTCGCTCCGCTCACCGAATTCGTGCCCACTGATCCGGAGCCATCGGTCACTGTCGGCGCGTAGCCGGTATAAATGGACAGCTTTTCGCCTGCGACAGGCGCGGCTTGCGACAAGACACCTGCCAGCAGCAGGCCGCTAAGGATGAGTGGGAGCTTTTTCATGGGAGGCGGGTTGTGTGGAGTCGTAGGTGGTTTCGATCGCGGCGCGGTTCATGCGCAGGAATTCATCGACAGCCGCAATCTGCTCCTCGGGAGTCGTCGCCTGTGCACGAACATCACTTAGGGCGAGCGCAATTTGCGTGGCGGCCGGAAGCTTCGTGCGGTCCGCAGGCGGGATCCGATTCTCTTCCGCAGGGAAGCTGACCGCGACGGTGCGCAGCCATTCGAACGCCTCGACGTTAAGCCGGAAAAACTCGTCCTTCGCCGCGATCAATTCTTCCGGACTTTTCGCCTCTCGGGCAATCTCGTTCAACACCTGGCTCATCTCGTAGGCAAGCGCGCCCGCCGCATCCAAATGCTCGGGCGGCCGCGCCGGCATCGGCTCCATTGGTGGCAATGCTTGCGGCGCCGGCTGCGGGTAGCGATCGAGAATCTCCGCCTTCAGCGCGATCAGCTCCTCGGGACTCTTTGCCTGCTCGTGCGCGAGACGCATCGCCTCGCGCATCGCTGCCCCCTGATCCACGCTTTCCTGAGAAGAAATTCCGGTATCTGTTTGCACCGACTGCGCCCAAAGTGAAGCACAGCCAAAAATCGTCAGTCCGACAACGGCGGGGAGGAACGCACGCATGGTAGACGTGAGAGAGCCCGAGTCGGCTGCACAAGTCAAGCACCAATCATCCTACCAAGGCGCAGATGTGGCGAAAGTCACATGCCTGTTAAGTGTGCAATAGTAAACACTACACTGTGGAGCCTCCGTTCACGGATTGGGAGGCGGTGCTGGTGTCTCTTCGTTTCCCTCTTCCTCCGCCGAGCTACCCGGGAGGTCAACAATCGTATGGGCGTTCATGTAATCTCCATAAAACTGGGGATGCGCCGCCTGGAATTGCAGCGCGAGTCGGTCCAGCACGTCGTTAAGCAGGCGGTCTGCCTTTCGGAATGTCTCGACGATCGTCTCGGTTACCGTCTTGACCTTCGTCGTCGCCACCCGCGGGGCGTTCACCACCGCCGTGTAGGCTGCGATCTGCGCCTCCAGCGCATCGAGCGTCGCGCTCGTCACTCCATATCCCGACAGGCTCGCCAGATGCTGCTCCGCCAGCAGGCGCACCGCCTCGGCACGATCGTCCATCTGATCGTCACGCGTCCTCGCCAGCTCGCTGCGGCTGAAGTTCACCTTCGCCTCCAGTTCCGGGTCGGGCACGCCCACTGCATATGCCGTCAGCGCTCCGGCGACCACCATCGTCTGGTCGAGCAACCCCTCTTCCAATGACGATACGACGATATCCGCACCGGCGGATCGCAGCGGCTCGGAATTCCCGTGGCGATCGACCCCGATCACGCAGCCGAAATTTCCTGCGCGTCCGGCCTCGATGCCGGAAATCGCGTCCTCGATCACCGCCGCGCGCGACGGGGGCACGCCGAGGAGCTCGGCGGCCTTGAGATAGGTATCCGGCTTCGGCTTGCCCGGGAGATTCCATTTCTGCGCCGCGGCACCATCGACGCGCGCGTCGAACAAATGGCCGATGCCGCCCGCATCGAGGACGGCCTCGCAGTTCTTGCTCGCGGAGACGACGGCCACCTTGAAGTCACGCTCCCGCGCCCACTCGACGAAGGTTTTCGCATCCGGAAAAACCTCCACGCCGCCCTGCGCCAGATGCTCCTGCACGAGGCGATCCTTGCGCTGGCCGAGACCGTGCACCGTCTCCATGTCGGCGGAGTCGTCGGGCGATCCGAGCGACAGGTCGATGCCACGCGAGCCGAGAAATGCAGCCGCTCCCTCCTGCCGCAGGCGCCCGTCGACATATCGCTTGTAGTCGGTCGCGATTTCGAATTCCCGAAACGGCTCGCCGAGTCGCTCGCTGCGCTCCCGCAGATACGCGTCGAACATCTCCTTCCAGCACGCGGCGTGAAGTTTCATCGTCGCGGTAAGCACGCCGTCCATGTCGAACAGCAACGCCTCGAGCGCGTCCCGGCTCACCAGAGCCGGCCTGATCTGTTCGCGATCTGCCTCCGTCGATTCACCCATTGGCACAGGCACTCTTTCAAATCGAGCCCGGCCATCCAACGGAATTCTTACAACCCACTCGCAAAGGGCTACGTCGAGCCGTCACCCTCTGCGGTTGATCGTTCGGCCACGATCGGGACCGGCTCAGCCCGGCATGCTGCCCGGTTCGTTGAATTGGATGGTGCGGCGCTGGATGAGCCGGATCTGGCGCTGAATGCGAACCTTCTTTCGCGGCGAGAGGCTACTTCGACGCACGAGGCGCTGAAGAATGCCGCTGATCCGGTCGCCCTTCCGCTCGACGTAGGTCTGCTGGAGTTTCAGCATGGCGAGTTTCATCCAGCGTTTGCCTTCCTGCGGACGATAACGAGTCATTCGTGACGCGAGCACACGCACGCGCTTCGGCGCAGAGCGGCCGTTCTGGAGGTTGCGGAATTTTACGAGAGTCGTCCTGGCCGCCGGCGAATCGAAGTTTCGTGCATGTCCCTCGAGGGGAGCGAGAGCGATGGCCGCGAGCGCGGCACCGGCAGTGAGTGGGATCGAAGTCTTCATCAGGGAAACCTTCGGGCCGGTTCGCCGATCCAGACGTGTCCCCACCCGACAGTGGGGGAAGTCACCCATTCGCCCTGGAAAGACGAAAGCTCCGGGCCAACTTTCGGCCCGGAGCTTTCCAGCAAGTCTTTCGACAGCGGGTCGCCTTACTTCTCGGCGTTGCGCCGCTGCACTTCCGCGATCACGGCGTCGGAGACGTTCTTCGGGCAGGCCGCGTAGTGCGAGAACTCCATGGAGAACTGGCCGCGACCGGAGGTCATCGAGCGCAGGTCGCCGATGTAGCCAAACATTTCGCTCAGCGGAGCGTCGGCCTTGATGCGCACGCCGGTGGGCGTGGGATCCTGCGACTTGATCATGCCACGGCGGCGGTTGAGGTCGCCAATGACGTCACCCACGTGCTGCTCGGGAATGAAGACGTCGATCTTCATGATCGGCTCGAGGAGCTGCGGACCGGCCTTCGGCAGGGTCTGGCGATAAGCGGCCTTCGCGGCGATTTCGAACGCGATGGCCGAGGAGTCGACCGCGTGGTAGCCACCGTCGGTGAGCGTGACCTTGAAGGCCTGGCACGGGAAGCCGGCGAGCACGCCTTTTTCCTTGGACAACCGGAAGCCCTTTTCGACCGCCGGGATGTATTCCTTCGGCACGTTGCCGCCGACGACCTTGGACTCGAAAACGAAGTCCTCGCTGAGGTCGAGAGGCTCGATCGTGTAATCGATGCGCGCAAACTGGCCGGAGCCGCCCGACTGCTTCTTGTGCGTGTAGCTGTCGCTGACGGGCTGGGTGATCGTTTCGCGATAGGCGACCTGCGGCTTGCCGACGACCACGTCAACGCCGTAGGTGCGGCGCAGGATGTCGACCTTGATGTCGAGGTGCAGCTCGCCCATGCCCTTGAGGATGGTTTCGCCGGTTTCCTCGTCGGTCTCGACGCGGAAGGACGGGTCCTCCTTCACCATCTTGCCGAGGGCGTTGGAGAGCTTCTCGGAGCTGCCCTTGTCCTTCGTGGAAACCGCCATCGAAATCACGGGCTCCGGGAACACCATCGGCTCGAGCGTCGCCGGGTTGTTCGGATCGCAGAGCGTGTGACCGGTCTGGACGTTCTTGAGGCCGACAATCGCAATGATGTCGCCAGCCTGCGCGGAATCGATCTCCGTGCGCTCGTTGGCGTGCATTGTGACGAGACGGCCGATGCGCTCCTCCTTGCCGGTGTAGGTATTGAGGACGCTCATGCCCTTCTCGATGCGGCCCGAGTAAACGCGGGTGAAGGTGAGCGCGCCGAACTTGTCGTCCATGATCTTGAACGCGAGCGCGCGAAGCGGGCGGTTCGGGTCGACGATGGCGTATCCGCCGGTTTCGTTACCCTCAAGATCGATCTCGGGCTGCGGGCGAACCTCGGTCGGGTCCGGCAGGTAATCAACGACCGCGTCGAGCACCTTCTGCACGCCCTTGTTCTTGAACGAGGAACCGCAGTAGGTCGGGAAGAAATCGAGGTTGATCGTGCCCTTGCGGATGAGGCGCTTGATCGTGGGGACGTCCGGCATCTCGCCTTCGAGATACTTCTCGAGCACCTCGTCGTCCTGCTCGACGACCGACTCGATGAGCTCGGCGCGATATTTCGCGACCTTCTCCTTCATATCGTCGGGCACCGGCTGCACGGTAAAGGCAAACGGATCACCCGAGTCGTCCCAGACATACGCCTGCTCTTCGAGGATATCGACGACCCCCTTGAAGCTCTCCTGCTCGCCGATCGGGAGCACCATCACCAGCGGCTTCGCGCCGAGGATGTTCTTGATCTGCTCGACGACGCGGTAGAAGTCCGCGCCGACACGGTCGAGCTTGTTCACGTAAATGATGCGCGCGACCTTCGATTCGTTCGCGTAGCGCCAGTTCGTCTCCGACTGGGGCTCGACACCGCCCGATCCGCAGAAAACGCCAATGCCGCCGTCGAGAACCTTCAGCGAGCGATAGACCTCGATCGTGAAGTCCACGTGCCCGGGAGTGTCGATGACGTTGAGCTGGTGGCCGTTCCAGAAGCAGGTCGTGGCGGCCGACTGGATCGTGATGCCACGCTCCTGTTCCTGCTCCATGAAGTCGGTCGTGGCGGCACCATCGTGCACCTCGCCAATCTTGTGAATCTTGCCGGTGAGTCGAAGGATGCGCTCGGTGGTTGTCGTCTTGCCGGCGTCGACGTGCGCGAAGATGCCGATGTTGCGGTATTTCGAAAGGTCAGTCATTAAGGATCAAAAGGATGGCGTTCCCGGATTTGCGGAGCCGGTATTCGTAATCTCGTTCTCGAAAATGGCAACTCCTTGCTTTGAGGAATCTTTCGCCGGCTTCGGGAGAGCGGCCAAAACTTCACTCACTGCGGGAACCCGCACTTCGAGAGCAGCGACGTCGCGGTAATCGACGGGCTGCGCCATACCTAGCGCGGAAAATCCCCGGCTGCAAGCGGTAGAAAATGTCCCCCGCCGCGGGGGACGCGCCGCCTCTTTTCCGGCGGATTGCTCCGCACGATTCCACCGCGTGCTACGATCCCCGTTGCATGGCGTCCTCCAACTTCGAATCTCCGGCTCTCGCCGAACGCACGCCTGACAATACAGCGTGGCTCGATCATTTGCGGCAGCTGGACCCGCACGAGGCCGCCAACCAGCTCGCAGACCTCCCGCAGGAGCAGCTCCGCGCCGTCCTGCGCAGGCTGCCGAACGAATTCGCGGCGGATGTCATTTGCGAACTGCCGCCGGAGTTGCAGGTGCGGTTGTTCGAGGACATGCGGCTTTCGCGCGTCTCGGGAATCCTCGACGAGATGTATCTCGACGACGCGGCGGACATTCTCGGCAAGCTCTCGTCGAAGCGCGTCAACGACATCCTCAAAAATCTGCCGTCGGAGAGCGCCGAGAAAATCGCCGAGGTGCTGGGGTATCCGGAGGACTCCGCCGGCGGCATCATGAACCCCGAGTTCATTGCGGTTCCGGAGACCATCACGGTGCAGCAGGCCGTTGACCATTTGCGAAACAGCGACGCCGCGCCCCCGGATGGCATCTTCTATATCTACGTGACTGACGAAGACGGCCGGCTTCGCGGCGTGCTGCGATTGCGCGACCTGCTCTTCGCGCAGCCCGACACGCCGGTCAGCAGCGTGATGATTCGCGAGGTGCGCTGCGTCTCCGTTCGCGCCGACCAGGAGGTGATCGCCAGTCTCTTTCGCGAGCATCACTTTGTCGCGATCCCGGTCATCGACGACTTCCAGCGCCTTCGCGGCGTGGTCACCAGCGACGACGTGATGCAAGTGATGGAAGAGGAGGCCACCGAAGACATGCAGCGAATGATCGGCCTCTCCGGGGAGGAAATGGTCGGCACGCCGTGGCAGATCTCGTTTCGGCGCCGGCTGCCGTGGCTTTACGTGAATCTCACCACCGCCAGCGTCGCCGGCTGGGTGGTCTCGCTCCACGAAGCGACGATCGACACCTACGCGGTGCTGGCTGTTTTTCTCCCGATCATCGCCAGCCAGAGCGGCAACGCCGGCACGCAAACCCTCACGATCATCGTCCGCGGCATGGCACTCGGCGATATCGAGGGGCGGCAGAAGCGGCGCATCCTGCTCAAGGAAGCCTTCGTCTCGCTGCTCACCGGGCTCGCGACCGGCCTCACTCTCGGCGTGATCAGCTGGCTCTGGCGCGGAGACATCGTTCTCGGCGTGATCGCCTGTGTGGCAATGGTCCTGAACATGCTCTGCGCCGCACTCGCCGGCGTCCTCATTCCGCTGGGCCTCAAGGCACTCAAGATCGACCCGGCACTCGCCTCATCGATCATGCTCACCACCGTCACCGACGTGGTCGGGTTTTCTCTCTTCCTGGGTCTTGCCGGCCTCGGTTTCGCCTATTTTCCGCCCCCGCCCGTCCCGTAGGAAGCCGGACCGCGCCAAATTCGATACACGCGAAGGAGGTGCCGGATGCGACCCTCCAATATGAAACTTCGCCCATCCCTTACAGCGGCCGCTCTCGCCGGCGGCGCATTCCTTTTCCTCGGAGCCTGCGACAATCGCGACAACGTTTCCGAAGCAAGAGAGGACGTCCAGGAAGCCCGCCAGGATCTTCAGGAGGCCAAACAGGATCTCCAGGAAGCCAGGGACGCGGTCGGCGAGCGACTCACCGATGAGACGGCGCCCACACCCATCCCAACGCCCGAGGAACCGACGCCGGACTCCACTTCAATTCTGCCGACGGCCCCCACCACGCCGCAATCGGGCGACGTGCCGCCGACTCCCGAGGACCCGGCAACCCCGCCCGCTCAATAGGCTTTTTCATTTTTCGCAGCAGCCCGGCCCGCTAGGGTCGGGCCATGAACTGGACCCGTCGTGAAGCCCTTCGGCTGGCCATCGGGAGCGCCGCCGCTGCGTGGTTGGGAAGCCGCACCCTGCGCGCCGATGACACAACGCGCACCAAGCTTTTCATTCGGGAGGTCCCGATCACGGTCAATGGCAGGACCGACACGGTGATCGCGGTCCAGCAGGAGGACGGCACTTTCGGCTTCTCGCCGGAAAAGGCGGATGGCTTCCACGTCGAGGTCGTCAACGAACTCAACGTCCCCACCACCCTCCATTGGCACGGACTCGTCCTGCCGAATCTCATGGACGGCGTGCCGTGGGTCACGCAGGAGCCGATTCCGCCCGGCGGCTCGATGGCCTACGACTTCCCGCTCGTGCAGAGCGGCACCTACTGGATGCACTCGCACTACGGGCTGCAGGAGCAATATCTCGAGGCGGCTCCTCTGATCATCTGGACGCCCGAACAGCGGGCCCGCGCGGACCGACAGTTTGTCGTGATGCTCTCGGACTTCTCCTTCACGCCTGCCGACGAAATTCTAAAGAAGTTGGTGGAGTCGTCGGAGATGCCCGCGATGAAAATGAAGCCCGACGAGCCGGTCGAACTCTACGCGCAGGCCGTCGAAGACGGAAAGCTGACGCGGAAAGTCGTCACCGGCCACCCGGCGGACATCGACGTCCATTACGATGCGCTGCTGGCAAATCGCCGGACCATCGACGACCCCGAAGTTCTTGCCGTCGAGCCGGGCCAAAGCGTGCTGCTGCGCATCATCGCGGCATCATCGGCCTCCGATTTCTACATCGATACCGGCGAGTTGCAGGCGGAAATCCTTGCCGTGGACGGACAGGACGTCGAGCCCGTCCGCGGAAACTACTTCCAGCTCGCCGTCGCGCAGCGCATCGACCTGCGGGTGACGATTCCGGAGCGTGGCGGGGCATTTCCCATCCTCGCCCAGGGCGAAGGCTCGCCGCTCCTCTGCGGCGTCGTGCTCGCCACGGAGGGAACCGCCATTCCCAAACTCCCGACGAAGGCCGACAAACTCACCGTCGCGCTCGACAACACCCAGGAAAAACTTCTGCGCGCCGCGACACCCCTCGAACCGCGCCCGGTCGATCGCTCGCTGCCCTGCGCGCTTGGTGGAAAAATGGACGGCTACGTGTGGACGATCAACGGTGCGCAATATCCAAACCGAAACTCGCTCGACGTAAAAGAAGGCGAGCGCGTGGAGGTCGTGTTCACAAACCCCACGATGATGGGCCACCCGATGCACCTCCATGGGCACGATTTTCAGGTCACCGAAATCGACGGGGAAAAAATCCAGGGCGCGATGCGCGACACGATCGAGATCCCGCCCGGCTCCACGATCAAGGTGCAGTTCGACGCCACCCATCGTGGCATCTGGGCGTTCCACTGCCACATCCTCTATCACCTCGCCCGCGGCATGTTCACCGTCCTCAAATACGACGGCGCCGACACGAAGTTCTGGAAGCCCGAAAATTCGGCGAAGGAAATCCTGAACCTCTAGCGCACTGTCCGCCGCAACAGCGGGATTCCCCGCACGCGCTCCCTGCGATTCAATTTCTTACACGCGGTTGAATCGCGGGCCGCGATTTTGTGGCAGATATGAAAAAGATCCTTCTGCTGACGCTCCCCGCAATCACCGCGCTTTTCCTGATCTCCGGCTTCACCGCCTGTGAGAAGAAAGGCCCGATGGAACGCGCGGGCGAAAGCATCGACGACGCCGCGGAGGATGTCTCCGACAAGATCGACGACGCGACCTCCAACTAGCGACCGTTTTCCACCCGGTGCAGCCCGGGTTCGTGACGCTGCAAAGCTCTGTCGAGGGCGTGCTTGACGCGCCCCGATGGACGGTCATCGTTCCTCCATGAACGACCTCGGGCGCATGCTCTTTTTCGCGGGATTGGTGCTCGCGGGAATTGGCGCGCTCCTCTGGCTGGGCAAGGGATTCCGGCTGCCCGGCGACATCGTCGTGGAGCGCGGAAATTTCACGTTCGCCTTTCCCATCGTCACCTGCATCGTCATCAGCATCGTGCTGACCATCGTGTTGAATCTGTTCCGCCGTTAGCATGCCAAAGCGCATTCTTCTCGCGCCGCTCGGCAGCTTCGGCGACGTCAATCCATTCCTCTGGATGGGACGCGTGCTCCGCGACGCCGGGCACGACGTGCGCGTGATTCTCAATCCCGTCTTCGCGCCGCTGGCGCAAAATCTCGACCTGCCGCATGCTACCATGGGCACGGAGGACGAGTATCACGCCGTCGCGAAAAACCCCGAGCTGTGGCATCCGTCGCGTGGCTCCACCTACGTGCTCCGGCAGACTGCGGAACTCACGAGCCGGCATTTCGCAGCGATCGCGAAGGAATCGGAGGGCGCCCCACCTCTCCTGCTCGCGCCATGCATCGCCTTCGGCGCGCGGCTCGCGCGGGAGAAACTCGGGCTTACCCTCGTTACCGTGAACCTTCAGCCGGGGGTGCTGTTCAGCGCGCACGAAACGCCCACGTTCGGCTTCGGCATCGGCTTCCTCAGGCACCTGCCGCCGCGCGCAACACGTGGTTTGCTCGCGCTTGCACGGATCCAGGTAAACGTGGCGCTTCGCCCCGGTATCGAGTCCGCGTGCCGCGAGCAGGGAGTCCCCGCGCCCAGCGACCCCTTCGGCGATTGGTGGCAATCGCCCGACGGCGTGATCTGTCTGTTCTCAAAACACTTCGCCTCACCGCAACGCGACTGGCCGTGGGGCACCCGCTGCGTGGGTTTCCCGCTCGAGGATTTGTCGGGGCAAATCCCCGTCGACCCGGCTTGCGAGCAATTCCTGTCCGGGGGTCCTCCTCCCATTCTTTTCACGCCGGGAACCGCCATGGCGTTTGGCAGGCGGTTTTTTCGGGTCGCCCTCGAGGCGTGCGCGAAAGGCGGATGGCGCGGCATTTTCCTCACCAGGTTTCCGGACCAGCTGCCACCCGGGTTGCCGCCGACCATTCGCGCCTTCGATTACGTGCCGCTCTCGGCCGTGCTCCCACGTTGCGCGGCGATCGTGCATCACGGCGGCATCGGAACGACTTCGCAGGCCCTCGCCGCCGGCATCCCGCAGCTCATCATGCCGATGGCTCACGATCAGCCCGACAACGCGACCCGCGTGCGCGACCTCGGTCTGGGCGCGCGCTTGTGGCCCTTCCAGTTCCACCCGGGAACCGTTTTCTCCACCCTCAATCGGCTCTTGAATGACGAGCCAACCCACCGCCGTTGCCGGGAATTTGCCGCCCGCATTCGCAGCGAAAATCCCGGACGCGGCCTCCTCGAGGCCCTCGCGTTCAAGCTCCGTCAGCCGTGAGATCGGGCGAACTCTCCGGCGTTTCCGTGGGCAACCTGCGGGGCTTGCACAGGACCTTCGGCGTATTCGCCACCCGGGCGCACCGCCGGCAATACCATTCCGGATCGCGAACGAGGGCCAACAACCGGTCGGGGTGCTTCTCAAGGTCCTTCTTTGACCACTCGCAAAGAGTTTTTGCCATATCGCGAATTTGTCACCATCGCGATGCAAACGGTGGTTGCGCAAGCGGCGATTTCAATTTAGAATGATTCCAATTCCAAAAAGCCCATGAGCACTCAAACCGCCACCAAACAGAAAACGAATCAGGTTGCCGAAGGCCTCAAGACCTTGCTGGCCGATACCTACGCCCTCCTCGGCCAGACCCATCTCGCCCACTGGAATGTCGAAGGGCCCGCCTTCTTCGCCCTGCACGCCGCGTTCCAGACCCAGTATGAAGAGCTGTTCACCGCGGTCGACGAGATCGCCGAGCGCCTGCGCGCCCTCGACTTCTACGCTCCCGGCGGTCTCAGCGCCCTCGCAAAGGCATCCGGCATTCGCGAAATGGAGGCCGGCGCCGCCCCGGCGAAGGATTTCGTCGCGCACCTCATCGAGGGGCACGAAACCCTCCTCGCCGGCGCCCACGAGCTTCGTGACACCTGCGACACCGCCAAGGACCTCGAAACCCAGGACCTGGTGATCGCGCGGATTCAGGCCCATGAGAAGACCCTCTGGATGCTCAAGAGCTTCCTGAAGAATCTCTGAGTCAACTTCCCGAGCCAAAGCTCTTTCAGACGGCCGCCTTCCCACCGGAGGGCGGCCTTTTTGATGTCCAATGGAAATCCCTATTGCGATTGAATCTCAATCGCGTAAATTTGGGGTCATGGCTTTTGATCGGGAAACGGCATCGACCCCTTCCACCTCGTGGCGGGTGGACGCGGCTCGCATTGTCGAGGAGCTCTTTCGCGAGGCCCCGACTGACGCCTGGGACCTCCTTCTCGACCTCCGGCAGAACCTGTTATACGGCTCCGATTGGGGCCGCACTCTCGATATTTTTCTCGCCTGTCGCGAGCAGCTCGAGCTCGACCAGTATCTTCCGTTTTTCCGTCTCCGGCGCCTTCTCGCCTCGAGCTTGAAGCTCGAAGCCCTTTCCCACACCGGTTCTCTGGAAGTCCGCTCGCTGGCGGAGCTTCTGCGCCGCCGTCCTCGCTCACTGGCGGACTTGGAGCGCACGGTCCGGCGGGAGCTTTTCGAGCACTCGCTCGAAATCACCGCCTGCAACGTGCCGCTTCGCCTCGTCGAGCGCGCCTGATCGGCATTGGATCTTCGGGCTTTGCCGTGGACAGACGGCGACCGAATATCTATATTTCCTGACGCAAATTTTAAATAGAACCGGAGCCCGCCAGAAGAGAGACGCGGCACGCCGCTCGACTTTCATCCGGGATCCCCTCCGCAATGCCAGCCGCCCTCTCCCCTCTGAAGTCCTCCCAGCCGGTCCTGAGCGACGATTTTCTTCTGGAGACAAAAACCGCCCGCCGGCTCTTTCACGAAATCGCCGCCGGGCTGCCGATCGTCGATTTTCACAACCACCTCCCACCCGCGGACATCGCCGCCAACCGCCAGTTCGCAAACCTCTGGGAGGCGTGGCTCGAAGGCGATCACTACAAGTGGCGGGCGATGCGCGCCCACGGCATCCCCGAGCATCTGATTTCGGGCGACAGCTCTCCACGCGAGAAATTTCTGGCATGGGCCGAAACGGTGTCGGCGACCTGGCGCAGCCCGCTCTACCATTGGACGCACCTCGAGCTCGCCCGCTATTTCGACATCCAGGTGGAGCTCACTCCCGAGACCGCGCAGGAGATTTGGGACGCCACCGAGACGCGACTGGCCGAGCCTCAGATGTCCACCCGCGGCCTCCTCGAGCAGCAGGGCGTTGAGATTGTTTGCACAACCGACGACCCGGCGGACCCGCTGCCTCATCATGAATCGTTTGCGCAGGAAACCTCGGCATTCCGCATGTTTCCGACGTTCCGTCCGGATGCCGGCATGGCTCTCACCGATCTCCCCGCGTGGAACGCCTGGGTTGACCGCCTCGCGGCAACCGCGCAAACCCCCATCGCCGACTTCGCCGATTTCCTCAGCGCACTGAAACGCCGTCACGATGCCTTCCACACGCTGGGCGCGCGTTTCTCGGACCACGGCCTCACCGCGATCCCCTTCGCAACCGCCACCGATGCCGAGGTCGATACCATTTTCAAAAAGGCACGTTCCGGAGTTGAAACATCGAGCGAGGAGAGGGCGAAGTTCGTCACGCGCGTTCTCCTCGAAATCGGCCGGTGGAATCACGCGCGCGGCTGGACCATGCAGCTCCACCTCGGCCCCATTCGCAACAACAGCACGCGCATGTTCCGAACCCTCGGTCGCGACGCCGGGTTCGATTCCATCGGCGATTTCCGGCAAATCGAAACGCTCGCCGCGTTCCTGGATGCGCTCGACGTGGATGACCAGCTGCCCCGCGTCGTGCTTTACAACGTGGACCCCGCAATGACCTACCCGTTTGCCGCAATGGCCGCGAATTTCAACGGCGGCGGCATCCCCGGCAAGGTCCAGCTCGGCGCGGCATGGTGGTTTCTCGATCAAAAGGACGGCATCGAGTGGAACCTCGATGCGATCTCGAATCTCGGCCTGCTGCGCCATTTCATCGGCATGATCACCGACTCCCGCTCGTTCCTCTCGTTCCCGCGGCACGAGTATTTCCGCCGCATCCTCTGCAACAAACTCGGCCACGACGTGGAGCGCGGTCTTCTTCCCGCAAATTTCGACCGTCTCACCGAATACCTCGTGCACATCTGCCACCGAAATGCCCGCGCCCGATTCCAGCACTGATCTCTTTTCGCTCAACGGCCAGGTCGCCGTCGTCATCGGCGGCACGGGCGGCCTCGGAGGAAGCATCGCCTCGGCACTCGCCGCGGCGGGAGCCACGGTGGCCGTTTGCGGTCGTTCCGCGGAGCGCGGCAATGCCCGCGTCGAGCAGATCCTTAACGACGGGGGCGCCGCCCGTTTCTTTTCGATCGACGCAATGTCGCGCGAAAGCCTCGCCGGGGCTCACAAGGCGATCACCACAGCACTCGGTCCGCCCGCGATTCTCGTGAACGCCGCCGGCGGAACCGACCCGCGTGCCATCGCGGACGCCGCCAATCCGGTCGAGAATCTTCCGCTCGATGCCTGGCAGGCAAATTTCGATCTCAACCTCGTGGGCGGCGCGCTCCTGCCCTGCCAGGAATTTGGCCCGGGCATGGTCGAGCGAAAGGCCGGCAGCATCATCAACATCGCCAGCGTCTCCGCGCACATCCCGCTTTCCCGCGTCGTCGCCTACTCCGCATCCAAGGCCGCGGTGCTCAGCCTTACAAAATTCCTCGCCCGCGAGTGGGCGCCGCACAACGTGCGCGTGAACTCGATCACTCCCGGCTTCTTTCCGACCGAGCAAAACCGCCACCTCCTGTTTCACCAGGACGGCTCACCGACGCCCCGCACGCAATCCATCCTCTCGCACACGCCGATGGGACGTTTCGGCTCCGCGCACGAACTCGCCGGCGCGGCAATCTTTCTCGCGTCGCAACGCGCGAGCGGCTTCGTCACCGGAGCCGACATTTGCGTGGACGGAGGTTTCCTCAGCCAGACGATTTAATGAGCGTTTTCTCCGCGTCGAGCGCCGGTTCCCTCACGCCCGAACAGGTCGAGGAGGTCGTCGCGAATTTCGTCACCGCGTCCCACCTCGCAGACGAGCGCGTGCTGCTCATCGTGCCCGACAACACGCGCACCGCGCCCGTTGGCCAGCTCTTCAAATTGCTGCACCGGCAACTTACCGGTCGCGTGCGCAAACTCGACGTGCTCATCGCACTCGGCACCCACCCGCCACTGAGCGACGAAGCCATCGAGCGGCGCCTTGAAATCACCGCAGAGGAGCGCCGCACGACGTATCGCGACGTCGAGATATTCAATCACACATGGGATCAGCCCCACACGCTGCGCGAAATCGGCGTCATCTCCGCGGATGAGATCGCGCAACTGTCCGAGGGGCGTTTCGCCATCGATGTGCCGGTCCACATCAACCGCCGCATTGACGACTACGACACGCTTCTCATCATCGGCCCCGTGTTCCCTCACGAGGTCGTCGGGTTCTCGGGCGGCAACAAATACTTTTTCCCAGGCATCAGCGGCGCCGGCATCCTCAATTTCTTTCACTGGCTCGGCGCCGTGGTCACGAACCCGATGATCATCGGAAACAAATGGACGCCCGTGCGAAAGGTCGTCGATCGCGCCGCGGATTTCATCGAGCAACGGCGGCTGTGCCTGGCAGCGGTCGTCGACGGCCCGCGTTTTGCGGGACTCTTCGCCGGCACGCCGGAGGAGGCGTGGGATGCCGCCAGCGATCTTTCCTCGGAGATCCATATCACGTGGAAGGATCGCCCGTTTCACACGGTCCTCTCGTGTGCTCCTCCGATGTATGACGAGCTCTGGGTCGCCGGCAAATGCATGTATAAACTTGAGCCGGTTGTCGCTGACGGTGGCGAGCTGATCATCTATGCACCGCATCTTCGCGAAGTTTCCGAGGTCCACGGGGCGCTCATTCGCGAGATCGGCTATCACTGCCGCGACTACTTCCTCGCGCAATGGGACCGGTTCAAGAACTACCCATGGGGTGTCCTCGCACATTCGACACACGTCTTCGGCATCGGCACCTACCGCGATGGTGTGGAAACACCACGAATCCGCGTTACCCTCGCAACGCAGATCCCGGAGTCCGAATGCCGGCAGATCAATCTCGGCTATCGCGACCCGGAGACGATCAACCCCGCGGACTTTGCCGGACGCGAAGTCGAGGGCATTCTTCACGTGCCGAAAGCCGGCGAGCGGCTCTTCCATCTGCGCCAGCGGCCTGCGTGGGCCGGCGGCTGACGCCAAGAACCGCCTACTTCTCGCAGGTGAACCGGTATTTTCCGGAAACCACGGAAAGGTAGGTCCTGCCGTTTTCCGTTCGGAGCGGCTTCACGCCCTTTACCTCCGACAACGGCTTGCCGCCTTCGCGAAGGCTGGCCGCCTTCTCCGTCGGAAGCACCACCGTCGCCGTGGAACCCACCGGCACCATGCAATCAAGCGTCAGCTTGTTTCCCGCCAGTTTCCACGCGCTGCCGGCCGTGCCTCGCGCGGTTTCGACACGCGCCTTCACTTCGGTGAATTTCCCGCCAATCTGCGGCTCGATCCAGAGCTTGCGATAGGCCGGCGCGGATGAATCCATCCCCACGCCCGCCAGCGAATCGAACATCCACTGTCCGCACGAGCCGAGCGAGTAGTGGTTGAAGGAGTTCATGCCCGGATCCTGAAATCCCTTCTCCGGAGTCCAGCCGTCCCAGCGCTCCCAGATCGTCGTGGCGCCGTGCTCGACGGAAAACAGCCACGACGGAAACGTCGTTTGCGTAAGCAACGTCAGTGCGACATCGGAGTAGCCCATGTCGGTGAGCACCGGGAGGAGATAGCTCACGCCGAGGAAGCCCGTGGACAGATGATTGCCCTTCTCGCGAATGTCCTCGACGAGATGCTGCGCCGCCTTCTCCCGCAGATCGTCGGGCAGTAGATTGAATCTCAGCGCCATCAAATACGACGTCTGCGTCTCGCCCTCCACGCGACCGTCGGACTTCACGTATTTTTCGATGAAGGCCTTCTTGATGTCCTCGAAGAGCTGCCGGTATTTCGCCGCGTCGTCGTCCCGACCGAGCACCTTCGCCGCGCGGGAGAGAAGATCCGTCGAATAGGCGAAATACGCCGTGCCGATGACCTCCTTGGGCGTGTTGGCATTGATCGAGAGCCAGTCGCCGTGATCATTCCCTCGATCGCGATCGCGAATCAACCCGGTCGAGTTCGCTTTGCACCACTCGATCCACCGGACCATCGCGTCGTAGTGCCGCTCGAGAATTCGCGTGTCTCCATAGACCTCGTAGATCGTCCACGGGCAGATGACTCCCGCGTCTCCCCACCCGGGTGTGCCGCCGAATTCAATGACTCGCGGGGCGACGTCGGGGAATCGTCCGTCCTCGAACTGCGCGTCGGAAACATCGATCAGCCACTTCGTGAAAAATGCCGCCACGTCAGCGTTCTCGGTCGCCGTGCGAATGAACACCTGTGCATCGCCCAGCCAGCCGAGGCGCTCGTTGCGCTGCGGGCAATCGGTCGGCACGCTGAGGTAGTTGCCACGCTGACCCCACACAATGTTCGACCAGAGCTGATTGATCATCGGATCGGAGCAGGAAAACTCGCCGGTCATCGGAGTGTCCGAGCCGATGACGACGCCGGTGACCATGTCGGGTGTCGGCTTTTTATCGAGCCCCTTGATCTCCACGTAACGAAAGCCGGTGAAGAAAAACAGCGGCTCCCAGACTTCCTCACCGCCGCCCTTCGCGATGTAGGTGTTCACACAGGGAGCATCGCGGTAGTTGTCCGTATAAAACGATCCGTCGGTGTTCAGCATCTCGGCATGCCGGATCGTGATCTCGGTGCCCGCCGGGACGTTCACTCTGATGCGGACACGCCCGACCATGTTCTGGCCGAGGTCAACAATCCACGCTCCATCCCGGCTCTTCACCTCGCGGGCGGGCAGTTCCGTGAGCACCCGCACCGGCTCCGACGGCTGCCACACGATCGGCGCGCTGTCGCCTTCACGCAGCTTCGCGTTTGCCCACCTGGAATCATCGACCTTCGTGTCGTCCCAGCCGGGCACTTCCAGCCGCGCGTCGTAGGACTCCCCATCCAGCATGTCCGAATGGAGGATCGGGCCCTTGTGCGCCTTCCACGATTCGTCGGTGGCGACCACCTGTGTGGTGCCGTCCTCGAAATCGATCTCGAGGTCCGCTTTCAGCGCATTGCGGTCGCCGTAAATCTTCGCGGACCATGCGACGCGGCCCGAGAACCATCCGTCGCCAAGCATCGTCGCCAGCGCATTCGCGCCCGGCTTCACAAGGTCGGTGACGTCATAGACCTGATACATCACCCGCTTTTTGTAATCGGTCCATTCCGGCGCCAGCTCGCGATCGCCCACCTTTTTTCCATTGAGGTGAAATTGATAGAGCCCCAGCGCGGTGGCGCGAAGCCTCGCACGCTTGATCGGCTTGTCATCGACGGAAAACGTCTTCCGCAGGATCGGCACCGGCCGCGGCCCCTGCATGACGACATCCTTCCCCCAGACGCCCTCTCCAAAATCGGCAACCTCCTGCGCATCGACCTTCGTGCCCGACGACTCGCGCGACACCTTCCATTGCGCATCCGTCACCACTTCCAGCGGGACCTCGCCCGCTTGCTGAATCACCACCTTCGCGCAAAGTCCCGCCTCGCCGCCGTTGTCGACGACCTTGATCGACAAAACATTTTCGCCCGGCTTGAGCAGGGGGCGGAGGTCGAAAATCCGCGGGTGCCTCCAGTTATTCTTCTCATCCAGCGGGCTGACCATCCTGCCATTCAGCAGGACCTCGAACATGTCGTCCGCCGTGATCGTCAGTTTCGCCGATTCGAGCTTTCCGTTCGGCAGATCGAACCTGCGTTCGAAATGCCGCACGTTTCCATCACCGAATTTCCAGATCCATTTTGCCCCCGCGAGGTCCGGCCCGTCGGGCGAGCGCGTCAATTCGTCCGGAGCCTCGATCCACTTTCCTTTCCAGTCCTCCGGCTTGAGCAGCCCCATTTCCCAGGTCGCCGGCTCGCTCCAATCGGAGGCCTCGCCCGCACCGTCCCACACGCGCACCTTCCACCACACCTGCTGTTTGGAGGCCAGCGGCCTGCCCTCGTAAACGATCTGCGAATTCTCCGGCGACTCGACCTTCGCGGTGTCCCACAAATCCCCGGAATCCTTCGCCAGCTCCTCCGGCGATGAGGCGACCAGAATTTGATAGCCCGTCTGCTCCGCGCCCCGCTCCTCCGATCGCGCCACCCAGCTCAGCCGCGGCTTTTCCTCGCCCACACCGAGCGGATTCTCGAGATACTCGCAACGAAGCGTGTCGACTCGCAGGGTCCCTGCGGCGAGTCCGGTGGCGGCCTGCAAAAGAACCGCTGCGAAAAGGAGGAGCTGTTTCATGAATACGAAGTGATGGAATTGGAATGGCCCGTCGCCCGGACAACCTCGGCCGGTTCAGGACTGCTGCTTCTGGATTTGAGCCACGTGCCGGCCCCGATGATGATCGTGGACAACACGAGCGTCGCGATGCCGAGGGCGATCAGCACGTGAGCCTTCCGGCTCGCGCCCTTCCACTCGTGGAGAATCCATCCCCACATGGTGCTGAAGATGATGATGCTCGCCATGTGGAGGGTCCAGCTGGCGAAGCCGAACTCGCCCATTTGGGTCTCGCCCATCGTGTAGAAGAAAAACTGGAAATACCACGTCGTCCCCGCGAGCGCCGAAAACAGGTAGTTCCCCAGCAGCGGCACCCGCAGATCGTTCGTATTCGGCTTCCGGGCAAAATCCCCGGCCACTTCGCTCACGAGATCCGACGCGGGGTCCCCGTGCTCCGCGTTGCCCACCGTTCGCCGGGCATCCTCGGGACGCGCGGTCGCCCGGAAATACTGGCCATACGAGCGATTTCGGAAATTCAGAAACAGGCACCACAGGAAATTGGTGGTGAAGCCGCCGAGCAGCACCACGACCAGCTTCGGAAGGCCGGTCCAGAGCGTGGACGTGCCTGCGTCCGCCGAGGTCACGCCGATCGGCGCGCCCGCGGTGAGCGCAAACGAAAAACACGCGCTCATGATTCCCGAGAACGTCGCCACGGCGATTCCCAGCGGGAAGTTGAATTCGGCGATCGCCTTCTTCTTCTCCTCCGCGGGCATCTCTCGCTCCTTCGTCAATCCCGCAAGCGCCGCGATGAAAATGCCAAGCAGACAGACGGCGACGCCCAGGAGTGTGATCTGTCCCGGCAACGCCGACGCGATTTCCACGATGTTTTCGGCAACCGGAATTCCGGGCATGAAGACCTTGAGAATCGGCGGAAGCAGCGTGCCGAATGCCGCGCAGTATCCCAGCGCGACGCCCATGCCGAGCGACATGCCGAGATAGCGCATCGTGAGGCCAAACGTCAGCCCGCCGAAGCCCCAGAGCACGCCGAAGAGATACGTCCACCACAGCGTGGATGCCGATTGTTTCAGCAGCACGCCGAAGAGGTCGTTCGTCATCAGCGCTGCAAACAGCAGCGGGCAGATGATCCAGCTGAAGATGCCCCCGACGAGCCAGTAGGTTTCCCAGGACCATTTCCGCACGCCGCGATACGGCACGTAGAAACTGCCCGAGGCCAGGCCGCCGAGCCAATGGAAGAAGACGCCTAGAATGGGTGACATAGGGGGGAACTGGGAAAATGTTACCGCAGGAAGGCCTCAGGAAGACCTCCGTCCACCGTAAGCACCTGTCCCGTCGTTTTGCTTAACCGATCGGAGACCAGCAGAAAATAAGCTTCTGCCTGGTCGGCGGGTGTGATCGGCGTTTTCGTGAGGGTTCGCTCGGCGTAGAAGTTCGCGAGTTTGCTCACGAGTTCCTCGGTGGACTCGTCCTCCGTATAGGGAATGTTGTATTTCGCCAGTGAGCCGATGACGCGTTCGCGAGGGAACATCGCCGACCCCTGCACGACCGTCGCAGGCGCCACGCCGTTCACGCGAATGAGCGGAGCCAGCTCGACGGCAAGTTCGCGCACAAGGTGGTTCGCGGCGGCCTTCGACGTGTCGTAGGCCAGCGAGCCGCGCTTGGCGACGACGGCATTCGCGGAGGTCGTCAACACGATGCTGCCGGGCAGTCCCTGCTCGCGCAGCAATTTCCCCGCCTCGTCGGCGACGATGTAGGAGCCCGTGACGTTGATGTTGAACGTCGTCGCCCATTTCTCGTCGGGAATGTGCCCGGTCGTGTCGCTCGGCACAAAGACGCCCGCGGTGACGATCACCGCATCGCATCCGCCATAGGCCAGCGCGGTGTCGTCGAGCAACCGGCGCACGGACTCGCGATCGGTGATGTCCACCGCAAGGCCGATTGCCGGGCCGCAATTCGAAATGCCCGAGCCGCCCACTCCAATTCCGGTTCCGCGAGCCTGCGTGATTTGCGAGGCCGTGTCCTTCGCGGCATCCAGATAAAGATCCGCGCACACGACATGCGCTCCGTCGCGGGACAACCGTAACGCGACCTCCCTGCCAATGCCCGAACCAGCACCAATGACCACGACAATGTGGCGGGCGAGTTCCTTTTCCGCCGGCATGCGCCGCAGCTTCGCCTCCTCGAGCTGCCAGTATTCGATATCAAACGCCTCCTGCTGCGGCAACGCGACGTATTCATCGATCGCCTCCGCTCCGCGCATCACTTCGATCGCGCATCCGTAAAATTCCGCCGTGACCCGCGACTCCGACTTGTCCTTGCCCCATGCGATCATTCCCAGCCCGGGAATGAGCACGACCGTCGGATTCGGATCCCGCATCGCGGGCGAATCGGCGTGCCGGCAGTTCTCGTAATACGCGATGTAGTCCTTGCGATATTGCTCGAGGCCCTCGTCGATCTTCCGCCGCAGCGTCTCCAGATCCCGCGATTGCGGATCCCAGTCCACGTAGAGCGGCTTGATTTTCGTTCGCAGAAAGTGGTCCGGACACGACGTGCCGAGCTCGGCGAGGCGCGGGGCGTCCTTCGAATTCACGAATCGCAGCACCTTCGCGTCGTCCTGGAAGGTTCCGATCATCCGCCGGTTCTGCGAGACCCGTCCGCGCAGCCACGGGAGAATCTTCGCCGCGATGGCGCGACGCTCCCCGGCGGACAACCCGTCGAACTTCGGCCCTCCAAAAGCCGCGGCATCGCCACCGTGCGCTTCGTATTTCCGCTCGATGAACTCCGCGGCCCGCTCGATGAATTGCAGCGTGCGCGTGTAGCACTCGAAATCGTCGTCGGCCCAGCTGATGAATCCATGCTGGCCCATCATGATGGCGCGCAGCTCCGGCCGGGACTCGGCGATTTTCTTCATCGCAAGCCCAAGCTCGAACCCCGGCCGCATCCACGGCACGTAGGCCATTTCGTCGCCAAAAATCTCGCGCGTCAGCGCCTCGCTGTTCCGCGAAGCCGCAATCGCGATAATCGCATTCGGGTGCGTGTGATCGACGTGCCTGCCCGGCAGAAACGCATGCAGCGGCGTGTCGATCGACGACGCACGTGGATTCAGCCCAAACGTCGTGTGCGGATACATCGCGACCATGTCGTCCTCCGCCTTCGACTTCAAACCGCGCGGCTCCCGCGCAAGGTAGTAGTCCTCGAGCTTGCGCAGCTTTTCCAGATAGAGGGACGCAAAATTCTCACGCGTGCTGGTGCGAAGGTCACCGCCGGAGCCCTTCACCCAAAGAACCTCGACCTCCTCCCCCGTGAGCGGGTCGGTCTCGACAAGCTTCGCCGAAGTATTGCCGCCGCCCGTGTTGGTAATCCGTTGATCCGCCCCCAGCAAATTGGACCGGTAGACCAGTCTTTCGAGAGGTGATTTGGAAGCCGCCTTGCCGGCATCCCAGGAATATTCTACAAAACGAAATGGCTGTGCTTGCTCCAGTGACTCCACGGTGCCTAAAACCCTGAGTTCAAAAGCAAACAAACACAATCAAAAATTTTAGCGTATGCTCGCCCCCACCCGTCATCGTCAATTGTTGGAAATCCTCAACGAGAAAGGGAGCGTTCGAACGGCGGAAATCGCAGAGATTTTCAAGGTCACGGAAGAGACGGTGCGCCGTGATTTCGAGAAGCTCGAAAAGGAGGGGGCGCTTCTCCGGGCGCACGGCGGCGCGATCCGCCTCGATGCTCCGCGCCGGGAAATGCCGGTGAAGGATCGGGCGGCGCAGAATTCCGCAGCCAAGCGTGCAATTGCTCAGACCGCGGCTCGCTGGATCGAGCCGGGCCAGATCATCTTCCTCGACCCCAGCACCACTGTGCAGCAACTGGCGCGCGTCCTTCCCGACCAGCCGCTCACCGTGCTCACGACGTCCCTGCAGATCCCCGACATCCTCGCCGGCAAGCCCGCGATTGACGTCATCCTTCTGGGCGGCCACGTCCGCGCCAGCTCCCAGTCCTGCGTTGGCTATCCCGCCGAACTGATCAGCGACCTGTATCGCATCGACGCCGCTTTCATCTCCTGCCGCGGCATCGATGCCCGGGATGGACTCAGCGAAGCCACGGAGGACCAGGCCCGGCTGAAGCGGCATATTCTCAACCGCGTTTCCAGCCTCTACCTCCTCGCCGACGCGTCGAAGGCCAACGTTTCGTCGACCCACTATTTTGCCAAGAACTCCGATATCGACCTCTGGTTTACGGACGCCGATCCCGATCCCCAGCTCGCCAAACAGCTCCGCGAGCAGAACGTGAAAATCGAGGTTTGCCCGGCCACATCGTAGTTTGTCGTTGTTTTATCTTTGAGTTCGTGGGATTTCTTGCCTCCGCAAGAATGGAATCCCCATCTTCCTCCCGTGATTTTCCCCGCACGCGCCCATGAGCGCCGCTGCCGAGGCATATCTGGCTGTCGACCTTGGATCCGGCAGCGGGCGAGTGATGGCCGGGGTTTGGGACGGTGAAACGATCCGTCTCGACGAAGTCCATCGTTTCGAGAATCACACCACCACCCTGCCCTCGGGAATCCACTGGGACCTCCCGGCGACTTTCGAGGAAATTCTCCGCGGGATCGCTCTCGCCGCCTCCCGCTATCGCGATTCGATTCGATCGCTCGCCGTGGCGACATGGGGTGTCGATTACGGCCTGCTCGACAAGTCCGGGAAGCTGCTGAACCTCCCGTGGACGTATCGGGACTCGCGCACGACCGGAGTGATGGAGCGGGTGTTCGCGAAAGTCTCCCGCCGCGAGATCTACGACCGAACCGGCATCCAGTTTCTCAGCTTCAACACGCTCTACCAGCTCGTCGCGGAATTTGACGCCGATCCCACGCTGGCCGATCGCGCGGAGGGAATACTCTTCATTCCCGACCTGCTGGCCTGTTGGCTTAGCGGTGAGCAGACAACGGAGCGAACCATCGCCGGCACCTCGCAACTCCTTAAAGCCGGCTCCGCGGAATGGGACCTCGAACTCGCCGCGGCGCTGGGCATACCGGAGCGAATCTTTCAACGCCCGATCGAGCCCGCCACGACCATCGGTGAAATGCTGCCGGAGCTTCGCGCCAAAACGGGCATCGCGCGGCTGCCGATCATCGCATGCGCGGCCCACGACACCGCTTCCGCCGTCATCGGTGTGCCCTCGAGCGAAAGCGACCCGCTGTTTCTCAGCTCCGGCACGTGGTCGTTGATCGGCCGGGAGGTCGATACGCCGATCGTGAATGACCGCTCCTACGCGGAGTCGTTTTCCAACGAGCACGGCATCGCCGGCACCACGCGATTTTTGAAGAATGTCTCCGGCATGTGGCTTTTGCAGGAATGCCTGCGCCGCTGGCGGCAGGACGACGCCTCCATTTCCCTGCCGGCCCTGCTCGAGGAAGCCGCAGCGCTCCGGACCGACAGCCGGATCGACCCGAACGACGACGCGTTTCTGAATCCCCCGGACATGCCCGAGGCCATCCGCGCTCACCTCGAAGCGCGCTCCCGGCAGGCGCCTGCCTCCCGTGCCGAAACGGTCGCGATCATTCTCCGCAGCCTTGCCGAATCCTACGGAGCCATGACCTCCCGACTGCGCGAGTTGACCGGCTCGCTGCCCGACACGCTTCACATCGTCGGCGGCGGATCACAGAACGCCCTGCTCAATCGAATGACCGCCGACGCCACCGGCCTCCGGATCGTCGCCGGGCCAACGGAGGCAACCGCCCTCGGAAACGTGCTTGTGCAAATGCTCGCCGCCGGCCGCATCGCCTCCATTCGCGAGGGTCGCGGAATCCTCGCCCGGTCGTTTGAGCTCGAGACCTTCGAGCCCTCGGCGTCCGCGTGCTCCATTGCCCCATGAAACCGGACTCGCCCACGGAACCCGACGTTCTCCTGATCGGCAGCGGCATCATGTCCGCGAATCTCGGTGCGCTGCTCAAACGCCTCGCGCCTGAGTTGCGCATCCAGGTGGTCGAATCGGCTTCCACGCTCGCGCCCGAAGCGTCCGACGGCTGGCACAACGCCGGAACCGGCCACGCCGGCATCTGCGAGTTGAGCTACACCCCGGAGCGCGAGAAGGACGGCTCGGTGGACGTCCGCAAAGCGATCGAGATTTTCGCGCAGTTCGAGCAATCGAAGCAGTTCTGGGGTTACGCGGTCGCGTCGGGAATGATCGACACCCCCTCCGACTTCATCAATCCGATCCCGCACATCAGCTTCGTGCACGGCGACGAGCAGGTGGAGTTCCTCCGCGACCGCCACGCTGGAATGGCCGCGCACCATTTCTTCGCGCGGATGGAATACACCACCGACCGGACGCGAATCGCGGACTGGGCGCCGCTGCTCACCGAGGACCGCGCCAACACGCCCATTGCTGCAACCCGGATGGACTCGGGCACCGACGTGAACTTCGGCGTCCTCGCCAGAAAGCTCCTGTCGTGGCTCGCCACGCAGCCTGGCTGCAAGGTCACCACCGGTCTTCGCGTCGTCCGGCTGGAAAAGAGCGGTGATCGATGGAGGGCAACCGTGCGCGAGAGATCCGGCGCGACGTTCACGATTCGCGCCCGCTTTGTTTTCATCGGTGCCGGCGGCGGATCCCTGCCACTGCTGCAGTCGGCAAACATTCCCGAAGCGCAGGGCATCGGCGGCTTTCCAATTGGCGGCCAATGGCTCGTCTGCACGAACCCCGATGTTATCCGCCGGCATCATGCAAAAGTTTACGGGCAGGCGCTCGACGCCGCACCGACCATGGCCGTGCCTCATCTGGATTCGCGCCGTCTCGAAGGTCGCCGCGAGCTTCTCTTCGGTCCATTCGCCGCCTGGACCACGAAGTTCCTTCACGAAAGCGGCCACTGGACCGACCTCCCACGGTCCGTGCGGCCCGACAATCTCATCACCCTCATCACCGTCGGACTCTACAATCTCCCGCTGGTGCGCTATCTCATTCAGCAAGGCACACTAAGCATGGACGACCGCATCGACGTGCTGCGCATCTTTTATCCAGCCGCGCGCAAGGCCGACTGGAAGCTCATCGACGCCGGCATTCGCGTGCAGGCGATCAAGAAAACCGACGGCCGCGCCGGCATCGTCCACTACGGCACCGAGGTGCTCACCGACGCCGCCGGCACGCTCTCCGCGCTTCTCGGCGCGTCCCCCGGAGCCTCCACCAGCGTGCACATTGTCCTGCAGATCATCGAACGCTGTTTCCCGGAACTCACGCAATCCGCCACCGGTCGCTCCCGCCTCGAGGAAATGGTGCCCGGCCACCTTGTCGATTTCACGCTCGCGGCGAATGCGGAGCATTTCCGCGAAATCCACGCGCAGACCAACCTTCGCCTTCACCTGACGACCTGAGATGCCCGCCTCCCTCTACCCGCTCGCCCGCGAGATCTACGCCGCCCACGGAATCGACACCGAGGCCGCGCTGCAAACCCTCGCCACGATTCCGATTTCCCTGCACTGCTGGCAGGGCGATGACGTCATCGGTTTCGAGCCTTCCGGCGGCGAGCTGACCGGAGGAATCCAAGCCACCGGGAACTATCCCGGCGCAGCGCGGACCATCGACGAACTTCGCGCGGATCTCGATGTCGCCTACTCGCTGATCCCCGGCAAACACCGGCTGAACCTCCACGCGATCTACGGCGACTTCGGAGAAAGGAGGGTCGAGCGCGACGCCATTTCGATCGAGCATTTCCAAAGCTGGGTGGACTGGTGCCGCGAGCGTCAGCTTGGCCTCGACTTCAACCCGACCTGCTTCTCGCATCCCAAGCTCGTCGACGGCGTCACCGTGTCGCATCCCGACCCGGGCATCAGCGATTTCTGGATCGAGCACTGCCGGCGCTGTCGCGAAATCGCCGGCGAAATGGGCCGCCAGCTCGGCACTCCGTGCGTCACGAACTTCTGGTTCCCCGACGGCTCGAAGGACACTCCTGTGGATCGCAAGTCGCCACGCCTGCGTCTCGAAGCCTCGCTCGATCGCATTTTCGAAAAAGACATCGAAGGCAACATCGACTCCGTGGAATCAAAGCTCTTCGGCATCGGCTCCGAATCCTACGTTGTCGGCTCTCACGAGTTTTACATGGGCTATGCGGTGTCGCGGCAAAAGCATCTCTGCCTGGACGCAGGCCATTTTCATCCGACCGAGTCGGTCGCCGACAAAATCAGTTCCGTCCTCGAATTTGTCCCCGGCCTGCTTCTCCACGTGAGCCGCGGCGTGCGGTGGGACAGCGATCACGTCGTGCTCAAGGACGATCCCACGCAGGACATCATGCACGAACTCGTCCGCGGCGATTTCCTCGGGCGGGTGCACATCGGGCTCGATTTCTTCGACGCGAGCATCAACCGGATCGCCGCCTGGGTGATCGGCACGCGCAACGCCCAGAAATGCCTGCTCCATGCGCTGCTGCATCCGATCGAAGCTCTTCGCCGCGCCGAGGCGGAAGGCGACTTCACCGGACGCCTTGCGCTGCTCGAAGAGTGCAAAACGCTTCCGTGGGGCTCGGTGTGGGAGGAGTTCTGCACACGCCAGAATGCACCGACGGATCACACGTGGCTCGCCGGCATCAAGCAGCTCGAGCGGGATACGCTCCTCGCCCGAAGCAACGCGGCGGGATAGTCACCGCTGTCAGTTCAACCACGTCAGGAAATTCCCTGCCGTTGCCATCCGGATCGTCCGTCAAAAGGCCGGCGCTCACAGCCGACACGAACCTGCGGTATGAACGAAGAACGTATTCGCGTCGTCCCGCTTGGCGACCACTGGGACGTTGAGAGCCAGGACGGAACGTCACTCTCGCACGAGGAGAGCGAAGCCGCTGCCATGCAAACCGCCCGATCGCTCGCCGAGGAACGGGGAATCGATACCGTCTCGCTTCACAAGGGCGCAGGCGTGGAAACCGAAGTGCACGTCGGGCCGGCAGCAACGACCGCACCTCCGGAAGAGGAATCCCTGCCGGACCGGATGGAAGCGGAACCTGTGGCGCAGATTCTACATCGCGGCCGCGAACAGGGTTTTTGAGACACCCATCTTCCGCGCGCCTTTCGCCGTTCTCATCCGTCCACGGGAAATGGCATGCACGATTTATGGATATTCATGGCGGCTTCCCAAGAAGGACGATTCGAAGTCGGTGAGGATGCGGAGTTTCAGCGCCTCGCGTGGCGGTTTCAAAACGTCGGGTTCGTTCTGCTGCTGCTATTTCTCGCTGCCGGAATGCTCGGCATCTTCGGCGGAGGAGGCATCTTTGCGCGAACCACGGCTTCAGCCGGAGAAATCACGATCGATTACGACCGCTTCGCGCGATTCTCCACGTCCTCCGAGCTCGAGGTGACCTTCCTACCACAGGCTCCGAGTCCCCACCTCATTTTTGATCGCCGGTTTTTCGACGGAGTCGACATCGAGAAAATCCTCCCCGCTCCGCTGGCAATGTCAGAGGAGGGAAGCAACGTTCACCTGATCTTTTCCAGCGTGGACGATGGCTTCCCGATGACCGTGAAGATCTTTTACAAGCCGCACCATTTCGGACCGCTGCATGGTCATGTCAAAACGAACGGCGCCGGGCCCTCGTTCACGCAATTCATCTCGCCGTAGCCATGGAATCGATCCTTCGCGGTCTCGCGGTTTACGCGTTTCTCATGGTGATCTTCCGCATTTCCGGAAAGCGCTCGCTCGCCGAGATCACCACGTTCGATTTCGTCATCCTGCTCATCCTCGCGGAGACAACCCAGCAGGCGCTTTTGGGCGAGGACTACTCGCTGATCAACTGCTTCCTCCTCGTTGCCACGCTCATGACCGCGGAAGTGCTGCTCTCGATGTGGAAACGCCGCCACCCGCTTGTCGACAAGATCCTCGACGGCGTGCCTCTCATCCTCGTGGACAACGGAAAGCTCCTTGAGGACCGAATGCAACGCTCCCGCGTGAACAAGGACGACATCCTCGTCGCTGCTCGTGAAAAGCACGGCCTCGAGCGACTTGATCAGGTGAAATATGCGGTGCTGGAGCGCAGCGGCGGCATCTCGATCATCCCCAGGGATGAGCGCGCATGAGCAGCGCTCGCAAACAGTCGCCCCTCGATCCTCGCCGACGCGCAGAATCGCCACGGTGCGCGATTCAAGGATTCATGAGCAAAAACAAATCCTTTCGTCGTGTTCGCAAACGGGAAGTGGCCCGCCGTCGCCGACCTGAAACACAACTCCGTGAGGAAATCGCGCGTCAGATCCGGCAGTTGCCGGCAAGCATCTTCGGGATCACCGCGAAGTCGTGACGCCGTCACGCGCGTCGCTCAGCAATCCTCCGGCAGAATCTCTGCAATTTCCTCCGCCACGATGCGGGCGGCGTGTCGCACGCGCGGGGCAAGCCGCCGTTTCTCGAGTTTTCGAAGAAACTGCCTCGCCTTTTTCGCGGTCGTTTCACAACGTGCTCTCGATTTCCGCGTGCGCATGTTGTCGAGGTAATCGGCGAGCTTCACGAGCTGCAACTCCTCGCCGGCGTCCGCGAGCGCGTTCTGATAGACGCAACGGTCGCGCTTTCGCCCCAGCTTCGGCTTCGTCAAAAGCAACACTGCGTCCGCCACCCGCGAACCGAACTCACGCCGAACTTCGCCGTAGCCCGTCGAGGTGTCTTCGAGCACATCGTGCAGCAACGCGATCGCCACGGTTTCCCCATCGCTCACGCCAAACGAGTCCCGCAGTCTCATCGCGACGCGGAGCGCATGTTCGATGGCGGCTTCGCCGGAACTTTGACGCCATTCCCCGCTCAATCGCTCGCGGGCAAAGGCAAGGGCTCGTTTGACCACCGCCGACGGAATGCGATCCAATGCGGTGCGGGAAACTGTTGGGAGAAGTTCGAGGGATTGCACAACGACTTATCGCACGAAGCCGGCGAGGCATTCCGTCGGTATCTTCCCCGATTCATCGCGCAGCGGATCCCCTAAGGGACCTTCAAGGGACGCGCGCGGCGGGAAGGCCGGAGAGCGCTTCCCTCAGAAGTGCGAAATCGAGCGGCTTCGCGAGATGCTCGTCAAACCCCGCGCGTCGCGACCGCTCGCGATCCTCCGGAAGCACATGCCCGCTCAACGCCACGATGCGCAGAGTGCGATCTGCGCTGCGACTGCGAATGACCGAGCAGACGTCGAATCCGTCGAGCTTCGGCATGTTCAGGTCGAGGATGAGCACCGTCGGCCGAAAAGCGGCGAACCGTCGCAGAACCTCCATTCCATCGGATGCGGATTGGACTTCGTGACCTTCGGCTTCCAGCGCCGCCCTCAGGGCCATCAACGTATCTTCATGATCGTCGGCAAGAAGGATTCGCTCCTTTCGATACAACTTCGGTGCTTCCATTTGTGATGGGGGATTTCGCGCGCGACTCGTAAGTCGTTCGCATGGAAGCCATCATCGCCGATTCCTCGGACATCGCATATCGGGCTCCGCGATGAACGAACCGTCAGGTATTTCGCCCAGGCAGCCTCCCGGGAGTTGCCGCCCCGACAAAAAGAAAGCCCATCCTGTCACGGGGTTGCATCCGATCCATCTCGCACAATTCAAAAATCATGAAACGCATCCTCCCCTTCTTATTGCTTCCCATCTTCATCGCCGGCACCGCTTTCGCCGCTCCCAACGATCTCGGTCTCGTCACCGTCGACGATCTCGACGATGCCAGCATCACCAACATGCAGGACGAGAACATCGGAGAAATCGAAGAACTCCTGCTCGATCCGCAATCCGGGCGGATCCGCTATGCGGTAATCGAAGTCAACAAAGCCTGGGCGTTGAATGATCCCGAGGTGCTCGTTCCATATGCCTTGCTGAAAGTTCAGCCAAATCAGCACGGCGCTCCGGAAGTGAAGATCGATGCAACGAAGGAAAAGCTGGAGCAGGCGCCGAAATACAACGAACGCGACGCGCGCCAGCTTCACGACCGGCAGACGTCGGAACCGGTCTTCTCCTATTGGGGCGTCACCTGGGAGGACTAACCCGGGGGCGCGGAGCGCGCAGCAACTTACAGATCTTCACAGCGATCCCGCGGCCGCCCACCCTTCAAGTTGGCGGCCGCGTCTCTTCCGGGACACGCGATTCTTCCGGAAAAACATCCGACACGAGCGGCCACTGCGATTTCTCTGCATGCCGGCAACATCCAAAAAACAGCAGATGGCAGCAGGTGCCGCGCTTTCCGCGAAACGCGGGAAACGCAGCAAATCGAGCCTCAAAGGCGCCTCGAAAAGCATGGCCGAGTCGATGAGCGAAAAACAGCTCCGTGACATGGCGGGCACGAAGCGGAAAAAACTGCCGAAGAAGAAAAGCTAGCCGTGGGCGGCAGCGGTCAAACGGGCGGCACGAAGCATCCGGATGCGCTCATCCTGATCGACGTCATCAATGACTTCGAATTCCCCGGCGCCAGGAAACTCCTGCGTTCGGCGGAGACCGTGGCCGACAGAATCTCCGCGTTGAAGGCTCGTGCCAGCAGGGCGGGAGTGCCGATCGTTTATGTGAACGACAACTTCGGTCGCTGGCGTTCGGACTTTCGTCAGCAGGTCGAGCATTGCATGGCACGCGGATGCCCGGGCCGGAAGATCGTGGAAAAGCTGCAACCCGATAAAAACGACTTCTTCGTGTTGAAGCCGATGCATTCCGGCTTCTACTCGACGACGTTGGCGCTCCTTCTCGACGAACTCGGCAGCCGGCGATTGATTCTCTGCGGATTCGCCGCCGACCTCTGCGTTCTTTACACGGCAAACGACGCCTACATGCGCCATTTCGATCTGGCGGTGCCCGCCGATTGCACCGCCGCGGAGACACGGGAACGCGATCGCTTCGCGTTGCAGCACATCGAGAACCAGCTCAAGGCCGACGTTCGCGACGCTGCAAAGATCCGGTTTCGTCGAAAGTGACAACCAACGGGCAAATCGTCGCCGAACCCTCTTTGTAAGATTTCATCCAACCCTCGCGCGAGCGAGCCCACCGCCCCTCACATGAAACAGAAATCCGAAACCTATCGCATCGAGATCGCCGGAAAGGGCTTTGGAGAGGCCGGTGATGATCTCATTTTCCAGCGCGCCGCTGAGATCGCAAAATTGAACGGGCACGACCGGCCTACCGAGCACGACATTCTCGCCGCCCGTGAGGAGTTGGCTCACCCGATCACCGAACCAAACGACGACGACGTTTCGATGGAGGAATCCGAGCGGCTTGGCACGGGAGATCCCGTTGTGTCACATGGCACCAAGGCGCCGCGCCTCGAACCACGGGACGAGCAACTGGCCGCCGACGAGCTGGTGCGCGAAGGCATCGAGGAGGCCGATCGCGAGATACGCATTCGCTCAACGGAGGAACTCGACTAGCGCACGTCCTTACTGGCGTTCCGCGGCGGCGGTCCAGGCATCCGCCTGTTTTTCGGTAAGCAGGTGCCGTGAATGAATTCGCGGATCGAGGTATCCCAGTCGCTCGATGTCGTCGAGATACTGCGAGCGCGACAGCAGTGTGCCATTGCAAGTTTTCGTCCCTGCAGGATTCGGCAAGGCTTGCAGCTTGCGAAAAACCCAATCGGGAACGGTCGCGGCGAGATCCGGATAAACGAAGCGAAAGATCAGCAGGTGCGCGAGGAGGATGCAGCCGTCATCACCAAAGCGATCGAGCAACCTCCGCCAGTCGATCGACGAAGCGCAGCCCCGCAGCAGGTGCATGATGTCCGCGCCATCGAATCGCTCGCGCTCCATGATGAACGCCTTTTGCCAGATGATTTCCTCGACCGGGCAAAGCCTCACCTCGCGCTTGAGGATGATCGCCGGACACGCATGGCGGATCCACTCATCATCCACGGGGCACAGCCCGTTGCCCGAATTGAAGATCACGTCGATGAACGACTTCCCCGAGTGCACCTTCGCGATCCAGTGCTCAAACACGACCGCGGCCGAGAATCCCGCCCTCGAAAACGCCTCGAGCACACGGTCGACATCGTCGCGCCGAACCATCACGTCGAAGTCCTTCGTGTATCGAAGAACGCCCGAGTAGTGCGCCAAGGCAAAGGCTCCCCCGACCAGCCAGGGCACGCCGCTCTCGTCGAGAATCTCCATGGCCCGCGAGTAAAACTGCTCTTCGAAAGCGGTGAGCTTCGCGGAGATATCGATGAACTGCAAGGGGGCCTCCACGAACAAGGATCGCGGGAGAGCCGGAGTTCGGGCGTCGAAAATCGTCGGACACGCCCGCGTTCAACCGTCCGCGCGCGAACCCTTTTCGCCATGTCAGCACGCATCGCCGCCGTCGCCGATCTTCATTACACCCGCCAATGTCGCGGCCGGCTGGATGAGTTGTTTCGTCACGCCTCTCACCATGCGGATGTCCTGTGCCTCTGTGGCGACCTCACCGACTACGGGATCGCGGAGGAAGCGGAGCTGCTTGCCAGCGATCTCCACACCCACCTCTCGATCCCTTGCGTCGCCGTGCTCGGGAATCACGATTTCGAATCCGGCACTCCGGAAAAAGTCATCGAAATCCTCAGCCAGGCCGGCGTGCGATTCCTCGACGGCGAATCCGTGGAAATTCACGGCGTGATGTTTGCCGGAGTGTGCGGATTTGGCGGCGGTTTCGACTCGCGCATGCTCAACGCATGGGGCGAGCCGATGATCAAGGCCTTCGTGCAGGAAGCAATCGACCACGCACTGCGACTCGAAAAGGCCCTCGCGCGAAACTCCGGCATCGCCAAGGTCGTCGTCACGCACTACGCGCCCATTCGCGCCACCGTCATGGGCGAGGACCCCGAAATCTTTCCCTTTCTCGGCTCCTCCCGGCTTGAAGGTCCGATCAACCGCCAGACAGCCGCCCTCGCGTTTCACGGCCACGCGCATCATGGGTCCCCCGAGGGAAAAACCTCGGCGGGGATTCCCGTTTACAACGTCTCCCTTCCGATCCTGTCGCGCACCATGAACCCGCCGGTCCGCATCGTGGAAGTGTGACCTTCCATCCAAAAGCCCCGCGGCATCCGATCTCCCGGAACAGGCACCCCTGCATTTTCCCATGAGAGCCATCTGGAAAGGATCCATCAGCTTCGGACTCGTTACTGTGCCGATCTCGCTTTATCCCGCCGTGCGGCGGGAGGAGTTGCGATTTCGGCTCTTGCGGCGCTCGGACCTCAGTCCGGTGAGTTACAAGCGCGTCGCCGAGGCCGATGGCAAGGAGGTGGCATGGGATGAGATCGTGAAGGGCTACGAATATGAGAAGGGAAAATTCGTCGTGCTGAAAGACGAGGACTTCGAGCGGGTGGATGTCGAGGCGACGCAGACGGTGGAGATCATGAGCTTCGTGAAGCTTCAGGAAGTGAACCCGCTCCTTTTCAACAAGCCGTATTACATGGAGGTCGAGAAGGGCGGCGCCAAGGCCTACGCGCTGCTGCGGGAGGCGCTCGAAAAAGCGGGGAAGATCGCGATCGCGCGGGTCGTCATCAAGACACGCCAGCACCTCGCCGCAGTGAAGCCGCAGGAAAACGGCCTCATCCTTGAACTCATGTATTTCCCGCACGAGTTGCGTTCGCTCTCGGAAATCAAGATGCCGGAGAAGACGACGGTCGGTCGCAAGGAAATGGACATGGCGACGAAGCTCATCGAGAGCATGACCGAGAAGTGGAATCCCGACCATTTCACCGACGAGTATCGCGACGCGTTGCAGAAGGTGATCGAGGAGAAGATCGAGGCGGGCGGGCGCGAGCTGCCTTCCAAAAAGGCGCACCGTCGCAAGCCGACGAATGTCATCGACCTCGTCTCGGTGCTTCAACAAAGCATCAAGGCGACCTCCGAAAAGGGCAACGGACGTGGCAGCGGACGGAGGACGTCGACGAAAAAGAAAGCAGCCGCGAAGTCGAAATCCCGTCCGCGCAGGAAAGCCGCGTAGCCTTCGATGTCCCTGCGCGAATACACACGGAAGCGCGATTTCAAAAAGACCGCGGAGCCACGTGGCACCGGCAAGGCAAAGGAAAACGGCCGCCGGTTCGTCATTCAGAAGCATGCGGCGCGGCGGCTGCACTACGACTTTCGCCTCGAGCTCGGCGGCGCGTTGAAGTCGTGGGCGGTGCCGAAGGGGATTCCGCTCGAGCACGGCGAGCGGCGACTGGCGGTGCATGTCGAAGACCATCCGCTGGCCTACGCGGATTTCGAGGGCAGCATTCCGGAGGGTCAGTATGGAGCGGGCACGGTGATGGTGTGGGATCGCGGGACCTTCGAGCCACTGTCCCGCGCGCCACTCAAGGAACTCGAGAACGGCAAGCTGCACTTCGTGCTCCATGGCGAGAAGCTCGAGGGCGAGTGGTATCTCGTGCGGATGCACGACAGCGACGAGTGGCTGCTCATTCGCGGCGGCGGGACCTTGAAGGCAATCTCGAAGAAGCAGGATGACACCTCGGCGCTGACGGGGAAGTCGATGCGCGCCCTTGCGGAAAGCGGACGCGTGTGGAACTCGAAGGCGAGGACCGCGGACAAAAAGCCCGCACGCCGTTCGTGCGCAAAGAAGGGGAAGGCTCCTGCGTTCGTCGAGCCGATGAAGGCAAAACTCGTCGAATCGCCGCCACGCGGCTCGTGGCTCTACGAGATCAAGTTCGACGGCTGGCGTGCGCTCGCGCTCAAGGGTGGAAGCGCCGTGCAGCTCCTGTCGCGAAACCGGAAGAGCTTCACGGACAAGTTTCCGGAAATCGTCGAAGGACTGGCCGCGCTCGACACGCAAAGCGCGATCATCGACGGCGAAATCGTCGCGCTCGATGACGCAGGGCGATCATCGTTTCAGCTTCTGCAGGCTCGCGACCTCGGCGAGGAGAATCCGGCCACGTATTTTTACGCGTTCGACCTCCTGCATTGTGATGGCGAGGATCTGCGCGGGGAACCGATCGAGGCTCGCAAGGAGCGCCTCGAAAAACTGCTGACGGGAGCATCGGATTCGATCCGCTATTCCGCGGCACTCGGGAGCGACGCGAAATCGCTGCTCGCACAGGCGAAAAAGCTCGGCCTCGAAGGACTCATCGGCAAGCGTGCCGGTTCCGCGTATGAAACAGGCCGGCGCAGCGGCTCGTGGATCAAGCTCAAGCTCCAGCGCGAGCAGGAATTCGTCATCGGCGGCTACACCGAGCCCGGCGGCGCACGGAAGCATTTCGGCGCACTCATTGTCGGCTACTACGAGAAAGGGAGGCTGCTTTGCGCGGGCAAGGTCGGCACGGGCTTCGACGAAAAGCTGCTCGCGAGCCTGCACGCGGACTTTCGCAGGATCGCCACGGACGCATGCCCGTTTGCGAACCTTCCCGAAAAGAGCGCGGGCCGCTGGATGCAGGGCATCACGCCCGCGGTGATGAAGCGCTGCCATTGGGTGAAACCTACGATGGTCTGCCAGCTCAAGTTCAACGAATGGACTCGCGACGGGCGGCTGCGACAACCGGTCTTCCTGGGCTTGCGCAAGGACAAGAACGCGCGCGACGTCGTGCGCGAAACTCCCGCCTGACGATGGCACGCAAGGCGACCACGCTCGACATCCAGGGCACAAGGGTGGAGGTGAGCAATCTCGACAAGGTGTTCTATCCGGAGACGGGGTTCACCAAAGGTGAGGTCATCGACTACTACGTGCGCATCTCGCCGTGGCTGCTGCCGCATTTGAAGGATCGCCCGATCAGCCTGAAGCGTTACCCCAACGGCGTGGAGGGCTTCTTTTTTTACGAGAAGCAATGCCCGTCGCACCGGCCGGAGTGGATCCGCACGACGAAAGTGCCGAAGAGCGAAGGCGGAGAAATCAATTACTGCGTGATGAACGACCTGCCCGCGCTCGTGTGGGCGGCGAACCTCGCGGATCTCGAGCTGCACACGTTCCTGCACAAGGCGCGTGCGTTGAATCGCCCGACCGCGCTGGCGTTCGATCTCGATCCCGGTGCGCCGGCGGACATTCTCACCTGCGCGCGAGTCGCCCTGTGGGTGCGGGAGATTTTCGCCGGCTTTGGAATGGAAAGCTTTCCAAAGACCTCCGGCTCCAAAGGCATGCAGGTCTACGTGCCGCTCAACGTGGCGACGACCTACGAGCGAACGAAAGGCATCGCCCACGCAATCGCGGAAGCCCTGGAGCTGGCGCATCCGGACCTCGTTGTTTCCCGCATGCAGAAAAGCCTGCGCAAGGGCAAGGTGTTCGTCGACTGGAGCCAGAACGACGACAAGAAGACGACGGTGTGCGTCTATTCCCTCCGCGCGAAAAGCCAGCCGAGCGTGTCGACGCCCGTGCATTGGGGCGAAGTGGAAGCATCGCTAAAGCGAAAGCGCCCCCTCGCCTTCGGCCCCGAGGAGGTCATTCAGCGCGCAGAAAAACACGGCGACCTTTTCGAACCGGTCCTCACGCTGAAGCAGAAACTTCCGACGCTGAAGCAGCTCCGCGAAAAACTCCAATAGCGGCGGCCACGACCCTGCGTCGCTGTTACACGGGCGCGAGCGATCCACGTCCTCTGCGAGAAGCCGATGGCGGTGTCCGTCGAGGAGTGCGAGCGCATGATTGCCGCAGCGGAAAAGGCGGGACGAGAACTCGGCATCGCCTACCGCCTCCACTACGAGCCGATGAACCGTGCTTTCCGGCCTCGAGCCCGCGGACCGTGTATTCGGCGTGCATCGAATTCGGCAGCACGATGTAGACGACATCGATATCCGGATTGTCCCGAATGCTGTCGAAATTCTCGTAATTGTAGATCGATTGACCCGGCACGCCGTAACCCTCCGCGACCTGCTTCGCCTTTTCCGGGTGGCCGCTCACAAGCGCAACAGGCTTTGACTTCTTCGCCTCGCCAAAGGCCGGCAGGATCTGGCCGAGCGTGAGTTCTCCGATTCCGACGACCGCCCAGCCGAGCTTCCTCTGCGGCTTCGGCACGTCGAGATGTGGCGGTTGCCTGTCCGGCGGCGCAAGCGGCACCGCGCCCGGCAAAGGCGGCGCCTCGGGGCGAACGAGGCTGTTCACCACCGTCTCGCCCGCCTCATCCTCGGCACGTGCGGCACCCGCCCACGCGGCCGTCCCGGCCGCTGCGGCGGCTCCGTAAAGAAATCGACGACGACTGAATGCGTTCATTCTCCGAGTTCGATCGCTCCGATTTCTTCGGCGGTATCCTTTGCGTTTTCTCGAAGGAAAGAGAGCCATCCATGCTGTCGCTTGCGAAGCCCCATTACGGCGACGACCTAACTCCAGGCTCAGCCCCAACCCGACACCGGAGAACCCGACCATCTCCGCAACGGGACGCATTCGCTCGCGGCAGCTCACGACCGATCACAAGCGGATCGGCATCCTTTACATGGTGGCGATCACGCTCTTCTTCGTGCTCGGAGGCATCGCCGCCACGCTCATGCGACTGGAGCTCGCGACGCCTGTGGGCGATCTCGTGAACTCGGAGACCTACAACAAGCTGTTCACGTTCCAAGGCGTGGTGATGGTTTGGTTCTTCCTCATCCCATCGATCCCGAACGTGCTCGGGAATTTCCTCCTCCCGATGATGCCCTTGCTCGTGACGCTCTTGTTTGTGGAAACCACGGACATCATCTTCGCGATGGACTCGATTCCTGCGTGCTGCTTTTCGTCGGCATCAAGCTCTGCGCCGAACATCTCATCGCAATTCCGATCTGGCTGTCGTTGCTGGTCATCCTCGTCTCGGTCAGCGCTTCGATTCTGACGTCGCTGATTGTCACCCGCTCAGCGTGCAGCTGATCCGCGAGAGCAAACGAGCCTTGCTTCAAGGCCGCGCCAGCTTCTCGCGAAGCACAACCTCGACCGATCGCACTCGAATGGAGCAGTCGAGCGCCTCCGCATGCGGCTCCCCGGTTGAGACCAGCAGCTCTCCACGACACACGCAGGGAAGTTGTTTCGTGCGCGGCACCTCTGCGTTGGAGTTTTCGGCGTATAGCTCCACCACCCCCCCAACCTCGAAGGGCACAATGTCGCCTTCGTCCGCGACTTTCGATTCCCCATACGCAACCGCCGTCTCGTCTTCGAAATCGATGAGACGTCCGCTGATGCCGGTTTCCTCATCCGAAATCGGCACCTCGAGAATCGCCGTGCGAATGGCCTCACTCGCCCGCGCATTGAATGCCTCCGCCTCCAGCCGCCATGATCTTGCGCTCATGCCCGGAGATCGATGGGCGGAGGAAGGATGGCCGTTGAAGTTCAACCTAAATCGGCATCCGTCCACCCGTCGCCCCATAGACCTCGCCGGTGACGAAGGACGCCTGGTTGCTCGCGAGAAACACGTAGATCGGTGCCAGCTCGGAAGGCTGCGCCGGACGCCCAAACGCGCACGACTTGCCAAACTTCGCGACAGCCTCCTCCGGCATTGTGGAGGGAATCAATGGCGTCCACACCGGACCCGGCGCCACGGCATTCACCCGGATCCCGCGATTCACGACCAACCCTGCAAGAGTGCTCGTGAAGCTCACGATCGCCGCCTTGGTCGCCGCATACGGAATGAGCGTCGGGCTCGGATCAAATGACTGGATCGAAGCGGTGTTGATGATCGACGAGCCCTCCTGCATCCCCGGCAATGCGAGTTGACACAGCCGGAACATGGCAAAGACGTTCACTCGAAATGCCTCGACGAACTCCTCCTCGGGAATTTCGTCGAAGGAATCGTAGGTGCGCTGATAAGCCGCGTTGTTCACAAGGATGTCAATTCCACCGAGGGTTTCCCGCGCTTTGGAGATCAGCTCCCGGCAGGGCTCCGGCTCAGCGAGATCACCGCGGACGCGTATCGTCCTTCGACCTGCCCGCGCGACTTCCTCCTCCGTCACAGCGGCATCCGCGTCCTCTGATAAATAGGAAATGGCGACGTCGGCACCCTCCCGGGCAAATGCGATCGCCACAGCTCGGCCGATCCCGCTGTCCGCTCCCGTCACCACGGCCCGCATTCCTTGCAGCCTGCCAGTGCCTTCGTAGCTGTCCTCGCCATGGTCCGCCTTGGGATGCATCTCCCGCTCCGTTCCTGGCGGTTGTTGCGGCGGGCTGTCGAAGGGCGGGCGAATGTCGAGTTTCGATTCGATTGTCATAATGTTTCCTCAGGTGGCTGACCCGGCCGATAGATCGCCACGTGCTCCGCGCCTTCGCGCCGAAACACCTCCGCGGCGCGCGCGGCGAGGCCGTGGTCCGTCTTGATCGCCACAAAGAATCCGCCCGCGGCGAGCGCCTCTCGATAGGTGGCAATATCCGGATCAGGAATGTCGAAATCCTCGAGAGCGCGCGCCTCGCCGACGGGTGCGTTTGACTCGGAGCCACCTCCAATGATCGCTCCGGCACCTGCTCCCATCAGCACTGCGAGAGGCGCCGTCACAAGCAGCATCGGCCAGACGAAGGGACCCAGCAGGCTTCCCGCAGCCACGGCTCCTCCGGCTGCAGCGCCTGCCCCTGCCCCACGCAATGCCGCGCCGCTTGAGTGATGAGGCGGCGGTTGCGACACCATCTCCAGGCCACGAATGGGTTCGATCCCCCGAGTCTCGTCGTGTGGATGCGCCATCACAAACACATGCTCCAGCCCCTCGGAAACCAGCACGTCGATCAGGCGTTCGAGATGATCCCGCGAGGGCGAAACACACGCGGCGACGACTTCATGGGCCTTCATGATCTGAGTTCGGGGCGCGCCAGAGACAGCGTCTCAGGTTTCACACTGACTTCGGCGTCAGCGCCCCTCGATCCCTCCCCGCCCCGTCAGCCCGCTCAGGGAACCGGAGGCGAGCGGCGCGCGATCTCCATTTATGCAACCCGAGAAGATCGTTCTGATTCCGCCGACTCACGAGATATCGACACCCAGTTTTCACGTCGTGGAAGAACTCCTCGAGTCCTTCGTCAACTCCCTCAAAGAATCGGGAATTCAAATCAGTCAACCGCCGCTCCCTCTTTCAGAGAAGGACGGTCTATGGGATGTTCGCGTCGAAGCGGACACGCCCGTTTCACGCCTGGAGGACTTGATGCATCGCTTCATGGAGCGCCACGGGTCACCCAATGGGGCCGCCTGAAGCCCGGCTTGAACCCTTCCAACTCTCAGCTCGCTCACCCGCAAATCGCGTCGCTTCAGGAAGGGCGACGATCTCCGCATGGAGTGAGACCACCCTTCAAATCGTCTCAACGAAGGCGGAAAGGGCGTCAGCTCTGGAATCTCCCTCGCAGAAATCGCTCAATCCCGATCAAACATTTCCCTTTATTCCATAAATAAAGAGCTTTTATTCTTGATTCAAGAACGCCTCGAGAGGAGAGTTTTATCATGAGCCATCGACCTCCTGTCACCTCCGCCCCGGACACTCCCCTCGAGGAGCGCACCGTGGGAGAGCTTGTCGCCGAGCAACCGGGTCGCTCCCGCGTCTTCCAGAAGTATCAAATCGATTTCTGCTGCAAGGGAGGGCGCACTTTGCGCGAGGCATGCGAGAGCCGACAGGTTCCTGTCCAGGAGGTGGTTGTCGAGTTGAAGGCAGAGGATTCCGGTCGTAACACGACGGTGGAAAATCCCGCCAACCTGCCACCAGCGGAACTCGCCGCTTACATTGTCGAGAAGCATCACGGATTTCTCCGCGCTGAGTTGCCTCGATTGCACGCAATGGCCCAACGCGTCGCGAAGGTTCACGGCGGCCACACGCCGTCTCTGGTGCAGGTGTTCAATGTTTACTGCGATCTGTTCCTCGAGCTGGACAGTCACATGCAAAAGGAGGAGGAGATTCTGTTCCCCGCTGTCTCGGCGATCGCTCGCGGCGAAGCGCCTCCCGTCCCACTGAACGGTCCGATTGGCCAGATGGTCGAGGAACACGAGGAAACCGGCGAGGCATTGCGGCGGTTGCGCGCGCTTACGCACGACTATCAACCCCCGGCCGAGGCCTGCAACACATGGCGGGCGCTCTTCGCCGGACTTGCCGATCTGGAACGTGACCTGCACCAGCACATTCACCTTGAGAATCACGTTCTCTTCCCGGCCGCGGAGCGACTTGCGGCATGAACACAACGCGCGCCGGTGATTAACATCAGCCCATGTTCATCTACGGAAAGACGGCAGCCAACGCGATTGCGATCATGAGCTATCTCGCAGGCCGGCCTGGCGAGCGATTTGGATCGGGGGAAATCGCGAAGGCCCGCAACATCTCAAAGGCACTCACCGCGAAACTTCTCACGCAGCTCGCAGCAGCCGGCCTCGCCAGCGGACAACCCGGCCCCGGCGGCGGCTACACGCTCGCACGCGCGGCGGAGACGATCCGGCTGTCCGACATCGTGCGTCTCTTCGAGCAAACGGGCGATCCGGACGTCTGCCCATTTGGCCATGGCTGGTGTGGAAATGGGGATCCCTGCCCCCTCCACGACACGATCATGGACATGATTGCATCGAACCGGCGATTCCTCGACGACACTCGCCTGTCAGTCTTCACGACGTAGCGATAGACAGTTGGCCATGAACGCTCGTGCACGTCTGGATTGTTTTTGGGAATCGGAAGGGTGGTCGCTGGATTGAAAGCCGGGAATCCCGCGGAATTTGCACGGCCCATTCCTGACTTTTGGAATCTGGTCCGGAACGGTGAGCCCTACCGCCTGCTCTTTCCCCTCGGAACCGTGCTGGGTATCTGCGGGGTGCTGCTCTGGCCGTTGTTCTTCTGGCGGATCTTCGCGACGTATCCCGGCCAGATTCACGCACGCGTGATGATCGAGGCATTTCTTGGCTGTTTCGTCGCCGGCTTTCTCGGCACCGCCGTCCCCCGCCTGCTCTCGACACCCGCGCTGAAGCCCTGGCAGACCGCCACAATCGCCCTCGCGCTGTGTGGCGTCGCAATCCTTCACGCTGCCAGTCTCCCCCTCTGGGGTGATGTCGCATTCGCCGCCGGGATGGCCGTCCTTTGCAGCGCACTGATTGCCCGCCTGCTCGCTCGCAACGACACACCGCCACCGTCGTTTGTGCTCGTGGCACTGGGACTTCTGTCCGCACTCGTCGGTGCCGTCCTCCAGATTGTCGCACGCCTCCCCGGCGCGGATTTCCCATTCTGGGTCGTTCGGCTCGGACAGCTCCTGCTCTATCAAGGCTTCATCCTGCTTCCTGCCATGGGCATCGGAGCGTTCCTGCTTCCGCGCTTCGTAGGTTTGAAAAGCCGACAGGACTTCCCTGAATCGCGTCTCGTTCCTTCCGGTTGGACACCTCGCGCACTTTTCGCCGGATGCTGCGGGCTCGCAATCCTGATCAGTTTCGGACTCGAAGCCGCCGGAAGTTTCCGCTGGGGCTATGGATTGCGCGCGGTCGCGGTGCTCACGTTCCTTCTCCGGGAACTCCCGCTTCACCGCACCCGCCTCATCGGCGGCTCGCTCGGTCTCGGTCTTCGTCTGGCATTGATCTCCATTCCGCTCGGCTACGCGTTGATGGCACTCTGGCCGGCGCGGGCTCCGGCGTTGTCCCACGTTGTCTTCATCAGCGGATTCAGTCTGCTCACCTTCATTGTCGCCAGCCGGGTCATCCTTGGCCACAGCGGACAGGCCGCGCGATTTGCCACATCCATTCGATCGGTGTTGATTCTGGTTTCCATGATCGTCTTCGCCATGTTCACGCGCGTGACAGCGGACTGGATGCCCAAAGTCACGATGAGCCATTACGCCTACGCCGCGATCGCGTGGGCGATGGGTGTGGCGGTATGGGGCTTTTGCATTCTCCCATTTGTGAGGGTTTCGGAACCGGAGTGAGAACCACCGCATGAGGATCCGACATCTCTTCCTCTCCGCAGGCCATAACTTCTTCGGCCACCACGGCAGGCCGCCCGGGGAGCATCCCATGATCGAAACCGACCGGCTCGAGTGCGTGGCCGGTCGCGGCATTCGCGGCGATCGCTTTTTCGACTACAAGCCCGACTACAAAGGGCAGATCACGTTCTTCTCTTGGGAGGTGCTCGATGCGATGGCTCGCGAGCTGCACGGTGCCGTGCGCGATCCAGCCGCGCCACGTCGCAATGTCATCATCGAAAACGCCGACCTTCAGCAGCTGATCGACCGGGAGTTCGAGCTGCAGGGCGTGAGGTTCCTTGGAATCGAGGAATGCCGCCCCTGCTACTGGATGAACCAGGCGATTCACCCTGAGGCCGAATCCTGGCTAAAAGGCCGCGGAGGGCTTCGCGCGAGGATCCTGACGTCGGGCCCACTGGTGATTGACTCCTCCGCCCCATGACCGGTCGCGTGCTCGCTCTGCTCCTCGCGGGAGGCGACTCCACACGCATGGGACGCGACAAAGCCACCCTCGAATGGCACGGACAGCCTCTGTGGACGCGCCAGATCGAGACACTGCGAAGCTTGCAACCCGACACTCTCGCCGTCGCATCCTGGAACCGCCCCGAGTGGCTCCCCGGAGATATCATCTGGTTGAAGGACACCCACCCCGATCGCGGCCCTCTCTCCGGTATTGCGGCTGCGCTGGAGAGCACGGCAAGTGATCACATCCTCGTCCTGGCCATCGACATGCCGTGCATGATCTCGAAATATCTCCACTCGCTGCGAGCCGACTGCGGTCCCGCCAAAGGCATCGTGCCCATCACCCCCAACGGTTGGGAACCTCTCGCGGCGATCTATCCGGCGGAGGCCAGGGCCCTGACTCGGAAACATCTGGAGGCGGGAAAATACGGACTCCAAAACTGGGTCTCCGAGCTGGCACAGGAGCGTCTCATTCAGCCGCGCAATGTCCTCGCAGAAGAATCAGAGCTCTTCAAAAACGTAAACCATCCGACCGATCTCGAAGGATCGTAGCGGGAGATTTCACTCAAGAAATGGCGACCCTAACGGGATTCGAACCCGTGTTACCGCCGTGAAAGGGCGGTGTCCTAGGCCACTGGACGATAGGGTCTGAAGGGCCGAGAACTATGCGTGCCATCCAGCACGGAGGCAAGGGAGAAGTTCAACCTCCTTGCGCCGCAAGGTATCGAGGCGTGAACCGCAACCTTGCCGGCAGGAGTGGAACCACCGCTCTGAGAACGCGCCGCGCCACTCGAAATCCCCACCTCGACCCCGCCGTGGAGCGAAATCCCAGCCGCTCCCTCACCGGCGATGGCAGGGTTTCCGCGACGAGTCCCACGGTCAGCATCGACAGGGCCCGCAGCCACACCGGTTTTCGCGGCTTCGCGACAGCCCAGGCGACTTCGCGGCAAAGGGGATGCGACCCGAGCACGGGCCCCCGCAACATGTCGTCGTAATACTTTTGAAACTCCTCGAGCATCCGGGGTCCGTATTCCGGATCGAGGCCGAAGTAACTTCCGAACACCCGCATCTCGCGATAATGCGCCTCGCGCTCCCGGGGAGTCAGCGGCTGGATGAGCTCTTCGAAAACCCACGTGCCGGTCACGATGAGCGTGGCAAGCACCCAGAGCTGCGCATCGGGCGAAAACGCGTCGTAGGGCACGGGCCGCCCGCCACGCACCTTTTCGTGCAGGGCGGCGACGTGGTTGCGCAATCGCTCCGCCTCTGCGCGCGTGCCAAACGTGACAATGTAAATCGCCTCGAGCGTGCGATGGAGACGACCCAACGCATCGCTCCGAAACTGGCTGTGCGCAGCGACACCGGCGGCAATTTCCGGATGCGCCACCTGCAGGATGGCCGCCGCGGGACCGCCGAGAAGCAGCGCGTTCTCCCGACTGATCCTCCAGATTTGCGAGTCCGGCGGGAAAACGAATCCGCTCACGCTGCGAGCCGGCCGTCCTCGATGCGCAGGATTCGATCGCCGAGTTTCGCGAGTTCCGCATCGTGAGTGACCACGACGAGCGTTCGTCGATCCTCCCGCACGAGGCCGAGCAGGATGTCCACGATGCCGCCACCCGTTTTCGAGTCGAGATTGCCCGTCGGCTCGTCGGCGAAGAGGACACCGGGATCATTGATCAGAGCCCGCGCAATCGCCACCCGCTGCTGCTCACCGCCGCTCAATTCCGAGGGCAGGTGGTGCATGCGCTCGCGCAAGCCGACCCGCTCCAGCAGTGTCTCGCCGCGCTCACGAGCCTCGCGTTTCCCGATCATCGCGGGCACGAGCACGTTCTCGAGCGCGGTCAGCTCCGGCAGAAGATAATAGGACTGAAAGACAAACCCCATGCGCCGGTTCCGCAACTGGGCCAGCCGGCTCGGAGCGATGCCGTAGATGCTCTCTCCTTCGAAAAACACCTCGCCCGCCTCGGGTCGTTCCAACCCCGCGAGCGTGTAGAGCAGTGTCGTCTTCCCCGCCCCCGAGGCGCCGCACAAAAACACCGCCTCGCCGGAAGTCACCTCGAGGCTGATGCCGCGCAGCACGTCGATCGAGCGTCGACCGATCTGAAACGAGCGCTTTAAATCAAGGGCGCGGAGCTGGGGCGTTGTGGACATGGGCGGCGGTGATGACCGGAGAATTCTGCGGCCTTTTGTTCAATACCGTTACGTCGAGCACCGCAAGCACGCGCGCAAACCGCTCGCGAATCGCCGTGCGGAGATCCGTCGTAAACGCAACCTCCGTCGCATTCCACCCGATCGCGTCCATCCCGTGCGCCCGCGCGATGAAAACGGCGCGTTTATTATGCCACGGTTGAGAGATCACAATGAAATCGTCCTCCCCAAACTGCTCCCGCGCGCGAATGACCGAGTCGAGCGTTCGCAGGCCAAATTCGTCATCGATGATCCGTTCCTCCGGCACACCCAGCGCAACGAGATCCCTACGCATCATGCGCGGCTCGTTGTAATGCGCATCGACGCCATTCCCGCTGACGATGAGACAGTCAACCTTGCCGGCGTGATACAGCTTCGCGGCGGCTTCGATGCGAAACCGGTAGTGCAGGTTTTCCTGCCCGGCGCGCACATACTTCGAGGTGCCGAGCACAAGCCCGGCGCGACGATGCGGCACATCCTCCAGCCGGGAATAGCACCGGCCGCTGGCGGCGACTTCCACGGCCAGCTCGCAAATCAGCATCCCCACCACGAAAATGCCGATCGCGAGCAGCAGAAGTCGCAAAACCTTTCGAGTCCATCTTCGCATCGCTCGTCCGAAAAGCTCCGCTTTCATTCCGCCGCTGACAAGTCGCGGATTTGCACGGGCGTTGGACGGCACCGTGGGCGTGTGTTACCTCGTGACCATGGTCAAAAAGCTTCTCCACACGCGCTACCGGGTCAGCGATCTCGACCGCACGCTCGATTTCTACACGAAGGTGCTGGGCCTCGAAATCATCCGCCGCTCGAAGAGCCCTCGCGGATCGGAGCTTGTCTTTCTGAAGGCACCGGGCAGCGAAGAGGAAATCGAAATCTGCAAGTTCGACGAAAGCGGCCCGGTGCAGGTCGGCCCCGACCTCACGCACCTCGCGTTCGAAGTGGACGATCTGGAGGCATTTGCCAGGCACTCCGCGGCCCTCGGTTATCCGCTCAGTGACGGACCGACCAAAACCTCCAGCGGATCGATCATTGCATTCATCGACGCTCCGGAAGGCTACGAGGTGGAGCTGATTCAAAAAGCGGACTGAACCATTAAAAGCTGGCGGCCCGGCTGGCTCCCAAATCAAAGGCTCCCCCAAACCTCTGAATCATGCCCTTCCAGCCGGGCCGCATCCTGAATGACACCGGTGGATATAGCAGGGGACGTGCCAACGTGACTTCGCCGTCGGCTTACAAAATCTCGTCACCCGGCACGAACCGTGCGATGTTCCCGCGCTCTTGATGACGACTCTGGAAACTTCAGACCCCGCACCCCCGGCCCGGCCCCGTGTGGCATGGCCGCCGGCCTGGCTGGCCTGGTTGTTTTTCGCGCTCTGGTGTCTCGCGGTGACCATCCTTTCGTCGATTCCGGGGAATCGCTTTGCCGAGATGCCGTTTTCCTTCTCGGATAAATTTGTGCACTTCGTGCTTTTCGCCACCGGGGCATTTTTCCTCACCCTCGGACTGCGCGCCTCGACCCGATGGTCGTGGATTCCCCTCTGCCTTCTCGCGCTGGTCGGGATGTTCTTCTTCGGCGTGGCGGACGAGATGCACCAGCTTTACACGCCGGGGCGCAGCGGCGGCGATGTCGGCGACATGATCGCGGATGCACTCGGCGCGGCTTTTGGTATAGGCTGCGCGCGACTGCTTCATGGACGACTCAGCCCGAAAACGGATCGCCGAACTGCGCGCCCAGATCGCGCATCATAATCAGCTCTACTACGAGCAGGCGGCCCCGGAAATTTCCGATCGCGAATACGACGCGCTCTATCGTGAGCTGGTCGATCTTGAGAAGGCGCATCCCGAGCTTGTCACCGAGGATTCCCCCACCCGCCAGGTTGGTGCGCAGCCGCTCACGGCATTCTCGCCCGCACAGCACCTCGTGCGGATGCAGAGCCTCGACAACACCTACTCCGAGCAGGAGGTCGTCGAATTTGTGCGACGCATGCAGAAGCTTCTGCCGGACGCCAGCATCCCCCTGCTCGTCGAGCCGAAGGTGGATGGCGTGGCCATTTCCCTGCTTTACGAAAGCGGCGAGTTCGTGCGGGCGGTCACCCGCGGGGACGGCACGACCGGCGACGATGTGACGGAAAACGTCCGCACCATCCGCACCATCCCCACGCGATTCACCGGCCATGTGCCGGATCGCATCGAGATTCGCGGCGAGATTTATCTGCCGAAATCGGAGTTTGCGCGGGTGAATGCCGAGCGCGAGGAGGCCGGCCTGCCGACGTATGCGAACCCGCGCAACACCGCCGCCGGAACGCTCAAGCAGCTCGACTCGCGAGTCGTCGCAGAGCGCAAGCTGGGCGCGACGTTTTACGCCTTCGGCCTGTTGGAGGGCGAGAATCCCGAGACGCAAAGCGAGTTCATGCGCTGGCTGGAGGAATGGGGCTTTCCGGTGACCGGCTGGTCCCGCCTGGCCACGACGGTCGACGCCGCAATCGAGGCGATTCACGAACTCGACAAGGTGCGCCACGACTTTGTCTTCGAAACCGACGGCGCGGTGCTCAAGGCCGACAAACTGGAGCACCAGCGCGCCCTCGGCTCCACGAGCAAGGCGCCGCGCTGGGCGATGGCTTACAAATACGAGCCCGAGCGCGCGGAGACGAAACTGCGCGACATCACGGTGCAGGTCGGTCGCACGGGGGTCCTCACCCCGGTTGCTGAGCTCGAGCCGGTTTTCGTGAGCGGCAGCACCGTGAGCCGCGCCACGCTGCACAACGAGGAGGAGATCGCGCGAAAGGACATTCGCATCGGCGACACCGTTGTCATCGAGAAGGCCGGCGAGGTCATTCCCGCCGTGGTGAAGGTCCGCACCGACCTGCGCACCGGCAGCGAGGTGGTCTTCCACATGCCGAAGAAATGTCCCGCCTGCGGCGGCCCGGTGGTCCGCGAGGAAGGCTTCGTGGCCGTTCGCTGCGTGAACCTTCATTGCCCGGCACAGCTCAGCCGGCTGCTCGATCACTTCGCAATGCGTGGCGCACTCGACATCGAGGGCCTTGGCGACAAGGTCGCGGTGAAGCTCGTCGAGAAAAAGATGGTCCGCAATCCGCTCGACCTCTTCGAGCTGCAGCTGTCCGATCTCGCGCCGCTGAATCTCGGCACCGACGACGAGCCCCACACTTTCGGCGAGAAAAACGCCCGGAAACTCCTGAACGCCCTCGAGCGTTCCAGGACGCTGCCGCTCTGGCGCTGGCTTCACGCGCTGGCGATTCCGGAGATTGGCGCCGTCACCGCGCGCGACATCGCCGCATTGCATCCCGACCTTCCCGCCGTGGCGGAGTCCGGGATTCTTCGCGACATCATTCGCCTCGACGAACTCAATGCCGCAAGAAAAGGCGCCACAAAGGAGGCACGGGAGGCGCTCAACCAGCAGGCCGACGCGCTCGGAGAGAAACTGCTCGCCGCGGGTGCCGCCAGGAAATCGAAGGCCGCGAAGCACCCCCGAGACGTGAATCCCGTGATCGGACCCGTTGCGGCGAGGGCCGCAGTCGCATGGTTCGAGAGCCCTGAAGGTCGTGAAACGCTCGAGCGATTCAAGAAATACGGGATCAACCCACGAGGCGAGGAACCGGCATCCGCGGACGGCGGCAGCGCGATTGCCGGCAAGACATTCGTGATCACGGGCACGTTGAGCCGGCCGCGCGAGGAGATTGCGGAACAAATTCGCGCCCTCGGCGGAAAAGTGACCGGCTCCGTGAGCAAAAACACCGACTACCTTCTCGCCGGCGAGGAGGCAGGCTCGAAGCTCGCGAAAGCCGCGGAACTCGGCGTGCCGGTTCTCGACGAAAATGCCTTCCACTCGCTGATCGGCGCAAAGGACACCGTCCCTGAAAAAAGCGACTCCGCGACCCAGCCCGATCTGCTTTAAAGATTCTCATTTCGTGAAATTCACGAAATGTTTCGCGCGTGAACACACGCAGTCTCTACGAGCAATACGTGCTACCGACCTACGGCCGCTTCGATCTGACGATCGCTCGAGGCGAAGGCTGCCGTGTGTGGAGCGACGACGGGCGTGAGCTCATCGACTTCGGCGCGGGAATCGCCGTGTGCTCGCTCGGGCATGCGCACCCGCGCGTAACGGAGGCGATTTCGCGGCAGGCGGCGACGCTCGTGCATACCTCGAATCTTTACCGGACGCTTCCGCAGGCGCATCTTGCGGAGCGGCTCGTGCGGCTCGTCGCCACGCCTGGAAAGGTGTTTTTCTGCAACAGCGGCGCCGAGGCGAATGAGGGCTTGATCAAGCTCGCGCGGAGATTCGGCAGCACGACCGGGCGTTTTGGAATCATCACGATGACCGGATCATTTCACGGCCGCACGATGGCGGGCATCTCGGCGACCGGTCAGGACAAGGTGAAAACCGGCTTCGCGCCGTTGCTGGAAGGTTTCACGCATGTTCCGCCAAACGACCTCGATGCGGTGCGGACGGCGATCACACCGCAGACGGTGGCGGTCCTCGTCGAGCCGATCCAGGGCGAAAGCGGCATTCATCTCGCAAAGCCGGAGTTTCTGCGTGGCCTGCGCGAGCTCTGCAACGAGCATCACCTGCTGCTCCTTTTCGACGAAGTGCAGTGCGGCCTTGGCCGGACCGGCGACTGGTGCGGATGGAAGTCCATTGCCGGTGACGGCATCGTGCCCGACGGAGTGAGCTGGGCAAAGGGAATCGCGAATGGATTTCCGCTCGGAGCCTTCTGGGTGAACGACCATGTCATTGATGACCGTGGCGCGCTGAGCAGCCTCCTCGGCCCCGGATCCCACGGCACCACCTACGGCGGAAACCCCGTGATGTGTGCCGCCGCACTCGCCGTGCTCGACGAAATCGAGGAGAAGGATCTGCTGCGCAACACACGGGAGATGGGTGAGCGGTTCGCGCAGAAGCTCCGGACATTGAATTCACCACTCCTGCGGGAGGTGCGCGCGCTGGGATTGATGATCGGGATGGAGGTTGTCGGCGATTTCAACGCCCGCATTGGCGCCTCCGACGACGATCGCATGGCCTCGATCGTCCTCACCGAGCGGCTGATGCACGCCGGCCTGCTGGTGGTGCCGGCCGGAGCGTCGACAATTCGGTTTTTGCCGCCTCTCAATCTTTGCGAGGCCGACCTCGACGCGGCGCTGGAAATTCTCGCAGGCGTTCTGACGCCGAAGGAAATCAAGCCGGCGTAAAATTCGGCCCACTTTTGTCCACGCAGAGGCTTCCGGATGGGAACACGTCAAAGGAATTAAAGCTGAGGGTCATCCGCCGGTAGTTCCCTCGCGGTGCGCGAGAGGGGTTGTCGAAGGTGCCCCGAACGCTTACAAACGCCGGGTGAAACATCTGCTGTCCATCGAGTCGCTGTCCCGCGAGGAAATTCTCGAAATCCTCGACGTGACCGCCGTGATGAAATCCACCCGCGGTCACCATGCGGAACACCCCCTCCGCCACCAGTGCTGGGCGATCATGTTCGCAAAAAGCTCGACCCGCACACGCGTAAGTTTCGAGGTCGGCATCCGCGAGCTCGGCGGTGACGTCATGTTCCTTTCCGCCAATGACATCCAGCTCGGTCGCGGCGAGCCGATCAAGGACACCGCACGGGTCATGGGCCGCATGGTGCATGGCGCGGTGATCCGGACCTTCGCGCAAAAGGACGTCGAGGAGTTTGCCGAATACAGCGGCATTCCCACGATCAACGCGCTCACCGACGAGGAGCATCCCTGCCAGATTCTCGCGGACCTTTTCACCATCCGCGAACTCCGCGGCTCGCTGGACGACCTGACGATCTGCTTCGTCGGCGACGGCGATTGCAACATGCCGCGCTCGTGGATCTGGGCAGCCTCCAAGCTCGGCTTCGAGCTGCGCATCGCGGCTCCTCCCCATTTTCAACCCCCGGCCGACCTGCTCGCCCGGGCCGGCGGAAAGGTCGCCGTGACCACCGGACTCAAGGACGCCGCACAGGGCGCCGACGTGCTCTACACGGATGTCTGGATCAGCATGGGCAAGGAAGACGAGGCCGCCTACCGGATCGCCCAGCTCAGCGGTTACCAGATCAATGAAGACCTGATCTCGGTGGCGAAGCCCGACGCGCTTGTGATGCATTGCCTGCCGGCCTATCGCGGCAAGGAAATCACCGAGTCGGTGCTCGAGGCCCATGCCGACACCATTTTTCGGCAGGCCGAGAACCGTCTCCATGCCCAGAAGGCCGTGCTGAGCCTCGTCGCCCGCTGAAGTTCGCATCCAAGCTTCCGGTTCGCGGGCCATCAATTCACGCGAACCGGAAGATTGAGCTTGCGAGTCCGAAAAAGCCCGGCATTATTTCCGGTCCACCTTATTACGGCCATGAGCAACGTGATCGCCAAAATTGAGCAAGAGCAGTTGAAGAAAGACGTCGCGAATTTCGCGGTCGGCGACACCGTTCGTGTGCACACCCGGGTCATCGAAGGCGACAAGGAGCGCATTCAGGTTTTCACCGGCATCGTGATTGGCCGTCGTGGCACTGGCATCAACGCCGCTTTCACCGTCCGTCGCATCAGCTACGGCGAGGGCGTCGAGCGCGTGTTTCCGCTTCATTCGCCCCGCATCGCCAAGATCGAGGTCGAGCGCAAGGGTTCCGTCCGTCGCGCGAAGCTGAACTACCTCCGCGGCCGCAAGGGCAAGTCCGCCACGACGGTCAAGGAGAAGACGGAGTTCGCCGCCTGATTTCCCGTCGATGCCCTGCTCCCTCGAGCACGAGCATCGACTTGCCCGGCAGGGAATTTTTCCCATCGCCGGAGTGGATGAAGCCGGTCGGGGTCCCCTGGCCGGTCCGGTGGTCGCAGCAGCGGTCATTCTGCCGGAAAATTTTTGCGGCGGGCCGCTGGACGATTCCAAGAAGCTCAGCACCGCCACCCGTGAGGAATGTTACAAGCGCCTCACCGACTCGGAGGAGGTCATCTGGGCGGTCGGCGTGTGTGAGGTCGACCTCATCGACCGCATCAACATCCTGCGCGCCGCCCACGAAGCCATGCGCCAGGCCGTCGCCGGACTGCGCATTGCAGCGGCGCATGCGTTGATCGACGGTCTTCCCGTGCAACCGTTCGCGGTTCCGCAGACGGCGCTCGTCGGCGGCGACGGCATCAGCCTGAGCATCGCCGCGGCAAGCGTGATCGCCAAAGTGACCCGTGACCGGCTCATGCTCGAACACGCGGCGAAGTGGCCCCACTACGGCTTCGAACGCCACAAGGGCTATGCAACGCCCGAGCATCTCGCTAGTCTCGAAAAACATGGGCCCTGCCCGATTCATCGCCGCAGCTTCGCGCCCGTGGCGCAAATGGTTCTCCCGCTCAACTGACGCGCCTCATCTCGCGCTCGGGCGCAGCGGCGAACGCGAGGCGGCCCGGCATCTGCGGCGTGCAGGCTACAAGATTCTGCGAAGAAATTTTCGCGCAAGGAACGCCGGCGAAATCGATCTCGTCTGCCGCCACGGGGACACGCTGGTGTTCGTCGAGGTGAAGACGCGTTCGAGCGAGGATTTCGGTCGTCCGTTCTCGGCCGTGGATCGGAAGAAGCGCCGTAGAATCATCCGCGGCGCCATGGCCTGGCTGCGCATGCTGGAACTGCCCGATCTCACGTTTCGCTTTGACGTCGTGGAGGTCGTGGCGAGCGAGCCTCCCGAGGTGCGAATCCTCGAAAACGCCTTCCAGCTTCCGGCAAACTATTACTACTGAGCCCCAGCCGCTCAGTAGCTCATCCTGTCGAGCTTCACCTTGCCGCGGAAGATCCAGTAGATGCAAACCGTGTAGGTCAGCACGATCGGCACTCCGATCAGCGCGATGATCAACATGATGCCGAGCGTCTTTTGCGACGAGGCGGCATTGAAGATCGTGAGGCTGTTTTCGGGCGCGATGTCGCTGAAGACCATGTTCGGATACATCCCCACACCAAACAAAACCATCAGCGCGAGCATCGCCGCACATGAGGAGAGGAAGGCGTTGAAGTCGCGTCCCTTGTGGATTTCGCGAGGAATGTTGGCGATCGCGAGCATGTTCAGCAGCGCGACGGCAAAGAAGGCGGGGTATTGCTTCAGCGTTTCCGTCATGTGCGGCAAATACAGCAGCGTCGCCATGCTCGAGGTCGCATAGCAGACGATGAAAAAGATGATGCAGCGGTTCACCCAGCCGCGTAGCCGGTCGTGGAGTTCGCCCTCCGTTTTCATCACGCCGTAGATCGCACCGTGCATCATGAAGAGCGCGACCGTGGTCACGCCGATGAGCAGCGGATACGGCTTCAGCAGATCGAAGAACGTGCCCGCATACTCGTGCTCCGCATTCAGCGGCACGCCCCAGGCGATGTTTCCCATCGCGACACCGATGAGCAGCGCCGAGAGAAAGCTCCCTGCGCTGAAACCGATGTCCCACATTTGCCGCCACCAGCGCATGGGCTGCTTGCTGCGAAACTCGATCGCCACTGCGCGAAAGATCAGCGCGCAGAGGAGCAGCATGAACGCGAGGTAAAACCCGGAAAACACGGTCGCATAAACCATCGGAAACGCCGCGAAGAGCGCTCCACCTCCGGTGACGAGCCACACCTCGTTTCCGTCCCACACCGGCCCGATGGAATTCAGCATCAGGCGCCGCTCCTCGTCCGTCTTCGTGAAAAGATGCAGCGCCCCGATCCCGAGGTCGAAGCCGTCGAGCATCGCGTATCCAGTGAAGAGCATCCCGACGAGGATGAACCAAACGAGATTGAGGGAGAATTCGACTTCAGGCATCGGCGCGAGGTTCCTCCATAATGCGGGCCAGGCGGCCGGTCGGCAGAAGATCGGCTTCGTCGGGCCCATGCTGGATCTTGTGATTCAGGAGATACACGAAGACTGCAAAGAGCAGCGTGTAGATGAATGTGAACATGATCAACGAGGAGAGCACGGCGTTCGCAGTGACGACCTTCGAGAGGCCCTCCGAGGTGCGCAGGAGGTTGTAAACGATCCACGGCTGGCGCCCGACCTCCGCCGCGAACCAACCAGCCTGATTGGCGATCTGCGGCCCGAGCACGGCGACCACGAGGATGCGCAGCAACCATCGATGCTCGAAAAGTTTGCCGCGCCAGAGCATGATCACGCTGAAAACCGCCAGCGCAATCAGCCCGACACCGATCGCCACCATGAGGTGATACATCTGGAACGAGAAGTTCACGGGCGGCCGGTCTTCCTTCGGGAAGGCATTCAGCCCCGTGACGGGCGCGGAGGCGTCGCCGTGGACGAGCCAGCTCAGCAACCCGGGAATATTCGGGCCGAACTTCACCTGCTGCCCGTCCTCATCCACCCAGCCGAAGAGATACATGCCGGCAGGGCCATTTGCCTCGTAGTGCCCTTCGAACGCGGCGAGCTTCGCAGGCTGGTTCTTCGCAACCCCTTCCGCACTATCGTGCCCGGTCACGAGCTGCAGCAGGGAGGCAATCAACGCGAGCGCGAGACCAATCTTCAACGACCGCTTCGCGAAGTCCGTATACCGACCCTTCAGGAGATACCAGGCGCTCACGCTCACCACGAGCCACGCACCCGCCTGCCATGCGCCGCAAATCACGTGGCTGAGCCGGTCCATCGAGGATGGGTTGAAGACCATCGCCCAGAAATCCGTGATCTCAGCCCGCGCGTTCAGCCCTTCGCCGACGATGTGATACCCGGCCGGCGTCTGCTGCCAGGAGTTCGCGACGACGATCCAGATCGCGCTGAAATGTGCCCCGAAGCACACCATGCACGTCGAGAAGAAGTGGAGCTTCGGCCCGACCTTGTCCCAGCCGAAGAGCAGCACGGCGAGAAATCCCGACTCGAGAAAGAAGGCAAAAATGCCCTCGGCGGCGAGCGCGCTGCCAAACACGTCGCCTACGTATCGCGAGTAGGTCGCCCAGTTCGTGCCGAATTCGAATTCCATCACGATGCCGCTTGCTACCCCGATGGCAAAGGTGAGCGCGAACACCTTCGTCCAGAACCGCGCCATCTGGTGGTAAACGGGATTTTTCGTCTTCAGCCAGATTGCTTCGATGATCACCAGCATCACGCCGAGCCCGATGCTCAAGGGCGGGTAGAGGTAGTGAAACGCGGCCGTGAACGCGAACTGAATGCGCGAAAGAAGGAGGACGTCCATTTTGTGAGGCAGCCGTTAGACGTCTCTCGATGCTCCGCAAAGATTCTGCCCGGCCTGGGCGCGCGACGCGGTGTGGTCGATTCGACGAGGCCTCGTTGTGGAAAAGCCCTCGAGAAGATGATCCACCGGCAAGCCGGACTCGCGAGCGGGATCACTCTCGAGGGTCGCGTAGAGGACCCGGAGCTTCAACGGAGGGTGAGCGGCAGGCAGCAAAGTGGTCGAGCGATTCATCGCAATTTGTTTCTTCGCGAAACGCTAGGATCCCGCCGCCGTCGCGGCTCTCCCTCCATTGCCGGGGTTTGCTCAAATTTTGACTTTCCCTGTGACTTTCCGGATTCCGGGGAATGTTTGACTTGCCGCATGTTCGGCACCCGGAATAGCCGTTGAGGTATTGAGAAATCTGTAAGTTGCAAAGTGAACGACCTTTCCGCACCCCCCCGGAATTTTGATCAGGAGCAAACTCCCCCAGCGGGAGTCGACTCCATCGAAGCGCAGGCAGACGCCGAAAAGAACATCCTTCGGGTTCGCTACCATGGGCACGTCACGGCGCAGATCATGGAAAATCATCTCGCGGAACTCTCCGGGCTGCTGCCCTCGCTGGAAGCGGGCTTCGTGCTCGCCACGGATCTCAGCGATCTCCGTTCCATGGATCTCGACTGCTCTGCCGGCCTGATGAAGGTGATGGACCGGATTAAGGCCCACGGCGTCGGAGCGATTGCCCGCCTGATTCCCCACCCGGAAAGGGAAATCGGCTTCGCGATTCTCTCGCAATTTCACTATCCCGCCGACATTCGCATCATTACCTGCGAAACGGCGGAGGAATTCGAAAAGCTCCTCAGCGACGACGACTGAGCCTTCCCCTGAAACGCAAAAAGCGCGAGAGCAGATGCCCTCGCGCTTTTGCCAGCGGGAAATCGAATCAGGCCTCGACGGGCTGCTCGCTGCCGATCTCGCCACCCGCCGCCTCGTCGCGATCCTTCATCGCGGCCTTGCGGCTGAGTTTCACGCGGCCCTTGTCGTCGACGCCGATGCACTTCACCCAGATCGCGTCGCCGACCTTCACGACATCCTGCACCTTGTTCACGCGGAAATCCGCGAGCTCGGAGATGTGCACGAGGCCGTCCTTGCCGGGCAGCACTTCGACGAAGCAGCCGAAGTCTTTGATCGAGACCACGGTGCCCTGATACATCTCGCCAATGGTGATCTCCTTGGTCATGCCATTGATGATCTCCTTGGCGCGCTTCAGGCTCTCGCCGTTGTTCGAGTAAATGTGCACCGAGCCGTCGTCCTCGATGTTGATCTCGGCGCCGGTCTCCGCGACGATGCCCTTGATCGTCTTTCCTCCCGGGCCGATGAGCAGGCCGATCTTCTCGGGGTTGATCTTGATCGTCTCGATACGCGGCGCAAACGGGCTGAGCTCCGCACGGTGCCTGCCGAGCGTGGCCTCCATCACGTCGAGGACCTTCTGCCGGTCGTCGCGAGCGCGATAAACGGCCTCGGCCATCAGATCGAGCGGAATGCCCGGAAGCTTCAGGTCGAGCTGGAAGCCGGTGACGCCATCACGCGTGCCGCAAAGCTTCCAGTCCATGTCGCCGAAGTGGTCCTCGCTGCCGATGATGTCGGTAAGCAGCGTGTAACGGGTCATCTGCTCACCGTTGAACTCGGTGACCAGACCGCAGGAAATACCGGCAACCGGCTTCTTGAGCGGAACGCCCGCGTCGAGCAGTGAAAGCACGCCCGCGCAAACGGTCGCCATCGAGGTCGAGCCGTTGGACTCCATGATCTCGGAGCTGACGCGAATCGCATACGGGAACTCGTCGAGGTCGGGAATCACCGCAAGGATCGACCGCTCGGCGAGTGCGCCGTGACCGATCTCGCGACGGCCCGGGCTGCCGGTGCGGCCCGTCTCGCCCACCGAGAACGGCGGGAAGTTGTAATGGAGGATGAACCGCTTGGTGGTCTCGCCACCGGTGTAGCCGTCAAGATCCTGCGCTTCGTCGACCGGAGCGAGCGTCGCGAGGCAGAGCGCCTGCGTCTCACCGCGGGAGAAGAGGGCGCTGCCGTGACTGCGCGGAAGCAGTCCCGTCTCGGCACTGAGCGGACGGATCGTCTTCGTGTCGCGACCATCGCAACGCACCTGCTTGTCGAGGATGCTGATGCGGAACGCCTTCTTCTGCAGGTAGTCGAACGCCTGGCTGATCTCGAACTTGGTCGCCTCGGGGAATTTCTCGAGGATCGCCGCGGAGACTTCGTCCTTCAGCGCGCCGACCGCCTTCTGGCGGGCAACCTTGCTGGGCGTGTAGAGGGCAGCCTCGATGCGATCGCCGGCAACGTTGTAGGCAATTTCCAGAAGCTCGTCGGGAACGACGAACAGCGGAGCCTGGCGCTTTTGCTTGCCTGCGACGGCGGCGAGCTCCTTTTGCACGGCGACCATCTTCACGACCTCGCTCTGCGCAAAACGCAGCGCTTCGACGAACTGATCTTCGGGCAGCTCGTCGGCCTCGCCTTCGATCATGATGACGTCGGTTTCGTTGCCGACGTAGACGAGATTCAGGTCACTTTCCAGACGCTCGGTGTGGGTCGGATTCGCAACAAACTGGCCGTTGATGCGGCCCACGCGCACGGCGCCCACCGGGCCGGCGAACGGGATGTCCGACACGCAGAGCGCGGCGCTCGCTCCATTGATGAACAGAATGTCCGGATCGATCTCTCCATCCGCGCTGAGGAGAACACCGATGATCTGGGTGTCGTAGAGATAGCCCTTCGGGAAGAGCGGACGCAGCGGGCGGTCCGTCATGCGGGCGGTAAGGATTTCCTTCTCGGTCGGGCGGCCTTCGCGCTTGAAGTAGCCGCCGGGAAATTTGCCCACAGCCGCCGCCTTCTCTCGGTAGTCGACGGTGAGCGGGAAGAAGTCCTGCCCCTCCTTGACGGTGGTGGCGGAGACTGCGGAAACGAGAACGATCGTGTCGCCGGAACGGACGGTCACGGCGCCGTCGGCAAGCTTCGCGAGCTTGCCGGTTTCAATGGTGATGGGTGTTGCACCGACTTGTGCGGTAACGGATTGAGACATGTCTTTTTCTAGGAATTGCCGCATCGACTCAACGGGGGGACGCGGCAGGCGTGTAGGTAAATGCCAGAAAGCCCCAGCTACCTTGAGCCGGGGCCTTCAAAAACTGGCATCGGTTATTCCGCGATTACTTGCGGAGTTGAAGCTTCTCGAGAACGTTCTGGTAGCGGTCCGAGGACGTGCGCTTGAGATAATCGAGAAGACGGCGGCGCTGGGCCACCAGCTTGAGCAGACCGCGGCGCGAGGAGTGATCCTTCGCGTGGATCTTGAGGTGTTCGGTCAGCTCCGAGATACGCTTTGTGAGCAGCGCAATCTGGACATCGGCGCTGCCGGTATCTTTGTCGTGGAGGCGCAGGGCAATCGCCTCACTGGAATCATTCTTTCCCATTTCTTTCAATCTTGTGAGTCGGCGAGAATTACACAGCCCACCCCCGATAGCAAGGGCTATTTAGGCAAATCATCGAAAGGCAAATCGCCATGCCTGCCCGGACGGCTCCAAATTTTCCCCTTCGCGGCACTTGTTATCACCATCTTGCCCTGAATGGCGATCCACCGTATCGTCCTTGAATGCAGCTTTCCATGCGCACCGACTACGCGTTGCGCGCCCTTTTCACACTGGTCGAACATTACGGCGGGCAGCCCATCCCCATTGCCGAGCTGGCCCGACGCAACGACGTCCCGAAGAAATTCCTCGAGCACATCATGCTCGATCTGAAGGAACGGGGCTGGGTGGCCAGCACCGCGGGAAAACGCGGTGGTTACACCCTCGCGAAGAGCCCGGAGCGCATCACGATGGGCGAGGTCGTGCGTCATTTCGATGGCTACCTCGCCCCCATCGGCTGCGTCTCGGTGACCGATTACAAACGTTGCACCCAGGAGCCGGTGTGCCGGTTCCGCCGGGTGATGCTCGAGGCGCGAAACATGGTGGCGAGGCTCATGGATGAGGCGTCGCTGGCCGATGTAATGCGAGGGCGACCCGTGTCGGATCGCGAAGTCGCCTCGACCGAAGGACTGAACGGCGAAGGCATCTAATCAAATCGTTTCCCAACGAAATTGATTGACGCGCCCTTAATGACGACTATTTCTATCGACATTTCACAACCCATGAATTTCCGGCTTTTTACTCAGGTGGACGCCTCGTTCGCCCCCAACGCTTTATCCAACGGGAACTGAAACCATGGCCTACTACGAAAACGTAATCCGCAGCGTCGGACACACTCCTCTCATCAAGCTCAACCGCATCGCCGCCGACGTCCCTGCGACGATCGCCCTCAAGGGCGAGTTCTTCAATCCGCTCGGCAGCGTGAAGGACCGCATCGGCGCGGCGATGATCGAGGCTGCGGAAAAGGAAGGCCGTCTCAAGCCGGGCATGACGATCATCGAGCCGACTTCGGGAAACACGGGCATCGCCCTCGCCTTCGTCGCCGCCGCAAAGGGTTACCCGCTGATTCTCACCATGCCCGAAAGCATGAGCCTCGAGCGGCGCATTCTTCTCGCCATGCTCGGCGCGAAACTTGTGCTGACCCCGGCCTCCGAGGGCATGAAGGGCGCGATCGCGAAGTCCGAGGAGCTCCACAAGGAGATCGCGGATTCGTGGATTCCCCAGCAATTCAACAACCCCGCGAACCCCGAGATCCATCGCCGGACCACGGCGGAGGAAATCTGGGCCGACACCGAGGGACGCGCAGACATTCTGGTTTCCGCTGTCGGAACGGGCGGCACGATCACGGGCGTCAGTGAGGTCATCAAGAGCCGCAAGCCGGGTTTTCAGTCCATCGCCGTCGAACCCAAGGACTCACCTGTCATTTCGCAGACTCGCGCCGGCGAGCCGCTCAAACCGGGGCCGCACAAGATTCAGGGAACCGGCGCGGGCTTCGTGCCGAACAACCTCAACGTCTCGATCCTCGACGACGTGGTCACGGTGAGCAATGAAGACGCCATCGAAACCGCCCGCCGGCTCGCCATCGAGGAGGGAATTCTCGCCGGCATCTCGACAGGGGCAAACGTCTGGGCCGCGCTTCAGGTCGCGAAACGGCCGGAGTCGAAAGGGAAGCTCATTGTGACGATCGGTTGTAGCACGGGCGAACGCTACCTCAGCACCGTTCTTTCCGAAAAAGCCCGCAACCAACTCGTCGCAGCCCAGGAGGCATGAGACGCCTCTTTTTTTAATCCATGAAATTTCCCATTCTCGCCACGGTCGCGGCGGCAGTCACCCTGCACGCCGCACCGACGGAACTTTTGAACGTCTCCTACGACGTCACCCGCGAATTCTATCGCGACTACAACGCCGCCTTCGAGGCGCACCGCAAGGCCGAAGGTCTGTCTCCCGTCGCAATCGAGCAATCCCACGCCGGCTCCAGCAAGCAGGCCCGGGCCGTGCTCGACGGGCTGCAGGCGGATGTCGTGACGATGAACCAGGATACCGACATCCAGATTCTGGCCAACGCCGGGCTTGTCGCGAAGGACTGGCGCACCCGCCTGCCGGACAACGCCGCCCCCTACACCTCCACGATCGTGTTTCTGGTCCGGAAGGGAAATCCCAAGGGCATCAAGGATTGGGACGACCTCGTGCAGGAGGGGCTGCAGGTCATCATTCCGAACCCGAAGACCTCGGGCAACGGCCGCTACAGCTACCTCGCGGCGTGGGCGTTCGCGAAGACGGCGCCCGGCGGCGACGATGAAAAGGCGCGCGAGTTCGTGGCCCGGCTTTTTCGGAACGCTCCCCTCCTCGCCACGGGCGGTCGCGATGCCACGAACGTCTTTGTGCAGCGCGGCATTGGCGACGTGCTGCTCACCTTCGAAAGCGAGGCCTTGCAAATCACGAAGGTGTTCAGCCCCGACGAGTTTGAGATCGTCACCCCGGCGTCGAGCATTCTCGCCGAAGCGCCCGTGAGCGTGGTGGACTCCGTCGTTGACAAGCGCGGCACACGCGAGGTGGCCACGGAATACCTCACCTATCTGTGGTCCGACGCCGGCCAGCGCGTGGCGGCCAGGCATTTTCTGCGGCCGCGCTCGGAAACGATTTTGAAGGAGAACGAGAGCCTCTTCCCCGAGCTAGCGCTCCACTCCGTGGACGATGTGTTCGGCGGTTGGGACGAGGCGCAGAAGCATTTCACGGACGGCGGCCAGTTCGACGCCATCTACACACCCTCGAAACAATGATCGTGAAACCGCCTCATCGTTTGCGCGAACGCCGGAGCGTTCGTGATCTGATCCGCCCAACCGAGGAGCTCGCCCGCCGCTCCCAGCACCTTTTCGCCGCGCACCTCGAATTTCAGGGACCGCACGGAGAGCGAGTCACCATGCCGCGGTTTCTCTTTGCCGGACCAGGCTCGGCCGGCGCGAGCTTCCTTCGAGTCGGCATCTTCGGCGGCCTCCACGGCGACGAGGAGTCGAGCGTGCTCGGCGCCCTCGCCTTCATCGATCGCCTGTATCGCAATCCCGAGCTCGCCCGGGGATACGAGCTTTTCATCTATCCGGTCTGCAACCCCACGGGATTTGCAGACGACACGCGCTGGTCGCGCAACGGACTCGATTTGAACCGCGAGTTCTGGCGCGATTCGTCGGAGCCCGAGGTGATGCTCCTCGAGCGGCAACTCTCGAACCTCCAGTTTGACGGCCTCATCGCCCTGCATTCCGACGACACGAGCGATGGGCTCTACGGCTTCATCAATGGCCACGCCCTTACCCGCCATGTGCTCGAGCCGGCTCTGGCACGCGCCGAGACCGTGTTGCCGCGCAATTTCGACAAGAGCATCGACAACTTCCAGGCCAACGAAGGCATCATCGAGAGCGGCTACCCGGGCGTTCTTTCCGCGCCGCCCACGCAGCATCCGCGGCCCCTGGAGATCGTCTTCGAGACGCCCCAGCTCACACCGATGGACAAGCAGGTCGAGGCCCACTGCCTCGCCCTCGAGGAAATGCTTCTGCGCTACCGCGCGGTGATCTCGGAAGCGCAATCGATCTGACAAGGCACTCCCATGTTTACGCACCGCATCAGTCCGCCACGTGCGTTGGTTGTTCTCCGGGGGGAGAACGAACCGGCGGAGAATCATCGCCACGCCTCCGGCGCGGCGACTTCTCCGTCGGTTCCTCCCCCGAAGACGCGTCTCCTCTGATTGTCCACATGGCCGCACCTGGAAAACGCTACCTCGCTCTTGTCGCAGAAGTCCGCGAACGCATCCGGGAGATCTCGCCCGTCGACGCCGCGCATGAGGCGGCTGCCGGCGCCGTGCTCCTCGATGTCCGCGAGAACGTCGAGTTCTCACGCAGGCACATCAAGGGCGCCCTGCATCTTGGAAAGGGCATCGTCGAGTCCGAGATCGAGCACTACATCCCGGATGTCCACACGCCCATCCTTTGCTACTGCGCGGGAGGAAACCGTTCGGCCCTCGTGGCGGAAAACCTCGAACGCATGGGCTACACAAACGTCCGGTCCGTGGCAGGCGGCATCCGCGCATGGATCGAAGCCGGCCTGCCCACAACGGGACCGAGGGAAGCCCTCGATTGAAATTTCCATGAGCAATCCGACATCGCCCACCGCAAGAGCCGGCGGACGCCATTCGTGGCTCGAGATCGTCGAATCGCAAGTCCAGGCGTTGAAGCATGGCTCCGTTGCCATCACAGTCCGCGACGGTCGTGTCATCGAGGTCGAGACCTGCGTTTCCGTGCGCCTCGACACCAGCTCGAGCCGCAAGCCGAAAAACTAGGCCTCGCCTCGCACGCACCGCCGGCCCGCGTCCGGCTCTTGCATGCAACGGGTGCATCGCGAGATGCACCCTACCAAAGCCCGTCCCTTGAAATCGGAGAACCGGCGCGCGACCACGCTCAGTTTCCTCCGTGGCGGCGACGATCCGCCTCCCGCTTCGCCTCGGTGCGTGCCGCATCCCAGGCGGCCCAGCCCCATTTCACCCGGAAAAGCTCATCCTCGTAGGTCATGCCATCGTCCACCGCTCCCTCGGACCCCGGCGCATTGGCCAGCGGTTGATTCGTGTTCCCCTTCGACTCCCCCGATCCGGACTGCCCTCGCTTCCCGGACTCCTCTCCGCCTCCATCCCGCGGTGCAACGGCGGCCAGCCCGTCCGGGGTCTCCGAACCGGGATTTCCTGCGGCTCCGTTTGGGTCCGGAGACAGCTCAACCCCCCACGCCCGGCCATTGCCGTCGGGCGAATCGTAGGTCTCCGTGAGCCCGACGCGAACCCCCTGAAAGGCAATGGAGTTTCCCGCGCCGGCGGGATTGTGGGTCTGCACAATCTCCTGCGCTGACGTGGAAGCCCCTCCTCCGCCCAAATCCCCGGCGAAGGACTCCACTGGCGCGGCTCCGGGCGCGGAACCTCCGGCAACGCCGGCTGGACTCCGGTTGGAAATCGTAGGCACGGGAACCGCGTAAGCCGAAGGCGCAACACCTACTCCGGATCCGGCAGCGAAAACCGGATCGGCATTCGCGGGAGCCACCGGCGCCGGGTGCCGAGCCGGGGCGGCTGGCGCAGACGGCGCGGCGTGCGCCGGTTTTGCAAGGACCGGAGAAGCACCACTTGCCACCGCCGGCTCCACGGCTTGGGAAAGCGCAGAAGTCAGCAAGGGCTGCTCCGCGAAAGGCACGGAAGCTCGTGTGCCGAGAAGGTAGCCGACAACTCCTGCCAACAGCACGTTTGCGACCAGGGAAAAGGGCAGGAGAAATCTCATCGGATTCTTTAGCGAGTTTGAGCGACCACAGCCGGTGCGGGCGCCTCCCCACGAACACCCGCACCGGCTGGCCCTCACAACCTGGAAGAGCCGCTACTCCCTTCCAGATGCATCGTTGAAATCATCCAGTTTTTTATGCCCGGCTATCCGGGCGCTGGTGCTGCCACCAGCAACCGTGACCCAGGAAAGGGGATGGGACCCTTTCCTGGTTGCCACCGATCAAAGGTATGTGGGAATGACCGGAGCGCTCTCCGACTCGCGGTAAACCTGCATGGTGCCGATCAGGATGCCGCCGCCGCTGCTGCCCGTCGTGGTGATCACCTCGTTGGCAATCGCATCGGCGAATGCGCGATGGAGTTCTTTTCCGCTGCCCGGTGCGCCGAGATTCGGATCGTAAACCACACGGGTATAAAGCCACAGCGTGTATTGACCTTCGCGGACCGCGTCCTGGCTGTATGCCACGCCGTTCCACTTGAGGGTTTTCGCGCCGCCTGCGTTCGCAGTCACCGCATCACCGGGCGTCGCGTAGCCGATGTAATAGCCCGCGGTGGCATTGGGATTGCCGACCTTGTAGGCGTTCGGGCCAAGAGGGACGACCAGAGCCGCCACCAGGTTCGCGCCGGAGTTGAATCCGCCGTTGCCCGGGAACTGGCTGCTGACACCGCTCACGACCTCAACCGGCCAGAGCGTATGGCTCGTCACGACGCCGTTTTGGATCGTCGGCTGGTAGTGCTTCGTGACAGCGTTCACACCGAGGCCCATCTCAGCGAGCGGGCAGTAACGCTGGCCCGCATCGAAGTTGCGGCCGATCGCGAACACTGTCTGGTTTCGGTGGGCCGAATTTCCAGTCAGAAACGACAACGGAATATACCCGCGGGAGTAGAGCGCCTGCGCGGCGGAGGTGTGGAGGTTGTCCCCAGGGAAGCCCGGGCTGGCGAGGAACACCATCGGCGCAACACCCGTAAGGATCTGCTCCAGTTCGATGTAGTTCTTCCCGTTGTAGAAGCCAATGTAAGGCGACGTGCTCTGGAAGTTCGTCGAAACGGCGAAATCCGGCACTGCATCCTCGTATTGCGAAGGGTCGGTCGCCGTAAGCGGGTTGGGATTCAGATTGCCGGTCGCATTGGTCGGCAGGAACCGCACGGGCTCCGAACCGGCGACGGCCTTCACGCCACCCGTGGCCCCGAGATAAGAGGTTTTGACCGTAACCGGCGTGCCGTTGAAGGTGCCGCCGACGAAGTTGCCGAAGTTCGATGACTGCGGCGTGCCCGGATTACCGTTCACGGCGATGCCGACATACGTTTCACCCTGCAGCAGGTTTGCAATCGCGGCGTTGGTGGCGTTGCGATCACCGTTGGAACCCGCGATGCGGATGATGGTCTGCGCTGAGGCGACATGCGCAAGCGCGAGGCCGGCGGCGCCCAGGAGAAGGGTTTTATGGAGTTTCATGGCTATGTGGATGATGAGATTGATGTAAGTTGGTAGGTTCAGAACTTGCGGCTTCGGGGACGGCGGTTGACCACGAAGGCCAGCACCAGGCCTGCGAGAGCGAGCATCGCCAACGTGGCGGGCTCAGGGACGGCGGTGAACGTGATCACGCCGTTATCGTCGATCGTAAAGCTCCCCAGCAGCTTTGCCGGCTGACCGTAACCGGGGTTGATCTGGTAGAGGTCCAGCACCGAACTGGAGGTGCCGGTTTCGAGACTGAAGTATCCCTCGATGGATCCACCGACACGGAAGTCGCTGATGTCCGACGTGAGGTCCGCCCAGCTGTTCTCGGAGGACGCGTTCTGGAACGTCGCCTTGGAGCTGTTCGCCGTGGCTGTGCCGTCCTGCACGTATTTGAAGATCAGCTCCTGAACGAGGCTGGCCTTTTCAATCTGACCGCTGGGCGAACCACCGATCCACGGCGTGGAGGGGATGGCGGGATTCGAGCGCTGCTTGCTCGCATAGATGACCGCCGGTGTGGTGTTGTCGACGAAGGTGGTGCCGATCACCCCCCAGTAGACGTCGCTCCGCGAGTGCCAGTCGGAGCCAAACGCCTCGACGAGGTCGAGCCGGATATTGCCCCCGGTGGTTACGGTGATCTTGGCGCCAGGCCCAAGGTTCGCGAACTGCGAGACATTGCCGATATTGACGAGATAGTTCTGGGCATCCCCCTCCCCGCGAAAGCCGAGAAAAAGATCCCCCGTGTTGTATGTCATCACCGCCGAGGCGCTCGAGAGCGAGGCACCCAGTGCGGCGGCACCCAGAAGGAAGGTGGTCAGGATTGGTCGGAGTTTCATATGCTAGTTGTTTGGTCGTCTTTTTAAGCAGGGATTTTTCTCGCTTTTCCGGTTGTGGTGAGAACGTTCTCGTCGTTAAAGACGATTTGTTCAGTCGTATATTTTCGGTTAGGGTGTCAAGGGAAAATAAAAAAATTATCAAGGTCTCAACGAGCTGCGCGGAGCTTCCAGGTCACGGGAGACAGCAGGGCATCGGTGGTCAGCGTCTGTGTTACAAGAAGCCGCTCACGCTCCTTCGTGCCGCGCCGGCGCACAGTGAGCGTCGCCCGACCGGCGGTCGTGCCGAGCACGAAGTCGAATTCCACGCGCAGCGTGCGGCCGGCCATTTGATACGTGCCGGCCTTGGCCGTGCGTCCGTCCTCGATGCCGGGAGCCAGGTTTGAAATGGATGCCGTGCCGTCACGGCGCAGAGCGACGACGTTGCGAAACTTGCGGGTCGCGCCATTCACCACGAGCTCACCCCGGGCACTGAAGCGGGCTCCGAGCCCATCCTTTCCGACGGATACACGCAACCGCCGGACCGTGCCCACGCCGGCAATCCCGTCCACCCCGCGGACCTCGACCCTGCCATTTTTCGTGTAGTCGCCCTCGATGCCGCGGAACTTCGAGGGCGGAGGCTCCTCGGTTTGCGCGATGGCGCCCGACGTGATCGCGAGGACCGCCGCGGGAAGAATCAGGAGTCGATACGTGTTCATATTTCCCAGGATGGCTGGAGGTGTTGGTGTCGCAGCGCCCGGCTTGCGACGAGCGCAGCCTGCTGCCGGATTTCGGGAATCGCCGTGGATTCCCACAACATGGCCTTGAGCGGCGGGCCAATGAGCGAGATCTGCTCGAAGGCATGACCCTTCGCACCGACCGGCTCGAGGTTTTCGTTGGCTTCGAGGCCGAGGAAGAGCGGGTCGGGATGCAGCACGCCGCGGGCGAGAAGATTGATGAGCAGCGGCTCGTTGAAGTGCTGGCGGAAATTCGACTCCGGGCCGATGCAGTTGAATACCTTCCCCGCGCGGATGGAGCGGATTTCGCCGCCGGCCTTCTTGGGTTGAATCCGCGCCGTGACACCCTCTTCGTCCTCCTCGAAATCCCGCAAGCGGCCCGGAAACAACTCGAGCCGGCCTTCCTTGCGCAGGCGTTCCAATTCCGCCCACGCGCTCTGCGGCATGCGGTGGCGGTGCGATTCCCAGAATGGACGGATATGGCGCAGGAAACGCCGGCGCTCCTCGATCGACAACGCCTTCCACAAATTCTGTGTGTGCGGGCGCAGGGCATCGATCACGCCGCGCCAGTGCTCGGGGCCGACGGATCGAATTTCCTCGCGAATGAACCGCACGAGCCGGCGGATGTTGCCTGTCGGCAGGCGATCCGCCGAGACTCCTGCATACGGTCCGGCGGCACCGTGCGACTGCGGCCAGCGCCCGCCGCGCGAGGTGACGAAATATTTTCCGCGGTGTCCGGCCCGCTCGAGGCTCAGGATCACGTCCACCGCCGTCAGTCCGGATCCGACCAGCAGCACGTCGTCCCCGGGCGAATCCATCGAGATCGCGCCTTTCTGCCAGACCTGCGCAACATAGCGCGGACTGCGGAAAAACGGGTGCGCGGGAAGTGGATCACGCGGCGGCAGGTTGCCCAGCGCCAACACGACGTGGCTGACATCCTCGGTGTCACCATCCGCGGAGACCACGGTGCCCCCATTGCGCGCCGGGATGAAATCGATCACGCGCGTCGAACGAATGTCGAGGCGCGCCGCGCAGCCCGGTCTCGAATAGGTCTCCTCGAGCAGGGCGAAGAGGTAGCACCCGTAAATGGCACGCGGCACGAAATCCGTTTCGCTCACGCGCTCATCGCGAAGAAGCCCGGCAACATTTCCCGGACGACGCAGCCATTTCAGGAAATGGTCCGGCTGATCCGGCAGGGCGCTGATGCGGCCGGCAGGGACGTTCAGCAGATGCGCCAGATCGCGCGTGCCATAGGCGAGTCCGCCGGAGGGATACTCCGCCGGATCGTAGAGCGCCACGCGGCACGGCACCGTGGCCTGCAGCCCGATCTGAATCGCAGCGAGCAGACCGCTCGCGCCGCCGCCGATAATCGCAATCATCGGTCAGTCAACCCCCTGCTCGAAGAACTGCACGAGCACCTCGCCCTCCGCGAGTTTCTCGGCGGAAAGCGAGGCCTTCACCTCCTCGACGAGGTTCTTTGCGAGTGGCTCGCCGGCATTGGCACTGAGGCGCAGCCATGCGTAGGCACGGGCGGGGTCCTTGTCCACACCACGACCTTCGTAATAGAGGCGGCCGAGATTCGCGCGCGCCTTGGGATCTCCCTGCTTGGCGGCCTTGCGATACCATTCCGCAGCGGCCTTGGGGTCGGCCTTTCGTTCCCCGTATCCGCGCTCGAGGATGGAGCCCATGGCATTCTGCGCGGCGGGATTTCCCCTCTCCGCAGGCTCGTGATACCAGCGCAGCGCCTCCTCGGGATCACGCTTGATGCTAGGCGCACCTTCGGCGCCCTCCACGCCGAAGAAATAGATTTCGCCAAGCCGGACCTGCGACGGCAGGTCCCCCTGTTCCGCGGCCTTGCGATACCAGGCGACGGCTTCGAGCACGTCCTTCTTCGTTCCGCGGCCTTGCTCAATCAAGGAGGCAAGTGCGGTCTGCGAGGGAAGCGCACCCTGCTCCGCAGCCTTGCGCAGCCATTTCACGGCCTCCGCATCGTCCTGCGTTACGCCACGCCCCTCGAGATACTGGAAACCGAGATTGTTCTGCGCCTTGAAATGCCCCTGCTCCGCGGCCTTGCGGAACCACTCCGCGGCCTTTGCGTCGTCGCGAGTCACGCCATCGCCATTCAAATACGCTTTCCCAAGGAGATACTCCGACTCGGCATCGCCGGCTTCCGCCTTGGACTGCAGCTCTGCAACATCGGTGGCGGCAAATGCCGCCCCCCCGGCAAGCAAAGCCAGCGCGACAAGCAAACGAACAAAGCCACGCGGTGCGAGCGTCTTTACAAGACCTCCACGGCAATGCGGGCTCCTCGCGGACGTCCGCGTTGCCGGGTTCCATTCTCTACGATGTCTTCTCATAAGTTGGAGTCTTCCTCCCCGCCGTAGCCGAGCACATCGACCACGATGATCGATGGCGTCTCCTCCTGAGGTTCCGGCGGGCGGGTTTGTTGCTGGGCAAATTCACTGGCCGCGCTGGTGGCGGCGCCGGCGACGTTCGACGCCGCGGTGAGACCGCCAATATTCGGCGCAGCAATCACGGGCGCCGAAGGAACGCCGGTCGTCGAACCGGCAACGGTAATGTTGCTCGCATTGAGCACCGCTGTGGCGGCAATGCTGAGATTGCCCGACACCCGGATGCCCGCATCGCCCGCGTCGACCACGCCATTCGGCGCGATGAGATCCACGTCGCCGGGCGGAACACCGGCCACGGTCGCCAGCACACCGATGCCACCGCCCGTCGCGAGGCCAGCGAGGTCGGTCTGCACCGCGCCGCTCTGCGGATCGATCAGAACGCGCGTGGGCGGGGCGGATTTCACGGTGCGTGCCGCGGCTCCGGCCGCGATGTTGCCGTTCGACGACCAGATGACCATGTCGCCGCCGCGCAGCGTGAAGATACGGCCAATGCCGATGTCCACGTCGCCGTCGGTGAAGATCGAAATGCTTCCGCCGGATTCCGTGATAATGCCGGGCGGCACGAGCGGATTGCCGATCACGCTCGTGGCAAGCGTGAGATCGCCGCGCGGCGCGAAGATGTTGATGCTTCCTCCGTTTTTCGTGCGGATGTCACGCGACCGCGTGTCGATATTGCCGCGAAAACTTCCGCCCTCCTTCGGCGCGGGGAAGAGCGCTTCGATGGCGGCGAATCCGAGCTTGTAGCCGTCGGTGATGCCTTCAAACGGAGCGTTCTCGCTGCGACCGGCATCACGCAGCACAAGATAGAATGCCTCCAGGGCAATGCGGGCCTGCTGGTCCGCGGAGAGCTTGAGGAATTCCGTCTCCGTGAGTTCGGGGTCGATTTCCGTCAGGTAGCGCCCGCCCTTTTCGCCGAGCAGAAACTCATCGATGAACGTCTTGAAGTCTCCGGCGTCCGTGAGGCTGGTGACCGGACCCAGACCGGCACCGGCAATGATGGCCGCACCGTCGAAGGGCAGGTAGGGGTTGCGGGCGTTGCCGACCGTCACAATGCCGCTGCCCGTGCCGTTCGCGTTGGTCGCACCTGTGCCAAGGTCGAGAATCGCTCCGGCAAGCACCGCCAGCGTGCCGGGACCGGAGAGTTGAATGTCACCTGCGAGCGGTGGCTGAGGAGCGGTTGTCAGACCAGGCGGCAGGTTGCCTGCTGCCTGCGACTGGCTGCGCCATGGCGATGAGGCATTGTAGGGAAGGATGTTCCGGCCGGCGGCAACAACGCTGATGTCATCCTCCGAGAGATTCTGGAGATAGAACGCATTGTCGGTGATGTCCTGCCCGGCAACGATCCGCGCGCGCTTCGCGGAATAAAGCGTGAGGCCGGAGATGTCGCCGGTCATCGCATAGAGCCGCAGCGGCTCCGGATCGTCCGCATGGAGTCCCTGCGCGTGCAACGCCTGCTTTCTCTGGAGCACCGCATCGAGAGCCCCCGTCTCATCGAAGAGCTGATCGAAGAACGCGAGGTAGCCTGGTTCCGTTTGACGGGCGATGCCCGAGTTATCGCCCGAGGGCCCCACAAACGCGCGATAAGCATAGGGGGTCGTCACCCCGGGAATCGCCGACGGAGGCGCATCCGAGAGATTGATCCTCGAGGTAGCCCACGTGGTCAGCGACAGCCCGTTCGCGGTAAGCCGGCCTGTCGGCTGGAGGCCATTCACCGCTCCTCCTGCGACCAGCTCCACCGTCCCTCGTGGAGCGGGTGCGAGGTTGAAATTGCCGACGAGATTCAAATCCCCCGTGAATGCGGTCGCACGAAGCGAGGGAGGCAGCATCGTGGTCGCCGTGCGATACGCGGCGACATTCGTTTCGTTCAACCGCAGCCACGGATGGTAGAACGAAGCCGAGTTGGTGGAAGCCCCGCTGACCAAAAGCAACTGCGTCTGCACCCACGCCTGCAGCGCCGAAATCGTGCCTCCACTGCCGCTCGGAAGCGTGACATGCGTGCGAAGCGTAAGGGAGCCTCCGAGCGAGGAGACATTCACCGCACTGTCGGACGCGTAGGTCGAGAACCACGTCTTATACCAGATGCTGTTGTTGATGCCTTCCGGCAGCATGAACACGTTTGCCGTGGGCCCAAGCAGCACATTTCCGCGTGCGGAGACATCGAAGGTTCCCTTGCCGAGGAAAAGCGTCGTAGGCAGCCACGCCTGTTCACCCGGAATCAGTGATGCGTTCAAAGATGGGTTGAAAAACAGGTTCGACGGCGTGCGCGTCGAGTTCGTCTTGATCTCGTTGCCGGCGACAAGCGTGCCGCGCCCGCGCTCGACGTAGTAAACACCGCCGTCGATGTCATTGCCGGCGCGCACCGTGACATCGCCACCGCCCAACTCGACGAGCTGATCCGCACTGGTTGCGTCCTTCGGCAGGCGGGCATTCGTCGCCGCCACCGCATCGACATTGCTCACGTTGCGTCCCGCCTCGAGGGTGACGTCGCCGCCACCGAGCGTTCCGATTCCCTGGAAGAAATTACTGAAGTCCACCCACCAGCTCGTCGAGGTCACGTCACCGCCAACGAGTTCGGTGCCTCCGGATGTCGGAAACCTTCGTGGCGTGGACCCGAATTTGCCCGTTGCCGGATCGATAAAGCCGCGCCGATAGAGCCAGTTGATCGGGAGCTGACGCTGGGAATCCGCAACAAGCTCGCTCGTGTTCGTGAGCCGCGTCAGATGCACAATGTCGGACTGTGCCCGAACCCTGACGTTGCCACCGCCGAGCGTGTATTGCACTGGATAACCAAATTCATCCTGCTGGACGGCGCCCAGGCTTGTCCCCTGGTCGTTGCTCGAGATGTAGGCGAGCGGCACGTCAAATTTTCCACCCATGGTCGGGTCGGTAATCTTCGTGCCCGCTGTGTAGATGGTCGCGAATGGGTTCAGGAGCTGAACATCACGGCCGGCCGAGATATCGATGTCACCGCTGCCGGTTCGAATCACCTGATAACGGTTGGTCGTCGGAGTGCCGGTCGGGCTGTTTGCGCCTGTGATCAGCTGCAGCGTCGTGAAGTTGGCACCACCACTGCTCGAACGCGGCATGTTGCGTCCGAGCTTGATGGAGCCAAGATTGCCGCCCAACGCGGAGAGCGGCTGCACGTTGCGGTAGTCGGCCGCTGAGAAATCCGCACCGGACGTAATCCGGTAGGACCACGACTGCGCGTTCATCGGCAGCAGCGGATTCGCATCCATGAGCGGCGCGCGATAGACGTCACGCGTCGCAATCGTTCCCGTGGTCGGCAGCACGAATCCGTCGTGGAAGCCGTTGTTGAAAACGATATCGCCGGCGGCGCGCAACGTCAGGATGCCGGGCGCGCTCTTCGGTCCGAAGCGGAAGGCGCCGAAATTCCAGTCATCATTGGAATTTTGCGAGTTCGTTACGCCAAACGTGATCGTTCCCGTGCGGTGAATGATCTCAGCACCCGGGCGAATGCTGAGGACCGATTCGAGGCTCCGATTGCCGCCGATCAAACGTGCAAGCATCGCCTCGTAGGTCGCGGAGGGAGATCCCGCCGTGCCCACGAACAACTCGCCATTCGCCCTCACGTCGTTCTTGAGCGTGTTCAGCGTGTTTCCGCTCAGGTTCCCATTTGTCCCGGTGAGATCAAAAATCTTGTAACCCTCGACGATGATGCTCGACGCGCCGAGAATCGAACCCTCGATGGGCGCGATTTGAACGTCGCTCGCATCCGCGAGCTGGGGCGCACGGAGGTGCAGGGTTCCGGTGAACCGGCCAAGGCCTTCGCTATACGGCTTCGCATCGGCAACCGAGAGGTCGATCTTCGATCCGGATCGGACATCGAGCAGTGCGGTCGGATCGCTCACGCCATCGATCTGTGCCCCCGCTTCGAGGAGCACCGCGCCGCCCTTGCCGGCGTTGCTGAATGTCCGCCCGCTCGCATCGAGCACCGCACCGTTCGCAAGGATCAGGCTTCCCGCGGCGATGAGCGAAATTGTTCCACCCGTCGCTCCCGAGGCGTCGATCGTGCCATTCACGCGAATCGATCCGGCGTCTGCGGAAAGTCGGAAATGCCGGCTGGTGGAAACACCATCGACCGTGACGTCGCCGGTGCGGACGCGGAAGTTTCGCAGTTCGGTGAAACCACCGGCGTTGAGCGCATCGTTCACCTTCGCGAGCGAAGGCAGCCGCGAGACATCGAGCGAAAACTGTCCACCTGCGCCTTCCGCGCCGCCATCGGCAAGCAGGGTGCCCTTGATATCCACGACGCCGCGTGTCGCGTTCAGGAACAGGCGGCCCGCATTTCCACCGATCTCCGGCGCGGAAAGCACGAGCGTGCTCCGGCGGCCAAGTTTCACGTCCCCACGACGGGAGGTGAGCGTGATCTGACCTGCGTCGGTCGTCTTCACGAGATCGAGAAACCGTTGCGTCGTGCCGCTCACGTCGAGACGGCCGTTTACATTCACGCTTCCCTTGGTCGCCTGGAGCGTCAGGAGACCGCTGGGCAGATAGATGTCCGAATTCGCAGTGACGTTCCTGCCCTGCAAGGTGAGGCTGGCGCCAAGACCACTCTCGATCGCGACGGGCACCGGATCATCCACACTCTGAATGTTGAGGTCGCCGGTCGCACGAATAAACGAGGTCGTTCCGCCGGTCGCGAAGAATGCCGGTGTGTTGACATCGAGATTGCCGGCGACAAGCAGGCGTCCCTTGCCATCAAGCAACACCGCACCGGCGGCATTCAGGCTGGTCCGTGCAAACTGGTCGACGCGCATCGACCGGTTGCCGATCTCGATCGCTCCGGCCTGCAGGGAAAGATGGCCGGAAGGGTTGCGATCCGCCGCAAGCGACCTGCCGGCTGAAGTATTGTCGAGAAGGATGGTATCGGCAATGAAGCGGACCGTGCCGCCGTCGTTGAACCCGCGAATCTGCCCGGCCTGCAATTCAAGGCTGCCAAGTCGATTCGAGCCGAAGCGGCCGGCGCCATACACATCGAGCGAGGTGTAGCTGAGCAGCGAAACCGAGCGCGCATCCTCGAGTTGACGCAGGATGCGCCCGCGCAGAACGAGGCCCTTCGTCGGAAGGATGTCTTCCGAGTAATCGCCGAGCTTCATCGTGATCTGGCCGCTGTGCAGCGAGAAGGCCTCGCCATCCAGGATCGCGCGGCCGTCGAGTCGCGTCGCGAAGCTGGAATCCAGCGTGACGCTGGCGCCGGCAATCCGTGCACGTCTGCCGATGCTCATCTCGGCGACCGCATCGTCGGGAACATTCGCCCGCAACATCGCAGCCTCGATGTCGCTGCTCACGCGGAGCAATGCGCCATCGCCGTCGAGCAGCAAGTTCTCGGCGCGCAGCGTGAGCGAGCCGCGTTGGGCGACTTCCGAACGTCCGGCAAGACGCAGGCGCTCATTGGCAACAAGGATGATTTCCGGTCCGGTGAGCGGCGAACCTTCGTTGTCCACGACGAGGGTGCCGGTGTTCACCTTCACGGTCGTGCCGTCCTCGGTGCGCGTGCGAACGCCACCGATCAACAGACTCTCGACGCCCCAACCGCTGAGGTTCGCCGCGTTGAGGACAATGCGATTCCCCGTGGGTCGCGCGTCAGGCCCCGCAATGACAAGCGTGCCCGGACTGCTGATGTCGACGAATGCCCCGCGTCCGCGGGAAATCGACTCGCCACGCACGAGGCCGTTGAGTCGCATTTTCTCGATCCCCTGGAAGACCAGATGCCCGGAGTCCGCCGGCAGGAGTTGCGGAGCCGCGTTCACCGCGTGCGCGCTCTCCCGCATGAAGTCATTCGCCGTAAAGTCGTCGTAGCGGGCGCGATTGCGGAAGACATCCGCCGAAGCGATCTCGAAGGAGGAATACACCTGCGGCGCCCTCCGGCCGGCATTCAGGCTGTTGAAGCGGTAGCCGGAAACGAGGTGTGAGCCATCAGGCAACGCCAGCGGGCCGGGGATTCGCGAAGACGATGGCGTCACGAGATATGCCCCCGGAAGCAAGGCGTAGCGGGCCGGCAGCAGCGTGTAGGTGCCAGGCGTGACCTCGGAACCGGGGCCGATCGTGATGCGGTCGCCAACGCGAAGGCGGGAGTTCACGTAACCGGGATCGCGCGTCGTGGAGTCCAGCGGATCGCGGCTGAAATTCACCGCTGCCGCATCGCTGTCGTTGAACGGCGCGAACGGCGCATAGTTCGCATCGTAGCCGGGAATGATCACAAAGCGGTCCTCGGAGGCGAGAATGTCCTGCCTGCCCAGATTTCCCTCCACCCACCGGTAGGCGTAAAGGTCGCCGCCGCCGCGCAGATCGATCTGCGAGCCGTTGCGGGTCGTAATCCGCTCCGCTCCAAGATTGACCCGCTTCTCGGGCAGGCCCACGAGCGTGACATCCGTTCCAGTGGGATCGATCCACGAGTTGCCGTCGATGCTCACGCCGTAGGGAATCAACCGGCCCTCCCCGGTTACTGAATCGACAAGCGACACCGAGGTGATGCTGGCTGGTCCGAGCGCGAGCCGCTTTGTGACCGGGAACGTGCGCGCGTCGCCGGTGACGAGATCCTGCGGCGCCTCGCCGGTGCCGTCCCAGCCCAGGTTGATCGTGCCCATCGGTGCGCGAAGCACGCCATTCTGCGCGATCGAGCTGGCATAGATGGAGATCGTGCCTCCTGCGGAAAGCGGAATCTGGCGCGTGCCCGACCTCTGGATGGTGACCGAACCCGCTTGCACAGGCTGGCCCTGGCGCGGCCGGTAATCGTAGGCGACGACTGTGAAATTCGATGCCGTCGGCGTATAAATCTGGCCGGCACGGAAGTGCAGATGGCCGGCAATGTTGAGCGTGCCTTCGCCACGAATGTCGCCGCCGTCCGCAAGGAAGTTCGCGCGGCGAATGTTCCGCAGGGAAAGGGTGCCGATATCAATGAGATCGGCCTCCACCGTGATGATCCCCGGACCTTGCGTGGGGCCGAAGTGGTAGGGATTCGTGGGCGCCGTGAAGGGATGCTTTGGCTCGGCAGGCAGCGACGGCGTTCGGAACGGCATGCCAAGCGCCACATACGGCGCCGATAGCTTCACGTGATCGTTGGCATACATCACGCCACCACTTGCGACCTTCAAGGTGTCGCGGGCCTTGATGTTGACCGGCCCCTTGAATTTCACGACGCCGTCGAGCGTCAGCGAATCAAAACCGCCCTTCTCAAATTTGGTCACCGTGAAATAGCCAAGGGCGGGAATGTTCCGTCCATCCCTCCGGACCACGGGCTGGCCGATGAGCGTTTGCTCGCCGGTCTCGAAGAGCGAAGGCAGAGGATCGAGCGGCAGGGTCCGCCCCCGTTGTGACACGATGAGATTGGGGTCCGTCGGGAAGCCGCCCGAGACAGAAAACCGGCCGGAGGAAACTTCGAGCGAGCCACCATAGGCCGCAGGGCCGCCGGCGTGGCCTTTCAACGCGGCATCGGTAAAGAGCTGCTCGCCGCCGTCGAGGATGATCTTTCCACCATCGCTATCGAGGCGAACCGGCACAAACTGCCGGCTCGCAAGCGGGGCGTTCAAGCCGCTGCGCGCGGAGATCGCGAGAGACGGCGTGGGGGTCAGGAGATGCGGCGAGAAGTCGAGAACGCCGGACGTTCCGGAAACGTCGAGGACGGCACCGCGCCGCGCAACGATGTTTCCGGACACCTCGATCGTGCCACCGGGCAGCACCGAGCCAAGCCGCCGCCCGAGTCCCGCGCGATCACGCACGAGCACCATCGTGCCCGCCGTGGAAAGGCGGCTCTTCGTGCCAAGGTAGACAGTGGTCAGCGATTGCTCGCGCCCCTGCGCCAGCACGTTCTGCTCGAAGGTGTTGATCGAATCCTTGCTTCCCGAAACGGTGATCTTTCCACCAGGCGCGACCACCGTTCCAAGAATCGCCACCGTGCTGCCCGAGAACGACACCTCGCCAAGCGGGTCGGTGACGATTCGCGCCCCCTCCTTCATCACGAGGTCGCCGCGGAAGAGCAGACCGGTGTTCGACACGTCATCCGAAAGACCAAGACTGCGGAAGGCGAGACTGACCGGGGGCCGCTCGCCCTTCGGCCAGACGATCTCGCTCACGTCGAGCGTGCCGCCATTTCGCGGATGCGGATTCGCAATGAGGCTCGTCACGCGCGGTTCGAGCACGGTGTTTTCCGCAATGACGACGCCGGGCAGATGCTGTTTCTCGCCGAGGAAGTTGTAGCGGAGCCCGCCGATGCCGGTGAGGTCAAATTGAGTGAAGCCGCCGCGATTGAAAAAGTCCGGCCGGAGCAGCAGAGTGCCGGGCTCGGTTGCACGCCCGCCAACCTGGATGAACGGAGCCTGCAGCGCCAGCGACCCGCCCTTCGCGCCGGAAAATCCGCGCAGCTCGCCATGAATGCGCAGCCGGCCGGAGAGCAACCGCTCCGTGTCCTCGACACGACGCCTGCCCTTGACCTCCTCTTTCAAGAACAGCGCACCGAGGTTCGGATCCTTTCCGGCACGCAACGCGATGGAACCACCGTCGCCATAGGTGATCGTGTTGTCACGATCCACGAGCACACCGCCCGAAACGTCGATCAGACTGCCCGGCGCAAGCCGTGCCGTAAATGCGGTGACGTCAACCTTTCCACCATCCGCCACGATGGGTCGCAGTCCACGGGGCGAAGGATTGCGCACATCGAAGATCAGGCCCGCGGTATTCAGCACCGCACCCGGGCCGAGCGTGAACCTCCCGGCGTCGGGATCGGCATAGATCGGCGGCACCGGAATGCTCGCATCGCGCGCCTTGTATTGAGCTGCGAGGTAAGGCGAGACGTTGTAGGCCGCAAACGTAAGGCTTCCGCCCGGAGCGGTAATCGATCCCTGCACGTCGATATTGCGGCCTTTCAGTGTCAACGCCCCGAAGGCCGGCGCCTCGATCACGACATCCCCCGGCACGAAAATATCGCCCGCGGAGTTGTCCACGATGAGTTCGCCGAATCCTCCCTCACTGAGCAGCGAAGGCGATAGCTCCACATTTCGACGCCGCTCCCCGAGCAGCCGGAATGGATTCACGAGGCTCGCGCTCTGCCTGCCTTCCAGCGCCAGAGGCTTGCCCTCGGGGCTCACCGCAAACGGCTGCGCCGGCCGCAACTGGCGATCGCCGAAAACGATCGTCGGCGCGCGCAGCGACGTTTCCATGAATGGCTCGCCGTATTTCGGCTCGGGATCCTGCGAGCGGAATGCAAGCTCGAGCTTGCTCGGCTTCGGCAGCGAGCTGGAGATCCGCGTCTCACGCAGTTGGCGTGGACCAATGACGGTCGTTCCCTCGAGTTTTCCGTCGAGCGCCATCGACGCGGCCGTGATGGAAATTTTGCCGCCGGCCGCGCCCTGGATGTAGTCGCTCTCGTAGTGTCCGCGATCGAGGCTGAGCGCCGGGCGGAACGTCCTCGTGATGCCCCACTTCGCGTGCGTCTCCGTGAACGTGGGATCGTAGATCCCGTCGTAAACCATGTCGGGCGTTGCGTCGGCGATGTCGATGAGCCGCGGACCCTGGATCACCTTCGTCGTCTTGATGTATCCGCCCTTGTTGTTCATCCACCCGCCGGAGACATCGATGATCGAGCCCTTTTGAAGCACGACGGACTCGCCGGCCTGCAGCGTCACGTCGCCGCCGGCAACGGTCAGCTGCCCCACTCCGCGCTCGATGAGTTCGAGAAAGCCGGTCGCATCGCCAAGCGGAGTGCCGATCCACTCCCTGCCGTTGAATGTGCCGGTGCGGCGGGCGTCGATCGTGATCGTCGTGTTGCGGAAGGGTCCTTCGCGCTGAAGCGGCGTATCGGCGAGTTCCGGACCGCGAAACTCCAGCGTGAGGATGTTCTGCTCGAGCGGCACCTGCACCGCGGTGGTTCCGGCAACGTCGATCATCGCGCCCTCGTCGACGTAGATCTGTCCGGCCGAATAGACAAAGCGTGACAGCGGCGGCTGCTGCTCGGTCGTGCTCGGGATGTAGTCCCATTTTCCGGCCTGAACGGTCACGGAGGCATTGGGCGCGAGAAGCTGCGAACCCTTGTCGAAGTGCACGGCGAGCCCCCGCGCGTTCACCTGAGAACGGATCGCGACCTCCGTGCCGGTGATTTTTTCGTCGCTCGCGATCTCGGGCAGGATTCGCATCACGCTTCCCTCACCGATCGTCACCACGCCGGTGCTGCGCGGGACGAAGAGCGTTTTGTGGGCCTCGGTGGCACCATTCGCATTGTAGGCGGGATTCGCGACGTAGTCGTAGACGGCCAGGAGGTCGATGCGGCCGTTCAGGGAAACCGACGTCGTGCTGTCGATGATGCCATTCTGCTGGACGCTCTTTCCCGTGATCGTCGCGTTGGCTCGCTCGATCTCGATGATGCCGTCGTTGATCGCCGTGCCTGCGCGAATCCGCCTGGAAGCATCCGGGTCGTCCACCGCGCCCACCACGACGTCCAAACCGCGAAGGCTCGGATCGCTGCCTGCGTGCGGGAGCACACCGATCTGCAATCCCGCCGCCAGCACGGTCTGACCATCCGGCGTGGAAATCGTTCCCGAGTTGCGAACATTCGCGCCGGCGAGCATCACGCGTCCGCCGACTTTCGCGGGAGTCGTCGGGCTCGCGATCTGCGCGCCACGCTCCACAACAACATCACCACTCAGGGCGAGATACTCGGCCGTAATGAGTGTGCCCACCTTCGCGGATTCGAGCTTCTGGTTACCCGCTTCGGTCATCGTGATGACCGTCCGGCCCGTGCGATCCTTGGTAAGCGAGTAATCGTCGCCGGCGACGAGTGTTTGCTCGCCCTGCTGGTCGTGAGTGAACGTGAGCTTCGGCGTGCTTCGATCGTCGAGAGCCTGGCTGAGGACCTTTGATGCAGCAGTGATTTCGAACGAATCGGTGATGAATGCGGAGAACAGAAACTGTGCGTCGGTATTGTTGAGCAGGCCGCGCGCAATGAGCGTGGGATTGATGGGAAGCGCCGCCGCCGTGAGCGCGTAGGTGTTCACCTGGCTGGAGCCGCCAAAGATGATGCCGTTCTGGTTGAGAATGTAGACCTGCCCGTCGGCGTTGAGCTTGCCAAGGATCTGGCTGGGGCGGCCCTTGGGATCGTTGACCTTGTTGAAGGCCACCCATTTGCTCTTGTCGGAGCCGCCCTTGGATTGGTCAAACGTGAGCGTCGTCTTCTTGCCGACATTGAACGTCCGCCAGTTCAGCAACGCCTGCTGCTCCGTCTGGACGACAGTGAGCTCCCTGCTGCCACCGCTGCCCTTCTTCTCGGTGGGCAATTCCGCGCCAACCCAGAGAGTGGGGTCCTCGCCGGCCTTCGGCTTCTTGAGATTCTTCGGCACCCGGGGATCGACCTCGAGCCCGTTGCGCACAAGACCGTCGCGAACGCGCGGAAGCAGCACACCACCCTTCGGGTTCCGAAGGCGCGCGGTGGACGCCTGGGCGGCTTCGCGAGCCGATTTTTGCAGGACGCGGGCGGATTGCACCGCCGCCGTGGTGCGGGCGAGGCGATCCTTCGCATTCGCCTGCACTCTTGCCGCATCCGCCTGCCCGGCGCCCGCGCCTGTTCCTTTACCGTCCCTTGCCTTGGGCGCAACCGCACCCCCGCGCAGAATGTCCCCCGCCTGCACCGTGAAGGCAGGCAGGAGCAGCAGCGCGATTCCAGACGAAATCGAGTGGAACACGCGCAGCACGTAGCATCTGCGCCGGTGAATCATGCGCTTACTTCTTTGAAGGCTCGACGAGCTGGCTCAGGGCGATTTCGTTGATCGCGACGGCATTCTCCTGCAGCAGGCGCTCGAGATATGCCGTGCGGTTTGCACGGGTCTGTTCCTCGCGAAGCCTCGCGGCCAGCGCATCCTTGACCTCATCGAGAGCCGGCGTGCGCTCCTCGCGGACGTCGAGGACCTTCACGATGTGCCACCCGTCGGCGAGTTCGATGGGCGCGGTCACCGCATCCCTGCCAAGCCCCGAAACTTTTTCGCGGATCGCGGGTTGAAGCTGCTCCGCGGCCAGCCAGCCGATCTCCCCGCCGTTCGCCGCGCTCTGCGGTTCCTGGCTTTCCCGTCGAGCCACCGCGGCAAAGTCCCCGCCGGGTTCCTTCAACGCCTTTTGCACGGCCTCGAGACGGCTCTTCGCATCGTCCCCCTTCTCGATGTAGATCTGCGCGAGGCGGAATTGTTTAGGCACGCGCAGCTGCGACTTCACCGACTCGTAGGCTGAGGCAACCTCCTCGGCGCTCGGGAATTCGGCCGGCGGCTCGGAGACCGATCGCAGGTAGCTCTCGGCAATCGCCGACTGACGAAGCCGCTCAAGCTGCGCCTCGACGTTCGGCTGCTTGTCCCAGTTTTTCGCGAGCGCCTGCCTGAGCAGCAGCTGCTCGACGATGAGCGAACGCACAACCTGGTTGAGCGCACCGGGGTCTCCGGCCAGCTGCTGTTTTTCACGCGGCGTGAGCGCGTCGAAATACGAGGCGATCTCGGTGGATTTGACATCTTCGTCGCCAATTCGGGCGATGACGGCCTCGTCGGCCGCGAGAACATTGCCGGTCGCAACGGTCGCGGCGATCAAGGTGAATACATAACGGATTTTCATTGGATCTTCTGGTCTGCGAGTTTGTCGGCGTAGTCCTGGACGAGGGTTTGGAACTTCGCACGGGAGAGGCCCACGAAGGGCTCACGCGCCGAGATGGCAGTGCCGAGACCGAAGCGCTTGTATCGGTCGAGAACTTCCATCCCGAGTTTGAACATCTCGTCGTTGCGGCGCTGCTGGTCCTCGACACGGCGCTGCAGCTCGATGGTCTTCGCCGCAAGCCTGGCGCGTTCAGCCTCCTTGGAATGTGCGAGAGCGGCGGCTTTCTCGTAGCCCTCCTTCCACTTCTTCAAGGTCGTGTTGAGCTCGTAGGCCTCCTTTTCGCGGGCAACGAGCTGCTCGCGGAGCGCGGCAATCAACGCATCGGCCGCGGTCTTGTCCTGTTCGGCCTGCTTCGTGAGCTTCTCGACCTGCGCTTCAAGGCTTTTCACCTTGAGCTGCGCCTGTGCCTCGCTGGCCTGCAGACTCGCGACCTGCGACTGCGCATCGCGAAGCTGAAGCATCGTGGATTTCAACGCGTCACGCAGTCGCGCAACGCCGGGATCCTCCTCCTGCGCGCGGATCTGCGGAAGGAGGCTCAAGATCGAGAGAATGAGGAGAATTCTTGAACGCATGTGGGTTTAGAAACGGGCGTTGAGATCGAGCTGAAAGATGTCTTCCTTGAACTGCGGACCGGCGATGCTTTCAGCGCTCATCCATCGCGTGCCGATCCAGACGTTCTTCGAGATCGCGAGATTTGCGCCGACTATGTAGCCCTTGATATTCGTCCCGCCGCCGGCGAAGTCGGACTCGGTGAAACCGTCGATGACGGCGTCGGACCCGACATAGCGATAGCCGAAGCCAACATTCCAGGCCCACGGACGGTCGAGGGCCAGCGAGCCCACCTGGAGCTGAATCGCCCACGCGGAGTTGCTGCCGACGAAGTCGCCGAAGTTCGTGGAATCGGAAAGGTCGTCGTCGACCGGGCCGCGGTTGTTCACAGCCACCTTGTTGATGGCGGCGGAATTGAACGCGAGGTTCTGCGCATACTCGCCCATGAGCGAGATGGCGACCGGCTCAAAGCGCGTGTAGTCGAGGCGGCCGGAGAAGACGAGGTTCTGGAACTTCGTCGCGAGACCGTAATACTGCCACTGGTTGATCGTTCCGTAATCGTTCGCCTCGGTCGGGATGATGTTGCGCAGGGCCATGTAGGTGTTGCCCTTTTGTGCAAAGGCCGGGCGGCTCGCGTCGGTGTCACCCGCGTCGTTCGGCGACATCGGAACGTAGGGCGAGGAGAGTTTGCCCTCGGTGTTGAGGAAGTAGTAGTAGGCGAGGCCGGTGCGGAGGTTGAAGTCCTTCACCGCCGTCACGTCGATGCCGCCCTGCACGCCGAAGAGATACTTGTCGTAGCTCTTGAACTTCGCGGGCTGGTTCGACGAGAAATTGAAGTCCGTGTTGTAAACCGGGAAGGCGCCGCCGACGATGAACGGCGTGATGCCGCTGAACACCTCGTAGGCTCCCTGCAGCGCGATGCCGTCAAAGCCGAGGTCGTCATCCCACACGATGCTCGTCGTCGAGAAGAACGGATTGTCGAAGCGGCCGACGAGAATCCCGAGGTCCTTTTTCGGATTGCCGGTCAGCTCCCACTGCAGGTAGGCGCGGTCGAGCCAGATCGCGTATTTGCTGAAGTTGCCACCCTGGCCCTGGTAGGGCAGGCCGACGCTCTGGTTCGTCGAGACCGGCGAGTTGTCCTGCCCGGTCGCGATGCGCACGCCCGCCGTGAAATGATCGCCCAGATCCGCCTCGACACCGAAGCGCGCCCGAATGCGGAAGCGATTGCGATCCTGGTCGACATTGAGCTGCGGCGAGAACTCGTCGCCAGCAACGTTGAATGGCGCGCCGGTGTTGATGGCATTGAAGTTCGGGAACGCGCCCGTGGCGTCGTTGCCTCCCGGGAAGAAGTCGCCCTCGTAGCGGAAGCGAAGATCCGCATACGGACGAATGCGGTTCACCCAACCGGGAATCCGCTCCGTCGAAATCCATCCCTCGTCATGCGCCTGCGTGAGCACCTCGTGCTTGATGTCGTCCTTGATCTTGTTGCGCACGATCTCGGGCACGTAGGCGACACGCACTTCGCCGTCTTCCGGTGCCGGCGGAGTCGCGGCCTCTGCGGCGGCCTGGGCAATCTCGGCAGTCTCCTGGATTGCAGCTCCCTGCGCGGCGACCGCCTGCTGGGTTGCCGCCAGCTGCGTTTGCATGGCCGCGGCCTCCTCCTGAGCCTGGCGGATCATGAGATCGGCCTCCTCCTTCTCGAGGATGCCTTTCTGGACGAGTTTGTTGATGAGAATGATTGCGACGTTCGGCGGTGCCGGCGGAGGCTCCGAGGTGAGCGGCTGCATTTGCGCGTCGAGCTCGTTCAACGGATCCACAGGCAGCGATGCGGTGTCGGGAGCATCGGAAGCCGCGGGCGTGGACGTCGTCTCTTCGGCCGGCCCCGATTCCGCCGGAGCCGTCGAGACGGCCGCAATCTGCGGAGTTTCCGACCAGTTGGCCTCGGCGAACGAAACGTTTGGATCCCCGATTTCGACAGGCACGACTTCCTCGAATTGCGCATAGGCGGTCGAGGTCGCGGCGGCCACGAGCAGGGTGAAGGAACGTTTGAAAAGCGATGTCATCGGAAGAATCAGTTGGGCCGTTTGGCCGAGATGCGCATGACGATTGGCATCGGCATGTCTTCCGGCGGAGGCGACTGGAGTCGCAGGCCGGTGAGGATTTCGTTCTGGAGCGCGCGATCGAGATCGGGATTGCCGCTGGAATCAGAGACGGCCGCGCGCGTCACGCGACCGGTGGAATCGGCCCAGATGCGCACGGTGACGACGAGCTGCGCGGAGCGGGTCTTCGGATGCTTGCGCAGCGCGTCCGCGACGCGGCTCTGCACCTGCCCGGCATACCAGCCGAACTTTGATCCGCCCGAACCACCGCCACCCTTGCCTTTTCCGCCGATCACGCCCATGCCGCCGCCGGCCGCGAGGCCGAAGCCATTGCCGGGACCGTCGCCCACGATGCTCGTGCCGAGCGGAGGTTCGTCGGCGGGTTCGGGCTCGTCCGCAGGCGGCGCCTCGGTCGGGGCTTCCTCGGGTTGAAAGTCGGGCTGGTCCTGCACCTCCGGTTCCGGCGGGCGCTCGGGCGGCGGCTCCTGCGGCGGAGGAGGTGGTGGTGGTGGCGGAGGAGGAGCAACCGGCATCAAATCAACGACGCGCATCTGCGCGACCTTCGGCTTGGGCTTGGATTCCCCACGAAACGCCAGCCACGCGCCGGCGACCCCCACGAGCACGACGGCCACGGCAATCCAGACTCCAAACTTCCGCAGGAAGCCCGGCTCCTCGTCCTCATCGTGGATGTGCGGATCCGCTGCCATGGACTATTTCGGCGCCTGGGTCGCGAGGCCGACCTTTTCGATGCCGATGCGGCCGACCACATCGAGCACGTTCATGATTTGCTGGTATTGCGTGCCGCTGTCGCCCTTCACGACGACGGGGAAGTCCGGCGTCTTCGCCTTCTCCGCGCTGAGGCGGCTCTCGAGCTCCTCGAGGGTCACGGGCACGGTGTTGTGGAAGATCTTGCCCTCGTTGTTGATCGTGATGGCCTGCACCTTCGACTCACCCAGCGACGGACTCTTGCTGGCCTTCGGCAGGTCCACCTTGAGTCCCTGCACACCCGCCGTCGTCATGATGATGAAGATGAGCAGCAGCACGAGGTAGAGATCCACCATCGGCGTGACGTTGATGTCGTCGTAGCTCTTGTTGTCGCCTGCGTTCATAGGGAGGCGGACTCCAGGCTGGCCGACGGATCCGGAAGGCCGCGATTACCGGCCTCCGCGGGCGCGGGGTAAAACTCGGCCATCTTCGTCACAAACTTATCGATGAACATCTGCATCGACGTGACCGCGTCTTTGATGCGCGAGTTGAGGTAGCTGTAGATGAACAGCGCGGGAATCGCGACGACGAGACCGGCAACGGTCGCCAGCAGCGCGCTCGCGATGCCGGGCGCGATCGAGTTCACGTCCACTTCGCCGTGCTTCGCGATCACGGCGAACGTGATCATCACGCCCATCACCGTTCCGAGCAGGCCCACATACGGGCCGCCGGCGATGCTGATCGTGAGGAAGACGAGCCCCTTGTTCAGCTTGTGCGTTTCATTCGTGAGGCCTTCGTCGAGACTCGCGCGAATCGCCTGAATCGAGCGGCCGGACAGGCCATTGAAGCCTTCCTTCGACTGCTGGCGACGAAGGCGGATCTCCTGCGCACCGATGTGATAGATCTGATAAAGCGGCGACTGCTTCATCAGGCGCAGCTCGCCTGGCGAGCCCTCCTCGCCTTCCGGCTCGTCGCCCGCGGTCATGCGATCGAGCACGGTGAGATCGGCCGCAACGCGCGACCAGTGCTTCTGGAAGACGTTCGAACTCTTCTCGATGCGATTCAGGTAGAGGTATTTTCGAATGGCGACCGTCCACCCGACGACCGCCATGATCATGCAGCAGAAAATGACGATCCAGCCGTCGAACATCATGTTCTTCGCGATGTCGCCGAAGAGCGAGAGATGCTCGAGCGCCTCGTTGTGGCCGCCGCCGCCTTCGCCCTGCTCCACTTCGCCGAACTGCACGAGCTTGCCGGCGTCGGACGAAGTGCCCTGATTCACCGCGTCGAATCGAAGCAGGTCGTTGGGCTTCGCCGCAGCGACGATTTGAAGTTCGTCGAGTTCGCCAATGAATGCCGTCGCGGTTCCCGACTCGCCGCCGATGCGCGCGGGGCCGTTGATCGCGGGCAGCGCCGCGTTCGCGGTGGCCACGTCCACTCCGCCGACGAGGAGCGACAACGTTCCCTCGGAAATCCGCGCCGCAAGGTGCCGCCACTGGTCGAGCGGGAGCGGCTCCGTCCCCGTCGCGCGTTGACGCTGACCACCGGAGATCACCTCGGCATACGGCGCGCTGTTATCGATTCCGATGCGCAGGCCGTTCGTCGTATCGCCGAGCTCGAACAACACGGCCGAAGGCTGGTCCGCCGTGCGCTTGACCCACGCCGACCACGTCAGCGCTCCGCCGGCCTCGACCGCGAGCGTATCAGACGCCGGAATGTCGATGCTCGTGCCAAGAAGCCGCACGCCGGAGCCAATCAGCGATCCCTGGCTCTGCGTGCCCGCGCTTGTCGCGTTGTTGCCCTTGCCACTCGCGTCAGCGGGCGGGCTGCCGGCCTCGACGAAGTGATAGACGAGCACCGTCTCGCCTTCGTAGGTCTTCGCCGCGTCCTGCACATTCTCGGCGCCCTCGGCGTTTCCGGAGTAAAGCCAGAGCTGTGTCTGCGCGCCGGGCTTCACGTTCGGAACCCGCACCCAGACGAACGCCTCGTTCATCAACGAGTCGTATTTCTCGATGTGGTAGGGCAGGAGCGTCTGGTCGTCCTCGGCGAGGATCCGAATATCGCTGCCGTCCGGCGCGGCGGCGGCGAAGTTGAAGTTTCCGTCGTGCAGGCGCAGAAGCACCACCGCGTCGCCGACGGTGTCCTTCAACTCGACACTGCTGGCACCCGTGTCGATCGTGACCGGCTGCCGGATCGTCCAAGCCTTGTCCCACCACGCGGAGGCGGTGAGCGGAAGAAACAGCCCGAGAGTCAGGGCAAGTTGGAGAATGCGATGCATCATGGGTTCTAGAAATCGAGCCAGGCCCGGAACGTGACGCGTGGCTGCCCGGCCGGACTCGAGGACTGGCTGACCATGGGCACGCCGATGTCGACGGAGCCGTTGAGGTGATTGAAGAGCTGCAGGCGGCTGCCCGCGCCAATGCTTGCGAGATCGAAGCGGGACTGCTGCTCGGGCAGCGGGTCCTCGAGCGTCACAAATCCCGCGTCGAGAAATCCGAAGATGCGCCATTCGTTGATGCCGAGAACGCCCGCAAGCGCCGGCGAAATCAGCTCGACCGTGCCGAAGAGCGCGTTGTCACCGAGCACCTCGGATTCGAGATAACCGCGCGCCGTGTCGAGTCCGCCGCCGGCAAACTGCTCGGCATCGACCAGCGGATCGCTGGAGACCTGGCCTTGCACGCGACCGAAAATTTCAAATCCGAGCGGCAGCTCGTGCGTGTGCGAGAGATCGCCGCGGAAGTAGATGAAGCCCCCGTCCGCGTTGTATCGGCGGTTGTCGAACTCGACCTCGTCACTGCCCATGCCGCGGGCGTGGAAGACGATGCTTCCGCCAAGCTCCGTCGTGTAGTTCTTCCCGACCCAGGCGCCGTTGTAGGCAACGGTGAAAGGCCAGTAGGTGATCGGCGTGCCGACAAACTCGTCGCCGATCATGAGGTCCTGCTCGAGGTGCTTGTAATCAAGGCCGGCGCTCATCGAGTGGAAGAAGCCCTCGCCCGACGGGAGATTGATCAGGAACCGGAAGCCAACGATCTCGCCATTACCCGCAACAGCCGCGCCGCCCAGCGTCGAGACATTGCTGTTCTGCCGCGTGGCGCTGACCATAAGGCCCAGCCAGTCGATCGCCGGCGCGCGCGCGATGTAGTAGCCACCGTAGACAACCGCGTCATCGATCCGCTGCGGCGCGATCTGGAAGTTGAATCCGATCGTGTGCGCGAGCTGCCAGAGGTTCTCGTAGCTGATCGCGCCATTCAGCCGCAGCGGCGTCGTGTTCACGCTGTAGCGGTTGTTCAGCTCGACGCTGCCGTGCAGGGGAATCGAATCCTTGACCGTCAGGTCAACATCCACGGTCCCCGGAACGACGCCCGGCTGGATCGACGGGGTGATCCGCCGGTCGCGAAGCTGGTTGAGCCGCACGATGTCCTTCGCGACTTCGTTGAAATTCGGAACCTTCCCCTCCGCAAGCGACGGCGCGCCCTTCTTGATGTGGTTGATGTCGTAATACCGCGAGCCGCGCACGCGCAGCCGGCCCACCGGCGCCTCGATCACCTCGAGATAAACGACACCGCCGCGCAGCCGCTGCTCGGGAATTTCCACCGCCACCGTCTGGTAGCCCTTGTCCTGATACGCCTTCTCCAACGCGGCGCGCGCCGCCTCGACATCCGCCTCCGTGCGACCCGGCCCGAGATACGGATACACCGCGGCCTCGACTTCGCCCGGTGGCAGCACCTTCGAGCCGCGCACGCGATATTCCTGAATCAACACGCCCGCATCCGGTTGCGACGCGTTCACCTCGCGAACCAGCTGCGAGTGCGGCGGCGGCGCCTCCTCCCCCTGCGGCACAGCCGCGCGCAGGCTCGCGCAGGCAAAGGCCGCGAGGAGCGACGTTGCCGGACGATGGAAACTGTGTCGAAAAAGGCTCAAATTAATCCGACTGTTATGGTCGTCTTTTATTGCAGGCACGGCGAGCGCCAGTCCCAGGGCAATGCGGGCTATTTGCCGGGGGAAGATGGACGCTCGATCATCAAAAAATCAGACCTTCACCTGCGATGCGACAAAGGTCGCGAGGATTGCAGCAGGCTCGCGACGCTGAAATGATGCGATCGATCGACCCTCTCCCGTCAGCTCCAGCAGCTGAAAGATGTCCCCCGGGAACAGAAAGCTGAACTCCTGCTGGGAGCGGGTCCTCCTCCGATTCACAAAGGCGTCAAAGTGGGCTCGGAAATTCATATGCGACTTTTTTAGTCGTTATTAAATTGTTGTCAAGCGGCCAGACATTTTCCGCTCAAAATCCTTTCAGAGACGACGTGTTGCCGTCTCAAAACGCTCCCCGTTTCATTTCCTCGAAGCGCTGGATGCGATCGAAGACGCCGCCATCCGCAAAATGCCGGCGAAATGCTTCGTCCCATCCGCCAAACACTTCTTCCACACGGAAAAGCTCAATCGCCGGAAATCGATCGGAAACCCCGGCCTGCTCGACCCGGGGACGCAGCCAGTGCCGCGCGGCGATTTCCTGTCCCTTCGGACTGAACAGAAACTCGAGATATCCGGTTGCCACGCGTCGGGTTCCCCGTCGATCCACATTTCGATCGACGATCGCGACAACCGGCTCCGCGAGAATGCTGGTCGAAGGATAGACCACCTCCACGGAATCATTTTTTTCCGCTGCGGCGCGCACTTCATTCTCCCACATCAGCAGGACATCACCTCGTCCACCGTCGACAAACTCGTTGAGCACCTTGCGGGCTCCGGCATTCAGCACCGGCGCGCGGGAATAGAGCGCCGCGATGAATCGTTCCGCGGCGGCTTCATCACCCCCATTTCGACGCAACGCATCCGCCCATGCCGCGAGATACGCCCAACGCCCGGCTCCGCTGACCTTGGGACTCGGGACCACGATTTCCACGGGTTTCTCGACGAGGTCGGCCCAATCACGAACTCCGTGGGGATTCCCCGTTCGAACCAGGAAGATGATCGTCGAGGTGTAGGGCGACGCTCCGTGAGGAAATCGCGTTCGCCAGTCCGGAGAAACGAAACCGGATTCCGCAAGCGCGTCGAGATCGGCTGCCGTGGCGAGCGTGGCGACATCCGCCTGAAGTCCGCGGAGAATTGCCTCCGCCTGTGCCGTGGAACCCGCATGCGAGACATTGACCTGCGCGCCGTCAGCCTCTGTCCACGCCTGGTTCACCTCCGCATAAAACTCCCGTGTCGCATCGTAGGAGACATTCAGCAGGGTCCCCGGTCCACGAAAGGGCCGGAACGCAAACCACACGCCCACACCAAGGGCGATCAGCACGAGCAGCGCCAGCGCGAGACGGGATCGAATCCGGGAAAGGCTGACGGGCTCTTCTGGCATCTTCCTTTGGAGTTACCCCGCCGACCCGCCTTCTACCGGGTGCTCGAAACGTTCCTCTGCGGGCATTTCTTGCACCCGCTGGGGAGAACGAAATCAAAGCACGCCTTCTTCGCGAGCCTGCCGGAGCGAGTGGGTCACATGCAGGACCACCGCAATTGCCTCCTGGGCCTGCTGCTTGGGATCCTGCGCGCGGGAAAGTCCGACCACGATCTCGACGGGCTGGGAATCCGCGTCCGGCACCGGGGTGAAACTGCGACGGTAAACGGGCTTCGCCGGATTGATCCTCCAGCGAAAATCCGGGGCGACCGAGCCATAGCGCGCAAAGGCCCCTTCCAGGATGCCCCGGGCCGTGTCATCGGCGGTCCATGCCTCCACATCGGTATCCCGCGCATAGACGTTTTCGCGCAGCAGGAATACCGCATCGTAGGAATAGCGCTGCAGCTCCTTCTCGAGCACCTTGATGTGGCTCAGTGGAGAATCCTCCCAGCAGCGCAGCGCACTCATCGGCTGACGCAGAACCATATGCGCCGGTTCCCGGTAGGCGTCCAGATTCGCCACGGGGTAGGCCGTCACCTCGAGCCCGTTTACAAGCTGAAGCCGCGCTTCGAAAACCGCAATCATCCGAGCCACGGCATAGGGAGTCGATTCCTCGGACCCATGCCAGCCACCGACGACGAGCGCGCGGACCGGGCGATCCACCGCCAGGCGGCCGCAAACGTGAAAATACGGAATCATGTCCTTCCGGAGGCCCGACTGCGTGGCTCCCCAGCCCACAATCAGGGAAGGCGAATCCATGGAGAGTTCCACCAGCGGACTGATCAATCCATCCAGGCTCCGGGGATCGGAGGAAAACCGATCGTCAATCTGAAGAGTGGTCGTGTTCATGGAGAGAATTGTTTAGTTGAACAGTAGGCAATGCACCACCATCTGCAACAAAAGAAATCTCCGCAAATGGCATCGGTGTTTTTTCCCATCGACATCGATTGACCGTGATCTCCGCAATATCGGCCAAAGTGTAGCGGTCCATCACCTCGACCATCGCCGAGTGCACGTCGAGCATCAGCAGGCGCAGGCCGCAATTGTCCCGGTCCGGACACGAACACGGCGTCTCACAGGAGTCGTCGACACAGCGCAGCGGCCCAAGAGAGGTTTCCAGTGTCCGAAGCGCCTCGCCCACGGAGATCGTCTCCGCGGGGCGCGCCAGGGAATACCCACCATCCCTTCCCCGCTTTGCATTCAGCAGACCATGCGCACGAAGCCGGGCAAGAATTTGCTCGAGAAACGCCTCAGGGATGCCTTCCAGGGACCGAATCTCGAATGCCCGCACATGCGACCGCCCCACACGATGAGCGAGAGCAATGTCCAGTAAGGCCCGCAGTCCGTATTCTGCCCGTTTGGAAAGTTGCATTGTTTACTAAAACAATAAACTTTTCTCAGCGTCGATGAAAAGTTCGGCCTCAGCAAAGGCCTCAACACCGCTTTCGTGCGATCTGGAAGCATGAAGAAGACCTCATCGAAGTCAGGATACACCCCGCGATCCAAGCTGGGCCCCGCCGGGAAAACCCGCCCACCCAAAATCGAAAAGCTCACCGGCAACGAACTCCCTCCTCCGGATCGTCCTAAAAACGAGTCTCCGGCCGATTGATTGGAAAGAACTCCTCACCGACAACAGAGCGAATCAGCGCAGGAGGAGCTTGGCCTTCTGCTGCGTGAGGCGCCCGAGAAGCTCGGTGCGGATCAGATCGACGGGCGGACGGGTGGTCGCGGCGAGACGGGCGAGTTCGAGATTGAGAGAATCGATCTCGGTGGGGCGTCCGTTGCGAATGTCCTGCAGCGTGGAAATGAGCACGCCGCTCGAGCCGCGGCTGATCGCGAGCGCGTTTTCGAGTAATTCCCCCTCGGTCAGCGCAACGTGACGGGTGTTTGCGAGCGCCACACATTCCACGATGACGGCACGGGCGAGCGCCAGCACGTCTTCATCACGAGCGAAGATGCCATTGTCCACGTCGAGAAGCGGGCAGATCGAGTTGAAGACGGCGTTCAGGATCGTCTTCTTCCAGACATCGCGCTGGATGTTTTCCTCTGCATGAAAGGGGAACCCTTCGGTGCTCAGCAATTCGACACAGCGCGCGAGTTCCGTGGACGTTCCCCGGACGAGGCCGATCGGCGAGGACCTTACCGGCCGAAATCGGACTTCGTTCCCGGCAATCGTTTGTGCGGTCATGTAGAGCACGCAGCGATAAACGGAGAATCCCGCGGCGAGAAATGGCTCTTCTACGCCCATCCCGTTTTGCATCACGATCAGCGGCGCATCGGTCGCCTTCGCGGCCAGCGTCTGCGCAAGCATCGCGTTCGCGTGAGACTTCGTCGTCAGGACGACCAGTCCTCCCAAGGTTTCCATGCGGGACAGCGCCCGCGTCTCGACCTCGGCACGCCATGTCGCGTGTTCCGCACATTGAACGCTGATCGAAATCCTCCCCTCCGGAATGTCCCGGCGACTTGTCCGAACGAGCACCACGCGCCGCCCTTCTCGCGCCAGGCTCGCTGCCAGCGCGAGTCCGACAGCACCGCCTCCCAGAACGTGAATCGGCTCGCTCATTTCGAATCAGCGCCGCGGGGCGTAGTTGGGGTATTGGGGAAGCGCGGCATCCATCACGTCCCAGGGCTGCGCGTCGCATATGAAGATGTTTCTGGCGGGGCGAAACACAGCGGGATTGTCCAGGCTGCCTGCCATCAGGCCGATGCGGTCACGCTCGGGGTCTTCGCCCACGGTCACGGGTGACCCGCACGTCGCACAGAACCCCCGGACGTTCCTCCGGCCATTGATTCGGATCGTGACGTGGCGCTGCAGATGCCCGGTGGCGGGAATTTCCAAAGCGCTCAAGGGAACCACCAGCACGGGAGCGTAAGCACCGCCCGTGACCTGCTGGCAGTCGCGGCAGTGGCAGTTGTGCATCGAGAGCGGATGCGCGCGGCACACGTAACGAAACGCGCCGCACAGACAACCGCCGGTAAAGGGAATCTCCATGAGGCAGGAGCATGCCCTCCGCGCACCGCCGGAACAGATGCAGCCGGAGGGATTTTCTCCTTTCACACGTGACAAACTGTATAAGAGAACAATGGCTCGCGCTGTATCTGTTCAATCGCGAAAAAGGAGGAAACCTCGTGCCATGCACATAACGAGGTCCTCTGCCAGCGGACCGCTCTACGAGCGGCTGGCCAACGTGCTCGAAGAGTTGATCGAGCAGCGCGCGCTGCGGCCCGGCGACCGCATGCCGTCCGTGCGGCAGTTCAGCGCCCATCAGCGCGTAAGCATTCCGACTGCGCTGCAGGCCTACGTGACGCTCGAGACGCGCGGCCTCATCGAGGCGCGGCCGAAGTCGGGCTTCTACGTGCGTCCGCGGCTTTCGGAGTTGACCCGTGAGCCGGCGGCCTCGTCCGTGACGCCGCGCATCACGACACTTGGCGACCCCGACCCCGTGGAGTCCCTGCTTGCCGACCACGCGAATGCGAAGCTCGTCCCTTTTGGGGCCGCGCTGCCTTCACCGGAGCTGCTGCCGGGCATCAAGCTCACGCGCACGATGGCCGCGATCGGGCGCCGGCTCGGGGCCGACAGCATCGGCTACGACCTTGCACCCGGCCACGAGAGCCTGCGGCGTCAACTCTCGCGCCGTTCGCTCGAATGGGGCTGCGCGCTCACGGCGGACGACTTTCTCGTTACCGTCGGCGCGACGGAGGCCGTGTCGCTCGCCCTGCGCGCCACGTGCGAGCCCGGCGATACGGTCGTGATCGAGTCCCCAAGCTACTTCGGCCTCGCGAACACGCTGCGGGAACTTCGCCTCAGAGCGCTGCCCATCCCCGTCCGCGCCGCCGACGGACTCAACCTCGAGGCCTTTGAGCGCGCCGTGCGCCGCTGCCGCGTGCGGGCCTGCGTGGTCGTGCCGAATTTTCACAACCCAATAGGCTTCGTCATGCCCGACGAAAACAAGCTGCGTCTCGTCGAGATTTGCGCGCGCAAGCGGATCACCATCATCGAGGACGACACCTACGGCGACCTACCCCACGACGGCGTGCGGCCGCGCTGTCTCAAGGCGTTTGACGAAAACGTAATCCTCTGCGGCTCCTTCTCGAAGAAGCTCGCGCCCGGCTACCGCGTCGGCTACATCGCCGCCGGGCCGTGGCAGCCGCGCGTGCGCGCCCTCAAGCAGACGAGCACCCTCATCGGCGCGCTCCTGCCTACTCTTGCCGTGGCCGAGTTTCTCAAGACCGGCGGCTACGACCGCTATCTGCGCGGCGTGCGACAGGCCTACCGCGTGCAGGTCGCGCGCATGCAGGAGGCCGTGGCCGCGAGTTTCCCCGAGGGCATCGGCTTGTCCCGGCCCCGCGGCGGCTATCTGCTGTGGTGTGAACTACCCCGGCGCGTTGACGCCGTGCGGCTGCTCGAACGGGCGCGCGAGGCGGGCATCAGCATCGCGCCCGGTCCCATGTTTTCGCCAACCGGTGAATTTCGAAACTACATCCGGCTCAACTGCGGTTACCCATGGAACGCCCGCATCGAGAATGCGATCGACACACTCGGCCGCCTCATCCGCGAGTTCGCCTGACCTGTCTCGTGATACAAATCGCTCTGGCGGCCCATGCCGGAAAGCGACCTAGGCAGCCTTTCGTCGACGCAGGAGGATCGCGGCGCCAAGCAGCGCGGTGACGGCGATCGCGCATTCGTGCGGCTCGGGCACGGCCGTGATCGTGAACTGGAGAGCGGTCGGGTTTGCGTTGTTATTGAACGAAAACGTCCCGGCAAAGCCGCCCTTGTTCGTGTAGCGAAAGCTGGCGATGTCGATGTTGGTCCCCTCAAACAGGATGAGCGTGTAGGGCGTGCCCACAACCCAGCCCTCATCGGCGAACGTGAATTCGTAGAACGTGCCGGGCGCACCGTATCCCGTTAGGATGTCGAGGGCGAGCTGGTCGGATTCCGGGGAGGTGGGGCCAAGATCGAAGAGAAGCGTGCCGGACGTCCAGTAGAGGGCCTGCGCCGTGAGGGTGCCGCCCGGCGCGACGGTGCCTGCGTTCAGCATGATGGAGCCCACATGGCCGCTGCCTCCCAGCGTGCCGCCATACATGTCCACGTTTCCCTGCCCGAAGGAGAGGCTGCCGTCGACGATGAGCGTGCCGGCGTTCAGCGTCGTGCCCCCGATGAAGGCGTTCTGGCCGGACAACACGAGGGTGCCTTCCGTTTCCTTCACGAGTCCGCCGTCGCCCGCGATGTTGCCGGAAAAGTTGCCGGAGTTCACGGTGAGCGTGGTCGAGGCGGACGTGCCGATATTCACCGTGCCGGCGCCGAAGAGCGCGTTGATGCCGTCGCCGGTTTGATCCTGAAAATCGAGCGTCGCGCCGCTGGCGATGGTGGTGGCGGAAGCGACTGCGGTGAGCTCGGCAAGGCCGCCGTTGCCTGCAACGAGGGTGCCGACCTGGACGGAAACCTGTGCGGTATCCGATGCAGTCAGACTGGTCGGAGCGAAGACGACGGTGCCGGTGTTCCCCGTGCTGCCGATGGTCAGGGTCGCGTTGTCGTTAAACGTAACGGCGTTGTCGACCGTCAGCGTGTTACCGGTGGTGACGGAGAGCGTGCCGGTCTGGTCGGCGCCGACGGCGAGGGTCGCCGGGCCGCCGGAGAGCGAGAGGTTCGCGATGGCGCGCAACTCCCCCGCGCCGAGGGTGGTCGTTCCCGTGCCGAGTGCGTCGGCGCTGGCGACTTCGAGCAGCCCGCCCTAGACGAACACGCCGCCCGAGAACGTGTTGGAGGCCGTCAGGCGGAGGCGGCCTTCGCCGGTCTTGGGTAAGCGCACCAAGACGTATGGTTAAGAGTTACGCGCCTTGGCGGAGGCGGCCTTCGCCGGTCTTGGTAAGCGCACCGGGACCGCTGAGAGGGCTGGGAATCTGGGCGTTGCCGCCCAGCGTGTCGACGGTGAGGCCGCCACCGGCGATCACCACGCTGCCGGCGTTGAATCCCTCGATCAGCAACGTGTCGGTCACCGACGAGCCACCGAGGAGGTTCACCTGCGCGCCATCGAATTCCATCGACGCGCCGTCGGCGTTGCCTGCGTTGATGGTCTGGGTAACCACCCAGGAATTCGTCACGGCGAGCGAACCGGTAATGCCGTTCCCTGCGGCGAGTTCGATCATGGTGGCGGTGATGACGGAGCCGTTGGACGCGTTGAATTCGCCATTGCCAGCGGAGCCGATGGTCAGCGTGTTGGTGGTCGTCCAAAGGGCGTCGTCCAAAGTCACCTCGCCGCTGGAGCCTGCGTTCAGGCCAATCTGCGACGATTCGGCCGTTACCGCCGCGCCGTCGCCGATCGTGAGGCTCAACGCCAAGATGAGCGACGTGCCGCTGGCCTGGACTTCGCCCGTGCCCTGCCCACCGACCGTGATGGCCACGGGCGTGCTCTGCTGCACCGCCTTCCACGTGCTGTCCGTGAGCTGGAGGATGCCGTGCGAGCCTGCGAGCGTGCCGACGGAGCCCGTCGTGCTTTGCAGCGTCGAGCCGTTCTGGAGCACGAACGTGGCATTGCCCGCGTAACCGATGTAGGTCGCGTCGGGCGACAGGTAGGCCCCGTCCACGTTCACGTTGCCGGTCGCGTCCGCGCCGTAGCCGGCGTAGAAGTCGCGGGTGTTCATGAGGGCCTGTGAGCCGATGGTGAGCGTGCCGGTGCCGGACGTGCCGGCGTAAAAGTCGTCGGAGTCGAAACTCGATTCGTCGCCTGGCATGACCGCCAGCGTGCTGCCTCCATCCAGGTTCACGCTTCCGACGGCATTGGCTGCCGAGGACTGTGCCGTGCCCCCGTTATCGATGATGATGGGTTCGCTCACCGGGACGGATCCGCTGCTCCAGTTCTCCCCGTCGTTGAAGTTGCCGGTGCCATCCAGCACCAACGACACCTGCGCCCGTGCTTGCGGACTCGCGAGCGCGCCGATGAGGAGCAGCAAAGGCACGGCTCCGGACCGAAAGAGAGGAAAGCCAATTCGATCAAATTCTCCGGAGGGGCGCATGAACGACAGTGGTTAGCCTCCCCATGCATTGTCAAGCGCAGGGCGACTTTCAGGTTCGATCGCTTCGCCGACGCGATGGAACAAGCCGTCTCTATGATGTCCCATGCCTTCGTGCCGGCGTCCTCAGTCATCTCCCCAGCCGGGCGCGCAGGTATTCCTCGACGTTTGTGACTTGGATGCCCCTCCGGGCGTTGAAGGTATCGGCCTTGTCCCACCACATGCCATCACCGCGGGCGAAGGCCGCGCGGTAGCGGGTCATCACGTCGGACGGTGATGCGGCGAGATCGGCGCGGAGTTTGTCCAGGGTCCATTCGACCTTTTCGAACTCCACGCCGGTGACGCGCTCGACCACCTCGGCCAGCTTGCCGTAGGAGATCGTGTCGCCTGCCACACGCACGATCTCGTTGACGATCCGCGGCTCGGTGAGCAGGATTTCCGTCGTCAGTTTCCCGATGTCCTCCGGTGTCGTCACCGTGACCTTGGTGTTCCAGCTGCCGAGGCCGTGGATCGTCTTGCGGTCGAGATTGACCACGTCAAAAGCGGGCTCGAACAGGAAACTCGTGAACATCCCGGTCGACACGATCACCCACTCGGTGCTCTCCTGCTCGCGAAGCAGCTGGCGCACTTCATACTGCTCGTCGAAGACCGGCTGCCCGCTGCCGCGCCCGACGATGTCGTAGTCGACGCCGAACTGCCACGGGAAGTAGCGTTTCACGCCCGCATTCAGCACGGCCCGTGTGATCTTCAACTGCGTTCCTGCGCCGGCGACGAATCCACTGCAATTCACCACCGTGCGGAACCGCCGGAACAGCTCGGTCAGCGCCTCCTCATCCGCGCCAAGGTCAAAACCGATGACCTCCACGCCGAGGCCTCGCAGAGCGGCCCGCTTCGCCGCATTTTCCGGCAAGGAATCGTCGAGCGTTCTTCGGGACACGAGCACGGCGAGCGTCTCGTTCGCGGCTCGAATCCTCGGCGCGAGCGCGCGGAGGACGGCCATGCCGAGCTCTCCAGCCCCAAGCACCAGGATGTCTCTCACATCGACTTTTGCGGTTTCCATTTTTGTTCCTTTCTTTTGACGGAGTTGTGCCTGGTGGGATTCGCTCCGGAGGACTCGGCTGCGTTTGACAGCGGTGTGTGTTTAAAAGCCCTCCAGCGTGATCTTGCCGCGGGCTTTGCCCGACTCGATGAGGGCATGCGCGCGTTTGAGATTGGCGGCATTGATCGTTCCGAAATGCTCGGCAAGCGTCGTGCGAATCGTGCCCGCATCGACGAGACGGGCCACCTCGCCGAGCAGACGTCCCTGCTCCGCGATATCCGGTGTCTCGAACATCGGGCGCGTAAACATCAGCTCCCAGTGCGTCGACACGCTCTTGCGCTTGAAAGGCATGACATCCAGCACCGGGGGATCGTCGATCACTGCGAAGCGCCCCTGCGGCGCAATCAACTCCACAATCTCCGCGAGATGCTGGTCGGTATTCGTGGTGGAAAACACGAACGCGGGCGCGCCAATCCCAAGATCGGCAATCTGCCGGGCCAGCGGCTTTGAATGGTCCACCACATGGTGTGCGCCAAGCTCGGCCGCCCAGGCCTGCGTTTCCGGCCGCGAGGCGGTGGCGATGATGGTCAGGTCGGTCAGTCTGCGGGCCAGCTGGATGGTGATCGAGCCGACGCCTCCCGCACCGCCGATGATGAGAATGGCCCTGGCGGCGCCAGGAACGGTGTGCCCCTTGACGTTCAGCCGGTCAAACAGCGTCTCCCACGCCGTGATCGCAGTCAGCGGGAGCGCGGCCGATTCCGCCCACCCGAGCGATTTCGGCTTGGCGGCAACGATGCGCTCATCGACGAGATGGAACTCCGCATTGCTGCCGGGCCGGGTCAGCGCGCCGGCATAGAACACCTCGTCACCGGGCTTGAACAGGGTTACGTCCGACCCGACCTCGACCACGGTGCCTGCGGCGTCCCAGCCCAGCACTTTCCACTCGTCGTTTTCCGGCCGGACGCTTCGGCGGACCTTGGTATCCACGGGATTGACGGATACCGCCTTGATCTCGACCAGCAGGTCGCGCGGCTCCGGCGTGGGACGCGGCAGATCAATGTCGATGAGCGAGTCGGGATCGGTGATGGGCAACGGTGTTTTATAGCCTACGGCGTGCATGGGAATTCTCCTTTCAAGTTTTACCTTTTGCACCAATGCACGATCGGAGTATTTTCCGCAAGAATGCACATAAACTGCACATAGTATCGAAAAAGATACCGTAAGATGCCTCGTATTCCTCACCAACGTTTCGATTGCGGTCCCGGTTGTCCCGTGGAGGCGGCCCTGTCGCTGATCAGCGGCAAATGGAAAGGCGTGGTGCTCTGGCACCTGCTGCAGGGCACGCTGCGTTTCAACGAAATCCGCCGCCGCCTGCCCGACGTCACGCAGCGAATGCTCACCAATCAACTTCGCGAGCTCGAAGCGGACGGCTTCATTGTCCGCACGGTCTACCCCCAGGTGCCTCCCAAGGTGGAATACAGCCTTTCGGAGCGCGGACGGAGCCTCGAGCCCGTGCTCATGGCGCTGAAGGATTGGGGCGAAACCCACGTGTTGGGCAAGCGCCCGAGTCGCGCGGATTCGTCATCGTCCCGTCGGAAAAGCAAAGCGCCGCGCCGGCCGACGCGATAGGCAGGCACATCGGCGCGACCGGAGCCGAGTCACGCCTCGTTCAAGATCGCCCTCCATCGCAAAACAGCGGAGGGTCACCGGTCAATTTTGTCGAAGAAATTCACAAGGGAGGCCCTGAAACTCCGGATCTTCTGGAGGAATGTAAGGCATGCCCTCCGACGAATGCTCGTGCGCCGAAACGAACCCCGCGGCCTCCGAACCCGGGGTCTTGAGGACCGCGATTGATGAGCGCGCGCGATCGTTGACGATCGACTACGATCCCTCGCAACTGAGCGACGAGTCGGTGCGGCGAATTGTCCTGAGCATGGAGTCGCAGGCACGGAGGCATTTCGAGAAATGCCTGCTCCGGCTCAAGGGCCGCGCGAGCGAGGCCTGCGCACTGAATTTCGAAAGAAAGGCGGAGAGGATTCAAGGCATTCGCCGGGCGACGGCAACGTTCATCGGCGGCACCATGACGGTGACGTTCGATGAAGCCACGATTTCGCCCCGGGAGGTCCTCGAGAGCGTGCGGCGCACGGGCGCTCCCGTGGAGCCGATCGAGCAACCTCCTCCCGCCATCGGCCTCGCGGCCTGGTTCCACGGGCTGCGACTCGAACTCCTCTGCACGATCGCCACGGCCTTGTTCATGGTCGCCGGGTGGGCCGGGCATCAGTTCGGCATCATGCCTCACGCGCTCGCGAATCTTTGCTACGTCGCGGCCTACGCCGCGGGCGGCATCTTCGGCGTGCGCGCCGGGCTTTTGTCCCTGCGGAACGGAACGATCGACGTGGACCTCCTCATGGTTCTCGCCGCGCTGGGAGCCGCGATCATCGACCATCCATTCGAGGGCTCGATGCTGCTCTTCCTCTTTTCGCTCTCGAACGTGCTTCAGGGCTTCGCCATGGAGCGCACGCGCCGCGCGATCCAATCGCTCATGAAATTGCGCCCCGCGCAGGCGCTCGTGAAGCGCGGGGATGAATTCGTTCTCCGGCCGGTCGAGGAGCTCGCTGTCGGCGACGTCATTATCGTGCGTCCGGGCGAGAGCATCCCGCTCGACGCGTTGATCGTGGAGGGCGAGAGCGCCATCGACGAATCCTCGCTCACGGGCGAATCGATGCCCGTGTCCAAAAAGGCGGGAGACCCCATCTACGCCGCGACCATCAATCAAAGCGGCAGCATCGAGGCCCGCGTGACGCGGCTGGCGCGCGACTCCGCCATCGAAAAGCTCATTCGCGCGGTCGAAGAGGCGCAGAGTGAGAAGGCGTCGACCCAGCGTTTCCTCGACAAGGCCGAGCAATACTACGCCGCGGGGGTCATTCTCTTCACGATCGGCCTGATCATCGGGCCTCTGCTCGCCGGGAAACCGTTCGCCGAGACGTTCTACCGGGCCATGACGGTGATGGTCGTCGCATCACCCTGCGCGCTGATCATCAGCACGCCCGCGTCCATCCTGTCGGCCATCGGATGCGGCGCCCGGCGCGGCATCCTCTTCAAGGGCGGTGTCCATCTCGAGAGAACGGCATCGATTCGAATCGTGGCTCTCGACAAAACGGGCACGCTCACCGAAGGCCGGCCGCGGGTCACGGATATCGTTCCCCACGGCCTCGACGCCGACCGGCTGCTGCAGCTCGCCGCCTCGGTGGAATCCCGCTCCGAGCACCCTCTCGCCCGGGCGGTCGTCGCGGAGGCTCGCGCGAGAAACCTGTCGTATCCCGACTGCAAGGAATTCCAGTCCACAAGCGGCAAGGGCGCGAGCGGCGTGGTGGAGGGGCGCCGCATCGCGGTGGGTAGTCCGCGATTTTTTGCCACGTCCGTTCCGGACCTCCCCGCCGACCTGCAATCCCGAATCGACGCGCTGCACGACGCGGGCAAGACCTGCATCCTCGTCGGCGAGCGGAACGAAGACGAGGCGCGCATTCTCGGCGCGATCGCCATTGCGGATGTCCTGCGCGCGACCGCTCCCCTCATGATCCGTCAGCTCAAAGCCCTCGGCGTCGAGCGCGTTGTCATGTTGACCGGTGACAACCAGCGGGTGGCTGCGGCCATCGCCGCGGAGGCGGGCGTCGACGAGTTTCACGCGGAGCTGCTGCCCGGTGAAAAAGTCCGCCTTGTCAAAGCCCTCGGCGACACGGGGCCCGTGGCCATGGTGGGCGACGGCGTGAACGACGCACCCGCGCTGGCGACCGCCACCATCGGCATCGCCATGGGCGCCGCCGGAACGGACGTCGCGATGGAGACCGCCGATCTTGTGCTCATGGGCGACAACCTCATGAACATTCCCTTCGCCATCGCGCTCAGTCGTCAGGCCCGCCGCGTGGTGCGCCAGAATCTCACATTCGCATTCGGCGTGATCATCTGCCTTGTCGCCTCCGCGCTCGGGCTCGGCCTGCCGCTTCCCCTCGGTGTCGTCGGCCACGAAGGCAGCACGGTGCTCGTCTGCCTCAACGGCCTGCGGCTGCTCGTCTACAAAGGTCCCGACGTCAGCCCGTGACGCCACCGGCGCCCCCTAAAAAAAGCGGGTGAAGGGAATCGAACCCTCGTATGCAGCTTGGGAAGCTGCCGTTCTACCATTGAACTACACCCGCAACAAAAAGCGGATTATTCCCAGGATTTGATCGCCTTCTCGGGATCGTTCTTTTCCCGCTTCGGGTCACCCATGGACCAGACGATCACCTGCTTATTGATCGTCTCGCCACCGTCGTCAAATTCGACTTCGTTGTCGTAATCGTCGTCAATCCGGACTTCAAACTCCTCCCCCCACGGATCAAGCCACCCGGATGTGTAATTCTGCCCCTGATAAAGCGCGCCGTTCTTGCCACCCTTCGCACGGGGGATCTCCAGAAAGATGATCTGCCTCGGATTTGCCCTCTCCTCCTTACCCGCGAGGATATTCATCAATTGAGCGTTATTCACGTTCGTTCCGTCGACGTTCGGGAATCGCCCGTATTCGCTCTCGTAGGAGGAAATGGCCGTCGCGATGTTTACCGCGTCATTTTTCGCCTGCGCACGTTTGGCGGAGTGCAATGCGGAGCCGACCGCCGGGAACAACAGACCCATCAGAATTCCGATGATCGTGATAACGACGAGAAGCTCGATGAGGGTAAAAGCGCGTTTGGAACGAAGGGAGGACATGGCTGTGCGGTAAATTTCGTTCGGCGTCGCGCACAGGCAAGCATTTTCTTGTCAGCGGACGGGATCGGGTCGCAAAGTGTTTTCGTGCGATCAAAATATTCGCGTTCCCGAAAATCACGGGGCGCCTCCGACGCGTCATCGTCATTCCGCCAGCGCGTCCTCGAGCTGGTTCGCAATCAACCGCTCGACAAAATAGAACTTTCCAAGGCGCTCGGCATTCCACCGCAGCGGCGAAAGGAACTCCGCCAGCTTCTCGCCGACATGGAATCGGCCGGGGAAATCGTGCGGGTGCGCAAGGACCGCTACGTCCTGCCCCGCGAGGCGGATCTCGTGACCGGCTGCATTCAATTCCACGCAAGCGGCGCCGCGCACATTCTGAGCGAGGAAAAGGGTCTGCCCGACCTCTACGTGAGTGCGGAAAACACGTGGACGGCGATGCACGGCGACCGCGTCGTCGCGCGACTCGTGAAGGAACGGCCCGTGCCTGCCGACCTCCACGGAACCCCGAAGCGCCCGCCGGCCAAACGCGAAGGGCGCGTAATCCGCATCCTCCAGCGCGCGAACGAGACGATCGTCGGCACGCTGCAAAAATCGAAGAACTTCTACTACGTCGTCGCTGACGATCCGCGCTTCGTCCACAATCTCTACGTTCCGGCTCCGCCCGCGGAAATCGGCGCACGGCCCGGCGACAAGGTCGTTGCCAAACTCGAGGACTGGCCGTCGCGGCATGTCAATCCCGAGGGCCGGGTCATCGAAACACTCGGCAGGGCTGGCGCTCCCGGCGTCGATATTCTCTCGATCATTCGCAAGCATCGCCTGCCGGAAAAATTTCCGGACGACGTGATTGCCGAGGCCGAGGCGATTCCTCCGGCCGTTCCGCCGTCCGAAGCCGCAAAGCGCGAGGATTTGCGCGGGCGGTTCGTGATCACCATCGATCCGGACGATGCAAAGGATTTCGACGACGCGATCGAAGTTCAGAAGACCTCCGGCGGGTGGAGTGTCGCGGTGCACATCGCCGACGTCTCACATTACGTGCGCCCGCGGTCCCGGCTCGATCGCGAGGCCGCATCACGTGGAAACAGCGTGTATCTCGCCGACCGCGTGATCCCGATGCTTCCCGAGGCATTGAGCAACGGCATTTGCAGCCTGAAGCCCGATGTCGATCGCCTCGCCTTCTCGTGCTTCGCGGAGGTTTCGCGAAACGGGAAGGTGCACAACGTGCGGTTCGCGAAGACAATCATCCGCAGCGCCGCCCGCCTCACCTACAAAGAGGCCTTTGCGATTCTCGGAAAGCCGCCCAGGGACAAGCTCAGCGAGCGCGTGCATGTCGCTTGGGAGGTCGCTTCACTCCTGCGAAAGAAACGCTTCGCGAAAGGTTCGCTCGACCTGGATTTCCCGGAAATCAAGGTCCGTCTCGACGAGCGCGGGAAGCCGATCGCGCTCGAGCGCATCGAGAACGACATTTCCCATCAGCTCATCGAGGAACTCATGCTGCTCGCCAACGAGTGCGTCGCGCGCGAGTTGAAGCTGGCGAAACAGCCGGCCGTTTACCGCATTCACGAGACGCCCGACCCGGACAAGCTCGCGGAGTATCGCGAGATCGCCGTGAGCTACGGAATGAAAGCCGGCGACCTTACACAGCGGGAAAATCTCGTGCAGCTTCTCGCGCGAATGCGCGGCCAGACCTACGAGAACGCGCTTAAGATCGCGCTGCTCAAGAGCCTCAAGCGCGCCAGCTACTCGCCCGAGCCGCTCGGTCACTACGGCCTCGCGAAATCGGACTACGCCCATTTCACGAGCCCGATCCGCCGCTATGCCGACCTGCTGGTCCATCGCGCCCTGGAACGCCGCCTGGGGCTCACCAAGTCCGGCCCGGCCTCCCGGGATCTCGCATCGATCGCCGAGCACATTTCGAACACCGAGCGGATCGCCGCTGATGCCGAGCGCGAATCCATCCGGCTGAAAAAACTCGAATTCTTCCAGCAGCAAATCGCTTCACGAAAGGGCGGTGTCTTTCGCGCCCGCATTCTCGACGTGCGCAACTACGGCCTGTTTGTCGAGCTTCCGGAGTTCCTGCTCACCGGTCTCGTCCACATCTCCACGTTGGACGACGATTTCTACACGCACGACGCCGCGCGAAATCGCATCGTGGGACGCAAGTCCCGGCGCATCTACACGGCAGGCCAGAACATCGACGTGATTGTTGCGCGGGTGGACATGTTTAAACAACAAGTCGATTTCAAGCCCGCATAACGTCTTTTCGACGTTTTCCACTTGTCGCACGCCGATCGTGCGCGATATTGCGCGGTTTCGGTATCGAAGTTGTAACCTGACAGAATGGACAATATCATCCAAGCCCGTGACTTGCAGATCGAGCGCAAGCACTTCTTCATCGAGTTCCGCGAGAACGACCGCGGAAAATTCGTTCGCATCACGGAGGAGGCGCACGGTCGGCGCAATTCGATCATCATCCCGAGCACGGGCCTCGCGGAGTTCGCGCGCCATTTCGAAGACATTGCGAACGCCGCAATCGGCGAGTCGCAGCCCGTCTGAGCCGGCTCCGCTCGCTCTCGACCCCTGAAATTGGCCTTCGGGCCTTCCCCGCGCCAGGGCGGAATTCGCGTTTTCACGCGTGGCGGCGCGTTGACAGCACTTGTCTGCCTGATATCAAGGACGGTTCCCGTTCAACTCTTTTCTTTAACATCCATGCCTAAAACGACCTCGAAAAAATCGGCCAAGGCGGCTCCCGCCCGCGGCAAGAAAGTCAAATACGTTTACACCTGGGGCGCCGGCAAGGCCGACGGCGACGGCTCCATGAAGGCCCTCCTCGGCGGCAAGGGCGCGAACCTCGCCGAAATGACCCGCATCGGCCTCCCCGTGCCTCCCGGATTCACGATCACGACCGAGGTCTGCACGTATTTCTACGCCCACAAGAAGACCTACCCCGCCGAACTGCAGCCCCAGATCGAAGCCGGCATTCGCAACATGGAGAAGATCATGGGCACCAAGTTCGGCGATGCGTCGGGCTTCCCGCTCCTCGTCGCCGTCCGCTCCGGCGCCCGCGACTCGATGCCGGGCATGATGGACACGATTCTCAACCTCGGCCTCAACGACCAGACCGTCCTTTCGCTCGTCAAGGCCACGAACAACGAGCGCTTTGCCTGGGACTGCTACCGCCGCTTCATTCAGATGTATGGCGATGTCGTCATGGGCGTGCAGAAGCGCGAAGGTGAGGACCACGAGCCGTTCGAGAGTGTCATCGAGCACTACAAGGACGAGAAATACGGCAATCACAACTTCCCCGACAGCGAGCTCAGCGCCGACGACTACAAGGAGCTCGTCGCCCGCTTCAAAAAGCTCGTCAAGGAGCGCACCGGCAAGTCCTTCCCGAACGATCCGTGGAAGCAGCTTGAAGGCGCGATCGGCGCCGTGTTCGGCTCGTGGATGAACGACCGCGCGATCGTTTACCGTCGCAAATACAACATCCCGTCCGAGTGGGGCACCGCCGTCAACGTCCAGGCGATGGTCTTCGGCAACACGGGCGAGAACTCGGGTTCCGGCGTGGCGTTCACGCGCAACCCGGCCAACGGCGTGAAGGAATTCTACGGCGAGTTCCTCATCAACGCCCAGGGCGAGGACGTCGTCGCCGGCGTTCGCACGCCCGAGCCGGTTGCCCAGCTCAAGAAGCACCTGCCCAAGCCCTATGCGGAGCTCGAGAAGGTCCGCGCCACCCTTGAGAAGCACTTCAAGGATGTGCAGGACTTCGAGTTCACGATCCAGGACGGCAAGCTGTTCATGCTTCAGACCCGCAACGGCAAGCGCACCGCCGCCGCCGCGCTGAAGTTCTCGATCGACATGTTCAAGGAGAAGCTCATCGATTGGGAAACCGCGGTTCTGCGCAACCCGGCCGATCAGCTCGACCAGCTCCTTGCCCCGATCTTCGACGCCGCAGAGGTGAAGAAGGCGAAGGTGATCGCCACCGGCCTGCCCGCGGGCCCTGGCGCCGCCTCCGGCAAGATCTACCTCAACGCCGATCGCGCGGCCGCTGCCGCCGAAAAGGGTGAGAAGGTTCTTCTCGTTCGCAACGAAACCTCGCCCGAGGACCTGCGCGGCATGATCGCCGCCGAAGGCATCCTCACCGCGAAGGGTGGCGTCAGCTCGCACGCGGCGCTGGTTGCCCGCCAGATGGGCAAGGTCTGCATCTGCGGTGCAGGCGCGCTGCACATCGACTACGCAAAGAAGACCGTCACCACCGACGGACAGACCTTCAAGGAAGGGGACTACCTCTCGATCGACGGCACCAGCGGCACGGTTTACGCCGGCCAGATTGCGACGGCTCCGTCGGAAATCATCACCGGCCTGCTCCACGGCGACAAGGCCGCGCAGAAGACCGAGAAGTTCAAGAGCTTCAAGCAGCTCATGGATTGGTGCTCGAAGGCCGCCCGCCTCGAGGTTCGCACGAATGCGGACACTCCCGAGCAGACGCAGAACGCCATTGCGTTCGGCGCCACCGGCATCGGCCTCACCCGCACGGAGCACATGTTCTTCGAGGGGGATCGCATCGACGCGATGCGCGAGATGATCCTCGCGACCAACGTCGAGGACCGCAAGGCCGCCCTCGCGAAGCTCCTCCCCTACCAGCGTGAGGACTTCACCGGCATCTTCAAGGCGCTCAAGGGCTACCCGGCCACCATCCGCCTGCTCGACCCGCCGCTTCACGAGTTCCTGCCCCACACGAAGGAGCAGCAGCTCGATCTCGCGAAAAAGCTCGGCACGACCGTCGAGAGCATCCAGGCCCGCGTGCACGCCCTGCACGAGTTCAACCCGATGCTCGGTCACCGCGGCTGCCGTCTCGGCATCGCGTATCCCGAGATCACCGAGATGCAGGCCCGCGCCATCTTCGAAGCCGCGGCCGACGTCGCGAAGCAAAAGATCAAGGTGAAACCCGAGGTCATGATCCCGCTTGTCGGGTTCAAGAAGGAATTCGACCTCCAGGCCGAGATCGTCCACCGCGTCGCGAAGGAGGTCATGGCCGAGAAGAAGGTCAAGTTCGACTACCTCGTTGGAACGATGATCGAGGTGCCTCGTGGTGCCCTCACGGCCGACGAGATCGCGCAGAACGCCGAGTTCTTCAGCTTCGGCACGAACGACCTCACCCAGACCGCGCTCGGCATCAGCCGCGACGACATGGGCAACTTCCTCACGCCCTACACCGAGAACGAGATCTTCAAGAAGAACCCGTTCGCGACGCTCGACCAGAGCGGCGTCGGTCAGCTCATGCAGATCGGCGTGGAGAAGGGCCGCTCGACCCGCCCGGGCATCAAGCTCGGCATCTGCGGCGAGCACGGTGGTGATCCGGACAGCGTGAAGTTCTGCCACAAGCTCGGCCTGAACTACGTTTCCTGCTCGCCCTACCGCGTACCGGTCGCCCGCCTCGCCGCCGCCCAGGCTGCGATCGAGGAGAAGCGTGCCGCCAAGCCCGCGAAGGCAACCGCCAGAAAGAAGAAGTAACGATTACCAACTCAGCCGCGGTCCTTCCCAGGGGCCGCGGCTGACGGGAATTTCCCTCCCGTCCAAAAAGCCGCCCTGAATTCCGGGGCGGCTTTTTGTATTTCAAGGTTCGCGCATCGGGGAATTCAGCACCCGAGCAGCGCCGGGAGATCGGCGAAGGAATCGATCACCAAATCCGGTCGCACCGGCGACTTCTGCAGCTCCTGCTCACGAAACTTCCCCGTGCGCACGAGCACGCCGGTGAGACCGGCATTCATTCCCCCGCCAACGTCGCCCTCGAGGTCGTCCCCCACCGACGCCACCTCCGCCGGCGGCAGTCCCAGCACCGCAATGGCGGTCTCGAAGAACGTCTTCGCCGGCTTGCCCAGCAGCACCGCTTCGCATTGCGCCCCGTATTCCAGCGCCCGCACAAACGCCCCCACGTCGAGACACATTCCATCGCCGCCTCGAAACATCCGGTTTTCCGCAAGCGCGTAAAGCGTCGCACCGTCGAGAAGCAGCCGGAAAGCCGCATTCAACCGCTCGTAGCTGAACTGATCGCCCAAATCGCCGACGACCACGGCATCGGCTCCTTCGTCCACGGGCTCGATTCCGTGCATGTCCGCAATCACCTCGTCCCTCAACAGAAAATGCGCCCGCTTTACGCCGCGATCCATCAGCGCTGCCGCCGCGACGCGTGGCGCTGTGAGGATGTGCCCGGGATCGATCGCAAAGCCCATTGCATCGAGGCGTTCGGCAATCGCCCGCCGCGGCTTGCTCGTTGTATTCGTCACGAACCGGATCGGCACGCCCCGCAGGCGTTTCAGCGCGTCCCGTGTGCCCGGCAGCGCCTCGTTGCCGACGTAAAGCGTGCCATCCAGATCGACCAGCAATCCTCGAATGCCCTCCAGCTCGCCCATGGGCGACAGCTTAGCACGCGTCAGATTCCGGCGCATCGCTGCTTTTGCTTCCGGGCGGGGTATGCAAAAAGTCTCCCGTGCGACTCTCGACAGAAATGCTCGCCCGGTGTCAGGCACGCGCGCAACAGCTTGTTCCCGGAGTGGTTTGTGAAACCGCCGACCACATCGACCCGGGCATCGAAGCCGAGATGCTCTGTCTCGTCCGTCCCGAAAACGGGGAGGCTCCACCCGGTCGGACCTGCATCGCGCGCCTCCCTCATCTTCGCCCCGAGCCGCTTCACGCGCGACTCGGAAGGTGGTCATCGAGTCTCGGCCGCGCGTTCGGTCCGTCCGGCTGGTTTCATCATGTCGGTTCCCGTCCCTGCATGCGCGCCGAACCCGGAATCGTCGAGGAATACTGGCTGGCCGGCACGTCCACCGCAAAGGTCCATCCGCTGCCACCGCGCTTTGCAATCCATTGCGCCACGGTCGGTGGAATCGGCCAGCTCCCGGTGGTCGGCGCCAACACCGCCTCGCTGCTCACCGTTCTCGCCGTCGCCGCCTTGTCATTTGTGCTGCCGCCGGCACCGGTTGCCGGAGTCATCGCATTGGTCTCGACCGTCCTCTGCATCGTCGTGGAGTCCGCCGCCGCGCGATGGTTCCTTTCCCCGGACGCCCGGGAATTCGTGCTGGATGAAGTCGCTGGAGCGGCCGCTGCGATGATGTTCCTCCCCGCGCACGCTTCCGGCTGGCTCTTCGTCTTCGCGTTCATCGGCTTCCGCTTTTTCGACATTCTCAAGCCCGGCATTCAATGGGTCGAACGGCTCCCGATTCCCGGAAAAGTCGTCTGGGATGATCTTCTTGCCGGCCTTTACACCGGACTTCTCATCCTTCTCACCACCCTCCTTCTCCTACAATGATCGCCTCCCGTCTCCTCGAGTTTGGAAAACAGAACGCCATCGAAGTCGCCCCGCTCGAACTTCCGCCTCCCGCACCAAACGAGGTTCAGCTCGAAATGCTCGCCTCGCCGATCAACCCGGCGGACATCAACATCATCGAGGGCACCTACGGGCAGCTTCCCTCGCTTCCCGCGATCATCGGAAACGAGGGCGCAGGTCGCGTGGTCGCCGTCGGCGTCGAGGTCACCAATCGCGAGGTCGGACAACTGGTCGCCCCGCTCGAACTGGGCTCCTGGTGCAGCCATCGAAACATCGCTGCCGACAGGACCATTCCGCTCCCTCCCGGCACGGATCCCCGGCAGGCCGCGATGCTCACCGTGAATCCGCCCACTGCGTTCCTGATGCTCCGGCAATTCGTCACGCTCAACCCGGGCGACTGGGTCGTCCAGAATGCGGCCAACTCCGGCGTCGGCCGCTGCGTCATCCAGATCGCGAAGCACCTCGGGCTTCGCACGCTGAATATCGTGCGCAGACCAGAGCTGATCGAGGAATTGCGCGCGCTTGGAGCGGACCAGGTCGTTCTCGAGGAAACGGACCTCAAGGAATGCGCGCGCGACCTCATGGGCGGCGCGAGCGCGCGGCTTGCACTGAACGCCGTCGGCGGCACCAGCGCGCTCAACCTTGCCAATGCGCTGGAAAATGGAGGCCATCACGTCACCTACGGCGCGATGGGACGCCAGCCGCTGAAGATTCCCAACGGCCTGGTGATCTTTCGCGGGATCACCTTCCACGGCTTCTGGCTCCGTCGCTGGTTCCGGGATACGGACCTCGCCGAGCAGCAGGCGACCTTCTCCCGACTTGCGCAGATGGTGAAGGACGGCGTCCTGCACGTGCCCGTTCACGCGACGTTCCCACTCACGGAGATTCGGGAGGCACTGGCCTGCGCAGCCGGAGAGAAGCGCTCGGGCAAGGTTCTGCTCGACCTGAACGTCGCGTAAAAACGAAACGGCTGGAGCCTTTCGACTCCAGCCGCTGCGAATCGTTGATTCCGTCGATCAGTCCTTCTCCGGGACGACCTCGACGATTTCCACATCGACCATCTGACCGTGCTCGGTCTGGTGCGTGTGGGAGGCGATCACATTTTTGCCTCCGGGCTTGAGGGCCTTCTTCGCCTCCTCCGAGATGTCAAACACCTGGAAGTCGGGCGAGAAGCCGCTCGTCGTGCAGGCGGGCACTCCGTTGATGTAAACCTCGGTGTCCTCGTCGTAGACGATACTCAGCCGCACATTGCTCACATCAACTCCCGTGGGAAGATTAAACTCCCGGCGCATCCAGATGTCCGGAGAATCCCAGCGCGTCTTCGCCGTGACGGTCGAGCCGTCCGTGCCAAACGGCGCCTTGCCCTGCCGCCAGGTCGAGTCGTTGTAATCCGCGGCATACCAGTCGCTGCCGGGCTGGTCGGTGGTGTATTTCCAGGTTTGCTCGCCGGGAATGATCGGCTTGGTTTTTGGCGGCCTCGGCTGCTTCGCCCAATTGCCCGGCGTCGTCTCGCCCCTCTTTGCCCACTTCGCCCAGGTCTTCGGGTCCTCGAGCAGCTTGATGAACACGCCGCCCACGACCGAGCGCGCCTTGAATCCGCGCTGCTTCGGCTCGTTCGTCCAATACCAGTCGGTCATCGGCACGCGATCCGGCGTCTCGTTGAGGAAATCCCAGATCGGCTCGACAAGGGCAACGAAGTCGCTCTGTTTGCCGGTCAACGTCGCGGACCAGACAATCCAGTCGAGCTTCGTGTAGTCCGAGCGGTTGTCGAGCGGCAGACCGTATTTGTTCTGCTTCTGCTTGTAGTAGGCGAGTTCACTTTCCGCGAGCGAGGGCGGGAAGAGGTTGATCCCGAGCAGGCGGTCCCACACGAGGTTGTATTTCTGCGCCCACGTGCCCTTCTTGTCGAAGGCAAGCTTCGTGTGGTTGCCGTCCTTCGCCTCGGTCATCCACTGCTTGGCGAATTTCTCCGCGATGCCGCGATATTTCTTCGCCGCAACGGTGTCTCCGCGCATCTGGCAAAGCATCGCATAACCACCGAGTGCCTCGATCGCCTTCATGGAAAGGTTCACGTTGTGCGCGAGATGCCCGGCAAAGTCGTCGGTGCAAAGCTGGTTCTCCGGATCGAAGCCCTTGTCGGCGAGGTAGTCAGCCCACTTCGTGAGCACGTCCCAATACTTGTCGGCAAACTTCGTGTTGCCATCGATCTTGGAGATGGCCGCGACGAGAAGCAGCATGTTGCCGCACTCCTCAACCGGCATCTGATCCTTTTCGCTCTTTTCGCCGCCGCCGTAAACCTGGCCGTTCGCCATGGGATACTGGCCAATGTCATGCGGAGCGAAGTCGAACTGCCACTGGTCGCTTTGTGCGTAATCGAGGATCGGCACAACCATCGCCTTCATGAGCGTCGGCGAGGTCAGCAGATACAGCGGCGCCGACGGATAGGTCACGTCCACGGTGGCGATGCAGCCGTTGCTGTTGTTCTCCTTCGAGAAGAAGAGCGGCTCGCCATTGTCGTCGGCCACCAGGCCGTGCGCGGAGATCGACTGACGGTAGGCCAGTGCGGCGATATCCGCATAAAGCTCGCCGCCGGCTGCTTCGAGATCCTTCATCAACTCGGCATCCACCGTGTCGGCCATCTGGTTGACCTTGGCGTAGTCCTGCGCGGCGGTTTTCAGCAGCTGGATCGGCTCCATGCCGTCCTTTCGCCAATACGGCGGGAGATTCTTCCGCATGTATTGCACCGAGCCGATCTCGTCGTAGGCGATCATCGCGTAGCGCGCCACGGGCTGCGAGGATACCCTGCCGAAATCAAGCGCCAGCGCTAGGGTCGAGCGTCCGCTCTCCGCAGGCTTCGGCATGTCACCGGTCGAATCCGGCGGCAGGCTGCCGTCCTTCATGAAGGTGCTCGTCAAATCCTCAAAATCCCCAATCGAGCCCGTCGTTCCGTTCGCAGGAGCCGCGAGATACGCATACCCCCAGTCGATGCGGATGTCGTCGCCGCGCCGCGCGAGCACGCGCTGCGTCTTCGACCCCGTTTTCAACACGACGAGGCCATCCGCCTCTTCGCGTGACGAGATGATCTCCTGGTTCGGGCGGTCCACCGCAATCTCGCTCGCCGCGTCGAAATAGACCTTCACATCGTGCGCCCGGCCGTCCGCCGATTTCACCTTCCAGGTCACATAGGTCACCGGCCGCGCCAGAATGTCGAGATCCTGCGGGATGAGCGGAGAGAGGAAGGTCATCTCGACCTCCACCTGACTGTTCGCAAAAACGTAAATTGTCTTCAGCGGCAGCACTTCCACGCTCTTCTGAGGCAGCGGGTTCGCGCTCCCGGGAGCATTGCCCATCAGGCGATACGTCTTGTCGTCCACACGAATCAGGCTCGTGAGCTTGTGCTCGGCGCCCGTCCAATGCTGGGTGGCGGCTTCATTCAGTTTATCCGCCGGTGACCAGATGGAAAAATAGGGCGTGTGGGTGACCAGCGGAACTGCCGGCGGACGAAGCGCTTCGGCGGCGTGAGCGGTCGCCGACAACGCTGCGATACACAACGTCAGGAGGACTCGGGGGTATTTCATAAGCACGAAAAGGAGCCACAGAGCTTAACCGGGAACCCCGCCTTGTCATGCGCAAACCGAAAAAATGTGGATCCGCGGCCGATCAGCCATTTTTTGTGCCCGCAAATTCGTTGCCTCGCGCGCCGCGATTTGGTGCGGTGTGCCGGATGCGCCCACTGCCTGGATTTCGAGATTTTTATCCCGAGGATTGCGCCCGCCGCGGCTATCTCCTTGACGGATGGAAACACGTCGCGCGCCGCTATGGCTTCGTGGAGATGGACGGTCCGGTGCTGGAATCCATGGACCTCTACGCGAAGAAGAACGAAAGCGGCGCGGAGATTCTCGGGCAGCTCTATCAATTTCAGGACCGCGGCGAGCGCCAGGTCGCGCTGCGCCCGGAAATGACGCCCACCCTCGCGCGAATGGTCATTGCGAAGGAGCGGGCCTATCGCAAACCGATGAAGTGGTTCAGCACGGCGAACTTCTTCCGCTACGAGCGCCAGCAAAAAGGCCGCCTGCGCGAGTTCATCCAGTTCAACGCGGATCTCATCGGCGACGCTTCGACCGCCGCGGATGCGGAGGTGGTCTCGCTGGTCATCGATCTCCTGCGCCACTTCGGGCTGACGCACGAGGATTTCGTCATCCGCCTTAGCGACCGCACCGCATGGGTGCGTTTTCTGGAATCGAAGGGCTGCACCGACACCCGCTCCGTGCTCGCAATCATCGACAAACTGGAGCGCGAACCCGAGGAGTCGCTGAATGCCAAACTCGCACCGCACGGCCTGAGGGTCCCCGATCTGCGGGAGTTCATTTCCAGTGGAAGCCCGGAGCATTTCGCGCCGCTGCTCGAGCAGATCGACGCCCGCGGCCTGCGCGCCTTTGTCGAGGTGGACCTCTCGATCGTGCGGGGTCTTGCCTATTACACGGGGCTCGTTTTCGAGGCCTTTGACCGCGGAAAATCCATGCGCGCCCTCGCCGGCGGCGGTCGTTACGACAACCTGCTCGCGAACCTCAGCGACGGCTCCGTGAATCTCCCGGCCATCGGCTTCGGGATGGGCGATGTCGTGCTTGGCGATCTTCTGGAGGAACTTCCCCACACAAAGACACGGATGGAGGCCGCCATCGCCGCATCCCCGGCCGCGGAGGTCTTTGTGGTCATCGCCGACGAAGCCCATCGAAAGGACGCCCTCGGCGTCGTGCAGGCGCTTCGCGAGGCGGGATTCCGCACCGATTTCCCCCTCGGCGAGGCCAAGGTCGGGAAGCAGTTCCAGACCGCCGGCCAGCTCGGCGCGAGGTTCGCCGTCGTAATCGGCGGGGAATGGCCCTCCGTGAAGGTCAAGACGCTGTCCACCCGTGAGGAGGTCACGATCGCCCGGGAGGCGCTTTCCGAGTGGCTGGCGAAGAACAAGGATTGCCAGCCCTCCCTCTCTCAATCTTAATCTTCCCCTTCGCCTGATCCTCATCCCGCCCGGCGGATGACGAGAAAGCGCACGATTAGATCCGGATTTTCATGAAGTATCGTTCACACCATTGCGGCGCGTTGCGTCCGTCCGACACCGGCAAGGAAGTCACGCTTTGCGGCTGGGTCGATTCGCGTCGCGATCACGGCGGGGTCATTTTCATCGATCTTCGCGACCGGGAGGGGGTCACCCAGATTGTCTTCCGTCCCGAGGAGCATCCTGCGGTTGCCGAGCAATCCCACGGCCTGCGCAGCGAGGACGTCATCACCGTGACCGGAAAGGTCGCGCCGCGACTCGCCGGCACCGAGAACCCGAAGCTCGCCACCGGCGGCATCGAGGTCATTGCGACGGCATTGACCGTCCTGAACAAATCCGACGTGCTCCCGTTCCAGCTCGACGCGAAGGTCGCCAACGAGGACCTGCGACTGGAGTATCGCTACCTCGACCTTCGTCGCCCGCAAATGGCCGCGAACCTCCGCATGCGGCATCGCGTCGCGAAGAGCACGCGCGATTATTTCGACGAACTCGGCTTCCTCGAAATCGAAACCCCGATTCTGTCGAATCCGACGCCCGAGGGCGCCCGGGACTTCCTTGTGCCCGCGCGTCTCACGCCCGGGGCCTTCTACGCGCTTCCGCAGGCGCCGCAGCAATACAAGCAGCTCCTCCAGGTCGCCGGCGTGGAGAAGTATTTCCAGATCGCCCGATGCTTCCGCGACGAGGACCTGCGCGCCGAGCGCCAGCTCGAGTTCACACAGATCGACGTCGAGGCGTCGTTCACGACCGACCTCGAGATTCAGACGATCACCGAAGGCCTGCTCGCGCGCATCTGGAAGGAAACACGCGGCATCGACATCCCGACCCCGTTTCCACGCATCACCTATCAGGAGGCGATGGACCGCTTCGGCTCCGACAAGCCGGACACGCGCTTCGGGCTCGAGATCGCCGAGCTCAGCGACATATTTGCCGCGTCGGAATTCAAGGTGTTCCGCTCCGTGCTCGACAACGGCGGGGTGATCCGCGCACTCAATGCGAAAGGCGCCGCCGAAAAGCTCTCCAAGGAGCAGCTCAAAAAATGGGAGGAGTGGGCAAAGACCGAGCTTGGCGCGAAGGGCCTCGCCTACATCAAGGCGAACGCCGCCGGTGAATGGGAGAGCCCGATCGTGAAGTTCTTCTCCGACGCGGAGAAGGCCGCGCTCGCCGAGCGTCTCGGATTCGAGGCCGGCGACGTGCTGTTCTTCGGCGCGGACAAATGGGAGGCCGCGTGCGAAACGCTTGGCCGCGTCCGCCTGCGTTGCGCCGACCTGCTCGGGCTCACGGAAGGCAGCGACGCGCTGAACTTCCTGTGGGTGGTCGATTTTCCGTTGCTGGCGTTCTCCGCCGAGGAAGGCAAATGGAACGCCGTGCACCATCCGTTCACGCGGCCGAAGGACGAAGACATTCCGTTGCTCGGCTCCGACGACAAGGGCAGGGCTCGCGCCGTCGCCTACGACGTCGTCCTCAACGGCGTGGAGCTTGGCGGCGGATCGATCCGAATCCACGAGAAGGAGCTTCAATCGAAAATGTTCGAAGCGCTCGGCATCGGCCCCGAAGAGCAGCAGGAGAAGTTTGGCCACCTGCTCCGCGCGTTCTCGTTCGGCGCACCGCCGCATGGCGGCATCGCGCTCGGCATGGACCGCATCATCATGCTCATCGTCGGCACGGATTCCATTCGCGACGTCATTGCGTTCCCGAAGAACAACCGCGGTCAGGACCTGCTCACCCACTCGCCGGTCCAGGTCGACTTCAAGCAGCTTCGCGAGCTTTACATCCAGTCCACGGCGAAAAAGGCATGAAGCCGCGCGAGCTGCCCGGCCTTACGGTCACCGTGACTCAGGTCGAGCACGTCCCCGACATCGAGGGACCGCCGGACAAGCCGCACGTTTTCGTTTACTACATTACGATCGCGAACGACTCCGACGAGGTCGTCACGATCAAGGGGCGTAAATGGGTCGTGCGTGAAGCGAATGGCGACACGCTGGCCGTGGAGGGCGACGGAGTGGTCGGGGAATTTCCGCGCCTCGAGCGTGGCGACCAGTTCCACTACAACAGCTCGCACACCATTGCGTCCGACGCGGTCGCCGAGGGCGCCTACATCGGCCTCACCGACTCGGGCGAGGCCGTCTTTGCACGCATTCCTTCGTTCGAGATGCGCGTGCCGCGGTTCTAAACGCGGGCCGGACGCCGCGTTACTTCCGCTCCGCAGCGGGAACGCGCCCGAGATATTTCAGGACCGCATCCGTGCGGGTGTGGACATGCAGCTTCTCGTAGATGAGGCGAATGTGATTCCGCACCGTCTGCCAGCTGATCTCGAGCTTGTCCGCGACCTCCTTCGGGGTCTGCCCGTCGGCGAGAAGAGCAAGCACCTCCCGCTCTCGCGGCGTGAGATCCATGAGCTGGGATTCGGTGGAAACCGAACTCACTCCGGCCACCTCCCGCCCGTGAAGCCTGTGGAAATACTCCACCATGCGGCGCGCGATCTGCGGCGAAATCGGCGCCCCTCCCGCCACGATGTCGCGCAGCAGGTCGAGCAATCGCCGGCGCGGCGTTCTTTTCAGCAGATACCCGTCCGCCCCGGCCGCGAGCGATTGGAACAACTTGTCGTTGTCGTCGTAGGCGGTGAGCATCACGAGCCGCGCGTCCGGCATCCGCTTTTTGAGTTCGCAAAGGCATTCGATGCCCGACGCACCCGGAAGCTGAATGTCCAGCAGCACGATGTCGCATTCGGTCTTTGGAATCGTCGCGAGCGCCTCCTCGGTATTCGCACAGGCGGCGACCACCTCGAAGTCGGCGGTGCTGGCAAACATCCGCGTCAGCGTTTCTCGAAATCCCGAGTGGTCCTCCACAATGGCGACGCGGATCGAACCGGCTTTCTGCGAGTCGGATTGTTTGCTGGAACTGGAAGAACGAGCCATTGGCATGAGTTGATTCGGACTATTTGGCGGACTTCAGATTGATTCGAAAAATGATTTTTGTTCCCTGGCCCGGCGCGCTCTTGAGATCCACCGAGCCGCCGTTGCGTTCCAGCCGGATTCGCTGGTTGTCCAGGCCGTTTCCCCGCTGGGCGGACTGACTGTCGAACCCGCGCCCGTTGTCCTCCACCGTAATCGTCAGCTCGGGCGCATTCCAGTCGAGTTTCAACCACGCCTCGGAGGCGCCCGAGTGTTTGAGCAGGTTGGTGAAGGCCTCCTTCACGGCCAGGGTCAGATCGTGGCGCGTTTCCGAGCTCAGGGGATACTCGGGCAGGTCGGTCGGGACTTCCTTTCGGACGCGGATCGGCGCCTCCTCGAAACACTCGTCGGCAATCCGGCACAGGTAGTCCGCGAGCCGGGCAAGGTTGTCATTTCGAGGGTTCACCGCCCACACGATCTCGTCGAGCGCCGCCACCACGCCGCGGGCATGCTGCGCGATGCGCGCGAAATTCTGGTTCAGCTCCTCCCGGGTGCCCACGTCCTCCTCGCCGAGGTCGGCCAGCAGGCCGATCTGCGCCAGCTCCGCCCCGAGCGTGTCGTGAATGTCCCGCGCGATGCGCTCCCGTTCCATTGCCACCGCGTGCTCCCGCTCCAGCCGCTGGATGTGCCGGCGCGCCCGCCGCCTCTCCAGCATCTGCGCCGTAAGCGCCACGGCGACCAGCACGGCGCACGCCGTTACCCCGAGAAACCACCCGCGCTGCCAGAACCGCGGACGCACCAAATCCTCGAAACTCGTCGCCACCGCGACGTTGCTGAATTTCCACCCCTCTCCTCCACCTCGATGGCGGAAGCGAATCTCGTCAAACGTGGCGTCCGCGCGAAACTGCGTTCGAATCTCCGGCGGCTGGGTCGCCTCCGTCGCGCCCAGCGAGAGGTCGGGATCCATCCAGACCGTTACCTCGGCGGGTTGACCCGGAATATACCGGACCTTGAAAACAATCGTCCGGGGCGTCCTGCGGCGGACAAATTCGAAATCCTTCGACTTCTCGGGATAGGCCGACTTCAGGTCAAACTCGCCAAAGGCGTCGTTTCCCGGCCCTTTTTCCGCCGTGTTGAAAGCGCTGTATCCTCTCGCCCGCCACGCGTTGCCGATCCCGAGGTGCTCCCAGCCGTCCTTGAAAAACACGATGCCGGCGGCGTAGCGCGTGGATGCGTCCGTGGCGCCGTCGGAGAGCGGGTCCACGTCGAACCGGAAATACAGCGTGTCCGACGCCGTCTCATCCCGCGTCCCGATCTTGTCAAGGGGAATGCTCTCCTCCCCGAGGCTTTCGTGCGCAAGCACGGTCCTGGAATCGCTCCAGAGCAGCTCCGCCGGAGCATTGGAGGCGGACACGAGGACTGCCGCGACAGTCATCCACGCGATCCTTCGCGCAATCCTACGGGCGGCGCCGACGGGGGAAGACATGACTCACGATTAACGAATGAAAGGATGCCCGTCCATGGCACTCTGCCGAGGCCTTGACGCATGGGCGCAAAAACACCCGCCGAACGAATCCGGCGGGTGTCTTTCGAATCTGATCAACGCGGTTAGTGCCTGCGACGCCGCAGCAGGACCACGGAAGCACCCAGCCCCAGCAGAGCCACGACGCCCGGCTCGGGAACCGCGATCTGATTGAAGCTCAGGTTGTCGATGCCGTGACGGCCGTTGGAAGGGTAGGTCTGGTCGACCCGGTTGAAGGTCAGCGTGTAGCTCTCGCCCGGATCGCCGGTAAATTCCGGTGCAATGGTAAACACCTGCCCGTTTTCAAAAATTACGAAATCGGCCCATACGACGTTCTCATTGGAATCCGTCAGCGTCAGGTCCCACTGGGTCGTTCCCGCCGTTTCGGCGGTATGGCCGAAATCGAACGAGTTCAGCACCAGCGCATACCCGTCCTCGACGATAAACTGGATCGTATGGAAGCCCAGTTCCAGCTGAGCGATTCGTGGGATATCCCCTTCGTTGTCCCACGCTCCGCCACCGACGAACTGGTTCTCAAGAGGAGCGAAAAAGTTGGAAGTATGAATGTCCCATTCAGCATCCCAACTCAGAGCAATGTTCGGAGTGGCACCATTGGAGACCACCAAACCGTTGGAGTCCGTGGTCGCGAAGGATCCCAAATCGACAGGGATCGGGGCGTTGCTCCCACCGAGCTGTCCGAAGCCGATGTTGGTGGCGTGAGCGGCGGTGAAACCACCGGCGAAGATGCCCAGAACGGCAAGAAGAGGTGAGATCTTCATGACATGTAGCAGTTCGCGGGGACTTAGGGATTTTGAAACCGGGATCGTTTACCCGGGAAAGTTGCCGGCGGGGCGGCCGTGCGCAACCGCCCCGCCGTGCAATGGGTTGATTAATCTTTGCTGGCCTTGCGGCGACGTGCCACTGCAAGCGCGCCCAGCAGGCTGGCCAGAGCGACGCCGTAGGTCGCAGGCTCCGGGACCTGCGAGAAGCTCAGGTTGTCGATGCCGTGACGACCGTTGGAGCCGAAGCTCTCCGAGGTCCGGTGGAAGGTCAGGAGGTAATCCTCTCCACTGACGCCGGTGAAGTTCGGAGTAATGACCTGGGTATCGGGGTTATTCCCTACTACCGTGAAGGTAATGCTCTGACTCCAGACCACAATGTTCGTGGAAAGCGCGGTAAGCGTGAGGTCCCAGCTCGTAGTTGTGTTCGGTGTCTCCCCCGTGAGACCGAAGTCGAAGGAGTTCAGGACCAGCGAATAGCCGTCATCCACATTGAACTGAATCGTGTGATCGCCGAAGTCGAGCTGCCCAATTCTTGGAACGCCCCCTTCGTTGTCCCAAGCACCACCACCAACGAATTCGTCCTCCAGAGAGCTGAACCAGGAGGACGTGTGGATGTCCCAGCCCGTATCCCAGACCAAGGCGATATTGGGTGTGGCGCCACCCAAGGAGACGACATACCCGTTTCCATCAGCGACGGCATTGGAACCGAAGTTGACGGGAATTTGAGTATTATTTCCGCCCAGTTGGCCAAAACCGAGGTTTGTGGCGTGGGCGGCGGCCAGGCCGGTAAACAGCATGGCCAAGGGGATTAGAGAACGTTTGATCATAATGTGGAGTTGGATTTGTTCAGCGAGGGGAATTCGCCATTAGTGGTTAGGTAACTCCACCTCCCACACGCCGACAATGACACAAGTGTATCATGCCGCCACCCAGGCACTTCGATGCTGCGGCATGAAATAAAAGGGGACAGCTCCCTTAAGGGGTGAAAATATTCAGCGCAAAAAGCGACGGACGGACGCGGGGAGCACCCCTGCCGTGACCACCGCAAGGACGCGTGGCTCTTCATGATTTCGCGAACTTCCGGAAACGCGGTTCGTCCTCCTCAAGCGACTCCCTGCCGCCGATCTTATCTCGAACCACAGGCCCGGCACCTGCCACTTCTTCCCTTCGATTCAATGGAGCATCCCCTCGATGAAGCGACCGGGCTTGTCCAGGGTGGTTGTCCTCGCGGATGGATGCCCGATCAATGCCCGCACGTCGCGGCGAGAGGCATCCCGCATGCCCGACGCCGTTTCATCCCCCCGGCCCGATCCTGTCGAGGGAATGCCGGCGGCCAACGAACGGATCCCGGTGAAACCTGAAACCGCTCCCTCCGGAAAATGACAGTGGGGCGGTCCGTGCGCGAACCGCCCCACCGTGCAATGGGTTGATGAGTTGAATTTAGCGGGTCGCGGCCGTGCGGCGACGGGCCACGACAAACATACCGAGCAAGCCGGCGAGGACCATAACGACGGTCGCAGGCTCGGGAACGACCGCAATGACGGTGATGTCGTTCAGGGCATCGTATGTGGCAAAGGTGCCCTCGACGCCGGAAAACCAGCTTTGAGCGATAATCGAGGTTTGATTGCCCTGCAGCGTGATCGTTCCGCCGGAGAAGTTGAAGACGCTGCCGTTCTCTTCATTCCCGAGCGTGATGCCCCCGGCAAAGAGACTGCCGCCGGTCATGTTCACGATCCCCATGCCATCAAAGTCTCCGCTGAGATCGCCACCAAGCACCAGGAAGCCCTCGAGATTCAACACGCCGTCATTGATCGTAAGCGTGCCGTTATCCTGCTGACCCAAAAGCAGCGGCGTGGCGCCGGTGATGTTCAGCGTTCCACTTTCGAGAACGATGCGCGAGTGGAGCCCTCCCGAGCCGCCCTGACCGACGCGGATGCTCGTGTAGTCGTTGATGTTCACCGTGCCGCCGTCGATGATCAGCCCGGCGTTGCGGGAAATACGGAACTCGGAGGAGTTCGTGCCGGTGTGGGTGAAGGTGGCGGTGCCGCCGGTGACGTTGAAGGTGTCGCCCACGGCGTCCGGGTCAATGGCCACCGACCCCTCGGCGCCCGCCTCGCCACCCTTGCCCAGCCAAACGCCCCGCAGGTGGGCGTCTGACCAGGTGGCTTCGGAGTTTACTGTCAACGTGCCACCCGAGAGGTTGTAGGTGGTTCCCGCCTGGTTGATGTTGTTGTCGGAGAGCTGGAAGCCGCGACCCAATGTCGCGTGGACGGTTCCACCGGTCTGGTTGAACGTGCCGACCGCGCCCGCGCCGACGATGAAATATTCACCGATTTGATTGAGCGCGCCTCCGCTCATGTTGAAGACGCCGTTGTTCAACAACCGCGCCGAGCCAAGGGCTAGATTGACGACGCCCGTCCCGCTGATCGTGGTGGTGCCGGCACCGCGACGATCCCAGTTTCCGCTTGGAATATCGACCTCATTCGGCGTGCTGGTATCAATGAGAACATCGGATCCCGTGCCGGGAACTTCCGCGGGGTCCCAGTTGTCGGGATTGCTGTAGTTGGAGTCCACCGCGCCGGTCCAGGTCGACTGGGCGTAACCCGCAGGAACCGCGGCAAGTAGAACGACGCATGCACCGAACTTCGCAAGGAAGGACTGTTTATGGAGTTTGTGGGTAGGGGATTGCATAGGGGATGTTTTACTTCTGAAATCGTCCTCTCCGGCCCGGTTGGCTGTCAATTTCACACCGCTGACACAAGTGTATTACTCTTCAATCAGGCCCTTCAGTCCTTCGGCACTAAATCAGACAGGCAAGCCCTCGGGAGTGAAAGGATTCAGCGCAAAACAGGACAAAGAGGGCGGCGGCCGGACGAGGGAAAACCCTGCCATGGCCGCCGTGCAAGACGCCTGACTCGGTGATTACTTCACGAACTGCTGGAAAACGCGGTTCGCCTCCTCGAGCGATTCCTTGCCGCCGATGTCGAACCACAGGCCCGGCACCTTCCACGTCTTCACCTCGATGCGGTGGTGCAACCACTCGATGAGGCGGCCGGGCTGGTCCGGGTTGTTTCCCTCGCGGATGTATTGCTCAATGAGCGGCAGCACGTCGCTCCGATAGTAATACAGCGCGATGCCCGACAGCGTGCTCTCGGGATTCGGCGACTTCTCGACAAATTTCGTGATGCGACCGTTCCCGTCGATCGAGATCGAGTTGTATTTCTTCACGAGCTCGAGGTCGCCCACGTCGTAAACCGCAATGGTCGCGGGCGCTTCCTTGCCCACGGATCCGAATTCGGTGACCGGCTCGCTGAAAAGATTGTCTCCGGCCACAACGATGAGGTCCTTGCCGAAAAGGTGCTCCTGCGTGAGCACGAGATGAATGTCGCCAATGGCCCCCTTCTTGTCGGCATCGCTCGTCGTGCCGTCGTTGATGATCTTGAAGCTCAACTTCGGCTGACGGTGGTTGTATTCGTCGGCCCAGACGCGGAAATCGTGGGCAAACTTGTTGTTGGTGACCACGTAAACCGTCTCGATGTCGGGAATGGGGGCAAGGTTGTCGAGAACCCACTCGATCATCGGCTTGCCGGCGACTTCGAGGAGCGGTTTGGCTTTATTTAACGTCAGGGGATAGAGCCGGGTGGCATACCCGGCCGCGAGGATGAGCACGTTCATGCACCTGCAAGCATGCCCCGCCACGCCGCAGTCGGCAAGCTTCCCTCACTCCCGGCGGCCCACCGGCACAAACTGATACCACTGGCGCGGGTCGTGCGAGATTTCCTCGAACAACGCCTGCGCAATCGCGCGGGTCGCGGCGGCGACGTTTGCGTCGCGGTCTCCGTCCATTCGCCGCGGCCGGATGCCCGGTTTCGACACGATCCGGTAGCGGCCATCGGGCCGTCGCGTGATGGTCACGGGAATCACGGGGCAGTCGGCCAGGTAGGCCAGCAACGCCGGCGAGGAGGAAAACTCGATCGTCCCCCGCGGCAGCGCCACTTCCACGGTGGGCCCGCCAAAGGGCCGGTCGGCGAGCATTGCCGCGAAGCCGCCCTCGTTCAATGCCTGCACCACCCGCAGCGAGGAAAACGCATCGGGGCCGATCTCGATGGTTTCCGCGCCCCATCGTTTTCGAAACGCCGCACGCCACTGTGTGAGCTCGGGCATGTGTTCGGAAAGCGTGACGACGGTCACGGGATATCCGGCCTTTCCCAGCAACAACGCTCCAAACTCGAAAAAGCCATAGTGCCCGGTCGCAAGGATCGCCCCCCGGCCCGCGCGCCGCGCCTCCTCGAGATGCTCGCCGCCGAGGCTCTCCGCGCAGAGTTTCTCCGCCTCGTCGATGCGCATGTTTCCAATCGCGACGTAATCCGCGATCGTCGCGCCGAAGTTCGTGAAGACTTTCACCGCATCGCCGAACTTCGCCGGGAAAAACAGCTCGAGATTTCGCTGCACGGTTTTCGTGACCCCGATCTGCGTGACCGCGTAGCTCCACGCGACACTGCGCGCGACCGCCTGATAAAATCCGCGCCCCAAAAAGCCGAACAGCCGCGAGGTGAACTCGAAAATCTGCGGCGTGTAGATGAGTTTGAAAAACGCGCGTTCGTAGTGCGGTTTGGACGGCATGAAAAATCACCCGAGACGCCCGGGAGCGGGAATCACACACCGATAACCCTCGTCGGTCAACCGCTCGAGCAATCGCTCCACCGTTGCAGCGCGACCGTCGCCCTCGTGCACGACGAGAATCGCCCCGGGCCGCACCCCTCGCATCAATCGCTCGACAACGACTTCGCCACGCGCGGAACAGCCGTCCAGCCCGGAGACCGTCCAGCCGACAAGGTGCTGATCGCCGAGGGCCGAATGCACAAACGGATTCGTCATCCCGACCGGCGAACGAAACAACGCGGGCGGATGTCCGGTGGCCGTCACGATGGCTTCGCCGCCGAGACGGATTTCCCGGTGGGTGGCGCAGGGCCCGAGCGCCCAAAAGGAGGCCGAGGGGTGTGAATACGTGTGATTCCCGATCTGATGTCCTTCCCGAAATGACCGCCAGACCAGATCGCGGTGCGCGTCCACCTTTCGGCCAATCACGAAAAACGTCGCCCTGGCTTCGTGCCGGGCGAGCGCATCGAGGATTTGCGGCGTGTCGTGAGGATCCGGGCCGTCATCGATCGTCAACCACACTTCGCGGCGGGCCGTCGGAAACTCGCGAATAATCGGGCCAAACCAGGGGCTGTTCCGCCACAACGTCGGAACGAGCAGGCATGCGTGCCCGACCGGCCAGCCGAGCAAGCCCTTTCTCCCGAACACAAGCGGTGCGGCAAAACCGCCCGCCGCCGCTGCAAAAAGAACCTTTCGCATCATCGCAATCGCCGCGCGAGGAGCCGCGGCAGCCGGAGGAGCATTCCGAAAAACAGCCGAGTGTGAGTCGAGACGAGAAGCAGGTTGTCCCGCAGGTAGCTGAAATGCGTGACGCCGCCCTCTTCGCGCGGGGGATATGTCACCGGCACGGGAATGTTGATTGGTCTCACGCCACGCCAGTAAAGCCGCACCGCAAGCTCGGTGTCGAAATCGAATCGCCGCGCGGTGCGGATCGATTCCATGATCTCCACCGACTCGCGAATCGGATACACGCGAAAGCCGAACAGCGAGTCGTGAATTCCCCCCCACAATGTCGCGAGGTTCGCCCACCAGTTGCCCACGCGCCGGCCCTTCACGCGCTCCGGCGGCGCATCCGGTCCAAAAATCGGTTCGCCGAGCAGCATCGCATCCGGCTCCTGCATCGACCGTGCCATGAACGGCTCCACCGCCTCCACGCTGTGCTGCCCGTCGGCGTCCATGACCAGCACGTGCGTGAATCCCTCCGCGAGCGCCACCTTCATGCCCTCGAGCACCGCGCCGCCCTTTCCGGAGTTTTTCGGCAACACGATGCGCCGCACGTGAGGATTCCGCTCGAGCAGCGGATCCAGCAGTTCGCCACTGCCATCGGTGCTGGCATCGATCACAACCCACACCGGCAACCATCGCCCGGCGACCGCCTCCGCGACACGCGGCAGCATTTGCCCGCTGTTGTAGCTGGGCAGCAAAACCAGATGCGTCGTGCTCGGCCCGGGCATCAGTCCCGCAACCGCACGCCGTCTTCCCCGTTCTCGAGATGGCTGCGGAAATACGCCTCCAGTCTCGCCGACAGCCGCTTCGCCGTTTCACCGGGCTGCGCGGTAAATACCTCGCCGAGTCGGATCGTCATCCGAATCGGAATCTCCGCCGCCCGTGCGAGGCTCGTTTCCTTGCCGAGATAAACGCCGCTGCGCTCGATGAACACCGTCTGGATCGGCGCGCCGGTCAGCACCGCAGCCAGCGCAAACCCGCTCTTGAACGGATTCACCCCGCGCGCGTGGGCGCGGGTGCGCGTGCCCTCGGGAAAAATCAGGAGGTTCTCGCCGGCCCGCAATCGCCCCTCGCATTCGCGAATCATTTCCGCGCCGCGATCGTTCGTGATGTATCCGGCCAGCCGGGCGGCCCCGCTGAAGGAGGGATTGCGCATCAATCCGCCTCGCATGATGCATACCGCCCGCGGCAGCCGGGGAATCAGAAAGACCGCGTCGAGCAATCCCGGGTGATTCGGCGCCACGATGCAGCCCGAGAGGCGGTCCAGTTTTTCGAGACCTTCGAAGCGGATCTTGAAAAGTCCCGTCCATTGCAGCCACCACGCGAAGAAGCGGAACAGCCCGCGAATCATCGCACGCCCCACGATCGGCGTGCGCTCCGCTCCGCACACGAGACGCACAAGCGGGGCGAGCAGCGTGACGCAAAGCCCGCATCCGTAAAACAGCGCGAGACTCGCCCACTGCAGCACGTAGTTCCAGGCGTCCCGCGGCCCAAATGGCGCCCTCGAGGTGCGGGTCAGCGGCCCCGCTTCTGCGGCTGGGGGATCGAGGTTTACGGCGGGCATCGGAACTCGCGGAAAACATGCCCAAAGGCTCCGTGGATTTCGAGCGGGGATTTTCTGCTTGCTGAGGAGGACGCGATTTGGCGCGGTCTTTGCCTCACGCCCCGCCCCTTTTCATGTTCAAACGCTGGCTGATCATCCTGCTGCAATCCGCGGTCACCGTGGGACTGCTGGCGTTTTTCTTTCACGACGCGGAATTTCGCGAACAGGTCGCCCACGCGCTGCGAAATGCGAAGCCGCACTGGCTCCTGCTCGGCATCCTCTTTGCCGGCATCGAGAATCTTCTCGGCGTCTTTCGCTGGCGGGTCTTTCTCCGCATCCTTCACATCGATCTCCCGTTCTGGAAGACCGTGCAAATCTGTCTCGTCGCGCTCTTCTGCAACACGTTCCTGCTCGGCGCGGCCGGCGGAGACCTTGTTCGCGCGGCCTACCTCCTCCGCCGGGGCGCGAGCAAGACCGATGCCCTATTGTCGGTCGTGATGGACCGGATCAGCGGGCTCGGGGGCCTCGCGATCTACACGCTCATCCTCACCATCGGCCACTACGAGTGGCTCACCAGCAGCTCCGGCGTGGTGCCCGTGCTCGGGATTTCGGTGATGGGCGTCTTCAAATTGATCATCGCCTACGAAGTCGGCGCGCTCATCCTTCTTGCCCTCTCGCTCTACATCTCCACGACCAGCTTCACGACGAATCCTCCGAAGTGGGCGCCCTTCCCGGCATTCGTCACAAAATTCGGCACCGGCTATTCGTTGCTCGTCCGTCAATGGAGGGCATCGCTTCGCTCCGTCGGCATTTCGATGATCATGCTGCTGATGTTCTTCGCGGTCTTTTACGCGAGCTCGCAGGCGTTCGACGCGCCGATCACCTATCTGCAAATGTCCACGCTCGTGCCGGTCGCCGACATCATCAGCGCCATGCCGATCAGCATCGGCGGCATCGGCGTGCGCGAGAGTGTATTTCAATTTCTGCTCGGCAGTCTCGCGGGGATTCCCGCCGGCACCGCGGTCTCGATTTCACTCGTCGGCTATTTGCTGAACAACTCCTGGGGCCTCGTCGGCGCCGCCGTGCTGCCCTTGTTCAAAGGCATCATTCACGAGGCCCGCACCAGGGCGCGCCCGCTCAACGCGGAGGGGTGAATCGCACGCGAAACCGATCCCCGGTCGCCACGCTCACCATTTCCAGGCTCCGGAGAACTCCGGCGTCCTTGCGATAAAGCACGCTGTATCGGCCCGCTCGCACCTCCGACTCGCCATCCGGAGCGGCAGCCGATGCGCGCCACGCCTCGGCGAGGGTCAGCCAGCCGGCCACGTTTTCCGGCGCCGTGTTCCAGTGACCCTGCCAGCCTCCGCGCACGAGCGAGCCGTTCACCCGCCAGCCGTCGCTGGATTCCGTCGCGGCGAGCAGCACGCGTTCACGCGTCACGACGAACCGCACGAAATCCCGCGCATCGCGCTGAAACTCGACATTCGCCGCCAGCTCGTTTCCGTCCCTGCGCCACACGACTTCGCCGCTCGAGGAGGCTTGCGGAACGAAGGAAGATGTCGTCGCACACCCCGCCAGCAACAGCGCGAACACGCCGGCGAGCCATTTCATCGTGACGCAAGCCGTGGAGAGAGCGGAAAGAAGCGCTGCATGAGCACGATCGCGTGAAAAAGCCACAGCCGCCATTGGATGCGAAAGGAACCCCCGAGATTGCCCGCAAGCACCGAGTTCACCGCCGGCACGACGTCGAAGAACTCGCGCGGGTTCAAAAGCGTTTCGACAAATTCCGTCCGATACCACCCGTTGACGAATCGCAGATAGAGCTTCATCACGCGCTGAAGGCGCCGCGAGTAATCCCGAAACGCCTGCACCCGGCGGCGCGGTGTCTCGAAGGCCACCTCCAGAGCGTCGGCCGCACTTTCGCCGCTCAGCACGGCGAGAAACACACCACTGCTGAAGATCGGATCGATGAATCCCGCCGCATCACCGGCCAGCAGCCAGCGGTCTCCGTAAAGCCGGCGGTTTCGATAGGAGTAGTCGCTGGTCGAGTAGACCCTCGACACACGTTGGGCGCCATCCAGTCGCTCGCTCATCACCGGCGATTCCGCGATCACCGTGTCGAGCAGCGTCTCGGGGCTCAGCTTCATCCGCTTGAATTTCGCGGTATCCATCACCACCCCCACGCTTGCCCGCGTCGGACTGAGCGGGATCGTCCAGAACCAGTGATCACCCGCATGGACCATGCGGGTCAGCGTGCCATCGATGCCGCACGGCATCTCGACGCCGTCGTAGTGGGCATAGACGGCCATTTTCTGCAGTCCCGGATAGGACCGCTTGAGATTGAAATGCCGGCCGACCACCGTCTGGCGTCCGCTGCAATCCAGCAGATACCGCGCGGTGATCGTCGACTCGCCGGTCGCGGCCTTCGCCTTCAATTCCACGCGATCCCGATGGAACGCGACACTCTCGACGCACGTTTCCTCGCGCACGTCGGCGCCGCATTCGCGCGCGTGATCGAGCAGGAGCTTGTCGAAATCGGCGCGCGTGACCTGGATCGCCTTCTCGTGCTGCGGCTGAAAGCCGTTTCGGAAGTAAAACTTCGTCTCACGGCCGCCGTCGTGCGACGTGATCTCCGCACCATACTTGGGCACGAATCCCGCAGCCTCGATTTTTTCGGTCACGCCCAGCCGCTCGAATGCCGACATCGTGAACGGCAGCAGCGACTCGCCAATGTGAAAGCGCGGAAATTTCTCGCGCTCCAGCACGACGACCCGACGCCCGGCCTTTGCCAGCAACGTCGCTGCGGTGCTCCCCGCCGGACCACCGCCGATGATCGCGACGTCGAACATTTCGCCCTACGCCTTCTTCTCGAGATGTCCTCCGAATTGGTATCGCATCGCCGAGCAGACCTTCTCCGCGACGGTGTGCTCCTTGCGCGAACGGAAGCGGGCGTAGAGCGCGGCTGTGAGCACGTCGCAATCCACCGCCTCGTCGATCGCGGCCATGATCGTCCACCGTCCCTCACCGGAATCGGACACGCGGCCGGTGAATTTCGAGAGTTTCGGATCCTCCGCGAAGGCCGCCGCCGCGAGGTCGAGCAGCCACGACGAAATCACGCTGCCACGGCGCCACACCTCGGTGATATCGGCGAGATTCAGGTCGAACACGAGGTCCGGATTCATCAGCGGCGCCGTCTCGGCATCCTTCTCCTGCTCGCGATTGGCGACATTCGCGTTGGCTAGAATGTCGAGCCCTTCACCGTAGGCGGCCATCAGGCCGTATTCGATGCCGTTGTGCACCATCTTCACGAAGTGCCCGGCACCCGACGGTCCGCAATGCAGGTAGCCCTCCTCGGCCGTTCCGCCGAGCTTCTCGCGCCCCGGCGTGCGCGGCACATCCCCACGTCCCGGCGCGAGCGCCTTGAAGATGGGATCCATGCGCTCCACCGCCGAGGTGTCGCCTCCGATCATCATGCAATACCCGCGCTCCAGTCCCCACACACCTCCGCTGGTGCCCACGTCGAGATAATGAATGCCCTTGCTCTTGAGCGCCGCCGACCGGCGACGGTCATCGCGGAAATAGGAATTGCCGCCGTCGATGATCGTGTCGTCCGGCTCCAGCAGCGCGGCGAGTTGATCGACCACTTTGTCCGTGATCGCCGCCGGCACCATGATCCAGGCATTGCGCGGCTTCTCGAGCTTCGCGGCAAAATCCTCGATCGACGTCGAGGGAATCGCGCCCTCGGCCGCCAGCTCCTTCACGGCGTCGGGATTGGTGTCGTAAACAACGCACGAGTGCCCCTTGCGCATCGCCCTGCGAACCATGTTGGCGCCCATCCGTCCGAGACCGATCATTCCAAATTGCATGCTTTTGAGAGGGTTGAGGGTTCGTCCCCGTTGTCGCCCCGTGAGTCCGCAGGAACAAGGATTTTCGCAATCCCCTCTCGAAAGGAGTTCGACTCAGGGGACGGCCAAATCCGCGTCGAATCGCGAATCGTTCGTGCCATGCACCCCTTCGCCTCCCCCGCACCGCGCGGCTCCGCGCCTGCATTTTCGCGCTGCCTCCGCCACCGTGACTGATCACCTCGTCCTCCTCACACGCGGCCAGGAAATCGAGTGTCGCAACCCGATCTACCGCCCCGCCGTTCATTCTCCGAAACGTCGCATGAGCGACACCGGCGAAGTCATGGCCGGCAGCATCGTCGCCGACTTTCCGCGCAGATGGCGCGTGCCGCGCGGCTGCAAGGTTCGCACACCGGCCGGCGATTTCATCGTCACCGCAAGCCCTCATCCCGACCGGACGATTCGTCTCGAAGGAAAGAACCTCGAAACGATCGCCGCCGCCCTCGGCCTGTCGGCTTGAAGACTTCGCCAGCGCCGGCTTCGATCCCCTAATACCTCTCGATCCCTTCGAGCCGAACATCCTGCGCCCGGCGGAGCCGCCGGCGTTCACGAACGATGATCACCACAAAGACGACAAGAGCGACCATCGCCACCGTGCCCCAGGGAATCTGAAAGGCCTTCTTCGGTTTCGAGAAAATTTCAAACGGCTCGGAGGGCTGCGAGCGGGTGCCCGCGGCATCGAGACCGAAAATGATGAACGTGCGCCGTTCACCAGGGCGGAATCCCTTCACGGTCACGCGCGCCTCGTTGCGCACAAACCGCACGCGCGCACCCTCGACCGGACGGTAAACGAACTGCGGTTCGCCCGTTTCGGAAAATTCAATTTTCCGCTCGTAAAGGATGTATTTGTCGACATTCGGCGCGGTCTTTTTCCAGACGAGATCGACCTCGGTATGCGTCTGCCGCGACACGCCGACCGATTCCACGGGAGGAATGCTGTTCACGTTGGCGGCGGCCTGGGCCGTTCGCTCGCGCGCCTGCGCCGCGGCATCCACGGGTCGCGGCTCGACCTCGGCACGCAGGGGAATGGTCAGGCGCCCCGCGCCGAACTGAAGCAGCAACTCGCCGGATACCGCCCCTGGTTGCAGCCGCGTAAATGCGAGCTTGTAGTCGCGCGACTCTCCGGGCGCCAGCAACGCGACCTCGGGCGACGGATGGATTGTCACTCCATCCATCACGGTGGCGCGAATCTCCGCGTCCTGACCACCCGTGTTTCGCAGCGTGAGCGTGCGCGTGGCGGTGCGACCGGACTGCACCGTTCCAAAGTCGATCTCATCGCGCGGATTGGCGACAATGCGCGCCGGCGCCGCGGTCACGAAGATCGGCACGTTGAGATGCACATTTTCACCGCGGAGTTCGAGGTCCCCATGGATGCTTTCGAGCACGCCGGTCGCCGTGTGAAGCGCGAGCTGCACCTCGTCATCCGCGGGAACGGTGAGGCTGCCTTGAACGACCACGCCGGGAGGCGCGGTCAATTCGAGGGCGCGGTCGCGCTCGGAAGTGTTCCGCACGGTCACGGTCGCTGACCGCACCTCATTTACGCCATCGCCCTCGAGCCGAATCTCCCGCGGCACCACCTCGATGGGCGAGTAACCAATGCCCTCGAGTCCGATCTCCACGCCGGGTGCGTGGGTGAACTCAGCAGCTTCCGCGTATCGCCGCGACTCGGTCGGCGCAAAGGAAAGCACGAAGGTGCGCGTCTCACCGGAAGGCAGAATGTAGGTGGGATCGTCTCCAAGAATGGAGAACGGCGGCGGCACCTTGAGCCGTCCGCTGAGTGTGCCACCCCCCTCGTTTCCAATGGTGATCACCTGCGTGGAGGTCTCCCCAATCGACGTTTTCGGAAACTCGACCTGATGCGGTGCGACGAAAAGCGGCGGTCGCTCGACAATACGGATCGTCACCGTCGCCGGCGTGGAGACCCCGGTGTTTGGCGCCTGCACCGCGTAGCGGAACGCATCGACGCCGACTCCGTTCGCGCCATCATGGGTGTAGATGATCGACGCAGTCGTCCGTCCCGTTTGCGTGGGTTCCGAAAGCGTGCCGAACTGCGGCTGGCGCCGGATGAGAAACTTCAGCTGATATCCGCTGCGGCTCAAACCCTCGAGCGGGATCTCGACAGACTCGCCCTTGTAAACCTGCACGGCGAGGTCGCGAGGTTGCGGAGGGGGCGGAGTCGGAAGGTCGATATCCGCCCACGCGCACACGCAGCCCGTGGCAAGAAATACGGCGACGATGCGCCACCATGGCTTCATGAACGAGGGCGGATGCACGCCGGGGAATGTCGTTGAATTGTCGGAATCGAGCAACTATGCGAGTAGTTGTCCTTTCCGACAAACCCTAAGCGATGCGTTTGACTGCCCGACTTTCCGCCCACTGGATTCTTTTCGTCGCGGCGTTTGCAATCATGCTCGGCCAGGGCTTTGCGCAACCGCGCCCGCCGAAAGTGGATCGGAATGAACGGCAGACCCAGCCGCAGAAAAAGCCGAAGCCCGCTTCGGAACTCATTTCCAAACAGGCGAAGCCAAAGGTCGTCCCGCGCGTTCTGGAGCGGGTGAATCAGGACAACTCCCACGTTTACGTCTCCCTTGGCAAACAGCGCGCCTACCTGATGGTCGGCGACGAAATCGCCATCGACACGCCCGTCTCAACCGGCAAGAAGGCCGGCATGACCCCCAAGGGCAATTTCACCGTGCTCGAGAAGGACAAGGACCACCGGTCGAGCATTTACGGAAACTTCGTGAACCGCCGTGGCGAGGTCGTGCGCGCCGGGGTCAGCACACGCATCGATTCTGCGCCGAGTGGCACCGTCTTTCAGGGAGCGCCGATGTGGTATTTCATGCGCCTCACCTGGCAGGGTGTCGGAATGCACGTAGGCCATCTTCCGGGGTATCCCGCCTCTCACGGCTGCATTCGCATGCCCGAGGATATCGCCCCGCTCTTCTATGAACGGGTGAAGGTGGGAACGAAGGTCGTCGTCGGCGACTAGTTCGACTCGGACTGCGCGGGCTCCGGGGTGGGCTCGGGCGTGGCGGCGGGTTTCGTTCCGGACTTCGCCGCGAACTCCTCTTTCAAGCGTCCCTGCATGGCCTCGATCATCTGCGCACGCTTTGCCTGCATCTCGGAGCACAGCTCCTTCTCGATCTTGCGGCGTTCCTGCCGGTAACGCAGCGCGAAGACCTCCCGCTCATCCTCATCGAGGTCGAGTTCGAGCTTTTTCAAGGTGTCGCTGATCGCCTTGTCCACCCGGCGACGTTCCTCCTCGGCGCGCGCCTGCCAGGCGCGTCGCTCGCGATCGCCCATTTCCTTCCAGCGTTTCCAGTTCTCGATGAAGCGCTCCCGGTCCTCCGGGCTCATCTTCTCGAGACGCTTGCGAAACTTGTCGGGAAAGTCGCCACCCTTGCGGTCTCCATGGTGCCAGTCGCCCGCTGCTTTCCTGTCCTTGGGAGGACCGGGCGGCGGCTCGGCAAAAACCGGAAGCGCGGTCAGTAGGAGACCGAAGACAAGGAACCGTCCAACCATATTGACGACTCGTAATCCGCGAGCAGCAAATCGAGATTTGCGATCGTTTCGAATTCCCCAACAGCAACGGAAGACTGCGTGTGGGCGGGCTGCATCACCCCGCCAAGGGTGATCAATGCCAGTGCGGCGCATGCTCCCGAGGGGAGAAGATACCGCAACAGCCAGTGCCAGCCGATCGACCGGGTCTCGGCGGACGCCTCCTCGAGCGCACGCATCACCTTGCGGTGAAAATACGGGGAGGCTTCCACCCGGCGTGCCTTGCCGAGCAGCTCCCACAGCGCGTGATCCCGAGGATCGTTGGTATCGAATTCTCCCATTTCTATTGGAGGAAACCCCACTCGCCTCCAGAAGTTCCAATCTTAATTTTCATCCAACCGCAATCCTGATCCCCTTTTTCGAATTTCCACCCGATCCTCCGGGGATCAAGACGGCGATGAAAATTAAGTGAAACTAGAAGTCCTGCGGCTCGAGGAATCCCTCGAGCTGGCGGATACGGGTCGGGTGCCGCATCTTGCGGAGGGCCTTGGCCTCGATCTGGCGGATGCGCTCGCGGGTGACCTTGAACTGCCGGCCGACCTCCTCGAGCGTGCGGCTGTAGCCGTCCACGAGGCCGAAGCGCTGCTCGAGCACCTGGCGCTCGCGCTCGGTGAGCGTGTCGAGCACGTCCTTGATCTTGTCCTTGAGCAGCACGATCGCCGCCTGGTCCGCCGGATTCTCGGCGCCCTTGTCCTCGATGAAATCTCCAAAGCTCGTGTCGTCGCTGTCGCCCACCGGCGCCTGCAGCGAGATCGGCTGCTGCGCCATCTTGAGAACGGCGCGCACGCGCTCGACCGGAAGCTGGATTTCCTCGGCAACCTCCTCGGGGGTGGGCTCGCGACCGTATTCCTGCACGAGCTGCTTCTGCACCCGGATGAGCTTGTTGATCGTCTCGATCATGTGCACCGGGATGCGGATCGTGCGCGCCTGGTCGGCGATCGAACGGGTGATCGCCTGGCGGATCCACCACGTCGCGTAGGTCGAGAACTTGTAACCGCGGCGGTATTCGAATTTCTCGACCGCCTTCATGAGGCCCATGTTGCCCTCCTGGATGAGGTCGAGGAACGACAGGCCGCGGTTCGTGTATTTCTTCGCGATCGAAATGACGAGGCGCAGGTTCGCCTCGACCATCTCGGTCTTCGCGCGAAGCGCCTTGCGGTGCCAGTCTTTGAGCTGCTGGTGAGCCTCGGTGTATTCCTCGGGCGACAGCCAGAGGCGCGCCTGCATCTCCTGGAGCTGATGCTCGACGTTTCGCTTCGCCTTCGTGGAGTCGGCGGTCTTGCCGGCACGCTTTGCGCGGTCGGCCTCCTGGCAGAGATTGTTCAACAGACGCAGATTCTCGTCGGCCAGACTGACGAAATCCTCGATGACCTTCTGCTTGAAGAAGAACTTCGGATAGAGCTTCTTCAGCGCGGTGAGGTTCTTCTCGAACGCCTTGCGCTGAGCCTCGGTGCCCTTTCCTTCCTTCGAATTGACAATCACCCGGTAGGACTCGGTGACCGCCTCGGTCTGCTTCTTCACCTGGGCGCAAAGGCGCGGGAGCACCTTCATGTAACGCTCGCGGCTTTCGATCTTCTTGTCCTGAATGACGCGGTCGAAGCGCTCGCGCATGTCGATGAGCTTCTGCGCGAGATCGAGGTGGGCGCGGGCAATGAATCCGAAGCGGTAAAGGATGTCCTGCACCTGGAGCTCCGCATCCTCGATGCGCTTGGAGATCTCCACTTCCTGCTCGCGGGTGAGCAGGGGCACCTGGCCCATCTGGCGCAGATACATCCGGACCGGGTCGTCGAGAATGTCGAGTTTCGAGTCGGACTTCTCGTCCTTGTCCTCGTCGTCGTCCTTCTTCGTGCTGCTGACCCGATCGACGTCGGAGGAATCGATGATTTCAATTTCGACCGCACGGAGCTGCGCGATGATCGCGTCGATCGTCTCCGGGTCGTTTACTCCCTCGGGAAGCGCTTCCTCGAGGTCGTCAAACGTCACATAGCCCTGCTCCTTGGCGAGCTTGATGAGTTCTCGGACCTTCTCCTGAATCGCTTTTTGAACCTCCGCGGGGAGTTTCGCGGTGGCTTCTTCGTTGGTTCCGTTCGCAGAAATTGTCACAGTAGAGGCAGCTGCCTCGGTCGCAGAATCAGTCTTTGCAGCTTTCGCGATCGTCTCTTTGACGAGGTTCGCGCGGGATGGCCGGGGGGTCGCCTTGCCGGTCGCGTGTTTCGCAGGTGATTTCGCCTTTGCCGCCGGGGGGACTGACTTCGTCCGGGCAGTCTTGGTGGGTTTTGCCTTGGCGGACTTCGCGGCGGACTTCGCCTTCGAGTTCGTCGCCTTGGCGGGCTTCGGGGCTGGCTTTGCCTTCACGACCTTCGCCTTCGGCTGGGGTGTGGCTTTTGCTTTTCGAGCCTTGGCAGGTGCCGGACGTTTGCCACTTGCTGGCTTCGACTTGGCCTTCACCACTTTCGATTTACCGGCGCCAGACGCGGAACGCGCCGACTTCTTCGCAGGAGCCGGCGTGCGCGGGGCGGACTTCGGAGATTTCGCGGCGCCACGCGCAGGCAAGGCCTTGCGCGCCGCGCCCGGTTTGGCTTTGGGCTTGGCTTTCAAATAAAGGGTTCGGCAGCTACTCGTTCGCTTCGAAAAAAGGCCGTCAAACTTCCCCCAGCCGCTTCTGAAGGTCAAGGATTTGTTTATGAAGCTCCGCCACCTCTGAAATTCCGGTTTCGGGCGCCCGCATCTTCGCCTGCAACGCGGCGATCCTTCCCTGAATCTGCCGGGCCCGGAGTCCACGCCACGCTTCCTTGACGAGGGACACGGCATCCGCCGGCGCCTTTCCCAGCCGCAAACCCGCCAGCGCCCGCTCCTCCGGAGCCGGCAAGCTCGCGACAAACGCGGAAAATGCCGCCGGCTCCTCCAGAGCGACCCCCGCCCCGGCCAGCTTGTCCACCAGGGCAAACTCCGCGCCAAAATCCGCCGCCGGCGTCTCCTGGGCGCGAATCCACTCGCGAGCAGCCGGCGATACAATCGCCAGCCGGCAGAGCAATCGCGCCGCCTCGGAAAGCTCGATGGCCTCCACTTCGGCGGGCGCCTCGTCGTCGGGCGCCCGGTCGGTGTCCGGCCGCGGCGCCTTTCGCAGCAATTCCTCGAAGGCCGATTCCGTCAGCTCCAGCCGGGCCCGCAGGCGCGCTCCAATCGTCTCGCGCAACACGCGATCGTCAACAAGCCGCAGAAACCCGGTCGCGCGCCGCGCCAGGGAGGCGCGTTGCTGGGGCGAGGCCCCGGGGGGGAGGTTTGCATCCACGAGGTCATCGAAAAAATCGACAGCCCGGTCGAGCACGTCACGCAACGCACCCGCCCCCTGCTCGCGAATCAGCGAGTCCGGATCCTGCCCGGCGGGCATCCGGGCGACCTTCACCGCGATGCCAACGCTCAGCAGCGCCGGCAGCGATCGCTCCACGGCGGTGCGGCCCGCGGCATCCGAGTCGAAGCACATCACTGCGGACTCCGCGAATCGCCTCAACAACCGCGCCTGCTGGGCGGTGAACGCCGTTCCCTGCGGTGCGGTCACGTTCTCGATTCCCGCCTCGAACATCGAAATCAGATCGAGTTGCCCCTCGCAAACGATCGCCTCGTTCGCGGCAAGGATCGCGCGCTTCGATTTGTGCAGACCAAAGAGCACGCGTCCCTTTGTGAAGAGCGGCGTCTCGGGCGAGTTCACGTATTTGGCGGGATCGTTGCCGAGCGTGCGCCCGCTGAAGGCGATCACCTCGCCGTAGTCGTTGCAGATCGGAAACATCACGCGATTGCGAAACCGGTCGTAAACGCCGTCGCCACGGTCACGCGTCAGCACGAGGCCGCCCCGGCTGAGTTCGGCCTCGGAATAGCCCTTTTCGCAAGCCCATTGGGAGAGCGCGCTCCAGTCATCGGGCGCAAAGCCAATCTGCCAGCGCGTGGCGATCTCGCCATTGATGCCGCGGCTCTTCAAATACTCGCGCGCGTTCGCCGCGAGCGGGCGTTTCATGAGGTTCCAGTGGAACCACTCCGCCGCATCGCGGTGCAACGCGAGCAGCCGGTCCCGTTCGCTCCGCCGCTTCTGATCCTCCGGCGACTCCTCCTCGATGGAAATTCCCGCCCGCGCCGCGAGACGCCGCACCGCGGTCGCGAAGTCCACATTTTCGTAGTCCATCACGAACCGGAAGACGGACCCGCCCGCGCCGCAGCCGAAGCATTTGAAGATCTGCCGCGCCGGATTCACCTGAAACGACGGCGTCTTCTCGTGATGAAACGGGCACAGCGCCTTCCACGCCGACCCCGAGCGCTTCAGCTGGATGTAGGAGCCCACCACGTCCACGATGTCGCTGGCGGCGGCAACCTGCTGGATCGTTTCTTCGGAGATGCGGGGCATGGCGTTGAACTGCGGAAGCGATGGCAGTATTGAACAAGAGGCAACAAAGGAAACGAAGAATGATGAATCTCCTCCGCACCTTCCTCCTTTCCTTTGTTTTCGCCGCGGTCGTCTGCCCGAGTGCCTTCTGCGAAGGCATCGAAGAAGGCGACGTCGTCGTGGTGCCGCTGAGCGGCGAAGTCAACCCTGCACAGGCGATTTTTCTTCGCCGCATCCTGAAGGAGGCCGAAACGGCAAAGGCCGGGGCATTCATCATCGACATGGATACGCCCGGCGGACGTCTCGACGCGGCGGTCGACATCCTCCAGTTGCTGCTCAAGGCGAACATCCCCACCTATACGTGGGTCAATGACGACGCGGGCAGCGCGGGCGCCCTCATCGCTCTCGGGAGCGACCACATTTACATGGCGCCGGTCAGCGCGATCGGTGCGGCGGCACCGGTGAGCGGCGAAGGCATGGACCTCGCCGAGACGATGAAATCGAAGGTCGTCTCGTATTTCTCCGGCTACTTCCGCAGCGCCGCCGAAGCCAAGGGCCGCAATCCCGAACTCGCCGAAGCCTTCATCGACAGCGAAAAGGAATTCAAGGTCGGCGACGAAGTCATCAGTCCCGCCGGATCGCTGCTCACGCTCAGCGCGCAGGAGGCGACGCGGAAATTCGACGACAAGCCGCTGCTTGCGGACGGCATCGCCGGCAGCGTCGAACAATTGAAGAGCGAGGCGAAGCTGACCGGCCCGACCGTCGTCATCGAGCCGAGCGGCTTCGAGCGGCTTGCCTTGTGGATCACGACGCTGGCGCCGTTCCTCATGTTTGCGGGGATCGCGGCGGCGTATCTGGAATTCAAGACGCCCGGCTTCGGTGTGGCGGGAGTGGTTTCGATCCTGTGCTTCGCGATCTACTTTTTCGGCCATTACATCGCGGGGCTCACCGGTTTCGAAACACCCGCGGTCTTCCTGCTCGGCGCACTGCTCGTCCTCGTGGAAGTCTTGTTTTTCCCGGGCGTGATGTTCGTCGCCGCCCTCGGGGTGGCCTTGATGCTGGGCGCTCTGCTCTTTGCGATGATCGACCAGTTTCCCGGTGAACCGGTCATTCCGAGTGCCGAGGCATTCGCGGTGCCGGCACTGAATCTCGCCCTCGCGATCGCGCTTTCCGTGATCGCAATCGCCCTGCTCTCCCGCTTCTTTCCGAACCTGCCCATTTTCCGGCGGCTCATCCTCGCCACCAGCTCGCCATCCGGCGCTTCGCTCACCACCGGGCACGATTCCCAGCCCGCCATTCGCGCAGGCGACCGGGGCGTGGCGCACACTGCGCTCCGCCCGGCGGGCAAGGCGCTCATTGGTTCGACGCTCGTCGATGTGGTCACGACCGGAGATTTCCTTCCCGCGGAAACCCCCGTCGTGATCTGCACGGTGGAAGGCAATCGGGTGGTGGTCGAACAGGCCGTCGAAGAGGAAGCGAGGGCATCCGGCCCGTCGGAAAACGAGCGGCACCAAACCGCGTGAGCGAAGATTGCGCCGCCAGCCGGCGCGGCGTTCTTGAGTTTTTGTCGCGAACCCGCGATTCTCAGATTCCCCCATGCCGATCCATCGCAAGAAGCGAAGAAGTCATTATCTCCCCGCACCGCTGCTGCTCACGATGGCATTTTTCGAGGGCGCCGCGGTCATGGCCTGTGAGCTTCTCGGCGCCAAGCTCACCGCCCCCTACTTTGGCAGTTCCATCTACGTCTGGGCCGCCGTGCTCGGAATCACCCTCACCGCCCTGATGAGCGGCTACTACCTCGGAGGATATCTCTCCGAGAAGATCGACAAACCGCAGCTCCTGCCGATCGTGCTGTCGATCGCCGGCGGCCTGCTCACCATCATGCCGTTCACGAGCCAGCTCGTGATGCGTGCAACGATCGACCTGAGTGTGCAGCTCGGCGCCACGCTCGCGCTCTCGTGCTTCATGCTGCCGCCGCTTCTCTTCATGGGAATGTCGTCGCCGATCATCATCAACCTCCTCAACCGGCGCGTGGAAACCTCCGGAAAAACCGCCGGCTCGGTTTACGCGATCTCGACCCTCGGCGGCATTCTCTCGACGTTCCTCATGGGCTTCTCGTTGATGCCCCGGTTCGGCCTGCGCCTGCCCGCGCTGATCTTTGGATCGATCCTGATCATCCTCTGCATGATTCCCCTGATCCGGGGCCGGAAGATCGCCTACGCCTCCATTTCGTTGATCTTCCTGATCATCGCGATTGGCAGCCTGTTCATTGGCAATCGCACGAGCACCGACACCGTGAAGATCCTCGACATCTCGGAGGGCGTGCTGGGCCAGATCAAGGTCGTCGATCTCAAACGCACGGAAGACGGGCAGGAGAAAACCCGTCGGGTTCTTCTCGTGAACAACATCCTCCAGACCGGCATGGATCTCGACGACCCGACACTCTCGCAATCGAGCTACATCCTCGCCTACGCCGCGGCGGCGAGCATCTTTCCAAAGGGCAGCAAGGCCCTGGTGCTGGGGCTCGGCGGCGGTGCGCTCGTGCGGCACTTCGAAAAATTCGGCTTCGACATCGCGGCGGTCGAGATCGACCCGCGTATTCGCGACGCCGCGATGCGGCATTTCCAGATCAGCCCGAAGATGTCCGTCACGATCGACGACGCGCGCCATTTCCTGAATCAGTCGAACGATCAATACGACCTCATCGCGCTCGACCTCTTCCTCAGCGAATCGCTGCCCGCCGAGGTGCTCAGCCTCGAGGGATTGTTGGAGGCGAAGCGAAACCTGAAACCCGACGGCGTCCTGGCGATCAATTTTCCAAACGACCCCCGCACGCCGGAAGGCCGCCTCACCCGCTCCTTCATTCACACGCTGCGGAAGGCCGGCTTCCAGGTGAAGTGCCTGCTCACTCCGGAGAAGATGAACGCCCTCATCCTCGCCAGCCCGGAGGGCCGCGATTTCTCCTCCGTTGATTACACCGAAGGCAATCTCACGCTCCGGAACCTCGAGAAACTCTTCCTCGATCTGGACGCCATCGACTTCTCCGACGCGGTCGTTCTCGACGACGCGCACTCGCAATTCGAAACGCTGCACGCAAATGGCGCGCTCGAATGGCGAAACTCCGCGCGCCAGCAGGTGAAGCGATTGTTCGTCGACGGGAACCTGAAAATGGTCCAGTAGCGGGTTACCAGATTTCCACCCGCTCGTCGTCGCGGCGCTTCATTTTCGCATCCGGCGGTGCGCCAAACGCCTCGAAGAACTCCGGCAGGTTCGCCAGCGTGCCCATCACTCGATACTGCGGCGGCGAATGCGGGTCCGTCTTCAATCGCAGCTTCATCTCCTCGTCGCGCTGGTTCGTGCGCCAGACCTGCGCAAACGACAGGAAGAACCGCTGACGCCAGTCGAAGCCGTCGATCTTCGGCGGCTCCGGCTTGCCTTCGAGCGACTTTCGCAGCGCCGCCTCCGCAATCTTCAACCCGCCGAGATCGGCAATGTTTTCGCCGGCGGTGAGGCGACCGTCGATGTTCAGTCCGTCGATCACCGTGTAGCCGTCAAACTGGTCAATGATCGCCTGCGATCGCGCCTCGAAGTTTCTCAAATCCTCCTCGGTCCACCAATTGCGCAGGTTTCCGTCCGCGTCGAACTTCCGCCCCGAGTCGTCGAACCCGTGCGTCATCTCGTGCCCGATCACGGAGCCGATTCCGCCGTAGTTCACCGCATCGTCCGCCTTCGGATCAAAGAATGGCGGCTGGAGAATGCCCGCCGGGAATACAATCTCATTCATCGACGCGTTGTAGTAGGCGTTCACCGTCGGCGGGGTCATGTGCCACTCGTCGCGATCGACCGGCTTGCCGATCTTCGCGAGGTCCCGGTGAAATTCGAACGCGTTCGCGCGAAAGACGTTCTCGACGTAGGAGTCACGATTGATTTCCAGCCCGCTGTAGTCGCGCCATTTGTCGGGATAGCCGATCTTCACGCGAAAGCCGTCGAGTTTCCGGAGCGCTGCCTGCTTCGTTTCATCGCTCATCCAGTCCAGTTCCTTGATTCGGTCGCGCAGGGCCTCGCGCAGGTTCTCGACAAGTTCCAGCGCCTGCTTCTTCGCCTCGGAGCTGAAATTCTCCCTCACATAAAGCTGCCCCACGGCTTCTCCGATGCAGTCGTCCACCGTGGTCATCACGCGTTTCCAGCGCGGCTTCAGCTCCTCAACGCCGGTGAGCTCGCGTCCGTAAAAGTCGAATGACTCATCGACGAATGCCCTGCCGAGATACGGCGCTGCGGCGGAGACGAGATGCCAGCGAAGATACGTCTTCCAATCCTCCAGCGACACCTCCTGCACCGCCTTGCTCAAAGCGGAGAAAAACTCGGGCTGCGCGACATTCACCTCCGGTGGCGCGTCGATTTTCAACTCGGCAAGAAAGGCGCCCCAGTCGAAACCTGGCATCAACTTCCGCACCTCGTCGAAGGTCATCTTGTGATACGTCGCGTCGGGGTCGCGGCACAGCACCTTCGACATCGACGCCTCCGCAAGCCGCGTCTCGAAATCGAGAATGGTCCGCGCCTTTGCCTGCGGATCCTCTTCACCAATCAGCGCCAGCATCTTCGCGATGTGCTCGACGTAGGCGGCCCGCAGATTCCTCGAGTCCTCGTCGTCGTTGAGGTAGTAGTCGCGGTCCGGCAGCCCGAGTCCGCCCTGCCAGCAGATGCCAATCACCGACTCGCTGTCCTTCGCATCCTGGTCCGAGCCGAAATAAAATCCCGCAGTCGCACCCAGCTCCATCCATCGCGCCAGCGCGGCGGCAAGATCACTGGTGTTCTTGATCGCGGCCACGCGCTTCAGCTCCGGCTCGATTGGTTGAATCCCCGCCTTCTCGATGGCCGCCTCGTCCATTCCCGAGGCGTAGAAGTCGCCCACCATCTGCGTCGGACTCCCCTTCGGCGCGTCCTTGGTGGCTGCGGCCTCCTCCATGATTCGATGGAGTGCGGCGTTGTTTCGCTCGGCGAGCTCGGTAAACGCTCCCCACGAACTGTAATCGGCGGGAATCGGATGGTTCTTCAGCCAGCCGCCGTTCGCGTATTGGTAGAAGTTCTCCCACGGCTTCACCGAAAAATCCATGTTCGCCGGATCGATCGGCTTTTCCTGAGGCTTGACCTCGATTTCGCCGGCAAAGGCGACGGGAAGAACGGCACAACAGAGGAACGCAACAACGCGCATCGCCGGGAACATAGCCCGGGCGGCCAAACTGCCAAACAATTCTGCTTTTCCTCCGCGCGCTTCGTGTGCTCTGTGGAAGACTGCTCGAAATGAAAATCGTCGTCGCATACTCCGGCGGGCTCGATACGTCCGTCCTTCTCAACTGGCTCAAGGAAACCTACTCCGCGGAAGTCATCGCGTTTTGCGCGGACATCGGACAGGAGGAGGAACTCGAAGGGCTTGAGGAGAAGGCGCTGAAAACCGGCGCGTCGAAGTGCTACATCGACAATCTCCAGGAAGAGTTCGCGCGGGATTTCATCTTCCCGATGATGCAGGCGGGCGCGATTTACGAAGGCCAGTATTTCCTCGGCACCAGCATCGCGCGGCCGCTGATCGCCAAGCGAATGGTCGACATCGCGAAGACCGAGGGCGCCGATGCCATCGCCCACGGAGCCACGGGCAAGGGCAACGACCAGATCCGGTTCGAACTCACCGCCGCCGCCCTCGCGCCGGAGCTGGAGGTCATCGCGCCGTGGCGGCAGGAGCGTTTTCGCAAGCAGTTCCCCGGTCGCAGCGAGATGATCGCGTATTGCGCCGAGCACGGCATCAACGTCGAGGCCAGTGCGAAGAAGCCCTACTCGATGGATCGCAACCTCCTGCACATCTCGTATGAGAGCGGCATCCTCGAGGACCCGTGGTTCGACGCGTCGGCCGAGGAAAACAAGGGCATGTTCAAGTTGTCGGTGGCGCCCGAGGACGCGCCGAACGAGCCAGAGTATGTCGAGCTCGCCTTCGAGCAGGGCAACTGCGTCGCCGTGAACGGCGAAAAATTGTCGCCCCTCGGCGTAATGAAGAAGCTCAACGCGCTTGGCGGCAGGCACGGCGTGGGCCGTGTCGACATGGTGGAAAACCGCTTTGTCGGCATGAAGAGCCGCGGCGTTTACGAGACCCCGGGCGGCGCAATCCTGCACTTCGCGCACCGGCAGATGGAAAGCCTCACGATGGACCGCGAGGTCATGCACCTGCGCGACTCGCTTATCCCGAAATACGCCACTCTCGTTTACAACGGCTTCTGGTTCGCCCCCGAGCGCGAGGCCATCCAGGCGCTCGTGACCGAGTCGCAGAAAAACGTCACCGGCGACGTGCGTGTGAAGCTCTACAAGGGCAACATCATCGCCGCCGGCCGGCGCAGCCCCGTGTCGCTCTACAATCCGCACATCGCCACGATGGAGGCCGATCCCACACAGGCCTACAATCAGGACGATGCCACGGGCTTCATCCGGCTGAACGCCCTCCGCTTGAAGGTGGAAGCCCGCGTCGCCGGGCAATAGCCGCCGGTTGACTCCGGCCAAAACCTCCCCTTGCGGAGTATCAGGAGGTGGATAGTGTAATCTCCTGACTGACCGGGGATACCTTCCGGATGCCCACACTGCTCGCCGCCCTCACTTTGTTTCTTGCCTCGGCAGGAGTGGAACCCGCATCCCCGGAGAAACGCGATGCGCCGACTGACTGCGCGCCCGAGCATTCCTCGCAAAATCTCACCGAGCAACCGGTGGCATCGGACCGTGGCCTGCTCGAAGAGCCTACCGGGCTTTTCGCCGGCATCCCGCACGCCCACCCTGTTCCGGCCCCCTGTTCGGTTGCAAAAGAGCCAGGGCAGGTTTCATCCAACGCACACAGACTCGATCCCGGCCCCACCGCGCTAAGCCCTCCCCTTGGCGATTCCCAGGAACGCTCCCCGTTTCCCCGTAGCTTGGGTCCGTCATCAGCTCTCGTTCGCGAACCTCTCTCCGCTCCGCCGGCTCTTCGTTCTTTCCTCCCGGCCAAAACCACCACAATCCGCGCCAGCACGGTGGTCCGAGCGCACTTCGTGTTCCGTGACACGGTCTTCGTGCCGCCCTCTTCGATCCGTTCATCCTTTTCCGCATGAAATTCCGCCTGCTCCTCGCCGCCTGCTCGCTTGTCCACGCCGCCACCGCCCAGACGCTTGTCACCGACTTCCCGGTTACGGATGGCTCTGTGGAGGCCGTTCTCTACGTGCCCGAGACGAACGAAATCGTGATCGGCGGCTCGTTCACGCGCATCGGTCCCTTCACCGGCTCCTTCGTTGGCCTCGACCGGACGACCGGAGAATGGAGCACGCCGAGCTTCCCGAAGCCGAACGGTCCCGTCCTCACCGCACTGCCCGACGGCCAGGGCGGCTGGTATCTCGGCGGCGAGTTCACCGAGGTCGGCGGCCAGCCGCGCGAAAGCCTTGCACACATCCTGCCCAACGGCACCGTGGACCCCGCCTGGGCCCCCGCCGTCCGGACCAACAACCCTGCCCGGACCGCAAGAGTCATGGCCATGGTCATTCAAGGCGACCTGCTCTACATCGGAGGCGACTTTGAATCCGTGGGCGGATTCCCTCGACAGTGCCTCGCCGCCGTCAGTCTCGTCACTGGCGCCACCACCCCGTTCAACCCCGGCGTGACGGGAGAACCCGACGCGCCTTCCGTTCGCGCGCTCGCAGCCGACACCCTCAACCTCTACGTGGGCGGCTACGGCCTCACCACCATCGGCGGCGCGCCGCGCAACAACCTCGCTGCGATCAATCTCTCCACCGGCCTCGCGACCGCGTGGAATCCCAATCCCGACGGTCACGTCGAGGAACTCGTTCTCGACGGCGGAGAAATTCTCGTCGGCGGCAATTTCACCACCATCGGCAACGCCGAGCGCTTGAATCTCGCCGCCGTGAACCTCACCAGCGGGCTCGCCTCCACCTTTTTCACGCCGGACCCCAACGGCACCGTCCACACGATCGCCGTGAGCGGAGCCGCCGTCTATCTCGGCGGCTTTTTCAGCAACGCCGGCGGCCAGGCCCGGCAGAATCTCGCCGCGGTCAATCGCACCACCGGCCTTGCGCAGACGTGGGCTCCGACCACGGACGACACCGTCTTCGACCTCCATCTCGCGGGGGATTCCGTTTATATCGGCGGCCCATTTTCTGCCGTGAATGGCGTGCCGACGCCCCGCCTCGCCCAACTCCACGCGGTCACCGGCGATCGCATCGACTGGGCTCCCAGACCGGATGGCCTGCCTTACGTCGTCATCGCCACGCCCGGCACGATCTTCGCCGGCGGCTCCATCCAGACCGTCGGTGGCGTCGCCCGGAGAAATCTCGCCTCGCTCGACGCCACCACCGGCGCGATCGGCAGGTTCAACTCCGAGGTCGACGACACCGTCCGCGTGTTGACGCGTCTGGGCAACACCATCTTCGCCGGCGGTGCATTCGACACCGTGGATGGCCAGGCCCGGCAGGGTCTCGCGGCCTTCGGCATCGACGGCACCCTCCGGGCCACCGACTTCCCCGCCGTGATCGGCGGCAGTGTGGATGCCTTCGCCGCGGATGGCACCTCGAACACCCTCCTCGTCGGAGGCGCGTTCCAGGTCATCGGCGCCACCGAGCGCCCCTTCCTCGCCGAGATTGATCTCGCCACCGGCACGCTCACCAACTGGAACCCCGCCCCCGACGGCCGTGTAAACGCCATCCTGCTCGACGGATCGGTCGCCTTCATCGGCGGAGACTTCGATTCCTTCGGCGGCCAGGCCCGGCAGAATCTCGCCGCCATCTCCCGCTCCACCGGCCTCGCGACCGCATGGCAGGCGAATGCGAGCCAGGCTGTCCACGCCCTCGGCCGCAACGGTGGCACACTCTATGTCGCCGGCCGGTTCACCACCCTCAAGGGCGAAGGCCGCGGCCGCCTCGGCGCGCTGGACACTGCGACAGGAAACCTCCTCCCCTGGTCCCCCACCGCCAACGACGGCGTGGTAAACACCCTCCTCATCGGCGGGACCACCGCCTATGTCGGTGGATCGTGGAGGCAGTTCGACGGCGCGGCCTCGCCCGCTCTCCGCGAGGTCGGTCTCGTGAGCGGTGTCGAGCCGGCGTTTCTCCAGCCCTTCACAGGCGCCATCAATGCCCTCGCCGCCTCACCCACCCGCCTCTTCGCCGTCGGCAACATGGACCACCTCGGCGACGGCCGCGGGAACCTCGCCGCCTTCGACCTCCCCCAACCGCCCCCCGGGAAGCCCACCATCACGGCCAAAGGCAAAACCAAGCGCACGACGAAAAAATCCAGGATCACTCTCAAAGGCACCTCTACCGACGCCACGCTCGTCGAGTTCAAGGTTGGCGACGCCGGCTTCAAAAAAGCCAAGGGCAGTCCCGCAAACTGGAAGGCCACGGTAAGACCCAAGCCCGGCAAAACCATTGTGAAATTCCGCGCCTCCGGCCCCGGCGGAACGTCGAAGATTCTGAAGTTTCGGATCCTGCGGAAATAAACCCTGCACACGATGCGCAGTCGATTCCTCCAGCCCTTCGTGGCGTTTACCCGCCCGGCGCACTTCGCAGTCGCCGCGCTGCTGCTTGCCGGTCCCGCGGTCGAAGGGCGCGCGCAGGCCGTGCGGGTCCGGGCGAATTTCCCCGCGACAAACGCCCCGGTCCGCGCCCTCGCCATCGATTCCGCCCGCCGCATCGCCTACATCGGCGGCGATTTCACCATCGTGGGCGGGCAGGATCGCCTGCGCCTCGCAGCCATTCATCTGGACACCGGCGCCGTGCTGCCGTGGAACCCCCTGCCGAACGGCACCGTGGAGACCATCGCCATTGACGGCGACCGCATCTACATTGGCGGCCGCTTCGGCTCCGTGAACGGCAACCCGCGCAGCCGCATCGCCGCTCTCGACCTCGCAGGAAATGTCGTGCCGACCTGGAACGCCGCAGTCCGCACGGCCGGATTCCCGCTCGACCCTTCACTGGACGAAGCGCGCGTCACCTCCATCGCCATCACGCCATCGAACATCTTTGTCGCCGGCACCTTCACCGAAGTCCAGAGCATCTCGACCGGCCAGGATGCCACCCGTCGCAACCGCCTCGCCGCCTTCACAAAGGACAACGCCTCCGTGCGCAACTGGAATCCCAATCCCAACGGCGAAATCCACGCGCTGCGCACCAGCGGCACGACGCTCCATGTCATCGGCACCTTCTCCAGCATCACCGGCGGCGATGGCGTGGTCCGCGCACGCCGCAGCTACGCGCGCTTCAACAACAACGTCGCCGTGCAACCCGTCAGCCTTTTGCCAACCGCGAACGCAGGCGCGGACCCGGCCGCGTTCACCGCAATCGCACTGCGGGGCGACACCACAATCCTGGCCGGACCATTCTCCCGCATCGGCGCGGAGGCCCGCACCGGCCTCGCGATCATCGACGACACCGGCTCCCTCCTCCCCTTCCGCGCGACGCCCGGCCTCTCATTGGTGACGGCGATCACGGCCAACAACACCACGATCTTCACCGCCGATGACGGCAGGTTCGTCAACGGGCAGCTCCGCTTTCTTCGTGCCTACGACAATGCCGGCACCCTGCTGCCCTGGCTGCCCGTCGTCGCCAACAACTCCGGATTCGAAGATCCCGTCACGTTCCGGGCGAACCCGCCGGAATTCCTCGCCCTTGCGCTCGACGGCCCATGGCTCTACGTCGCAGGTTCGTTTACCGTCATCTCCGGCGTCTACCAGCCCGGCTTCGCCGCCCTCAGCCTGCCGGTCACGACTCCCCCGCCGACCTTGAGCGCCCGTGGCCGCACGTCCATAAAAACGACCCGCAAAAAACTCACCCTCAAAGGCACCTCCACAAACTCGACCCTCATTCAATACAAGGCCGGCAAAGGCGGTTTCAAAAATGCGAGAGGCACCGCCGCCGCCTGGAAATTCCCCGTCCGCCTCGGCACGAAGAAGAGGACCATCGCGAAAGTCCGCGCCACCGGCCCCGGCGGAACCTCGAAACTCCTCAAGTTCACCATCACTCGAAAGTGATTGGCTACACCACGACGACGGTTGTCTCGCAGATCGCGAACGGCACCTGAGCGCCCGCGGGCATCGTCATCACACACTCGCAGACTGGACAAGTGGTGCGGATTGACGTTCTTTATCCGCACCCAAACCATCCGTGTCCCGAAAATTCCTTGCCCTACTTGGCGCGGTGCTTGTCGCTGCGACCTCTCACGCTCAATACGTCAATAGCGAGTCCGCCTCGAGTGTCCTCGGCCAGCCGAACTTCAACAGCACCTTTGGTGGAAGTCCTACGGCCACTTCGCAAAACGCCCCATGCGGCGTCGCGGTCGATCCGGTAAGCGGCTCGGTGTTCGTTTCCGATAAAAACAACAGCCGCATCCTTCGTTACGAGTCGACCGCCGCCCTGCAGTCGGGCGCAGCGGCGGTTGGCGTGCTCGGCCAGCCCAACTTCACCAGCCTTACGCAGGCGACCTCGCAAGCGGGTCTTCGCAGCCCCACCGGATCTGGGTGGATACCACCGGACGGCTCTGGGTCGCCGATACCGACAACAACCGGGTTGTCTGGTTTAACAACGCCGCTTCGAAGGCAAATGGAGCCAACGCCGACGGCGTCATTGGACAAAGCAATTTCACGAACCAGGGCGCAGCCGTCACTTCGACGGGCATGAACAAGCCCTCGGCCGTTGTCACCTCGCAGGATGGTGCGCTCTGGGTCGCCGACACCGGCAACAACCGGGTGCTGCGGTTCGCAAGCGCCGCCGCTCTGAGCAGCGGAGCCGCCGCCACACGCGTGCTCGGCCAGTCCAATTTCACCTCCAACTCCTCCGGCTCGGGCACCACGGGCATGAATCAGCCCACCGGTGTCGCCACCGACACCAACCTGACGTTGTGGGTTTCGGACAGCTTCAACAACCGCATCCTCGGGTTTGCGAATTCCGACACTCTCTCCAACGGCGCCGCGGCCACGCGTGTGCTCGGCCAGCCGGACTTCAACACCACAACCGACGGCACCAGCGCCACGAAACTTTTCCGTCCTGAAGGCCTCCTAGTGGACCTCATCCGCGACAGACTTTACGTCGCCGACCGCGCAAACAACCGCGTGCTCGGGTTCTATTCCATCAGCACCAAGGTCAATGGCGGCGCGGCGGATCGCGTGCTCGGTGCAAGCAACTTCAACGACGGCTTCAGTGGCTCGACTTCGTCGAAGTTCAACAATCCTCTCGCGATGGCAATCGGAGCCGGCGATCAACTCTTCGTTGCCGACCGTCAGAACAACCGCACCCTGCGCTTCCCGCCTGTTTCCATTCCCTCCCTCACCGGCCCCGGTTCGGCGCGTGTGAAGAAGAAAAAGAAAATCACCCTCACGTATAGCCTCACCAACACGAACTACCCCGGGTCGTATCGCCTGACCCTCCCGGGCAAGACGAAGAACTTCAAGGTGATCTCGACCACCCTGAACGGCGCGCCCATTTCGTCGGGGGGCACCACCCCGACGATGAGCGAAGGCAGCGTTGCGACCATCGCGATCACCTACAAGGGCAAGAAGACCACCAAGAAACCGGTCACGACGACGGTCACCGCCACGGCCGTGGCAACGCCCAATCGCTCAGCCACCGTCACCACCAAGATCAAGGTGAAGTAATTCCGTCAGGTGCGCCGGCACGGGCTGCCTGAAAGTCCGCGCCGGCTCCGCACCAGGGGCGGCTGATTCGCGGCCACCGACATTCCAGAACGGGGAGTTATCGCGCACCTGCCGCTTGCGCTTTCACCCGCCGCACGTGCGCGATGATCAGGCCGTGCAGGGCCAAAGCGACGCCAAGGCCGAGGAGCTGGGCCCCCCAGCCCGCGTTGGTGACCGACGAAACGTGGATGAGCGAGAAAATGCCAACGGGCAGAAACACGAGCGCCGCTGTGGCCAGGCCGGGATTGTAGCACCTCATCGCGACCCCCTGTGCGATGTGGCCGACCGCGTTCACCAGCGGCAGGTAGATCGCGATCAATCCCAGCGACGGGCGCACATACACCGCAAGGTAGAGCCCGAGCAGGTCGACCCCCCACACGCCGACGGAGTTGATGACAAACGTGGCGTTTTTCGAGAGCACCTCGACGCCACCTCCGAGCGTTTTGTTCGCGAACGTGCGAAATCGATCCCCAGCGTGCTCCTCGAGCTGGTGAAGCATGTAAATTGGCAGCTGCACGAAGATCAGCGCGATCGCGACCGCCTGCGGCTCGGCCGGCAGGATCATCAAAGGAAACAACGCGAGAAGAAACACCGCGGCAAAGGCCGTCGCGTAAGGCCAGTTCCAGCGGGCGATCAACCAGTCGTAAATCGCGCGAAGCATGCCGGCTCAATAAACGATCCGCCGCGCCCGGGGAACCCCAATTCCCGTTCGCGTCGCCCTGAAATCCCCTCTTCGCGCTGACCTAGACGAGGCCTCGAACCGCGGCGTCGCCGTCGCGGTAGGTCATCCAGTTGCGATACGGCTGAAACTTCTTCGACTCCGCGGCGGGCTTGACGCGTTCGATCAAGGCGAACTGCTGCTCTCTGCTCATCGGCTTGAAGCTCGCTGCGATGCCGGCGTTCTGCCGAAGTTGCGCGTCGGAACGAACCCCGCTCACGATCGTCGTGATCGGCTGCGACCAGCCGAAGGTGAGCCCCTCCTCGACGGTGATGAGCCCGGCCTCCACCGGCTGAAAACCTCCCGCGAACGTCTTCATCGCAAGCGGTGCGATCCCCTGCTTCACGACCTCTGGCAACACTGTCTCGACGAATCCACCACCGCTCGCCTCCACCGCGGAAACGGGGAACTGGCAGGAATCGAACGGATATTTGTGCTTCAGCACCGCAAGGTGCACCTGCGGATTCGTGTGGCCGGTGAACCCGACAAAACGCACCTTCCCCTTCTCCTTCGCCTCGGTGAGCGCCTCGACGACGCCGCCTTTCGCGAATCCCTTCTCGACCTGCTCCATCGTCGCGACGGCATGCCATTGCCAGAGATCGAGGTGATCCGTGCGCAGCCGCTTCAGCGACTCGTCGAGCATCCGCATCGCCTCCTTGTAGCCGCCGTCGAAGTGCGTGCAGACCTTCGTCATCACGAAAAACTTGTCACGCCGTCCGTCGATCAACGTGCCCATCAACTCCTCGGAGGCGCCATCGTGGTAGTCCCAGCAGTTGTCGAGAAAATCGATCCCGAGCTCCTCGGCGGTATCGATCATTTTCCTCGCCTCCTCGTCCGACGCGAGCCGCAGGGCGTGACCGCCGATCGTCAGCATGGAAACTTCGAAATCGTGCCGGCCGAACTTTCGCCGCGGCACCTTCCATTCGCCGACCGGCTGCTGTGCGACCGCCGGTCCCGCAGCCGCTCCGCCGAGAAGGATGCCTGCGCCCGCAAAGCCCAGGCGCTTGAAAAACTCGCGCCGCTGGAAGGATGACTCGCTCATGGTCGTCTCGCGTTTCCCTGAAACGGACACCTCTCGATGCGCGCGGGCAAGCCAAAACGACATGTGACAACCCGCGCGAGCTGCCGTATTTCGATTTCCATGCAAGAGCTGGAGATACCGTTGAACGTTCCGGATCTCTGGCAACAGGAGGCGGTCCGGGCGTTGCGCGAGGGACGCGACGTGATCGTTGACGCACCCACCGGCGCGGGAAAGACCCGCGTCTTTGAGCATTTCACCGACAGCGGCGATGCCACGCGGCGCGGGCAGGCCGTCTACACGGTGCCAACACGCGCGCTTGCCAACGACAAATGGCGCGAATGGCGCGAGCGTGGCTGGCGCGTCGGCCTCGCCACCGGCGACGTGGCGGAAAATGTCGACGCCCCCGTGCTTGTCGCGACGCTGGAGACGCAACGCGAGCGCATTCTCTCGCGACGCGGCCCCGCCGTGCTCGTGATCGACGAGTATCAAATGCTCGCCGACCCCCGGCGCGGCCTGAATTACGAACTCGCCATCGCGCTGTCGCCGCCCGGAACGCAGTTGCTCCTGCTCAGCGGAAGCGTGCGGAATCCACAGGACGTCGCCGAGTGGCTGCGCTCGCTCGGTCGTGACGTCACGATCATTCGCGAGCGCGAGCGCCCGGTTCCGTTGGAGGAGGTGCCGGCGGAGAACCTGCCACGCGTCGACCCAGGCATCACCGGATTCTGGGGACGCCTCGCCGCCGGAGCCGTCGCCGCGAATCTCACTCCGCTCCTTCTTTTCGCGCCCCGCCGCACCGAGGCCGAAAAAATCGCGCGCAAGATCGCCGACGCGCTTCCGCCGGAGCCGCAGCTTTCCCTGCGTCCGGAGGACGAACGCCTGCTCGGTCGCGATCTCGCCCGGTTGCTCCAAAAGCGCGTCGCGTTTCATCACAGCGGTCTGCCCTATGCGGTGCGCGCCGGCTGGATCGAGCCGCTCGCGAAGCGCGGCCATCTGCGCGTGATTGTCGCCACCACGGGTCTCGCGGCGGGCATCAATTTCTCCGTCCGCTCCGTGCACGTTTCGAGCACGACCTACAACGACGGCCCGTTTCAAGCCGAGCTGCGGCCGGACGAACTCCTGCAGATGTTTGGGCGCGCCGGCCGGCGCGGACTGGACGACCGCGGGTTCGTGATCACCGCGCGCAACAGCCCCGGTCTGCCCGACGCCGCGCCCCGGCAGTTGCGACGCGTCAACGAACTCGACTGGCCAACCCTCCTGCGCGTGATGGAGGAGGCCGCCGCGCGCGGCGAGTCGCCGATCGACGCCGCAACCGGGCTCGGCCGCTGCCTGTTCAGCCGGCAGAAGATCGATCCCGGTTTTCAGTCGACCGGAGACGGGCCGCATCGCGAGGAGCGTTTCGGCCCGAAACGGGAGGAATACCTCGACTCACGCGGAACCTGGCAGCCGCTGAAAAATGCCCGTGAAGGCGAGGCCCCGCTTGGCGACTGCCTGGCCCGGCGCGGAGACCGCTGGATGCCCGCGCTGCGGGTCGCGCCGGTGGCTGAGAGCGTCGGCCCGGGCCGGCTGTGCAAACTCCGGCAGGAAACCGGGTTTCGCTACGGCAAGGAACTCATGGTCGCGCGTCGGGAGAACGGACGCCTCGTTCCGATTGAATGGATTCGAAAATTGCTGCGACTGCGGCGGGACGAATCTTTCGAGCCGGCCGCATTTCTCGAAACCGTCGTGCCGCTCCTCGATCTGCAGGGAGGCGTGCCCATTGGGCTCGTCGATCGCGGGCCGATGTGCGCCCTGCAACTCGACCTTGCCTCGATTCCACAGCGCGTCCTCTTTGACTCGCATCAGCAGGCGTTGATCGACGCACCCCGGCGACGCGTGGCGATCGCCGCCGAGACGACTTATGCGCGGGAGGGAGCGGCAATCGAACCCGCCGCAGGCACTCCGGCCCATGCGTGGAGACGGCTCGGACTCGTGGATGCACAGGGCGCACCCACCGCGCGAGGCCGCGTGTTCAGCCGCTTCCAGGCCGGCGAAGGATTGATGATCGCCGCCGCACTGGAGGACGAGTCGTATCCGCTCGACGAGCTGGTGCGGCATCTCGCCAACCTCCGCGGCGGACATCGCTTCGTGGACACGGGTGGCGGAAGCGGTCGCCTCGCATTCGCGGCGCGTTCCGCCTACGGGCATGTCGATCTCGATGGCTATCTGCACGCCGGGCTTTCGCTCGGCTTTGGCGAAGGAACGTGGGAGGCCATCGAGCGGTATCAGTCGAAGGGCCTCGCAAGCCTCGGCGACGGCGGGATCTCACGTGGCGATGTCGAGCGTGCCATCCTCGAATGGCGCAGTCTGTTGCGCCACATCGTCCATGCACCGGACCCGGATGCACCGCGTTGGGAGGACTTCCGCCAGGCCGCTCGCGAATGTCTGTCGGGTTACGCGAAAACGCCCGAGCCGCTGCCCGCATTGCCGGCGCCCTGGAATCGCCCGGTTGCAGCGCGGACGGCGACGTTTTTCCGCTGATCAGTAAACGCGCACCGGCGTGCCCAAGGGCGCGTTCTCGAAAAAGACCTTCGCCATGTGGTCGGGCAGTCGCACGCAGCCGTGGGAATCCGGAAAGCCCGGGAGATAGCCGCTGTGCAATCCCGCACCGTCGTGGAAATGGAGGAAATATGGCATCGGCGCGCCGAGAAATTTCGTGCCCGGCGGCCTGCGATCGACGCGGGCATCGATGTTCGACACGACCGAATATCCCCTCTCGTCCACATAGTCGCCGTAGACGTTCGAGCGGTGGTCCTTGTCGCGAATGGTCACCTTGAAATTCCCGCGCGGCGTCGGATGGCTCGCGCTGCCCGTCGAAACGGGCGTCTCCCCGACGAGCTGCCCACCCTTGTAAAAATATGCCTTCTGCTCGGCGATGCTGATCGCGATCGAGGGAGCTCCCGACACACCGTCGCCGCGCCAGTAGGCCGCCTTTTCCTGCTCTCGCACCTTTGCACGGGCCGACTCGACGCGCACAACCTCGCCGCTCGGCCCGAGAATGAGCGTCGCCTCGCTGTAGGAGCGCGTCACCGTCGGACGCTGGCTCGTCTTCGTCGTTTCACATCCCGCGAGAAGCGCAAGGGCGCCCGCGCAGGCCAGAAATGTTCGAAGGGGGAATCGAACGGACTTCATTTCACGATCGTGACCGGCGTGCCCTTCTCGACATTCTCGAAGAATTTCTTCGCCATGTCGTGAGGCATGCGAATGCAACCGTGGGAATCGGGCACTCCGGGCAGGAAGCCTTCGTGCATGCCGACGCCACCGACAATGCGCATGAAAAATGGCATGGGCGCGCCTTTGAAAATGGCTCCCGGCGGCTTGGGATCCTTTTTCACGTCCACGTCCTTTTGAATGACGTTGCCCGCCGCGTCGACGTATTCGCCGTAGAGGTTCGACTCATGGTCGATGTCCTTCTCGATGATCTTGAATTTGCCAGTGGGCGTTCCGAAACCTTCCCGTCCGCTGGAGATCGCCGACACGCCGACCAGTTTGTGTCCCTTGTAAAACGACGCCGTCTGCTCGGTGAGGTTGATCACGATCGACGGCGGCCCCGTCACATCGTCGCCATCCCAATAGGAATTTGCCTCCGCGAGCGTCGATGCCTTGCCGCGACTGATGACTTCGTCGCCGGCGCCGAGATAGCTCACGCGCTCACTGGTCAATCGCCGATCGTAGCTGGTGCATCCGCCTGCCAGCAGCACGGTCACCAGCACAAGGGAAAGAAATGGAAAGGTTTTCATTCGGCGGAAAAAGCGGCTGCAATACATAATACGCCGGAAAAGGCGTCAAGCTCCGGCCGGGTCCGAACAAAGCGGGCCGTTGCCGTCGTGCCTGACACTTGCTACCTTTCGGGCCACATTTCCCATATGCCGACCTACGAATACGAGTGCGCCAAGTGCAAAAAGACCTTCGAGATCTTCCAGTCCATGAAGGACGAGCCGCTCAAGACGTGCCCGGACAAGAAGTGCAAGGGAAAGGTTAAACGCCTGCTGGGCACCGGAGCCGGCCTCATCTTCAAGGGCTCCGGGTTCTACATCACCGACTATCGCAGCGAGAGCTACAAGTCGGCGGCAAAAAAGGAATCTTCGGCCGGCTCCGACTCGAAATCCTCCAAGCCGGCCTCGGAGAGCAAGTCCAGGTCGGCCAAATCCGATGGCTGACCTCGCTGGCGGACAGGCGCCGACGGTCCTCTGTCCGGCATGCCGGTTCGAGAATCCCGCAGGCGAAAAATACTGCCAGGATTGCGGAGCCCGGCTGCCGGATGTGCCCGCTCCCCCCGAGCGACCACACATGCCGACCATTGCAGCCCCGTCTGCTCCGTTCGTGCCTCCCCCCGAAACGCCGACGACGCCCAAGCCGGCACCGGGGAAGCGCTACCAGCCGAAGATTTACGATCCGCTGCGGACCAACTGGCTCGCGAAATTTCTCCGGGCCACCGTCGGCACCCTCATCGCGGCGGCGCTGACCGCGCTGGTCATTCAACTCCTGCGACCGCCGGATGGCCTCCCCGCCGAGGCGCCGCCGTTCGACGACGCCGTCATCGACCGCGCACTCCTTTCACTCCGCGAGCGAGCCAATCTGGGCGGTCCGGTCGATCTCCAGTGGCCGCAAATCAATTCCTACCTCGCCACGCGTCTGGGACCGGAAGGATCCGGCTGGTTCACCGTGAAACGGGCCGCGGTCGCGCCGGATCAAAAGGATCACTTCCGCCTCTACATCGTGCGTCAGGTGCTCGGCGTGCCGGTTTACACCGTCCAGACCGAAAAGGTGATCGTGCGCGGAAATGGCCTTTCGCTCGAGCCGACCGCGGCGCAAATCGGCCGCATTCCATTGCCCGCCTGGCTCGCAGATCTCACCGGGACGTGGGGAACCGGCCTCGAGACCACTCTCGACACCGAGCTCACCATGCTCGGCCGGGCCGGAAATGTCTCGGTTGCATCCGGGGGCGTGCAGATTCAGTTTTCTGCTCCGTGATCCTCCGCATTCTCGTTTTCCTCGCGACGCTCGGCGTGGCATCGGCGGCACTCAAGGTGTCCGACCGGTCCATCAGCACGTCGAAGCAATTCATCATCTACTCGGAGGACAAAAAGCTCCGTGCCGAGGTCGCAATCAAGGCCGAGGACTACAAGGAATTCCTGCTGCGGACGATCCAGGGAAATGACGAATGGAAGTGGACCGTCATTCTGAACATCGGCGTGCAACCACCGGCGGTGCGGAATCCGCCCCCTTCCAAGATCGGCATTTACGAGGCCGATGGCGGTTCGCTGAAAGTGCAGGTCGACGTTTACGATCCGAAATACGTCAAGCAGTCCGGATTCAATGTGGACCTGCTCAACGCGATCCTGCTCGAAATGGCCTACCGAAAGAGCAACATCCGCGCAGGCCGTGGTTTCGAGCTTCCGCCGGCGTGGTTCACCTACGGGCTGCTGGAGAAAATCCGCGCTCGCGACGAAGGCCTGCGGGCGAGCCTCTACGCCGGACTGCTCTCGAGCGGAAAGCCACCGGCGATGAAGGATTTCTTTCGCACCCGCCCGGAGCAGCTCGATTCCACCTCACGCGCCATTTTCGGCGCACAGGCCGTGGCGATGCTCGAGGCCGTGCTCGACCTGCCGGACGGTCGCGAGGCGCTTCGCACGTATCTGGCAAATCCACACCGGTATCCGGGCGACATTCGCGACCTGCTTGAAGCCATCCCTTCCCTGCAGAACGACCCGAACATCCTCGAGCGAAAATGGGTGCTCGCCATGGCGAAGGCATCCGCCGGCAATCGCGTCAATCTCCTCACCTACAACGAAACCCGGAAGGAGCTCGATCGCATTCTCGACGTGAAGGCCCTGCCCGACCCCAAGCACCCCGAGGTCGCCGCGATGTCCGGCCCCTACGCGCTCGAAACCATCGCCCGCAGCCAGAGCGGCAAATTCATCCTCACACAAACCAGCGACGCCCTGCTGCGCCTCTCCCTCCGGGCGCACCCGGTCTACAAGCCGCTTGTCGACGAGTATTACCGCATCGTGAACGAACTCATCGCCAGGCCGAAACGCCGCGTCGACAAGCGCGTGGCCCTCGCCGAGGAAACCCGCGCCGCCCTTGCCAGCAGGATCAGCGACGTAAAAGATTACATGGACTGGGTGGAGGCGACGCAGCTCCAGGTCGAGGACGAATCCCTTGCCGAGGCGCTCAAGGACATCGACGAAATCGAGCAGACTCCCCGGCGCAATGACCGCATTTCCCTTTACCTCGACGCGATCGAGGAGCGCGGCTGGTGAGGCCGCGTGTCAATGCCGATTCCCGATTGCGCTGCGGTCCGCCCAGCCTATGATGAACCACGCATGTTTCGCCTGACTCGGAGGGAACGCTGTCTGGTGGCCGGGCTGCTGCTCGCGTTCCTCGTGGGCATGGCCGTCAAACACTACCGCGACACCGCACCCCTCACCGCCCAGGCAAACCCGATCCAGCCGCTCATCCATGCAGACCGTTAGTTTTTCCGAAGCGCTCGACCAGATCGTCGCGAAAGATCCCCGCTACGACCGCGAGGCCTATGCGTTTCTTCGCGACGCGCTCGATTTCACGATCAAGAAGCATCGGAAGACCCATAAGTCGGAAGTCGTCGATGTGTCGGCCGCCGATTTGCTCGATGGATTCCGCCTCTATGCGCTGAAGGAATTCGGCCCGATGGCGGCCGCCGTCCTGGGCTACTGGGGCGTCCGCTCGTGTGAAGACGTCGGCAATCTCGTCTTCAACCTCGTGGAGGCCAATGTCTTCAGCAAAACCGACCGCGACACCCGGGAAGCCTTCCGGAACGGGTTCGATTTTGACGAGGCATTCTGCGAGCCATTCCGTCCGCAGGGGAAAAAATTGAGCAAATCCCCCTCTCCAGCTGTCGAACGCGGCTCATGAGAGTGCCGTTTTTCTCGTATTTCATCATGGCCATTGCCGCTTCCACCGGATTTTCGCAGACACCCCCGACCAGTTCCGCCCCCGCCGCCACGACCACCACGCCAACCCTGCCGGCCACCACGGCCGAGGTTTTCACCCTGCCCAACGGACTCACGGTCATCATCGACGAAGACCACTCCGCGCCGGTCGCCAGCGTGCAGGCATGGTGCCAGACGGGGAGCATCGACGAGGGCAAATGGATGGGTGCCGGCCTCTCGCACATCCTCGAGCACATGCTCTTCAAGGGCACCAAGACGCGTCCCCCGGGCTCGATCGCGCATCAGGTGCAGGAAAATGGCGGCTATATCAATGCCTACACGTCCTTCGATCGCACCGTTTACTGGATCGACATTCCCGCGGACGGGGTGTCTGAAGCGGTCGACATCCTCGCCGACGCGATGATGAACGCCACGCTCCCGCCCGAGGAATACGACAAGGAACAGGAGGTCATCCGGCGCGAATTCGCGATGGGCTTCGACGATCCCGCGCGGATGAGCTCGCGCCTGATGTTCTCCACCGTCTTCACCGAGAGCCCGTATCGCAATCCGGTCATCGGCTATCTCGACATCTACAACAAGCTCACGCGGGAGGATGTCGCCGCCTACTACAAGGAGCGGTATGTGCCGAACAACATCTTCTTCGTGATCGTCGGCGACGTCGACGCGAAGGCCATCAAGTCGCAGCTCGAGACCTATTTCGAGAAATATCCCCGCGTCGCGCTCGAGCCGCTCTACATCCCCGAGGAACCCGAGCAAATCGGACGTCGCGAGGCGCATGAGGAGTTTCCCACCGAGCTCACCCGCCTCACTCTCGCATGGCCGATCCCGGCCGTGACACACCCCGACATGCCCGCGCTTGACCTTCTCAGCACCGCGCTCGGCGGAGGCGCCAGCAGCCCGCTCAACCAGGAAATTCGCGAGCAGAAGAAGCTCGCCTTCAGCATTGGCTCGGGTTCCTACGCCCTTGCGCGCGGCGGCATTTTTGCCATCCAGGCGGTCTGCGATCCGTCGAAACGCGAGGAAGTCACCGAGGAGTCGCTCGCGCTGGTGCGCCGGTATCAGGATCAACCTCCTCCCCAGGCGGAACTCGAGAAGGCCCGCAAGGCACTGCTCGCGCAACAGCTCAACGCGTTGACCACGATGCGCGGCCGGGCCTCCGACCTCGGCTCGAACTGGCTTCTCACGCGCAACCTGAATTTCAGCAAGGATTACCTCGACGCCATCAATCGCGTGACCGCGGAGGATCTCCAGCGCGTGGCACGCCACTATCTCACACCCGACCGGCTCAACGTCACGTCGCTCAACCCCATTGGCTCACTGGCCAAGGCCGACGCGGAGAAAAAGAAATCCGAGCAACCGGAGGTGAAGGAATTCGAACTGCCGAATGGCCTGAAACTCCTCGTCCGCGAAAATCACCACGTCCCGCTCGTCTCGATGGTCGCCGTCTTCAAGGGCGGCCTGCTCGCCGAAACGCCGGAAACCAATGGCCTCACCGCCCTTATGGCGCGGACGATGATCAAGGGCACGAAAAACCGCTCGGCCCGCCAGATCGTCGAGGAAGTCGAGGCCGTCGGCGGATCGATCGACAGCGATTCCGGAAACAACAGCTTCAACGTCGGCGTCAGCGTGATGAAGCCGGACCTGAAACTCGGCCTCGACCTGCTGGCGGACGTCGTGATGAACCCCAGTTTCCCGGAGGAGGAAATCGAAACCGAAAGGGCCGCCCAGATCGCGACCATCAAGGCCCAGGAGGACCAGCCCACCACCGTCGCGCGCAATCTCCTGCGTGAGCGGCTCTTTGGCTCGCACCCCTACGCTCTGCGCACGACGGGCTCGCCGGAAACGGTCTCGAAGCTCACGGCATCGCAGCTCCGCGAATTCCACGACAGGCTCGTCAACGCGAAGAATGGCGTGCTGGCCGTCTTTGGCGACGTGAATGCGGACGAGGTCTTCAACCTTGCGAAGCAAGCCTTCGCGGATCTGCCCCCGGGCAAGGAAGCGCTTCCCACTCCGGCCGCGGCTCCCGCGCCTGGGAAGTTGGAACTCGTCAACGCCGAGCGCGACAAGAACCAGGCGATCGTGATGGTCGGCTATCCCGGCGCGGACCTTCTCAGCGAGGATCGCCCGGCCCTCGAGTTGATCGACACCGCATCGAGCGATCTCGGCTCCCGGTTCTTCGACCGTATCCGCGAACAGCTGGGGCTCGCGTATTTCGTCGGCAGCTCGCAGCTGATGGGACCGACGCCCGGAGCGTTCATCTTCTACCTCGGCACGGACCCCGCGAAGGTTGAGAAGGTGCGGGGTGAATTCCGCGACGAAATCGCGAAGCTCGCCGCCGAGGGACTCACTCCCGAGGAGCTGGCGCGCGCCAAGAAGAAGCTGCTCGGCGCGGAGGCGATCCGGAATCAAAGCGACTCCGCGATGGCCCAGGCGATCGCGCTCGACGAGTTGCTGGGACTCGGGGCGGATCATTACAAAAAGCGCGCCGAAGAGATCGAGCGTGTGACGGTCGAGGACACGAAGCGGGTCGCGCAAAAATATTTTGACCAACCGGGCAGCGTGGAGGTGATTGTGGCCCCGCCATCGGCTGCGAACACCGAAGCGGAACCCCACTAATTCCTTCCCCATGGCAGAAGTTCAACGCACCCAGCTCAGCGGCGAGATGACGCAGCGCTTCATCGAGTTCATCATGATGCAGTCGCAGCAGGCCCAGCTTTTTCTCGGACGAATTCCCAATCCTCAGTCCGGCAAACCCGAGCCAAATCTCGACGTCGCCCGCATGCTCATCGACCAGCTCGAGATGATCCGGGAGAAAACCCGTGGCAATCTGAACCACGAAGAGGCCGAGATCCTCGGCAGCATCCTCTCCGACCTGCAATTGAGCTTCGTGCAGGCGAAAAATGGCGCCTCCACGGAGTCGACGCCGGCTTGAGCCGGTGGCATTGCTTCGGATTTTCCGTTGACAACCCCACCAAGCTCCACTTTGCTTTCTACACGTAGAACATCTGCTCCCTCCCGACATCGTTCGGGCGGCACCCGAGAGTAAGCAGAACCATCCAAACTGGGTGCGAGAGACGTTCCACACCTTTCATAGCGCGCGCCATACCGCGGAGTAGCGGTCCCTGTCTCACGCGTCTTCCGTAAATCAGCAATCAGGAATCATGGCCGGCCACAACAAATGGTCGAAGATCAAGCGTATCAAGGGCGCGCTCGATGCGAAGCGCGGCAAGCTGTTCTCCCGCCTGTCAAAGGAGATCACGGTCGCCGCTCGCATGGGCGGAGGAAACCCGGCATTCAACCCACGGTTGCGTGCCGCCATCACCGCTGCGCGCGCCCAGTCGATGCCCAATGACAACATCGAGCGGGCCATCAAGCGCGGCACCGGCGAGCTCGACGCGCAGGCGATCGAGGAGCTGGTCTACGAAGCCTACGCTCCCGGTGGCGTGGCTCTGATGATCGAGGCCGCGACAGACAACCGGAACCGCACCGCAGCCGATCTTCGGGCGACCATGTCGAAAAACAACGGCAGCCTTGGCGGCCCCGGCAGTGTCGCTTTCATGTTCCATCGCAAGGGACAGATGACCGTGCCGACAAGCACCGTCGACGAGGATCGCCTGCTCGAAATCATTCTCGATGCGGGTGCTGAGGAGTTGACACAGGAGGAGGATCAGTTTGTCATTACGACGCCTCCCGACCAGTTGTATGCCGTTGCGGAGGCGCTCCGGACAGCGGGCATCGAGCCCGAATCGCCCAAACTCACGTTCATTCCCGAAAACTCGGTCACCGTAACCGACGAGCACACTGCTTCGCAGATCCTTCGGCTTTGCGACGCGCTCGACGACCTCGATGACGTCATGAACGTCCACGCCAATTTTGACATTCCCGAAGAGATTTTAACCCAGCTTCAAGGGGTGCATTGAAACCCCTTCCATTTTCATGACCGACGAAACCGAAACGCAGACCACTCCTGAAATGACGGAGACCGAAAAGCCGTCACGCCCCCGGCGTCCGCGCCGCACGCGCCGTCCGCGCCGCAGTGAAGGTGGCGAGGCTCAGGCGGAATCCGCCACCACGGAGGCACCGGAAGGGCAGGAAGCTCCGGAAGCTGCGACTGCGGCACCCGATGGCGGAAACGAGACTCCCCAGGTGGAGGTCTCCGAGCCGGTCGAGACCACGGAGCCGGCTTCGCCGGAAGGGGCTCCAAAGGCCGAGCCCAAGCCTGTCGAGCCGCCCCCGCCGCCGGTTTACGCGGAGGGAATCGTGGAGGTTTCTGGAAAGGGGTTTGGATTCCTGCGTGAGCCGAAGCGGAATTTCACGCAATCGAACAACGACGTCTTCGTGACGCCGGAGGTGATCCGCAAGCATGGCCTGCGCGATGGCATGTGGATCAAGGGCGAGACACGCCGCGGCCCCCGTGGTCCCCAGCTCTACAAGCTCACCGAACTCGAGCACGAGGACCCTGAGAAATACACGAACCTTCCCGTCTTCGAGGAACTCACCACGGTCAGCCCCGACCGGCGTATCGTTCTGGAAACCGAGCCGCACATCTACACCACCCGCGTGATCGATCTCATCGCACCGGTCGGCCGCGGCACCCGCGGGCTCATCGTTGCGCCGCCGCGCACGGGCAAGACGACGCTTCTCCAGCACATCGCCGCCGCGGTCGCGAAGAATTATCCCGAGATCAAGCTGATCATTCTTCTCGTTGACGAACGTCCCGAGGAGGTGACGGAGATCCGCCGCAGCTGCCCGACCGCTGAAGTGATGGCGAGTTCGAACGACTGCGACAACAAGACGCACACCCGCATCTCCCAGCTTGCGATCGAGCGCGCCAAACGCCTCGTCGAAATGGGCAAGGATGTGTTCGTGCTGATGGATTCGCTCACCCGCATCGGCCGCGCGTTCAACAACGCCCAGGGCGGCGGCGGACGCACCATGTCCGGCGGTGTCGATTCCCGCGCGCTGGAAATCCCGCGCAAGCTCTTCGCTGCGGCCCGCAATACCGAGGAGGCCGGCTCGCTCACGATCATGGCGACCGCTCTCATCGAGACAAACAGTCGCATGGACGACCTGATCTTCCAGGAGTTCAAGGGCACGGGCAACATGGAGCTGGTTCTCGGCCGTCTCATCGCCGAGCAGCGCATCTACCCGGCAGTCGACATCTTCCAGTCCGGCACGCGGCGCGAGGAACTCCTCCTTCCGCCCGAGGACCTGCACAAGATCAACGTCATTCGCCGCGGCCTCGCCGGTCACAAGCCGATCGAAGCCATCGAGCGCCTGCTGTTCTTCGTTCGCAAGTATCCGAGCAACGCCGAGATGCTCAAAGGCCTTCCGGGCTAGCCCGCTTTTGCAGCGGAGTCGCGAGCGGCTTCGCTGCGTGTGCACGCTCGCGGAACGCGTTTCACTCGGTCTGGACCTCCAGCTCGACGATGCCCACGCAGGCGTCGGGCTTGGGAGTCATGTTCACGCGAATGGCGTCGGCCTTCACCGGACTGGCGGGATGCACGATGTTCAGCTGGTCCCTGTTCATCTGGTAGGCGTCCGTGACGTAAAGATCGAGCGACTTCCAGGTGCCATTTGACCGCAGCTCGACATTCCAATCCACCGGCACCTGCACACCGCCTCCGTCGTCATACCAGTAAACGCCCACGCTCCGGATCGTCGCAGGTTCCTTGAGTTCGGCCTCGACCCATTGCGGCTCACCGCGGTGGTCCCAGCTCGTCCAGCGCCCCGCACCCGTGTCTCCGGAGCCACCGACCTGGGCCGCGTCGATCATCGCCTCCACGGAATCCGATGGGTTCGTGTGGGAAGCCGTAACCGACTTGAATGGACTGTCCACCACGCCGCGACGGTATTCGACCTCGCGGGCGGATGTCGGGAACCACACCTGCATCGAGCCGACGTCGCGATTGCTCCATGCGTAGTAGGGCACCATCTTCAACGTGGTGGGTGAGGACTGCCCCTTCGCATTGACCTCCCCCGCGGGAAGCTCGATGGCCTTCACGCTCATGCCTTCCGCGATCGCCAAATCCATCAATCGCACCTCACCGGCCTTCGGCGCACCGGGGATGAAGTCGTTCATCACGTTGGACGCATTGTCCACCTGCTCGGCACAATAAACGAGCGGACCGCGTGTGACGGCCACCCGGCCGACATTTGCCTTCACGCGCCTGTCGCACTTGGCAAAGCGCACCGGCATCGGCAGATCGAGTTCGACCTTGTCACCCGCGTTCCACGTTCGCCGCACGACCGCGAATCCCTTTTCCACAGGCGCCTCCACCGCTTCGCCGTTGACCGTGATTGAGAACGGCGGGTTCGCACCCGGAGACGCAAACGGATACAGCCCGCCCGGCACGAAACGGTCTCCGGTCCACGTCGGAATGCGGAGTCGCAGCGCAAATTCCACCGGCTTCTCCGGAGAAAGCTCGACCTGCACCCTGCCCTCGAAGGGATAGCCCGTGTGCTGGGAGACCTCGACAGTCGTGCCCGCGAGCTGCACCTTCGTTCGCGACGAGACATAAAGCGCGACATACAAATCCTGCGCATCGACCGCGTAGGCCATTCCCGCAACCTGCGGAATGAGCCGGGCGAGGTTTGTCGGGCAGCACGCCGTGTAAAACCACTCGGCACGCCGGGTGGCGCCGTGGTTGAACGCCTTCGATCCCTCCACCGCGAGCGGATTGACGTAGTAGAAGCGATTGCCGCCGAAATTCACGCCGGCGAGAACGTTGTTGTAGAGCGCGACCTCGGCCACATCGAGAAAGCGGGCATCCCGCTGGTTGAGAAACAGGCGGTAGTTGAACAGCACGTTGCCCACCGCCGCACAGGTCTCGTTGTAGGCCTCCTCGTTCGGCAGTTCGAACTCCGGGCCGAATCCCTCGATGCCATGAATCGCACCCAGACCGCCCGTTATGTGCATGCGCGTGTCGACGATGTTTCGCCAGATTTTTTCCAGCGCCCGCGCATAGCGCGGATCGGCATCGTGCCGGCCGACGTCCGCCATCGCCGCGTAGAGGTAGGTGGCCCGCACCGCATGACCGACCGCTTCATCTTGGTGCAACACCGGCGCATGCTGCTGGGCATACTCTGGAGACAGTGTGCCCTCGCCCCTGGGCTTGAAGGTCACGCCGCGAATCTCGAGAAACTTCCGCGCCATCTCGAGATAGAGCGGGTCGTCGGTCTGCTCGTAGAGTTTGACCAGCGCGAGCTCGATCTCCTGGTGACCGGGCGCCTGATTGACCGGCTTGCCGTGGTTGTATTTCGGATCGCCTTCGAAGAAGACGCGGTTCACGTGCCGCGCGTTCTTCTCCGCGATTTCGAGCAACGCCCGCCTTCCGGTCGCCTGGTAATACGCGACGGCCGCTTCGTAGAGGTGTCCGACGTTGTAGAGCTCGTGGCTGTGGACCACGTAGCTGTAGGGACGATCCCCCATGCCGTCGCGTCCCGTATCGACGTTCCCAATGATGTGCGCGGGGTAGATGTAACCATCCTCCGTCTGCGATGCGCCGATGACCTCGACGATGCGGTCCATCTTCGCCTCGAGTTCGGGGTCGCGCTCGAGCTTCAGCAAATACGCCGCGCCCTCTATCACCTTGAACAAATCGGAAATGTTGAAGCGATGCGGCGCGGGAGGATTGTCGAGCGTCCGGCCGTCGAGGACATCCGCCGCAGCTTGAAGATAGGCGACCGCCGACTCCGTTTTCTCGAACGCGAACGGCACCAGCACCCGCCGTTGCGTTTCCAATCGGGGGAGCCAGAACGGATCCTCGAGCGTTACCTGATCAAACGGGACGCCGTGGAGGACGTCGGCGGCATTCGTGACACCGCTGCAAACCGCCGTGATTGCGAGGGCCGCGGCGAGTGACGGGATCGGGCGGCCTCCCGGCCACCGGCAAAACAAAAACTTCATCGGAGATACAACCACTGCACCGCCTCTGCGGCGCGATTTGGCGAAAAAAAGAAGGGGCCGCCCCGACCATTCCCCATGATCAGAGCGACCCCTTGCACCACAGCGGCGCCGCGCTCAGGACTGTCGGCGTCGGCGATAAAGAGCGAGGGCGCCCAGCCCGGCGGCCATCGCGAGCCCGACGCTGGAGGGCTCAGGAACCGCGCTGATGATCTCCGAGTTTGTTGCGTTGGCTCCGAGGTTGAAGAGTGTCGCCACCTGCGAATCGCTCAACGCACCCTCGTAAATGCGGAAGTCCTGCACCGTCCCTTCGAGGCCGCGGTCGCCGTAGGGAGCGAGACCGCCGATTCCCAGCTGATTGAACGTCGAGAGGTTGTAGGGCAGCATGTTCAGCGAATCGAGGGACACGGAGCCGATGAGCAGGCCGTTGACGAAGGCATAGCCCGTATTCGCGCTCGCATCGAAGGTCGCGACGAATTGATAGCTCAAGCCATCGGTGAGATTCGGGATATCGATCCGTGCCTCGGGCTCTCCCCCGTTCTTGAACGCGATGCTGGCGATTCCGCCGGAATCCCCGCGGTTCGGCGTGCCGATGATGTAGCTGTTGGTCGTGCCATCGCTGAAGGAAAAGAGCGTGGTGTAGACCAGCCCCAGCTCGTTGAACGTAAACCACGTTTCGATGCTGAAGCTGCCGGACAATCCCTCAACCGCCGTCGTGGGCAGGGAAAGCGCGGGGGCGTTGATGCCGGAGTTCGTGTTCACGAGGGGATCAAGGACCAGGGAGCCACCCGACAAGCTCGCCCCATTCACGAGGGTTCCGTTCGACGTGCCGACGGAGTCGTTCACGGAATTCATGTCCCAGCGGTGAACGAGACTTTGCGCAAATGTGGAAGTGGAGAACACGAGCGCAACGGCGGCGCCCGCAAGGAAGGTTTGAAGATTCATCAGATTCATTGGGGTTTTTGTTTTGGGGAGTGACCGCCCTGCGGCCCTTCCGGTGCAGCCCTTCTAAAGGGTCCTAATCGATTGCGGAAATTGCACAGAGTCTTAATTCGATTGCAGAAAGTCCAATGGGCTCACGTTCCCGGGTTTTTGCCATTGACGCCCCTGCGCGTTTGAAAAACTGTCAGGCCGCAAATGTGCGAGCTCCGCATTGTCTTTGAACAGCACCGGTCTGGCGAAGGATTCGCCGCGGATATTCCGAAGAGCTGCCACGAGCGAATGTTCGCCGCCACCGACAACGCGCTTCACGCTCTCTATTTCGAGAGCTTTCGAGGCTGCGGCCGAAGCACCACAAACATCCCCTACCGCATCACCCGCATCCGCCCCGCCACGCACCTCGTCCTTTACACCGAGGCGGGCGAAGGCTGGCTCGAATGCGCCGGCCGGACCTTTCGTCTGCTGCCGGGAAGTGTGATGGTCCTTCCGACTGGAGTGCGGCACGACTACGGGGCGGCGGGGCGTTGGGACATCCTGTGGTTTCATGTGTTTCCGGCGCCGCATTGGAACGGGTTGTTTCCCCGGGAACCGGTCGTTTTTGACGCGTCCTACCGCGAGCGGCTCGGAAACATTGGCGAGGAATTTTTGCTCGAGCTGAACCGGAAGAACTGCCCCGACAATCTGGACCTGCTGCACGAATTCACGAAGGTCCTCCGCATGCTCATCCGCCGCGAGCTGACCGGCGTGGCACCGGCGGACTGGCTGACGGGCCCGCGCGAGCGGCTCGAGAAACTGTGGAAGCTGGTCCAAAACGAGCCCAGCACCACGTGGAGCATCGCGAGCCTCGCCGAGCACGCCGGGGTATCGCGCTCACACCTTCATCTTCTGATGAAGAAATACTATGGCATGAGCGCAATGGAGAAGGTCGCGCGGCTGCGGATGGATCGCGCCACGCAAATGCTCCACGATCCGAACGCGAAGGTCGCCAGCATTGCCTACGAGCTGGGCTACGACTCGCCGTATTCGTTTTCCCGCGCCTTCAAGCGCATCGTGGGCGTTTCCCCGCTGCAGTATCGAATGAACCGGGGTGTGCTGGTTCCCGAATAATCGCCGCTCAGAAACCGCGATAGTGGTAGCTCAACATGCGGAAGGTTTCCGCGCCGCGCTCCGCGATGTAAAGGACCAGCCGCAACGACGTGTAGGACTGCGTCCATTGGTAGCCGACGATGGTCTGCACCACGTCGCCCTCCCGGCTCGTCTGTCGTGCGACATTCCGGCTGGTGCCGTATTTGCGGTCGAGATTCCGACGCGTCTGTTCGAAGATCGACTGGATCTTCGCGGTGTCCCACGACGGATCGCTGTATTGCAGCTCCACCTCGACGAGCGCGTCGTTTTCAAACGTGAAGACGGATTGTTTCAGCCGCGGGTCCGGATGACCCGCCACCGTAAGCACACGTTTCGATCCCTCACGCGTGCGATCGACGACGCGCGCCTTCGCTTTCGAAATTGTCTCCTCGACCAGATCCGGAGGATCGCCCCAGCGAAAGTTGAAGGGCACGCGAATCTCCTCGGCCGCCGACACGCCACGCGCCGCCAGCACGACGCACGCCACAAGGGCGAACATCAGGCAGCGGGCCATTCTCGGGATCGGCGGATTCATCGGAGAAAACTCGATAACACAGATCGTCGCGCGTGCACGCGATCATTCCTCATCGCCCAATAGAAACGACCCGGCGTCGTAGGCGGCAATCTCGTCGAGGTCCCGGATGGAGAACTCCTCCACCACAATTCCATTTCCCTGATAAAGAACCGCATCCCCACGTTCGCCTCCGGGCTTCAGAATGAATCGATTCCAGCCCCCGGAGTCGCTGACCGGCAGCAACTTCAATCCATTTTTCGCAACGAGCTGCGAGCCGCTTCCGCTTGCGGAGGCGCGGATGGTCAACGTATCCGGCTTCGGCTCGAGATCGTTCGGGATCAATGCGACGTTCAACTCGCTCTTCGCGGAAGCGTCGCCCCCGGACGCGACGAGATGGCCGTCCTTCCAGCCGAAATCGGCGCACGGCTGCAGGCTCCGTTCGAACACGACCTCCCAATCGGCCACGACGTGACCGTCGGCCTCGCTCGCGGCTCCCCGGCGCAGCAGGCGCACCCGCTCCCGACCGCCTTTGCCGACTTCCTTCAAAAGAATCGCGTCGTTACCGGGGAAGGCAGCCAGCGTCACCGGCTGCGGCTCTCCGGCAACTCCTTCCAAACGGCGCAGCGCCTCGCCCTCCGCATTCATCTGCACCACGACATGCCGGTCGCCGTCCCGCAAAATCACCCACTCGGTCCCTTCCGCGCCCGGGCAGGCAAAGACCGTTTCCCCTGCATCCTCCGGAGCTTTCGCGGCGGGAACCTGCACGACCTCATCCGCCCATCGGAGCGAGCCGTTTTCGTCAATGAACGCCGTCCGCGTCCCAGACGCGCTCTTCACCACCAGCGCGATCTCGGGCTCGAGATTTCCTGCAATCCCGACCTCCTCCGCCGGCACCCCCTCCTCCGCCATCCAGTCGTTGAAATAATACGCCTCGCCTTCGATCCGCACCTTGTCGCCGACGACGTAGCCGCGTGCGTGATAGCGCCCCGCCGGGCACGGCGCACCGGATTCGTCCCGACCATCCCACTCGGTGATGTAGCCGTTCAGCCCGATCTGCAATTCCGGCGTCGCCGGCTCCGGCCGCATCGTTCGCACGAGCCGGCCGTGCTCGTCGAAGATGCCCAGCACGATGCGCCCCTCGAGATTCGGCGGCGTGAACGCGATGCGAATCGGCGGAGTCGAGCCCGAGTCGGCGTTCTCCTCCCCGGCGAAAGCCGGCGCGCCTGCCGCGAACAACCCCGCGGCCAGCAGGACCTCTAGGCGAAGTATTCCCATCGAATTTGGCGGAACAAATTATCGCGGCTTTCGCAGAACGCGACGAACTCCTCGTCGATCCGCCCCGCATCGATCATCTCGAACAATCGCGTGAAGCGCAGCAAATGGTCGCGCGTGCGCTGCGTCGCATATTCCTTCGCCGTGCCCGTCTTCATCAAAAACGCCCAGTCACTTGCCTGCGCCAGCAGGAGTTCGCGGGCCATCTGCTTGAGCGCGCGCTCCTCGAGGGGGGCGGACGGCGTGGAGCGGAATTTCTTCGCAACGTTGCTCATCCGGCGCGCGGCGGCGTGGAGATGCGGGTAGATCCACGCGTTGCAATCGTCGAGCCAGACCTCCCAGTAGCCCTTGTTGCCCCAGCTCGACGACGCCGGCTCGACGAGCTGTTGCGTGGGATTGCGCTGCAGGTAATCGCTCGGGGTGGAAAGCCGGAACGTGCTTTGGTCATAGGCTGCCTTGCGCAGAAACAAATCGAGAAACTCGGGTCCCTCGAACCACCAGTGCCCGAAAAGCTCCGCGTCGAACGGACTCACCACGATCGGCTCCACCGGCAGCACGCTGCGAAGGTGCCGGATCTGATCGATGCGACTTTGCAGAAAGTGGCCGGCATGCGCGTCCGCCGCGCCGTGCGCCCAGCCCGGATTGTAGAGCTCCTTGTGCGGCCCCGGGCCGGTGATGCGGTGATACTTGATGCCCGTGTAACGGCGGTGGTCTGTCGGCAGATACCGCCCGAGGTAGTCCATCGGCAGATCCTGTCCAATGTCGCGGTAAAAATCGCGGTAGGCGGGATCTCCCGGGTATCCCTCCCGTTGACTCCACACCTGCCGGCTCGACTCCCGGTCGCGACCGAAAACCGCCGGACCTCGCGGGGTGTAATACGGAGCAAAGATCGCAAATCGCGGCTTCGGCTGGCCAAACATGAGGCCGTGCGCATCCACGATGAACCAGCGCAGATTCGCCTCCTGCAGAATCTTCCCGACCGACGGCACGTAGGCGCATTCGGGCAGCCAGATGCCAGCCGGCTCCCGGCCGAAACATTCCAGATACGAATCGCGGCCGATCAAAATCTGCGCCCGCATCGCGCTGGGCGACTGCTCCATCAATGGCAGAAACCCATGCGTCGCCGCACAGGTGATGATCTCGATGAGCCCGTCAGCCTGCAGTTGCGCAAAGGCGCCGACAATGTCGCGGTTCAGTTCCTTCGTGTAGCTGTGATGCGCCTCGGAAAATCGCCGGAAATAAAACTGCGCGAGTTCCTGCAATGCCGCGTCGCCCTTCGTGCGCTCGATCTCCGCGCGGGCCAGTTCCACGCCGCGGGCCAGATATCGCTCCGCGCGCGACTGCAGCAGCTCATCGCGCAGCATCTCGCAAAGCGTGGGCGTGAGCGTGAGGGTCAGGCGCACCGGCGCCTTCTCGGCCGCGAGGCGTTTCAGAATCCGGATCAGCGGGAGGTAGGTCTCCGTGATCGCCTCGTAGAGCCAGTCCTCCTCCAGGAAGTCTTCATGTTCCGGATGACGCACGAATGGCAGGTGCGCATGGAGAATGAGGGCGAGGGAACCATCGGGCATGAGGACCGCCAAAACTAGCAAGCCCGCCCGTGCATGCCAGCAAGATTGAGTTGCCGGTTGTGCGAGGCCGACGATACCTTTGCGAGCCCGGCCATGCGAATTTTGCGATTTCTCCCACTGCTCCTCCTTGCGTTCGCCCTCCCCGGGGCGCATGCGGAGACGAGCGAGCCGCTCAACAAGTCGTTTCGCGAGGTCCGCGCAAACGAGCGCTTCGCCAACCTGATCAAAAAAATGGCCGACGCCATGAAGGCGCACGACTATGAGAAGGCGCTCGCGATCACCGAGGAAGCCCTCCAAATCCGACCCGACGACCCCGAGGCGCAGAATTGCCGCGCCGCCGCGCTCATCGAGCTGGGACGATACGACGAAGCCCGCGAATTGCTCACCCGACTGACCGAGGAGAATCCGAAGCAATTCCCCGCCGCCTACAATCTCGGGGAAATCATGTTTCTCCAGGGCGATTACGAGACCGCGAGCCGTTACTTCGCGACGCTGGTCGGTCGCTTCGGCTCGCTGCCGGTGCTCAAATACAAGGTGTTCCTGGCCACGTTGCTCTCCGGAAAAACCGAGCTCGCCCAGCACCTGCTGAAAAACTTCCGATTCCCCGCCGACGGCGAGGCCTGGTATTTCGCGCACGCGGCGATGGCCTTGAAGGAAGGCAACCGCAGCGAAGCGCGCCGGCTCATGGCGGCGGCGGAGTCGATTCACTCCGACGAAGTCGACAGCTACAAGGACGCACTCATCGACGCAAAACTCCTGAACTGACGTGGCGAAGAAGAGAAAGAATCGCAAAATCCTCGTGACCGGCGCGGCGGGATTCATTGGCAGCGCCATCGTTCACGCGCTCAACCAGGAGGGTTTCGAAAACATTCTCGTCACCGACGTCCTCGGCCACGACACGAAGTGGAAGAATCTCTCGCCGCTGCGATTCGACGACTACCTGCAGGCGGATCGCTTTCTCGCGGGCATCGAGGCCTCGCCCGACATGTTTGGAAAATTCGACGAGGTCTACCACCTCGGCGCCTGCTCCGCGACGACCGAGACCGATGGGAATTACCTCATCGAAAACAACTATCGCTACACGCAGCGGCTCGCCGAATGGGCGCTCGGGCAGGGGGCGCGATTTGTCTATGCGTCGTCGGCCGCAACCTACGGCGACGGAGCGCACGGCATGAATGACCGGGATCCCGACATCGCAAAGCTTCGCCCGCTCAACCTCTACGGCTATTCGAAGCAGCTCTTCGACCTTCACGCGCAGCGCCGCGGCTATCTCGACGACATCGTCGGGATCAAATATTTCAACGTCTACGGGCCGAACGAATACCACAAGGGCGATATGCGGAGCCTTGTCTGCAAGGCCTACACGCAGATTGTCGAGACCGGCTCGATCCGCCTCTTCAAGAGCTACAAGCCGGAGTATCGCGACGGCGAGCAGATGCGCGACTTCGTTTACGTGAAGGACGCCGTGACCATGACGCTGCATCTCGCGAGGTGCCGCAAGGCCGGCGGCCTCTACAACGTCGGCTCCGGCGTCGCGCGCACGTGGGTCGATCTCGCGAAGGCGCTTTTCGCCGCGCTCGATCGCGAACCGCATATCGAGTTCATCGAAATGCCGGAGAGCATTCGCGGACAGTATCAGTATTACACATGTGCCGACATCTCGAAGCTGCGCGAGACAGGCTATGATGCCGAAACAACGTCGCTCGAAGACGCCGTGAAGGACTACGTGCGCAACTATCTCGTGCCCGGCCGGCATCTCGGCGACGAGGAGCAATGACGGGATCAGTCCTCATCACCGGCTCCAGCCGCGGCATCGGTCTGGCGTTGAGCCGGGAGTTTGCGAAGCACGGCTGGACCGTCTTCGCGGCGGCGCGCAACCCGACCGCCTCGGATCTCGCCGCTTCCGCGAAGGAATTTCCCAAACTGGTTCCCATCGCCCTCGACGTGATCGACGACCATTCCGTCGGAGAATGCGCCGCCGCCATCGGCCGGCAAACCCCGACCCTCGATGTGTTGGTGAACAACGCGGCCGTCTTTCCCGGGGAAGGAAATGAGCACCTGGAGGAGCTGGATCTTTCGTGGTTCACCGAGGCGATGGAGACCAACGTGGTCGGAGTCGCCCGCGTGACCCGCGCATTTCTTCCGCTTCTTCGCAAGAGCAGCCAGGCGCGCATCGCGAACATTTCCTCCGGCGCCGGCTCGATCAGCGAAAAGGAGGACTTCGACTACTATCCCTACTCCGTGTCGAAGGCGGCCTTGAACATGCTCACCCGCTCCATCGCCGCGGAGCTTCGCCCCGAGAACATCGCGGTCGCGGCCATCAGTCCCGGCTGGGTGAAAACCGAAATGGGCGGACCCAACGCGCCGCTCACACCGGAAGAATCCGCCGCCGCGTTGTATCGCACGATTTCCACGCTCCCGATGGCGCAGAGCGGAATGTTTCTCGGCCGCGACGGCTCGACGACCGAATACCGCTGGTAGCTACACGCCGCGCTCGCGCTTCACTTCCGCGAGCGACTCGGCAAACAATTGCCGCGCCATCGCGAGCTGCGCATCCAGCCCGGAGAGGTCCCCCGCCTTGGCCTGCGATTCGATGCGCGCCATCACTCCGCTGAAGCCGAAAAATCCGAAATTCGCCGCGCTGCCCTTTGCCTGGTGCGCCGCCCTTGACGTTGCGACAGCATCGCCCGCTGCGAGCGCATTCGACACTTCGTTGAGGATGCGGGGAATGTCCTGCTCGAACTCGCGGTAGATCTCCACGAAATCCGGCGTGAAGCCATCGGCTATCATGTCCAATTGCTCCCAATCCACCGAAGGGGACGTCGCATCATTCATCCGATGAGTTTGCGAACGGCCACCGCGATTGGCAACGTCAAAGCCCGTTGATTACGACGGCAATTCAAAACGTGCCGGGATTTCGAGCGCTTCGTTGAGCATTTGCAGGTAACGGGTGCGCGTGACCTCGATGCCGCCGAATTGCGCGAGATGCGGCGTAAGCCATTGCGTGTCGAGCAGCTTGAAGCCGCCTGCATTGAGAATTTCCACGAGCCGCACGAGCGCGACCTTCGACGCGTTCGTGACCCGGTGGAACATCGACTCGCCAAAAAACACGCCACCGATCGCGACCCCGTAGAGTCCGCCGGCCAGCTCGCCGTCCCGCCAGATTTCCACCGAGTGCGCATACCCGAGATCATGCAGCCGCGAGTAACTTCGCAGGATCACGGAATCGATCCAGGTTTCCTTCCGCGCCGCGCACGCGCTGACCACGAGGTCGAACTCCGTATTGATCCGCAGTTCCCATTTCGGGTCCTTCAGCGCGCGCCGGGTGCCGTGCGGAATGTGAAAATCCGTCAATGGCAGGATGCCGCGCCGTTTCGGGCTGAACCACTGAATGTCGCCCGGCGCGATGGCCATCGGGAACACGCCCTCCCGGTAGGCGGCAAGCAACAAATCGGGCGGAATCAAGATTGCCATGAGGGGCCGATTTTCTATGCTGGCGCGGTGAAAATCGCCTTCATTCTTTGCGGATTTTTCGTGTGTGCGCTACTGTCCAGCTGCGTCGTTGCGGAAACCTCGGCGGAAGATGTTGGTGACCAGTTCCAACGTGGTATCCAGGGCGGCGGTCGCATTGTTCCGAACGATCCAACCGGCGACTCGTTCGGCCCCGACTACCAATAGCCCACCACTCCATTTTCTTTCTCCATGTCCGACGCCATCACTCCCGCGTCGAAGATCGTTATTCTCGACTTCGGCTCCCAATACACCCAGGTCATCGCGCGCCGAGTGCGTGAGTGCAGCGTCTATTCGGAGATCGTCCCGCACAACATAAAGGCCGCCGAACTGCGCAAGCTGTCGCCGAATGGAATCATCCTCTCGGGCGGGCCGGCGAGCGTTTATGCAAAGGGCGCGCCGAAGATCGACAAAAAGATCTTCGAGCTGGGTGTCCCCATCCTGGGCATTTGCTACGGCATGCAGCTCATCGCGCAGAATCTCGGCGGAAAGGTCGAGCGCTCGACCCACCGTGAATACGGCCCCGGGGTGCTCACCGCCGATCGCACGTGCCCGCTCTTCAAAAAACTCCCGACCAAGCTCGAAGTCTGGAACAGCCACGGCGATCGCCTCACCTCGCTGCCCGTCGGATTCAAGCCGATGGGCACCACCGAAAATTCGCCGCACGCCGTGATCGGGGATCCCGACCGGCACATCTACGGACTCCAATTCCACCCCGAGGTCGTGCACACACCGCGGGGAAAGGAGATTCTCTCGAACTTCGTGCACCGCATCTGCGGCTGCGGATCGGACTGGACCATGGGGTCCTTCATCGAGAGGGCTTGCACGGAAATTCGCGAAACGGTCGGCGAGGATCGCGTGATCCTCGGTCTCAGCGGCGGCGTTGACTCGTCCGTCGCCGCGGCGCTTCTGCACAAGGCCATCGGCGACCAGCTCACCTGCATTTTCGTCGACAACGGCCTCATCCGAAAAGGCGAACGGGAGAGCGTCGAAAAGCTCTTCGCCGGTCATTTTCACATCAAACTCAAGGTCGTCGACGCCTCGAAGCGGTTTCTCACGAAGCTCAAAGGCGTCACCGATCCCGAGCAGAAGCGAAAGATCATCGGCAACGAGTTCATCAAAGTCTTCGAAGCCGCCGCGCGCGAATTGAAGGCGTCCGTCAAAGGCGCCCACGGCTACAAGTTTCTCGCGCAAGGCACGCTCTACCCGGACGTCATCGAGTCGGTCGCCATCGGCGGGAACCCCGCTGCGCTCATCAAGAGCCATCACAATGTCGGCGGCCTGCCCGAGCGCATGAAATTCCGTCTCGTCGAGCCGCTCCGCCAGCTTTTCAAGGACGAGGTTCGCCAGGTCGGCGAGGAACTCGGCCTCCCTCGCGAACTCATCGGCCGCCAGCCATTCCCGGGACCGGGGCTGGCCGTGCGCGTGCTGGGCGAGATCACCGCGGAGAAGCTGCGCATCGTTCGCGACGCGGACGTGATCGTGATCGAGGAAATGAAGGCCGCCGACTGGTATTACAAGGTCTGGCAGTCATTTGCCGTTCTGCTGCCGGTGCGATCCGTAGGCGTGATGGGCGACGAGCGCACCTACGACTACACGATCGCCCTGCGCATTGTGGAAAGTCAGGACGGCATGACCGCCAACTGGGTGCGCCTGCCTTATGACCTGCTCGCCCGCATCTCGAGCCGCATCATCAATGAGGTCAAAGGCGTCAACCGCGTCGTCCTCGACATCTCGAGCAAGCCGCCCGCGACCATCGAGTGGGAGTAAGATGCCCTCACGGTGAGTGTGCCGCACCGTGAGGGTGGCCGCCGATCGTGCGGACTGCCGGGTTGCCGATTGTTCCCCGCTGTTTCGCTTGGACATTCCGCCCGCGTTGCCGTGATTCTTGACCGGTGAAACGTGCGATTTACCCGGGCAGCTTTGATCCGATCACTCTCGGTCACCTCGATGTTATCGAGCGCGCGCGACTCATGTGCGATGAGCTGATCGTCGCGGTCGCCGTCAATCAACCAAAGGGCCCCGTGTTCGATGCGGAGGAACGCGCCGACTTGATTCGGCGGGCGGTTCCCGGGGGCTCGCCGGTGCGCGTGGAAATCTTTGACGGGTTGCTCGTCGATTTCGCGAGGCGTCAGGAGACGTTTGTCGTCATTCGCGGGTTGCGTGCCGTGTCGGACTTCGAGTTCGAGTTTCAGATGGCCCTCATGAACCGGCGCCTGGAGCCGCGGCTGGAAACCGTGTTCCTCACCCCCCAGGAAGAATTCACCTTCCTGAGTTCGCGCATCGTAAAGGAGGTCGCACGGCTCGGCGGCGACGTGTCGCCGTTCGTCCCGCCGCATGTGGGTGAGGCCTTGAAGAGAAAATTCGCGGGCAAATCCGCACCGGCAACCGATCCCCTTTCGTGAAAATTCATATCCAGCAGATCCCGCAGGGAGGCACGCTCCATCTGGAAGAAGACCTCGATCCCGGCTTTCTCGAGCTTTCCACCGCCGATGCGAGGCTCAAGGGGCCCGTCCACAGCTCGCTGGACGTCGGTCTCTCGGACGGAGGACTTTTTGTGACCGGTTCCCTGTCCGTTCCGGTGGAAATGACCTGTGTCGCCTGTCTGCGCGCGTTCGATACCACGCTGGAAGTGCCGAATTTCGCCACCCAGGTCGAGTTGCAGGGACGCGAATCCGTGGACTTGACCCCATACCTTCGCGAGGATATTCTCCTCGTCTTGCCGTCGCATCCTCGATGTGATGCGGATGGCAGGACAAATTGTCCGGCCACTTTCCAGAGCGCGCCCGCGCCGCTGACCGATGATGGCGACCACTCCGCATGGGATGCGCTGGACCAACTAAAACCGAAAAAGTAACTTAACAGGTCTCCCGTCATGGCAGTCCCGAAACGAAAAGTCTCCAAGATGCGCCTTCGCACCCGCAAGGCCGCGAACCGCTGGCGTGCTCCCAAGCTCGCGAAATGCACCCAATGCGGTGCCGCCGTTCCTTCTCACACCGCGTGCCCTTCCTGCGGCTACTACCATGGCCGGCAGGTTCTGACCATCGAAGCTTGATCGTCACACAATGAGGGTGGCCCTCGACGCCATGGGGGGTGATCATGCCCCCAGAAACACCGTTGCCGGCGCGGCAATGGCGTTGAAAGACCTGCCCCATCTCACCAAGCTCTACCTCACCGGCGATGAGGCCCAGCTCAAGCGCGAGCTGGCCAGGGTGAAGTGCTCCGACAAGCGGATCGAGATTGTCCACGCCTCCCAGGTCGTGGAAATGAGCGATCATGCCGTGGAGGCGGTCCGCAAGAAGAAGGATTCATCCGTCAATCGCGCTGTCGACCTCGTCAAGAGGGGCGACGCCGAGGCCGTGGTCAGTGCAGGCCACACCGGCGCCATGGTCGCCTCGACGACCATCAAGCTTCGCACCCTTGAGGGGGTCGAGCGTCCCGGCATTGCCTCCTACCTTCCCACCGAGCACAACGTCTGCGTGCTCATCGACGCCGGCGCAAACGTGGACGCCCGGCCGATCCACATGCTCCAGTATGCAATCATGGGCACGGTGGTATCGAAATACGTGCTCGGCTGTCCGAACCCCTGCGTCGGCCTCATGTCGATCGGAGGCGAGGACCAGAAGGGCAGCGAATTCACCCGTGAGATTTTCAAATTGCTGCGTTCCAGCTCGCTGAATTTCCGCGGCAACGTCGAGGGTCACGACCTGTTCGAAAACCCCGTTGATGTCGTCCTGTGCGACGGCTTCACGGGAAACGTCGTCCTCAAAACCTGCGAGGCCACGGCTTCCGCTGTTTTCAGCTGGCTCAAGCGCGAGCTCACCGCGAACCCGAAGCGCACCGTCGGCGCCATGCTCGCGCAAAACGCTTTCCGGGCCATCCGCGACAAGACCAATTACGAGACATATGGCGGCAGCCCGCTGGTGGGAGTGGACGGCGTCGCCATCATCGCTCATGGTGCCAGCAGCGCGCTCGCGATCAAAAACGCGATCCGGGTCGCCTGCGAATCGATCGAGCGCCAGATCAACCCGCGCATCGTCGAGGCCATCAAGAAGTTCAATGAAAAAGTTTCCGTGGACGAGGCCCAGCCGGCCTAACCGCACCGTTTCCATCATCGGCACCGGCAGTTACGTGCCCAAGAAGGTGCTCACCAACGCCGAGCTCGAAAAGATGGTCGAGACGAGTGACGAATGGATTGTCACGCGCACGGGCATCCGCGAGCGCCGCATCGCCGACGACGACGAGTTCACCAGCCACATGGCGGCCAAGGCCGCAAAGCAGGCGATGAAGCAGGCACGCGTGTCGGCGAAGGAAATCGACCTCATCATTGTCGCGACGGTCACCCCCGACACGATGTTCCCGGCCACCGCCTGCCATGTGCAGCGCCTCATCGGCGCCAAGAAGGCGGCGTGCTTCGATCTCTCCGCAGCCTGCTCGGGATTTCTCTACGCCGTCGAGGTCGCGCAGCAGTTCATCGCGAACCACACCTACAACACGATCCTGGTGATCGGCGCCGACAAGCTGAGCTCGATCGTAAACTGGAAGGATCGCAACACATGCGTGCTCTTCGGTGACGGCGCCGGAGCGGCAATCCTCCGCTATCGCGCCGGCTCCCATGGTGTGATCACCACCTACATGGCGAGCAACGGCGACCAGGCCGACATTTTGCACATGCCGGGCGGCGGTTGTGCGCTGCCCATCACGGTCGAGAATGTGGACAAGCATCTCAACACGCTCCACATGAACGGCCGCGAAACCTTCAAACAGGCCGTCCTTTCCATGGGCAGCGCCGCCACGAAAGCCCTCGAGCAGGCGCAACTCACCGCCGACGACCTCACCTGCATCATTCCCCACCAGGCGAACATGCGCATCATCGAGGCGCTTGCGGACCGGTTGAAAATTCCTCTCGAAAAATTCCACGTGAATCTGGACCGCTACGGAAACACCTCCGCAGCGGCGGTCGCCATCGCCCTCGACGAGGCAAATCGCGCAGGCCGCTTCCAGGTCGGCGATTACATTTTGCTCGTCGTCTTCGGCGGGGGGCTGACCTACGCGAGTTCCGTCATCCAGTGGTGAGTTCTCCCCATTGGAAATCCGCGCAGTTTGAGCTACTGAAAAGAGTTCGAACGCCATGAAAACCCGACTCGCTCTCGCCGTCGCCGCCGTGTTGCTCGTCACGACCGCCGCCTCGCAGGCTGGCTGGGGACGGGGCTGTGGTTACTACGGCGGTCCTCGCGTGTCGATCGGCGTGGGCATTGGCAGCGGCTACTGCGGACCCCGCTGGGGATGGGGCCCCTATTGGGGCGGTCCCCGGGTCGTGGCCGTGCCGGTTTACCGTCCGGTGGTCTATACGCAGACGGTGCGCGTGGTTCCGAGCCCGGCTGGCACGCTGGTTCGCGCGCAGGCACGGCTTGCGGAACTCGGCTACTACACCGGCGAGATCGACGGTGCGTTTGGTCCGCTCACAAGCCGCGCCATTCGCGAGTATCAAGCCGACTACGGGCTTCCCATCACGGGTCGGCTGGACCGCGCCACGCTGAAAAGCCTAGGCAACTAGTTTTCCCCGCGCCCTCGCAGCGGCTCAATCGGGAACGGATTGCGCTCCGCAAATCCGGCCTGATGCCAGTATGGGTAGATCATCGGGCGCTCGCTCGCGGCGTCGAGTTTCCGGATTTGCTCGGGTGTGAGCTTCCATCCGACCGCGCCGAGATTCGCGCGAAGCTGCTCTTCGTTTCTGGCACCGATGATCACCGTTGAAACGGTGGGACGCTGTAGAAGCCAGTTCAGCGCGATTTGAGGAATCGACTTTCCGGTTTCCGCGGCCACCTCGTCGAGGGCGTCGACCACGGCAAAAAGATACTCGTCGGGCACCTGCGGCCCCATCTGGTTCGACACCTTCGACTGCGATCGCGAGCCCTCGGGAATCGGCTGACCCCGGCGAATTTTGCCGGTGAGCTTGCCCCAGCCCAGCGGGCTCCACACCACGGTGCCAACGCCTTGATCGAGCGCCAGCGGCATGAGCTCCCATTCGTATTCACGACCGATCAGCGAGTAATAGGCCTGGTGCGCAACGTGGCGCGGATAGCCGGATCGATCCGAGATGGCCAGCGACTTCATCAAATGCCAGCCGGAGAAATTCGAGCACCCGATGTAGCGAATCTTGCCGGCACGGACGAGCTCATCGAGCGTCGCGAGGGTCTCCTCGATCGGCGTCTTCGCGTCGAACCCGTGAAGCTGGAAAAGATCGATGTAATCGGTGCCAAGGCGTTTCAGCGAACCATTCACCGCCTCGATGAGATGGATGCGTGACGAGCCAACGTCGTTGGGCCCGTCCCCGGAGCGAAACGTCGCCTTGGTCGAGATCAATACCTTGTCCCGACGGCCCGCGATCGCCTTCCCGAGAATCTCCTCCGCCGCGCCACCCGAGTAGATGTCGGCGCTGTCGAACATGTTCACCCCCGCCTCGAGGCAGATGTCCACAAGGCGCGTCGCCTCGTCGACATCCGTCGATCCCCAGCTCGAGAACAGGTCTCCCTTTCCGCCGAAGGTTCCCGTGCCATAGGTCAGCGCAGGAACCATCAGCCCTGAGTTTCCGAGTTTTCTGTATTCCATATCCACCGGTTAGGCCGCGTTCTTCAACGACGCCATATCGATCACGAATCGATACTTCACGTCGCTCTTGAGCATCCGCTCGTAGGCCTCGTTGATCTGCTGGATGTTGATGATCTCAATGTCGCAGGCAATTCCCCGCTCCGCGCAGAAATCCAGCATCTCCTGGGTTTCCGGAATGCCTCCGATCGCGGACCCCGCAAAGTGACGCCGCGGCATGATCAGGTTGAACGCCGCCACCGGCAGCGGATGCTCCGGCGCGCCGACGAGCACCAGGGAGCCATCGAGCTTCAACAGGTTCAAATACGCGTTGATGTCGTGCTGGGCCGACACGCAGTCGAGGATCATGTCGAAGCTCGTCGCGTGCTTCTTCATTTCATCCTCGTTTTTCGAAACGACGACCTCGTCCGCTCCGAGACGTTTTCCGTCCTCGATCTTCGAGGGCGAGGTCGTGAAAAGCACTGTGTGCGCGCCAAACGCGTGGGCAAATTTCACGCCCATGTGACCCAGCCCACCCAGGCCGACAATGCCCACCTTCATGCCCGGCCCAACCTTCCAGTGGCGCAGTGGAGAATACGTCGTGATTCCCGCGCAGAGCAGCGGCGCAGCAGCGGCGGGGTCGAGACTCTCGGAGACCCTCAACACGAATGCCTCGTCAACCACGACCTTCTCCGAGTAGCCGCCAAAGGTCGGGCCGCCAAGGTGCTTGTCCTCGCCATTGTAGGTGAAGATCGGTCCCTGCTCGCAGTATTGCTCCAGCCCCTGCCGGCAGTTCGGGCAGGTGCGACAGGAATCCACCATGCAGCCGACCGCCGCGAGATCACCGACCTTGAATTTGGTGACCTTGTCTCCCACGGCAATGACGCGGCCGATGATCTCGTGACCGGGCACGCAGGGATAGATGGTGTTGTGCCACTCGTTGCGGGCTTGATGGATGTCCGAATGGCAGACCCCGCAATAGAGAATGTCGATGGCGACATCGGTGGGGAGCGGGTCGCGACGCTTGATGTCGAATGGTGCAAGCGGCGAGGTGGCCGCATGAGTGGCGTAGGCTTTCGTGCTCATGGGAACGATTCGTGGTTGGTAACGGATTTGGGTTGCTGAATTTCTCGAAAAATTTCGGCGGCAATTTCGAAGGAACGCAGACGCGCCTGATGATCGTAAATGTGCGCCGTGGCGATGACCTCGTCGGCTCCCGTTTCGGCAAGGAGGTCTTCGAGCTGCGAGCGCACTCCCTCGCGATCCCCGACCGCCGATACGCGCGTCATCCGGCGCACGTGCGCTTCCTCGGCCGGATTCCAGTCGAGCTCGTCGCGCGGCGGCTGGATCTCCCGGGGATTTCCGCGAACGAGGTTCAAAAACACCTGTTGAAGCGTGGTGAAGAGCCGTCGGGCCTCGGCGTCGGAATCCGCGGCAAAGACATTCACGCCGATCATCACATGGGGTTTCTCGAGACTCGCCGAGGGTTCAAAACGCGACCGGTAAATCTCCAGCGCCTCGCCCATCAGGTCCGGCGCAAAATGGGAGGCAAATGCAAACGGGAGCCCGAGTCGGGCCGCGAGTTCCGCGCTGAACGTGCTTGAGCCAAGCAGATAGATGGGAAGGTTCAGTCCCTCCCCCGGCACGGCACGCACGGTGCGATGCGGATTCACCGGGCCAAAGTATTCCTGAAGCTCCAAAAGGTCATGCGGAAACGAATCCGCGCTCAGGCCCATATGCCGCCGCAACGCGTGCGCCGTCGCCCGGTCTCCACCCGGCGCGCGGCCGATCCCGAGATCGATCCGCCCGGGAAAAAGCGACTCAAGCGTGCCGAACTGCTCGGCAATCACGAGCGGTGAATGGTTCGGCAGCATGATCCCGCCTGAACCCACCCGCATCACGGAAGTCCCTCCCGCCAGATGCGCGATCACCACGGAGGTCGCCGCGCTCGCCACCCCCGGAATCCCGTGATGCTCCGCCACCCAATACCGGTGGTAGCCCCATTTCTCCGCATGCTGCGCGAGATCCAGTGAGTTTTTCAGGGCAGTGCGCGCCGTGTCGCCGACAGGGATCGGGGAAAGATCGAGCACGGAAAACAGCGGCCGTCGCGACGCGAGACCCAGGGGGCTTCGGTCAGCGGACGAACTCTCGGCGTGCGCACTCATGTTCGATTTCCATCGAACCTACCGTGTCGCCGGTGGTTGTCAATGAACGCAGCGATCCTCAAGTCGAAACGCGACGGCGTCTCGTTAAAGAATCTCCTCCCGGCGCGCCAGCGGCGCTAGGCTGCGCCATGCTCAAGGCCTACACCTACGCAAACTGCGACACGTGCCGGAAAGCCGTGAAGTTTCTCAAAGCCCACGACATTTCCTTCACGGAGATTCCCATTCGCGAAATGCCTCCCTCGAAAAAGGAACTGCGCGAGATGCTGTCCGCGCAGGGAAGCAATCTCCGCAAGCTCTTCAACACCGCCGGTCGCGACTACCGGGAACAGGGTCTCAGTGCGCGTCTGCCGCAAATGAGCGAGGCCGAGGCGATCGAGTTGCTCGCCTCGAACGGAAACCTGGTAAAGCGACCGTTCGTGATCGGCCCCGGCATCCATCTCGTGGGATTCGAGGAAACCTCCTGGAAGGCCGCTCTCCTTTAGACCCGCTATCGCCAGAATTTTGCGTTGACGTTCGAACATTCGGCGCCATCCTCTCCCATGAGGAGACATATCATGAGACTCATTACATTGGCAGTCGTTATGATGGCGGGAGCTGCGTTGTTTGCTCCCGAAACCGCAAGTGCCCGCGCACCGTTTTTCGGGAACTTCTCAGGGACCTGCACGGTCAATGTCCCGATCGCGAAGAAGAAAAAGAAAAGGATCCGAAGCCAGGCCCGGGCCCAACAGAACGGTCCGTCCAACTATGACATGCGTGCAGTCGTCAACGCGGCGGCAAACGGAGAGAAGTTTGAGATTGTCCTCGATCTCAACGCGGACAACACGGGCACGGTAACCATCAATGGTCAGGTGGTCGCCGGTCCCACCCCGAAGTCCCTTCGTCCGCTTGCCGCCAAAAAGGCGAAGCCTAAAAAGCTCAAGTTCAAGCTGAAGGCCACCGGCACCGCGACGTTTGTGGGGCCTCTCCGGCAGGACCTTTCGTTTGCCGGAAAATACAAAGGCTCTCCGTTCAACGTGAAGGGCGTGCTCGATCTCGACCCGGCCGGTGGGCTGATCCTCGACACGAAGGTCACCTTCAAAAAGAAGAGCCCTCTCGGGAAGAAGATGTCGTTCTCGTTCCAGGGCGACCGCACCTGATTTCTGCGGTCCCCGGGGGCCCGTGCGTGTCCGGCTGTCTTTCTCCTCGCCTCTTCGCGGAGGCGCGCAAGAATGGAGGCATGCTCATCGACACGCACGCGCATCTTGATTATCCCGACTTTGTCGAAGACTTCGACGCCGTGCTCGCCCGGGCCGCCGAGGCGGGGGTGACACGCATCATTACCATTGGGACCGGGATTGAAAGCAGTCGACGGGCCGTTGCCCTGGCTGAGAAGCATGAGAGCATCTACGCGGTCATCGGGGTGCATCCCACGAACGTGCAGGAGGAGGCCGAAAACTTTGCCGACGCTCTGCGGGAACTCGCGCGTCATCCAAAGGTCGCGGCCATCGGCGAAACCGGCCTCGACTACCACCGGCTCCCCAGCGAGGAGCTGACCTCCTCCCCGGCGATCGCCGCGCTGCAGGCCGAGACTCCCGAGGACGCCGAAGCCGCCGTGGTCGATGGCGCCTACAAAAGCGCACAGGCCGACGCGTTTCGGCAGCAGCTCGATCTCGCCGCCGAGCTCGGCTTGAATGTGGTGATTCACCAGCGCGACGCGTGGGACGACACAGTCGAGATTCTCCGCCCCTACACCGGGCGGCTTCGCGGGGTCTTTCACTGCTTTGGAAACCTGCCGGAGCAGGCTGCGGAGATTGCCGCCATGGGACATCTCGTCTCCTTCACGGGCATCGTGACCTTCAAGAACGCCCCGATCGTTCGTGAGGTCGCGGCGGCCGTCCCGGCGGATGGCTACATGGTCGAAACCGACTGCCCTTATCTCGCGCCGGTGCCGCACCGGGGCAAGCGCTGCGAGCCGTGGCACACGCGGCTGGTCGCCGAGAAGATCGCGGAAGTGCGCGGAATTTCCCTCGAACAGGTCGCCCGCGACACCACGGCCACCGCCAAATCCTTCTTCCGGCTGACCTGACCGGGGCCGCTTCCTCACGCTCTCCGGCTGGACAAAACGGCTTCCCGGCGTTTCCCTTACCAGCACGACGCGACGACGGCACAGATTCTGCCGCCTGACAATGTCGCGCCATCTCTCTGAACCATGACATCTTCCGCCAAACGCCAGATCACGGTTCTGCTTGTCGACGATCAGGCATTCATCGGCGAAAGCGTCCGTCGCGCGGTGGCGAACGTGCCGGACATCGACTTCCATTTTTGCGCCGATGAATCCGCAGCACTGACCACGGCGGAACGGATCCGGCCCACCGTCATTCTGCAGGATCTCACGATGCCTCGGGCCAACGGCCTCGATCTCGTGCGTCAGTATCGCGCCTCGCCCATCGTCGGCCACACACCGGTCATCGTGCTTTCGGTCAAGGAAGACGCGGCGACAAAATCGGCGGCATTCTCGGCGGGCGCCAACGACTACCTCGTGAAGCTGCCGGACCACATGGAGCTTCGGGCCCGCATTCGCTACCACAGCAACGCGTGCATCGCGCAGTTGGAACGCGACGAAGCCATGCGGGCGTTGCAGGAGAGTCAGCAGCAGCTGATGGCAATCAACGCAACACTCGTCTCGCTGAATCGAAAGCTCGAGGAGGCCACGAAGGCGAAATCGGATTTTCTCGCGATGATGAGCCACGAGGTGCGCACTCCCTTGAATGGCGTGCTCGGGTTCTCCGATCTGCTGCTCGACTCCGACCTCACCGAGGAGCAGCGCGCCTACGTCGAAACAATCGCCACCAGCGGCCGCACACTGCTGACCGTGCTGAACGACATCCTCGACTTCTCGAAAATCGAAGCCGGAAAACTCGATCTGGAATCGGAGCCATTCGATCTCGAACGCTGCGTGCGGAGCATCTGCGAGCTGTTTGCGCCCCGGGCCGGGGAGCACAACACACGAGTGTCCTTCGCCATCGACCCGGACGTTCCCAGGCAGATCGTCGGCGACGAAATCCGGCTCCAGCAGGTGCTGGGAAATTTGATTTCGAATGCCGTGAAATTCACGACCAACGGGACGGTGACCGCCCGGGTGAGCCGAGGCACCCGCGAGGAGCTTGCCGCTTACGCAACGCAGCAAGGGGAATCACCGGCCGACCAAGTGCTGCTGCGATTTAGCGTTCGCGATACCGGGCCCGGCGTTCCTCCGGACCGGCGAGGGTTGCTCTTTCGGGCGTTCAGTCAGCTCAACGCCTCACAGGCCCGCACTCACGGCGGGACCGGCCTCGGGCTCGCGATCTGCCGGAGACTCACCCAGCTCATGGGCGGCGACATTTGGTTTCAGGAACCGGAATCCACCGGCAGCGAGTTTGTCTTCATCATTTCGACAACGGCGGTGGCGGAGGAGAAACCGCCCATCGAGTCCGTTCCCCCGATCTCCAAGGCCGAAAACTCCGTCGAAGGCATTCCGGGCGATGTTCGCGTGCTGGTCGCCGAAGACAACAAGGTCAACGCGATGCTCATTCTCTCGATGCTGAAACGCCAGGGGCTCATCGCACAGCACGCTTCCGATGGCCATACCGCACTCGAGACGGCCACCAGCGGTGAAGAATTTGACCTGATTTTCATGGACGTGCAAATGCCCGGCATGGACGGACGGGAGTGCACCCGCCGCATCCGTGAGATCGAGCAGCAATCCGGCCGTCGCCCGGCCTACATCGTGGCGCTCACTGCCGAGGCCATGAGCGGCGATCGCGACAAGTGCCGCGCAGCGGGAATGAGCGACTACCTCTCAAAGCCGCTGCGGTCCAATGAGCTTGTCGCGGCACTCGAACGCTTTAAAACACATATCGCCCATGAACCTGCTTGGAATTGACATTGGAGGCACCGGCATCAAGGGAGCGCTGGTCAACGTGGAAACCGGCGAACTCGCCACCGAGCGCTTCCGGATTCCGACTCCCCAGCCCTCCCTCCCGAACTCCGTGGCCGATGTCGTCGGGCAGATCGCCGACCACTTCAATTACAAGGGCCCGGCGGGCATCACGTTTCCCGCGATCGTCAAGCAGGGGATTATTTATTCCGCGGCGAACGTGGACGAATCGTGGATCGGCACGAACGCGAACCAGATCTTTGCCTCCCACGTGGGCGGACCGGTGGAAACGGTGAACGACGCCGACGCCGCCGGCATCGCGGAAATGCGCTTCGGCGCGGGCCGCGATCGCAACGGCGTGGTCATTCTCCTCACGCTCGGCACGGGCATCGGCTCCGCGATTTTCCTGAACGGTCAGCTGCTGCCGAACACGGAGTTCGGGCATCTCAAAATCCGCGGCAAGGACGCGGAGAAGCGCGCCTCCGAGCGGGTTCGCGAGGAAAAGAACCTGTCCTGGAAACGGTGGTCGAAGCATCTCAGCGAATTTCTCGTCGAGCTGGAGAAGCTTTTTTCACCCGATCTCTTCATCATTGGCGGCGGCGTCAGCAAAAAAGCCCCCAAGTTTCTCTCGTATCTCACCACGAAGACCGAGGTGCTCATCGTGCCTGCACAAATGCAGAATTCGGCCGGCATCATCGGGGCCGCCTATCTCGCGAAACACCTCGTCGAGCCGCAGTAGTCGACTCGAGAGGCTGAAGCAGCCTTCCTCTTCAGCGGGCAGGGTTCGACCTGGGCTGTCGTAACCTGTGGACTCGGCTCCATTGATGAGCCTCGTCGCGGACGCGTAGTTTGGCGGCGTCGAAGCGCTGTGCAGCGATTCGACACGACCCTCAAAACCCTTCCGTGACCCCATGAAACCCTCAAGGAAATCCCGCTTTACAGCCATTGCCGTTTCCGTGGCGACCGCCTCGCTTTCCGCGGCGTTCGCGGAGCCCATTTACGTCGAGAACTACAGCTTCGAATTCGACATCGCCCCCGTCGGCGGCGTTGTTGAAACTCCGCCGACCGGTTGGATCTCCTACTACCAGACGGGCTCGAAAGACATCGGCTCGCAAAACCCTAAAGACACCCAGTTCACGGTCAACAACCCGTTCGCATATCCCGCGGAGGGCAATCAGTTTCTCTACCTCAACACCTTCCCGGAAAATCCCAACGGGGTCAGCGGGGTGTATCAGACGGTTGGTGAATTGATGCCCAACATGACCTACACGCTGACGGTCGCCATCGGCTCCCGGCTCGACCGCCTCAACACACCCGGAACGATCTCGCTCGTGAATGGCGAGGATTACACCGGCACCGTCCTCGCGACCGGTGGCGGACTTCCGGCCGTGCAGGATACGTGGGAGGACTTCTCGATCAGTTTCACGACCGGCGACACGGTGGAGGGATACCTCACGATCGTTCTTTCCACCGTTGCGGCCGGCACGATCCAGGCCGACTTCGACAACGTGCGCCTCGATATGGTGCCCGTCCCGGAACCTTCGACCATCGCGTCGCTGATGGCCGCCGCGGGACTTGGCGGATTGGTGCTCCGCCGTCGCCGCCGCGCGGTCGAATAATTGCCCGACGGCCCGGTTCAACGCCGGGCAGGCGGAGCCCATCGTTCTGGGGAGAACTTCGCCACGTGCCATGCCTCACTTGGGGGAGACGTGGCCGTGGCGATCTTCTTTGCGCCGATCGAAAATTGGCCGAGGACGCCCGGAGATCGAGCGGCGGAATCTACTGCTCCACCCGGACCCGGTAGAAACGGCGGCCGCCGGAAGGTGCCGTGGGATCCAGCACCTGCACCACCCCTCCGGTTCCCGCAATACCGCGCTTCACAACCGTCCACGAATCCAGAGTCTCGGAGCGCTCGACTCGATAGCCGCGATTGGGAGCGCTGGGAAATTCCACAAGCACTCCCGCGGAGTCGGCCGCCACGTCACTGATGCGCAGGACGCTGGCGGGAGAATTCGGATCCGTGTTCGAAATCCATTCGTCACGATTTGACGAGCCGTCGCCATCGGGGTCCGCATCGTTCGCGGCGTCACCTGCGTCCTCTGTGGTTCCAAAATGCTGGAGTCGCCAGTCGTCGAGCGACATCCACGTGGTCGCATGCACAACCTGGGACGCCGCACTGCCGCCCACAGGATTCAACGCCGTCACGACATAATAAGCGGTGCTTTCCGGCTCCAGGCCGGCGGCGTCCAGATACGTCTCCTCCGACACAATGGCGATCTGCTCGTAGAATCCGCCACTGGAGGTCGCGCGTTTGACGACATATCCGCTCGCTCCAGCAACCGGCGCCCAGGTCACCCGGATTCGGTCCGTTCCCGCGGGACTGGCGGAAACGTTGACCGGCGCGGAGGGCAAGGCACCCGTCAGGCGGAGATTGTCGAGGAAGACGGTGGTGTCCGACGTCCCGCGTCCGATAAAGGCCAGCTCGTGCTCCTGGCTCGACGCCGTGAACGTCGCCGTGTCATCCGTGTAGTTGGCGGGCTTGTTCCCGTAGCTTCCGATCACCGTGCCGTCCTGCGTCACGTCCCACGATTGCTTTGTCGCGAAGTTCGGAGTGGCACGGTTGGCGCAGGCGAAGGTCAGCGTGTAAGTTCCGCCTGGAGCGAATCCGGTCAGCCGCTGGGAAATCGTCCCCGCACGCTGGAGAAAGGCGACCCGCGTCCCTTCGGGCGCGTTGGGATTCGCGGAAGTGAAGCCGCTGCCGTTGGCGGTGACCCCGGATCCACTGGCGGCGAAGTTCGCATCAAACTTCCAGCCGGCACCCTGCGCGCCATAGCTGATGCCTCCCGCGCTCAATGGCGGATTCTCGAACCCATGGTTGGGAACGGAAATCGTCACGGCATTCGGGACGACGCTTTTCACCTCGGTCGTCGCGACTTCCGATCCGCCAACAATCGCGCTCACGCGGTAATAGTAGGTGACGCCGTTCGTGACGGTCGTGTCGGTGAAGGCCGTTCCCGTCGGCGAATGAACCGTCGTCCAGGGTCCGGATGGTGAGAGCGAGCGGGCGATCTTGTATTCCGTGGCACCCGGCACTTCCTTCCACAACAGGTAGGCCTTCGCGTTGCCTGCATGGAGAACAAACGAATCAACAGGCCGGGGTTTCACGCGCACCCGATCAATGAACACCGTGTTGTCGCCACCATTCTGGTTCGTGCCGATAAATCCAAGAATCTGACTCGGTTTCGTGGCGGTGAACGACACGGTGTAGTCGACGAAGGACGTTGCGGATGCGCCCGGGGCGAAGCTACCCAGCGTCGCGCCGTCGAGCACGACATTCCACGTCTGGCCACCATTGGAAACCGCGGCTCTCTGGGCGGCGGAAAAGATCACGTCGTAGGTCACGCCGGGAATCAGCTCCGTCAGCGTCTGGGCCAAGATCCCGGTGCCCTGCAGGAACGCAACCTGGCGTCCGTCGGGTGAAGCGGGATTCTTGAACGCACTGCCATTGCGGGTGAGGCCCGAGCCGCTGTTGCCGGACTTCGGCGTGAAATCCCACCCGCTTTTCGCCGGGTCGTAAACGTAGGTCGCGATGACCGGCGACTCGAAGCTGGCATCCTTCAAGAACGACGTCGTCATCGCCACGGGGTCCGAATCTTCGCTCGTTCTGGTCGCGTCGCTGGCGGACACAACGTAGTAATAGGTCGCCTCCGTCGCGAGATTGCGGTCGGTGAAATGGGTTTCCGTGAGGTGACCCGCAATCGTTGCGAACGGTCCGCCGGGAGACGACGCGCGCTTTACCGTGTATTCCGTGGCACCGGAAACCGGGGACCACTCGATGGTCACCGACGTCTTCGTCGTTTCGCCTCCCGTGATGATCGGAACCGACAACGCGGGACGGCTCGTAAACACATAGTCTCCCGACCCCACGCCGAAGACGGCATAACCGTCCTGCATCCCCTGCTCCGTCACGCCCGGCGCTTCGGAGATCGGCAATCCACTTTCACGCACCGACTCAACGGAACCGGCCGGCACATGCACGGTCGCCGTCGCACCAACCGGAATGGAGACCCTCATCGTCAGTTGATCGCCCTCGAGACTCCACTGGCTGCGGATGAGGCCCTGGGTCGAGTCGTATGTCGTCTGGACGGAGGAGATGTCGCCGACGAGCGAAGGCTTGATGATGATTTTCCGGAACGCCGCGTCGCCGGGATCGAGCTGGATTCCCCCAAGGTGCCGATAGAACCACTCCATGATGTGCCCTTGCATGAAGTGATTGAGCGAGCCCCAGAGGATCACCGACTGGCCGTCCCAGCGCTCCGCGAGGCTCGTCACGCCCTGGGCAATTTGAAATCCATATCCCGGCGTTTCGGTCTGGTTGGTCATCGCGTAGATCAAATCCGCGCGGCCGGCCGCCTGCAGCGCGCGCAGCATGTAAACATGCGCCACCTCGCCGGTGGTGAGTCCGTTGTTGTTCGCGCGAATGTCGTCGATCAACGCCTGGGTAACACTCGCGACATGCTGAGGCTCCACGATTCCCAGAGCCAGCGGCAGGGCATTCGCCGCCTGGCTGTTGGTGTCGTAGGTGCCGGTTGCCGGATTGAAGAAACGGGCGTTGAACGCCGCGCGAATGTTCGCCGCGAGTTGCGTGAAGTTTGCGCGGTCGGCTTCGTGGCCCAGCAGCTCCGCAACCTTCGCCATGATGAGTGCATCCTCGTAGAAGATGGCCGTGCCCACCAATGTGGGCGTCGTGAGCTGCTCGCCGCTCTCGCTCTGGCCAAGGTCCGCCCAGTCACCGAGATCGATGGGCGTGATGAAGTTGTTCGACGTATTTGTCAGGAACGCGAGATACGCCTTCATCATCGGGTAGAATCTCTCGAGCAGCGCGCGATCTCCGTGGAATTGATACTGCTGCCACGCGCCGATGATGGAGGTGCTGCCCCAGGGCGGCGAATTGCGGATGGGTGCGTTGATGCTGCTGCTCGCCATGAAATACTCCGGCGCGATGTTCGGAACGAACCCGTTGGGGAGCTGGCTGTCGGCCATGTCGTTCTGGACCTTCGCGAACATCGCGGCGATGTCGAAGTTGTAGCGGAGCGAAGGGCCGTTGAGGTGAACCTGCTCGAGCCAGCCCAGCCGCTCCCGGCCCGGGCAGTCGGTGAACAGGCTCATCATGTTGCTCCGCTGCGCCCAGCGAATGAGGTCGTAGATCTTGTTGAAAAGCGGGTTCGAGCACTGGAACGTCCCCACCGCACGCGCGGTCGAGTGCACGACCTCGCCCTGAATCGTCTCCACGGTCGGCAACGTGCTGTCGCCCGGCGCCGGATACCGCTCCACCTGAAAGTAGCGGCTGCTGTGGTAATAGAATTGCGGCGACCAGCTCTCCGACTCGCCGCCCCCCTTCAACGTGTATTGCCACCACGCCGGGAGCGGCGGATCGCTGTCCTGAGTCACGCTGGATCGGTCCACCCTGCCATTTGGAGAAACGCTCTCCGCCGGAATGATCCGCACGTAGGAACCCGCCGGTCCGCGAACCCGGAGCTTCGGCATCATGGAGGCATTCTGCCCGAGGTCGTAAACCGTCGTGTTGGCCGACAACGTCGTGGTGCGAACAGGATCAAACACGTCGAACCGCCCCAGCGGCGGCGCGGCGCAGGACAATCCCTTCAGCGCTCCTCCCGGTCCCGTCGTGACGACCGCGGGCGTCCAGCGCGAATTTGCGAATCCCGGCTGCGCCCAGCCCGGCGTCTCGAGACGCGCATCGTAGTCCTCGCCCGCATACAGATTCTCAAACGTGATGGCGCCCGGTCCCGTCTGCCAGGTTCCATCGCTGACCACGGTTTCCGTGGAGCCATCTTCGTATTCGAGCTCGAGTCGCACGATCGCGCGCAGCGGCCCAAACGACTGTTGGAACTTCACATACCGGCCGTAGCCCGGCCCGATGTGATACATGCTGTTGCCGAGAATGAGCCCGAGCGCGTTCGAGCCGGGCTGGAGTTGGGCGGTGATGTCCCGCGTATCGTAGAGACAGGTCTTTTTGTAGGCCGACCAGCCGGGCGACAGGTAGTCGGTGCCGTGCTTCGAGCCGTTGACGAAGAGCTCGTATTGCCCCAGCCCGCACACGTGCGCCGTGGCGCGTTTCAACCCCGGCTTGACGACAAATTCCGTTCGCAGCCGTCGCCCGTAATCGCAGCCGACAAACCCCGCGCCGTCCGTGAGACCCGCCGCGCCCCAACCGGAATTCTCGATGGAATCCAAGTGGGAGACCGGCGCGTCCAACGCCACATTCACCCCGTCGCTCACCACCTCGAGCTGGCTCAGCGCGAACGTGTAATTGTTTCCGGCGTTGTTGCGATAGAGCCGGGTGGCCGTCACCCGCACGTAGCGACCGGCGACTCCATCTGCCTCCAGGGAAACCGGAAAACAGCCGGGGTTGACCACATTGGAGGCGGTGTGATCCGCGACCGTCGTCGCGGAAGCGAAGGCGGGATCGTTTGAAACCTCCACCCGGTATCGAACCGGAAAGCCGTAGCCGGCGAGCCCCTGATGCCATTTCGGATGCAGGACAATGCGGTCCAGCGATCGCGTGGAGCCGAGGTCGACCTGCACCCACTTCGTGACATCCGCGGTAGCGCTGGTTTGAGCATGGTAGCCGATGCTTTTCCGCTGACGTCCCATGATCCATTGCGCCTGCCAGTCACCGGGATTTAGAATTCCCATGGTCCAGCTCGCGGGCGCGCTCCAGGCGGAAGGTTGCCCGTCCTTGTCCCAAACGCGCACCTTCCAAAAGACCTTCTGCGAAGACCGTAACGCCGCCCCGCCGTAGACCACCCGCTGGTCTTCGGAGGCAACCTTCCCGCTGTCCCACAAATCTCCGGCATTTGACGAAAGGACTTCGGGAGACGAAGCCACGACGACCTGCCAAGCCGTCTGGTGTTGCCCGCGCACCGGGGAGTTCAAGGTCCAGGAAAGCCTCGGAGCCGGGACATCGATCCCCAGCGGCTCCTCCCGATACTCGCATTGAAGGTTGGCGGGCTCCATTGCCCCAAGGGCGCAAACCTGGGCTGCAACAATCAGGAGCAGCCCCGCTCTAAGCAGGAAGGAAAGTCTCAAAAACAAAAGAAAGTTGGGGTCAGCCGTCCCGACATGGACGCGCCAAACACAATACAATCAAAATTAAAAAAAGATTGTCAAAGATTTCGCAATTTGTAGATTCCTAACCATCCAGCCTCCCTTGGAGCGATTCTTCGCGATTCGCCTTCGGAATCCGAACGGAATCCAACAAATGAACACACACCCCAATAGAACAACAGATTGGCATCATTATCTCCCAGCCCCTGATCCCACCACTCGAAGTTTCTTTTACCTGACCAGCGCGGGACGCTGCACCGTTCAGCCACACGACCCGTATCCCAAGGAGCCACACCCGCGGCTTTACCACTTTTCCTGGAGCGAGGGTCGCGTCCTGCCGGAGTTTCTTCTGCTTCTGGTCACGCAGGGACGCGGCTTTTTCGAGTCCGAGCGAGGGAGCCGCATGCGGGTCTCCGCCGGGCAGGTTCTGATGCTTCCCCCGAACCGCTGGCATCGTTACCGGCCGGATCCCGAGGTCGGCTGGACGGAGAAATGGCTGCATTTCGACGGAGCCATCGCGCACCAGCTTTTTGCGGAGGAATGGATGCAATCGGTCGGCCCTGTGGTCACGCTGCGAAATTTCCGCTCGATGGAGGTTCGTCTCGATCGGCTCATGCAGACCATTCAGGAGAACCTCGATGCGAGTTCCTCGTTCTTTGCTGTGGAGGCGCTCGGGGTCGTCGCAGCGGTGATGCGCGAGGCTTCCAAATCCTCCCGGGCGGCCCGGCTCGACAAGAAAGCCGCCGATTCCGTGGTGGCTGCGGCCATTGACTACATCTGGACGCGCGGTCGCAACGTCCTTGGCGTGCCCGAGGTCGCCGACGCGCTCGGGCTGTCCCGCCGGACGCTCGAGCGCCACATGCTCACCGTGCGCGGACACAGCGTTCTCGACGAGATCATCGACTGCCGCTTTTCGCGCGCGGAGCGCCTGCTCCGTTCGACGAATCTGCCGCTCAAGGTCATCGTGTCGCTGTCCGGTTTCGGAAGTCTGGAAAACATGCGACAGGTTTTTGTCGCCAAGACCAGGCTGTCGCCGAGTGGCTATCGTCAGCTTCACGGTCGGGTTCCCGTTCGTTCGTAATTTGCGGAAATTCGAAGGGGCGCCTTCCCCGCTGGGAGCGCCCCTTCGCCTCGGGAGAGACTGTCTTGTTCCCCCTCCCCGAGAGTGATGAAACTCAGGCCGTGAGCGACGCGCGGCGGGAGCGCAGGCGCTGCACCAGCACCAGACCGATCAACCCGGCGAGACACATGCCATACACCTCCGGTTCAGGCACCGCGACCGCTTCCAAACGGACGTTGTCGAAGTCGGCCTGGATCGTTCCGGCCGCAACCGAGGAAAGAACGATCGTGAGGTTGCCGCTGACCGAGGCACCCGTCGCGAAGCTGATCGTGTAGTCTTCCCACGTGTTCTGGAGGGCCGGCAGCCCGCCACCGGTGGCAAGGACGGTGCCGGTATGGTCGTTCCCGTTCACGAGCGAAATCGTCCCTGGCGTATTGATGCGATCCGCGCGGGAGCCGATGGCAACCGTCAGCGTGTAGAGCGTGTTGGGCTCCAGCGAGCCGACCGTCTGATACACGCCGCTGATCCCGCCGGGATTCTCCGCGAAGGTGTTGACATACATGAACTGGTTGCCTTCCGCGGGGAATGCGAGCGGGTTGTTGACCGAGAACTGGGAGCCGTTGGGGTTCTGCGATCCGATATCCGAACCGCCAACCCGGTTGTAGGCGGTCCATCCGGTCGGGACAGACTGAACGACACCGCCAACGGGGGCGACATCATCCTCGAAGCTGAAGTTGACGACATTGATCGACAGCGCGGACGCCGACGAGACGGTGCCCATCACCGCGACGGCAAGCGCGGCCATGGATTTGTGGAATTTCAGGAGATTCATTTGGGTGGGATTGTCTATTGGGATTGCTGTGGATCCCGGGCCGTGCCCGCGATCGAACATTCCCAAGCTAACAGTCGCCCTCCGACGCCCTCAACAAGGGCAGTCCCACAAGTTACGACATGCCGCGACACCGCGACGGCTGTGACCGGCGGCCGCCGCCGATGCCGGAAAAATCAGGCTGCGATGCGGTCCGGCGGAACTTCGATCTCCTGGAACCGGAACCGCTCGTGGTATTTGCCGCGGTTGTATTTGCGACAGCACTTCAGGCACGCCACGCGCGACTTCACGCGATGGACGCGCGCCATCAGCGTGCCGCACTCCGGGCATTGATAAAAGAAACGCCGCGTCATCCTCCGCGCTTTGAATGGCAGCTCGTGACAACGCTTCTCGTCGGGAATGCCGAGATCCGCGCACGCCTGCGCCCACTCCGGGCCGTGAGCCGCGACGCGACGCCGACCCGCGCGAGCCTGCGCAACGAGATGCGCCAGCTCGTGACGCAGCGTCCGCTGCACCTCGGCCGCCGAGACTTCGATCAACTTCGGATTAAGAATCACGCGCTTCGTGCGATAGCACGCCACACCGGCGGTCGTGCGCATGCGCGGATTCCACGCCACCGTCACGACCTTCGCGAGGCGGTGACATCCCACCTTCTTCAACAGCACCCGCGCAACCTCTTCGAGAATTGGATCCCGCCGAAGTCCATTCGCCGAGGTGCGAGGCGGCGTTGCCTTTTTCGGCAGATCGTCAAGCTGCCTCAAAAGGTTGCGTCCGAAATTCAGGACCAGTTGGCGTGGGGCGGGACTCATGATTCGACGATAGCGCTCTGACGATCCAGCACTCGGGCCAAACCTGCAATCGCAGAATCAATTTCCTGCTCGGTTGTTTGCCGTCCCAGAGAAAATCTTACCGTCGCTTGAGCGATCTCAGGTTTCACACCCATTGCTACCAGCACGTGAGACGGCTGGATGGAGCCCACCATGCACGCGGATCCGCTCGACACCGACACCCCTTCCACGTCGAGCCCGATCAGAAGCGTTTCCCCGTCCATTCCGGGAAAGCTGACGTTTAAGGTGTTTGAAATCAATTTGTTGCGATCTCCGTTGCGGATGGCGTCCGGCCATTTTGCCTCGATGCCCCGCCAGAGTGCCTCGCGAAGCGCCGCCTGGCGCACCTGCTCGCGCTCCAGATCCTCCAACACCCACTCTGCAGCGGCTGCCATCCCGGCAATTGCGGCAACATTTTCCGTGCCCGGCCGGCGCTGGTTCTCATGGGCGCCCCCATGCAGGAGCGTCGTGAGCGGCAGTCCGGCGCGAAGGAACAGGGCGCCCGCCCCCTTTGGACCGTAAAACTTGTGCGCGGCGATCGAAATGGCGTCCACGCCCAGCTCGTGAGGCGCAACAGGCTCCTTTCCAAAGGATTGCACCATGTCGCTGTGAAACAGCACCCCTCGTTCGCGGCAGATCGCCGCAATCTCGGCGATCGGTTGCTTCACCCCGGTTTCGTTGTTGGCGGACATGATCGATACCACCGTGGTATCGCGCCGGATCGCCGCCCGGAGCTGGTCAAGATCGACAACCCCGTCGGAATCCACCGGCAGAATCGTCGCGTCAAACTGGTGAACCCGCCGAAGATGCTCGACGGCGTGCAGCACGGCGTGGTGCTCGGTCGCCACGGTAATGACGTGCCGCCCGCGCTCCTGATGCGCCAGCGCCAGCCCAATGACCCCGAGATTGACCGACTCCGTGCCGCCGCTCGTGAAGATGATCTCGTGCGGCCGCACTTTCATGAGATCCGCGAGCCGATCCCGCGCGTCGTCGATGGCCGCACGCGCCCTCCGCCCTTGCTGATGAATGCTGGAAGCGTTCCCGAACTCCTCCTTCAGGAACGGAAGCATCGCCTCGAGGGCACGCGGCGAAAGCGGGGTCGTGGCATTGTAGTCTAGATATGCCATTCCAGTTCCGCCGCCTGGTCGGAGCCCCGCTTCGGCAGCACCTTCAGTTGCTTTTCTTCATAAAAAACGAGGGAACGCGGAGGCACACTGTGCGTCAGGAAAACATTCGCACCAATCGTGCTTCCGGCGCCAATCACCGTATCCGCGCCCATGATCGTCGTGCCGGCATAGACGGTCACGCCGTCCTCGAGCGTCGGGTGGCGGCGCTTCCCGCGCAGTGCCTGCCCGCCGGACAGCGACCGCCCGATCAACGCCACGCCCTGATACATCTTCACGTGATTTCCAATCACGCTCGTCTCGCCAATGACGACGCCCGTGCCGTGATCGATGAAAAAGTGCGTCCCGATCTTCGCACCGGGATGAATGTCGATGCCCGTGCGCGAGTGCGCCCACTCCGTCATCATGCGCGGCAGCAGCGGCACCTCGAGCTTGTAAAGGCAATGGGCCACGCGCTGGATGGTGATCGTTTCCACAAACGGATAGGAGAGGATGATCTCCTCGTTCGACGCCGCCGCTGGGTCGCCGCTGAACGCCGCTTCGATATCCGTTTTCAGAACCTCCCGAATCCCCGGAAGCTGCTTGAGAAACTCGATGAGAATTTCCCGGGCGCGGGATTGCGGGCACGAGGGCTCCGTCGTGCGGAGACTCTTGCAAATCTCCTCTTCCAGCCGCCCGGCCAGCGACGAGATGCGCAGCAGAGTCAGCTCCGCCAGCACGTCCGCATGAACCGGCTCCTCATCGTGAAATCCCGGGAACAGAATCTGGAGAAAGTCTTCACAGATCGACGCGACGGAGCGGGTGGACGGGAGATTGAGCCCGTCCGTGTTGTTCAAGCCTCCGACCGACTTGTAGGAAGCGAGAAGGTCGCCGACGACCTGCTTGACCGTGTTTTCCATGCGGGCAAAACGTATCGACCGCCTTGCCCGGTTGTCGAGTATCAGGCTTCCGGAATCGCCCCGTCCGCGATATGGCAAAGCACCGCCCGGGTCTCGATGCCGGTTCTCGACTTGTATTCGGAGAGAATCGCGTCTTTCACGGCGTCAACGGCTTGTGACTCTACAACGGCCACGATGGCCCCACCGAAACCGCCACCCGTCAGGCGTGCGCCATAGACGCCCTTGAGGCCCAGTGCAATGTCCACCAGCGTGTCGAGCTGGGGCGTGCTGTTCTCGAAATTCACCCGGGAACTCTCGTGCGAAACCGACACCAGGGCCCCAAAGGCCTCGGCATCACCGGCACGCAGGAATTCCACCGCCTGGAACACCCGCTCGTTCTCCCCGATCACGTGCGCGGCGCGCCGCCGGGTGAGGTCCGGAAGATCGGAAAACTCCAGTTGCTCCGAGGTCGCGTCGCGAAGCGCCGGAACCCCGAGCAATCGCGCCGCTTCGAAGCACTGCGCGCGGCGCTCGTCGTATTCGCCGCCCGTCAATGCGTGCGGGACACCGGATTGCACGATCAGAAGGTCCGTGCCGGCCGGAAAGGGAATGCGCTCCACGGTCTCCGCGCGGCAGTCGAGATAGATCGCGTGCTGCTTGCGCCCGAAGACCGAAGACACCTGATCGAGCAGGCCGCAACCCACGCCCACGAACTCGTTTTCCGCCTTGCGGCCCAGCTTGGCGACATCCAGCGCCGAAAGCTGAAAATCGAACAGCTTCTCGAGGAAAATCGTCGTTCCGACCTCCATTGCCGCGGAACTCGAAAGACCGGCACCCACCGGCAGCGTGGAACTGAACTGCGCACGGAACGGCCCGATTTCAATCCCGCGCTGGCGTAACATCGCAACCACGCCCAGCGGATAATCGGTCCAGTCGCCTCTCGGACGCAATTCCTCCGATGCGGAGATCTCCACCGTGTCGAAGCCATCACTGGCGAGAACGAACCTATCCCCATCGAGCTTCTCGCCCTGAATGGTCACTCCCAGGTCGATTGCCGCAGAAAGCACGACCCCTTCGTTGTAATCGGTATGGTTGCCGAGCAGCTCCACGCGGCCCGGCGCAAATGCGCACGTCATGAACGGCGTATACAAGAACATTTTCCTGCTCCACGCCAAGCGCGATCCTTCAAAGGGTTATCTTTTCTTGCGATGGGACAACCACCCTGTCAGGCTCCTACGAACCAAAGGGAAAATCATGTCGGAAGCTACCACTGAACCCAACACACAGCCGTCGGATGTCGCCGGAGCCAAACTCGAAAGCGGGACGGCTCACGCCAAGGCGGCACTCGAAGAAACCACCGCAGCCGCAAAGGAGGTTTTTGAAGTCGGGAAGCAGCGGGCGCAGACGGCAATCGCCTCCGGAAAGGAACACCTGAGCAAAGCCGCGAAGGACCTCGGAGAGGCCGCCTCGGTGAAATATCAGGAAATCCGTTCCCAGGCGACCGCGAAGGCCGATGAATACAAGGGCAAAGCCCGCGAAGTCTTCACCGACGCCTCCGCAAAGGCCAGGAATTTCCAGAGCGATACCGAGCAATACATTCGCGACAACCCGCTTCAGGCGGTGGGCGCGGCACTCGGCATCGGCTTCATTCTTGGCCTCATCATGCGACGCTAACCCGCCTCGCTCATGAGTCGACCCACCGGCCCTACGCCGGAGAATTCGCAAGCCTCGCCTCCTCGAGGATTGCCGCAGCAGTTTGCGCGCGTTTTCGGGACCCTCTCGGGCCACATTCAATCGCTCGCTGAGCTGGCCAGTCTCGAAGGCCGCGAGGCGGTCGCCCTGTATGTGCGAATGGCGATCGCCCTCGGCGTGGGCCTGCTCATGCTGCTCTTCGGCTACCTTTTCCTCGTGCTGTTCGCCGCGTTTGCGATCGCCACGCTGGGAGGCGTCGCCTGGATGTGGGTCGCGCTCGGGATGGCGGTTTTCCATGGGATCGTCGCCATCGTCTGCGTCGTTTACGTGAAATCGACCTTCCGGAAGCCCATTCTCACCGCAACCCGCGAGGAACTTCGCAAGGATTTCGCGATCCTCCGGGGTGACACGACCAATCCCTCATGAGCGCCATCGACGACATTCGCCGCCAGCTCGCCGCCAGCAGAAGCTCGCTGCTCGTCGACTGCAAGCAACTGCAGGCGGACCTCGATTTCGTGGGAAAGACGCGACGCTCGATCGTCGCAAAACCGATCCCCTGGCTCAGTGGCGCGGCATTGACCGGGTGGTTTCTTGCCGGCCGAAAGAAAGCCCGAAAGAAGGCGAAGATCCGGCGCCGGAAGAGGGAAGAGGAAGTGGAGGCCGTAAAGCGAAAGCTGCCGATCCTCGGCGTGCTTCTCGCCCTCTTCAAAATTCTGCTCCCCGTGTTGCGCCCGATGGCGACCGCCTACGCGACAAAGCGCCTGGCCGGGCTGGTGAAAAGCCGTTTCTAGGAGCCGTCCTTTCCTTTGAAGCTGTAGCTCAGCGACGGAGGCACGCCGGGAATGCTTCCGCCGGTATTCACCGAACCGGAAATCTTCAGCGTCTGGTTGTTTGGCAATTGCGCCGTCCCGGTGGCGGTGACGTCCACCCCGCCGAGGACGGTCGAAACCTCGAACTTGACCTTCTTGTTCGAAATCCGCGTGTAGGTCCCATCGGCATTGATTGTAAAATTCCCGAACTCAAAGACAAACTTGCACCCGCCCGACTTGTTCAGCTTGAGCTGGAGGTAAAACGAGTCGGAGCCGCTCTCGGACGTGAGCTTGAACTTCGCCTGCTGCCCATTTGACGGCGTTTTCACCGTGGTCAGCGCGCTCGAGGAATAGCTCAAGCCGGTGCCGGAAACCTTCGCCGTTCCGTCGTAGCTGCCTTTGAACTTCGAGAACTTCCCTGCGTAGGCGGACGAAGCAACCGACGACGCCAGCAGGGCCGCGGCAACCAGCAGGCTTCGGGACGTGATCATGATTCACTAAACCCGCGAGCCGACGGCATCGTCAAGAAGCTCACGGCAACGCGCCAATCTCGTCGAACTTCGGAGGATATCCGGCCTCCCACGCCCGTTTCCAATACAGCAGGCGACGGCTGCGATCGGTCCCGAAGTTGAAAACCTGCGGGCCGGGATTCGAGACCACCACCTCGTCCACACACTCGCCGTCCTTTAGGATCACGTATTCGCCGGCCACGGGCACGTCCACGCGCTCGATCCAGTCGCCGTTCTCCCAGGAAGGCTTCAAGACCTGACCCGGCACGCGCAGCCACCCCGCTCCGGCAGGCACATAAAAGTCCTTGAGAAACTTCCGCATCTGACCGGGAAATCCCGCGCCGTCCCTCACGGCGGCCACCGCGCTCATCGAGAAGAGAGTCTCCGCCTTCGCATCCTCCAGCCGGCCCGCTTCAACTCCGCGGGTCGTCGCCAGCACATAGGCGAGATACACCGGGCGATCGCGAAAGACGGTCTCGCCCTTCAGGTCCATCACCGCCTCCCCCGGCCGGCTCAACGCCAGCACGTCGGCGAGCAATTCCCGCTCCGGAGCCATTCCATCCCGCCACGGAGTCGCCTCGAAAACCTGATGCACGGCCAGTCCCACGCAAGCGGCCCCGAGAACGACGCCCCTGCCGCGCAGGCGCTCCGTCGCTGCGGCGAGCCCAAGAAACAAAACAGGATATGCAGGCAGAAACGTCTGCTTCTTCGACGAGGGGCTGAAGCCCGCGACGAGCAGCGCGTAAGCGGCCGCGGAGAGGAGAATCGCCACGCGAACTCCGCGATATTCATGCCAGCGTCCCGCCTGCCAGAGGACCAGCGCGCTCGCGATCGGCATTCCCAGCAAGAACCACAGCGCCCGCCAGCCCGGCGGGTCCGGACGATTCACCTCGAACAGGCAGAACTTCATCGCCGCGCCTGCGCCCTCAAGAATGAAGCCGCCGAAAACAATCGCAGGAACAACGAGGAAGCCGGCGCCACCTGCCACCATCCCGAGCACAATCCTGCGTGGCGGAAATTGCTCCCGAAAATCCCGCACCGCGAGCCAGGTGATCCCCCAACCGAACAGCAACCCCACACCAAGAAAGGTCGTCTTGATACTCGCCGTCAGCGCCGCACCGAGAATCAACCCCACCCCGAAAAACCTCCCCCCGGCGCGGCCGCGTTCAGAGCGCGCAAGAACGATGAGCGCCGCGAGCCACAGTCCGGTCCAGAGCACATCGGGCCGAAACTCCAGCGACTTCAACGACCAGTCCGCAAAAGCCAGCGACAGTGCGGTGCCCCAAAGCGCCGTGCGGCGATCGAACAGCCGCACTCCCAGCCACAGAACAAGCGCAGGCAGAAGAAAACTGAGGGGAATCTGCGCAACGCGCGCCCACAGCACCACGTCCGGCGTTTCACCCGCCCATGCGGCGAAGGGAATAAACAGCAAGTGGAAGAGCGGCGTGTGATTGTCGAAACGGTCGCGGTAGGGGATCTCGCCGTTCAGCCAGCCGTAAATGACGTGAAGGTGCTGGGCTTCGTCGGAGTCGACCGGGTAGCGAAAGAGAAACCATGCGCGCGCCAGAACCAGCGCAAGCACGATCGACAACGGCAGGAGATCCCGGACTCTGCCACGCGGCGGAGCGATGGCGCGGGTCACTCGTCGAGGTAATCCACCCGCGTGATGGTCGTCGCCCAGATTTTCCACTGATCCCCATCATGCCGCAACACGTGGGAACCCGTCACTCGATTGTCCCGGAAATCCGGAATTTCGTCCGTCTCGTGCGTGGTCGTCTGCTGAAAGGCCACGCGCACCTCGTTCGGCGTGGCGCTCACCACGTCACATTTATCGAGATGGAAATTGAGACTTTTGAAGGAGAGCTGGCTGGCAATCTTCACCGTGTTTTCGTAGACCGGGCTCTCCGGATGGATCGTTGCCAGGAGCGCCTCCGTATCCCCTTCGTTGAGCGCGCGGAGATTCTCCTTCACCACTTCAACGGCTTCCGGATTCTTCGGACTACAAGCGAAGAACAGCGCCACCAAGGCCACCGCAGCTGCGGCAATGGGGAACCATGAACTCCGAATCATAAAGGCCAAAGGATTGGCACGAAGCCAAGGATGATGGCAACCAGGATCAGAGTGAGAATGCCTCCCGTTTTCACGAAATCGATAAACCGGTATTTGCCAGCACCATAAACCAGCAAGCTCGCCGGCTCAAATGGCGTGATCATCGAGACGGAGGCCGACAAAGCCACAGCAATCGCGAAGGTGCGCGGATTCACGGAAAGCAGCTGCGCCGCCTGGATCGCGACCGGCAGAATGACCAGCGCCGCGGCGGCATTGGACATCGGTTGCGTGAGGAGCACCGCGAGCAGGACAAAGCCCGCGAGCACGGGAACCACGCCCAGCGGTCCCAGCATGCTGACGATTCCTCCGGCGAGAAAATCGGCCGCGCCCGTCTTCTGCATCGCGGTGCCAAAGGCGGTCATGCCTGCGATGAGGATCAGCAACGGCCATTCGATGAATTCGTAGATGCGATACGTCGGCACGGCCTTGGTCAGCACCACGGCCATCGCTGCGCCCAGCATACACACGGGCAGCGGCAGCAGCTCGAGGGAACTGGCAATGATCGCCGCGAGCAGAAACCCGAACACAACCAGCCCACGGCGATTCCGGTGTGTGGTGGGGGCAACCTCGCTCAGCACTCCGAAATCCGGCCGCTCACGCAGCGATTGCATGCGGTCGCGCGAACCCTGCACGAGGAGCACGTCGCCCGTCTGCACCCGCACCCGCTTGATCTTGTCGCGGAGGCGCTGGCCATGGCGGTTCACCGCGAGCACGGTGATGCCGAATCTCCCTGGGAGGTTAAGCTCCTCGATCGTGCGTCCGAGCAGGTTCGACGGCGGTGAGACGAGCACCTCGAGGATTTCCTGATCGCCCTTGCGCAAATCCGCCTCGCTCAATTGCGCCTCGGCGCGGATGTCGATCCCCTCGATCTCACGCACTTTCATGAGCGACTCGACCGGTCCATTCACCAGCGCGACATCACCGGCCCGCAGCCGCATTCGCGGATTTGGGGAAAGGCGCGCATCGTCGCGCAGAATCTGCAGCACACGAAAATCCAACGTTGCCAGGTCGGACTCACGGAGCGTCTGGCCGACCATCGGCGATCCCTCGCGAATCACGACTTCCGACAAATACTCCCGCAGCGCGTAGTCCTCCGTGAGGTCGCCGCGATCGGAGGAATCAGGCAGAAACCGACGCCCGACAAAGAGCATGTAGAGGATCCCCACGACCACGATCAGCAAGCCGATGGGCGTAAACTCGAAGAATCGAATCGGCTCGAGCCCGGCGGATCGCATGAATCCGCTCACCGCCACATTGGTCGACGTGCCGATGAGAGTGCAGGTCCCTCCAAGAATGGAGGCGAAGGCCAGCGGCATCAGGAACAACGACGGGCTCTGCCGGCGTGCCCGCGCCACACCGACCACCGGCGGCACCAGCACCGCGGTGACCGTGGTGTTGTTCATGAACGCGGAAAGCCCCGCCGTGCCGGACATCATGGCTGCGAGGAACCGGCCCGGACTCTTTCCGCCGATGCGATTGAGCCACTCTCCCATCGTATCGACGAGCCCGGTCTCGCGCAGACCGGCGCTGATCACGAAGACCGATGCGAGGATGATGAGAATGTCGCTGCTGAAACCTGCAAACGCCTCAGCCGGCGTGAGGATTCCGGTGACCATCAGCGCGATCAACACCAGCCACGTCACCAGATCGACGCGCAACGTCTCGCGCGAGAAAAGCACCACCGCCACAACGAGCAGCGTAAGAACGAAGGCGATCTCCATTCCGACCCACCGTGGCAGGAGACTTATAAAAGGGCAACCAAACGCAAAGGAATTGCCATGGCGACTTGACGCACGAAAATCCCCGCTGTATCAGGCCGCTTCCACTCGTGGCTGCGACTTTTGAAGCCGCTCATGAGTTTTCATTTGTCCACCCGCCGAACTACGATTTTAGTAACCCACTGTGAGCGATACGCCCCAGCCATCGGACTCCACGAGCGATGCCACCATCGAAGTCGTGCACGATCACTCCCACACGTTGGCGCACGTCGACGAATATCTTCGCATCGGGAAGGAATACGATGCCTCGGACATTCACCTCAGCGTGAATTGTCCCCCCATCTGGCGCCGCTACGGTTCGCTCCAGCCAATTTGGGATGACGCTCCCGTTTTGACCGCGGCCGACACCGAGCGGCTTGCGATGGGCTTTCTCACGGCTGCGCAAAAGCACCACCTGGCCGATATCGGCGACGTCGACTTCGCCTACGCCAATGATTTCGGGCGTTTTCGAACCAGCGTAGTGAGACAGCGTCTCGGTTTTGACCTCGCGTTCCGCATCATCAGCAGCGAACTGCGCACGATGGACGAGCTGGGCCTGCCGCCTTCGCTGAAACTCCTCACCCAATATCACAACGGCCTCGTGCTCGTGACCGGTGCGGTCGGCAGCGGCAAGTCGACCACCCTCGCCGCGCTCGTGGAGGAGATCAACAACGCGCGGCACGACCACATCATCACGCTCGAGGACCCGATCGAATACATCATCCCGTCGAAGGGCTGCCACGTCACGCAGCGCGAGGTGCATACGCACACGGCCTCCTTCGCAGCCGCTCTTCGAGGCTCCCTGCGTGAAGACCCGGACGTGATCATGGTCGGTGAAATGCGCGACCTCGAGACGATCTCGCTCGCGATCACCGCATCCGAGACGGGCCACCTCGTGCTTGGCACCCTGCACACGGCCAATGCCGCACGCACCCTCGACCGCGTGCTCGACGTGTTCCCCACCGACCAGCGCGATCAGATCCGCATCATGGTCAGCGAATCGCTGCGCGGCATCATCTCGCAGCAGCTCGTCCCTCGCGCCGACGGCAAGGGCCGCGTGCTCGCCCTGGAAATCCTGATGAATACGCCGGCCGTCGCGAACCTCATTCGCGAAGCGAAGACATTCATGCTGCCCGGCGTCATTCAGACAGGTCGCCGCCTCGGCATGAAACTGATGGACGATTCCCTCGCGGAACTCTACCAGCAGGGCTTGATCACCGCCGAAGAGGCCATTTCCCGCGCAGACCAAAAGGCGCAGATGCGCCAGATCGTCGGCGCCGCCGCCTGATCCCCACTTCCATGGCTTACATCGATCAATTTTTCGCCGTTCTCATCGAAGCCGGAGCCTCCGACCTTCACCTGGCCGAGGGGCAGCCGCCGAAAATCCGCCGCCATGGCGAGATCGTTCCCATTCGCGAGGAGATCCTCACCCGCGATGAGATGACCTACATGCTCAGCGAGATTTGCTCGCCGAAGCGCTGGGAGTCCTTCGAAGAATCCGGCGACCTCGACTTCGCGTATGAGATGAACGAGGAGGCGCGCTTCCGCTGCAACTACCTCAAGCAGGCCAACGGATACGGCGCCGTCTTCCGGTTGATCCCGACCAAGATCGCGACGCTCGAGCAGCTCGGCGTGCCGGAAGTCATCAAGGAATTCGGCAAACTCCGTGGCGGCTTGGTTCTCGTCACCGGCCCCACCGGCTCCGGCAAGAGCACGACGCTCGCCGCGCTCATCGACTTCATCAACACGAACTACGCGCGTCACATCGTGACGATCGAGGAGCCGATCGAATTCGTGCACTCGAACAAGAAGAGTATCATCACCCAGCGTGAAGTTCCCGAGCACGCGAAGTCCTTCCCCACCGGCCTCAAGGCCGCGCTGCGCGAGGACGCCGACATCGTTCTCGTCGGTGAGATGCGCGACCTCGAAACAATTTCCCTGGCCCTCACGGCCGCCGAGACCGGCATGCTCGTTTTCGGCACCCTGCACACGAACAACGCCCGCAAGACCGTCGACCGTATGGTGGACGTCTTCCCGTCCGATCAGCAGGCGCAGGTGCGCACGATGCTCTCGGCTTCGCTCCGTGGCGTGATCGCCCAGCTTCTCATGAAAAAGGAGGACGGCTCGGGCCGCGTGGCGGTGAATGAGATCCTCGTCGTCAACAGCGCCGCCGCGGCGATCATTCGCGAAGGCGCAACCCAGAAGCTGCAGGACGTCATTGTCGGCGGCCGCGCCGAAGGCATGCAGTTCATGGACGACGCGATCTGGGCGCAGCTCCAGCAGGGCGTCGTTTCCCCGCACGAGGCCTACATGAAGGCGATCGACAAGGGCCGTTTCAAAAACTTCCTCCCGCCCGAGGAGGCCGAACTGGCGAACGCCGCAGGCGCGAGCGAAAGCGAGACCCCCGCGCCCAAGCGTGGCATTGCCGGTCCGCAAAATGCGCAGCCGCGCGGTCTCCGGCCCCCGGTCAATCCGGGATCCTGATTCGATTCGCCTCCGCACGCGGCTTCCGCTAACGGATACACGTGCCCGCGCCTCGCATCCTCGTCATCGACGTCAGCAACTCGTTTACGAAGCTGGCCGTCGCGCACCGTGGCAAACTCGGTCGCATCCGGCGAATTCCGACGCCAAAACTCAGCGCAACACGACTCCGGGAAGCCGTTCGGGGATTGCGTTTCGACGCAACCATCTTCGGGTCGGTCGTGCCCGCGAGAAATGTCGCGATTCGCCGGGCATTGAAAGCGCCCGTTCTCGAGCTCACCCACGCCTCCAATCTCGGAATCGGCATTGATTACCCAAATCCCGCCGGCATCGGCGCGGACCGGCTCGCAAACGCGGTCGGGTGCCGCGCTCTCTACGGCGCGCCGGCCATCGTCGTCGATTTCGGCACCGCCGTGACCTTCGACGTGCTGTCCGCCGAGGGAAATTACATCGGCGGCGTTATCGCCCCCGGCCTCAGTGCCATGACGAGCTACCTCCACGAGCGGACGGCGCTTCTTCCCGCCATTGAGATCGCCGAGCCAAAGCGCGCCGTCGGCCGCACCACCCGCGAGGCGATGCTATCCGGCGCCGTGCACGGCTACCGCGGACTCATTCGGGAAATCGTTCAAAAGGTGCGCGAGGAGGCATTTCCGCGGCATCGTCCGAAAATTGTCGCCACCGGTGGCAATGCCGCGATGCTCGCGAAGGGCCTCCCGATCTTCACCGCCGTCGATCCGGAACTCACCCTGCACGGGCTCCGGCTCGTCGCCGAGCGCAGTCTTTAAAACTGCGCCTCCGAGTCGTCGGAATAATAGGAGTCGCTGTAGGAACTGCGCGGAGCCGAGTTTGCCCGTTGATCCTGGAAATAGAAGAACTGCACCGGCAGCGTGACGAGATCGAGCGGGAGAACCAGCGGCACGAGCGCGTAGTAGCCCGGCATCGGATCATAGGGACGACCGTTCGGGTCGGTCGGCGGCGGCTTGCCTTCCGCGTGAGCGATCATATCGAGCGACATGCAGGAGGACAGCAACCCCACGGAAAGGGCGCAGACAAGGGCGCGAAAAGCGATGCTCATGACGTTCAATGTGGGCCCGGCGATCGCTAGTTCAAGTTTCAACTTCTTGCGGGCATGACCGCTTGACATGCCCAACCCTTCCGCTACTCTCTCCCTTCCGATTCATCCCAAGCAGGGCATATGGCACACACCGAAGTCATTCTTACCGACAACCTTCCGCCGCTCGGCGCCGAGGCGGATATCGTCCGCGTGCGTCGCGGATACGCTCGCAATTTTCTGATCCCCACCGGCAAAGCCCTCGAGATCACCAAGGGGAACCTCCGCACGATCAACCACCTCAAAGCCAAGCGCGCCGAGCGCGAAGCTCGTGAGTTGACCGCCGCCGAGGAGCTCGCTTCGCGCATCAACAAGCTCAAGCTGAACCTCACGCTCGAAACCGGCGAAGGTGGCAAGGCCTTCGGGTCGATCACGGCCAAGGACCTCACCGAGAAGATCGAGGCCGAGCTGAAGAACGTCGAGCTGCCGCGCCATGCCATTGTTCTCGAGAAGGGAATCAAGGAAACCGGCGACCACGAAGTGCCGGTGCGCCTGCACCCGGACGTCACTGCAAAGCTCAAGGTGAAGGTTTCGGCCGCGAAGAAGGCGGACGAGGAAGCCGACGCGGAAGAAGAGAGCTAATCGCAGATGCCTGCAGATTCTCCGGCCGGCAAGCCTGAGAGTCCCCCGAAATCCGGCGGGGAAGCCAAATCCGGGAATCGCTCCAGCCGGGCAACTTATTCGCAGAAGCGCGAAGGTTATTTACCGGATATTCACAGAGCGCTCCCTCAGAGCATCGACGCCGAAAAGGGGGTGCTTTGTTCCGCCCTGCTGTCCCCGAGTGTTGTGCTCGGCGAGTGCATCGAGCGGCTCGACGAGAACCATTTCTATCACCCGGCGCATCGGATCATCTACCGTGAGATGATCGCGCTGCAAAATGCCGCGAAACCCGTCGACTTCATCACGCTCACGCAGTCCCTCAAGGACAAGGGCGAGCTCGACAAGGCCGGCGGTGCCGCGGCGATCTCGGAGTTGTTCACGTTCGTTCCCACGGCCGGGAATGCGGATTACTACATCGACATCGTCCGCGAGAAATTTCTGCTCCGGCAGCTGATCCAGACCTGCAACGAGTTCGCCGCCCGCGCCTACGAAGAGCAGGGCGAAGTGAAGAGCCTCCTCGACGAGGCGGAGTCACATATTTTCCAGATCGGCGAGGAACGCTTCAAAGGCACGTTCGCCGACATGCGCACCGAGGTGATGAAGGCGATCGAGAGCATCGAGAACCTTTACAAGAACCGCGGCGGACTCTCCGGCCTCAGCACCGGCTTCAAGAAACTCGATGAAATGACCGGCGGCCTGCGCGGTTCGGAGATGTTTGTCGTCGCCGCGCGCCCCTCGATGGGAAAAACCGCCTTCGCGATGAACATCGCCGAGCATGTCGCCGTGAATCAAAACAAGGCGGTCGGCGTCTTCAGCCTGGAAATGAGCAGCAACCAGCTCGTCCAGCGTTTGCTCTGCTCCCATGCCCGGGTGAATCTCGGCCGGGTGCGCGATGGATTCCTCTCGCAACACGACGTCAGCAAGATCACGAAAAGCGCGGCGGTCCTTTCGAAGAGCCAGATCTACATCGACGACACGCCAGGCATCAGCATTCTCGAGCTTCGGGCCAAGGCGCGCCGCATGCGCGACCGGCACAACATCGAGCTCATCGTCATCGACTACCTCCAGCTCCTGCGCTCGACCTCGAAGCGCGGACAGGAAAACCGTCAGATCGAAATTTCCGAAATCTCAAACGGCATCAAGGCGCTCGCCAAGGAACTCGACATTCCGATCATTGTGCTCGCGCAGCTCAACCGAAATCCCGACGCCCGCACCGGCGCCGCCAAGGGCAAGCCGCGCCTGAGCGACCTTCGCGAATCCGGCTCAATCGAGCAGGACGCCGACCTCGTCGGGCTCCTGGTGCGCCAGGAAGTCTACGAAGACGACGAGGAAGCGAAAAGTGAAGTTGCCGGCCAGGGCGAGCTGATCATCGCGAAGCAGCGAAATGGCCCGATCGGCGAAGTGCCGCTCACCTTCCTCAAGGAATACACGCGCTTCGAAGATCGCGCCGAGGTTCGCGACGAAGCGGCCTGACGGCTCTCACCGCCCGCGCGTTCGTCAGTTCTTCCTTTCCCTGGCCTTCTTTTCACCGTCCCCGCCACCCTGCGGAGGCTGAACCGGTTTCCTTGGCTGCCCCTGCCGCTGTTGCTGCGGCGGTTGAGGGGATTGTGAGGGTTGCTGCACCTTCGGGCTCTGCGGCGGTGGAGCCTGTTGCTGCGGCCGTTGGGGATTCGGCTTTTGCTGGGGCCGCGGAACTTCGCCCCCCTGCTTCTGGCGTTGCTGACGCGAAGCCTCCTGCTGCTGGCGTCCCAGTTGAGCAGGCTGCCGCTCACGCTGTGGCTTGCGGACATCCTGCTTCGCGGGACCATTGGGGGACTTCACATCTTTGCGGCCCGAACCATTGGAAGTCTGTCCGCCTTTGCCCTCCGGCCGCTCCACGACGGCGTTCTTCTTCGCTGCACCACCACTCTGACGAGTCTCAAACTCGCGCTGCTTTCGAAGAACCGCCTCCCGCTCCGGCTTCGTCTGCTGCGGCTTTCCGGCACCTGCCACGTTCCGGGCCGACACCCCTTCGTTGCGCTTTTCCTGGCCGGGTTCCCTCTCCTGGCCACCAACAACCGCCCTTCGCTGATCCTTCGGGTTCTCCGCCTGCTGGCGAATCTGTCGCCGCACCGCCTCCGCCCGCTGCGGGTCGGCGACCCGCACATAGCCGTCGTCGATCTGCCGCTTCTCGACCCGCCCCGCGATCTTCTTCGGCTTCGTTACATCCTTCTTCGCCACCTTCGGCGAAACGACCCTCAATCGATCTCCCTGCACCTCGTTGCGCAGTTTTCGCTGCCGCAGCTCCGCCGCTGACAAATTCTCGCCTGTGCGCTCGATCGCGAGCCGGCGAACCGGCCTCTCGCTCCTGGCCCGCACGAATTCACGGTTCGGCCCGGCGTTGTAAATCACGGTGCGCTTGTTGTTCACCACGTTGGTGATGTTCGTGATGTTCGTCGTCTGCTCGATGATGTTCACGTTTTGCTGCACGGGGACGAGGTAATCGCGCAGACGCGGATAGCCGAAATAACGCGGACGGCAGAAGTTGTAGTAGGCCGGACCGACATCGCCGAAGCCAAAGCTGATTCCGAATCGAATCCCCGTGCTTGGCCGCCACGGCACCTCGGGTGGAAGCGGCGCCCAGCCGATATACTGCTCACTTTCACGCCACGACACCCAGGCGGGCGCCCATTCGTAGCCCGGCACCCAGATCCACCCAAGATCCGTGTGTGCCCAGCGACCATAATGATAGGTCAACCAGCCGAATGGCTCGTTGGAAACCCACACCCATCCTTCGTCGGAGTCGGCCCAGTATCCGTCGGTGTAAGGCCGCCAGCCCTCGTCGACCCACGGCCGGAAGCAATAGCCGTAATCCTCCACCTCGACCCAGGCGCCGTAGGGCGAAAGTTCATCGTAGAAAAATTCAAAGTCCACCTCGCTGCGGGAAAGCGACGGACCAAAGCCGACGATCCCGACGACGACGCACAGCAAAGCACGAAGGGCTTTCATAATTTGAAGCGTTTGATGAAGAGACGGTGCCGGAGCCCCATCCATTCATCCCGAATCGCGCGCCGCTGCCCGCGCGGCTGCTGACTACCCGCCGAAATTCGCGGCCAGTTCCGCAACCAGTCGCTCCATCGGGAGTCCGATCACGTTCGAAAACGAGCCCTCCACATTCGCGATGATGCGACCGTCGTCCTCCTGCGCCGAATAGGCGCCGGCTTTGTCGAGGACGTGGATGTCGGCCAGATACCGGTCGATCGCCCCGGCATCAAGGGCATGGAAACGAACGCGCGTCACTTCGCAAAAACGCACACATGTCTCCGGGCTCTGCCGAAGCATCACCACTCCGGTCATCACCTCGTGCGTGCGTCCGGCCAGCCTCGCGAGCATCTCGCGGGCGTGGTCAAGACTGCCCGGCTTGCCGAAGATTTCACCGTCCAGCACGACAATCGTATCCGCGCCGATGACGATTGCGTCAGGACGTCCACAGGCGACGGCGCGTGCCTTGGCCTCTGCATTGGCGATCGCGAGCGTCTGCGGCTCGCCATCCGTCATTTCATCAACACCGGCGGGAACACACTCGACGAAGAATCCCGCCTGCTCGAGCAACTCCCGGCGACGCGGTGATTGCGACGCCAGCACCAGTGTGCGCAATGGAGAACTAGACGAGGTCTTCGTTGAAGCCCTCGCCCTCGCGAATGGAATTCAACCGGCGCCGCATGCCCCAGCTCGAGTCCGGGCTGTGGCTGATCCGGTCGTAGATTCCGGCAATGAAAGGAACGATGGCTGCAGCCCCTGCACCAATCAAGGCGATCGCCGTCCGCTGACGCGCGGAGACCTCCAGTTTGTCCGCCACCAAAAGCCCGACGCCAACCCCCACCGCTGCCTGTGAAAACGCAACGAGGCCTGTGACGGGAAGATTCTCGCCAAACTTCGAAATGAGAAGACTCGCCATACGCTTTGCAACCTAGGAGTGGGCTGTGGCATTTTCAATGGCAAATGAAACGGGTCCTCGGCATCGATCTTGGCGAAGCACGCGTGGGAGTCGCCATGAGCGATGAACTCGGCTTCATGGCACATCCGCTCGAAACCATCGAAGTGCGGCGGGTTTCGCCGGCCGCACGCATCCGGGAACTCGTCGAGTCGCACCAGATCGCGACGGTGATCGTGGGACTGCCGCGAAACATGGACGGCTCGCGCGGCCCCGCCGCCGAGAAGGCGGCGAAGTTCGCGGAGGAATTGCGCGCCACCCTGTCCTGTGAGGTCGTGACATGGGACGAGCGTCTCACCACCGTTTCCGCGCAACGGTCGCTGCGCGAAGCCGGCCGGAAGGCTCACGAGCAAAGGGACGTCATCGACCAGGCCGCGGCGCAGCTCATCTTGCAAGGCTGGCTCGATGCACAGGCGGGCGGTCTCACCATGCCGTAACGTGAGGCTCAAGCTGACCATCGCCTACGACGGCGCTCCGTATGCCGGCTGGCAGAGTCAGACCAGCGGCAACACGGTGCAGGACATTCTCGAAGCCGCGCTGGAAACCGTTTCGAAAACCCGCATCCCGATTCACGGCGCCGGCCGCACGGATGCCGGTGTTCACGCACTCGGGCAGGTCGCCCACTTCGACACGCCGCCGGATTCCAAAATGAAGCCCGTCGACTGGCAGCGGGCGCTCAACGCGAACCTCCCGCCGACGATCCGCATCGTTCGGGCAAGTCGCGCACCCGGATCCAGCTTTCACGCACGTTTCTCCGCGCGGCGAAAAATCTACCGCTACCGCATCTGGCTCGGATTGATTCTTCCACCGCACGAACATTTGCGGGCGTGGCACGTTCCGCATCCGTTGGACGGGAAACGTCTTCGCCAGGCGCTCGCGATCTTCAAGGGGCGTCACGATTTTCGGGGATTTTCGGCGAACCGCGGCAAGCCCACGCCGGACACGACTCGCGAGATCCACTCCATCATGACAAGCACGCGCGGCCCCTGTCTGAGCATCACCTACGACGGGGAGGGATTTCTCTACAAAATGGTCCGCATGCTCACCGGCGCGGCGGTGCGCGTGGCGACCGGACGCGCTTCGGTCGAAGACCTCCGGGCGCTGCTCGATCATCCCGACCGCGGCAAGTGGAGCTTCGTGGCCCCGCCGGACGGGCTGTATCTCGTTCGCGTCGGTTACTAGGCCCCCGCGGGCTTCATCACGATGGCATGCGCCTGATACTGGAGCTGCATGCCCGCGAGCTGCGCGACATATTCCAGCACACTCGACATCGGCACATTCGAAAGGGAGAGCGTGACCTTTTTCTCGGCGCCCACGTCGGAGGGGAACATGCGCACGATATTCAGCCCGACCTTTCCGCCCGACTGCTCCTTTGCGACCTGGTCGAGATAATCGAGCACAGAGGAGAGCGAGGCGTCCTGGAAGTCCACCTTCGGAACCATCAGCGACTCGACCTGCTTTTTGACGTTCGCGTTCGTGGTCGACGCGGCTTCGATGCGCTTCATGAACGTCGCGGCCTGCACGTGGTTCGGTTCGGCCGCCAGCACCTGGGCGAAGAGAACTTTCGCAGTCTCGAGATCCCCGGACGAATAGGCGCGCATCGCCTGCCCGTAGATTTCCTGCGTCGTCTGCTGCTGCGCCGTTGCAGTGACTGCGACGACAGTCGCGAACAAAATGAAGAGGAGGGAACGTTTCATGGGAGAATTCTAAGCCCGACTCCCGGGAAAGCAATTCGCCCGGCTTGAACGAAGCTCGTGATTTGCTAGCCTCCGCCAGTGCGCAAGCTACCTCCCGTTGGACTCCTCGTGTTCGTCCTGACGCTTGCGCTCGCGGGTCGCGGTTTTCCCGAGCTCACCGAGCAGCAAAAGCGTGAGCTGTTTCTTCGCGCTCGCGAGGACATCCGTCCCGTGCCTCGCGCAACCGCCACGCCACGCCCCAAGCCGTCCCCCGCGCCGCGTTCGACACCACGTCCGACTCCCGGGCAGGCCCCGCCACCCACGCCGAAACCAAAAGCGACGCCGAAGCCCACGCCCGTTCCCGTCGAACGCGCGGAGGAAGCAACTCCACCCGAGCCGGAAAAGCCAAAACGGGAAGAGGAGAAGCCCAAGCCGGAGCCGACTCCGAAGGAGCAGCCGAAGCCCACGGCGACTCCCAAGCCGACTGCCAAGCCGAAGGCGACTCCCAAACCCAAACCGACCGCGCGACCCGATGCTCCCATCGTCGTCGAGAAGTCCGGCAAGGCGGAGGATGAAGGCCTCGCGCCCACTCCGAAGAAGAAGGGATTTTCGATCTTCGGGGGGGGACCGAAATACAAATACCTCACCGCATCGGTGCGGGCCGCCATCGACAACGCAAAGGTCAAGAAAGGCCGCTGGAAATACATCATCGTCCACAACAGCGGGACGCGACAGGGCAACGCCAAGGCGTTCGACAATTACCACCGGAACGTCCGCAAGATGCAGAACGGTCTCGCCTACCATTTCGTGATCGGAAACGGCACCTCCTCCGGAAACGGAGAAATCGAAATCGGCAACCGCTGGGTTCGCCAGATCAACGGCGGCCACGTCGCCAGCGATTATCTCAACAACATCGCCATCGGAATCTGCCTCGTGGGTGACTACAACCGCGACCGACCGACCGAAACCCAGCTCGCCGCGCTCAAAGAACTGATCCAGTATTTGCGCCAGCGTTGCGGCAAGGTGAAAGGGAAGGAAATCACGGTCCGGGGTCACAAGCAGATCAACCCGAAACCGACCGATTGCCCAGGCAATCGCTTCCCGCTCAAGTGGCTGAACGGCGAGTTTAAGGACTGATTCGAGAGGGCCGCTTGGGCCCCGCACGGCGAATTGTCGACATGAGAATTGGCATCACAGGCGCGACGGGATTCATCGGTGGCGAACTCACCCGGCTGGCGCGGGGCAGAGGCCACGAGATCGTTGCATTTTCCCGTCACCCACGGCCGGATGCCCGATTCCTCGAGGTCCGATGCCTGGCGACGGACGAGCCGCCCAATGTCTCGGGACTCGACGCGCTCGTGCATCTTGCCGGTGAAACCATTCTCGGCATCTGGACTCCGCCCAAGAAACGACGCATTCGCGGCAGCCGCGTCGAGGGAACAAAGCGCATTGTGGAAGCCCTCGACGCTTGCGCGGAAAAACCTGCCGTCTTCGTTTGCGGCTCCGCAATCGGTTACTACGGCGACACGGGCGATTCGATTGTCGACGAGTCATCGCCAGCGGGAACCGGCTTCCTCGCGGAGGTCGCGCGTGAGTGGGAGGCGGAATCGCAACGCGCGCGCGACATTCGCGTCGTCAACATCCGCACCGGCCTCGTCATCGGAAATGGCGGCGCCATGAAATTGATGGGCCCGGTCTTTCGCACAGGCCTTGGCGGCAGGCTCGGCAATGGGCGGCAGTGGATGTCGTGCATTCACGTGACCGATGTGGCCGGGATGATTCTTCACGCCATCGACAACGTGGAAGTCTCGGGGCCGCTGAACGCCGTCATGCCCGAGCCCGTGCGAAACGAGGAATTCACCCGCACCCTGGCCTCCGTCGTCGGGCGCCCCGCCATTCTGCCCGCGCCATCACTGGCATTGAAAGTCGCTCTCGGAGAAGCCTCACAGCTTCTTCTCGGAAGCCAGCGCGTGCGTCCCTTGCGAGCGATCGAATCTGGTTTTCAACACCGGTTCCCAGACCTCCGCAGCGCCCTCGCCGACGTCCTGAAGTAAATTCTCGCGTCGATTTCCGCTCGCCGTCCCTTGCAAAGTGTGGAGGATGTCCGCCGTGATGCGGGCGAGCTTGCCCTGTCGCTAGACTGATTGCATGGAAGGGGTATCACTGCTGAAGGACTTCGCCACGATGCTGCTCGTCGCAGCCATCGTTGGGTGGATTTTTCGCAAATGCGGCCTCTCCGCCGTCGTCGGTTACCTCATCGCGGGCATCATCATTGGCCCGTATACGCCGCCGTTCGCGCTGGTTTCCGACGTAAACCGCATTCAGGCGATGTCGGACCTCGGCCTCGTCTTCCTGATGTTCTTCGTGGGTCTCGGGCTCAGTCTCAAGCGGATTAAACAACTCGGTGGCCCCATCGTCATCGCAACGACGATCACCGCCTTCTGCGTTTTCAACCTTTGCCAGATCTTCTCGTGGGCAATGGGCTGGAATCAAATCGCCGGACTCATCTTCGCCGCCATGCTCATGACCTCGAGCTCCGCGATTATCACGAAGATGCTCGCCGAACTCGGCATTACCCACGAGCGCTTCGCGCAAAACTCGCAAGGCATTACGATCCTCGAGGACATTGTGGCCGTCGTGATGATCACCATCATCGGCGCACGCGTCTATGCCGACGCCGAGTCGCAAGATGTCGGCCAGATCCTGTTTCTGCTTCTGGGCTTCACCGCCCTAACGATCGTCCTCGGCATTGTCATCATGCCTCGCATCCTCAACCGGGTCAGCCAGGCCTCGGACGCGGACCTGAAAAGCATCCTCGTCGCCGGGCTCGTCTTCGGTGCGGGCGTGGCCTCCATCAGCGCCGGATTTTCCGTGGCGCTCGGAGCGTTCCTGTTCGGCGTGGTGATCGCCGAAACCCCATTCAATCTCCGCATCGAGAAGCGCCTCGCCGGAGCGCAGGACATGTTCAGCGCCATCTTCTTCGTGTCGATCGGCATGCTCATCGACGTGCGGGCTTTTTGGGACAACGCGGGACTCATCCTCGCCGTGTCTGCATTCGCCATTGTCGTTCGCGTGCTCTCCAGCACGACCGGACTCCTCGTCACGGGAGCACCCGTCCCGCTCGCTCTAAGCTCCGCTGTTGTGCTCACGCCAATCGGTGAATTTGCCTACATCGTCGCGCAGCTCGGCGTGAGTGCAAAGGTGGTGCCGGAGAGCTTTTACGCCGTAGCCGTAGGCACCTCGATCGTTACCGCCATTCTCGTTCCCCTTTTCGCGAAGAATGCCGAGCGTTTTGGCAATGCTGCCGCGGGCATCCTGCCAAAACGCTGGATCTCCTCCGTCGATCGCTACCGCGACGCCCTCGACGCCATTGGCGCCCGAGCCGCCCGCAACGCCGTCTGGCAGCTCACGCGGCGACGGGTCATGATGACGTTCCTGGAGCTCGTCATGCTCGCCGGCGTCTTCGGATTTTCCCGCCCGCTGCACGAGGGACTTATCGGCTTCGTGGACAAGACGGCGCTCGCCTCGCCGGTCTGGTCCTACATCTACTGGGGAATCATCACCGTCACCGCGGGTGTGCTTGTGGTGGCGGTATGGCGGAGTCTGAGCACGTTGAGCATGATCTACGCGGAGGTGCTCACCATGCGCGCGGAACAGGCCGCGTCACTCCGGCCAATGGTGCAGTTCGCGCTCCAGACGCTCAGCGCCATCGGACTGGCGATTCTCATTTTCGCTTATTTCCCGCTGAAAACGACAATCCCATGGCTCACGCTTTCGCTGCTCGGTCTCACGCTGCTTCTCGGCGTAGCCTTTCGCGGCGTGTTGATGCGATTGCACAGTCGGTTCGAAAACTCGCTGGCGACCGCCGTCGACAACAGCGCCGGCAGCACCCTTGCACGAGCCGCAAGCGACAAACGCGCCCGCGATTGGAGCCTGGACGTGGCGGAGTGCCTCCTGCCCGATCGCGCCGCCTGCGCCGGCAAGACGATTCAGGAGCTCGCGATCCGTTCGAAATACGGCTGCTCGATTCTCGAGATCGACCGCCAGGGATACGTGATTGCCAATCCGCGACCGGAAACCGCTCTGTTTCCCGGCGATCGCCTGCTCCTCTTCGGCGAAGAGGCGCAAATCCAGCAGGCTCGGGATTTTCTGTCGAAGGAGGGGGTGTTCACCGAGGATGGTCGCGAATTCGACGCGACCCTGCTCGAAACCATCGAGGTCCCAGAAAATTCCCCCTTCGCCGGTCACAGCCTTGCCGAGATCGGAATTTTCGCACGCACCGGAGTTCAGGTTGTCGGCATCGAACGAAGTGAGGACCGCGTCCTGAATCCGACGGGATCGGAGAAGCTTCCCGGCGGCAGCCGGTTGCTCGTCGTGGGCACCTGGAACGAAATTCGCTCACTCGAATCCCTGCTCGAACCCGAGCAAACCTGATATCCTGCAGCCAACAACCGCCGGTCGCCCATGTCTGCTCCGCAAAACGTCATCGCGATCGTTTACGACTACGATCAGACGCTCAGCCCGAACTACATGCAGGACGAAGCCTTGTTCCCGCATTTCGGCATCAACCCGAAGAGCTTCTGGGAACGCTGCAACGAGCTCGTCACCTCCGGCGGTTACGACAACGAGCTCGCCTACATGAAGGTGATGCTCGACTACCTCGAGATGGACCGCCCGACGAACCAGCAGCTTCGTGAGCTGGGCGCGAAGATGAATTTCTACAAGGGCCTCCCGGAAATGTTCGAGGAGTTCCGCGACGGGCTGCTCACTCCCGAGCACCTTGCGCACGGGATCACCGTCGAGCACTACATCATTTCCTCGGGGCTGAAGGTGCTCATCGAGGGCAGCCGGCTCGCGCCCTACGTGAAGGCAATCTTCGGCTGCGAGTTCGCGGAGGACTCGAACGGCCGCATCACCTTCCCGCGACGCGTGATCAGTCACACGCAGAAGACGCAGTATCTCTTCCGCATCAACAAGGGCATGCTCGACATGTCGCAGGATGTGAACGACCACATGCCGCCGGAGCTGCGCCCGATTCCATTTACGAACATGGTTTACGTCGGCGACGGGCCAACCGACGTGCCATGCTTCACGGTGATGCGCCGCAACGGTGGACAGGCGATCGCCGTTTACAATCCCGACGACCCCACGCGCACGAGCTTCCGGAAGTGCTACCAACTCTGCGTGCACGCGGACCGCGTGAAAAACATCGCTCCCTCCGATTACCGGCGCGGCAGCCATCTGCGGCTGCTGCTCGAGGAAATGGTCCACGAAGTCGCGGACCGCATCGTGCAGCGGCGACGTGCCGACGTGGAATCGGGGACCGTTAAAGCGCCGAAATACTAATCGCCGCCAAGAGCGCCCGCCGAGGCAGGCAGAGCGTCAAACGCCGATTCGGGCACCACGCAAATCTCCGGATCATCGTCCACGCGCACGTAGACGTTCCCGTTTTCGACTTTTCCAAACGTGACCTTCGTCACCGGCCGCCGGCCGGCCACGGCCTCCGGCGTATTCTCGGAAAGCCATGCGTCGAACGTAACGCCGGCCACGGGATTCCCGAGGCCGGACCGCTCCAGCGTCTCGTCCGAGAGCGGCAGATACTCGACGACACGCGCATTCGACATTCCATCGACAAACGCATTCACCGTCTCCGCCGCAACCCTGCGTTCCCCCGTCTTCCAGTCGTCGCCCTCGCGCTCGAGCATCCACTCCTGCTCTCCGCGCTGGAAGCGGATCGCATCGATCGCGTCGAGGTTCAGGGCGAGCAGCCGTCGGTCGCGCAAGTCGTCCGGATCGATCTGCAGCAACGTCCAGGCATCCATCGGCAGGTGATACACGCTGTCGCGTGCCGTGAACTGCGCCAGTATCAGTTTCCTGTCCTGCTCGATCACCTCCGTGCCGATTCGCAACGCGCTTGGCCGCACCTCGCCATCCACCTGAAACACCACCTCACCCTGCGGCTCGCCGAGCCCGTAGGCGCTGAGATCGTGCGCCTCGTCCGCAACGAATTTCACGATCTGCAGACCGAGCAGTTTCTCCAGCAGGCTGTTCACCGCCACCGAATCCGCACGCGCGTGAAGCGGCCGGACGAGTTCCCAATCCCGGCCAACGCGTTTGACTTCGATCTCTCCGGTCCCGCGTTTGATCGTGAAGCCGTCGATGCGCTCCGGCGTGAGATTGGTCAGGCGGCGGTCGCGAAATTCCTCGGGCTTTCGAAAGACGAGCTTTTGAAGGTCGTCGTCAACCACCAGCACATCTCGCGAGTTTGCCTTCCGCACATAAATGCGCCCCTGCCCGGCGGCTTCCTTTCCAAAATACAGCGAGTCCTCGCCATCACCGACCAGATCAAGGCGGAGCTTCGGCTTCTCAAGATCGAAGTCGTCGAGATCGATGCCTTCCTTCGCACGAATGATGTCGTGCACTTCGAGCCGGCCCGCGGTGGCCACGATGTCGCTCACCGCCTTGAACGACGCGCGATCCTTCGGCCACGGGCCGATCCACCAGCCATCGTTGCGGCGGTCGATCCGAAACTCCTGGTCGCCATTCACGATGCGCAGTCCGCGAATTCTCTCCGGATCGAACCAGAAAACAAAATTCTCGGTCGCCTGGCGTTCCCGCGTGCTCTTGAGCTTCGGCTCGATCACAAAAAGAAACACCGCGGCTGTTGCCGCCAGCACCACGAGCAGGATGGTCCAGACCCGACTCATGCCCGACGTCGAAATCCGACGATCAGCCCGATCAGCGCGGCCACGCCGGGAATGATCACCAGCGTGTAGAGCGAGATTCGACTCAGCTGGTCCGTCGTGAGATTGAGGGTGAACTGGTTCGCCTTTTTCGGCGCGATTCCCGTCAGCTTCGAGCGCTCTTCGAGCATGCGATTGATCACGCTGACCATGAAATCGAGGTTCCCCGGTGCCTGGCGCAGCACGTCGTCGTCAATGAAATCCGCGTCTCCGACCACCACCATGCGCGCCGTGGCCACGTCGATTTCCTCGTCGGAGGTTCCGCCCTTCTCGGCCGCCACGGCGACAATGATCGGCTGCCCGTTATCCACGCCATCCTGGTATTGCGGCCCGTGCTCGGAATCGACCGCGGCGTAGTCCGTCTCGCCCCAGTAGGGTTCCGCCGCCTGAATCAGCGGACTGAGCTTGATGCGCTCGTTCTGCGCCACATCGCGGTCGACGCCGAGGGATTGAGTCGGCCCCGGGAGAAGTGCATTTGTCGTGACCAGGCGTTTCGTGATTGCCGAGTCGGGCAGATAAACGCCACGCACGACCCGCATGATGTAATAGGTGCCGGGCGAGGTCGGATCCGGCTGGAGGGTCAGCACACGGTCATCGCGAGGCACCACCGCCGCGCGACGCAGCAGGTTGAGGAGATTCGGCGTCTTTGCCTCGGGATCGAGGAACACGACAAGACGGCCGCGATCCCCCCAATAACGTTGCAGCATCTCGAGTTCGCGATCGGTGAGATCGAATTGCGGCCCCACGATGCAAACGGCCGACGCGTCCTCAGGGATCTCGTCGACGCCCGCGAGATTCAGCGCGTAACATTCGAGATTCTGCCGTGAGAAATATTCGTTCACGAGCAGTAGATCCCCCGGGGCTTTTTCACCATGACCCTGCAGAAAGTAAATGCGGGCCTTCTCCGGGTTCATCAGCTCGATCAATGCGGCGGTCATCACCGCTTCTCCGTTGAAGCCTTCGAGCCGCGCCGACTCCCCATAGGCAAGGCCGCTGAGGTCGAAATCACCCAGCTCGACGACCGGAATGACCTTCTTCCGCTCGCCGTAATCGAGAATCAGCACGTTCTGGCTCGCGTCGAATTCATACTTCGCCTCGAGCTCGTGCGCGCGGCTCGGATCGCGCACCGGGTCCACCTCGCTCACCTCGATGTTTCCCCGCCCCGAAAACTTCAGCTCGGCGAGAAGGTTCTGCACATCACCGTAGATCGCCGACTCGAGACTCAGCGTGCTTGGCGAGAAGACCATGATGACCTTCACCGGTCGCTCGAGCTGCCGCAGCGCCTGCTTGGTCTGCTCGGCCAGGGTGAACTTCTGCGAGCGGGAAAAATCCCAGCGCTTGAAATAATTGAAGCTGATGTAGTTCGCCGCGATGACGAGAAACACGACGCAGATCGACTGGAGAACGACCCCGAAGCCGATGCCTGCGCGCGAGAAACTCGATTTTGCCTTCTCTCCCATGAATCAGACTTTCCAGCGGCGGTATTGAAAGACCTGGAACGTGAAGAAGAGCATCATCACTGTCATGCTCAGGTAAAAGACCACCGGGCGTGTGTCGAAGAGCCCCTGCGAAAATTGCGCCATGTGCTGCACGGCGGAGAAATAGTTCGTCAAATCCTGCAGCGCCGAGCTCACGTTCGGGAACAGCCGCGTCAGGAAACTCCACGAGTAGATCACCGCGATCACCACGAATGAAATGATCGCCGCCACGACCTGGTTGCGGGTCAGCGCCGAGGCAAGGCAGCCGATGGAGAGAAAGAAAAGGCCGATGAGAATCAGCATCGCATACGCGCCGAGGTAGGAACCGACGGCGGTCGCCGCCTGCAGGCGCGTCTGCCACTGGAAGACGACGAAATACAGGAAGCTCGGCAGCCACAGCACGAGGTAGAAAAAGACCGCGCTGAAATACTTCGCGAGCAGCACCTGCATGTCGCGCACCGGCGCCGTCATCAACGACTCGATGGTGCCGAGTTTATATTCCTCCGCGAAGAGCCGCATCGTGATGAGCGGGAACGGCAGCACAAAGCCGAACCAGAAGAAGTAATTGTTGAAATACGCCTCCACCAGCGAGACCTGGCTCGGCCCGCGATTGAGCGCATTGACGACCGACCAGAAATTGAAGCCGGTGAGCAGCAGGAAGAAAAACAGGATGACGTAGGCGGCGGGCGATCGGAAATAGACCGCCACCTCGCGCGACCAGAGCGTGTAAAACTTCCGCATCGTTCAAGCCTCCTCCGGGTGGGTGATTTCCGTGAACACGTCCTCGAGCGTCACCCGGTCGCGGGAGAGCTCGCGCAGCGGCCAGCCGTTCTTCACCGCGAGGGCATGAATCTGCTCGCGCGGATCGGTGCCCGGTGCCGCCGAAATGGAAAACGCGGTCCACTCGCCTTCACCGACGACCGTCACGGCCTTCACACCCTCGATCGCTTCCAGCTCCTTCGCCGCCCTTTCGGCATCGCCGATCCGCCCCTCGAGCCGGATGTCCCCGGTGGCCTGCAGCCGGGCGCGCAGATTCTCCGGCGCATCGGAGACCTGGATCTTTCCGCGATTGATGATGATCACCCGCGAGCAGGTCATCTCCACCTCGGGCAGAATGTGCGTCGAAATGAGAATCGTGTGATGGCGGCCGAGGTTCTTGATGAGCTCGCGCACCTGGCGAATCTGGTTCGGGTCGAGTCCGATGGTCGGCTCATCGAGAATGAGCAGGTCCGGCTCGTGCACCATCGCGTCGGCGAGCCCCACGCGCTGCCGGTAGCCCTTTGAGAGATTCCCGACGAGCTTCCGCTCGACATCCTTCAAACCGCACAACTCCACCACATCCCCGATGCGCTCCTTCATGCGCCGACCGCGCACTCCCTTGAGCGCGGCGCGATAGCGAAGGTATTCGCACACCCGCATGTCGTTGTAGAGCGGCACGCTCTCCGGCATGTAGCCGATCCGCTCGCGCGCTTTAAGCGATTCCTTGAAAACGTCAAACCCGGCGACCTCGGCGCGCCCGCTCGTCGGCGGCAGGTAGCACGAGAGCATCCGCATGGTCGTGCTCTTCCCCGCGCCATTCGGGCCGAGAAAGCCAACGATCTCGCCCTTGCCGACCTCGAAGCTCACCCCATCGACGGCCGTGAACCCGGCATAGCGCTTGGTGAGATTCTCGACTTTGATCATAGGCGGGTTGTCGAACTAAACAGGAATCTGAGATTTTACCAGTTTAAGCGCAGCGCAAAGGCCGAACTTCGCTAGACAAATTCCCGCCCCCTGCGCGTCATCGATCACAAATGTCCACCCTCGAGCGGCTCTACGATGCGCACGCCCAGGCAATGTTTGCCTTCACGCTGGAACTGACCCGCGATGAAGCCGACACCGCCGACATCCTCCAGGCCGTCTTCTGCCATCTGGCGAAACGTCCCTCGCTCCTCCGCGGCATCCGCAACGAGCGCGCATTTCTCCTGCGGATGGTTGACTCCCGCGTAATCGACAGCACGCGCCGGCGAAAGGTCCGCCTCGACCACGCAAACTGTTCACCTGACCTGGCCCAGGTGAGCCCGGTGAAAATCATGCAACGTGCAATGCGAGGAGAACGCGGTCTCGTGAATCAATACCTCGAGTTGATGCGGAGCGATCCTCAGAAATTTGCCGTCTCTTCCGCAGGATGTTTTTGAAGGAAGCCCATTCCGTTACAAACGTGTCGAAGACGGATTCAACCTTTGGTCTGTCGGACTCGACGGAACGAATGACGGGGGGACTGTCAGCCAGAGGCGTCATGATTTGCAAACCGGCGACTGGGTCTGGGGCAAGCAGCCTGACCCTTCACCCGCCAGGTGACTGGCACACACTGAATTTCGCGAAAGGCGCACCTTTTTCTGGGCGTCACGTGATCAGTTTTTATAAGTGACGCCAATGCCACGTCCGCCCAGGTCCTTCTCAAATCGCCGCCTGCCGCGGCGGCGCAGAAAGGGGCGCTCCGGACCATTTACGTGGTTCATCGTCATCGTCGGGGTGCTGAGCGCGGTTGCACTCACCCTCTACGGGCTGCTGCGCGGCGGGTTTGGGCCCGGCGCACACTCCGAGTGGCTCGAACTTTCCCGCGAGCTCGAAGCCGCCGGCGAGCCGATCTATTTCGACGATGTCATTCCGCGCGAGCTTCCGGCGGATCAAAATTTCTTTGGAAGCGATTTGTTCAAGGGACTCGAAACCGGCACGCCCGGTTCGGAGCTTCTCCAGCGAGCGCTCAACCCCGGTGGCGGACTCTCGGTAAGTTCCCTGCTCGGCGCCGCATCGAAGGGCAACGGCGCGAGCCTCGAGGCGATCGCGAAAATGATGCGCGATGCCGGACTCGATCGGACGAAGCGCGAATACCTCCTCGCCGGCGACCGCATCATCGCGGTCATGCGCGACCTCAATCTCGATTTTTCGCCGCTCGTCGAGCTTGCGGATCGCCCGGGCTCGCGTTTCCCCATCGACTACAGCACACCATTTCCCGAGTTGCAGCATCTGCGCCATATCGAGGCGCTTGGCGACTGGCTCGCCATCCAGGCGATCGCTCGAATTTCCACCGGAAACTCCGAGGCCGCGACCGTGGACCTGATGCTCCTGTGGCGCCTCGCCGACTCGGTCGCGACGGAACCGTTTCTCGAATCGCAACGCGTGCGCCGACGGCTGCTTGCGATGTTCGCAGGCTGCGTGCGCGTCGGCATCGCATGGGGCGCGTGGTCGAGCGAGGAACTCGCCCAGTTCTCCCAATCGCTGGAGCGGGCCATGTTGCTGACCGACCTCGGCTGGGCGCTTCGCGGCGAGCGTGCGCAACTCAACTCCGTCGTGCAGGCGGCGCTCTCCGGCAAGGCGCCGGCGGCCACGGAGGTGCTCCAAAACTGGCTTGGCGGCGATCTCGTCAAACTCAACGCCCGCGGCGTTCGCAGCCGGCAGGTGCTGGCCAACAAGGCGCTGCAGCAAATGCTCGATCAACTCGCCGACGGCGACGGCATCAGCCCCGCAGCCCTCACGCCTCCGGAGTCCATGCCGCTCCCTGCCGAGGTGCGCGGGCATTTCGCGAGGCTTGCGGAGGAGGCCCGCGTGTTCGCGCAAATCCAGACCTACCTCGTGCAGGCTCAGATCGCATGTGCGCTGGAGCGTTATCATTTCGACCACGGCAGGTATCCGGAAACGCTCGACGCGCTTGAACCGGACTATCTTCCATCCGTCCCGAAGGATCCCGTGAGCGGCCGGCCGATGGACTTTCAGCTCGATCCCGAGCACAGCTACCGCCTGATCTCGGTCGGCTGGCAGGACGGAAAACCGTGGATCTGGACGCGTGACTAGGAGCCGGTTGCGGTTGCCATGCCCGGCGGTTCTTCGCATAGTCCCGCGAGGCTGCGGTGATCACAGCGATGCGCCGGAGCTCGAGAACCGACTGCCGATGAATTATCCACCCCTTCGACGGATCGTCCTGAGCTTCCTGCTCATGCTGTTTATCGTGCCTGCGGCATTTGCCGACGCACCCGCCGGAGAGCCGCCAGCTTTTCCGCCGTCGCTCGAATCCTACGACGACGCCGACGCACCCAGCCTGACGGCGAAGCTCTGGGGTCGCGTGAAGAAGGAGCCGTTCAATCTCGTCGCGACACTCCTCTTCCTCGGCGCCATTCTCCACACGTTCATGGCCTCGCGTTTCCTCGGGCTCGCGCACAAATACCAGCACGAATTCGAGGCGCTGAATGAACACGAGCCACGCGAGCGGCACGGAAATCCCATCACCCACAAACGTGACCGCCTCCAGTTCAAGGCGCAGCTCTTCCATTTCCTCGGCGAGGTCGAGGCCGTGTTCGGCATCTGGGTGGTGCCGCTCGCCATCGCAATGGTCTTCTTCAAGGGCTGGGGCACCATGGTTCACTACATCGACACCGTGAACTACACGGAGCCCATCTTCGTGGTCGTCATCATGGCCATCGCCAGTTCGCGACCGGTGCTCCTTTTCGCGGAAAGCTGCCTCGCCAAAGTCGCCGCGCTGGGCAAAGGCACGCCCGCCGCGTGGTGGCTGTCGATCCTGACCATCGGCCCGATCCTCGGATCCTTCATCACCGAGCCTGCGGCGATGACCATCTGCGCACTCCTGCTCGTCGAGCGGTTCTACCAGCTCCAGCCCTCGATGAAATTGCGCTACGCAACGCTCGGGCTCCTCTTCGTCAACATCTCGGTCGGCGGCACGCTCACCCATTTCGCGGCGCCACCCGTCGTCATGGTCGCCGGCGCGTGGGGCTGGGACTTCGGTTACATGCTCGGCAATTTTGGGTGGAAGGCTGTCATCGGCATCATCGTCGCCAACGTGATCTACTTCCTCATTTTCCGGAAGGAGCTCGCGGCAATGACCAATCCCCCCGGCATCGACGACGACAATGTTCGCCGTCCCGTGCCGCTCGGGATCACGCTCATCCACATTGGCTTCATCGGCTGGACGGTGCTCAATGCCCATCACCCCGCGCTCGTCGTGCTGGGCCTCCTGTTCTTCCTCGCCTTCGTGCTCGCGACCGAGCGAAACCAGGATCCCATTCGCCTGCGCGGCCCCATGCTCGTCGGCTTCTTCCTCGCCGCGCTGGTGATTCACGGCGGCTGCCAGAAATGGTGGATCGCACCCGTGCTCGGCAGCCTCTCGGAGTGGCCGCTCATGATCGGCGCCACGGTCCTCACCGCCTTCAACGACAACGCCGCGATCACCTACCTCGCCTCGCTTGTGCCCGATTTCGGCCCCGGGCTGAAATACGCGGTCGTGGCCGGCGCGGTCACCGGCGGCGGACTCACCGTCATCGCCAATGCGCCCAACCCGGCCGGGCAGTCCATCCTCGGAAAATATTTTGGCAACGAAGGAATCCACCCCGGAGGCCTCTTTTTGGCGGCCATCCTGCCCACGGTGATCATGGGCGCCGCCTTCATGCTCCTTGGTTAGGACCAGTCAAGGGATCGGGGAAAAGCCGGACTTCGAGAGAAATCTCAACAGCTGCTTGCTCCCTCGCGAAGTTTTGCCCACATTGCAAGGAATCGACCCCGGCCCAGCAAGCCGGGGTTCCGTCTCTCGGCAATCCTTGCATCATCGATGAACAGTTCTTTTACCGCCCGTTGGAACGAGGCGTTGATCGACGACAATTACGAACTTTGGCGTCAGAATCCCAATTCCGTAACCCCAGATTGGGCTGCATTTTTCGAAGGGTTTGAACTCGGCTGCGCGAAGCCGCACAGGAATGGCGCTCCCATTGCGGGCGCCGCGCCCGTCAGCGACACGGGCGGCATCGCATCCACTTCGCTGGAGACCCGCGTCGAGGGACTTGTTTACGCATATCGCACGCTCGGGCACTCCATCGCGAAGCTCGATCCGCTTTCGCCCGAGCCGCCGGAAAATCCGATGCTGTCGCTGAAGGAGCTGGGCTTCTCCGAGAAGGACCTCGACACGACCGTCTCGTCGAAATTTTTCCGCGACAGCAAGCCGATGAAGCTCCGCGACATGATCGCCGAGCTGAAGAGCATTTACAGCGACACGATCGGCGCGGAGTTCATGCACATCCAGGACCCGAAGATCCGGAACTGGGTGCGCCACCGCATGGAAAATCGCGTGGATTGGGCAAAGCACGACGCGCCCATCCAGCGGGAGGTTTACCGCAAGCTCCTCGAGGCCGAGGAATTCGAGCAGTTCCTGCACACGAAATACCAGGGCAACAAGCGCTTCTCGCTCGAAGGCGGTGAGGCGCTCATCGTCGCGCTCGACGCCGTGCTGCGCAACTGTCCCAAGCGCGGCATCAAGGAAATCGTCATGGGCATGGCCCATCGCGGCCGTCTCAACGTGCTCGCGAACTTCCTCGATAAGCCGCTGAAGATGATCTTCAACGAGTTCTCCGAGAACTACGTGCCGGACTCGGTCGGCGGCAGTGGCGACGTGAAGTATCACCTCGGCTACGAAACCGTGCGCAAGCTCCCCGACGGCTACGAGGTGCGCATCAATCTCGCCGCGAACCCCAGTCACCTCGAGGCGGTCGACCCGGTCGTCCAGGGCAAGGCCCGCGCCCGGCAGCGCGTTCTCGAGGACACCGAGCATCGCAAGAAAGTCCTGCCGCTCCTCGTGCATGGCGACGCGGCATTCATTGGCCAGGGCGTTGTTGCCGAGACGTTCAACATGTCGCAGCTCCCGGGCTACCGGACCGGCGGCACGTTGCACATCGTGGTGAACAACCAGATCGGCTTCACCACGCTGCCGAGCGACGGCCGCTCGACCCGCTACTGCACGGACGGCGCAAAGATGATCGAAGCGCCGATTTTCCACGTGAACGGCGAGGACCCCCTTGCGGTCATTCAGGTCGCCGAGATCGCCACGGAATTCCGGCAGGAGTTTGGCCGCGATGTCGTCATCGACATCTACTGCTACCGCCGCCATGGCCACAACGAGCTCGACGAGCCCACGTTCACCCAGCCGAACCTTTACAAGAAGATCAGCGAGCACCGGCGGCTCAGCGAAATTTTCGCCGATGAAATCCTCAGCCTCGGCGTGATCTCACGCGACGAGCTCGAGGACATCGAGACCGAAACGATCGCGGAACTCGAAGCGGCCCTTGCCGAAGTGAAGGCGAGCGAAAAGGCCGCCGCCGAAAAGAACAAGTTGAAAGCGGAGCTCGAGGGCTCCACCGCGATCTTCCAGCCACCCTATTCGCACGAGCCGATCGATACGTCGATCACACCCGAGACGCTCGAGCTGCTCGTATCGGCGCTCACCACGGTGCCCGAGAATTTCAAGCTTCTGCCGAAGCTGCGACGCATCCTCATCGAGCGACGCCGCAAGGTGTGGCGCGATGGCGGCCCCTACGACTGGGCCTTCGCCGAGGCACTCGCCTTCGGCTCGCTGCTTCACGAGGGCACACCGGTGCGCCTCTCCGGGCAGGACAGCCGCCGCGGCACCTTCAGCCAGCGACTGAGCGTGCTTTACGATGAGGAAACGCGCGAGCGTTACATCCCGTTGAACCATATCCGCGAGGGCCAGGCGCGGTTCTGCGTTTACAACAGCCCGCTGTCGGAATACGCCGTCCTCGGCTTCGACTACGGCTACTCGCTCGATTACCCGTCCATGCTCTGCCTCTGGGAGGCGCAATTTGGCGATTTCGCGAACGGCGCGCAGATCATCATCGACCAGTTCATCGCCTCCTCGGAGGCAAAATGGCAGCGTCCCAGCTCGATCGTGATGCTCCTGCCGCACGGCTACGAAGGCCAGGGACCGGAGCACTCCAGCGCGCGTCTCGAGCGGTTTCTGCAGCTCTGCGCCGAGGACAACATGCAGGTCTGCAACCTCACGACGCCGGCGCAGTATTTCCACGTGTTGCGCCGCCAGATGCACCGCAAATATCGCAAGCCGCTCGTGATCATGACCCCGAAGAGCCTGCTCCGACTCGAGCAGGCGGTTTCCCGGGCGGAGGACTTCACGAACTCGCGTTTCTACGAGATCCTCGAAGGCTCGAAACCGGCGGACCCGAAGAAGGTCGACCGCGTGATCCTTTGCTCCGGCAAGGTCTTTTACGACCTGCAGAAATATCGCGAGGAAAATGGTCTCACCGACTCGACGGCGATCGTGCGCATCGAGCAGATTTATCCGCTCTATCGCGAGAAGCTTCGCAAGACGGTCGAGCCCTATCTCGCCAGCGCAAAGACGGTCATCTGGTGCCAGGAGGAGCCCCAAAACATGGGTGCGTGGTTCTTCCTCGCCTACCGGCTTGCCGACCTGCTCGAGCGTCCGATCAAATACGCCGGCCGCAAACCCGCCGCGAGTCCCGCAGCCGGGTCGATCGCGATGCACAAGAAAGAGCAGGCCGCGCTGGTCAAGGACGCGTTCACCCTTTAAGAGTCGGAGCTTTCGCGCATGAGCACCGAAGTCAAAGTCCCCGCAGTTGGCGAATCCATCACGTCTGGAGTCCTGTCCGTCTGGCACAAGAAGGACGGCGAAACCGTCACGTCGGGCGAAGTCATTTTCACGCTGGAAACGGACAAGGTGTCGTCCGAGGTGAACGCCCCGGAATCCGGTGTGCTGAAGATCCAGGTCGGCGAAGGTGAGGAGGTCAAGATCGGCCAGGTCGTGGCGACGATCGAGGAGGGCGGCGCAGCCCCCGCTCCGAAGGAGGAAAAGCCGGCCGCCAAGGCGAAGGAAGCCCCGAAGCCCGCCGAGAAGGCTCCCAAGCCGGAGAAGAAACCAGAGCCGGCACCCGCGGTCGCGGCCAAACCCGAGCCAAAGCCCGAGCCCGCACCGGAACCCCGGCCGCAGCCTGCTGCGAGCGCGCCGAAGAGCGACGACCCGCGCACGACCCGCAAAAAGCTCTCCCCGCTGCGCCGCAAGATCGCGACCCAGCTCGTCACCGCCCAGCATACGGCGGCGATCCTCACCACGTTCAACGAATGCGACATGAGCGCGGTGATGAAGCTGCGCAAGCAGATGCAGGAGGATTTCCAGGCGCGCCACGGCATCAAGCTCGGCTTCATGTCGTTCTTCATCAAAGCGACGGTCGATGCCTTGAAGGCTGTCCCCTCGATCAATTCGCGGATCGATGGCGACGACCTCGTCACCGCTCACTACTACGACATCGGCGTCGCCGTCGGCACGGAGCGCGGACTCATCGTCCCGGTCGTTCGCGACTGCGACCAGAAGTCGTTTGCCGAGATCGAGAAGGATCTCGCGGATTACGCGACAAAGGCCCGCGAAGGCAAGATTGCCCTCGAGGACCTGCAGGGCGGCGTCTTCACGATATCCAACGGCGGCGTTTACGGCTCCCTGATGAGCACTCCGATCCTCAATCCGCCCCAAAGCGGAATCCTCGGAATGCACAAGATTCAGGAACGGCCCGTCGCGGAGAACGGCCAGGTCGTCATCCGGCCGATGATGTATCTCGCTCTCAGCTACGACCACCGTGTCGTGGATGGCAAGGAGGCGGTGACCTTCCTCGTGCGCGTGAAGGAATGCATCGAGAACCCGATGCGCCTTCTGTTAGGCGCTTAAAGAAAAAGATTGCATCTGCAATAATTATCGCTAGCGCGAACGACCGGCGCGGGTAGAGTGGGCCTGCCGCCCCCAACGGTTCCCCTACCCCGCATGCCCCAGTCGTTCTGTCCGTCGACGCCGTCGATTTGTGCTGGCAAATCGATGCAGAGCACCGTTGCAATCGTCGCCACGATCGTTTTTGCGCTCGCCCCGACACCCGGGAGAACTGCCGACCACGGCCTCGATTACGCGGAGCCCATCGGGCCGTTTCTGAACCATGTCTTTCCGTCCGAGGCACCGGGACCCGCCGGCAACTGGGTGGTCAAGCGGGTGTTTCCGAACCTCAACGTGGACCTGCCGACCTTTGCAGGGCCGTATCCAGGCACGAACAAGCTGCTCTTTGTCGAGAAGGACGGCCGCATTTTGATGTTCGAGAACACACCAAACGTCTCGCAGGGGGACGTGTTTCTCGACATCCGAAGCCGCACTTACAGCAACAGCGACTCCGGGATGACCTATTTCGCGTTCCACCCGGAGTTTGGAGAGCCCGGGTCTCCGAATCGCGGCTACGTTTACGTCACCTACAAATACTCGCCCAACGGAGACAGCGGGGACCTTTCCTATTGGCGGCTTTCCCGTTTCAACGTTCCCGACGGCCAGCTCGCCGCAGACCCCGACAGTGAGCAGATTCTCATCCAGCAGTTCGACCGTCAGCAATGGCACGACTCGGGCTGTCTCATGTTCGGGCCGGATGGATTTCTCTACATCGGCATCGGCGACGAAGGCGGCGCAAACGACCAATACAACGACTCGCAGAAAATCAACGACCGGCTCTTCTCGGGCATCCTGCGCATCGACGTCGACAAGAACCCCGCAAGGAGCCATCCGATCCGGCGTCAACCCCAGCGGCATCCGTCGCAGCCCGCCGGCTGGCCGGACAGCTTCACCGCCAACTATTACATTCCCAACGACAATCCGTTCGTAAATCCCGACGGCAGCGTGCTGGAGGAGTTTTACGCGATCGGCCTTCGCAACCCGTATCGCTTCGCCTACGACCCGGCGACCGGCGAAATCTGGTGCGGCGACGTCGGGCAGGACACCCGCGAGGAGGTCAACCACATCGTCGCCGGCGGCAACTATGGATGGGCGTTTCGCGAAGGCTTCGCTCCCGGCCCGAAATCGCCTCCTTCCACGATCATTGGCACGTTCACCGAACCGCTCTGGGATTACAACCGCATCCTCGGAAGCTGCGTTATTGGCGGGTATTTCTACTACGGCAGCGAGCACCCGTCGCTGCGTGGAAAATACATCATCGTGGACAACACGAGCGGCCGCATCTGGGCGCTGAGCCGCAACAGCCCGACCACCGCCTCCGCGGAATATCTCACGAGCATGCCAAGTGGCGGCGTTTACAGCGGCACCTCCACCTGCCTCCAGATGCCCAACGGCGAGATTTACTTCGTCAAACTCGGCTCCGGCACGAAGGGGGAGATTTACAAACTCGCCCGCTCAGGAACCGCGGTGCCGGAGCCTCCCGCCCTGCTCTCCCAGACGGACGCCTTCGCCGACCTCGCAACCCTCACACCGGCCCCGGGCATCATCCCCTACACGGTGAATGCCCCGCTGTGGTCCGATGCCGCGTTGAAACGCCGCTGGATCGCGATTCCAAACGACGGCAATCCCGACTCGCCCTCCGAGAAAATCGCGTTCGCGCCGGAGAGCGAATGGGATTTCCCGACCGGCACGGTGTTCATCAAGCACTTCGAGCTGGCCAACGATGAAAACAACCCGAACTCCGTGCGACGCCTCGAAACCCGTTTCCTGGTGATCAGCGAAAATGGCGAGCCCTACGGCGTGACGTATCGCTGGCGACCCGACGGCTCCGATGCCGATCTCCTCAGTGACGGGCAGGAGGAAGCGATTTCGATCGCCCTGCAAGGTGGCGGCACCCGCGAGCAGGTGTGGTCGTATCCGAGCCGGGCAAACTGCATGCTTTGCCACAACTCGAACGCCAAATACGTCCTCGGCGTAAACACGCACCAGCTCAACGGCGACCTCACCTATCCGAAGACAGGCCGCACCGCCAATCAGCTCGCCACCCTCGCCCATCTCGGTTTCTTCGACGATGCCTATCACCCGGAACATCTCGATTACCTCCTGAAGTCCCGGAATCTCATCGAGGTCACCGCGCCGTTGGAGACACGCGTGCGGTCCTACATCGATTCCAACTGCGCGCAATGCCATCGCCCCGGCGGCGTGCGGGCGTTTTTCGACGCTCGGTTCGTCACGCCCCTGCAAAACCAGAACCTCATCTGGGGCAAGGTCGAGAGCCAGTTCACCGGCGACCCGGAGGCCATCATTTATCCGGCCGATCCGGTGCATTCGATCCTCTATCGTCGCGACGCCATTGTGGGCCCGAGACAGATGCCCCCGCTCGGCAAAAACATGGTGGATACCGAGTGGGTGACGGAACTCGAGAACTGGATTCAGGGCCTTGGCACCGGGCCCGGCGTCGAATTGATCCTCGACGAATTCGAGCAATCCGGCGCGGCATGGATCGACGTGGTCTTCACCCATTCGGTCACCGGTCTCACACTCGACGACTTCTACATTCGCGGTGGCACGCTGGACCAGCTCACCGGCTCCGGCGCCGAGTATCGGCTGAAGGTCACCCCGACATCGAAGGGCAAGGTTCGCGTCGAGCTGCCGCAGGGTCGTGCATTTGCCGACGGCGGGCTCCCCAACTACGCCTCGAACAAACTGGCCATCGACCCGCAGGAGCCGAGCCTCGCCACCTGGCTCAAGCTGGATGAATCCGCGGGCACCGTTGCCCACGACAGTTCGACCGGCAACAACGACGGCGCCATCACGAACATCACCAACAACAACTGGATCGCGAACGGGAAATTCGATGGCGCGTTGCACTTCGACAATTCCGGCTCGCGCATCACGCTGGCAAATGTCCTCGGCCACGACTTCACGATTTCGTTCTGGCTCCGGACGACGCAGAACTTCCCGGTCACCGACAATCCGATCAGCGGCGTTCCTTTGTTCTGGTCCGATGCGAGTGGACCTACCAACGACTTCTCCGTGAGCGGAACCTCCTCCGGAAACGGCATCAGCCGCATCAGCTTCCTCACGGGGCATCAGAGCGGCGCCGCCAATGTGCACCTGCACGGCTCGAAAGCGGTGAACACCGGCCAGTGGACGCACATTGCGATCCGTCGCGTCCAGTCCACCGGCTCAATGCAGATCTACGTCAATGGAGCGATTGACGGCAACATGGCCGGCAGCACCTCCACGCTCACCGCGAACCCGCAGATTGAGATCGGCTCGTCAAACGGGAGCAACCTGCAACTCGTTGGAGACCTCGATCAGATCCGCTTCTACACCCGCGCCCTGTCGGCCAGCGAGATTGCGGCCCTTGCCCAGGAGAGCCCGGCCGTGGACTCTCCGGTCGACAGCTGGTTCGCAAAGCACCTCCCCGGCCTCTTCCATCTCCACGAGCTCTATCTCGACCCGGATGGCGATTCGCGGGACAACGCCTCGGAATTCGCGCTGAACACCGATCCCCTGGCGTTCGACTCCGCCCCGACCGAAGTCCACTTCGCAGTCGATGGCTCGGCGGAGATTGGATTCCCGGTGCGTGCCGACGCGCAGCACACGAGTTACAACGTCCTCGTCTCGGATGACCTGAAGACCTGGCAGCCCGCCGGCGCCCGCCTCACCAACATCCACGACATCACGACGGCGGATCCCGATTACCTCTGGCGCACGATGGACTTCACGCCGCAACCGGGCGACAACAGCGACCGCATCTTCATCCAGATCGAAGCGACCGGGGTCAGCGAAGAGTAGCCTCGTCGGAGAATCCGGAGCGCGATCTTTTTAGGACCGCTCCGGGCGCGAGTTTCGTTATCCTGCGGGGAAACGTGGACAGCGCAAACATCCGAGAACCGAGGCACCCGGGGCCGTCTTCGTAACATGAAGACGCACCTCGTCTTTGCCGTGATGACGCTCGCGCTCCTGCTGTTCGTCATCAGCCAGACCAACCGGCGCACGCTTACCTTCGACGACGTGATTAGGCAGGCGCGCGAGCTGAGCCTGCAGCCGTTCGAGCCGCGCGAGCCGACCGGCACGAAAGCACTTCGCGAGGCGAACTACGACGAGCTTCGCGACGTGCGATACAAGGGCGATGCCATGCTCTGGCGCGACAAGGGGCTGCCCTTCCAGGTCAGCTTTTTCATCGCGGGGGGAGCTCATGGATCGACGCCGGTCACGGTCTTCCAGGTAAACCGCGACGGCGCGAAATGGGTGCCCTACGATCCTGATCTCTTTGCGGCTGCGGAAAGCTCGAAACTGAAGCCTGCCGATCTCGAAGGCGCCGAGTTTTCCGGATTTCGCGTTTACTACCCGCTCAACAAGTCCGACCACCTCGACGAGACGCTCGTCTTCCAGGGGGCAAGCTACTACCGCCCGCTCGCCCGCGGTCAGACGTGGGGTATTTCCGCGCGGGGAATTTGCGTTGACACACTCGGGAAGGAGGAGTTTCCCGCGTTCACGACGTTCTGGCTCGTCGAGCCCACGCCGGGTTCGAACGAACTTCTCATCTACGCGCTGCTCGACGGTCCCTCGGTCACCGGCGCCTATGAATTCCGGGTGCAGCCGGGCGATGAGACGCGAATCCGCGTTCACGCGATGCTCTTCCCGCGCAAGAACGTGAAGGACGTTGGCTTCGCGCCGCTGACGAGCATGTATTGGTTCGGCGAAAACACGAGCAACACCTTCGGCGACTTCCGCCCCGAGGTGCACGATTCGGACGGCCTGCAGATTCTTCACTCCTCCGGCGAATGGATCTGGCGGCCGCTCGCGTGGGCGCAACAGCGGCAGATCAACATCTATGCCGACACAGACCCCGGCGGGTTCGGACTCTTCCAGCGCGACCGCGACTTTTCGCACTACCAGGATCTCGAGGCAAATTACCATCAACGTCCCAGCGTCTGGATTCAGCCGGAAGGCGACTGGGGAGCGGGGGAGGTCGTGCTCATGCAGAACCCGACCGACAGCGAATACGTGGACAACGTCGTGGCCTACTGGCGGCCGAAGGATGGCCTCGAAAAAGGCCGCGCGATCGAGCTCAAATACACGACCGTCGCATTTACCGAGAACGCCGGGCTGCCGCCGATCGGCCGTTGCGTCTCGACGCGTATCGACTACCAAAACGAGAAATACTTTCGGAAAATCTTCATCGATTTCGCCGGCGGCGAGCTGGCCGCTCTGCCCGAGGATGCCAATTTGAAGCCGGTGATTTCCGCCGGCGAGGGCGGGGAGATTTCACACGTCCGGTTGCAGAAGAACCCGAACGACAATACGTGGCGCCTCGCGTTCACCGTGAGCACGTCGAATTCGCACAATCCCGTCGAGATGCGGTGTGCGCTGGTTCTCGACGACCGACCCGTCACCGAAACCTGGGACTACACATGGGTGAAGTAGACCAGCTCGAAGAATGGAATGCCGCCGTCCTGCGGCTCGGGGATTACCTCCGCGCACACCGGGTGCACGACCGCGCGCATCTTCTCCGGCTCTCTCTCGAATTGCTCGAGGCTGCGCGTGCCGAGCACGCCAAGCAACCGGAGCGCTCTCCGCTGGAGGTCACCATGGCTCTCGCCACCGACCGCACGGAAGCGTGGTTCTCGCAGCTTGCCGATGACTCGGGGCCTCCCAACACCCAACTCGCCGCCCGGGGACGCGCGGCGTGGTTTGCAAGCGGCCTTTACCGCAACTGGCCGTCTTCGTTTCTCGATCCCTCTCCGCCCCCCGAGCTTCTCGAAGCTGCACGCTCGGCCTCGCTGGAAGCCGGGCCCGCGCTGGAATACAGCAGCCTGCTTCGGAAGGAGGTCGACTACGGTCCCATGGAGGACATCGCGCACGAAACCTGGGAGCAGTTTTCGTGGGGTCACGTCACCCGCGCCTTCGTGATCTGGGTCTTCATCTTCTTCGCGCTCTATGGATCCTACCTTTACTTCGTGAGGCCATGACGTTCCGGGAATCCACCGCGCTTTCTCGCGAAGTCGCATCGCTCCGGCAGGCGCTGTTTCTCGCAACCGGTGGCGGCATCACCATCGCCGGCGCGTGGATGCTCTTCGAGGTGTATCGGCCCGGCGGCATCTCGCCGATCGAGTGGATCCTGCTCGTGCTGTTCGTGATTCTCTTCGGCCAGATCGCATTCGGCTTTTCGATTGCGCTGTGGGGCTTTCTCATTCGATTGCGCGGCGAGCGGTTCGAGATCATGCGCACGCTCGAGGACAAGCCCGCCGAGGGTCTCCCGGGTTCCACCGCCATCGTGATGCCCGTTTACAACGAGGACCCGGCGCGCATCTTCACCGGCCTCGAGAAAATGCTCCTCTCGCTGCGGCAAACGGGCCAGGCCGACGCGTTCGATTTCTTCATCCTCAGCGACTCGAACAAACCCGACAACTGGATCGACGAGGAGTGCGCGTGGATGAGCCTCTGTTCGCGCCTGAATGCCTTCGGGCGCGTCTTTTACCGGAAACGCCGCGTATCCCTGCATGGCAAGAGCGGCAACATCGCGGACTTCTGCCGTCGCTGGGGCCGCCGCTACCGCTATCTCATCATTCTCGACGCCGACAGCATCATGACCGGCGAGGCATTTGTGCGCCTCGCCCGCGCGATGGATGCGAATCCCCGCGTCGGCCTCATCCAGACCGCGCCTCAAATCGTTCGCGGCAGATCACTCTTCCAGCGCCTTCTGCAATTCTCGACGCGCCTGCTCGGTCCCGTGTTTTCCGCGGGCGCAAATTTCTGGCATCTCTCCGCCGCCAACTACTGGGGCCACAACGCCATCATTCGCCTGCAGCCGTTCATGGAGCATTGCGTGCTTCCCGAATTGCCCGGCCAGACCGCGGCGGACCGTCACATTCTGAGCCACGACACCGTCGAGGCCGCGCTCATGCAGCAGGCCGGGTATCAGGTCTGGTTCGCCTACGACGAGCCGGGCAGCTACGAGGAAAGCCCGCCGAATCTCAGCGAGAGCCTCAAGCGCGACCGTCGCTGGTGCCAGGGCAATCTCCAGCACTTCTGGTTTCTCTTCGCGCCCGGCACCCCGTTTCCAAACCGCCTCCACATCTTCTTTGGCCTCATGGCCTATCTCTCCGCGCCGCTCCTCATCGTCTTCATCGTGCTCAGCGGCATCGACTACTACTGGAAGGAAAAATACGCGATCTACGCCAATCGACTGGCCGATCCCGTATGGACCAGCGCGGGGTGGATCGCGACGATGCTCTTCGTGCTCACGCTCGTGCTGCTCTTCGCGGCAAAGCTGCTCGGCCTGCTCCACGGGCTCACGCGATCGAAGGATTTCGGCGGGCCTCTGCGTCTCGTCGCCAGCAGCGTGATCGAGACGGTGAGTTCGATCGTGATGGCTCCCATCCTCCTCTACTTCTACACGAAGTTTGTCGTGCTCACGGTGCTTGGCATTCGGGTGAATTGGAAGACCCAGAACCGCGGCGACTCCTCGATTCCGTTTTCCCAGGCGGCGCGGGAATACCTCGGCCCCACGATCGCCGGCATCGTCACGCTCGGTGCCACGCTTTACTGGATGCCGACGCTCACGCTCTGGCTCTCGCCGATTTTGATCGGGTGGCTTTTCGCGATTCCGCTGGTGATGCTCTCCAGTTCGGACCGCATCGGCCTCTGGCTGCGACGGCACGGCCTTCTGCTCATCCCGGAGGAAATCTCCACACCGGAAGTGTTGCAGGATCTCGATGCGACACCGCCCGCGCTCGAGCGACCGGAAAGCCTCGCAAATCTCCCGCACTACGGCATCGGGCAGGTGCTCCTCGCGCCCTATGCCAACGCCGTGCACGTCGCATTGCTCCGCCGTTCCCGCATCCACGCCAGGCACAAGGAAGAACGCCTGAATGCCCTCGCCGACCGGCTCCTGCGCGACGGCCCGGAAGCCCTCGACCGCCGCGAACTCAACGCCCTTCTATGGAGCGCGGATGCTCTTGCAAAGCTCCACCGCCGCTTCTGGCAGGCTGCCGAGAGCGATCTTCATCCCGCCTGGCGCTACGTGATGCACCACTACAACGAAGCCCTCGCCTCGCGTCGGCCCATCGTTTCGTAGCGTTACTCCGTCCCGATGTATTGCGACGTTTGAGTCTCGAGTCGCGGCGAGGGATCGTCGTCGCGGCTCGTGGATGCAGTCGTGGACGACCTGCGAGACGAAGACGAGCGTGACGTCGTGGAGGAATCGTTGTCTCCAAAAATCCTGTGCCACACGCTCTTTGTCTTTCGAGCGGCGCTCTCCGCTCCGTCCTCGATGGACTCTCCGACTCGCGCCAATGCACGCCCTGCCCTGCGGGACTGACTCTCCACGGTCGAGCATCCCGCAAATACCCCAACAACGAGAAGACAGGGCAGGATTCGCATCTTCTGTCCTACGCACGCGGGCAAGGAACCACGTGTATCAATTCTCCAGCAGGTCCACGCGGAAGAACTGACGCGACGCCTCCAGCGAGCCGGTCAGGCTGATCTGACCGCCCGGTTGCGGAAGCCCGTGATTGCCCGGCACATCCCACAACACCCAGTTTTCCAGATCGGTCGAGGTCATCACCCGCACCGAGCGATGGCCCGGAATGTTGAAGCTCAGGCTGACATTCCCGCCGTCGTAGCCGATCTGCGGGAAGAAGAAGCTCCGGCTGTCGCGCGGGTCCGTGCCGGCGAGAAACTCCCGGTAGTTGTCCTGTCCCTCGAAATCATCGTCCGCCGTTTTTTCGCCGACCGAGTGCTCCGCGGCCCAGTCGTCGTAGAACTTCCGTTGCGGGAGTTCGTTCACGATCCAGTCGGTGATCAACCCAATGCTCGCCTGGTCGAGTTCGTTGCTGGCGATGGGCGGCATGCGGGTGAATCCATTCGTTGCAGCCACCCGGCTCAACAGCACGGAGTGGGCGGCGTCACCAGGGACGACGAGGCGATTGGCCGGATTCCCGCCATTGTTTGCCGGGATTCCATTCAGCAACCCGGTTTCCGCGAGCGTGATCTCCGGGCGGGCATCCCATCCCGTGGGCGCGGTGCCGCCTTCGCGATGGCACTGGCCGCAATTCACCGCCAGATACGACCGCACGCGCGCCTCGAGCGGGAAGGACGTCTCCTCCGGCCGCAAGTGGCGCGGCAGCACGTTTGGCGACAGCGGCGTGTTCGTGAAAAATCCGCCGGTGCGCAGCAGGTCGATCTGATTGCCGGCAAACCCATTGATGACATTGCTGCGATTGAGCTGGCGCGTATCGAACGACAGCGCGTGCCCCGCCGGTGCATTGTGGCAGGAGAGGCAGTTAGCCCGGCTGGGAATCGCCCAACGTTGCGTGGCGGGTTGTCCATTTCGCGTGATGGCTACGTCGAACTCCACGCCGGCGTCGTCCACGAGCGTCGCCTCGGTTTGCGCGTCGTTCCATCGATAACTCACGCCGTAGCTGCCGCCGGCGGTCTTGACGAGCAGCCGAGTCTCGATGCGCTTCGTCTGGCCAAGAGGCGCGTTGGGATCCGGCGGATTGGTCTGCACAAGCGGCAGGTCGAAATGCTTCACCCAGATCTGCCCGGTCGGATAGGTCCACGCGCCCTCTTCGGTCCACGTCATGCGGCTCGTGCCATCCGGAATGACGAACCACCGACGCTTCTGCGCGAAGTCGCTCCAAAACGCGAGATTTGGCGTGTAGGGCAGCACGCCGGGCGAAGGCGAAAGATCGCTGAGATCGGCAAACAACCCGGTGTCGCTCAGCTTTGTCGGGAAGCTTCCGGCAAGCGTCCCCGAGACAAGTCGCAGGATGCGACCGCTGTTGATGTCGGCAACGAGGAGATCCTGGTTCGAAGGATCGGTGCCGAAAGCCACGATGCCGCTCTGGCCGGCGATGCGGGTGACCGTTGGAGGATTCGACCCGTTGCGCACCAGCGACCAGACATTCCCCGAGCCGTAGTCGGCGAAAATGTAGGCGCCCTGAAGCGACGCGATGCGCGAGCCGCGATACACGATTCCGCCGGTGATCGAGATTCCCTGAAACTCACCCGAGCCGTGCGTGTATTCGTAAAGCGGCGGCGTGTGATACAGCGTGTTGAAGTTTACCGGCGCCTGTGCGGATCTGGGACCACTGAGCGTGCCTTCGAGATAGGCCCATCCGTAGTTGCCACCGCGCGTGACGATGTTGACCTCCTCGCGCGCATCCTGGCCGACATCCCCAACCCACAACTCACCCGTCACCGGGTCGAAGGAAAACCGCCACGGGTTCCGGAAGCCGACCGCCCAGAATTCCGTGCGGACGCTTCCGGGATTTACGGACGCACCATTGAATGTCGTCGCGCCGACAAACGGGTTGTCCGACGGCACGGTGTAGCGTGCCTGCCCACTGGTAAGCGGAACGGCCGCGTGGGGGTTGGGCGCGACACCGCCGCTCTTGTCCACGTCGATGCGAAGAATGCCTGAGAAGAAATCCTTCGTGATGCTCTGGCTGTTGTTGAACGAATCGTTGCCGCCGCCTTCGTCGCCCAGCGAAATATAGAGGTAGCCGTCGGGACCAAAGTGGAGGTCGCCACCGTTGTGATTGGGAGCATCATCGCGCTGGTTGATGAGAATGAGTTCGGAGTTCGGGTCGGCCTGGTTGGGATTTCCCGTCTGCGTCGTGAAACGCGACACGCGCTGGTGGAGCTGCCCGCCGGACATCACCGAGTAGAAGACGAAGAAATGGCGGTTCGATGCGTAATTCGGATGAAACGCGAGCCCGAGCAACCCGGACTCGTTGTCCGTGTAAAGCGACTCGCCGCGACTCGAGAGAAGCGACGGCAGATTCAGGAACGTGCTCGCCGTGGGAGTCGATGCCGTCACCGACGGAATCACCCTCAAAAGTCCCGTTTTCTCGCAGACAAAAAGCCTTGAGGAATCCCCCGGAGGGCTCGCCATGCACACCGGTTGACTGAAACTCAATGAGCCGAAGGCTGGCACGAATTGCAGAGCGGTTTGCGGCGGCGACAGCGGGACATTAATCGAGCTGTTCGCGATGCGCAGCACATTCGCGAAGTTGATGGTCACCGTCGCCGGTGCGGACGGCCCGGTGACTCCGCCCACCCGGTAGGTGAAGGTGTCCGTGGCCGGAGAGCCGGAGGTATTTGCGTAAAGAATGCGCCCCTGGGAGTCGGCGGTCGCCGTGCCGAATTGCGGCGGCGTGACCACCTCGACGCTCGACGGGTTGAAACCACCTGTGTCGTTCGCCAGCACGTCGATCCGGGCCTTTTGTCCACGATGCATGGTGACCGTGTCGTTGTTCGCGACCGCCGGCAGCGTGTAGGCATCAAGCAGCGCGCGACTCAGCGCAGGGCCGTTCTCGACGGAATCATACATCCGCAATTCACCCACCACGCCCGGAAACGGTTGCGTGGCGCCGGTCGCGGTGCTCATCGCGCCGAGGCCGAAGGTCGCGGAATTTCTCGCCGCGCCCGCCGCACCGGTCGCCGTCGCCACCTGCACTCCGTCGACGGAGAGCGTCATCGCGCCGGTCGCGCCATTGTAGGTCAGGACCGCCGCATGCACGGCATTCAGCGTCTGGGAACCCGAGGTCAGCGTGCGATCTCCGACACCGGCGAATCCCGCGCCACCCTTCACGGCACCCCCGGAATCTCCCGTCCATCCCAATCCGAAATCGTTGACGACGCCGGACTCCTCACCACCGATCAGGCCGCTGGCCTGATACCAGTTCGACCCTGTATTGCCTGCCGCAGTCGCCTTGAAAACTGCTGCGATCGTAAAGGACGTCTTTCCGCCAAGAGGATTGTTGCCGCCCTCGACGCGAAAATGGCTGTTGCCGTTGAAATTGATGCCGGCCCGACCGCCAAAGGCATTTGCCACGCGCACCGGACCGCCGACGGGTGTGGCGGGAATGGAGGAGACCGCGTCCAGCCACGGGCCGCTGGAATAGGTATCGGCACTCCACCGCGCGACGAGGCCGGCTTCTGCAAGCGTGGGCGCGGAAATGACCGCAGCAGCAAAGAGGGAACGACGAAAAGCGCTGAAAATCACAAGGTTTGGGGTCGGGGGATTCGATTACCATACCGCCTCTCATCGCGACCGCCAGTGGGAATGGTATCCCCATTTGGTAAGGTTGCACCGGCATGCAACCCGTGAGAGCCTGCCTGCAATGCCCAATCAGCTCGCCAATTCCACCTCTCCGTATTTGCTCCAGCACGCCGACAACCCGGTGAACTGGTATCCGTGGGGCGAGGCCGCCTTCGAACTGGCACGCCGCGAAAACAAGCCCGTCTTTCTCTCGATCGGTTACTCGACCTGCCACTGGTGCCACGTGATGGCGCACGAGTCGTTCGAGAACCCCGAAGTCGCGGCGGTGATGAACGAGTTTTTTGTGAACATCAAGGTGGACCGCGAGGAACGGCCCGACATCGACCGGCTCTACATGGCGTTTGTGCAGGCGACCACGGGCAGCGGCGGGTGGCCAATGAGCGTGTGGCTCACTCCGGATGGGCAGCCATTTTTCGGCGGCACGTATTTCCCGCCGACCGACCGTTTTGGCCGCACGGGGTTCGTCACGGTGCTGGAGCGAATCGCCGAGGTTTGGGCGCGGGAACAGCAGCGGGTGGTCCAGCAGGGCCGGCAGGTCATCGAGGCACTGCGGGAGGGCTCCACACCGGCGCCATCCACGCAGCCATTAAACACAGCTCCCATGGAGAAGGCGCTCGAAGGCTTCAAGCGCTCCTACGATCCGCACCACGGCGGCTTCGGCGGCGGGCCGAAATTTCCACGTCCATCGGTCTTCGACTTCCTCCTCTGCATGGATGCGCGCGATACGTCGGGAGTGCCCACGCAGGCGCTGGAAATGACGCTGCACACGCTGCGCCGCATGGTGGCCGGCGGCATCAATGATCATCTCGGCGGCGGCTTTCACCGTTACTCGGTCGATGGCCAGTGGCATGTGCCTCACTTCGAAAAGATGCTCTACGACCAGGCGCAAATCGTCTGTTCGTTGATCGATGCCTGGAGCCTGACACAGGACACCACCTTCTCCGACGCGACACGCGACACGCTCGGCTACGTGAGCCGCTGTCTCACGCATCCTGAAGGCGGGTTCTACTCCGCAGAGGACGCGGACAGCCTGTTCGAGCACGGGCGCCCGGAGCACGGCGAAGGAGCGTTCTACGTTTGGACGATGGAGGAAATCGTGCGCCTGCTCGGAAGTGACGCGAGCCCGATCTTTTGCCGGCACTATGGAGTTGAGCCGGAAGGCAACGCGCCGGAGGGCAGCGATCCGCAGGGCGAGTTCAAAGGCAAAAACATCCTGATTCAGCGCGAGTCCATCTCTGCGACCGCGGAATACCTGAAACTGGATCCCGCCACCGTTCGCGATTCGCTCGCAGCCAGCCGCGCATTGCTTGCGATGGCACGCGAGAAACGGCCGCGGCCGCATCTCGACGACAAGATTCTCGCGGCGTGGAACGGACTCATGATTTCAGCCTTCGCCCGGGCTGGTGGAGCACTCGCCGATGGCAACTACCTCGAAGCGGCGAAAAATGCCGCACGCTTCCTCCGCAATCATCTCGTCGATCCGAACACGGGGCGTCTGGTCCGGTCGTGGCGAAATGGAACGCCGAGCACCACCGCATTTGCGGAGGACTACGCGTTTCTCATTCAAGGGCTCCTCGATCTTTACGAGGCTTCCTTCGAGCCGGAGTGGCTGGAGTGGGCATGGGCGCTGCAAAAGACGCAGGACGAGCTGTTCTTCGACGAGCCCACCGGCACGTATCTCGGGAGTGTGGAGGGCGATCCGCTCGTGCCGCTGCGCCTGCGCGAGGACTACGACGGCGCCGAGCCTTCGGCGAACTCCGTCAGCGCCATCAATCTCCAGCGATTCGCCTGGATGCTCCACGACAACGCCTGCGCGGAGCGGGCGACCCGCGTGATCCGTTCGTTCGAATCCATCCTGCAGGGAATGCCGACGGCGATTCCGAAAATGCTCTGCGCGCTCGACATGCACCTCTCCGCACCGAGGCAATTCGTGATCGCGGGGGCTCGCAGCGCGGCCGACACCGAAGCGCTCGCTCACGCGGTTCGACGGAAATTCATTCCGCACCGCGTGCTCGTATTCGCCGAGGACACGCCTGATACCCGCGCGATGAAACCCGTCGACGGCAGGGCCGCGCTTTACATCTGCGAGAACTTCGCCTGCCAGGCTCCGGTGACCGAGTTCGCCTAATACGACTTGGCGAAGACCACCCGCTGGCGGCTCGGCTCGCCGGTGAAGATGCACGTGCCCGGCTCGGGGTTTTCCTCGAACGGAATGCACCGAATCGTCACCTTCAGGTCAGCCTTGATCTTCGCCTCGACCTCCGGGCTGCCGTTCCAATGCGCGAGCGCAAACCCGCCGTGGATCTCCGGTTTCGCGGGATTCTTCGGCGTGAAGAACGCGTAAAATTCGTCGCGGGAATTGATCACCTTGGTCTGCGCGTCGCGGAACGCCGTCGCGCGCTCGAGCAATGCGGATTGAATCTCGTCGAGAATCACCGGCACGCGCGACGCCACTTCGGCCTGCGGAACAAATTCCCTGTCCTTCGGTCCGCGATCGCGGCGGGCGAGCGCCACGTTGCCGCTCTCGAGATCGCGCGGTCCGAGCTCGAGACGAATCGGCGCGCCGCGCTTGATCCACTCCCAGCTCTTCGTGCCGCCGCCGATATCTCGATCGTCAACCTCCACGCGCACCGGCTCGCCGTGATACGTCTGCGTGCGCAGATGCGCGGCCAGATCGCGCGCCGCCTGGAGCACCGCCTCACGCGTTTCGGGCTTCGGCGTAACCGGGAGAATCACCACGTGCGCAGGAGACACACGCGGCGGAATAATCAGGCCATTGTCGTCGGCGTGCGCCATGATCATGGTGCCAATCAACCGCGTGCTCACTCCCCAGCTCGTCGTCCACGCGTGTTGCAGCTGGCCGTCGCGGCCCTGGAACTGGATGCCCGAGGCCTTTGCAAAATTCTGCCCGAGGAAATGCGAGGTTCCGGCCTGGATGGCCTTCCGATCCTGCACCATCGCCTCGATGCACAACGTTTTCACCGCGCCGGGGAATCGCTCGCTCTCCGTCTTCTCGCCGGTGATCACCGGGATCGCGAGATAGTCGCGGGCAAACGTCGCGTAGACACCGAGCATCCGGTCGGTCTCTTCGAGCGCTTCGGCCTCGGTCTCATGCGCGGTATGGCCTTCCTGCCAGAGAAACTCCGCAGTGCGCAAAAACAACCGCGGCCGCATCTCCCAGCGCACAACATTCGCCCATTGATTGATGAGGATCGGCAAATCGCGATAGGAGCTCACCCACTTCGCGTAGGTCGCGCCAATGATCGTCTCCGACGTCGGCCGCACGATGAGCGGCTCGGTGAGCGGGCTGGCGGGCACCAGCTTGCCCTCGGCGGTTCTCTCGAGACGATGGTGCGTCACCACCGCGCATTCCGTGGCAAACCCCTCGACGTGATCGGCCTCCTTTTGAAGATGGCTGAGCGGGATGAAGAGCGGGAAATACGCGTTCTTGTGGCCGGTGGCCTTGAACATGCCGTCGAGCACGGCCTGCATGCGTTCCCAGAGGGCATAGCCCCAGGGTTTGATGACCATGCAGCCGCGCACCTCGGAATTTTCCGCAAGGTCGCCGGCGCGCACGACCTGCTGATACCACTCGGGAAAATCCTCGTCGCGACGCGGCGAGATGGCTGTCTTTTCGCTCATACGGAGCCCGTGAGACTAGGAGGCCGCGAGCGCTTTGAAAAACTTTTTGAAGAACTCCGTGCCCGCCTCGAGATCCGCAACCCGGATGAACTCATCACTCGTGTGCGCCTGCGCCATCGACCCCGGGCCCACCGCCACCGCCGGCACCCCTGCGCTTGCAAATACGGCCGCGTCACAAAACCACGGCGCGCTCGTGCACTCCGCGCCACACTTCCGCAACGTCTGGATCACGGCATGCGAGGGGTCCGTATGCATCGGTTTCGCCTCGAAAACCTCGATCGACAAATCCGGGCACACCTTGCGCAGCGTCTCCATCACCGGCGCGAGGTCCTGCCCGGGAATGGAGCGAATGTCCACGTAGGCTTCGCAATAGTCCGGAACGATATTTGTCTTCGTTCCACCGCGGATCGTGCCGACGCTGATTGTCGGCGATCCCAGAACGGGGTGCGTCATGGATCGAAAGGCCGGCGCAATCTCGTCCCGAATGCATCGCAATACATCGGCCATCCTGTAAATGGCGTTCACCCCGTCCCCGGGTTTCGACGCATGCACCGCGACACCACGCGTGCGCAGAGTGAGCCAGTTCGATCCCTTGGTTGCGTTGACCACCTGTAGCCCCGTCGCCTCGCCCACGATCACGAAATCGAACGTCATCTCCTTCGCCAACGCCGCCGAGCCCTGAAGTCCGGCCTCCTCGCCCATCAATCCGGCAAACCAGACCTCGTAAGGCAGCTCCCGCAGCAGATCGCGGCTCTCGTGCAACGCCCAAAGCATCGCCGCCATCGGCCCCTTGGTATCGGTCGCTCCACGGCCCCAGACGCATCCGTCGCGCAACTCGCCGCTGAATGGCTCGATCGTCATGCCGCCAATGCTCACGGTGTCCGTGTGCGGCGCGAGCAACAGCCGCGGGCGATCCGGCCGGGCATTCGGGAAACGTGCAACGACGTTGGGACGATCCGGCAGCACGTCGCGCAGCTCGACCTCCGCGCCCCACTTACGAAGCAGTCCGCCGAGGTATTCCGCGATTCGCTTTTCGCCGACCTCGGTGGTTCCGGGGTCACCGTCCGGATTCACGCTCGGAATGCGGATCAACTCCTGCAGAAGAGCGGTGACATCCGGTGGCATGGCTATTTCCTCAAACTCAAATACCAATCGACAAACTTCGGAATGCCGTCGGCAATCTTCGTTTGCGGATTGTAACCCAGCAGGGCTCGGGCCTTGGTGATGTCGGCGCTCGTGAGCGGCATGTCGCCCTTTTGCTCGGGGAGCTGCTCGATTTGTGCCTTCTTCCCGAGCGCATTTTCGAGAGCGGCGATCAGTTCGTTCAGCGTCGTCGTCTCGCTTTCGCCGAGATTGAAAATATCGAAAAGTTCACCGCGATAACGGATCGCACCCATTACGCCCTGAATGATGTCGTCGATGTAGGTGTAGTCGCGACGCGTGTTGCCCTCGCCGAATTTCGGGATCGGCTTCCCCTTCACAATCATGTCCGTGAACTTGTGGATCGCGAGATCCGGCCGCTGCCCCGGACCGTAAACCGTGAAGAACCGCAGGCAGACGACCCGCATTCCGTAAAGGTTCGAGAAATTTCCGCACAGATGCTCGCCGGCGAGCTTCGTCGCCGCGTAGGGGCTGAGCGTTTGCGGAAGCGGCAGATCCTCGCGGAACGGCACCACCTTCGACAGCCCGTAAACCGAGGAGCTGGAGGCGAAGACGAAATGGTTCGTGCCGGCGGCGCGGGCGCCTTCGAGGAGGTTGTAGGTGCCGGTGATGTTTGTATCGATGTAGCCCTTGGGATTCTGGATCGACGGCCGCACGCCGGCGCGGGCGGCGAGATGGACGATCGTGTCGTATTTGCCACGGGCAAGGATGTCCTGCATCTCGCCGAAGTCGCAGATGTCGGCCTCGTGAATCGCCACGCGCCCCGCGAAGTCCGCCACATTGGCCCGCTTGATCGCCGGATCGTAGAAATCGTTGAAATTGTCGATCACGGCCACCTCGTGGCCCTCGACAAGAAGCTGGCGGACAAGATGGGAGCCGATAAATCCCGCACCCCCGGTAACGACGATTTTCATCGCGTGGCACCCTATCGGGGCCGGAAATTCGCCAGCAAGGATTTTAACCGGGTTGTCCGACGCGAAGGACCGATTACGCTGCGGGCATGCCCGGTCCGACGCACAGCATTCGCGGTGGCGCATCCCGCTTCGCGCTCACGCTCACTGCCTGCATCGTCGCGTTAATCGTCGTGGGGGCGATGACCGTCCGCTACATCACGGTCGATCTGCCGGCCGAGGTGCTGCGACGCTCGACGGCGCACGCGACCGAGGTTGCCCGCGAGATCGCCAGTGAGGTCGCGACGAGCTTCCAGATTCGCCCGAAGGTCACCGTCGGCAACAAAACCATCGTCGAACAGGAAACGGAGGTCGCGCGCTTCGTCGTGCTCGAGCGAACGGTCTCGCAGCGGCATCGGTTCACCCACTCCTGGCTCCAAAGCACGAAAACGTTCGAGGTCGAAGGAACGTTCGTCGTTCGCGCGGGCATCGATTTCAGCAGGCCCTTCGAAATTCGAATCGACGAGACCGGCTCCGATCTCCACGTGCAACTTCCCGAAGCCGAGATTTTCGGCGCGGAGCTTCAGGACGTGGACATCCTGCGCGACGAGAACGGGCTTTGGAACAAACTGACCGCCGAGGATCGCGAGCGCGCCCTTCGCGAACTTCGCACCCGGGTCCTCGAGGAGGCGGAAGAGACCGAACTCGCGACGCGGGCTCGCGAGGTCGCGGAGGAAAACCTCCGAAAACTGCTCGAAACCCCGCAGCGCACGGTGACCATCGAGTCCGCACGGCTGCCTTAGAGTTGAACCTTCCAAAAACTGTTGGCCTTTCCCGGCGGCCATTCGCTAATCGACACCATGCGCATTCATTGCCTGCAGTCCGCGGAGAACGAGGGCCCCGGGGTGATCGCCGATTGGGCAGGCGGGAGGGGATTCTCCATCACGACTTCCCACCTGTATCGAGGCGATCCGCTGCCGGAGGGCGAGGTCGATCTTCTGGTGATCATGGGCGGCCCGATGAACATCTACCAGGACCGCGATTACCCGTGGCTGAAGCCGACGCGGCAGTTCATCAAGGCGCATGTGGACGCTGGAAAATCCGCCATCGGCATCTGCCTCGGCTCGCAATTTCTCGCCGATGCGCTCGGCGGCAGGGTCACCCAGAATCCGTATCGCGAGATCGGCTGGTTCCCGGTTCACTTCACGCCCGAGGCCCGGGCCCAGCTGCCGGTTCTGCCGGAATCGATCGAGGCGATTCACTGGCACGGCGACACCTTCGAGCTGCCCGCTGGGGCGGTTCGACTCGGGCACAGCGAAGCCTGCGCCAACCAGGGATTCCTCTACGAAAACCGCGTGCTCGCGCTGCAGTTTCATCCGGAAATGACGCGTGAGCTCGCCGCAGCTTTGGCGGAGGAATGCCGCGACGAGCTGCAACCCGGGCGCTTTGTTCAAACCGGCGAAACGATCCTCAGCAAGCCCGACGAGTCCTTCGCCGCGACGCACGAATTGCTCCGCAAACTGCTCGACTCCCTGTTTCTTCGATAGCGCCCGCAGCAGCTAGGGAATCAGCGGACTCAGAACCTCCAGCGCCCGCTCCAGCACCTCATCCGCCTTGTCCGGCGCCTGCTTGATGAGATTCGTGCCCGTTTCGATGATCTCATCCCCCATCGCCCGGGCAAGCCGGCCGGAGAGATCCTCTGTCGGGCGGTCCACCGTGCCGCCGACCCGCAGCGTCGTCCACAGGTAGCCGTTGCGCGAAACCACAAAGACCCGCTCCCGGGAGCCAGGCAGCCATTGCAGCGTTTGCGGAGTCACGCCGACCTGGAAATCCCCCGCGAGCTCCCCATTCGGTCCAACGATGCAGGCCCCCTCGATGCGCAGGAGGCCCCGCGATTCCATCACGAAATCGCGAATCTCGACGCCGCCCTCACGCTGCGTGAATTTCCCGGAAATTTCATGCACCGGCATGTGCCGGAACTGCGGCGTGCGCGTGAAATCGGCGATTTGCGCCTGCACCGGCAATCCCTCGAGCCGGCCGTCGGAGAGCAGGAAATCCCCCGTCGTGGTCGCCACTCCACCTTTGGGCTGGATGCTTTTCGCGTGACCCGCCAACGTGCCCGAGAGGCGCTTCCTCCACGTCTCGTCGAGCACCTCGGCGGTGTCGACATCGCTCCACTCGACGCGCAGATCGTAATCCTTGCCCGCCGTGCCGATTTCGCCGGAGAGCTCCAATACACCGGTCTCCCCCAACCGCAGCGAAGCATCCGTCACGTAAAGACCGCCATGCTGCAGGCGAAGCCGGAAATTCGCGATGTCGAGCGACGGGTGACCCGTCAGCAACAATTTGCCGCCGCGACCGTCGAAGACCCACCCGCTGCCGTCCGGCCTCATCACGAGCGCGGAATTCCGGATCTTTCCAAAACCGCCCACCGCGAAATCGGCCTCCTGGACATCGATTTCCCCCAGCTCGAAGCGATTGGGTAGAAAGCCTTTTTTCGGCGGCGGTGCCTCGGGAGTCGGTCCCGGTTCGTGCTCACTCGCCTCGCGTTCGACCTCCGTTCGCAACGCGGCGTCGAGCCGCACGACCTCGATGCGCGTCACGCGCCACGCCCCGTCGAAAATTGCCCGCCAGTCCACATTGGCCCGCACCTGTTGCGCGGAAAGTTTCTCGAGAGTCCCTCCCGGCTCCCCTTCCGCATCGAGGGCCGGCGAGAAAACGGACGATCCGCTCCAGCTCAGCGGCTGAAACTCCGCGCGGGCTCGCAGCGCCTCGCCGGTCTTCGCCGAAACAAGCTGCCGAAACGCATCGCTGCGCAGGTAGGCTTTCACCCAGAGATTGAGGCCGATCGCGGCCGCGACGAGCAGCACAACCAGAAGGCCCAGAACAATCCACAGCCGACGCATGCCGGCAACGTAGAGTGGCCTTTCTCCGGGAAAAAGGCGAAATCCGCAATGCCTTCAGAGGCGCGAATCAGTTGCAAAGATCGCCTCATCCAATACGCTCCGCTCTAACTGATTTTTTGCCGCGCCGGAAAATCCTGCGGCGTCGGCACTTCTTCATGAGCACGACAGCCGCACCGCCCCTCACCGCCGACGAACGCCGTCGGCTCATCGCCGAGCGCAAACAGCGCTCCCTCTACTGGCGGCTGGTGCATCTGCTCGGATCGTTGAAGCTTGCGCTCTTCCTGCTGGCGACCATCGCGATCGCCTGCGCGGTGGCGACCTTCTACGAAAGCTCCTTCAACGCGAAAATCGCCCGCGCCTACATCTACAAGGCGCCCTGGTTCATCTTCTGGCTCGCACTGCTCTGCATCAATCTGTTCGCGGTCACGCTCACCCGCTGGCCGTGGCAGAAAAAGCACACCGGTTTCATCATCACGCACTACGGGATCATTCTTCTGCTGATCGGCGCCGTGATCGGCTCCCAACTCGGCTTCGAGGGCAACGTCACGCTGCACAAGGGCGGGGAGCCGGTCGGCCGCATCACCACGAGCCGAAGCGTGCTCCAGGTGGAAAGCCCCGCCGACGGCGCACTCTACCTCGTGCCATTCGACGCCGAACTCGCCCTGCCTTCAGAGCGGCATCCCAAGACGCTCGACGTGCCCGGCTCGGAACTCCGCATTGTCGCCGATGCCCACAGCGACCGGCTGGTGGACAGGGAGTTGCTGACTGCCGCCGGCGGCGGGGGCCCGGGCATTTCCGTGAAATTCACGACCGCAATGATGGGCCAGACGCTCATCCTGCCGTTCGTGATTCGTCCCGATGGCGGGATGGAGCGCGATCTCTTCGGCCTCGCGAAAGTCGCCTTTCTCCCGAGGCTTCCCCAACGCCCGTCCGGACCGGCCACGGAAACGCAGATGGTCTTCGCGAAGTTTGCCCCCGTGATTCCCGACGGTAGCGAACGCACCGGCGTGACCGTAACCCTCTCCGAGAACGGTGAAACGATCACCGCCACCACTCCCGATGGAAAATCCGCGAGTCACCCGCGGCAGGAGGTCGCCGGAAAATCCTTCCAGGTCGGCGAAGCGACGGTGAACGTCGTGTCCTACTGGCCCGACTTCAAACTCGAGAATGGCCAGCCGACTTCCGTCTCGGACGAACCCAACAACCCTGCGGTGCTCGTGCGCATCACCGGCCCCGCAGCCACCGATCCCGCCAGCTCGCAGCCCATGCTCGAGATGGCACCGACGGACAGCGGCATCGCCTACCAGCTCAGCCGCGACGGTCGCATCTACGAAAAGGGAATCGCGAACGTCGGCACTCCGTTTGCCCTCGGTTGGGCCGACTGGCAGGCGACCATCGAGCAATTTCTGCCCAACGCAACGATTGCCACGGAGTCCGGCCCGGGACCGGAAGGCGTCGAGGGCGTGCCGGGATTCCGCGCACACCTGCGGGCTCCTGACGGCACAACCGGCCCGGCGCAATGGGTGAAATCCGGCGCTCTCACGACGCTGCAATACCAGGATACGTTCATCCGCGTCGGCTACGGACTGGAGCTTCGTCCGGTTCCCTTCACGATCGCCCTCAAGAACTTTGAAGTGCCGCGCCTCGAGGGCACCGAAACGCCCTCCAACTTCATCGCCACGGTGGAGTTCCGCGACAAGAAGACGGGTGAAACGAAGGAGGGCGTCGCGAAGATGAACCACCCTGCAAGCTGGCCGGGCGACCCGCTCGCGCTCATCACGGGGCTGAACTACAAATTTTCGCAGGCACAGTGGAACCCGCAGGACCTCGACGAAACCACCCTCCAGGTGCTCTACGATCCCGGCTGGCTGCTCAAATGGATCGGCTCCCTGGCAATTTGTGTGGGCATCTTCATCATGTTCTATATTCGTCCCAAGAAATCATGAGAGCCGTCTGTCTCCTCCTTTTCATCATGGTTTCGACGGCATTCGCGCTCGACACGACGCCGCTCGAAACCCTCCCCGTGCAGGAGGGCGGTCGCAAGAAGCCCTATCGCGTCTTTGCCGACGAGAGCCTTCTCTCGATGGCCGGACGCAGCTCCGTTCCGATCGGCGACGAAAAACGTTCCGCCATGGAGGTCATCACCGGCCTCTGGCTCGAGCCCGAGGCATGGATCTCGCAGCCGCTCATTCTCATCAATAACCTGCAGCTGAAGGAGGCCGCCGGCCTCGACGCGTCGCGGAAGCTCTTCTCGCACGAGGAGCTCGTGCAGAACCCGCAGTTTGTTGCGCTCCTCCAAAAAACGCAGGCCGCCAAGCGCGCCGTGAAGGACGGCAAGCTCACCGGCATGGACAAGCAGGTCGAGGAAGTCGGCATGCGGCTCGCGGAGTTCGAGCAGCTGTTTCGCGGCGACCTGTTTCGCGTCGTCGCGAATCCCGATGGCGAGGGTGCTCCGTGGTTCACCGTGCGCCCCGACGATCCGACGTTCGTTGCCCTGAGCACGGCGTGGAAGGAGAACGACGAGGCGGCCTTCGCAAAGGCGGCGGCTGAATTCCGGGACGCGCTCGCCCGACAGGCGCCGGAAATGCAGCCTCCGGCATGGAAACTCGATCTCGAGAACAGCTACCAGCAAGCGCACCCCTTCCGCTGGGCGTGGATTCTCTATCTGCTCGGCGGCATCACGCTCGCTGTCACCTCGCTTCGCGGCCGAAAGGTCGGCTATGTGCTCGGCTGGATTTTCGCGGGCGCGGGATTTCTCTGCCAGCTCGCTGGCTTTGTCTGCCGCGTCATCATCGCCGGCCGTCCGCCGGTCTCGAACATGTATGAATCGGTCATTTGGGTGGCCTTCGGCGCGGTATTCTTCGCGTTGATTTTCGAGGCGATCTATCGCAGCCGGTTCTTCCTGCTCGGCGCGACGTTTGCCGCGGTCATCCCGCTCATCCTCGCCGACACGCAGCCGCTAGCGCTCGACAGCTCGATTCAGCCGCTCGTGCCCGTGCTGCAGAGCAATTTCTGGCTCGCGACGCACGTGCTCATCATCACGTTGAGCTACGCGGCATTCCTGCTCGCGCTCGGCGTGGCGCACATCGTGTTGGGCAAGGTCATTCTCGGCCGCAAGCCCGCCGCTGCGCTCTACAATTACATTTACCGCACGCTGCAGGTGGGCGTGCTGCTTCTCGCCATCGGCACGATCCTCGGCGCCGTCTGGGCAAACTATTCCTGGGGCCGCTTCTGGGATTGGGATCCCAAGGAAACCTGGGCGCTGGTCGCGCTGCTCGTTTACCTCTTCATTCTGCATGGCCGCATCGCCGGCGCGTGGGCCGGGTTTGGCCTCGCCATCGGCGCGGTCCTCGCGTTCCAGACGATCATCATGGCGTGGTATGGCGTGAACTTCGTTCTGGGCGTCGGCCTTCACAGCTACGGCTTCGGCTCGGGCGGCTTCGGCTACGCGATCACGTTCGTCGTCGTGGAATTGCTCTTCACCGCAGCAGCCATTGTCCGCCACCTCGCCGGCAAAAAATCAGCCGCGCCAAAATCGGCGGCGCAGGCTGTTTCCTAGAGCCCGTAAAGCGCCTCGACGAGCCGCAGCGCGCGCCGGTGACGCAGCACGCCAAGCTCCATCTGGTTCATCACGTAGGCAAAGCCGATGCGTGAATCCGGATCGGCAAATCCCAGGCTGCCACCCGCTCCCGGGTGCCCGAAGCTCCGCAGCGACGGCCCGAAATAATGCCGCAGCTTCGCGCCATCCGGTCCCACCGGATCGAGCATGAACCCCGCCGAGAACGCCGTCTCGATTCGCAGCACCCTGTCGAAGCCGTTCGCCAGCGGCTCGCTCATCCAGTGGAGCGTGTGTGGATCGAAGAACTGCCGTCCATTCCACGAGCCGCCCGCCGCCAGCATGGCGTAAAACCGGCCCAGCGACGACGCGCTCCCAATGCCGCCAAGGGACGGAATCGACGCGGCACGCGCCGCGGGGGAATTCATCGCCGAGGCTCCGGGCAGTCCGCCGGGTGAATTGAAGGCGCGCCGCGTCAGCGAATCCGGAGTCGCCATGGCCTCCATGAAGGCGTCCTCGGGTTCGGAGCACCCGGTCATTCGCGCTGCGAGCATCTGCGCGACCCGCCCGTGCAGCTCCGGCGGAAGTCCGATCCACAGTTCCAGATCGAGCGGCTCCGCAAAATGCTGCCGGAAGTAGTCGCCGAGCGTCGTCCCGCCCGTCAGACGCCGCACCATCTCGTCGGCCACAAATCCGAAGGATCTCGGTCCGTATCCGTGGCCGCCATCCTCCCACAACGGCACCTGCCGCTCGATGGCGCGGGCCACACCGTCATGATCAAGCAGCGAGAGATTCTGCTCGTCCAGCGCACTCAGGCCGGCGCGATGCGACAGCACCTGGCCAACGGTGAGCGACTGCTTGCCGCATTGACCAAATTCCGGCCAGAACTCCGCGACCCGCACATCCAGCGGCATTCCGCGCTGCTCGAGCGCGTGAAGCACGCAGGCGGCGGCAAGTCCTTTCGTCGCGGACCAGATCAGCACCAGCGTGTCGGCCTCCCACGGCTGCGTCCGGGCCCCATCCCGGTGGCCCGCGTGAAGATTCAGGATCTCCTCGCCGTCCTGCCAGATCGAGACGGCCGCGCCGACTTCCAGACCTTCGGCAAAATTTTTCTCAAAGGCCGCACGCACCCGATCGAGCGCCGCGGTGTCAACTCCGCTCACAACAACTCCGCCACCGACTTCAAGTCGGGGTCATACTTCGCGATCTCCCGAAACTTGTCGTCCATTTTAAAACTGATCTTCAACGCGTGCTCCGCTTCCTCGAGGTTTCCGAGCACCGCGTCGTAGCACCCCATGTTGTAGTAATAGGTCGCCTCTCCCAGCAGGCTTGCCGGTCCCTTGAGCAGCATTTCCTTGGCTTCCGCGGTGCGCCCAAGCTCATGCAGGCAAAACGCGCCGTGAATATAGCCGGTCGTCTGCTCGGGATTTTTCTCACGCAGACGTGCGCAAACCCCCAGAGCTTCGGCCCAACGTCGGGATCGCATCAGAATGAACAGACGGAGCTGCAACACCTCTTCACGCTCCTGATCCTGGGGGTCCAGCGCGTCGAGCTCGCGCAACGCTTCGTTCGGCATCTCCAGCTCGATGTAGCCCTGCGCGGCGAGCATCGTCCGTTCGATTCCCATGCCCTCATCATCTGCTTCCGAGCGCAAAAAATCAATCCCGCCCCGCGCGTCCTCCGGATTTCGGATTCCGCCCCGATTGCGCTTCGGGTAAATTTTCCCCATGCAGCGCTGCTGGATTCTACCTCGGGCCGTGGACCGTGCCGCGGCATCGCGTCTGGCGCGCGAATTTTCCGTTCCGCTCTTCGTTGCGGATCTGCTGCTCGCGGCGGGACACACCGAGGACGCCGCCATCGAGAGGTTCCTCAACCCGCGCCTCGCGAACCTCACCGACCCGAATCTCCTGCCCGGCATGCCCGCGGTTGTCGAGCGCATCGACCTCGCGTTGCGACGCAAGGAACGCATCGTCCTTTACGGTGATTACGACGTCGATGGCGTCACCTCGCTCGCAATTCTCCACCGCCTGCTCAACGCCTATGGCGCGAAGGTCGAGTGTTTTCTCCCGCTCCGCGAGGGCGAAGGCTACGGCCTCAGCCAGGCCGCAATCGACCGCTGCGTGGAATCGCACTGCCCCGAGCTGCTGATCGCCGTTGACTGCGGAACCAATTCAACGGCGGAAATCAGCCGGCTGCAGGACCGCGGCATCGACGTGATCGTTCTCGATCATCACGAACCCGACGCCTCGCCTGCGCGTTGCGCAGCCATGGTGAATCCAAAACTCGGCGACGGCGCCTACGCCTACCTGTGCAGCGCCGGCATCGCGTTCAAGACCGCCCACGCGCTGCTCAAGCACAGCCCGATCCCGAACTTCGATCTCAAGGAAATCCTCGACCTCGTCGCACTGGCCACGCTCTGCGACCTCGTGCCTCTCATCGGCGAAAACCGCGCCCTCGTGCGCCGCGGACTCGAGCAAATGTCCCGCACCCGCTGGCCCGGCCTCGCCGCGCTGCTGGAAGTCTCGGGCGTTTCGTTTCCCGTGCGCTCCACGGACATCGGCTTTCGCCTCGGCCCGCGCATCAATGCCGCCGGGCGCCTTGGCACCGCCCAGGAAGCGCTGCAGCTCCTTCTCACGAACGACCCCCGGGAGGCCGTCCGCCTCGCTGCCAGCCTCGATGCGCAGAATCGCGAACGCCAGGCGGTCGAGCGCCACGTGGCCCACGAGGTCGAAATGTGGATCGAATCGAACTTCGATCCCTCCCGGCACCGCACGATCGTTGCCGGCTCGCGCGACTGGCACCAGGGTGTGGTCGGCATCGTCGCGTCGCGCGTGACCCGGCGACACCATCGGCCCACGTTCGTGGTCGCGTTCGACGAATCCGGCCATGGAAAAGGCAGCGGACGCAGCATCGAAGGGCTTTCGCTCGTGGATGTGCTGCGCCAGTGCTCCGATCACCTCGGCAACTTCGGCGGTCACGACATGGCGGCCGGTCTTCACGTGCATGAAAATGCCTTCGAGGATTTCCGAGGCGCGTTCGAGGCCGCCGCGAGCGCGAAGCTGACCTCCGAGATGCTCACGCCGCGGCTGATGCTCGACGCGGAGGTCCATCTCAACGACTTCGGTCAGGACCTTCTCCTCGCGCAGTCGATGCTCGAGCCTTTCGGGGCGGGCAACACGCGTCCACTCCTCTTCACGCGGAGCGTCACGCCCGTCGCTGCTCCCCGCGTTCTCAAACAAAAGCATCTGCGGTTCTCGCTGCGCAACGGCCGGCGGCAGATCACCGCAATTTATTTCAACGGCGCGGAACACGATCTCCCCCGTCCGCCGTGGGACATCGCCTTCCACCTCGAACGCAACGACTACATGGGTCGCGTCGAGGCGCAGATGCAGATCGTCGACATTCGCTCCGCCGCGTGAGACCCGAAACCCCGCTCGCGGAAGTGGACTGGATTCCGCCCCGCCGCATTCCCAACCTTCGCCGGCTCGGCCTGCGCACGCTCGCGGATCTCGTGCTCCATTTTCCACGCCGATACGAGGACCGGCGGAAGTTCGCGCCATTCCCGGATGGCGAGACACCCGGTCCGGTTCTTCTCTGCGGCAATGTCGTGAAAACCGGCTTCCTGCCGTATGGTCGCTGGCGGCGCGGCTTCGAAGCGACGCTCGAGGAGGATGGCGCCGGTGCGCTGGCGGGGCGCATCTCCTGCCGGTGGTTCAACATGCCGTATGTAGGGAAGATGATTTCCACGGGGGCGCACATGGTCGTTTACGGCAGGCCGAAACTTCGCGGCAAACGCCTCTACCTCGACTTTCCGGAGTTCGAGATCATCGAGGACGAAGGCGACGAGCTCATCCATCTTCATCGAATCACGCCGATCCACCCCGCCGGCGAAGGCGTCACGACACGTCGCCTGCGCGAGTGGATTTTTCAGGCAATTCATGCGACGAACCTCACGGAAATTCCGACGCTGCTGCCCGACTCCGGCGACGCCTCACGCAGGGCTGCCGCGCTCCGGGCGATTCATTTCCCCGACGACTTCGAGTCACTCGAGGCGGCGCGGCGGGATCTTGTCGTGGAGGAGTTCTTTGCAATGCAGGCACTCATTGCCTCGCGTCGCGCCCGGGTTGACGCCCTGCCCGGCCGCCCCAAGGACGTGGAAGGCCGGCTCATGCGCCAGCTTCACGAGTCGCTGCCATTCCCGCTCACCGGCGCGCAGTCCCGGGCGATCGAGCAAATCCGCGCGGACCTCCGCTCCCCGCGTCGCATGAACCGCCTGCTGCAGGGCGACGTCGGTTCCGGCAAAACGCTCGTGGCCCTCTCGGCCGCCCTGCTCGCCATTGAAGCGGGCTGCCAGGCCGCCGTAATGGCACCCACGCAAATTCTCGCCGAACAACATTTCAACAACTTCTGCCGCCTCCTCGAACCGCTCGGCATTCGCGTCGCCCTCCGCACCGGCTCACGAAAGGTCAGCCAGAACCTCGAGCTGTGGACCGGCGAAGGCGCTCCGCAGCTCGTCGTCGGCACCCATGCGCTTTTGCACGACCCGGAGGAACTCCAAAACCCCGGCCTCATCATCATCGACGAGCAGCATCGTTTCGGCGTCCTTCAGCGGGTGAAGCTCATCGAGCGGTCCGACGCTCCCGATGTGCTCGTGATGACCGCCACGCCCATTCCGCGCACGCTCGCGCAAACCGCCTACGGCGACCTCGACGTCACGGTGATCGACGAGCTGCCCGCAAATCGCGGGAAGGTCATCACCGGCATTCGCGACGCGTCGAAGATTCCCGAGGCGGCGGCATTTCTCCGCAAGCAGATCGAAGCCGGCCGCCAGGCCTACATCGTGTATCCGCTCGTCGAGGAATCCGAGAAATCCGAGGCCAAGGCCGCGACCGCGGAATTTGAGAAATGGCAGCGCCTGCTCGAACCGCACGCCTGCGGCTTGTTGCACGGCCGCATGAAGCCGGACGAAAAGGAATCGCAGATGCGGCAGTTCGCCGGCGGCGTTACGAAGGCGCTCATCGCCACGACGGTCATCGAGGTCGGTATCGACGTGCCCAATGCCAGCGTCATGCTCATCGAGAACGCGGAACGCTTCGGCCTCGCCCAGCTTCACCAACTTCGCGGGCGCATCGGCCGCGGCGCGCATACCTCGTATTGCATTCTCATTCCGGGCGAAGACACACCCGAGGCCCGCGAAAAACTCACCGTGCTCGAGCAAACCACCGACGGGTTCGTCGTCGCCGAGGCGGATCTGCGCATGCGGGGCCCCGGCGACCTTCTCGGCACCGCCCAGACGGGCCTGCCGCCGCTTCGCCTTGGCGACCTCTTCCGCGATGGAGCCCTGATTCAGGATGCCCGGGACAAGGCCCGCGCCGTGTTTGCCACCGATCCGGGGCTGGAAGATCCGCGCCACCGCGCGCTCCGCGAATGGCTGGCGCGTCAAGACGCCGCCCCACTGGCCGGTTGAGCGATCCACCTGCCGGCTTGCGGTTTCCCGCGCCGCCGTGTCTAGTGCCAATGTGGCACAACCAATCGTCCTGATCGTCGACGACGAGAAGCACACTCGCGAGGGACTTCGCGACGCACTCGAAGGGGATTTCGAGGTGTATGTCGCCGCCGACGCCCAGGGCGCGCTCGCGGCACTCGATGCGGAGCCGGCCGACGTCATGATTACCGACCTCCGACTCGGTGCGGACGACGGCATGAAGCTCATCGACGAAGTGCTCAAGCGCCCGAAGGCGCCGATCTGCATCATGATGACCGCCTACGGCTCGGTCGACACCGCCGTCGAGGCCATGAAGCATGGCGCCTACGACTTCGTGACAAAGCCGGTGAACCTCGACCGTCTTGAGTTGCTCATCCGGCGGGCCCTACGCGAGCGGGACATCCACCGCGAGAATCTCGAATTGCGCGAGCGGGTGGAGCGCAGCGAATCGCTCGACACCATGATCGGCCGCTCGGCGGCGATGGTCAAAGTGTTCGACACGATCAAGCAGGTCGCCCCCTCCCGGGCCACGGTGCTCATCCAGGGCGAAAGCGGCACCGGCAAGGAACTCGCGGCGCACGCAATTCACCACCTCAGCCCGCGCGCCGGGAAGAAATTTGTCGCGGTTCACTGCATGGCACTGTCGCCGCAACTCCTCGAAAGCGAGCTGTTTGGCCACGAGCGCGGAGCGTTCACCGGCGCCACCGAGCGACGAATCGGCCGGTTCGAGCAGGCGAATGGCGGCACGCTCTTTCTCGACGAAATTGGGGAAATCGATCCGGGCATTCAGGTGAAAATCCTGCGCGCGCTCGGTGAGCGTTCCTTCGAGCGCGTCGGCGGCAACCAGACCATCCACACGGATGTCCGTCTCATCGCGGCGACCAACAAGGATCTCGCGCGCCTCGTCGCGGAGGGGAAATTTCGCGACGACCTCTACTTCCGATTGAATGTCGTGCAGATCACGATGCCCCCGCTCCGCGAGCGAAAGGAGGACATCCCGCTGCTTGTGCAGGCCTTCCTCGCCGAGGCCGCCCGCGAAAACGACAAGCCGAAGCGCGAACTCACCCCCGAAGCCATGGCGTGCATCCTGAACTACGACTGGCCCGGCAACGTCCGCGAACTGCGAACCGCCATCGAGCACGGAGTCGTGATGTGCAGCACGCCGCGAATCGGCATGCGCGACCTGCCGGCGTTCGTGCGGGATGCCGTGCCTCCGATTCCACGCGGAGATTCGGAAAAAGAAGGCGGATCAGCCACCGGGGTGCCGGACGCTTTGGATTTGCACCACGCGGAGAGAGTTCTTATTTTCCGCGCGCTGGAAGAGAGCGGCGGCAATCGCACCGAGGCGGCAAGACGACTCGGCATCAGTCGACGCACGCTTCATCGCCGGCTGAAAGAACTCAATATCACCAAACGCTAGGCGTCCCCACATGCTCGACTCTGGAAAAGGCTTTCAAACGTTCGTTCACGCCATCGAGCAGGGGAAATTTGCCCCGCTGCTGAAATCCATCGCGGCCGGCGTCATCCTCCTCGCGATCATCCTGCTTTACCTCTTCGTCAAGTTCTCCGGTTTCGGGACCGAGACGGCGATGGACCAGGCCCAGATCGCCCGCAACCTCGCCTCCGGCAAGGGTTTCTCGACCAACTACATCCGCCCGCTCGCGCTCTGGCAGCTCGATCGCTCGGACATCGACATCCCCGAAACGAATTTCCCCGACATTTCACAGCCCCCGCTTTTCCCCGCGCTGTCCACAATTCCGCTCAGCATCGTCAAGGGGAGCTGGAAAATGGATCGCAAGGACATCATTTACACCGGTGACCGCGCGATCGCCACGATGTGCATCGTGCTCTTCCTCGCCGCGGTGGGCATCACTTATTTCGTGGCCCGCCGCCTCTTCGATGCGCAGCTGGCGCTGTTTGCGTGCATCCTGATGCTGCTGACCGACATCTTCTGGCAGTTCTCGCTGTCGGGGCTCTCGCACATGCTGCTGCTCGTGCTGTTCATGAGCGCGGTTTACATGATCCTTTCCGCGATGGAGAGCCAGGAGAACGCCCCGAAAGGCGCTCACGTGAAAAAATGGCTCCTCCAGGTCGGCCTCGGCCTGCTCTTCGGGCTCATGACGCTGACCAACTGGCTCGCCTGCTGGTTCTTCATCGGTTACCTGTTCTTCGCGTTTTTCTTCTTCCGCCCGCGCGTGTTGCCGCTGGCGGCCATCGCCGGCTTCGCGATCACGCTCACGCCATGGATCATCCGCAACATGGCCGTCTGCGGGCATCCGTTCGGCCTCGCGCTGTATCCCATGGGGCAGGAGCTGCTCATGCGCTCCCTCGATCCGGACTTCAGCGACCTGTTCTACGGCTTCAAGAACAAGTTCCGCACGGGCATCTTGAGCCAGATGGGCCAGTTGCTCAGCTATCTCGGCCTGAGCATTGCCGGTGCGGCCTTCTTCCTCGCGCTCTTTCACCCGTTCAAGAGAAAGCTGCCCTCGCGATTCCGCTGGTGTGTGGTGACAATGTGGCTTGGAGCCGTGATTGGCATGGCCTCCTACGGACCGATTGTGGGCGTGATAAGCGAGATCCAGCTCCACACGATCTTCCTGCCCGTGTTCATGCTCTTCGGGCTCGCGTTCCTGCTGGTGCTCTGGAACCGCCTGGGCCTCGACCACTTCATTTTCCGCGCGGCATTCCACGTGGGCGTTGCGCTGCTCTGCGCGATCCCGATGCTGCTCACGCTTTTCGCGGGCTACACGGGCTCGATCAACTGGCCGCCCTATGTCCCGCCCTACATCGCCATTCTCGGCGAGTGGTTCGAAGAGGATGAGGGACTCTGCTCCGACATGCCATGGGCCGTCGCATGGTATGCGAATCGCAAATGTCTGCTCCTGCCGGAGTCACCGAAGACCATGGTCGAAATCAGCGACTACGAGATCATGGGTGTGCCGATTCGAGGGCTCTACCTCACCCCCGTTTCGGGCGATGCTCCGTTCCTCTCCGAAATCGCGACCGGCGATCTCAAATCATGGTCGGCCCTGATCACGCGCAATCCCCAGGCGTTGCGTGCGTTCCCCCTGTCCACCGTCCAGCTCCTGCCGATCGACGGCATGGTGATCCTCTTTGCCGATCGCGACCGATGGTCGACAGCGCAATAAGCTCGTGAGCGAGGAAAAGGAATTGTCTCTGGAAGCCGCAATGGAGCGGCTCGACGCCATCGTCCGCGAAATGGAAAGCGGGGAGCTTCCGTTGGACACGCTGATCGCCCGCTACGAGGAAGGCATCGCGCTCACCCGCCTTTGCCAGGAAAAACTCGACCGCGCCGAGGCCCGCATCCGCATCCTCGGCAAGGATGCGGCGGGCAATCCGGTGCTTGAGGATTTCGATCCAAGCGGCGATGAATAGGGGAATGCCTGCTCGTTTGCTGGGACAAATTCACTCGCCTAAGGATCTTCGCGCACTTCCGGAGGCCGATCTTCCCCGCCTCGCGGCCGAGATTCGCGAGGAGTTGATCACCGTGCTCTCGCAAACCGGAGGCCACCTCGGCCCCAACCTCGGCGTCGTGGAACTCACGATCGCGCTGCACCGCGTCTTTGAAACGCCGAAGGACAAGTTCGTCTTCGACGTCAGCCATCAGGGTTACGTGCACAAGTTGCTCACGGGGCGTGCTGATCGCTTCTCGACAATCCGCCAATACGAGGGGCTCAACGGCTTTCTCCTGCGTTCCGAGAGCGAACACGATTGCTATGGCGCAGGGCACGCCGGCACCGCCCTCTCCGCCGCGCTCGGGATGGCCGTCGGCCGCGACCTGCGTGGCACTGACGAGCATGTCGTGTGCATCGCGGGCGACGCGGCGTTCACGTGCGGCGTCAGTTTTGAGGCGCTGAACAATGTGGCGAATTCCACCGACCGGTTGATCGTCGTCCTCAACGACAACGAGTGGTCGATCGCAAAGAACGTCGGCGCCATCGCCGAGTATCTCAGCCGCATTGTCACGAACCCCGCCTACGCGCACCTTCACGAAAAGGCCGCGAAATTCGTCGAATGGCTTGGCGGAAAAACGGCGCGAATGCTCGCCGGGAAATTCGAGGCGGGAATGAAAAACCTGCTCGCCCCGTCGGTGATCTTCGAGGATCTCGGCTTCCGCTACTACGGCCCGATCGATGGGCACGACATTCCGCTGCTCACGCGCACATTCGAATTTCTCAAGACGCAGACGGAGCCGGTCATTCTCCACATCCTCACGAAAAAAGGAAAAGGCTACGCCCCAGCCCTCGCGAAGCCGGACAAATTTCACGGACTCGGAAAATTCGAGCCCGACACCGGTGAGACCGCCGTCGCGCCGACGCCGACCTACTCCGAGCTGCTTGGCCGCAAGCTCGCGGAGTTCGCCGATCGCGACAACCGCGTCTGCGCGATCACCGCCGCGATGCCCAGCGGCACCGGCCTTTTCCATTTCGCCCAGCGCCATCCGAAGCGGTTCTTCGACGTGGGCATCGCGGAGGAACACGCAGCGCTCTTCGCCTGCGGTCTCGCCACCCAGGGCATGAAGCCCTTCCTCGCGATCTACTCGACCTTCATGCAGCGCGCCTACGACATGATCATTCACGACATCGCGCTGCAAAACCTCGATGTCGCGCTGTGCATGGATCGCGCCGGCCTCTCGGGCGACGATGGACCGACGCATCACGGGCTTTTCGACATCGGCTACCTCCGGCACGTCCCGGGCATTGTCCACATGCAGCCGAAGGACGAGGATGAATTCGTCGACATGCTGTGGACCATGGCCCACTACAAGGGGCCGATCGCCATTCGCTATCCGCGCGGCGCCGGCACCGGAGCAGTGCCCAAGGAGCAGCCAAAGCTGCTTGAAATCGGAAAGGCGGAGGTCCTCCAGCACGGCAAGCAGGTCGCGATTTTCGGGCTTGGAAACATGTGCGAACTTGCCCTCGAGGCCGCGCAACTCCTCAAGGCCGAGGGCATCGACGCCGCAGTCATCAACCCGCGCTGGATCAAGCCGCTCGACACCGCGACGATCGAATTTTTTGCGCGCGGCTGCGAGGTCGTCTGCACGATCGAGGATCACGTGCTGCACAACGGATTCGGCTGCGCGGTGATGGAGCATCTCGCCGAGCAGCGGATCACGACCCCCGTCGTTCGCATCGGCTGGCCCGACGAATTCATCGAGCATGGCGCGGTTCCCATTCTTCGCGAGAAGCACGGGATCACCGCCGCTGCGGCCGTGGAGAAAATTCTCGCCGCGTTGCCGCAGTCGTCCCGCCAGCGCGCCACAGGATCCGCCGCCTAATCAAGGCGACGACTCTGTTACCTTCTACCCATTGTCACAAGCTGAGGTCGCTGACAGTATCCCGTCCGCACCACACAGCCGTTTGTGAACCCCAGTTTTGAGGAACGATTCTGCGCAACCTACGGCGTAGCGAGGTCCAGGTTTGTTCCTGAACTCCTGCGTCGCAGCTATTGCCGCCGATCTTTATTGCTCATCCCATTCCTGCGACTCCTCCCGATCGACTTCTTCGCGCATGATCGGGAGCTGATTCGTGAAGTCGGCGAATGCACGTCGCTGCGTGAGGTGAAGGACACGGTGTCAACGATGCCGCAGTTCTACAGCGAGAGCTGGCGGGTGCGAAACCGCCTCTGTTTGCGGGTCTCGGGACGACGCGTGCTGCACATCGCCGAGTCCCTGTTTGCAAACTAATCCTTTTCTCTCTGTGCGCGTGCGGCGCTCTGTGCTTAACTCGCCGCTCCCTATGTCCAAAGACGCGAACGCCCAACGGATGGAAAAGATCGTCAGCCTGTGCAAACGGCGCGGGTTCATTTTCCAATCGAGTGAGATCTACGGAGGTCTCAACGGCTTCTGGGATTACGGTCCGATGGGCGTCGAGCTGAAGCGCAACCTCAAGGATTTCTGGTGGCGGCGGAACGTTCGCGAGCGCGACGACATGGTCGGCATGGACGGCTCGATCATCATGAACCGCGCGGTCTGGAAGGCGAGCGGCCACGAGGACACCTTCAGCGATCCGATGGTGGACTGCCGATCCTGCAAAACCCGCCATCGCGACGACCAGCTCCCGGAAAGGGATGGACAGAAGTTTTGCCCGAATTGCGGCAGCCGTGACCTCACCGAGCCGCGCGCGTTCAACCTCATGTTCAAGAGCTACGCCGGCCCGGTCGAGAGCGAGGACAACCTCGTTTACCTCCGCCCCGAGACGGCTCAGGCGATCTTTGTGCAATTCCGCAATGTCCTTGATACTTCGCGCAAGAAGCTCCCCTTCGGCATCGCGCAGATCGGCAAGGCGTTCCGCAACGAGATCAATCCGCGCAACTACACGTTCCGTTCCCGTGAGTTCGAGCAGATGGAGATCGAGTATTTCTGCCGTGCGGAGGACGGCCTTCGACTCACCGGCTACTGGCTCGAGGAGCGGCTGAAGTTTTACGAGGACATCGGCATCCCGCGCGACAAGATCCACGTCGTCGACATTCCGGACGGCGAGCGCGCGTTTTATTCCAAGAAGACCTACGATCTCGAATACGAGTTTCCGTTCGGAGTCAGCGAACTGGAAGGCATCGCCTACCGCACCAACTACGACCTCTCGAAACACATCGAGCACAGCGGCAAGCCGCTCGATTACTTCGACGAGGAGAAAAAGGAAAAGTTTGTTCCGCATGTCGTCGAGCCGAGCGCCGGCGTGGATCGCACGACGCTGGCGTTGATCTGCGAGGCGTTCGACGAAGAGACGGTAACCGACGAGAAGGGCAAGACCGAGACGCGCACCGTGCTTCGTTTCAAGCCCCGCATGGCGCCGGTGAAATGCGGCATCTTCCCGTTGTTGAAAAACAAACCCGAGCTCGTCGCGAAGGCGCGCGAGATCGTCGACCTCCTCCGCCCGCACATGATGGTGCAATACGACGAGGCCGGTGCCATCGGCCGCCGCTATCGCCGGCAGGACGAAATCGGCACCCCATTCTGCGTGACGGTCGACTTTGACACGATCGGCGAGAACGGCCCCGAAAAAGCCGGCACGGTCACCCTGCGGCATCGCGACTCCATGGAACAGGAACGACTCCCGATCGAAGAGCTTCTGCCCCGCCTCCTTCGCGAAGTCTCTTGATCAGTGATTTTCGGTCATTTTTGGACCGAAAACTGATGCAAAATCTCCAGCGGGCGGGTAAACCTTGCCAACCGCCGGCGGGCCCTTGATGCTCGCCGGACCCCCGACATGACCACTTCATCCCCGTCCCGTTCCGCGCCCGGCGCCAGTTCCGTTCGCTGGTGGATCTGCCTGCTCCTCTTTCTCGCCACGACGATCAATTACTTCGATCGGCAGATCCTGTCCCTGCTCAAGCCGATCCTGGACAAGGAGCTCGAGTGGACGAACGAGCAATTCGGTTATGTAAACGCCGCATTTCAAGGCGCCTACGCCGTTGGCCTCATCGTCTTCGGCTGGTTCGTCGATCGATTTGGCACCAAGGTCGGCTACGCGGTCTCGATCGTCGCGTGGAGCCTCGCTGCGGCGGGACACGCGTTTGTCGGCACGGTCGGCGGCTTCCTCGCGGCGCGGATTGCACTCGGCTTGGGCGAGGGCGGTAATTTTCCCTCCGCGATCAAGGGGACGGCGCAGTGGTTCCCGAAACGGGAGCGGGCGTTCGCGACCTCGCTGTTCAATTCCGGCACGAATGTCGGCGCCATCGTCGCCCCGGCCACCGTGCCCTTCATTGCCCTCACCTTCGGCTGGCATGCCGCCTTTATTTTCGCGGGCATGCTCGGCTTCGTCTGGCTGGTGGCGTGGCTGGTGTTTTACGAGATCCCGGAGCGCCACAAAGCCGTCAATGCCGCCGAACTCGCTCACATCGAGAGCGATGCCGAGGATCCGTCCGACAAGGGAGAAAAGGTCCCGTGGCTGAGCCTCCTCGGCTACCGTCAGGCTTGGGCGTTCATCATTGCGAAATTTCTCACCGATCCGATCTGGTGGTTCTTTCTCATCTGGCTGCCCGATTACTTCAATCAGACCCGCGGGCTTAACCTGAAGACCCTCGCGCTTCCGCTGATCATGATCTACGTGATCGTGACCATTCTCAGCATTTCCGGCAGCTATCTGGTCGGATTCCTGATCCAGCGAGGGTGGTCCGTCACGAAGGCCCGCAAGACGGGCATGCTCGTCTTCGCGCTGTGCGTGCTGCCCATCCTGCTGGTCACGCAGGCAAATCTCTGGGGGGCCGTCGCCCTCATCGGCCTCGCAGGCGCCGCCCACCAGGCATGGTCCGCAAACCTCTTTACCACCGTCTCTGATATGTTCCCCAAGCGCGCCGTTGCTTCCGTCGTCGGAATCGGCGGCATGGCTGGCTCGATCGGCGGCATGCTCTTCCCGGTCTTTGCCGGCCGGCTTCTGGATCAGTTCGGCGAGGACGCCACAGGCGGCTACGCGGTCCTTTTCGGCATCTGCAGCGTCGCCTATCTGGTCGCGCTGGGCATCAACACCCTGCTGGCCCCAAGGTTCGAGCCGGTCCAGCTCCCAAATTCAGGGGCTTGATGAAAGATTGCATTTGCACATTTCGTTCGCTGGACTTGCCGAAAAACGATTGTATTGTGCAGCGAGGCTTCCAAGCCTATATACCCTACGCCCCCAATATAACTTCCTCCCCTACACGACTATGTTGACTCTGCGATCGATCACGGGACGCTGCCTGGCGGGGCTTCCAGTGCTGGCGATTACGGTCACGGCAATGGCAGCCACAGTGACCTCCAACGTTCCCGCTGGATACCTCCGGTGGACCCTCCCCGCAACCGGCAGTGAAGAGCAGCGGACCACGCTGAACTTCCCGCTCAGCTCAAAACCGGTCGATCTCGGCAAGGTGCAGTCCGTGGATGCCTCCACGGTCACCGTCGCCGGTTCCCCTTGGGCATCCTTCGATTTTGAGCAAAATCCCAGCTACCTCCACTTCCTCAGTGGTGCTCAGGCCGGCCGCGCGCTTCGGATTCTTTCGAACACCGCGAATACCCTGACCGTCGACATCAGCGACGGCACGGACCAGACGGTCGCGCTGAATGCCTCCGGCTTCGCCGTGGCGGCAAATGACCGGTTCGAAATCGTCCCGGCGCGCACGATTGCGAACACGTTCGGCTCGACGCCCGCCGAGCTCCAGCTCGCAGGCGGCGCCACGGTCGACGCGGCCGATGTCGTAAGCCTCTACAATCCCAGCCTACTGCAGTGGGAGGAGTATTTCTTTAACACCGCGCAATCCCGCTGGGAGAAAGCCGGCGTCGCCGAAGACGCGGGCGGAACGGTGATCGACCCCGATGATGCCGTCCTTCTGATCCGTCGTCCCGGTCGCGCGGAAGCCCAGCTCATTGTTACCGGACAGGTTCCGCAGGTTCCTCCGCTCACCAAGACGACCGGCGGCAACCAGCCCGTTTACACGTCCACGCGCTATCCGATTCCGATGACGTTCTCGGAACTCGACTTTGGCGCGAACTGGCAGCGCGGAAACAACGCCTTCACGGCAGACACGGTGAGCGTGTGGGATGAATCCAGCGGCCGCTGGCTCTCCTATTACCAGCTCCCCAATGGCGACTGGCGCCGTTCCGGAAGCCAGGATGTGCAAAACTCCACCGTCATCCCTCAGGGAACCGTCATCGGCATCCTGAAGCGCGCCAAGGTCACCGGCGCCGATTCGCTGGTCTCCGTTCCCATGCCTTACACGCTCGATTAAGTCATGCCCGTTTTGAAGTCTCTCGCAGTCGTGGGCGCAGCGCTCACGCTCACAGCATCTCTCCACGCCCAGACGACGGTCTGGACCAACGGCGGCAACAACTCCGAGTGGAGCGACCCCGCCAACTGGTCGGCGGGCGTTCCCAACGCCTCGTCGCTCGTGCAGATTGGCACCCAGCCCACCGACAACATCGTCGGTCTGGAAACGGGCCTCATCACGAATGTCATCGCGGGCTTCACATTCAACGACACGCTGACCGCGTCGATTAGCGTGCTGGCCGCCGGTGTGGAAAACCTGACCGTCGCCGGCGCGATCAACAACTCCAGCAACTTTGCTCATTCCTTCGAGCTCCCGGTATTCGCCGCGGCCAACGCCACCTACCATGCCGGCCAGGGATTGACGTTCAATTCTCTGATCGTCGGCACGAACACAATCGGCGTCACCGGAAGCCTCACGGTCACGGACACGCTGGTGCTGGACCTGACTTCCGCCGCCAGCTACGGGACCATCGGCAGCATCGACGTCACTGGCGCCACGATCAACATCGGAGGCCTCTACACGGGGAACGTGGGGGACACCTTCGACCTGACCACCGGCTCCTTTGCAGGCGCCACAATCGGCGTTCTGCCGACGCTCTCGGAAGGCCTGTCGTGGGACACGTCGCAGTTCCTCTCGCAAGGCATTCTCACGGTGGTGCCGGAGCCGGCTGTCTTGGCGCTCCTCTCGCTGGGAACCGCGGCCATCATTTTCGGCAAGCGGCGCCGGCGCGGATAGCCCGGATCGGAAACTCTCTTCACGAAAGGGCGGGAACATTTGTTCCCGCCTTTTTCATTCGACGGTGACGCTCTTGGCGAGGTTGCGCGGCTTGTCGACGTCGCAGCCGCGAGCGACCGCGATGTGATACGCCAGCAGCTGCAGGGGAATCACCGTCAGGATCGGCGCCAGGTATTCCGGCGCCTCCGGGACGAGAATCACGTCGTCCGTCACATGGCTCAGGCGGTCGTCTCCCTCGGTGCCGATGGCAATGAGCGGGCCCTTCCGCGCCCGGACCTCCTCCATGTTGCTGAGGTTTTTCTCAAACACCGCATCCCGTGGCGCGATGAAAACCGACGGCGTCTTCTCATCGACCAGCGCAATGATCCCGTGCTTGAGTTCCGCGCTCGGGTGCGCCGACGCCGCGATGTAGCTCGTCTCCTTGAGCTTCAAGGCCCCCTCCAGCGCGACCGGATAATTGAACTGCCGGCCGAGGAACAGCATCGTGTCCGCCTGCGCGTATTTCTGCGCGATTCGCGCCACATGGTCGTTCACTTCGAGCGCCCGGGCGACCTTGTCCGGCAGTTGCTCGAGTTCGCGAATGATCTTCAAGCCCTCGCTGTGGGAAAGGTTTCGAATGCGCCCGAGCAGGAGCGCGATGAGCGCCTCGATGACGAGCTGCGACGTGAAGGACTTGGTCGCCGCGACGCCGATCTCCGGTCCGGCGTGCATGTAAACACCCCCGTCGCTCTCACGGGCAATCGTCGAGCCGACATTGTTGCAGATGCCGAGCGTGCGATGGCCCTTTCGCTGGCTCTCGCGCAATGCGGCAAGCGTGTCGGCGGTCTCTCCGCTCTGGCTGATCACAAAGACCAGCGTGTCCTTGGTAAGCGGGAGGTTCCGGTAGCGAAACTCGCTCGCAAACTCACACTCCACCGGAATGTGCGCCAGCGTCTCGATCATGTATTCACCGATCATTCCGGCATGCATGGCGGTCCCGCAGCCGCTGATCACGATGCGCTCGACATCGCGCAATTCCGCGTTCGACATCTCGAGTCCGCCGAGCTTCGCCGTGGCTTCCTCGTGCGCAAGACGACCACGCATCGCGTCGCGCACACTGTGCGGCTGCTCGAAAATCTCCTTGAGCATGTAGTGCGGATACTGGCCCTTGCTGATCTCCTTGTCCGTGAACTCGACCTTGCTGATCTCGTAACCGGCGCCCTCGCCTTGCAGCGTCGTGATTTGAAACCCCTCCTCGTCGAGCGCGACGATCTCGTAGTCCTTCAAAAAGACGACGTCCCGCGTGCGGCTCACCATCGCCGCCGTGTCGCTCGCGAGAAGATGCTCATCCTTTCCAATGCCGAGAACGAGCGGGCTGCCGCGCCGCGCGCCGACAATGACCCCGCGCACATCCTCGTGAATCACGGCCACGCCATACGTTCCAATCACGCGTCGCAACGCCGCGCGAAGCGCCGAGACGAGGCCGGTCTTTGATTTGTCGGACCCCTTGTCGAACTCCCGCCCGACAAGATGCGCGAGCACCTCGGTATCCGTCTGCGATTTGAAAAAGTGCCCGTCGGCTTCGAGCTCGGCGCGGAGCTCGAGGTAATTTTCGATCACGCCGTTGTGAACCAGCGCCAGCTTTCCCGAGGCGTCGAAATGCGGGTGGGCGTTCTCGTGCGTGACGGCGCCGTGGGTGGCCCATCGCGTGTGGCTGATGCCCGTGGTGCCGTGGATCGGCTTCTCGGCGAGGAGCTTTTCGAGATCGGCAATGCGCCCCACCGACTTCCGGGATTCCAGTCCCGATCCATTCAGCGTGGCCATTCCGGCCGAGTCATATCCGCGATATTCAAGCCGTTTCAGCCCCTGCAGGAGCACACGAGACGCCTCAACCTTTCCTACGTATCCGACGATTCCGCACATGAGTGAATCCCGACAGATTACACGGTTTTTGCGGAATGGAACCTCCGAAGCGCGCGTTTGCAAAAACACGTCATACGCCCGCAGGCCTCACTCCCTTGCTGACAAAATTCATCGCCGAATCCAAGATGGTGGCTCCTCCAGTCTTTCACATTTCCATGAGCGCACGCTTGATTCCTCCCGCCAGTCGCACGTTAGCCATCATCATGGGAGGAGGTGCCGGAACGCGATTGTTTCCACTCACGAAGGAACGCGCCAAACCCGCGGTGCCGCTGGGCGGGAAATACCGCCTCGTCGACATCCCGATCAGCAACTGTCTGAACTCCTCGATCCGTGGCATGTATGTGCTCACGCAGTTCAACAGCACATCGCTCCACAGCCACATCAACGCGACCTACAAGTTCGACAGCTTCTCGCAGAGCTTTGTGGAAATTCTCGCCGCGCAGCAGACCCCCGAAGGCTCGCGCTGGTATCAGGGCACTGCGGATGCCGTGCGGCAAAACCTCCGCTACTTCCTCCAGCGCCCGTGGGACTACTACATCATCCTGAGCGGCGATCAGCTGTATCGCATGGACTACCGCGACATCCTTCGTCAGCACGAGGAGCGCGGCGCGGACATCACCATCGCCACCATCCCGGTCAATCGCGCGTCGGCGCCCGGCTTCGGGATCATGCATACCGACGAAGACCGGCGCATCATCGAGTTCGTCGAGAAACCGAAGGATCCCGCGATCATTGACCGGCTGCGCATCCCGCCGCACCTGCTCGAGGCGATCGGTCACCATCGCGACGAGGAGCTCTACCAGGCCTCGATGGGCATTTACGTGTTCAATCGCGACGTTCTCATCGACTGCCTCGACAACGACATGGCCGACTTCGGGAAAAACGTCATCCCGGCGGCCATCGAGCGCATGAAGGTCGACGCCTACATTTTCCAGGGCTACTGGGAGGACATCGGAACGATCCGCGCGTTCTTCGACGCCAACCTTCACCTCGCGCAGGAAAATCCCCCGTATCACTTCTACGTCGCCGGGCGACCAACCTACACCCAGCCGCGATTCCTCCCGGCCAGCATCGTGCGCAACAGCACGATCGACCGCTCGATCATCTCGGACGGCAGCCACATCATCGACGCAAATATCAACACCTGCGTGGTCGGCATCCGCAGCATCATTCGCTCGGGCTCGACGCTGAAGGACGTGATCATGATGGGCGCGGACTACTACGACGACGATGTCCACGACGCACCTGTGGGCGCGCCGCCCATCGGCATCGGCCGCAACTGCCGGATCGACCACGCCATCATCGACAAGAATGCGCGAATTGGTGACGACGTCGTCATCACCGGCGAAGGCAAGGACAAGGATGTCGACGGAAACGGCTACTACGTCCGCGATGGAATCGTCATCGTCGGCAAAAACTCTGTGATTGCTCCGGGCACACGGATTTGACCACAGTGTGCCCGACCTGCGCCGCCAATGCGGTGGCGCGTCCATGCCAATGACGATTTTCCGCTCATCATCCGCTTATTTGCTGCTCGCGGCGCTTCTCGTCTGCGGTTTGAGCGGGTGCCTCTTTGAAGCTCCGCTGACCCGCCACCCATCGACGAACATCGACACGCGGTTTCTCGGCGTTTTCGAGTTCAACGAAAAAGCGCCCCGCCGCGAAGCCGCTTCAAGTGAGGAAACCGGTCCGAAGGTCCATCGCGTGGCCATCGTCCGGCGCAGCGAAGGCACCTATTGGATCTACTACCGGAACTACAGCGAAAAGCCGGTCAAGACGTGGCGGTTCATCGGCTGGATATCCCGAGTCGACAAGGCCTATTACCTGACGCTCCAGGACGACACGGAAGGCTCCCCGACACGCGGCCGCTACGGCTTCCTGAAATGCGACTGGAAGTGGCCCAGCACCTTCGTGGTCTACACACCGGACATGTCCGGATTCGAAAACGAAAAGTCCTCGTTCAAGATGCGTCAGGCGGTGCGCGTAAAGCTCAAGGACAACACGCTCTTCCCTTACGAGCCGACCACTTGGGAGCGGATCGCACGGACCTGGTGGGACCGCAAGGCAACCGATCCCATGTCTGAGATTCCCAAGGAATTCGAGGACGGGACGAAACGGAATTTCCCCGGCCTCTAACGACGCGCCCGCCCGGCCGGCGCGTGTTGCAACACTTCGACACGCCCCCAGCGGTGGCGCTCCACGATGGCGCGCGTAATGAATTCCTTCGCCTGCGCCACGGCCTCCTTCAATCCGAGTCCCTTCGCAAGGCCCGTCGCAATGGCCGCCGAGTAGGTGCAGCCCGTTCCATGTGGATCAGCCTCGCGAATGAACGGCGCCGCGAATCGCTCCAGGTTTCCCTTCTCGTCCACAAGAAGATCCACCGCCTCCCGTCCGCGCAGATGTCCGCCTTTCAGCAAGAACGCAGTCTGGAAGGCGCGCGCCAGTTCCCGACCCGCCGCCTCCATTTCCCGAAGGTTGCGGACCTTTCGATCGGCGAGCACTTCCAGTTCGTTGAGATTCGGCGTCACCAGGGTCGCAAGCGGCAAAAGATGTTTCCGATACGATTCCACGGCGTCGCGCTTCAAAAGCAGATCGCCGCTGGACGCCACCATCACCGGGTCCACGACCAGCGCAGGTGCGGGCCTCCTTTTTCGGGTGGCCGCCAGCAGACTGCCGATGACGGCATCGATGATCGCCCGGGAATACAGCATCCCCGTTTTCACCGCAGCGACCGGAAATGCCTCGAAGCTCAGCTTCACCTGCTCCGCGACCACCGAGGCGCGAATTGGCTGAATCATGGAAACCTGTCCGGGCACCTCGGCGACGACACACGTCACCGCCGTGAGCGCGTAGCCACCCAAGGCGGTGATCGTCTTGGTATCGGCCTGAATCCCCGCCCCGCTCGAGTTGTCGGAGCCGGCGACGGTCAGGACAACCGGCGGAGGCACGGCCACGGTCTAGTCGGACCTCCGAAGGAGGAACAGATAGATCAGGTTGCCCAGCGCTGCCACGAACGCCGCGACATACGTGAGCGCCGCGGAGTTCAGCACATTGTTCACGCCGGCGGTCTCGGGCCCGGGCTGCACGAGCCCCATCTGGCCAAGGATGATCTTCGCACGCCGCGAAGCATCAAACTCCACCGGCAGCGTGATGAGCTGGAAGAAAGCGAGCACCGCGTAGCAGATCACGCCCAGCGTGATGAGCTGCGTGATTTGGAAAAAGAATCCGCCGATGATGACGAGCGGGAGCATCTGCGAGGCAAACTGGGTCGCAGGCACCACCGCCATCCGCCACTTCAGCGGAGCGTAGGCCTTCGCGTGTTGAATCGCGTGGCCAACCTCGTGGGCCGCAATGCCCAGCGCGGCAACCGACGGTGTGCGATAGACATCGCTCGAAAGGCAAAGCCGCTTGTGAATGGGATCGTAATGATCGCCCAGCATGTCGTTGATCTCGACCACATCCACATCGTGGATGTTCGCCGCACGCAGGATCTCCCGAGCGGCCTCCGCGCCCGTCACGTTCGAGCTGGCGCGGACGTTTTTCCACTTTCCGAATGCGGACGAGACCTTCGCCTGGGCAACCAGGCCAAGGACAAGAGGAATACCTATCAGGATTAACCAGAGCGTCATTATCGGAACTTTTTTGCTTCGTATGACAACTCGACTGGCGGGACGTTCAAAGCAAGCGAAACCGCCCCGACGGGCGGGGATTTGCCTCAGCGAATCTCGAAGGGCTTCGCGACGCGGCTGAGCAGGCGGCAGCCGCTTGCCGTGATCACCACATCATCCTCGTGCCGCACTCCGCCGACACCCGGAACGTAAATGCCGGGCTCGATCGTGAAGACCTGCCCCGGCTCCAGCGTTGTCGCGGCAATCCGCGGCAGCTCGTGCAGGTCGAGGCCGAGACCATGTCCGAGTCCGTGGAAGAACCCCTGCCACCGGCCGTTGCGCTGCTCGGTGGGGTAGCCGGATTTCGTGAAAAATTCGCGCACGTCATCCTGGATCCTCTTTCCATCCGCCCCGGACTTGAGCGCCTTGAGCGCCCGTTTCTGCCCCTCGAGACACGTTTCCCACAACCGGCGCTGCGCCTCGGTCGCGCGCCCGCGAACCACGGTTCTCGTGAGGTCGCCATAGAACCCCGACTTCGCCGCACGCGGGAAAATATCGAGAATGATCAGCTCGTCCGCCTTCAGCGGGCCGTGCCCGCGCTCATGCGGGTCGCAGGCCTGTTCCCCACACGCCACGATGGACTGTGTCAGCGCAGCCCCTCCCGCATACAGCATCGTCGCCTCGATTTCCGCGCGAAGCCGCTCGGAGGTAAGCACCGCTCCCTTCCAGACCAGCTTCCGGTCCTTTCGAGCACGGCTCGCTTTCAACACCTCGAACGCGCGCTCCATCCCGAGCTCGGTGATCCGCACCGCTGCGGTGATGGCCCGCAGCTCCGTCGGGGTCTTGATCTCGCGCTCCGGCCAGAAATGACCGCTCACCGGCTTCACCTTCACGCCGAGCTTTTCCAGCGCGACCGCCAGCCCCAGCGGGAAGTCCTCCGGAACAAGAGGGCGCGTGGCGCGGTGTTTTTTGGCGAAGGCCGCGACGACCTCCTCGAAGCGGCACGGGGCCTTTCGCGAACCGCGCAGCTTGCTCTCCAGTTCGCTGTAGGATTCCACCACATCGACCTTCGCCTCGCGACGTCCGCGATCGACCTCCAGATCGCTCAGCAGGATCGCCTTCCTTCCCTGCGATTCCACGAAAACAAACGGGTCGGGCACGCGAAAGCCGGAGGCATACAGCATGTCGGCATTGGTGTCGCTGGCGGCAACGATCAATCGGGCAGGCATCCCGCCAGCATGCCGCAAAACGAAACTTCTTGCCAATCCCCGCCTCCTCGATGCCTCCATGGGGCATGAAACCGCTCTGGCGCTGGACACGATTGACCTCCACGAAATGGGAGGAGGAATGGGCGGAGCGCCTGCAATTCCTTGGCCCCGGCCGCGTGGCCATGATCGGATGGCCGAATTCCAAAAGCGTGCGCATCGAGACGTTCTGCGACGAGGCGACCGCACGCCGGCTTGTGCGCAACTTCGGCGGCCGCATGAGCCGTGCCCGCGACTGGACCGCCGACATGGACCGTCCGCGCAAGCCGCTGAGCATTCGCGGCCGGATCGTGATTCACAGCGACGAAGCCTCCTTCCGGAACCGCAAACCCTCGCGAGGCCGCACCGACATTCTCATTCCAGCCGGCATGGCCTTCGGAACCGGCGACCACGCCACGACAGCCAGCTGCCTGCGGATGCTCTGCGACGTCACGCGCACCATGGAGCCGGGTTGGCGCGCCATCGACGCGGGAACCGGCTCGGGCATTCTCGCCATCGCCGCCGCCCATCTCGGCGCGGGCCATGTCGAGGCCTTCGACTTCGATCCGGCCTCCGTGCGCATCGCGAAGGCCAACGCGCGCGCGAACGGCATCAAGTCCATCTCCATTGCGAAAGCCGACGTCCTCGAATGGAGGCCGAAGCAGCCCGCCGAAATCGTGATGGCGAATCTTTTCAGCGACCTGCTCATCAAGGCCGCACCCCGGTTGAAGAGCGCGACGAAACGCGGTGGCGCCCTGATTTTCTCCGGCGTCCTCCGCACACAGCTCGACGAGGTGGTTCGCGCCTTCGGGAAGCAGGGCTTTGCGATCGAGCGGACGGTGGTGCGTGGCAAATGGAGCGCCGGGCTCGGACATCGAATATAATTGACCCTCGGCGAAGCCTTCGCTTCGCTCCAATGCAATGCTGCGACGAGTTGGTCTCCCGCTTCTCTGCCTGGCGATGTTCACCATCGCCGGAGGCCACTGGCTGCTGCTGCAGTCGATCGCGTGGGCGCAGATGATCCGCGATTATTCGCGCGACACCTCGCTCGTCGAGGCGGTCGAAATGACCTTCAGCGGCAAGCAGCCGTGCGCAATGTGCGTGCGCATCAACGAAGGAAAAAATTCCGAACAGAAGCAACCGGCCACGGTGAAGCTGGACAAGAAATCCGAGTTCCCGCTCGGACCGCGTGAGCACGGCGTCGCGGCCCCTCCCTCGGTGGATTTCGCCTACGACCCTGTCAGCGTCCCCGCACCGCCGGCTCGATTCGAAGAGCCTCCGCAGCCGATTCCCATTCTCGCGTAGTTTCCCCGGTCGTGAGGTGCGCCTTCGCGCGCACCGTGTGAGAAACGAAACTCCCGTGGGCTTCCGTGCCCGCGGAGCTGCGTGACGGGCCTGTCCGGCCGTCGCGCCCGCAAACCATGAAACAACGCCATCGGAGCGCCTTTACGCTCCCGGAAATTCTGGCCGTTACCGCGGCCATGGCAGCGCTTGCCGTGATGGTGACCGTATTCTGGAAGAACTCGGTCGAAGATGCCCGGCAAACCAAATGCCTGACCCAGCTCAGGATGATCGGCACCGCAGCGATGACCTTCGCAGCGGAAAACGACATGCGCCTGCCGGGAACCGTGCACGACCGCCGGTCGGGCGTCGCTTCCTGGACAAAGTCGCTGCCCGGATATTCCGACGACACGCTGGAGTTTCGATGCCCGTGCGATCCGGATCCCCAGAGGCCGGTCAGCTACGTGATCAATGACTTTCTCACGCGGAACCCGTCCGGCGCGACGGACCTCAACTACTCCCACCTCACCCGGCTCGCCACACCCGCCTCCACGCTCTTCTTTGCGGAGGCGGCCGACGGCTTCATCGGCGACCACTTCCACTTCGCGGGCTATCGCGGAAGGCGGATTCCGCCCAGCGCCGTGGAAACCCAGATCGCCGTGAGGCGTCACGACGGGAGCGCCAATTACCTCTTCGCGGATGGTCACGCGGAAAACCTCAGCTGGGAGGCTGTGCAGGCCACTCTGGCGGTCGTGCCAAGCAGCTTCATCGACCCGACCCAGGCCCAGCCAACACCAACTCCAACACCAAAATGAAACTTTCAGCACTTACTCTCGCGATCAGCACATGGCTGCTGAGCGCATCCCTTTCGAACGCTCATTTCCATTTCGCCGCTGGCTTCCTCGACGAGAATGGAAACAACAAACCGGACCAGGGCGAACCACTCCGCCTCGTGAATCCTCCGAGCCTTGATACGGTCTTCCAGATGTCGCTTGTGCAGACCGGCCCGACGCTCAGCGGATACTACGCGTTGACAAGCGCGTCTCACGATTACTTCACGTTCACCGCCCTCTCGGACGGTCAGGTGGAGGCCGCCGACCCCCGCCACGCGGCCACCGGCTCCTACATCTGGATGGAAATCACCAGCGTCGTCGGGCCCGAAGGTGCCAGCTTCGGATTCTGGGAAGAGGGCGATCCCCAGCCGAGGCAGGCGTTCGAAACCAACCAGCCCACGGGAGGGTTCCGGTTCGAGATCAGCGAGCCGCTCGTTCCAAACGATCCCACCGAAGACCCCTGGGGCCATATCCACGGCCGCGTGTGGACGGTAACGGAACCGGGCGACTACTACGTCACGTTCACGCTCTACGACATGAGCACGAACGGCACGGATGGCGGCCCGATCCACTCCCCGAGCGAGTCCTACACCTTCCATTTCGTCGCGGTGCCGGAACCGGGAACGGCTCTGTTGCTCGGAATCGCTGCGGCGGCACTTGGAGGCACAGCGGTGATGCGCCGACGACCCAGGCTTTAAGGCAAATGGCGCTCGCGGCGAAACAACCGCCGCGGGCGCCTCGCCGGCATTCGGCTGACGCACCAATCCTCCAGCACTCCGATGCTCCGGCGCAAAAAACGGTGTGCATTCTCGCGACAGGTCCGTAACCTTCGTCGGAGTGGCAGCAGGGAAGAAGATCGCACCTAAAAAACTCGCTCTGCGAGGTGGCAAAGAAGTATCCGCCATGGGCTGGATCGAAGACACTCACGGGGCCGTGCTCATGGTCCGTCAGGCGTGCGGCCGGAAACTCTGGACCCTTCCCGGCGGGAAGGTCCTGCCGACGGAAGCCATCGAGAAGGGACTCCGTCGCGAGATTCACGAGGAGACCTCCGGCACTGTGGCTTTCGCGACCCAGATCGCATTTTTCGACCGCCCGGAAAAACGAAACGTAACGTTCCTGTATCGCGTCATGCTGAAGGCCGGCCGCCCGATGAAACCCAACAAACGGGAGATTGCCGCGGTCGAATATCGCACATCGCTGCCGCGGGATGCGTCCCCCTCGTTGCGGCATTTCTGGAATTTGCTCCGCCACGGTCGCGGCTGAGGTTCATCAGAGAGTCCAGACCCCAAAATGGGCATTGACGCCACTTTGCCTGCGTCGATAGGTTGCCCGTCCGCTCTGATGCCACCGCCTCTCGGGCGGTCCCTTGAAAACGTATGGCCGAAGAGCTTGCATACATCCTGATAACTCCCTACTCGATCCGCAAATCGCGAACCGGGGGAATCATCGCGCGCCTGCTCTCCCGCTCGGGTCTCGAGCTCGTGGCCGGCCGGATGTTCGCCCCGAGCCGGGAACTCATCGAGGAATACGCCCGCTCGATTGTCACGGAGGCTGATCCGCGTCACCGCCGCACGCAGGAGCTGATCCGCGATTACGTTTTGAAAAACATGGCGCCGAATGCCGAGGGCAAGTGCCGACGCACGCTCATGCTTGTGCTTCGCGGCGAAAATGCCGTCGCGCGCGTCCTCGAGGTGGCCGGTCACATTGAGCATGAACGGACCGCCGGTGAAACCATTCGCGACACCTACGGCGACTATCTCACCGACGGAGAGCGCGTCCTTTATTTCGAGCCCGCCGTGCTTGCCGCGCCAAATCGCGAGACCGCCGAGGCCGACCTGAAGCTCTGGGCCCGCTACTCCGATTCCGATGGCGGCCTGCTCGAAAAAATCGTCCCGTATCCCGAGGGTGCCAACGTTCAGAACACGCTCGTCCTCATCAAGCCGGACAACTTCCGCTTTCCAAACGTGCGCCCGGGAGCGGTGATCGACACGTTTTCGAAAACGGGGCTCTCGATCATCGGATTCAAGGTGCACCACATGAGCGTCGCCGAGGCCGAGCAGTTCTACGGCCCGGTTCTCGATGTGCTGAAGGACGTTCTCCGGGCACCCACGGCGCGTCGCGCCCGCTTCGCCATCGAGGAAGAACTCGGCTGCCCGATCGGAGACAAGGCCGAGACCGCCATTGGTAATCTCCTCGGACCCATCGCCGCGCAGGCGCACTGGGAATCCATCATTCAGTTCATGTCGGGCGGGCGCCCGAGCCAGTGCACGCCGGAGCAGAAAGCCGCGCCAGGCACCGAGAAGTGCGTCGCCATCATCTACCAGGGCATCGATGCGGTGAAAAAAATCCGCGAAGTCCTCGGACCGACCGATCCTTCAAAGGCGCCGCTGGGCACCATCCGCCGCGAATTTGGGCAAACCATGATGGTGAACGCCGCGCACGCCTCCGATTCTCCCGAAAATGCACAGCGGGAGATGGGGATCATCCGCGCGCACGAAAACAATTTGAAGTCCCTCATCGAAACCCATTTTGCGTCCGCTGCCGCCGCAAGTCCGGGAACTTCCGCGATCGCGGTTGAATCCCAAACCAACCATCGGTAGCCTCCTCCTCACATCTCAAAATCGCACGAAACCAGCATGCAACTCTCCTCTCGCGTAGAAACTCTCACTCCGTCTCTCACGCTCGCCATCGACAGCAAGGCGAAGGCGATGAAGGCGGAAGGCATCGACGTCTGCGGCTTCGGCGCGGGCGAGCCCGACTTCGATACGCCCGATCACATCAAGGCCGCCGCACAGGCCGCGCTCGAAACCGGCTTCACGAAATACACCCCGAGTTCCGGCATTCCGGAGCTTCGCCAGGCGATCGCCAGCAAGCTCGCCGCCGAAAACAATCTCGAATACAAGCCCAGCCAGGTCATCATCAGCAACGGCGCCAAGCAGTCCTGCTACAACGCCATCATGGCTGTTTGCGACCCCGGCGACGAAGTCATCATCCCGGCACCCTACTGGCTGAGCTATCCCGAAATGGTCCGGCTGGCCGGCGCCGAGCCGGTCGTTGTCCCGACCACCGAGGAAACGGCGTGGAAGATCACCGCGGAGCAGTTCGAAAACGCGATGACGCCGAAGACGAAGATGATCATCCTCAACACTCCGGGCAACCCGACCGGATCGGTCTACACCCGTGACGAACTGCGCGCGATCGCCGAGGTCGCTGCGGAGGAGGAGATCTACATTCTCTCCGACGAAATCTACGAGAAACTCGTCTATGACGGCACCGAGCACGTGAGCATCGCGTCGCTCAGCCCCGAGGCCTACGACCTCACGATCACGGTGAACGGTTTCAGCAAGGCCTATTCGATGACCGGATGGCGCCTCGGTTACCTCGCCGCTCCGGAGCCGATCGCGAAGGCGATCGATTCCATGCAGAGCCACAGCACGTCGAATCCCTGCTCGTTTTCGCAGAAGGGCGCGATCGCCGCGATCAAGGGCGACCAGCAGTGCGTCATCGACATGCGCGAGGAGTTCAACATTCGTCGCGAATACATGCACAGCCGCCTCAGCGCGATCACGGGCATCACTGCGGTCAAGCCGCTGGGCGCCTTCTACGTGCTCGCGAACATCAGCCAGCTCGGCCTCAACTCGACGAACTTCGCCGACCGCCTGCTGAGCAAGGCCAATGTGGCCGTCGTCCCGGGCATTGCGTTTGGTGACGATCGCACGATCCGCCTGAGCTACGCGACGAGCATGGACGTCATCAAGACAGGCCTCGATCGCCTCGAGGAGTTCTGCAAGACGTTGTAACGGATTTCTGGAAGCCGGCTCTCCGGCCTTCCATCCGCTTTCAAAGACCGCCGGCGACACCCGTCGGCGGTTTTTGCATCCATACGCTGCGCGCTATTGCATCCCGGGCAGCGCAGGTGGCATCGGATTTATCGGGCCGGCCGGCGGCTGTGTCGGAACGACCGGCTGCGCGGGCGCAAGCGCGGCACCCTTGATCGCGAGCATCAAGTTCGACTCGCCGGGCTTCCATTTGTAGCCCGTTCCGAAGTCCAGAGGGATTGCGCCCATCTGGGCGTAGGCCTCGCCGAGTTCCGGCTGAAAGTATTTTTGGAAGATCTCCAGCGTGCCGGTGTAATTGCCGAAAAACGTGATGCGCCAGTCGCCGCGGAAATATTTCAAAGGAATTCCCGAGTCGTCCTGCAGGATGGCTGAGCTGTTCGCGAGCAGGAAGTCGCGCACGCGCGAGAAATACGGCTCGTGCATGAGGTAGGAGGCCGCCTTGAGATACGTGTGCGCCGGCGCGAAGCCGCCCATCCATTTCAGCAGGGCGGGATTCGATTTCAGCGCACCGTCGGAAACGTCCGCCTGGATGTAATAAACCGTCTGCGTCGGGCTCATGGAATCCCTGCGAAAGCGAATCTGCACCCCGGGCAGGTAACCCCGCACCACCTCGGGGCCTCTCAGCACCGCCAGTTCTCCATTTCGCCCGATCCCAACGTAGTCAACGGACTCGATCGTTCCTCCGCCAAGGGAGATGAAAGATTCGATGATCGGCAGCACACCGCGAAAGTCGGTCTGCTCGAGATCGACCTTCATGTCCTTCGTGATGAAGTGGCTGAACCGCAGGGTCACCGACGTGGACTTCCGCAGATTTTCGAGGCCGGCGAGGATTCGCGGCAGGTCAAGTTGCTCCGGCGGCACCATCGAGCCGACCGGCTCCAATCCGCCGAGAATGTAAACCGGCGCGTTCGGAAACAACGCGTAGACATTGATAAAGTCCGGGCCGCCGAAGAGGTAAAACACCGGCGCCGAGTCCCCGATTCGCGGCAGGATCTGCGTCGCCGAAAACGCGCGCATTTTCGAGAAATACCGCTCGTCGAAACGCTTCCAGGTTTCGGAGAACGTGCGCGCGTGATCGAGATACGCGGGCTCGCGCTGAATCGGTTCAAGGAGGGAACCCGGTGGCAGGCGGCGGCCCGTGAGAAAGCGCGCCTGCTCGTCCGGCGATGAAGCGGGCGGGACAAACTGAGCCGTCGCGGTGGCAATGCCAATGACGCCGGCGAGCAGCGGAAGCAGGAATCTCATACGTCGAATCATATTCGCAGGCTGCCGCGCATCCAGCATCCGAAGTGATAAACCCCGAGACCGGCCACCAGGATGCCTGCGCCTAAAGCGGCCGACCGCGGCTCCTCGATGGTCGTGTGAATCAGCGTGAACACCGCCGTCGCGGCAAAGAGCAACGGTGTGAGCGGATACCCCCAGCAGCGGAACGGTCGCGGCAAATCCGGTTCGCGCACCCGCAACACCACGACGCCCACCACCGTGAGCAGACTGCACACCACCAGCGCGTATTGTGCCGACACCAGCACGCGCTGGAAGGTCGAGTTCCACAGCAGGATCAGCACGAGCACCGATTGAAAGAGGACCGCGCGCGCGGGAATGCCACCTCGCGTGGTATGTGCGAAAAAGCGCAGGGAAGCGAAATCCTCGCCGATCGTCTGCATCACGCGCGGACCCGCCCACGTCATTGCGCTGATGGTCGAGATCAATCCCGCACAGATGAATCCCGACATGATGCGTCCGCCCTGTTCGCCGAAGATCGCCACTGCGGAGAGGTTCCCAATATCCAGTTTTCCGGCGAGCTGATCGATCGGCACGGTTTTCAGGAAGATCGCATTCAGCCCCACATAAAGCGCGCCGACAAAGAGCGTTCCAAGGATCAACCCCCAAGGCACATCACGACCGGGCCGCCGCACTTCACCGGTGATGTAGGTCGCGGCATTCCAGCCGGAATACGCATACATCACATACATGAGCGAGACAGCAAACGGCGCCGAGAAAATGAGGCCTGCATCCCCTGTCTGCGGCAGAAATGAGATCGGCTCGGTCGGACCCCAGAAAGCCCCCGCGACAATCAGCACCACGATGAGCGCGAGCTTCAGCAGCGTGAACACGATTTGAAATCCCTGGCTCAACGCGATCGTTCCGAGATGCGCGAGCGTCACGACCAAAACGACCACCGTGGCCGCCGGCAGCGTCGGCACCCCGGGAATCGTCGCGTGCAGATATTCGCCAAACGCCATGGCAGCCAGCGTCACCGGCGCCGCGAACCCGACCATGGCCGACACGAAGCCGCCCACGAATCCCAGCGGCCGGCCGTAGATCCGGCTCAGGAAGTTGTATTCCCCGCCCGAACGCGGCAATGCGGACGCAAGCTCCGCGTAACACAGCGCCCCGCACAGCGCAAAAATCGCGCCCACCGCCCACAGCACGAGGATCGTAAACCCCGAGGGCAGATCGGCCACTTGAAATCCGAGGCTCGTAAAGACGCCCGTGCCCACCATGTTGGCCACGACGATCGCCATGCAGGTAAACAGGCCAACCCGCTTTTCCCGACCCCGATCAGGCATAGGCATCGAACACGCGTCGCCCGCGCACCCAGGTTTGGCAAATCGAGAAATCGTTCGTGAAGACGATGAGGTCCGCGTTCATTCCCGGCGTGAGGGATCCGGTTTCACATTCGAGGCCAAGCGTGGCCGCCGGCGTCACCGTCGCCGCGCGCAAAGCCTCGGGCAGCGCGACGCCGGCCAGAGTCACCACGTTTTTCAGGCAATCGATCATTCGCGCAGTGCTTCCCGCCAGGGCCGCACCGTCCGCCGTCATCGCGACCCCTTCGGAGACCTGGCAGGAAATCCCGCCCAACTCAAATTCCGCACCCGGCTCCAGACCGGCTCCCGCGGTTGCATCGGTGATCAGCGCAACGCGGTCGGCGCCCTTCGCGTTCCACAGCATGCGGAGCAGCGTTGGGGAAACGTGATGTCCATCCGCAATCACCTCGCACACGACCTCCGGCTTCGCCAGCGCTGCTTCGAGCAACCCAGCCACTCGCAACGCGCCACGCCGACGGGAGGTCGACATGCAATTGAAGGTGTGCGTGACCTGCCGCATGCCGTGGGAAAACGCCCGTTGCGCGTCTTCGTCCCACGCATCGCTATGCCCGCCGCTCACGGCGATCCCCGCCTCGACGAGTTGCGGAATCAACCACTCCATGCCGGGCAGCTCCGGCGCGAGCGTGATCTTGGTGATCACATCCACGTAGCGCCGCCAGTGGTCGGCATCGTTTTCCCCGGGCACTCGAAGAAAATCGGGCCGATGAGCACCCCGGCGCTCGGGTGAAAAATACGGACCCTCTACGTGAATCCCCGCGAGCCGCGCGCCAGTCCTTCCCGACTCCGGCCGCCATTGGCGCGCCGTATCGAGAACGGCCCCGATGTCCAGCCATGAGGCGCACACGGTGGTCAATGCCAGGGTCGTCGTCCCGCCCGAGGCGTGAAATCTGCAAATCGTCTCGAACGCTTCCGGCGTCGCCTCCATCGCATCACGGCCAAGCGCTCCATGCACATGAATATCGATCAGTCCGGGCGAGAGGAGGTTTCCGCCGCAATCAATCACCTCGTCGAAGGACTCGCGGATCACCTGCGGACCCACGGCGGCAATTCGCCCGTCGCGCACGCGCAATGCACCGGACTCCACACGCCCGTTGGGCAGGCAAAGGCGTGCATTCGTAAACAACGTGCTCATCGCTCGACACGATGTTCCCGGAAAATCCCGGGGAAACAAGAAACTCTACCGGCGGAGGGTCTCGAACCCACACTCCCGAAGGAACGCGATTTTGAGTCGCGCGCGTCTGCCAATTCCGCCACGCCGGCGTGGAGAAGGGAATATGCGTCAGGGTTCCCTCCCTGACCAATCAAAAAACCAGCCCTTTCGGCGGTCCCAGAATCTCGCGGGCCACCATCGCACTCCGCAACCCCTCCTCGGAACGAAGCAGCGTCTCGAGATGCGATGCCGCCTCCACCGCGGCCGCTTCCTTTCTGCGCTTCCGCTTTTTCTCGACCGGCTTGGGATTCAACTGGACCGGCACGCTCCTCGGCTCGATCACAAGGGGCTTCTCAAGACTTTCCGCCACCGCCTCGAGAAAAGTCGGTGGCGGCGCCTCCACCTGCCTTGGTTCGGGCAGCGGCGGAGGGGAATTGCGGGGCGTAATGGGCGGAGGTGGCTCCGACTCGGTCGGCAGTCCGAGTGCTTCGAGGAACTCGCGCATTTGCTCCTCCGGATCCGCCGGTCGCACACGCGGATCCGGTCGGACTGTCTCGGGATTGGTCGATCTTTCGAGCCGGTCGAGGCGCTCCTGCGTCTTCCGCTGCTCGCGAACCTCGGCGGACTTCTCGACGAGCCAGTTGATCAGCGCAATGGCCGCGAAGACGAGAATGCCGATGAGCGTTTCCATGGGAATCAGCCCTGCTGCGTGGGCTTCTCAGGCTTCGCGATCGACTCGCGCATCTGCGTGTCGGACTCGATATTCTTCATGCGCAGGTAATCGAGAACGCCAAGATTTCCGCTGCGGAATGCCTCGGCCATCGCCTCGGGCACCTTCGCTTCCGCTTCCACAACCTTCGCCCGCATTTCCTGCACGCGCGCTTTCATTTCCTGCTCGGACGCCACCGCAGCCGCGCGGCGCATCTCCGCCTTCGCCTGCGCAACAACCTTGTCGGCCTCGGCTTGCTCAGCCTGCAGCTTCGCTCCGACGTTGTCGCCAATATCGACGTCGGCGATATCCACCGACAAAATTTCAAAAGCGGTCCCGCTATCGAGTCCCTTCTGCAGGACGGTCTTGGAAATTCGGTCGGGATTCTCGAGCACCTCCTTGTAGGACGTCGCGGAACCGATCGACGTCACAATGCCTTCGCCCACACGCGCGATGATCGTGTCTTCCGTGGCGCCGCCCACGAACCGGTCGAGGTTCGACCGCACCGTCACCCGGGCGCGCACCTTCACCCCGATGCCATCCCGCGCCACCGCGTCGATGGTCGTCTTGCCCGAAGCGGGGTTGGGACAATCGATCACCTTCGGATTGATGCTTGTGCGAACCGCCTCGAGCACGGTCTTGCTGGTGCCTTTGATGGCGAGGTCGATTGCGCAGGCACGGTTGAAATCGAGCGGAATCTGCGCCTTGTCTGCGGCCACGAGTGCGAGCACGACGTTTGTGATGTTGCCGCCAGCCAGGTAGTGCGCCTCCAGCAGATCCGTATCGATCGGAATGCCCGCCTTCACCGCGGTAATGCGCGTGTCGACCACGAGGCCGACCGGCACTTTCCGCAACCGCATGCCGATCAATCGCAGGAATCCAACCGGCGCATCGGCGATCTTCGCGCGGAACCAGATTCCGAAGAAATTGGCAAACACGATCACCACGACCAGCGCGATGATCAGAATGATTCCGAGAATAATCGTGGGAAGCAGTGGTGTCATGGGATTGGTTGGAATCTAAATGGTTCGCCGCCGCCTGCTAAGCCTTTTTACGCACGACGACGCGATTCCCCTCCACGGCCACGACCAGAATCGCACTTCCCGCCTCGATAAAGTCGCTTTCCGACACCACATCCACGCGCCGGCCATCGATCTTCGCCGTGCCGGCGGGTCGCAACATCGTCAATGCCACGCCCTCCCGCGCCAGCAGGGACGGACTCGGACGCTCTCCCGCAATCGCTTTCGAGAGGATGAATTGCCGTCCGACCGGAAGCCTCGGGAACCAGGCCATCCACCCGGCAAATCCCAGCCCCGCCACGGCAAGCACGCCAACGAAAAAAATCGTCCCCGTTACGAACCCGAAATTCACATAGCCCAGCGCGACCGCACTCAGCAGCAGCAATCCACCCACGATGCCGAGAATGCCGCCGGGCAAAAACACCTCCGCCAGCAACAGCGCCAATCCCGCGCCCGCCAGCAGAAGAATCGTCGTCATGCGCGGACGGCTATTCCCCCGACTCCTCGTCGAGACCGTCGTCCACCGTGCGCTCGCCGGTCAATACCTCCTGCACGGTGCCCGCAGTCCTGAGCGTCACACGTTTGACGGTGTTGCCGATGTTTTTCCCGGTTCGCTCGATGACGCCGAACACACCGCCAAAGTGCGTCTCCACTCCATCGTCGTCATCCGCAGAATCCGAAGACGCCCGGGGGCCGGCCGCCGCCACCGAGTCCACCCGCGCATCCGGGTCAACCTGGAAGGCACGCAGCACCTTTCCGTCCTCGGCGGAAACCTGGATGCTGCCGACGGGTGCGCCCATGTAGTCGAAGAGGCGCAACACCCAGAGTGGCGCTCCGGTGCTGTCGTTTGTGCGCAGGGTATAATCGACCGAATCGAAGCCCACCTTGGCTTTCACCGACTGCTCGTTGGCAATCTTGAACGCGCCATCGGAATCAAGATTCAGCCGGGAGAAATTCAACGACGGCAGCGTGGCATGACCGGCGTAGCCGCGCACCGGCGTGCGCTCGGAGACGATTTTCCCGTTTGCCACGACAAACTCCCGGATGCCGCCGCGAGCCGTCGAATCATTCATCAGAATCGTCCAGGACTGCGGTTGCGGCTGCCCGCTCTCGCCGCGCACTTCGATCAGCTGATTGAGCACCGAATCGCCGCGGGACCCGCGAATGACTTGAAGCGCCTCGTAGGCAGTCGCTCCAAGACCGGTGGTCATGCTCAGCACGCCAAGCAGGAGAATGGAGGAAAGCGTCTTCAACACGGGAAACTCTGGCGCACCACTCCGGGATTTCCAGCGAATTTTACGACTCGATTTTGCAGGCAGGCTGGGGAAACTGGTGTCGTGCCTGAGGACACCGCCACGCTCCGTAAATCCCTCGAAATTTATCGCGGCCTCGTCGAAGTCTCGGGCCTCATCAATTCCATCACCGACTATGGCGAGCTGCTGCGCGCCATTCTCGACGTGGCCCGGCGCGTCATGGAAGCGGAGGCCGCATCGCTGTTCCTCACGGACCATACCCAGTCGCATCTCGACCTTGCCATCGCGTCGTATGCGGATGGCGAGTTTGTGCAGCCAAAGATCCGCGTGGAATCCGGCCAGGGCATCGCCGGGTGGGTGCTTGAACACGGGCGCAGCCTGCTGATTCCCGACGCCTATGCCGACCCGCGCTTCTTCCGCGGCGCGGACCAGACATCGGGCTTTCGCACGCGATCGATTCTCTGTGCACCGTTGAAGCGCGATCAAAAGATTATCGGCGTCCTGCAGGTGCTGAACCCTCGCGGCAAGGATGCCTTCGATGAAACGGATCTGGACGGCTTCGAGGCCTATTCCACGCTCACGGCGACCGCCATCGAGAAACTCCGCGCCATCGAGCGCATTCGCGAACAGGAGCGCGTGCAGCGAGACGTGTCCATCGCGTCGGAAATCCAGCAGGAGCTGCTTTCCCGGGCCGTTCCCTGCGACATTCCGGGAGTCGTTTTCGCGAGCTACAACAAGGCCGCCACCGAGGTCGGCGGAGACTTCTTCTTCGTTTTCCCGCGCAATCCCTACGAGATTTACTTCGCGATCGGGGACGTTTCGGGAAAGGGCATTCCGGCCTCCCTCCTCATGGCGCAGACGCTCAGCGCGATGCAGTTTGTCTTCGCCTCGACGACGAGCCCCTCCAATGCCCTCGGCCAGCTCAACGCCACGCTGCATCACCACATCGTGCGCGGGATGTTCGTCACCACGCTCGTTGGCCGGATGACCCCCGAGACGCGGCGCGTGGAAATTGCCAGCGCCGGACATTGCCGCCCGTGGATCATCCGCACGGATGGCGAGCCGATGGAAATTCAGACCGAAGGTGCGCTGCCCCTCGGCGTGCTTCCCGACACCACCTACCGCCAGGGCAAGATCGAGCTTTCGCCGGGCGACTACATCCTCACCTTCACCGACGGGCTCTCCGAGTCCCGCAGCCCGAGCACCGACAAGTTTTTTGACGAAGATCTGAAATCCCGGCTAAACCGGAAATTTGCGTCCGCGGGCGAGGTCGTCGATCATCTGGTCTCGACGGAGGCCGCTCATCGCGAAAACACACCCGCTCGCGACGATCTGACCCTTCTTGTCGGAGGATTTCGATGAAGCTGAAGTTTACGGCCGACCCTCACGAGCTTGCCGCGATGCGCGCCGCTGCTCGCGGATATCTGCTGGAATCAGGCATCCCCGAAATGGACGTGGAACTCATGGTTCTCGCCCTCGACGAGGCCTGCACAAACATCATCCGTTACGCATACGGCGGATGCTCCCAGCATCCCATCCGGCTTCACATCCAGCGAATGCGCGGCTCGGTTCGCTGCACGCTTCGCGACTACGGAAATCCCTGCGACCCGTCGAAAATCCACGGTCGCGACCTCACGGACTTTCGCCCCGGCGGTCTCGGCGTGCGCATCATGCACGCCGCCTTCGACACGGTGGATTTCCAGCCAATGCCCCGCGGCACGCGACTGACGCTCACCCGTTCGTTGCGCGGGCACTCAAGACCCGTCTCGGCCGCCACCTAGCCTTTCACGCCGCCGCAAGACGCTCACGCAGCCGCCGCAGCCGCACCAGCGTGCGCTCTTCATTGCGGCTGAGCATGCGCCCGGAGAGCGGCAACTCGAGCTGCTGAACGACCTGCGGATGATTCTGGCGAAGGGATTTCAGGAGGAGGTTGATCGCTTTCATTCTGCGATTGACTCTAGCGGCTGGCATTGGACACTTGCTGTCCGATGCCGGAAATTTCCAAAAAAAACTCCTCCCCCCAGCAGGCACGGCTTTCCCGCCCTCCTCTTGCGCGAATGCTGGCGATTCACAGTCAGCTCACGGAGCGCCGTTTTCCCAACTGCTTCAAGCTCGCCCGCGAATACGAGGTCGCGACGAAGACAATTCACCGCGACATCGAATTCATGCGCGACCAGCTCGGGCTCCCCATCGAGTATGATCGCGCGGCGCACGGGTATTTCTACTCGGAGCCGGTCACGAATTTCCCGACGGTGCAGGTGAGCCACGGCGAGCTGGTCGCTCTGCTCGTGGCGCAAAAGGCCGTCGAGCAGTATCGCGGGACGACCTTCGAGCGCCCGCTGCAATCGGCATTTTCAAAGCTTGCCGCCGGCCTCGAAGGCGAAAGCGGCATCGCGCTCCACGAGCTCACGGAGGCGATTTCCTTTCGTCCGCAAGGCGCGCCCGCGAGCGAGCTGGATTCGTTTCAGACGCTCGCGCAGGCGACGTTGAAGCGGCGCGAGATTCGATTTCTCTACCATTCGTTGAAGCGGCGAAAGGCGGAACAGCGGACTGTTCGTCCATATCACCTCGGCTGCGTTGCCAATCAGTGGTATCTCATCGGCCACGACGTGGATCGCGACGCGATCCGGACCTTTGCCCTTGTCCGGCTTTCGGATCCCGAGGAAACGGGAGCTACTTTTCAGCGGCCCAAGGATTTTTCCGTTTCCGAAATGTTTTCGGGAAGTTTCTCGGCATTTCAAAGTGGCCGCATCGAACGCGTGGTGCTGGAGCTCGACGCCTTTGCCGCACGACTGGCCGCGGAACGCAAATGGCACCCGACGCAAACGCTGACACCGAAGAAAGGCGGCGGCGCGCAGCTGACGCTGGAGGTGAGCATCGCACCCGACCTGGAGAACTGGATCCTGGGCTGGGGGGAGCACGCGGAAGTCATCCGACCGGCGTCTCTTCGAGAGCGAATCGCCGCGACGGTCAAGGCGATGGCCAGACGATACCGGAAGTGATACGCTCGCGTCGGAGGTGAACCATGAGTCTTGGAAAAGAATTTAAGGAATTTATCGCGCGGGGGAATGTCATTGATCTCGCGGTGGGCGTCATCATTGGCGGCGCGTTCGGAAAAATTGTCTCGTCGCTCGTCGAAGGCGTCATCATGCCGCCCATCGGTATGATCACCAGCGGCATCAAGTTTTCCGATCTCTTCGTGTCGCTCAACGGGAAGTCGTATTCCACCCTCGCGGCAGCGCGCGAAGCCGCGGCGCCTGTCATCGCCTACGGCGAGTTCATCGAATCGGTCATCACGTTCCTCATTGTTGCCGCGTGCGTCTTCGCCCTCGTGAAGGTCATCAATCGCATCAAGCGCGAGGAGGCAACCCAGTCCGCTCCGCCGCCCCCGCCTCCCGCCGAGGTCAAGCTGCTTGAGGAGATCCGCGATCTATTGAAGTCCAAATAAAAAAACGCCGCTCCGGAAATCCGAAGCGGCGTTTGGGTTAAGGATTTGGATTTCTTTTAGAACGCGATACGGAGACCGCTGCGGAAGTTGCCGACGTTGTCGACACCGCCGTAGAAGAAGCGGCCGTCCGCGAAGAGACCGACGTTCGGGGTGAAGCGATACTCGAGACCGCCACCGACGTTGCCGTATCCGGTGCCGTAGCCATCCCAAGTGCCACCACCGCCGACCATCGCGTAAGGCGCGAGGTTCAGCGAGCAGATCGGGTAGCGGACGAAGAAGTTGCCGCCGATCGGGAGATGCTGGGCGACACCATTGTTGTCATACCAGGCACCCTCGTAGCCGATACCGAAATACTTCGCGAAGAAGAAGTTCAGACCGAAACCACCACCGGAACCGGTGCTGAAGTAGGTGCCGCGCCCACCGTAAAAGCCGGTGTAGAACGCGTCGATCTGGAACTCCGTGTTGCGGAAGTAGCAATCCTCGGGTTCGACAATAACCTTTTCCTTAAAGGACTTTACGTCGGTGCCGGCAAACGCCGAACCGACCGCGGTGATCACACCGAGTAACAGAGAAAGGGAGAGTTTTTTCATGAGTGTGTTGTTAACTGACGATCAAAGCCTTAGACAGATCGTGCGGGAACGTCAAGGCAATCACGTGAAAAGAGGAGAATCAGGGTAAAACCTGATAGTGAGAACACTCTAGTTCGGAGCGTGACCGGTCTGCCCGCTGTCGTCCTTGAACGGGGCCCCGACGCGGCGCGCGAGGAGCGACTCCCGCGCCTCCGGGTGCTCAACCACCTGTTTCATGACCCCCGGATTGTTGGATTCGAGTGGATGAAATGCTTCTCCGCATCCCTCAATGCAAACAGATAGTATTTGTATTCATCACCGCCGACGTTCGTGTAGTCGCGAGCGGCATCGCAGATCATCAACACGATGTCGAAGAAAATGCTCCCGACGCGCTCCACTGGCGGCGGGGATCGGAATCGTCTGCGACGCGTAAACCTTCAACACTTCCTTGTTGTGCACATACTCCCCGGGTGTTCTGCGCGATGATAACGAGCGTCGCCTCGCAGGCGGGAAAATCGTCCATCCCCCGCACGGCGGAAATGACCACGGATGACTCGAGGTTGACGCCCCGCTTATGCCGCGACCTCTCGTGGTTCGGCGGCGCGGGGCAATCTTCAACTGAATGTCCATCGCCGGATACGGTGCGTAACATCCGCCCTGTTTGCGAATTCGATGGCAGCCGCTGGGATTCTCCGGCGAGATCGGAGAGTTTGACCGAGCCCTTCCGGCCATTCATCGAAAATTCCACATTCGTGGCGCCGACCTTGAGAATGTCCACCACCGCCATCCACCCCTGATTATCGGTCAGCTCGATCCCCGCGCAGACAACGGCACTGTGAAGCCCAGGATGCAGCCACGCAGCCGTCCCATCACAGAGCATGATCCCTTCTTTTTCGACGGCGCCTTGTCAACCCAACGTCCTGCCGCGGGGCACAAAAAAGGCGACCCGGGATCCCGGATCGCCTTTTCGTCAAAGATGACTGGCCGTTACTTGTAGGAGGCCTGCGAACCCTTGATGTTCCGCTTCTTGATCCACGGCATCAGGCTGCGGAGGCGTTCGCCCGTCTTCTCGATCGGGTGTTTCTCGCCGGCCTTGAGAAGCGCGTTGTAGGTCTTGTAGCCGCTCTCGTATTCCTTCACCCAACCCTTGGCAAACTTGCCGGTCTGGATGTCCTTGAGCGCCTGTTTCATCCGCTTCTTCACGCTGGCGTCGATGATCTTCGGCCCGACGGTCACGTCACCCCACTTCGCCGTCTCGGAAATGGAGAACCGCATGCCCGCGATGCCCGACTCGTTCATCAAGTCAACGATGAGCTTCAACTCGTGCAGGCACTCGAAATAGGCCATCTCGGGCGAATACCCCGCCTCGACGAGGGTCTCGAATCCCGCCTGCACCAGCGCGCTGGCGCCACCGCAAAGAACGGCCTGCTCGCCAAAGAGATCGGTCTCCGTCTCCTCCTTGAAGGTGGTCTCAATCACGCCGCCACGCGTGCCGCCCACGCCCTTCGCCCAGGCAAGCGCGACCTTCTTCGCCTGCTTGCTCGGGTTCTGGTAGATGGCAATCAGCGCCGGAACGCCTTTGCCCTCGGTGAACTGCCGGCGCACGATGTGGCCCGGGCCTTTCGGCGCGACCATGATCACGTCGACGTCCTTCGGCGGAACGATCGTCTTGAAGTGAATCGCGAAGCCGTGGCTGAAGAGCAGCGTCTTGCCCTTCGTGAGATGCGGCTCGATGTCCTTTTTGTAGACGGCCGGAATCTTCGTATCGGGCACCGCGACAAAAATCACATCCGCAGCCTTCACCGCTTCGGCGGTGTCGAGCACCTTGAAGCCGTAATCCTCGGCAACCTTGCGGCTCTTCGATTTCGGATACAGGCCGATGATGACCTTGACGCCGCTGTCCTTGAGATTGAGCGCGTGGGCGTGGCCTTGGGAGCCGAAGCCGATCACGGCACAGGTCTTGCCTTTGAGGACTTTCAGATCGGCATCTTTGTCGGTGTAGATTTTGGCGGGCATTGTCTTGGATTCTGAAATTACTTGTTGCTGCGGGAGAGCGCGACCTTGCCGGTGCGCGTGATGTCGAGGATTCCGAACCGCTCCATGAGGAGCAGGAACTTGCTGATCTTCCCTTCCGTGCCGGTGACCTCGATCGACACCCGCTCGGGCTGCACGTCGATGATCTTGGCGCGGAAAATGTCGCAAATCTGCATCACCTCGGCGCGAGTCTGGGAGTCCGCCTTCACTCGCATCAGCACGAGCTCGCGGTCCACGTAGTCCTCGTCGGCAAAGTCCTCCACGTCGATCACCTCGACCAGCTTGTCGAGCTGCTTGGTGACCTGCTCGAGCACCTTGTCGTCGCCTCGGACGACGATCGTCATGCGCGAAGTCGTGGGGTCGAGGGTCGGGCCGACATTGAGGCTGTCGATGTTGAACCCGCGCCCGCTGAACATGCCGGCCACACGGGCCAGCACACCGAATTTGTTTTCAACGAGAACCGATAGAGTATGGCGCATGGCGTGTCAGGAACCGTCGAGACTGAGGAGAAAGAATCCCTTCGTCAAACGGTTTCTCGGCCCGTAGATTCCAACCCCTATGCAACTGGATCTGCCGGAGCACCCGTTCAAGGCCTACATTTTCGATTGCGACGGAACCATCGCCGACACCATGCCGCTCCATTTTCGGGCCTGGACGCGCGCCATGAATGAGCTCGGCGGCCAGTTTCCCGAGGACCTTTTCTATGCATGGGGCGGCACACCCTCGAAGGTCATTATCGAGCAGCTGAATGAAAAATTCGGCACGAACCTCGACCCGGAGACAGCGTCGAAGATCAAGGAACAGTATTTCCTCGAGCTGATTCCCGAGGTGCTTCCGGTCGAGCCGGTCGTCGCGCTCGTGAAGCAGTTTCACGGGACGGCGCCAATGGCCGTCGCCAGCGGCGGGCATCGCGAGATCGTGCTGAAGACGCTCGATGCGCTCGGTTTGAGCCAGTTTTTCGAGACGGTCGTGGCCATGGAGGATGTCCCGCGCGGCAAACCGTCGCCGGACCCGTTTCTCGAAGCCGCCCGCCGGATGGGCGTGGAACCGGAAAGCTGCCTGGTCTTCGAGGACGGCCCCCTCGGCATCGAGGCGGCCAAAGCCGCCGGAATGCGCTACGTCCTCGTGCCGACAGCTGCGGCGCAGAAAGGGACGGTCTGACTTGCACCCATGGCTGATCCGCGTTGCAATCTTGCACGCGACCTCATGGTCGCGAACGTAACCCCTTGATATGAAGACTCCAAAAAAATCCTCTCTCTTCCAGTTTCTCGCGATCCTCGCCACCGGCACGTTGCTGGTCGCTCCGGGGGTTTCCCGTGCCGATGACGACGAGCCGAAGGCGTTGATCGCCATCCTCATGCCGACCGAAGGCAGCAAAGTGACCGGCACGGTAACGTTCACCGAAATCGGTGATGACAAGGTCAAGGTCGAGGCTCATGTCGAAGGGCTCGAGCCCAACTCGAAGCATGGGTTCCACGTTCACGAGTTTGGCGATCTTTCGTCGCCCGACGGCTCCGCCGCCGGCAGCCACTTCAATCCCGAAAAACACGATCACGCGCTTCCCACCACGGAGGTCCGTCACGTGGGTGATCTCGGAAATCTCGAGGCCAACGACCAGGGCGTCGCCCACTACACGATCACGGTGGACAACATGTCGCTCACCGATGACGACAACGCGATCATCGGCCGCGGCCTCATTGTTCACGAGAAAGCTGACGACGGCAGCCAGCCCGTCGGCAACGCCGGTGCCCGCATTGCACAGGGAGTCATTGGGGTGAAGAACCCCGGCAAGAAATAGGCGCATTTGCCATCTCTGAAGAGAAACGGCGGCTTCACGGCCGCCGTATTCTTTTGAGATCGCCTCGGCGACCGTTCAGGAGACCAGCACCGGACCGCCGACCGGCGACAGGTTGCGCAGCTTGTCGATGACGGCGGGAACGATCTCCAGCGCCGCGTCGATGTCGGCGTCCGTGTTGAAGCGGCCAAACGAGAAACGCAGGCTTGCCCGTGCCCGCTCGTTCGAGAAGCCCATCGCCTTCAACACATGCGAAGGATGCACGGAACCGCTCGTGCAGGCCGAGCCCGCGGAACAGCAAACGCCCCGGTCGTCGAGCAGCATGAGCGCCCCCTCGGCCTCGATCCCTTCGAAGCTGAGATTCGTGGTATTCGGCAGGCGGTTGACCCGGTCTCCGTTCACCTCCACGTTCGGAACGCGCTCGAGAATTCCCGTTTCAAACCGGTCACGCAACGCCCGGACCCGCGTCTGCTCCTCGGCCATGTGCTCCGCGGCAATCTGCGCCGCCTTTCCGAGGCCGACGATCGACGCGACGTTCTGCGTGCCTCCCCGCCGCGCGCCTTCCTGACTCCCGCGCAACCACGGGGTGAACCGCACGCGCTTGTTCACGTAGAGCACGCCGACGCCCTTCGGACAGTGCAGCTTGTGGCCGGAGACGGACGCGAAATGAATCCCCGATCCCTCCAGCGAGATCGGCAGCTTGCCGACCGCCTGCACCGCGTCGCAGTGAAACAAAACCTTCTTCTCGCGACAGATCTCCGCCACGCGCTCGACCGGGAACAGCACGCCGGTCTCGTTGTTCGCCCAAAGCAGGCTCACCACCGCCGTGTCGGGCCGGATCGCCTTTTCCAGTTTCTCGAGATCCAGCTGCCCGGTCGCATCAACCGGCAACCACGTCACCTCATACCCGCGGCGGGCGAGGTGCTCGCACAGCTTCATCGTCGCGCTGTGCTCGACGCCGCTCGTGATGATGTGGGTGCGGTCGGGGTCCGTCGCCACGGCGGATTGAATGGCCGTATTGATCGATTCCGATCCGCAGCTCGTGAAAACGATTTCGGAGGGATCACACGCGAGCAACCCGGCCACCCGCTCCCGGGCCTGCTCGACCGCCTCGCGGGCTTTCTTTCCAAGCCCGTAGGCGCTCGACGGATTGCCATAATGCTCGCGCAGCCACGGCAACATCTCGTCAACAACCGCCGGGTCCACCTGGGTTGTTGCATTGTTATCGAGATAGATGACGTCGCTCATTGGGTGAACCTTCTACCATACGGAAGACCGCCCCGCCCTGGCAATAGCGCGTCATAGCAGGTCGCAAATCGCATTGTCGCCCGCGTGCTGATCGGGCATTGATGGCCGGATGGATGACTTGTGGCGCGGAATCTCCGAAGAGACACGGAAACGGCTCACGCAGCGTGATTACATGGCGGAGTCGGTCGAGACCCGCATCGCGACAACCGGCATGGAAGGTGGCCAGGCCCTTTCCGTCGAGGCGGCCCTGCGTTCCGCCGGGGTGTGGATTCCGGGCGTGGAGCTGTTTCACCGCGTCATTCACGCCCAGCGCGGCCGGGGAATGTTCGGGGAATTCGGCCGGAGCGGCGAGGGCGTGCTCGGGCGCATCGGGTTCTGGCCAAAACAGTGGGCGAGCGCGCGAATGTTTGGCTCCACCGGGAAGGGGTTCCACATTCACCCGCCGTTCATCCCGGAGGGCGAGGATCCGGCTGCGTGGTTCGCGAAACTGTTTCCCTCGAATCCGGAGGATGAGGATTTTTCGCTGCGTCCCTACGATCTCGAACAGTGGGACGTAATGTTCGTCGTGGAGGGGCGCGTGGAAATGCTCCTGATTGACGAACGTGCCGGCATGCCCCGGCGTCGCATGCGGTTTACGATCGAAGGCGACGAGCATCGCGGGCCGAACACGATTGGCGTGGTGATTCCCCCCGGCGTCGCGCATGCGATGCGCACCGAGGGTGCGGCCGATGCGATCATGGTTTACGGCACGTCCACGACCTTCCGTCCGGAGTTTGAAGGGCGCATCGCGTCCGCGGTCGAGTCCTTCGCGCTGCCTGCGGACTGGGAGGCGGAGTGGTCACGGGAGTAGCCCGAGGCGCTCGCTCGCGACCGTCTCGAGATAGGCCCTGTAGTCGTTCTTCGGCAGGCCTGCCGCGAGAGCCTCGAGAGCCGCGCGATCGATGAAATTCATCTCGTAGGCAATCTCTTCGATGCACGCCACCTTCACGCCCTGCCGGTGCTCGAGGGTCGCGATGTAATTGCTCGCCTCGAGCAGGCTCGACGGCGTCCCGGTGTCCAGCCAAGCCACGCCGCGACCAATCGGCTCCACCTTCAACTGCCCCTCGGCCATGTAGCGCTTGTTGATGTCCGTGATCTCGAGCTCGCCGCGTGCGGAGGGCTTCAGCTCCCGCGCGAACGACACGATGCGCTCGTCGTAAACATACAGCCCGGGCACCGCATAATGGCTCTTCGGCTTCGCCGGCTTTTCCTCGATGCTCAGCGCTCGGCCGTCCGCATCGAACTCGATCACGCCATAGCGCTGCGGATCACTTACCGGACACGCAAAAATGCACGCCCCGCTCTCCAGCGCGAGCGCGCGCCGGAAAAAGTCGAGCTTCCCGTGGAAAATGTTGTCCCCGAGCACGAGGGCCGCGCCGGCGCCATCGAGAAATTTCTCGCCGATCAGAAATGCCTGCGCGATGCCCTCGGGCTTCGGCTGCTCGGCGTATTCGATGCGGAGACCGAGCGATTTCCCGTCGCCGAAAAGGCCGCGAATCATGGGCAGGTCTTTCGGCGTGGAAATGATGAGAATTTCGCGAATCCCGCCGAGCATCAGCACCGACAACGGGTAGTAGATCATCGGCTTGTCGTAAACCGGCAGCAGCTGCTTGCACACGATGCGCGTAAGCGGGTCGAGCCGACTGCCGGCGCCGCCGGCGAGGAGAATTCCTTTTCGTTCCATCAGATCTGCTGGGGGAGTTTGTCGGGCCGCACGAAGATCTCGTTCCCGCCGAAATCCTGATCTTCGCCCACGCGCCGGTAGTTCTCGCGAATGAAGTCATACAACGGCGCGGCCCAGTTTCGAAAGCGCGACTCTTCGGTGCCGTTGATGTCCCGCTGGTCGATCACGATCACCGCGGGACGCTTCGTCTGAATGTCGGCTATCGCGTTCTCGAAGAAGTTTTTCGGCATCGCGGCGTTGTCCACGTAGAGATTGTAGAGGTAGGAGCGCCGATTCGTCATGAAGTTGATCGTCGGCGAATAGGGGAACGTCACCACCCACTCGTCCGGCTCGGAATACCGCACGATCGTGTCGTAAAGTCCCTGGAAACGCGGCTGCTCACGCCGACGGACCAGCACGCGCACGCCATTGTCGGCGACCACTTCGTAGCTCCGCTTGCGTGCCGCCTCGATCGTGCCGGCGGATTCCTTCGTGTAGGAGTGGTAGAAGAAGAGCCCTTCCTGCGTCCCGCAGAGGCCCACAAACAACACACAGGGCACGCCTACCGCCACGGATCGTGATCGAATCGTGCGCCCGATCGCATAAAACGAGGCGCAGGCCATCGCCACCGCAAAGGGAATCATGAACTCGCTCAAGTGCGGCGTGTCGGGCCGGAAGAAGAAATACTGCGGGAAGATGGTCAGCGCGGCCCCGAGCGTGACGAGCGATACGAGTGCGGGTTCCTTCAGCGCGGCTTTGCGAAGAATGATGGCCAGCAGCAACGCAGGGCCGGCGACCACGATGATGAGCGCCGCAATCAGCACGGGCAGATGCAGAATGATCACAAACGCCGCGTCGTAGAAACTCTCCTGCTTGAACAAATCCGACAGCGTCTTCCGCGGCCGGGTGCCCGCCTCCGCCGCCTTGCGCGCCTCGATCTCCCTTTGGCGCTCGATCTCCGCGAGATTTCTCTTGGTGTTCTGAATGCGAATGATGCCGTCTCTCCGTGAAGCGGGCGTCGTCACAAAGCGGGTCGACGAGGGCGCGTTCTCAACCGCCGAGACCTTCGATCCCTCCCAGAGAATCTTTTTCAACATCGTCGGATACTGCTCGACGAATGCCGCCTCATATCCGTGGTTCCGCGCGTGCAGATAAAACGGCAGGTGAATCGCGAGAAGACACGCCACGCAGAGCCCCACGCCGGCCGTGACCCGTGCGCTCCGGCGAAGAAATTCCCCCCGCACCGCAAAGGGATAAAGCACCGCCAGTCCCGCGTAGATGACCGTGAAGAAAATCCCGACATCGATGCGCACCAGATACGTCGCGCCCAGCACGAACCCCGCAACGGCAAATCGAACCCATCTCACCGCAACGTGCCGCGCGTCCCACACAAACGCGTGCAGCAGCGCCCACGCATTCAGCACCGGCAGCAGGCCCATGTAGTTGCGGAAGATCATTCCGGGAATCGTTGCAAGCAGCAGTCCGACTCCAACAGCCAGCCAGCCCTGACCCGTCGCGCGACGCACGATCAGAAACCCCAACACGGCCGACAGCGTGCAGAGCGCGAAGAAGTAAATCCGCAGCGCGATGTAATTCGGTCCCGTGATCTCGAAGAGCCACACCACCGGCCAGAACCACAGGACGTTGTAGCCCAGATAGGTGTCCAGGATCGGCCGCTGCCCTTCCATCATTCGCATCGCGATGATCGCCGTCGTGCCGCCCTCACCGCCGAGGTTCAGATCCGACCGGTAATACTGCCCGTAGTAGCAGACGGCGAAGATCACCAGCAGGAGCGGTCCCCATCTCCGCAGCAGAGCATCGAGTTTTGCCCAAAACTCCGGCTGCCGGATCGACGTGAAAACGCGATTTTCTCCCTTGGACGTGCGATCAACAGACTCGGCCATGAACGCACGAGCTAACGCCGCTCGACGCATCGGGTTCAAATCAAATCGAAGACCTTGCCAGCCCGCGTTTCCGGTGCGACGCTGTCGTTCGCTACGCATCGAACGACAAACCCTCACTCTCCTCTCCCATGACCATCGCCGAGCAAGCCGCCGCACGCACCTATCCGCCGTTCAGCCTTTCCGCTCTGATCAAAGGGACCTTTGCGCCCAAGCCCGGGCAGAAAATCTGCATTCTCATTGATCTCGACGACCCGCGCGACGTCGTCGACTTCAAGTTCCTCGAGAATCCCGACTACTCGATCCAGCGCAACGCCTACGAACACTTCCACCGCGGATTGCAGGATGGCGTGCTCGACGAGCTTCAACTCAAGGGCGGCGACCTGATCGCCTACAAGATCACCGGGGGAAGCAACCTCGATCTTCCCGACTTCGCCGTCGCATCCGACGGTCGCGAGCTGAGTCTCGAGAAGGATGTTTATCCGAACTACGACATCATCCTTTGCATCTCGACCTATTCGGCGACGGCGCCACTCACCGCCTTCGCGAAGCAATATCGCTTCCGCGGCGCCACACTGCACGGGCTGAACCAGATCATTCTCACGACCGGCCTCGCGGTTGACTACGACGAGGTGAGCCGAAAGGGCGAGCAGCTCCGCCTGGGCATGACCCGTGCCGATTGGGTGGAAATCGACTTCGATTGCCTCGGCCAGAAGTTCACGCTGCATCTCGATCTCGGCAAACAGGAGGCGCAGAAGAGCCATGGTCTCTGCCGCGGCGAGGAACCCGATGTCGCAAATCTCCCGGCCGGCGAGATCTACTACGTGCCAACGGGCGCGAGCGGCGCGTTTCCGATGAAATACGAGGACGGCACGATCGGAATCATGCACGTGGCCGATGGCCGCGTGCAGAAGGCCGAGCTGCTTCAGGGCAACGCCGAGACGATCGCCGCACACAACGCGAAGCTCGAGAGCGATCCCGCCACGGGAATCATTGGCGAACTCGGTTTCGGCACGCAGGTATTGCCGGTTTCCGGCCGCGACATTCAGGACGAAAAGATTCTGGGAACCATTCACGTCGCCACGGGGCGCGATGACCATCTCGGCGGCCACGTCACTCCCGACAAATTCATCCACGCCGAAAACGCGACACACGACGACATCCTGTTCGCGCCGCACAAGACGCCGGAGATCAATGTCGTGCAGGCGCGCATGCTTCGAGACGGTGAAGTGAAGGTGCTCATCGAAAGCTACGAGCCCTCGGATTACATGACCGGCCTCATCGCCGAGTGAATCCCTACGAATCGCCGCGGCTGCTCGCCGAGTATCTACTGCTGCATTATGGCAGCGCGGACGACGTCCTCGACGGCCGTCCCGGTCCGGCCGACGCGGTCGGATTTCCTGTGCGGCTCGTGCGGGAGCTGCTTGCGCTGCCGGCCGGCGGAAGGGCGCTGGACCTCGGCTGCGCCGTGGGAGCGTCGTCGTTCGAGCTGTCGCGACACTTCGAGCACGTTCTCGGCATCGATTTCTCCAGGACATTTGTCGAGGCCGCGACCCGCCTTCGTGACGAAGGCCGCCATCCCTTCGAAAAAGTCATCGAAGGCACAATTCGCGAACCGGCGATCGCCCGCGTGCCTGCCGACATCGACCTTTCACGCACGCGCTTCCAGCAAGGCGATGCCGAAAACCTGCCGCCCGATCTCGCCGACCTCGACCTCGTGCTCGCCGCAAATCTCCTCTGCCGCCTCTCGAATCCAAGGCGGTTGCTCGACCGCCTTCCCTCGCTCGTGAAGCCCGGCGGCCAGCTTCTCCTCACGACCCCTTTCACGTGGCTCGAGGAATTTACGCCTCGCGAAAACTGGATCGGCGCGACCCCGGAGAGCGGTCACAGCATCGACGCGCTCAAGCAATTGCTCGAGCCCGCTTTCGAGTTGGAACATGTCACTGACCTGCCATTCTTGATCCGTGAGCACTCCCGAAAGTTCCAATACGGGATCGCCTGCGGCACCCGCTGGCGCAGGAAATAACAGCATCGACTGGGAGGCCTGCTGGCAACGCGGCGACACGCCGTGGGACAAGGGCGCCGCATCGCCACCACTGCTGGAGTGGCTCTCGAACCACACGTTGCGCGGTCTCGTGCTGGTGCCCGGCTGCGGCAGCGGACACGACGTTCGCGCCCTCGCCCGTGCCGGCGCCGAGCCGATCGGGCTCGATCACTCGCCCTCCGCCATCAATGTCGCAGATTCGTTTCCGCGCGTCGGTCCGGAGCGCTACCGCCTCGCGAACCTCTTCGAGCTGCCGCCCGAGATGGTCGGCGTGTTCGACTGGGTCGTCGAGCACACCTGCTTTTGCGCGATCCCACGATCCTTGCGCGCGAATTACGTGGAGGCCGTCGCCGCCGCGCTCAAACCCGGCGGCCACCTCCTGGCGATTTTCTATTTGAACCCGCACGACGACGGGACTCCCGACGAGCCGCCTTTCGGAACGTCACGCAAGGAACTCGACACCCTGTTTTCACCGCGCTTTGCGCTGCTGGACGAATACGTGCCAACAGCCGCATTCCCTGGCCGTGAGCAAAGGGAACTCGTCCGCCTCCATCGCCTGCGCGACTGACTAACCACCCGCGAGGCGACGCAGGTAATCGAACGAATAGATGCCGGTCGAATGACCGTCCTGCCATCGAAGTTGCAGGCCGTATCCCCCGACAAAGTCATATCCGCGCAACTCGAAACTCGCCGGCGTGTATTCGTTGTTCGGGCGGATCACCTTCCCCATCACATCCGGTTCGCCGCCGCAGACGGCACACGGACACGCACGGCGCAGACGCTCGAGATCGAAATAGCTCTCGACGCCGTCGCTCCACGCGATCGCGAGCTCTTTTCCGATGATCTGGACCTGTTCAGGCCGCAACGCCACTGCCATACGCGCTTCGTAAGGCAAACCCTCCCGCCCCTGCACGCATTTTCACGCTGGCGCCCATCCCCGGGGCACATACGTTGAAGGCTCGATGAATCGCAACGCTCCCGAACTTCTCGCGCCGGCTGGCGACTGGGATTGCGTAAAGGCGGCGGTGGCCAATGGAGCCGACGCCGTCTATTTCGGCCTGCCGCGATTCAACGCGCGCATGCGCGCCGAGAATTTCACCGAGGAGGATCTCCCGGAGGTCGTCCGTTTTCTGCACAACCACGGCGTGAAGGCCTACGTAACCTTCAATGTGCTCGTCTTTACCGACGAACTGCCCGCCGCCGTCAGACAGCTTCAACTTCTCGAATCCGCCTGCGTGGATGCCATCATTGTGCAGGACATCGGACTGGCGACGCTGGCGCGGCGATTGACGCCAAATCTGCGAGTCCACGCCTCCACCCAAATGACGATTACCTCACCGGAAGGTGTGGAGTTCGCTGCGGAGCTGGGTGTGAAGCGCGTCGTGCTCGCCCGCGAGCTGTCGCTTCGGGAGTTGGAAAAATTCGATCCGGCCGCGATGCCGCTCGAGGTATTCGTTCACGGCGCGCTGTGCGTCGCCTATTCCGGCCAGTGCCTCACCAGCGAGTCACTCGGCCAGCGCAGTGCCAACCGCGGCGAATGCGCGCAGGCGTGCCGCATGCCCTACGAATTGATCGTCGACGGCGCGGTGCGGGATCTCGGCGACAAACGCTATCTGCTGTCTCCGCAGGATCTCGCCGCAGTCCGCGAGATTCCGGATCTGATCCGGCGCGGCATTTGCAGCTTCAAGATCGAGGGAAGGTTGAAGTCTCCGGAATATGTCGCCGCGGTGACCTCCGTGTATCGCAAAGCCATCGACGCGGCACTGGAGGGGACTCCGCGCGAACCGACCGCGGAGGATTGGTATCGCCTCGAGATGACATTCTCGCGCGGTCTCTTCTCCGGCTGGATGCATGGCGTAAATCACCAGCGGCTCGTTGGCGCGCGCTTTGGAAAAAAGCGCGGTCCGTTCGCCGGGCACGTGCGCGAAGTCGGCCGGAACCATGTCGTCCTCGAGAAGGCGGAATGCGCGTTGAAGCCCGGGGACGGCATCGTCTTCGACACCGGTGGCGACACGAACCACGAACAGGGCGGCCGCATCTTCGACATTCAAAATGGCCGTCTGCGCTTCGAGCACAGCCACATCGATTTCTCGCGCATCAAACCAGGCGACCGCGTGTGGAAGACCGATGACCCGGCACTCGAACGCGAGCTGCGCAGCACGTTCACCAAGCGCGTGGAAGTGTCCTCCACGAGGAAGGTGCCGATTCGATTTGTCGTCGAGGGATCCGTGGGGGAACCGCTGAAACTGACAGCTTTCGCGAATGACAGGCAGTCCAGCGTGCAGTCCGGCAGCCCGCTCGACGCCGCGCGGAATCAGCCGCTCACCACCGAAAAACTGGCCGCCCAGCTGGGCAAACTTACGGACACTCCGTTCGAGATGGAGGCCATCGAAAACCAACTCCGCGGGGATGTCATCATTTCCCTCGGCGAGCTGAATCGTCTGCGGCGGGTCGTCGTCACCGACCTCGAAAAGCCCGGAAAGTCCTCACCACCGGCGGAGACGCTCGAGGAATTCCTTGCGAGCATCCGCCACGCCGCGCCAGGAGATCCCGACTCGAGCCTTTCCGTCCTATGCCGCACGGATGAGCAACTGGACGAAGCGCTCCGTTCCGAGGCCGATGTGGTCATTGGCGATTTCGAGGACATTCGTCGATACGGTGACGCCGTGAAACGCGCCCGCGAGACGGGCCGCACCATTTTCCTGGCGACACCCCGCATTCAAAAGGCCGGCGAACAGGGCTTTTTCAAGCTCATGGAAAAAGCCGCGCCCGATGGCGTGCTTCTCCGCAACGTCGGATCCATCGCTTATTTCAAGGACTCACCGCTCCGAAAAATCGGCGACTTCTCGCTGAACATCGCAAATCCTGTCTCCGCTTCCGTCTTTCGAAATCACGGTCTGGAGCGGCTGACCGTGTCCTACGACCTGACCATCGGGCAGGTCGAGGCGCTTGCCCGTGGCGTGCCGCCGGGTTGGCTGGAACTCACCATTCACCAGCACATGCCGATGTTTCACATGGAGCATTGCGTCTTCGCGGCATTCATGAGCAGCGGCACCTCGTTCCTCGATTGCGGCCGCCCGTGCGAAAAACACCGCGTGCATCTGCGTGATCGTGTCGGCGTCGAACACCCACTCCGTGCCGATGTCGGCTGCCGCAACACGTTGTTCAACGCCGCCGCACAGACCGGCGCGAAGTTCTTCGACCGGCTCACTTCGGCAGGCATCCGGCATTTCCGGGTCGAGCTTCTCGAGGAGAATGCCGCGGAAACCCGCGCCATCATCGCCGCCTACCGCTCGCTGGTCGATGGCCGTGCGGAAGGTCGATCGCTGTGGCGGCAGTTGAAGGCCACGCATCAGCTCGGCGTGACCCAGGGCACCTACTGACGCATGCCCATCTTCGACTCGCTGGCGCCCATTCTTCTGCTGCTCGCCCTCGGCGCGGCATTGGCGCGCTGGAAATTTCTCGGCATCGAGTTCATGGGCGACCTTAACCGCCTCGCATTCTGGATCGCACTTCCGGCCATGATGTTCCAGGCCATCGCCCACGCCGGCACGCCCGGCCGGCAGACATGGCTGCTGCTCGCGCTTCTCTATGCGGGCACGCTGCTGATTTTTGGCGGCTCCTGGCTGCTTGGATATTTCCTCCGGATGCCTCCGTCGACGCTCGGTGCGTTTGTCCAGTCGTCGTATCGCGGCAATCTCGCCTACATCGGCGTGCCGGTGCTCGCCTATGCCTTCGATGCGCTGCCGGATTTTGAAAAATCGCGCTTCATGGCCACGGCGCTCCTCGTGATGGCGCCGATGACCGCGCTGTTCAACGTGCTCGCCGTCATCGCCCTGCAAGGGCCGCAGCACACGTTTGGCGCGACCGGCGTTCGCATCATCGTCCGTTCAATTCTCACGAATCCTTTGATCATCGCGTGCGCGGCGGGTCTGATTTTCGCGCTCCTTCACGTGCCGATTCCGCGCTTTGCCGACCGGACTCTCGAAGCCCTGGGTGGCGCGGCCGTTCCAATTGCCTTGCTGTGCATTGGCGGATCGCTCGCGTCGATCCGATTGGGGGGCAACCGCCTGGCCATCATCGGCGCGACCCTCCTCAAAGTCCTCGCCGCCCCACTGCTGGCCTTCACATTGTGCCGGGCTTTCGGGATTTCCGGACCCGATCTCAAGATTGCCCTGGTCCTTTCGGCATGCCCCACCGCGGCGGCGGCCTACATCATGGCCCGGCAGCTCGGCGGCGACGAACACCTCACTTCCGGCGCGATTGCGTTGAGCACGGTGGTCGCAGGACCCGTCCTCGCCATTGCGCTCTGGGCGCACTGACGATCCGACTAAAACTCGCGGCGAAGCAGATATTCGGCGATCTGCTCGAGACGCTGCGCGCGGCCGCGAAAAGCCTGCAACGCCTTGAGCGCGGCATTCGTAAGCCGCTCGGCCTCGCGTTTCGATGCCGCAAGCCCCATGACCGACGGATAGGTCGTCTTCTGTGCCGCGACGTCCTTCCCGGCGCTTTTTCCAAGTTTCGCACTGGTCTGGGTGACGTCGAGAATGTCGTCCACCACCTGAAAGGCCAGTCCGAGATTTCTTCCAAACTCCGTGAGCGCGTCGAGCTTCGCCGGCGTCGCATTCGCACTCATCGCTCCGAGACGCAGGCTCACCTCGATCATCGCCGAGGTCTTTCGCTCGTGAATGAACCGCAGATCCTTCTTCGTCGCCCTCCGCCCTTCTCCCTCGAGATCCGCCACCTGCCCTGCCACGAGCTTGAGGCTTCCCGCTGCGATGGCGAGATCGCGAATCATCGTCGAGACTGGATAACGCGAGGTTGGTCTCGCCTGGGCAAGAATTTCAAACGCCTGCGCGAGCAGCGCATCGCCAGCCAGCACCGCGATACCCTCGCCGAAAACCTTGTGAGAGGTCGGCCTGCCGCGCCGCAAATCGTCGTCATCCATGCACGGCAGGTCGTCGTGAATCAGCGAATAGGTGTGCACACATTCCACGGCGCAGGCCGCCGGGAGAGCCGCGTCCACAGAGCCTTCGCAGGCCTCCGCCGCCGCAAGGCAAAGCACCGGCCGCATTCTCTTGCCTCCGGCAAACAGACTGTAGCGCATCGCCTTGTGAATGGACGCCGGCTTGACGTTCGCTCGCGGCAGATAGCCGTCGAGCGCCCGATCCACCCGTTGCGAACAGTCCAGTAGGTATGCCTGCAAATCCATGAAGCCGCCAAGTATGCAAACGCTGCGAAAGTTGGGAAGCGCCGCCTTGCGTCACCGACTTCGTCGTGCATCATCGACGGCTCCATGAGACTCGGCATCCTCGGCTCCGGCAAGGGCTCCAACTTCGCGGCAATCCTTCGCGCCATTCAGGACGGCACCCTCGATGCGGAGGTCGCCATCGTCATTTCCGACGTCCCCGGAGCAGGCATTTTGAAACTCGCCGAAGACGCGGGCATTCCGACATACACTTTGAACGAGCCAAAGTTCCGCACGCGCCTGAGCCCGGAGGTGGAACTCGAGCTGGTCAAGAAATTGAAATCCGCGCAGGTCGATCTTGTCGCGCTCGCCGGCTACATGCGCGTCGTGAAAGCGCCGATGCTCGAGGCGTTCCCGCGACGCATCATCAACATTCACCCCTCCCTTCTGCCGCAGTTCCGCGGGCTCGAAGCGTGGCGGCAGGCACTGGAAGCCGGTGTCGAGAAGACGGGATGCACGGTGCATTACGTCGACACGGGCGTGGATACCGGGGAAATTCTTGCGCAGGAGGAGGTGCCGGTTCTTCCCGGCGACACACCCGCCGCCCTGCACGCGCGCATTCAGGAAGCCGAGCATCGACTCTATCCAGCCGTCCTTCGTCGACTCGCGGAGGAAATGCGGGCATGAGCCGATTCCGCATCTTCGATCTCAATCCCGAACAGCAGGAAGCCGCGAAACACATCGACGGCCCGCTGTTGATCCTTGCCGGCGCTGGAACGGGCAAGACCCGCGTGATCACGGCTCGCATTGCATGGCTCGTCGCGCACGGAGCGGACCCCGCCTCGATTCTCGCGGTTACTTTCACAAACAAGGCGGCCCGTGAAATGAAGGAGCGTGTCGCAGGCATGATCGAGCCCGAGCAGGCCGCGCAGGTCACGACCTCCACATTTCACGCGCTCTGCGTGCGCATTCTCCGGGCCGACGCCGCACACCTCGGCTACAAGCCCAACTTCAGCATCTACGACGAGAGCGACACGCGCGGTCTCCTCAAGAAGATCATCACCCGCACGGCGGGTCAGGACGAGAAGCTGGATCCCGCCCTGGCAAAGAATCTCATCAGCAAGGCGAAGAACAGTGGATGGGCGGCTCCCTCGGACGAGGAGACCCTCGCCGGCGCGGTTTACAGCCGTTACGAGAGCGAACTCCGGTCGCTCAACGCGATGGATTTCGACGACCTGCTCGTGAACGCGGTCCGCCTGCTTTCGAACTATCCCGAGGTGCGCGCCAAATGGCAGCAGCGGTTCCGTCACCTCATGGTCGACGAGTTTCAGGACACCAACAAACTCCAGCTCGAGCTCGTTTCGCTGCTCGCCTCCGGCGATCCGCCCGACGTGTGCGTCGTCGGCGACGACGACCAGAGCATCTATGGATGGCGCGGTGCGGAAGTGGCGAACATCCTCGAATTCGAGCGCCATTTTCCAAACCCGAAGGTTATCAAGCTCGAGCAGAATTACCGGAGCACAAACGAGATTCTGCAGGCCGCAAACCGAGTGATTCGCAACAACACCCGACGGCGCGGAAAGAATCTCTGGAGCCCGCGAACCGGCGGTGATCCCGTGCATGTCGTCGCCGTGCCGGACGATCGCGAGGAGGCCGAGTTCATCGTTAACGAAATCGCCGCGCGTCGCGACACCGAGTCCGGCAAGTGGGAGGATTACGCGATTCTCTATCGCATGAACGCGCAGTCGCGGTTGTTCGAGGAGAACCTCCGCCGCATGCGAATTCCCTATCGCATCATCGGCGGAAAGAGCTTCTACGACCGGCGCGAGATCAAGGACCTCATGGCTTACATGACCGTCCTGCTCAACCCCCAGGATGACGCCGCGCTTCTCCGCATCATCAACACACCACCGCGCGGCATCGGCCCGGCAACAGTGGAAATCGCACTGGAGCGCAGCACACAGAATCACCGCAGTCTTTACGAGGAACTGACGTCCCAGGAATTCCTCGACTACGTCACGCGACGCACCGCCGATGCGATCCGCACCTTCTCCGACTCCATCGAAGCGGCGAAGATTCGCATCGCAACGCCCGAGTCCGACGTGGCGCACATCATTTCCGAGATGCTGGAGACTGCCGGCTACTTCGACGATCTCAAGCGGTCCTGCAAAACGATCGAGGAGGGCGACAAGCGTGAGATCAATGCGCGCGAACTGCTCGCCAGCCTTTCGGATTTCCAGAAGCGCTCGAGAAAGGGCCTGCGCGGCTTCCTCGACGAAGTGTCGCTCGATCGCGAACGTGAGGAAAAGGAGGACGACGGCAAAGGCGTCACCCTCATCACGCTCCACGCCGCAAAGGGACTGGAGTTTCCGCATGTTTATTTGATCGGCGCGGAGGAAGGGCTGCTGCCGCACGAGCGGTCAAAGGCGGAGGACACGGTCGACGAAGAGCGTCGCCTGTTTTACGTCGGCATCACGCGGGCGATGCGCTCGTTGACGATCACGCACTGCCGCAACCGGATGCGGTTCGGAACGGCCACCTATTGCGAGCCCAGCCGGTTTCTCGAGGAAATCGAAGGCGAGGGCGTGGAACGCCGAAATTTCGAGGACCTCATGAACACGCCCGTCTCGGACGAGCAGTTCGAAAATCAGTTTGCACGGCTGAAGGATCTGCTGGCGGAGTGAAAGGCTTCGCTCTGCAAAGATCGCAAAACCTGCTTAGTTGCAGACGATGAAATGGTCCTACCGCATCGCGAGGGTGGCGGGAATCGACGTGCGCGTTCACGTCACGTTCCTGCTGCTGCTGGCCTACTTCGGGTTCCTCGCCTACTCGCATGCGGGGGCGATGGCCGCTCTCGCGAATGTGGTCTTCATCCTGCTGCTGTTCGTGTGCGTATTGCTGCACGAATTCGGCCATGCATTCGCGGCGCGCGTCTACGGCATTCAAACGCCGGACATCACGCTCCTCCCGATCGGCGGCGTCGCGCGGCTGGCCCGCATGCCGGAGAATCCCATTCAGGAACTCGTCGTCGCCGTGGCGGGGCCCATGGTGAACGTCGTCATTGCGCTGGCACTCTGGCTTCTCCTGGGAATGCCGTCGCCTTTCGGCGACCCCTTCGAAATCACGCAACCCGGCACCGCCGTTCTCGCCCAGTTGCTGGAAGTCAACGTAATGTTGATCCTGTTCAACATGATCCCAGCCTTTCCCATGGATGGCGGTCGCGTGCTGCGGGCGATCCTCGCCACGAAACTGGATCACGCCCGCGCCACCAATGTCGCTGCGAAGGTCGGGCAGGGTATTGCGGTGCTGTTCGCGATTGTGTCCATTACGGGCATTCCCGGAATCGTGGAGCCAAATCTGTTTCTCCTGCTGATCGCCATGTTCGTCTTCTCAGGCGCCCAGCAGGAGGCACAATACGCGCAAATGCGGACTGCGGCTGCCGGTCTGCGCGTGGGCGACGCGATGCTTACCCGGTTTCACTCGCTGCCGGAGATGATGAGCGTCTCCGACGCGATGTCGCTCGTTCTTAATGACACGCAGCCAATCTTTCCCGTGGTCGATGACCGCCTGCGCGTCGTCGGCATGGTGTTGCGCAATGAACTGCTCGAGGCCGGCCAGAATGGCCGCGACGCGGAATCCGTGTCGGCCCTCGCAAAGGATATTCCGGCCGTTTCAAGTCAGGATACCTTCGAACAGGCTCTTTCTCTCATGCAGCAAAGCGGCAGCGCGATCCTTCCCGTGGTCAATCCAGGCCGGCAAATCATCGGCCTCGTGAGTCTGAATCTGCTCTCCGAGCGCGCCCGCCACATGCGCGCCGCATAATGAGCCTTTTGCCAAAATGAACATCCTCATCCTTGGAGCGGGAGAAATCGGCTACTACCTCGCGGAGCAACTTTCCGCGCAGGATCACAACATCTGTGTGATCGAATCCAACGAGCACATCGCCGCCGAGATCAACGAGAAACTGGACGCGCGCGTCGTCGAGGGCAATGGATCCTCCGTCACTGTTCTCGAGGAGGCGGGCGTCGCGGAATGCGATGTCTTTCTGGGGCTCTCAGCGAACGACAATACAAACGTCGTGGCCGCATCGATCGCGAAATCGCTCGGCGCCAAACGCACGATTGCACGCGTCCATTCCGACGTTCAACGCGAGCAGTGGCTCTTCGACTACCGCAGCCACTTCAATGTCGACTACCTTTTCAGCTCCGAGCGCCTGGCCGCCGTCGAGCTCGCAAAATACATCCGCAATCCGGATTGCCTCATCGTGGAGGAGGTCGCGCGCGGCCGCATCGAGTTGCAGCAGGCACCGATCAGCAACACGTGCGGGATCGTCGGCAAGCGTCTCCGCGACTTGCAGCTGCCGCAGCGGGTGCGCGTCGGCTCCATCCAGCGCAGCGATACGGCGATCATTCCCGACGGCGACGAGGTGCTTCGCACCGGCGACGTGGTCACGCTGTTCGGAACTCCGCGGAGCCTTCAGCAGGCCGCTCCGATCTTCCGCGGCGACCGGCCGAACGACGAAATACGTGTCGTCATCTTCGGTGGCGGGGAATACGGCTTCGCGCTCGCGCAAATGCTCGAGGGCGGGCGCTTCCGCACCCGCATTTTCGAACGGGACAAAAAGCGCTGCGCCTATCTCGCCGGGGTGCTGCAGCACACAACGCTCATCAACGCCGATGCCACGTCGATGCGCCTCCTGCGCGAGGAGCAGGTGGGCGAGGCGGATTTCTTCGTTGGGGCCACTCTGGACGACGAAGACAACGTCATGACCTGTCTCCAGGCCAAGGATCTCGGGGTGAAGCATTGCCTTACGCTGGTGCACCGCGCCGACTACGCGGATGCGGTCACCCGGGCCGGTGCAAAGCTTGGCATTCTCGGCGCGGTGAGTCCGCGCGTGGCCACCGCCCGCGATCTCATGCGGTTTGTCACCTCCGAGAAGTTCAGCACGCTCATTTCGCTGAACGGGGGCATCGAGGTCATCGAGTTCACCATCGAAGCACAAAGCCCGCTGGCGGGTCGCAAGGTCGCCGAGATCGACTGGCCCAAGGGCAGCGGCCTCGTGTCGTTGACCCACGGTTCGGCGGCGACCGTTCCCGCCGCGCAGGATGAATTGCAGGCGGGCGACATCGTCGTGGCAATGGTCGCCGATTCCGCACGGAAGGCGTTTCGCAAGTTGATCGGCTGAGCGGGCATGAACTACCGCATCCTGCTGAAGATCCTCGGCCTGCTCATCCTTCTTCTCGCGGGCTCTCTTCTCATTTGCGAGATCTACGCATTCACGGTCGAACGGAACGATCCGAACGTCGCCCACGATTTCGCCCTGCTGAAGACATTCTTTATCGCGGCAGCTCTCGGCGGCATTTTTCTTCTGCTCGGCCGTGGCGCAGGCAACGAAATCCTGCGAAAGGAAGCCATCGCGATCGTCGGGCTCGGCTGGTTGATTGCCACGATCGTCGGCTCCATTCCCTACATGCTTTGCACGCCAAGCATGGACGCTGCGGAGGCGTTTTTCGAATCCGCATCGGGCTTCACCACGACAGGATCCACCGTGATTGGAGATCTGGACGCCTATCCGCGCTCGATCCTGCTGTGGCGCGTCTCCACGCAATGGCTCGGCGGCATGGGAATTCTCGTTCTCTTCGTCGCGCTGCTTTCGACGCTTGGCGTGGGCAGCAAATCGCTCTTTCGCCACGAGTCGACCGTGCAACTCGGCTACGGCTTTCACTCACGCATTCGCCAGACGGCGCTGCGTCTTTGGCAGATTTACACGGGCCTCACGGTGATCTGCGCCATCGGGCTGATGTTCCTCGGAATGTCGTTCTACGACGCGCTGCTGCACGCCTTCGCCACCATCTCGACCGGTGGCTTCGGCACGCACAATCAGAGCATCGCCCACTTCAACAACCCTGCCATCAACGTCTGGATTTCCGTGTTCATGATCCTCGGCGGCGTGAGCTTTGTGCTAATGGCCTGGATGCTTCGCGGAAATTTCCGCCGCGCGATTCGCGACGACGAGCTGCGCGTCTACCTCGGCCTGATGCTTCTTGGCACGGTCGCCATCATGCTGGATCTGATTCTTCGGCGGGAATTCTCCGTTTGGGAAAGTCTCCAGACCGCGTCGTTTCAGGTCATTTCCATCATGACGACCACCGGCTTCGTCACGACGAATTTCGATGAATGGCCGACGCTGTCGAAGGCGATCCTCGTGCTGTTGATGTTTATCGGGGGGTGCGCAGGCTCAACCTCGGGAGGCATCAAGGTAAGCCGGATCCTCATTCTGCTGAAGACGAGCCGCGAGCAGTTGATCAAATCATTCCGGCCGAATCAGCACGTCCCCATTCGCGTCAACGGCCAGCTCGTCGAGGACTCGCAAAAGATCGACGCCGTCTTCTTCGTCGCGCTGACAGGCTGCATCGTCGCCGTCTCCACGCTGGTCATTACGCTCATCGAGCCGCAGCTCGATCTCGTGAGCAGCTTCATGTCGGTCTGCGCCACGCTCTTCAACATCGGCCCCGGACTCGACAGCGTGGGCCCGGCGCACAACTACGGATTTCTCCATCCGCCCACACAGGTCTTCCTCGCGATGCTGATGATCCTGGGGCGCCTCGAGCTGTTCGCCCTCCTCGTGCTCTTCGTTCCAGCGCTCTGGCGCCGCTACTAGACGGCGCCCACCGGGTGCGGCAACGGCTGCGTGGGCGTAACCGGACGTTGATCGGGACCGTCCTGACTCGTTGAGCGGTTACGCGCCACGAGCATGTAAATCGCGGGCACCACAAACAACGTGAAGGCCGTGCCAATGAGCATGCCCGTGCAAAGCACGATGCCGATGCTGTTTCGCGCCGCCGCACCGGGCCCGCTGGCAATGATCAGCGGGAAGTGGCCGACGACGGTCGCAGCGGTCGTCATCAAAATCGGACGAAGGCGCGTCGCGCTCGCTTCGATCACCGCCTGAAGTTTGTTGCGACCGGACTCCTGAAGGTGGTTCGCAAACTCCACGATCAGAATGCCGTTCTTCGCCACGAGCCCCACGAGTGTGATCAGGCCCACCTGGCTGTAGATGTTCAGCGACGTGGCCCCAAAGAACGTAAAGAGCAGCGCCCCGCTCAACGCGAGCGGCACCGATCCGAACAAAATAATGAACGGATCGCGGAAGCTCTCGAACTGCGCCGCGAGCACGAGATAAATCAGAATCGAAGACAGCAGAAGCAGCGGAAGAAACTTGCTTCCCTCGACGCGCAGCTGCCGCGACTGGCCTGCGTAATCAATCGAGAATCCCGGCGGCAGGATCTCCTTCGCCTCCTGCTCGAGCGCCTTCAAGGCGGCATCGAGCGGCACTCCCGGCCGAATCACCCCCTGAATGCGCACCGCGTTCATCTGCTGGAAGCGGTTCAGGCTTCGCGGCTGCGCGGTAGTTTCGATCGTTGCGAAGGTCGACAAAGGCACGAGCTTGTCCTGCGGGCCGGTCACATAGATGTCTCCGAGTTGGTCCGTGTTCAGGCGGTTCACCCGCTTGATCTGCGGAATGACCTTGTAGCTCTGGCCGGAGCTGCTGAAGCGATTCACCCAGTTTCCACCGAGCATCGTCGAGAGGTCCGCCCCGACCTGCGAGAGATCGATGCCCTGCGCGCGCACCTTGTCACGGTCGAAGACCACCTCGGCCTGGGGCTGGTCGAACTTGAGATCGCTGTCCGCGAACATGAACATCCCGCTCGCAAACGCCTTCTCGATCAGCTTGTTCGCGATATCGAGAAGCACCCGCGGCTCCGCAGTCGTGGCTACGACAAAATCGACCGGAAACTGCGCTCCACCAGGGAGCGGCGCCGGGGTGATCGGAATGATCCGCACACCGGGCACCTTGTTGAAATCCTGGGAGGCGAGAACCTGCAGCTCCTGGGTGGAGCGATCCCGCTCGTTCCACGGCTTGGTCACCATGCCGGCGAAGCCCATTGCCGGATTGATGATCTCGAAAATGCTCGAAGCTTCCGGGAACTGACTGAAAACGTCGTAGATCTGGCCCGCGAAAAGCGCCGTCTGATCGAGCGTCGCATTCGCCGGGCTTTGCACGATGCCAAAGACCACGCCCTGATCCTCCACGGGAGCCAGCTCCTGCATCGAGCGCAGGTAAAGCAGCGGCGTGATGACGAAGAAGATGACGCCCCATGCAAGGAAAATGGCCGGGCGATAGTTCATGGCGCTCGACAGAGCCTTCGTGTAGCCGCGACGCAGGGATTCAAACCGCCGGTTGATCCATCCCGCGAATCCCCGCTCGGTGTCTCCCGCGCGGAGGAGCTTCGAGCCAAGCATCGGCGAGAGCGTCAGCGCGACCACGCCCGAAATGAGCACCGCACCGGCGAGCGTGAACGCAAACTCCCGGAACAGCGCACCGGTGAGTCCGCCCTGAATGGCAACCGGAGTGTAAACCGCGACGAGCGTGATGGTCATCGCGATGATCGGACCAACCAGCTCGCGCGCCCCGTATAGCGCAGCGTGGAACGGCGTTTCGCCATTGTGCAGGTGGCGTTCGATGTTTTCGACAACCACGATCGCGTCGTCCACGACAAGACCGACCGAAAGAACGATCGCCAGCAGCGTGAGGAGATTCAGCGTGAAGCCCGCGAGCAGCATCAGGAAGCATGCGCCGATGAGCGAAATCGGGATCGCGAGCACCGGGATGATGACAGCGCGCACCGAACCGAGGAAAAGGAAGATCACTGCGATGACGATGACCAGCGTCTCGGCAAGCGTCTTCACGACGTCGTCGATCGCGCTCTCGATGTAAACCGTCGAGTCGTAGGCGATGTCGGCGCGCATCCCGGCAGGCAGGTCCGCCTGAAGCTCCGGCATGAGCTCCCGCACCTTTTTGATGACATCCAGCGTGTTCGCGGTCGGAAGGACCCACACGCCCATGAAGGTCGCGGTCTCGCCATCGAAACGCACCGCGTCGTCGTAACTCTCGGCACCGAGTTCCACGTCCGCAATCTCACCGAGACGGACGACCGTGTTACCGGACTGCTTCACCACGAGATCGGCAAATTCCTCGGGCGTTTTGAGGTCCGTGTTCGCGATCAGGTTCACCGCCACCATCGTGCCCTTCGTGCGGCCCAGAGCGGACAGGTAGTTGTTGGCCGCGAGAGCCTCGCGAACATCGGACGGTGAAATGCCGAGGGCCGCCATCTGGTCCGGTTTGAGCCAGATGCGCATGGCAAACGTGCGATTGCCGAGAATCTCGGCGCGCTGCACCCCGGTGATCGCGGTGATGCGCGGCTGCACAACGCGAAGCAAATAGTCGCTGATCTGGTTCGCATTCATCGACTCCGACGAAAAGCCGATGTATGCGGCCGCGATTTCGTTGTCCGCCAGCTCGACTTCGATCTCCGTGGACTCGGCTTCGGGAGGAAGGTCATTGCGGACCTGCGCGACCTTGGCCTGAATCTGGGTTAGCGCCGCGTTGACGTCGTAGTTGAGGTCCAGATGCACGGTAATCGTGCTCAAGCCCTGCGCGCTCTGGCTCTCGATGTAATCGATGCCATCCGCGCTCGCGATCACACGCTCGAGCGGCGTGGTGATAAAGCCGCGCACGAGATCGGCACTCGCTCCGACATAAGCGGTGGTGACCTTCACCACGGCGATATCGCTTCGCGGATACTGGCGCACCGCCAGACTGCGAATCGACTGCAACCCGGCGATCAGGATCACCAGATTGATCACGAGCGCCAGCACGGGCCGGCGCACAAACAGGTCGGTAAGCTTCATCTAGCTGTCCTCGGGCTTCGGAGCGGGATCGTTCGACGGCGCTTTCTCGTTGTTTCGGACAACCGGCGCGCCGGGCCTCAATTTGAAGCCACCGGAAGTCACGATCTCCTCTCCTTCGCTCAATCCCTTCACGACCGCAACCTGATCCCCGCGACTCGCGCCCAGCTTCACAATCTGCTGGCGGACGCCGTCGTATTCCTTGCCCTCGGGCGTCTTCATCTTCTCGATCACGAAAATCGAGTCGCCATACGGCGCGTAATTGACCGCGGAAGCCGGCACCGCGAGAATCTTCTCGTTGCGCGGAAGCAGCACTTCGACCGTCACGAACATGCCCGGGCGCAGCTTGTGGTCGGAGTTTCCCAGCGTCGCCTGCACGAGCACGTTGCGCGTCGCTTCGTCGATCACCGCGTCGATCGATGTGATTTTCCCCGTGAACTTTTCCCCGGGGAGACCGTCCGCGGAAACTCTCACCTCACCGCCCACGGCGAGGTCGTTCAGCCGCTGTTGCGGGAGCGAAAAATTAACGTAAATCGGGTCAAGCGATTGAAGCGGCACCACCGGATCGCCGCTCTGGAGATACTGTCCGAGGTTTACCTGGCGGATGCCCAGCACGCCGTCGAAGGGCGCGCGAATCGTCTTTCGCTCAATCGTCGCCTGCACCTCGGCCACGGCGGCCTGCGCCTGCTGATACTCCGCCTGCGCCGCATCGTAGTCCGACTGCGCCGACACGCGCTTTTCCAGGAGCCCCTTCTGTCGCTCGAGGTTTGACTTTGCGAGTTGCAGCCGCGCCTCGCTGGATTTCAGCTGCGCCTCCTCCTGCCGGGTGTCGAGCTTCACGAGGGTGCTGCCCTGTTTCACGTGCTGCCCCGATTCGAACAGGATTTGCTCGACGATGCCCGGGAGGTCCGTGCTCACGGTCACCCCGTTTACCGCCTCCACGGTGCCCACCGATCCCAGCGTCGGCTGCCATTCCTCGGCCTCCACCACCATCGAGGTGACTGATGTCGGCGGCAGCTCGAACTTCATCGAGGCCATCGCCTGGAATTGGGAATTGAAAAAAACCAATCCCCCCACGATCACGGCCAGCAGAACCGCCATGGCGAGAAAGACCGCAACCTTACGTCGCGTCGAAACTGTGGTATTCGGCATAGGTGTTGTTTTTCAGCAACTGCGCGACGCGCACCGAGCCCTCGTTTTCACGAGGGCTCGGCATCTCATCGCCCTTGAATGGCGACTATGAAAGGCTGGCTTACTGGCCGTTCTGCGCGTCGACCGGCGTCAGAAACTTCGTTTCCGCCAGAACTAGCCCGTCACGGAGCTTCTTGGCAAGCCGCGTGAATTCCTTCTGCTCCTCCGGGCTCAGCACGGCCGGAATGGCCGCGATCAACCGGAAATAGCCGGGCAGAATCTTCTGAAGCAGCGCTCCGCACTCCGGCGTCGCCTGCACCTTCATCGAACGACGGTCGCCCGTGTCGAGCGTGCGGCGCACGAGCTTGTCACGCTCGAGCGTGTCGAGCAGACCGGTCATCGTGGCACGGGTGACCCCCGTCATTTCAGCGAGTTCGGAAGGCTTGAGCGTCTTGCCCTCTTCACGGCCCAGAAGCATCATGACCGCAAAGCGTCCCGGCGTGATGCCATGCTGGGCCAGATAGCGTGTCTCCACCTCGGAAACCGCATTCCCCGTCCGCAAAAGTCCCAGAAACAGCTCGCAGGCTTCCGGCGCTACGCTTTCGTCCTCCTGCGCCGCTCCCTGCAGAGCTTCGTAGCGGGGCAATTCATTCAACATCGATAGTGGCATATTTAAGTGATATTTAATGGTTAATGGAATTGATGGCTAACATGATTAACAATATGGACGCGCACCAGAGGTCAAGCGGTTTTTGAAACTTTTTTCATAGTTTCTTCATGGATAGGTAGTTGTGAATGAAGAAAATCTCGAAAACCCGCCAATACCGCTCGGCGGCGATCTTCCTCACCAGGTTCTTATGGCAATCGTCTTGCTCCATAGTTTAGGTCTTAAAAAACGACGCGGTTGCGCATTATTTTCAAAAAGCCATCCGGTTTTTGGCTTGCACCGCCCTGCAAGGAACACAACCTTTTGAACCTTTCTCTGCATGGACCTTACGAAGCTCAACCCCGCGGCTGTTGCCGAACTCATTCACCTCATCGAAAAGCGGCAGGACATCCTGAACCGCATGGAAGCGATCGACGCTGCCATCCGCAAAGCTGTCGCCAGCGATTCGCCGGCGAAGCCGACGCGCCAACCCGCGGCACGGAAGTCCACCTCCGCAGCTCCCGCCTCGAAACCCGCAGGCAGGAAGCCTGCAGGCAAGCGTGGAGGCCTCAAGGACAGCATTCTTTCCGCGTTGCGCGCAACCGGATCGGAAGGTGTTGCCGCAGCCGACCTCGCGAAGTCGCTTGGCATCCCTTCCGCCAACGTTCACGTGTGGTTCTCCACCACCGGCAAGAAGATTCAGGAAATCGTCAAGGTGGGCCCCGGCCGTTACGCGTGGTCCCCGGCTGGCGCTGCAGAAGCACCCGCTTCCGCCCCCGTTGCCGAGGAACCCGCTCCTGCTCCCGCGGAGCCTGCCGCACCGGAACCCGAACCCATTCAGGAAGAGGCCGCTCCCGCCGCAGTGGAGCCCGAACCCGCAGTTGTGGAATCCACCACGGAGGAAATCTCCGAGGCCCCGGCGACCGAGGAACCGGTTGCATCCGTCGAGCCCGTCGAGGGTGCCCCCGCCGAGCCGGAGGCGCCTTCAGAGCCGCAATCGGAGCCGGTGAATAGCCAGGCCGGGATGCCTGAGGAAAAACCGGCGGAGAACGACGACACGACCTTCTCGCTCGTCGGATAAAAGCGGCGGACAGGCGCGGGCTCTGCGCCGGATAGTGGAGCCGGCAGTCGGATTCGAACCGACGACCGACGGTTTACAAAACCGTTGCTCTACCACTGAGCTATGCCGGCAAAAGGAGAGCCATCGAAGTCGCATGCCGCGTTCGCTCCGTCAACTCCGCATTTGCGACGGATCGAGTCTCGTGAAAAATTTTCGGGGGATTCGATACCGTGGAGATCACCATCGTGAGTGGAGGTCAGACAGGAGCGGACCGCGCAGCGCTGGCGTGGGCCGTGCGCCACGGTATTCCGCACGACGGCTGGTGCCCGAGGGATCGATGGAGCGAAAGCGGCCCGATTCCACGGCGGTATCGCCTTCGCGAGACACCCTCCTCCGGCGCGGCTGAGCGCACCCTGTGGAATGTGCGCGACAGCGACGGCACGGTCATCCTGTCGATGCGCGAACGCCTGTTTGGCGGCACGGCGCAGACCGCGAAATTTTGCATCGAACTCGGCAAGCCGATGATCGCCCTCGCGGCCACAGTCTGGACGCCGCGCGAAGCCGGCCTGGTAATCCGGCATTTCGTGCACAGGCATGGCATCCGGCGGTTGAACATCGCCGGTCCGCGAGCATCCGAGGAACCGGATGTCGCGAAATTCGTAAAAGCCGTGCTCGACGCAGCGGCGTTTCCCGGCGTGCCTCCTAGGCGGAGACGCGCATCGGCATGATCACGTAGAGGAACGACGGCTTCACCTCGAGCACGCCGGGGCTCATCTCATCGATCAAGCGCAGCTCAACTTCGTCGTTGGGAAGCGCCTTCAACGGATCCATGAGGTATTCCGGATTGAACGCGATCGAGAAATCGCGGCCGCGATAGGCCACGGCGATCGATTCCCGCGCCTCGCCGACCTCCGGCGTGTTTGCGGTGATCTCGATGTTGTTCTTCGTGAAATTGAGCCGGATGGAACTCGCCTTGTCGCTGCTGAGCAACGACACGCGGCGCACGCAGGCCAGGAAGTTTTCGCGCTCGAGCTTCACAAGCTCCTTCACGTCATCGCTGGACGGAATGACCTGCTTGTAATTCGGGTAATTGCCGTCCACGAGCTTCGAGACGAGCAGCGAGCCATTGAGCTCGAAGGAAACGAGGTTGTCCCCGACGGAAAGCGTCACTTCGCCATCGTCGGAAAGCAGCCGCTGCAGCTCGTTGATCGCCTTTGTCGGCACGATGAAATCCATGTCGAGCTTGCCGGCGAGCTCGGCATCGATTGTCTCCTCGAAAAGCGCCAGGCGACGGCCGTCGGTGGCGACGAGCCTCAGCGTGTTTTCCTTGAAGGAGAAAAGGATGCCGTTGAGGACGTAGCGCGTCTCGTCCATCGAGATCGCGTAGGAGGTCTTGCGGAGACCGTCCTTGAGCACGCTCTGCTTGATGGAAAGCGTCTTCGGATCCTTCGAAGTCGGGAAGGCCGGAAACTCGTCGCGCGCAAGGCCGAAGATCTTGAAGAAGCTCTGGCCGCTGCGAATGCTCGAGATGCTCTTCGCATCCGTCTCGATCTGGATGTCGCTCGCGGGCAACTCGCGGACGATCGTCAACAGCCGCCGGGCCGGAAGCGTCGTCGCGCCGGGTTTCTCGACAATGGCCGGAACCTCGCAGCGAAGTGCGACTTCCATGTCCGTCGTGCTGAGCCGGATTCCCGAGTCCGTCGTCTCCACCAATACGTTGGAGAGCACCGGAAGCGTGGTGCGGTTGCTGACGACGTTCTGGGTTTTTTGAAGACCCTCGAGGAGATTTTCTTTGGTGACGCTGAACTTCATGGAATCTTCGCGGCGGGGCGCCTGCAATCCGTGCTCTCTAGCTGTCCGCAGCTCACCCTGTCAAAACCAATCCGCCGCAGCGCGTCTCAGCGCTGCAGCTCGTTCTCGATGGAACGCACCATGTGGCGCGTGCGCTCGTCCTCGCCCATACGGCGCTTGATGAGCTTGCAGGCGTGAATCACGGTGCCGTGGTCTTTTCCTCCGAAGGAGTCGCCGATCTCCGTGAGCGTGGAATTCGTCATCTCCCGGGCGAGGAACATTGCGATCTGCCGCGGATACGCGATGCTCGCGAGCCGGCGCTTGCTGGTCATGTCCGCAAGGCGCAGGTCGAACGTCTCCGCGACCTTCCGCTGGATCTGCTCGATGGTGACCGCACGGCGTGCCTGTTCCTGGAAAATGTCGCGCAACAACGTCTCGATATCCTCGCGCGTAATCTGCCGGCCGCTCAACGAGCTGTAGGACGCCACGCGCATCAGCGCGCCTTCGAGACGCCGCACGTTGTTGCGAATACGGTCCGCGAGAAACTCGATGACCCATGGCTCGAGCTCGATTTTGAGCGACGCGGCCTTGCTCTTGAGAATCGCAATGCGCGTCTCGATATCCGGCGGCTGCAACTCGGCCGTCATGCCCCACTCGAAGCGCGAGACGAGGCGCTGCTCGAGCTTCTCGATCTCGCTGGCCGGGCGATCGCTCGACAGAACGATCTGCTTGTGGCCGTCGTGGAGGGAATTGAATGTGTGGAAGAACTCCTCCTGCGAGCGCTCCTTGCCGGCGAGGAACTGGATGTCGTCGATCATCAGGACATCCGCCTGGCGGTATTTCTTGCGGAACTTGAAGAGCGTGCCGTGCTGGATGGCGTCGATGAACTCGTTCGTAAACTGCTCGCTCGAGAGATAAAAAACCTTCGCACCCTTGCGGGAGCCGAGCACGTGCTGGCCGATCGCCTGCAGCAGGTGCGTCTTGCCGAGCCCGCTGCCGCCGTAGATGAAGAGCGGGTTGTAGGTCTTCGCAGGAGCCTGGGCGACGGCGAGCGACGCCGCGTAGGCAAATTGGTTGTTCGGGCCAACCACGAACGAGTCGAACGTATTGCGGGGATTCATTCCCCCGGCGTTCACTCCGGCCGCGACGCCCTCGCGACGCCCCCGCGAGGGCGGGCTGGAACGGCGCACGGGCGCACCGTCCGACGAGGGCGAAGCTTCCGTATCATCCGTCGTGCGCGCGACGAGTTCGATGGTGCGCGCCTCGCCGAAAGCCTCGACCGCCGCCGCCTGGAGGAGCGGCATGTAATTGCTCTCGATAAAAAATTTGTGGATCGGGTTGGGCACCGACAACGAGAGCGTCGCCCCGTCGTCGTTCAGCACCTCGACATCGCTGAACCAGCGCTGAAATCCATCGGGGCTTACGCGGTTCGCGATGAGGCTCGAAAGGGTGGCCCAAACTTGTCGAAAATCTTGCGTCATAAGTAACTTATGCACATCCAATTTTAGCAACCGCGGAGGCCGCATCCCCATTTCCGCCCGGTTACAAAAGTTTCACAATTGCGGGTGACCGGCGCGATTTCCGCACCCGGACAAAGGAGCCAACGCGGCTCGAATCTTTGCATGTCATTGATCACCAGCATCTTAAATAGTCAGTCGCTACTCGCTGCAGAGAGCTCGCGATTCCTTGCGTTTTCGTTCCGTAAGATCGAGCCAAGTGCTGCGTGGAACACTTGATTCGATGGGGGGAGGAACATTTCACAAGTTATTCACAAGGCCATTCTCTTCCGCTCGCCGCAACTGCCGAGAGGCTAGAAACCGCGCGATTTTCCCTCAAGGAAAAACGTTACGGAACCGTCACCATGGACGGCGAAAAACCGGCCAAATTTGCTTGACCCACCCGCAAGTCAAGACGCCATCAGGGGTTTTGCTGAGCCGCAAAATCGAGGCGCCTGCCAAAAAAAATTCCGCATCCGAGCGTGAGCAAACACGTCACCGGATACAGCCACGCAAACGTGATCTTCGGGCGCCATTCGAGCGCCTGCTCGGGGGTGATCATTCCAAGCCCTGCGAGCATGTTGTAGAGGTCGGGCCGCACATAAAGCACGAGGAGAATCGACGCGATTGAGCCGATCCAGATGCCCCGGATGTCGCGCCGGATCGGCGAGATGGCGAGAAGGAATGCGCCAAGGAGCGGGCCGTAGGTGTAGGTCACCATGCCGAACGCGAGGCTCAGCAGGTTGATCTCGTTTCGAATGGCCTGGAGGCCGATCGCCACAAACACGAGCGCCAGCCCCCAAAAGACCACGGCAATGCGGGACTGAATGAGCAGGCGACGTTCTTTTTCCGCTCCACCACCGAGACCCTCGCGAGCGTGAGCCAGGGACAGGGTGGTTTGCGAAAGCGCGGCCAGCGCGGAGTCCAGGCTGGAAATCGCCGCGGCAAACGCGCCGGCGAGGATCAGTCCGGTAAGACCCGGCGGCAGCTCGGTGGTGATCCATACGGGAAAGACGTAATCGGGATCGGTGGAAAACAGCTTTGCCTCGGCCGGCGACGGCGGATGCTGTTGATAAAACACGTAGAGCGCCGCACCGACCATGAGCATGAGCAGGGTGACGACCTGCGAAATGCTGCTCGCGATCATCGCCTTGCCGGCATCGCGTTGGTTCCGGCAGCAGAACATGCGCTGGGCGTTGAGTTGATCCGTGCCAAACGCAGCGAGGTTCTGGAACGGCATCGCAAAGATCGCGACCCACAGCGTGAACTGCACGTCGGGATCGGTGGAAAGGTCCCAGAGCTTGAATTTACCGGCCTCCGAGCCCATCCGCAAAAACTCCGCCCATCCTCCGTCGATGTCCGAGATGAGCCAGATGAGCCCAAGAAAACCGCCAAGGATGAAGACGAAGAATTGAATGACGTCGGTCCAGATCACCGTCGTCATACCGCCCATGAGCGTCCAACCCACGGCAAACAGGCCGATCAACGCGATGCACAGCTCGAAGTTGAGGCCGGTCACCGTGCGAAGGATGAGCGCCGTCACCAGCAGCCGAACGCTCTGACCGAGCACCGAGCTGATGAAAAACAGCATCGTGGTAAGCTGGCGCGCGCCCGGCCCGAGCCGGTCCTGCATGTAATCGTAGGGGCTGAAAATCTCGCGCTCGTAAAAGACCCTCACGAACCAGATGCCGACCACGCATCGCGCGGCCACCGATCCGATCGCCCATTGCAGGTAGGTGAAATTCCCGCCGGCCGCGAAGACCATTCCCGGCACCCCGACGAAGGTGATCGCACTGATCTCGGTGGCGATGATCGAACCGCAAACAGCCGGCCACGGCAGCGATCTTCCGGCGAGGAAGAAATCCTTCACCGACGACTGGCGGCCTCGCAATGCGTGGCCGATCCAGGTCGTCAGTGCCAGATATCCAATGAGGACAATCCAATCGATCGCGAGAAAGTGCGTTTGGATTTCCTCCATTCGTCAGCTGGCGGTCAGGGTTTTCACGAGGATCTTCGACCGGCGGCCGCTGCTCGTGTATTTCTCGAGTCGTTCCCGCGGAAGATCCTCGGAGGACGCCTCCACGAAGCCGCCCTTCTGCTGCAGGTAGGCAAACGCCTGGGTCGACAGGGCAAACAGCTTCGTCATGCCTTTCTCGCGAGCAAGGTTCTCGACGAACGCCATCAGCTTTCGCCCGTAACCCTGGTTCTCGTGGCCGCGGCTCACATACAGGCACGCGAGTTCGCCCGCCTTTTCCTCCGGATAAATGTGCAACGCGACGCACGCAACCGGCACCCGATCGAGTTCGAGCAGCCAGTAATCCTCGATTCGCTCGAGAATGTCGTGCCGCGTCCGCCGAACGAGTTCCTCGTTCTGCACGGACTGCCGGATGAGCGCCATCACGGCCCGCACGTCCTTTTTGAAGACCCGACGGATCTGCTGATACTCGTTCGAATACACCATCGTTCCGAATCCGTCGTGGCTGAAAATCTCGGTGAGCAGCGCTTCGTTGACGCCGCCATTGAGCAGGTGGGCCCGCGGCACTCCCTGCCGGCAGGCACGCGCGGCACAGGAGAGCTTCGAGAGAAGCCCCACGGGCGCGGCGCCCTTTTGTTTTTTCACCAACGCTTCGGTCTCGGCGATCGACAACAGCCGCGGCAGCCAGCCCGCACCCTCGAAGTGCGAGGAGGACGAAAGGAAAATCACCTTCGCGGCATGCAACGCCTCCGCGACCTCGACCGCGACGGCGTCCGAATTCACACGGTAGGTCCGCCCTTCGCCGTCGAAACCAAGCGGCGGCACGACCGGAACAATCCCCTCCTCGAGAAGGAGCTTGAGCGCCTTCGTGTCCACGCGCTCGACCTTGCCGGTGAATTGATAATCAACGCCGCCGAGAATGCCGGCGGGATGCGCGATGATGGCATTCAGGTAGGCCGCGCGCAGATCGACCGCGGACAGGCCCTCCATGATCTCGTTCGTGAGCCGAATCGCGGCATCGATGCTGATTTGCAGCGTCTTCGCGTCCGTGACGCCTGTGCCATCGGAGTTCGTGAGCGTCTCGCCGCGCGAACGCGCCAGCTCCTCGACCTGATGGCTCGCTCCATGAACCAACACCGCCCGGATGCTCAGCGACCGCAGCACGGCGAGGTCGACGAGGATGTTCGAAAAGTTTTCCGACGCCGCGACCTCTCCGTCCACGGCAATCACAAACGTCCGCTCGCGGAAGCGAGGGACGTATTGCAGAATTTCGCGGAGATCGGAAACGTTCACGGCAGAGCGGCATTTATGGGTGCGCGGCCCGGAAAATGCAACGGTTCACGCAGCCCCCGAGATCCAGACGCGGTCGTCCAGCTCGGTGTCGATCAACTCCCGCAACGTCTGCGGAGCCTCGAGCGCGCCAAGCATGCCAATGCGCCCGGCGGGAACGATCCGGCAGATTCGCAAATCCCGCTCGAGTCTGCGGGCGAGGTCCGACGGAAAATGATCCGGCCGGTCCGGCCACAACACGCTCACCTTTTGCGTGACGCGCGGGAGCTGCGATTTCACGTCGTAGAGAAGCCGCCCGCGCAGGAACGCAAGCATTGCGTGCTCCGCGCCGTATTGGCTGGCGAAGGACGTGAGCACATCGATGATGTCATCGCCCGCACGCGAGCCATCCGCGAAGCCGAAACGGTTCACCCAGCCGCGTAGAAACGGCCGCCGCGCGAAATAGTTCCGGTAAACGAAGCGGTTCAACACGGGCAGGCGGGAAAGCGTGGCCATGCCGAGCGGAATGCGGCGGACATTGGCGTCGAGCCCGACCGGCGCGAACAGAATCAATCGCTGCACAAGCTCGGGGTGCTGCACGGCAAGCTTCAACGCAATCGCTGCGCCGAAGCCCGAGGCTACGATTGTCGCCGGCCGGCCCGGAACGATCGCGTGACAAAGATCGGCGAGGGATTGCACGTGGTCATCCGCATCCAGCCCGAGTCGCGGCCGCTCCGATTCGCCGAAACCGATAAGGTCCGGCGCAATGACCTCGTGCCCGACGGCAAACTCTGGATACACGCGCGACCATTCGAAAGACGAGGCGCCCGGATAAATGCCGTGCAGAAAAATCATCGGCTCGCCGGAGCCGGAAACGTGATAGACGATTTCCCCGCGCGAGGTCGAAACGACCCGCGTCGCAAAGATCGCCGGGGAGATGAAATCGGGCAGCGGCTGCCGCGTCGCACGCTGCCAGCAATACCGGATCGCGAGCGCGACCGCGCCCACCAGTCCCACGCCAAGCCCCACGCCGAGGGCGGGTTGCCTTTTCCAGAACTTACGCACCTTGAAAAGAAGCTATTGACCCGCCGCCGCCGCTTCGCAAGTGCGAAGTGAGGATGGACGTGGATTGAGCGCCGCAGCGCCTCAGCCGTCCAGCCGCACGACGCCAGTGCCGTCGACGATGCGGCCGATCACGCGGCCTTTGGTCCGGGCCAGAACCTCCGTCGCGTCCTTCTGCGAAACGATGAGGGTCATACCGATCCCCATGTTGAAGACCTGATACATCTCGTCCGTCGGCACCTTCCCCTCGCGGCCGATGATGTTGAAGATCGCAGGCACCTTCCACGAGCCGATGTCGATGCGTGCGTCGCAATTCGACGGCAGCACACGCGGGAGATTGTCCACCAGCCCGCCGCCGGTAATGTGCGCGGCGCCCTTGAGGACGCCCTTCGGCAGCGAGGCCATGAGCGGCTGGTAATTCTTGTGCACGCGGAGGAGTTCGTCGGCCACCGTTCCGCGAACCCCCTCGAGCTTCGACCCCGGCTTGAGCTTCATCGTCTCGAAGAGAACCTTCCGTGCGAGCGAATAGCCATTCGTGTGAAGCCCGTTCGAGGCGAGGCCGACAATGACGTCGCCTTTGCGGATTCGCGATCCGTCAATAATGGATGCCCGGTCGACGACGCCTACGATGGTTCCCGCGACATCGTATTCGCCCGGTTGATACATCCCCGGCATCTGCGCCGTCTCGCCACCGACCAGCGCACAGCCGCCGGCTTTGCAGGCTTTCGCGAAGCCTTTGAGAATCTCGGTGAAGACCTTCGGGTCGAGCTTTCCGGACGCAAGGTAATCGAGAAAGAACAGGGGCCGTGCACCGATGACCGCGATGTCGTCGATGCAATGATTCACGAGATCCTGACCGATCGTATCATGACGGCCGGTCGCAAATGCGACCTTCAGTTTCGTGCCCACGCCATCGACGCTCGAAACGAGCACGGGGTCTTTCATTCCCCGGAAGTTCGCGCGAAACAGCCCGCCGAAACCGCCGATCTTGCCGAGCACCTCGGGACCGTGCGTGGCACGCACCAGCTTTTGAATGCCCCGCTTCACGGTGTTGCCGAGATCCACATCGACCCCGGCCTTTGCATACGCCTTTTTCTTCATGACTTTTTCGCCGCCTCGAAGAGATCGGATTCCGGCGTCGACGGCAGCAGCCGGGCATGGTCCTTGCGCTTCTCCATGACGAATTTGTCGAACGCCGCGTCGTAGGGCAGCGGATACTGGCCGTTGAAACACGCCATGCAAAATCCGCTGCGGTCGAGTCCTGTCGCGCGGACCATCGCATCCTCCTCGAGGTAGCCGATGCTGTCGGCTCCGAGATATTCGCGAATCTCCTCGCGCGTCATCTGGTTCGCGAGAAGCTTCTCGGGATCCGGGAAATCGATCCCGTAGCAGCAGGCGTGCTTGTGCGGCGGGCAGCTGATGCGCAGATGCACCTCCTTCGCGCCGGCTTCGCGCAGATTGACCACGCGGGCGCGAGCGGTGGTGCCCCGCACCACGGAATCATCGACCACCACAACCCGTTTCCCGCGCACCGCCTCGCCGATGAGGTTGAGTTTCACGCGGACGTTGAAATCGCGAATGAGCTGCGTGGGCTGGATGAACGTGCGCCCGATGTAGTGGTTGCGCACAAAGGCGAGGTCGAACGGAATGTGCAGTTCCTCGGAGAAGCCGAGCGCCGCGTAAATGCCGGAGTCGGGCACGGGAATGACGACATCGGCCTCCACCGGATGCAGGCGCGCGAGCTCGCGGCCCATGTTCACGCGCACCTCTTTCACGTTCATGTCGTTGATCGTGCTGTCGGGGCGTGCAAAGTAGACGTATTCGAAGATGCAGAACGCCTGCTTCTCGCGGCGGAACGGCCATTCGGATCGAATGCCGTGCTCGTTGATGATGACGACCTCGCCCGGCTCCACTTCGCGAATGAATTCCGCGTGAATCAAATCGAACGCGCAAGTCTCCGAGCTCAGCACATAGGCGCCGTCGACCTTCCCCAGCGCGAGCGGTCGGAATCCAAAGGGATCGCGCACGCCGATGATCTCGTGCTCGCCCATGATCACCATCGAGAAAGCGCCCTCGAGCCGGCGAAGGGCACCTAGCGGATTGTCCGAGCCATTTGGCCGGGCCAGCAGATGCAGGACAATCTCGCTGTCAACGGTGGTCTGGAAAATGGAGCCCTCGCTCTCGAGTTCGTGACGGAGCTGCGAGGAATTCACGAGGTTGCCGTTGTGTGCGACAGCGATCTGGCCTCGCGCCGTATCGACCACAAAGGGCTGGGCGTTCTTGAGGTTGCTCGAGCCGGTCGTCGAGTAACGGACATGGCCGATCGCGCGCGTGCCCTTCAGCCGCTCCAGTTCGGCCATGGAAAAGACCTGCGACACGAGGCCCATTTCCTTGTGCACGCGGAACGGCGCTCCGGATTCCATCGCGGTGGCAATGCCGGCGCTCTCCTGCCCGCGATGCTGCAAGGCAAAGAGGCCGTAATAGGTCAGCAGCGCGGCGTCGGGATGTCCAAAAACGGCAAAAACACCGCACTCGTGGGTGGGGAAGTCGGCGGAACTCAAAATGCTAGTTTTCCTCAGATTCGCCAGCGGCTTTCACCCGATAAACCTCGCCGCGGCCGGTCGTCCACGCCCTCTCCAGGCTCTCCATCAATTTCTCGAGCTGCTCCTTTGTCTCGAGCCGATACTCGATGGTGCCCGCGTGGGTCGTCGTGGGATATGATTTCGAAACTTTCATCCACACAGGATCGCCTGTGCTTGTGCGCGCCGCCACTTCCGTCGCGGTCGATTGCGCCCGGTCGAGCGCGCTTTGCGGAACCCCGGACGGTGTTTCCACGGCAAGCGGCTCGATGTAATAAAATCGCGGCTGAAACACGCCCGAGGTCGTGATGTTCACCTCGGTGACTCGCGCGGCATTGTCGACGATGTATTGCTGGCTGCTGATCGCCTGAATCGCGCGCAGGGCGATCATATACCTCCCGCCCGGCAGCTCCGCCTTCCACGACGGGATGCGCCCGGCGTTTTCCCCCGCCTCGCCCGAGTCCACGCCGGTCTGGGCGGTGCCTGCAGGCGCGCCGCCCAGCACGATCGCCAGCGCGAGCGCAAACGGAAGCGAGCGGATCATCATGTAAAGGCAGCCGGAAAGTGGATTGAGCCCGCGAATATAGCCCTCGCCGGCACGCTTTCCAGCTTTCGTTGCCAAAATGCGTGCGTCATCCCTTGAAATTCCCTCTCGCCTCGAAAAAGCGGCGGCAGTAACTCTCGAACATGGTTCGCTACCGGCCCAACGTCGCGATCATTCTCCGCCGCGAAGATGGTCAGATTCTGGTCTGTGAGCGCTCCGACTTCCCCGGAGCGTGGCAATTCCCGCAAGGCGGCGTCGCCCCCGGCGAAACGCCCACCGAAGCACTGGAACGCGAGGTTCTCGAGGAAATCTCCCTCACGCCGGACGCCTATCGCGTCGTCGAGTCGAAGGGGCCCTATCGCTACCGCTTCGACGGCGACCGCACCAAGGAAGGCTGCCACGGCCAGGAGCAGACGTATTTCCTCGCGGATTTCGTAGGCGACGAAATGGCAATCCTCGCCCAGCCCTCGGCAGCGGAGTTTCAGGCGGCGAAATGGATCCGCCCCGAGGACTTCGACCTTGACTGGGTGGCGCCAATGAAACGGGAGGTCTACCGGAACGTCTTCCGCGATTTCTTCGGGGTGAACCTCGATGAACGGAAGCGTTAGTTTCTTCGATACCGATCGCAAATAAGATTGACGCCCGCCGCCATGTCTGGGATTTCCGAGCGCGTCCATGTTCACACTCACGGCATTTACGGTAATGGCAAGCGCCCTGCTTGGGTGCGTCTGGTGGGTCTGCCGCAACGACGAAGACGCTTCCTAGAAGGGGGCCGTCCGCGGTCCCGGCGGCCGCGCTTCGCATTCGATCAAATGAGCAAGGAATGGCTGCAATTTCGTTGGAACCTCGACGGATCGTTCGACCCGTCGCGACCGATTTTGCCTCCATTTGTCTTTCGCGGGGCGGAGAGTGACGAGATCGACGTCGTGATGAATGTCGTTTCCAGCGCTCTGATGATGGAGCGCGCGTGGCATGGCAGCGGCACGGAAATCCGCACCATATTCGAGCAACAGACCGAGGAGGCGTTCGCCGCGAAGCCACCCGCCTGCGTGGTCGTGCAACACGGCACTCGCATCATCGGCGCATCGATCCTCTGCATGGACCCGAATGCCGAGACGAATCTCGTGAGCGGGCCGTGCATCCTTCACGAATATCGCAGCCGCGGCCTCGGCTCCGCGTTGCTCCACCAATCGCTGGAGCGCCTGCGCCTGGCGGGTCTCACTTCCGCCACGGGAATCGCGCGGGTCAACTCGACGGTCGCACGCTACGTGTATCCCAAGTTTGGCGGCGTCGAGGAGCCGTTTGTTCGCCCGCCGAGCCAGCTGGCGGCCTGAGCCGTTTTTCTATTCCGAGCTGGGCGCGGGTTTGCGCAGCGGCTTGATCGTAATCCGCTTCAATCGCGCGTCGTCGGGCGGACTCCACGTCGTGACGTCCGGATCGTTTTTGAACGCATTGTGCACCAGCCGCCGGTCGTAGGAATTGAGCGGCTCGGTCTGGATCGGGCGACCACTGTTGCGCACGGCGTCGGCAAGGTGCTGCACCTTTTCAATGAGCGCGTCGTCGCGCATGTCGCGATGGTGCTCGACATCCACGATGATGCGCGGCGCCTGCGGATCGAGGGTCTGCACGACGCGATTCAGCAGATACTGAATGTCGTCCAGCGTTTTCTCGTGTCGCCCGATGAGCAGGCCGGCCTCGTGCGTGTAGATCTGCAGAACGGGATGCCCATCGCGCTCCTGCTCCTCGATCTCGAAGGCAAACCCGAGATAACCGAGCATGGCATCAAGAATCTCCTTCGGCGTTTCACTCATGGCGTCGCTCGTTTCCGACGTTTCTTTCCGGGCTCCACGGCCCGCTGCACCTTCTCCAGCTTCGGCAGCGGACGGTTCCTCGTCAGATAAAGCTGAACGATAGAGAAAAGGTTTTGCGTTGTCCAATACAGCGACAGCGCCGATGCGTAGTTATAGGCGAACACCACAAAAATGACCGGCATCAGCATCATGATGCGCTGTTGCGAGGGGTCTCCCGTCTTCGGAGTGATGGCCATCTGCCAGACCATCGTGCCGGCCATCAACAGCGGCAGAACGTTGATCGGAAAGCCGAGAATGTGCGCGACGGTATCGGGCTGCGAGAGGTCGTGGATCCAGAGAAACTCGCTGTTTCGAAGCTGGATTGCCGAACCGAGCATCGCGTAGAAGCCGAAAAAGATCGGGATCTGGATGAGCATCGGCAGACAGCCGCTGAACGGATTGATCCCGTAGTCCTTGTAGAGCTTCATCAGCTCCTCGTTCATCTTCGTCGGGTCGTCCTTATACTTCTCGCGAAGCTCAGCCATCTTCGGCGAGAGCAACGACATGCGACGCATCGAGTTCGTCGCCTTGTTCTGGATCGGCCAGAGCGCGGTCTTGATCAAAAGCGTGAGAAGAATAATCGCCGCTGCATAGCTGCCCACCAGGCCGTAGAGCCCGTTCATGGCCCAGAGCAGGAATTTGCTCACAAAGCCGAACCAGCCGAAATTCAGGATCGCATCCTCGCCGTGACCGAGCGCCGCGAGCCGGCTCAGCTCCTTCGGACCCGCGTAGATTTCGAACTTCTGCGTGACCGTTCCACCCGGCTCGATCGTGAAGCCCGGAAGCCCGAGTGCGCCCTGGACGCCGTAGACCGGACGCGAGGACTTTGCGCCTTCCACCGGGAATCGCCGCGCCCACACGGCGGTGCCGCTCTGTCCTCCCTCGCAGGCAACCACCGTGCAGAAATACTGGCTCGCCACCGCGGCCCATTCGACATTCGACGCCGTCTCCGCATAAATCGGCCGCGCCCCGCGAATCTCGATGCCCGTGAGCGGGATCGTCCCGGCATTGAACCAGTTCACATCGATGCCGGTCATCTTGGAATCGCGCTCCCAATCGAAGCGCGTGTAGGTCGGCAGATCGTTCTGGTGCACCGGCGCCATGCTGCCCGTGCTCACGTAATAGGCAGGCCGCGAAATGGGATAGGTGGTCGGGTTCTTGAAGGTGACTTCCAGCTGCAGCGCGTAGGGCGCCTCCTTCGAGTCCGGCTTCGGCAAGATGAACCGCTTTTCGATCTGCAGGCCGTCGCCTTCCGTCTTCGTAAAGATCGCCTGCGAGTTTTCGCGGTCGATTTCCATCTGGAACCCGCCCAGCGGCGTGGCCGGGTCCGTGGCCAGCGCACCAATCGGAACCTGCGGGTTTTTGTTCAGCGTGATCGCCTCGCGATCCTCACCGAGGTGCATCAACAGGATCGCCGAGGCGATGCCACCCGCGTCGTTGTTGAACTCGAACTTCGCCGAGGCGTTCTTTCCCTCGATCGTCAGGGATTCCGTGCGCGCCAGGATGGCGGGTGCCGGGGTCGGCGCCGGCGCCGCCGGGGCGGGCGTGGCTTGAGGAGCCGCGTCCGGCGTGGCCGCCGATGTCGCGGCGACGGCCTCCTCCTGCTGTTTTCTTCGCGCCTCCTCCTGCTGCTTCAGGTAGGGCCCGTAGGTGGCGCTGTAATACCATTGCCACAGGACAATGCCCAATATCGAAAGGCCGACGGCCAACCAGGTTTTGCGATCCATTCAGTGATGAGAAAAAATTATGCGACCTTCGGATGGCGATCCGGCACCGGGTCGTAGCCCATCCCTCCCCAGGGATGACAGCGGCAGATTCGCCTGAGCCCCATCCATCCGCCCTTCCAGGCGCCATACCGCTCAATCGCCTCCCGGCAATAGCACGAGCACGTCGGCGTGAAGCGGCAGGATCCACCCGGCCCCGCGATGAATTGCAACGCAGGCTTCACCGCCAGGCGGTAAAATGCGATGAGCGCGAGCAGGATGGCCTTCATGAGTCGGAAGTTCGCAAAATAGAGAGCCGCTCCGCGAGGCGCAACCATTCCTCGCGCAACTCGTCAAAACTCGCGTCGCCGGCTCCCGGCTTCGCCGTCACCACGATCCACGAGCCCGCCGGCAGCCGGGCGCGCATCTTTCGAAAAAGCTCGCGCACTCTTCGCCGCACGCGATTTCGCTTCACAGCCGGCCCCACCCGGCGTGAGGTCACCACGCCGAGGCGCGCCGGTGAATCATCTCCGGGAACGGCCTCCCGAAGCAGACTGAGACGCAACCAGCGTCCCTGGACCATTCGGCCGCGCGAACGCACGGCCTGAAATTCCGAGGTGCGGCGCAACCGCGCCCCCCGAGGAAACTTCTCTCGTCGCTCAGGCAGCGGTGTGGCGGGCGTAATGAACTTCCACGCCCTTGGGGAGGAGTCGCTTGCGACCATGCGCACGACGACGATTGAGAATGGCGCGACCATTCTTGGTCTTCATTCGCGCGCGGAATCCGAACTGCCGCTTGCGCGTGCGCTTCGAAGGTTGATAAGTGCGTTTCATAAGCCTGAACCGAAAGAGCCGGCTACTATTGGGCGCCCACCGCCGCGAGTCAAGAAACGAAATGTAGTTCGAGGACTAAAAGCCCATTGACGCGATTTTGGCACAGCAACTACAGTGCAACTTGCCTCCGGATTATCGGTGGCGTTCCTCCCGCACCACATGAAGAAGTTCTTTGTCTTTCGCGCGTTTTCGCGTCTGGCTACCGCATACCGTCGTTTTCGCCATCGTCGCCGTGGACGCTGGCTGGCCGTAGGCGGCTCCGTCTGGCATTAAGCCACGTTTTGCAGCTCGTTCAGCCGCTCAATTGAAGTCGCACGACCTGTGGCGGGATCGATGTCGACGATCACTCCACACAGCCGCACGGGACCTTTTGCGATCGGAAAGTTCACCGGCAGGTTGTTTTGAAAGCGCGTCACAATCGGCTCGATGTCGCGGCCGAGAATCGATTCATCCGGCCCGCACATTCCCGCGTCCGATAAAAAGGCCGTTCCGCCGGGGAAGATGCGCTCGTCGGCCGTCTGCACATGGGTGTGGGTGCCCACGACGGCCGAGACCTTGCCGTCGAGAAACCGCCCCATCGCGATCTTCTCGCTGGTGGTCTCGGCATGCATGTCCACAAATATGACCGGCGTCTCCGCGCGCAGCCGCTCGACTTCTGCGGCCGCCACGCGAAACGGATTCTCCAGAATCGGCTGCATGAACGTGCGCCCCTGCAGATTCAGCACGCCCACCTTCCCCTTCGCCGTCTCGAGCACGATGCTGCTGAAACCGGGCGCGCCCTCGGGGTAGTTCGCCGGTCGCAACACGCGCGGCTCCGTCGGCAGCCAGGGCGCGAGATCCCGCTGATCCCACACATGGTCGCCCGTGGTGAGGACCGCGATCCCGCACCGCAGCAAATCGATCGCGATCTTCGGCGTGATGCCCCGCCCGCCGGCGGCGTTCTCGCCATTGGCGATGAGAAAATCAATGCCTCGTTCTTCGCGCAGCATGGGCGCGCGTTTGACAACTGCAGTGCGGCCCGGTTCGCCGACGATATCGCCCAGAAAAAGAATCCGAATCATTTGTCTTTTTATCGTATCGTTGTCCGGCCGTGCGATACAAACCAAGGCCATTGAAAAAGCTCTTCGCGTTCCTCTCCCTTTTCGCGCTGGTCCTCTGCTCCGCCTCCGGCGAACGGATCAGTCCCCTCGCGCCGAAACCGAATTGGTCGGACCTCGATCGCTACCAGCAAACGATCACCCGTTCTGATTTCCAGTTTTTGCTCGAGGAGGTTTACGCGCCCAACGGCGCATGGAAGCCGTTCATCGAGATCGACGAAACCAGCGCGTCGATCCAGACCAGCGTTGGGGGAAAGCCCTACGTGCTCCATTTTGCCCCCGAGGCAAAGGCCTCGAAACCCGTGCCGCGGTTCTGGCGCGGCAAATCGCAAATGGCCGGCCGCCCGAGCAACAAGCCACTGGCGGGCGTGCGAATCGCGATCGACCCCGGCCATATCGGCGGCTCATGGGCAAAGATCGAGGAGCGCTGGTTTCGAATCGGAAATTCGAAGCCTGTCACCGAGGGCGACATGACGCTCCTCGTGGCAAAGCTGCTTTCCGAGCGGCTTCGCGAGCTGGGGGCAAAGGTTTACCTCACGCGCACGAAGCCCTCACCGGTCACGCCGCTTCGTCCCGACCGCTTGAAAAAGGAGGCCGTGGAATCGCTGCGCGACCAGGGCGCCTCGGTCACCGAGGCGAACGTGAAATCGGAGTCCGAGCGGCTTTTCTACCGCGTCGGCGAGATTCGGCGGCGCGCGGAATTGATCAACAAGAAGATCAAACCCGATCTCGTGATCTGCCTGCACTTCAACGCGGAAGCCTGGGGCAATCCCGATCGTCCATCGCTCACCGACAAGAACCATCTCCACTTTCTCATCACCGGCTGCTTCAGCGGCAGGGAGCTCACCTACGACGACCAGCGCTTCAACATGCTCAAGAAGCTCCTCTCGCGCGCCTATCGGGAAGAGCTCGCCGTCACCGAGGCCATTGCGAGTTCAATGGCCCGCGCGACCGCCCTGGAACCCTACGTTTACCAGGGCAGCAACGCCGTGAAGGTCGGCTCGAGCCCGTATGTCTGGGCCCGCAATCTCCTCGCCAACCGGCTCTTCGAGTGCCCGGTGGTTTACGTGGAGCCCTACGTCATGAACAGCCACGAGGTCTTTGCCCGCGTGCAGGAGGGCGACTACAAGGGAGAACGCGCCGTCGCGGGCAGGATGCGCCAAAGCATCTTTCGCGAATACGCCAACAGCGTCGCCGACGGACTCGTGAAATACTACTCCTCCAACCCATGAAGATTCTCGCAGTGGCCAACCAGAAAGGCGGCGTCGGCAAGACGACGACCTCCGTCAATCTCGCGCACGGATTGAGCAATCGCGGCCAGCGCATTCTTTTGGTCGATCTCGACCCGCAGGCAAATGCGACCAGCGCAATGCTCGATGGCGCCACGGAGCGCCGCAGCCTCTATCACTCGCTGATCGGCCACACGCCCGCGCCCGATCTCGTCCTGCCCACGCGATTCGAGAGCCTGTCGATCATTCCCGCCGATCTCGAAATGGCCGGAGCCGAGGCCGAGGTCGCCCGACTGGAAAATCACAACCGCCAGATTCGTCGCGCGCTCGACGCCATCCGCGAGCAGAACCGCTTCGACTACGCGATTCTCGACTGCCCGCCCTCGCTCGGCGTGCTCATGACCAACGCGCTCGTCGCCGCCGACGAGCTGCTCATCCCCATCCAGTGCGAATACTACGCGCTGGAAGGCCTCGGACTGCTCATGCAGGTCATGAACCTGCTGCGTGAAGGCGGCGACAATCCCGATCTGATGATCGCCGGCCTCGTGCTCACGATGTTCGACTCGCGCACGAACCTCAACCAGGCCGTCGTCAACGACGTCCGCGGCCACTTCGAGGAGGTTGTCTACGATACGGTCATCCCGCGCTCGGTTCGCTTCGGTGAGGCGCCCAGCTTCGGACGCACCATCTTCGAACACGACCCGCTCGGCGCCGGCGCCGCCGCCTACGGAGCGCTTGCTGACGAATTCCTCAAGCGTCAGCAGGCCGGCATGCGCTTCATTCCGCCGAGCGTGAGCGCGTGACCACGCCACGTTCTTGCAAAATGACGACGACTATAACGAACCGGACCGCCGGCGCGTATTTCAGCCGGTCGCAGACTGCGGGTCGGCGTTCCCTTTTCAGCAATCAGCCAAACCCGATCCTTCGGCATTTCCAAGGCCGGCTTCCCTCGCCGACCGAACCCTGCTCCTGCTGCAGCCCGGTGATGCAGGCAATCCAGAAGCGCCTTGAAAACGCCGGCGAAGCAGGCGCGGCACAGGGAATCAAGGAAGCCGCAAAGAGCGCTCCGGATTGTGCAAAGACACCCATCGCCGCTTCATCACTTCCGGAGCACGCGGGCGATCGAATTCTGATTACAAACGTTCGGATTTTCGACGGCGTGCACCTGACGCTGTTCGAGGGGAAAAATATTCTGATCGAGAAGGGGCGGATCAGCGCCCTTCCCGATTCCGCCGAGCAAGTCGCCGACGCGCACATCATCGATGGAGGCGGCCGGGTGGCGACGCCGGGGCTGATCGATGCTCACTGGCACGCCACGCTTTGCGCGATTCCGCAGCTGGTCGCCATGACGGCGGACGCCGGCTACATCCACCTGGTGGCGGCGCGGGAGGCCGGGGAAACGCTGCAAAGGGGCTTTACGACCGTGCGTGACGCAGGCGGACCCTCATTCGCCCTCAAGCGGGCGATCGATGAAAAGCTGATTTCCGGACCGCGCATTTTCCCGTCCGGGGCGATGATCTCCCAGACCTCCGGACATGGAGATTTTCGCATGCGGCATGAAGTGCCCCGGGACGGAACCGGCACTCTCAGCCACGCAGAGCGCCTTGGCGCGGCGATGATCGCAGATGGCGAAACCGAGGTCCTTCGACGCGTCCGCGAGCAGCTCATGCTCGGTGCTTCGCAGGTGAAGTTGATGGCCGGGGGCGGCGTCACGTCCCGGCACGATCCGCTGGATGTCGTCCAGTATCGCGAATCGGAGCTGCGCGTCGCCGTGGAGGCTGCTGCGGATTGGGGCACCTACGTCATGGTGCATGTTTACACGTCGCAAGGCATCCAGCGCGCCATTCGGGCCGGCGTCCGTTCGATCGAGCACGGGCAGCTGGCGGACGAGGAAACCGTGCGGATCATGGCGGGTGAAGGGGTTTGGTGGAGCTTGCAACCATTCTTCGCCGACGAGGATGCGAACAAGCACGATGCACTCGGCACCGCAAAGCAACGCCAGGTGGCGGAGGGAACGGCGCGCTCCTACGAGATGGCGAAGAAATTCGGCGTCAAAACCGCGTGGGGCACCGACATTCTCTTTTCCCCGCAGAATCTTCCCAATCACGGTCGCCATCTCGCCAAGCTGATCCGCTTCTACGAGCCGCTCGAACTTCTGCGCATGGCCACAGGAACCAATGGAGAGCTGCTTGCCATGTCGGGCCAGCGCGCCCCTTACGCCGGCCCCGTCGGCGTTCTGAAACCGGGCGCCCTTGCGGACCTTCTGATCGTCGATGGCGATCCGGCAAAAAACCTGGATTTTCTTACCGAACCCGCCCGCAACCTTCGTTTGATCATGAAGGACGGGGAGGTCTTCAAAAACACTCTCTGAACCGGGCTGCACCGGCTGCTTCTCAACGCCCGGGAGTCCCGCCGGCGCGAGCGCGAATCGCCTTGGTTTTCCGAAGGTTGCGCCGCGCGGGCGGTGAAAATTTTTTGAACGTCGGACCGAAACGTGTTGTCGGTTTACGCCGAAAAATCCAACCCACATATCCCACATCGAAGCATGCAGGTTTCTCCTTCGGGGCAAACCCCCATGGTAGAAGTGAAGGATCTTCGGAAGGAGTTTGGGCCGAAGGTCGCGGTTGACGGGATTTCCTTTTCCGTCGCAAAGGGCGAGGTGCTCGGGTTTCTCGGGCCCAATGGCGCCGGCAAATCCACCACGATGCGCATGATCACCGGGTTCATCCCGCCATCGGATGGGCGGGTGACGGTCGGTGGATTCGACATGGCGGAGCAGCCGGTCGATGCAAAGCGCCTCATCGGCTATCTGCCGGAAAACGCACCCGCCTACACGGACATGACCGTCCATGGCTTTCTGACCTTTGCCGCCGAGTTGCGCGGGCTTTCCGGCGACGCCAAGCGGAAGGCGGTCGATCGCGTGGTCGAAATGTGCTTCCTCGAGGCGGTGCTCCACCAAAGCGTGGAGACGCTTTCAAAGGGCTACCGGCACCGCACGTGTTTCGCGCAATCGATCCTGCACGACCCTCCGGTGCTCATCCTCGACGAGCCGACGGACGGCCTCGACCCAAACCAGAAGCACGAGGTGCGCACGCTCATCCGTCGCATGGGCGAGTCGAAGGCGATCATCTTCTCGACCCACATTCTCGAAGAAGTGGAGGCCGTGTGCTCGCGCGCGATCGTGATCGATCGCGGCCGCATCGTCGCAAACGGCACCCCGGCCGAGCTGAAGCGCCGCTCGCCGCGTGCGGGCGTGGTCATCGTGCGCTTCGCCGCACCCACGGATGCGGCGGCAAAACTCCGGACAATCTCCGGCGTCGAATCGGTGGATCCGCTCGATGGCGAGCCCGCCTTTGCCGTTCGGGGAAGGAACGGTGACCTCGGAACGGCCATCTACGATCTCGCGGTCTCGGAGCGTTGGAAGATTGCGGATCTCCACGCCCAGGAAGGCCGGCTCGACGATGTCTTCCGCAGCATCACGCAACCCGACACGAAGGAGGTGACGGCCAGGTGAAGGACTCGCTGCGCAACATCGGCGCCGTCGTGCGACGGGAGACGATCGGGTTCTTCGCGTCGCCCGTGGCCTACGTGTTCATCATCATCTTCCTGCTGCTGGCGGGTTTCTTCACCTTCATGGTGAGCGGCTTTTTCCAGCGCGGGCAGGCAAATCTCGAGCCGTTCTTTGTCTGGCAGCCGTGGCTCTACCTCTTCCTTGTGCCCGCGGTGGCGATGCGGATGTGGTCGGAGGAACGGCGGCTCGGCACGCTCGAGCTGCTCTTCACGATGCCGATCACGCCGTGGCAGGCGATCGTCGGGAAATTCCTTGCCGCGTGGCTCGTCGTGGCCGTGGCGCTGGCGCTCACGTTCCCGCTCGTCATCACGGTCAATTACCTCGGCAACCCAGACAACGGCGTGATCCTCGCCGGCTACGCGGGCAGTCTGCTGCTCGCCGGCGCGTATCTCGCCATCGGCGCGATGATGTCCGCGCTCACGCGCAACCAGGTCGTGAGCTTCATCCTCGCGGTTGTTGTCTGTCTGTTCCTCGTGCTCGCGGGCTGGCCGCCCGTGACCGACCTCCTCGGTCGCTACGCGGCTCCGTGGCTCGTGGACGCCGTGGCGTCGTTCAGCGTGATGACTCACTTCCAGAGCATCCTCAAGGGCGTGCTCGATTCACGCGACCTGCTGTTCTTCGCCTCGGTCATCGTGTTCTCGCTTTTTACCACCAGCGTCATCCTTCGCACCTATCGCGCGGGCTGACCTCTCGTCGTTCGTCATGAAAAAATCCTCCAAGACATTTCTGTTCTCGGCGGGCGGAGTGGCGGCGGTCTTCCTCATTCTCGTCTCCCTCAACGTCATCGCCGGTTTCTTCAAAGCTCGAGCCGATCTCACCGCCGAGCGCGCATTCACGCTCACGGCCGGCACGCGCGCGGTGCTGAAAAAAATCGACGCCCCCATCCAGGTGCGGCTCTACGTCACGCGCGGGCCGGAAATGCCCGTCGAGCTCCGCAACTACGCCGCACAGGTCGAGGACATGCTCGAGGAATACCGGCAGCTGAATCCGGAAATCCGCATCGAAAAACTCGACCCCGAACCGGATTCCGACGCCGAGGATTCCGCGAACCTTGACGGCATCGAGCCGCGACTCCTGCCGAACGGCGAGCAGGTCTATCTCGGCGTGAGCGTGAGCCGGCTCGACCGCAAGTCGGCCGTGTCGTTCCTCTCGCCCGAGCGCGAGCGGTTGCTCGAATACGACCTCACCCGCGCCATCGCCGAGGTGCTCACCGACAAAAAACCGGTGGTCGGCGTATTGAGCCCGCTGCCCGTCATGGGAATGAGCCCATCACTGATGTTCATGGGCGGCAACATGCAGCCGCCGTGGGCGTTTGTCTCGGAGCTTCAGCGGCAGTTCGAGGTGCGTGAAATTCCGTTCGTCTCGGAGTCGATTCCCGAGGACGTGAACGTCCTGCTCGTGATTCACCCGGAGGGCATCAGCGACGGAACGCAATACGCGATCGACCAGTTCGTCCTTCGCGGCGGCAAGCTCGTCGCCTTCCTCGATCCCTACTGCGTGCTGGGCGGTTCCAGCCCGATGGGCGGCCCTGGTTCGTCCACGCTCGACAAGCTCCTGCCCGCCTGGGGCGTGGAATTTTCAACCGCGGTCGCGGTCGCCGACCTCGATTACATGACGCAGACCACGCGCGGTCGTCAGCCCGGCGTGCTTCAGCTCTCGGAGCAGGCTTTCGATCGCAGCGATGTCATCACGGGCGACATCGACAACATGCTGCTCGTTTTCGCCGGTGCATTCCAGGGGTCGCCGGCCGAGGGCCTGCAGCGCACCGTCCTCGCGAAATCCTCCAAGCATTCCCAGCTCGTCCCGCCGGCGCAGGCGGATTCCTCGCCGCAGACGATCCTCGATTCGTTCGAGGATTCCGGAATCGAATACCCGCTCGCAATCCGGCTCACCGGCAAATTCAAGACCGCGTTCCCGAACGGCAAACCCGGCGCCGCCAGCTCCGACAACGGGGAGAAGGACGAGGCAGACAAGGACGAAGCGAAGACGGAGGAGAACAAGGAGCAGGCCGCCGATTCCCTCAAGGAATCCACGGCCGACGGCGTGGTGATCCTCGTGGCCGACGCGGACTGCATCCAGGATCGCGCCGCCATTGCCGAATTGCCGAATCCCTTCGGCCAGCCCGTCCTGGTTCCCTCGAATGGCAACCTCTACTTCGGCTGGAACGCCGTCGAGCAGCTCGCAGGCGACGAAAACCTCATCTCCGTGCGCGGCCGTGCGAGCCGCGAGCGGCCGTTCACCGTCGTTCGCGAGATGCAGGCCGAGGCCCGGCAGAAATACCAGAGCACGATTCAACGCCTCGAGGACGAACTCCAGCAAACCGAGGCCAAACTCAACCAGCTCCAGCAGGCGAAGTCCGATCAGCAGCAGCTCATCCTCTCGCCTGAGCAGCAACAGGAGCTCGAAAACTTCCGGAAGAAGCAGGCCGAGGTGCGCCAGCAGCTCAAGGAGGTGCGCCGTGACCTCGCCCGCGGCATCGACTCGCTCGAGACCCGGTTGAAGTGGATCAACATCGGTCTCATGCCGCTGGTCGTCGCGATCGCCGGCCTCACCTTCTTCTTCATCAAACGTCAACGCGCTGTTCGTCGATGAAATCGAAACAACTTCTCGTTCTCGCTGTTCTTGTCGTTGTTCTCGGAATCGCCAGCATTCTTCTGCTCCGGAGCGAACACTCTTCGTGGCAGGCTCCGTCGGCCGCCGGCACCCGCGTGCTGGCGGAGTTCGACCCGAATGCCGTGGCGCGCGTCGAAATCAAAAACAAGGACGGCTCGGTCGTCCTCACGCGTCGCGAGGACAAATGGACCGTCGAGCAAAGCTCGGGCTATCCGGCGAACTTCGAGCGGATCAGCGGCCTCATCCGGCGCCTTTGGGACCTGAAGTCCGTGCAGGAGGTCGCTGCGGGGCCCTCGCAGTTTGCCCAGCTCGAGCTCGTCGAGCCCGCGGAAGGAAAATCCGACACAGGCACCGTCATCTCGCTTGAGGATGCGTCGGGCAAACGCCTCACGGCATTGCTCGCCGGCAAGACACACATGCAGGCTCCTCCCGGCTTCCCTGGAGACGGCTATGCGGCCGGCCGTTACGTGATGGCGCTCGACGGAAAGAACCGCGTCGTTCTCGTGAGCGACCTGTTCGATGAAACCCGCCAGCCGGCGAAGGACTGGCTGGAGCGCGACTTCTTCCGTATTGCGAATCCAAAATCGATCACGCTCAAGGGTCCCAACCGTGAGTGGTCCCTCACGCGTGAGAATCCCAGCGAACCGTGGAAGCTCGCCAACGGCGTGGTCCCCGAGGCCGGGAAGGCCGGAAGCATTGTCGCCGCGCTGGGCGTGCCGTCCTTCGACGACGTGAGCGCGGACGAGTCGGCGTTCGATTTCAGCGAGCCGGACACGCTCACCGTGCAGACGACAGATGGCTTCACCTACACATGGACGATCGGCAGGCAGAAGGACGACACCTACCCGGTAAAGATCGCAATCAACGGCGACTTCCCGAAGGAGCGCACGCCCGCCGAGGACGAGAAGCCGGAGGACAAGGAGAAGCTCGACGAGGCCTTCGCGAAGGAATGCGAGGCTCTCGAGAAGCGCCTCACCGAGGAGAAGCGCTTCGAGAAATGGATCTATCGCATTCCCGCCACGACGCTCTCGTCGATTCTCGTCAGTGAGAAGGATCTTCAGCCTCCAACCCCTACGCAGGATCAAACATCCGAGAAAACCCCGGAACAGGCACCTGACCCAACCCCGGACACTCCGTAAATTGGGTCAAGGCCTATGAAAACCACTTCCGAACTTCGCCGCGTCGCGTTTCTCGGAGACTATGTTCCGCGCCAGTGCGGCATCGCCACATTCACCGCCGATCTGCGCAACGCGATCGCCACGCAATATCCCTCGCTTCAATGCCCGGTCGTCTCCGTGAGCGACCGACCGGGCGGCTACGATTATCCGCCCGAGGTGCGTTTCGAGATCGCCGAGCGCGACCTGCCCGCGTATCGACGCGCGGCGGATTTTCTGAACCTCGGCAACACGGACATTCTCTGCGTCCAGCACGAGTTTGGCATCTTCGGCGGGCCGGCGGGCAGCCATCTGCTCGCAACGCTCGGCGCCCTGCGCATGCCCGTCGTCACCACGCTGCACACGGTGCTGCGCGAACCAAACCCGGATCAGCTCCGCGTCTTCAATGAACTCACGCGTCTCTCCGCGCGACTCGTGGTGATGACCGATAAGGGCGCGGAATTCCTGCGCGAGATCTACAACATCCCGCCGGACAAAATCGACGTGATCCCGCACGGCATCCCCGACGTGCCGTTCGTCGATCCGAATTTCTACAAGGATCAATTCGGCGTCGAGGGCCGGCAGGTGCTGCTGACCTTCGGCCTGCTCTCCCCGAGCAAGGGCATCGAAAACGTTCTCAACGCCCTGCCCGAGATTGTCTCCGAGTTTCCGGATGTCGTTTACATCGTCCTCGGCGCGACGCATCCGAGCCTCATCCGCGATCAGGGCGAAAGCTACCGCCTCAGTCTCGAGCGTCTCGCGCAGAAAAACGGCGTGAGCCGCAACGTCATTTTCTTCAATCGCTTCGTCGAACTCGAGGAACTCACGGAATTCATCGGCGCCGCCGACATTTACATCACGCCCTATCTCAGCGAGGCGCAGATCACCAGCGGCACGCTTTCCTACAGCTTCGGAGCCGGCAAGGCGGTCATTTCCACGCCCTACTGGCACGCGGCGGAATTGCTTGCCGACGACCGCGGCGTGCTCGTGCCATTCGGCGATCCCTCCGCAATCGCCACCGCGGTGAAGGATCTGCTTCGCAGCGAGACACGGCGCCACGCGATGCGCAAGGCCGCCTACAAACTCGGCCGCGAGATGACGTGGTCGAACGTCGCCCACCAGTATGTCGCCAGCTTTGAACGCGCCCGCCAGGAGCACCGCGTCGCGGTTCGCGCGGGCTTCCGCGCCCAAACGCTGGACCGTCGTCGCGACGATCTTCCGGCCGCGCGATTCGACCACCTTCTGCGCATGACCGATGGCACCGGCATGCTTCAGCACGCGACGTTCACCGTGCCCAATTTCCAGCACGGATACTGCACGGACGACAACGCCCGCGCGCTCATGCTCATGATGCTCCTGGACGAAACCGAGGAAGAGGTGCCGCGCGGTTACGAGATCACCGGCGCCTACGCGGGATTTCTGCAGGAGGCATTTGACCCGAAACGTCGGCGATTCCGAAACTTCATGGCATTCGACCGAACCTGGCTAGAGGAAGTCGGCTCCGAGGACAGCCACGGTCGCGCGCTCTGGGCGCTCGGCACGTGCGTCGGCCGCGCCCGCAACAACAGCATCCGGCAATGGGCGGCCCAGATTTTCGAAGCGGCTGTCGAAACCGTGGAGACGTTCACCTCACCACGGGCGTGGGCGTTTACGATCCTCGGCCTTCACGAATACCTCCGCGCGCTCAGCGGCGATCTGCTCGCCAACCGCCTGCGCGAAAGCCTCAGCGACCGCCTGCTCGGACTTTTCCGAAAGACCGCCGACAAGGACTGGTTGTGGTTCGAAAACGTCGTCGCCTACGACAACGCGCGCATCTCACAGGCTCTGATCCTTACCGGCCGCTGGACCGGCCATGAGGAAATGCTCCGCACCGGCCTCGACACGCTTCGCTGGCTCGCGAAGAACCAGACCGGTGAGCATGGGCAGTTCCGGCCCATCGGATCGAACGGCTTTTGGGTTCGTGGTCATGCCCCGGCGCGCTTCGACCAGCAGCCGATCGAGGCAAATGCGATGCTCAGCGCCTGCCTCGAGGCGCACGGCGCCACCGGTGACGAAAGCTGGCTGCGTGAGGCACGCAAGGCATTCGACTGGTTCCTCGGCGGCAACGATCTCGGCATCTCGCTCTACGACGCACAGACCGGCGGTTGTCGCGACGGACTGCACATCGATCGTGCGAATCAGAATCAGGGCGCGGAATCCACGCTCGCCTTCCTGCTCTCGCTTGCCGAGATGCGACTGGCGCAAAACTTTCTCACCCCATTTGAGCCGCAAAAGACCGTATGATGCACCGTCTTCCACTGCAGATTCGACCGGATCCCACGCGCGTGCTCGTGCGGCCGTTCGTGCCTGCCGCAGAGCCGCGCGCACTCAACCCCACCGACGCGCCCCGCGCGCTCAAAATTCTCACGCGCATCCTGTCGCTGGGCGACGACGAAGTTCACCGGCTGCTCGATGAAGTGATGTGTGAATTCGAGAGCCGGCATTCGGACATTCGCCGGATCTTCCTCGAGCATTTCGAGCGCGTTCGCGAATATCTCCCCACCGACCGGCCGCTCTCCGAGGAGCGCCGCCTGCTCATCGGCGCCTATTTCACGAACGAATATTCGCTCGAGTGCGTCGCCGTGTTCAATCCGAGCATCGTTCCGCATCCCGACCAGAGCGGCGTCGATGCGGATTCCGTGCGCGTGATCCTCAGTCTGCGCGCCACGGGCGAGGGCCACATTTCGTCCATCACCTTCCGCTCCGGCATCGTTCACGGAAACGGCGCGATTGAGATCGATCCGCCGTCGCGGTTCGTCGCCGAGCCGCGGCCCATTCCCTCCGCCGAATACGACCGGGAAACCTTCACACGCAAACTCGCCGAGCTGGGCCTCGACAATACGTTCGCGCGCCACGTGCTCGACACGCTGGGCGACCGCTTCACGCTCGCGCAGTTGCGATCCGCGGTGGACGTCCAGCGGCGCTATCACAAGCACCCCGACACCGACGGCATCGGCGCCCGGATGATCCTGCTCGCCCGCTCCAACTACGAGGTCGAGTTCGACCCCTCGCAAAGCATCTCCGAGCGCATCATCTTCCCGTTCTCGCCGAGCCAGAGCAATGGCATCGAGGACGCGCGATTCGTCCGCTTCCGCGACGACGACGGCTCCGTCACCTACGTCGCGACCTACACCGCCTACGACGGCCGCATCGTCCTGCCGCAGCTTCTCGAAACGCGCGACTTCCTGCGTTTCCGCGTCTGCACACTCAACGGCCCCGCGGTTCAAAACAAGGGCATGGCGCTCTTCCCGCGCCGCATCGGCGGGCACTACTGCATGCTCTCCCGGCAGGACAACGAGAACATCCACGTCATGTTCTCCGACCATCTCCATTTCTGGTTCGAGTCGCGCGTCATTCTGCGACCGACGGAACCCTGGGAGTTCGTCCAGCTCGGGAACTGCGGCTCACCGATCGAAACCGAGGCCGGCTGGCTCGTGCTCACCCATGGCGTCGGCCCGATGCGCAAATACTGCATCGGCGCGATTCTGCTCGATCTCGAGGACCCGACGCGTGTGATTGGCCGCCTGCGCGAACCTCTGCTCAAGCCCGCTCCCGACGAACGCGAAGGCTACGTCCCCAACGTCGTCTACACCTGCGGCGCGATGGTTCACCGCGGCCGGCTCATCGTCCCCTACGCGATCTCCGACACCGCAACCACCTTTGCAACGGCGTCGCTGGACGAAGTCCTCTCGGCGATGACGAAGTGATTCGCCAGACCCGACGGACAACCAAGGGGAATGGTGGAGCCTAGGGGAGTCGAACCCCTGACCTCCTCAATGCCATTGAGGCGCTCTACCAACTGAGCTAAGACCCCGTTAACGCGGACTAGGGAGTGTAGTGTGGGCTCGCATTTTGGCAAGCGGCATTCTCAGGGAGAAATCCGACTGGCGATCTCCCGGGTCCAAGCATAGCTTCCCCGATCATGAAAAAGCGGAAGCCGACCCGGCCGACATGGACGAAGCCAAAACTTCGCGACATCCCGATTTTCTTCGAAGTCTCGCTCTACACGGCGCGACGGTAGCTCTGCGTCAGGCCGTCCCCCGTGCTTGAAATTCTCGTTTTGGGCACCGCGGCGGGCGGAGGCCTGCCCCAGTGGAACTGCGCGTGTGAAAACTGCCAGCTCGCGCGCCGGGGCGCCCTCGCTCCACGCGGGCAGAGCGGCATTGCCATTTCCGCAAATGGGAGCGGCTGGCATCTCGTCAACGCGTCTCCCGACATCACCCGCCAGCTCGAGGAGTTTCTCATTCCGCGACTCGCGATCGCGAAGGCGCGTTTCAACCCCATCGAGAACGTCTTCCTCACCAATGCCGATCTCGATCACACGCTGGGGCTTTTGCATCTGCGGGAGGGAACGGCGCTGACCATTCGCTGCCCGGACTCCGTCCGAAGCAGCCTCGAGCGCGGCATGCGCATGGATCGGATGCTGATGTCGTTTGCGGGCGTTCATTGGATTTCGACCACGGGGGAATGGCAGAGCCTCGAGGGTTTCGAGTTCCGTGCGGTGCCTCTTCGCGGCACGGAGCCACCACGGTTCGATCGCCAGAATCGCGCGGAGCCTCACGCGGTCGGGTATTTGTTTCGCGAGGCGGAGGGCGCACCGATTGCGGGCGTGTTTCCGGATGTCGCCGTGCTCGACGACGAGCTGATGGAGGTGCTGCAAATGTGCGCCCGGATCTGGTTCGACGGCACATTCTGGTCGGATGACGAATTGCTCGGGCTCACCGGCCGCACGGCGACGCAAATGGGCCATGTCCCGATTTCCGGTGCGCAAGGCAGCCTCGCCGCGCTGGCAAGCCTGGGCAGCGGGCACGTGTCCTACCTCCACATCAACAACACGAATCCAATCCTGCGCGCAGACTCCGCGGAGCGCTGTCAGGTCGAAGCCGCGGGGCTTGGAATTGCGGAGGACGGCGATCACTGCCAGCTTTAGGCATGCCGATGCCTCCCGAGGAATTTGTCTCCGCCCTGCGCGCGGTCGGCGACCGGAAGTATCACCACCTTCACCCGTTTCACGTTCGAATGAACGCGGGCGAACTGTCGCCGGAGGAAATCCGCTGCTGGGTCACCAATCGCTTTTATTACCAGCGCAACATCCCGATCAAAGACGCAGCAATCCTCAGCAATTGTCCGGAACGGGACGTGCGCCGCGTGTGGCTGCATCGCATCGTGGACCACGATGGGCGCGAAGGCGACGAGGGCGGCATCGAAGCATGGCTGCGTCTCGCAGAGGGGTGCGGCGTGGAGCGCGAGCGACTGCTCGCGGGCGAGGGCTTGCTGCCCGGCGTGCGATTTGCCGTCGATGCCTACGTCCAATTCGCCCGCACGCAGCCGTGGCCGGTGGCGGTTGCATCGTCGCTCACGGAGCTCTTTGCACCCGACCTCATGGCCGAACGACTTGCGGCGTTTCGCAAGCACTACATGTGGGTGCCCGATTGGGCGTTCGACTACTTCCAGCGCCGTGTCACGCAGGCGCGAACGGATTCCAACGAAGCGCTCGAGCTGACGATTCGCTGGTGCAACACGCCGGAGTTGCAAAGCAAAGCGATCGCCGCGCTCGAGCTGAAATGCGATATTCTGTGGGCGATTCTCGATGCCATCGACGCCGGTGACTGACCCCCCGCAACACCCGACTCTCGCCGCGCATGTGCGCCTGCAAAAGGATCGCGCCAGCGATGCACACCTGTTGCTTCACCCCGAGGGTGCCATCGAGCTGAGCCAGACGGCGACTGCGGTCGTGCGACTTTGTGATGGCTCGAGACGGCTGTCTCAAATCGTCGAAACGCTCGCCGGGGAATATGCAGCTCCGACGGATTCCATTCGCGAAGATGTCATCGATGTGCTCCGGGAACTCGCGGAACGAGGTTTGATCGTGGAGGCGGCGCCATGAACGCCCCGGGCAGCGAAATGGGCGCCGCTCCGCGTCCGTATGGGCTTCTCGCCGAACTCACCCATCGCTGCCCGCTGCATTGCCCGTATTGCTCAAACCCCCTTCAACTCGTCGCACGTGAATCCGAACTCCCTGCCGAGACATGGTTGCGCGTTCTCCGCGAAGCGGCGGGCCTCGGTGTCGTGCAGGTTGGGTTCTCCGGCGGAGAGCCTCTGCTCTATCCGGAACTCGACCGCCTGATTCGCGCCGCTCGCGCGGAGTCGATGTATACGAATCTCATCACCAGCGGCATCGGACTCACAACCGATCGGGCGCGAGCATTGCGCGACGACGGACTCGACACGGTCCAGATCAGCTTTCAATCGGACGAGGCCGAGCAGGCCGACTCGATCGCCGGCGCCCGTGCGCATGAGGCGAAGATCTCCGCTGCAAGAGCGGTGGTCGATGCGGGAATGCCTCTGGGAGTGAACGTCGTGCTGCACCGGCAGAACATCGATCGCCTGGAGTCGATCATCACCTTCGTCGAGAGCCTTGGCGCCGCTCGGCTGGAGCTCGCCAATACGCAATTCTACGGCTGGGCATTTCAGAATCTGAAGGCGTTGCTCCCGACACCGGAGCAGGTCCGGCGGGCGGAGACCGTCGCGGAACATCACGCTGCGCGACTGCGTGGCCGCATGCAGATCGTTTACGTGCTGCCCGATTATTTCGAGCGAAGGCCCAAGCCATGCCTTCACGGGTGGGGCGCGCGAAGCATGACCGTCAATCCGCGCGGCGACGTGCTGCCGTGTCAGGCGGCGAATGCGATCCCGGGGCTCACGTTCGAAAACGTGCGCGCGAACAGCCTCGGCGCGATCTGGCACGAGAGCGAGGCGTTTAATCGCTTCCGTGGTTTCGACTGGATGCCCGAGCCCTGCCGGAGCTGCCCCGAGCGCGAGTTCGATCTCGGCGGCTGCCGATGCCAGGCTGCATTGCTGACCGGCGATGCTTCAAGGACGGACCCGGTTTGTGAATTCTCGCCGGATCGTCATCGCATCGACCGTCTGCTCGAAGAGGCCGGCGAGAGTGTCCCGTGGACCTATCGGAACCTCACCGCTCGACCCCCACAAACGCAAACGTGAAGAGCACAATGGAATCGGTCGGCGTCTCAAATCCCACATACCCGGATGCCTTGATTCCATCGGAGGTGGGCTGAACTTTCATATCGACCGTCCCGGTTCCAAAAAACAACGGCGCCTCGCCCCGGACGAGAGCCTTGTTCGATCCCCTGAACTTGATCCGTCCCTTGCCCTTCACCACTCCGCTGTTGTCGCGGCGCAGTTTTGCATTCGCCACCTTGATCTTGGTTTTGCCATTCGCCGACGACTTCAGGACGACACGAAACCGCTTGCCCGCGTATTTCGATACAAAAACCATCCGTGTCGCGGAGTTGCGGCCTGTGCGGATCTTGAGGGTGGCATTCCCCTTGTGGCGGCCATCGTAGGCCTTGCTCGCCCACTTGCCCTTGTAAACACCGGCGAATTTTTCCGTGTTCTGAGCTCCGGCGAATTGAGCTGCTCCAGCGAAAAGCAGCATGGCGAGAAGCACGAGACGAGCGGGGAGAGTGGCGCGGGATCTCATCCTTCCACGCAAACACAATCCTCCGGTGTGTCAAATTCGCCGCCCCACGCGCGCAGGGCGATGCCTGCACCGAAGCAACTACCGGTAGGCCGCCACGTCGGCGGGCGCCGTCACTTCATCCGCTCCGCCGAATGTGTGGCGAACGTAAGTCACCACAGCAGCAATGTCCTCGTCCGAAAGGGTGTTTTGCGCGGGCATGATGCCGTTGAACTTCCGGCCATTGACGACCGACACGCCCTGTCGCCCCTGCAAAATAATCGTAATCAATTCGCGTGCGGGCTGCTTCAGCACCGCCGAGCTTACAAGATCCGGCGCCGTGGCACTGCCACTGCCCGCGTAGTGACACACCGCGCACGTCTGCTCGTAAACAGAGGCCCCCTGCGCCAGAACGGCTTCGGGAATGGACGTGGACCTCGAGACCTCGAGCGTCGCAGAATCCGCCGAACCGGCCGGCGAGCATGCGTTGAGCAACGATGCGGCAAGCACCACTTGCAGACCGTTGAGAAAACGCCCTTGCCGCGTGGGAATGCCGAATCGAATGAGCATGCTGAATCTTTTTCGTGGGTGTTGTTCGCGATCGTCGCCACGGCACTAATCGCCGGCGGCGAGGAACGCAATGTCATCGCCTCGCGCTCGAAGCGATTCAAGGTCGAAGTCGTCTCGCAGCCTCAGCAACGGCATCCGAGCGGCACAGCCGGCGCCTCACCGACTTGCAGTGGCCGTGGTCGTCGCGTAGAGAAGCCCTGTCGCATGAAATTTCGCGCGCAGTTCCTCCTCTTCTCGCTGACCGCCGCTTTCGCAGCAATCGGGCAGGTCGTCCAATCGGAAAAAGCACAGTTCACCGTCCAGCCTGTCGTCGACGGGCTGGACCATCCGTGGAGCATGATGCGACTGCCCGACGGGCGTTTTCTCATCACGGAACGACCGGGACGGCTGCGCATCATCGAGAACGGCCAGCTTCTGCCCGAGCCTGTCGCGGGAATCCCGGAGGTCTACGCCAACGGACAGGGCGGCCTCTTCGACATCGAGCTTCACCCCGACTACGAGAACAACGGCTGGATTTATCTCTGCTACGCCGCACCTCGTGGTGACAAGGGCCTCACGAAGATCATTCGCGGACGCCTGAAGGACCACGAGTTCGTCGATCAGGAGGTGATTTTCGAGGCGCCGGAACAGGACTACGTGAATGGCGGACTTCATTTCGGCGGCCGGATGCAGTTCGACGGCAAGGGCTTTCTTTTCTTCTCGATCGGAGATCGCGGCGACGTCACCACGCCCAAGAACAACGCTCAGCAACTCGGCAACGTGAAGGGCAAGATTCACCGCATCCATGACGACGGGCGAATCCCGTTCGACAACCCGTTCTACACGAAATCCGGCGCGGCAAAGTCGATCTGGACCTTGGGCAATCGAAACCCGCAGGGGCTCCGCTTCGATCGCGAAGGCAATCTCTGGGAAGTCGAGCACGGCCCGCGCGGCGGCGATGAGCTGAACCTCATCAAGAAAGGTGCGAACTACGGCTGGCCGATCGTGACGTTCGGCATCAACTACAGCGGCACGCCGATCACCGACAAAACGTCCGCACCCGGCATGGAGGATCCGGTCATTCACTGGACACCCTCGATCGCCGTCGGCGGCATCGACTTCTACTACGGCGACGCCTTCCCGGAGTGGAAGGGAAACCTCTTCGCCACCGCCCTGGCCCACCAGAAACTCGTGCGGCTGGAAATCGACTCGAACAAAAAGGTCACCCACCAGGAAATCCTGCTCGAAGGCCAGGGACGCATTCGCGACGTCTACTGCGACGGGGACGACATTTACCTGATCTACGACGAGCCGGGCAAAATCGTCCGCCTCGTCCCCGCGAGCTGAAACTCCTCACAAAACTCCAACACCGCCTCGAAATGATCCAGCTCCACCCCCGCAAGACCCTTCCGCATCTCGTTTCACTTCTCGTTCTGGCTCTCCTGGCCGCCATCATCTTCGTTCGCCCGGTCGCGGCCGAGCCGTCCGAAACCGATGAGAAGGCGGCCGCCGTCGCCGCCATGGAAAAATGGATGAAGCTGATCGACGAGGGCAACTATGCCCAAAGCTGGAAGGAAGCCTCGGCCGCCTTTCAGAAAGCGCTCACCGAAGAGCAATGGGCTGCCGCATCCAGAGCGGTCCGTGAACCGCTCGGCACATGCAAGGACCGCACCCTGGCGTCGGTTCTGATTCAAAACGAAATCCCCGCGCCGGGCGGCGAAATGCTGAAAGGCACCTTCGCCATCGCGCAGTTCAAGAGTTCCTTCGAAAATCTCTTCCAGGCCGTGGAGACGGTGACCTTCGAGCGCGAGAAGGACGGCGAATGGCGCGCATCGGGTTACTTCATCAAACCCGAGGTGTGAATTGACCGCCGCCGGCTGCCGGGGCGGATTCCGATTGCTTTGTGGCCCTTTCGTCACAATGTAATCGGTGGTTTTTGGGAACCAATGGAGGGATTTCGGCCATGATCATCAAACAACCGCCGTTTACGGACTCGCTGTTGCGGACTCTCAGCGCCCTTGTGCCCCAGATGCGCATCGAGCTGGCCTCCAGCATCCTGATCCGCGGCAACACGGCGAAGGGCCGCTACGAGATCCGACTTTGGGATGAAGGCCGGGAGCTGCGCACCTCCTTTGTCGGGCGCGGGCGCAATCCGCTCAAACAGCGCAAGATTCTGCTCCGCACTCCGCTGGGCGGAGAAGAAACCCTGCAGGCCCATGCCGTCGCGATCCGTGAAAACGAGCGGGAACTCCCGTGGATCGAGCGCGAGCGGGATCCCGTGCTCGGCGACGACATTGTAAACGTGAAACCGTTCGGCGACGACCCGAACGGCCCGGTCGTCGTGGTGCGCACCAGCTCGCGGACCGGCTTTATTTCACTGACCGTCGAGCACGCCCGCGAGATGAGCCCGGCCGAAGCCCGGCTCGTCGCGAAAGCCCTGGAGAAGGCGGCGATCATCGCCGCGGCGAAAGACTCGCCCGCTCCCGCTGCGGAGGCCGTCTGAGCTAGTTTTTCTCGACGTTCTCGAGGAACCACCGGTAGGCCCCGGCAATGCCCTCGCGAAGCGGGATCTTCGGCCTCCAGCCCATGCCGAAGAGTTTCGACATCTCGAGAAGCTTGCGCGGAGTGCCATCCGGCTTCGTGGTGTCAAACTCGAGTGAGCCGTTGTAGCCGATCACGTCGCACACCATCTCGGCCAGCTCGCGAATCGTCACGTCCTCGCCACAACCGATGTTCACGATCGAGGGGTCGTTGTAGTTTTCGAGCAGGAAATAACAGGCGTCGGCGAGGTCATCGACGTGGAGAAATTCGCGACGCGGCGTGCCGGTGCCCCAGATCGGCACCGTGGGCGCACCCGTTTTTTTCGCGACATGAACCTTGCGGATCAACGCGGGGAGGACGTGCGAGGTGTGCAGGTCGAAATTGTCGTTGGGGCCGTAGAGATTCGTCGGCATGCCGCTGATGAAATTGCGGCCATACTCCTTCGCGTAAGCCTGGCAGAGCTTGATGCCGGCAATCTTCGCGAGCGCGTAGGCGTCGTTTGTCGGCTCGAGCGGACCGGTCAGCAGCGCGTCCTCCGGAATCGGTTGCGGGGCAAACTTCGGGTAAATGCACGAGCTGCCGAGAAAGAGCAGTTTGCGCACGTCGAACTCGTGCGCGCAGGAAATCACGTTGTTCTGGATCTGCAGGTTCTCGAGCAAAAATTCCGCCGGCTTCTCGTTGTTTGCAACAATGCCGCCGACCCGCGCCGCCGCCACGACGACGACGGCAGGACGATTCTCCTCGTAAAATTTCCGGACGGCCACCGGATCGCGCAGGTCCAGCTCACTCCGCGTGCGGGTGAGGATGTTCGAAAAACCCTCGGCCTGCAGCTTGCGAACGACCGCACTGCCGACCATGCCCCGATGCCCTGCAACGTAAATTGCCTCGTTTTTGTCCATTTGCGGCCCGTATGCTGCTACGCCGTTGGCGATCGTGAAAGAAAAACGAATCGGGGTCCTCAAGACCTACAAGCTCTTCATCGGCGGCGCATTTCCCCGGAGCGAAAGCGGTCGCGTCCGGCAGGCCCTTGCCGCCGACGGCAAAACGCCGCTTGGCAACTTCGCCCACGCCTCACGCAAGGACTTTCGCGACGCCGTCGTCAAAGCCCGCGCTGCGCAGCCGAAATGGGCCGCGGCAAGCGCCTACCTGCGCGGACAAATCCTCTACCGGGCCGCGGAGATTCTCGAATCCCGCCGCGCGGATCTGGAAGGCGAGATCAAACGCGCCACCGGAAAAAGCGCGGTCGCGGAGGTCTCGGCCACCATCGATCTGCTCGTGCATTACTCCGGCTGGACCGATAAATACAGCCAGCTCTTCTCGACGGTGAATCCCGTTGCTTCGCCGCATTTCAATTTTACGTTCCCCGAGCCGACCGGTGTCGTCGGCATCATTTGCCCCGACACCCCGCCGCTTGTCGCCCTCATCGGCCTGCTTGCTCCGGTCATCCTTTCGGGAAATTCCGCAGTCGTGCTGGCGTCGGAGCGGTTTCCGCTGCCGGCGATCGCGCTGGCGGAGGTTCTTGCCACGAGCGACGTGCCGGGAGGCGTGGTCAATATTTTGACCGGCGTGCGGTCGGAACTCGCGCCGCAATTTGCCGACCACATGGACGTCAATGCCCTCGTCGACGGCACCGATGACGCAGGGATCGCAAAAACGCTGCAGGCCGGCTCCGCAGTCAACTTGAAGCGCTACGCCAGGCACTTCCTGAGCCCGCGGCAATGGCTGGTCGCCGAGGGAAATCCCTACTGGATCCTCGACACGGTCGAGCAAAAGACGGCGTGGCACCCAATGGGGGTGTGACGTGGCCCGCGCGCTGTTGCTCGTCCTCGACAGCGTCGGCTGCGGGCATGCTCCCGACGCCGCCCGCTACGGCGACGAAGGCGCGAACACCCTCGGCCACATTCTCGAAGCCCGACCGCACACACGCCTCCCTCACCTCAAGTCACTCGGACTCTACCAGGCGCTCGCGATGGCACGCGGCGAGGAGCCGTGTTCATCGCCGCGGAAGGGTGCCGTCGGCGTGCTGACCGAACAATCCGCCGGCAAGGACACCACCACGGGGCATTGGGAAATCGCGGGCGTCATCACCGAGGAGCCGTTTGCGACCTTTGAAAGGTTTCCAGCCCGGTTGCTGGAGCCGATCGAGCATGAGGCCGGCGTGCAATTTCTCGGAAACTACGCCGCCAGCGGCACGGCCATCCTTCACGATCTCGGCGCCGAGCACCTCGCGACGGGGCACCCGATCCTCTACACTTCGGCGGACTCCGTTCTTCAAATCGCCGCGCACGAAGATGTCATCCCGCTCGAGCGGCTTTACGAAATCTGCCGGATCGCCCGGCGCCATGCCAACGCGTGGCGAATCGGACGCGTGATCGCCCGGCCCTTCATCGGCGAAGCAGGCAACTTTCGACGCACTGCCCACCGTCACGATTTCTCGATGATGCCGCCGCGCACCGTGCTCAATGCTCTTGATGAGTCCGGCATTCCGGTCACCGGCATCGGCAAGATTTCGGACATCTTCGGGGGCAGCGGCATTCACGAGTCCTTCCCCACCGGCTCAAACGCGGAAGGAATGGAAGTGATCGACCGCTTGTGGAGCGCGCACAAGGAGGGCCTGATCTTCGCGAACCTCGTCGACTTCGACATGCACTTCGGACATCGCCGCGACGTGGAAGGCTATGCTCTCGCGTTGGAGGAGTTCGACCGGTGGCTCGGCGGCTTTCTGCCGCGAATCCAGCCGGGGGACCTCGTGATGATCACCGCCGACCACGGCAACGACCCGACCTGGCCGGGAACCGATCATACGCGGGAGCGCGTCCCGATTTTCCTGCCAAACGGCGCCGGCTGCCTCGGCATCCGCGACACCTACGCCGACATCGCGGCAACGCTCACCAGCTTTTTCGGAATCGGCACGTGGGCACACGGTCGCCCGCTGCAGTAAAGGCACGAAGACCGTAACATGCGGGCCACTTTCTGCTCCCCGTCATCGCGTTCTTTTCCTATCTCTCATCGAGACCAGAATCCTCCGCTGGTTGATCGCCGTGTTGTTTCCCTTCAGTTCCAAACGCAAATCGTAATCCCCATGTTCGTTCGCTGGTTCGCCGCAATGGCACTCCTCCTTCCGGCCACCCTTCCTGCCGGGGAAACGTTTCCTCTCTGGCCGCAACAGGCACCCGGCGCACTGGGAAGCCGCGACGAGGACATACCCACGGTCACGGCATTTCCGGCCAGCGATCCGACCGGGGCCGCCGTGATCATCTGCCCGGGCGGAGGCTACGAACACCTGCAAATGGAAAAGGAGGGCAACCGGATCGCCCATTGGTTGAACGGGCACGGCATCACCGCGTTCATCTTGAAATACCGGCTTGGTTCGAACGGCTATCGCCATCCCGCAATGCTCAACGACGTCGCGCGTGCCGTGCGCACGGTGCGCGCGAAGGCGGCGGATTGGCGCGTCGATCCGAATCGAATCGCGGTAATGGGTTTCTCCGCCGGTGGGCACCTCGCGTCGACGATCATCACGCATTTCGACGACGGAAATCCGGATTCAGACGATCCCGTTGAGCGCGTGAGCAGCCGGCCTGATCTCGGCATCCTTTGTTATCCGGTGATCACGATGAAGGTTGCGACGCACGGCGGTTCGAAGCGCAATCTGCTCGGAGAAAACCCCGCCGAAGAGCTGGTCGAGCTTTTGTCGAACGAGGAACAGGTCAGGGAGAACACTCCGCCGACGTTCATCTGGCACACCGCCAACGACGACATCGTTCCGGTCGAGAATGCCCTGCTCTTCGCGCAGGCGCTCGCCGCGAAAAGGATCCCGTTCGCCTTGCACGTATTCGAGTGCGGTCCGCATGGAATGGGCCTCGGAGAGAATCCCCACGAAGCCGGCCGAAGTCATCCCTGGGCCGACGCCCTGCTTCACTGGCTCAAAGAACACAACTACGCGAAATGAAGATGACCCGCTGTCCCTGGTGCCCGGACGATGATCCGGAATACGTGCGCTACCACGACGAAGAATGGGGCGTGCCGTCCCACGACGACCGGCATTTGTTCGAGATGTTGATTCTGGAAGGCGCGCAGGCCGGCTTGAGCTGGCGCACGATCCTCCGCAAGCGCGAGCACTACCGGAAGGTCTTTCACAACTTCGACATTCGAAAAATCGCGCGGATGAAGGACCCGGATGTCGAACGCCTCATGCAGGATCCCGGCATCGTGCGCAACCGCGCAAAGATCGAGTCGACGCTGCTCAATGCCCGCGCCGCGCTCGACCTTATTGCGGAGGAAGGCTCCCTCGATCAATTCCTGTGGCAGTTCGTCGGCCATCGCACGCGCCAGAATCGCTTCCGCTCCATGTCCGAGGTCCCTGCAAAGACCGCCGAGTCCGACGCGATGTCGCGAGCGCTGAAAAAATGCGGATTCAAGTTCGTCGGGACAACGATCTGCTACGCATTCATGCAGGCCGTCGGAATGGTGAACGACCACCTCGTCACCTGCCCGCGCTGGAAAGCGCTCGCGGATTAGCCTGGATGTTTCCCGCTGCCTTGGAGCACCCCTTACCCCCAATCTCATGCGTATCCTCCCCTGCCTTCTGGCCATTGCCATGCTTCCCGTTCACGCCGCGGAACCCGTAAAACTCGAGTCTCCCGACCAGCGCTGGAGCGCCACAATCGCCACCGACCCGCAGCTTGAGATCACGCTGAACGACGCAGCGGGCAATCTGCTGATCAACCAGACCATCGGCATGAAGCTGGAGTCGGGCTCCATCCCGGCCGAACCATTCGCCGAAGCCACGACCCGGGCTGTTCGCGAGACGATCACCGCGCCGGTCCGCCAGAAAGCGGCGAAACTCGACGATCACTTCAACGAGGCCACGTTGAAATTCGAGGACGGCACACAGCTCATCGTGCGCCTCTACAATGAAGGGCTCGCGTATCGCTTCGCCACGGACATTGACCATGACATTACCGTGCTCTCGGAGGAGCGCGTGTGCCGGTTCGCTGGCGATCCCACCGTGTTCTTCAGCGCGGAAGAGGACTTCTATTCGCACAACGAAGTCACCTACGAGGTCGGGAAACTCTCCCAATTCGCCAAAGGCCGGCTCGCGTCGCTGCCCCTCACGATCAAGCTGGCGGACGACTGTGGCATTCTCGTGCTCTCGGAATCCGCGTTGGAGAGCTATCCGGGTGAGTGGATGCGTGTGGGCGGGAATTCTCTCGATGGCACCAATCCCGGCTATCCCGCTCGCATCGAGCACCTCAGCGACCGGGACGCCAAACCGGTGGAGCGCGAAGATTTCATTGCAAAAACCTCTGGCAAGAGGGCCTTCCCATGGCGCACGGTCGCGGCGGCGAAATCCGACGCGGAGCTCCTCACGAATATGCTCAACTTCGTCGTCGCCGATCCTCCCCGTATCAGCGACACAACATGGATCAAACCCGGAAAGGTCGCATGGGACTGGTGGCACGACTGGACGTGGAATGGCGAAAAGCTCCCGATCAACAACGACACCTACAAACGCTACATCGACTTCGCATCGAAGCATGGCATCCCCTACGTCATCCTCGACGAAGGCTGGTATGAACTCGGCGATCTGACGAAACAGCGCCCGGGCATCGACGTCCCGGCGCTGGTCGAGTATGGCCGGGAAAGGAACGTTGGCATCATTCTCTGGGCGACCTCCGCCACGCTCGAGCAGCAGTTCGACGAAGTGATGCCGCTATTCGAGAAATGGGGCATCGCCGGCCTGAAGGTCGACTTTTTCCAGCGGGACGATCAGCCGGAGATCGAACTCTACTGGAAGATCGCGAAGGATGCCGCCGATCGAAAGCTGCTGCTCGACTTTCACGGAGCGCACAAACCCGCCGGCCTGCAGCGCACGTATCCAAACGTGCTCACGTTCGAGGGAATCAAGGGCCTGGAGCAGAGCAAGTGGTCCCCATTCATCACGCCGACGCATGATGTGCTGCTGCCTTACACGCGATTCGTGGCAGGGCCGGCCGACTACACGCCGGGAGCAATGACCAACGTGCAACCGGCGAAATTCAAGGGAAACAACTCCGCGCCGATGAGCCAGGGCACCCGTTGTCACGAACTCGCCAAATATGTCGTCTTCGACTCGCCGCTCCAGATGCTCTGCGACGCGCCACCACACTACGAGGCGGATCCGGAAGCGCTGGAGTTCCTGAAAGCCGTTCCCGCCACCTGGGATGAGACCCACGCACTGGGTGGTTTGATCGGAGAATTCGCCGCGCTGGCCCGGCGAAGTGGCGACGCCTGGTTTCTCGGCGCGATGACCAACGAAGAGGGCCGCGAACTGGAACTGGACCTCTCGCTGCTCGGCGAAGGCGGTTACGAACTCACGATTTGGCAGGACGGCGACAATGCCGACGTGGACGCCGAGAGCTTCGAGCGAAAAGCCCTCACCGTGAAAGGCGGGGAAAAACTGCCGATCAAGCTCGCTCCCTCAGGCGGCTGGGTCGCCATCGCGACGCCGATTCGGGAATGAGCTGGTGACTGCCGTGCGTCAATCGCCGGGAGTCGTGACGCTTAGAGGTCCCGCGGGAGGATTGCCTCGAAAACCGTCGCCCCACCGCGTCCGATTCCGTGACGCGGCTCGAGATCGAGCTCCCGGTAGGCCCGCTCCAACGCTTCGGGATCGTTGCGAAGTTCCGGAAAGATGTGGACCAGCCGCTTCTTCACGTAGTATTTCGCCGCGCGACGGTCGATCGGGTGAATCGGTGGTTCCCCGATGAGCTTGCGCTTGAAAAATTCAATGATGCCGGAAGCCATTGCCGCGAAGGTCGTCGCAAATGTGCTGAAAGAAAAGCGAGAATTATTCCGCCGGCTTCATCGGAGGAATCCCCGCCTCGTCGTCCGCCGCATTCTCCGGAAGGATCGGCTGGGCCTCCCCTGCGGCCGGGTTCTCGGCCTCCGCGGGGGCCGGCGTCGGTGAAGGCTCGGCATTCGGATCAAACTGGAACGCCCAGCTCACACTCGTCTTCTTTCCGTTCGCGCGCGCGTTCACGAGCACGATCACTTCCGGTTCGCGCAGAGGCTGGTGCATCTTGAAGCTGAGCAGCCCCGACTCGGGATCATACTTCGCAGGCACCGGACCGAATCCACTCACACGCATCTCAACACTCTTGGGATCCACGTTGCCGAGGCTCGCGAGATTGATTTTCAACTCAGGTCGCGGATTAGAGATCACGGCATTCTGCATGGGCTCCGTCAGCATGGCTGCCGTCGCCGCGTTGCCAGCCGGACTCGCCGCGGCGATCGACGAGGGGGAACCCGGGCCGAACTTCAATGCATTCGTGAACGTGAATTCCTTGTCGCTCTGCACGATGTAGCGGCCGATGTTCATCGCTCCCGAGTCGTGCAATGCCTTTTTGCCGGAAACGGTGAACGCCGCTTCGTAACCCGCCTCCTCGGCTGCCTTCATGACCTTTTCGTCGTGAATGCCAAACGGATAGGCGAGCGTCGTCACCTTGATGCCGAGCTTCTCCTCGAGAATTTGCTTCGAGCCCGCGAGCTCGTTCTTCAGCCACTCCTCGTAGGTCTTGCCCGCAAGATCCTTCTGCTTCGGGTTCACCAGATTCGCGTGCGCGACCGTGTGACTGCCAATGTCCACGCCGGCGTCGGCCATTTCCTGAAGCTCCTCCCATTGAATCGAGCGGCCACCCGCGCCGACGTAGTTTGTGTAGACGTAGAAGGTGAACGGAAACCCGAACTCCTTGAGAATCGGCCAGGCCTCCGTGTAGGTGTCGTCGTAACCATCGTCGATCGTGATCACGATCGCCTGCGGCGGGATGTTCTTCTCGCCACGACGCCACGCGAGGAAATCGGCCATCGGAATCACGGGCACGCCGGAATCCTTGATCGCCTGCAACTGCTTGCGGAAATGCTCGGGCGTGATCGCCAGCGGGTCGCGTTCGCGCTTTTCGAACCGGTGGTAGCCGAGCACGGAAACCTGCGCCGTGGTATCGATCGGCTCCGGCGTGGGAGTTGGCTCGGGCGTGGGTTCCGGCGTTGGCGTCGCTTCGGGGGTCGGAGTCGGGGTCGGCTCGGGGGGAGTCGGTGCGGGTCTGTTGCAGGAGACCAGCAACACTCCGCTGAGCACGGGAATCAGGACTCGAAGCTTCATGGTTTGCCTACTCCTTAGCGTTCGCGGGGAGTTTTTCAACCACGGTCACGGATTCTCGCGCAGGACTCTCGCAAGTTCGCCGCGGCTGCGGACACCGAGTTTTGCGAAGATCGCACGCACGTGGTCCTTCACCGACTCGACGCCAATCCCGAGAATGATCGCGATCTCCGGGTTCGTCTTTCCCTCGACGAGCCAGTGCAGCACTTCGCAGCGGCGCGGGGAGAGGCCGAGTTTTGCAAATCGGGACGGTGGCAGGAACCGATCGGTCTCTTCGATGTAGAGGGCGCGCAGCACGCCGCGGGCTGTCGAGCGGGCCAGGAAGCGCAGGATGCCGGCCGGGGTTTCGCCGCTGCCGATGGTCTCGACGGTGTTTGTCGGCGGTAGCAGGTCGAGCCGTTCCCGCACGCGCGCGAGCAACGCGTCGAGCCGGCTGCCGGTGAGCGAATGCCGCTCGAGCAGTTCACGCGTTTGATCGGACGGAGGGACGACCGCGCCGTGGGAATCCACGAGCAGCATCGCCGCGCCCGCGCGGGCCAGCTCATCGCGCAGCACGGTGGTTTCGTCCTGCATCCGCTGGTATTCGCAGGCGCGGAGAAATGCCGGTGTGGTCTGCCGGCGCAATTCCGCCCAGCATCCGTCGGGATCGGAATCGAACGGTTCTCCGGATCGCGAGAGGACGACGTGAACCTCAACGCCGTTCGACACGATTTTCCACGCGAGTCCGTGGAACCGGAATGTGTTCTCCGGCATGGGAGCGTTGTCGGGACGCAGCACGCGGCGATGTCCCCACGCGCCGCGCAGCTCGACAATCGGCGAAACATGAGGATCGAACCTCGCCACCGCGCGGAAGAGCCGCCCGGCGACTTCCTCGATCGCCGCGGCTTCCTGGAGCTCCGCCGCCATGTCGAGAAGCGTTTCGTAGTCGCGGCTCGCGAGGCGTTTCATGACCTCAGAGCGTGGCGCTGAAAGGCAAGCGCGGCGCTGAGAGCCTCCAGCGGATCCGACTCCGGGAGCGTGTCGTGGCGGGCGGGGGATTCGAGAAACTGCGAGGTCCGCACGCGGCGTGCCCATGCGGCGGCGGCGTGGCGGTTCGACACCCCGAGTTTGCCGAAGATTCGGGCGGAATATTCCTGCACGGTGCGCCGGCCGACTCCGAGCGACGCTGCGATCGCGGCGTCCGGGGCGCCGAGAACGAACCCGTGAAGCACCTCGCTTTCCCGCGGGCTCAGGCCGTGCTCGACGTAGATCGGCGGCGGGTCGCGACGTTCCACTTCCTCCAAAAACAAAAAGACATCACCGGCGAATCTTCCGATCGACGGACGCACACGCAGCGCGCCAAGCGACGTGGAAAAGGTTCGCGTCTGCGGAGCGCGCCCGGCCCGGCGGCAAGCGCGCACCCACCGCGTGATGTCGGCGACGAGCGCATCGGGACGGTGCGGATTGTGCTCGCGGAGGAGTCGGGCGGCCGGCCGGGATTGCCGTCGCACCCTGCCCTCGGCGTCGACACCGAGAATGGCAACGCCAACGTGATCCGCTCCGTCGGCAAGCAGGGAAAGCTCCGCCCGCTCACGCTCGATGCGGAGGATGCGCGTCAGCGCGGGCACGGCCATTCGACGAACCAGCTCGAAGGCATTCTGCTCGCGAGGCGTAAAATCGAGCCCCGAGCGCATGACGATGAGCCCGCAGCTCGAGCCTCCGCCGATGGGAAAGTTCACCGCTTGCTGGTAGTCGAAGCGATTCCGCCGAAACACTTCATTATACATCCGCTCTTCGCGCCAGCGCCGGATCGGCAGGATCGACGTGACCGCCCGCGGGGTAAACCACCCTTCCTGCATCACGGAATACACCAGCGGATGGCGGAACCACAGACTCGCGCAACGTTGCTGCTCCTCGGGATTGAACGGCCAGGGGATGTTCGGCGCGAGCATGTCCACCTTGCCGCGCGTCTCATGAAAATGCTGGAGATACACGAGATCCCCCGGCGTGGCGCGGCCCGTGGCATCCACGATCGCCTCTGCAAGCTCGCCCAGGTCGCGTGCCTCCTGAAAACGTTTCGCCGCCCGGAGCGCGTCCCTCTCGAAGTTTCCGGGGCGCCGTTTTGCGATTTTCCTACCGGAATCTTTCATCGCTCGGAGGCCGATTATCTTCCTCGAGAATTTCCGGACAACCCTTTTTCCGGAGCGCCCCCCGAATTGCGGACAAACGCGCAACACCAGCATGGTGACGGACAATCAACCGCCTCCCTAGGCTGCACGCATGAACACACCATTTGGCATCTACATCGGCCGTGTTGTTCGTCGGGTTTTTGCTGCGGGGATTTTCCTGGCGCTGATGCCCTCGGGAACCGCAGCTCAGGCGACCCTGGAGGGACTGGGCACCGTGGGCGAGTGGGACATTTCCGTTGGCCTCGCCCTTTCCGCCGATGGGCGCACGGTGACCGGGAACCTGGGAAGGAGCGATATGCCGAACTCCGGCGGGGTGTTTTACTGGACTCGCGAGGACGGCATGGTCGAATTGGGAACGCTCGGTGGCGAAGGGGCGCTCGTTGTAGGGTCCCAATCGTTGAGCGACGACGGCAAAGTGGTCGTCGGCGCCAGCCTGGAAGCCGACGGGGAGATGAGGGCGTTTCGGTGGACGGAGGAAGCGGGGATGCAGAGTCTCGGAACGCTTTGGGAGGATTCCCCCTTCGTGTATTCGGCCGCGAGCGCCGTGTCCGGATCGGGTCACACAGTCTACGGCATATCGTCTTCCGAGACGGGAATCCGGGGATTTGTGTGGACCGCGGATGACGGCATGGTGGCAGCCAACTTCTGGGGGGCCGCGAGCTGGAGTGCGGTGACCGCACGAGTGAACGACTCGCAATACCTCGTCCGGGAGGAAACGGAGAACGGCTCCCGCGTCGTGCTACTCACCTCGGACTCGGCGCATTGGCTGCAATCGCCCGAGGGAAACGAAACGGTCGCCAACGCGGCCGGTTTCAACCGCGCCGTCGGAGCCACCATTACGGAGGACGGAATTCATACAGCCGTGGAATGGAATCTCACCTCCGGAACCATGTCGGAACTCCCAGGCTTTGCCGGCCTCACGAGCTCGACCGCGCTGGGCATCAGTTCCAACGGCGCCATCGTGGTTGGCTGGGCATCGAACGAAACGGAATCCAGTGCCGTGATGTGGACGCCGTTCGGTCACTACAAGATCGCGGACTTCCTCGAGCGATACTACGGAATGGATCTGTCCGACTGGGATGGTCTCATCTCGGCAAGCGGGGTTGCGGAAGCCTCACAGGACCGCTTCTCGATCGTCGGCACGGGTCTGCGTGATGGACGCGAAGAGGCTTTCCTCCTGAGCGACCTGAATGTCATGCAAACCCGCTGGCTCGACGAGCCCGCCGGAAGCCTTTGGGATGCCGCCGGAAACTGGGACAACGGCCAGCCTTTTTCCTCCAGCGATGCCGTCTTCGGTCCCTCGACGGTGACCGATGTCTCCATCACCTCGAGCGTCGATGTATCGACCATCCGAATGCTGCCCGACGCGCCGGCCTACACGTTCACCGTGGAGAATGGCGGAGTCCTCTCCGTCGGCGTGTTCGAGCCCGATCTCCGCACGGGACTCGAAAACCTTTCCGCGCACCGTCCGCAATTCGTGATCGAGTCGGGCGGCACGCTCCAGGTGGGCTTTCAGACCCATTTTGAGGAAACAGACTTCATGATCCGCGGCTCGACCTCGTGGATCGGCATGTCGGGTGCCTCGGAGTCGAGCTTCGTGATCGGAGACGGAGGGCAGTTTCAGGCTGTGGGAGAAAATGTGTTCTCCGATTCGCAGTTCACCATCCAGAGCGGCGGATGGATGAATGTTTACTCCAACGCCACATTTCCCAACTCCAGCATCTCCGCCCAGGGCGGCACGTTCTTCGCAGCCTCGGATGTGCAATGGTCCGGCGCGGAGATGGAAGCGAGTTTCGGCGGCGTCCTTCGCTTCGTGGATGGCGGACCTGGGGATTCCGTGGTGAACCTCCATGATGGCGGAATTCTGCGTCTCAGCGGAAACTCCAACGGCGGAGACGCGCAAATCACCCTTCACGGCGAAGGCTCCACGCTTCTCGTGGAGGAAGGAGCCAACGCTGGAAGGGCGAAGATCGCCGCTGGCGCGGGCAGCTCAGTCTTGTTCCAGGGCGGCGGCGAGGGGCGGGATGCTTCGATCACGATTCAGAATGGCGCGACGCTCGATATCAGCAGCACCGGACTGGGCTCCGTGCCGGTCGGTTCGCTCGAAGGCAGCGGCCTGGTGAAGCTGGGCGACAGGACGCTGGAAGTCGGCGCGCTGGGCAGGTCCACCACGTTCAATGGCACGATCGAGGGGAGCGGCGGCGCGTTGGTGAAAGTCGGCACCGGCACGCTCACGCTCGGCGGAACGAACACCTACACGGGCGGCACCCAGATTCTTGGCGGACTCCTGGAAATCGACTCAAACGCGCGCCTCGGATCGGGCGGACTTCTCATCGACGGCGGGGGAATACGCTTCGGCGCTGCGTTCAACAACCTTCGAACCTTCGGAATCGGCAACTCCGGCGCCACCATCGACACGAATGGGTTCGACGTCACCTTCTCCCACGGCCTCACCGGCCCTGGTGGCGTCACCTCCTTCGGCGTTCTCACGAAAACCGGCGCGGGCAAGCTCACGCTCACCGGAGAAAATATCTACCGCGGAGGCACGCGGATCGAGGAGGGAACCATCGAGATCGCGGGCACCGGCCGGTTTCCGGGCATCGGCACCATCGTCAACAACGGCGTTATCATCTTCAACCGCTCGATCGAATACCCGATGTCGACGAACATTACGGGCACAGGTTCCATCATCAAGCGGGGAAGCAACTACCTGCGCCTCGTGGGAAATTCCTTCTCCGGCGGCGCGGTTCTCGAGTCCGGCCGCGTCGAGCTCAACGGCACCGATGCGTTGGGCACTGGCACGGTAATTCTGCAAGGCGGAACACTGCGGTCTTTCAACACGGCACGCACGCTCCCCAACGCGATCATCCTCGAAGGTGACTATGGGGTGGATGGCTCGCTCGCGCTCACCTTCGAGGGCCCGTTTACGCTCACGGGCAACCATGCGCTTTCGATCACGAACTCCGCGCTGACGACCATCAAAGGCGTGATCGGCGAAAGCGAAGGCAACGTCGGAGTCCTCCGCAAAACGGGCGCCGGCGTCCTCCGCGTGACCGGCGCGAACACCTTCACCGGTGGCACGTTCGTCGATGGCGGAACGCTCCTTGTGGACAACGAAAGCGGCTCGGGCCTTGGCTCGGGCAACGTCTTCATCGCGGAGGGCGCGACCCTCGGCGGCAGTGGATCGTTCACCGGTGACGTGCTGCTCGATGGCGTGATTTCTCCCGGCACATCACCCGGGACGCTGACCACCGGCTCGCAGACGTGGAATGGCGGCGCGACCTACGTGTGGGAGCTCAACAGCGCCACCGGCATCGCCGGGACAAACTGGGACTGGCTCGAGGTGAACGGCTCGCTTACGATCCACAGCACGGCGGAGAATCCGTTCACCATCGCCGTCGTTTCCCTCGGGCTCGACAACGAGCCCGGCGACGTCGCGAACTTCGATCCTGCGCAGACCTACACCTGGATTCTCGCGACGGCGAGCGGCGGCATCGGCGGCTTCAGCTCCGATCGCTTCCGCATCGACTCCTCGGCGTTCTCGAACGCACCGGACACCTCGCGGTTCGCGGTCGTGCAGCAGGGGAACTCGATCAGCCTCGTCTATTCGGCGGTTCCCGAGCCGCACGAATGGGCGGTCGCCATCGCGGGACTCCTGCTGCTTCTCGCAATCCGGCGCCGCGCCGCGTGAGCGAGGCTCGTTACTCCAGGCCGACGGCGCGGAACTTCGCGTCGACGTGCTTGAAGTGGTGGTCGAGCGAGCACGCCTCCGCGACATCCTCGGCGGTGAGTTTCGCAGCGACCTCGGGCTCCTCGGCCAGCGTTTGCGCGAGCGGGACCTTCTCCTTCCACGTGCGCATCGCGGCGCGTTGCACGGCCTCGTAGGCGACCTTGCGCTCGAGTCCCTTCTCGGTGAGTCGCAGCAGCGCACCCTGGCTCGCGTAGAGTCCGCCGGTGAGCTCCATGTTGCGGCGCATGTTTTCCGGATACACGAGCAGCCGGTCGACGAGCCGTGCGAGCGTCACGAGCATGTAATCAAGCAGCGTGCAGGAATCCGGCAGGATGATGCGCTCGACCGAGCTGTGGCTGATGTCGCGCTCGTGCCAGAGCGCCACGTCCTCGAGCGCGGCGCCGGCGTTGTTGCGGATGACGCGCGCGAGGCCGCTGAGCCGTTCTCCGGTGATCGGGTTGCGCTTGTGCGGCATGGCGGAGCTGCCCTTTTGACCGGCGGAAAAATACTCCTCCACCTCGAGAACCTCGGTGCGTTGGAGATGGCGGAATTCCGTTGCCCAGCGATCGATCGACGATGCGATGAGCGCGAGCGTCGTCATGAACTCCGCGTGGCGGTCACGCTGGACGATTTGCGTGGAAATCGGAGCGGGCTTGAGATGGAGCTTCTCCATCACGTAGGCCTCGACGCGCGGATCGAGATGGGCGTGCGTGCCGACGGCGCCGCTGAGCTTGCCAACGCGCACACGTTCCTTCGTCTGCTCGAGCCGCTCGATCGCGCGGCCAAACTCGTCATACATCAGCGCGAGCTTCAGTCCGAACGTGATCGGCTCCGCGTGAATGCCGTGGCTGCGTCCGATCATTGGCGTGTATTTGTGCTCCTCGGCGCGGCGGGCAATGCTCGCGCGAAGCGCATGGAGATCGGCGAGCAGGCGGACGCACGATTCGTTCATCTGCACCGCAAGCGTGGTGTCGAGAAGGTCGGAGGAGGTCAGGCCCTGGTGCACCCAGCGCGCCTCGGGACCGATCTTCGACGCGACGTTTTCGAGGAACGCGATGACGTCGTGATTCGTGCGCTTCTCGATCTCCCGCACCTCCTCGATGTCAAACGCGCCGCGCGCGCGAATCGCCTCGGCATCGGCCTTGGGAATCTGGCCCAACTCGGCCATCGCTTCGCAGGCGAGCGTTTCGATTTCGAGCCAGATTTCGAGTTTGCGCTGCTCGCTCCAGAGCGCGCGCATTTCAGGGAGACTGTAGCGTTCGATCACCCGTGGGTTTTACCGCACGGAAAGTGCGGCCGACCACGCGAAAAAACAAAGACGGCATCGGTTTCCCGATGCCGCCTCAGCACTCCCTATGAAAAAAATCTCTCGTTTACGTCGCAAGTCGCAGGGACTTGCGAATGCCGTGGTCACACACGGCGACCCGGCCCGTGGCGATGAGGTCCGCCACCGCGGCGACGGTCTCCTTGCTGTCCTTCGCGCAGGAACTCACGATCGCGACGAGATCGCCGAGTGAGAGCTGCGCTTTATTGATTTTGCGATACGGGTTTTTCATTTCCACCTCCGTCTTGTTATCGAGTGAGACAGGCCTCTTGCGTGGGACGTTCAAAAAAAGAACGTGGGCCGCCTAACACTACGGGGCAACCGGCGTCGCCGAAGGGCTCGGCGCGACGAGTCCGGCGGAAACGATCAGCTTCGTGGCTTGCTCGAGCGTGAGGCCGCTTTCGACGATGCGCTCCGATGGAATGCCGACGATAAATCCCGTGAGCGGATTCGGTGACGTCGGCAGAAAAACCATCGTGAAATCCTTTCCCAGCGCAGGATCGGTAAACTGCCCGGTGACGAATCCAATGAGAATGCACCCCTCGCTCGGATACTCCACATAGACCACGCGCTTGAACTGTTGGTTCGACTTCATCTGGCGAACCGAGTCGAGCGCCTGCTTCACCGCGCCGTAGACCTTGGAGATAAGAGGCACTCGCAACAGCAAGGTCTCGAACGCGTCAATGAGACGCCGCCCCAGCACGTGCGTTGCCATGAAGCCGAGACCAATCAACAACAGCAGCGCAGAGACGAAATTCAGAAGGCGGCTGTTCTCGACGCCGATCGCCGCCCAGAATGGCTCGCTAATCTTGGCGATGAACGCGTAGGCGATCGACAACACCCAGATCGTCACGATCAGGGGCACCGCCACCGCGATGCCCGTCAACAACCGCGACCACAGCAACCGCCAGATGCTGCGCAGTGGCGTGTCACCTTCGGCGCCGTGAGAGGTCATCAGTGCGACAGATACTTGATTGCGACAAAGCCGAGAATGGCGAGCGCGAGAAGCAGAACGGTGGCGATTTCAAAATGCTTCTCGAGGAAGGGCTTCACCTTCGGCCCGAAGCCGCGAATCAATCCTGCAACCAGGAAAAAGCGCGCCCCGCGACCAACCAGGGAGGCCGCGATGAGAGCGGGAATTGCCACGTGGCAGACTCCGGCCGCGACCGTGAACACCTTGTAAGGAATGGGCGTAAACGCCGCCGTCAGGATCGCAACGAAGGCATTCTCCTGATAGAGCGACTCGACCTTCGCAAAGACCTCCGGAGTGAATCCGGGAATCACGTCGAAAAAGAAATTCTTCGTCAACTCCCAGAAGCCGAACCCGAGATACCAGCCCAAAACGCCGCCCGCGACCGAGGCGATCGTGCTCCAGAAGGCGAAGGTCAGCCAGCGTTTCGGCGCGGCGAAGCACATCGCCATCAGAAGAATGTCCGGCGGAATCGGGAAAAACGACGATTCGGCGAAAGACAGAATGATGAGAGCCGGCAGCGCATATGGCGTGTCGGCCCAGTGCAACGTCCAGTAATAAAGCTTTCGTAACGGGCTGCGCGATTCGCGCGCTAGCTCCATGGCGGAAGCCGGGGCCACCGCAGGGTCGGTATTCATGGGACGCAAAAGAGAGCAGATTCTCAGGGGCCTCGCAACCGGTAACTCAAGGCTCGTCCTCCGACGCGTCGGCATAGGCGCCGGCATCGAGTTTTTTCCAAAACGCCGACGTCGATTGGGTGTCAGGATCATCCGGCGTGCGAATGACCTGCAGCGTGCGACTCGCGCGGAGTCTGGGAGTTTTCGTCAGCAATGGCAGGCTCTCCGGGCCGACAATCAGGGTGTGCAGTGGCATCCACGTGAGCGGCTCAAGCGACGCAAGTTTGCAGCCCGCGATGTTCAAATGGGTGAGCTTCCGGCCGGAGAGTGCCGCCAGAGAGCGCACGGGCGTGTTGGAAATGTCGAGATTCTCGAGAAGAGGCAGCAACGCCAGCGGGCGCAGCTCCGTCAGCGGAGTGTTTGAAAGGTCCAGCTTGCGAAGTTGAAGCAGCTCGCGATTGGTGCCGGTCAGCGGGATTGAACGAACGGCGCTGCCCGAGAGATCGAGGGATTTCAACGGAAGGGCAAAGAGCACGCTCCAGTCGAACTCCGTCGCTCCCTGAATCCGGAGTGTTTGAACCTCCCGGTTCGCCAGCGGCGTGAGATCGACCGGGCCATTCGCGCCGAGGAGCTCTACCGTCCACCCTTCTGTGTCGGATTTGCTGACTCCAACGCGAAGCACATTCGGGTTGCCAAGCCGCAGCCGAAACGCGAGCTCCTCCGGGAGAGTCGGTCGCCCGAGCGGGCTGTGCCCGCTTTTGCTGACCAGCCGTCGCGACGTCCGGTCGGTCGCCATCGCGTCGAGAATGTTCGCCGCAATCCGGTCATGCGCGAATCCCGTGCGCCGCAAGGCCGCCGACACCTCGCTCGCCGAGGGCAGGCCCGCGGAGTCCAGCTTGAGCACGAGATCTCCCAGCGGCTCGAGGTTTTCCTTTTTCGCGGCTTCCGGATCCTTCGCCGCCACCCGCATCGCCTTGTTGATGGTGGCGCGGGCCGCGTCGACATCGAGGTCGGCCAGGTGCAACCGGGTCTTCATCGCCAGCGCGGGCATGGACTCAGGCTGCAACTCGAGCACCTTGCACAGACGCACCATCACGTAGTTCATTCGCTCGAAAATCCCTGAGGGCCCGTCGAGCTTCGCCAGGTCCTCCGGTGCAAAGCCGAACTGATACGCCGACAACGCCTCGTCCATTGCCACCGCAGCCGCGATGACATCCGGATTCGCAAGCAATGCGGCCTCCTGCCGGTCACGCTTCTCGATCTCCTGGAGCCGGGTGCGGGTTTCTTCCAATTGCTGCGCCTGCTCACTGGCGAGCGTGGCCAGTTGCTGACGCTGTGCCTCGGCGGCCTCGCGCTCCTCGCTCGCCTGCCGGACCCTCGCGACCGCCTCATCGTGCAATCCCCGCGCCTCCCGCTCCGCCTCGCGCGCCTTCTCCGCCTCGGCGAGCGCCTGTTCGGCTTCCGCCTGCTTCTGTTCGGCGAGCGCACGGGCGGTTTCGGCCTCCTGCCGTCGCTCCTCCGCTTCGAGGCGCGCCCGTTCCGCAATGCGGCGCGCAGCCTCGGCGTCGAGGCGACGGTCGTTGATCGTCCACGCCGCCACCGCGAGGCCGACCGTGATCACCAGAATGGAAACCGCAATCGCCGCGCTCAACGGCTTGTTGCGCATCACGAGTTTCCGGAACAACTCGCCGGCTGCAATCGGCCGTGCGCTGATCGGTTCTCCGCGCTCGTAGCGTTCCAGATCCGCACGCAGCGCCGCCACGCTCCGGTAGCGGTCGTCGCGATCCGCGCGCAGCGCCTTGAGCGTGATGAGCTCGAGGTCTGGATCGATGCGGGGGTTCAACGCCCGAGGCTTCGGAAACGTGTAATTCTGCAGCGCCTGGGCGTCGGCGACGAGATTGCCGGTGGCGGTGAAAAATTTCCGACCCGTGAGAAGCTGGTAGAGAATCGTGCCGATGGAAAAAACGTCAGCCCGTCCATCGACGTCCTTGCTGCTTACCGCCTGCTCGGGCGCCATGTTTTCGACAGTGCCAACGACATGACCGGAAAGTGACAGCGACACCGATTGCAGGGAGTCGATTTTCGCCAATCCGAAGTCGGCCACGAGCGGCTCGCCATCCTCCCGCAGCAGAATGTTCCCCGGCTTCAAATCGCGATGCAACACGCCGTGCTCGTGAGCGAATTGCACGGCGTCGCAGATGCGCCCGATGATTCGCAGGGTCTGATCCTCGGGCAGGATGCGACTCACGGAATGATCCACGTTCTCTCCATCGGCAGGCTCCGAGAGGCGCAACGAGCGGATGGTGCGAATCAAGACCGGCAGCGGTGGCCCGAACCTCGCGCCGCTTCGAGACGCCCTTTCGTAGTCGCCGAGATAAAGAAGGTCCGACAGCGTGACGCCGTCGACGAACTCCATCGCGATGTAATTCACGCCCTCGAATTCGTTGAACTCGTAGACGCGGCAGATGTTCCGGTGCGGCAATCGCGCCATGATCTCGGCTTCGCGCTTGAAGCGCTGCAATTGCGCCTGCGTCGCCTCGTTCGTATGGAGCACCTTCACCGCGAGCGTGTTCCCGAAGCGGTCCTCCGCCCGCCACACCTTTCCCATGCCACCTTCGCCGACCACCTCCAGCAGGCGGTAGCGGCCAAGATTCATCCCCGAACCCGCAGCGGCGACGTTGCCGTGGTCGAGCTCGACGGCGGACTCCACGGTCTGCGGACGCACCACGCGCAGAATGGGCACCGATTCACCCGTAAGCGGGTCCGTGATCGCAAAGAGGTAGTCAAAATAAAGCTGCGTGCGCGATGTGTCCTCCGAGACGTTTTCCCCAACCAGGCAGGCAATGCGGCGCAGTTTCTCCGGCAACGGCTGCACCTCCACGGCTTCCCACTGGAACTCGCCAAGATCGGGGTCCTCCTCGGTGGTGGTTCGAAAAAACTCCCAATTCTCCGGCAGGTTCGCGAGCACGGACTCGAACGTTGCCTCCGTCAGCAGGATTTCACCAGGCCGCGCAATCCGCGCCAGCGACGCCGCAAGATCCGCGGGCGCCCCCTGCGCCGTGTAAACACCGTCGATCACCGCCAGCAGGGCCTCGCCACATGCGATTCCGATCGAACACGGTGGCAACTCGCTCCCCTGGGCGCAAAAGGCGCCGTCCAGCGCGGCAATCCGGTCCATCTGCAGGCACGCGGCCAGGACCGCACGTAATGCATGGTCCTTGTGCCATCGCGGGGCACCGAAGATTCCCGTGATTCGCTCCCCGGTGGACTGGCCGATCGTCGAGGCGACGGACAGAATCGCCTCGCCCATTTCCTCCGCAAAGGCGTCCAGCATCAACTGCGCGTCATGCGGAGGAAGGGTCCCGGCAGCCGCCCCGAATCCGCGCAACTGGACCGAGGAAATCGTCACCAACCGCCGCTCCGGCTGACGCAACGCCCGGATCTCATCCTCGGTGAGCAGCTCCGCCGGGGTTCCCGTGCGCCGTAACAGCTCGCCGAAGGCTTTTTCCGCGTCCGTCACCTCCGTGAGAACAATGTCCAGCATTCCATGCTCGCTGCGGGTGCGCACCTCGAAGACGCGGCCACTCGCATCCGTCATAAGCCGGCTGTCCTGCTTCCCGCCGTGGGGTCGCTGCAGGCACCCGCGCATCTCGCCGCTGAGACGGTTCTGGATTTCCAGCAGCGCCGTGCCGGGCAGCGCCGCCTTGTCGACGCCGAGGTATTCGGCGAACGCGACATTTGCATACAGCACCTGATCGTCCGGCGACACCCTCAGGAAGAGGAATCGCGAGGCCGCCGGGCCTGGCCCCGGAAATGGAAGGGACGCGGGCATTCCCGCGACCATTAATCGCCATCCCCCACCGTCGCAAGTGTGGTGGACTTGGTTTTTGACCCGTGATCCATTAAGCCCTCCTGCTGATGTCCGTCTATTCCCGCACGCTTCGTTACTTCCGGCCGTTTGTCTGGCCAACGGCGGGCGGGCTTGTGGCCATGATCGCCGCCGCGGGACTCAATCTCCTTTCGCCGTGGCCGCTCAAATACATCATCGACGGCGTCCTTCCCTCCGACGACAACGCCGCCGCCGAGCAATCCCGCGCGCAGCTCCGCGCATGGTTCGGCGAGCAATCCGCGGTGACAATGATCCTTTGGCTCTGCATCGCGGTGGTCGTCATCAAGCTCCTTTGGGGCGTGACGAATCTCCTGTCGAACTACCTGTTCATCCGCACGGGCCTCCATGCGATGCTCAAGCTCCGCACGGACCTCTATTCGTGCCTGCAAACCCTGCCCCTGTATTTCCACGACTCGCGGCGCAGCGCGGATTCCTCATTCCGCGTCGCCTACGATTCGCAGTCCATTCAGACGATCTACAACAAGGGCTTCGCCACGATCCTGAATTCCGTGCTCACGCTGTTCGGCGCGATCTGGTTGATGCTCCGCATCGACTGGCGGCTCACCCTCGCCTCAGTCGCCGTGTTCCCGTTTGTCTATGGCGCCATCCGGTTTTACGCGGATCGCATTCGACGGGAGTCCACCGCAATCCAGGAGCGCGAAAGCGATGTGCTCGCCGTCACGCAGGAGGGGCTCAGCTCGATCCGGCTCGTTCACGCCTTCAATCGCGAGACCTTTGAAATTCGCCAGTTTTTCAGCCGCGCGAGCCGCAGCCTGCAGGCGAATCTTCGGCTCAATGTAACCTCCGTGACCAGCGCGCTGGTCATCGGCACCCTCATGGCACTTGGCACGGCGCTGATGTATTATGTCGGCGCGCGACAGGTGCTCGCCGGACAGCTTTCCATCGGCGACCTGTGGCTCTTCTCGTCGTATTTGCTGATGCTCTATCAACCCGTCGAGCAGCTCAGCTACACCGCCTGGGCACTCGAGGGCGCGGCCGCCGGCATGCAGCGCTGCTTCGAGGTGCTCGATCGCGAACCGGAAACCCGCGACGCGCCGGGCGCCACGGACATTGGCCCGGTGAAAGGCGCCATCGAGTTTCGCAACGTCTCGTTCGGTTACTCGAGCGAGCGCGAAATTCTGCGCGGCATCAACCTCTCCATCGAGCCCGGCGAAAAGGTCGCCTTCGTCGGCGGCACCGGCGCGGGGAAAAGCACGCTGATGAGCCTCGTGCTGCGGTTTTACGAGCCGACCTCGGGCCAGGTGCTCGTGGATGGACAGGACATCCACCACGTGACCCGCAAATCGCTGCGCGCGCAGATCGGCATGGTGCTGCAGGATACCCTGCTCTTTTCCACAACGATCCGCGAAAACATCGCCTACGGCCGTCCCGACGCGACGGAGGAGGAAATCATCGAAGCCGCAAAACGCGCGCAGGCCTACGACTTCATCATGGCGATGCCGGGCGGATTCGACGCGCAGGTCGGCGAGCGCGGCGGGCATCTCAGCGTCGGGCAGCGGCAGCGCATTGGCATCGCGCGTGCATTCCTCAAGAACGCTCCCATCCTCCTGCTCGACGAGCCGACTTCCGCGCTCGATCCCGGCACGGAATACGCGATCATGGAGACGATCGAGGAACTGATGCGCGGCCGCACGACGCTCATCGTCACCCACCGACTTGCGACCATTCACCAACTGGGCAAAATCGCGGTGCTCAAAAACGGCACCATCGCCGAATTTGGCTCCGGCCCCGAACTCCTCGCGAGGGACTCCGTTTACGCGGAACTGTATCGCGCGGGCCAATACGACCAGCATTGAGACTTTCCGGGCGCTTGTTACGTTTGGGCAAATCTGTCGCCCATGCGCCTTCTTCGCATCTCCTTCGCGGCGGCCTGCCTGATCTCGGTGCTTCAGGCGGCGCCGGTTGAATTTCTCACCGACACCGACTCGCTCGAGCCGACGACCACGTTCGAGCTGCGCTTCGAGAAGCCGATGATTCCCTCCGGCGAAGTCGGCAGCACGGCCGAGCCCTCGCCGCTCGTCATCGATCCGCCCATCCCCGGACGCTTCACATGGCTCAGCACACGAAGCGGCATCTTCGCGCCGAGTGAACCGCCGCGGTTGGGCGTGGAATACACGTTCACCCTGCGGCCCGGTCTCGCCACGCTCGACGGCGACCCGGTCGGCAAAGGTTTCCGCCACCAGCTCTCCACGCCGCCTTTCGGCATCAGCGCCCGGCAAACAAGCGTGTATGACCGCACCGACATCAATCCGACACCCGAGGTAAAGCTCGCTTTCAACCTCGCGGTGCAACCGCAGGGCGCCGAAAAGCTCTTCTCATTTGTGAACGACGCGGGGCAGACGATTCCCGCCACCGTGCGCTACGCGACTCCACGCGATTACTTCCGGGTCAACGCCGACGCGGACGACTGGATGAAGCGTTGGGAGGAGGCGAAGAGCCCCACCGCGGACGTTCCCGAGGAGGACGACTATTCCGCAACCGTCTCCGACGAGCCACAGACGAATCGCCTCGTCATCACGCCCGTGAACGCCCTGCCGACCGGCTCGGGATGGACGCTGCAAATGAAGCCCGGCCTCAAATCGCTCGATGGCTCGAACACCGTCGCGGAGCCGGCGTCGATTCCGCTCGGCGACGTGAAACCGTTCACGCTGACGCATGTAACGCCGACGAATTTCATCAACTCCCGTCGCAGCGTGACGCTTGAATTTTCCCAGCCCATCGCGCCCGACATCACCGCCGAGACGGCCGGCACGTTCCTCACAGTCTCGCCCGAAGTGCCTAACCTGCGTTTCGAGGAAGGCTGGCGCGCATTCGTCGTGCGCGGCGACTTCGAGCTCGGCAAGGACTACACGGTCACGATCGGCAAGGACGTGATCTCCGCGTTTGGACAGCCCTACGACGGCGAGCGGTCCCGCACCTTTTCGTTCTCGCCAGTCGCGCCGCGACTCTATCTTCCCGAAATCACCGGACACCAAATGGAGTTCGGTTCGCGGACATTCGAGGCGCTTTCGGTCAATCTTCGCTCGCTGCGCGTCGTGGCAAAGCTGGTTTCGCCCGAAAATGCCGCCACCGCACTCGCGGCGTTCAAGAACTACGACAAACCCTGGGATGCCGGCGGAGACCCCGACGAGCCGTATCAGCCCCTGCCCGAGGATGCGATTCCCGGCGAGATTCTCTCGGACCAGACGATCGACCTCTCCAGTCACGCCGTGGACGAGCGCGTGACCACAACTCTCGACTGGACGCAGATTCTCGGCAATCGCCGCACGGGAGTGATCTTTCTCACGATCGAAGGCGAGCCCCTCGAAGGTCTCGGCGACGGACGCCGCCCCGGCGCGCAGGCACTCATGCAGCTCACGGATCTCGGGATCCTGTGGAAAAAGGCGGGCGCGCAATTGCGGGCGACCGTGTTCTCGATGGAATCAGGCACGCCTCTCGACGGAGTAAGTTTCACGCTGCTCGACGAAGCGCGTGAGACGTTGAGCACGGCAACGAGCGATGATGAGGGCTTCGCCGAGCTGGATCGCGTCGCGGATGCGCAGTGGCTCGTGGCACGCAAGGGGAACGACGTTCATGTCGTGCGAATGGGCGAGGGCGCTGTAGAGCTGCCGACCGCGGCGTTCGGGATTCCGCTGTCGTATCGCGGCTGGGCCTCCGTTTCAGACGACGACGCGCCGCGGCGCGCGTTGCTTTTCACCGATCGTCCGCTCTATCGAGCCGGCGAAACCGTCCATGTGAAGGGCATCGTCCGCCGGCTCGACGACGACGGACTCGCGATCGAGGCAAATCGTCTGGCGACGCTCCACGTGAGCAATCCGCGTGGCGATGAAATCGAAGCCATTCAGGTCGAGACCGACGCCCGTGGCAGTTTCGACACGCAAATTCTCCTCGACCCCGGCGTCGGCCCCGGCCGCTATGGACTTCGCCTGGAACTCAACGGCAACGGCAGCTTCTACGACGAATTGCTCGTGGCGGAATATCAGCCGAACGCCTTCGAGGTGGACATCGCGATGCGCGACCGCTTCACCCCGCAGGAGAAGGTGCGCGCGCAGGTTACCGCCAGCTACCTCTTCGGCGCTCCCCTCACGCAGGCCCGTGCGCAATGGACCATGAAAGTGGTGCGCGACCAGTTTACGCCGGAGGGATTTTACGGCTTCCAGTTCGGCTTTTGGGAAGCGCCGGAGCAGGCGTCATTGACGGTGCGCGGCGAAGCAACATTCGACGGAGCGAATGGCGTCTCGATCGAACCGGAACTGCCAACCCCGAAATCCCTTCCCTCGCGCGGACTGCTGACGGTCGAAACGACGGACATCAATCAGCAGACGGTCACGGAAACCCACGCGTTCACGCAGGACGCCTCCGACTTCTACCTCGGAGTGAGCCTCGGCGATCGGATGGTATATCGCGTTGGCGAACCGATCGACGTGTCGGTCGTTGCGGTCGATCCAAAAGGTCAGCCGCTCGACCGCACCGTGCCGGTGAAGGTCGAATGGATCCATCGCCGGTTCGATACCGTCCGCGTGCAGGGCGCAGGCGATGCCATCTCGTTCCGCACGGAAACCCACAACGACACGCTGGCGACCACCAACGGCGCCACGCTGCTTCCCATCAAGGAAGGCACGCAATGGAAAATTCGCGACGGTGCAACGGCGACGTTCACTCCGGAAAAAGCCGGACAGTATCTCGTGCGGGTCACCGCCAAGGATTTGCACGGCAACCAGGCCATCTCCGAAGGCATTGTCTTCGTTTCAGGACCCGATGCGATCGCCTGGGATTATCGTCATCCGGCACAGGTCGATCTCGTGTCGGACAAGACCGATTACCTGCCCGGTGAAACAGCCCGGGTGATGGTGAAAACGCCGATCGACGGCGAGGCGACGATCACGATCGAGCGCGGCGACCGCGTGTTGCGGACCCAACGTGCGACCCTCAGCGGCAACGCCCCCGTGCTCGAGATTCCACTCGAAGCCGGCGACGGTCCCAATGTGATCGTGTCGATGGTGGTGATCCGCGGTGCGGCGGACAGCACACGCAAATTCAAAATGCCCGAGTATCGCTACGGCATGTGCGAGCTGCGGGTCGGCGATCCAGTCACGAAACTGAACGTCCAGGTCGAGCCGGCACGGGCGCAGGTCGAGCCCGGTGAGCCAATCGACGTGACCTTGTGCGTGCTCGACTCGAACGGAAAGCCGGTGCCCGACGCGGAAGTAACCTTCTTCGCGATCGACGACGGCATTATCTCACTGACCGGCTACGAACGGCCGATGCCGGGTCCGATCTTCGACGCTCCGATCCCGCTCGGCGTAAAGACAGGGCTCACGCTGTTCCAGCTCATGCCCGAGGACCCCGCCGAACTCGAGTTCGGCAACAAAGGCTACCTCATCGGCGGCGGCGGACTTGCCGAGGGAGGCATGAAGCTCCGCGACGATTTCCCCGGCACCGCAGCCTGGATGCCGTCACTGATCACCGGAGATGACGGCACGGTGCGCGCGACGTTTCCGGCGCCCGACGCGCTCACTCGCTATCGTCTCGTCGCCGTGGCACAAGCCGCAGCCAACCGCTTCGGATCGGGCGAATCCGCAATTTCCATCGCGAAGCCGCTGATGCTGCTCCCGTCGGTTGGACAGTTTGGAAACGTGGGAGATCAATTGATCGCCCGCGCCGTCGTGCGCAACGACACCGGCACGGATGGCGAGGTCGAGGTAACGCTGCACCCCGCGAACGCGCGCTCCGACGGCCCGACCACCACGCGAATCGCCGTCGCAAATGGCGAGACAAAGGCCGTCGATTTCCCGGTCACGCTCGAGGCAATGGGCGAGGCCACATGGTCGTGGTCGGCAAAATTGGGGAACTTCTCGGACCACGTGGTGTCGAAGCTCCACATCGGCAGCGCCATGGTTCTGCTGCGCGAAACCGTGCTTTCCGACCTCGGCAAAAAGACCAACGACCTTCTCGCCGGAGTGAACCCGCAGCTTCTCGAGGGCAACGGCACCGCGACCTTCACCGTCGCAAACACGCGCCTCTCGTCGCTTGCCGCGAGCTTCGATTACCTCCGCGACTACGAATACACCTGCGCCGAGCAGACCGCCTCGCGACTCGCGACCTTTATCGCGGCGGACTCGCTTCAACCATGCACGGGCAAACTCGAGCTGCCCGATCGTGAGGCCGCCATTGACCGGCTCGCCTCGATGCAAACGCCGGACGGCGGTCTCGCATTCTGGCCTGGAGGGCGGGACTCGAGCCTCTTCGCCAGCGCTTATGCGGCCACCGTGCTTACGCTGCTGATGCCGAGCCCGGAGGAGCGTCCAATGTGGATGAATTCTCTCTACGAATTCCTGAGCTCGGCTTTGCGCGACGACGCTCACACGGACTCGGGAGATCGCGCATTGGCCCTCTACGCGCTCGCCCTCGCCGGTCAGGCGGAGCCCTCCTATCACGAGCTGCTCTACCAGCAGCGCAGCGAGCTTTCGCACGAAACCCGCGCCATGCTCGCGCTCGCAGTTCTGGAAAGTGACGGCTCGAAGAAGATGGTCGCCAATCTGCTGAATCCCCGCACTCCCGCGCCTGACGACGTCTCGCTCTTCGGCTCGCCCGCGCGCGATCGCGCCATCGCGTTGCTCGCGTGGACGCAATACAAGCCGAAGGCAGCCGAGGTCGCCGCGCTCACCAAGGAATTGCTTGGCCTCCGCGTCAATGGCCGATGGGCCACCACGCAGGACAATGCGTGGGCGCTGATTGCTCTGGCCCGCTACGCCGATGCCGTGGAGCAGCGCGGAAAAACCGTGAGCGGCACGCTCGTCGTGCGCGACGTGACAACTCCGTTCACCGTGGATCGCGAGCAGCCGTCGCACTCGGTCGAGGTGGCGTTCGACGCAACGCAACCGCTGACCTCCGCCACGGTGAACAACCCCGACAAGGGCGCGCTCTTTGGCGAGGCGCGGTTTGTGGTTCGTCCGCCCGTGGGGGATCAACCCAGACAGGACCGTGGCTTCGCGGTTTCGCGGAGCTATCAGAAAATTGACGCCGACGGTCGGCTGACGTCGATCGACGACCTGCGCGTCGGCGACCGCGTGCTCGTCACGTTGCGCGTCGAAACCCAGCGCGTCGGGCATTTCGTCGCGATCGACGATCCGCTGCCTGCGGTATTCGAGGCGGTGAATCCCGATTTTCGATCGCAAGCCGTGGGCGGCGTTGTGCCGGCAACGGCCGACTTTCAGGAAGTGCGCGCGGACCGCGTGCTTTACTTCTGCGACGTGCTGCCACCCGGCGCCCACACATTTCAGTATCTCGCCCGGGTGCGCTCCGCCGGCAACGTGATGGCCGGCGCCACGAAGGCCGAGCAGATGTATCGTCCCGAGCGGTTCGGCCTTGGTGAAACCACCAGGATCGTGAGCCGTGAATAGCCGGCGACTTCTCCGCACGGGAATCGCTCTCGCGGCCGGCGCGCTCGTCGGCTGGGGCGCGCTCGAGCTGGCATTGCGGCTCACTCCATTGCCGGAGGAGCTCAGCGCAAATCGCACACCGAGCGTCGAGTTTCTCGATCGAAACGGGAAAAGCCTGCGCGCGCTGCTGGTGGACGAGCAGCGGCTGGAGCGGCATTGCGCGTTGAGCGAGGTTTCGCCCTGGGTGATCGCCGCAACGCTGGGCGCCGAGGACAAGCGGTTTCACCGGCATCGCGGCATCGATTTTCCAGCCACGGTGCGGGCCGTGCGGGACGCCCTGCTCAGCGGTAAAATTCACTCCGGTGCGTCCACGATCTCCCAGCAACTTGTGAAGCTCTCACTTCGCGATCGGAAGCGCACCCCCGCCGCGAAACTCCGCGAGATCTGGCTCGCAGCGGCTTTGGAACGACGCTGGCCGAAGGACCGGATTCTCGAGACGTATCTTAACCGGCTCGACTACGGGAATCTCCAGATCGGCATCGCATCAGCCAGCTGGTTTTATTTTCGAAAGCCCCCGCGCGATCTCAGTCCGGCGGAAGCAGCATTGCTTGCCGGACTCCCGAAGGCACCATCGCGGCTCAATCCTCACGAAAATTTGCCGGGTGCGATCTCGCGCCAGCAATGGATTCTCCATCGCATGGCGGCCAATGGCATGCTGAGGCCTTCCGCGCTCGCCCGCGCCCTCGAGGAGCCTTTGCGCCTCGCAGACCCTGCGCTCTCGTTCGCCGCTCCGCATTTCGTGGGGCTCCTGCTCCAGCGGCGCGGGTTGTTGCCGGAGACGGGCGGCGGCGTTGTCACCACACTCGACCTCGCATTGAACCGCCAGGTTGAATCGATCCTGAAGGATCAGCTCGCGCTCATGGCCGACAAGAACGCAACCAGCGGCGCGGTCGTCGTGATCGACAACCCCACCGGCGAAGTGCTCGCACTGGTCGGCTCGGCGGACTATTTCGAGCCCGGGTCGGGCGCGGTGAATGGCGCCTGGATGCCACGCTCTCCCGGCTCGGCGATAAAACCGTTTGCCTACGCGCTCGCGATCGAGAATGGCGCAAATCCCTGCACGGTTGTCCCCGACGTGCCGACCGAGTTCGAGACTCCGACGGGTCTCTATCGCCCGAACAATTACAACCATCGCTTCTACGGCCCGGTCAGCCTTCGCTTCGCGCTGGGCAATTCGCTGAACGTCGCCGCGATTCGCGTCGAGCAGCTCGGCGGAGGACCGGAGGCGCTTCACCGCCTGATGCGACGACTCGGCGTTACCTCCTTCGGCCATCCAGCGGAGCACTACGGGCTCGGCCTCGTGCTGGGAAATGGCGAGGTGCGCCTTCTCGAGCTGGCAAATGCCTACGCGACCTTTGCACGCGGCGGAGTGCACCGGCCGTATCGACTTGTCCGCTCACCGGACGAGATCCCTGCAGGTGAACGGGTGCTCGACGAAGGCACGGCCTGGCTGATTGCCGACATGCTCGCGGACAACGCGGCGCGGTCCTCCTCGTTCGGCTGGAACTCCCCGCTGCGCTTCGATTTCCCCGTCGCGTGCAAGACCGGAACAAGCTCGGACTACCGCGACAACTGGACGGTGGGCTTCACCCCGGAATTCACCGTCGCGGTATGGGTGGGGAATCCCGACGGCTCGCCGATGCGGGAAATCACCGGCGTGACCGGCGCGGCGCCGGTGATGCACGAGGTGATGGAACTTCTCCACCGCACGCGGGGAACAACGTGGTTCGCGCGACCGGAGACCATTGCAGACTACTGGGTGCAACCACTCAGCGGGAAGCGCGTGGCCGCCGGCACAAAAGGCGCCATCCGCACGGCATGCCGCTGGGAACCCAGGTGGGAGCCCCCCAGCGATCGCGACTCTCGAGGCCGTCTGATTCTTGGCCCTGAATATGCGGCCTGGCTGGCGGGCCCGCAAAACAGCCTCGGCGATCTCGTGACCTGCGCTCCGGTGGCGGACGCTCTCCGCATCGTGCAACCGCGACCGGGTGCGGTCTATTTCCTCGATCCTGATCTGCCGGCGGAGTCCCAACGCATCGCCCTGAAGGCGGAGAGCACCGGCGCGGTATCGTGGAGTTCCTCTTCGCTGGACTGCTCCGCCGGTGTCGCGCATTTGCGCGAGGGCACTCACGAGATCATCGCGAAGGATGCCATCTCGGGCGAAACCGCCACGACTCGCATCGAAGTGCGGGGATTGTGAGCGCCTTGGGAACGCGCGAACCGGAAAGCAGATCCTAGAGCTGAATGACTCGTGCCGAGAAAATGTCGGGCTCCGACAGCAGCCGATCCAGCGTCGCCTGATCGGGAGCGGAATCGACGTTCAGCAGCGTGAGCGCCTTGCCACCGGCGGCGTCGCGGCTGAGCGACATGCTCGCAATGTTCACGTTCTGCTCGCCGAGAAGCGTGCCGAGATGGCCGACGATGCCCGGACGGTCGCGATTCTCGAGCAGCAGGACAACGCCGCTCGGCGTGACCTCGACCGGCTGGCCGTTCACCCGCACGATGCGCGGGTCATTTTTCGCGCCGAAGAACGTGCCACCCAGCGAAACCTTCGTGTCCCCGCTGTAGGCAGCGACATGCAGCCATTCGTTGAAGTCGGTTTGCTCGCTCGACTTCACCTCCTCGACCTGCAGGCCAAGGGTCGCAGCCATCGAGCGCACATTCACGCTGTTGACCTCGTCTCCGCCTGCGGCCTTGAGGAACCCGGTGAGGATCGCGCGGGTGATGGCGTCGGTCGGCAGTTCGGTGGCCTTGCCGCCGTAGGTGATCACGATCCGGTCGTTGCGGTTCGGCGCAAGCTGCGAGGCAAAGCGGCCGAGCTTGTCGCCCAGCGTGAGATACGGCTTCACCACCGCATAGGTCTTCGCGTCGATACTCGGCATGTTCACCGCATTGCGGATCTCGCCCTCCAGCAGAGCCGCGCGAATCGCCTGCGCGATCTCGATGCCGACATTCTCCTGCGCCTCCGCGGTGGACGCGCCAAGGTGCGGTGTGAAAACCATGTTTTTCACGTCACGGAGCGGAAAATCCTCCGGCGGCGGTTCGACTTCGTAAACGTCCAGCGCCGCACCGGCGACATGGCCGCTCTCGATCGCCTCCTTCAACGCCGCTTCGTCGATGAGTCCGCCGCGGGCGCAGTTCACGATGCGCGCTCCCTTCTTGATCAATTTCAGCCGGCGGGCGTCCAGCATGTGCTTCGTTTCGTCCGTCAGCGGCATGTGCATCGTGAGGAAATCGACCTGCGGCAGCAGTTCATCAATTTGCTCGACGAGCTCGACCTGCAGCGACCGAGCCTTGCTCGCGGAGAGATACGGGTCGTAGGCAATGACGCGCATGCCGAAGGCGATCGCCCGTCGCGCGACCTCGGTGCCGATGCGGCCCATTCCGAGAACGCCCAGCGTCTTGTTGTAGAGCTCGACGCCTTCGAATTTCTTCCGGTCCCATTTCCCGGCCTTCATGCTCGCGTCGGCCTGCGGGATGTTGCGCGCGATGCTCATGAGCAGCGAGAAGGCGTGCTCGGCGGTGGAAATCGTATTGCCCCCCGGCGTGTTCATCACGATCACGCCGTGCTTCGTGGCGGCGTCGATGTCGACATTGTCAACGCCCACTCCCGCGCGACCGACCACCTTCAGATTCGTTGCGGCTTCCAGCACGGCGGCGGTGACCTTCGTCTGCGAGCGAACGACGAGGGCGGAGAATTCGGGAATGATCTTGATCAGCTCGGCTTCGGGCAGGCCCGTATTGACGGTGACTTCGAGGGCGCCGCCGGCGGCGAGTTCATCGATACCGCGTTGCGAAACGGGGTCGGCGACCAGGACTTTCAAAGTATGCATAGGAACCGGCGAGCCTAGGGCCCGGGGATTTCGATGTCAAAAGATGTCACATGCGCGGGTTGACCATCGGCAGGCCGCCTGCGACTTTTGGCCATGTCTGCTGCAGGCCGGGGTTCCACGGGAAATGTCATCGCCGCACTGGCCGGATTTTTCGTCCCCGGGCTTGGTCAGCTCATCCAGGGACGGCCGCTGAAGGCGCTGTTCATGTTTGTGCTGGCGGCGATGCTTTGGGTCATCGGGCTCGGCTGGATCGTCCACCTTTGGTCAGCCCTCGACGCGGCCGTCTGGAAACCGCGCTCCTGAAGGTGGCATCGCACGCATAAACGCGACGACTCGCTACCGAGCGCCCCGGCCCGGACTGACGACGTTCGCCAGAGGCTCGCCCGCCGGCGGCGAACACGCCCAGACCCAGTCGTCCGCCGAGGAAGGCCCGACAATCGAATTGATCGTGCCGACCCTCCCGCCATCGTCGCGGCCGTTCCAGCCTTTGCCGTAAATGACGAAGCCGCCGTCATCGTCGACGCGATAGAAATAGCGTCCTCCCGCGATCACATCGCGCGGCACCTGCTCAATCCACCGCGGCGAGAGCTCATCGAGACTCTCCGGAATCCCTCCGGTCGCCAGCCGCTGCCGCTCGATGGCACCGGCGATCCGCGCCAGATCCAGCCGGGTCTGCATGTATGCCGCGCGCCGCGCCGCGGTGGCGAATGTCGGAATCGCCAGCGCCGTGAGCGGCGTGCGAAAGGAGCCGAGCCCGCTGCGGCAGAGGCTGCGCATCCGGTCGTTGAATTCCGCCAGCGCCCACGGCCGGATGAAGTCGTTGTGAATCACGAGATTCAGCCACTCCTGCGAAAGCCGGGCGTAATTGGCCCGGTCCAGCTCCCGCCAGCCGGATGGCCGCAAATCCCAGACGATCTGCGACAACGTCCGGGTCACCCACTCCGAGGTCTTGTTGCGAAAGTCCACGAAGGTGAAGAACGGCGCCGCGCGGTCGATCAAATCATCCGACGACCGAAGAAACAACGCCCGCTCGCCGCGAATACTCAGCCGCAGCGACTCCAGCGGGCGCAACTCCGCCAGCGCGGCATCGATTCGCTCCAGGTGCTCGTCGCTCCAGGCCCGCTGGTTGATCCCCTCCTGAACCACATCCAGCGCGTTGCCGACGATCGCCTGCTCCGCGAGGCACCCAATCAATACCGGCGGCTGGTTCGCCCGCTGGGCGAGACGGACGATCAGCTGGAAATCCACCAGCGCACTGTCCGGCTGCCCCACGGCCAGCGAGGCAAGCGCCCGGGCCCGCAAAACCTCGCTCGTCTGGCGCAAGGGCGAGAGGAACGGCATCGCCACATCGAAACCGAGATCGGGATTCACCGGCCACACCGCGCTCGGTCGGGAGGCCGCCGACGCCACCTCATCGAGTGTCGACGCCATCGGCGCGAGACCTTCAAAAATTACCTCCGAAGCCGAAACCGGATCCCCGCTGAAATCCGCCTGAAACCGCCGAGCAAGCTTCACCACCACGGGATCCTCCTCCCGATGCGCGGACTTTCCGATGGGCATCCGCACCGCATTTACGCCGGCCGTGGCCGGTTTCAGAAAAAGTTCCCGAAAGACAGGCGCCGACGCCATGTTCTCGTGGTCGGGCACCGGAGCCGGAAGAAACGCCTCGATCGAAAGCGACTCCCCCTTCTCCCGAAGCGCCAGCTCCACCTGCCGCCAGGCCTGATGCCCGGTCCAGTTCTCAAAGCCGTAAAAGCCGGCGACAACGGCCACGGGCAAACCAAGTGCGCACAGCAGAACGAGAAGCAGCGCACGTTTCATCGTCGGAGCCCACGACCCTCGTGGAATGCTCCAATCTACCTCAATTCTCTCCCAGGTCGAATCGATTTGCGCGCCGGGCAAGCCTGCCCGTGTAAAAGAAGCGACACGGGATTGACCGAAAATGGACAACCCCCGGCCCGAAACGTTCAAACAAAAGACGAAAAAAAGTTTGACACTCTGTTATTCGCCCGGCTAAAGCGCTTGGCATGCTCCGTGCTGTTGGAGGGAGCATCATGCCTAACCCGTATGACTGACTCGAGGAGGCCGTGAGGCCAAATCGGTTCGCCAACGAAAAAACAAAGAACAACACAACCCTATGAAACTAGCTAATAAGTTTGCGGTGGTCCTCGGCACGGCGGCTCTGCTCACGAGCAGTGTCTTCGCTGGTGAAACGGTGGACTTCAAAGAGAAGAAAGTCGTTGTTGAAGAGGAGCCCACCCAGTGGTGGAACGCCTCGCTCAGCACCGGTTGGGACAGCCTCTACATGTTCCGCGGTGTCAACGTCATCCCCGGCTTCGCTGGCTACGGCTCGAGCCTTTACTGGACGGACCTCAGCGTGACGTTCAACCTCACCGAGAACGATTTCCTCACGATCGGAACCTGGGTCGCCTTCGGTCTCACCGAGACGAACTACAAGGAGTTCGATGCGTATGCGTCCTACACGCACACCTTCGGCAACCTGTTCGTCAGCTTCGGTTACACCTACTACCAGATCCTCAGCGTTACCAACGGCCTCTACTCGCATGAGTTGAGCGCCGGCATCGGTTACGACATCGAGCTTGGTCCGGTGACCGTGACTCCTGGCATCAACTACTTCTTCAACGTTGGTCCTTCGCCCGATCATCGTGGGTTTGTCGAGCAGGCTGGCAGCTTCCTCGAAGCCCGCATCGACGCGAACATCCCGGTTTACAAGGATGCCATCGCCCTCACGCCTTGGGCTTCGTTCGGAACGAACTTCCGTTACAACTACACCGAGAAGTCCGATCCGCCTTCGCCCTTCAACGGCGGCAACAACTTCGAGCTCGGTGTGGCTCTTCCGATCACGCTCAGCGAAGTCGTGAGCATCGCTCCTTACGGTGCTTACAGCTACCAGTGGCAGAAGCTGGTGGGCACCCGCACCAACACCTTCTGGGGTGGCGGTTCGGTGACCTTCTCGTTCTAATCCACGAGCTGAGTTAGCTGACAGATTTGGCCCTCCTGCGAAAGCAGGAGGGCCTTTTCTTTACCCTCGTCTTTTCCGGGTGAATAAATCCTTCGCGCTCCACGTTTCCCGATGCGAAGATTTACGCCGCCATGGAAACGCTGGAGCTGCTTGGAGTCGCGCTTGGGCTCGCCACCCTTGCAGGGATCAATCTCTATCTCACCGTCTTTGTCACTGGCCTGGCCGTGCGGTTGGGCTGGATCACGCTCGCCCCCCAATACGAACAACTTTCCGTCCTCGCGGACCCCGTCATTCTCTGGGTCTCCGGCACCCTGTTCTTCCTCGAGTTTTTTGCGGACAAGGTGCCATGGGTGGACTCCCTATGGGACTCCATCCACACGCTGATTCGTCCAGTTGGCGGCGCGCTGCTGGCCATCACCGTGCTGGGTGAGGTCAATCCCGTCTACGATGTCATCGTCGGCCTCCTCGGAGGCGGCGTCGCGCTCAGCGCTCACGCAGCGAAGGCAGGCACGCGCCTGTTGATCAATGCCTCGCCGGAGCCGTTTACGAACATCGGAGCCAGCGTGGCTGGGGATGTCGGCGTCGTTGCCGGCCTGGGGTTGATCGCGCTGAATCCCCTGGTGGCGCTTGCCATTGCCATCGTCGTTCTGGGGCTCGCCATCTGGCTGGTGCCGCGGATCTTCCGCACCGCCCGCACGGCCCTGTGGCTTTTCTGGCACCGGGTGTTACACGCATTCGGCCGCGAGACCACTCCCAACCCCGCTCCCGAAATCCCTCACGAGCTGGACATGGCGCTCATGCAGGCACGCGGCGAAGATGTCCGCGTGCTGTGGGCTGCGCCGTGCATTTCCGGAAAACTCCCCGATCTCCGGCCAAACCGCTTTGGCTGGCTCGTGTGGACCGGGGGGGAGAAGGGCGGGCTGGATTTCTCGACCATCTCGCCCACCGGCGTGAAGCTGGTGCCGATCTCCACGGAAAATTGCAAGGCCCAGCACCGCGCCGGACTCTTTGCGGACCGCGTCGTCATTTACCGCGCTTCGGACGGAATCGCGCAGACGTTCCGATTCGATCGCACGCGCCGGAACCTCGCGAAGCAGCTCGTCGAGGGCCTCCGTCAAGCCGAGATCGCGCCCGCGGCGCCGGCGCTGGCTTCCTGAGGACCGCTTACGCGCCGATCTGCGACACCAGACACTCCGAAATACGGTCGGCGTGCTGGTTGATCAGCGCCTCGTCACGCCCCTCGATCAACAAGCGGATCTTCGGTTCGGTTCCCGAGTAGCGCAGCAGCACCCGCCCTTTTCCATTGAGAGCGGCTTCCGCCTCACGCACGAGATCCGGCACGTTTCGCAGCGTCTCGATCGGCGGTTTGTCCTTCACCTTCAAGTTGCGCTGCGCCTGCGGGTATTTCCGCAGGCACTTCTTCAACTCGCCCAGCGTCCTGCCGGTGGTGACCATGATTTCGAGAATCTGGAGGGCGCTCACGATGCCGTCGCCGGTCGTGGAAAACTCCCGGAAAATCATATGGCCGCTTTGCTCGCCGCCGATCGAGTAGTCGCCGCGCATCATCTCCTCGATGACGTAACGGTCACCCACCTTCGTGCGGACGACCTTGCCACCGGCACTCTCGATGGCCTCGTCGAGGCCGAAGTTGCTCATCACCGTTGCGACGAGCGTGTTCCCGGCCAGCGTTCCACGCCGCAAATTCTCGATCGCCGCGATGGCAAGAATCTCATCACCGTCGACGACCTCGCCATTCTCGTCACAAAGCAACGCGCGGTCGGCATCGCCGTCATGCGTGATCCCCACATGAGCCCCGCTTTCGCGAACCAAACGCTGAATCTCCGACGGGTGCGTGCTGCCGCAGTCGGCATTGATGTTCGTGCCGTTCGGCGCGCAATGCGCCGTCACCACCTCCGCACCCAGCTCCCGCAAAATGCAGGGCGTGGATTTGTAGGCGGCTCCATTCGCGCAATCCACGGCAATCTTCAGTTTCTCGAGCGTCAGACCGCGCGGGAAGCTGCGCTTCGCATGCTCGACGTAGCGGCCGAGTGCGTCGTCGATCCGCGTTGCACGCCCGATTTTTCCGGCGGTCGGGCGAATACTGTCGATCTCCCCGCTGAAAACGATCTGCTCGATGCGCGACTCGATCGCGTCGTCCAGCTTGTAGCCGTCGTGACGGAAAAATTTGATGCCGTTGTCCTCGTAGGGATTGTGGGAGGCGCTCAGGACAATGCCCGCATCGGCTCGCAGCGATCGGGTGATGTAGGCCACCCCGGGCGTTGGCAGCGGACCAATCAACAACACGTCCACCCCGAGCGACGTCAGACCCGCCACCATCGCATTTTCCAGCATGTAACCGGAGAGGCGGGTGTCCTTCCCCAGAACGATCTTCGGGCGGCCGCCATCGTGACGTCCGTAGGGGCCTCCATTGCTGCTGAAAACATGCGCGGCCGCACGTCCCAGCTTCAAGGCCGTCTCGGCCGTCACCGGTTCCACATTCGCGACACCACGGACGCCGTCGGTTCCAAAAAGTTTACGGGACGATTCGCTCATTATCGGGACAGGGATTGCGCGGCGGCCGCGGGCTCCGGCCAGCGCGGCATCTCCTCGCGGAGGTTTTGCTTGATGATATACCAAAGCCCCGTCGCCAGCAGGACGCAGACGGCCTTAGCCCTCCAGTGCTGTATCAGTCTTTTCGGGGTGATCTTCATTCTCCAACAACAGCAGCCGGCTCAGCTGCTTTCGAAAATTTTCCACGTTCAGGTTTCGGTCGATGATTCCATCGTGGCAAATCGAAACCTGCCCGGTCTCCTCGGAAACCACGATGGTCAGGGCATCCGACTCCTCGCTCAAGCCCAGCCCCGCGCGATGCCGCAGACCGAGGTTTCGATCGAGATCCTCGCGCTGGGTGAGCGGAAAAATGCAACCGGCCGCAACGATGCGGTCGTTGGCGACGATCAGACCGCCATCATGGAGCACCGTCTTCGGGTGAAAGATCGTCATGACCAGTTCCTTGGAATACTCGCAGTCGATGATGACACCCGTCTCGGCAAGCGCCCTCAGGTTGATTTCCCGCTGCACGGCGATCAATGCACCGAAACCCTTGCCCGCGAGGTCGAAAACCGTGTCCGTGATCTCCTCGATGGTCTCGCGATTCTCGAAGGCCGACCCGAAAAACCGATGACTCCCCAGTTCCGTAAGCGCACGCCTCAGCTCCGGCTGGAAAATGACCACCAGCGCGATGGCGAGAAAAACCGACAGGCTGCGCAGCAACCAGCCGATCACCATCAGGTTCAACAACTGGGAGATCAGCGTGAGCGTGATCACCACCAGCGCGAGCCCGATCAGGATGCGCGCCCCACGAGTGCCGCGCAGGTAGGTGTAAATATAGTAGAGAACGAACGCGAGAATCAGGATCTCGATCGGCGCCGTCCAGTTGTCGCGAATGAACTGCCAGGTCCTCTCCATGATCAATCGCCCAGAATGGCCTCGGTCATCCGCATGGCCTCGAAGTGCGGCTGCGGCTCATGCACGCGAAAAATCCGCGCTCCTCGCGCGCGGCAAAAGCTCGTCAGCGCCACCCCCGACCACAGGCGACTGGCGATTTCCCTGGTGCCCTTCCACTGACCAAGAAACGATTTTCTCGAGACACCGATCAGCACCGGACGACGCAACGACACAAAGTCCGCCGTGTGTTTGAGAAGGGAAAAATTATGCGCTGAGGTCTTTCCAAAGCCGATTCCTGGGTCGAGCGCGATCCGCATGGGGTCAACGCCGGAGGCTACCGCCGCCTCCATACGCTGTCGAAGAAATTCCCGGACTTCGCCGACGACGTCGTCATATTCCGGAGATTCCTGCATCGTCCTCGGGGTGCCGCGCATATGCATGAGCACCACTCCCGCCCGCGTATCACGCGCGATGTCCATCATTTCCGGATCGCCACCGAGAGCCGTCACGTCATTGATGATGTCCGCGCCCGCCTTCATCGCCGCCAACGCGACGGAGGACTTCGACGTGTCGATGGAAATGAGGATGTCGGATCGTGCCCGTAATGCCGCGATCACCGGAATCACCCGCCTCAACTCCTCCTCTTCGGAAACACTCGGCGCGCCCGGCCTGGTCGACTCGCCGCCCACGTCGATGATTTCCGCGCCCTCGCGCTCCATTTCCAGCGCATGCGCAACGGCCCGCTCCGGATCCTCAAAATTGCCACCATCGGAAAAGGAATCCGGCGTGACGTTGAGGATTCCCATGATCACGCCCCGCGTCGTGAGATCGAGCCGTCGACGCGGGTTATCCCAAATTCCGGGCTCCATGCCCTAGCGGGGCTTCCTCGGTGTTTTCCCGACGGGAATCCGGATTGCGGCTGAGCGTCCATGCGCATCCAGCCCCTCGATTTCGCTGAACGTCTTGATAATCGGCAGGGACTTCCTCAACGACTCCTCGTCGAATCGCACGATACTCGTCCGTCGCTGGAACTGATCGGCGGTCAGGCCCGGAAACGACTTGCCCGCGCCTCCCGTCGGAAGTTCATGGCTCGGCCCCGCGAGAAAGTCGCCCGCCACAATCGGCGAGATGCCACCGAGGAAAATCGCTCCCGCGGAATTCAGCTCCGCAGCCACATCCCCGGGACGCTCGGTCGCGATCGACACGTGCTCGGAGGCATACGCGTTGGCAAGGGCGATCGCTTCGTCCATGTCGCGGACCTGGACCAGCAGGGAATGATTGAGCGCCTCCTTGAGAAATTCCGGACGGGACGACTCCGCCGACTGCTCCTGAATCGCAGCCGCCACCGCGTCGAGCAACGTTCCGGACGGCGTCAGCAGGATCGCCTCGCTTCCATGTCCGTGCTCGGCCTGGGCCAGAAGGTCCGCCGCAACCCATGCCGGGTTTGCGGTATCATCGGCAATGACGAGCACCTCACTCGGTCCGGGCAGCAAATCGATCGAGCACAGCCCCACCGCCTGCCGCTTTGCCTCGACGACATAAGCATTCCCAGGGCCGAAAATCTTCACCACGGGCGCGATGGTTTTCGTTCCGAGGGCGAGCGCCGCCACCGCCTGTGCACCACCCACGCGATAAATCTCCGTGGCACCGCAGAGACTGAGGGCCGCGAGCAACGCCGGATGCACACTCCCGTCCTTGCCTGCGGGCGTCACCGCGACGATCTCCGGCACACCAGCCACCTGCGCCAGCGTGCATGTCATGATCGCCGAGGACACAAGCGGCGCCGTCCCGCCGGGCACGTAAATGCCCACACGGCGGAAGGGGTCGAACCGCTCACCGACGATCGCGCCCTGCTTGTTCTTCATGAGCCAGCTCTCGCGAAGCCCCGCCTTTGCGAAGGCTGCGACGTTCGCCCGGGACGCAAGAATCGCCCTCCGGGTCTTTGCAGGCAGGGACTCCACCGCCGCCGCGACCTCCTCCTTGCTGACGGCGAGTCGCTTCGGTGTCAGGCGGGGACCTCCAAATTTTTCCGTATATCGAATCAGCGCGCGATCTCCCTCCCGCTCGATCTCACGAAAGACCTCTGCGACCGTCTGCTGAACTTCCACGTTGGGTCTCGCCCGTCGCGACAACGGCTTGAGTTTCTTTTCGTATCCCGGGTCTGAGCAACGAACGATGCGCATGGTTCGCCCATCTAAGCGCAAAGACCATCGCGTGGCAAAGCCGCGCGCAAACGGAGCATGGCTCAGCGCAACGTGACACGATGGAATGGCCATTTCGTCCGGAAAAGGGCACTGTTGTCGCGCCCAGCCATGCATCGAGCCGTCGTTTTATTTTTTCTGGTCCCGATGATTTCGCTCCTCCCGCGTGAGGCCGGCGCGGAGACGCTGAATTTTTCCGGGCGGCTCGAAGGGCAATCCCGCAAACCGGGATGGAAATTCCTGGTCGCAAAAAGTCACCGGCATATCTTCGGATGGATCGGTTCGCAAACCCAATTCGTCGTTCGGGGATCCGTGCGCGGCACCGGAAGGGTGCGGGCCGCCATTTTCTCGGCAACGACTTCGGGGAACGAAGGCCGACTCACGGCTCGAATCCGCGGGAATCGTCTCACCGGAAATGGATTCCTGCGCAGCTCTGATGAAGCGCAGCGGTTCCGTCTGCCACGAACGCGCGCAAAGACAGGCGGGCGCCGTGACATGTCTTCCAACACGCGGTTGTCACCGCTCCCCATCAGGTCGGGCGAATGGGTTGGAGGACGCCTGATCATTCGAAAGAACGATAACGGCACCTATTCCTGGCGCGCGGTTTTCGATTTGAAGACCCACCCATCCTTCACTCGCCAGGGCATCGTGCCCGCTCCCGCCGGCGGTGCCATGTTGCGGATTGCGGTGTCCGGCAACCGGGTGCTGCCGACGGCCGTCTTCCATGTCGATCCCCAAGGTGGCTGGTTGTATTTCAGCGCCCGGATTCCAAGGGACGACAAGACATGGCATGGCGCCGTAAAGCTCCATGCGAGTCGCCCGTCTCCCGAGCCTCCGACCCCATTTGTCGCCCGGTCATTTGCTACGGATCACACGGAGACGTTCGGCGGGCGCACACTCACCTACCGGGCCACGGCAGCGGACACCGTTTTTACAAACGCGGATGGCAAGCCTGCGGCGACCATGTTCTCGTTCAGCTACATGGAAACTCCGGTGCGCCCGGAGAAACCGGTGCTCTTCGTCTACAACGGCGGCCCCGGGTCCTCCTCCATCTGGCTCCACATGGGCATGCTCGGGCCACGTCGCATCGTTTACGAGGACCCCATTCACCCTCGCACCGTTCCGCCTTTCACGGTGGAACAAAACCCGCGCTGCCCCCTCGACCTGGTCGATCTTGTATTCATCGATCCCGTTGGAACCGGATACAGCAAGCTGCTCCCGGCCGGAAAGGCGACCGACTTCTACGGCGTGGAAGAGGACGCCCAGGCGATGGCGGATTTCATCACCGCATGGCTCACGCGAAACGGACGATGGAACTCGCCGCGATTGATCATCGGCGAGAGCTACGGAGCGATCCGCTCGGCCGTGCTCGCAAACAAGCTCACCGGCGGGCCTCTTACCGGCTCCCTGAACGGCGCCACGCTCAACGGCGCATTGCTCCTCGGACCCTCTCTGGAAACAGGCATCCCCTCATTGCCCGGAACCGAGGTCGAGAAGGTGACGAGCCTCCCGAGCTTCACCGCCGCGGCATGGTATCACGGCCGGATCGATCCCGGCGCAGGTCTCGCGGAGACCGTCTCGGCAAGTCGGGCCTTCGCCGGCACCGATTACCTTCTCGCGCTTGCAAAAGGCTCGGCCCTCACGCCGGATGCCCGGCAGGAAATCGCCGCAACGCTGGCGTCTTACACCGGCATCCCGGGAGGGCTTTGGGTGGAGAAAGACCTGCGACTCGAAATCGGAGCGTTCATGCGCACGCTGCTCGCCGACGAGGGGTTGGAAATCGGCGGCTACGACAGTCGTTACACCCTGCCCCTCCGGCCCTCCGGAGGCGATCCCGTGGCCGACGACGCTGCGATGGCCCAATACACGCCCGGCTTCGTGGCCGCCTTCAACGAGTGGACCCGCAACGGCCTGAAGGTGCAAATCGACGAGCCCTACCGGCCCATCGTTTTCCAGCCCATCAATGCCCTCTGGAACTGGGGACTGGGACCCGGAATGCCCTCACCTCCCCACAACTACGCCGAAGACCTCGCCATCGCAATGCGGCGGAATCCCTCGCTGCTGCTGTTCGTCGGGTCCGGTTACTACGATCTCGTCACGACAATGGACGCCGCCGACTACGCTCTCGCCCACGCAGGGTTACCGTCCGAACGCGTCACCCGCCGCATCTACGAATCCGGCCACATGCCCTATCTCGGCGAAGAAAGCGCCGATCAGTTGAACCGGGACGTCCGGGCCTTTATCGAGAGCGCCCTCCCGTGATCCTGCGCCCGCAGGATACCCAGGCCTACAGACGACGCCGACGGAACCAATAAATGGGCTGCTCCTGATGAAGCACCCACCGTCACTTCCTTGGGGTCCTCGACAGATTCGTCACTTCGCGTTCCGGCGTCTGCGTGTGGCTCCAGTTGAACGAGATTCTCGAATAGCCCTCGCGAAGCTCTCCGAAACGCCCCGCCGAAGAATCACTCCGACGCAGCCACCACGGAATCGCTCGAGTAAAGGTCCCGGTTGCTTGCTTGAAACTCTGCTTTGAGCCGCACGGTCACTCGCGAGAGATCCACCAACTCCCAGCGAACGAAGCGCATCTTTTCCATCGATCCGCCATCGTGCTGGATGCCCACCAGCAGATGCACCGCGTCGTCGTGAATCTTGCCCGTCAGCAACTTCGGCTCGTAGTAAAACGACCTCAAAGTGCCGCCGCGGCTGTCCGCAGCAAGCAACTTGGGGTCGAGATAAAAGACCAGGCCGTCCGCCGTTTCACCGCGAAGATCCGGATAGCCCGTCCTCTGCTCCGCCCCTTCCGACGTCCTCGGAATTTCACACTTCCATCCGGGGATCCCACCGATCCGCGCCCGGATTTCCTCCTCCACGAACCGGCTCGCCTCATTGACTCGCCGCAACTCCCGCAATGGATGATCCTGCCGATTCAGCGCCTCAAGGACGTCGTCCATCGCCTTAGACAATGCAGCGATGAGCTGCCGGTGCTCCTCGCCACTGACAGGAACCACGCGATGTCCGGTCGTCGCCTCCACGACCTGTGCAAACGGAACCTCCTGCAACGCATCACGAACGTTCACGACGTTCGAAAGGTCATCACCGGCAAGCGCCGACGCGCAAAGCCCGTAAAGAAAGACTGCAAGGCGCTTCATTCGATCGTTACCGCTCTCTCCAGCGCCTCTCGTGCCATTTCGAGCCCTTGCGTCGTCCGGGCATGAATGCGGAGAACCGGCTCTCCCTTGGTCACGCGCTCGCCGGTCTTTCGAATCCCGCTGAAACCGACCGCGTAATCGATCGACTCCGTGGCCACCGTCCGGCCCGCGCCCAGCAACACACTCGCAAGGCCCACCGCCTTTGCGTCGATACGGGTAATCACCCCGTTGGCAAACGCCGGCAGATCTTCGATGAAAGGTGCCCGGTGAAAGTCTTCCGGCCTCTCCAGGATTCGCGGATCACCATCCTGCGCTTCGACCAGCGCGCAAAACTTTCCCCACGCGGCGCCGGACTGTAGATGCTTGCGGTAAACCTCTGCGGGCCTCTCTGAAACAGACGCACAAAGTTGCAACGTGAGTTCCACGAGGTCCTCCGGCCCGCGGTTTTGGAGCGTTTCCACGGCTTCCACGACTTCGAGCGCGTTCCCGACAGTGCGTCCCAGCGGTTCATCCATGGGAGTCAGCACCACGGACGTGCGAACTCCGTTTTCGTTCCCGGCAGTCGCGAGCCCGGCGGCAAGCTCCTCGGCATCCTCACGCGTTTTCATGAACGCCCCCGACCCAAATTTCACGTCCAACACCAGGCGATCGAGCGACTCGGCGAGTTTCTTGGACATGATGCTGGCAATGATCAGAGGTTTCGACGCCACTGTCGCCGTGACATCGCGAAGCGCATAGAGTCTTCGATCCGCCGGGCAGAAATCGTCCGTCTGCCCCGCCATGAAGACTCCGATTTTCTCGATCTGCCGAAGCGCCTGCTCCTCGGTAAGCCGCACGTTGAAGCCGGGAATCGACTCCAGCTTGTCCAGGGTTCCACCGGTGATTCCCAACCCGCGTCCCGAAACCATGGGCACCCAAAACCCCTCGCAAGCCAGAAGCGGGGCGAGCACGAGCGAGACCTTGTCGCCTATGCCGCCCGTGGAATGTTTGTCCACCTTCAGCGGAGTCCCTTCCGGCCATCGGAAAACGCGCCCGCTGTCGCGCATCGCCGCTGTGAGCGCGGCAGTCTCGGCCGCACTCATTCCGCGGAAAAAAACGGCCATCGCGAAGGCCGCCATCTGGTAGTCGGGAACGACACCCCGGGAATAACCGTCGATCAGTTCCGCGATCTCGGCCGGTTCCAGGCAATGGCCGTCGCGCTTGCGCTCGATGAGGTGCGGAACGTGGATCATGCGAGTCCCGCGAGCCAAAAAATCGCGAACCGCGGCTTTTGACGATGAAAAAGAAAAGCACCTGGTTCACAGGTGCTTTTCCCGAACAAACCACCCGGCCGTTGCGAAGCCGGGCAATCTATGAAACAGCCGTATTAAGCGGCAACCGGATCGACGTTCACACGACGGCCGTCGCGATCGAAACGCACCTTTCCGTCGGCAAGCGCGAAAATCGTGTAGTCGCGGCCGAGACCGACGTTGCGGCCCGGAATGAATTTCGTGCCGCGCTGGCGAATGATGATGTTGCCGGCGATGACGGACTGCCCGCCAAACTTCTTCACGCCGAGACGTTTGCTGATGCTGTCGCGTCCGTTTTTGACGCTGCCCTGTCCTTTCTTATGTGCCATGGCGGGTTACTTGGTGGAAATGGATTTGATCTTCAGACGAGTCAACTGACGACGGTGTCCGACGGTGCGATGGTAGCCCTTGCGACGCTTGTATTTGAAAGCGATGACCTTCTCGCCCTTGTGCTGGTCGACCACTTCGGCGGTCACCGTGGCACCCGAAAGGAGCGGCGACCCAAGCTGCACGTTGTCGCCATCGGCGAACATCAACACATCGAGCGCGGCTTCCTTGCCAGCCTCGACGTCGAGCTTCTCCACGTCGATCTCGTCACCTTCTGCGACGCGGTATTGCTTTCCGCCGGTTTGAACGATTGCGTATGCCATAAAAGTGCCTTTGTGAGAACCGGGGAAAATGACAGCGATACGAATTGAACTCAAGGGAAATTTCTGACTTGCGAGATGAAAGTTTCATGAGACACTTTCCGTCCGCTCGTGCTCGGGTGGTGAAATGGCAGACACGTACGTTTGAGGGGCGTATGCCGAAAGGCATGGGGGTTCAAGTCCCCCCCCGAGCACCATTTTCCACGGGATTACGTTCGCCCGGATCGCTTCACTCGAAGCCCCTTTGCAGAGATGCTCTACAAGAACACTGTCACCCGGCTTCGCCTCGCCCGGGAAACGGCCTGACCGCGCAGCCGGTTTATTGCCGGCTCTTCTCTGCGTTGTCGCGGGAGCTTTTGTCGTCGGCAGCCTTGGGGAGCGTGGCGTTCCACGCCAGAACCGCTTCGGTCATGGCCCGAACCCGCTCGGCATTCGAGCTCGCAAGGTTGTGCTTTTCTCCGGGATCGGCTTTCAGATCGTAAAGCTCGGGAGAGCTTCCGTCGTATTCGCAGAGCAGCTTCCAATCACCATCCCGCACAGCGAGATCGGGAAGATTCTTCTTCCCATTGGCATTTTTGCGGTCGGGAGGCCGACGGAAGAACAACGGTGCACCACGCGATTCCTTGGATTTTCCAAGCAGGACCTTTGAAACGTCGACTCCGTCGAATGCAGCGCCGGGATTCCGCACGCCGGCGATCTGCAGGATCGACGGCACCAGATCGATGCTCGCGAAGACTGACATGTTGTTGATGGCACCCGCCTGTCCGGGCGCGATGCCACCCGGCGCCCATGCAATCAACGGCGACCGAATGCCACCCTCGTAGAGTTCGCCTTTGTTTCCGCGAAATGGGGTCGATGAGCCGGCGCCGGCCTCCGGGCCATTATCCGAGAACACGAGAATAAGCGTATTGTCGCGAAGCTTGGGATCGTTGCGAATTGTCGCAAAGAGCGGCCCGAGTTGCTCGTCCATCGCCTCCAGCACGCGAAGATAAAGCCCGCGTTTTGTCTCGTCGTTCCGCAACGCCTGCGGAGGAAAGAACGGGGAATGCACGTCGTCGAGCCACACGTTGACGTAGAACGGTTTTCCCTCCCGTTCGGCCTCCTTGATGAAATCCACCGCCGCATTCACGAAGCGCCCCGTGATTTTCGAGCGGTCCTCCCATTCGATCGGCCCGCGGCCGAGATTGTCCGAACCGAGCGCGTGGCGCCTCGGCGGTGAGCCGTCGTAGGCATCGCACAACGGCAGAATTCGCGGGCCGAGTCCCTCGAAATTCGTCAGCGATTTGTCGAAGCCGTATTCAGTGATCAGCGGCGCCTCACCGACGTCGCGCTGCCCGCCAAGATGCCACTTTCCGAAGTGTCCCGTGGCGTAACCGGCGTCGTGCAGAATGCGGGCGAGCGTCGGCGCCTCGAGATCGAGCCAGTCGGCCACGCCGCGCCTTTGATTTTCCGTTCGTTCCGCGAGATACGAATTGATTCTCCACCGCTGCGGATACTGCCCGGTTGTGAGCGCGGCCCGCGACGGCGAGCAAATCGGGGCGTTGACGTAGAATTGGTGAAAGCGAATGCCCTCCTTCGCCAGTGCGTCGATGTTCGGCGTCCTCGCCTCCGTATTTCCGAAGCAGGAGAAGTCTCTCCAGCCCATGTCGTCGATGAGGACCATCACGATGTTTGGACGATTCCCGGCGAATGCCGAACCTGCGAGGAAAAGCGCCAGAGCCACCGTGGCGGCGGAAATGAAAAATTTCATCAGTCTGCCAGAGAGTCAGCCAGCCATCGGGACCGGTTCGCTGTTTTAGCACATCCTCGCCGCGATGCGACATCCCATCCTTCGTGCGCCTTGGGCGGCGAGTAGCGAAGACGCCGGAGTCGACGGCCGCAAAATAAACCGCCGTGAACGTATCCGACACCCGCACCAGGCGATCACCGGCTTCGAACCAGACCGACCGCAAGCTGGATACCGGCCGTGGTTCATGCTCTCCTAGCTCCCTCGATGAACGAAGTCCTCGACCTTTTCCGCCAGACTGGCGCACTCCTTCACGGCCACTTCATCCTGCGCAGCGGGTTGCACAGCCGGGAATTTTTCCAATGCGCGATCCTTCTTCAGCACGCCTCCATCGCCGCGAAGGTCTGCGGCATGCTCGCCGACAAACTCCGTGAACTTGGCCCGGCCACGATCGTCTCTCCGGCCGTCGGCGGCATCATCGTTGGCCAGGAGGTGGCGCGACACCTCGACACCCGTCACATCTTCGTCGAGAAGGACGGGCAGGGTGGTCTCGTGATGCGGCGCTTCCAGGTGCAGCCCGGCGAGAAATTCATCGTCGCCGAGGACGTCGTCACTCGCGGCGGTCGCGTGCAGGAGACGATCGACATCATGCGCGGACTCGGCGGCGAGGTCATCGGCGCCGGCGCGATCGTCGACCGCAGCGGCGGCAGTCTTCCCGACTTCGGATGCCCGTTTGTCTCACTCATCCAAATGACGCCCGAGACCTTCGAGCCCGACAACCTCCCCCCCGACCTTCAGGCGATCCCTGCCATCAAACCCGGCAGCAAATGAAAACTCTCCTCGCGATCCTGGCCCTCACGCTCTCCGTCGCCACCGCGCAAACGCAGGGAGAGATGAATGCCGGGGCCGGCGCGGATTTCGAAAAGTCGGACAGGGAACTCAACGCCGTCTACAAGCAGGTTCACACCGGTCTCAACGACGAAAGCCGGGAGAAGCTGAAGGCCGCGCAGCGTGCCTGGGTCGCCTTCCGTGACGCGGAGGCGGAATTCCGCGCGGATAGCGTGGCCCGCGGCGGCAGCATCTATTCGATGATCCTCTTCGAGGAGAAAAAACGTCTCACCGACATCCGCATCAAGGAGCTGAAGGAGCTTCTGGTTCCCTACGAAGATCGCTGAATATTCGCATCAGTCTCCGCCGATAGCCTGCCCATCATTCGCAGGTCGCACCCTCTCACGAGTCGGCACGTCCCGTTAGCCAGACTGATGTGGTTATTTCGCGCGCATCTCGCGTCGATAGTCGCCCGGGCTTTGCCCGGTCAGCTCGCGGAAGGCCTTGCAGAAATGGGTTGTGGACTGGAAACCGGAGGCTCGCGCGGCACGCGCAATGGGTTGATCTTCGAGGAGAAGATTCCGTGCACGCTCGATCCTGCGGATGCGGATTTCCTCGATGGGCGTATGGCCCAATGACGCCTTGAACCGCGAGGAAAGCGTCGGCCCCGAGACGCCCGTCACCGCCAGCAGATCCGCGACTTTGAATGGCAGGTCGATGTGCTGCTCAATGTAGGCGACCGCCTGCGACACCACCGGATCAAGCGTCAGGCGCATCGCCGTGGATTCCCGACACACGACTTCCCTTGGAGCAATCCGCTCCACGAAGTGCCGCGCGGGAAAGAACCCGGGATTGCAAACGAGCTCCGCGCATCGCGCGCCGAGGCGCTCGAAATCGGGCTGCACGCTCGAGATCGGTGGCCATGTCGTGAGACAAATGAGGATGGAATTGTCGACTCCGAGAACGGCGACATCCTCCGGCACCACGATCCCCAACTCGCGGCACCGCTCCACCACGAGGGCTCCCGCCGGATCGTTGATGCAAAAAACCGCCACGGGCTTCGGCAGGTTCAAGAGCCATTCGTCGGTATTCTGCGGGAGGAAATTGACGTCGTAGGGATCCTCGCCGGATTTCGGCGCGGAATGCACATGCGCCCGCAGATTCTCGCGCGCAAGCCGGCGCTGGAACCCGCGAATCCGTCGATTGAATCGCTCGAGTCCGCTGTTGTCGAAAACCGCAAACTCCCGATATCCGCGCTGGAGAAAGTGATCGGCGGCCATTGCGCCGATTGCTTCATCATCCGTCTCGATCACGGGAATTGGCGTCTTCGGAAAACGGTCCACGCCCAGTTCCACGCTGGGAACTCGGCGCTCGATCAACACCTCGCGACACCGCTCCGGCAGGCCCAGGCTCGCCGCCGCATCCGGCCGGTAACGATCCAGCGCCGCCCTCATTTCCGCGACCGACTTCGGAGGACGCAGAACCTGCAGATGCCAGTTCCGATCCAGCGCATTGAGAAGACCGGTCGTCACGCGCCGGTTGTAGTCGCGATAGATATCTTCGACGAACAGGAGGAGGGATCTTCGCGCCTCGACATGCAGCGACACATGCTTCGACACCGCGGCACGTTCCGTCGGTGTCGTTTTTGGACTCCTGAGACGCATTTACGAAAAAGATAACTAATATACAAAAAATCGTAAACCCGCTCTTGCGAACTCTTAGGGAGGAGCGCCCTTAATATTCGCATGGCTCCCAATACCTTTTCTGCCATTCTCACCAGCATCCTTGTTGCCACCGCGTCCGGATTCGGCGCGGTCGTTGAAACGGCGTTCAGCGACACCAGCTCCCAAGGGTTTTTCAATTCGGACATCTCCGCGACCGACCTCATCAACGAGGGCCAGCCGTCAGTCCTGTCCTACAACAGCTCCGTGGGTCCCAATGCCGATGCCGGCACCGGCTTGTCGGGCATCTACAACGGCAGCGCCATCAACGACAACCTTTCCAACCCGGGCACGCTTACCTACTTCGGATCGACGCAATTCGGTTCGACCCTCAACAGCAACCCGCAGCTCACGATCCTCTTCAACCTCGACGACAACACCGGGGGCAGTTCGACGGGTTACACGCTCACGAGCATCCAGAGCATCTACGGCTGGCGCGACTTCGCCTCGATGTCTGACCAGCATTTCTCGATCTCGATCTCCACGGATCCGGATCAGATCGTATTCACGCCCTTCTACACGGTGAACTACGCGCCCTTCGATCCTTCGGGTGACAAGAGCCAGAATCAACCGACCACGACCAAGGTGGTCCTGACAAACCTCGATCTCGTCGGCGTCACCGCGATTCAGTTCACCTTCTCGCCGTATAACAACGGCTCGATCAATCAAGCCGGGCAGTTGATTCGCGAGATCGATGTCTTCGGCACAGCGACCGTTGTTCCCGAGCCGGGGTCAATCGCCCTGCTTACCACAGGGTTCCTCGCTTTTGTCGTCCGTCGCCGCCGACGGTAGCTTACCCCGAAACTTGAACCCGGGCGGGAAGGGTGATCTCGTCCATTACAGGACTCTCGTGACTTTTTCCCCCATCGCCACTTCCATCCGGAAGATCTGTCTTCTCACATGCTTCGCGGCCGCCACTTTCGCGCACGCGGCCACGAAGATCATGTTCATCGGCGACTCGATCACGAACGGCGGCCAGACCTATGCAAGCTACCGATATCCGCTCTACTTCGGGCTGAGGGAGGCCGGTTACGACATCGACGCCGTCGGCACCAGCTCGACCCTCTTCTCCAACTCGACGCCCAATTCGACGCTCTATCCGGATTATTTTACGACGTTCGACCGGCAGCACGAAGGCTACTGGGGGATCACCACGACGAACTTTCTGAACACAAGGGCCACTGTCGCCGCTTCGCTGAAGCCGGACGTCGTGACGATCTTTCTCGGCAGCAACGACGTGAATGAAAACGTCAGCAACGCCTCGAACAACTACAAGACGTCGACCGACAACCTCGGCGCCATCATTGACAAGCTCCGCGACGCAAATCCCAACGTCAAAATCGCCATCGCCCAGATCATCCCGGCCACACCAACGGCTTCGTATGGCTTTGCCAATGCCAATCCCAAGATCCCCGGCTACAACGCCGCTGTCGCGACTTTCGCCGCGAGCAAAAGCACCGCCGCCTCGCCCATCGTCGTGGTCGATCAATACACGGGCTACGACGCGATCGCGTTCAACCAACCGTCGGACGGCGTGCACCCCAACCAATACGGGGAACAGCTGATTGCCGACCGATTCCAGATTGCCCTCCAGACGCTTCTCTCTCCCGACGAGCCCGTCCGCAGCCCTCCAATTCATCTCGGCAACGCCAATTTCGACGACAAACTGCTCGCCGACGGTCAGGTCTCCGTGACGCCGGCCGGCGTGGCATGGAGCTTCAACAAGACCGCGGCTGCGGACGGCGGCATTTGGAACCCGACTTCGGCAAGTTATCCCGGCGCCGGTGGCAGCGGAACCCCGGAAGGCGCCTCGGGCCGCAATGTCGCCTATGTGTTCAACATCAACTCGATCGCCCCCGGACTGGAAATGACGATCAGCCAGACGGTCGGCGCCATCCTTTCCCCGGACACCCTCTACGACCTCACGGTAGCCATTGGAAATCGTCTTCCCGACAATCCTCACAACACCACCTACGGCGGCACCACCTACGGCGGCTACCGCATCGAGCTGCTCGCCGGCGGCACGGTGATCGCGTTTCAAGAGGACGAACTCATCCCCACGGCCGGCACCTTCGCGGACGTCTCGCTCTCGATCTTTTCCGGCGACCTCGATCCGGCTCTGTATGGGCAGTCCCTCACCGTCCGGCTTTCCCAGACGAGTGACGTGCAAGGCGCGGCGACGGATTTTGACAACATCCGGTTTATTGCCACGGCCGTTCCCGAACCCTCCACGATGGTATTGATCGCAATGGGCGTGGGCCTTCTCTTCGCAGCTCGTCGGCGGGCTCGTCAGGCTTAACGCCCGATCCGCCGCAGCGGCAGGCCGCTCAACAGGTTCGACTCGATCTTCTCCAGCGAGACGCCTTTTGTCTCCGGCACCAGGAGCAGGAAGAAGACAATGAAGGCAACGTTCAATCCGCCGTAGAGCAGGAATGTGTTCCCCGCGCCAAGCTTGTCGAGCAGCGTGAGAAACGTCATGCCCACGATCGCATTTGCGATCCAGTTCGTGCAGGTGCTGCATGTGACGCCGAGATCACGACCGGCGAGCGGATAGATCTCCGAGCAGAGAACCCAGATGATCGGACCCGCGCTCATTGCGAATCCAACGATGAATACGAGCAGCGCGACGATCGCCGGATAGGCGAGCGATCTGTCGTGCTCGACGCCGATGTTGAAGAGCGTCCCGACCGTGAGCATCGCGGCGCCCATGGTGATGAAGCCCGCATACATGATCGGCTTGCGCCCCAGCTTGTCGACAAAGGCAATCGCGATGAAGGTCGCCAGCACATTCGTGATGCCGACGATCACGGTGCCCCACATCTGCTCGAGCGTCGTGGAAAATCCAGCGATCTCAAAAATCCGCGGCGCGTAATACATGATCACGTTGATCCCCGTGAGCTGCTGGATGATTTGCAGGCCGATGCCGAGGCCCACCGCCCGACGGAAATTCGAGTTCTCCGTGAGGAGCTGCCATCCGCTTTGCTTGATCTTCAGGCTGTCCTCGATTGCGGCGATCTCCGCCGCGATTTCCGCTTCATCGAGATGCATTCGCCGGAAAACATCCGAAGCCCGCTGCTGCAGGCCTTTCAGGCAGAGCCACCGCGGGCTTTCCGGCAGGAACAGCACCCCCAGAAACATGATCGCCGCGGGAATCGCGATCACACCGAGCATCACCCGCCAATGTCCGCCCTTCACGCCATCGATCACCGCGTAGGACGCGAGCCACGTATCGCTCGCAAACGCGACCACGATGCCGATCGTGATCATCAGTTGATACATGGAGATCATCCCGCCGCGCACGGACTGCGGAGAGATCTCCGACAAATAAAGCGGTGCGGTGAACGAGGCCATGCCCACTGCCAGACCAAGGAAGAATCGCGCGGCGATCAGGACGTTCTCATGCGGCGCCAGCGAACAGGCGAGCGCACCAATCACAAAAACGACCGCGCTGGCGAGAATGGTCCGACGACGACCGAACCGCGCTGAGATGAAGCCGCTTCCCGCGGCGCCAACCACCGCCCCCCACAACAACGCGCTGACCACGAACTCGAGTTGCTCATCGCTAATGTTGAATTCACGTTTGATGAAGTCGTTTGCGCCGGAAATCACCCCGACATCGAGGCCGAACAGCAAGCCGGCAAGCGCGGCGGTGAAACCGATGAAATAGACGACGAGCTTTCGTCGCCCGGCGGATGCGGCACTCATTTTCTGGGAGGGTGGGCGCATTTTGCGTTGGCCCCGCCCAAAACACCAGCCGATTCAGGAAAGCAATTGCGCGCAGACCACGGAGGCATCGAGATGCTTTTCGGCAAATGCCAAAGCGGCGCTCGAATGCCGCTCGTAGTCGCCGGCCACTGCGTGAATCCCCGCGAGCGCCGATTCCATGTCGTCAAATGCCAGCACTCCCTCGCCTGAAGGCAGATGCTCGCTCCAGCCCGTGTCCTGCACCACCACCGGCTTCCCGAGCGCGAGATAGCACGCACTGCGGCAGCTGAACCAACCGCTACGCGACTTTACGTATCCATTTTTCGCGATGCTCCACTCGGCTTTCGAGTTTGCGAGGAAATCGTGATACGTCGCGTAGTCCGGCAGATACACGTCGGGTTCGATGATCGTCCAGCCCGCCTGCTCGAGACGCTCTGTCGGCCGTTCCCGTCCCATGCCCTGGCCCATTGCGAGCACAAACCGCTCGCTGGTGTGCTTTGGCAGGTCGATGAAGCGGAGAAACTCGATGTCCTTGTTTCCATACGATTCACCCTCGAATTCCTGCGGTCGATAGCTCGCCCAGTTCATCACCGTCGTCCACGCACCACGCGCCACGTGCTCCGCGGTCGGCGGCAGCAGATTTTTCCGCCACCACTCGAGGGCAATCGGCTGGATGGTCGGCTTCCAGTGAATACCGGCCGTCGGCACCTTGCAGCCCGGCCGGCCCACATTCAGGCCAAACGTGAAATGCTCCTGATGCAGCAGCAGGTGGTCGAGGTAGCCCTTTCGCTCGGGCAACGTAAGGCCGACGTGCGTGAACATCGGGTCGCCATCCACGAACAATTTGCGCCGCACCGATGCCGTCACTTCGCGCAGCCAGCACGCACCGGAAACATTCACCAGCACATCCGCGCTGCGAATGACATCGTCGGCATTCCTCGCCGCCGGGCCGTGGTAGGTGTCGTCGGCTTCGTTCCGGTAGATCCACCGGTCGCCGAGGTCGAACTCGTGCATCACGCGTTCGAGGTAGTTCACATTGTAGGAACAATCCGCCGACGGCTCCTGCTTTACCGGATCGTAGGCCCACGTCGAGGTGTCCTCGAGATACCAGACATCGTGCCCGAGATCGCGAAATCCGAGCACGTATTGGATGTAGTCCCACGTGACGCCGCCAAACGCATATTGACCGATCAGCCCGGTGACGAGGATTCGCATCGCCGCAACCTAGCTGGGTTCGGTAAAAATTTCCGCGTGAAAATCGTCATTGCCGGAGGCATCGCGGCCCAACCCTTCGCTGGCGCCGGCAACGCCTGGAACACACTCAACTGGGTGCTCGGCTTCCGCGAACTCGGCTGGGACGTGTGGATGATCGAGAACATTCCATCAGAACATTGCGTGGACCTCGAGTGGCGCAAACGCCCGCCCGCCGAGAGTGCGAACGTCGCGTGGTGGAACGACATGGTCCGCACATTCGAGCTGGAAGGCCGCGCAACCCTCCTCATCGACGACACCGCTCCGGAAATCGACATCCTCCGCGACTTTGCGGCGGAAGCGGACATCTTCCTCAACCTCTCCGGCCATTTCCGTTCACCCGGAGTGCAATTTCCGACGGCGTTGAAGGTGTATCAGGACGGCGACCCGGCGTTCACGCAGATCTGGAGCGAGTGTTACGCGTGCGACATGAATTTCGCCGCGCACGATCGGTTCATCACTGCAGGCACGCGCTTCGACTCCCCGCAACGCTTCGCGCCGGACTGCGGGATCGAATGGATTCCGACCTTCCCGCCCGTAGTGCTCAAATACTGGCCGTATCGTCCACAAGAGCGCTTCGACCGCTTCACGAGCATCGCAAACTGGGAAGGCTACAAAAACGTCGAGTGGCACTCGCAGTGGTTCACCGGCAAGCGAGAGGAATACGAGAAGCTCGTCGATTTCCCCAAGACCGTCTCCGCACCGATCGAGCTGGCGATGCACGTGCATTACCACGAGGAGGAGCTGATTCCCTATCGCGCCGGTGGCTGGACCTTCACCGAGGCAAGACCGGTCTGCGCAACACTGGAAAGCTACGCAAACTACATCGGCGGATCATCGGCGGAATTTTCCGTCGCGAAAGGTGGCTATGTGCTCTCACGCGGCGGCTGGTTCAGCGATCGGGGCGTGTGCTACGCGGCAATGGGAAAGCCACTCGTCGTGCAGGACACCGGCGTCGGTGACCTGCTCCCGCAGGGCGAGGGATATCACCCGTGGAGCACCCCGGAGGAGGCTCGCGCCGCATGCGAACGCGTGATCGAGGATTTCCCGAATCAGCAAAAGGCCGCGCGACGCCTCGCCGAGGAGTATTTCGACAGCAACAAAGTGCTCAGTCGATTGCTCGACCGTCTCTGATCCTCTCCGCGGCGTCCGCGTGCGCTATTGAGTCGCCTGCGCGTCGAGCAACGCACGATACACGCGTTCCAGTGCGTCGGGGAGAATACGCACCCCACCCACAACGGGCATGAAGTTAGAGTCACCGTCCCATCGGGGCACGATGTGAAAATGGAGGTGCTCAGCGCACCCCGCGCCCGCCGCGGAGCCGAGATTTACCCCGACATTGAATCCCTGCGCTTTGACCACCGTCCGCAACAACCGCTGCGCATGCACGCAAAGCTGCCAGATCTCCAACGCCTCTGGCCCGGTCAATTCCTCCATTTCAGCGACCTTCCGATACGGCACCGCCATCATGTGTCCCGGCGTGTAGGGATAGCGGTTCAACATGAGGAACGCAGACTTCCACCGCGTGACCACGAAGTGCGCGGCATCGTCAGCGGTGTTCGCGGCCTGAAGCAGGAAGTCCCGCGGGGAGTCAGGTGGACGCTGGAAATACTCCACGCGCCACGGCGACCACAGTGCTTCGAGATGATCCTTGGGAAATGCCTCGCTCATGAATTGCTCACGCTATCACCGCCGTGCAACGCGTCGAGCACTGCACGGCCCGCTCGCTCCGCAGCCCCTTCGCCCTCCAGCGTATCGATCACCTCGTGCAGCCGGGCACTCAATGCCGCGCGCTCCGCGTCGTTGTTGAGCAGGCGGAGCGCCTCGTCGGCCAGTGCGGCCGGTGTGGCGGCATTCTGGATGAACTCCCGAACCACGGTGCGGCCGGCGAGAATGTTTACAATGCCGAGGTGCTGCACTTTCACGAGCCGCTTCCCAACCTCGAACGTAAGCCACGCCGTCTTGTAAACCAGCGCGTAAGGCAGGCCGTAACACGCCGCTTCCAGCGTCGCGGTGCCGGAGCACACCAGACCGACCCCTGCGCGTTGCATGAGCTCGTGCGCCGTGCCGACCCGAATCTCAATCGGCACATCACCGGCCATGGCTCGCATCAATCCCGCATGTGCCTCACTCGCGGCCGCCGCTTCGAATCGCACATCCGGTCGGGATTTCGCGACCAGTCTCGCGGCGCCCACCATTGCGGGGAAAATCCGCTTTACCTCGCGCTCGCGACTTCCCGGGAAAAGACCAAGCAACGTCGCATCGCGCTCGACCGGCACGCGGTCGCGATCCATTTGCTGCACGATCGGATGCCCGACGAATTCCGTCTTCAATCCCGATTGCTCGTAGAGGGGCTTCTCGAACGGGAAGATGCACAGCATCAGGTCCAGCCACTTCGCCATCTTCGGGATGCGGCCACGATTCCATGCCCAGACCTGCGGGCTCACGTAATAAAGGATGCGAAGGTTCGGCATGCGCGCCCGCAGCGTCTTTGCAAGCCGGAGATTGAAGCCGGGGTAATCGACCAGCAGGACGGCATCCGGCCGGCGCCGGGAAATCTCGGCCACCATTCGATCGAACTTCGCGCGGAAGTAGCCGTAGTGCCGCAGCACGTCCCAAAGCCCAAGCACGCCCGCCTCGGCAATCCAGTCGTCGAACGGCTCGGCCGCGTGGGATTTCATTCGCGGCCCGCCCGCGCCGATGAATTCCACCTCCGGATCAATGGAGTGCATCGCGCGCATCAGCTCCGCGGCGCGTCCGTCGCCGCTCGCCTCGCCCGCTACGATCCAGATGGTCCGTTTCAAACGAGTCCCTCGAGATCAACCTCCGGCCGCATGCCCCGGCGCGGATCGGCTTCCTCGATCTTCCGGGTGATTTCCAACGCAATCTCAAGCGCCTTTGCGGCCTCCCGCCCGGATACGCGAGGCTGCAAGCCATTTCGCGCACATTCGAGAAACGAACTCAGTTGCCGTCGCAGCGAGTCGCCCTTCTGCACCTCGACCTTCTCGCGCACAATCTTCTTTCCTTCGAGGCGAAGCATCACGCCGTCCTGTTTCTGGTAATCGAGCGAGAGATAGGCGTCCTCCTGAAACACACGAATCTTCCGCAGACGATCCATGCTGATCCGGCTCGCAGTGACATTTGCCACGCAGCCATTCTCAAAGCGAAATCGGACGTTCGCAATGTCCTCGCCCTTGCTCAGGACGGCAATGCCCACGGGATCCATGCTCTGAATCGGAGACCGCACGAGATGCAGAATGATCTCGATGTCGTGAATCATCAGGTCGAGCACGACGCCGATGTCGGTGCTGCGATTGGGATACGGCGATAGGCGCGTGACCTCGAGAAACCGCGGGTTCTTGAGCTTCGCCTCCAGCGCGGCAAGCGCGGGATTGAACCGCTCAATGTGGCCGACCTGCAGCACGCAGCCGTTCTCCTGCGCAATCCGGGAGAGTTCATTTGCGTCCGCCGCATTCTCGGCGATCGGCTTCTCCACGAGAAGGTGCTTGCCCCGCTCGAGCAGCAATTTCCCGATCTCGAAGTGCGTGACCGTAGGCGTGCAGATCGTCGCGGCATCCACCATCTCGGCAAATTCCTCCAGGGACCGCGCGACGGGCACCTTGAACTTTTTCGAGGCTGCGCGCGCCGCGTCTTCGTTGGCGTCGTAAACCGCCGCCAGCTCGCAATCGGGCAAATCCGCATAGGCGCGCACGTGATTCATCCCCATGTGCCCGGTCCCGACAACACCCGCTCGTATCATGATGCTTTCACTCCAAAAAGGCTCAGTCCGTGTTTCTCCGCAACCGCCGTCACCTCCGCACGGTCCAGCAGGAGCACAGCACCCGCTTCGGCAACGATGCCACGCAGTCCCGCCTTCGCAGCCACCTCGACCGTCTGTTCGCCGACCACCGGAACGTCAAATCGAAGGTCCTGTCCCGGCTTGGAAACCTTCACCACAAATCCACCGCCACGACCCACGCGCCCCCCCCGCTCGATGGCTTCGTTCGTGCCTTCAAAGGCCTCCACCGCCAGCACGGTGCCATTTTTCACGACCACGGTCTGGCCGATGTCGAGCCGGCTCGTCTCCTTCGCGATTCGCATGCCGAATGCCGCATCCTCGATTTCGCGCGCCTTCAATTTCGGCCCCGCAAAATGGCCTTCCGGAGCGAGATGGTCCTCCAAAAACGTCGTCGCCGGAAGAAGCGTCACACCGACCTTCTCCAAGGCCCCGGCAATCGCGCCAAACAGCGTCTCCGCATTGCGCTCCTTGATCGTCGCAAGCAGCATCAGCGCCTTCACGTCGGGACGCAAATCGAAGAGATTCTTCGGCGCGATCTGACCGGCCATGATCGACTCCGAGGCGCCGGACGCTTTCGCCGCATCGAGCAGTTTCCCCAGCTGGCCTACACGCATCCATGTCACCGTATCGGCGAGATCCGCGGTTGCCTGCTCGGTTTCCCCCTCGAATGCAGCCATCGCCACACGGCTCACGCCCGCCAGGCGGGCTGCCCGTGCGACCAGCGCCGGATACCGGCCGCTGCCGGCGATAAGGAAAATCGATTTCGGCGTGTCCAAAGCGAACCTCCATTCGTATCAATCCCGAATCCCAAATCCAAAATCCAAAATTTGAAGGTCGCCCTCCACTGGTTCCGTCGCGTGGGACGTGGGTCGTTCTGAATTCGGCGGCGGACATTTGTCTTGTGAACCGGGCATTGTATGAAACTTGTAAGAAGGCGCCTGAAATTATGACTTCTACGAAAACTGCCGGTTTCCTCACTCGTCTGCTTCCTCTTTCTGCGCTCCTGGCAGTTGCTCAAACGCACGGTCACGATCTCCGCTCCCTCGGTGATGCCTACAAATCCGCCCGTCACAACATCACCTCGGTCGGGGATGGGCATCGCACGCGAAATGTCCGTCAGAGCTGGACCATCGAATTCGACGGACGGGGATTCTCCACCAGCGAAGCCTGGGGCTTGGAGCTGCTTTCGGTCGGTTTCGAAGATTCGCCCGAGCTTCCGAAGTCCGAGGTCGCCCACCCTTCGGCGGACGCAAACCGCCTTGTTTACCGATGGAGCGAGGATGTCCGCGAGTGGTTCGTGAATGACGACCGCGGGCTGCAGCAGGGCTGGACCATTGTTCGACGCCCGGTGGCAAAGACCTCGACCCATTTGACGCTCCGCCTCGCGATACGTGGCGACCACAAACCCGAGGTGAATCCGGACTTGCGAAGCGTGACATTCAAAAGCGCGGCCGGTCGCAGCGACATTTCCTACGGCGGTCTGCTGGCGTGGGATGCGGAGGGACGGGTCCTCCCCGCGACATTCGCGCCGACGGACGGGGGAATTCAGATTTCCGTGGACGAGCGGGACGCCACGTATCCGATTACCATCGACCCAGTGGCGCAGAACGCCTACCTGAAGGCATCCAACACAGGTGTGAACGATTTGTTTGGCACCTCGGTCGCCGTTTCCGGAAACACGGCGGTGATCGGCGCGCCCGAGGAGGACAGCAGTGCCGTGGGGGTGAACGGCAACGCCGCGGATAACTCGGCAAACAATGCCGGCGCGGCCTACGTGTTCATTCGGGAAAACGGAGTCTGGTCCCAGCAGGCCTACCTCAAAGCCTCGAACACCGGCGCACTCGACAATTTCGGCGAAGCGGTGGCGATCTCTGGCGACACGATCGTCATTGGCGCGCCTGCCGAGGACGGCAGCAGCACCGGCATCGATGGTCCAGACAACGACGGCGCCAGCGCATCCGGCGCGGCTTATGTTTTCCATCGCGTAGCGGGAGTCTGGTCGCAGCAGGCCTATCTCAAAGCGTCGAATACCGGCACCGGGGACCGCTTTGGGGCATCAGTAAGCATCGACGGTGACACGATCGTTGTCGGAGCACCTTTCGAGGACAGCTCGAGCACGGGAGTGAACGGAGGGAACAACAACCTCGCGGCCGAAGCTGGAGCCGCATATGTGTTTCACCGCGTGGCGGGCGCCTGGTCGCAACAGGCCTATCTCAAGGCATCGAACACGGGAGCGGACGACCGGTTTGGCATCGCAGTATCCGTGTCCGGTGATCGTGTCGCGGTCGGCGCGTATCAGGAAGATACCACCGCCGCCGACTCGGGAGCGGCCTACACCTACTCGCGGGCAGGTGGAGTCTGGAGCTTCGATCAGATGCTCAAGGCCTCCAATGCCGGCGCCGGTGATGAATACGGGACAGCCGTTTCCGTTTCCGGCAATTCCCTCGCGGTCGGAGCTCCGTTCGAAGACAGCCCCGCGTCCGGCGTGAACGGCAGCCAGGGCGATGGAACCGCCAACTCCGGCGCGGTGTATGTGCTCGTCCGAGGTGCGGCAAACTGGACGCAGCAGGCTTATTTGAAACCCTCGACGAACAGTGTCGGAAATGAGTTCGGCGACGCTCTGGCACTCTCCGGCAACGCCTTGATCGTCGGAGCTCATTTCGAGGATAGCGACTCCGTTGGCATCAACGGCAGCCAGGAAAACCTTGGGGCCTTGAGCTCCGGGGCGGCCTACGTGTTTCAGCGAAACGGCACGACATGGTTCCAGGAGGCGTATCTCAAGGCGTCAAACACCCAGTCCAACGACCGCTTCGGGTGCAGCGTCGCGATCGATGGAACGCTGGCTCTCGTCGGCGCTCGCTTCGAAGACAGCAGCGCCACCGGCATTAATGGAGACCAGGCCTCCAACGCCGCGCTCGACTCCGGGGCGGCTTACGCATTCATCGTCACGCCGAGGGAATTCGTCGCACCGACCCTCACGGTGAGCGGAGGGAAGACCATCCGGACCAGCGCCCGCAAGGTGGTCATTCGCGGGAAGGCATCCGACGCTTCCGGAATCGCACGCGTGGAATACAAGGCCGGCAAGGGGGGGATTCAAAGCGGCGAAATTCAATGGCTCGACATGGAAGGCCGTGGTCCGGTTCAAAGGCAGCAAACGCCGCGTGGTGGCACAGATCCGCGCCGTTGATGGTCACGGCAATTTTTCGAAGATCGCGCGAGTGAAGGTCCTCCGCCGCTGACGACCGTCATCCGCGCTCGACGAACAATCTCCCCTTGCTGCGCCGCACGTGCCAGCCCAGGGGCAGATTGATTTTCGCGACTCGCGCGCCTTCCGGCACGAGTTCAAGAACGCGGGAGACCAGCTCAAAGCTCATGTCCTCCACGCCTCGATCGATCAACCAGCGACGAACGACTCGCCGCTGCAGTGCCAGTGCAAGGGAGCGCAACTCTTTCACCGAAAGCTCCGCCGGCGGTTCGCCCACTTGCACCTCCATCCATTCGTCCTCCGCGCGAAGAATCTCCGCGTTTCGCAGAATGGCGTCGCTCGCCTGCGCGCCCATCGCCTCCCGAATTGCGGGAATTACACGATGCCGCAGGCGGTTTCGCGTGGGATACAAATCCTCATTCGTCGCATCCTCTCGAAACGCCCGTCCCTTCATGAAACCGTCGATTTCGAAGCGGCGAATCCGCAACATCGGTCGGACGAGAGTCAGTGGCGTGTTTCCGATGCGGAGCTGACTGACCGCGCGCATGCCGGCAATCCCCGCTGCGCCTGCGCCACGAAGAAAATTGAAGAGGCAGGTTTCCACCTGGTCCTCCGCGTGATGCGCCAGGAGGATTGTCCGGCAGCGTGTCTTGCGCGCGCACATTTCGAAAAATACGTGGCGCAACTCCCTCGCCGCCGTTTCCAGTGAAACACCGCGCTCTCCGGCGTATTCCCGAACGTTCGCTCGCGCCGGGATGCAGGGATATCCCAGCTTCGCCGCAAGGCGTGCAACGAATGCTGCATCCGCAGTCGATGACCTGCCACGCAGACGATGATCGAGATGCACCACCGTCAGTTTTCGAAACTTCAGCGCGTGCAGGCCGTGCAACAACGCAACGGAATCCCGGCCACCGGAAACCGCCACAAGATACCGGCGATTTCGCGAAAGACCGACAAGCCCGTCGCGAAGCCGCTCGAGAAATGAATCACCGAATGGAGTCGCTTCCAAAGTAGCGATGGAGCGGTTCCGGCAGCCGGATCGAGCCGTCCGGTTGAAGTCCGCTTTCGACGACGGCCACAAAAAGGCGCGCCAGCGCCGTGCCCGATCCGTTGAGCGTATGGCAGAAGCGGTTTTTGCCCTCGGCGTCCTTGAACCGCAGGTTCATGCGGCGAGCCTGGTAATCGCCAAAATTCGAGCAACTCGAAACCTCGAGATACGTATTCTGCCCCGGCGACCAAACCTCGATGTCGTAGGTCTTCTTCGAGCCGAATCCCATGTCGCCGGTGCAAAGTGTGACGACGCGATAATGCAGCCCGAGCAACTGAAGAACGCGCTCGGCGTCCGCAGTGAGGGCCTCAAGCTCCTTCGCGGAATCCTCCGGCGTGGTAATCTTTACCAGCTCGACCTTGTCGAATTGATGCATGCGAATGATGCCGCGCGTCTCGCGTCCGGCCGATCCGGCTTCGCGGCGGAAACAGGGCGTGTAAGCCGCGTATTTGATCGGCAGCTCCGTCACCGAGAGCAACTCTTCGCGGCGAAGATTCGTCACCGGCACCTCCGCAGTCGGAGCGAGAAAGAGGTCATCAACTCCATACATGTCCTCCTCGAACTTCGGCAGCTGCCCGGTTCCCACCATGCACTCCCGTCGAATCAGGAAAGGCGGGCTGATTTCCACATAACCATGCTCGGTCGTGTGAAGGTCGAGCAGGAACGAAATCAACGCGCGCTCGAGTCTCGCGCCGGCACCCGTAAAACATGTGAAACCGCTACCGCTGATCTTCGTCGCGCGGTCCAGATCCATGAGGCCAAGACGCGTGCAAATCTCCACGTGATCCTGGGGATTCTCGATTGCCGGCTTTTCGCCCCATTCGCGAATGACCGGGTTGTCCTGCGCGTCGGCACCATCGGGAACGTCGGCGTCCGGCAGATTCGGGATTCTGAGCAGCAGATCCCTCTGTTTCTCGTCGTAATCGTTGGCGGCCCGTTGCAGGGCGTCCATGCGATCTCCGAATGACTTCACCTCCGCCTCGATGGCCGATGAATCCTCACCTTTCGCGCGCAACGCACCGATCTGCTTGCTCAGGCGCTTGCGCTCGGCCTGGAGGCTCTGGAGTTCGGTCTCGCTCCTGCGTCGTTGCGCGTCGCACTCGAGCACGGCATCGATTTCCGCAGAGAAATCGGCGCCGCGTCGCGCAAGGCCGGATTTCACTGCGTCAGGGTTCTCGCGAATGAGTCGAATGTCGAGCATGGCAGGCGGAGAGCATGAACGAATTTGACGGAATTGGAATCCCTTGAATTTTTAGATTCTGCTAATTCCATCTCATGCCTGCGCAGTTTCGCGACTACTACCAGACCCTCGGCGTCGACAAGAACGCGACTCAGGACGAGGTGCGAAGCGCATTCCGGAAGCTCGCGCGGAAGTATCACCCCGACACTGCAGAGGACAAAAAGGCCGCGGAGGAGAAGTTCAAGGAGATCAACGAGGCCTACGAAGTGCTCGGTGATCCCGAGAAGCGGCGCAAATACGACGAGTTTGGCGCAAATTGGGAGCATGGCGCCACCCAGCCCCCGCCGGGATACGAGTGGCGGTCAACGACCGGCGCGGGGCCGAGAGGCTTTGCGGGCTTTGGCGACGGGGTCGAGTTTGAGTTCGGCGGCACGGGATTCAGCGACTTTTTCGAGGAGCTGTTCGGGGCCCGTCGAGCCGGATTTGGCGCTTATGGAAGCAGCCGCACGATGCCGCAGCGCGGACAGGATATCGAAGCCGACATCATGGTCACCCTCGAGGAGGCGTTTCATGGATCGACCCGGCGGATTTCCTTCCGCAAGAGTGATTCCGCGCAGGTTCAGACCTACACGGTGAAGATTCCAAAAGGCGTCCGCGACGGACAGCGCATCCGGCTCGCGGGCCAGGGAGGCAGCGGAAACGCGGGCGGAGAGGCCGGCGACCTCTATCTCAGGGTGCGCATTCAAAAGCATCCCGAGTTCGAGGTGGAGGGAACGGACCTGCGCATGGACCTCGATGTGCCGGCATGGAAATGCGTGCTTGGCGGTGAGGTGGAGATCCGGACTTTCGACGGCCGCGTGCGTTTGCGCATCCCTCCCGGCACGCAGAACGGCCGCAAGCTGCGAATCGCCGGGCACGGCCTGCCGAAACCTGAGGGCGGGCGCGGAGATCTTTACGCGGTCGTCAACGTCGTGCTTCCGACCGAGATTTCGCCCAAGGAGCGGGAGGCGTGGTCACAGATTGCCAGCCACGCGCGCTGAGAAGCGTTGTCCACTTGGGCGCGCTTCCGCGCCGCTGTCAGGAGGGGAGTTCATGAGGCAACTCAAGGTCGCGCCTCCATCGCGGGATTCCGGTTAGCGCAAATGATGAGGTGGTGCGGGTCGCTTTCGCACCGGGACGTGCGGTCATACGCTTATCAGCCGGAAAATGACCGAAAAAAAAGGCGGGGCCTCTCGGCCCCGCCCCTCCAACGGTAATCTTTTCTGGAATTCAGGAAACTGGCGGCGGAATCGGGTTCGGAAGATTCGCTGCTCCGTATTGTTCCTCGGCCAGGACGTAGAGAGACTCCGCGCTGCTGTTGCCAAGTTTGTTGTTGAGCTTGGTCAACTCCTTGAAGGCACGGTTGATCACTGCCGGAGTCTTCTGGCTTTTCGGAAGCTTCTTCGTCACGAATGCCAGCGCCTTCTTGAACTTGGCATCATTGGGATTGAAGTTCTTTATTCCCTGCTTGAAGTATTTAATCGGGACAAACTTGTCCCAGAACTGGAGGCTCTTTCCCCAGCTTGCATCACTCGTGATCTGCTTCTTCAACGCCTTCCAGGCCAGTTTCGTAAAGTTCAGGATCTTCCTGGGGTCCCCTTTGTTGGCCGTGACATACTTGGCGACCGTCTTATAGGCGACTTTTGCAGCTCCGTTGTTCTTCTTGTTGAGCAGCTTGGCGGCGAGTTCCGCCTTGAAATTGGCGACCACCGATTGGGCCTGAACAACGGGGGTGGTCAAAAGTCCAACCGCGATTCCGAGTGATAGGAGGGCTTTGGTCATGATTGCAGTGGGTTCACTGCCAACCGTAGCCAGATGCAACAAGCATGCAAGACTTTTTGCATAAAACTTTCAACTCCTGAATTTGGGCAAAAGAAAAGGCGAGGCAGTTGCCTCGCCTTTCTTGAAATACCTTCGGATTTCTTACGATACAGGTGTGATACCCGTGTCTGCGGCGACCTGCTCCTGGATGAGGCCCAGAGTCGCAGAGGAGTTGCCGAGCTTCTGGTTGGCCTTCTTCAGCTCGTTGAAAGCCTTCTGAACCACAGACTGTGTCTTCTGGCTCTTGGGAAGCTTCTTGAAGACGAAGTCGAACGACTTCTTGTAGTTCTTGTCGTTCACGTTGTAGGTGTTCACCTTCAAGCCCTTCTTGAAGTAGTTGAAGACGGTGAACTTGCTCCAGAACTGAGCCCACTGACCTTTGGACTTGTCGTCGGTAACCTTCTTAATGCCGTTCTGCGCGAGCTTGGTGAAGTTGAAATATTTCTTGGGATCGCCCTTCTTGGCATCCACATACTTGCCAATGAGCTTGGCAGCCGCCTTGGCGGCACCAGCGTTCTTCTTCGTGCTGGTGATCTTCTTGAGTTCCGCCTTGAAGTCGGAGACGACCGAAGCCTGGACTGCGGGGGAAGCGACAATGGCCGCGGCAGCAACCAAAGACGCAATCGAGAGGAATTTAGAGGTCATAAGATTTCCGTTGGATTCGCGGGACAAACTACGGCCACTCACACGGATTTGTCCATAAGTTTTTGCATATAAAATACTTGCATTTAATTTGCAATAAATGCCTCTCATTCGCCGCTCGAGAACACCCGCAAGTTCGCCCTGCGAATCGTGAATTCGAGTGGCCACTCGTCGAGCGGCGAACCGTCGAAATGCACGGGAAGCCGCTTGTTTCCTAGGATCTTGAGCTTCGGCGTCCTCAGCGAAACGAGTTCCGGAGAAACCGCGCGGCGCCCGGAACTGATCGACAGGAAATGCCACCAGAGTGAAAGCTTGTTGAAGCGTTTGAAGATGCTGACGGTGAGTTTTCCGTCATCGATACGGGCGCTCGGAGCAACGGTGAAGTTCGCTCCGTAGTAGGGGCCATTGGAAACGGTCACGAGCAGAACGCGCAGGCGAAGATGCCGGTGGCGCAATGCGCGAAGGTGCTTGATCAAGTGCCGGTCGGCGCCTTCCTGCTCGACCACAGCGTCTCCGATCGGCTCATCGAGCTGAATCTCCAGCCGCTCGCGATTGTAACGATAAGCGCGCCGAAGGAACTCGATCCACCGGTGCAGGCCGCCGGATTTGATCTCCTCGCCAACGGGAAACAACGCGGCGTCCAGCCCGATTCCCACGCACTCGAAAAACGGGTGCCCGTTGACGTATCCAACATCGATCGGCCGGGACTTGCGGCGCACAACACATCGGCACGCCTCGATGGGATCCGCGGGTATGCCGGTGCTGAGGGCGAAATTATTGAATGTTCCGCACGGAATAATCCCGAGCGGCACATCTGTTCCCAGCAAAGCCTTCGCGGCGTTTTCGATGGTGCCATCGCCGCCGGCAACCGCCACCCAGCGGGCGCCACGCTCGACGGCTTCCCTCGCCAGCACCTCCGGGACATCGCCTTCGGCGAATTCATGGAAATCCACTTGCGATCCGTCTTCGCGAAGAATTTCCAGCAGCTGTTCCGGCGGATGCTTTGCGGCCGAGCCTGCGCTCGCGTTGTAGAGGAGAAACCCGGGCTCCGGCATTGCTCGTGTATGACCGCCGAAGCCCGTCAACGTCAATCTGCGACCTTCACGCCGAGGCGTTCGTTCACGAGGGCGGCGACGCGGGCACGCAGCGTCTCGTTGTCGAGGCGCTCGAGCAGCGAGTGGAAGAATCCCGCCACGACGAGGCGACGGCCGAGGTCCGGTCGGATGCCGCGTGCCTGCATGTAGAACAGCTCGTCCTGGCTGATGCCGCCGCTGGTCGCGCCGTGCGTGCAGCGGACGTCGTCGTTGAGAATCTGCAGTCCGGGCATCGAGTGGGCAACGGCATCCTCGCTGAGCACGAGGTTCTCGACCTTTTGATAGGCGTCGGTCTGTTTGCTGCCGGGCTCCACGCGGATAAGGCCGGAAAAGATCGCCTGCGATTTGTCGTCGAGGCTGTTGCGGTAGAGCAGGTCGCTGGTGGCGTTCGGCGCGGCGTGGTCCTGCAGCGTGCGCTGGTCGACCTGGCGTTCGCCATCGAGCGGATTGATGGAAAGCATCACGCTGCGGCTGCCTTCGCCGGCGAGCTTGCTGAACGACTCGCCGCGGATGTGGCGGCCGCCAAGATTCGCCACGAGCGCGGTCGAGGAGGAATCGCGGTCGCAGACGGTGGAGTTGATGTGGAACGCGAGCGTGTCGGCGCTCCAATCCTGAATCGCCACGTAGTCGAGCTTCGCGCCGCGGCCGAGGTGGAAATCATTGATGCCGCACGCGAATGCGGGCGCGCCATCGGCGGACTTGAAATGATCGACGACGGTGACCTTCGCGTTGTCGCCGAGAACGATGAGCGTGTGCGGAAAGACGGAGGAGTTTGCACCCTCCACCCAGTGGTAAAGTTCGATCGGCAGGGCGACCTCGACGTTCGCGGGAACGTGCACCAGCACGCCGCCGCTGAGCAGCGCCTTGTGAAGAAGCGCGTATTTATGCGAGCCGAGTTCGACCGGCTGCGAGAGGAAATACTGGCGGAACAAGGCCTCGTTCTCGCGTGCGGCAACGTCGAGCGGCTGCACGACGACTCCCGCAGGCAGGCCGTCGGTCTGGCTGTGGACGAGCGCATTGTTGCCGAAGACGAGTTTCGCGGCGATCGCCTCGAGCCCCGTCGATGCGTTGATCAACTTGCCTTCGCTCGCAATCGGCGGCGCATTCCGGAACGCGGAGAGATCGAGCGCCTTGATATTCGCATAGCGCCACGTCTCGTCCTTGCGCGTCGGCGCTGGCGTGGCGAGGTATTCATTCCACGCGTCCTGCTGCGCGGAGCGGAACCAATCGGGCCAGACGGGCGATGGAGTGAATTGCAGGCCATCGGTCGTCGGCGTTTCGGGGTTCATCGTAGTTACGGACATTCTTTCAAAGTTTCTGCGTTCGCGGATCTGCCGGCTTTTTGCAGAAATCGGCGCCTCCGTGAGGGATTCCTCAGCCGACGCTTCCTTCCATTTCGAGGTCGATGAGGCGCTTGAGCTCGACCGAGTATTCCATCGGGAATTCGCGCACGAGGTCGTTGACGAATCCATTCACCGCGAGGCTCATGGCTTCGCCTTCGCTCAAGCCGCGCTGCTGCATGTAGAAGATCTGCTCGGCGCTGACCTTGCTCACGCTCGCCTCGTGCTGCGTGGCGTTCTGGTTTCCGCGCACGACCACGGCCGGATACGTGTCCGTGCGGCTGTGCGTGTTGATGAGCAACGCGTCGCACTCGGTGTTGTTCTTGCAGCCCTTGCGGTGCGGCGGGATGTCCACCAGACCGCGATAGGTCGCGATGCCGCTGCCGATGCTGATCGACTTCGACACGATGTTCGACGTCGTCTCGTCGGCGGCGTGAATCATCTTCGCGCCGGTGTCCTGATGCTGGCCGTCGCTGGCGAGCGCAATCGAGATCACCTCGCCGCGGGCCTTGCGGCCTTTCATGATGACGCCGGGGTATTTCATCGTGAGACGGCTGCCGATGTTGCAGTCGATCCACTTGATCTCGGCCTCCTCGTGCGCGAGGCCGCGCTTGGTGACGAGGTTGAAGACGTTGGGCGACCAGTTCTGGACCGTGACGTATTGGATCTTCGCGCCCTTGAGCGCAACGAGCTCGACCACCGCGCTGTGCAGCGTGGACGTTTCGAACTTCGGCGCGGTGCAGCCTTCCATATACATCACTTCCGACCCTTCGTCGGCGATGATGAGCGTGCGCTCGAACTGGCCAAACGATTCCGCGTTGATGCGGAAATAGGCCTGGAGCGGGTGTTTCACCTTCACGCCGGGCGGCACGTAGATGAACGAGCCGCCGCTGAACACGGCGCTGTTGAGCGCGGAGAACTTGTTGTCACCCGTGGGGATGACCTTGCCGAACCACTTGCGGAAGATCTCCGGGTGCTTGTGCAGGCCCTCGGTCGAGCCGACGAAAATGACGCCCTGCTCGCCGACCGCGGCCTTGATATTCGAATACGCGGCCTCCGAGTCGAACTGAGCCTCCACGCCGGCGAGGAACTTGCGCTCCTGCTCCGGGATGCCGAGACGCTCGAACGTCTGTTTCATCTCCTCGGGGACGTCGTCCCAGGAGCGCTTCGGCTGCGTGCCCTGCGAGAGGTAGTAGCGGATGTTGTCGAAGACGATGTTGTCGAGGTCGTGCGACGCCCAGTGCGTGGGCATCGGCTTCTCGAGGAACTTGCGCAGGCCGTCCTTGCGGAACTCGCGGATCCAGTCCGGGTCGTTCTTGACGTCGCAAATGTAGTCGATCGTGGCCTCGGTAAGGCCGACGCCGGCATCGTATTGATATTGGACGTCGTAGCTGAAGTCGCCGACGCTGCGATCGAGATTCAGGTCGGGCTTTTCGGTTTCTTCGAGAGCAGGCATTTTCAGTGCGGGTTAGCCACGAAAGTCACGAACCTCACGAGGGCTGAAGATCGTGTTCATGGCGGGTTTCATTCAGGCGGTGGCGAGCTCTCCCTCGGTCACCCAATCGTAGCCCCTGGCTTCGAGCTCGAGCGCGAGGTCCTTGTCGCCGGTCATCACAATGCGGCCGTCCACCATCACGTGGACCTTGTCCGGCACGATGTAGTTGAGCAGGCGCTGGTAGTGGGTGATGACGAGGAATCCGCGATCGGGCGAACGCAGGGCATTCACGCCATCGGAGACAATCTTCAGCGCGTCGATATCGAGGCCGGAATCCGTTTCGTCGAGCACGGCGTATTTCGGCTCGAGCATCGCCATTTGAAGAATCTCGCAGCGCTTCTTCTCGCCACCGGAGAAGCCTTCGTTGACCGAGCGTGAGGTGAAGGCGCGCGGAATCTTCAGCGCGTCCATCTTCGCGTAGAGATTCGCGTAGTAGTCGGTGGCCTCAAGTTCCTCACCCTCGGGCAGGCGGGCCTGAACAGCGGCGCGAATGAAGTTCGCGATCGTCACGCCGGGAATCTCCATCGGGTATTGGAACGCGAGAAACAGACCCGCGCGCGCGCGCTCGTCCGGCTCTTCCATATCAAAGAGATTCTCGCCGTCCATGAGCACCTCGCCACCGGTGACGGTGTAGTCGGGGTGGCCGGCCATGATCTTCGCGAGCGTGCTCTTGCCCGAGCCGTTTTTGCCCATGATCGCATGGACTTCGCCCTTGGGCACTTCGAGGTTTACGCCCTTGAGGATTTGCTGGTCGCCGATGTTGGCGGTGAGATTTTTGATAACGAGGCTCATGAGTAGATAAATCAGGAATTCTTGGTGCAATCCGCGCATGTTCCGCGCAGCGAGATTTCGTGGCTGGAGACCGTGAAGCCCTCTGGCAGCTTCCACTGTTGCGCCGGACCGGACTGCAATTCGATGTCGTAAACCCTCCCGCATTGCTCACAGACAAAATGTCCGTGCTCAGCGAGATTCGGACAAAACCGCGTCGGCTCACGATCGACGTGAACCTGCCGCACCAGTCCGCAGGCCACCAGCGCCTCCAGGCTGTTGTAAACGGTCGCCAGCGAAATGCTGGGCATCGTTTTCTTCGCCCGGATGAAAACCTCGGTCGCCGTGGGATGATCGCGCTTGGCCATCAGCACGTCGTAAACGTGACGACGCTGCGGCGTATCGCGCAGGGCGCCGCCGCGGATCGTCTCGTCGTAGTGATCGAGGTTGTGCTTCACGAAAAACAACCTGCCACACTTGCGATTAAGATCAAGAATCATTCTAAATCGAGAACCGTTCTCACGAGCGACGGACCCCGCCAGAAGTGTCGCGGAAGCCTCAAACTCCGGATTCTGGCGCGCAAGAAGACTCGTCACCTGCGCCGCCTCCTCTCATCGTGTTCAGAATGAACCAGCGTGGATTAAGGCTGAGGCCGGCCACCGCAGCGGATGCACCCTTGCTGCGCCGCTGGGACGACACGCCGCACATCCTTGCCGCCGATCCACACAGTGACTGGCAATGGGAGACGGCGCTCACCACGCGTGTTCCCGGTCGCGAATCGTTCATTGCTGAGGTTGATGGGCTACCGATCGGATTCCTCGAAATCCTCGATCCTTCACAGGATCCCGAGCGCTATTGGGGCGACGCGCCGGAGGGGATCCGCGCGATCGACATCTGGATCGGCGAACCGTCATACCTCGGCCGCGGCTTCGGCACGGAGATGATGCAGCAGGCGTTGGAACACTGTTTCGCGGACCCGTGCGTCACGGCGATAGTCGTCGACCCGCTTGCCGACAATACCCGGGCCCATCGCTTTTACGAGCGACTCGGATTCTGCGTGACCGAGCGCCGGGCATTCGGTCCTGACGACTGCCTCGTTTTGCGGTTGGAGCGCAGGGACTGGCCCCATTGGTAGGCGGCGAATTTTCTCATTCAAAACCGCCGCCTGTTTCGGCATTTTCGCGCTCCGGTGAAAACGCTGATCCGCTCGCTCTCTCCCCTCGCGGTGAATGCCGTGCCCGCGATCGGCTGGTTCTTGGAGGGTTGGTCCTCGGGAACGATGATGCTCGTGTATTGGTTCGAGACGGTGGCCTCCACGTTTTTCATCGCCGGGCGCATCCTCCTCCACCGCCGTTTCGTGCCATGCCGCGGCCATTTCCACCACGCCGGCCGCAGTGGAACCGGGCAATCGTCCTCCGGGTCGTTCCTTTCGAATTTTCTCACGATCAACCTCCTCTTTTCCGCCGCTCACGGATTCTTTCTCGGGATGATCCTGCTCCTGCTCACGCTGAATGGTCGCAGCGCCGAAATCGGCCTCGACGGGCACAGCATTCTGGCCGGCTGCGGAGGCGTGCTGCTTTTCCTCGCCGTCGGTTTCGCAATGGACCTGCCCGGGTTGCGAAAGCGGCCGTTCTACTGGGTCGAGCGAATGGCGGAGGGAAACTTCGCGCGAATCGCGGTGATGCAGCTCGCGCTCATCTTCGGGTTGGCGGTGGCGGCGTTCACCGATGCGCCACGGGCGTTCTTCGGCGTCTTCCTCGCGCTCAAGACGCTGAACGACCTCAACGCGGTCGTCCCGCAATGGAATCCCGACGAACCCCCACGCTGGCTTTGCTGGCTGATGGACAAGATTCCGGCCGACCCGAAAGCCGTCCGCAAAGGCGAAACCTTTGCGGAATTCTGGAAACGCGACAAAGCCGCCGAACTCAACCGGCGCCGGGCAAACAAACTCCTGATCGATCGCGCGGCGGCCGAGGCATCCACTTCGCGCACCGCAGTCGATTGATCGGCTGTGGACGCTGCACTTCCGACGATCGAGATTCGCAACAAGAGTTCCAGACGTTCCGCTTGGGAGTCTCCCAACACCATGAGCAACCGGCTCTCCAGGAAACCGACGACAGCAACCGCCACCCGCCGCCTGCTCATCGTCGACGACAACGTGGACTCGGCAAACGCCCTGTCGATCGTGCTGCGAATGAATGGAATCGAGACGGAGACCGCCCGCGATTGTGAGGACTTCCGCAGGAAGCTCGACCGCTTTCACCCGGACACCCTTTTGGTGGACATCAACCTGCCCGATGGCGACGGATGGGCGCTCGCACGCGAGGTGCGGGCACGACCGGATGGCGCCGACTATTTGCTTCTCGCGCTGTCAGGATTTGGTGAGCCTGAGGATATCCTCCTGAGCAAGGAAGCCGGCTTCGACCAGCACCTCGTGAAACCGGTGCACCTTGAGTCGATTCGCAATGCGATGAAACTCACGCCCTAGAGCGTCTGGCCGACCTCGTCGAGGCGCTTGATCACCGTCGTGAGATACACTGGCTCGGGGTGAATCTTGCGATATTTCGTGATCTCCTTTTTCTCGAGCACCTGGAACCCGTAGCGCTCGAAGAGTCTTGAGCCACGCCGGCTCTCGAAGGTCACCATCTGCCCGAACACCGCCTTCTCGCCTGCCTTCCGGAGGTATTCCAGATAGCGGTGAATGAGTTCCCGCGTGCCGGCGACGCTCTGCGCCTCCGGAAGCAGATTGATGTGGAAATGCGCCGTGCGACGGGGCGCGGCAGGCACCTCGCGCCAGGAGTTGCGCAGGATCCAGCCGATGAAATCGCGCGAGGCCTTCGAGTAGGTCCGGTAGCGTCGCAGGGCCCGCACGAAGAGGCTGACGTTCAAAAACAAGCTGTAACGCTGCTGCCGCAGGGGATGCCGCGATCCGAGCAGATAGCCCTTCAACTCCCCATTTTGCTCGAGCACAAACGACGACTCCGGCTCGCGGTCGGTGTAATACGAGGTGAGGTAATCCGCGAAGAGCTCACGATCCTCGAAGACGGGGTCGATCGGCTTCCCGAGGTAGCCGGTATCGCAGCACAAACGTCGCACCGCCTCGCGATCGCGAGGTTCGTAATTGCGAATCACAATGCCGTCGGGGAGCGCCACAAGCTACGGTTTGTAGGCTTCGATGATCTCGCGGTAAATCGAAAACAACCGCCCGAAAATCGCCTCCCAGCTGTAGCGTTCGCGCACGAGTCGGCTCGCCGCCAGCCCCTCCGCCTTCATGTCGGTCTCCGCCGCGGTGCGGATCGCCTCGGCAAGCGCGGCCGGCGTGTTCTCGGCGGCCCAGTGCACCTGGTTCGTGAAAATGATCCGGTCCATGTAGCTGCCGCGGATGCCGATCACGGGCGTCCCGCACGCCTGCGCTTCGAGGGTGACGAGCCCGAAGGTCTCGAGAATCCCCGGGTGCACGAAAAGATCCGCCTCGCGATACAGGCGCGCCAGCTCGTGAGCGTCGCTGCAATATGGGAACCAGCTCACCGCGCCGGTTTTCGTGCGCGCGTGTTCGAGATCACAACGCCGCGTGCCATCGCCCACGGCCAGCAAATGAAACCGCCCCGGCGCGCTCGCGTGGAGCAGCTCGAATGCGGAGAACAGCGTCTTCACATTTTTCTCGGCGGCAAGCCGCCCCACGTAGAGCAGGAGCACGCAGTCGTCCGGGATTCCAAGTTCCTCCCGCAGACCCGGCAGCACCTTCACGTCCGGGCGAAAGACGTCCACGTTCACGCCGAGATCCGTGTTCTCCACGTTCTCCACGCCCCATTCCCGCAGCACTTTCGACAATGCCGGGCTCGGCACGAAGGTGCGCTCGAAATGGTTGTAGAGCGCGCGCACGTAGCGCCGGCAAACCTCCTCGGCAATCTCCGTCGGGAACTTCCCAAAAAACTTCGCGACGGAGCGGATGTAGGCCTCGGGAAAATGCGAATGATAAAATCCGACAACCGGAATCCCCAGCGCGCGGCCCGATGCGACGGCCTTCCACGCGATTTGATACGGATCGCTCGACTCGATGAGGTCGGGCCTCTCGCTCTCGAGAATCTGCTCCACGAGCCCCAGGTTGAGCAGCGCGCGATAGCGAGAGGTGCGCGAGATCAAGGGCGACTCGATCGTGTAAACGCGCGCGACCGCGTCTCCCGTCTGCTCCGTGCATTCGCCCGGCACGATCAGCACATGCTCGTCGCCCGGTGCATGAGCGCGCAGATACGCCACCTTCTGCTCGAGGTAGCGTTTTACCCCGCCGCTGACCGGCGAGTAAAACTGGGTGAGATCGCAGAACTTCAAAGCGCGTGCGCCGACTCCTGCGCTGCGAGCCAGCGCTCGGCGTCGATGGCCGCAGCACACCCCTGACCGGCAGCCGTGATTGCCTGCCGATAGACGTGATCCGCAACATCGCCCGCAGCGAACACGCCGGGAACGTTTGTGAAGGTCCCCCCGGATTGCTTCAAATAGCCTGCGTCGTCGGTGTCGACCTTGCCGCGGAACGGCTGGGTGTTCGGCTCGTGCCCGATCGCAACGAAGACGCATTTCACTTCGAGCTCGGACTCCGCGCCGGTCTCGACGTTCTTCAGCTTCACGGCACGCATCTCGCCCGCATCGTCGGTGAGGTATTCCGTCACGACCGTGTTCCAGATCGGCTCGATCTTCGGATTCTCCAGCGCCCGGTCGGCCATGATCTTCGACGCGCGCAACGTGTCACGACGATGGATGAGATACACCTTGCTCGCGAAGCGGGTGAGAAACGTCGCCTCTTCACACGCGGAATCACCGCCGCCGATCACACACACCGGGACATTCCGGTAAAACGCGCCGTCGCACGTCGCGCAGGACGTGAGCCCATGGCCGATGAGTTCCTTTTCGCGATCGATGCCGAGATACCGCGGAGACGCGCCGCTTGCGACAATCAGCGCCCTCGTTTCCATCCACGTGCCATCGACCTTGATGCGGTTCACGCCGTCAACGTGCTCGAACTCCTCGACGGTGCCATATTTGAACCGCGCACCAAATTTCTCCGCCTGGGAGTGCATGCGCATGATGAGCTCCGGGCCGTTGATGCCATCGGGAAATCCCGGGAAATTCTCGACTTCAGTCGTGGTCGTGAGCTGGCCTCCGGGCTGGCGGCCTTCAAGCACTAGGGGGGAGAGATTGGCCCGCGCCGTGTAGATGGCCGCGGTAAGGCCGGCGCAACCGGTGCCGACGATGATCACGTTTTCCATAGAGCGCGCCAGTTAAGCACGAAGCTCACATCATCGACAAAGAAAACTCCGTCATTCTCCGCGCATGTAGATGAACTGCGTGCCGCAAATCGCGGTCGGCTCGGGCATGCCTCCCAGCACCTCCTCCCAGTGCGGCACGCGCTCCCGCTCGGTGACGAAGGTGAGCCGCCGTCCGGACTGCCACAGCGTGGAAAACTCCCCCGGGGTAACCACGCGATCGAAGCTGTCCGCCGAATTGCCCTCCTCCACGAGCAGAAGCTCTCGATTCGTGTAAAAAAGGAGGCTGCTGGCCGTGTCGAGCCCACCGTCGAAGACGATCGGCGCCTGATAGAACTCCCGGTTGTTGAGGAGCGGCGCGGCGCTCGCGAGGGAAAAGTAGGGCGAAACGAAGGCGTAACCGAGAATGGCAAACAGCGACAGGACGCTCGCCGATCCCGTCATTCCCAAAAATGCCCGCCCCCTCAGAAAAAGCCCCCCCACCGCGGGAACAAGGGCAATGGCAAACGCCAGCTGACCCAACCGGCGCAGGCCATTCCAGACCTCCGGTCCAAAGCCGAGAACCGTCGTCCACGCCGTGGCACGGTCCGCCACCCCCGCGGAGACATCACCGGGCGCCGGCAAAAACGTCGCCGCTGTGAGCCCGGCGGCGAGAAGAACCGTGAGAACAAAAAGCGAGACAGCGGAAACGCCGACGCGGTCGCGGACCCCGGCGATCAGCAACGCAAACACGGGCCACGCCGCCATTGCGTAGTAATCCTGCCTCTGCCCAATCAGCAGCAGAGGAATGCCGACCACACCCAGCCAGGTCGCGCCAACGAGCAACTCACGCCCACCCAACCGGCCGCGAAGCAGCGCGCGAGGGCCATCGACAAGCGCCACGATGGTCCACGGGAAAAACCACGCGACATGCAGCAGCAGAAACTGCCAGCGCGGCACGTTTTCATAATGCGTGGCCGGTGCCGTCGATCCCGCGAGATGCCCGAGCTGCTCCGCGTCGATCCACGACCGAAGCCAGCCCGGATACTTCGACTCGACGTAGAGATACCACGGGACGTTGATCGCCAGAAACACCACCACTCCGGGCAAACTGAGCAATCGCGTCCAGCGCCCCCGCCATTCGCGAACCGCCAGCGCCACGATCAGGAGAATCGCCAGCGGATACAACAGGCCATGCACCCCTTTGGTGAACGCGGCGAGGCCAGCGGCCAGCCACATCGTAATTGCCCACCAGCCGCCCTTCGTCGCATCGAGTGCTCTCAGGCCGAAATAGATCGCCCATGCGATGAACGCGCAGAAGACCGGCTCGGGCATGATGATTCTCCCCAGCGTCGCCGTGCCAAGCAGTGTCAGCAGCACCACCCCCGCCGTGAAACCGTGCTGGACCGTTTTCAGCCGGGCTCCGATGGCAAATACCGCCAGCACCCATGCGACGACTCCGAGAGCATTCGGCAGCCGGGCCGCAAATTCATTCAGGCCAGACGCGCGAAACGAGGCCGCGATCATCCAATACAGCAGAGGCGGCTTCACCAGCCGCGGCTCGCCGTTGTTCGCCGGGATCAGCCAGCTCCCGCCCTGAACCATCCTTTTTGCCGCGCCGGCATACTGACCGTCGGTCTCGTTGTAGAGCGCACCAATGCCGGCCGTGCAAACTTGCAGCAACACCCCCAGCGCGATGAGCAGCAGAACGGCGCGCAGCGCGGTCACGGAAGCGAGAAACTCTCCGGGAAACCTTCCGGAAGCCGGACGGGACGGCCCTCCGGCATTTGCACCAGGGCAAGGCACTGCCGGCAGGTCGCGAGGAGCGTGCCGTCCTTCGGGCGCACCACCTCGAAGTCGCACCAAAACTTCACGCGCGACCATTCGCTGAGCCGGCCGTCGACCCGGATCGTGTCTCCAAGCACCGCCGGGCGCTTGTAGTCGATCTCGGTGCGTGTGACCACCGGGTGAATCTGCGTGCGCCGGATCTCGTCGAAGCTCATCCCGAGTTGCTTCGCCAGCATCGTTCGCGCCGTTTCGATGAAGCGCAGGTAAACGATGTTGTGCACGACTCCTCCGGCATCCGTATCGAAATACATGACGGGAATTTCGGTGGAGACCTCAGTGCGTGGCATTCCATCACCATGGAGGACATCAAGAACGGGGAGGAAGTTAAAAAACCTCGATGCACTCCGGGGCCGTCATGGTGTAATCAAGCACGCATGTCTGTTGAACCGCTGATTTTCGAGCCACTTCCCATGGAGCGCGTCTGGGGCGGACGCCGATTGGAAACCGTCCTCGGGAAAAACCTTCCTCCCGGAGTGCCGGTGGGCGAATCGTGGGAGGTTGTCGATCGAGAAGACGCGCAGAGCGTCGTGCATGACGGCTCGCTTTCGGGGAAAACGCTCCACGATCTCTGGACGAATCATCGCGAGTCCGTTTTCGGCGCTCCCTATAAGGATCACCCAGCACCGCGGTTCCCAATTCTCATCAAGCTCCTCGACGCACGCGAGCGACTCTCCGTGCAGGTGCATCCGCCCGCGGCCGTCGCCCCCGCTCTCCAAGGCGAGCCGAAGACGGAGATGTGGTATTTCCTCGACTGCCTCCCCGGCGCGTCGGTTTACGCCGGCCTCAAGAAAGGGGTGACCCGCGAGCAATTCGAGCGGGCGATGGAAAGCGGCGAAGTGGAGTCGGCGGTCCATCAAATCCCCGTTCACTCCGGCGAAAGCATTTTCATTCCCAGCGGCCGCGTGCACGCGATCGGCGAGGGCTGCCTCATCATCGAAGTGCAGCAAAACAGCGACACCACCTACCGCGTGTTCGACTGGAACCGCACCGGTCTGGATGGCAAACCCCGCGCCCTTCACATCCAGGAATCCATGGCGTCCATCGATTTCTCGGATTTCGAGCCGACGCTCGACACCCCTCGCGGCGAAACGATCGCGGAATGCGAGTATTTCCTCGTCGAGCACTGGAATCTGAACGCCGCGCGCCCGGCAGGCACCCGGGAACGCTTTGCCATCTTCGCCGTCGCGGAGGGCCAGATCGCAGTCGGAAGCAGCGTCTTTGAGACCGGCACGTTCTTTCTTCTCCCTCCTTCCGCCGAAGATCCCGAGCTTCGCCCGGTCGGCGGCAACGCCCGTGCCCTGCGAATCACCCTTCCTCGCTAGAATAAATTCTCCACGTTGGGCTCCAGTTCCGCCAAAATCACGCTTGACCTCCCTCCCTCAAAATGAAATTCCATGCCGAGTCTGTTATGAAACTCCCAGTTATCTGCACTCTTCTCGTCGCCGCGACCGTCGGCGCCTCCCAAGCCGGCTCCTTCGGCGGCCCCGGCCCGTGGTCCAATCTTTCTCCCCTTCAGAGCGGCATTGACGGAAGCTATCAAGCGACCGCCCGTGGCGAGAATCTCATCGGAGTGATTCGCTTTGCCTACTCCGGGGGAGTGCAGAGTTCACTTCCAACAGCGAACCAATACGCCTTTTTCGTTTCCGGTCAGGTTGTCAGCGGAGGCGTCACTGCCTCGATTACCGGCAAAGATCTCGCTGGCGTTCTTGGAGGCCAGGATTTCACGGTTCCCACAAATGACGACGGCGGCACGGAACTCCCGCTTGTCTTTATTGTCAGAGGTAATCGTGCCAACGGATCGTTCGAGGGCCATCTGGATTTGGAGGATCGCATGTCCGCCTTCAGTGGCACTGGCACAATTGCTCCTTCTCCCACCGAAACGAATACGGTGATCGGCATCGACGATCAGAATGGCATCGGAGTTGTCGTCGCTCCCTTCACGATTCCTGGCAGTGCGATTGTGGAGACAGACTTCAAATTTGAAGGTGTGCGCACGAGTGTTGTTGCGCAGGGATCCGGGACGGGTGGCGTTGGCAACACCACCAATTAAGGCATCTCAAAGCCGCCCTTGCATATAGACAGGCTAAACAGAGGGCTAGAGGTTTCGAACCCCGCACGATCACGTGCGGGGTTCACGCTTTTGGAACTCCTTGCCACGGTCGGGATCATTGTCATCCTGATCCTGTTGTTCATTGGGGTCGCGCAGCGCCTTCCCGGAGCTGCAGATCGTGCAGCATGCACCGCGAACCTCCGCTCCCTGCGAGTGGCGCTGGACACTTATCTTCAGACGGAGGGACATTGGCCCGATGTCCCGAAATTTACCGCCGCCCAGGAGGAAGCCCGGGCGGACTGGTGGATCAATGAGCTGAAGCCCTACGGAATCATCGAAAAGAACTGGCAGTGCCCCGGGATTCTTCGTCTTGGGCGCATTCAGCAGAAAGGCTATTCTCCGCGCCTTCACTACACCGTCACCGAGTTTGATCAAAAGCCGGAGACTCCAAAAAAGTGGCCGCACATGCCATGGGTCGTCGAGAATGCCAACGTTCACGGGCATGGAGCGCTTTGCGTCCTGCTCGACGGTTCCGTCCACGACTGGGACCTCTATATCGAGAAATTCGTGGACTGAGGCGGCTTAGCGCCACTCGTGCTTCGGATAACGCCGTGCGAGCTGCGGCTTGATCTCCGGGTAGACCTCTTTCCAGAAATTCCCGAGATCCCGGGTTACCTGCACGGGGCGCATGTTTGGGGCCAGCACCTGGATCGTCAGCGGCACCCGCCCTCCGGCAATTTTCAGCGGGCCTGACAAATCATAGAGGTCCTGGATGCGCACCGCGATGAACGGGTCTGCATCCATCGCATACGTGATCTTGGCCCTTCGTCCGCCCGGAAGCTCGATTCGCCCCGGCGCGAAACGGTCGACGTCGTGCTGTTGCTGCGGAGTCAACCAACCGCGCACCACATCCCGCACAGGACGGTCCTTGATATCCCGATAGCTCGTCGCGTCGCGGCAGATCTCGTGGATCAGCAACTCCCGATCGGCCTCCCCGATCGGCGGGATGTTTCGCTCCGGCATCCACTGCGAAAGCCGGTTCACGCGTATAATCCATTGCTCGATGTCATCCGTCCACTGGCGCAGGACCAGATTTCCCGCAATGACCTCCGCAGCCAGACAGGCGGACGCTTCCTCTGACGGCAGAGCGTCCCGATCGCGCTCTTCGAGCACCAGATCGCGATAAACCCGGGAATAACGCCGGACGACGCGATTCTGCGAGCGATCAAAGCACACGTCGCTTTCTTCGAGGAAATCCTCGGGAAACATCTCCTCGAGCCATTCCTCTTCGATGGCAGTTGCCCGCGTCAGCAAAACCTGCGCCTCGCCGCCGCGCTCGATGTCATCGATTCCCGCCACGACAATGAGCTTCGCGTCCCGCGCCACGCTGTCCCGCGCAAGCATTCCGCGACGTCCGTGCACGACGTCAAAAATCAGTGTTCCCGCGCTGCGCCGCCGGGCGACCTGGTCCGCAAATCCGGCGAGCACACATTTTGCAATCGCGGAGTCCTCGGCAGACCTCGCTTCGACATCGAGCCCCTCGCGTTTCGCGATCTCGAGAAACTGCTCGAACAGCCTGCCGACCTGGCGGGCGCCCTCGGCATGCACGGCGAGCCGCCGACACGCGTCGGTTCGATATCCCTGCCGGTTTGCCCAGGACCAGGCACGCATCAGGATTTGAAAGTCAGAAATTCCTTCGCCGAAAGCATCCTCCCGCTCGGCCTCGATGCGTTTGTCCGCGCGCAACAAAATGTCGCGCGACTGGGTGAGCGCCGCAATAAGGGCCGCCGCGCGCACGCAGCCAAGTTGCTCGGCGGCGAGAAACATCCGCGCGTAACGTGGGTGGACCGGAAACGAAAGCATCCGTCGACCGATCGCCGTGATTGCGCCATCCCGGTCCAGCGCGCCGAGATCTCGCAGCAGCGTCACCGATCGCTCGAGGGATTTTGGATCGGGCGGCTCCAGCCAGCGGAATTTCTCCAGATCCCCCACACCGGCCGCTTTCAGCGTGAGCACCGTTTCGGCAAGGTCGAGCCGGCGAATCTCCGGTTGCTCCGCCGCAGGCCGGCGCTCGTGATCCCGCTGCGTCCACAGGCGCAGGCAGCGCCCGGGCGCAGTGCGGCCCGCACGCCCCGCCCGCTGATCCGCCGAGGCGTGGCTGATCTTTTCGATGTAAAGCGTGTTGATCCCCCGATGCGGATCGAACCTCGCCACGCGCGCCAGCCCTGAATCGACGACCAGCGTCACGCCCTGAATCGTCAGCGAAGTCTCCGCGACGTTTGTGGACACAATGATTCGCCGCTCGTCCGACTCGCCCACCGCAGCGTCCTGCTGGTCGGGCGGCAGTTCACCATGGAGCGGCAGCACGGGCACGCGCCCGCCGAGGCGATACTGGATCGCCTGAATCGTCCGCTGAATCTCGTAGGCGCCCGGCATGAAAACGAGAACATGCCCGGGCGTGGACGGATAGGCCTTCGCGACCGCCTCGGCGGCCTGCTCCCAGACGGGTTCGTTCGATGGCTCTCGCTGCAGAAACTCGACCTCGACGGGAAAGGTGCGCCCCTCCGATTCGACGATCTCGCACGGCGCAAGATACGTTTCCAGTTCGCCCTTCCGGAGCGTCGCCGACATCACGATGAGCTTGAGATCGGGCCGGGCCGTTTCCTGGAGGTCCAGCGCCTTCGCCAGCGAAAGGTCGCCGAACAGGTGCCGTTCGTGAAATTCGTCGAACAGGATCACCGAGACGTCGGCGAGTTCGGGATCGGCCAGCATGCGGCGGAGGAGAATGCCCTCCGTCACGTAAAGAATCCGTGTCGCGGGCCCGGAGACGTTATCCAGCCGGATCTGATAGCCCACCTCCGTGCCGAGCTTCACGCCCCGTTCTCTGGCCACGCGCGCGGCAAGCATGCGCGCTGCGAGCCGGCGCGGCTGAAGGATGACGATCTGCCCGTTTCCGGCGACTCCGGAGTCGAGCAGCATTTGCGGCACCTGGGTCGACTTCCCCGAACCGGTCGGCGCACGAAGAATCAGCCGGCTGGAACGGGTGATTCCAGCGATCAGTTCCTCATGGACATCATGAATCGGAAGTCGGGTCTCGGTCACCCCAACCCTCTAGCGCGTCCTCGAAGCGCCGACGAACAGAATGTCCGTCCCGCCGGCCGCGGAAATCGCCTTTGTTCGCGCTGGCGCCTGTCGCCGGCTTTATGTAGCGTGCCGCAAATGCGATTTCGTCTGCGAATCACTGGCCCCATGCTGGCCGCCGTGAGCACGGTATGGACGGCAACCGCGCAGGACGCAACGTTGCCACCCGAAGAAATCGACTCGGCTGCCATCGTGGAGGCCGTATCCATTCCAACACCCGGGGAATTTTTTGCCGCACTGAACAAAGTCGAGCGACCCAACTGGTCGAAAGTCACCCGGCAGGCCCCTCCCATCGCGCCGGGCAGTCGCGCGAAAAACGCCCTCAACCTCGGCACGAGGGTCTCGGACGGCTTCATCGCCGTGGAGGCACAGGACGGTCAGCAGGTGAAGAATGTCGGCAAGGACATCATCGACCTCGCGAAGAGCCTCGGCGTCTCACAGAGCATTCTCGCGCGCGGAAACAGCATCAACGATTTCGCTGAAAACAACGAGTGGAACACCCTCAAGGAGGAGCTCGAAGCGACCGAGAACGAAGTGAAGCTCCAGATGCTTGAGCAAAAGGACGATGATCTCGTGACTCTCGTGACCGTGGGCGCCTGGCTGCGCGGCGCGCAGGCCGTGACCGACATGGTCGCCGAAAACTACCTCCCGGAGTCCGCCTCGCTGGTTCGCCAGCCGGCCATTGTCGGCCACCTCGTTTCAAGGATCGACGCACTCGACCAGAAGCTTCAAGCCGACGAGCTGGTCAGCAGCGTGAAAGGCGGCCTCGCGGAAATTCAAACCATCACCGCCAGCGAGGAAGTGCCCTCGGCGGAAAATGTGGAGCGCATTCGCACGATCACGACCGAACTCGTCAAAGCCGTCTGCGAGCCCACTTCCGCACCCGCGCCATGATCCGCCACGCTTCCATATTCGCTGCGGCGGCAGTGCTCGCGAGCCCCGCGTTGGCCCAGACACCGCCGGAAAACCCGCCCGTGCCCCCGCAAACCGCTCCGACACTCAGCCCTGAATCACAAACGCGCAGCGCCGTTCTCGAGCTCGCCGGCGCCTTTTCGAACGACGGTTTCAAGATTCGCGACGGCTTCTGGTATGCGACCGTGGAACCCGGCAAGCCGCAGATTCTCGAGGTGAATCTCTTCGCCGGAAACGAATACTGGTTCTGCGTCGCCGGCACGGTCACCGCGCAGGGAATCAGCGTCGAGGTTTACGACGACAAAGGAGCCCTGCTCGACCAGGAAACCTACGCGGATGCCGCCACGGCCGCCGCCGGCGTCGTCGCATCCTACAGCGGACCCTACTACGTGAAGGTCACGCTTCCCGAGGGCGAGAAAAGCCCGTTCTGTCTGGTTTACTGCTACAAATAAGAATGCCCGAATCCGCCACGATCGAAAAAATGGACGACCACGCTGTCCGTCATTTTTCCGTCTTTCTGGACAACAAGGTGGGCGCGCTGCTCGAAGTGGTGAAGCTGCTCAACGAGGAAAACATCGTGGTCCTCGCGCTGAGCATTCAGGACTCCGCAGAGAGTTCCATCTGCCGCTTCATTGTCAGCGACCCGGACCGCGTCGAGGAGTTGTTCGAAGAACACGACATTCCCCACAGCGTGTCCGACGTCGTCGTCACCGAGTTGAAAGATGGAGCGCTGGGCCTCGCGAAGGTGCTCGCCACTCTCCTCAAGGCCGAGGTGAACATTCTCTTCAGCTATCCGCTGCTCATTCGTCCCCGCGGCCGGGCGGTCCTCGCCCTGCACGTGGATGACGTGGAATGCGCGACCGCCGTGTTGCGTGGCGACGGATTTCCAACCCTCACCCAGGCCGACCTCTCACGCTAGGCTTCCAAACCATGAACCGACTTCTCCCCGCCGCCATCGCCATCATCACCTCCATTCACTTCGCGAGTGCCGGAGTCGTGATCAAACAAACCATCGAGCAGACCGGCCCGATGCCGCTGAATACGGACATGACGATTTCGGTGTCCGGCGAGGACGTCCGCATCGACATCGGCAAGGACATATCCACGATCGTCAATTCCTCAAGCGGCGAGATCGTCTCGCTCATGCACGCCCAAAAAATGGCGATGCAACTCCCGAAAGGCACCCTGGACGTGGTGAAGGAAAAGGCCGCGGAGAATCGCTCCAGCACGAAGCCCGACATCAAGCCCACCGGCAAGAGCGAGGAGATCAACGGATTCCACTGCGAGGAATACACCGGCACCTACGAGGGAATGAACGTGACCTACTGGACGACGCAGGACATCCGCAACACCGAGGAAATCCTTGCGCAGCTGGAGAAACTTTCCGGCGAGGCCGACCCGTTCAAGGGAGCCCTCGATGGCAAATCGATTCCCGGCATCCCGATCCGCACCGTGGTGGAATCGCCGCAAATCGGGAAATCGACGATGACGGTCCAGTCGATTGAGGAAAAGAACATCCCGGCGTCCGAGTTCGACGTGCCGGCGGATTACAAGACGATGCAGATGCCGCAGATGCCCTCTGCTCCCGGCGCGGAAACTCCGCTTGTCCCGGCGCCCTCCACCGGCAACTAGCCTCCCGCGCGAACGGCCACCCATTCCGTGATCGGCACCCCGCCGATCACGTGCTCGTCCAGAATGCGCTCGAGACGCTCGGGTGTCACTGCACCATACCAGACGCCGTCCGGTTGAACGACCAGCCACGGGCCGCCCGCGCACACTCGAAAACAGGCGGCTTTGGTCCGCAGCACCGGCACCGGGAGTTTCCTCGTCCGCGCCTTCAGCAATTGCCACAGCTCCTCTCCGGCACTTGGATCACAGCAATCCGGACCGACGCATAAAAACAGATGCCGTGTCGCGGACCGAATCTCCGCCTCGGAAATTTTTGATCCTTCCGGCAGTGCCATCGGAAGCATCGTGCACACCGGCTTGCCCGCCGACAACCCTGCTCTACGCTGGGCGCATGCAGCGTGCGATCCTGCTTCTTTTCACCATTCTGGCGGCTCACATGTTCGCCGACGAGACCGGGCAGGCATCCTCCCTTCTCGAGCAGGCTGACTCGAAGGCGCTTGCGGACTGGATCCAGGAAAAACCGGAGGACCGCGCCGTCAGGTTCAGCTCCCTTCTCTCCGCGTTACGGAGTCGGCTCGACACGCAGATGCTCCCGACCGATCCCGACTCGGCGGCACAGGTATTTCCGACCGATCGCTATTCGCCTGCGGAGCGCTGGGAAATCGCCAGAACGTTCGCCTCCAGCGCCGACCTCGCGGCGGCCTCCCGCATGGCCCACGACGCCCTTCCCGGCCTCCCGCCCGAAACTCGCGCCGAGGCCGCGTTGCGACTCGCGGAATGGCGGCTTTATCTCGGCGAACGCCAGCGCGCCCTCGCCGCCCTCGGAAACGCCCGCAATTACGGCGCGCCGGGATTTCATCGTCCCGCCATGCTGGCGCTGCGCTCGCAGTGGCTGCTGGCCACCGAACCCGAACAGGAAAAATTCGCTGCAGCGGCGGCCGGATTGCCTCTCGCCAAATCCGCTCATGCCCTCCTCCTCGCGATGAAAGGAAACACGGAGGCGCTTCCCGCCGCGGCACCTGCAGTGCTCGAAGAGTGGCTCGCGGCCTGCCCGGATGGCGTTTCCTTCACCGACAGCATTCTGACTCCGGGCATCCTTCAAGCTCTCGGCTGGAATCTGCCCGAGCTCGCGAGGGGGTTGCTCAATGCGGCGCGGCAACTGGACCCTGCGGCAATGCGATTGCGAGGAATCGCCTCGGGAAACTGGCAGGCCGATCTGAACTGGCTGCAAAGTCTCATTGCCATCGCGAGTTGCTCTCCGCAGGAACTTGAGTTTCGGCTCGCGGAGCTGCCACGCACCGAGAGCCCGCAGCCGATGATCAATCTCGCACGCCAGCTGGACCTCCTCGATCGCCCGGGAGCGGCAAACGCCGTTCGCGAGATGATCTGGCGGCAATTCCCGACCGATCCCCTCGCGGCACCCGAGGGCATCGCTGCCGCAAACACACGAGGCAACTCCCCACTGGCCGCGGCGCGCATCCACGAATGGCTGCAGAGCGGTAAATTTCCGCCGAACTACGCGCTTCGCTCCGATTACACCCGGGAGCTCGCCGGCATCCTCCTGTCGCAGGGTCGGCCGACCGAAGCACTCGCCGCCGTTGAGCCCACGCTGGAACTGGCCCCCGCAGATTCCCAGCTCGTCGCGGTGAAGGACGAAGCCCTCGCAGAACTCTCGAAAACCGAAGACCGCATCGCGTTGCGCAAAGAGCAGGCGGAACTCAACCCTGCCGAAAAAAATCTTCCGCTCGCGAGATTCCTTGTTCGCCATGGCCGCGAGGAGGAAGCGCTCGCCGTCGAGCCGTTGCCAGCAGATGGGAAGACGCAGATTCAGCTCGAGGCGGCGATTGCGCGCAATCAGATCACCGACGCCGAAAACGCTCTCGAAACTCTGAAAGCCGGGCAGGCGTGGGCGCAGCTTTGCGAGGTCGCCGGATTGGGAGTCCAGTCGCCGATCCGTGAAGGAGTCCTTTCCACACTTCGGGACGGTGCCACGAACGCGGAAAACTCGGCCGACCGGTTCCGGTGCGCCATGACACTCGCGCGTCTCGCCGACTCGCAGAAGGCCCTGGTCGAAGCGTTGACGCTCGCGCGCGAATCCGCCGACGCGGAGAACGACCGTAAAGGCACGTTTCTTCGCCAACGATTCCTGCTTGGCCGGCAGATCGCTCCAGACTGGCTGCGAACCGTGCTTGAACGCGAGTGGCGGCACGGGAATGGCGATTCGATTGTCGGCGCCCAACTCCTCCAGCTCGCCATCGAGCAGAAGGCGGAATTGAGCACGCTGCTCGACAGCTACCTCACCCCGCGGCATTACGACCGCAATGCGTGGGCAAGTCTCGCGCGATCGCTCGCCGAGGCGGAGCATCATGCGGAAGCCGCCCGCGTTTACGAATTGCTCGCAACGCGGCAGACCGGCGAACTGCAGTTCGTGAAGGATCACGCGGTCGAGCTGTGGAAATCCGGCGACCATGAAGCCGCCCTCTCAGCGCTCCGCCCGATTCGACTGTCCGCTAACCTCAGCCCGCAGCAGGGCCTGCAACTCGCCGATTTCTTTTGGGAGACCGGACAACGGAAAAAGGCAATGGCCCATTACGCAAGGATTGCCGCGACCGAGCGAACCTCCGCTCAAACAACCGCCTGGTGGCAGCTCGCCCGACTGGCACGAGAAAACGACGATCTGGCCGGGGCAAAGCTCTGGCTGACCGCTGCGCTGCAGGACCCGACCGACATCAACCTCAGCGAGGTCGCAGCCTGGCTGCTCGCACAACCCGACTTTTCGGAACGGAGTCCGGATCAAATGCCCTTTGAATTGCCGGAGCCCGTCTGGTCGCGCGTCAGGCTCGAGATCGCGGAGCGGCTCGTCGCAAACGGCCAACCGGAAGCAGCCCTCGACTGGCTGCCCGCCACCCTGCTTCACGAAGATCGCGCTCGAGCCGTGCTTCACCGGATCGTCGAAAACTCCGATCTTCGTGAGAAAGTCGATGCCAAATGGCAGGCCGCACCTCCCTCCCGCTCCCGCAACCGCGGCTACGCGCAATTTCTCGCGCAACACGATTCCGGCTCCATTCCCTCCCTGAAAAAGGCTCACGAGCTTGACCCGGCGAACTTCGAAATCGCCCGCAATCTGGCGCAAGCGCTCCACGACGCCGGAGAAGAGACCGAGGCCACGAAGACGCTGGAGGAGACCATTCTTGAAGGCATTTCCATCCCGGAGCGTGCCCGAGCCCGTGAGCTCATCGAGACCTGGTCGGCCAGCCGCGACTTGCCTCCGGCTCCGGATGCATCATAAGTTGCGCTCGTGAAGTTTCACCCCTGCATGCTCCTTTGCCTGCTGCTCGCTCTGGGCGGCATTTCGCGCGCCCAGGAGCAGACCCTTTCCGAGCGGGTGCTAAACCCGAAGGTCGACATGTCGCAGGTCAATCCGATGCAGACGCAGTCGTTCAAGGCGTCCGCGTTTGGAACTTCCCATTTCAAGACCTCCGAGTTCCGCGGCACGAAGAGTGCCGAGGTGAAGACCTTCAAGACCCGGTCCTTCCTGGGGATCAAGAACCCATGGCTGGGCAAGACGGTTTACGAGACCTCCACCTCGCGGCTGGCGAAGCAAACCGCACGCGAATCGAAGGGAACCTACGAGACGGAATCCTACGCCGTGCGTGAATACGCCGAGGGCAGGAAGGCCGACGTGAAGGACTCCAGCGAAAAGCTGCCCAAGTCCACCGCGCCGCGCCCCTATCTCGTGCCTGGCAAGGCTCAGGGGGCGATGGATCGGTTCACACAGAACCTGCACAAGGATCTCTCGATCGAAGAGGTTCAAGCCCTGCTGAACAAGGGCAACTAAGACGGATTTTGCACGATGTTGAGTGATCTTGTCCGTGGCTGCGCCCAAATCCTCAGCGAGGAGGAACTCCGCAAGAAGCTGGGCGAGAATCGTCCGCTGCGCGTAAAGCTTGGGGTCGACCCCACTGCGCCCGACATTCACCTCGGCCACACGGTTGGACTTACCAAGTTGCGGCAGTTTCAGGAACTCGGGCACCAGGCGATTCTGATCATCGGCGATTTCACGGCGATGATCGGCGACCCGAGCGGCCGCTCCGCAACGCGGCCGCAACTCACCCACGACGAGGTGATGGCCAACGCCAAGACGTATCAGGACCAGGCGTTCAAGATTCTCGACCCGGAAAAGACACGCGTCGTCTTCAACGGCGAGTGGTTCGAGATGATGACGTTCGAGGAGGTCATCCGGCTCAACAGCCGCGTGACGCTTCAGCAAATGCTGCAGCGTGAAGATTTCCGGGAGCGCATGGATCAGGGGCATCCCGTTCGCGCGCACGAGATTCAGTATCCGATCATGCAGGGCTGGGACTCGGTGATGATCCAGGCCGACGTCGAGCTCGGCGGCACCGACCAGTTGTTCAACATCATGGTCGGCCGCGACCTCCAGCGCGAGGAAGGCCAGCCGCAACAGGTCGCGATGCTGCTGCCGATTCTGGAGGGCACCGATGGCGTGCAGAAGATGAGCAAGAGCCTCGGCAACGCGATCGGCGTGAGCGAGCCTCCGATCGAGATGTTTGGGAAGTTGATGAGCATTCCCGACGAGCTGATGCCGCGCTACTACGAGCTTCTGCTCGTGGAGAAAATGCCGGACGGCCATCCCATGGAGGCAAAGAAGGCGCTCGCACGCCGCATCGTCGCTCGCTTCCACTCGGAGGCGGAAGCGAATCACGCCCTGGAGGATTTCAACACCCGTTTCAGCAAGCGCGATCTCGCCCACGCCGACCTGCCAAGCTTCACCCTGCTCGCCGGGCAGGACATCGTGTCGAACGTCGTCGCCGCCTACTCCTCCATCAACATCACGAAGTCCCGCAGCGAGGCACGGCGCCTCATCGAGCAGGGCAGCGTGCAATGGAACGGCGAGAAGATCGGCGATCCGAAAGCCGTGCTGCCGGCGGACGCACGCGGCATCCTGAAGCTCGACAAAACCCGCGCCGTGCGGATCGGCTGAGCGCCCGATGGATTACTTGCGATCGCTGTAAAAGCTGATCGCCGTCACGAGATCGACCGCACGCTGGAGAACGGAATCCCACAACCGCTCTTCGCCTCGAGTCGCGTCGCGGTTTGCGTCGATCTCCGGATTCGTGTTCGCAACGAGAGCCGCCTCGTTGAGGTGCGGGCGCTCCTTCTCGAAGACAAACTGGCTGACGCCCTTTTCCATCGACAGCGCGAAGATTCTCTCCTGCACGCCTGGCGGCAGGCCTGCGGCGATGTCGGGCTTCACGCCCTCGGGAAAGATGGCCCCCGTTTCCGGAAGAATCACCTGCGCCACCGCGACACGCAGCGTTTTCCCGTCGCCCAGATCCACATTGGCAAACTCCACCGCTTCGCCGCTCGTCGTCTCGCCGACGATCATTGCATTCGCATTCAGCCGCAAGGTTGCCGCCAGCGCTTCGGCACTTCCCGAAGTATCGGCATCCGTGAGCACGACGAGCACGCCGTCAAACGCAGGATCGAGGCTCGAAGTAAGAATCCGCTCCTGCTTCTCGCTTGGCTTCTGGATCGTAAAGAGCAGTTTGCCCTTCGGGCAGAACCGCCGGGCAATCTCCGCAGCGACCTCGTAATCGGCCGACGGCGGCGCGCCGCGCAGATCGAGAATCGCGGCATGGAGAGACTTCTCCTTGAAGTTGGCCAATGCCGCATCCATCTGCGGCAGTGCTTCCTTGTTCAGCGCACCAAGCCGCACGTAACCGATGCGGTCATCCAAAATCTCCGCCAGAAACTCACTCGAGGACGCCGGTTCCGGGGTGGCGGCCTCCTTCAGCGAAACGCCGGGCGACAGCCGCGCAATGAGACCCTGCAGGGTTGCGCGACGCAGCTCCTTGTCGTCGAGGCGGGAGGCATCGAGAAAGTTGGACCGCAGACTCGAGATGGCCTGCTCGATCTGGGACTCACTCAATCCATTGATCAATTCCCGCGTGGAAAGCGGCTTGGGTCTGGGCGTCGGCGATGGCGCTGGAGTGGGCGTTGCGGGCGCGGCCTCGGCGGGAGCCGGCTCGGGGGCCGGTGGAGGCGGCGCCTCCTGGGCAAAGACGGCGGGGGCGCCAGCGATGGCAAGAATGAGTGTAAAAGGGATCTTCACGGGGCGGCGCCAATGTCGTTGCGACGATGGACGTTCGCAAAATGAATTTGATCCGCGGCCGCATACGCCTTTTCGCGAGCTTCGGCAAGCGTCGCGCCTGTCGCGGTTACGCCCAGCACGCGGCCACCATTTGTGACAATCGCATCGCTCTTCGCTGCGGTGCCCGCATGGAAAACCACCACGTCCGGCCGGCTCTCCGCGCGATCGATGCCGCCGATCGGAAGTCCCTTTTCGTAACTTCCCGGGTATCCGCCCGAGGCGAGCACCACACACACCGCCGCGTGCGAATCCCATTCGATCTCCGTGGAACCGAGCGCTCCATCGGCGCATTTCACCAGCAGGTCGGCGAGATCGCTTTGCAGGCGTCGCACGAGAACCTGGGTCTCCGGGTCACCCCAGCGGCAGTTGAACTCCAGCACCTTCGGTCCGTCCGCCGTGAGCATGAGTCCGGGGAAAAGCATTCCGCGGAAAACGATGCCGTCCTTTTTCAAGCCGGCCATGAATGGCTCTAGAATCTCGTCACGAATCCGCGCCTCGAGCGCGGCATCCGCCGAACCCGACGGCGAGATCGTTCCCATTCCCCCCGTGTTCGGCCCCTGCCCGCCATCGAACGCCTGCTTGTGATCCCGGCAGTCGGGAAACAGGAAAAAGCGCTCGCCGTCGATCAATGCGTGAATCGAACACTCGGTCCCGACGAGAAACTCCTCGATCACGACCCGCGAGCCCGCTTCGCCAAACACCTTTTTCTCCATGGCGTCGCGCACCGCCTGCTCGGCTTCCGCGAGGCTGTGCGCAATCACCACACCTTTGCCTAGCGCAAGACCATCGGCTTTCACGACGAGCGGAAACGTCGATGCCGCGCAATATTTCAGCGCATCCTCGCAAACGGTGAATTCCTCGGAGCGCGCGGTGGGAATTCCGTGCCGGCGCATGAATTCCTTGGCGAACACCTTCGAGGACTCCAGACGCGCCGCATCCGCACTGGGGCCGAAAGCGCGCAGACCAGCCCGCGAGAAATCATCCACGATGCCCGCTGCAAGCGCATCATCCGGACCGATCACCGCGAGCTCGATGCCTTCGCGTTGCGCGAAATCAATGAGCGCGGCGTGATCCGTGACCGGAATCGGCACGTTTTCACCCACTCGTGCGGTGCCGGCATTGCCGGGAGCGGTGAAGACTTTTTCAACCTTGGGAGATTGCGCGAGCTTCCACGCCAGCGCGTGCTCACGCCCACCGGAACCGACAACGAGGACTTTCATCAGGGCTAAGGTTCGCGGAAGAGCAACACGGTGGGCTGCGCAGGGAGCGTCGCCTTGGAAACCAGCGCCGCCGGCCCGGTCAAGCGGTAGACGGAGCGAAAGCCCGAGGCAAAACGGGTCATTGCCGAGTAGCTTCCCATGGGAATGATGATCTGGGGTCCGAGCGTTTGAATGATCGTGTTGCGATCGGCGCTGCTCAGGTCGCAGCCGCTTACGGGAACGAAAAGAACGTCAACGCGTCCGATCTTCGCCAACTCCTGTGGACTCGGCAGACGGTCAAGCTCGCCGAGGAAGCAGAATTTCAGCCCGTCCATCGACCAGCGGTAAATGATGTCCATGTCACCCGCCGACTGAACCTCCGGATTTGCGAAGATCGGCACGCCGAGGATGCGAATGCCCACGGCGGTGTTCGTTCCAATGGCGACACTGCCGCGAAAGATGTGCGGTGTGTTTTGCGCCATGTCGATGTAATTCAGGTCCGACTCCTCGGCCGTGACCAGCAGCACTTCCGGCTGCAGGTTCTGCGGCTGCTTGTAGGACGTGCTGCCCGGCGAGAAAGGATTCGTGAGGATCGAGAGGCCGAGCGACGATTTGATTCGGAAGCATTGATAGCCATACCAGTCGATCCGGACGAGCTGTTGCGAGGGCTGCTGGGGTTGCTGAACCGCGCGTCCGCCGCAGCCGACAAGAGCGACCGCCAGGGCAAAAAGGAGAAATCGGACCATCATCGAAGCGTCCGTGTTACGTGATGGCGGCGGGCTTTTCAAGCGGCGGGGAGGAGCTGGCGGGCCAAATACCATGCGCGGGTCTCCGCGAGCGTATCCCGGAGCGTCGCAAAATCGTGATGGCCGAACCTTGCGAGGAACTCCGTGCCATCGAGCACCCAGCGGTCGGGGAAAATCTCGCGAGCCCGGTCGCGCGTGAGGCTCGGCACCGCATCGCGAAAGCCCGGCACCGTATCGACGATTCCGGCGACCGCCCGGACAAGCCCATGCGGAAGGGAAATCGTAACGCCCCGCCGGCCCATCACCGCAGCGGCGGTCTCGATCAACTCGATGTCGGTGATCGTTCCCGGCGAGCAGGCGGCCAGCACATTGGCATGCGTGTCGGGCCACGTCTCGGCCTTCAATGCCGCAAGGATCGCCCACACGAGATCGCGCACGGCGATCCAGCTATAGGTCTTCACCTGCAACCCCGGCTTTGTGCGCACGAAGCCGGATGCCATCTTGAAGAGCGGCAGGGTCGCGCGATCCCGCGGTCCGAGGATCATCGGCAATCGCCAGATCTGCACATCCGGCCGCTGCGCCCGCAACCGCCGCTCCATTTCCAGCTTCGACTCGCCATACCAGCTGATCGGCCGATCCTCATCGGCGATCGAACGTGAAAGTTTTCCGGGAGGGGTCGGTCCTCCGGCGCTCTGTGTGGAGAGGACGAGAATCCTCGCACCATTACGAATCGGCGCGAGAAGCCGCAACGTGTCGTCCACGTTCACCCGGAAATACGATTCGCGATCCCGCGCAAACAACACCCCCGCGCAATGCACTGCGCAATCGACATCCACCCGTGCGCCGTCCTGCCACGAAACAATCCGTAACCGCTCGCTATGATCGACACCCTCGACAGCAAGCTGGCGCGTGAGTTTTTCCGGATCGCGAACCGCCGTGATGATCTCGTCGAACCGGGCGTCCTTCAGCGCTTCCAGCAGCAGATTGAGCCCGACGAAGCCAGTGGTCCCGGTCAGAAACAGCCTCATAAGGCTTTCTCGAAAATCTGCCAGCGCTGGCAGTCAATCGCGCCCATCAAATGCGCGCTTGCGATGATCTCGGTGTTGTTCTCCTCGACCCATCCCAGATCGGCTTCCTCGTAACGCCGCTTGGCACGGAGAAATTGCTCGTGAAGCAGCCAGGGGTGAAGTCCGAGATCCCGGAATTTGGGCAGGATGCCGTAAACGACGAATCGCCCGCGTTTCGGGCGCCGCGTCTTTATCAGCCACAGTAAATGCGGAAGCCGCAACCAGCGAGGCGTGCGTTTCAGTGCATGAAGAAGCTCGTTGAAATTCGGAAGGGACAACGCGACGCCAGCCGGCTCTCCATCCCGCTCCGCGATCAGGATCATCTCCGGGTCCGCAATGGCCCGAAGGTCGCCAGCCGCCGCAAGCAGATCGTCGAGCTGGATGGGCACGAATCCCCAGTTGCGGCTCAAGGTGTCGTTGTAGACCTCCTGCACGACAGCGAGATCCCGAGGCAGCGCCTTCATGTCGATCGGCCGAAGCCGCATCTTCGTTCGTTGCTCCACCCGCTTTGCGAGCCGCACGACGCGCGGATTTGGCTCGAGACTTGCGAGAGGCAAACGGTATCCCAGCGAACTGCGCACCGGTTGAAGCCCCGCCGCCTGCACAAGCCGCGCGTAATAGGGCGGGTTCCATGTCAGCCCGATGCAAGGCTGTCGTTCGAAGCCTTCCACGAGAAGGCCGCATTCGTCGTTGATGCTGGGATTGTAGGGGCCACGCATCGACGCCCGCCCCGCTTCGGTCAGAAACGCGGCGGCACGATCCAGCAATGCTCGCGCGACCGTCTCGTCATCGATGCATTCAAAAAATCCGAAGAAGCCCGTGGTGTCGCCGTAGTGGCGATTGTGGCGTTCATTGAGGATCGCGGCGACGCGCCCCACGGGACGCCCGTCGTGCCACGCGATGAACGCGGCGATTTTTCCATGCAGGCGATGGAAGACCGAGTCGGGCTTTAAAAAGCCGGCAACGCTGCCGGGAAACGGGGGAACGAAATTCGGGATCGCGCCATGCAAGTCCTCCGCCACCCGCTCGAACAGCCTGCGCTGCGATGCGCTGGTGACTTCAGTGATCCGCAACTCCATGCTCCGTTTCCGCCCCGCGCGCCTGACACCGAACTACACTCCGTGCGAGGCTTAACGGTGCGCCGGATGCACGGTCTCGGGAAGATGCGAGCCGTTTCGCGACGGATCCTGCACTTCCGGGTGCATGGGCTCCGACCCATTCGACAGCGACAGGCTGAAGTCGAAGACATTCCGGCGGCGACCGGGCTCCTGATAGGCGGGATCATCAAAGGTCCCAAGCTCCTCGGCGATCTTCGCGAAGATCTCCAGCACGCGATCGAGATCGTCGTCCGTATGCGTCGCCATGTAGCTGGTGCGCACGATCGCCTCGCCGTAGCGAACCGCAGGATAGATGGCGGGCGTTGCAAAAACACCCTCCTCGTAAAGCCGCTGCGTGAAACGGAACGCCTTCGCCTCGCTGCCGATCAGAATCGGGACGATCGGAGTCTGCGTGCTGCCGATCTTGAATCCGATGTCCGTGAAACCCTGATGCATCTTGCGCGTGTTCTTCCAGAGCCGCTCGATGCGCTCGGGCTCGGCTCGCATGATTTCCAGCGCCTTCAGCACACCGCCGACGACCGCCGGCGCGAGGGATGCCGTGAAAATGAAGCACCGTGCCTTGTGGCGGAGATACTCGATCACGTCACGCTTGCCGGCGATGAAGCCTCCCATCGATCCGAGCGACTTCGAGAATGTGCCCATCACCAGATCGACATCGTCGTTGACGCCGAAGTGATGCACGGTCCCGCGCCCCTCCGGTCCAAGCACGCCCAGAGCGTGGGCCTCATCGACATACGTGAAAGCGCCGAATTCCTTCGCCACTTCGAGAATCGGAGGCAGGTCGGCGATGTCGCCCGACATGCTGAAAACGCCATCGAGCACCACCAGCTTGCCGCATTCCTCCGGCAGACGCTTGAGCCGGTTGCGGAGCGACACCGCGGAATTGTGACGGAACGGAACGAGCTTCGCGGGTGCGAACTGGCACCCATCGATGATGCTGGCGTGATTTTCCCGATCGCAAAGGATGGCATCCTCGTCCTCGGTCAACGTCGCGATCGCGCCCTGGTTCGCAAAAAAGCCTGTGGAAAACAACAGCACCGCCTCGCGCTGCAGGAAGTCGGCCAGCGCATCCTCCAGCTCCTCGTGAAGACGGATGTTTCCATTCAACAAGCGGGATCCCGTGCAACCGGAACCAAACTTCCGGGCTGCGTCGCAGGCCGCCTCGATCACACGCTCATCCTGAGCCAGGCCGAGATAGTTGTTCGACCCGATCATGATCTTGGTCTGCCCGTCGCAGACGACATGATTCCCCACCGTGTCGTCGATTCGACGAAAATACGGGTAGAATCCTTGTGCCCTGGCGTCAGCGGAATCCCGATACTCCCGGCACTTCTGTGTTAAGTCTCTCGCCACCTTGGTTATAATCGCACGATCCTTCGCACGGTCGCGTGCGATTTCAACGCATTTCGACCCCAAACGCCCTGAGATTCAATCAAAAACGGGGCGCGCATCACGAGTATGGCGCCTCAACAGAGCAAACACGGAGGTATTCAAGTTCCGAATCACAGGCCTGTGCTGCGTCTTTGTGCCAATGCACGCAGATGAAAGCGTTGCGCAACCGCTCGCAAAGCGATTCCGCACGAGGCCGAATCTGATCGTCTCGCTGGTCAAACGTCATCGGGATGGCAACGCCGTTACCGCTCGTCGATCGGGACGACGGTCTTGCCGGGCTCGGGGCCGACGTATTCGCTGAGCGGACGATAGAGCCGGTTGTCGGAAAGCTGTTCGAGCACGTGCGCCGTCCAGCCCGAGGTGCGCGCGATCGCGAAGATCGGCGTGAACATGTCGGTCGGAATGCCGAGCGAGTAGTAGACCGTCGCGGAGTAGAAATCGACGTTCGCGTTGAGGCCCTTCTTCTCCTTCATGATCTCGGCGATGCGCTCACTCATCCGGATCCACTTCGGCTCGCCGAGCTCGTTGCTGAGCTTGATCGCCATCGCGCGGAGATGCGGCGCGCGCGGATCGAGCACCTTGTAAACGCGGTGGCCGATGCCCATGATTTTCTTCTTCTGCGAGAGCGCATCCTCGACCCAGGCATCGACTTTGTCCTCGGAGCCGATCTCCTGCAGCATGTGGATGACGCCTTCGTTGGCGCCGCCGTGCAACGGTCCCTTAAGGGTGCCGATGGCGGAGGTGATCGCCGAGTAAATGTCGCTCAGTGTCGCGATGGTCACGCGCGCGGAGAAGGTGGAGGCGTTCATGCCGTGATCGGCGTGAAGCACGTAGGCCACGTCGAGCGTGTCGGCCGCATCCTTGGTCGGTTCCTCGCCATTGAGGAGGTAGAGGAAGTGCGCCGCTTCGCCGAGGTCGGGACGAACGGGCGGAAGGTCGAGCCCCTGCCGGGCACGGTGGAAGTAGGCGGCAATGACCCCGATCTTCGCTGTGATGCTGAGCGCGCGCTGGCGGTTCTTGTCGAGCTTGATGTCTTCACCGACGGGTGAGTCGTAGAGCCCGAGCATCGAGACGCCGGTGCGAATGACATCCATCGGGTTCGCGTCCTTCGGCGCGGCCTTGATGAAATTGATCACGCCTTCGGGAAGCTCGCGCTGTTCGCCGAGGTTCCTGCGAAGTTCGTCGAGTTCGCGTCGGTTGGGAAGATGCCCGTGCCAGAGCAGATGGACGACTTCCTCGTAACAGACCTTGCCCGCCAACTCGTTGATGTCATATCCCGCGTAGATCAGGATTCCCTCCTGGCCACGCACATCACTGAGAGTGGTGCTGTTCGCTACGATTCCTTCTAGTCCTTTGGCGGTAACTGGCATGTTCGCTGGTTGGTAAGAGTTTCGGGAGGAGGCGGGTGGCGCTCCCCGCTGCACGATACATGAGCCATCGGGGAGGTGAATCCCTTTTTCGATTTTCCCGTTTTGCCACCTGATTTCAGGAGATCAAACGGGCGGTATGCCCGGTCAGGATGTCTTGCCTGGAGAAGTCGGCGAGCCCTTGCTTGCGACCCGTCCAAAGCGAAGCTGCTTCACCGGCGGCAGGATGTCCTTGAACGCCGCGCCGTAGATATCCCAGGCCGTCAGGAACAGGCCGCACACGATCGGCCCGACGATGAATCCAATCGGACCAAAAAGAAACAAACCGCCGAGCGTGCCGATGAGAATGAGCAGGTCGGGCATCTTGGCGTCCTTGCCCACGAGCGTGGGACGGAGGACGTTGTCAATGGTGCCGACCACCGCCGCACACCACACCCCCAGCAGCACCGCCGCGAGGATTTTCCCCGTCACCGCGAGATAGATCACCGCCGGCACCCACACGAGTGCGGCGCCGATCCCCGGCACGATCGAGAGAATCACCATGATCGTGCCCCAGAATGCCGCGCCGCCAATTCCCGCAATCCAGAAGGCAATCCCCGCCAGCGCCCCCTGGATGAAGCCGATGAGCAGCGTTCCCTTCACCGTCGCTCGGGTCACCGAGACGAACCGCTCAAGCATTCGCTCCTCGTCCTCGTGGCTGAGCGGCATGTAATAGAAAATCTTCTCGAGGATGATGCGCCCGTCCCGCAGGAAGAAGAACATGGCGTAGATCATCACGAAGAAATCGAGCAGGAAGCTCGCCGTCCCGGCCGTGAACTTCGAAGCCCCCGAAACCAGATAACCTCCGAGGGCTTTCGCCGCGACACCGACGTGGCCCGCAAGCTCTTCCTGGCTCGGGACGAACCGCTCGAGCATGGGAAAGCGCTCCGCGATCCAGTCATGAACATCAAATGTTCTCGCGCTCCCAAGATTCTCCTGCACCCAGGGAATGGCCCGATTGCTCACCTCGACCGCCTGGCTGACCACGATGCCGAGAAACGCGCTCATCGGCCCCACGATCAGGATGAACAACAGGATGAGCGTGGTCGCGGAAGCGAGCGACTTTCGACCGCGAAACAGCCTCACCATTGCGCGGTATAGCGGCGAGCAAAGTCCCGCGAGGATCGCTCCGAGAAGAAGCGCCTTCAAAAACGGCCACGTCACCGCCAGAAACAGCACGGTGATCCCAAGCACAAGGATCAGCACGAATGCCGTCCGGAACTGCCGGCCGCTGATTGTCGAAGGCTCCGCTTCCATTCAGGCTCCCTTCGCTTGGCTCGGATGATTCGTCATTGCCGCAACCGCCCGCAGCCTACCCATCCCACCGTGCGCAACAAGCTCTAAAGAAGCTGTTCCTGCACGACGCGCGGCCCCGCCGCGTGCTCCAGATCGACATCGAAGAGCGGCAATCCCACCGTCGGCGGCATCTCGGAGGAAAAAATCGGCCGCCCCGTCTCGGGCATCCGCTCGTGCTGGCAGTGCAGCATTTCGCCAGCCGTGGCATCCCGCGTTACGACGCGCAACGTCGGTTCCGGAGTGGAACGATCGATCACCCCGCGCACCACCGCGCCGACCTCGAGATTCGTCCAGACCAGGTTGCCGCTGACCATCGACCGTACCGCGAACCGGTCGGCCGGAATGTCCACCTCCTCGGCACCGTGTCGCCGCCACCAGCCCATCATTTCCGAGCGGGCAAAGCCCCTCCACACGAATTTCTCCGTCCGATCGTCGTCGAACCACACCGCCACTTTGTCCCCCGGCGAGACCTTCACTCCATTGAGTTCAAGACACACGCACATCGTCCGATCTCCTTGCCCTCACGCTCGTCGAGGATTGACGAGTTCGCCACTGATTTTCCGTTGATCCATCTTGCAAGGAAATCGTTCGCGGCCCATGCGGCTTGCGTCAGGAATTCCACTGATCCGCGCACCTGCAGCCGCCATGCGACAGTCCTTGCGAAATGCCGCCGCCCCGGCGAAGGTCCGGCGATGAACGACTTTCAGCTCACGCTGATTCAGGCGGGGGAATTCATTCCGTGTGAGGACGTGGCCTATTTCCCCGCGAAGGAAACCGCTCCCCCCTCACCGGAGCCGCCCCGCCGTGGTGCGGTGAAACTCGAGCCCGACATCCTGCCGCCCTACATCACGGCCACCACCGCTCTTCCGATCAACACGACCCGTCCTGTGTCGGTGCGCCTCGACAACGAGATCATTCCCGTCCCCTTCATCCGTGCAGCGGAACGGAAGGCGGTCTCCTGCAGGGTTCGCATCGACGGGCCGGTCGCCGTCCGCATTGCCCGGGCAATGGGCCTGCTCTGAGCGAAAGAATCGAGCTTCACTGAGGCGCAACGAGGCTCCGCGGATCGATCGGTTTTTGTGAAGTCCCCATCGAATAGCGAGCCCGCCGAAAGTTGTCCGCAGTTCCTTCGGTTGAATGGAAAACCGGTGCCCGTCGCGGATGTTTTCTTTCTGCCGCGCAACGGCACCGAGCCCGACATGTTCCAGGCAAAAATCCGCTGGGATGAAGTCGCCGATCCCATCCCGGGACGTTGGGAAGCCACCAGCCCTGCGGACGGCGAGCCGGTGCTGCTCACGCTGCTTGGCGGTCATCACGAGGAGCCGGGCGTGGTTCTGATCGCCGCCACCGGGGAGGGCATTGCCGAAATTGCGGTGGCATGGGGCCTGGCGGCGCCCTGAGCGCATCTCTCAACGTTCCACCGGATATTCGCGCTGGGCGGCGTGTAACCATCAGCCGGCGGTAGGACCATGGCATTACGCCGACGCCGTCCGCCCATTCCGGCCAGGCTTTCGCCATCTCGCGCGTGCGATTTGGCCTTCGCTTTCGACAGGTCTTTCCGCCCGGTCGAATTAGGGCTTAAAAAAGTTGCAGGCCGCCGCGACGAGTGCCACGACGGCCTGCTGTTCCCCCCAGAACAGACTCCAGAATCGCAAAAATTTTCCGGACTGCAATAATAATTTTCATCTTTTTTCGCTCCCCCTGAAGGCGGCTTTTTTCGGGAAAAAGCTGCGGAGGTTCGTTAAGGTCGGAAAATGTCCCCCGTTACTGCCAAATCGACGCCGCCCTCGCGTCATCGCGAGCAAACTCCCCGGGAGGAGTTCGCCAACGCGGCCAGCGCCGGGGTCGGGCTGGCCCTGGCAATCTTCGGCCTGTCCCTGCTGGCGGGCGCAACGATCGACAACCCCGATTTTTTCGTGCAGGCGGGTGCCGCCGCCTACGGCCTTTCGCTCCTCACCGTGGCGGTCACTTCCACCGCCTATCACGCCGCACCCGCCGGCCGGTGGAAGCAGGCTCTGCGCATCGCCGACCACGTGGCCATCTATGCGTTGATTGCCGGCACTTACTCCCCATTCGCCCTCGGTCCGTTGCGCGGCCACGGCGGCGGCTGGCTCTTTCTTGCGGAATGGGCGCTGACCCTGGGCGGCGTCGTGTTCGTGCTGAAAGGCGGCATGGATCGTCGCCGGTGGTCGAACGCGTTTTATCTCGTGATGGGCTGGCTCGGCATTCTGGTGATGCCGCAATTTCTCGCCCATGTTCCCCATGCCAGCCTCGTGTGGCTGCTCATCGGCGGGCTCACCTACTCGTTCGGCGTGATTTTTTACTCAGCGAAACGGCTGCCGTTCGGCCATTTCGTGTGGCACCTCTTCGTAATCGGCGGTGCCACGTGTCATTTTCTGGCCGTGCTGAACGTCATCCCCTGACGCCGTCGCCGCAGTGCTCCGCCACGCATTTCTCGATCTGCTCCACGCTCACTGGCTTCGCTAGAAATGGATATCCGCCGATGGCGGACTGGTGTCTCGCCTCGCCGGGCGAAACGATCGCCGTGAGGAAAACCACCGGGATGCCAGAGAGCTCGGGATCCGCCTTTAATTGATTCGCCACGTCGCCGCCGTCGATCTCGGGCATCACGACATCGAGAAAAATGATGTCGGGCTTGAAATAACGGGCCGTCTCCACGGCTTTTCGCCCGTCGTTCACCTCCTCGACGCGAAACTTTTCCGTGGCCTCCAGGGTGAGCCGCAGCAGGCTCGTGAAGCCAGCCTCGTCGTCGACAATCAGAATGCGTTTGGGATTCATGATGAAATCTGAACCCGGAAGGTCAGCCGCGCAATCGCGCCGCCCTCCGGTCGGTTCTCGAGGGTGACCGTGCCGCGCTGCAGATTCATGATCGAGCGGACCACGGTCATGCCCAGCCCGGTGCCCTTGCCGACAGGTTTTGTCGTCACAAAGGGCTCGAAAATGTGCGGCAGCAACTCCGGGGGAATGCCCGGGCCGGTGTCCGCAATTTCAACGACCACCACCTCCTCGCCGGGTTGGAACACCTCGCTGGTTTGATCCGCCGGAAATCGCTCACTCCACGTCCGCACGGTCAGCGTGCCGCCGTCGGCCATCGCATGCAGCGCATTGGTGAAGAGATTGACGAATACCTGACAGACCTTCGAGCGATCCGCAGGCACCTCGGGGATCTCGCCAAGCTCCTGCTCGACGCGGTGAAGGTCCTTGCGAATCTCGCCACGCACGAGCCGCAGGGCCATCCGCACAATCGCGTTCAGATCGCACGGCTGCAGCTCCAGCTTTCGCGGCGCAGAGAAGTCCAGCAGGCCCTTGATCACCATGTCCGCCCGCGACACCGCCTCGTTCATTTCCCGCAGCACGCCGGCCGACGTCCGGTCCGAGCCGTATTTCTTCGTGAAAAAATCGATGCCCATCGTGAGGATCGCGAGCGGGTTCTTCACCTCGTGCGCCACGCCCGCGGCAAGGCGGCCGATCGACTTGAGTTTCTCAGCCTCGATCAATTGCAGCTGCAACTCGCGCAGCTCGTCATGCGCCCGCTGCAACCTCTGGAGAGCCGCCCGCAGCGCCTCGTTGGCTTCGCGAAGCCGGTTGCGCTCCTCCGCGAGAGCAATCTCGAGCTTCTTCGGATTGGTGACGTCGCGCGTGATCCCGAAGGTTCCCACGATCCGGCCGCGGCGATCGCGCAACGGGAGCTTCGTCGAGCTCACCCACACCTCGGAACCATCCGGAAGATTGCGCTTCGCGATGCGCCCGATGATTGGGACGCCGGTCTCCATCACCCGCTGCTCGTCGGTGAACATCTCCTCTGCCTGATCGGCCGGAAACACCGAGAAATCCGACTTCCCAATCAACGCGTCGGGGTTGTCGAGGTGATGCGCGTCGGCGACCGACCGGCTCACGCGAATGAAACGATTCTGCCGGTCCTTGAAGTAAATCCGATCCGGGACGTTCTCGAGCAGCAGGCGGAAGAGATCGTTGTCACGCCGCAGGTCGCGCAGCTCTCGCGAACGGGCCAGCGCCCAGCGCATGCACCGCTCCAGCGCCTCCGGCGTCAGCCGATCCCGCACCACGTAATCCTGTGCTCCGGCCTCCATCGCGTGATGCGCCACGTCGTCCCGCTGCACGGAATCGACGACCACAAATGGCACGTAGACTCCCAGCACGGGGTGCTCCGCGATCTGGTTGAGCCCGTCGAGATCGAAGGAGCCAATATCGATCAGCACCAGATCGGCCGCCTCACGTTCGAGCACGGGCCCCGCCGCATCGAGCGTGGAAAATTCGTGAACGATCCGGTAGCCACGCCCGGCAAGCCCATTGAGAAGATCGCGCAGCGAATCGCTCCGCCCTTCCTCTTCAATGACGATCACGCGCGCCGCCTGCGCCGTGCCCGGGGAAACGACCGTTTGGGGGGCTGTCGTCACTACGGAGATTCTTTCACCCCCGCCCCCGGGAGGCGATCAAAAAGCCGCGAACTATTTCACTTCGAGCAACTCAACCTCGAAGATCAACGTCTCATCGGGACCAATTACCGGGCCTGCTCCGCGGCTGCCGTAAGCAAGCTGCGACGGAATCACGAACCGATACTTCGCTCCCTCTTTCATGAGCTGCACCCCCTCGGTCCAACCGGGAATCACGCGATTGAGCGGAAACTCCGCGGGCTCGCCACGACTGTAGGAGCTGTCGAACTCCGTGCCGTCGATCAACGTGCCGCGATAGTGCACCTTCACCGTGTCCGTTGCGGACGGGCTCTTCCCGGTTCCCTCGGTGAGCACCTCGTATTGCAGCCCGCTCGCAGTCGTCTTCACGGTTTCCTTCTTCGCATTCTCCGCGAGGTATTGCTCGCCCTTTTCCTTCGCGGACTGGGCCTGGGTGGAAAACGCAACCGCCAGCATCGTGGCGGCACCAAGAAGTGCTTTCGGGAGATTCATCGTTCCGATGTAACCATCCCCTTCGGCCGGCTGCAATGCGTTCGATCAGTCGACCAGACTCCGGAGGTCGTCCACGTCAAGCTGCGCCAGTGCCGCTTCGGCATCCACGGTGCCTTCGAGCAGCTCACGTTTCCTCCGCTGCAATTCCAGCACGCGTTCCTCGATCGTCCCGCGTGCAATCAGCTTGATCGACGTGACGACGTTCTTCTGCCCGATGCGATGCGCGCGATCCGTTGCCTGCGCTTCGACCGCCGGATTCCACCAGGGATCGAAGTGAATCACCGTGTCCGCCGCCGTGAGGTTCAATCCCACGCCGCCCGCCTTCAGGCTGATCAAAAACACGGAAATCGTCGCATCGTTTTGAAACTTCTCCACCACCGCGGCGCGATCCTTCGTCGAGCCATCGAGCCGGCAAAACGCGATCCCGTCATCCGCAAGCGCCCGCTCGATGAGATCGAGCATCGACGTGAACTGGCTGAAGACCAGCACGCGATGCCCGCCATCCACCGCCTCCTCGAGCAACTCCCGCAACGCGCCAATCTTCGCCGACGTCTTCGCGTCCTCGCCCGGGGCTCCCAGCAGCCGCAGATCGCAACACGCCTGCCGCAGCCGCAGCAGCGCAGTCAGCACCCGCATGCGCGCGGCACCGGCCTGACCCTGATCCGTCAACTGGTCGATTTGCGAACGCGCAGCCTCCTGCAACCGCGTGTAAACGTTCTTTTGCTCCTCGGTCAGCTCGACTTCGAGAACCTGCTCGATCTTCTCCGGCAGATCCTTGAGCACGTCCTGCTTTCGGCGGCGGAGCAGATACGGCGCAATGCGTCGTGACAATCGCGACCACACCGCTCCGCCCGCTCCGTTGAGCAACGGCGTCTCGTAACGATCTCGAAAATCGGAGCGATGCCCGAGATAGCCTGGCAGCAGAAACTCGAACAGCGACCAAAGATCCCGCACCGAGTTCTCGATCGGCGTGCCCGTGAGGATGAATCGACTCCTCGCGCTCAACGCGCAAGCCGCCTTCGCGTTCTGGCTTTCGGGATTCTTGATGTGCTGTGCCTCGTCGAGCACCACCGCCGCAAAATCGATCCCCCGATAGCGGTCGATATCCCGCCGCAGCAGCGCGTAGCTGGTCACCACGAGTCGATGGCGGGGAATTTCCGCGAAAAGCTTCTCGCGGCCCGGACCGTCGATCGCCAGCACGGGCAGCTCAGGAAGAAATTTCGCGGCCTCCCGCTTCCAGTTCCAGACCAGCGATGACGGACAAACCACCAGCGTCACGCCGTCGCGAATCGTCTCGATCATCGCGAGGGTCTGGACCGTTTTGCCGAGGCCCATTTCGTCGGCGATCAATCCACCCAGGGACGCCCGCTGCCGGTCGAGCAGCCAGAGCGCACCCTCGACCTGATATGGCCGCAGTTGCCGCCGGAGCTCGCCGAGGTCCGCCGGCTGCGACCGAAGAGCTGGCTGCGAGGCACCGCCCTTCCACCCGGCAATGCTCGCCTCGAGATAGCCGCGATTCTGCGCGGCGATTCGATAGCCACCCCGTTCCTGCGTCGGGCTGCAATCGCGCAGCACTTCCTCGAGATCCTCCGCAAGCGTCGGGTCCGCGACGGCAATCTTCCCGCTTTTCAAACGCAGGTGCGGCTTGCCGCTTCGGAGCAGCTGCTGGAGGTCGGCCTGCGAAAGCAGCGCTTCGGACCCCGCTGCATGATGAATCCGCACGTCCAGCCAGCCATCGCCCGCCTCCCGAATTGCAAACTGCGGCTCGATGCGCACGAAATCCTTCGTCACGTGCTGAAAGCGCTCTCCTTCGACGACCTCCCATTTCGCGCGCCATTTCGGCAGCGTCGCCGCGAAAAACCGGATCACGTTGTCCTCGCCCTGCAACGCCGCCTTCCCGCGAAAATCGCGAAAGCCCGCCTCCATCAGCTCCGCAAACACGGCGGCTTCGGCGGATGGATTGCGTTCACCCGGCGTCGTGTAAACGAAATCGATCGCCGCTTCGAGATGCCGCAGCGAACCTTCGAGCAACAGGCTCACCTTCGGAATCTCACCGGTCGCAGGGGCGTTCGCTGTCGGTGCAGGGGCTGTCGCAACGGGCGCGGGCTTCTTCTTCTCGACCGGATTCAGCACCTGCAGCCCCACCGCGATCGAATGCGCGCAAATGATTCCGCGAACCCGCGAGTCGCGACATGGGCAGAGGTTCTCTACATCGATTGCGTTGCGCAGCTTCAGCCCGCAGAGAAACTGCTTTCCGCCCTCGGACAACCGGCCCTTCAGCACCGGTGGCTCATACGTCGCCTCGACCACGCGCCCTGCGGCGTGAATCGCCTTCGCCTGTTTGAAAACAGGCCAGCCGCACATCGAGACGAGTAGTTTTTCGGTAAGTTCCACGCGCCGCGCAAACTACCACGGCACGCCGCATTTCCCAGCCCGCTCATCGGACATGTCGATCGAGCGAAAGTTCGTCGCCTTTCGCAGGAAAAGAAATTACGCAGTGGGAGATGAGCGAGGCCATGACATCAGGCAGCTTCGAGCCGCGTCAGCGAGGGCTGACAACGCCTGCCGCAAGGCATCAATCTCTTCGGATGCGGCATCTGTTTGTGGCGATCGCAATGACGTTTCTTCCGCTTGCCCTTCCGGTTGCTGCGGAGGAGACTCCCGCGCCGTTGCGGGTTGCCGTGTTCGCGAACCCACCGTTCGCGCAGAAGGACGAGGACGGCGTGTGGCGGGGCCTTGCCGTGAACCTGTGGCAAAGCGTCGCCGAGGATGCACATCTTCCGTTCTCGTTCGTGGAAACCACGGCCGACGAAGCGATCGAAGGCACCGCCAAGGGTCGCTGGGATGTGCTGGTGGGCGGTGTGGGGGTCTCGGCCGAGCGCGAGCAGCTTGTCGACTTCACACAGCCATTTCTCATCAGCCCCGGAGCGGTCGCCGTGCCGCGAAACCTGGCCTTCCCCCACTCGATGGCGTTTGTTCGGGACGTGCTCTCGCACGGAGTGATGTCCGTCGTGTGGACGCTCGCCGGGTCGATGATCGTCTTCAGTCTCGTTCTTTGGCTCGTCGAGCGCCGTGCCAATCAAGACCACTTTGGCGGTCATCCCATTCGCGGTCTTGGCTCTGCATTATGGTTCGCCGCCGTCACGCTCACCACGGTCGGCTACGGCGACAAGACGCCGCGAACGCTCACCGGCCGCGTCATCGTGTTTTTCTGGATGTTCTTCGGCATCTTCATCGTCGGCGTCTTCACCGCGACGCTTGCCTCCAGCATCGCCGTCGCCCGTTTGCAAACCTCCATCACACGCGCCGCGGATCTCGCGCACTACCGCAACGGCGTCGTCGAGGGCTCCCTCGCGCAAAATGTCCTCAACGACGTCGGCATCCCCGCGCGGGTTTATCCCGACATCAATGCCGGCCTCGCAGCCCTCGAAGCCGGCACGATCAATGCCTTCGTCGACGACGAGGCGTCACTCCGCTACACAGCCAATCAGGATCATCCGGGCAGCATCGTCATCGACATCATCCCCTCGACACACGTCTCACTTGCGTTCGCCACGAGACCGAATCTCCCCGAGTTTCAGGCCATCAACGTGGCGCTCATCCGGGAGACCAGCACCGACGGCTGGTTGAAGGAAATCCAACGCTGGCTCGGCCCGCCGCTCGCCCGTTAGAATCGCACCACCCGCCAGTCGACGGCACCGGTTTGCTCATCGATCTCCAGCCAGGCATAGCTCGGCGGCGCACCCTTGTTTGCCTTGCCGACCGCGCCGGGATTCAACACCCGCGTGAGCCCCATTTTCTCATCGCGCGGGACATGCGTGTGGCCATGCAGCAGAAAATCCGCACCCCCCGGTTTCGCCGGAGGAATGTGGATGAGCAAAAACGAGTGCCCTCCGCGCTCGAGAAATTTCTTCGTCGGCAGGTTGATGCCGTCGTCGCAATTTCCAAGCACCCCGTGAAACGCCGGGGCCAGTCCGCGCACCGTCTCCAGAAGCATCGGATTGTCGAAATCGCCGAGATGCCAGATCTCGTCAGCGGTCCGAATCGCGGCAGCGACCTTTTCCGGCAATCTGCCATGGGTGTCGGAAATCACGGCGATTCTCATGCTCCAAAGTTTCGCAGATCACCGGGCCTCCGTTCGTCTTCCAAGAAAAAAATCTGCGCAATCCGCGCAATCTGTGGATGATGAAAGGATGCTCCCAACCGCTCATCAGCACGTCCTCGAACTCATTGCCTACGAACCGGGCAAGCCGGTCGAGGAACTCGCGCGTGAAATGGGCCTGCAGCCCGCCGACATCGTCAAACTCGCCTCGAACGAGAATCCGCTTGGCCCGTCGCCCAAGGCGCTGGCAGCCATGCGCGAAGCACTCGAACGCTCGAATTTCTATCCCGACGGCGGCGGGTGGGCACTCCGCGGCGCCATCGCCGACAAGCTCGGCCTCGATCGATCCAACGTCGTCCTCGGCAACGGGTCGAACGAGATCATTGAATTTCTCGGCCACGCCTTTTTGAAGCCCGGCGACGAGGTGGTGACCGCAAAGCACGCGTTTGCCGTCTATTCGCTGATGGCGCAGCTCTTCGGCGCGACCACGGTCGAAGTCGACGACCCGGGCTACACACACGATCTCGAGGCCATGCTCGCGGCGATTACACCGCGCACGCGCCAGGTCTTCATCGCGAATCCCAACAACCCCACCGGAACGCTCGTGGGCCAGGCCGAGATCGATGCGTTCATGGCGAAGGTTCCGAAGCATGTCGTCGTCGTCTTCGACGAGGCCTACTACGAGTTTCTGGAATCACCGCCGGACGTGCTCAAATACGTGCGCGAAGGCCGCAACGTCGTCGTGATGCGCACGTTTTCAAAGATTCAAGGCCTTGCGGCATTGCGCATCGGCTACGGTCTCGCGCCGTCGGGTCTCGCGGAAATTCTTCAAAAGACACGCCAGCCGTTCAACGCGAATGCCATCGCACAGGCCGGCGCCGCAGCCAGCATCGCCGATGACGAGCACATGCGGCGGACCCGCGAATTGACCACGGAAGGACGCGAATATCTTCAAAAGGAATTTGCCGCGATGGGGCTCGCGTTCGTGCCAAGCTACGCAAACTTCGTGCTCGTGCGCGTGGGGGACGGAGACGCCGTCTTCAAGGCGCTCCTCAAGCAGGGGCTGATCGTGCGCGCCATGCGCAGCTACAAGCTGCCGGAGTGGATTCGTGTTTCGGTCGGCACCATGGACCAGAATCGTCGCTTCATTTCCGCGCTTCGAGATCTCGACGCCGCCGGCGCACTGGAGAAATCCCCGGCCGGAGCCTCGGCGTAAACCGGGCTTGAGTGCGGTGCGACTCCCGGGCGACGCTCGCTTGCATGCTCGCTGACGACACGATCGCCGCCATCTCGACGCCTCCAGGGGAAGGCGCAATCGCGGTCGTGCGCGTGTCCGGGCCGGACGTTACCCGGATCGTGGAGCAGGTCTTTCGCGGACCAAAGCTGAGCCCTCGCGTCGCGACCGTCGGACGCATTGTCGACGGCGAAGAGACCGTCGACGAGGTCGTCGCGACATTTTTTGCCGGTCCCGCCAGCTACACCGGCGAGGATGTGCTCGAAATTTCCTGCCATGGCGGCGTGATCATCTCCGCGAGGGTTCTGGAGACGATCCTCCGCGCAGGCGCCCGCGCTGCGGGCCCCGGCGAGTTTACGCAGCGGGCGTTTCTCAACGGAAAGATGGACCTCACGCAGGCCGAGGCGGTGATGGATCTCATCCGCGCGCAAACGCCGCTGGCCGCGCGCGCCGCCGCCGAGCAGTTGCGCGGGCGAATCGGCGAGGAAATTTCAAACATCCGCGACGATCTGCTCGGCATCGTCGCGCACGTCGAAGCCTACATTGACTTTCCCGAAGAGGACATCGACCCGGATACCGACGCCACATTGCGTGCGCGCATCGACGCAGTCCGGAACCGGATTCAAAAACTGCTCGCGACCGCCGACGACGGTCGCATCCTGCGGGAGGGCGTGCGTCTTGCCATCTGCGGTCGTCCGAATGCCGGAAAATCGAGCCTTCTCAATCGATTGCTGGGATACGACCGCGCCATCGTGAGCCCGACACCGGGGACCACCCGCGACACGATTGAAGAGCTGCTCAACCTGCGCGGCATTCCGTTTCGCGTGGTGGATACCGCCGGCATCCGTGAGACGCCGGATTCCATCGAGCGCGAGGGCGTCCGCCGTGCCCGGGAAGTCGCCGAGGGCGCGGATGTCGTGCTGCACGTCATCGACAGTTCCGATCCCGAGGCGGTGTCGGCGCCACCGATCGTTCCGAATGAGCTGGCGGTGTTCAACAAGAGCGATCTCGTCGCCGGCGCAGCCGCACACCGTGATGCGCTCTCAATCTCCTGCGTCACGGGCGACGGGATCGATGCGTTGGTGGACGCGATCGTCGAGCGCGCGCGACGTCATGCGCCGGGATCCCGCGATTCCCTTGCGGCCATCAATGCCCGCCACCAGGCCTGCCTGACACGGGCGGACGCCGCTCTCGCGGAGGCAATGGATCGTTTTCACGAAGCTCCCGAATTCGTCGCGGTCCACCTGCGCACGGCGCTCGACGCCGTCGGAGACGTGATCGGGGTCGTGGACACCGAGGATATCCTCGGGCGAATCTTCAGTTCGTTCTGTATTGGAAAGTAACCCGTGAATCTCTACCCGCTCCTCCGCCCCCTGTTGTTCCAGCTCGATGCGGAAACGGCGCACCACCTCGCCATTCGCGCTCTGGAAACGACGGGCGGCGCGCCGGGTTTGCTGCGCGCACTTTTCGGCCCCCGCGTTTCGCAGCCGCTTGAAATCTGCGGAATCCGCTTTCCAAATCCGGTGGGACTCGCCGCCGGGATGGACAAGAACGCCGTCGCGCTGCCGGCATGGGAGGCGCTCGGCTTCGGCTTTGTCGAGATCGGCACCATCACCGCAAAGGCCCAGCCGGGAAATCCGAAACCGCGCATGTTCCGCTATCCCGATCTCGGCGCGCTGATCAATCGGATGGGCTTCAACAACGACGGCGCCGCCGCCGTCGCCGCACGGCTCGAACAGCTCATGTCCAGCAACCAATGGCCGGGCATTCCCGTCGGGGTGAACCTCGGAAAATCGAAGGTTACCGAGCTAGCGGATGCGCCGACGGATTACCTGCAGAGCTACCAGGCGCTGCGCCCGTTCGGTGATTATTTCGTCATCAATGTGAGTTCTCCGAACACGCCCGGCCTCCGCGAGCTGCAGGAAAAGGACGCGCTCACCGGAATTGTGCGGACGCTGCGCGACTACGACTCGACACCACCGCTTTTCATCAAGATCGCGCCGGATCTCACGCCGCATCAGCTCGACGACATTCTCGAGCTCGTCGAGCGCGAGCGCGTCTCGGGCCTCATCGCGACAAACACCACGCTCGACCACTCGCCGGTGCCGAAGTCGGCTGATCAAGCCGGCGGACTCAGCGGAGCGCCGCTTCGCGACCGCGCGTTGGAAATTCTCCGGCATCTGCGAAAGGGCACGGACCGCCCCATCATTGCGTCGGGAGGAATCATGACCGCCGAGGACGCACAGGCCCGCGTGGCCGCCGGCGCAAACCTCGTTCAGATTTACACGGGATTCGTTTATCGCGGACCGGCCTTGATTCGCGAGATCGCGCAAAAGTCCTTTCAATCCGCCGAATCCTGTTAAGGTCACAGCTCGCATCATGACCGACTGGAAGAACACGACCCTGACCCTTGGCCACTCGCCTGACCCCGACGACGCCTTCATGTTCTACGCGATGGCGGAGGAGAAGATCGACCTGCACGGCTACCGCTTCGAGCACATCCTGCAGGACATCCAGACGCTGAACGAACGCGCGTCCCGCGGCGAGCTGCACATCACCGCCGTGTCGATTCACTCGCTGGCCTACGTGCTCGACAAATACGCCCTGCTGCCAAACGGCGCGAGCATGGGCGACGGCTACGGCCCGATGTTCATCGTCAATCGCGGCGCGGGGCTGCCGGAGTCGGCAGGTGAAGCGGAGCGGCGTGAATGGCTGCTCGGCAAAAAGATTGCGGTGCCCGGCAAACTGACGAGCGCATTCCTCGCGGCACAGCTCTTCCTCGGCCGGGAGTTCGACCACGTCGTCATCCCGTTCGATGAAATTTTCGACGCCGTTCGCTCCGGCAAGGCGGACGTGGGCCTCATCATTCACGAAGGCCAGCTCACCTACGCCAACGAGGGGTTCGAACTCATTCTGGATCTCGGCGCATGGTGGAAGGGCCGCAAGGGTCTCCCGCTCCCGCTCGGCGGCAACGTCGTGCGCAAGGACATCCCGCCGGAGATTCGCAGGGAACTTTCGGGAATCCTGCGCGCGAGCATCGCCTATGGCCTCGAGCACCGTGCCCCGGCGGTCGATCACAGCATGAAGCACGCGCGCGGCATGGACACGCCGCTGGCCGACAAATTCATCGGCATGTATGTGAACGATTACACGCTCGACTACGGCGAGACCGGCAGGCGGGCGATCCGCGAGTTCCTTGGCGACGCCTACGCGGCGGGGTTGATCCCGCAGCCGGTGGAGCTGGAATTCGTCGAGTAGCGCGGAATCAGGGATTCTCGGCGGTTTCCGGCTTCTTCGCGACCTTCTCGGTCATCTCGTCGACCTTGGCCAGGAGCTTCTTGTTCTCCGGGTCGAGCCCGAGCGCCTTCTGCCAGTAGAGCATCGCCTCGGCGGTCCGATCGAGCGCCGCATACGCGTCGCCGACGTGTTCGAAGACTACCGGGTCGGGATACTCCAATGCCTTCACCGCGCGCAACAACTGCTCCAGAGCCGCTTCGTATTCCCCGCGCTGATACAGCACCCACCCCAGACTGTCGATGTAGGCGCCGCTTCCGGGATCGATCTTCAACGCCTTGCGAATCAGCTTCTCGGCTTCGTCGAGATTCTCGCCACGCTCCGCCCACATGTAGCCGAGCGCGTTGTAGGCCATCGCCGCCTTTTCCGGGTCGCGCTCGATCGACTTCTTGAAGAGATCGGCCGCCTTCACATAGCGCCCGGCGCGCTCCGCGGCGCAGCCGTAATCGAAGTAAAACATGCTGTCGAGCAGCTCGGGCTGCACGGATGACGCCTCGACCAGCGTGCGCTCGAAAGCCCGCATCGCGGCCTCGTGCTGCGCGGTCACGCTGAGCGCCTGAGCCTCCAGATAGCTGAACATCGGAATGCCCGGAAACCGCTTCCTCGTTTCGGCGAGCCGCCTGACCACCTCGTCATACCGGCCCTGCGCCATCAGCAGGATCGCCACGGTCTGGTGGCGGGCCGGGTTGTCCTTGTCGAGAATCAGCCCCTGTTCCGCGTAGGTCAGCGCCTTCGCGTAGTCCTCACGCTGCCGGTAGAGGCGCTCGAGATTGTCGTAGGCCTGGAGATTCAGCGGATTGCCGGCGATGACCTTTTCCAGCACGGGGATGGCCTCGTCGTTCCGCCCCAGCTCGAGCAACGTGCCGGCAAGCTTTTCCTGAAGATTGGGCAGATTCGGACGCAGCTCCGCCGCCTTCTGGTAAAAAGAAACCGCCTTCTCGTATTGATGATTGAGCACGAAGAAGTCGGCCACGCGGGCGAGTTGCCCGGCGTCGTCGGTCGCGGTCGCGGCCGCCTTTTCAAGGCACTGATTCAGCTTCGCGGAAAGCTTCGGCTCGAGAAATGCATCGCCTTCCGTGGCAGAGGAAAGCAGCTCCGCGAGCTGCAGCCAGAATGTCGTGTCGACATTCTTCGCCTTCAACGCGCGATCGAGCACATTCATCGCGCCCTCGGTATCGCCCTGCGCCTGGGCAATCTCGTAGAGAGCCTCGTAGCCGGCGATCTTTGTCGGCGCGGCCTTGAGCGCGGCCTCGGCATAGCGCGTTGCGAGGTCCGGCTTGCGCAGGTGCCGGAGGTAAATGGAAGAAAGCGCGAGCGCGGGCTCGGGTTGGTCGGGACGGGCCTTGATGGCGTCCTTCAGCACGCCAATCGCCTCGGCGGACTTGTCGCGGCGGAGATAGTCGTAGGCGACCTCGATCGCAAGATCGACGGATCCGCCGGGATCCAGCCGCAAAACCTCGCGATAACTCTCGGTGGCGCGCTCGGGACCCTTGCTCTCCTCCTCGAACATGCCGGTGAGGAACCGCGCCATGGCCTCCGCCTTGCGCTCCGCCTCGGAACTCAGCTTCAGCTCGACGGGATTGCGCTGCCCCTCGTCCAGCAGGAAGTCCGAGATGGCCGCATGGGCCGCGACGGGCCCGGCGGCGATCGGAAGGAACAACAAAGCGGCCCTCCACGACTGGTGGATGGCCGCTCCGAACTCCTGTCCGCGCTTCATGCGGACACCGTAACCGCTAGGACTTGTAGCGCAACCGCTTCTTGTGGCGGTTGAGCTTCATGCGCTTGCGCCGCTTGTGTTTGGCGATCTTGGCTTTTCTCTTCTTCTTAAGTGAACCCATGCAGTTACTTCTAATAAACGACCTTGTTCAGCGGATACTCAATGATCCCCTCCGCCCCCAGCGCTTTCAGTTTGGGAATGATTTCTCTGACGGTCTTCTCATCGATCACGGTTTCGACCGCCACCCATCCATCCTGGGCCAAGGGCGAAACTGTAGGATTTCGCAGGGATGGCAACGCCTCAAGTAAATTTTTCAGGCTGTCGCCGGGGAGATTCATTTTGAGTCCCACGAGATCGCGGGCGGCCAGCGCCCCCTTGAGCAGGAGGACGAGCGTTTCCATCTTCTCACGCTTCCAGGCATCGGCGGTCGCCGGGCCGTTGGCGATGAAAACGGGGAACGACTCCATGAGCGTCTCCACGATGCGAAGCTTGTTGGCACGCAGCGATGAACCGGTCTCGGTGATGTCGACAATCGCATCGACCAGATCCGGCACCTTCACCTCGGTGGCCCCCCACGAAAACTCGATTTCCACATCGACCCCGCGCGACTCGAAGAACCGCCGCGTGAGCCCGACCGCCTCCGTCGCGACCCGCTTGCCGGCAAGATCCTCCACGGATCGAATCGGCGAATCCTCGGGAACCACGAGCACCCAGCGCGTCGGCCGCGAACTCACCTTGCTGTAGGGCAGCTCGGCAAGCGTCTCGACCTTCGAGCCGTTCTCGGCGATCCAGTCCTTCCCGGTGATCCCGCAATCGAGAAACCCATGCTCGACGTAGCGGGAGATTTCCTGCGCGCGAAGCAGCCGCACCTCCAGCTCCGAATCGTCCACCGAGGGGCGATACGAGCGCTTCGAGCCCGAAATCGAGAACCCTGCCTTGGCAAACAGGTCGATCGTGGCGTCCAGCAGGCTGCCCGACGGCAGGCCGATGGTGAGGATGTTGCGGCTCATAAAGGGGCGTGAAGCTTAGGAGCCCGCTCGCGGGACTGCAAGCGCCTCCTCCCGTTTATTTCCAGCCGATCAACTTCGGCTCGATCCTTGCGAGGACTTCGCCGTTCTCATTCGGCTGCACATTTTCGTCGACGGGATTCCGCACCACGGCCACCTCCGGAAACCTTGCACGGGTGGGAGAGCCGGGCGAAACGCCGGCGACGTTTTCCTCGAGAAAACGATAGACGGTAAACGGCCAGTCGCGAATCGCACCCAACGCACCCTTCGCCTCCGTGGCGGCCGGCGTCGCCAGGCTCAGCATGAGCACCGCCGCGCCGCCAAGCAGGGAGCCGGAAAAAACGCCCGCGAGCAGGCCGAGCACGCTATCCGCGGGATTCGACGCGACACTTTGAAAGGACACCGCGCGAATTCGCACCGCGAATCCACCCACCAGATACCCCAGGCCGAAGACGATGAGGAACGTGCACAACGCCGACCACCGCGGCGCAAACGCCACGCTGTCCGCGAGGGAAACCGTGGCTTTCTGCCAGAAAAGCAGCGCCAGCAGCATCGCGAAAAGATAGGCGACCACACGCCGCATCTCGAAAGCCACGCCGTTTCGCCATCCCTCCCAGGCTCGGTAAATCACCGGCCCCAGCGCGGCGATCCAGATGGCAGTGTCCCAGCCGTTCATTGTTTCCTCCTCACGCGGCTTGCAACACTTCCTCCACCGTGGTGACCCCGCGAAGAATCTTCTCCGCGCCGTCGTAGCGATAACTCTTGAAACCCCGCTCCATCGCCATGGCGGTCAATGCAGCCTCGTCGGCGCCCTCGCCGATCGCGCGGCGAAGGTCTTCATCCAGCACCAGCAGCTCGAACAATCCCGTGCGCCCCTTGAAGCCCGTGCCGTGGCAGGCATCGCATCCGATCGGCCCGTAAAGGCTCGCGCCCGGTTCGAAGCTGAATCCGATCGATTCCAGCTCGTCGCCTCTCGCGGAATATTCGGACCGGCATTTCGGGCAAAGCACACGCACCAGCCGTTGCGCCACAACCATCAGCAGGCCGGACGCGAGCTGATACCGCTCCGTGCCAATGTCCTGCAGACGCGAGATGGTGCCCACGGCGTCCTTCGTGTGAAGCGTGCTGAACACAAGGTGCCCGGTCAACGCCGCGCGCAGCGCCACCGCCGCGGCCTCGGCGTCGCGCATTTCTCCAATGAGAATAACGTCGGGGTCCTGCCGCAGGATGGACCGCAGCCCGCTCTCGTAGGTGATGCCCGCCTTCGGGTTCACGGCGATCTGCGTAGCACCGGGCAGCTCGTATTCCGGCGGGTCCTCGACCGTCATGATGTTCAACCGCGTGGCGTCGAGCTCGCGCAACGCGGCATAGAGCGTCGACGTCTTCCCCGAACCCGTCGGGCCCGTGGAAAGAATCATCCCGCTCTTCGAACCGATGATCGACTGAAACTGCGTCAGCATCTCATCGGACATGCCGAGCGCGGTGAGGTTGAAAATCCCGGAATGCTGGTCGAGCACGCGAATGACGATCTTTTCGCCGTGAATGGAATTGGCGGTCGCCACGCGAAAATCGACTTCACGGCCGTCAACGCTCACCCGGAACCGGCCGTCCTGCGCGCGACGCTTCTCGGCAATGTCGATCTGCGCAAGCGTCTTCAGCGACGTCACGAGGCGCCGGCCGTCGATATTCTCGTAGCTCATCCGTTCGTGGAGAATTCCATCGAGCCGGAAGCGCACGCGATAGGCGCCGCCGGTGGGTTCGATGTGCACGTCGCTCGCCTTCTCGAGCAGCGCCTCGTGGAGCACGTCTTCGGCATGCACCAGTCCGGAGACGAGATCCGTATTGTTCTTCAACTCGATCGACTTGCGCTCCGAGTCGAGAAACTCGAAGCCCTTGCGCGTTTTGCCCTTGCGCGCGAGATACTCGGCGGGGTCCACGACCGGAATCTTGTTAACGGGAAAGGGCTGGCCGGTGCCGCTTTTCGCCGGAGGCTCCTCCTTCGCCGCCGCTGCGCGCGCGATTGCGGCATGCTTTCGCAGCCTCGCGGCCGTCACCATCTTACGAAATCGCTGCACTGCAAAATAGATCGCCGCGCCCACGATCGGCAGCAGGACCGCGACGAGATTCCACACGCGCGGATCCATTTCCCGCTCGAAGAGGCTTTTCTGAACAGCCTGCACGCTGCGCATCCAGATGCCACCGCCAATCAGCAGGACGACCAGAAAAATGACAAAGCGCTGACTGATCGCTCCCGGCTCGTCGGCCAGGGACTGAATCGACGCGTTCGCGCCCCCCGGCGCGGGACGTGTGGACGGGCCAGCCGGCAGCGAAGAAGCCGCCGTGGGCGATGCAGGCCGCAATGCGGGACTCGCAGGTTGGGCCGCGGGAGCGACGGGAACATCCACAATCGGGCCGTTTCCGGGCGTTTGGCCATTGATGCTCTCGATGGCACTGATCGGGTAGCGAATGACGCCCTGATCGACCTGCAGGGAAATAAACTCCTCGCTCTGAGCCACAATGCGGGCGTCCTTCAACCGCCGCCCGTTCTTGAAGATTACATCCGCCGCCTCGACCGAAACGTGGGGGAGAATCACCGCAAAGGCCAGCACCGCCGCCATCCCGATACACCCCCTGATTTTCCTATTCCGGCGAGGAATCACCCGGTGCATCAAAACGCCCTGTAACAGAGAGTCAATCGCGAACTCACCGCACGCGCGAATTCCTCTCCGCCGCACCTCGTATCGGCGCTATGCCGCCGGGGGCAGCGGCGCCCGGGCCCGCCGGGAGACGATGCAGTAGGCGATCCCGTAGGTCGCGGCCGCACTCGGTATCGCGATCACAATGCTCCCGATCATCAGGGGAAGACCGACATCGAGAAAGGTCGTCCACTGCAGCATCTTCGCCGGTTCGATGTGATGCATGGAAAGCTTCGGCGGAAGATGATGCGGATGGCTCAGCACCCAGTAACCGATTTCGTATTCGATACGCAGAAGCAATGGCCACAACGGCGTGATGACGTCGTGCAGGCAGACCGACAGCACGGCGGCGAGCTTGCTGCACCGCGCCACCCAGGCCGTCGCCACACAGAGCAGGGTCTTCAGCCCGAACAATGGCGTGAACCCCCAGAATATCCCGATGGCGATTCCTCCGGCGATGGCGTGGGGGGTGTCGCGAAGGGACAGCAAGCGCGTGAACAGCGACCGGAAATACTCGACAATCTTCACACGACCCCGCCGAGGGAACCAGACGCCGCCCTTGTTTTCCAGCATTGAATTCCGGACCTGCGGCGGTAGCTTCAAATCCTCTCACCCATGGAATACAACGCTGGTGATTACGATCTTTTCGACGACGAGCCGACAGGGTTCGCCCGGTGGATCATGCCGGCGTTGATCATTTCCCTCCTCCTCCACGTCATCTTCTACATGTGGGCGCGGAGTTACCCGTTCCAGCCGTTCAGCGAGGCCTACTACGACAAGATCGTGCCGCGCACCTTCCAGCTCGAGCGCGTGGAGATCGATCCGAAGCTGCTCGATCCCGCGCCGGACGAGGAGATCAAGGAAGCCGCCGCGCCAAAGGCCGTCGAGCTGCCCGAGGAGAAAGTGTCGTTCGAGAATATGATGGCCGACATCAAGGCCACGCCCGCCGCGCCCGAGATCGAAAACCCGATCCTCGACGACAAGCCGCGCGTCGACCCAACGAGCTTTGAAGAAACCGTAAAGGTCGCCGAGAAAAACGGCGCCGCGACCGTGGCCGAGGACATGGACGCGCTGCGTGAGGAGTTGCTCGTCGACAAGCCCGAGGTTTCCGGACGTCCGCTCATCGAACTCACGCGTCCCGGCGAAGCCGGCGACGGCGCACCGGACAGCCTCGGCCCCACCGCAGGCGGCGACACCCCGGGATTCAGCAATCTCGACACGCTGCTCGCGCAGACCGGCCCCCTTACGGATGAGACGGCGCCGATCATGATGCCGGCGGACCTCCTCTTCGACTACGACAGCTACCAGCTTCGCGACGCGGCGGTCTCCAGTTTGCAAAAGCTCGGGCAGCTCATCCGGCGCAATCCGGACGTCGACTTTATCATCGAGGGACACACCGACTCGTTTGGCGGCGAGGTCTACAACCGCCAGCTCAGCCGCATGCGTGCGGAATCGGTGAAACACTGGCTCGTGCAGGCAATGGGCATCGACGCCTCGCGCATTGAGACGCGTGGATTCGGCAGTTCGCGCCTCATCGCGCCGGCCACGGGATCGATCGAGGAACAACAGATCAATCGCCGTGTGGAGATTGTGATTCGAGCCCGGGGGAGCCGATAGGAAGTGGCTCGTTACGTCGCCGGCACATCAATGGTTCCGTCCTACAGGGATCGCGTTCTCGCAGAAGCGGCTCGCGAACTCTCGGAAAAAACCCGCAAGAGCAATCAGGACTGGCTGCCCATCTTCCGGCGGTTCCTGAAACTGGAGGAGCACCGTCTCCGCCTCTGGCACAACGCCGGCGGCGGCGGTCGCGAGATCGCGCGGCAACGGGCGAACCTCATCGACATCATCTTCCGCGAGCTCTTCGAAAACGTTGCCTCCTCCACCAGCGGCAAGCCGGGGAAGGAGCGGTTCGCGGTCGCGGCCTTCGGCGGCTACGGACGCCGCGAGATGAATCCCTTCAGCGACGTCGACATCATGTTTCTCGTCGATCGTGGCGCCGCCGGGCCGCACCTGGAGGAGATCATCCGCCAGACCCTCACCGCCCTGTGGGACCTCGGCTTCAAGGTCGGTCATTCCACGCGCTCGATCGCCCAGGCGATCAAGGCCGCCAACGATGATCCCGTCAACAAGACGTCGATGCTCGAGTGCCGCTTCCTGCTCGGTGACCGCGAGTTGTTCAACAACTTCAAGACGCGATTCGAAAAGGAGTGCATCGTCGGGAAGGAGGCAAGCTACATCGAGTGGCGCTTCAAGAGCCAGCGGGAGAATCACGAGAAATTCGGCGGCAGCGTCTTCATGCAGGAGCCGAACGTGAAGAACGGCTGCGGCGGCCTGCGCGACTATCAAAACCTGCTCTGGGTCGCCTACGTCGCCGAGCGGATCAGCAGCATGTCGAAGCTCGTCGAGAAACGCCGGCTCTCCGCGCGCGAGCGCCGCGCCCTCGACAAGGCCTACGACTTTCTGCTGCGCGTGCGCACCGAGATGCACTATCAAAACGGCCGGCCCATCGACGCGCTCACGCTCCAGCTTCAGGGCAAGGTCGCGACGGCATTCAACTACCCGCAGAAGCACATTCTGCGGCGTTGCGAGGCCTTCATGCGCGACTATTACAGCCACACGCGCGACATGTATCTCATCACGCGCACGGTGCTCGAACGGCTCAACATCTCACGCCGGCAAAAGCCCAAGACAAGCGGACTGCTGTCGCTGCTGAGACCCAACCCCAAACCGCGACGCTTCGGCGGATTCTACGCCCGAGATGGCAAGATCTACCCCGAGTCGCGCGACATCTTCAATGAAGACCGCGCCCGGCTGCTGCGTGTCTTTCACTTCGCGCAGATGCACCAGCTCGAGCTCAGTCACGAGGTGCGCGATTTGATCCGCCGGCGGCTGCATCTCATCGACCGCACGTTCCAGTATGCGCGGGCGACGCGGGAAATCTTTCTCGCGATCCTTTCCCACAAGGGTGAAGTGGGCCGGATTCTTCGTGCCATGCACGAGGTGGGCGTCCTCGGGAGATACCTTCCCGAGTTTGGCGCGCTCACCTGCCTGGTGCAGCACGAGTTTTTCCACCGCTACACGGCGGACGAGCACACGCTCGTCTGCATCGAGAAACTCGACAGCCTGCTTCTCTCCGAGGAAAAGCGCTTCCAGGGCTATCGCGCGCTGTTCCAAAAACTCGACGACCCGTCGATTCTCTACCTCGCGATCCTGCTTCACGACGTCGGCAAGGCCGCGAACTCGCGTCATCACGAGGAGGAAAGCGCCATTCTCGCGCATCGTGTCGCCCGCCGCCTGCAGCTTTCGCCCGAGCGCCGGCGCATGCTCATCAAACTGGTCGACGCCCACTACGTGATTTCCCACACGGCGCAGACGCGCAATCTCGACGATCCGGCGACCATCGCGGAATTCGCCGCCATTGTGGAGCGCCGTCCAAAACTCGACGCCCTCATGCTCCTCACGCTCGCCGATGGCATGGGCACAAGCGACCAAAACTGGTCCGACTGGAAGGAGTCGCTCGTGTGGGCGTTGTATCGCAAGACCTGCGAGTATTTCGAGGTGGGCCCGCGCTGGGCCGAGGAACGCCGCAAGGACCGCGAAGCGTTGTTCGACGCCGTGAATCGCATACTGCCGCGGGGCTTTCGTGAAGAGGTCACCGCGCACTTCGACTACATGCCGGAGCGGTATTTCCAGGGCAACGACGCGGAATCCATCGTCGCCCACATCAAATTGTTCCACGAATTCTTCGAGCGCCTCAGGGACACGGGTGACGCGCTCATGCCCGTCATGGAATGGATTCCGCGCGAGGAGAATGGCCACTCCGAGGTGCGCGTGTGCGGATGGGACCGCGAGCGGTTTCTCGAACGCATGGCGGGCGCGTTTCTCTCGGCCAACATCAACGTGCTCAGCGCCGACATCTACGTGCGTGGCGACAGCCTGGCGCTCGACATTTTCCGCGTCTGCGACACGCGCCACCAGCCGGTCACCAGCACGCGCGACATCGATCGCGTCGAGTCCCGCCTCGCCGAGGCCCTGCAGGTTCCCGATTTCGATTTCACGCCGTTGATCGGCGAACCGAGCCGCATTCGCTCCTACAAGCTTTCCTCCGAGGCGGAACTGCCGACACGCATCGTCGTCGACAACGACTCGCACCCGCTCTACACGATCATCGAAATCCAGACACCCGACCGTCTCGGCCTCCTCTACAGCGTGCTCCGTGCGCTCGGCAGCGCGGGCATCACGATTCAGGCCTCACGCATCACGACGGAAATGGAGGTCGCGATGGACACCTTCTACGTCACCGATCGCCGCGAGCGGAAGATTGTGGAGAAAGCAACCGTGGAAAAGGTGCAGCGCCTTCTCCAGCGGGCCATTCTGCGCGGAAAGTAGCGGGCGGGAGCCGTTGCCGCGGCGGTCTTTTCAGGCCGGCGTCTCCTGCCGGGGAAGCGCGAGGGAACGGCGAAGTCGGCGGAGATAGACACGGGCGGCCGCATGATCCGGATGAATCTTCAGCAAGCGCTCCGTGACCTCGATCGCGGCAAGGGGCATCCCGTCCTGCGCGAGGGCACGGGCCAGCGCCATGTGAGCTTCCGGAAAATAGAATCTCAACTTGATGGCCTGTTGAGCCGCGGCGGCTGCGGCGCGTGGATTGCCGAGTCGGAGGGAAGCTTCCGCGAGACCGAGCCAGGCGATCTCGTCACGGTCGGCGTGCTGGATCAACCGTCGTGCGAACTTTTCCAGTTCCTCCCACTCCCGCAGGCCGGCAAGGAGCAGGCCAATGCGTCGCCACACCCCAAGTGGAAGCGGCGCCTGCGCGACGACGTTCCGCACCATCTCGCGAGCGCGACGCGTTTCCTTGCGAACCATGGCCAGTTCCGCTGCGGCGACCAGAATGCCGGGCGTCGAGCCGCCGACCTCCTCGAGCACCTTGAGCGTTTGGGCGGCTTCGTCGCACAAACCGAGCGCAAGCTGCGTTTTGAAGAGAGCCTCGGCAAACGCAAGATTTTCGGGGAAGCTGACGAAAAGCCGCTCCAGGGCCGGCAATGTAAGATCCAGTCGACTCCCGTCGAGGCACGCGCAGGCGTAATTCCACAACTGGCTCGTGTCGGTCGTCGAAGGTGGATCATTCGTTTCGGACTCCCCGGTTTCCCACGTTGGCCGCGTGAGGACGGCCTGTGGAGCCGCGAAGCATTCGCAGCGCACCTGCCCCTCCATGTCTTCACCAACACGCAGGCCGAACCATTGAAGAAGGGTCGGCGCGACATCGAGTGCGCTCGTGCCATGCAGGAGTTCATCGGAAACGAATCCGGGACCGCTGAAAACCGCATACCCCTGCGGTGAAGCGGAAAGCATTCTGCGATCGGGCGACCAGGCAACGCCGCCGGCAGTGACCACGACAACCGCGGTGTCGGGTCCGCTTTGAGCAACGAAAGCCCCGAGCATCCGATCGAGGAACCCATAGGCTGAGCGCACGACGTTTCGGAAAGGTCCGGTTCCCGCAAGGTGATCCGCGCCAAACAGCCGCCAGATCTCCCCGATGCTGCGAAACCGAACGGTCGCCAGCGACCAGTCGTTCTCGGACATCAGCGCGGTCAGCGCGGCGTGAAAGGAAAGATCGGCGGCAAGGAGGATCCGAAGCTGTGCGAGCCGGCGATCACGGGATTGATCGACCGTTTGCCACCCGGGCACGAACTCTGCGATGGCATCGGCGCCGATTTGATCCGGGCGAATCCGACAGGGATCGAGTCTTTCCGCGAGTTCTGGCGGATCGTAGGTGCCTACGGGCGCAGAAGGCCACGACTGGCCTGGAGGCGCCGTCGGAATGGGAAAGCGGTCCGAAACGAGAGCGCCCAAATGCTCGCGGGGACCGTGTGTCGTGGGCCAGCCCACGACCAGCGAACGCCGCGATTCCCGCCCGAGAATGTCCCACAGCGCCAGGGCTCTTCGCTCACCCCGGGCATCCGGAGCGCCCGCCCGGGAAGGCGCGAGCACTCCATGCTGCCACGCTCGCTTGCCGGTGGCGAGAGAGGCCCAAAGCGCCGCGTCGACGAGCGGACGTGACGCCATGAGCGGACCGCCAATTCCCGCCTCCAGCAACCTCCCGAATGTCGGAAGTTCTCCGGCATCGGTGAGCGGATGAAGACATTGCGCGTCTCCAACCTCCCATCCCACCAAAAGCAGCCGGCCCGACATGGGCGGCGGTCAGTGCGCGCGCTGTTTCCGGCGACGGAGCAACAACAGGGCCAGAGCGCCGGCCACCACCGCCGTGGTCGTGTTCACCTCCGGGACGGCGACGATTCCGACGTTCAAATCGGTTTCATACGCGAAGTCGACGAGCGTAATCGTCATGTCGTCGACATCCACGATCATCTGCGCCCAACCGTAGTTGTAGTCATCGCCTCCACGCGGGATCGCGAAGCCGACGAAACCCGTCACCGGGTCGCCGCTACCGTTGAACCAACTCCCCACAACCGTCGGCCCATCGACATTTTCGTAGAAGAACGTCTCCGAGTAGGCCTGCGAGATACCGCCGAGAAAATTCTCGTCGATCGTCGCCCCCGCCGGGGTCACGGACAGCCCGCGTTCAGGATTTCCCGCGAACGTCAAATTGGTTCCCACCCCGGAGTCATAGTCGGCACTCGCAAGGACGGGCTTGTTCTGGTTGTTGGCGTGGAAGAAGAACTTGTAATCATCCTGCGTGTCGCCATCGGGGTCGAAGAAGACCGGCGTCTCGCTGTCGGCCGTAAGGTTCACGGGACCTGAGTAGATAACGGAGGCCTGCGCCGTGTTGGCGACAAGGGCGGTGGTCGAGAGGACCGCGGAGGATTTGAGCAATGAAGAACGATTCATGGTTTGATCAGGGGTGGAGGGTTGTTTCGCGCTTGCTCTCCGATTTCCAAACAATCAAACAAGACGCGGCTGTAATTTCGGTCAAAATCAAAGACTTTCAGACAACAATCAGCATAATTAATCCCTGATTGCGTGGAAAATGCTGTGACAACCAGCAAGTTGTTTTGACAGGCGCCGCGACGGCAGGCCGTCCTTCGAGGGGATTGCAAACGCTCAGAAGTCCCGTTGACGGTGTTGCGGAACCTGCTATTAATGCGCCTTGCTCCCGCGGGTGTAGTTCAATGGTAGAACGGCAGCCTTCCAAGCTGCATACGAGGGTTCGATTCCCTTCACCCGCTCTCTTTTTCTTCTTCCCCGACCATGGGCTCTTGCGGATGCCCGCCACTCCGTGTCAGCCGGAAGCCTTGTGAAACACGAATCCCCTTCGTGATCGATGTCTTCATCGTGGGTGGGTCCGTGGCGGGATTGAGCGCTGGATTGCTGCTCGGTCGCTGCCGGCGTCGTGTCGTGATCTGTGATTCAGGGCATCCGCGAAACCGCTTCTCCCGGCACATGCATGGCTTTCTCAGTCGTGAGGGAATTTCGCCGGCCGGGTTTTTGGAAATCTCCCGGGAGCAGCTTGCGCAGTTTCCGGACGTTCAGCTTTTCGGCGGGCGGGTAACCGCCATCGAACGTGAGGGAGACGGTTTCCGCATTCACGTGGACGACAACCGCCGGTTTCGCGCGCCGGTGGTGCTGCTTGCCACGGGCATTCTCGACGAACTTCCCGACCTGCCGGGCATCAAGGAGCTGTATGGGATCAGCGTGCACCATTGTCCCTATTGCGACGGATGGGAGCATCGCGATGAGCCGATCGCCATTTACGGCAAAGGCGACACCGCCGTCGAACTCGCCGAGGAAATGCCCCTCTGGAGCCGCGATCTTCTCTACTTCAGCGATGGGATTGCGCTTCCACCAAGTGCCCGCGATCGATTGGAAACCGCGCACATCGGAATCGTCGAAACCGGCATCCGCACGCTGCACGGATCCGACGGTTGTCTGAAATCCATCGAGCTGGAAGACGGAACGCGAATCGAGCGTCGATCAATGTTCTTCGTGAGCCCGCAGCGCCAGAACACGGATCTCGCAAAAAAACTCGGCTGCGAGATTGATGCGGGATTCGTCACGTGTGATGAAAACGCGAGGACCTGCGTCCCGGGCCTCTATGCGGCCGGGAACACGTCAACCGGACTGCAACTCGCGATCGTTGCGGCGGCGGAAGGCGCAAAGGCCGCACACGTCATCAACGTGGAGCTCCTGGAGCGCGCGACTCGAAAGCGTTGATGATCTTGCTCAGGAGGTCTTCCCGGCGACTCTTTCCTTCGCGCGGGCGGCGTCGGCAAGCGTGGAGGCAATCGACGCGAGCTTCACGGGCTTGTTGAGATAGGCGTTCATTCCCGCTTCGAAACATTCCTCCCGATCCGCGGGAATGATGTTCGCGGTAAGTGCCGCGATGTAGCAGGGCGGGGCCCCGTTCCCAAGCGCCTCGGCCGCGCGGATGGCTCGCGTGGCTTCGATGCCATCCATCTCCGGCATTTGAAGGTCCATCAGGATGCAGTCGGCCCGTTCGCGTTGCTGCACTTCCACCGCTTCCCGGCCATCGCGGGCGGAAAGCGGCTCGTAGCCGAGACGCCGCAGAAGGGTGACGATCAACCGCAGATTCACCTCATCGTCGTCCACGACGAGCACGCGCAATGCATGGGTCTTCGCGAACTGGGTCCCAAGAACCGGCGCGCTTTTCGAGGCACGATTGCCCTCCAATGCCTCTTCGAGCGGAAGACTCAAAATGAAGCGGGAACCCGCTCCCGGCTCGCTCGCGGCGGTGAGCGTCCCACCCATCGCCTCGGCAAGTCGACGGGAAATGGCAAGCCCGAGACCTGCTCCGCCGTGACGCCGGCTGTGGCTCGAGTCCATCTGCATGAATGGCTGGAAGATGGTCTCCAGTTGATCCTCAGGAATGCCCGCTCCGGTGTCCCTCGTCATGAATTCGATGCGTCCCTCCGCGGGATTGGCGCGGGTTTCGAGCGTCACCTTGCCCTGATCGGTGAACTTCACGGCGTTGCCGGCCACGTTGAGAAGGATCTGCCGAATGCGCGCGGCATCGCCGATGATTCGCTCGGGGATGGCGGGATCGGTGATGACTTCGAGCGTAAGATCTTTCTTAACGGCCAGCGGCGCGATGATGATCCGGACGTCCTCCAGCACTTCGCGCGTGGAAAACGGCTCCCGTTGAATCTGCACGCGCCCGGAATCGATCCGGCTGAAATCGAGCACGTCATCGAGCACATGCAGCAACGCCTCCCCCGAGGCGATGATCGTTTGCGTGTGTTCGAGAGCCTCGGGAGGCAGGCCCGGCATCTGCGCGAGAATCTCGGAGAAGCCCAGGATGCCATTCAGCGGCGTGCGAATCTCGTGACTCATCACCGCGAGGAACTGGCTCTTGGCGCGCTCGGCGGCGCGTGCCTTTTCGGCCAGCTCCTTCTCCTGCTCCAGTGCCTGCGCGAGTCGCTCCTCACGCCGGCGCTCCTCGGTCACATCCCGAAACGTCCAGATACGTCCGTAATAGGTGCCGATGTCATCCCGCACGGGCGCGGAGTAGCGGTCCAGAATCCTGCCGTCGACGAGCTCGATTTCGTCGCGACTCACCCTGTCGGGATCCGCGTAGAGCGCGGCGATCTTCTCCCGAAAAATCTCGGGATTTTTGGTCATCGACATCACGTATTCCACCTGCCGCGCATCGTCTTCGATACTGGCGACATCCGGCGGAATCCTCCACAGCTCGACCACACGGTCGTTCTGATAAATCTTCTTCCCCGCGGCACTCACCACGAGGATGCCGTCGGGATCGGATTCCACGAGCGCTTCAAGAAACGCCGTCTTCGAGCGCAACTCCTCCTCCCAGCGGGCGCGCTCTTCGATGTCCCTCTGCAACGCGCGATTTGACTCCTCGAGTTCGAGGGTTTTCTCCTCGAGCTTTCGGATCAGCGTCTCGCTGTAGACTTTGAGAATTTCCTTTTCGTCCTTGAGGATCGAGGGCGGATTCTTTTTGCGATCGACCGGCCCGCTTCGCAACACGGCGTCGATGCGCGAGATGAAATCCTCCGGCTCCGCGGGCTTGAGAATGAAGGCGTCGGCGCCAAGGCTCAGCGCCAATCGCTCGTCCTCGGGCTCGGTGTAGGTCGCCGTGTAAACGATGAAGGGAATCTTGCGAAGCCTCGCGTCGGCTTTCCACAACCGCAGCAAGGTGTAGCCATCCATCACGGGCATGAGCAGATCGGACACGACCGCCGCGGGCGGCCGAAGACGCGCCTTGACGAGCGCCTCGGCACCGTGACGCGCTGTATCGACTTCGTAGCCATTCCCCGTGAGCAGGGCCTGGAGGAAATACACGTTCTCCTCCTTGTCATCGACGATCAGGATGTAACTCATGCGGTCCCCCTTTCCGAAAGCGGAAGAAACGCCTCGATTTCCGTGAGGAAGGTCTCGGGATTGATGGGCTTCTCGACGTAGCCGTTGCATCCGGCTTCAAGGCACTTTTCGCGGTCTCCCACCATCGCATAGGACGTGACCGCCACGATGGGAATGGAGGCGGTTTCCTCGAGGCTGCGCAGTGCGCGGGCCACGGCATATCCGTCCATCGCGGGCAGCTGGATGTCCAACAGGATGAGATCGGGCCGGTATCTTCGCGCCGCTTCGATGCCAAGCCGGCCGTCGACCGCAGACACCACGCGGTAACCGTGCTGCTCGAGGAGAAACGTCGCGAGATACCGGTTCTGCACGTTATCTTCGATCAAAAGAATGGTGCGCTGGCTCATGACGGTGGAGGGCTCTGAAGCGGAAGAATCAACGTGAAAACACTCCCCCGTCCCGGCTCGCTCTCGGCGAAAATGCGCCCGCCGAGCAATGCGGCGAGACGTCGGCAGATCGCAAGCCCGAGGCCGGTGCCCTCGTGCACACGCGAAATGCCGGTGTCGAGCTGGCGAAATGGTTGAAAGAGGGTGCCGAGATCCTCGGCACGAATCCCAATGCCGGTGTCGGCAACCTGCAACCGCACCGCGGGCCGGCCCTCGTCGACGATCAGGTCCGCAGAAAGCGTAACGCCGCCCCTCTCGGTGAACTTGATCGCATTGTTGAGGAGATTGAGGAGGATCTGCTCGACGCGACGCCGGTCGCTTTCGATCTCCTGCAGTCCGTCGGAGACCGTCACGGTGAGAGAAAGTTTCTTCTTCTCCGCAAGCGGCTGCACCAAACCTCCAACGTGCTCGATGGCCTCCCGCAAATTGAAGACGTCCGCGCGGGTCTCGAGCTGCCCCGCCTCGATCTTCGACAGGTCGAGCACGTCGTTGATCAGGTCGAGGAGATGTCGTGCACTGCCGCGCACCATGCCGAGCTGCTTCGTCTGCTCGGCATTCAACGGACCCGCAAGCCCCTGCAGGAGAATGCCCGTGAAGCCAATGATCGAGTTGAGCGGCGTCCGCAATTCGTGGGACATCGTCGCGAGGAACGCGGATTTGATGCGGTCCGCGGCCTCCGCCCTCAACAACGCCGCCTGCAGGTCTTTCGTGCGCGTCGCAACCTGCTCCTCGAGGCTTTCGTTGAGCCGGCGCATGGTTTCCTCCGCCGCCTTTTGCTCGGAGATATCGCGGATCATCGCGAGGATGCTGCCGTCGGGCATCACCGTCGCATTGACGGCGGCGGGGAACGTCGAGCCGTCTTTGCGCTGGAAGGTCCATTCGCGGTGGTAGTCGGCCGTGGATTGAATGGCATCGAGGGCGGGCTCGATGTTGGGAAGCTCCTCGGGCGCGACGACCTGCGACGCACGCATGCCGATGAGCTCGCTGCGCGAATACCCGAGCATTTTGCAGATGCCGGGATTTGCATCGAGATAGCAGGCCTCGGCGTCGGCAATGAGAATGCCAACCGGCGCATATTCAAAAAGCGTGCGGTAACGGGCATCGCTCTCGCGCAGGAGCGCCTCCGAGCGTCGGTGCTCGGAGATGTCCAGCCCGACGCCAATGAGGCACGTCGCGCCGTTGAAGGTCATACGACGTCCGGTGAAGAAATAAGGCGTGGCCGTGCCGTCCTTTGCGATCAACGACGCCTCGACGGACGATTCCCCTTTTTCAAAAACCTCTTCGATCCGCTTGCGGACCAAATGCTTCTCGGGCTCCGCAAAAAGATCGAGCGGTTCCATGCGACGGATCTCGTCGGCCGTGTAGCCCGACACGATCTCGAAATTCCGGTTCCACCGCAGGAAGCGGAAGTTCTCGTCGTAGAAGTAAAAAATGCCCGGCATGCTCTCGACCATCGCGGTCGAGAACTGCCGCTCCGCCTCGGCCTCGCGTTCGGCACCCCGGCGCTCTTCGCGCTCCAACAGACTCGTGAGCGCAAAGGAAAGATCGCCCGCCGCCTCTTCGAGCAGGGCCACCTCCCGGTCACGGAAAAAATGCGGCTCGCTCGAGCAAACCACGAGCACCGCGCGTGCGATCGACGATTCGCGAATCGGAAATGCGGCCATCGCGGAAAACCCCTGCTCGCGGAGCACGTCACGCCACGACGTGAGCGCCGGGTCATCCTCAATATTCGGGCAGACCCACGGCTCCCCCGTGCGAAGGGCCGCACCGACAGGCCCGCCCGTCGATTCGTTCTCCGCAGAGCTGATGAGCGCCGAGAGTCGATCGGTGCCACGCCCGGCGGCGCAAACCGGAACGATCCGTCGCGTCGATTCCTCGAGCCAGCCGATCCACGCCATTTCGAAGCCCGCGTTGACAATCAGCACGTCGCAGACTCGCTTGAAAAGATCCTCGCGACTCCTGGTGAGCACGATCGCCTGATTCACCTGACTCAATGCCGAATAAAGCCGCGCGAGGTGATTGAGCTCCCGATCCCGCTGCTTTTGAGCGGTGATGTCGCGCGCGATGCGGGAGACTCCGACCACGCGGCCCGAGCCGTCGAGAATCGGAGAGATTGCAACGGAGACGTCGATGAGCCGACCGTCCTTTGTCTTTCGCTGGCTCTCGAAGTGCGGGATGTGCTCGCCGCAGGCGATCCGCTTTAGAATGCTCGCCTCCTCGTCGAAACGATCGTCCGGCGTAATGGTGAAAATCGGCGCGCCGATCATCTCCGCCGCCGAATATCCGGAAATCGTTTCCGCGCCCCGGTTCCAATCGGTGACGATGCCGTCGAGATCCGTCGCCACGATGGCGTCCTCCGCTGCCTCGATGATTGCCGCCAGACGCGCGTTCGCCCTCTCCGCGTCCTGCGGCCCTGAGGTGGAGCCCGACGCGCGGTTCTCTTCCGTAATTCCCGATGGCACTGTCATGCCATGTAGGAGGGGATGTTCATCGGGGAGATGGAATCGCCTCGGCCGCTCGAGGTGCTGTCGAAATTCTTATCCAGATGGCAACATTTTGGAAAGCTCGATATCGCGGTTCGCGATATAGCCGGCAAACGATCTCCGCCAGTTGATTCGAGGCTTTGCGATGAAGGTGATCGGTCGCAAGCCCGCTGTTGCCGAGTTCTCCTCGCATCAAATCCCACCGGCCGAGCCGATCGTGTGGCACAACGCGTCAGCTCGCATTACCGAAACGACCTTCTGTGGCGATCGTCGGGCCTCATTCCGCGAGATGAAAATCAAATGCCGGGGTGACTGTCGCGAGCCTCCAGAAGGGCGATGATGCACTTGCGTCATACCACGCCGCGGGAAACTTGCTAAATTTTCCGAGGATCAAATTCCGGTCAGATCCACCGTGCGATCGGGTCCGTGACCACGCTCACCGATGGTTCTCCGGAGGATGATCCAGCACAAGTGCTCCCCTCCGGTTTCCCGGAGAGGCAGACATGTTTCTATTGGGGGTAACAAGGGGGGGCAGGCTTAGCCGGCCCCCCCCTTGTTCGTGTTCTCAACGGAATTGGAAATCCTACCGAGTTTCGAAGTTCCCGGAAGCCTGTTTTGGCATCTTTGGCGTCAAAAGGTGCAACCTGTCTTGACATCTTAGCGCGGCAAACCGTCAAAAAGTCGGAGACAGAACGGAGGAATTGTCCAAATTATCTAACTGTCTCCCTGACACCTCGGAACCGTCCGATCCGTTTGGACATCTTAAAAAATGACAGCTCTCGACAGCCCCCCCTCTGTCGTCCTGTCAGCCGAAACACGGCTGGCGCATGACAATTTTCGTGTAATCACTGACACGTGCACCTCTCCGCCGGCTCCTCCCGGAAATCGAAAGCCGGCGCTGTGGAAATCCCGCGGGTTCTCCCTCGTCGAAGTCACCCTCGCAATCGGGCTGACGACCTTCTCGGCAATCGTCCTGCTCGGGCTTCTCTGCTCGGGCGTCAACGAATCGCGGCAAGCCACCGACCAGACGGTGATGGTGCAAATCGCACAGCAGCTCATCGGCATGGCCCAGCAAACCGACTGGTCGCATACGGACGAGTTGTCGTCTTCCTACTTCTATTTCGACGAAACCGGGCAGCTCCTCGAAGGTTCCGACGAAGATCAGGCGGTGTTCGCCGGTTGCATCCTCGTCGAGCCGGAGGTGAACCTTCCAGCCGACGGGTCCGGGGTGAATGATCAGGTGGCGACAGTTCGCGTGCGGGTGGTTCGGGATCCGGCCCGCAAATTGCGGGGTGCCCCGACTTCCGAGCTCGCTGACGAGACCTTGCGCGCCTCGGCGCGTGAGTTTCCGGCATTCCTGGCGAACAATGGCGCGTAACCGGATACCGCGGACACGGCGCGCTTTCACGCTCGTGGAGCTGCTCGTGTCGATGACGATCCTTTCGTTGCTGTCGGTGATGATGCTCCGCATGCTCTCGACGAGCTCCGACATCTGGCGTCGAAATCGCGAGCGCACCGAGGCATTTCAATCCGCCCGCGCCGGCTTCGAGCGAATGACCCGGCAGCTCAGCCAGGCCACGCTGGACACGTATCTCGACTATTACTCGAGCAGCAACCAGAGCCGCACAGATTGGGCCCGCAGTGGCGGCGATGTCGTCACGCAGGAATTCCCCGCCGATCGCTACGACTGGGCTTCCGACCTCCACTTCGTCATGGGCGACGCGACGGAACTCATATCGGCGGCCGAAGGAGAGACCCCCACACACGCGGTCTTCTTCGTGGCGCCAACCGGCATTGTGGGGCCGGACTCGCGCGAGTATCGCAACCTCGATCGGCTGTTGAACGCGATGGGCTTTTACATCGAATACATCGGCGACGGTTCGGAAATCCCCCCTTTCCTTCGCGGCAAGGTGAACGAGCGCTTTCGCTACCGGCTTATCGAGATGAACCAGCCCTCCGAGGAGCTCAAAATCTACGACGATTCCTTCTCGAAACCCTACGCCTGGTTCAACGACGCCATCACTCCGCCTGACGACTCGAAACCCTCCACATTCATCCTCGCCGACAACGTCATTGCGCTCATCCTGCGCCCGAAAGTCTCCACGGCGGACGCGGTGTCGGAAGTCGGCGATGCCGTGGAGTCCTCCTACTCTTTTGACTCGAAGGGCTATCTCAATGGAGGCAGCCACCTCGTGAAGAACCAGCTCCCGCCGCTTGTGGAGGTCACGATGGTGACCATCGACGAGCTTTCCGCAGCGCGTTACGAAGAGCAGCATGGACCGGGCGCTCCCGATTTCGTGCCCGCCAGTCTCTTCCGAAATCCCGCGAATTTCGAAAACGACCTCGACCAGCTCAAACGACGGCTTTCGGACCTGAAATTGAATTACCGCGTCTTCACTACCGACGTGAGCATGCGCGGTGCAAAAACCAACCTGAACTGACACCCGACGATGTCTCCCATTCCCCCAATGTCTCGACGTCGACGCCGCTCCGGCGTCGCACTGGTGCTCGTCCTGCTTCTCATTGCACTGCTCACCGTGCTGGTCGTGAGCTATTTCACGGACGTGCTGACCGAGTCCGCCTCCTCGAGCAACTACTCCGAGCGAACCAAGGTGAAGATGCTGGCGGACTCCGCGGTGAATCTGGCCATCGGGCAGATTCGAAAGGCCACGGAGGGATTCGACGATGGCGGGAGGCCCGTCGCATGGGCCTCGCAACCGGGAATGATCCGCACCTGGGACGACACCGGCGAACCCGTCGATGCCTACAAGCTCTACTCCGCGGAGAAAATGATCGTCGACGGCGCGTTCACCTCCGAGGAAGACTTGCGTGCGGATGTCCCGCCCGACTGGAAGTCGCAGCCGTCCACGTTCACCGACCTCAACAGCCCGGTCCTTGTTGAAGACGACACCGGCTCGGTCGCGAAAGACGGCCGCAAGTATGCCGCGCACTTCCCGATCATCAGCGGGAGCAACCTTGTCCCCGGCTCCTATGCCGGAAAGTCCGTGATGACTTACGAGGCCAAAATCGAAGGCTTCGGAATCGATTCGGACATGAGTCCAGGTGGGACCATTGGTCCGGACAACAACCCGGTTCCCATGCCGGTGCGATGGCTCTACGTGCTCGAGGACGGCACACTCGTCCCTGCCGGTTCAAATGGCACGGTCGCGGGCGCCAGCGAATCGAACCCGATCGTCGGCCGGGTGGCGTTCTGGACCGATGACGACACCTGCAAGCTGAACATCAACACCGCGTCGGAAGGTGCCTATTGGGGAAGGCCATACACGACCTCGAAACGGGAAAAGGATCTCTCGCAATTCATTCCCGCGCAAAACGAGTTCGCAACCTTCGCCGGGCATCCGGCCTCGACATCACTCAGCCCCGTGCTGGGATCGATCTTTCCGATTCCGGCGAATGACAAAGGAATCCCGAACTGGCCAACCGCCTCCACCTACAGCGCCTGGAAAGCCTATTACGATCTCGTCCCGCGCGTGACCCACGGCGGCTCGAACGCCGCAACCCGCAAGTCCGACAAAACGTCGAACATCATCAAATACGATGCGGACCGGCTCTACGGTTCGGTGGACGAGTTCATTTTCAAGGCCAATTCCAGTGCGGCCAGACGCCAGAAGAATGCCCCCGCGATAGACAATAAATTTCTCGAGCAGGCCCGGTTCTTCCTCACCGCGCACAGCCGCGCCCCCGAGGTGAATCTTTTCAATCTCCCCCGCATCTCCTTGTGGCCGCTGGATCCCAGCACCCAAAATGGAAAGGACAAGCTTCTCGCCTTCTGCTCCACGTTCAATGAGCAGCCCTTCTATTTTCAACGGACGGTTGTGCCGGGATCGTCGCCGCCCATCAGTGCCTTCCAAAATACAAGCCAGAGCGCGACAGCCGACTGGGACAAATACCCTCGAAACAAGCAGCTCTACAATTATCTGCAGACTTTGATGCGCAGCGAAATCCCCGGATTCGGCGGCAGCCTCGCGAGAAAATACCCGCAGAATTACGGAAACCAGATCCTTACGGAGATGGTCGACTACATCAGGTCCGGCGTAAACATTGCGAGCACTTCAACGTCCGGAGGAGACACCCCCTATTATTTTGTGCCGCCCAGCGGAGACAGCGGGTCCGGACAGGTGGTGCCTCTCTCGCTGAGCAGCAATGGGTCCTCGGGCACCGACACACGCGGCTTCGGCCGGTTCATCACGATCAGCGAAGGTGCCCTCGTGCTTTACAAGCCTAACGCGCACTCCATTGCCGCCTTCTTCATGGTAGAGCCTTTCCTGCCGTCGCCGGGTCTTCCGCCAATCAATCCCTATTTCAAAATCAGGATAACCGGCCTTGAGTCCTTCAAAGTGAATGGGACGCCCTTGGGAATGCCAAACGATGACGAAATGACCTGCGATGCATACCAGCTCGCGGCTTCAGAATCGTTGATGAAAAGCTTCCCCCCCTATCTGCCCTCCGGCAGCACCGCCTATCCGGCCACGCGCGCGATGTTCTATAGAAAAAGCGGGACCGGGCTTGTGCCACGTTCCAACTATCCGTTCCAAGGCCCACCGATTCCTTGGACTAGCCAGGACTCCACTCTCCAGCTCGAAGGCGGACTGGTGAAGATCTACATCTACGGGCCTTTCGACAGTTCGACCCCCGTCCAGGAATTGACGCTCGATTTCCGCAACGTTGCGTTCGATCGAATTGGAAGGGCCGAACCCAAGGAGCCAGCGACCATTCCGGCTCCAGGGCCGGTCAGGAATACCTATTATCCCTTCACCACTCGCATTCCGGCGATGCGGAGTTCAAATAACATCAAGGACACCCTGATCCGCAAGGTCGTGGGCGGAGATATCAATGCCATCAACACCGCGATTAACGATAAATCGGGGCTCGGAGACGTGGTGCGCAGTATGGAAGCCAACATCAAGGCTCCGCTCTGGGGTGACCAGCGGGCGCTCGCATTGGTTCGAAGGGACAATACTTCCAATCAGTCTCCGCTTTTCGTGAGACACCCGTTCTACGATCTCTCCACCCAGCCTAGTCTGGTCAACAGCGATAGCAGGAAGACCCTGATCTACGACCCTGCGTCGTCAAATTCGACATTCCGCGATTACAGCCGTCGCTTCGCGGAAAGTCTTCGAAGTGATGAGGTGGTGTTTCGCGGCCAATTTGGCGGTTACATCACGGGCGACCAACCCAAATACAATCACGATTCCGGCAGCGGCCGGAAGGGAACCATGATGACCGGTGGCTCTTTGATCGAGCTGGCCTTGACCGCACCGCGCATCATCCAGCGAGACGCCATTCCCTCCGTTCCATATGGACTCGATGGTGCCTACATTCACAACTCCAGCGGAGGCATCGTGGGCTATGGGGATTGGGATACCGGCCTGGGGGCCACCTCCGACGGCCCCTACATCAATTATCCGGACCAGGGAAACTCCAACACCGCCACCAGCGGCTATGAACTCGCCGTGGGAGACGGCCGCGTCATCATTGGCGGATATTTTGGCCGCGGGGACTGGGGAGCGGAAACCGGCGCTACCTTCTCGCCGAATCGGCAGATCGCCTCCGCAGTCTCGTTCGGCTCGCTGTCGACGATGGTCGACCCGAACAAGCCGTCGGAAATGCAGAGCTGGCGAACCCTGTTGTTTTGTCCAAATCCGGCGGCCCAGACGGAAGGCACCGCAGCAAGCACCCGGCATGCAACGAAGCTGAATCACCCCGGATTCGGCAAGCCGGCAAGCGGATCCAATCCCTATCCGCCCTACACGGAGCCCCCGGATCACGCCTTTCTCGACTTTTTCACGATGCCGATCGTCGAGGGCTACCCGATCAGCGAACCCATGTCGACGGCGGGCAAGGTGAACATGAATTACCAGATCGCTCCATTCACTTACATTCACCGAAGCACGGCCTTGCGGGGAGTGATGAAACATGAGCGCCTCGCGGCCATTCCGACGACCGCACCGACGGAACCGAACGACGACGACGCCTACAAGTCAGCAGGCATCAACGACCGCCAGGGTTGGACGACACAGATGCGCTACGGCATCTACCTCGATGAGGAAACCGGAACCCTCCGGCAATTCGAAGCGCGGTTTCAACGCGGCGATCTCTTCCGTTCGGCGAGCGAGATTTGCGACATGTTCCTGGTTCCCGGAAGGGCGACTGATCCCTCCTACTCTTCGCTCAAGTATCCGAACAGTAGATTTCCCGAGTTTCCCAGCGGCGAAGGCGAGATCGATTTCGTGAGCAATGACGTCGCCAAGTGGTGGGACAGTTTTCTCGCCACAGGTGACAACCTTCGCGAAGAGCCCTACGGGCGGATCTACCCGCGCCTGACGACCAAGTCGAACAGCTATACGGTCTACGTGCGCGTTCAGAGCCTGAAGAAAAATCCGAACACTCCGGCCGGACGCTTCGTCGACCCCTCGGAATCCGGCCCTACGGATATGATTACCGGCGAATATCGCGGGTCGTATGAAATCGAGCGCTACCTCGATCCGAATTCCCTCGAGGATTCCGGCGTGGATTTCGCAACGGTGTCGCCGAACGATCAATCGAACCGGCTGAATCGCTTTTACAAATTCCGCACGATCAGCACGAAGGAGTTCCGCCCATGAGGCAACGGGCGTTCTCTCTCGTCGAATTACTGCTGGTCGTCGTCATTTTGATGATCGTTCTGTCGTTCACCCTGCCGGCGATCAACTCGGTCGTGCGCGGCGGGTCGATCACGCGGGCCGGTCAGATGGTGGGCGACCAGATCGCACTGGCCCGGCAGGCGGCGGTCGCGCGCAATCAGACCGTCGAGCTGCGCCTGTTCAAGCTGCCGGGCGAGGGTGTGGACGACCAGGCTCGCTACCGGGCAATCCAGACCGTCGCGCAAAAGGAGGACGGCTCGTTCCAGCCGCTGTCGCGGGTTTTGAAATTCGAGCCGCACACCGAGGTGTCGGACTCGGCCCAGCTGAGCACGCTCGTGGCGAGCCCGACCGTGAAAGGCTCCGCGGATGTCGCCGGGCAGACTGTTCCCTACGTGGGATTTCGATTCCGGCCCGATGGCTCGACGGACCTGAGCTTCACCGCCTCCGATGGATGGTTCCTCACCGTGAAGGACACGAGGCCTTCCGACGATGCGATCCCAAAGAACTTCTACACGATTCGGGTTGATCCCCACACGGGACGCACCCGGGTGTTCCGGCCTTGATGCCCTTTATCATTTGAGCCTGCGAGCGCACACCCTACCTTCGTTACTCTGACGCCCAGAAGCTCCGATGATCCGTCCGCTCCTTTTCCTCACCTCGATCGCAGCCAGCGCTGTCGCGCTCGAGCCCTGCAGGATCGAGGTTGTTGACAAGGACAACGGCTGGCCCGTGCCGCTCGTCGAGTTGCGCACGACGAACAAGGAAGTGCTCGTCACCGACAACGCGGGGGTCGTCGCGTTTGACCTTCCCGAGTTCATGGGCACCGAGACGTGGCTGGAGGTTTTCTCGCACGGCTACGAGGTGCCGGAGGATCCGTATGGACATCGCGGGGTGCGGTTCACCCCGAAGCCGGGCGGCAAATTCCGGATCGAAATCGAGCGCAAGCAGATCGCAAAGCGGCTGGGCCGGCTGACGGGCGCCGGCATTTTCGCGGAGGCGCAGAAGCTCGGCGGCTTCAAGGATTGGAAGGAATCGGGCATCACCGGTAGCGACACCGTGCAAATGTTCGAGTATCAGGGCCGGCTTTTCTGGCTCTGGGGCGACACGGATCTCCCGGGCTATCCGCTCGGTATTTTCGACACCTCGGCAGCGACGACCACCCTCAAGCCGCTTATCTCGCTGAAGCCACCGACCGGCATCGTTTACGATTACTTCCGCAACGAAAAGGATCGGCCGCGCGGAGTGGCGCCCATGCCTTCCATCCCCGGCAATGGCCCGGTGTGGCTGGGCGGGTTGGTAACTCTGCCCGACGCCCAGGGCAAGCCGCACCTCGTCGCCACCTACTCGAAGATCGAGAAGGAAATGTCACCAAAAGAATTCGGCCTCTGTGAGTGGAATCCCCGAAAGAAGATCTTCGAGAAACTGATGACCTTTTGGACACGCTCCGGCGACGAGAAGGGCCCCGAGCGGCCGTATCCCGATGGCCACGCTGTGTTTTGGAAGGATTCCAGGGGGCAGACGTGGCTGTATCTCGACGGCCCCCCGAAATTCAAATGCCCTGCCACCTACGAAGCGTGGAAGGACAGGTCGCAGTGGCGCAATGTCGAGAATCCCACCCGATTCCAGATTGCCGGCGAAGACGGGGAGGTGGAGGTCGCCTCGGGATCGATCGCGTGGAGCAACTACCGCAAAAAATGGATTCTGATCCTGCAGCAGAAGTTTGGCACCTCTGCGTTCGGCGAGGTTTGGTATGTCGAGGGCGACACGCCCGAAGGCCCGTGGGGCAAGGCGGTAAAGGTCGCGACGCACAAAAACTACACGTTCTACAACGTCCAGATCGACTGGCAGCTCACCGACCCGAATGAGCCGATTCTTCTCTTCGAGGGGACCTACGTCACCACCTTCACTGACAACCAGGTCAAGACCCCTCGCTACGACTACAACCAGGTCCTCTACCGCATCGACCTCAACGATCCCGATTTGAAACCCGCCCAGCGAAACTAACCATGCGTCGTTTTCTGTTCCTTGTTCTCACGCTCGCCGTCTCGTCGCTCCATGGCGTGGAGTTCGACTCCGCGTTTTCGTCCGGAATGGTGCTGCAGCGCGACCTGCCCATCCAGCTCACGGGCAAGACCGAACCGGGGCGTGAGGTCAAAGTCTCCCTCGATTCGAAATCGGAAAAGGTCCGCGCCTCCGACGACGGCTCATGGCGCGTGGAGTTTCCACCAATGAAAGCCGGAGGACCGCATCGAATCGAGGCCACGGACGGATCGAAATCCGCCACGATCGATGACGTTCTCATTGGCGACGTCTGGCTTTGCTCCGGCCAATCGAACATGCAAATGGGCCTTCACGAAACGATCGGCGGCGAGGAGGCGATGAAGGAGTCGCACCCCGACATTCGCATTCTGACGCTGCCGCGCGGCGGAGCCGACACTCCGCAGAAGACTTTCGGCGCAAAATGGGAACACGCGACTCCCGAGCAGCTGCGCGACTTCACGGCGGTCGGCTATTACTTTGCACTTGCGCTGAAGGCGGATCCGGCGCTGGCCGACGTTCCGATCGGCGTGATCAACAGCTCATTCGGCGGCACCGCCATCGAGGCGTGGATGCCGAAATTGCCGGAGCTGCCCGAGGATCAGATCAGTGGGTCGATGTTCGGCATTGGACCGTCCACTCTCTTCAACGGCATGATCGCTCCGCTCACCCTGCTGAAGCTCAAGGGCGTGCTGTGGTATCAGGGCGAGGCCAATGCCGGCCGGCCGCAGGCTTACGTGAAGCTGCTCTCGACAATGATGGAGCAATGGCGCACCGCGTTCGGCCAGCCGGACCTTCCGTTCTTCATCGTCCAGTTGCCCACATTCGCCGGAAAAATGGGCGATCTCGATTTCAGCTGGTTGCGTGAGGCGCAGGCCACGGCGTGCAAACAAACGCCGAATGCGTGGTTCGCCGTCACCTACGACACCACCGACGGCCAGGACCTGCATCCGAAGGAAAAACAGGAGATCGGCCGGCGCCTCGCGCTGCTCGCGGAGCGCGAGGTGTATGGCAAACAGGTGACCGCCGAAGGCCCCCGCCCCACGGGCGTGAAAGCGGATGGTGACCGCGTCATTGTCACGTTCGACCAGCCCGTGAAGGCACGCAGCGGCGAGGCGAAGGGATTTGCGATTGCAGGAGCCGACGGCGACTTTCGCTTCGCGGAGGCAACGATCAACGGCCAGCAGGTAAGCCTGCGCGCCGAGGGCATCAAGACGCCGACGATGGTGCGCTACGCCTGGAACGGACTCACGGACGCCAATCTCGTCAACGACACCGACCTTCCCGCAGTGCCATTCCGCACGGACAAGCTGGAGCCGCAATCCGTCACCTTCCAGCCGATGCCGACGATTCACCGCATCGAGACTCCCGATTACCAACTCGAGTCGAGTCCGACCGGCAATATCGCGAGCCTCATCATTGGCGGGAAGCAATTCCTCTCGAACGAGCCCAATGGCGGCACATCGATCCCGGTGATGTTCGGCACGCGCAATCTCGCCAGGGTCGAAAACATCGGCCCGGCACGGATTGCCTTCAGCGACGACAGGGTTCGTGTCGAGATCAGCAGCAAAAAGGATTCGATGACGTGGACGGTGGAGAACACCGGCGACGACTCGATCGACTTCCGCATCGCGCTCGCCCCCGCGGTGAAAATCCAGAAACAAGGGAATGCGATCACGCTCACTCGCGACGAAGCCAGCGCCACCGTCACCGGAGTCGAGCGCGTGGGCGAGGAATCGACCTTGCTCGCGAAGGTCGCGGGCGGGAAAAGCCAGACGATCGAGTGGTCCATTCGCCGCTAGAATCACCGGGTGCGGGATTGGCATGGCGGGACGCCGCTGTGTTTGTTAAACGGCTCGCATGCGAGTTCGAACCCAGCTGGCCCTCGCCTTCTGCCTGCTCGCCGGGTTCACCGCGGCGCTGATCTTCGCGATTTATTTCCTCGGCGCGCGGGAGATCCTGTTTCGCCAGATCCAAAGCAAGGTCCTCTCCATTGCCGCCACCGCCGCGACGCAGATCGACGCCGAGGCGCTGGAGCAGATCACGACACCGGAACAGGAGGATACCGACGACTACCGCCGCGTGCAGGAGCAGTTGCGGAAGATTCGCGATGCCAACCGCCGCGACGACGTCATGGTGCAATTTCTCTACACGATGCGTCCGCTGCCCGATGGGAGCTGGATCTACGTCGTGGATGCCGAGGAACCGGGACCCGATCACTCGCCGGTCGGCGAACGCGTGGAGTTCGAGCACGGCGACTCGCTGCGCATCGACGCGCCCTACGCGGAATCAAGCTTCAGCACCGATGAATTCGGCACGTGGCTGAGCGCGAATGCGCCGATTCTCGACGATGCGGGAAATGCGGTTGGCCTGCTCGGCGTGGACCTCAATGCCGGCATCGTGGTCGGGCGGATGCGGCTGTTGTTGATCGCGGGCCTCATCGCGAGCGGAATTGCCATCGTCACCGCCGCCTTGCTCTCGTTCTGGATCGCCCGCTGGTTCACGAAACCCGTCGAGAAGATCAGCCACGTCGTGCGACAAATCGGCGAGGGCGATCTCACCGCACAGGTGAAACTCGATCGCCGCGACGAATTTGGCGAGCTGGCGAAAGCCGTGAACGAGATGGCGGTAACCTTGCGGGAACGTGATGCACTCAAACGCGCGCTTGCCCGTTACGTGTCCCGTGAAGTCGCGGAGGAGGTGCTTGCCGGCGGTGAACCCGTGCTCGCGGGCACGCGCAAGGAAGTCACGGTGCTCATCGTGGACATCCGGAATTTCACCGCGATGTCGGCGCAGGTCGAGCCGGAGATGCTCGTCGCATTCCTTAACGAATTCTTCGCGCGAATGATCGACGCGATTTTCGCCAATCGCGGCACGCTCGACAAATTCCTCGGCGACGGCTGCCTGGCCATTTTCGGTGCTCCCATCGATGATCCCGACCATCGCGGCCTCGCGGTGCTCGCTGCGCAGTCGATGCTCCGCTCCACCCACGAGCTCGCAATCGCATTCAAGGAAAAGACCGGCATCGACCTCCGCATCGGTATCGCGGTGCACACGGGCGAGGCGATTGTCGGCAACGTCGGCTCCGAACATCGCATCGAATACACGGCCATCGGCGACACCGTGAACGTTACCTCCCGGGTCGAAAATTTGAACAAGGAATACCACACCGAGCTTTTGGTGACCGATTCCGTCGTCAGCGGATTGAACGGAAGATTTCCGTTTCGTGAAGTCGCCGAGACGACACTTCGCGGCGTGGCCAAACCCGTGAAAGTCTTTACGCTCGCATGACGATGTGGACGGAGTGGATGACGAACTCGATGGATTTTGTCGAGCGCAGCGGCTGGGTCGGCTGGCTGTGGTTCATCGTGATTTATACGATCACGTGCATCTTCTTCCTGCCCGGATCGGTGCTCACGGTGGGCGCCGGCGCGATTTATGGATTCTGGGGCGGCACCTTTCTTGTCTCCATCAGCAATCTCATCGGCGCCGTCGTCAATTTCCTCACGAGCCGCTACCTCATGCGCGGCTGGTTGAAGCGAAAGCTCGAGAAGGATCCGCGGTTTCACGCCCTGGATACGGCCGTCGCGACCGATGGATGGAAGATCATTCTCCTGAGCCGCATCTCCCCCATGGTGCCTCATAGCGTCGTGAGCTACGCGTGTGGCCTCACGAAGATTTCACTCACGCGATACTCCCTCGCGTCGTGGATCGGTTTCATTCCCATCAGCGCGGCGTATTCCTACGCGGGGGCGTTTCTCGGAAAGTTCGCCCGCGCCAAGGCCGGCGCGCCACATGGGAGCGAGTCGTGGATTTTCTACGGCATTGGGCTGGTCGTGACGGTCATCGTCACGGTGTGGTCGACCCGCGTTGCCGCGCGGGCATTGAAGACGCAGGTCGATCCTGCGGATTCGGTTCTTCCAGGGTAGGAAGAGTATCTTCCCGGGTATTAGGGAAATCCCCTATATGGGGCTCCTCCGACGGAATGAAGGCAGACTCAGGGTGATGCCCGATTGCTGGGGCACCGGCATGGGACGAGGTTGCTCGAAGCAAGCCCACCTTATGAAAACGCGAACGTTCCTCCTGGCCTTTGGTTTCACCTTTGTCGTATGGCAACTCAAAGCAGCTCCCCTGAGTTTCCCCGCAGGCACTTTTGAAGGAGGGACAGCTTCCAGTTGGGCACCCCAGACGACGGGGACCGCGACCGCGGGGCCTGCCACCGAAGGAGGCAATACCTTCGGGCGAATCGCCATGACGCTCGTCGGGAGCGGAAGTCTCAGCACAAGTCTGACGTCTCCGTTTGAGGCAAACAGTCTTTACGTCGTCTCTCTGGACGTTCGGTCCTCCTCTCTTGCATCGCTTGCCTCGGAGTCTTTCGGCGTCCAGGTCCTCGACGCGAACAACGCGGTGGTCGCCGAGCTCAATGAGAGCGGACTCGTGGGGTTGCTTGGGATCAATCTTGGAGTCGTGAGCGAGTTGACCGGCGAGTTGGGAGGGCTGGCCGGGAAGCTGGATTTAATTGGAGCTCTGCAGCCGCTGCTCGAGTTGCTGGAGGGCAATCAACCCCTGTTGCAGGCCGTCGAGGATCTCCTCGCTTCCCTGGTCGGCCAGGATCCGAGCGTGGTCTCCAAGGTGGTGGATCTTCTCGAGGCCGTCTTGAATGGCACGCTCGATCCGTCCGGATTGGACCCCTCCGAGATTGCATCCATCCTGGGACTGCTCGAAGCGAGTCCCATTGTCACGGCGTTGGATGATCTCCTGACGTTTGCCGGCGGGAACGAGGGACCTCTCGAGGCATTGGTGAATCTCCTCGATGTGATTTTGGGCTCACCCGGAGACCTGGGCGTCGTGCAGGCCTTGCTGGAAAGCCTCGTGGGAAATGACGGACTCGTGCAGCGCGTCTCCGACATTCTGCTGTATGCGCTGGCGGATGACGGGCTTCTCGGTGGGCTGACCGACACACTGACACGCAGCCTGCTGGGAGTCGCGGATCCGAATGGAAGCGGATTCCAGAATGTGAAACTGATCTTCAGCGTCGGCGGCACCGTGCCGGAAGGAGCGATCGGCATCCGGCTTTCGGCAGGGGCCGCGGTCGCTTTGGGGTTGGAGGTCGATTACGACAACGTGACCGTCGAGCGTTTTGCTCTCGTGACGCCTCCGACGCCGGGACCTGGCGGCGCGGCGCAGCCGTTCCTGAAAGTCCGCGGAAAGAAGGTGCGCAAGGTGAACAGCAACAAGGTGGTCATCCGGGGACGGGCGGCGGCCTTCGGGACGAACAATCAAATTTCGAGGGTTGAATACAAGGTTCGCGCGAAGGGCGTGAAAAATCGGAAATTCCGCAAGGCGAAGGGGCTCGAGCAATGGAGAATCGTGTTGAGACCGAACGAGGGCAGGACCCGCATTCGGGTGCGGGCCTTCGACGCCCTCCAGCAGGTTTCGCCCATCCGTCGGGTCGTCGTCGTAAAATAAAGCCGTCGAAAGTTCCACGAAGTGGCCTCCGGTGCGAGCGCATGCGCACCGGAGGCCGTGCGCATTACAGAGAGCCGCGCCACCGAGAGTTGACAACGCGGGGGAGCAAGCGGTTTTCTGCCGCACCTTGGTGAATACGCCGCTGCTCTCATGCCTGGCCGCTGTGTTTCTGGCGCTCGTCGCCGGCTGCACGACCTACTCGCCTCGGATTCCCGGGCACTACGAGGACCAGCACATCTCGTTCAACTTCCCCGAGCACTGGAAGATCACGCTGCGTGAGGTGAACGAGCGGACGAGGTCCCTGATTCTCGAGCCGCCTCATCAAGGCCTCGTTTTCATAAAAGGTTACTCCGCCTCCACGGCACCAAGCCTGCGGGAGTTTGCGCGCGAGTTTTCCCGAGCCGCGGCGAGCCAGACCCAGGGCGCGAGCCTCAGCACGAATTCCCTGCGCGAGGTGGAGGATGGGAGTCTCGAGGAAAGATTTGATCTGAAGATCAAGAACACGACGGTCCCTCACCTGCGCCGCTATTACCGCCGCGAGGGGGCAAACGCCGTTTACTTCATCGTTACCCACGTGCCCGTGGAAGATCTCGAATCGACGCGCTCGGGATTCGTGGGCATCGCGCGGGATTTTCGGGTGAAACCCACCGCGGGCTCGAATTGATTCCCGCGGAATGTCCTATCTGACCGCCGCCCACACGCGGTGGACGTCGTCGTGCTCGTCGAGGGCGTGGAGAAATTCGCCGACCTCCGCAGCCTGTTCGTCCGAGAGATTGGGGAATTGCTTGGCGACGTAGCCGAGTTCGCTGGTGACGACGGTCCACCCGTTCGCCGAGAGCCATTTCGAGACGGCCGCAGTGGCGGTGCGCTCGGTAATGAAGCGCGCGCCGGTGGCATCGGCGGGAATGTCGTCGTTCTGCTCGTGCGTGAGCGGCTCGACTTCGTTTGCGCCGGCCTCGATCGCGGCCTCCTCAATGTCCACCGCGTCGGGGCGATGCGCTTCGACGAGCCCGACATGGTCGAAGAGGAACTTGTTGCTGCCGGGGGTGCCGAGCTGGCCCTTCTTGAAAAGAACTCGAATCTCGGGGGCGGTGCGGTTGTTGTTGTCGGTGAGCACCTCGACGATCACCGGCACCTTGTGCGGCGCGTAGCCTTCGAAGACGACGTGCTCCATCACGAGCTTCTCGTCGCCGATGCCGGCGCCCTTCTTGATGGCCCGCTCGATCACGTCCCGGCTGACGCTGCCCTTCCGGGCCTTTTCCACGGCCGCCGCGAGTCGCGCGTTTCCGTCGGGATCAGGGCCGCCGAGCTTCGCGGCGACCATGATTTCCTTCACCATCTTGCCGATGGCCTGGCCTTTTTTGAGACCCGCCACCTCACGTTTCGCGTGCAACCACTGACGACCCATAGGGCGGAAAATCTAGAGAGTCCCCGGGAACTCTGGAAATCGCGAAATCGGAAAAAATCGTTCGCGCCCATCGCCGGGACCCTGCACGGGATCAAGACGGGACATTCTTCCTGCTTTCCTGAGCTCCGGATTCCCCGTTTAATCCCGGCCACATGTCAGAAGGTAAATTTCGCGCAGGTGTCCTCTTTGGGGACGAGGTGAAGGAAGTTCTCGATTACGCAAAGGCGAACGAGTTTGCGCTGCCGGCGGTGAATTGCACGGGCACGAGCTCGGTGAATGCGACGCTCGCCGCGGCACGCGAGGTGAAGTCGCCGGTGATCGTCCAGTTCTCGAATGGCGGCGCGCAGTTTTTCATCGGCAAGGGCGTGAAGGGCGAGAACCAGCTCGGCCCCGTGCTTGGCGGTCTCGCCGGCGCGCATTACGTGGACGCCGCCGCGAAGGCCTACGGCGTGCCGGTGATCCTGCACACCGACCACTGCGCGAAGAAGCTGCTTCCGTGGATTGACGGCCTGCTCGCCGGGAGCGAGGAGCAATTCGCGAAGACCGGCAAGCCGCTCTACAGCTCGCATATGCTCGACCTCAGCGAGGAGCCGATCGAGGAAAACATCGAGATCTGCTGCAAATACCTCGAGCGGATGGCGAAGATGGGCATGACGCTCGAGATCGAACTCGGCGTGACCGGAGGCGAGGAGGACGGCGTGGACAACTCCGGCGTCGAGGAATCCAGTCTCTACACGAAGCCCGAGGAAGTCGCCTACGCCTACGAGAAGCTGAGCGCCATTTCGCCGAACTTCACGATCGCCGCGGCGTTCGGCAACGTGCACGGCGTCTACAAGCCGGGCAACGTGAAGCTCAAGCCGTCAATCCTCGACGCGTCGCAGAAATACATCGAGGAGAAATTCAAGACCGGGCCGAAGCCGGTGAACTTCGTCTTCCACGGCGGCAGCGGCAGCTCGCGCGAAGAGATTCGTGAAGCGCTCAGCTACGGCGCGGTGAAGATGAACCTCGACACCGACCTGCAGTGGGCGTTCTGGGACGGCGTCCGCGAATACGAGGCGAAGAATCACGACTACCTCCAGGCCCAGATCGGCAACCCGACGGGTCCCGATTCGCCGAACAAGAAATACTACGACCCGCGCGTCTGGCTCGGCGCCGGCGAGGCGAGCTTCACGAAGCGGCTCGTCGCCTCGTTCGAGGATCTGAACTGCATCGGGCGCAACGCGTAGCCCGGCGCGGCCATGCTGCCGCGGTCGTTTGATCGCGGCATTTTGATTCCAGGGTGACCGGTGATCGTGCCGGCACCCTCGCCGGCTGCTTTTTGCATGGAATCGCCGGCCATTCACCGCCAGCGGCGCACCCAGCTGCGATCGGAACATACAATGCTGAAAGCCGTGATCTTCGATGTGGATGGGACGCTGGTGGATTCCGTGGACGCCCATGCGCGTTCGTGGTGGGAGACGCTGGCGGAGTTTGGGCACGACGTGGATTACCAGCGCGTGCGGCATCAGATCGGAAAGGGCGGCGACCAGCTGATGCGCGAGTTTCTTTCCGATGCGGAGATCCGCGAAAACGGCGGGCGGATCGAGAAGGCGCGGAAGGACCGCTACATGCGGCGCTACATCGATGGCGTCCGCGGGTTTCCGAAGGTCCGGGAATTGTTTCAGCACATCCGCGACAGCGGGCGCCGCGTCGCACTCGCCTCCTCGGCGGGTGGCGATGAAATCGGAGCCTACAAGGAAAAGACGCGAATCGCAGACCTCGTCGAAGAGGAGACGTCCAAGGACGACGTCGAGCGGTCGAAGCCGCATCCGGACATCTTCCAGGCGGCGCTGGATCAGCTTTGTGGCGTGAGGGCGGCCGAGTCGATCGTCGTGGGAGACACACCGTGGGATGCGATTGCGGCGAAGCGCGCCGGCCTGCGGATGGTGGGCGTGCTGTGCGGCGGATTCGACGAAAAGGAACTGCGCGAGGCCGGATGCATCGCGATTTTTCAAAGCCCTGCCGATCTCCTCGCCCGGTTCGATGAGTCGCCGCTCGGCGCGTAAACGCCTTTACAGAGTCGCGCTTGAGGTGTCCTCTGGAAGCGAACCCGCGCCAGACCATGATCGACAACATCGTTTCCCTGCTCGGCGACAAGGCCGATTCCCTTCTCAAGCACGAGTGCAAGACGATCTCGCGCGATCTCCTGCACCTTCCCGGTCCGGATTTCGTGGACCGCATCTTCGCTCCGAGCGACCGGAATCAGCGCGTGCTGAACAACCTGCACTGGATGTATCGGCACGGCCGGCTCGGCGGCACGGGCTACATGTCGATTCTGCCGGTCGATCAAGGCATCGAGCACTCGGCCGGTGCGAGCTTCGCGGCGAACCCGATCTACTTCGATCCGGAGAGAATCATCGAACTCGCGATCGAGGGTGGTTGCAATGCGGTGGCCTCGACGTTCGGCGTGCTCGGGATGTGTGCCCGCAAATACGCGCACAAGATTCCGTTCCTCGTGAAGATCAATCACAACGAGCTCCTCACGTATCCGAACGAATACAAGGAGATCCTCTTCGGCACCATCGAGCAGGCCTACGACATGGGTGCGGCCGCTGTCGGTGCGACCGTGTATTTCGGAAGCGACGACGCGCATCACGAGATCGTTCAGATCGCCGAGGCCTTCGCGCATGCGCACGAGCTGGGCATGGCGACCGTGCTCTGGTGCTACCTGCGCAATCCCGCGTTCAAGAAGGACAAGGATTACCACGTCTCCGCCGATCTCACCGGTCAGGCGAATCACCTCGGCGTCACGATCGGCGCCGACATCATCAAGCAGAAGCTCCCCGAGAACAACGGCGGCTACAAGGCGCTGAACACCGGCAGCTCGTCCTATGGCAAGCTCGACGAGCGCATCTACACGGAACTCACGAGCGATCATCCGATCGACCTCTGCCGCTACCAGGTCGCGAATTGCTACATGGGCCGCGCGGGCTTGATCAATTCCGGCGGTCCCTCGGGCAAGCATGATTTCCAGGATGCCGTCTTCACCGCAGTCGTGAACAAGCGCGCGGGCGGCACCGGTCTCATCAGCGGACGCAAGGCCTTTCAGCGCCCGATGGCCGAGGGGGTGAAACTGCTCAACACGATCCAGGACGTCTACCTCTGCAAGGACGTCACGATTGCGTAGGCTGGAACTCCCGGGACGATTCGATCAAAAACGGGTGGACAGACCTGATGGTCTGACTACCTGTTTTTAGGCGCGTAAACGACTGGGGCTTTTTCTCGCCGTTCTTCCCCTTGCCGGGGCGTTTGCCGGGATCCTCTCGACTTCTTCGGCTCCGCCGGAAACGGTGCCGGCCAGTTCGAGGAGGCGTCGCTGATTGCGCTGAATCCCTCGTCCGGGCAGGTGTATGTGACGGACTGGAAGATGAATCGCGTCGTGCGGTTCAGCGCGACGGGCGCGTTCCTGAGTCAATGGGGGACCATGGGCTCCGCGAACAATCAGTTCGATTTCCCGTGGGGCATTGCGGTCGATCCCGCGGACGGAAAGGTTTACGTGAGTGACCGCTCGAACCATCGGGTTTCCATCTTCACCTCGGACGGCTCGTTCGAGAGCAAGTTCGGCATGATGGGCGAAGGGGCGGGACAGCTCCTCGCACCGAGTGGGGTCGCGGTCTCGCAGCCCACCGGGCAGATCTACGTCGCGGAAAATGGCAACTCGCGAATCCAGCGATTCGGACTGTCGAAACACGACTATCTCAGCCAGTGGGGATCGATCGGTGGCGGCGACGGGAAGTTCGTCGAGCCCGGTGACATCGCCGTTTCAAACGACGGCCAGACCATCTACGTGAGCGACACGGCCAAATACGTCGTGCAGGTCTTCGACGCGGGTGGATATTTCCGATTCAAGTTCGGCGGTGCCGGCACTGCACCGGGGAAATTCGACGTTCCGGTCGGTCGCCGTCGACTCGAAGAACCGCGTGTATGTCGCCGACTACGGAAACGACCGCGTGCAGGTCTTCTCGCCCGCCGGCGAATTTCTCACGAGCTTCGGAACCAGCGGCAGCGGCCTGGGGCAGATGAGCGAGCCCCAGGACATCGCCGTTTCTCCGTCGGGCATCGTCTACGTCGTCGATGCGGGAAATCACCGCATCCAGCGCTGGCAGCTCGTCGAGACAAGCACCGCGCCTGTTTTGGAGATCAAAGGGAAAAAGAAAATCCGGACGTCCTCTGCCACCAGGGTCCTTCGGGGCTCGGTCGCCGATGCCGACGGCGACGCCGTGACGGTCACCGCCCGCATTGGCAGGAAGAAGGCGCGTGTTTCAGGGACCACGAGCTGGTCGCTGCGAGCACGGCTGAGCCCGGGCAGGAACAAGGTCGTCATTACCGCCAGGGATACCGAGGGCGCGACCACCCGGCAGGTCGTCCGGATCCTGCGAACCTCGTAACGCGCCGGCTGTTTTCGGACTCGCAAGAACGTTCGAATACTGCGAGCCAATCGGAGTGACAGAGAACCAACTCGATTGGGCGCGCCGGCTCGCAGCCATTGCCCAAAACGGCCTGCATTTCTCAAAAGATCCCTACGACCGGGAACGTTTCGAGCAGGTGCGAACGATTGCTGCGGAAATGCTCGCCGAGCACGCCTCGCCATCCTCCCTGGTTCGCGATCTCGCGCTCGAGACGGGATACACCACGCCGAAGGTCGATACGCGGGCCGTCGTGGTGCGTGAAGGCAATCTTCTCCTCGCCCGCGAGGCGACGGACGGACTCTGGACCCTGCCCGGGGGCTGGGCCGATCCCGGGGAAAGCCCCGCGCGGAATTGCGTGCGCGAAGTTCGTGAGGAAACCGGCCTCGAGGTGCGCGCCGTGCGATTGCTGGCCCTTTACGATCGCGAACTTCACAACCACTCGCCGAAGTATTTCTTCCATGTCTACAAGCTCTTCTTCCATTGCGAGATCACCGGTGGCACCCTCACGCCCAGCGCCGAGACACCGGAGCTGGGATTTTTCGACCCCGCCGTATTGCCCCCGCTCTCAGTGGCGCGGATCACCGAGGGCCAGATCCGGAGGTGTCTCAAATTGATCGCCGATCCGTCACTTCCGACGGATTTCGATTGAGGCCCGGCACACAAGGCGCTATGCGGAGGGCCCATGAAACGATTTTGGCTGGTCGGCCTCGCAGCGCTCGCTCTGGCCGGATGCGAAACTCTTTTGGACCCCTCCCTCACGGAGGCCGAGCGAAACATGCTCTCGTTCGATGCGATGGGCATCAAAATGGGCAGCTCGCCCGGGGAACTCGCCCGCTTCTCGCAGGTGAGCCACATTCCCGTGAAGCTCAACGGCTACGACGTTTACGAGGTTTACAACGTCGCGCCGAATCTCTCCGAGATAAAGGCTTGGTATTACAACCGGCGGCTTGTGCGGCTCGAACTGCGGTATTTCAACGGACCCGGCACCAGCACGCTCGCGCGGGCCGGAGGCTGGGACGGAATTCGCGATTACCTCTTCGAGAAATTCGGGCCACCGTCGCGGTTTGGGACGGACGTTCCGATCATCGCGACCAAGGGCGAGTGGAACGCGAAGTATGCGAGGTTCAACGGCGAGTGGATCTTCTCGCGCATTCACCGGCAGATCAATTACAGCGCGATGGCCGACTCGAAGGGCGGCATCGCCGTCGTGACAATCCTCGACACCACTCCGATTCCCGTGCAGCAGGAGCGGACTCAAGCAACCACCACGACACGCAGGACCGTCTCGTCGATCATGGCCGAGTCGAAACCGGCACCCACGCCCCAGCCGGTCAATCCCGGCTTCTAGCCGCGCGCCGCGGATGATCCGCGTCCTCCATGTCATCGACAGTCTCGACTTGGGCGGGGCGCAGACGGCGTTGCTGAATCTGCTCAAATACGCGGATCGCGCGCACTTCCACCATGAGGTGGCGGCAATGCACGGGGAAGGGATGTTTGCCGGGGCCTTTCGCGAGATCGGCGTGCCCGTGCATTCTCTTTCCGCGAAACGCTGGCCGCCCGGTTACCTGCGGAATCTTCCAAAGCTGATCCGCCGGGGGAATTTCGACATCGCCCAGTTTCATCTCTTCGGCTCGAACTGGATCGCGAAGCCCGTCGCCGCTGTCTGCGGAATGCGCCGCCTGTATCACCACGACCAGTGCAACGATGCATTCCGGAGCGAAAATCCGCTCGCCATCGCCGTGGATCGCATCACGAACCTTCTCTCCACGCGCATCCTCGCCGTGTCACGCTCCATCGAGCGGTTCCACCTCGAAGTGGAAAGGATTCCCGCAAACAAGGTCACCTATCTGCCGAACAGCGTTGACCTTGAAATGTTCACGCCGGCTTCCGCATCCGACCGTGCCGCGGCGCGGCGCGCCTTTGGGATTCCCGAAGAAGCCTTCGTGATCGCCGGCGTCGGCCGGTTGAATCCTCAAAAGAATTTCTCCCTGCTCCTCGATGCCGCCGCGCCCCTGCTGCAATCGGGCGACAACCGGTTGCTCGTCCTTTTTGGCTCCGGGCCCGAGGAGGCATTGCTGCGGACTCAGGCGGCTCCGCTCGGCGAACGGGTTCGCTTCGCAGGCACCGTCGCCGATCGTGCGTCGATCTACCGGGCCATCGATGTTCTCGCGCTCACTTCGCGGTTCGAGGGTCTCCCGATGACGATGCTGGAAGCCATGGCGTCCGGCGTGCCGGTGGTTGCATCCGACGTCGATGGCATGCGTGAGGTCGCGCAACACGAGAAGCACGCGCTGCTGGCATCCCCCGGCGACACGGCAGCATTTCGCCTCGCGCTCGAGCGTCTCGCGGGAGACCCGAACCTTCGCAGCCGACTGGCCAATGCAGCCCTTGAGCGGGTGCGCAACGATTTCGGCGCAGCGTCGCTTGCGCGGGAGCTGGAACGGCTTTACGCAATCGACCTTGGGGAATGATTCCATGGCAGGCAATGGTCCTCGTCGCGACGACACTCGTCGCAGGATGCGCAGGCGAAACGTTTGCGCCTGACGCCGCGCCGTTTTATCGGGTCACCGAGGCCAACACGCCCTTCTATCGCTTCGGCCCGCAGCAGACGAATGCCCCGGAGGCGCGCCTCCAAATCGGCGAGGAAGTCCGCATGCTCCGCCGCGAATTCGGCTACAGCTTCGTTCAGCTCCCGCAGGGGATGACCGGCTACGTCGCCAACGACAGCCTCGAGCCCGCGCCGACACCGCCTCCAACCCCCGAGCCCACGCCAAAGCCCCGGAAATCACGACCGCGCGGCACAACGATGCCCGTCATCGACGTGGCGCTGCCGGAACCTGACCTGGAGGCGCCACTTCCCGACCTGCCGGCGCTGGAGGAACCGGCAAACTAGCCCGTCAGCTTTTCGTCCTGGGCAACGAGCTCCTGCCAGAGCCGCTTGTAATCCGGCTCGTAGCGCTGGTCCTGAAAATCGAACATCTTCGCCCGCAGGGCGACGATTTCATCCACACGCGATTTCATCCGCTCGTGTGCCTCGCGCAACAACCGGAGTGACGCGGGCACGCGCTCCCAGAGCACCGCGTAGGATTCCATGAACTCGCGCGCGTAACCGACCTCCGCACGGTCCGTCGGATGCCAGAGATTCGTCTCGGGCGGCCCGGGCACATCGAGCAACAACGGAGCGATGTAAATGTTCTTGAGAATGCCTGCTTCGTATTTCGCGAGGCTCTCCGCGTCGCGGCCGAAATACGCGTGCATCAACGCCGCGCCGAAGAGATACGCCGGCTCGGAGTAATCGTCGGGATACTTCTCCTCGTTCGACGCAAACGCCGCCTGCGCGGCCTCGAAATCGTCGCCAAGCATGTAGACCATCGGCAGAAGGAACCGCGCTCCCTGATGATCGCGCGGATTGATCTCGAGGAGATCCGCCAGCGTCTCCGCCGCGCCGAGATGCCGCTGTTGATGCCAAAGCGTCATGGCCCGTCCGTAGATTGCACGCAAATAAGGCCGCGTCTCGAGGTCGACCCACCACTGCGGGTTGCGCCCGCTCCAGCGGCGATATTCGCGGTCGATCAATTCGTCGTAGGCACGCAGCGCGGCATTCCAATCGCCCCTGCGGAACTCGGCATCCGCCAGCTCGACCCGCGCGCGGGCGCAATCGGCATCGCTGGCCAGCGCCTTCTTGAGCAGCGCGAGTTTCTTCGACTCCGACCGCACGCGCATGGCGGTGTTCACCAGCCCGGCGGCAACTTCCTCGCTCTCGGGAAGCGGCCCCGCACCGAAGGACTCGTTCACCTGCTTGGTGAGGATCTTGATGTCGGCGCTGTCGCGCTGACGAAACTGCGTGAACTGGATGCGCACGCGGAAATCCTCGGCAAACAACCGCCACGCCTCGTGGTCCCATTCCTCGTTTTCCGCGATGATCAGGCGGTCGGGCGCACCCAGCCGGTCGATCAGCGAACCGAGAAAATTCTCCACACGTGCCTGGTCGAGCTCCTCGAGCATCTCGGGCGGAGCAATCGGCACGCCGCGGTTGTCGGTCACAATCATGAGCGTGGGCAGGATGAAATCCCGCCCCGAGGGCAGCGGCTCATCGAGGTCCACCCAGAAGACGCTCCAGGATGTGCGCGAAGATTTCAGCGGCTGGATCATGCGGCGATGGCGGTGATCCCGCCGGCCTTCTCGGCCCACGGAACGGCGAGCTGTTGCCGACGGGCGAACCGGTCCATGTAGAACAGCTCGCCTGTCCGCACTCCGTGCTCGTGCACCATGCGGGTCACCTTCACATCGAAACAGCAATACTCCGCGATTTCCAAAATTTTTCCCTCGCGCCACCAACGGATGGCATCGAGTCCCTCCGCGATTTTTCCGACGCCGAAGGTTCCCTGCGCCAGCGCCTCGAGCGGCAGCCGGTGGCCGACTTTTGCCTCCACGTCGAGCATGAGATCGAGCGTGGGCAGAAATGCCGGCAGGTCGAGCGGCGTGTAGCCCATGAGGACATGAAAATCGAAATTGATCACATTGTAGCCGACCACAAGATCCGCGCGGCGCAACTGGTCGATCAACTCATGCACCCGGCTCTCGGAGTAAATGCGATATTCTCCCAGCGCCGTGCTGTAGGTGACGCCAACGGACATGCCCATGTCGTGTTTGTTGCTCCACCCGCCCACATCGTTGGCGGTGCGCTGCGTTTCGAGATCGAAATAGACGATGTCCTTGGGCACCCTGCAGTGATAGAAAACGGCGCGTCGCAATGCAACGGGTTATCCCTCTCCTCGCCGCGCTGCTGGTCGCGATCTCCAATCCCGCCCCTGCCGGCACGCGTTCGGAAGTGACATTTCGCGGCGTGGAATACGACCTCTATCGCTGCGACCCGGGCGAATTGCGGATTTTCTGGAAGGACGCAAACGGGACCCGCTACGGACAATTCAGCCGCCTGCACGAAGCGATGAAACAACAGGGCGCGGCGCTCGTGTTTGCGTTGAATGCGGGAATCTTCAAGCTCGACCAGGATGATTACTCACCGTGCGGCCTCCACATCGAAGACGGCCGCCTGCTCGTGCCGCTCAACGAGGAGGACGGTGCAGGAAATTTTTATCTCAAGCCCAATGGCGTGTTCTGTGTGACCGATGACGGCGCCCGCATCTTCGAGACGGGGGAGTTTGCAGCAACCGGCATCAAGCCCCGGCTTGCGCTGCAGTCCGGGCCATTACTTCTGCGCGACAACCGCATTCATCCGAAGTTCGATCCGAACTCGTTGAGCCGGCTTCATCGCAACGGCGTGGGAATTGCAAACGACGGATCCGTCATCTTCGCAATGACGAAATTTCGCGATGGCAACCGGGTGAACCTCCATGACTTCGCGGAATTATTTCGTCATCTCGGCTGCCGCGACGCGCTGTTCCTCGATGGCGACATCTCCATGATGTGGACGCCCGAGGATGGCCCGGCGCCAGCTGGAAATCACTTCGCCGCCATCCTCGGCATCATCGAGCCGGCGGAGTAGCGCTATTTCGCCTCCGGCTGCCGATAGAGGATCTCCAGCAGTTCCTCGACGACCTTCGGCTGGGAACTCGCGAGGTTGCGGCGTTCCTCGGGATCGGTCTTGTAGTCGTAGAGCTCGATGTCGGCCGTGTCGCGAGGCGCCCCCGGTTTTTTCCATTCCACGAGACGGTAGCGATCCGTGCGGATTACGCGCCCCATTCTCCCGCCGCGCGGATAACATCCGTAGGCAAACTCGCGAATTCTCACCGAAGGGTCCTTCAACACGGGCACGAGACTGATGCCATCCATCGGCTGGGGAACCTCCGGCTCCGGCAGGCCCGCAAGCTGCACGACCGTCGGATAAATGTCGACCGTCTCCGCCAGCTGATCCGTTGCGGCGCCGGCCTTCGCGACTCCCGGTGCAACAAAGATCAACGGGATCCGCGTGGCATGCTCGTAATTCGTGTGCTTCGACCAGTAGCCGTGATCGCCGAGGTGCCAGCCGTGATCGCCCCACAGCACCACGATCGTGTTCTTCGCAAGGTCGAGTTCGTGAAGCGCCTTCAATACCTTGCCAATCTGCGCATCGATGTAGCTCACGCACGCGTAGTAGCCGTGGATCATCTTGATCGCTTCCGGAGTGTCGAGACGGCCGTTCTCGGGAAGCGGTTCGTAGTTGTTGATCTCGGCGCCATCCTTGCGCGCGTATTGCGGAGCGCCGACCGGGTCCTTCCGATAGGCCGGGAGCTTGAAATCGCCGGGCTTGTAAAGGTCCCAGTATTTCTTCGGAGCGGTGAACGGCATGTGAGGTTTCACGAAACCGACCGCAAGGAAGAAGGGCTTTCCGGAAGCCTTTGCGGCCTCGAGTCGCCGAACGCTCTCGTTGGCAATGCGTCCGTCCGAATACGCGTCGTCGGGAACATCGACAATTTCCCACGCCGTGCCCTTGGGAAGCTGCCCGATGCGATTCAACTCCCGGTTCGTGAAAAACGCCTCTTCGCGGGTGAGCTGCCCGCCAGCGGTGCTCTTCGGGTCGAGGTATTCCACCACCGGCTCGTAATGCGTCGGCACGCTCCACGACGCCTCGTCATCGTGATTGCCGTGCCCGGTGTGGAAAATCTTGCCGACCGCCTCGGCAGTATACCCGTGCTGCATAAAATACTGTGACAGCGTCACGGCGTTGGGAACCGCCGTGCGGAAATTGCGCCCAAGATCGTAAATGCCCAGCGAGGTGGATCGCGAACCGGTCATCAGGTTGTTCCGCGAGGGCGCGCAGACGGCCTGGTTGCAATAGGCTTTGTTGAATCGAACTCCCTGCGAGGCCATCCGATCGATGTTTGGCGTGATGGCCACCTTGTCCCCGTAACACCCGAGTGTCGGCTTTAAGTCGTCGACACAGATCAGCAAAACATTGGGAGCTTCAGCAGCAAAGGCCCCAACACTCGCCGCCAGGGCGAGAACCGACGGAATGATACATCTCATCTAGATAGTTCATGGTGGCTTTTGGGGACCGCCGTTATGTGGCAATCGCCGCAAAACTTCCAGCTATTCCGCCAGCCCGGCGTCGATCATGCGCGGAAATGCCATCCGGAAAATCGGCGTGAAGTCCTCCGGACGCTTCTCCAGCCACTCGCGCACCTGCGCCACGGGGAGAAATGCCCCGCCCTCGACTTCGAGCGATGCGAAGGAAAACGGACCGTCGTGCCGCCCGCGATACACGCGAAGAAACTCCCAGCCCGTCTCGGGACCGCAGCCGAGGGTGTCGATCTCCTCGAGCTCGCCGACTTCGATGCCGATTTCCTCGCGCAACTCACGCCTTGCGGCCTGCTCATAAGTCTCCCCGGCATCCACGTGACCAGCAGTCGAGCTGTCCCACAGGCCGGGATTGCGATCCTTCCAGATCGAGCGTTTCTGCAGAAACACCTCACCGCGTGTATTGAACAGCATCACGTGAATCGCGCGGTGACGGAGATCGCGCGCGTGCACTTCGTCGCGCGGCAGCGTGTCAATCACGCGATCCGATTCATCGACCACGTCGAACAACTCCTGCCCGCGCTGGGCCACCGCCGCGTCGATCTGCTGCGCAAGTGCAGTCCATTGCGACAGGCTCAGCTCTTCCGCGCGGGCCGTCGCAGGCAGGCCGAGCGACTCGATCCGCTCCGACCACGCCCGGTCCCCCGAATCGAAGCCCCGCTCGAGATTCTTTCGGAGCTGCTTGCGGCGTTCCGAAAACCCGCAGCGAACGAGTCGCTCGAACAGCACGTCATCACACGGTGCGATCTGCTCGCGGCTTCGCGGCGTGAAGGAAACGACCGCCGACTCCACCTTCGGCGCGGGGTAAAAGACGGAAGCGGGCAGCGTTTTCAAATACTTCACCTGCCATCTGCGCCCGAGGCAGACGGTCATCGCTCCGTAATCCTTCGTCCCCGGTCGGGCCTTCAAGCGCTCCGCCAGTTCCCGCTGCAGGGTGAGGATCACACGAGCCGGGCTGAGCAGCGGATCCGCGAAGCGTTCGATGATGGGCGTGGAAACGTAATACGGCAGGTTCCCGATGATCTTCAACGGACCCCGGCCAAGCAACCGGCGGGTGTCGAATTCAACCGCGTCCCCGTGAATCACCTCAACCCCCGGACGCTCGAAGCGTTTCCGTAAATAATCGATCAACCGATCGTCCTTCTCGATGAGGGTCACCGATCCGGCAGCCGCGACCACATGCTCGGTGAGCGAGCCAACGCCCGGACCGATTTCCACCACGTGGTCGTCCCGTCCGATCTCGAGCTGGGCGACAATCCATCGCGCGAGGTTTTGATCGATCAGGAAATTCTGTCCCAGCGACTTCGAAGGAGTCGCTCCCGCAGCCGACAAGGCATCTGATATCTCCCGGAAATTCACCTACTTGCAGTCTCCGGATTTCCCGCTTTCCACAAAGGCAGTGTGAATGGGTTTCTCAGAAATTGCCAAGCTCCTGTCGCTTTATTCAGCACCATATCCGAGAAATGACGGAATAGGACGCTTCCGTCCTCTTAATGGTTGCCCCCCTCGGCGGGGCCGCAACGATGGTGCTCCTTCGTCGCAGGCGTCGTGTTCCTTGATAGATGGATCGTCAGTTCGATTTTTCGTTTTGCGTCCAATCCCGGCTTGTGAGGCCCTTGAAAATGGGTGAGCCTTTCCGACGCTTATGAAGAAATCCGGTTGCGCCATTGTGGTGCTGTTCCTCCTGCTCTGCCTGAGCATTTTCGTCAACGGCCTGCTGTTGATTGGCCTCGGAGCGAAGTCCGCCACCGGCATCCGCATCGAGCAGCCGCTCGCATTTCAGGAGCAGATCATCGAGGACGCTCCGGGCACCGAGAAGATCGCCGTGATTCCGCTCGACGGCATCATTGCCTACAACGCACCCGGGAGCCTCGGCGACTCCATGGTCGATGACATGAAGGCGGCGCTGCGGCAGGCCGTCAACGACCCGCAGGTCAAGGCGATCGTCATCAGCGCAAACTCCCCCGGCGGCGAAGTCACGGCCTCCGACGCGATTTACCACGAGATCAAGGAGACCGCGAAGGTGAAGCCGGTCGTTTATTTCATGAGCAGCATCGGGGCGTCCGGCGCCTATTATGCGGCCTGCGGAGCGAGCTGGATCATGTGCAACGACACCACGTTCACGGGCAGCATCGGCGTCATTATCTCCACCCTCAACTACAAGGAACTCTTCGGAAAAATCGGGCTGGCGTCGATGGTGTTCAAGAGCGGCAAGTTCAAGGACATGCTCAACGGCGCACGGGACATGACGCCCGAGGAACAGGCCTACATCGAGGGGCTCGTGATGCAGACCTACGCGAAATTTGTCGGCATCGTCGCACGGGCGCGCAATCTCGACGAAGGGGCATTGCGTGCCGGCGTCGCCGACGGACGAATTCTCAGCGGCACCGACGCCTACGCGGCCAAGCTCGTGGACCAGCTCGGCTACATCGAAGACGCCTACGCGAAGGCGCGCGAGTTGGGCAACGCTCCCAACGCCACGGTGGTCGTCTACCGGCCGACGTTCTCGTTCTCGAATTTCTTCCGGCTCTTCAGCCAGTCGGAGATTGGCTCCACCAAGGTCGAGCTGGACCTCCTCGAAGGAATGCCCCGTTTGAAACCGGGGCACCTCTACCTCCTTCCGCCTTTCTTCGCGCCGTAGCGTGATCTCCGCGCTTCTCCTTCTGAGTCTCGTCGGAGTGGCGGTATGGTGGTGGCTGCTTCGGAAGGGCCTCCCTGCCGGCCAGCCTGCTCCCGCGCAATACCGCCCCAGCGACATCTTCGTCGCCTCGGCGCTCGCCGGATACTTTTTGCTGACCATCTTCGCCGGCCCTGGCGGCACCGATAAGCTGACGCCGGACCTCATCGCCGGCGCCGCAGTATTCTACGGATTTCTGATCATGCTGATCCTGGGATCGCTCTCGGTGCGCGGGCTGCAGCCGGCGCGAATCTTCGGACTGTTTCCCGTGGCATCGCCCTTGCGCACACTGGCGATCGGGCTCGTGGCGTTCATCGCCACCTATCCCCTCGTGGCCCTGCTCGAAAAAGTCGTTTCCCTCCTGGGATTCCCCGTTTCCGAAGACGACGAGATGGTGAAATACCTGCTCGGCGACCTGTCCACCGGCAACAAGGTGATGGCCATTCTGCTTGTCCTGATCATGGCGCCTCTCGCGGAGGAGATCGTCTTTCGCGGCTACCTCTACGGAGTGGCGCGGCAGTATTGCGGACGCCTTGGAGCCATGTTCGCGATAGGCCTCCTGTTCGCTGCGGTGCACCAAAACATTCCCGCGATTCCCGCGTTGTGGGCGCTCGCGATCGGCCTCACGCTCGCCTACGAGCTCACCGGCTCACTCTGGGCTCCGATCCTCATGCACGTCCTCTTCAACGCCGTTTCGATCGTCGTTATCTTCTTCTTCCCGGAAGCAATGAACTGGTGAAGCTCGACGCGACAAACGAGGATACGCTGGTCCGGCAATTGACACGCGGACTGCCGGCCGGGAGCCATGTGTTTGCCGGCGCGGGAGTTGACGACTGTGCCGTGATACGCGTGAAAGGCACCGCGTCGTTGCAGCTCCTGAAGACCGATTGCGTGCTCGAAGGCGTGCATTTTCTGCGCTCGCACCCGCCTGACCGCGTCGGCTGGAAGGCGCTGTGCCGCGCGATCAGCGACATCGCCGCATCGGGTGGAAAACCGGATGCCGCCGTGATCACGCTCGCAATGCCGGGCGATCTCTCCACGGACTGGCCGCTGCAGTTTCAACGGGGTCTCCGCCGCGCCGCGCGTCGTTTCGGCGTCTCGATCGTCGGCGGGGAAACCGCCAGATCTCCGCGCGGAATTTTCGTTTCGGTCGCCCTTACCGGCTGGGTCGAGCGCCGGCATCTCGTCCTCCGTTCCGGCGGAAAGGCCGGCGACCTCCTTTTCGTGACCGGTCGCCTTGGCGGCGCCGTCGCCAGGGACTACGGCGGTCGCCATTTGTCGTTGATTCCCCGCGTCGCCGAGGTGCAATGGCTGGTGCAGCACACGAAGGTGCACGCAATGATGGATCTCAGCGACGGTCTTGGCGCCGATCTTCAGCGTCTCGCGGATGCGAGCCGGGCCGGATACGAGATCGATCTCGATGCCATCCCGCGCACACGCGGCTGTGATGTCCGCAGCGCAATCAGCGACGGCGAAGACTACGAATTGCTTCTCGCGGTGCCGCCCCGGTCGGCGAAAAATCTGCCGCAAGCCTGGCGACGGCAATTTCCGCGCCTCCCGCTCACGTGCATTGGACGTCTCACGTCCGACGTGCGCGCCCGCACTCCGCTTACGCCGGGCTACTCGCACTTTTCCGGTTGTCAGTCGGCGCCGGTTTCTGGCTGATAGTCGGCAGAGCGCTCGCAATGATCCGCCTGAACTACCACCTTCCCGGGACTGCGCCGGCGACCTTGCTTCCGAAGGTGGAGAAAGCGGCTGGGCCGCCAACGATCACGCTCACTCAATACGATGAGTCGTCAATCCTCGAGGCGGAGTTCGACTCCTTCGAGGAGCTGATGGATCGCTACGACCCGTCGAAGGTCAACTGGATCAACATCGACGGACTCGGCGACCTCGATCTCCTGCGAAAGCTCGGCGAGCGATTCGGCCTGCATCCACTCGCCCTCGAGGACGTGCTCAACACCACGCAGCGGCCCAAGGTCGAGCCGTATGAGGAGAACATCTTCATCGTCAGCGAAATGGTTTACTTCGACAGCGAGGAGGAACTCGTCTTCGAGCAGGTGAGCCTTTTCCTCGGCGATAATTTTCTCCTCACCTTCCAGGAGGAAAAGGGCCACGACGCCTTCGAGAACGTGCGGCGGCGCCTGCGGGCGGGGCGCGGCTATTCCCGGCAGAGAAAGGCGGACTACCTCACCTACGCACTCCTCGATGCGATCATCGACCAGTTTTTCCCCGTGCTGGAGGCGATCGGGGATGCCGTCGAAGAGATCGAGGAGGAGCTGCTGGAAAAGCCCTCGAAGGACACGCTGCGCCGGCTCTACGAATCCAAGCGCACGCTCGTGCAAATGCGCCGCGCCTCGTGGCCGCACCGGGAAATCCTCAATGCGCTCATGCGCGACGACACCGGCCGCGTCTCCCGCGAAACAACGATGTTCCTTCGCGACTGTTACGATCACATCACGCAGATCATCGACATCATCGAGAGCTACCGCGACCTCAGCGCAGGCCTGATGGACGTTTACCTCTCGAGTCTCGGATTCCGCACCAACGAGATCATGCGGGTGTTGACCGTGGTCTCGACAATCTTCATTCCGCTCACATTCCTCGCCGGCGTTTATGGCATGAATTTCAACACCGCCGAGCCGTTGAACATGCCCGAGCTCAGGTGGCCCTTCGGCTACCTTTATTTCTGGGCTCTCTGCGTGGTCATCGTCTCCGTCGCCCTCTGCATCGTTCGTCGAAAGAAATGGCTGTGAAATCGGTGCTGATCCTCACGGCGGGGTTTGGTGAGGGTCACAACGCGGCCGCACGAAACCTGCGCGACGCACTTCGCGCGTTGCAGCCCGGGCTGCGCGTGGAGATGCGCGATGTGTTCGCCGAGGCCTATGGGCTGGTGAACCAATGGAGCGTGAAGGGCTATTTGTTCGCGATCAATCAACTGCCCTCGTTGTGGGCCGCGGTGTTTCGATGGCTCGACGAATCAAGCTCGCTCCAAGGCGGCATCGGCCTGTTCGGACGCGCTGCGAAGCAGCTCCGGGCAATCCTCGACGAATGCCAGCCGGACGTGATCGTCTCGACTTATCCGGGTTGCAACCACCTGCTCGACCACCTTCGAAGGCACGGAACGACGATCGACGCCCGCCAGGCCACGATCGTCACCGACTCGCTCACCATCAACTCGGTCTGGCACTCGGCGCACAGCGACATGTTTCTCGTTGCCAACGATGCGACCGCAGCCGTGCTTCGCGAGGCCGGTGTCGCGCCGGAACGCATCGTCGTGACGGGGTTTCCCGTGCCGGCATTTTTCGCGCAACCGCATCCACCGAAGAGCGCGCCCGCACCGGGCGAAAGGTGGAAGGTGCTGTTCATGGTGAACTCCGGAAAGCGCATCGCCGAGGAGGCCGTGCGCGAACTTGCTGCGATGCCCGGGATCGAGCTGACCGTTACCGTGGGCCGCGACGACGTTCTCGAGAAACGCATTCGCGAGAGCACGCCGGGCATTCGCGTGCTCGGATGGACGACCGAGCTTTACGCGTTGATGGCATCCAGCCACCTCATCGTGAGCAAGGCGGGCGGAGCGACCGTGCAGGAATGTCTCGCCGCCAAAACGCCAATGATCATCAGCCAGGTGGTTCCCGGGCAGGAGGAGGGCAATGCACGCCTGATCGTGGAATCGGAAGCCGGCGCCGTGGCGGAGTCGGCGGAGTTGATCGCGGAAACGGCGCGACGCGCGTTCTCGAACAACGGCGCGCTTTGGGCGAAGTGGCACGCCGGCGCGAGCAAGCTGAGCCGGCCGAATGCATCTCGCGACACTGCGGAATGGCTGCTGAAATGGGGCGCAGCATGATCGACGCCGTCCTCTTCGACATTGGGAACGTTTTATTGAAATTCGACTACCTCGTGGCCGCCCGCCGGCTCATGGAGCATAATGGTCTCACGGAATTGCCCGACCGCGCACGGATCGTCGCCGCAAAGGAAGCCCTCGAAGGTGGTCGCATTGATCGCGCGGAGTTCCTGCGACTCGTGCGTCCGGAATTTTCGCACACGGGATCGGACGCCGATTTCATCGCGATGTGGGAGGACATCTTCGAGGAAAACACGCCGATGACGGCTCTCGCATCCCGCCTGGCCGCGCGCGGCATGCCGACGTTTCTGCTTTCGAATATTTCCTGCATTCACCGCGAGTTCATCTTCCGGCGCTATCCGGTCTTTTCGACGTTCCGTGGCGGCGTGTTTTCGTATGAGGTCGGCGCGCTCAAGCCGGAACCCGCGATCTACGAGGCCGCGATCGAGCAGCTCTCGCTCGTTCCTGAGCGCACGCTCTTCATCGACGACCTTCCGGCAAATGTCGCCGCGGCGGAATCGTTCGGTTTTCGCTGCGTGACCTACGACTTTCGCGATCACGAGACGGCGGTCACCCGGATGCGCGAGGCCGGGCTCGCGGTGGACTGATCGGCGCGACGAGATACGGCCCTGTCGCGCGCTTACATTTTCTCCGGGCAGCGAATGCCCAGCAAATCGAGCCCCGTGCGCAGGACTTTCGCCGTGAGATCGCAGAAGGCGAGACGCGTCTCCCGCACCACGCCTTCCGATTTCAACACCGGGCAGGCTTCGTAGAACGAATGGAAGGTTGTCGCGAGCTCGTAGAGGTAATTCGCGAGAAGATTCGGTCGGAAATCCGTCAGCACGGCCGGCACCACCTCGGCAAACTGGAGCAGCTTGATCGCGAGCGTCCGTTCCGCGGGATCCGTGATCTGCACGGTTGATTTCGAGATATCGACCTCGCCCGCCTTGCGGAAAATCGAGCGAATGCGCACGTAGGCGTTTTGCAGGTAGGGTGCCGTGTTGCCTTGGAAGCTGAGCATCTTCTCCCACGAGAAGACGTAATCGGTCATGCGATGCTGCGAGAGCTCCGCGTATTTCAGGGCGCCGACGCCGACCGCCTGCGCAACGGTCTCGCGCTCCGTCTCGGGAAGTTCGGGATTTTTTTCGGTGATGATCTGCCGTGCGCGATCGATCGCCTCGCGCAGCACGTCGCCGAGCTGCACGTTTTCGCCCGAGCGCGTGCGCATGATCTTGCGGTTCTCGCCGAGGATGCTGCCGAACGCGACGTGCTCGGCACGGACGTTCCAGCCCATCCGGCGCGCCACTTCAAACACCTGCTGGAAGTGCAGGGCTTGTGGTGCACCCGTCACATACCAGATGGCGTCGGCCTTCCATTCGGTGATTCGAAATTCGAGCGTCGCGAGATCCGTCGTCGCGTAGAGAAAACCGCCGTCGCTCTTGCGAACCAGGCACGGCCGCTCCGCCAGCTCCGGAATGTCCGGGAAAAACACGCAAAGCGCGCCGTCGCTGATCCGCGCAATGCCCGACTGCTCCAGCCGCTCGCAGATTGGCGCGAGCCGATCGTTGAAGAAGCTCTCGCCGAGCTGCTCGTCGAACCGGATGTCGAGCAACGCGTAGAGTTTTTCAAACTCACGCCACGACAGTTCGACCACCTTTTGCCAGATCGCGCGATTCTCCGGGTCGCCCTGCTGGAGTTTGACGAGTTCCTCGCGCACGGCGATGCGGAGGGCTTCGTCGCTCTTCTCGGCGGCATCGACTTCGCGATAGAGCCGGACGAGCTCCGCGATCGGGTCCCGTTCCAGCGCCGCGGCATCGAGCCAGTTCTTCCATCCCCAGATCACCTTCCCGAACTGCGTGCCCCAGTCGCCGATGTGGTTGTCGGTAATCACGCGATGCCCCACGAAACGGGCAATGCGCGCGAGGGCGTCCCCGATGAAGGTCGAGCGAATGTGCCCGACGTGCATGGGTTTCGCGACGTTCGGAGAGCTGAAGTCGATGACAATCGTCTGCGGGTTCTTGACCGGGTCGAGCCCGCAACGCGGGTCGGCCAGCATCGCGGCGACAGCGGATTCGACGAACGCCGGCTCGAGGCGGAAGTTCAGGAATCCCGCGCCGGCGAGTTCCGGCTTTGCGGCGATGCCGGAAACGTCGATGGCGTCCGCAAGGGTGGCGCCAATTTCGCGGGGATTTTTCCGCTCCCGCTTAGCGAGCACCATCGCGGCGTTTGTCTGGTAATCCCCGAAGCGCGCGTCCGTGGACGCCGAGACCTCGGCAACGGAGGAATCAAGACCGAGGGCGTCCAGCGCAGCACGCAGACGCTCCTCCAGGAGAGCGCGCACGGTTTGCATGGGGATCAACCGCGCTGGGACCGATTGGCGAAGACCTTCAGGATGTCCTCCGCCGTCGCGGCGTTGGCGAGTTCCTCACGGACCGAGCGGTCGTTCAGGAACTTCGCGATGGCGGCCAGTGTGCGCAGATGCGTCTGAAATTGATCCCTCGGCACGACGAACAGCACGATGAAGTGCACCGGCTCGTTGTCGAGGGAATCGAACTCGATGCCCTCCTTGGAACGGCCGAAGCCCGCCACCACGTCGGTTACGCAATCGGACGACGCGTGCGGAATGGCGATGCCGAAGCCAATGCCGGTGCTCATGGTCTCTTCGCGCTGCTTGAGGGCGCTGAGCACCTGATCCCTGTCCTTGGCCTGAACGCGACCCGCTTGCACGAGGCGGTCGACGATTTCCTCAATCGCTCGCCAGCGTTCACCGGCACGCATCTCAGGGATGATTTGCTCGGCGGAGAGAAGTTTGGCCAAACTCATGGTGGAAAAACGGACCCGCTGGTGCGGGTCTGGTTCGCGAGGCTAGCAACCGGCTCTCCGAAAACAAGCGTGATGTTCGCCCGGCAAGATCAACGCCAACCTCACGATGGTTTGGCGGCGTCATCTGTGAACTTGCAGCCCGGCGGCGTCCTCGTTAGACATAACTCCTACTTGCGTGCACGCGCTGCTCAGAAGCGGGTGACCGGGACCGGGAAACTTATGGCTGATTCCTCCAACATTTATAGTCGCTTTTTGAGCAGGAAAGGAACACAAGAGGGTGCGCCCGCCGCCCCCGAGCCGGTCGTGCAAGCGGAATCTCATCCGGTGACCATCCAACCCAAAGGCCAGAAGCGACTCATCGTATCCGCCACCAGCAAGGGTGGCGTGGGCAAGTCCTACGTCTCTGTAAATCTCTGCGAGTGGTTCCAGTCGCTGAATGTTCCGTTCGTCGCTTTCGATCCCGACTGGTGCAACTCCACGCTCACCCGGTTTTACGAGCAGGCGGAGTTTATCGACATCAGCGAGGAAGTGCACCTCGACAACGTAATCCGCGCCTTCGAACGCACCGACCTCGTGCTCGTGGATGGAGTCGGCTCGCTGCAAACGAAGTTCATCGACTGGCTGGAGGATACCCGCGTCTTCGATCTCCGCGAGGAGCTCAACCTCGACATCACGCTGGTGTGCATCATTGAGGAGGACAAGGAAACCGTCTTCCAGGCCGGCCAGGCGGCGCAGCGGGTGGGGGATCGCGCCAACTGGCTCGTGGTCCGCAACCTGAAGACCTCGCCGGTCACCGAGATTTACGACAACAGCCACGCGCGCAAGCGGCTGCTTGAGCTCCAGGCACGGGAAATCACGCTCGAGCGCCTGCCATGGAATTTGAACAGCATTCTTCAAAAGACCAGCAAGAGCCTGGGAACGCTCGCCCGCGACGAGTCGGTTTTCTTCCTCGAGCGGCAGCGCCTGCAATCCTATCAGCAGCGCATCTTCGGGGAATTTGCCACCGCCCGCGACATCCTGCTTCCCGGCTCGATTTTGCAAGTGCCAAAGCAGGAAGCGGCATCGGCCGCTCCGGAGGAACCAGCAACCCAGGCACCCGTTGCCCGACCGCGGGTTCCACCGCAGGAGGTTTAGACTCGTATGACGGAGACAGCCCCCGCAGCCACGGCGCCCGTCGAATCCACGACGACCGAGCCGCGCAAGCGGTTGATTCTGGTCGCCATGGACAAGGGAGGCGTGGGGAAATCATTCTTCACGATTCTTCTGGTCCAGTGGCTCCAGTCGAAGAGGGCCGGCTTCCTCGCCTTCGACCCGGATTACCAAAACTCCACGCTCACCCGCTTCATTCCCGAGTCGCAGTTTCTGGACATCCGCCACTCGGAGAATCTCGACCGCATCATTGAGGTCATGCAAGAGCAGCCCCTCGTGGTCGTCGACGGCGTCGGCTCGCAGCAGCGCATCTTTCTCGACTGGCTCGAGGAAACCAACCTCCTCTCCCTGCGGCACAGCATGGGCCTCGACCTCACGCTGGTCCTCATCGTCGAAGAAGACAAGGATACCGTCCATCAAGCCGGGGAAGCGGTAAGCCGGATCGGCGCCAACGTGGATTGGCTGGTGGTGCGGAATCAGAAAACGATGCCCACCACGCGCATTTACGATCAAAGCAAGGCCCGCAAGGAGCTATTGGGCTGCGGCGCAAAGGAAATTACGTTGCCAAAGCTTCCTGATCATTTGGTGCTCTTTTTGCAACAGCATTCCTTGACATTGGAGCGCGCTCTAGAGAACAACCAGTTGTTTTTGATTGATCGGCAGCGGGTTGTCGACTACCGAAGGAAAATTTTCAGCCAGTTCGACGCGAACAAAACCATTCTGATGTCATGATCGAAAACCCGGAAATTCAGGCGAAGGTGCTGGAATGGCAGCGTCGTTACAATATTCCGGACGGGGATCCAGCAATGGCCTTGCTGGAACTTCTGAACATCTATGGTTACCGGGGTGGCACGGCGCCGGCTCCGGTCAGCCCCGCCCCTGTCGCAGAGGGAGCACCCGCTCCCGCCGCTCCGATTTCCCTTGCGGGAGTGGATGAGGCGGTTGCCGAGCAGATCCGCACGCAGCTTTTTCCCGCCATCGAGCGCCTCGGCTTCCAGACGCAGGAGCTCAAGCAAAAGCTCGAGGAAATGGCGCTCGACAATTTCGCCCAGCAGGTGGCGACCTATCATGAAGGCATCGATTACTGCACCAAGAAGCTCGATGTGGTGAAGAAGGACGCCGACGCCCTTGTCGTTCAGCTCGGCAAGGTCGCCAACTCGATCAACCCCGTCACCCGTCTGGCCGTCCTCGTGCTCATGCTCGTATCCGCCGCGATCGGTTATGTCGTGGCCATTGCCATTACCTAGCACTTGAAACCGAGCGACTGTTTCCCCACGAGCGTCCGGGAGGCTCGGACCGCGGAATGAAATTCCGGGAAACCATCGAGCATCTTGATCAGAAGGGGGCTCTGCGCGCCCTCGCCATCGGCCTGATTGTGGCGGTGATGGTGTGGTTCGCGTATAACGTCAACTCGCACACCCAGCTCTGGATCGGCATCATCGGCATCGCCACGCTCGGGGTGCTGAAGTTCTTCAAGAAGAACGAAGACACCCGTGTCGTCTTCCTGAGCATCGCGTCGTTCCTGTCGCTTGATTACGTCTTCTGGCGGACGTTCAACACGCTCACCTATTACGACCTCATCAGCTTCACCTGCGCGATCCTGCTCTACCTCGCGGAGATGTATGGGTTCATCGTCTACGGGCTGAGCATTTTCGTGAACATCGATCCGCTGGATCGAAAGCCCGCGCCCCTGCCCGAGGACCCCAATGAATGGCCGACGGTGGACGTGCTCATCCCCACCTACAACGAGGAAAAGGACATCCTCGAGGTCACGTTGCTCGCCGCGCTGGCGATCGATTACCCGAAGGACAAACTGAACGTTTACCTCTGCGACGACGGCGGCACGGACCAGCGCTGCAACCAGAGCGATCCGATCAAGGCCGCGCAGGCGCGCGAACGCCGCCGCGAACTCACGGAGCTCTGCGAGCAGGCCGGCGCGCATTACTGCACCCGCGCGAAGAACATTCACGCCAAGGCGGGCAACCTGAACAACGCCATGGAGCACAGCTCCGGCGAACTCATCCTCATTCTCGACGCCGACCACGTCCCCACCGTCGATTTCCTGAAGAACACGGTCGGATGGTTCCTCAAGGACCCGAAGATGTTCCTGGTCCAGACCCCGCACTTCTTCACGAACCCCGACCCGATCGAGAAGAACCTCAAGACCTGGCGCCGGATGCCCAGCGAGAACGAGATGTTCTACAAGGTCATTCAGAAGGGCCTCGATTTCTGGAACGCCGCGTTTTTCTGCGGCTCCGCGGCCGTGATGCGGCGGTCGTATCTGCAGAAGGTCGGCGGAGTCGTCGGCGAGACGATCACCGAGGACGCCGAGACCGCGCTCACGCTCCACTCCCTGGGCTACAACAGCGCCTACATCGACCGGCCGATGGTTTCCGGGCTCTCGCCGGAAACACTCGGCGGCTTCATCACGCAGCGCATCCGCTGGGCACAGGGAATGATCCAGATCTTCCTGCTCAAAAACCCGCTGCTCGTGCGCGGTCTCACCTTCCCGCAGCGCCTTTGCTACTTCAGCAGCTCGTTCTTCTGGTTCTTCCCGTTCGCGCGACTCACCTTCTCGCTCGCGCCGCTCGCGTTCCTGTTCTTCTCGCTGAAGATCTACGATTCGAACTTCGTCGACTTCCTCGCCTTCGCCGGGCCCCACCTCATTTCCGCGTTCATGGTGCAGGCGTATCTGTTCGGCACGGTGCGCTGGTCCTTCGTTTCGGAACTCTACGAACTCATGCAGTCGGTTTACACGTTCCCGGCCATCGTGAAGGTGTTCCTCAACCCGCGCGCACCTTCATTCAACGTGACGGCGAAGGGCGAGATCCTGAACCGCGATTTCATCAGCCCGCTCGCCAAGCCGTTCTACGTGTTGCTCGTTCTCAACGTGCTCGCGATCCTCGCCGGCGTCTATCGCTACCTCTTCGTGCCGGTGCACCAGTTCGCGAATGGCATCACGATGTTCTGGGCGTGCTTCAACGTCTTCATTCTCCTCGCCTGCCTCGGCGCCCTGCTCGAGCGGCGCCAGATGCGCACCTCCTCCCGCATGGGCACAAAGATTCCCGGCCGCCTCATCATGGGCGACCGCCGCATTCCGGTCGACATCATGGACCTCTCCAATGGCGGCGCGGCCCTCGCCATCGACGCGGCCTACGAATCGCAGATTCGCCCCGACAGCCTCTACATTCTGGAACCCGATAAGGATTCCGGCATCGACCCGGGCCAGTTCCACATCGAGATCCGGAACCTCCGCTACCGCGACCGCACGCTCATGATTGGCGTGCAGTTCCGTCACCAAAGCCTGGAGGAAATGAAGCGCAAGATCGCGTTCGTCAACGGCTCCAGCCAGCGCTGGCTCGAGTTCCAGCTCGAGCGCGAGCAGTCCATCGGCGTGTGGGGCAGCTTTGTCTACCTGCTCAGCTGCGGCTTCCGGTTCACGATCGAACACGTCGGGCTTGCATTGCTGGGAACCATTCGCCGCGACCGCGCCAACCGCACGTTCGGTCACGTCATCGATGGAGCAAAATCTTAACACTATGAGGAATCGTATCGAGAAATGGGAGAAACTGGTGCCGCGGCTTGGTGCGACGCTGCTGGCTTTCGCGATGTCATTTTCGGGAGTGCATGCGCAGCAAACGCCCGAGGAGGCGGCAGGCATGGCGCGCCCGCTTACCACAACCCCGGCCCGTGCCGCCACGCCGGCGACTCCGGCGACAGCCACTCCTGATCGGCCGAACAACGGCCCGACCACGCTGCGGCTGCCGCTTCGCCAGTTGATCGGCGCGAAGGAGCCGATTTACCTCATGACGGCACGCAGCACCTACACGGTCTTCGTGCCGCTCTCCGCGCGCTACAACGTCCGCAGCGCCAAGCTGCGGCTGAAGTTCACGAACTCCATCGCCCTTCTCAGCGAACGCTCGACCCTGCGCGTCGTCCTCAACGACAAGGTCATCGCCCAATACTACCTCACCCGCAATAACCCTGATCACGTCGTCGATATCGAGATTCCCGTCGACTACCTCGAGATTGGCGGCAACCAGCTCCAGTTCATCGCCGCGCAACACTACACCCTCGAGTGCGAAGACCCGGCCGCCCCCGAACTCTGGACCCAGATCTTCCCCGACGAAAGCTACCTCGAGGCCGTCGTCACGCTGAACGACATCTATCCGAAGCTCTCGCTGCTTCGCGACATGATCGATCCCAACCTGTGGACTCCCTATCGCTTCCACCTCTGCTTCCCGGGCTCGGCCAGCGGATTGACCGACACGCAGCTCTCCTGGGGCTCGGTGGTCACGCAGGGCGCTGCGTTGAATCTCATCTACCGCCCGATGCGTTTGACCACGGGCAGCCAGCTCGTCGCCGGCGTCGACAACATCGTCATCGGCACGATGAACGAGCTCACGCCGTATCTCACCGCCCCCGAGATCGGCGCGATCAACGGCAGCTTCATCGCGGTGAAGCAGCTGCCGGGCGATCCCACCCATTTCCTGCTCGTCCTCAGCGGCCGCAATCCCGAGGAGGTCGGCCAGGCCTGCTACGCGTTTTCGTTGATCAATTTCCCGCTGCCCGACTCGCAGTTTGCGCAGGTCGACAGCATTGCATTCCCGGACAAGCCCTTCTGGCTCCGCAACGCACCGGTCACCGATCCCGGCATCTACAGCTTCCGCCAGTTCGGAATGGAAAAGAACGTGAGCATCCGCGGCTGGAACACCGGCAGCGTCCAGCTCGAGGTCTACATGCCCGGCGACCTCTCGCAGGATGACGGCAGCAACATCGAGCTGCGACTGCACTTCGCCTACGGTGCGGCATTCCGCGACGACTCGGTGCTCAACGTCTTCGTGAACCGCGAATTCCAATACGCGGTGCGCCTCGACGACAAACGCGGCGCCATGCACTACGGCCACCGCGTCTACCTGCCGGTGAAGGCGTTCCAGCCCGGCCGCAACACCGTGGACATCTCGCCGAAGATGGTCCCGCTCATCACCGATCACTGCAAGATGATCCAGGAGGAGAACCTCTGGTTCACGCTCTATCGTGATTGCGATTTCGTGGTGCCGAAGCTGCAGCACAAGGCACGCCTGCCAAGCTTCACCCTCTTCTCGCAGACCGCGTTCCCGTTCACCGCATCGCCCGACGGCATTGACCTCGCCGTGCTGGTCGCGGGTCGCGACAACACGTCGGTCTGCGCCGCATGGATGTTGCTCGGCAAGATGGCGCAGATCAGCGGCACCGTCCTGCACCGCGCGGAGATTTCCTCCAAGGTGCCCAAGAGCGACAAGAACCTGCTCGTTGTCGGTCCGCTCGACAACATCCCGGACGAGGTCTTCGCCAGCTCGCCGATCTCGCCGCAGGAGATCGGTCGCTTGCGCTATCTCGTGAAAGTCAGCCCAACTCCGGAGGCAACGGCGACGGGACCGATCGAGGAGTTCCTGGAAAAACTGCGCGGCCGGCCCAGCGACCGTGCGGAACGCGAAGATCCGTCGTTCGTCGAGATGTCTGCAAAGGCCAGGCTGCAGGACGACACGGTGGGCATTGCCTTCGAGTCGCCATTCCATCGCGCGCGCGGAGCCACGATCTTCACCGCGGCTGACAGCGAGAAGCTCTATGCCGGTATGACGAATCTCCAGGATCGTCTCTTCTGGGACAATCTCGCCGGCAACGTCGCGGTCTGGAACGACACCCCTCGCTCGCTCGTGACCGCCGCGATCGGCCCCGACTTCATCTACGGCGTCAAGAACCCGATCAAGCAGGCGCAGAACACAATCAGCCGCGATCCGGTAATCTTCGTGCCGATTGTGTTCGTGACGCTCGGTGCACTCGCGTTCCTTGCCCGCTACCTGCTCAAGCGTCGCGAAAACAAGGAGTCGTAATCGCCCGCGCGGTTGCCACGGGGGCAGCCGCGAAAAGCCAATGAGAAGACACCCGCCGAGTTCACCACGGAGCTCTGCAAGGCGCAGACTCTGGATACTCGGCGGGGCGCTCGGCGCGATCGCTCTCGCGATTGTTTGTTGGCTGCTCTGGCCACGGGATCCCTACGCGCTTCCGGCCTCTGACTGGCGGACGTTCAAAAAGTGTTTCCTCAGCCCCGAAGGCCGCATCGTCGACACCGGCAACGGCAACATCAGCCATTCCGAAGGCCAGGGCTACGGGATGGTCCTCGCTGTCGCGTTCAACGACCGTCGCACCTTCGACCGCCTGTGGAACTGGACGCAGCAGCATCTCAAGCGGAAGGACGACTTTCTCTTCAGCTGGAAATGGGCGCCGGAGAACGGCGGAAAAATCGCCGACCCGAACAACGCCACCGACGGCGACCTCCTGATCGCATGGGCTCTGCAGCGTGCCTTCGAGAAATGGAACGACTACTCCTACCAGAAAGCGGCCGCGCAGATTGTCGCCGACATTCTCGAGAAAACCACGGTCGAGACCTATCTCGGCCTGCAATTTCTGCCCGGGCTCGAGGGATTCCAGAAAGAGAACGGGGTGTTGCTGAACCCGTCGTATTACGTTTTCCCCGCACTCGACGAACTGGCTGCGGAATTCCCCTCGGAAAAATGGGCCGCCTTGCAGCGCGGTGGAGATCTGCTGCTGCGCACCGCGCGATTCAGCCAATGGTCGCTCTCTCCGGACTGGGCGTTCGTCGGGAACGACTGGGTGGCGATTGGCGACTTGTCCGACCCCAATTTCGGCTACAACGCGATTCGCGTTCCCCTCCACGTCGCGTGGCAGAACTCCGGGTCACCGCTGCTCGAGCCGTTCGCGAAGTTCTGGGAGTCCCTGCCGACCGGCGCGCCCGTGCCCGCAACGGTCAATCTCCTCGACGGTAAATTGGGTGCCGATCCCGCGTTGCCGGGGTTGCTCGCCGTGCGCCAGCTGACGCTCGCTTGCGTAAAAAACGACAAACTCACCGTTCGCGAAATTCCACCGCTCGATTCCTCGCAACCCTATTATTCAGCGAGTCTTACGCTGCTCGTGAAGCTGGCGATCCACGAATCCACCCGTCCAAAAAGGAATTGACACTGTAAGGAACAAAATCCGATTTCTCTGAAATTGTTGCTGCGCTGCCTTAACCTCAGAATTTCACTGTGCCTGGCCACACTGATTGGCCTTGTAGGCACCGTTCAGCCCGCGCTCTCGCAGCAGCGGGGAGATCCCGCTCCGTCTGAACCCGCCACGACGCCCGACGAACCTCCGGGCGCGATTCCGACGCCAGCGCAGACACCCGGCGTTACGCCCGAACCGGACTCGCTTTTCGTGCCACTTGTCCCCGGCGCGACTCCGGAACCCACACCGGAGCCGCCAAAGCAGGCCTTCACGCCTTCCGAGATTCCCGCACCCGTCATTCAGGCCACGCCGGAAGAGGTGGAGATCGAGGATCCCGATCAATTCGGAGGAGAGGCGTTGACGCTGGAAACGCGCCGCGCAACGACACCTCCACCCCCGCCGCCTCCACCGATCGCGACTCCCACGCCGCAACCGAAAACAACCACCAGCTCCGGCACCCGCACGTATCAGCGCACCAGCGGAAGCACGACACGCAGCTCCACGGCGGCAGCCAGCTCCGTGAGCCAGGCCATCAGCGGCGAACGACTCGCGCAGTTGATGACACAGGCGCGCGTCAATCGCGACGCGAAGATCGCCACGCAGGTCGGCTGGGCGCAGTTCAATCGCAAGGACTACCCCTCCGCGGAAATGTGGTTCGAGCAGGCGATTTCGTGGAACAGCGATCTCGGCGAAGCCTACTACGGACTTGCGCTCACGAAGTTCACGCAGGGCGACATTTCGCAGGCCGAAGCCATTGCCGGCTACCGCACGAATGCCTACCCGAAAATGCGCGCGCTCATGGGCGACATCCTGATCCGCCGCGCGATGGACGATTACAACGCAAAGGACTACGCCGGCGCCGCAAAAGCCCTCAACAAGGCCACCGAATATCGCTCCCTCGGCCGCGCCGAGCGCATCATCCAAGGCTGGTGCTATTACTACCTGAAGGACTACCAGAGCGCCGCGAATATTTTCGAAAGCCTCTACCGCGCCCGGCCCGACAAGCCCTCCGCCGAGGGCCTCTACGCCGCGCTTTCGCGCATGAAGGATTGGCAGCGGCTCGAGCTTGTCGCCAGCGAAGTGCCCGGCCCGCTGAACGAGATCTACATGACCTACGACACTGAAAATTACTACAAGTCGGGTCTGTATCTCGCCGCCTACAATTCGAACGAAAAGGCGTATCCCGCACTGCGGAATTTCGACTCGCCCGCGATCGGCGTCGGGTTTGAATACTCCCAGAAATCCGGCCAGGAGGGTGAATCCAAGCTCACCACCACGCGCGCGCCTGTCGTCGATTTCCGTTTCTCGCCTGCCGAGCGTGTGTGGATCACCGCCAAGGTGGCCCGGCTCGAGCTCGACTCGGGCGATCCCTCGGACGGCGCTCTCATCGGCACGCCTCCGGAGGAGTTCCAGCCCTTCGCAACGGACATCACCACGAGCTACAACGACCTCTACGAGGTCAAGGCACGCATCGAATACCAGGACTGGCTGACGCCTTATCTCGAACTCGGCGGCACGCCGTTCAATGCGGAACTCTCGGCCCGCCTCATCGGCAAGGCCGGTGTGCAATACCGCCACAATTCGGGCTACATCCAGGCGGAGGTCTATTCGCAGCCCATTCGTGAATCGGTGCTGAGCTACGTCGGCCTCGAAGATCCCTACGTGCCGGGCGATGCCTGGGGCCGCGTGCAGGAGACGGGCGGTTCGTTGCAGGTCTTCCAGGGATTCATGGAGGACTTCACGTTCTTCGCAAAGGCGAGCTACGGCACGATCACCGGCACGAACACCTACGAAAACAACCACCTCTCGCTCATCGCCTCGATTTCCAAGCTCTTCGACTACGAGGGCTTCGAATACATCACGATCGGCCCCGCGTTTTCGTATGAGCGGTTCGACAACAACCAGAACCACTTCACCTACGGCCACGGCGGCTACTTCTCGCCGCAATACATCGTGCAGGGCATCATCGAGGCGCAGTTCCTGACCACCGAAGGACAAAACTGGTTGCTCACCGGTGCAATCGGCGCCGGTGCCCAGCAGAACAACCAGGCTGCGGCGGCCTATTTCCCGCTCGACCCGGATGGCCGGGAATACGAGGGCACGAACTCGTCGACGGGCATTTTCCTCGTGCGCGCGGAAGGCGGCATCCTGCTCACTCCGGAATGGATGATCGGCGCCAAGCTCTCCTACGCGATCACGGCGGATTACGACGAGGGGTTTGCCAGCATCTACGTGCGTTACTTCTTCGAGCCGCGCGCGGGACTGTTCCGGCCGGACATCGATTTCAGCTACTGGTAATCTCCGGCTGCGGATGCCAGTTTAGTTGCCGGTTTGGAAAACGATCGAACATCGCCACGGCCCGCCATTTTCGTCGATCGCGATGGAACGCTGATGGAGGAGGTGGATTACTGCCGCGACCCGCGTGATGTGCGCGTGATTCCCGGCGCGGCCGGGCGCCTTCGTCAATTTCGCGAGCGAGGCTGGGCCATCGTCATCATCTCGAATCAAAGCGGCATCGGTCGCGGGATCATCACGATGGAGCAATACGAGGCCGTGCACGCGGAACTCGTGCGGCAGATCGAGGGCCAGCTCGATGGGGCGTATTTCTGTCCCGACGCTCCTCCAAACGTCACACGCCGGCGCAAGCCGGACATCGGCATGGTCGAGGAAGCCGTGCGCGACCTGAACCTCGATCTCGCGAAGAGCTGGTTCATTGGCGACAAGCGGGCGGATGTCGAATGCGGCCACAACGCCGGGATGCCCGCGATCCTCGTGCACACCGGCTACGGCAAAGAAAACACGGGCTGTGGCGCGGAGTTCGAAGCTGCGGATGTCGTGGAAGCGCTGGACTGGATTCTCGCCCGGGAGAAAGTCTCCGCATGAAGACGGTCGCAATCATTCCCGCGCGCTGGGGCTCCACACGCTTTCCCGGAAAACCGCTCGCCCTGCTGGCCGGCAAGCCGCTCGTCCAGCATGTGTGGGAGCGCTGCCTTCGCGCGACAAAGCTCGATGGCGTGATCGTTGCGACGGATGACATGCGCATCGCCGAAGCCGCCTTCGATTTCGGCGCGGAAGTCGCGGTGACTTCGCCAAGGCACCCGACCGGCTCCGACCGGCTGGCGGAGGTCGCGGCGAAATTGCGCGGCGTCTCGCACATTCTCAACGTTCAGGGCGACGAACCGACGATTTCCCCGCGCGTGCTTGACCGCCTCGTCGCGGAAATGGCCGCGAACCCCCGCGCGGAGATGGTCACCGCGGCGACGCCATTCGCCAGCGCCGGGGCCGCGGCAAACCCGAACAACGTAAAGGTCGTCGCCGACCGTCTCGGCAACGCGTTGTATTTTTCGCGCAGCCTGATTCCCTTCGACCGCGACGGTTCCGGCGCTGTCACACCGCTGCATCACCTCGGCATCTACGGCTATCGCCGCGCGTTTCTCCTCAACTACGTGAAGTGGAAGCCGACGCCTCTCGAGCGTGCCGAGAAACTCGAGCAACTCCGCGCATTGGAAATGGGTGCGCGAATCCGGCTTGTCGTTACGAAGCATCGCAGCATCGGCGTCGACACCCCCGAGGACCTCGCCGCAGCGCAGAAATTGCTTTCCCGTCGCGCCTGAGGGCCCTCCGCGCGAGTCGCAGGAGCAGCGCTAGAACACCTTCACCCGCGTGCCGGCCTTGACCCGCTGCGCGAGCACCCAGGCGTCCCAGTTCGCCAGGCGCACGCATCCGGCGCTCGCGTTGCGGCCAATCTGGTCCGGCGAGGTCGTGCCGTGCATTCCACGGCTGGGAATGTTGAGCGCGAGCCAGACGATGCCAACCGGGTTGTTCGGCCCCGGCGGGAGGTTGTAGGCCTCGTCGCTGCGTTTGCCGGATTCGAGGACCGATTTGTCCCACCGGTAGTAAGGCATCAGCGTGTTCGAGGTAATTTTCCAGTCGCCGGGAGGCACGGGAAACTTGTCGGACCCCGGGGTGCAGGGAAACGAGCCGACAAGCTGGTCATCCTCGTAGAGTTCGATGATGCGCGGCTCTCGGAGCAACACCAGGCTGAGCACCGGCTCGGGCGTCGGCGTGGGCGTGGGATCCGCAGTCTGCACGGCAGTCGGATCGGGCGTGGGCGTGGGATTCTTCTTTTCCTCACGCCGCCGCTTTTCGAGCGCGACCACGGCATTCATGTCGAAGGGCTCGACATCCACGACGCGCACCGTGTCGCCCACCTTCGGGGGCTCCGTAAAAGTTGCGTTCAGTGCCTTGAAAAAATTGAGGTCGCAGTGAAATTTCTCGGCGAGCGCCTCCCAAGAGTCGCCGTAGGGCAGTCGCTTGAGCTTTGCCTGCTCGGCGGGCTTCGACGCCGTGGGACCGATCCACGCCATGTCTTCCTCGACAACAACGTAATCCCGATACGGATGAGCCACTTCCTCGACTGGCAGACGACTGCCGGGCGGGAGTTTCTTCGCGATGCAATAGCGGTCGGCCGCCTTCTGCGTGAACTCCCCGCCAAGGCCATCGATCTTGCCCGGACGAAAACCCGCCCGGTCCAGAAAGACCTGCACGCGCGCCATCTCGATGCGTTCCGGGTCGTCGGGCTGCAAATCCTTCAAATGCCCGACCGGTGCCTCGGGAATGTCCGCCTGCTGCGCAAGCGCCTGAGGCTCAATTCCCAGCAATCCCGAAAAAAGGACGAACCCCAGAAGATGGCGACACAACATGGTCCGAGATGATTTCACGGCTCCCCCCGATTTCAACTCCGTGTTTTCTCGTTTGCCCCGGACCCAATCTCGTGTGACATAGACCGACTATTCGAAACGATTATTACAGTTGGGAGCGGGAAGGCCGCCGCAGAAGGCGGCGTCCCTTTTACCTGCGGTGGTGGTTCTGGGGGCCTCTGGCGCTCCTGGCTCTAGCGGCCATCGCAGGCACGATCACTTACGCCGTGGTAAAGGCGAAATACGCCGGCCGCGCGGAGGAATTTGACCTCGCCGACATCCGCAAAATGGAATCGGCGACCCTCGTCTACGACCGCAACGGCGAGCTTGTCGGAAAATTCTTCCTCCAGAATCGCATCCCGATCTCCGGCGACGAAATTCCGGAAATCATGCGACAGGCCGTGGTCGCCGCAGAGGACAACCGCTTCTACGAGCACGACGGTGTCGATTATCTCGGCATTCTGCGCGCGGCGCTGAAGAACTACCGCTCGGGCCGCATCCGGCAGGGAGCCAGCACCGTCACCCAGCAGCTCGCGCGAAATTCCTTCGAACTTCGGGAGCGCACCTACGAGCGCAAGCTGGTCGAAATCTTCCTCGCGAACCGCATCGAGAAGAACTTCTCGAAGCGCGAGATCATGGATCTCTATCTCAACCGCGTGTATTTCGGGTCGGGCCTCTATGGCGTGGAGGCCGCCGCGCGCGGCTACTTCGGCGTGCCGGCGAAGGAACTCACCGTCGGCCAGTGCGCGATGCTCGCGGGGTTGCTGAAGAGCCCGAACGGGCTTTCGCCGTGGAACAATCCCGATGGCGCGAGAAGGGCACGCGACTTCGTGCTCGAACGCATGAAGGACCTCGGATTCCTGAGCAGCGCGGATGCGAAGCGGGAGCAGGATTCCATTCTCGTGACACGCCGCCGCACGAACCCGCACAAGGTTTCCTACGCCGTCGACTACGTGCGCCAGCAGGCCATCGCGACCCTCGGCTACGAGCGCGCGATGAACGGCGGGTTCAGCGTTTACACGACGCTGGACATGAACATGCAGCGCGCGGCCGAGATCGCCCTGCGCACCGAGTTGAACCGCGCGGAGAAGAAGGAGGGCTACGACCACGAGACCTACGAGGACTTCGCGAAGAAGTTCAAGCCGTTCGACGACATGCTCCGCACCGGCGGCTTCCCCAAGACACCACCGCCAATTCCCGAATATCTGCAGGGCGCGGTGATCGCCTTCGACAACACCACGGGCGGAATTCTCACGCTCGTCGGCGGCCGCGAATTCAAGCACAGCGAATACAATCGCGCGACCCAGGGCCGCCGGTCCGCGGGCACCGTGTTTACGCCACTGGTCTATGCGGCGGCCTGCGAGAAGGGAATTTTCCCCGGCGACCTCGTGCAGGACGCCGCGCTCGACAATCGCTATGTCGGCATCGGCGGCACGACGGGCATCCTCGGCGAATGGGGGGTGGAACGGCGCGACAATGAATACGAGGGCAACATCCCGGCGCGCGAGGCGCTCGCCGAAGGCAAGAACGCCGCGATGGTGCGGCTCGGCTGGGAGGCCGGACTCTCGTCGGTGAAGGATTTCGCCAAACGCGCGGGCATCGCGAGTTCGTTGCGGAATTTCTCGAACACCTTCCTCGGCACAAGCGAGGTGGGACTCGCGGAACTCACCCTGGCCTTCAGCACCTTCGCCAACAGCGGCGTGCGCCCGGCAAAGCCATACATCATCGACCGAATCGTCGATGGGGACGGAAAGGAGATCTTCAAGGCCAAGCCGAAGGTCGTTCCGGTCACGTCCGACGCCGTTGCGTATCAGACCCACGTCGCGCTCGAAGATGCGCTTCGCATCGGCACCGGCGCCGCCGCGACGAGCCGCTTCGGGCTTGGAGATTTCCCCGCAGCCGGCAAATCGGGCACCGCCTACAATTTCACCGACGCGTATTTCATCGGCTACACCCGCCCGGTCACCTGCGGCGTATGGGTCGGCTTCGACAAGCCGTCGCGCATTTATCGCGGCGCGTTTGGCAACGACCTCGCACTGCCGATCTGGACGAGCGTGATGAACGCGTCCACGAAGGATTTTCCGCCGGTGGAATTCCCGCGGCCCGAGTCGGTCGTGCCGGTTTCCGTTTGCCGTTCCTCCGGCCTGCTGGAAACGGGGCGGTGCGAGGAGGACGTGATCGATCCGCAAACGGGTGAGAAGCGCCGCGAGAAGACTTCGTATATCGAGTTCGCTTCGAAGGAACACAAGCCGACCATCGCGTGCGACGTGCATGGCACGGGCCTGCGTCTCTACGAAAAGGAACCGGAGGAATCGGAGTGGCCGCGTGCGGCAAGCGCCGTGGACCTCGCGCTCATCAGGCCGGTGGCGGTTTCCGCTCCCGCGCTGGTCGGGCTCAACGACGTCTATCGTTCCGTCAAGCCCGCCGCGTTCCGCATGAAGGAAGAGGACATCCCGGTCGCCAAGGCGCTGCCCGTCAACGAGCAGGTGGCCGAAGCGGCCATGATCGAAGGCGAAGCGGCGCAGGCCGTCCAGGTCGCCGGGCCGGTGCCGACCGGTCCGCAGGAAGTGCGGAAGGCCGAGGCGGTGAAGCCGCTGGATGTCCCGGCCGACACGGCTGCAATTCCGATCGAAGCGCCGAAGCCGATCCAGTTCTAGGACGCGCGCTCGCGCAAATCGAACGCTTCGACCTGATCGAGAATGACGTCCGCCATCAGCGGATGGGTGCCGATCGCGCTCGCGTAATACAGCCTCCGACCGCGAACCTGGTATGGATTGCGCCGAAAAACCTCCCGCTGACTCGCAGCCGGCGCCCCTTCCTCCTCGATTCCCAACAACACCGGGATGTCCTGATAGCTGTGCAGTCCATCCGCGATGAAAAAGGGGACAACCAGGACGTTCGGGCAACGCGTCAGCCCATCCCAGTCGGAAATCAAGGGCGGCTCCTCCATGTAGGCGGCAAGCACTTCCCCGTAGATCTGCATTTCCGAGATGCGCTGCACCTGTTCCTTCGCGGCAACCGCGGAGTTGTCGTTCAACGCGGTGCCGTGTCCCACAATCACGAGGCTCGTCTCACGCTCCGGAACGGCGTCCGCCGTTTCCCGCGCGCGGTGCAACAACACGTCCGTCATTCGCGGATGACTCCCCACCGGATCGCAATACTTGATCGTCCGCCCGTCGCGCGTGGTCACCGCGCCCGACAGCCCAAGCTCCCGCGGAATCACCGTCCGGGTAAAATATCCTTCGCTGATGAAATCCGGCACCACGTAGATTTCCCGGGATTCCACCGCGCGAAAGACCTCCCGCATCGAAGGTTCCTCCTTCCAAAAGCACGCCACGACCTCGTCGAACACCCCGCGGGCGCGAATGACGTCGGCATGCTCATGCGTCGGCGCGCTCGAATCGGGGTTCAGCGTAGAGCCGTGGCCGACGAGAACAAGCGCGGAACCCGGGCGTGGTTGCATGATCCCCACCAATGCCCGCGTGGATTCCTTGCCGCAACGGAAAATGGGCATTGTTCCGGCGGGGCGCATCGGGTAACCCCATCGCCATGTCAGTTTGTTCCGATCAATGGATTCGTCGAATGGCCGTCGAACACGGGATGATCGAGCCGTTCGCGGAAGGCCAGGTGCGCGTGAACGAAGCCGGCGAGCGCGTCATCAGCTACGGCATCTCGAGCTACGGCTACGACCTTCGCGTTTCCAACGAATTCAAGGTCTTCACGAACGTCTTCAATACCGTCGTGGACCCGAAGAAATTCGACGATCGCTCGTTCGTCGACATCCAGACCGACGTCTGCATCGTCCCGCCAAACTCGTTCGCGCTCGCGCGAAGCGTGGAATATTTCCGCATCCCGCGTGACGTGCTCACGATCTGCGTCGGCAAGTCAACGTATGCGCGATGCGGTATTATCGTGAACGTGACGCCGTTCGAGCCGGAATGGGAGGGCCACGTGACGCTGGAGATTTCCAACACGACGCCGCTGCCGGCGCGCATCTACGCGAACGAAGGTCTCGCGCAGGTCGTCTTTTTCAAGGCGGACGAAATCTGCCAGACGAGCTACGCGGATCGCGGCGGCAAATACATGAAGCAGCGCGGAATCACCATTCCGCGGATGTAAATCAGTCGTCCTCGCCGCCCTCTTCCTGGGGGCTCTCGAGCTTTTCGAGCACCTCGGACATATCCTCAACCTCGTCCCACACGCTCCGGCTCACATACACCGGGGCGCGCTGCTGTGCCGCCATCGCGATGCAGTCGCTCGGCCGCGCGTCGAGTTCGATGATCTTTTTTTGCTGCAGCTCGTTCTCGACCTTGATGATCAACCGCCCGTAGTAGGTGCCGCCTTTGAGGTCGTTGATGACCACGCGCTCCACCTTCGCGCCAACGGCGGCGAGCACCAGCGCCAGCAGGTCATGCGTGAGAGGCCGCTCCTTTTCCTGGCCGTTGATGAACATGCCAATCGCGCTGCCGACGCTGGGGTCGACGTAGATGACGAAAACCTTTTCCTCGTTGCCGAGGAACACCGCGCAGCCGCTGCCCGTGGGCACCAGCGCACGGACGCGAACCTCAACCACGGGCTTGCTCATGGCTTAACCAGTAGCAGCATCCCCCGCGCCGGACAACCGCCGCAGGAAAATTCACTGCGATCAGGCAATCTTCGGATAGCCGCTCAAATACAGGCGCGAAAGCCGCACGTAGCGCTCGGCCCACACGCGCACGCCGGCCTGTTCCTCCTCGCTCAATTGCCGCGCGACCTTTGCCGGCGAGCCAAGCACCAGTGAGCCGGGTGGAATCTCCGTGTGCATCGTGACCGTCGAGTTTGCACCCACGATGGATCGCGCGCCGATGCACGCTCCATCGAGAATGATGGCGCCCATGCCGATGAGAACCTCGTCCTCGATCGTGCATGCATGCACCGTCGCCTGGTGACCGATCGTCACCCATTCGCCGATCACTGCGGGAAGATCGTCGGCCACATGCACCACGCTGCCATCCTGCACGTTGGAATGGGCGCCAATGCGGATCGGCGCGATATCGCCGCGCAGCGAGCAGCCCGGCCAGATGCTGGCTTCCTCGCCGATGGTCACGTCTCCGGCAATAAACGTGTGCGGCGCGATAAATGCCGACGGCGCGATCGACGGCGCGCGGCCGAGGAATTGACGAATCTGCGTTTCGAAGTCCATGCCATCAACGTAGAACGACACCGCTCCCCTCCAAGCTCCAATTCATGCGGGTTTGCGACGGGTCGCGACTGCAAAAATGTTTGCACACGCCAGTTGACAAATGCGCCGTTTGACGCTTAGCATCGCGCCCAGCCTTAAATTCCAGCCTTCCCAAACATGAACAAAGTCGAACTCATCGCCGCCGTCCAAAAGTCCCTTGGCAAAGAAACCAGCAAAGCGGAGGCAGAGCGCGCGGTGAACGCAGTGATCGAAGCGATCAAGGCGGGAGTGAAGAAAACGAAGACCGTTCAGCTCATCGGCTTCGGCACGTTCAAGGTTGCTTCGCGCAAGGCCCGCACCGGTGTCAATCCCAAGACCGGCGAGAAGATCAAGATCAAGGCCTCGAAAACCGTTAAATTTGTTGCAGGCAAGGCTCTTAAAGATAGTCTTTAATAGAGCTTCTTCCGCGGATTTCCCCCCCGCACCGAGAAGACCCGTTTCGCCATACGGCTAAACGGGTCTTCTCATGTCTACGCATCGCGATGTTTGCGCCCGGGCCGTCCCGTCACCAGGCACGCGAGAAGCAAGCCGATCAGCGCGCCGGCATAACCCGAGTTGTGGATGTAGGCGACGAGGACAAAGGACGCCGGATCGCCGACCTGTTCGAGGTCGCCGCTCCAGTTTGAGAAGTCGGCGTTTGCCATCCTCGCCCGGCCCATCACGAAGCCGACCACCCCGCCAGTCATCGCAACGGCGAGAACGATGCCCAACCCGCGCAGGGTGATTCCTGCGGCGGACTTGAACGCACGCCCGGGCACCGCCCTTCGTGCGAGAAACCAACCCGCGATGGCTCCGGCAGCCGCAGTCGCCAGCCAGCCAATCTCCGCGGCAAAAAGGTGCGGCGGCAGGCCGGGATCCGCCCAGGCAAACTGCTGAAACTTTAGTCGCGTGAAATACTCCGGGCCCAGCGAATACGTAATCAGGTCATGGAGGATCCCGTAGCAGCCACCGAGCAGTCCCCCGATTCCGGCAAGACACAGCACCGAGCGCAAATCGCGCCGCGAGAGTCTCGGCCAGAGCCAGTGCATCACCTGAGTTTCACGCGTGCGGGTTGATCGTGGAAAAGAAATCTCACGAATCCCGCGAGGAAATCGCGATCGGACTTTTCCCAACGGCCGATTTCGGCGATCATTGGCGCGATGAAGTCTCCCGTGAAAGTCGCCGTGACCGGAGCCGCCGGTCAGATCAGTTACTCTCTGCTTTTTCGCATCGCATCGGGTGCCATGTTCGGGCCGGAGCAGCCGGTCATTCTTCAACTGCTGGAAATTCCCGCGGAAAAGGCCATGAAAGCCCTCGAAGGCGTGGCGATGGAACTCGACGACTGCGCATTCCCGCTGCTCAAAGGCATCGTCTGCACGAGTGACCCGAAGGTGGCCTTTGGCGACGCAAACTGGTGCCTGCTCGTGGGTGCGAAACCGCGCGGCCCCGGTATGGAGCGCGCCGATTTGCTGAAGGACAACGGAAAGATTTTCACCGAGCAGGGCGCGATCATCGACGAGGTCGCCGCGGATGATGCGCGAATCGTGGTGGTTGGAAATCCGGCAAACACGAACTGCATGATCGCCGCGAGCAAGGCAAAGCGTCTTTCCGCCGACCGCTTCACCGCGATGGTCCGGCTCGATCAGAACCGCGCACAGACGCAACTCGCGAAGAAGGCCGGCTGCGATCTCACGGCGGTGAAGAATATCTACATCTACGGCAATCACAGCCCGACGATGTTCCCCGCCTTTGCCCATGCCACGATCGAAGGGAAGCCGGCGGTGGAGGTCATCGCCGACGACGCCTGGTTGCAGGGCCCATTTTGCGAGACGGTCGGCAAGCGCGGCGCGGCCATCATCGCGGCTCGCGGTGCGAGTTCCGCGGCCTCGGCGGCCAACGCGCTGGTCGACCATGTGCGCAGTCTCATCACTCCGGGCGAAGTGCATTCCGTCGCCGTGAAATCCGAGGGGCACTACGGATTTGACCCGAACGTTTGGGCCGGATTGCCGGTTCGCACCACGACGCCCGGCAGCTACGAAATCGTCACCGGCTACGAAATGGACGATTTTGCGAAGAGCAAGATCGCCGCGACCAACAAGGAGCTCGTGGATGAGCGGGCAATGGTCGCCGACATGCTCGGTTGATGTCGACCCAAACGCGCGCAAGCTGGACCTTCCGCGGCGCCGCGGTTCTCGGATTCCTCGGCGTCGTGCTGGGGGCATTCGGCGCCCATGCGCTCAAGCCTGCCCTCAGCAGCTTCGGCACTGAGGCCACGTGGGAAACCGCCGTCCTCTACCAGTTTGTGCACGCAATCGCCTTGCTCGCCCTGGCCGCAATCGACCGGGCGAGCAAGCTCCTGACGGTGTTGTGGGTGGGCGGCATTGTGCTTTTCTCGGGCTCCCTCTACGTCCTTTCCCTGAACCACTGGAAATGGCTGGGGCCGGTCACTCCCATTGGGGGAACGATGCTGATCGCGGGCTGGCTGTTGCTGGCAATCCGGGGACGATAACCATCCGGCAATTTGGCAGGAAATTCTTGCCAATCAGGTTACGACCTGCATTTCCTTTCTTAGGAGAAAAGCCATTCTCCGTGCGCCTCCCGGCGCGAAAACCCCAAAAAATCCCCCCAAAATGAAAGGTATCGCTAAGGTCGGTCCGCGTCTGGACCGTTCGCGTCTTTATTCCAGGTTCGTTACAACGCTCGCTGTGGTATGTGCCGGCACGGCGTCGGCAGACACCTGGATCGGCACTCCAGGAGAAGAGGCCGCCTTTAATGACGGCGCCAACTGGTCACTCGGAGTCGTGCCAAGCGCAGCCGAGTCGGCCGTAATCGACAATGGCGGAATCGCCACCATTTCCCCGGAGGATCTTCTTGAGGTTGCTCGCGTCATTGTCGGACAGACGACCACCGGCAATGCGATCATTCATGATGGCGGGGAAATCTCCGCCACGGGACCTTTGATGGTCGGATTCGGCGCAGGCTCGAGCGGATCCTATACGATGTCCAATAGCGCCACTGCCGTTTTCGGTGGAACTGGCGAATCCGATAATACGAGCATCGGCCGGAGCGGTGGCATTGGCTCAATGACGCTCACAGGCGGTAGTTCACTACTAGTCAGCTCGGGTCAGTTTTTCGTGGGCCAAGGAGCTGAATCGACGGGCTCTTTGACTCTCACCGACTCCGAGGTTTCCACCACGGATTGGATTGCGATTGGTCGTGCCGGCGGCAACGGCACGGCAACACTCAATGGGGAATCAAGATTATTCGCAACGGGCGGTGGCTTCGTTGTCGGTGCTCCTGTAGGTGGCGTCAGCACTGGCAGCCTATTTATCAAGGACGAATCCGAAGCTTACTACGAAGGCGGCAATCCCATGTTCGTGGGTGAAGGTGCCAAAGGCACTGTCACCGTCAGTGGCAATGGACAGTTCTATTCCAAGGCAAGCGGAATCTGGGTCGGAACGGGCGCCAATGGCGACGGAACATTGAACCTTACCGAAAACGCGATCTCGAGCGCCGGAAACGAAACTTACATCGGCAACGATGGAGCAATGGGTGTGGTGAATCTGAGTGGCAACGCCAGATTTTCCACCGAAGCCCACAAGTTTATCATCTCGCGCTTTGACGGGATTGGCTCGGTAACCGTGGAAGGCAACGCAGAGATCTCGATTGGCGGCCAGGAGATCGTAGTTGCGGAAAACAACACCGGCACACTCACGATCCGTGGCAACGGTCGGGTCCTTGCCACGGGTGCCGCCATGAATATCTATATTGGGAGTGCTCCGTTTTCTGATGGCGGGAGAGCCCCCGGCAACGGCACCGTCACTATGGAAGGAGGCCAGCTCGTCGCCACGGATGGGGAGGTTATCCTGGGGCTTCAGGCAAATGGCACAGGAACGCTTCACTTGAATGGTGGTGTCGTCCAGGCCCATGCAATCCGCAAGGGAGCGGGAACGGGCACGATCCACTTCAACGGTGGCGGGGTGAAGGCCAATCGTGCCTCTGAGGATTACTTCGCCGGATTCAGTTCTTCAGATCTCGTTCTTCATCAGGGAGGCTTGCGATTCGACACCAACGGATTTGAAGTGGCGATCTCGCAGGGATTCTCGGGTGAAGGGGCACTCATCAAGCTCGGCGATGGCGTGCTTACCATGCTCGCCGATGCCGCTTATAACGGAGATACCTTCGTCAAAGAGGGCCGGCTGACGATTAACTCGGCATTTCTGGCGGACGATTCGAACGTGTTCCTTACCGAAGGCAGCCTCTTTGATTTAAACTTCGAAGGCGGTGACATGATCAACGCTTTGATCATCGATGGAGTGGTCATGGAAGTTGGCACCTATGGCGCGACAGGCTCCGGTGCGGAACACACCTACGATGACTATTTTTCCGGCACGGGATATCTCATCGTGACCTCCACGGTGATCCCGGAACCGTCCACTGTTGCGCTCTGCCTGTTCGGCTTTGGCGGCGGTCTCTTGCTCCTCCGTTCGCGCAAAAAGGAGACGGTCTAAATTCAGATCCGCTTAAGCGGCGCTCACCCCTTGAAGGAGTCGCTCGGATGGTCGATCAGCCAGCGAGCGGAAAAACATATCCCGCTCGCCTCGCCGCGCAAAACGGCCGATCGTTCTGTCATGCCTGCGCATGCTGATACGTTTTCGGTTTCGACCCGGGGAAAGGGAACCTACGAGATCACCGACGCCGTCAACCGCATTGTCGAGGAATCGGGAATCCAGACTGGCATCGTCACCGTCTTCCTGCAGCACACGAGCGCGAGTCTCGTGATTTACGAGAATGCCGATGCGTCGGCCCGGCACGATCTGCACGAGTATTTCGAGAAGCTCGTTCCAGAGGACGATCCGGACTGGGTGCATACGATGGAAGGGCCGGACGACACCACCAGCCACCTCCGCATGGCACTCACCCGCACGAGCGAGACCGTGCCGGTCATCAACGGCCGCGCGGCTCTCGGCATCTGGCAGGGCATTTACGTCTTCGAGCATCGACGCGCGCCGCACACCCGGCGCGTGGCGGTGAGCGTGGTGGGCGAGTAGCACTAGTCCTCGAACCACGACACTCCACTCGCGACGTTGGAGGCCCTGCGCGCATCGTCGCTGTCGATCAGAACGGCACGCGTCACCAGCGCCACGTGCCCGTCGCAGAAAAGGACGTTGGCGATGGCGTTCGCACCGTGGCCGCCATGACGAAACACCACCGTTTCCGGGTCGACCCACGGCTCGTAGCCATCGACCTCCGTGAGAAACACGACGTTTCCGGGATACTCCAGCTCGTTGATCTTGAAGCTCCGCACGCCCTCCTCCGGCTGAAGGAACGTGTTCATCGCGTAGTTGAAGTAGAACACCTCAGGGTCCCAAACTCGCGGCACCTTCGTATCGGGGTCGATCCACAGCGAGACCATTCCGGGCCTGGGCCGCTGACCCGGCGGCAGATCCGCCAGCGGCGTCTGACCCAAATAGGGCGGCATGGCATTATACCAGGCACGCTTTTGCGAGGGGTTGATCGGGTCGGCACCCACCTCGGGAAGCTGGTTGTCGTTGTCGATGAGGTAAAGGTTCAGGGCGATGCCCCACTGCTGGAGATTTCGGGCACTTGCGGCTCCCGAAGCGTCCTTCTGCCGCGAGAGCACCCACGCCACGAGTGCCACTCCCAGCAGCACGACCACAATCGAAGCGAGAGCGATTTCGCGGGGCTTCATCGACTCGGAGACGGCACGAAGGTCCAGCCCTCTGGAACGGAGAATCTCAACGGCTTGGACGCCCGGATCAGAAAATCGACGTAGTAATCGAATTCCGACGCGACGCCGACATCGCGAATCGCGTCCGGTGGCAATCCCAGTTCTTCCGCGAGAAGCGACGCGAAAAAGCGCGATGTGGTCACCATCACCGGCTGATCCATCGGCGCATCGTTGCGACGGAGAAATTGCATCCCACTGAATTTCCCCAGCCGCTCGAGCTGCCCCGGCGTGAGCGTGAGCTGCACCACGGAGGTCGTCCACGGCAGACTGTTGAAGACACGGCTGGAGGTCAGCGGGCCCTCCGGCCAGTCGCTGCGAATGGATTGATGCGAGTAGGCCGCGACCTGGGTGCCGGGAATCTGGCTGAGTGCCGTCAGATACCCGAGAAGGATTTCGTCGGCCTCGATCGACTCGCTCAGATCGGCGATCGGCTTGTCGGCATCCCGAATTTGCGACTCGAACGCCGCAATCCTTGCTTCAATCGCCGGGTCCGCCGGCGCGGTGTTCGCGGTCATGGGCAGCAATTCCTGGCGAAGCACGCGCCATCCGTCGCCGTCCCGCTTGAGATCCAGCCGCGCGACCGTGAAACCCCCATTGTCCCGCAGGATGTTTTCTGAAACGGGCGGCTTCCATTCGTAGAAGGTTCGATCCGACCACGCGTCTCGCTCGCGTCCCGAGTAAATCCGGTGCGCAAGAATCGCGTCGATGCCGAGCTGGGTGAGTGACTCGAGGAACCGGGTGGGCGGATCCTTCGGCGACTCGAATTTCATCCAGCTCAGCAGAGCCAGTGTCCCCGGAGGTCGTGCCCCAAGTTTTGCAGCAATCGGCGCGTAGTCGCGCACCGGTTCGACGTTCCCGCTCACATCGCCAAACCACGTGGGAAAGCGCTCGGGATGCTTCTCACGCGGCACGTCGCCGTAGAAGTTCGCGAAGACCTCGACCGGGAGGCCGCTCACTTCCTTCCGCGCGGCAAACTTTGCGGTCGCGACTGCCGGCTCCCCATTCGGAGCCGTGAAGGGGCACAGCACTTCCGCGTTCAATTTCGCCAGCACCTCCGACGGGACGCTGTTGTCGAGATTCCCGAGAACCACGAAGTCGTAGCCGGCCTCGTTGAAAAACAAGACCATGTTTCCGTAACCCGTCGCGTAGCTCGCGAAGGAACCTCCCATACTGTCCCCAAGGTCCACCACCACGACTCTCGCCCCCGCCCTCGCGGCCTCCTCCCGCACCTGTTTGATGTAGCCGGCAAGGTAGAGGTAGTGCTGCAGCGGAGCGAGCGACTGCAGAGCACGCGGATAGACGTTTCCGCGCAAACGGCCCGTCTGGAGAACGATCACGTCCGCGGTCTCCCCTTTTTTCTTCGAGCAGGACACCAGCCCGGCCGTCAGCGACAGCAGGACCAGGCCAATCCTCCCGACCAGCCGAAAAACCGTGGAAGAACGAAAATCACGCATCGCGTTCAAAAACCGGTCCAACCCAAGCAATTACCGGGCGAGGGAGGCGATTCGCGCGAATTTTTCGTCACAAATCGCTGATCTTCGGTCTCAAGCGCTCGCGTCTTCGAGAAGGAGATTGCTCCTGCAAAGCGTGGCGTATAGCCCGTCCCGCTCGACGAGATCCTCGTGGCGCCCTCTCTCGACGATCCGGCCCCGGTCGAGGACCAGAATTTCGTCGGCATTCCGCACCGTCGAGAGCCGGTGCGCGATGACGAAGCTCGTGCGGTGAGCCATCAACCGATCGAGCGCCTCCTGGATAAGCCGCTCCGTCGCGGTGTCCACGCTTGCCGTCGCTTCATCGAGAATGAGAATCGGCGGGTTCTTGAGCAGCGCCCGGGCGATGGAGATGCGCTGTTTCTCGCCGACGCTGAGCTTGATGCCCCGCTCGCCCACCGCGCTGTGCAATCCTTCGGGCAACCGGCGGACAAACTCCGCGGCGTTCGCGGCTTCGAGGACCTCCCACATTTCCTCCTCCGTGGCATCCGGCTTTCCAACGCGGAGATTCTCCGCCGTGGTGCCGTTGAACAGGAAGCTCTCCTGCGTCACCATCGCAATGGACCGGCGAAGCGCGGCCTTGGAGCGAGTTTCGATGGGCTGGCCGTCGAGAAGAATCGTGCCACCCGTTCGTTCGTAGAATCGCACGAGAAGACTGACGAGCGTCGATTTCCCTGCGCCGGTGGGCCCCACCAACGCAATCATCGAGCCCGGAGGCGCGTGCAAAGAAATGTCGTGGAGAATGGTCCGGCCGCTCCGATAGGCAAACTCGACATGTTCGTAACGGACGTCCCCGCGCACCGGCGACTCCGGATTCTCCGCAGGCTCCGGCTCGAGGCCGGGCTCCTCGGGCTCGTCCATGATCTCGAACACACGCTCCGCTGCAGCACGACCGGCCTGGAAGATCTGGTTCAGCGCATGCAGCCGCGCAACGGGCTCATACAAAAACGGCGCGGCAATGACGAAGGCTCCGAGCGTGCCAATGTCCATTCCCTGCAGCACGCGCGTGGCGCCGAAACCGACAACCGCCACGAGCCCGCAGGAGTTCAGGAACGTCATCGACGGATGATAGATCGCCCACGTGTGCATCACGCGAAGGGTGGCTTTTGCCAGCCGGCGACTCGCGGCGTCGAACCGCTCATGTTCCCGCGCCTCGCTCGTGTAGGTTTTGATCTGGCGAATTCCCGAAAGATTGTCGTGGAGAATCGCGTTCATCTCGGACGCCGCCCGCCGCTGTCCCCGGTAGCGACTTCGCGCGGTCAGCGTGTAGGCGAGGGCGCCGGCCACCATCAACGGGATCGGCGACGCCGCAACGAGAGCCGTCCGCGGATCGAGCGAAACCATCAACGCGGCCACCACGACGATCTGCAGCACGGCCACCGTGCCCTGCTCGATCCCGTCGATCAAAACCCGCTCGACGGAGGTCACATCCTCGACCAGGCGCGTCATCACATCGCCGGTCGCACGATCGTCGAACCACCCGAGCGGCAGCCGCTGGATGTGCGCATACAGGTCGCTACGGATGTCACAGATCACCCGTTGCTCGAAGGAATTGTTCAGCACGATGCGCAGGGCATTGAGTAGGTTCTGCGCGAAAAAAGCTGCCAGCCCGATGCCGATCAGCGGTGCGATGAGCTCCGGCCGACCGCCGCGAATTCCCTCGTCAATGATCCGGCGCGTGACGTCCGGAAACACGGCGATCATCAGCGTGCCCAGAATGGCGCAACTCATCGTCCCCACCGCCATCCACGGATAGCGCTTCAAATATCGGAACACCCGCAACGTCTGGAGCATGGCCTCGTCGACCTTAACGAACCGCCAACGTGATAAAAGCGCCCAATCGTTCCTGTGGGAACGAATCACTGGAATTGGCGGGCGAAGACGTCTCCCGGGAGTTTCTGGAGCGGGTTCGCCGACCGATTGAAGAAAAAATTTTCCGCGGCGGCGTCGATTTAATTACTCTGCGTAAGACTTTGATCAAGAGCGAATTATCGCATTCAGATGCGATGTCCGCGCTCGAAAAATCGAAAAAGTTCCGCCGGAATCACAAACATTTGCACGGCATCTGCTTGAGACCCTTCCGCGCCGCGTCCGTGTGACCGGTTCAACGTGGAAAATACCAACCTACAACTCATTACGAAGTTATCACCATGCTAAAACGCACCCATACCCTGGCGTCGATGGCTTTGGCGGCTGGGCTGGCGCTGTCCAGCGCGCTGCCACTGACGCTACACGCTCAGGACGCTCCCGCCGAAGAAGCGACGGCCGTCGTCGCTGAGGAAACCGTCACCGCCGAAGAGGAGGCCCCCGCCTTCGCGACCCTGGAGGAATTCCAAGCCTCCGACGTTTACGCGAAGTTCGTCGTCGACAACCTCTGGATCCTGATCGCGGCGGCACTCGTCTTCATCATGCACCTCGGATTCTCGTGTGTGGAATCCGGTCTCTGCCGCTCGAAGAACACGACGAACATCCTGTTCAAGAACGTGTTCATCGTCTGCATGGGTGCCGTCACCTACGCGCTCTGGGGCTTCAACGCAATGTATCCCGGTGAGTTCAACGGCTACTTCGCAATCGGATCTCCGATCGCGAACAGCTTCGCCGAAGGAGACATGGTGGGGAATCTGACCACAGAATACGCGGATTACACCTACTGGACGGACTTCATCTTCCAGGCCATGTTCGCGGCCACCGCTGCGACCATCGTTTCCGGATCGGTCGCCGAGCGCATCAAGCTCGGACCGTTCATGCTGATTGCCACCCTGCTGGTGATGTTCGTTTATCCGGTCTCGGGCTCCTGGAAGTGGGGCGGCGGCTGGCTCGACCAGATGGGCTTCTACGACTTCGCGGGTTCTTCGATCGTTCACGCCTTTGGCGGCTACGCAGCGCTCGCCGGCGTCCTGCTCCTTGGGCCACGTCTCGGCAAGTATCTGTCCGATGGAAAGGTGAAGCCGATCCTCGGCCACAGCATGCCGCTCGCCACGATCGGTGTGTTCCTGCTCTTCCTCGGCTGGTTCGGATTCAACGGCGGCTCGGTGCTCAGCGCGCAGCCCGACCTTGTTTCGCTGGTGTTCGTCACCACCGGCCTCGCGGGCTTCACGGGCGGCCTTACCGCGGCATTCACGTCGTGGATTCTGCTCAAGAAGCCTGACCTCTCGATGGCGCTCAACGGCATCCTTGCAGGTCTGGTTGGCATCACCGCCGGTGCGGACGTGATTCCGCCATGGCAGGCCGTCATCGTCGGTGGCGTCGCCGGCATCCTCGTGGTGCTGGCCGTGATGTTCTTCGACAAGATCAAGGTGGACGATCCGGTCGGTGCCATTTCCGTGCACGGCGTGTGCGGCAACTGGGGCACCCTCGCGGTGGGCATCTTCGGTGTCGGAGAGTTCTCCTTCGTCACCCAGCTCATCGGCACCATCTCCGTTTCTGTCTTCGCATTCGTGGCCTCTTTCATCATCTTCCTCGTCGTGAAAGCGATCATGGGAATCCGCGTCAGCGCAGAAGAGGAAACCGAAGGCCTCGACATTGGCGAACATGGCCAGGAGGCCTATCCCGACTTCTCGCCGGTCTCGGAGGCTTAATCGAGTCGAGCGCTTAAATCGAAAGACAAAATCGAATGAAAAAAATCGAAGCAATCATCAAGCCGTTCAAGCTGGAGGAAGTCAAAGACGCACTCGCGGACCTCGGGATCGAGGGCATGACGGTGAGCGAGGTCAAGGGCTTCGGACGGCAGAAGGGGCACACCGAGATCTACCGTGGCAGCGAATACACGGTGGACTTCCTGCCCAAGATCAAGATCGAGGTCGTGCTCTCCGACTCTTTGCTGGAGAGCGCCACGGCGGCAATCGTGAAGGCAGCCAAGACCGGCAAGATCGGCGATGGCAAGGTCTTCGTCTCACCGGTCGAGGAAGCGATCCGCATCCGCACCGACGAGACCGGCGAAAAAGCCGTGTAACAATCGCTCAGGGTTAAAGGGAGCCATGCAGGGCGGCGGGAGCAATTCCGCCGCCCTCTTGCATTCCCGGGAAGTGGCTTCGCCCGCTGCCCCTATTGGGGAGCGGACACGGCCGGAGGTTCCGGGCAAATCGAAGACGCACCGAATCGGCCGGTATCGCTGGCATCACCTGCCGAAGCGACCTCCAACCGGGCGAAGGCGCAGTCCCCAGAAAGACACGTGGTCGAAACGGTTTGCCGGATATTCGCTGCTTGCCTCCACCGTCCAGCGCTTCCCGAACGACACTCCCTGCCAGACCGAGAACAACCGGCCACCTCTCAGGATCCGGCGAATGAATTGACATCCCTCGAATTTCCGATCTTATTCAACCCTCCCGGCATGCAGCCCGAGACCACCAGTTTCATCAAGCGCCACCACATCACGCCGATGTGGACGCCGGGTTTTGTTGTCACGCGCAAGCGCAACCTCGACCCCGCATCCCGTAAGCAGGTGTAAATCTCCGACTCCCAATCGCGTCTTTTCGAACCCTGCTTACCGACCGGTGAGCAGGGTTTTTCTTTTTCCGTCCATCATGTCCCACAAAGCCACCACGCTGCTTCACGATCTCCGCGCACTGCCCGGTGCGTTCTGGGTGCTCTTTGCCGGGATGGGCATCAATCGCTTCGGGACGTTCATCTATCCGTTCCTCACGATCGTTCTGCATGCCCGCGGCGTGCCGCTTGGGCACATCGGAGTCATTCTGTCCGGATTCGGTATCGGCATGCTGGGCGCGACGCTCGCCGGTGGCTGGTTCTCGGACCGGTTCGGCCGGCGCAATACGATTGCCTTCGGCACGTTCACGCAGGCTGCGCTGATGTTCGCGCTCTACTTCCCGAGCAGCTCGGTGATTCTCACGATCCTGACGACGCTCGCCGGCTTCGCGGGTGGTTTCTATCACCCCGCTTCCAGCGCGCTCGTAGCCGACCTCGTGCCGATGGAAAACCGGCTCACCGCCTATGCCCTGCTGCGGCTGGCGGGAAATGCCGGTTTCGCGCTCGGTGCGGCGGCAGGCGGATTCCTTGTGCACTTCCATCCGTTCTGGCTCTTCGCGGGTGACGGTCTCACGACGCTCGCGTTCGGATTGCTCGCGATCACCGCGCTACCTCACGGCCTTCGCCACGCGAGAAAAGACACGCGGTGGAGCGAGGCGATCGCCGTGCTGAGGAAGGATGCCGCCTTCTGGGCGCTGGCCTGCGCGCAGATGTCGGTGGCGTTTGTCTTCGCGCAATTTGCCACGAGTTACGCCGTCGAGGTGACGCAACGCGAGATCGCCCTTTCGGTCGGGGCATGGAAGCTCGGGCCGGAGCAAATCTACGGCTTGCTGATCGGCTTGAATGGAGTCCTGATCATGGCCTTGGAACTGCCGATCACTCGGTGGACGGGCATTCTGAACCCGCGCCGTGTGATGGCCGCCGGCTACGTGCTCATTGGCATCGGCTTTGCATCGAACATCATCGACGGCGGCTTCGGCCTGCTTTCGACGGGCATGGTCCTGTTCACGCTCGGCGAAATGATGGTCATGCCAATGGTGGGCGTGTGGATTTCCCGCATCGCACCGGAACGCATGCGTGGCCGCTACATGGGCATGCTGCTCGGGGCATGGGCACTCGGCAACCTGCTCGGTCAGAACGTCGGCCTGCAATTGATCGGCGTGCACCCCAATCTGCTTTGGGGAATCTGCGCGGGATTCGGGCTGATATCCGCTGCGGTAATCACGCTGCTCGGCCGGCAGTCGCACGAACCGGTGGGGACCATTGCGGCGTCGGCTGTTGCCGCGAAGTAACGCGGGGCCCTGCGTCGTTGCGGGGCCCCTCTTTCCCCGTATGAACCCCGGGGGCAACCACCGTCGTGCAGAGCGCCGAAATGCTTCGGCGATGATGTTGAAATGATGCTAGTTACACCGGCATGACGAAGGGCGGGGGACATCCACCGCGCATGCATCGGCTTTACCGCTGGCTCAAGCGCATCGGCCTCGTGTTTCTGGGGCTGCTTGCGCTGCTCATTCTCTTTCACCGGCCCCTCATCTTCGAGGGCACGCGCTACTTCGTCGTGCGCGCCGCGAAGCAGCAAAATCTCGACATCGATTATGACATCGGCGGGTCGATCTTCTCGACGCTCACGGTTTCCAACCTCAAGGCGACGCCGACCGAACCAGGTCCCATTCAGCGACTGGAGATTGGCAACATCGACCTTCGCTACAGTTTGTGGGATGCAATCCGGAACGGCCTGCCCGCATTGCTCGAGCTCGTGCAGGTGCAGGACGTCTACATTGAACTCACCCCTTCCGAGGAACCCCCGCCAGAAAAACAGGAGGAACCTCAGGAATTCAAGTTCCCCGCGCTCTTTCCAAAAACGCTCCAGCTCGAGAACATCAATTTCCTCTCCCACGGAAGGGACGGCGACACCGTCCTGGAAGGGCTATGGTTCACGCTGCTCCCGGACAAACCGGGCGTGCTGAAGGTTCAGACGCTCGACATTCCCGGCGTGCACCGTTGGAGCGAAATCAGGGGCGACACGACCTTCCGCGACCGAAACCTCCTCCTCACGAATCTCGACATCGGTGGCGAGATCGCGCTCGAGCGGTTCAATCTCGACGCCTCGCAGCTCGACGAACAACAGCTCGGCATCGCCCTCGAGGGAAGGCTCTTCGACGCTGCGATCGATCTCCACATCCGGATCAACAACCTCAACAAGACGAACGATCTCACCGCGCGCCTTCTGCTTGAAGGACTCGTGCTCCAGCGAGTCTGGGATTACCTCAATCTTGAGATTCCCTGCACGGGAACGTTGAACCTTGTCGCCGCCGATTTTTCCGGACGTCCCGACGAGCCGGCGACATGGAACGGAACGGCCGGTTTGCGCGCAAAGGCGCTGGCGACGGATGTTCAACCGATTGGAGACGTGCTGCTCGGCATCTCCGTGAAGAACGCCTCTGCGCATCTCGATCTGCTCGCGACCCTCGACGCGCAGAACAAGGCCGCCGTGCTCGCCGCAGCGTCGCTGCCTGAAACGCTTGAGGTTTTTGCGGAGACACCCGTCGAAGGCTCGCTGGCACTGCGCCTCGGAGACCTCAGTGCGGCGACCGCAACAATGGCAAACCCGATCACCGGCTCAGGCGCAGGTGTCATCGAATTTCGCCTCGCAGATGGAATCGCCTTCGCCAGTGGACAGATCCGCGGCGAGCGGCTTGCAAGCACCGGCGCGGAGATTTCCGCTTTCGCCTTGCAGCTCGAAGCAAGTCGCCGCCTGCAAACGGAGGAAGGCGCACCGCCTCTCGCCGACACCTCCGCCGAACTGACACTCGGCGCGACGAATGTGCGCTACGAGGATTACGCGATCGACTCCGCAGGGTTCGCGCTCACGTTGCAGGAAACAAACGTCTCACTCCGCCTTCTCAATGTGAGGCGCGGATCGAACCACATCACGGTCAGCGGCGAGTGCACCTTGCCGGAGGATCTTCAGTCGTTTGAAGATTTTCCATGGACTGCCATGATCGACGTGCAAACTCCGCGTCTCGAGGAGTTCGTTGCAGAGGGTTCCGCTCTCGATCTCCACGGTGCCTTGCAAATTCAAGGCTCGGCCGAAGCAAACGCGGCAGACATCCGCGGCAGCTTCGACATCACCGGACGCGACATCGTCATCAACGGCCTCGAAGTTCCGACTATCGACGGCAACGTGCGGGTCGCGGACAACGCCGCGCAGCTTCCCAGCCTGAGGATCGCTTTCAACGAAGACAACGGGATCACCGCGTCCGGAAGAGTGCAGCTCTCCGAGCCATTCGCTTATGAAGGCTCGCTCGCTGTGAATCTCACGGATCTCTCGATCTTCGATCCGTTCTCGCCGCAATCACTCGCCGGCTCGCTCTCGATCGCCTGGAGCGGCAGCGGGAATGTCCGCGAAATGCAGCACTCGGGCAGCGGAAATCTTACGTTGACCAATGGTCAATTCGGCGACCAGACGGAGTTGGAGGCAAGGATCGAAGCGAACTACACGCCGGATCGAATCGACGTGCCAGTGCTGCAGGCCAAGGCGGAGATGGGGGGCCTTGCCGCGACCCTGCATTGGTCGAACAACCAACTCGCGATTCGCGACCTCGTTGGCCGGCTGCAGGATCTTACCGTGTTCACCGGCTCCGCCACGCTCCCGCTCGATCTCACGCACTACGACGATCCCGAGCAGCTCCTCCCGAGTGACGGTGCGGTTGATATCGCGCTGGAGGTTCCGCAGATCCATCTGCCGCAAATCCTCGAACGACTCGGACAGGATGAAGCCCCTGTTTCGGGAACGGTTCGCGCGACCGTCGCCGCCCATGGCACGATCGACGAACTCACCGCGAGCCTCTCGGTCGTTGCAAACAACCTCAAGGCCGTCGCCGCCGCCGATGTGCAGCCCGCCGATGTTTCGTTGAACCTCACGCTTGCAAACGACCGGCTGACGGCGGATGGCCGCATCACTCAGCCACGCATCAACCCACTCATCATCTCAGGCGGCATCCCGTTCGATCTCGCCGAAATTCGCCGCACGCAAAAAATTCCTCCCGACACCCCGCTCGACCTCGACATCAGGATGGTCGATTCCTCGCTCGGCTTTGTCGCGAGCCTCGTGCCCGCAATTCGCTATTTGCAAGGCACGGCGGGCGTCGACATCTCCGTATCGGGAACCGTCGCGAATCCGCGGCTCTCCGGCACCGTCGATGCGGACATCAAGAACCTCAGCCTGCACAACGAGGGGTTGCCGCCAATCACGAACGTGGTGGTTCGAATCGACTCGACGACCGAGCGCCTCACGGTGAGCCAGTTTCGCGGCGAGATGGGCGGTGGGGTGTTCGGTGCGGAAGGGAGCGTCGATTTTTCCAATATCGAGCGGCCGGTCTTCGACCTCGCATTTGGCACGCGCAACGCGCTCGTGTTCCAGGATGAAGCGATCACCCTGCGCATCTCGAGCCGTATTGATCTCGATGGTCCGATCGACGCCGCGACGGTGAGCGGCGACGTCTTCGTTACACGCAGCCGGTTCTACAAGGACATCGACATCCTGCCGATCGGTCTGCCAGGTCGTCCCGCGCCGCAGCCTCCCGAAGCTCCGCAGGCACCGGGAATTTCCCAGCCTCCGTTGCGAGACTGGAAGTTCGACATCGATGTGCAGACGGCGGATCCCTTTCTGGTTCAGGGAAACCTCGCGAACGGTCGCATCGTCGTCGACCTGCACATCGGAGGCACCGGGATGAACCCATGGGTGGACGGCAGCGTGCATCTCGAGCAGCTCCGCACTTCGCTGCCGTTCAGCACGCTCGAGATCGACAACGGGCTGGTCTATTTCACCAGGGACCGGCCGTTCCTTCCGCAGTTCGACATTCGCGGCACGTCGCAGATTCGTGATTACGACATCACCGCCTACGTCTACGGCACGATGAGCGACCCGAAGGCGGAGTTCACGAGCAACCCACCGTTGCCGCAGACGGAGATTGTGACGCTCATCGCGACCGGCGTGACATCCGAGGAGCTCGCGGGAAATCCAAGCGTCATCGCCGGGAAGGCCGCGACCATCCTGTTCCAGAAGATTTATCGCTCCATCTTCAAGTCGAAGGAGCACGGTCCACAGCAGGAGACGCTGCTCAGCCGCCTCGACTTCGAGTTGGGCACGACAGACCCGCGTACTGGTCGCCAGGGCATCGGCATGCGATACCCGCTCACGGACAACATTATACTGACGAGCGGCGTGGACGTGGGCGGAGATTTTCGGGGGCAGGTGAAATACCTGATTCGTTTCCGATGAGGCGCGGGGCGATTTTCTTCGCGGCCTGCGTCTTCACCGCCCGCGCGGCGTTTTCACAAGTGCCGGATCTGGATCTTCCCGACGCACCGCTGAGCGATGTGCCACCTGCACTTTCCGCAAAGCGAAAGGAGTCCCTGCATGTGAAGTATGTCGGGAACAAGGTCTTCACCGATGCCCAGTTGCGAAAGGGACTGGAGCAGCAATACACGAATATCGAGAGCTTCGGACTCAATTCCGCGAGCGCCTACGATATGGCGTATTTCCTCGAGGTTTACTACCGCAAGCGCGGCTACTCGCAGGTCGAGGTGCAGGAGACGATCACGGGGCCCTGGTCGTTGCAGCTCGAGATTCGGGAAGGTCCTCTCACGAAGCTTGGCACGGTAACGATCGTCGGCAACGAGAGCTACAGCGGGGAGGAGCTTCGGAAATATCTGCTCGGCCCGCTCAAAGAGTGGTTCCCGCGGATCAAGCGCGATACGGATCTGCCGTTCGTCGAAACGCTCATCGAGGACGGCGCGGGACTGATCCAGCGGCTCTACGGAGCGGAGGGATTTCTCGACGCGGTCGTCGATCCTCCGGAAATCACCTACAATCCCGACTTCACGATCGCCGACGTCGAGGTGCGCATCCACGAGGGCACGCAATATCGGTTCGGCGAAATCGCTTTCGTCGGCAACACCGTCTTTCCCGACGACGTGTTGCGCGAAACGGTTCAAAAGGACATCGAGGAGCCATTTACCGAGGGCCGCGCCGCAGCGGCCGTGCGGGCGATCGAGGACTACTACCAGGCGCACGGCTACTACACGGCCGCAGCAACGGTGCACGCGGAGGCGCCAAACGTAGGCGGACGCGTCGAAACGACGTTCACCATCGACGAAGGCAGGCTCTACACCTTCGATGGAATCACGATCAAAGGCGCGAGCGAAGTGCCCGAGGAGTTCATCGCACGGCGCTTCGCGGGTCTTCACGGCAGGCGCTACGATCCGGGACTCATTGACAAAAAATTCCGCGAGCTCATCAGCACCGGCCTTTTCCAAACGCTAAGAATCAATCCCGAGCCCGTCGCGGGTGACCAGCTCCGGCTCGATGTCGACATCGAGGAGGCCAAAATGAAAGAGCTTGGGATCGGCGTCGGTTACGGAACCTTCGTCGGCGGCATCTTCACGTTGACCTACTCCGACCTGAACATCCTTCGCAGCGGACGTCCGCTCACCACGAAGGCGGAGATCACGCAGCGCGGCTACAACGGAGAGGTCGTTTACTCGAACCCGTGGCTCTTCGACACCGACTACTCGTTCAAGGCACGGCTCTACGCGGAAACGATCACGCTGGAAGGTTACTCAAAAAATGATCTTGGCTTCCGCGCAAGCCTGGGCCGCGACGTCACTGACAACTGGAATATCGAGGCGTTTGTCCTCGCGAAATTCGTCAATACCTACGATATCCTCATCGAGCCCGAGTCACTCGTGGGGCGACGCCAATACGCAGTGGGCTCAATCGGACTCTCGCAAACGATCGACTTCCGCAACGACCCGGTAATCCCCACAAACGGATTCTACGCGACGACCGCGATCGACCTGGCTCCGAACGGCATCGGCCAGGTCTCCTTTCTGCGCGGCGTTGCCCAGGCCGCCTATTACGTGCCTGTCACCTCGCAGACGACACTCGCGTTCGGTGCTCGCGGGGGCATCATCTCACCGCTGAGTGATGACGGACTTCCGATCGACGAGCGGTTTTTCAATGGCGGCGCCACTTCGGTGCGGAGCTATCCGGAGTTGAAGCTTGGACCGAAGGATCGCGCCGGCTGGCCGCTCGGCGGGCAGACCTTCACCGTCTTCAATGTCGAGTATCGCTTTCCGATTTGGGATCAGCTCAAGGGGGCCGTCTTCTTCGACGCCGGTAATGTGATTTCGGAAGCGCGGGACTTCGGCCTGCAGGATATGCAATACGGCATCGGCGGCGGCCTGCGTTACAATCTCCCGGTCGGCCCGATTCGATTCGACTACGGTTTCAATCCGGACCGGCAAACCGGAGAGCCGCAAGGCGCCTTCCACTTCAGCGTCGGGTTGGCGTTCTAGATCAAGCCATCAGGCAAATACTTATCTGGCGACTTATGTAAACTCATTTGCATTTCGCCCACTTGTGCCTCACCGTCTCTTATTCCCTCGAACGTCAAAAAGACGAAACCACCCCACATGAAATACCTGCCCTCACTCTCCGCTAAATTTGCCATTGCGGCGGCAATCCTTTCGCCAGCTGCACTCTTCGCCGCAGACGTCATCTGGGACGGCGATGTGGATAACAATTACCTCACGCCGGGAAACTGGGATACCAACAACGTGCCCACGTCGGCAGACCGTGCGATCATCATCGGCGGCACCGTGAATTTGGATGGTGAGTCGACCACCGCGGCCAGCGTCCAGGTCAATGATGGCAGCATCTTTAGCATCATCAATGGCGCACAGTTCACGACGGCAACCGGCAATTTCGACATTGCCGTTTCGGCAGGCGATCTCGCCAAGGCGGTCGTTACGGACAGCACGGTCACGGTAAACAACTGGGTCTGGATCGGTCTCAACGGGGGCAGCGGCGAGCTGACGCTCAATGGAGATTCCACGTTCACGATGGTGAACAATCCGGGAGATCAATATGAACTCTTTGTCGGTGCCACCGACTCGACCGGCGTCATCAATATCCACGACACCGCCACGCTGACCAACTACGGAAAGATTTTCATTGGCGTCAATGGAGCCGGAACTGGCGAAGGAACGTTGAACATGACCGGAGGAACGGTCGAAATGCATGGAGCCGGGCCCTTCTACATCGGCACCGGTGGATCGACCGGACATGCAACCCTTTCCGGAGATGCCACCATCGAAATGGTAAACACGGTCGGTGGAGGAACGGCCGAGTTCGCGGTGGCCAACGCAGTCGGCAGTTTTGGCGACATGACCATGCAGGACAACGCCACTCTCACCACGGTGGGAGAATTCTGGGTAGGGAACAGCGGTGGCAATGGAACCCTGGATCTCGAGGGTAATGCATCGGTCACTGCAGACAGCTGGGTGAGCATCGGTCGCGATGGAGGCACCGGTGAACTCACGCTCAAAGACAATGCCAGCCTCACGAGCAATGTAACCGGGGGCGACGCGCTGGTGATCGGTGACTGGGGAGGCGGGAATGGCACCGTCACGGTCCAAGGAGACGCCACCATCCATTCAAACAATCAGCTCTGGGTAGGACAGAAGGGAGGAACCGGCACGCTTAATATTGAAGGCGGGACCGTAACGGCAGACAGCTGGATCGCCATTGGCCGGGAAAATGGCATTGGATTTCTGAATGTCAGCGGCGGCACTCTTGAATTGACAGGCATCAAGGGTGGAAACTTCACCACGGCTGCAGTGGGAGACAACCCCTTGGCATTCATCGAGCATAGCGGTGGACAGATCATCAACACCGCCACCGAGACATGGTTGAGTGAGCGCGGTGAGACGGAATGGACGGCGTCCGGCACGGCCGTCGGTCAGTTCGGCCGCTTTGTCGTCAACCTCAATGACAGCGGATTTGCGAAGGCAACGTTCACGATCGAGGATTCGGCAAACTATTCCGCCACGACGCTCGTTGTGAACGGCGGGGGAACGGTGAACTTCAATGGAGGCACTTTCACCGCGGATGCGCTCGATGTGGACAAGATCGGGCCCGCTGGGTCTGAAGCCGCCGTCGTCAATTTCAATGGCGGCACTGTGAACATCCCGCGGATCAACATCAAGTCGGGTGCCATTCTCGATACAACGGCCGCCTACACGGTGACCAATGGACAGACGCTCGCGGGACTGGGCTCCGGCACCGCAACGATGGTGCGGGATGTCACCGTGAGTTCCGGGGGTGTTCTCTCCACGCACGATGATGCAATTGGCATTTTCAACCTCGCCAACGTCACGCTCAACAACGGCGCGGGCCTGGAGTTCGACTTGAATGGTTTCGAAAACCCGGCCGATCAAATGTTCGTTGGCGACCTGATCGCCAATGGCACCATCTCGCTGACACTGAACAACCTTAATGGCGGCACCCTGGAAAAAGGCGTGGTCTACGTGCTTATCGACGGTGACGGCTCCTGGTCCGGCAACCCGAACTTCGACGTCAATGCCCTCGGCGGACTCGTGCTCGACACGACCTACGGGGACAACGGCGTGTTGTTCGACACTGCCAGCAGCGAACTCAGCGTGCGTTTTGCAGCGATTCCAGAGCCGGGCACGATCGCCCTACTGGGCCTCGGCCTCGGAGTGACTCTGCTTGGCGCGCAGCGGCGCTTCCGCCGGCGCGCTTAATCGCGGTTTGAGTGGCCCGCGGCGGGTGAGCGCCCCGCCGCGGGGCCAAACGGGTGGACAGGGTCTTTTCTCGCGCTCTATTTGGTGCATGATCCCCAGCACGTCATGTTTCGGTGCACCATCCCCCTCGTCCTCGCACTAACCGTTTGCGCACATGGCCAGAATCGTGATCTGGCGGACTACGTAAACACCCTTCAGGGCACGAATTCCAAATTCGAGCTCACGCGCGGCAATACCTATCCCGCCACGGGCCGCCCCTTCGGAATGCACCTCTGGACGCCGCAAACCGGCCCGAACGGGGATGGCTGGAAATACCAGTATTTCAAGGACACGATTCGCGGCTTTCAGCAGGCGCACCAGTGCAGCTCCTGGTCGAACGACTACGAGGTGTTTTCGCTGATGCCGGTGGCCGGCAAACTGACAGTCGACGAAAACGAGCGCGCCGCGCGATTCACACATCAAAACGAAACCGCGCTGCCCTACTACTACCAGGTCAAGCTCGGGACGGGGGTGAACGTCGAAATGTCGGCGACCGAACGCGGGGCATTTCTGCGCTTCGCATTTCCTACGGGAAAGGACGCTGCGGTCGTGCTCGATGGATACACAGGCGAATCGGAGGTCGAAATTTTCCCGAACGAACGCAAGATCGTCGGCTGGGTGCACAACGGGCGGCAGCAGCCGGACGACCTCCGCAGCCATTTCGTGATCGTGTTCGACAAACCGTTCATCGGCTACGGCACGTGGGATCATTCCAACTCGCCCACCGAGAAGGACACGCACCGTCGCGGCAAGGGAGCAGGCGCGTATGTGCAGTTTCGCAAGGGCGAGACAGTGCAGGCAAAGGTGGCGTCGTCCTACATCAGTCCTGAACAGGCGGAACTGAATCTCAAACAGGAGCTCGGAAAATTCGCCCGTCTGGAAGACGCGAAGGAAGTGGGCAAGGCGGTGTGGAATCGCTACCTGTCGAAAATCGTCGTCGAGGGCGGAACGGACGAGCAGATCCGCACCTTCTACTCCTGCTTTTTCCGCGCGAGCTTGTTCCCGCGGATGTTTTTCGAGATCGGCAAGGACGGAAAGCCCTATTACTTCAGCCCCTACGACTCGAAGATTCATAAGGGCTTCATGTTCACCGACACGGGATATTGGGACACGTTTCGCGCACAATTCCCGCTGAATACGATCCTTCACCCGACGATGCATGGCCACTACCTCAGCGCCATGCTCGACGTCTACGACCAATGCGGTTGGCTGCCCTCCTGGTCCTTTCCTGCCGAGGGCGGAAGCATGATCGGAAATCACGCGATCTCGCTTCTTGCCGACGGATGGGCGAAGGGATTCCGAACCTTCGATCCCAAGAAGGCCCTGAAGGCTTACAAACACGAGGCGACGGAAAAAGGTCCATGGGGCCCCGCCAACGGCCGCGACGGGCACCAGGACTACTACAAGCTCGGCTACGTCCCTTATCCGGAAGTGCGCGAAGCCACTGCGAAGACGCTGGAATACGCCTACGACGACTTTTGCGGCTACAAGCTCGCCACCGACACGAAGAACGAGAGCTACGCGAAGTTCTTCGAGAAGCAGATGTATAACTACAAAAACGTCTTCGATCCGGAAACCGGCTTCATGCGCGGCAGGGACCGTTCCGGAAAGTGGACGCCGGAGCCGTTCGATCCGATCGAGTGGGGCGGCCCATTCACCGAAGGCTGCGCATGGCACTGGCTCTGGTCGGTGTTTCACGATATCGGCGGCCTCATCAAGCTCCTCGGCGGCGATGAGAAATTCATCGCAAAACTCGACGGCGTTTTCTCGGCGACCAATCAATTCAAGGTCGGCACCTATGGCGGCCCAATCCATGAGATGCGTGAGATGGAAATGGCCAACCTCGGCCAATACGCGCACGGCAATCAGCCGATCCAGCACATGGTTTACCTCTACAACTACGCCGGCCAGCCATGGAAGGCGCAGGCACGCGCACGTGAAGTGATGGAGAAGCTCTACAACTCCACGGAAAACGGCTACCCCGGCGACGAGGACCAAGGCCAGACCTCTTCCTGGTATGTGCTCAGCGCCCTCGGCTTTTACAGTGTCTGCCCCGGCACCGATGAATACGTGCTCGGCAGCCCGGTCTTCGAAAAGGCAACGATCTCACTCGAGAACGGCAAGACATTCACGATCCTTGCCAAGGGCAACTCCAAGCGAAACGTCTACATCCAATCCGCCAAGCTGAACGGAAAACCGCTCCCCGGAAATTTCATCCGGCACAGCGACATCATGGCCGGCGGAGTGCTGGAATTGGAAATGGGCCCCTATCCCAACACCCAGCGCGGCACCCGCATCGAGGACCGCCCGTTTTCCCTCACGCCCTACGATTCGTGAGAAGGCAGCGGGGCCTTCTTCCGCTGCACGCGGAGCGAAATTTCTCCGGCTCCCTGCAATCCTGCTTGAAAAGGCGTTTCCCTACTTCCGCGTTGTCGCGTTTATATACTCGATCTGCTCCTTGAGCTTTGCCTTGAAAGCCTCGGGAATCACGATCGGCGTGGAGGGAGCGGGGAAAAATTGATAGGTTTCCTCGACCTCGGCGTCGGCGTAATAGACGGGCAGCTGTGTCTCCACATCGAGCATCGCAACCGAATCGCTGATGAAATAGGGTTTATTTCCGCCCATTCGTTGCCAGTATTCGTATTGCTGCCTCTGGTAGGTATTCAGCTTTTTGTCCTCACCTTTGGCGCGAAAGACAAACACCTTCTTTCCCTCGTGCTCACCCACACCCACATAGTGCTTCATGTCCACCCAGCGAAGGCGATCGAAATCCGTCTCCCCAAATTCGGCATAATGCCAATCCGTCGCGGGAATCACCACGGCCCGATCCTTCACTCCCTGATCTGAAATACGGATCGTCCCCACGATGATGCTCTCGATCGTCTCCCCGCCGGCTTCCATTTTTTCCTGGATCACCTTCCCCATTTTCCGAACGGTGCGGACTGTGGATTTGAGGTTCTTTTTCTCACCGTCTCGCCCCTCCATCGAGAACTCCTGTTTGTAGGTGGTCTTCACCGTCCACAGCGCTTTGTCCGGCGCCTTCATGACGAGCGGCTCCTTCGGCTTCAACTCCTGTGCGGAGAGGAAGGTCGCGCCGGTCGAATATGCAATAAGGGACAGGATAAGGAATTTCTGCATCGCTTTGGATTTCTTACTCGGCGACTTCAATTCGCTGGTCGACCACCTTGCCGGTGAAGCGATCGAGCGCCACGAACACCCAATAGCGGGTTTGTCCCTCGACGACAAATCTGTCCGTGCCCTCCCCGGGTGGAATTCGCCCGGACTGGGCAACGACATCGATCATCAAGTTCCAGGTTCTGACGTCGGAAGTATCCACCAAAGAACGGAGCACACTCGTCCGCCGGACCCCATAGGAACTGTCTTTCTCAAGGATATCCGCAATCGTCGAACCGGACTCCGAGTAGATCGGGCCGACATATTCGCCATCCACACACTTACCTACAATCTCACCACGGGACCGGAACGGGCCCTTTTCAATATCCTCGGACCGAGTCCATTCGACGATCGCGTCCGCAACCTTTTCGGCTTCATCGTCATTCAGTGGCTCCCACCCGCTGCTCGTTTCCGAGCCGGTGCCCGCATATCTTCCCGTTCCTGTAATGATTGAAGCGAGCACCTCCGGGCGGACCATGTTGATGTTGACCACGCCGGCCGTCAGTTGGTCACCCTCGAGATCGGGATCGGTCTCATACAGGCAGAAGTAATCCAATAGCGCGGAGTCGCCACTGTTCGCGCTCCAAAAATCCAAGGACTTCCATGGGAGGTCCCGACAGGCATAGCCCATCTCCACCACGGATTGGAATGGACGATTCAACACGATCGGCCGCGCCAGATCGTTTCCAGGGTAGGCTGGGTTGGTGTCGGTATTGGCGGTGAAGGTTTGATAACTGGGCACAGAAGCCCAGCGCTCCTCCATGTCAGGATCCTTGTAATACACGGTCCGTGGCCGCGCGGCACTGGTGGGGCCACCGGGAGCATTTTCCGTAATGTCGCCGAACAAAAGCCCGCGGCTTTCCACTGCGTTGGGAGAAGTGTAACTCCAGTAACCTGAATTTGGGTTCTTCTGACCTGCCGGGTTGCTTCCGAGGTGCGGAATATGGTTATACGCCTTGTAGCCGTAGTCGCCTCCACCAGCTACGGAGTAAAAGTTCCAAGCGTTGTCATTGTTCGGTTGACGAGTTGCAATTCTCCCCTCTGCATCTGCCCATCCCGTGCTATGGGGCGGGAACTTTACGATATGTTTGACTTTTGAGGGATTATCAACGCGGAACCACTGGCTTTGAGGTCCGAATCGTTCGACACGAGGATCCACGCGATAACATGCATCGAATTCCCAGCCGACCACGCGCCACACCTTCTTGTCGTATCCCCACGCAGCATTGTTGTCGAAGTCGACTGTGTCATACATGATGTCGTAGGTCTGCCAGCCGTGTGGGCCCAGATACTGAAGCGCGAAATTTGCCCGGACCGAGTTGGCCTGATTTTCGAGATATTGCACCAACACCACTTGGTTAAGTCCTCGTGCTCCGACGGAATTAAAATTACTGAGCGCTAGAAACTGGCCCACCTTGAATCCCAGGAAACTTAATGAGGATGCCTGATTGTAATTGGGATCCACGTTTCTGGCCGTGTCAGGCCGGACTTGAAAAGCCTCCGCTGTCTGTCCAGCTCCGCTCAAAGTAACCGCAATGGGCTGCTCGTCATCGAGGAGCGGATTCTGCACCGTGGATTTCCACAGAAGAACCGGCTCGCGCGTCTGATCGCGCGTGTCCGTAAACTGCATCCAGTCGGTTGCCTGGTTCAGTGGTCCGTTGAATTGGTCCCAGTTGAGGGGGGATACGGTGGTCGGTCCCGTTTCTGCGGATCGCGGAATCCATTCTGCGTAGCGGTAGCTTCCATTGGCGGACGCGTTATCGTAGGGCCAAAAGCGCGGATCGCGGCCAAAGTCCGAACCCCAGCCAAAAAACTTGCCCGCTGTAAGGGGATTTCCCACTTGACCCGCACTCTCCGTATTCCCATGGAGGGTTTTCGTATAGGGAATCACTCGAAATTGAGTGGGGCGAGCCGGTGCCCCCGGACCTCCTCTTCCACTCTGTTTGGAGTGCGGATTCCAGACCTGCGGATGGATGAGCATCCTGCATTCTGTGACAGCGTTTCCGTCGAGCTGATAGTTCTTGGTGCCAAAATAAGAGTTGCGCCTGAATCCGTGGAGGTAAGGAAGGTCTTCCACGCCGAAGACACTTTGCTTTCCGAACTCGATTTCCGTCGGCCAGCTGTCCGAATCCCATTGATCAATGATGGCGGCGCCGATGCGCATCACGTGCAAATCCACCCTCGCATCGTCTTTTCCATATCCGTGGGGCCGTCCTCTCCACTCGCTACTATCCGTTCCGGCCACTCCGCCAAGTTGCTGGCCTAGGGAGCCGCTGTAAATGGCTGCAGCCAGGATTTCAAAAAAGGTCGGCTGCCTGTCAGGGTCCACGGCATCCTCCGGCGAGATGTCCGCCAATTTTCTCAACGGCTTGTTCTGATCGCCGGTTCTCGGCACGTATTCCCAATGAGGCCATTCCCCGGCCTTGGTCCACCTCAAGCCAAAATACCGTTCGATTTCCGTGGGATCTCCCACCGGTTCGCCGTTGCTGCCGAGCTGAAGCAGAGAAAGCTTCTCGAGCGGGAAACGGCGCGCCAGACGTGGTTTGCCGGATTCATCCCAAACATCCGCATTGATTTCTCTCACCACAGATGCGTTGTCGAGTTTGTCCGGGCTTTTGAATGGATTTCCGAACAGGGTTAATTTGGGAAGCGGCCGGGTTGAAGTCTCCCAATCCCACACCGTGCTGGGTTTGTTAATGCCACGCGAGAAGTGCGTAAGGAAGGGAAGGAGCCTATGCGCATCTTCCTCGCCCATCTCCTTCTCGAAAAACTTGATCGTATCGGCACGGGAGAGGAACACATTTTGGTGGAGCCGTCCGTCGGGGATCACCGAGTCGATACCGTTCGGGACTCCCGGAGGGTATTTTCCGAGTGAGGCGAAAAGCGGCCCCGTCTTCAGCAATAACGCAAGGCTTTCATCGGGCTGGCCGCCGTTTTGAGTCCATTTTAGATTCGTGGAATAGCGCCAGTCGTTCAGCGTATCGAGTGCGCCCCCGAGATTTACACCCACCTGATCCGCGAGGTATTCCACATCCGCGAAAACCAGGCTTCCTTTCCGCTCGGCCAGATCCTCGCCACTTGGATCGAACCCCGCGACATTGATGTCGAGCAATCCACTGACGTTGTAAACATTGAACGCGTAGCGTCCGATGATTCGATCCGGAGAGTCTGCTTTTTGATCTCCCGTGCTGGCACCAGCCCGCGTTTTTCCGTCCGCCGCGACATAGATCCAGTTGGGAGCTTCGTCATTCGAGAAATCGACATCCGTCAAATACGGCTTCGACCAGTATTTTCCATCAAGTGGACGGGCGTTCGGCCCGCTCTTGTCCGAGGTCTTGTCGTTACTGACCTCCAGATCCAAACCGTAGCTGTCGAATCCGGGGATACTCTGCTTCACAAGGTTGACGAAGGAGTCCCGAGGATCGTCCGACTCCCCCATCACCCGATCTTGTTTCGGCACCATGTCCTCCGGGAGATTCGGCACCAAAATTCGAGAGTCCTCCTCGCCAATGGGACGACTGCCATCCTCCATTTCAGCGATCAAAGTTCCGATCACATGCGAGGTTCCAAGTTGCGCAATCTGCGCGGCGGAAACGCGGGACGCATAACCTGCGCTGCTTTGGGCATCAAAACCGGATCGGGAGAAAAACGCCGTCACAATCACTGCCGCGACCAAGAGAAGGGCCAGCGTCAGGACAAGGGCTATGCCGGACCGTCGGTTTCTGCGAAACCGTGGGGCGCGAATTGGGGGATTGCCTCTCATATCATCAAAATTGCCTGTGTTTCAGGAAGGTCAATTGCCGTTATCGGGAAAAAGATAAACGCGCTCGAAGGCTCGGATTCCTTGGATAAACCGGCTCGGGTAGGATTTGGCGACGTTGGCGTTACCACCAACTCGCAAACCAAGCATCTCTTCCCATTCCCTTTTGGGATCCCATTTGGGTGAATCCTTGTCCTCCTGAAGCTTGTTGAGGTCGTCTTTCAGATCAGCAAGCGCTCCTTCATCGAAGCTATTCAAACCTTGTATCGCTTTCTCATCGATTACGAGCAGTGCCACCACGACTCCCTTCGCGGTCCTCGCCACACCGTCGTCGTCAATGTAATCCAAGGTTCTTGAATACTCTCCATTGTGCTTCAGGAAGGCCCATTCAAACCCAAGAATTCCATCGGCCAGCCAAGCTCCAGGGTCATCTGTTTCCGGCGGCCTTCCACGGTCGGGAGTTGCGTTCGGCTCGGGAGTTCCCGAGGGCGGAGCTTCCACAGCCCGTCCGAAATCCAGCACATTATCCCCTCCGCCCGTGTAGCTAAATGTCTTGTCCCGCCGTCGTAAACGACCCGGAGGACGATCCGCATCAAATTCGTATTCCACGTAGGAAAGCGAACGCGCATTCTCTCCGCTGACGCCGTCGTAAACACCCTTTCGAAGCGTGTATAAACCAAACTTCTCCCCGTCTTCCGGAAAGGCGACCAAGTCGTCCCGAAGGACCATGGAGTCGATGTCGGTTTGCAGCCGCCCCAGTAGAGCGCGCGCCTTCGTGTGATTGTTCATGCGTCCCTCTGCGCCGCGCCAGGCTGTCGACACTCCGCCAACCGCCTGCGTAAAGAGCACCAGCATCAGCAGGAGCACGCCCATGGCGACGAGAAGCTCGACCAAGGTGAAACCACCGGCATTCGAATGTCGCCGGGAAGAAGCCGAGAGATTCAATACCATAAACGCATCAAGGGGTGATGACGAATGCCGTGGTCATCGTGTAAGAATTTACCGGGGCTTCGTCGGGTTTGTCCTTCTGGGCAGCCACCACCGGCCAACGCAACTGAAGACTGCAGGTAACAAGGTCCGCCCCGGAACTTCCAATAGGCTCCTTGCTCACCAGATAGCCCAAGCCAAACGCCGCCTCGTCGATATCGCTAACTTTGCGTCCCTGCGCATCAACCAGTCCGCCCGATTCAAATTTTGATGCTGGCTCGCCCGGTATCTGGTCATACCGATCGAGGGGAAACTCGTCCCAATCCGGGGAAGCACCATCCTTTTCCGCCTGAAGCAGCTCCCGATAACGTCCGGCAATAATCGTCGCCACATTCGCGGCGGAGATCTGTTCCTCGTTGTCTCGAGTCACCTTCATCGAAGCGCCCATCAACCCGATGATCGCCACAATCGCGAACGAAAAGATCCCAAGGGCGAGGACCACTTCGACAAGGCTGAAACCGGAGTGGAGGGAAAATCTCGATTTCATTTCAAGGAAGGCTGCAAGACTCGCGGAAGGCCAGTGAGTCCATTGACGAACACGACGGATGTCGATTTTTCCTCGATGGAGGAGGGGTTGGAACCCTTCGAAGGAACCACCTTCAGAAACAGTCCCTCGTAGATGGGGATATCCGCACTCGAATCCTCCCCATTATAAATCATCGCTTCACCGTGAGGGGAAAACATAATGGCGATGCCACTCCCAAAACTCCGCTCGGCCGCCCATTTCGGCAATTGATTATTAATCGGTATCCCGGTGATTGGGTCCTTCAACCTCTCTGCGTTGTCTTTGGATTCGGTAGGAAGCTGGTCATCCGGGAAGTCGCCAAGCGAATCGTTTTCCACGAACTTGACCCCGGGAAATTCCTCGATCCGGTTGATCAAGCGAATCTCCCCATCTTTGGCACTGGTGAGATCGCCGCTGTTCGAAGCCAGGATCGCCATCGTGATGACATTGCCCTTACCCTCGACCTCGTCCTCGGCAAGGCAGACCCATGTGTAGGTCGATTGGGCCACCGCTGCCTGCCGCGCAAGTTCGAAACCCGCGGAAATCCCATTGAGCGCGCGATCCAAGGGACTGCCCTGCGCAAGTCGCTGGAAGCCGGAAACGGCAAGGGTCAGGACGATGGAGAGGATGCCCATGACGACGAGCAACTCGATCAACGAGAATGCTCGAACTCGCCGTCTATGGAGAGCAAAAGTGGGGATTTTAAAAGGAGGCATCTTTGGGGATAAGTGCCTTGCCGCGGCTTTGCCGGCAGTTGCCTCACGCTCCGCCTGTATACCGGAAGGTATGCGAGCGCGTGCAAGACCGCGTCTCCAGGAATCAGTTTTTAATGAAGACGCGGTGCCGTCTGTCGGTATGGGGGCCACGGAAGGGCATGGGTATGTGTTCTATTGGGGCGTGCAAATCTAGAAGGTATCTTAACACCTGCAATCGGAAAGTTCCACCAACACATGGAAACATTGACGGCTATGCGGGCTTCACCCCCGCGTTTTCCCGCCGAAGCTGGGCGGGGGTCTTGCCGAGCCGGGTCTTGAAGACCACGCCCATGTATTCAGCGTGTTTAAAGCCGGAGCGTTTTGCGATTTCCGCCAATGGCAGGCTGCTGTGAAGGATCAATTCCGTCGCGCGCCGAATCCGGATTGCGATCAATTCATCGTGCAGAGTCCGCCCGAGCCGCGCGCGAAATCTCCGCTGGAGGACGCTCCGGGACACCCCGATCGATTGCGCAATTTCATCAACATTGACCCCCTCGCATGCCCGGTCGCGCATAAAGCGAAGCGCGGCGGCCACCACGGAATCGTCAACAGCCAGCACCTCGGTGGAATGCCGCGTGATGACCTCCAGCGGAGGAACCAGAATCGGCTCCTTCGGCGGCGGTTCTCCCGCCATCAACCGATCGAGCAAGGCCGCGGCCTCGATGCCCACCCGGAAATGTCCCGGCCACACCGACGACAGAGTGGGATTGCTCACCTCACAAAGCGGCACGTCGTTGTCGACTCCGATCACCGCCACATCGTCGGGCACGGATGCCTTCGCCCGGCGGCAGGCTTCCATCACATCCGGACCGCGCTGATCGGAACACACCATGATGCCGGCGGGCTTCGGTATGCGCCGGATCCACTGCGCCATCTCGTCGATCTCCGCCTCCCAGGATTTCTGCGGAGAACTCGATCGCCGCGCGAGGGTGAACACGGTCGAGTTTGGATCCGTTCCCCGCACCGCCTCGATGAAGGCATCGCGACGCTCCTGCGACCAGCTTTCCTCGGGGAAATCGACGAATCCAAAATGCCCAAGCCCCAACGCAAGCAGATGCTCCGCGGCCATCTGCGCGACCTTTGCATGGTCCACATGCACGAGCGGAAATCCCGCGGAACTCACGTTTCCCAGCACGTCTACCACGGGCAGCCCGGTCGCGGCCACGGCGTCGGCCATCTTTCGGCTCTGCACCCGCGCGATGATGCCGTCGCCCTCCCAATGCTTCAACCAGCTGGGCACGGGCTCGTGCAGACTTCGCGGCGCGGTAAACAAACTCCACGGACCATGCTCCCGCACGTAACGAGCGATCCCGCGCAAAATGTCGCGGCCGGAAGCGAGCGTCGTCTCGATGATCAGCGCCACATGAGGGTTCTCGCGGGCGGCTGGAGGTTTCGCGGGAGGGATGACTTGAGGGTGGGGCGCGGACATTCGAGGGAGGGTGGTGTTCTCCCCGAATTTGCTCGGCATGGAAAGCTCGGATTTCTCAACGGAGCGGAAAATTCCGGGCGCGGGGTTGAGGGGCTGCCCGGCGGGGTGTCCGTCGGTTGGACTTCGACGGATCACCCCCGATGGGCTCAAAAGCGCCTATGCGTGGGACGGCTCTGCGAGAGCGGCTTGTCGCTGTTTGCGGGCCTTGCGGCGTTCGGCAAAGCCCATGATGACGACGTAGAAAATCGGCGTCAGGAAAATGCCGAAGAATGTCACGCCGAGCATTCCGAAGAAGACGGCCGTTCCCAGAGCCTGTCGTGCCTCGGCACCCGGACCGGTCGCGAGGACAAGCGGCAGAACCCCCAGGATGAACGCGAAGGACGTCATGAGAATGGGGCGAAGCCGCAGCCGGCACGCCTCGACAGTCGCGGCGAAACGATCCCAACCCTGATTCTCCTGAATCTGCTTCGAGAACTCGACGATCAGAATGGCGTTTTTACACGCCAGCCCGACGAGCACGACAAATCCGATCTGCGTGAGAATGTTGTTGTCCATGCCGCGGAACCACACGCCGGCAATGGCCGACAGCAGGCACATCGGCACGATGAGGATGATCGCCAGCGGCAATGACCAGCTCTCGTATTGCGCCGCGAGCGTGAGAAAGACAAACAGCACGCACAGCGGAAAAATGAAGAGCGCGGTATTGCCGGCGAGCCGTTCCTGGAAGGCGATTTCCGTCCACGCGAGCTCCATCCCCTCGGGGAGCGCCTTCGCGGCGATCTCCATGTCATCAAGCGACTGGCCGGAGCTGAATCCGGGCTTCGTCGCGCCCTGCAGGGGTGCGGCGGTGTAGAGGTTGAAGCGTTCCACGCGATTCGGCCCCGCGACACGCTTCAGTTGCACGAGCGATCCCAGCGGGACCATGGCGCCGGTGTTGCTGCGGACCTTGAACGTGCGGACGTCCTCCGGCGCGTCGCGAAACTCGCTGTCCGCCTGCGCGGTCACCTGGAAGGTGCGCCCGTAGAGATTGAGGTCGTTGACGTAGGACGAGCCGAGATAGGTCTGCAGCGCGTTGAAGACATTGGCCAGAGGCACGTCCAGCATCTTCGCCTTCGTCCGATCGACATCGGCGTAGAACTGCGGCGTGCCCGTGCGGAATGTGGAGAACACGCCGGCGATGGACGGTTGTTTCATGGCTTCCTCCGAGAGAATGCCGAGCGCTTTCTCGAGTTCGGCGAGTCCGGCATCGCGACGGTCCTGCACGAAGAGTTTGAATCCGCCGGCGGTGCCCAACCCGCGAACGGGAGGCGGCGGAATGACGGTGATGCGGGCACCCTGGATACCGGCGACCTTCGCGGACAACGCCTGGCTGATCGCCGTCGCCGAGAGATTCTTGTGGCCCTTGCGCTCATCAAACGGCTTCAGCGGCGTGAAGATCGCAAACGAGTTCGAGGCGTTCGCCCGCGTCGCGGCGGAGAAGCCCACGATGGCAACGGCATCCGCGATGCCCTCGGTCTCGCGCGCCATTGCCACGACCTGCTTCGCGACTTCGTCGCTGCGTTGGAGCGAGGCCGCCTCGGGAAGCTGGCCATCAATGATCAGGTAGCCCTGATCCTGCGCCGGAATGAACCCGGTGGGCACGGACGAGAAGCCGAGCCATGTGAGACCGAGAAGTCCCGCATAGATAAAAAGGCCGATCGCCGTGTGACGAACCAGTCTCGCCACGACGCTCGAGTATCCGTGCTCCGATCGTGCAAACACGGCGTTGAATGCCCGGAAGAGCCAGCCGAGGGAGAAATCGAGCAGCCGCGTGAAGCGATCGCGTGGTGCGTGATGGGGCTGCAGCAAAATGGCCGTGAGCGCCGGGCTGAGCGTCAGCGAGACCAGCGCGGACAATCCCGTGGAAAACGCGATGGTAAGCGCAAACTGACGGTAGAACTGCCCGGTGATGCCCGACAGGAATGCCGTCGGCACAAAGACGGCCGCCAGCACGAGCGCGACCGCGATGACAGCGCTCCCGACTTCGTCCATCGCCTTCCGAGAAGCATCGCGTGGATTCAGGCCGGCGCGGATGTGCCGCTCGACATTTTCGACAACGACAATGGCGTCGTCGACCACAATGCCGATCGCGAGCACGAGGCCGAAGAGGGAGAGGTTGTTCAGACTGAAACCGCACGCCGCCATCGCGGCGAAGGTGCCGATGAGCGAAACCGGAATCGCAATGAGAGGGATGAGCGCCGCCCGCCAGGTCTGCAGGAACAGCAGAATGACAATCACGACGAGAATCGCCGCCTCGAAGATCGTGTGGTAGACCGCCTTGACCGACTCCTCGATGAAGATCGTCGGGTCGAACGCGATGCGGTAGGTGAGACCGGGAGGAAAATTCTCGCTCAGCTTTTCCATCTCGGCCCGCACGGCCTCCGCGGTCGCGAGCGCGTTGGAACCGGGGAGTTGAAACACGCCGATGCCCACCGCCGGCTGTCCACTCAAATAGCTGTTCGTGGCGTAGCTGAGCGCGCCGAGTTCCACACGGGCGACATCACGAAGCCGCACGACGCGCCCGTTGCTGCTCTTTACGACAATGTTGTCGAATTGCTCGATGTCCTCCAGCCGGCCCTCGGTGCTGACGGTGAACTGAAATGCCTCGTTTCCCTGCACCGGCGGCTGTGCAATCGCGCCGGCGGCGACCTGAACGTTTTGCTCGCGCAAGGCCGCCAGCAGATCCTCACTGGTCAGGCCGAGCTCGCCCATTTTGAGCGGGTCGAGCCAGATTCGCATGCTGTATTCGCGGCCGCCGAAGACGGTGATGTCACCCACGCCGCGGACGCGCTTGAGCGCATCGACGACCTGAATGTTGACGTAGTTGCTGATGTAAAGCTGGTCGAACGTGCCGTCGGGCGACAGCACGTGCACGACGAGCATGAGATCCGGCGAGCTCTTGCGCACGACAACGCCCTGCCGCCGCACCTCTTCGGGGAGGCGGGGCTCCGCAACGGCGACACGGTTTTGAACAAGCACCTGGGCCTCGTCGATGTCGGTGCCGAGTTCGAAGGTCACCGTGATCGTCATGCGGCCGTCCACGGTGCAGATCGTGTTCATGTAGAGCATGCGCTCCACGCCGTTGATCTGCTGCTCGATGGGCTGCGCGACCGTCTTCGCGAGCACCTCGGGACTCGCGCCGGGGTAGGTGGCCGTGACGGTGATGGTCGGCGGGACAACCTCGGGATATTGCGAGATCGGCAGATTGAAATACGCGAGCGTGCCGACGATGACGATCACCAGCGAGACGACCGATGCAAAGATCGGCCGGTCGATGAAGAAATGTGAGAATTTCACGGGCGGGTCCCTCAGCTGGCCTTGGCGGCGTCCCCGCCATCTTCCTGCGAAGCCGTGGCGGACTGCTCGATGGGTTTCACCGTGGAGCGCGGACGCACTCGCATGAGGCCGTCGACAATCACGCGATCCTCCGGAGAGATGCCTTTACGAATGACGCGAAGTCCATCGACAAGCGGCCCCAGCTCGACGGGACGCAAAGCCACGGTGTTCGCGTCGTCCACCACGTAAACAAATTGAACCGACTGGTCCGTTCCGATCGCCGTATCGGGCACGAGCGTTGCGAGATACTCCTGGCGCGCCGGAATGCGAATCCGCGAGAAGAGGCCCGGCGTAAGTTTCAACTCGGGGTTAGGAAATGTCGCGCGAAGCTGGATCGTGCTGGTCTCGGGATCGACCTGGTTGTCCACGAAGCTCAGCGTGCCCTTGTGCGGATATCCGGCCTCGTCGCCGATTCGCATTTCAACGGGAAGCCCTGCGGGACTGCCGCCGCCATTGCCGGGGGAAGATTTTCCCGAAAGCGCGGAGTAGCGCAGAAACGAATTCTCATCGACCTCGAAGTAGCAATACAGCGGGTCGAGCGAGACAATCGTGGTGAGCAGCGTGCCGTCGCTGCCGCCGGAAACCAGATTTCCAGCGCTCACGTAATACCGGCTCACGCGACCGCTCACGGGTGCCGTGATCCGCGTGAATCCGAGGTCGAGCTCCGCGGCGGCCAGCGAAGCCTTCGCCTGCGCGACAGCGGCCTGCGCGGCGCGGTAGTCGTTGAGCCGGGAGTCGAACTCCTGCTGGGAGATGACCTTTTTGTTCTGCAGGTCCTTCGCCCGTGCGAAATTCGTCTCCTCCAGCTTCTCGTGCGCCTCCGCCTGCTCGAGGGCGGCCCTGGCCCGGTTCACCTCGGCTTCGTAGGGACGCGGATCGATCACGAAAAGCAACTGGCCGCGCTGCACCATCTCGCCATCGGTGAAATGGATCGACTGCAGATACCCTTCCACCCGGGAGCGAATCTCGACGGATTCCGGTGATTGAAGCCGCCCTGTGTATTCGTCCCACTCCACAATCTCCCGCTGCACCGGGTGTGTCACCGTCACCTCGGGCGGCGGCGGCGCGGCGTTCGGATTTTCCTTTTTGCCGCATGCGGCGAGCCCAAGGCACACGGCGAAGATGATGAGTGAGGATCTCATGGATATGCTTCGTTATCGGTCGGCGCGATCTGCGCGAATGCCCTGGAGGAAAATCTCAACGCTCGTCCGGAGATAATCGTCACGCGTGTAGTCTCGCGGTCGCCACGGCGAGGTGCGCTTCAGCATGCCCGCCAGGAGTGTTCCGGTAAACATGTCCACGGCCGGCGCGATGGACAGATCCGCCCGAATCTCGCCCGCAGCCTGGCGCTTTTGCAGGAGTTCCCGCAGGCGCTTTTTCCACGGCGCCACGGCCTCATGTGCAATCGTGCGCGCGCATTCCGGATTGCGGTGCGTCTCACCGATCACCGTTCTCAGCAACCCCTCGTCCTCGGTAAGGACCTCGTCGTAAACCTCGGCGCAAACACGCAGCGCCTCGGCCAGCGGCAGATCATCCAGGTGATGGCACTGCAGCGCCGCCATTTGCTCCTCCGCACGCTGATTCAGGACGGCGACCAGCAGCTTGAGCTTGCTCTCGAAGTGCCGGAAGAGCGTCACCTCGTTTACACCCGCCTCCCGCGCGATCGCCCGGGTGGTTGCCCCGCGCACCCCCTCCGATGCGAACACGCGCCTCGCCGCCTCCAGAAGGCGATCACGGCAGTCCGTTTGGCTGGTCGGGCGGCTGGTCATTGCAAGCAAGTGCTTGCATATTTAGCTCGGATCAAATTTTTTGCAAATTCCCAGCAACTAACTGCCTCCTAATCAGCATTTTCCATTCGAGATAGCCTTCCGCGTTGGGTTCGAAATCGGCAACGGCCGCCTCGCCTTTTCGCCCGGCCAGGTAGCCGAAGATCGGACCCGCGCCGAATTTCCACAGGAAAAGCGGCACGGTGGAAATTTGCAGCGCGTTGCCCGACGCAAGGCTCTCGACGGCAATGGTCGTAAGCAGAATCGCCATGGGGTCGTTTGCGGCGCTCTCGATTTCCACGGTTGATGACAGCTTCTGCGGCAACGATTGCCGGCGCAGGATGGAGAAAATCGCCGCCGCGTCTGTGGACGAAATAATCACCGAAAGCAGGATCGACAGTTCCATCGACCAGCCGAATCCCCAGCGCAGCACCCCGAATGTCGCGAGGGCTGTGAGCAACACCCCCCACGTCGCGAGGCCGCCTGCCGGAAGCGCCACCGCGCGAAAATCCGCGCGACGCGTCATGAAGCCGCCATGAAACAGGATGAACACCAGCGCGAGGTTCGCGCATTGATTGGTCAGAACCATGTCGTCGAAATGCCACAGGTTCAGCACGTCGCTGCCGCACACAATGCCGACACCGAGCGCGATCAGGATCACCGGCACACTCCAGCGTTCGAGCCAGACGGAGGCGATCACGACCGCAATGAGAAGAGCCGGAAGGATGATATAGAGCGTGTGCATGGCGGACCGGGAAGGAACCTTGCCATAAAGGCTATCGACGCAAGGTGGCCGCGGCCAGCGCAAGGGGCCGCTGATTTCAAACCGCGGCGATCAACAGAAGCTGTCGAACATCTGGATAATTAAAAACTATCGGTTTGATCGAAATAGAGTCTTAGCCAATTTCGGGATTCCGGGGAAAATTGGGGCATGTCGGGGCGTCAGGCAGGCGCCTCGACCTAAATAGAAAGGAGTGTCTCGACATGTTGCCCGCTGCTGATGTCCCTACAACGTTCCCGCTGACGGAATTTCTCGTGGCCCTATTTGAGGGCGTCCTGTTCGCCGCTGCGGTGATTTGGGTGAAGGTGATGCTTTACCGTCAACGGATGAGGTCGGATCGAACCTGCCAACTCCGGAGGCAACTTGAACGCAAGATAGCGCGTATGACCTCCACCGAGAAGGAAGCCGCACCAGCCGCCAACGGGCGCCGTGATGCGAGTGAATCCGGGGTCGAGTTCCGCGGCTGCGAGCAAAGCCTGATTCAACACAGCGGCCAGCAGCTTGAGCTTGCTCTCGAAGTGCCGGAAGAGCGTCACCTCGTTCACACCGGCCAACCGCGCGATCACCCGGGTGGTTGCGCAGCGCATCCCCTCCGATGCGAACACGCGTCCCGCCGTTTCCAGAAGGCGAACCCGGCGATTCAATTGGCTGGTCGGGCGGCTGGTCATTGCAGGCAACTGCTTGCGGAAAGCAAGCCTAGGAGCTGCCGCCGGTATCCGGCTCACCATACAGGCGGCGGGTCTCCTCTTTCGTCAGCAAAACGAGATCAAAGACTCCCAACACGGTTCCCAAGGGAAGCATGGCGCAGTTCACGCCACCCATGATGATACTGAACATGCGATGCCTGCGGCGTTGGATGAATCGGCCCGACAGCATCGTCAATGCCCCGAGAGTCCAACCGAAGAGGACGAAGGCGCCTCCCAGACCCGCGAACATCAACCCGAACCAAGAGGGAGGCGCGCCGTCCGCCGAATTCCACGCCTCCGGTTGCAGGATGAAGGACATCCCCACCGCGAAGTGAATCAATCCAAAGCAGGCAAAGAGAGCGTGCAGGCCCCCTACCACATAGTGACCGATCGCCAGGACCCGGAGCTGCTCGTTCAGGTTCATATCATTGACGTGTCAGTCTTGACCCACTCCGTCCATCCCAAATCGCAGTCGCTGCTATTCGGCGCCCGATGGATGACTTGGAAAAGGCGACGTCAATACAACTCGTCGCCGGCGGGACTTTGAAATTCAAACGAGCGAATCTACTTAACTCCTTCAGAGAGAAGGAGTGGAGCGGGTGACGAGACTCGAACTCGCGACATCAACCTTGGCAAGGTTGCACTCTACCAACTGAGTTACACCCGCATCGCGGACCTCGGAAGATACTAAATCGCTGCAGATCGTCAATGGTTTCTTTGACGCTCACAATGGACGGCCACGTGCTCGGTATCGGGCAGGATGAATTTTCGCACGGTGACCTGGACACGCCTCACGGCAAACTCCCGCAGCACCGCCATGGTGACCTCGTCGGCGAGGGTTTCGATGAGCTGACGCGAACGTTCCGCAGCCAGTGCCTTCAACCGCCCCGCGACCGCGGCGTAGTCGACCGTGGCGGCAATCTCGTCCGGCATGTTCGCGAAGGACCGCAGCGGTTCGAACCGCACGTCGAGCAGAAGTCGCTGCGGCTCGGCGCGCTCGGCCTCGGTGATTCCAATGCGCGCGCGAACCTCCAGCCCGCGGATCTCGATCCAGTCGCCGCTCATCGGCTTTCGATCACGGTCATGCCGCCGAGCAGTTTTTGAAGGACGGGCAGCCCGGTCACCATCACGTCCGGCCGGGCTTTGGCGAGTTTTTCCTGCGAGTCGAATCCGGTGAGCACGGCGATGCTCGTAATGCCGCCATGCCGCGCGGTCTCGATGTCGTGAACCATGTCGCCGACAAATGCCGTCTCCGCCGGGTCGAGATCGTGCGTTGCGAGGATTTCGCGGATCTTGCTCCGCTTGTCCATGATCTCGACGTAGGCGAACTCGAAGGCATCGCGGACGCCGAGAGGGCCGGCCTGCGCGTCGAAATGGGATGCCTTGATCGTGCTCAGCAGGAAAATGCGCCGGCCCGAGCGCTTGCAGAAATCGAGGAATTCCCGCGCACCGGGCAGAAGAACGACATTGTCGTGAAGACGGGCGAAAAATTTTTCGTAAAGCGGCTCGAGACCCTCGAGCGTCGCCTCGGGCAGAAACTCCGCGTAGAACTCCGTGAAGGGAAGCCGGAAGTGGGTGCGGAACTCCTCGCGCGTCATCTCCTGGCGGCCGTATTCGCGGAAGATCGCGTTGGTCGCCTCGAGGACGGGACCAAGATCGTCGGCCAAGGTGCCGGACCAATCGAGAAGGAGGTTGCGAAGCAAGGGACGTGGATGGTTGGAAGTTGATGGTTGATGGCACTGCCCGCTTCAACCGGGCGGGATTTTTCCGAGGTTCCGGTCAACTATCAACCATCAACTACGACGACCGGCACACACGGGCCTCACAGCCGGATGTCCTTCACCGTGTGGCGGCCAAAGCGCTCCTGCAGCTTCCGCAAAATCTCCGGCCGCCATGTGCGGTCGAGTTCGTAGCGCACCGAGGGTTGCATGACCTCCACGTGGAGCACGCCCTTGGTCAATCGCGATGGCCGCGAGTGCTCGGCGAGAAAATCGCCTACGATCTCCCGCCAGGCCGCGAGGATGTCGGCTTCGTCAATCCGCTCCGAGAGCCCGAGTCGCGCAACAAGCGCCTGCACCGCAGCGGAAACCTGCGTCAGCGGCTTCTCGGGCGGTTTTTCGGGCAGGCCCCTCCACTCCTGGAGAACGAACCGGCGAAGCGATTTCGCGCTCATGTCACCGCCGCGGCGGCCGGGAGCCTACTCGCCGTCGTCTCCGATCGCCTCGACCGGGCAGCCTTCCATGGCCTCCCGGCAAAGAGCCTCCTCCTCGGGAGTCTCCGGTTGCTTGTAGACGTAGGAATGGCCTCCGTCGTCGTTGCGAGTGAAGTTGGCCGGCGCTGTTTCCCGGCACAGGTCACAGTCGATGCACTGGTCATCGCAGTAGTATTTACCTGCTACGTTCTCGGGATATTTGTTCGCTACGTCTGCCATTTGTTTTCCTTCAACCCGAGGCAAACTAGAAACCCGGTGGGGGAATGCAATTGTTTTTTCGAGGATGACGCAGGAACTTTGCGCCGCGCATGGATCCGATCCTTCCCACCGAAGGTGCGTCACGTTCTCCATCTTTTCCTCAGCATCGACCTGTTCACGCGGCTGGCGCTCTGAAGGGCGGCGGAGAATTCCGCCCGGGAAGCGCGTCGGTCGTGCTGGACTCGTGACGCAGTTTTCCGATTGAATCCGTCGGAGGTCGTTTCTCGTAGCAGTCAATCTGACTTCAATGTTTCCCCCACGCCTGCTGCTGATTTTTGCCGGCATTGCCGCGACTGCGGGATTCGGCGCGAGCTGGCTCGTGTCGCCCCGCTTACATTCGACGATCGATGAAGCCGCTCCGGCCGCGACGCGGCAGGCGGCGCCCACGATTTCGACCAGACCCTCCGCCTATCGAGCGCAAACCCTGCCAGCCGATACCATGGACCTCGCCGGCCAGGCGCTGGCGATCGTGCGCGACGGCACAAAAGCGGATGTCCTGCGCTTCCTGGAAGCGGTGGCCTGGGATCCCCGCATTCCTCCCGAGCTGGAATCGCGCTATCTCGAAATGCTGACCCGCCGTTTGGTGGAGCTTGGTGAGACGAGTGAGCTCCTCTCCCTCGGCAGCCTCGATATAAGAGATCAGGAGCGCGTGTCCACCTTCGCGATCAAAGCCTGGACCGAACGGGACCCAGTCTCGGCAGAACAGCACGTTCTTGCGTTGCCTCCGGGCAGAAATCGCAAACTGGCCATGCAGTCGCTTCTCGAAACGCTCGGCAGAACCCACCCCGAGCGAGGCCTTGCCATCATAAACTCCAGTCCGACGGCAACGGAGCCGTCCCGCACGTTTTTCGCCGAATGGGCGAAGAGGGATCCACTGGCGGCGGCAAACGCCGCCCATGAATCGACGCAGAAACAGCCAGGGCCGGGAGTCCATGGCGCCGTCATGGAGTGGGCGGCGCAGGATCCCCGGAACGCTCTCGCGTGGTGCGAACGACTGCCGGAGCCTGCCCGGACAAGTGCGATCGCCTCTTGCATGGAACGAATCGCAATCGACGACCCGGCTGCCGCCATCGATCTCCTCACGAGCGTCCCGACCCGGGATCACTTCGACGCGGTATCCGTGGGCGGCATAATCGGATCGAATCCAGAACTGGCAAAGGAGTTGATCGAGAGGGTCCCGCCCGGACGCCTGCGAACGGATCTGATCATGGAAATGGCTTTCTCGATCGCGGCTGATCCCGCGGATGCCGTCTCGTGGGCGAAAAGTCTCCTGCCGGGAGAGCAGGAAAAAGCCCTTCGCAACATCTTTAATCGAGCCGCGCAGAGTGATCCAGAGGTGGCGTTCCAGCTCGCGACCACAGAACTGGAAGGCGACAATCGCTGCTCGGCACTGTTGGCGCTGTTCGACCATTGGAGCAGCACGGACTTCGACGCTGCCTTCGGGGCCGCGATGACGCTCGAGCCGGACCTCCTCAAGCAAATGCTACCGGCGCTCTACACTGGATCGAACTTCTACATTTCGAACCCCCGCGAAAAGCTGCGACGGATCTCGAGCATCGACCCGTCACTGAGACCGGAAATTCTGCGAGACCTCGGGATGCGCATCACGCTCGCTGACGAGTATGATCTCGTGGAGGCTCTGGATCCGGCCGATCGCGATGACTTTCTCGAAGGGACCAGCGTCCATCAAAACCCGGAGAAGGCAATCGCCCTCACCTCCCTCATTTCCCCGGCGCGTCAGTTGAGGCGCGCCGACGATATCGCGGAAGCGATTTCCTACAGCGATCCGAAGCGGGCTGCGGAGTTCGTGCTCTCGCTGCCCGATGAGGAAGGCGACACCTCCATGCGGCGGGCTCTGGAAAACCTCGCCGGCAGGTGGATTTACATGGACCCCGCTGCAGCGGAAACCTTTGTGACGACTCTGCCAGCAGGTCCGATCAAAGAGGCCCTGGTGCAAAGATCCGTGAGGGCACTGCAAACGTTTGACCTCGACGCTGCATCCCGCCTTCTCGGCGAAAGCGCCGACCCGGGCAGCCGGCTTCAACTCATCGAGGAACTCACGAAAACGTGGTCGAGGGTCGACCCGCGCAAGGGCGCGGCTGCTCTCGGTCCGCACCTTCGTTCGGCGGAGGAGCGCAAACGAATGGAGGCGGGGTTGAACACCCGATGAATTCGAAGCCCTTGACCACTACATCCGTGGTCCGCCCGGTGCTCGTGATCATGATCGCGGCGGCAGCCGGCTTTTTGGTCGGAGAAGCCCTCCGGCCCGAAGAGCCTTCGGCGCAAGCCCGGGAAAGTCGCGACGGGATTTCGCCCGTATCGTCGGCACCGCTTGCGGCAGACGCGCCTCCGCCACCTGCCATCGTGTTGCCTGCGATCGACTTTGACGACACGGATGGATTCGAGACGTATGTGCAGCGGTTGACCGATCTCGGCCTCTCGCAGGAACTCGCCCAGTGGCTGTCCCTTCAACAAAAATCCCGGCAGGATCTTTCCGCCAGCCTGCTCATTGCGCGGGACCGGAAACTGCTGGACGTCTGGGCTGAGACGGCGGCAGCCGCCGATCCGCAGAAAGCATTCGACCTGCTGCAGTCCCTTCCATTCAAAGAACAATCCGGGGTTGTAGGCCCGTTCTTCGCTGCTTTGGGACGCACGGATCCTGAGACTGGTCTGGAACTCGCACTCCAGCTTCCAGCACATCTCTCCCAGTCCTCGATCGTCTCGCTGGTGGACAGCTGGACGTCCATTGCTCCGCCCGAAACAGTCGCCACCATCGTTGCGCAAATCCCGCCACCAAGACAGCGCGACGCCCTTTTTGCGGCATTCAGGGCATGGGGCAAGACCGACCCTGAAGCGATGGTCGACTGGGCGGAGTCACTGGGGCCGCACTACGGCAACCTCGGCTTTCGAACTTTATATCAGGTTCGAGATCCCACAGAGACGCTCGATCTCGCAGCGCGACATCCAGATTCCGCCTACTGGTTGATTCTCGCATACGCCGCCAGCGAACTTTCCCGCAACGGCGCGGAAGCGTTCGCAACCATCGACAAACTGCCGGACGGATACATGCGGGACGCGACGATCCGGCATTTTGCAGTCACCCTCTCCCAGCGAAACCCCGCAGCCGCGCTCGCGCTCGTGAAAACGCTCAAGCCTGGAGATCGGGCCCTCTTCCTCAAGACCAGTGCCCGTAAACTTGGCAGCTTCGCACCGCTCGAGGTGGCGGAAATGATCCAACACGAGAATCTTGGACCCGCAAGCCTTCTGTCACTCATGAACGGCTGGGCGGAGAAGGATGCTCCGCAGGCCGCAAACTGGGCCAGGGCGAATCTGAAAGCCAGCACTCTTTTCAAGGCCCTCGACGATATTTACTCGACGTGGTCCGGGCAGTCTCCCGCCGAAGCCGCGGCATCGCTGGATTCGCTCCCGCCCGGTCAACGGGCCCCTCTTCTTCCGAAAACGGCTGCCGCCTACGCGGAAAAGGACCCACAAGCCGCACTTGCCTGGGCGGCGAAGCTGTCCCCCCTCGAACGGATGCGCGTCACTCCCAGTATCTTCGAGGGTTGGGCGACCAGGGATGCCCGGGCCGCGGCCGAGGCCTTGCAGACGCAGCCGCCCGACCCAGCGCTCGACGACGCGTTTCCGCGGGTGGGACGGGCATTCGCCAACATCGATGGAGAGGCCGCGACTGCCTGGGCCGCGAAACTTCCGAAAGCGGACACGCAAAACCGCACCATCTCGGCCATCATCGACAGCTGGGGAAGTCGCGACGCGGCCGCGGCCTCCGCCTACCTGGATAAACTTCCACCCGGCGATTTCCGGGATCATGCCGTGGATGGCTTCGTGGACTCCGTGCTCAACCTCGACCCCGAATCCGCCGCAGCGTGGGCGCACTCATCCAGGATCCTGACCGTCGGCGCCGGAAACTTGGGAACACCCTTCGCTACTGGCGCTTCAAAGACCAGCCAGCCGCTCAACGCTTCGTGCAAAGCCTCCCCGCCGGCGAACTCCGCGAGCAAATGCTCGAGGTTGTGAATGAATGAAGAGCGTTCCGTTCCCTCCCGGCGCTCATCCAGGGAGACTCAAACACGCGACGGCTTTGCCGGGCAGTGGCACTCTCCGATCTTCTGGTGTATCGCTAGCTCATGCGCGAAAAGGTTGCCACCCTTGAATCAATCCTGCGTGACCACGCGCCCATTGTCGTGGCCTATTCGGGCGGAGTCGATTCCGCATGCCTCCTCGCCATCGCGCATCGCACGCTCGGGAATCGCATGTTGGGCGTGATCGCCGACAGCCCCAGCCTGCCACGCCAGGCGCTGGCCGACGCGGTGGCGCTCGCGAAAACACTCGGCGCACCGCTCGAAGTCATCCGCACGGAGGAGCTCGACGACCCGCGCTACGCGGAGAATCCGGTGAACCGTTGTTATTTCTGCAAGGCGGAGCTTTTCCAGCGGATGGAGGCGCTGGCGCGTGAGCGGCAATTCGCCGCGATCGCCTATGGCGAGAATGCCGACGATCCCGCGCATCTTCGCCCTGGCTCGCAGGCCGCGAAGGAATTCTCCGTGCTCGCGCCACTCAAGCAGGCGGGACTCACGAAGGCGGACGTGCGGATTCTGTCCCGTGAGCTGGGCCTGCCGACGGCAGACGCTCCGGCACAGCCGTGCCTGAGCTCGCGCATCCCGCACGGCACTCCCGTGACTCGCGAAGCGCTCGGGTTTGTGGAACGGGGCGAGGCGGCGATTCGCGCGCTGGGATTTCGAATTTTTCGGGTGCGTTATGTGGACGGTCAGCCGCCATCCGCTCGACTTCAGGTCGCGCCCGAGGAGATGGACCTGCTTTCGCGTTCGCGCGATGCCATCGAGCGTGGGTTGCGCGGCGCCGGATTTGCGGCGGTCGAGATTGATCCCGCCGGCTATCGTTCGCCGGCATGAATTCCGCCCCGCCGGAGTTTCGCGCACAGCTTCGCTCTCACAATCGCCACGCGATGCTCGCGGCCGTGTTGTCGGCAATCGCCGCGATCGTGCTGTGGAACGTCGCGTATTTTGTTTTCGTGCTCGTGCTGCTCGGCCTGACGACCGCGGCAAAGGGCGACTGGGGCCCGGAGATGCCGATGTGGATTCCCGCCACCGCGTTCGGACTCGCGCTCGCGCTGCTCGTGTGGGGAATCGTCGATCACATCCGCCGGCGGTTTAAACCGACCAGCGACCGGCCCATCATCGGCTGGCACTTGTTTGGCGAGTTCCTGCTGCTGCCGGTTCGTCTGCTCTTTTCCACGTGGGGAAATTTCGGCGCCGTCCGTCGGCTCAACCCGGCCGAGCAATCGGCGGCCTGGCAGTTGCTGACGACAATCCATCAAGTGGGAAAGGCCCGCATCGGCTCGCTGGCGCTGTTCGAGCCGGATGTCGCGCGCCTTCACAAGCTCCTCGGCACCCTCCAGCTGCTCGGTTACATCGATCTGCACCGCGGCGAGGAGGATTGGTTCTACACGGTGCGGTCCACGCGCGAGCCGGAGCTTCGCGCTTTGGAAAACAGTTGATCCGGTCCCGCGAAAGTCGATGAATGGGACGCGAGTGACGACATCCGCCGAATGAAACCGCGCATCTGGAGTGAGATCGACCCTGCCGCGATCCGCCACAATGCGCAATTCGCCGCAACCCATTCCGGCGCGAAGCTTATCGCCGTCGTGAAGGCGGGCGCCTACGGCCACGGGTTTGAAACCGTCGTCGAAGCAACTCGCGACATCGCGGATCTCTTCGCCGTCGCCAATGCCGCGGAAGCCGCCGCCGTGGCGAAGATCGCTCCGGATCACGACGTCCTGCTGCTCAGTCCATGCCTGCCGGAGGAACGGGAGTTTGCGCGCGAGTGCGGGTTCATCGCGACGGTCTCCAGCGCGAAGGAGGCTGCGGCATTCCCGCGCGGAAGCCGCGTTGCCTTCAAGGTCGACACGGGCATGGGCCGCATCGGCACGTGGCACGAGGAGGCGCTGGCCGAGGTAAAGGCGATCGCCGCGAATCCGGATATCGAGCTTCACAGCATCGCCACGCATCTGCCCTCCGCCGACGAAGACCCGGAATTCACGCAGCAACAATTGGAAGCCTTCCGCCGGTTCGCGACCGAGGCCAAAGCGATAGCGCCCGGCGCGGGCTTCCACGCGCTCAACAGCGCGGGAGTCTGCGCGTTTCCGGAGTTCGCGTTCGACTGGGTGCGCGCCGGCCTTCTGCTCTACGGCAGCGCGCCGGTGGCGGATTTTCAGCCGCGGCTTCGCCCGGCACTCGCGTGGAAGACGCGCGTGCTGCTCGTGCGCGACGTGCCGGCAAATCGCAGCGTCAGCTACGGCCGCACGTTCATCACGCCACGCGCCATGCGCATCGCGACGCTCGCCGTGGGCTATGCCGACGGCTACCCACGCCAGGCATCGAATCGCGGCGCGTGTGTGCTCCTCGGCGGGAAACGCTGCGCGCTCCTCGGGCGCGTGACGATGGATCAAATCCTCGTGGACGTGAGCGACGTCGAGAGGGTCGAAGTGGGCGACGATGCCGTGTTGATCGGCACGCAGGGGAGTGAGACCATTCTCGCCGCCGATCTCGCGCAGTGGGCCGGCACGATCGCGTGGCACATCTTCACGGGCATCGGTGGACGCACGGAACGGATCGTCCTTTAGGCAGGCTTTCGCGGATCGCGATTGAATTTGCGGAAGAGATTCCCGAAGTGCTTTTTGAAGCCCTCGATCCGGCTGAGGTAAACCTCCTCCGGCACGCCGCCGGCCACAATCGCGCGCAGCAAACCCGCCACCGAAAACTCCTCCAGCTCGTAGCCCGTGGCCGCCGTGCCGACCGCCGACGCGTGGTGCGCATCACTCCCGGCCGTGGTGACCTTTCCATGCGCAGCGGCAAAGGTTCGTGCCTGCACGTTGTAGCTCCGCGAGGTCACAGCGGCGTTGAAGCCCTCGATCACGGGCGTGGTCATTTGTTTGAGCACTTCCTCGCGGATTCCCGCCCGCCAGCGATCGTAGGGGTGCGCGGGAATCGCCACGCCGCCGCGCGCGTGAATCTCGGCCTCCACCTCAAGGGCCGGCTTCCCGAGCATGTTCGGCAGCGTCGTGCCGATGCACAGGAGATGCCCGTCCGCCGTAGACACCTCGACACCCGGCACCACGAGGAATCCATCCACCGGCGTGCCCTCCTGATTCGCGTAGCCGTGTTTCAGGCAGTATTCGGCCGACTCACAGCTGTTGTGGTCGGTGATCGCAATGCCGGCCAGTCCCTTCCTGCGGGCCGCGGCAATCAAGTCCTCCGGCGAACTTGCCGCGTCCGCCGAGAAGAACGAGTGGACGTGCAGGTCGAAGCGATAGAGCATTTCGCATTCTTCGCTTTGATCCGCAGATTGCTCGAACTATTTTTTGTGCCGCATTCATGACGGTCGCATTCAAAGAGTGGGCATTGATCTGCGAAGCGCTCGGCAGCGGACGGCAGAGTCTCCTCGTGCGCAAGGGTGGCATCGCCGAGGGCCGGGACGGATTCGCGTTCAAACACGACAACTTTTTCCTCTTCCCGACCTGGTTCCACGAGCAACTGGAAAAGACGACGCTCCCGCCCGACACGCCCGTTCCGCGGAATCTCGAAGATGAAATCGAGATCGCCTACGCGGCCAGCGTGGAGTGGACGCGGCCGATTCTCGATCTCGAGGTGCTGCGCCGCCTGCGCTCGATGCACGTGTGGCACGACTCCGTGATCGAGGAGCGCTTTCACTACGACGAATCGCCCGGTGTGCATGTCGCCTTCGTGCGGGTCTTCCGTCTCGATCCGCCCCGGCGGTTGAAGATGGAGAAGAAATACGGCGGGTGCCGCTCGTGGGTAGATCTGCCGGACCTTGGCGGCAGCGTGCTTGTCTCGGTGATCAGCGACGAGGAACACGAGCGCCGGCGCGCCGAGCTCGAAGCCCTGCTTGGGTAGGCAACATCGGGTTGTCGCTCGAATCGCTCGCGCGATCCGGAGGCGGCGTCACGCGCGCGGATGGAATTTCTTGTGCACGGCGCGCAGGCGCTTCTGGTCGACGTGCGTATAAATCTCGGTGGTCGAAATGTCGGCGTGGCCGAGCATTTCCTGGATCACGCGCAGGTCGGCGCCGTTCGAGAGCAGGTGCGTGGCAAACGAGTGCCGGAAGAGGTGCGGATACACGTTCACGTCCAGCCCGGCGATCTTCGCATACTCCCGAATGAGCTGCCACACGCGGGCCCGGGTGAGCTTCTTGCCGCGCACGGAAAGAAAGATCTCCGCGCCCGTCCTTTTCCCCACGAGCTTCGGGCGCTCGTTCGCGAGGTAGCTGGCGATCGCCTCGCGCGCCTTGCTGCCCACGGGCACGATGCGCGTCTTGTTGCCCTTGCCCGTCACGCGAATCCAGCCTTCGTCGAGATCGAGGTGCTCGAGCCGGGCATTGCACAGCTCGGAAATGCGCAGGCCCGACGCGTAGAGCAGCTCGAACATCGCGCGGTTGCGCAACGCCATCGGGTCCGTGGGTCGCACCGCGTTCAGCAGCCGCTCGATGTCCGGCAAATTCAGCGTGTCGGGCAGGTATCGCTCGATGCGCGGGATGGTGATCGTTTCCGCGGGATCGCGGGTGAGGTAATTCCGCGCCACGAGGAAGCGGAAGAAAATGCGCAGCGCGACCGCCTCGACCTTGATCGAGGCCGCGGCCAGTCCGGCGCGCTTCCGGTGGGTGAGATATTCCGTGAGCATGCCCGGCTCCACCGCCGCGAGATCCGTGATGCCCCGCGCCTGCAGCCATTCGGCAAACGTCTCCAGCGACCGGCGCGTCGAGAGCTGGTAGTTGTCGGAAAGCCCGCGCTCCGTGGCGAGAAACAGCACGAACGCGTCGATCTCCGCTTCGAGCATCAGAACTTCATTCCGGTAAGGCGCGCGTAGGCCTCGATGTATTTCTCGGACGTCTGTTGAACCACATCGTCCGGGAGCCGGGGCGCCGGCGGCGTCTTGTCCCAGTCGAGCGATTCGAGGTAATCGCGCACGAACTGCTTGTCGAAGCTCGGCGGGTTCGAGCCCTCCTCGTATTCATCCGCCGGCCAGAATCGCGAGGAGTCCGGCGTCAGGCATTCGTCGATCAGCACCAGCTCCTCACCGACCATGCCAAACTCGAACTTCGTATCGGCGATGATGATTCCCCGCTGCGCCGCGTAATCGCGCCCGTGCTCGTAGAGGTCGATGCTCCAGTCACGCACGCGCAACGCGACCTCGTCGCCGAGGATGCGGCGGCATTCGTTCCACGAAATGTTTTCATCGTGCCCGGTCTCCGCCTTCGTCGCCGGCGTGAAAATCGGCTCGGGCAGCTTCGACGCCTTCTTCAGCCCCTTCGGCAGCTTGTGGCCGCAGATGCCGCCCGTCTTCTTGTAGTCCTTCCATCCCGAGCCCGCGAGATACCCGCGCACCACACACTCGACCGGCAGCGGGATCGCCTTCTTCGCGATGATGCTTCGGCCGGCGAGCTGCTCCTCGTAGGGACGAAGCTTCTCCGGCAGCCAGCCAAACGGATGCTCGGTGAGTTGGTTCGGCACAAAGTCGAGCCGGCGGAACCAGAATTCCGACAGACGCGTGAGCACCTCGCCCTTGCGCGGAATGGGGTTCGGCAACACACAGTCGAACGCCGAGATGCGATCCGTCGCGACGAGCAGCAGCGAATCGCCAAGGTCAAAGACTTCGCGCACCTTTCCGCTGCGCAACTTCGGAATGCCGGGGAGATCGAGTGTCAGGACGTCCATTCGTCGCGAGGTTTACCGAATCGCAGCGCCCGACGCGACGAATTAAACACCTCGATCGTTCGTCGGCGGCGACGACGCCGGCGCTTATCTTCCTCGGCTCGATCGCGCTGTCCTACGCCGCCCTGAAGCTCTACGACGAACCCGCCCGCAAATGGCTCCGTAAAAAACTCGGGTAGGCTCCGCGAAACTCCCGCACGCCTCCGCCTCACCTCGTCGCCAGTGCCGCGAGCAGGTGGGGGCCGCTTGACCGTCGACCCGCGGAAGCCAGCCGGTCCGTCACTCCAGCGAGACGCCGATGCGAATGAATCGCGCCGGGTCGTCGGTCGGTGTTTCGAGCAAAAGCGTTTGCAGTCCGCTGGCCGGGAGCGAACCCACCGAGCCCGACTCCGTCCAGTGAACGAGGTCGGTGCTGGTCTGGAGGACATACCGGCGCTCCGGATTGGCTTCAAAGGATACCTCCAGGGAGTCCGGGCGAAGCTTGCCGATGGTTGCGTTGAAGAAGGACCTCGCATCGGTCGGGTCGGTTCCGGTGATCCACTCATCCACGTCCGTGAAGCGGTCGTGGTCAAAATCGTTCGAGCCTCCGGAACTCGAGGAGAGGTTGCCAAATCGCGTCATTTCCCAGACGTCCGGCAGGCCATCGACATCGGTATCCAGAGCATGGCCGAAGTATTTCCGTGTGAGGTAATCCTGGATCCTCATGGCGTCTGCGGTCGTCAGCGCTCCGTCGAAGAGCAGCACTTCGGCAATGGTGCCGTCGAAAAACTGGTCGGGCGTGTTGCCATATGCGCCGAGGAAAAGCGCCTGCAATGGCTCGACACTCCCGCTGGTGTCCGATCCGACAATCTTTCCGTCCATGAGCAGATTTACGGTGCCGGGGGTCTGCCCGGAAATGAGACCGATGATGTGAACGTTGGGATTCGCGACCACGCCGGCAATCGTGGAACCGCTTCCCACACGTGCGTCGACCCGCCCGTCATTGGCGCGCTTGAAGATGCGAAACCGATTGTTGCTGGTCCCGCTGGGATACTGCCCCGAGATGAGAAAATCGCTGACGCCGTCGTTGCCGGCGGTGGGGAAACCGGCCACGAGAAACAATGTCGCCCGGCCAACGTTCGGGGCGCCCGTCAGGTTGGTATTACCGAGCACATCGCTCTCTCCATTGAAGCGCACGCCGGCGTGGCCGTTCGCATAATCGGCGTCAAAGGTCGCGGTGCCGGTAAATGGGAAGTTGCCCGTTGAATCGGTCCAGCTCGTGACCGCCGCACCATCCGCCAGCGCGAGATCGTCCGCCGTGAGGTGCAGATACAACGTGCCGCTGCCAACCTCCGGAAGGGAAATGGGCCGCGCCGCTCTCGGGATGTTCAGCGAGTTCGAAGCGAAGTTCCCCACGCCGGCGGAATTCCGGACCGCATCTGCCGGCAGATGCACCGAGACCCATCCCGGGGCGCCCGGAGTGATGGTCAGCGCGTAGGTCGATGGCCCTCCAGACAGGGTGGATACGGTGGCGTTCGTCACTGCAAAATCGTCGAGGCTCAGTCCGCTTACCGGCTCGCTGAATGCCGCCGTGATTTCGAAGATCGTTTCGGAATGCGTCGGCGGTCCATTGAGCACGGCGGCCGGACCTGCAGTCTGGAACACAAGACCGTTGATCTGCCGGCTCCCCGCGAGAGTGACCTGGGAAACGTTCGTAATGAGCTGCGAGTTCATCACGAAATTCACGAAGGTGACATTGCTGGCCCGGTAGTTGGGACCGCACCGCAACGGACGGTTCTTCGGGAGCGCGAGGTTGCGGATGGTGACGTTGTTGACTTCCGCGTCTTCGAGGAGGAACTCCACCGCGTCGTGGTTTGCGATGTTCCAATGGCCTTCGATTTCGTCCACCCGGATCCTGTCGAAGAGCACGCCTTCGATCGGGATCGACCTGCCGAGGTCCTGCGAAGTCTTGGTGTCGAGAGCGATGGCCCGCCGGCAGTGGATGATGTCGATATTCTCGAAGACGACCTCGTTCATCGGATGATCGTTCTGCATCCCGCACTTGACGCCGGCGGACCACGTCCAGACCACGTTGTTGGAAAACCGCACGCGATCCATCGAGCCCATCACCGCATCGGTGGCCTTGGCGCAGCCGGCGTCGTCGATCGTCATCACAAAGCATTGATTCACCAGCGCGTCCGACGAGGAGCAGACGTTGATTCCGTCGTTCTCGATCTTCCAGTTGATGTTCTTGTGATTCAGAACCTTCACGTTCTGCGCCCTGACTCCGAGCGTCCGCTTCAATTCCACGGACCAGCCGGAGGCGTCCTTGCACACCACCCCATCGATCACCACGTTGCGTGACGTGCCGCCATTGTTGGTGCGGATGATGCGCCGGCGGGGATGCTGCGTGCTCTGCGTGACGAAGATGGGCGGCGTCCGGCTGAAGAGATTCATCAATGCGACTCCGCTGGCATCCACTTCCCCGCGACCGCGAATCGTCACGTTCTCCGCATTGTTCACCGTCAGAACCGGAGGAAGGGTCCCGCCGCTGATGGTGTAGTTCGCGATGTTGTCGTCCGCCTTCAGCACCGCTCCCGGCGCGAGGTAGAGATCGACGTTGTTCCTGAGCAGGAGATTCGCGCGCACCTTGTAAATCCCGGGCGGCACGTAAACGATGCCCGGCTGTGAAGCAGTGCCGTAATTGCTGGCGGCATTGATCGCGTTCTGAATCGCCGGCTGCGTGTAGGAGACTCCCGTCGGATCGGCTCCATATCCGCTAACGACATTGAAGATGCCCTCGCCGGTCGATGGGGGGACATTGGTTTCCGGTGGATCGCCGAGGAGAACCAGCTTTTCGAGCGCGTTGATCTGCAGAACGAGATATCGCGGCGTGGCATCGGCGCCCGCCACCTGATCCATGGAAAAGGTCAGGTTCGTTCCGCTGACCTCTCCCTGGAGACCCAGACTCGAAGGGCTGATCCTGTAGCTCGTGACGGGCTGGGAAGTCGTCACCTTCACGCTCACCCTGCCGTCAAAGGCGAAGTGCGCGTAGTGGTAATCCATATACTTCATCACGGTCACGGGAGTCCCATCGATGGTGACCGTGAACACGGTGCTCGTCACCGCATTCGGGGGATCCGGATAGGTCGTCACTCCGGCATGAAGCGGGAGGCACCAGGTCGGGAATGCCGCCGCGAGGATGAACCCCATCGCACTCCGTTTCATGAACTTCGCAACGGTTCCTTCATTCATAAGTCCGCTCGCTGGGTGCAGTCCCGGATGCTCCGTCTGGATCCTGGCGCGGTCTGCGCCGGTTCTCGAGAAGGGCGACGCCCACGCAGCGACGCCCTCTCGAAACCCACAAAGGCTTCGGGAAAACGCGTGGATTCCTAGGCGTTCCGCCTGCGGTGGCGGAGCAGGCTGACCGTCACCAACAGGCCGACTGCGCCGAGGGCCAGCGTGCCCGGCTCAGGAACAACCGTGATCGTGCCGGTGCCGGTAAAGAACGAGCCGCCCGCAAGATCGTTCAGCATCGTGGCGTCATAGACCATGTTGCCCGCGACGAGCGTGCCCGTTCCACTTCCCAGGGACAGCGCTCCCACGGTGATGTTGTCGCTTCCGAGGTCGAACAGAAAGTTCGGCGTCGTGTAGTCGAGCTGAACCGTGGCGTTGAGCGCGTCCGAGGTCAGGCTGAAGCTGCTGCCCGGAGCGGTCATCGCGTCGGACACGCCCATGTAGAGCGTGCCGGAAAACCCGCTGAGATCGCCGCTGAAGATCAGGAAATTGAGCCGGCTGGCGTCGTTTCCGATGATCAACTGCAGCGTGTCCCCCGGTCCGCCAAAAACCGACGACGTGATCGTCCACGTGAACAGGCCGTTGCTTCCCGCATTCATGCCAAGCGCGCCGATGTTGGAAGACCCGAAGGAAACCGTCCCGGCCAGCGTGCTGGAGGGATCGGTTCCGGCGGGAGGAGGACTGGGAGCCTGATGATAGAATCCGCCGTCGAAGACCAGATTCACCGTCTGGGTCGATCCGCCGGTTCCCTTGCCAAGCAGCCGGGTCTCCGCGCTCAAGAGGATGTTGTCGCCGAGAAAGGTCGAGCTGAGCCCTCGTGTGGTCGTCGAATCATTCACGTCACGGACTGATCCCGAATGGCTCCAGGTCATGCCGTTCACGGTATAGACCGGAGACACCGGCGCGAATCCACTGACGCTGCGATAGCTGTTTCCGGCGGTCGGGATGCTGCCCCAGACGGCGCCATCGTTCCACCCCACGGTCGAGGCGGGGTTGATGATCTGGTCGATCGTCGCGGCGTTTGCCACCGGGAGGAGGAAAAGCGACGAGACAACTGCCGAAATGCACGAACACTTCAGAGACGGGGAATTGAACATGGCAAGGGGATACGAAGGTGAATTGGGTTCTCAGTAGAGAAGGCGAGATTTCTCCCTCAAAAATGCCAGGCGTTGAAAATTTCCCCGCGCCGGCCGCCCGGGACCTTCCCCCTACTTGAGAATGTTCTCGTAGAGCCAGACCTTCGCCCGGGCCCAATATCGATGCACGGTGCGCTCGGCGACCCCCATCTCGGCGGCGATCTCCTCCATCGAGAGGCCGCCGAAAATTTTCAGCACAACGACGCGGGCGTAGTCCGGATTTTCCTTCTCCAGTTCCTGCAATGCCTCGTCGACGAGCAGCATCAATTCATTGCCATCCGCCGGGATGGATGCGGCATTTTCGATCGGTGTGCGAATCCACTCCGCGCCGCGTTTTTTCTCCGCCCGCCGCCGCGCGCGGTCGATGAGGATTCGCCGCATCGTGGTCGAGGCCGCGGCAAAGAGTTTCCCCCGATCGTTCCACCAGGATCTCGTCTCGTGCGCGGAGAGTCGAATCCACGCCTCGTGCACGAGCGCCGTCGCCTGCATGGTGTGTTCCGACGACTCGCCAATCATCCGCGCGGCGGCCAGCCGTCGCAGCTGCGGATAGACCGAGGAAAGAAGCTGATGCGACGGCAGATCGGCGGACATGGACGAACGGGGGTGCAGAAAGCGTGTGAGGAACCGTCCGGATTGTCAACCGCGCCCGGGGACCGCCGACCCGGCCTGCTCCCGATTGTTGCCGAGCTGTTTCACAGCCTCTTCGACCAGGATCTCCGCCACGGCCCACGAATGCCAGGTCCCGCGCATACCGTCCCGGGCGTCGGTCGCATACGGCGAGCGGTTTTTCAGGATTCGCGAAGCGGCCTCCAGATCCTCCGCCGCTCCCGAGGGATCTCCGGAGCGAAGTTTCGCCATGGCCATGATGCTCCTCGTCGCGGCATTTCGCGCGCCCACCTGATCTCCACGCGCGAGCGTCTTTTGCGCCCACTCGAGCGCGCGAGCATCGTCGCCGCGACGGAAATGATAGAGCGTCATGGAAAATGCCTCCCAGGCCGGGTGTCGCGCGTGGTTTCCACTCTGGACTCCCCGCTCGCAAACCTCGGAAACGGGCGCGAGCCTCTCCAGGAGCGTGGAGTCCGCCGGAGTGAGCAGGCAGACCTTGAGAAGGTGCTCGGCCTGGAGGGCGTTGGTTGCCGGCAGGTGGCGGTCCAGCGTCGCGCGGCGAAAGGTTTCGTAGGCCTCGCGATTGCCGCCCTTCAACAAAGCGGGCGCGATCTCGAGCAGATCCACGTGCTCCACGATCTTCACGGGATCGTCGAGACGGTTCGCCTGATCGAGAAGAAGGAAGCATTGCTCCGCCTGCGGCCAGCGACCGTAAACGGCATTCCACTCTCCCAGCATCCGGAAAACACCGGCCGCCTCGCGCGATGGCTCGATCGATTCCAGCGGACTCTCCCGCAACAACGCGTCGGCCGCCTCGATCTCCCCCTCGCTCAACAGCACCGCCGCCAGCGACACATCGGCCCTCGCCTGCGCCTGTTCGCGCAACCACGCCTCCACCCGGCCCAGACGCTCCTGTTCCGCCAGCGCCGCGCGTTCGCGAAAATAAAGCGTCGTCGAGGCGCCAAGGCCCGCGAGCACGGAAATGGCCATCGCCAGACCCAGACAGCAGGCCACCCGATTGCGGCGGACAAACTTCCGGAGCAGATACACGCGATTCGGGCGGCGTGCCACCACCGGTTCGTGCGCGAGAAAACGGCGCAGGTCCGCGGCCAGCGCGTTCGCGGTCTGGTATCGGGCATCCCGATCCTTCGCCAGAGCCATGGCAACGATCCAGTCGAGATCCCCGCGAATGCGCGCAATCAGCCGGGCGGGCTGGTCGTTGCGGCTGGCCGCGATCTTCTCGAGCTTCTCCGCAGGGAGGCCCGCCAGCATCCGCGAGAGCATGGGCGGCTCGACCTCGAGCAGAATCCGGCGCATCTCCGAGATGCCCAGGCCCGCCAGCGTCGCCTCGTCAAAAGGCGGCTGCCCGCCCAGCAACTCATGCAGCAAGGCCCCCAGGCTGTAAACGTCGCTTCGCGTGTCGACGTCGATCCCGCTCATGTCCACCTGCTCGGGGCTCATGTAGGGCGGCGTGCCGACGATCTGGTCGTGCATTGTCCACGACCGGCCCGGCGACCTGCTGCCGGCCGCCTTCGCGATGCCGAAATCGATCACCTTTGGCCGCGGCACGCCGTCCTGCACCGTGACGAGGATGTTCGACGGCTTGATGTCGCGGTGGATCACGCCCTTTTGGTGCGCATGCTGGATCGCGTGGCAGACCTGCACGAAGAGGTCGATGCGCGCAAAAATATCGAGCCGCTCACGGTCGCAGAACGCCGTGATGCGCTCGCCCTCCACCCGTTCCATCACGAAAAACGGACGCCCCTGATCCGTCGCACCGGCATCGAAGACATGCGCGATGTTTGGGTGATCCATTAACGCAAGCGCCTGCCTCTCCGCATTGAATCGCGCGATCACGCTCTCGGTGTCCATTCCCGCGCGCAGCACTTTCAACGCGACACGGCGGCGCACCGGTTCCTGCTGCTCCGCCTCGTAAACGACGCCACATCCTCCCTCGCCGATCCGCGAAAGGAGCAGATACGGGCCGATGCGGGTGCCGGCGGGTTCCTGGCTGCCATCCTGCGGCTCCTCCATCGACACGTCCTGAGGACCCGCCTTCAGGATCTCCTTCGCCATTTCCGAGCGGTGCCGGCACAGGTCGAGAAACAGCGCCGACGATTCCCCGCTGAGTTCCAGCAGCCGGCGCATCCGGGCCAGCCCCTCGGGATGATCGCGATAGACCGTCTGCAGAAACGCCTCCCGATTCCGCTCGCTATCGAGCGAAAGCGCGACATCGAAGATGGCATCCTCGACCTCCTTCGGGATCGGCGGAAGAGTCGTCGTGTCCATGGGGGCCCGGCGACGTTAACGCCGGCCCCACTTTTTCAGCAAGGAGCGGCGCCTGCCCACCGGCCATGACCCGGCGGTTATTTGCGGGTGATCTTCACCTTCACCGGCGTCGAGACCTTTCCGTTGGTGCCGACCGCGGTGACCTTCAGCACGTTTTTGCCCGGCTTGAGCCTGGCGGCGTAGTTCCAGTTCGTCGTGCCCCTGGCTTTGAAGGTCTTCCTGCCAAACTTCACGTCCACCCGGGCGATCGGGCCGTTGGTGGCCTTGCCCTTGATCTTCACCTTTGCCTTCGTCGTGGTGAACGCCTTCTTGCCGGTCACCGTCACGACTGGCGTCGGGGCGGGGGCGGGAGTGTAGCGCAGCGTGCGATTGTGGTGGCTGTCGGTGACGAACAGCCGGCCCTGGAGGTCAAACGCGAGGCGGGCGGGCTCGTAGAGGCCCGACGCCGTCAGCGCGGGCTCGTTGCTGACGAAGTCCGGTTGACCAAGCACGAGCGAGGCCGCGGCCCCGTTGGCGAGCGTGGCTGCATTGCGGTAGGCGGTGATCCGGTTGGCGTCAAAGTTCGCGACGAAAAGATCGCCGGTGGAACTCATCGCCAGTCCCATCGGCGGCACCATGCCGGTCGCGGTCACGGCGAAATTGCTGCTGGTGAAGTTCGGTTGACCGAGCACGCCGGAGGCCTCGGCCGCAGTGGCGGGTAGACCGCTGGCATTGTTGAAGCGGAGCACGCGGCTGTTCGCGAAGTCGGCGATCCAGAGGTGGTTGCCCGAGTCGACGAGCACGTCGGCGGGGTAGGATAATCTCGAGCGGGTGGTGGAGGCGTCACCCGACGTGAAGTTGATCTGCCCGACCACCAGATCCGCAACCGGGCCGTTGCTGGTCAGGCTGGCGATGTTCTTGTAGCCGAGCACGCGACTGTTGCCAGAATCCGCCACGAACAGCGTGCCGTCCGGGCTGACAGTGACGCCGTTAGGCTCTCTGAGCGTGGTGGCGGTGGTGGCGGGGACGGCGGTGGTGAAATTCATCTGCCCGATCACAAAGTCCGCCGAAGCGTTGTGGTTCTTCGCTGTTTCAAGTGGGTAGAACACGGGGGAGAGCAATATGGAGGCGA
>CALLUD010000007.1 GCA_938011325.1 uncultured Spartobacteria bacterium
AGATTCCCAACGCCTTCGTGCTTCAACGGAGCCGCGCTGTGTTCAGCGCGGAAACGGACGCAGGAGTTCGGCGGCACGGTCATGGACGGCCCGGCTTCAACGGAGCCGCGCTGTGTTCAGCGCGGAAACTATAACTGTCGCCGTCATGATGAAAACAACCACACTGCTTCAACGGAGCCGCGCTGTGTTCAGCGCGGAAACAGCGAGGCTGTTGTCGAGCAGCATCATGGTGCCGAGGCTTCAACGGAGCCGCGCTGTGTTCAGCGCGGAAACGGGTCGATCCACCGCGCGCCGATCGTGACCAGCTCGCGCTTCAACGGAGCCGCGCTGTGTTCAGCGCGGAAACGTTCCGATGATGAATCTAATCATCGCCACAGCGAAGTGCTTCAACGGAGCCGCGCTGTGTTCAGCGCGGAAACGACTTACTCGACGGAAGTTTTGCCTTCACCTCAAGCTTCAACGGAGCCGCGCTGTGTTCAGCGCGGAAACGGCGCGGGCATAGTTGATCCCAAGGTCGTTGTTCTTGCTTCAACGGAGCCGCGCTGTGTTCAGCGCGGAAACGCGGAAGATCATATCATCAAGCTGGCGATACTCTGGCTTCAACGGAGCCGCGCTGTGTTCAGCGCGGAAACGCACACTATGAACGCCACCATGAGAACCTTTCTCCTTGCTTCAACGGAGCCGCGCTGTGTTCAGCGCGGAAACGCTGCCGATGAAGTCGATCGCGGTCGCGCGGTCGCGGCTTCAACGGAGCCGCGCTGTGTTCAGCGCGGAAACGCTGCCGATGAAGTCGATCGCGGTCGCGCGGTCGCGGCTTCAACGGAGCCGCGCTGTGTTCAGCGCGGAAACTGATGAGCTTGAGGCATTGCGAGCCGAGAGAGATGGCTTCAACGGAGCCGCGCTGTGTTCAGCGCGGAAACCGGGCTGACATTGGTGCCGGGACGCAGCGGTCAACCGGCTTCAACGGAGCCGCGCTGTGTTCAGCGCGGAAACATCGCGTGCGACTCGTGGCGTGGGGCGGGGTGCATCAAGCTTCAACGGAGCCGCGCTGTGTTCAGCGCGGAAACACGGGGAAAACCATCACTGCTGAAATTCATTGCATCGCTTCAACGGAGCCGCGCTGTGTTCAGCGCGGAAACGCGCGAGCGAGAGAGCAGGCGCGAGTAGCTGCCCCGCTTCAACGGAGCCGCGCTGTGTTCAGCGCGGAAACTCCATGCGCCGGGAAGGAGTAACCTATCGCTACGAGCTTCAACGGAGCCGCGCTGTGTTCAGCGCGGAAACGCGCCGCGAGACGGAGCGGTTTCTCGGCGGTGGGGTGCTTCAACGGAGCCGCGCTGTGTTCAGCGCGGAAACCTGTTCAGCAGGAACAGCATTGGAAACCAGCCCCAAGCTTCAACGGAGCCGCGCTGTGTTCAGCGCGGAAACCGGCAACAAGCGAGTGATCTGCCTCGAGATCAAGTCGCTTCAACGGAGCCGCGCTGTGTTCAGCGCGGAAACGAGTAGCCGGCGGCGGAAAGCGCGATGATCGCCCGGGCTTCAACGGAGCCGCGCTGTGTTCAGCGCGGAAACGACGAGGACGAGAAGCATTGGCTCGTGGCCGTTCGGGCTTCAACGGAGCCGCGCTGTGTTCAGCGCGGAAACCTGGCTCGAGGAGAGTGAGTGGTCACCCCGCACCCGGCTTCAACGGAGCCGCGCTGTGTTCAGCGCGGAAACTTTGGGTGATTCGGGTAGAACAACTCCCACACCCCGCTTCAACGGAGCCGCGCTGTGTTCAGCGCGGAAACTCACAAAGTTCGCGAGGCACTGAACCAACGAATGTGCTTCAACGGAGCCGCGCTGTGTTCAGCGCGGAAACTTGGATGGGATGTTGCCGCAACAAAGAAGGCCATTCAGCTTCAACGGAGCCGCGCTGTGTTCAGCGCGGAAACCGCTGCTCGTGTGGTGGCTCGGCAAGGACGACGAGGGCTTCAACGGAGCCGCGCTGTGTTCAGCGCGGAAACGCGTCGTCCGCCCGCGAGCCGGTGCGGAAGTTGTAGGCTTCAACGGAGCCGCGCTGTGTTCAGCGCGGAAACGCCGAAGCCGCTGCCTTATCGATCACCTCGTCAGAAAGCTTCAACGGAGCCGCGCTGTGTTCAGCGCGGAAACGGTGCGGATTTTCCGTGGTCTCGTCCGTAAGCATTTGCTTCAACGGAGCCGCGCTGTGTTCAGCGCGGAAACGAGTCACCAGAATCAGGTCCCGCGCCAGCAGCCCGCCCTGCTTCAACGGAGCCGCGCTGTGTTCAGCGCGGAAACGCGAACGTATATTTCGGGCGAGTTTCTCACTTTTCGGCTTCAACGGAGCCGCGCTGTGTTCAGCGCGGAAACATAGAGGCCAAAGAGGCAGGCAATCCGCCATTCCTTGCTTCAACGGAGCCGCGCTGTGTTCAGCGCGGAAACGAAGAACGCCAAGGGCGAAGACACGCCCGAGCCTGGGCTTCAACGGAGCCGCGCTGTGTTCAGCGCGGAAACGTCATCATCCGCGACACTCAAATAATCGTCAGCGCCGCTTCAACGGAGCCGCGCTGTGTTCAGCGCGGAAACGCGGATCTCCGCGCGCACATCGAGCAGCGTGTCGTCGCTTCAACGGAGCCGCGCTGTGTTCAGCGCGGAAACTTCCGCAAGCACCAGCAGATACAGCGTCCAAGACCCTCGCTTCAACGGAGCCGCGCTGTGTTCAGCGCGGAAACCGTGCCCTTCAGGGGCTATTGAACGACAAAGATTTGCTGTTGTCGATGCGAGAGGTGCCGCGCCAGACGTTTGGCGCGGCCGCCTCTCACCGTCGTTTTCCTCGCAACGCATTGAGAATCAATGCGCGAGAGGGGATGGTAAAAAGGAGGGCCACCCTGCCGCTCGCACGCCGCGGAATCTTCCGATTTTCAACTGTCAAAGATCATTCCCACCGGCTTTTGCCGGGGCTCATGCCACAAAACACGGCTGCATCCACTTCGCGTAGGTTTGCCCGAGCGCGGTGACGGTTCGTTCGCCACGTTGGGAGGATGGGCCGAGTTCGATGAAAAGGACCTGGTCTTCGGTGTGATGAATGACTTCGCTGAGCCGCGCCTCCATGCGCACGCGCTCTGCGGGAGTGAGGTCGCATTCGAAGACGGAATACTGGAGGTGCACGCCGAAGTCCTTGCAGATGCGGAAGACCCGCCGCAGGCGCTTTTCGCTGCGGATGTCGTAGGTGACGATGTAGTTGATGCGCATGGAGCCTCAGCGGGTCATGAAGGGGATGTATTCCTGGATCTCGCCGGTGAGGAACTTGGCGAGCAGGCGGGCCTGGAGCTCGATCGCGCGGCGGTAGCTGACCTTGTAACCGAAGAGCGGATGGGTGACGCCCTCGGCGAGCCGGCGTTCCCAGGCTTGGAAGACCGTCTTGCGCGATGCGGGCTGGAGCGCGGCCGAGTGGGAGGAAAGGATGAAATCGTTTTCCCCGAGCATGCCGTTGTTGACGAGCGTGAGCACGGTGCTGTCGGCGACCAGCGGGCGGAATTTCTCCATGAGATCGAGTGCCAGAGCGGGACGGCCGTGCCGGGGCTGATGGAGAAAACCCACGTAGGGGTCGAGTCCCACGGCGTAGCAGGCCAGTGTGCACTCCTTTGTGAGCAGGGAATACGTGAGCGAGAGCAAAGCGTTGACGGGATCGCGCGGCGGCCGGCGGTTGCGGGCGTCGGGGTAAAAGGGAAACGTGGCCTCTCGAGGCTCCGTCATTGGCTGTTTGGTGTCGTCCAGGTTCTCCCCACCATTTGCCGGCTGGGTGCGCGGTTTGAGCATGCCGCCGAATGCCCCAAAGTAGAATGCCGCGGCGTTTCCCTCGACACCGAGGAGGTGGTTGAGGTGTGTGGCCGTGAGCGCGGCGTTTGCGAAGTATTTCAAGGCCCGCAGCACCTCGCGCGGAGGCTCGACGTGATTGCGCATGAGCAGCGTGCGCTGGTTGACGATCTTTCCGTAGATGAACTGACGCGCAATCGCGAGGGCGCCCGTGGGGTCCGCGGCGAGGCGGAACTGCTCGATGCGCGTGAAAACGTTCTTGAGCGTGTGGCCGCGCGTCAGGCCGTAGAACCAGCCGCCGGTCGAGAAATACGTAAGCGGGATCTCCTCCTCGCATAGGGTCTGGACCGCGGCCGTGCTGATCTGCACCGGACCGAAGAGTGCGACGTGATGGAGATCCTTGAGGCGGAACTCGCCGATCAGGTTGCCGTCTTCCTTGACGGTGAGGGTTCCGCCTTTGCGTCCGACCCATGTGCCGGCGGTGTTGAGGTAGAGTGTGCGTGTATCCGGATTCGGCGCGATGAGCCGGCGCATTTCCGGATCGGGTTTCACGCGGCGAATGCCGGGTATTGGCACGCGATTGATGTAGTCGATGAGGGCGATATGCGGACGCGGGTAATGCGCGGCAACGGCGGACGGCAGAGGCAGCGGGAGCTCCGGCTGGTTGTTCGGATGGAGCGCCGCCGGCGTCTCGTCGGCGAGCAACCGCGTTTCGTCGGGCAGGCAGATGCTCACCAGCGAGCAGCGCGGGCACTTTGGCGAATGGTCGAGCGGTGCGGGAATCGCGCCGCGCTGGCACTCGCGCGCCTCTTCCACCATGCGACGGGCCCAGGCCTCGTCATCATCGGTCGGGCGAAAGGTCACCCGCTGGTGCGTCTCCCGGTAGTAAACGATGCCTTCCTCGCTGGGGAATCCGTTTTCCCGGAGGAGGAGAATCTGGAGCGTCAACTGCACCCGGTCGGCATCCCACAGCTCGCGAGCGTCCTCGCCTTCACGTGGCCGGCCCTTCTTGTATTCGACCGGGGTGTAGAGCATCGATTCCGCCGCGCCCTCTCGGGCGCCTTCCACAAGGTCAAGCTTGGCCGTGACATGCAGCGTGGGCGAATACAGCGAGACACTGCGCGCGTGGATCGTCTCGGGTTCGTCGGTTTCCCTGGGCTCATTCTCGGATTCCGTCTTTGACGACTTCGAATCCAGTTTGCCGGGACGGGCGGCATCCACGCGTCGGTGAGCCTCCGCGCCTTCGAGGGTATCCGCGTTGTGGGCGAAGAGCCCCTCAACCGTTTCGTAATAAAACAGCCGGGGGCAGTAGACGTATTCGTTGATCATGCGGACGCCGAGCGGTTCGCCAAGCGCGGCGGGTTGGGGCTCGACGGCAGGAGGCGGATCCCGTGTGGTGCCGGTGGGAGAAGAAGAGGAAGCCGGCTGTTCGCGACGCGCGAGCGGCGCGGAGAAATCCAGTTCCATCTGGTCTGGGGGCGCAGCCATGGCACCGGCTCCGGATGCCGCAGGATAGACCATCTTCTCCCAAAATGGGAATCAAATCCCACCGAGGCAGGCATGCCTGATGGCAGCATTTTTTCCTCCTCTTCAGTGCGGGGATCCATGAGGGCAAACAATCACTCCACGGGAGCAAAAAGGCCGAGGCCGAAGTGGCAGGAGTGGCCAATAAAGAGGGGACCTTGAACAGGAGCTTCAAACTGCAGTCTGATATTGAAGGCCCGCTTATCGTCATTGGTTTGTTCAGTGCGGGAGCGACGAGGGCGGTGAACTTTTACCCATTGGCTAGCCCTCTCGCCGGCTGAAAGAACGGTTACAGTTGCCGGTGGCAGTCCGCAGTCGGCAAGGGAGTTCCCAACTTGGGTTTCTATCTCACACCCGCGCTTCGGCTTTCCATTTCGCCCCAAAAAATGAAGCGGCGGGACGAATGGAGTGAATGTCTCCCAAACGGTGCTTTGGCCGAAAATGTTCTTATTGGGTGGCAGTGGCGTTTCGGCGGGAAGCGGAACGAGTCGAAGTTTCCAATCATCGCTGCCGAAGTGCCACGCGAGCGGTGCTTCAGCGGCGGCGAGAAGAGCGGTTTGCTCTTCGTCGGAAAATGGAACTTTGCGCCAGCAGATCAGGCGCGAGGGCTTCCCTTGCGAATCGGGGATGAGGAAAAATGCGGCGTGTTGATGTCCAGCAAGCGCGGTGTCGTCGGAACCTTTTCCGGTGAACAACGAAAACTTGGCGCGGATCTCGGACGGTAGTTCGGCAAACCTCGCGTCACGATCTCCGCTCACTTGTTGCGCGAGTTGACGCAGGGCAATGCCACGAAATTTTTCAGTGATGCGGAGCCAATATCTGAGGGGTGGGAAAACACGTCCGCCGATGGCGAATTGAACGATTTGGACGGGTGGAAGGGCTTTGCGAGCCGACGCTTGTGGTGCGGGTTTTGCACGAGCGGGGCGTTCGGCGTATTTCCAAATCGCGCCGGGAGGCGTTGTCGAATTGGCGACTGCATCCTCGTGGGTTTGGCAGGCGACTTGTTCCAGCGTGGCGTCGGGTTTAGGACACAAGACAGGAACCGAGGTGGAGGTGCGTTTATCTTTCAGCTCGCAGTTGGCTTGGATGCCGTCGGCTTCGCCTTTCGACCGCTCAATTTGGGTGATCGATTCGGCGCGCCCGAAATAGGTCATGCGAGCGAGGCATTCGTCGAGATGTGAGAGCAATTCCGTCGTCCAGTTCTCGCTCTCCAAAATCCAAAACAGCGCGGCGGTTTCAGATGAAACGAGCCAGAAGTTATCTTTGTTTTTGGTGGTGTTATAGGTCTTCTCACCTGGCTTGGCGGCGGCTGCCGGGATTTTTTTGAATTCCGATGGTTGGTATTGTTGCAAGCCGGGGCCTCGCCACGATTGGGCGGGAAGCTGAAAGGATATTTTGCTTTCGCAAAACGCTCGGACTAGTAGCCTCCGTAAGGCATCGTCATCGATGTTTTCTCGTTCGCGAGAAAGTTGAAAGCTGCGGGCCAGAATGGCGCGAAGGAGACGCCATGGCGAAGGAGGCCATTCACCATGTGGATCGTCGAATGCGAAGGCGCGCCACGGATTGGCGTGATAGCGTCCGAGCGGGAAACTTTGTTTTAGAACAATGAGCATGGCAGATTATTCATCTTCGCCGGCACCTTCATCCTCATCGCCATCGGTCTGGCCCTCCTGAGAACCAGCGTCCTTATCCTTTGCGGCTTTGAAGAGTTCGCTGTCCGGCCAATAAACCTTGGTGATGCGCGGAGCCGGGTCTTGAAAACCCGCGTTGGTGATGAGGCTACCAATGTCGATGCTGAGCGCAGAAACATCCACCTTTCGGTCTTCAATGAGCTGTTCTTTCTCGTCGATCTTTAGACCGTCGAGTTCCAGGTCGCATTCGGAGCGGAAGCGGAACGAGGAGCTAAGGAGTTTACCGATCTTCCACAGCGCAAGGCCGAGAAGGAGTTGTTTTTGCGCAGCGTTGAGACCTTTGTCTGGGTCCCGCCCGAAGGAGCGAATGAGCGACAAATCGATGACAAAGGTAGCTCGGATTTCGGAGGCAGTTTCCTCGTCCTTTGCGAAAATCGGCTGACCGGAATTTGTCTTTCCAAGTTTGTCAAACTTTACGCCGGAAGTGCCGACCCGGGCCGCGCCGTAAGCGTCGAGTGTAGCGGTAAGAACACGCGGCAGTTTGATGCCAAGGGAGGGAAATAAGATGCCGTGAACGAGCGAGTTTGGGTCATAGCGGAAAATTGTGCGGAAAATATTCCACCATTGTGCCGGAAGTGGGTGGGTTTTATTCCCAAGATCGCGCAAACCAAACATGTCGGGATCGTCGCGCAGTTCCGCACCGAACTCTTTTTCTGCTACTTTTGTCTCGTTATCTTCAGTGTAGAGACGCTTCCCTTCTAAGAAATACGATGAGGCGAGGCGATGGCCTTCGGAAAGTGAAGTAACGACAAGTTCGTCTTTGTTGTCATCGGTAACACATTGGACGTAGGGAAGCCCGTTGAGTTCATCCACGAGCGTTTGGTCGAAGGGGTTGACACAAACGCTTTCAAGATGGTTTGCCATGCTTGCGGCGCTATCAACGATGCAGACTTTGCGTCCATCGGGTGCGTCGTAGATGACGTGTCCGATTTCGGGAAATCCGGCAGGTTGGAATCGGGTTTTCCCCGCGACCGGTTTGAGCGTCGCTTGGATGACGAGACGGTTTTGGTTTCCGCCGAGAATCGCGGCGATATCGAGCGGTTGTGTAGCCATGGTGTTTATCGGTTGTTGGATGATTTAGTGAGTTGGAAACGTGAGAAATATCGGGCGATGGCCGACGGTGATGCGGGCAGAAGCAGTGCAGCAAGTAGGCGGCGTGTGTCTGGGACGGCAAAATTGCTCTCCCCGAAATCAACGGTCTCAATCAGCAGGCTTCTGTAACGGCTCTGTGCGGCGTGGAACGCCGAGGTGGTATCACCTCGTTCTAGGTGAGCGATGATCGGGCGGAGCATCCCACTCGTGGGGGCCGTGGTCGTTTCAGGTTCAGATTGAATCTGGGTGAACGTGTGGGCGTGAAAGAGTGGACGGAGGAAGCAAATCAACGCATCGGTGGCGCGAAGCCTCCGAGTGGAACTGTTAGCAGCGGGACGCAAAAACGCGGAAAGCGCCTGTCGCTCGGAGTCATTAAGAAATGACCAATCGAAGAGGAGGAAGCGATCGAGCCAGCGGGTTACTACGGTATCGTCGGTTTCTTGGTTCAGGAAAGCAAAGACATCGCCAACCGGCAGAGTCAGTTGCGTGTTAAATGGTGGTTCGCTGTGCGTATCTGCTTCGCTGGCGGCGCGGCGGCGAACGATGGAGACCAAGTTGTCGATAAGCGGGCGTTCGCTCCATTCGGTTCGTAGTGGCGTGCCCTTGGCGATCTTGACGCGGCTCCACTTGTTTTTCCATGCGGGGACGACGCCGACCCGGTAAGCGATGAGGGGAGCGGGCAGGTTTCGTTCGCTGACATCGTCGTGATCTGAGTCCTTTTTTTTGCTCCTGGGGTGAAGAGTGGCGAGGGCCAGCGCAATACGGATTTCCGGGGTGAGAGTGTGTTCTTTTTGTAGCAGCGAAATCGCCCACGAGGCAGGCAGCAACTCGAGCTGAGGTTCGTATTCTCGGTAGGTTTTGTTTTTCGAGGTTCTTTCGAGCGAAGAGAAAACGGCATCGAGCAAAGCCCATGAGTTTTCACGGCGAAGTTCATCGTTGCTGCCGGAGGCGGAGAGGCGCACGAGCGCGGTGTCTATTGGGCCCTGCAATCCGCGATACACCCATGATTGGCCCTTCTTGAATTCGCGCGGGAGAACGTCGCGGAAGCGAATAACGCGGGAAACTGCGTCGGCTTGCGCAGAGTCGTCTGCTTGTGTCGCTCCGAGTGGATGAACGGACGCCAAGCGTGATTCGAATGTCTTTGGATTGGTGGTCGGAAAGAGAGCAAAGCGACGGAATTCAACAAGGCCGGCATCAGTGCCATGCTTCATAATTGCAGCAGCGAATGCGGCTGAGGTGATAGCACCACGCCCGTTGACCTCGGCACGTCCTCGCTTGAAGAGCGCTGAAACCTCGGCGACGGAGAAGGGCTTATTCCAAATCGGTGCCCAAAACTCGCCGACAGAAAGCCCCACTTCGCCTTCGGCTTCTGGTGCTGGCCCGTTGGTGACGAAGGGAAACGCTCCAACACCTTCGCGAGCGGATCCAAGCTGGCGTGAAGTCGCGCCGACTAGAAGCGGAAAAGCCTCACACGCCAAAAGCATCGCCCATGGTGTAATCTGACCGTTGCGGTATGGACGATCCGGAGAAAAATTGTATTTCTTGTTAGCGTCGCTGAACCAACTGCCTGCATTATAAGCACCGAGTAAGGAGCAGACCTTTCCTTTGAGGAAAGCGGTGAGGTCCTTACGAGCGCCTTCTGGCGTCACAGCGCTTTCAGTAATGGAGGGAGAATCTGGTTTGGGTTTTCTTGATCTCGGAAGAACGGCTTTGACGGCGTCCCGAGCGGATGACCATCCCGCTGGATAATTCCGTTTCCCCCCGGGATTGCGGAACAATGGGTTAATGCTGCGCCGTTCGGCAGCAACGATGTGCGACAAGAACAACGGGATGTCCGTTTCGTCCGCACTGTTTTGCCAAAGTTGAAGTATCAGGGCAGCCTCCTTTATTGCTTCTGCTTTTAACTCCGGCTTCTTTGACGCGCTTTTTGTAATTATGTCCGAAGCCCTTTTGTTAGCGGAGTCCCATTTGTATTCATAGCGCGTCCATTTCGCATTTGCTCCGACATCAATTAGGTATGTCTCAAGCTGAGAGAAATCTTTCGGGCCGCCAACGAGGTGAAAAATACCATCGCGCCAGCAACCTTTGACGGATGGCCATTGACGGGCAGTGAGACGAAGCAAACCGAGCGCGGCGAAATAGTGTCCGAGCGTGTCGAGGTGCAGTCCTGGAAGTGGAACGACGGGAAGCACGTGAGAGTTAGCCGAAATCGGTGTCATGATTTGGCCTCCGTGGCGGGGATTCCTTTTTCAGTTGCCGACACACGGCAGTCGGCGGCGCGAAGAAGTGTTTCGAGGAAGGCGAGGTGAAACGGATTTAGCGAATGTGGCTCATTCGCAGGAACTGCACCGGCGGAGGCAGGGGGGGCTTCTGCCTCCCAACCACCGAGGAGATCGGCGACGAGTGCGGACCAACCGGGAGTGGACGGTATGAAAACGAGTTCGCCAGCGTCGTTTTCGGTGAATGTGCCGTCGGTGCCGTCGGAAGCTGGCGTGAAGTCGAGCTGCCAGTTGTCACCCGGCTTTTCATGCCACGGCAACGGTGGCGGTGGCTCGGTAATTGGGATGCCGGCGATGTTGGGCTGTTTCACCGCAGGGCGGGAATTTAGAACTGTGCGGACAAGTCCGTGATGGGTGGCGATAAGGTAAATGGAGAGGGCGGGGAAATCGGCCGCGCGATCACGGTAGTAGCGTCGCCACGCAGCGAGCGCGGAGGCAGCTTCATGGCGCATTCCAGGGAATTTTGTGAATGACGGCGCTTTCGCCCAAAGTGTCGTTTTATCTGAGCTCGGCGTCAGAAGGGCGTTCTGCCATTGAGGGAAGCTCTTGCCGATGTCATGCAACGCGGCTGCGCGAACGAGCGCTTTTTTCAGCTCGGGCAGTAGTGCGAGCGCATCGGCAACCTTTTCCGCTTCGGCAGCAACGGCGGCAAGATGGGCATCGAGTTTAACCCACTGAAGTTTGGCGACTGTCTGCGTGTCGTCGTCTTCGCTCTCCGCGTCAAACGGGCCAGGCGGCGGTGTGTTCGCGGGCTTGTCGGTTTTGTTTCCCGTCCAGCCTTTCTCCACATCGTAACCACCGGAGAGAGCGGGCAACATCACGACCATTCCGGGGCAGATTTTGTCGTGGCTGATTGATTCCCATTTTCTTGTGCGATCATCCCAAATGAAGGCAGTTTTGGCACGTTTCACGAATTCCCGGACGCGATGGACAGCTACTGGACAACCTTCATCACGCTGGAATGTGGGACCGTCGAAATCATCGCCGCTAGCGGGATTGGGAGATGATTTTTTCGCTACGTCCCAATCGCGCCAGAAAAGGGTGACATCTGCATTCTTGTCGCCACCACGCACCCAGGGGCTGACGTCCGTGAAGCCACCAAAAACGTCTGGTTCGGTGGAGAATAGACCGTGAATATCGAACGCGCGTGGGAACGGCGCAGGCTTGGGTTGAAGCGCGGCAGCAATTGCAGCGCACACGGAACTGCGGCTATCAGATAGCTCCGAGATAATTTCGCGGATCGGCGTGGACGGGCGGGCCGCGCTCGCTTGGACGAGCGCATCGACGATCTTTTTTGCCGCTTTCAGATCATTCGGTTCGTAGGGGCTTACGTTTGTGCCGTTTTTGTCGGCAGGAATCTCAAAGATAAATGCGGCGGCTTCGGCGTTAAGTTTACCGTCGCGATTGAGGCGGCCGAGGCGTTGCAGCGTGGAAGTCCAAGGCGAGTGTTCCGTCCAAAGGCGACGTGCGGAAATATCCACACCCGCTTCGATAACTTGGGTGCTTATGCAAATCAGACCATCGTGACCAGGTGTGGAATTACCGTTTCTGACGGCTGCTTTGCGAGCGTTTTCAAATGCGAGCAGCTTGGCGATGCGTTCTTTGCGGTCAGCACGGCGGAAGCGTGAAGTAATAAGAACTACTTCGGTTCCGTTGGGGTTGGCGTCCGTGAGTGCTTTATGTAGGTCTTGGGCGGCAGCTACGGTGTTACAGACAACGAGTGAGAGCGTCGATTTCGTGTGTTGAGCGTGGATTGCGGCCGCCAGAGCTGCAATAAAAGCACTTCGGTCTTTACGGTCTTTGGTCTTTTTCGGCTGCCAATAGGCGACAGGGCGGACGGCCTTGAGAATGTCGAGCTCCGCAGCTTCATCGGCGGTAATCTCGATTTTTTCCGGTGCGGGTAGTTTTGAGTCTTTGCAGTCTCTGGTTTCGAGAAATGAGGTGCCAATCGTGGCACTCATCCACCAAGTCACACAGCTCTTCGCAGACTTGAAACGGTCTTGCCGAAGCCAGTCGAGCTGGGCAGAAGTCCATAGTCCCGCGCCCATCAATTGGGTCTCGTCGAGCCCCCACAGGGCGTCGTTGTTAAGGAGGCCGAAGTGCATCGGCCAGCGGGCGCGTGCCATGCCGTAGCCGCGGTTGAGGGCGCGGGAGAGGAGCATGTCCTGGGTGCCGATGAGGATCGTGTTGGCCTCGGGATAGATGTCCCAGTCCTTGTCTTCGTCCTCTAAACTTTCGCCGCCCATCAGGACAACGACGCGCGGCTTGCGGTCGGTGGGAATAAGGCCGGCATCAACGAGTTTGTTGATCCATTTGCGCGTTTCGTCCCGCGTCTGCTCAACGAGCGTGCGCATGGGCAGGCAGTAAACGAGGCGGCGGGGCCATCTCTCGTCATCACGCGCGACGCGATTCCAGAGCCATGCCATCACGACGGCGGCGGTTTTGCCGAGGCCGGTGGGGATGTTGATGAGCTGGGATTGGCAACAGGTGCCGTGTTGCAGGGTTTCCTGCTTTTCCTTGGTGGCTTCCGGGCCACAGGCGAGGCGGCACTGATAGCCATATGGATGATGGCTCGTGGCTTTAAGGAAGAAGTCGCTGAAACTAGTCATTTGGCTGAAAGGAATATTCTTCAGATCCGTATGGCCCCTGAGCAGGTGCCTTCAAAGTAGGTCCGCGATACTCGAATACAGTGACAAACCATTGTATTGGGAGCCTCTTTTATGGAGGGTTTTACATGAAACTATTATGCGCATAATCACAAGTGCATTCTTGGGATGAACCTCATGGGGGGGTGAATTTGTGCGCGAGAATAAGAAGAACAAACCATGCGTCCATTTCACAACATGGTGTGGGATAAATACGGTCCAATACTTCGAATTTTGTGCGGGGTTGCAGAGTGACTTTTCGTAATAAGATGTATTTTGGTTGGACGCTTGACGATTTGCCCTTTAACACAGCGTCATGCATTCCACTCGGTGGGTTGTATGCGCAGGGATTCTGCTGGGATTCTCCGCCGCGGCGACGGCTGAGGAGAAATCGAAGGCGGAGGAATTGGAGGCCATTGGCAGGGAATTGAAGCCGCTGCGGCTCAAGGCATATGCCGAGCCCGACGTGAAAGCCGCGCGGGAAATGCTCGATGCCGCGTATCGCGAATACTGGGAGGTCGTTCGCGCAGCGATGAAGCGACTTGATCCGTCGAAGGCGGCGTTGATCGACCGCGAGATTGCATTGCGGCAGTCGAAGAAATCAGTCGCGACGAAGGATTGATCGGGGTTTGCCTCGTCCGGGTTCGCCCCGTAGTCTGAAGGCGCCATGAGCAAGCCTCCCGAGCCCGTCGTCTTTCTCTTCGACATCGACAACACCCTTCTCAACAACGACGGCGTCACCGAGGACATCCGCCATTACCTGTCCTCGAATTTCGGCAACAAGATGTGCCTCCGGTATTGGGAGATCTTCGAGGATCTGCGTCAGGAACTGGGCTACGCGGATTATCTCGGCGCGCTGCAGCGCTACCGCCTCACCGCGCAGCACGACGCGCGTATGCTGCGGATGTCCTCGTATCTCGTGGACTACCCGTTTGCGAACCGGCTGTTTCCCGAGTCGCTGGACGTAATCAAGCACTGCCAGCGCTGGGGCACGGTGGCGATCCTGTCGGATGGCGATGCCGTCTTCCAGCCGCGCAAGGCCGAGCGATCGGGGCTTTTTCAGGCCGTGCAGCGGAATGTGCTCATTTACATTCACAAGGAGAACGAACTCGACCACGTGGAGCGCATTCACCCGGCGCACCACTATGTGATGGTGGATGACAAGCTGCGCATCCTCACGGCGATGAAGAAAATCTGGGGCGACAAGCTGACGACGGTTTTCGTCAGGCAGGGCCACTACGCGCACGAGCCCGGGTTGCTGGAAAAATACCCGCCCGCCGACATCACGATCGATCGCATCGGGCAGCTTCTCGAACACGATTTCTCCCATCTGAACCCCGACGCTTGAGAAGCAGCCGATGGCAGCTTCGTAAACGAGAAAACGGTCAGGCGGACACTCCACTGAGCGTGCGCTCGAGTGCGGAAGAGACGGCGGCAGCGGGATCCTGGGGCGGCGTGACGGTTCGCCAGGCGACGACACCATCGGGCCGCACCAGCACGGCCCCACCCGGCTGAAGCCCGTATTCGCCAAGGAATCGCCCGTCCACGTCGGCGTAGCCCTCCGACCCGCCGATGGAGAAAAGCTCGAGCGGGAATCCTCCACTCTTTGCCGGCAAAGTCGTCGCGCCTTTCCACGGCGAGGGATCGCCGGCCACCAGCAGCACAAAGCCCCGTCCGAAGAAGTCGAGTGTCGAGAGCCGGGTGCCCTCGCGCTCGATCCAGACGTGTGGCGCGCGGCGGCCCGGCTCGGCGCTAGGCGTGTAAGTGTCGAGATCCATGGGAGCGGGAGAAGCGGTGGCCTCCGGCACGAAGGCGCCTTTCTCGTATTTCCAGCCAAGGTCGATGCCGAGCCCTGAACCGGCGCGGCGACTTTGGGCAACGAGCTCCCGCACACGAGCCGTATCGCCTGCGAGGCCTGCAGTCACCGTTTCCCAGACCTCGGAGCCGAAATCGTTCGACATTTCGAACGTCCGCATCACGTGCCCACGGCGCTCGGAGTCGTAGGTGTCGAGCAGCGCTTCGGGGGCGCCTCGAACGACCGCGGCGAGCTTCCACGCGAGGTTGTGGGCGGACTGCAGCCCGGTGTTCATGCCGAGGCCCGCCGCGGGCGAGAGCCGCGCCGAAGCATCGCCTGTGAGGAACACGTTGCCCTTGCGGAACTGCGTCGCGATTTTTGGGCTCATCACCCACTGCGTCACGCTGAGCACCTCGACCGGCACATCGGGAAGTCCGGATGCCGAGCGAATGATTTCCGCCAGCCGCTCCTTTGGGAAATCCGCCGGCTTCTCTCCCTCGTCGAGGAAGTGGTGCATGAGCCAGAGGTCGTCGCCATTCACGGCCACGAAAATCTCGAAAAGGTCGCGTCGAAGGATGTTCTGCAGCACCGCGCGTCGGCCTTTGAGATGCTCGCCGTAGGGCGCGCGAAAGTAGGTGTTCAGAAAATGGCCGAGGTCTCCCGGGCCCACGCCCTCGATGCCGAGCCAATGCCTCACCGGGCTGCTTGCGCCATCCGCCGCAACCACAAAGCGCGCCTCCACCTCGATCGTCTGATCCCATCGCGCGCGGTGGACCGAGAGTTTCACCACGCCGTCGCAATCGGTGAGCGAGGTGACGTCGTGGTCGAAGAAAATGCTCGCGTCCATTTCCCGCTCGAGAGCGTCGAGAAGCACACGCTCCGTCACCGGTTGGGGACAATGGAAGGCCGGATAGGGCGCGATGTCGGGAACCGGAGGCTGAAGCGGCACGCGGCCGTATTCCTCGCCGACAAGCGATTCCGTCCATCGCGAAAGCGAATACTCCGGCGGGAGCAGGTCGCTGGCCTTCATCTGCTCGCGCAGGCCGAGTTGCTGCAAAATCTCCGCGGAGCGCCGCGAGATGCCCATGGCCTTCGGGTGATCCACCAGCTCGCGTTTGCGATCGTAAACGGCAACGCGCAAGCGGTGGCGCGCCAGCAACAACGCGGTGAGCAGGCCGCACGGGCCCGCGCCCACCACCACCACGTCAAACCGCTGCGCGGTCATTGCAAATCTTCGTGGGTGACGGTCGTTTGGGCGCGCGCGGCAAGCGCCCGGGCCTGCATCGCCACCGTTTCGGGAGACTCGTCAAATCGATAGCCATTGCAGTTGGGGCACAGGGCCACGCGGCGCGTGACGATCGAATCGCAGCTCTCGCAAACTTTGAAGTTCCCCGGATTGGCGATGATTCGCGCAGCCTTTTGCGACCGTTCGCTGAGGTGGGGATCATCGGAGGACATCGTCCTTCAGGGTGCGCCCAGGCCCGTGCAAACGCAAGATTGATTCGGAATCAAGCGTCCGCCAGCGGACTTCGGGAGACGTCCACCTTCATCTCATTGAGGGCGAGCGGGCCGAAGCTCGTGAGGAGCGCGACATCCGCGGCGTCGCGGCCATAGGCGATGGCGATGCGGTTGCCCTTCGCCTCGGCCTGCGTGGCGTCGAAGGTATACCAGCGGGTGCCGACGTAGGCTTCGAACCATGCGTGCAAGTCCATCGGGTCGAGCTGATAAAGAAAGCCGGTGACGAAACGTGCCGGGATGTTCAGCGCCCGGCAAAACGCGATGCCGAGGTGCGCCATGTCGCGGCAGACGCCCTTTCCCGACTCGAGGGTCTCGAGGGCCGAGGTCGAGGCATTGCTGGCGCCGTATTGGTATTCGATGTTCTCGTGAATCCACCGCGTGATTGTCTCGACCTGCGGGTAGCCGGGCTTGGCCTTTCCAACGATCTTCCGTGCCCGGTCCGCGAACTTGTCCGACTGACAATACCGGCTCGGCAGCAGGTATTTGAGAATGGGATCGGGCAGCGTCTCAACGGGGATGAACTCCGCCTCGCGACACACATCGATGGTATCGGAGGTGTCGACCGTGCAGCTTGCCCGCACCGACAGCGGCCCGGCCGGCAGCACTGCGCGCTGGCACAGGTTTCCGAAGTCGTCGGTGTATTCGATCATCGGCAGATGAGGATTGGTGACAAACTCCTCGCGCATCACCCATTGTCCCCAGCCGCTGCGCGGGCGCAGCATCAGGACCGCGGGGAGGGGTGTGCTGGCTTCGAGCGTGAGGGTGCAATAGGCGTCGAGAATCATCGTGGGCGTGTGCTCGAATATCGGATGCCGAACCTTGCTGGACGTGTGGAAACGCCACTGCCGTCTTCCTAGCGATTCGCCGCCGCCTTCGGTTGCAGGTAAACCATGCCGTCTTCGTCGATGCGGGCGTCGTAGGTGGCGAGGATCGCGGTGTTCGCAAGCGTGCGCTCGAGCTGCCGTCGGAGGCTGTCCCACAGCCACCCGTTGAGCGGGGGCGGACACTTCACGCGACCAATCCACGCTCCGTTCAATTTCGGCTCGGCTCCGAGCACGACCTGATATCGCACCACCCAGTCGCGATCGAACGCGCGGATGAGTTCGAAGAAAACCGCGCGATTGCCCGCAAGCTGCACGGCGAGCGCCTCGCGCCGTGCAATCCACGGGTCCCGCTCGGAGGGGCGGATTGGTGCGGCGCGTTGGGCGAGAAGGGTGTTGATCGAGGCATCGCTGACACTCTGCGGATGCGCCATAATGTCGATGGGCTGTTTTGATGCCGCGAACAAAGCGCTCATCAGGGGCGCGGTGGTGGTGTCTGCGGTAATGGGAGGCACGTCCTTCGGATCGCTCGAAGCGAGCAGGAACAGCGCGCCGGCGAGGATGATTGTTCCAAGGGAAAGTCCCACGCCGAGGAGGCGCAGACCGGGACGGCTGCGAACGAAGAGCAGGGCGATCCCGACGAGGATGAGCAGCGCAGCGCCGCCACCGGAGAGGACCACGAGCGTTTTCATCTCGCCATTGGTCAAGGCCACGGCGTCGAGCGGAGCGGAAAAGGTCCGCTGGAACGCGTCCTCGGCAATCTCGCGTTTGCGCACGATGATTTCGGCCGGGGACAGCCACTTTCCATCGAACCGCTGGCGTCCTGCGAGGCGTTGCTCGAAATGCGTGCGAAACGGCGCGGCCCATTCATCCAGCTTCTCCGCCGAGTCGGGAAATTCCTTCCGCGCCTTCTCGGCCTCGAGCAACAGGCCGGCGAGCTCCTTGGTCGAGTAGTCCGTCTCCGGGTCGTAGGTTTGGGAAATGATCCGGTCCACCACGCCGGAGTCCGCCGGCTTGGTCTCGATCTGCTTCGCGGTGATGGCCTGATGAATGGTGCGCATACGGGCCGCCTCACCGGCGAGAAAATTGCGAATCGAACTCTGCGACCGCGAGAGCGCTTCGTATTGCTTCGCGAGGCCCTCGAGATCGACGGCGCCGCTGCGCAATTCCTCATCGGTGTAGCGGGGCAACCTGCCGACGACGTTTCGCGGCTGCACCACGGAGCGTGTGCCATCCTCGCCGGTGATGATGACCATTGGCCCGTTCTCCTCGACCGATTTTGCAGGGACGGCCTTTGTTTCACCGGGGCCGATGCGGACGAGAGCGAGAATCTTCGGCTGAGGCGGCGGGACCGCCTCTTTCGCTTCGTTCGCTTCGGGCGGTTTCTCGGCCCGCCCCGCCTCCACGAGTCGTTCAAGCGGGATGAGGTAGGCGTTGATCTCCAGCTCGCGTTCGGGATGCTCCTTCGCGAGGTCCCGCAACGCGTCGATGCGCACCTTCGCCTCATCGGCCGTTTTCGTGTAACCGGCCGGCACCGCCAGCTCGGCGTCCACCGATCCTGCGGCGACGGCGCCCTGCACAAGGCCCGCCATCCCGATCGCGGCGAGCACGCTTCGAAAGAGGGCGCCGGGGACCGTTTTCATTGTTCATCAAGCAAGCGGACTTTTGCGCGCCTCGCAAGGCCCGAGCGCACTTCCGCGGCGTGATAGATTGGTGCCATGAATCCCGCCGCCAGGCAGCGCAGGCTGCTCGAGCAATTTGCCATTCTTCCCGATCCGCAGGAACGCCTCGCGGGAATCGTGAATCGCCGGCCGCGCATCGCAACACTCCCGCCCGAGGAACGCTGCGACGAGCTGCTGGTGCCGGGATGCGTGTCGAAGGTGTGGATTCGCGGCAGCATCGACGGCGGCCGGTTTCGACTTCAGGCCGATGCGGATGCCCACGTGGTGCGCGGTCTGGTGATGTTTCTCGGTGAACTGTTCGATGGCTCGAATCCGGCGGATGCCGCGAACTTCGAGCCGACCATTCTGGATGAGCTTGGCATTACCCGTATGCTGACGCCGACCCGGCTCAACGGTCTCACGCAGGTGTGTCGCCGCATCCGCGAACTCGCCCGGCGATGAAACTCTACGACGCGCACAACCATCTGCAGGACCCGGTTCTCGGGGGCGAGCTGGATCGGATTCTCACCGCCTGCGAGCGCGAGGGAATCGCGGCAATGATCGTGAACGGCACGTGCGAGGACGATTGGGAGGCTGTCGCCGCGCTGACGGTGCGGCATCCCATCGTGCGGCCGAGCTTTGGCGTGCATCCGTGGAATGTTGATGAAATCTCGACCGACTGGCGCGAGCGATTCGTCGAGCGGATCGACGCCGGCGGGTGTGTCGGCGAGATCGGGCTGGATCGTTGGAAGACGTCGGAAAACTTCGAGCTGCAACTGGAGGTCTTTCGTTTCCAACTCGCGCACGCGGCGGAGCGAAATCTTCCCGTGACCATTCACTGCCTGCGTGCCTGGGGTGCGCTGGCGGAGGAGCTTCGAAAAGGACGATTGCCGGATCGCGGGTTCCTGCTCCATGCCTACGGTGGGTCGGTCGAAATGGCCGCGGAGTTCGCGGAAATGGGTGCGTATTTCTCGTTCTCCGGATCGTTCGTCGCGCCCGGTCGTGAACGGAAGCTCGAGCCGTTTCGGAAAATCCCCCTTGATCGTCTGCTCGTCGAAACGGACGCACCCGCGATGCCGATTCCGCGCGAGTTCGAGCGCTATTCGCTCCCCGGGCAGGACGAACATTTCGCGCATCCGGCGAATCTCGGCGTCGCTTACGAAGGCCTCGCGCATCTGCGTGGCATGGCGCCGGAAACGCTCGCCGACGCCGTCGAAGAGAACTTCCTTCGCTTTTTCGGCTAGCCTTCCGCGAGTCTTCGCACGACCTCGCTGGCGGCGACGAAGCCAAAGGTCCCGGTTGTGAAACACGCCGCGCCGAATCCCGTCGCACAATCCATCCGCAGATTCGAGCCGGGTTCCGGTTGCGCACACACGCGACCGTCGCTCCAGGGGAAGCGCTGAGGTTCCTGCGAGACGACCACCGGCACGCCGTAAAGATTTCCCTCGCCGCCTTCCCAGCCATATTCGCGGCGAAGCTTCCGGCGAACCTGGCGAAGCAATTCGTCGTGGCCCACGCGACCGAGATCGACACAACGCACGAGCGTTGGATCCGTTTTTCCGCCGGCGCTCCCGATCGTGACACAGCGGGTTTCGAGTTCGCGGCAGGTGGCGAGGATTGCGGCCTTTACCGACATGCGATCGGTGGCGTCGACGACGAAATCAAACCCTCCGTCGAGCAGACGCCGGGCATTGGATGGGGTGAGGAATTCGCAATGCTCGTGAACGGTGCAGTTTTCATTGATCGCGGCGATACGCTCCGCGAGCACGCGAATCTTCGGCTGCCCCACTGTGGGCACGAGCGCGGGAAGCTGGCGGTTGATGTTCGTGACGCAGACGTCGTCCATGTCGACGAGCGTCAGCGCCCCGACACCCGAGCGGGCGAGCGCTTCGACGGTCCACGATCCCACACCGCCGACGCCGATCACGGCTACATGCGCGCGGCTCAATCGATCGAGAGCTTCATTGCCGAAGAGGCGCGCGAGACTTGAGAAGCGCGCGTCGCTCATGCGGCGGCGGCAGCTTTCGGTCGCGTGCGGGCGGCAAGGTCGATTGCCTCCCAGACGCCAAGTTCGAGGCCTTCGTTCCACACACGGAGCCGCGTGGGGGAATCGAGGGCGGTTTCCAGTTTCGCCGCGGCGGCCTCCCATTCCACGCGATCGGTGTCATCCAGAGTGATGCCGAGAGCCTCGCGTCCCGCCTCCGCCGCAGCCAGCACACGCGTGGCCTCCGTCGGCGATTCCTCCAGAAGCAGAATGGACGCGTAGAGCTGAAGAATGTAGGGCGTGACCCAGCGGTTGCCGAGCCGGCGGGCAATGGCGGTCCATTCCTCGAGCGCGTGACGCGCGCTGGCCGGATCGCCATCGGCAATGCACGTGCGGGCGATGCCCCACAGGATGTAGCCGGCGGTCCATTGGTCTCCCGTGCGACGGTGAATTTCCAGACTTCGTTCGCGGAGTTCGCGGGCTTTGGCGGTCTCGCCGCGATCGGAGGCAAAGGTCCCCAGCCCGCTCAACCCGATCGATTGCAGCACGCAGTCTCCACGGGCAACGCCTTCGTCGTAGGTGCGCTGGAATTGCTCTTCGATGCCGTCGCGCATGCCGACGTTCCGCGCCATGAACCCCATGAATGCGCGCTGGAGAATCGCATCCCGGTCGCGCCCGAACTGCTCGAGCAATTTCACCGCCTCGCGTCCGTATTCGAGACCCAGCTGTGAATCGTCGCGACACCACGCGATGCGGCTCGCGCCGGCGAGCGCATAGGCGCGGGCGAGCGTGGGTTCTTCGGCGCCCGGCGCGGTAAGCAGCTCCACGAAGGCGTCGTGCGCCTCTGCGAAATTGCCGCGAATCTCGGCGTAGCGCGCCAGCGCCCACAGGATGCGGAGACCCTTCTGCACCCCCTCGGGCGATTTTGCCGCCCACTGGAGGGCGAGGCGGAAATTGTAAACGTCGGCATCGACGCGATCGAGCCACGCTGCCATATCGCGGCTTTGCAGCTTCGGATGCGCCTCCTCGGCAAGCTTCAGGAAATAATCGAGATGCCGGTCGCGAAGCCGGTCGAACTCGCCCGATTCCTCCAGGCGCTGCCGGGCATACTGCCAGATCGACTCGATCATGGTGTATCGCGTCGTCTCTGTGGAATCGGTCTCCGCGCTCAGGAGGGATTTGTCGATGAGAAGCTGGAGGAGGTCGATGACGTCGTAGTCGTCCACGCCGTCGCCGGTGCAGACGGCTTCGATGGCGTCGAGCGTGCGGCCTCCGCCGAACACGCCGAGGCGGCGGAACAGCACACGTTCGCTCTCGCTCAGCAGATCGTAGCTCCAGTCGATGAGCGTGCGCAGGGTCTGCTGGTGCGGAAGCACGGACCGCCCGCCGCCCGTGAGCAGGCGGAATCGATCATCGAGGCGGTGCGCGATTTGCTCCGGCGTGAGGACGCGCGACCGCGCGGCCGCAAGCTCGATCGCGAGCGGAATGCCATCCAGCCGCCAGCAGATCTGGGCGATCGCGGCGGCGTTCTGCCGGTTGATTTCGAACCCCGGCTTTGCAGCGGAAGCGCGATCGATGAACAGCTTCACGGCTTCGTATTGCGAGACCTTCGTGACGATGTCGGATTCCTGGAAGAGGTCGCGGTCGGGATCCAGCACTGCGAGCGGCGGCACCGGCCAGGTCCGCTCGCCGGCGATGCCGAGCGCGTGGCGGCTGGTCGCAAGAATCTTCAGCGTGTTGCAGCCCTGCAGCAGCTGGTTTGCGAAGGTCGCGCAGCCGTCGAGGAGATGCTCGCAATTGTCGAGCACAAGCAGGGTGCTGCGACCGCAGAGGAATTGCACCAGCGTCTCAAGCAGCGGCTCGCCGGGTTCCTCGCGCAGACCGACGGTTGCCGCGGTGATTTCCAGAATGCGGTCCGGATCGCTGATCGTGGCCAGCTCGACCAGCCACACGCCGTCGGAGAAATCGCCGAGCAAATCCTCCGCCACCTGCACGGCGAGGCGGGTCTTTCCCGTGCCGCCCGTGCCGGTGAGCGTGAGCAGGCGGGTGGACTGTAGCTGACGCTTCACCGCGGCGCGCTCCTTTTCCCGGCCGACGAAGGTGTTCAGCATCGTCGGAAGATTGTTGGGCGTGATCTCGAGCGAGCGGAGCGGCGGAAATTCCGAGGGCAACCCCGGAAGGACGAGCTGGAAGAGATGCTCGGGACGCGCGAGATCGCGCAACCGGCGCTCCCCGAGATCGCGGAGCTGGATGCCCGGATCGAGGTGATCCCGCACGAGTTCCTCCACCGGCAGCGAAATCAGGACCTGACCTCCGTGCGCCGCGGTCATGATGCGCGAGACTCGGTTCAGGCTGTTGCCGAAATAGTCGTTGTCGCGAAATTCCGCCGAGCCAACGTGCAGGCCCATCCGCACCTTCAGCGGGCCGGTTTCCCCCCATTCCACTTCGCTCAGCGCGTGCTGTGCGTGTGCCGCGGCCCGCACGGCATCGATCGCGCGGTCGAATGCGATGCAAAACGCGTCGCCGAGCGTCTTGAAGACATAACCGGCGTGCTGCTCCGCTGCAGCGCGAAGGATTTCATCGTGACGATGCAACGCCTCGCGCATGGCCGCCGGGTATTGCTCCCAGAGCCGTGTGCTCCCTTCAATATCGCTGAAGAGAAACGTGATTGTGCCGACCGGCGGAGTCATTTCGCGAAAGCCTATCTGCACCCGCCGGGAACTCAAAAGAGAATCCCGGTATGACAAAATTGCGGGCGATCAGCGTGCAAAGCTCCCCCGGACTTCCGGGAGCATCAGCACGACGAGGGAAATCACGGCAAGTAACGTGCCAACGGGCCATCCGAAGATGGAGAGTCCGCAGAGCAGCAGCGCGAGCTTCCAGTCCGTGCGACGCCACATTGTCCATGCCGCGCTCGCGTAAATGGCGGTCAGCACCACGGCGACCGTCACCAGGCTCGGAAGCGAAAACTGTGCGCCTTTGGCCGGGAGCACGAAAAGAACCGCCGTGGCATACACCATGAGAAGTGCGGCCAGCGCATACAGCGAGGAAAGGATCCGAGTGACGAGCCGCGCATTCACCGTAACGGGTATCGCAGGCGCGTGGCGATCGATCAAGCGGTCGAAAATCGGGGCGGCGGGATTTGAACCCACGGCCTCCTGCTCCCAAAGCAGGCGCTCTACCAAGCTAAGCTACGCCCCGGTTCGCTCGGAAGATGCACTGCCACGCCCCCCATGGCAATGAAGGATCTCGCAGCGGGGCGCCGTTTGGATTCCTCGGGCGGGCATGTTTTGGATCGAAGAATCCCGGGGCAGGGGAAATGGGATGCGGCCAATCAGGCCCGGCCCCGATCCTTCGGGAATGGAATTGATTGGGATTGGTGACGCGGGGCAAGTAGGGTCGTCGCTGGTGTCATGAATACCTCGTTCCTTCCTGACGATGATTATTTCCCGCTGATCGAAGCCCGCCATTGCGATCCCTTTCGGTTGCTGGGCATCAGGAAGGAGGGTGGGCGCACCGTGGCGCGGGTGTTTCGGCCGGATGCGAACCGGGTGACGATTGTCGAGGAGGGCGGGCTGAACCGCCGCTTCGAGCTGGAGAAAAAGGACGATGTCGGACTTTTCGAAGCCGAACTCGAGGGCGACGCGCCGATCGGCTATCGCTGCGACTTTGAGGGGCACAATGGAGAAAAGTGGTCGCAGCTCGATCCGTATGCCTTTCCACCGGTGCTCGGGGAGATGGACATCCATCTCTTCAACGAAGGCACCCATTACGACATTTACAAAAAGCTCGGTGCTCACCTGATGGAGATCAACGGAGTGCGCGGCGTTCATTTTGCCGTGTGGGCTCCGAATGCGCAGCGGGTCAGCATCGTTGGCGATTTCAATCACTGGGACGGACGCGTGCATCCGATGCGCAAGCTCGTGCCCTCCGGCATCTGGGAGATTTTCATCCCGGAGGTCGCGGAGGGGGATCACTACAAGGTCGAGATTCGTGGTCCGCACGGGGATGTGTTTCTGAAGACGGATCCGATGGCGTTCTATGCGCAGCATGGCACGCAGACCGGCTGCATGGTCTTCGACCTCAACCGCTACACGTGGGGCGACGGGGAGTGGATGCGGACTCGTTCCCAGCGGGACATCTACAACTCGCCGATGAGCATCTACGAGGTTCACCTAGGGTCATGGCAGCGCGTGGTCGAAGAAGGCAACCGCTCGCTCAGCTATGGGGAACTCGCGGATCGCCTGATCCCCTACGTGAAGGAGCTCGGTTTCACCCACATCGAGCTCATGCCCGTGATGGAGCATCCGTTCGACGGCTCGTGGGGCTACCAGGTCGTCAATTACTACGCGCCCACCAGCCGGTTCGGAAATCCGGATGATTTTCGCGCGTTCGTGGATCGGTGTCATCAGGCGGGGATTGGCGTGATCCTCGATTGGGTTCCCGGCCATTTCCCGAAGGACGCGCATGGCCTCGCCCGCTACGACGGCACGTGCCTCTACGAGCACGAAGATCCGCGGCTCGGCGAGCACATGGACTGGGGGACGTTGATTTTCAACTACGGCCGGAACGAGGTGCGAAATTTCCTCATCGGCAACGCCCTCTTCTGGCTCGACGAGTATCACATCGACGGCCTGCGCGTGGATGCGGTCGCATCCATGCTATACCTCGACTACTCGCGCAAGCCGGGCGAATGGGTGCCCAATCGTTACGGCGGACGCGAAAACCTCGAGGCGATCGATTTCCTCAAGAAATTCAACGAGGTCTGCTACACGCGCCACCCGGGGATTGTCACGATCGCCGAGGAATCGACGTCGTGGCCCGGCGTTTCACGGCCGACGTATGTCGGCGGGCTGGGATTCGGCTTCAAGTGGAACATGGGCTGGATGAACGACTCGCTGCGCTACATCGCGCGTGACCCGATTTATCGCCGGCACCACCAGGGCGACATCACCTTCTCGATGCTCTATGCCTTCACCGAGCACTTCATCCTCGTGCTCAGCCACGACGAGGTCGTGCACGGAAAGGGCTCGATGATGACGAAGATGCCGGGCGATGACTGGCAGAAGTTTGCCAACCTCCGCATGTTCCTCGCATGGATGTGGGCCCACCCCGGCAAGAAGCTCATTTTCCAGGGCATCGAGTTTGCCCAATGGTCTGAGTGGAAACACGCCCACAGCCTCGACTGGCATCTCACCCAGTATGCGCCGCACGACGGCATGCGCCGGCTCGTGCAGCACCTGAACTGGATCTATCAAAACGAGCCCGCCTTCTACGAACAGGACGACTCCTACGAAGGCTTCGACTGGATCGATTTCCACGACGCCGACAACTCGGTGTGGTCGTTCATGAGAAAGCCGCGAAATGGAGCCACGATTGTCTTCGTGGTGAATGCCACTCCGGTGGTGCGGAGCGGCTATCGAGTCGGCGTCGACGACCCCGGCTGGTATCAGGAAGTGCTTAACACGGATGCCGAGACCTACGGAGGCAGCAATGTGGGAAATTGGGGCGGACGGGGTGCGGAGCCCATCGGGTGGCAGGGCCGCCCATTTTCGCTGTTGATCGACCTGCCGCCGTTGTCGGTCAGCGCCTTCAAACACATCGGCTGAGCGCGGGCTTGTTCGCGCCCCTTTCCAGCAGGGAAGGGCTTGACGGGCCTCACAGGCGGTGCGTTAGTATCTCAGTCCCATTCCAGACTATGAAACTCACTCGCAAACCCTCCGCCTTCACCCTCATCGAGCTCCTTGTCGTGATCTCGATCATCGGCATCCTCGCGACATTGGCCGTTCCGGCGGTGAACAATGCCCTCGTGCAGGGGCAGATGACCCAGACCCTCAACAACGCCCGTCAGTTGCATCTCGCCACGCAAATGATGTCGCTGGATACCTTCAACGCCGGTGGTGATGGCCTTCAGTGGACGTCGACCGTTAGCGAGAATGGAGATATTCAGAAAGCGAGCCTTTCGGAGTATTTCGATGCTCTCACCAATAACAACTACCTCACCCAGACCGATTTGCGGAAGCTGATGAGCGCCCCGGGCAAGCAGCCCACGGGCAACAGCTTCGGCGCCGGTAACATTGCGTTCCGGATCTTCTGGGTCGAAGAGTCGTCCCCGGCGGATCAGCCGTTTGTCGTCACTCAGAACTGGTCGGGCCGCGCTTTGACCACCGACAGCCCCTATGGAAAGAAGGGCTTCGTGATGTTCGCGAAGGGTGGCAGCGGGGGTATCTACAAGCGCGTGCAGGATGCCAACAGCACCAACATCTTCCCGCAGGATAACGGAGATATCCGATACAACTACGAGTATCTGAACTAATCCGTCGTCGATTTAACAACGCCTCTCCGTGTCAGACACGGAGAGGCGTTTTTGTTTTCCGGGGTCTGCGACCCGGATCCTCTGTCGGGACGGGCCAGTTTCGCCTTCTCAAACCCGGCATCGCCCTGCACCGTGAAGGAAACCTTTTGGGCTTTGGTGCATGCTCGGAACACGGCAGTTTCAGACGAATTTTCAGCGCCCGGTCGGCGAGTTTCTCCGCGCCGACTTTGCAACGGTTGAGGCGGACTGGACGGTTCAGAAGGCACTCGATGAAATCCGCGCCCGAGGTCTGGGCGATCGCATCATTTATTTTTATGTCGTCGATGATCATGGGGCGCTGAAGGGCGTCCTGCCGACCAGGCGGCTCCTTACTGAGCCCCTCGACCGCCCGATTCGTGAAATCATGATCGCGCGGGTAATCGCCATTCCGGAAACCGCGACTCTTCTCGACGCGTGTGATTTCTTTGTCCTCTACAAGTTCTATGCGCTGCCGGTGGTGGACTCGCAGCGGCGCATCAAGGGCGTGATCGACGTGAGCTTGTTCACCGAGGAAGTGCTGAACGTCGAGGAAAAGGACGAAGGCGACGACATCTTTCAATCCCTCGGTTTCCACGTCGAGGCGCTTCGAAATGCGAATCCCACCAAGGCGTTTCGCTTTCGAATTCCGTGGCTCATGGCAACCATTGCCAGCGGCACGCTGTGTGCGCTCATCACGGGATTTTTCGCGGAAACACTCGAGCAGCGAATCGTTCTCGCGTTTTTTCTGACGCTCGTGCTCGGTCTCGGCGAGAGCGTGTCTGCGCAGTCCATGGCTGTGACTTTGCAGGCGCTTCACTCGATGCGGCCAAGCTGGGGTTGGTTGCTCAAATCCTTCGGAAAGGAGTTTCTTACCGCGGCTCTCCTTGGGGTGACCTGCGCGGTGGTGGTCGCGGCAATCGTCGCAGGCTGGCAGCGCGATTTTCCTGCGGCAGGTGCGGTGGGGATGAGCATTTGCGGAGCGATGATCACCGCGAGCCTGCTGGGTTTGATGGTCCCCACGGCCTTGCGTGCTGCGAAGCTCGATCCAAAAATCGCCTCCGGGCCTCTCACTCTCGCTCTCGCTGACATTTGCACGCTTGGCTGGTATTTCGGCGTCGCAACCCTGCTTCTCAGGTGATGAAAGCGCTGCTGTGCCTGATGCTCTCATTGTTGCTTGTCGCCTGTGGAGGACCGCGCGGCGGGAAGCCTCTCGCGGTGGGGATGGACCTCAGCTACCCGCCGTTCGAAACGATCGACGAAGCCGGAAAGCCTGCGGGGATCAGCGTGGAGATGGCCGAAGCGCTGGGAGAGTTTCTCGGTCGGCCGGTGGTCATCGAGAATATTCCCTTCGTCGGTTTGATTCCTGCGTTGCAGTCGGGACGGGTGGATGTGGTGATCTCGTCGATGACGGACACACCGGAGCGGCGGCGATCCATAGATTTCTCCGCCCCTTATTTGACGATCGGCCTGGCAATGCTGGTGGGGAAGGATTCACCGGTTCAATCCGTCACGGACGTCGATCAGCCGGGCCGCGTCGTGGTGGTCCGCCAGGGCACCACCGGTGAGGCGTGGGCGCGTCGAGCGCTGGCGCACGCAAAGATTCTGGCGGTGGAAAGGGAGTCGGCCGCGGTGCTTGAAGTGATGCAGGGTGGAGCCGACGCATTTGTCTACGACCAGATGTCGATCTGGAAAAACTGGACGGAGCATCCGGAGAAAACCCGCGCGTTGCTCGAGCCGTTCCAAACGGAGCAATGGGCAATTGGTGTGCGGAAGGGGAATCCCGAGCTGGTGGACTCGGTCAATGCATTCATCGAAGCCTTTCGCTCATCCGGCGGGTTCCAGCGACTCGGAGAAAAATACCTCCGCGAGCAAATGGAGGAATTTCGGAAGCGCGATCTGCCGTTCTATTTTTGAGCGAAATCGAGGACGCTGCGCGTCGGCGTGTGCACGATGACGGCGCGAACCGGGTGCTTCACCCCCAGTGCCGTCAACGCCTCCAAATAAGCGTCCATTTGTGCGGCATGTCGCGTGCGGACGTTTTCGGGCGAGTCGTTGTCCGTCTTGAAATCGATCAACACGGTTTCCCTCTCGGAGAGAATGACGCGGTCGAACACGCCGCTGATCCAGCGCTCGCCCACGAGCACGTCGAAGGCGCGTTCTCGCCAGAGTCCGATAAGGCCCTCCGGCTGCTGAAACAGCCGCGCGATGGAGTCGTCGCGAAGACACGAGCGCACCACTTCCATTGCTTCCGAATCTTGCTCCAGTGTTTTCGCCGACGTCGGATCGTCCAGCCATTCAATCGCTGCGAAAGCTTGATGCACCTCCGTTCCCAGGGATCGTGCGGAAGGCTCCCGAAGAAAAATCGGCGTCCGCCCCGGGGTCGTGTGCCGGGAGGGATTCATCAGCGTTGGCTGCTTGCGGATTGGAAACTGCGACCAGTCCGCCGGCGGTGGGGCCTCGGCGGGTGGGGTGGCTTCCGATGGATCGTGTGTGGTGAACCATTCCGGGTCGCCCGTTTGCCATACGATCGATGTGGGCCCCGGATCCCCGTCCGATACAGCGGCATGCAGCAATGAGACCGGCGAGTGCGAGGAGTTGGACTTCTCCTTCGTCTCCGGCAGAAAGACATGAAGCCCATATTTGGCGCGGGTTAGCGCCACATAATAAACGCAGAGAGATTCATAAGCGGCATCGGCCCGATCCTCCTGTTGCGCCTTGCACAATGTCGCATCGGATTCCTGCACGATGGAAGGCGGACGCCCAATCAGCCAGCGGGGAAGGCGGTTCGAAGCGCGTGCGACCAGCAAGGGTGAATTGTCCGTCGCATCCATGCGGGTCTTGTCGGAGATGGAGAGCAGGACAAGGTCGAATCCCAGCCCTTTCGCCTTGTGGATCGTCATCACCTGCACACGGCCTGCAGAGGCGGCGTCCCGTCGGGTCGTGTCGCGCGCGGTGCGTAAAAAGTCATCGGGATTTCTCGATCCATCCGCATCCAGCTTTCGCGCGATTTCGAACAGTTGCTCCCGACGAAGGTGTGCGAACTCGCCCTCGGGGAGTCGCGGGGTTTGCGTGATAATTTCCTCCAAGGTGCCTTCCCAGCCGCGTTGAGCCAACAGCGCAAGCACCAGTCGCCGGATTCCACGCCATCCCCCGTGGCTCGTCACCACTTCGAAGAGAGGAGTCATTTCCACAATGCGACGCGATACGATGTCGGCCGGATGCGCGATGGCGGAAATCAACGCGAGAAACGTGCGTCCGAACGGATGGTCCGTCGCCACGGACACGTCCGTCTCCGCCGCGATGTCGAGGAATCCGCGCTCGCGAAGCAGTCTGGCGATGGCCGTCGCTTCCGCGTTGTCACGGGTGAGGATCGCGCAGGTGAGCCCGCGTTCGAGAGGGCGCACGGTTTTAAGAATCTGCAGCATCTCATCCGCCATTGACGGCAGGTCAGGAACGATTCGCACGCTGGCGTGACCGCGCGCGGACTCGACGGCGGACGTGTGGGGATGCCAGACGCGCGCCCAATCAGTGATGGTTGTCTCGGGAAGTCTTCCTGCCGACTGTTTCGCCGCTTCGCCGAATCGGTTGACGAGTTCGATAATTGGCGGCGCGGAGCGGAACGAGTGATCCAGTGAGCGAATCTTGAACGCCTTTTCGAATCCGTCCTCGAGAGCATTGAGCAGTCGATGCTCGCCGCCGCGCCAGCGGTAGATGGATTGCTTTGCATCACCGACGAAGAAGACACTTCGAGAGCCGGAGGGATCCTGCAGCACTTCCTCGACGAGGTTTGCGAGGACGGACCATTGGGCCACGCTCGTGTCCTGAAACTCGTCGAAGAGCCAGTGATCCAGCCGGCTGTCGAGGCGCTCCTGCCAGAGGATCGTGTCAGCCGAACGAAGAAGCTCGGTGACATCGGAAAAACTCAGCCGTGCCGTGCGAAGGAACCGTGCGCGGTGCAGCCGGTCGTGAACCTTCAGCAAGTGATGCATTCCCGCTGCGACATCCAGCGCGACGGAGAGGCAGCGCCCGAGAACGTAACGCACCACATCCCGCAAAGCGGTGGCCGCGTGAACGGGTAGGTCGTAGGACTTTTTGTAATAGGTGAGGGTCAGTGGTCCGGCGCAGGACGACTCGCTGAGCTTGGAAAAAAGCTGTTTGGCAATCGTGTCGGTGGGGAGACTCATTCCCGGTTGCCATTCGGCAATGCTCTCCACGAATTTTCGCAGAGCATCTCCGAATCTTCCGTCGAGCGATTCGGTCCACTCCTGAAGCGTGGAAAGCGGCCCGGCGATGTCGGCAGGTGGCGGAAGACAGGGACATCCTTCCGGCCAGATGAACTCGGCTTTTCCCCACTGATCGGCATCCGGCGCCTGCAAATAAAGCTCACGGCAACGATCGATGAACCGAAGCAATCTCGGCAGAAGCTGCTTTTCCTCGGCTCCCCACGTGGCCTGACGAAACGCCTCGAGCATCGCCTCGCGCGACTCATCGTCCGCCATGTCGCCACGGACAAGACGCTCGAGTTCCTGCTCGCGGGTGGCGTCTGCGGTTCGCTCTTCGAGCAACTGGACCGGGCCGGCGAGTCCCAACTCGAACGGGATCGAGTTGACGATGCGCTGGAAGAAGGCGTCCAGCGTGCCGAACTGGAGACGATCCATGCAGCGGATCATTCTCGCGAGGGTCGAGGCGCAGGCCGCGGGACTCACCTCGATCGACAGGCGCCGTGCGAGTTCCCGTGCATGCGTGCCGTCTTCCGCCGCGTCCGCAAGCTTGCGAAAGACGCTCGAGACAAACTCCGTGGCGGCCTTTCGCGTAAAGGTCAGTGCAACGATGCTGTCGGGTTCCGCACCCAGAAGCAGAAGGCGAACGATCCGGTCGGACAGCGCGAAGGTCTTTCCCGTGCCGGCGGAAGCGCGGATGATCTCGTTGCAAATCGTGCTCATGTTCCGAACGAGCGGATTGCCGCATCTGCCGCGATGGTCTCCTCGGCGGACGGCTCGAACCATTCGGCGAACTCGGGGTGCCGGACTTTCGAATGCGGAGGCCAGAACCGTCCCTGCGCGATGTCGTTCAAAACTCCCCTCGCGCATCGCATCGCGGAACTCGCGAGCGTCTCGTCGAAGTCCTCCCAGATTGCGAGCTGGGTCTGGTGAAGTGCCTTGGGGAGATTGAAATATCCGCAACTCAGTTTCCCGGGATCACGGCCGGTTGTCACGAGGAGCTGGTGGTAGAGAGGAAGCTGGAGATTGGTCCAATGCTTGTCGGGCGCGGTGTCGCCGATGAGCGCGTAGGCGGGAGGCCAGTCGGAACGCACTTTTGCCATGTGCATCGTGGCGGGAGGCGCCGCGTGATCGCTTGTCTTGTAATCGAGGATCCGCAACGCCTCCGTGTCCTCGTGCACATCGATGCGGTCAATGCGACCGCGGATTTCCCAGCCATCGATCTGCCACGGAGCACCCAGCAGGTCCGCGAAGTCCACCTCGACCTGCTGGATCCGCCAGCCCGCACGACGAATCTCCGCTTGTGCCGTGGCGAATGCCGCCAGCCTCCGGCGTGCCGACTCGACCTGCATGGTCAGGGGCAGCGAAAGCGGCTTGCTGAACGACGCCGCCACATAAGTGTCGAGAAAGGCCGACAAAGCGCTGCGAATCGCCGCGGGATCGGTGAGGTCACGAGCCGAGGCATCGCGGCCGAATGACTCCAGCGCATGGTGCACCAGCGATCCGAAGATTCTCGCGTCCATTTCGCTGGCCGTCGGATCGAACGGTTCCATCCCGAGCCCGAACCGCAGATAGAACTCGAAAGGACAATCAAGATACCGCGCGAATCCCGTGACGCGAATTCGTCGGGGAATCTCGAGCGCCGGCAGTTCGTAGGTCCATCCCACGTGCCATGGTGGCTCCGCCCGGGCGGAACGTGGTTCCGCAAACAGTCGTCGCACCCGCTCGGGAAGCTCGTCGCCGGCTCCGGCAAAGAGCAACGGGGAGGGGTGTCGCGGGGAGTCGTCTGTGGCGACTTGAAGCACCTGCACGTCGACCCGGCCTCTGCCCGGACGCCGCATGGCGAGCAGCCGTGCCAGGAAATAAGCGTCCCGTGCCGCGCGCTCCTCATCCGTCGGGAGACCGAGCAGTTTGCGCGCACCGGCTCCTATAAAGGGGCTTCGCGGAATCACCTCGGGCACGAACCCCTGATTGAATCCACTGAGGACGAGGTGTGGCGCTGCGCTCCATTGAAGTTCGAGCCAGCCGGACGCATCGACGGAATTCTCCGGAGGTTCGGGATAGTGCCGCGCGGTCTCCAGCGAGGCGTGCATGAGTTTCAGCCAGTCGGGACAGGAGATGCGGGGCTGAGATTCCGAAAGCGCTTCCGCCGCGTCGAGCGTGGAAAGCGTGGCATCCGCGGCGGTCTCGAGCGCATCGAGATCCTGCGCGCTCAACGTCGAATGGAATGCGCGAACGACCGCATTAAGAAACTCGCGCAGCGCCGAAAGCCAGTTTTTCGAGCGAAGCTGCTTTTCGAGATCGAGAAGCGTGGAGAGGGCGTGATGCAAATGCGGCCGCTCGTCACACCAGCGGAGTGCCTCCGCCGCCGTGGCGGGGAAATGATTTGCCTGAATCTCGTCGGCGTCGATCAGACAGGCATCGAAGTCGAACTGGCGGGAAGTCGAGCGGAGCCAGCTCGCCACCGCGCCATTTCGAAAAAGGTCGGTCGCGGATTTCAAGTCCCGCTCCGTCAGGAACGTCGCGATCTCCGGAAGGAGAGCTGGAAGCCAGTGCTTTGCGATGGGTTCGCCTTCCGGGTTGTGAAGCTCGCCGCCTCTCGATCGCAATACGGTTCGCAGCGGAGCGAAAAGATCGCGGTCGAGCAGTCCGATCTCGAGAATCGCGCGACTCGGAGGTTCGTCGGGCGGAATGGACGCAAGGAGATCGGTGGCGACGTCCGACGCGCGGGCGGTGAGGCGAACCTCCGTGTCGAAGGAATTCCAGCCAGGAGCGCGGTCCTCCCAGGCCGATGGAACCGGATGCCCCCAAGTATCGAACAACTCCTCCGATTCCGCGGGCGCTGGAATCAGCGAGTGGAGGGCGACTTCTTCGGGAATGCGGGCAAGTGTGTTGCGCGCGAGCGGGGAGAGGTCCGCGATGGCGACAAGAACGATTTCGCGAAGAGCTGTGGGCAGCTCGGGAGGATGAGTCGTGTCGAGCTGTTGCAATGCGCGATCGACGCGGCCGAGACGGGAAAGCTCCTCAAGATAGGCCTGCTCGATTGTCGCGAGTTCACGAAGGCGTTCGGCGTCCCCGTGACCGGGGAGCCGTTCCGTGGCGCTTTCGATGGAGTGACCTGCCTCCGCCAGCATGGCGCGCAATGACAGAAACTCGCGTGCGAAGAGGCGTTGTTCATCAAACGACTCGAAAGGCATGCCGCGCGGAAGCAGCGTCGGAAACTCGTGTCGAGCCAACTTTCTGAGAGCCTGGATGGCCGCCAGCGTGCTCTCCATGGGGCCTGCCGTCGCGGGATTTCGCGGCATCAGCCATTGAGCGACGGTTTGAATTGTCGGCGAGAGAACGCCACGAGGTGCCGCGTGGCAGGCGATGGCCTCCCGAAGCAATCGCCCGGCGCGTCGTGTCGAGACGAGGACGAGGAATCCGGAAAGGTCGACGCAATCGCCGGGTGCGGCGCGGCGCACGAGCCACTCTGCAGCCGCCTCGGCGGTGGGGATGGTCCAGTCGAGAAAGACGGGATCCGGAACGCGCATCCCTCCGAGGCTAGCGGGATGGAGGATTCGAGGCAAATCCCGCTGGTGTCGGTCGGGGGTGCAACTAGCCTTGCAGCATGGTGACGCGCATGAGGTGCTTCCCCGAGACCGGCCTGCCCGTGCCCGTTTTCGAGGACATCGAGATGGAATCGATCGAGCCCATCGAACTCGACCATCGACTCGCCGAGGGCTGGCGCCATTTCGGCACGCGCTTCTTTCGCTACAACTTCGCTTTTCACGATGGCGTTCTTTGCGGCGTGCTTCCCCTGCGCATCCGGCTGGATCGATTCTCGCTCTCGAAGAGTCAGCGCCGGCTTGTTCGTCGCAATGCGGACGTGGATGTCCGGCATGTCCCGGCGAAACATTGTGCGGAATACGACGAGTTGTTTGAGCGGCATCGGACGCGCTTCGTCGACAATGTCCCGGACTCGCTGCGCGACTTTCTTTCGCCGTCACCGGATCACGTTCCCTGCACCGCTGTGGCTTCGGAGTTCCGGCTGGCCGGACGTCTCGTTGCCGTGAGCTTCCTGGACATCGGGTCTGCCAGTGCATCCAGCGTGTATGCGTGTTTCGACCCGGAATTCTCGGAGCGCGGTCCTGGGAACTTCTCACTTCTCGTCGAGCTGGAATACGCACGCGAGAGGGGATGTGAGCATCTGTATCTCGGCTACGCCTATACGGTGCCCTCGGTTTACGACTACAAGCTGCGCTTTGCCGGTCTCGAGGCTTACGACTGGGGCCACGGCTGGATCGATTATCCCGGAGGTTTTCGTTGGAGCCGGTCGGCAAAGGAGCTGGAAACCGCCTCCTGAGATTCCTTGGTAAATGACTGGGAATCGTTGTAGCCTGCGGTGAAACGTAACGCTAACGCGCTACACCGAGTTCGCTGCCTCAAAGAGATTCATGCGCCCCCCAGCTGCCATCGGGTTCTACATCAACCCCGAGAGAAACCGGAATGTCGGATTCGCAATGGCGACGGGTGCTTTTCTTGGCGCGAAGGAGGCGGGATGGCGCCTTGCGGTGTCGGAGCAGGCGGACGCGTTCGATGATTTTCCGCTGCGCGGGCTCATCATTTTCGACATGGGCAGCGACAGCCGCGAGCTCATGCAAAAGATGCGGGCTCGCGGGATTCCCCAGGTGCTGGTGGGCGGCAACGGAGGTGGCGATCTGCCGGCCATCTTTGTCGACAACCGCCTCGGTTGCCGGCGACTGACCGAGGCGCTGCTCAGGCGCGGCCATCGAAAAATCGCCTTCCTCGGCGGCGAGCCCGATTACTGGGAAAACAAACTGCGACTCGAGGGAGTTCGGGATGCATTGCGCGGCACGGGCCTCGATCTTCCGGATCGGCGGGTGTTCCACACCGGCAGTTGGGACATACGCAGCGCATTTGAGTGGGGCGAACATATTGCGCGGCACTGCGGTGGTATCGATGCGCTGGTCTGCGCGAATGACCAGATCGCGCAGGGCGCGGTCATGGGATTGCGCCGGGGAGGGCTGCGCGTGCCGGAGGACGTATCCGTCACCGGGTTCGACAACTTCGCGTTGCGCGACAGCTTCGATCCCGCGCTGTCGGATCCGCCGCTGACGACGCTGGCGTATCCCGGATTCGAGATCGGCTACCGGGCACTGCTCCGGTTGAGAGAGGAGATCGAAGGCGGCAGTGGCGCGATGGAAACGCTGATTCCACCGGCGCTGGTGTTTCGCGAGTCGGTGCGGTCACTGGAGGCGCCGGGTGAGGATTCGCCGGCGGTCGATGACTATTGCATCCATGCCCCGATGCGCCGCACGCTCGCCGGGCGCAATCCTGCCGACCTCGCCGTCACCGAGCTTGCCGAGGCGGTCCTTTACCACGCGCTCGACGGGGACCTTTCCGAACGGTCGCTGAACGAGTCGATCCGGCAGGTGATTCACAGCGGATTGAACGATGTGTTCGGCTTCTACCTCTGGCGGCGATTCCAGGCCTTTCTAAGTGGCATTACGACGTATGCGGAGGACGAAGCGACGCGACGCCGCATGGCCGAGGAAGGCGTCGCCGAAGTGATTGCCGAGGCATTCATCTGGCACTATCGCGATTTTCACAGCGCGATGCTCGCCCGCATCAACAACGCGCTCTCCGGCTGGCACAAGAACCTCGCCTCGATCACGACCTTTGCGGATGTCGTCTCGGTGGCCGATGGAATTCGAAAGGCGCTCGGTATTCGGCAAATTCAGTTCGACGGGCGCCATTTCGACAAAGGCGGGGTGCGCTTCGCGTTGAATCTGGAGGACGTCCGCCGGCGACCCGACTCCGGCCTTGCGGGCGCGGGCGGGGACTCGTTGCTTTTCCATCCGGAGTTTTCCTCGGTGGCAATCCTGCGGCGGGGCATTTTGCTTCCAAGCGGTGAAAGGGTGGTGCTCGAAATGGGATTTCACGAGGCCCGTGTGGAGGATGCGGAGCGTTTTTCGCAGGCATTTGAGAGCCTGCTGCTCAATGCGCGCCTGAACCGCCAATTGGCGGATCGCGCCGCCGAGCTCGAGCGACGAAACGACGAACTCACGCGCGAAAAGGCGCGTGCGGATGAGGCGCGCGAAGCCGCCGAGCGGGCCGCCCGGGTGAAAAGCGAGTTTCTCGCGAACATGAGTCACGAGATCCGGACGCCGATGAATGGAATTCTCGGCATGGCGGAACTCGCGCTCGATACCCAGCTCACGAGTCAGCAGCTCGAATACGTCAACCTCATCAAGGCATCGACCTTCTCGCTGCTCACGGTCATCAACGACATTCTCGACTTTTCGAAGATCGAGTCCGGCAAGCTGCATCTTGAGGACATTCCGTTTTCGCTGCGCGATACGTTCGACGAAGCGATCCGCGCGCTGGCGATTCAGGCCGCGGAGCGGGAGCTCGAGCTCATCTACGATGTCCGCCCGAATGTGCCCGATGCGTTGACCGGTGACCCGGGCCGGTTGCGCCAGATTCTCAACAACCTCGTGGGCAACGCGGTGAAGTTCACGCCCGAGGGCATGATCGTTGTTCGCGTCGAACTCGATGGCGAACCGGATGCGGCGGGATGCCCGCTTCACCTTTCCGTCAAGGATACCGGCATCGGCATCCCGGAGGAAAAGCTCGATGTGATCTTCGAATCCTTTCGCCAGGCGGACAATTCCACCGCGCGGCTCTACGGCGGCACGGGGCTCGGACTCGCGATCAGCTCACGACTTGTCTCGCAAATGGGCGGAAGAATCTGGGTCGAGAGCAGGGTTGGGGAAGGCAGCGTCTTTCACGTCGCCCTGAAACTGCCGCTGGCCGGCCAGCCGGTGCCCCGGCAGAGCTCGCTCGATTCATCGATGCTCGTCGGAAAGCGCGCTTTGCTCGTGGACGACAACGCGCTGAATCTGGAGATTCTGCTGGAGAGCTTCGACGCGTGGGGCGTCGACACGGTTTCCGCTTCGAGTGGTCCCGAGGCGCTTGAAATCCTGCAAAGCGAGGACGTGAGGAAACATCCGTTCGATTTTGTCGTCCTCGATGCGGTCATGCCCGGGATGGACGGATTCGAGCTCACGCATCGCATCCGGGAAGGGAAGCTATGCCCCGGAGCGGCGTTGATCATGTTGTCGTCCGCATTTCGAGCTGATGACCTCGATCTATCGGAGTTTGGGTTGAACCTGTTTCTGACGAAGCCCGTAACGCGCAACGAACTGCTTCGGGCGGTTCATGCGACAATCAACAAACAGGTCGTTCAGCGGCACCAACTGCGCCCCATCGGGCGGGCGGCGCGGCCGATGCGCATTTTGCTCGCCGAGGACAATCGCGTCAGCGCCATGGTGACCCGTCGATTGCTCGAGCGGCGCGGGCATTCCGTGTCGGTGGCCGGCAATGGCGAACAGGCGGTGGCGGCCTGGCGCGATGGAGATTTCGATCTCATCCTGATGGACATGCACATGCCGGGAATGGATGGCGATGCTGCCGCGAGAGAGATTCGGCGTCAGGAGCAGAACGGACGGCGAATTCCCATCATTGCGCAAACCGCGGATGCGATGCGGGATGCCGAGCGGATTTGCCTTGAGGCCGGGATGGACGGGTATGTGTCGAAGCCGATCGTGCGCGACAAATTCATCTCGCTGGTCGAGTCGTTTGCGCCGTCCGATGTGCTAGACGGGAATCCCGAACGCGCCGAGAATAGCTACGCATGATCAGATTTCCCAGCCGCCCGTGGACCGTCGCCGTGGCTTGCATCGTTTTGCCGTGTGCCGCGGTGGTGGCCCAGATTGAATCCGCGCCGGCCGAGAAGCCGGTTGCCGAAAATCCGCCCAGGAAGCTGCCCGACTCGCTGCCGGCAAAGCCGACGCCGACGCCCGCTGTTCGCACGCCCGACGAGGTGGTCGCGAAGTTTTTCGAGAACTTGAAAGCCGATCGCGTGAACGCCGCCTACGACGAACTCGATGCCGATTTCGCGGTGGCCGAGCCGGGCAATGAAGCACAGCGGATGCGTGACCAGACGCAGAAGGCGCTCGACGCATACGGCCCGGTGCGCGGCTACGAGTTGATCCTCGATGAAAAGCTCGGCAGCAACCTGATGCGGCGGACCTACCTGTTGCAGGGGGAATCGCTGCCGCTGCGTTGGCGGTTCTACTTTTACAATGCGGGTGACCGTTGGCGCCTCATCGACCTGCGGGTCGACGACGCGCTGGCGACCTGGTTCGACGAGTCGAAAGAGTGACCTCGGTGACTTCCTTCACGAACTTTCTGAAGTTCGTGCGGTTTTCGCACACGATCTTCGCAATGCCGTTTGCGCTGGGCGCGATGATCGTGGCCGCGGACGGGTTGCCCACGGGCAGGGTGATTCTGCTCATTGTTCTCGCAATGGTTTTCGCCCGCACGGCGGCCATGACGTTCAACCGCCTCGCCGACTGGGAGATCGACAAACGCAATCCGCGCACGATGGGACGGCATCGCCTTGTCTCGCGGGCTGCTGCGAGCACCGGATGCGTGATTTCGGCGCTGCTATTCATCGTCGCCTCGTGGCTGCTCAATCCGCTTTGCTTCGCCCTGTCGCCCGTGGCGCTGGCGATCGTGTTCTTCTACTCGCTCACCAAGCGGTTCACCCATGCCGCGCAGTTTTTTCTTGGGCTTGCATTGTCGGTCGCTCCGGTGGGGGCCTGGCTTGCGGTCACCGGCGGTTTTGCATGGCCGCCGCTGGTGCTCGCCTTGGCGGTCGTGTGCTGGGTGGCGGGATTCGACATGATCTACGCGACGCAGGACTACGAGGTGGATCGGCGCGAGCGCTTGAAATCCATGGTCGTGTGGCTCGGAGTGCCGCGTGCCCTGAGGGTGGCGCAAGTGCTCCACGCGCTGACCTGGATCGGTCTCGTCGCCTTTGGATGGGTCGCCGGATTGGGCGTCGCCTACGGAGTCGGGCTCGTCATCGTTCTCGGCATTCTTTTCTACGAACATCGGATCGCGCAGTCGCGGGATGTTCGCGCGATCAACGAGGCGTTCTTCCACTCCAACGCGTGGATCGGCGTGGTCTTCGTCGCGTCGATCCTGATTGATCGCCTTGCCTGACGCACCGCCTCCCAAACCGCGCCGCCGCTGGATTCGGCGCATCCTGATCGTGCTCGCACTGATCGCGGTCGGGGCAGTCGCATCGATCCTCTTTGCCGTCACGCATCTCGACTGGATTGCACGATGGACCATCCACCGGGTGTTTCCCGGCGTGCGGGCGGAGATGTCCGCAATGAGCGTTCGACTTCCGGGCGTGCTGGAGGTGCGGGATCTCGAGCTGAAATCGACAGCGTCGAATGAGACGTTGCTGATGCTTCGCGGGGGACGCGCGGTATTTCATCTCACGGATCTTTTCGGTGCGCGCATTGAAGAGCTGCGGTTGGAGAATCCCGATTTGATTGTCTCGCCCGACCTTGGAGAGGCGCTGGGTGTTGAGCCACGAGCAGCGGATGCTGCGGAAGATGGCGATCCGTTTGCGTGGTCGATCGGGAGGCTCGTGATCGACGAAGGCCGCGTGCGCATTGCGCGGCTCTGGCAGGACTCGCCGGTGGTGGAGATGTTCGTATCGGCGGAGCTTCCCAACTTCGGGGTTGGCGGAGAACTCGGCACGATCGTTCATCAAGCCCGCATCGAGAAGATCGTTGCCAAAGACGGGGATTCCGACCCGATGCTCGAGATTGCCGGGATCGATGTCGCGTTCACGACGGAAGGACTTTTCTCGCACAAGCAAATCGAGGCAGCTCGAATCGGCGAGGGGCAGCTCGTCGTTACCCCCGAGTTGATCGAATTTTTTAACAAACCGTCCGCCGAGCCGGAAGGCGAACGAAAGGCGGGATGGCGCGTTGGCTCTTTGGAGCTCGATGGCATGGACGTTACCATCCCGGACGCACCCGGCATGTTGGGACGCGTGAATTTTCGGATTCAGGCGTCATTGCGTGACATTGGCTCGACGGAAACCGGGACAGACGGAGCCGGGCAGTCCGTCGTTGTTTCCGACCTGCAGGTTTTCACCGAAGTGGAACCTGAGCGACCGATGTTCACGGCGACTTCGGCGCGTGTTGCTTTCACGATGGACGGCCTTGCTTCGCACCGGATCGCGTCGCTCGATCTCGAGAACCCGACGCTCGACCTGGATGTTTCGTCGCTCTCCGGGTCTCCAGGACAAACGACACCCGCACCTGCCGGGCCCTCGTTGGACTGGATCGTCGAGAGTGCCAGGTGTCGTTACGGCACGTTGCGGTTGCGCGGTCTGCGTGATGGCGACCTGGAAACGAGCGCGCATTTCGCGTTCGACTTTGAAAAATTCGGCATTACCGGTGAAGCCGCCGAAACCGTGCACGCGCTTACGCTCTGGGGCATTGAAGGACTCGTCGATGCACCGGAGCCCTTCGTGACGCTCGATCTCGTGCGCGTCGAGTTTTCTCCGGTGCAGCTGCTTCGCGATCGGCACATCGCCTCCATCAAGATCGATGGCGGCCGGCTCCGTGTGGGCGGCGCGCTGCAAAAGCTGCTCGCACAAAACGGAAAGACACCAGATGCCGCGAAGACTCCGGACGAGAATGGCGGTTGGACCATTGGCGAGATCGACATCTCAAATGTGCGCACGCGGATCGATGACGAGCGCCCCGAGGTGACGGATGTCTTTTTCACCCTCAACACCGTGCTTCACGACGTGACTGCGTCGGGGCTGTCCAGTCAGCTGGTCAACGAGGTGCAGACGGTCGAGTTTGCCGATGTTGTCCTGCGCTCGCCGCTTGATCGCTCGCGGAAGGTGCTTTCGCTGCGAAGCGTGTTCGTGCGATTCACGCTCGGCGATCTGGCGGAGCAGCACCTGCGGGAGGTGGTGATTCTTCGGCCGACGATTTATCTGAGTCAGGATCTGTTTGTTTACATGGAGCGTGCGACCGCTGCGGAGGAAGGCGCTGAAGACTCGTCGTCCGAGGGCGGATTGTCCGGATGGTCGGTGGAGAAGCTCGATGTGAAATTTGGCAAACTGGTCATCGGCAGCGGTGAGCGCTCGGATGTCGGGTTACCCATCGAATTCGAAACGCAGGCGCAGAATGTGGCGCTGAACAATCTGGCGGATCTGAATCTCCAGGTCGCATTGCGCGTTCCGAAACAGAGCCGGAGTTTTCCGGATTATCAGCTCGAGCTTAAGGATGTGCAGGGCGACCTGCGCTTCGCATATCCGCCGGAGAAGGGGGAAAAAAACCTCGTGCAGAAACTGGATCTCGCCGAGGTGCGCTGGCGGCAGTTCGAGTCAAAGGACGCGTGGATCGCGGTGACGTTCGATGTGAAGGGAATCAACGGGGAGTTCGGCGCGGCGGCCTATTCCGGCTATCTGAACGGCGGCTTCAGCTTTTTCTTTCAGCAGGACTCGCCGTGGATTGGCTGGGTTGCCGGCACGGGTTTGGACACCCATGCGGTGACGAACGTCCTTTCGCCGCAAAACTTCCAAATGACCGGGCCGATCGATTTCCAAATTCAGCTCGATGCGTTTCGAAAGGACATCGATCGCGTGCAGGGCGACTTCAAGATCACGGAGCCGGGGCATTTCAAAATCGGGAAGCTGGACGATCTCATTGCGCGAATCCCCGATACATGGACGAGCCTCAAGCAGGACAGCACGCGCATCGCGCTCGAGACCCTGCGGGACTTCGATTACACGGACGCGAACGGGCGGTTCTGGTTCGTGGAATCGCAGGGCATTCTAAACCTCGACTTGAGCGGACCGAATGGCTCGCGCATCTTCGAGGTCGTCCTCCACGACGGCCCGGATACCAACAACCCATGGCAGCAAGGAAAACTCGGCAAACAGTAGTCGCCCTCGTGGCGGGCCCGCTCCTTTTGTCGGGATGCAAGATTCCGGCGATCAACCTCGCCACGAACGAGCCGATCAAGGTCGACATCGCAATGCGACTCGATGTTTACCAGCACAAGGCGGATGGCGAGGGGCCTTCGCCAACGGCCACGCCGGCGCCGGTGCGCAACTCCGACCGCACGCCATCCGAGCGTCGCAAGGATCGCGAGGCGGACATTCAGACGCTCAAGAACTCGCGACTCGTGGGCGAAGGCCGCGATGGATTGCTCGTGGTGCTGGTGGAGCTGGAGGGCGAGAAGGGGGATTTCGTCCGGCAGACGGTGACGCGCGAAAATTCGGACCGGATGGCGGAGATGAAGGAGATTGCCGAAAAGGAAAAGGTGTCGCTGGAGGAAGTGCAGCGGCGCCAGGCGGAATTATGGGTGAATCGCTCATTCACCGGCGAGTGGATCGAGGTCAAACAACCCGACGGAAGTTACAAGTGGATACAAAAGCAAGGATAGCAGTCGCGCTCGCGGGCGCAGTGTCCTTTTGCATGGTTGCGCGGGCCGCGGAGCCCGAGGTGCTGGAGTTGACATATCGCAGCGCCATCGAGCGTGCGCTGGCGAAGAACTTTCAAATCAAGGTCGAGGAGTTCAATCCGAAGATCGCGAAGGCGCGCCAGCTCAGCGAATCGGGCCGGTTCGATCCCACGGTCGATCTTTCCTACACCTACGATGAGAATCGCCGCGACCTGCGATCGCTGGATCCGACCTTCGATTCCGCGGCGCCGGACAGCCCGAATAGCGACCGCTTTGCGCGCACGAGCGGAACGGAGTTCGATGCCACTGTTTCGGGACTCACGCCGTGGGGTCTGAACTACGACTTCGGCACGTCGGTGACCCGCGACACGGATTCCCGCAGCTCGATCGACGAGCGTTACCAAACGTTCATCGGCGGCACGATCGTTCAGCCATTGCTGCGCAACTTCGGCACGGACGTGAACCTCGCGCAGATTCGCATTGCCCGTGCGGACCGCTCGATTTCCGCGTGGACTCTGCGCCAGACGATCATCGACGTCGTGACGGACACGATCACCGTTTACAACGACCTTTATTTCGCGATTCAAAACCTCGACGTCGAGCAGCGCTCGCTCGCGCTGGCACGGCAGACGTTGCAGGACAATCAGCGTCGGGCGGAGATTGGCGTGATGTCCCCGCTCGACATCGTGCAGGCACAGGCGGATGTCGCGGACCGCGAGGGCCGGGTGCTCGTGGCGGAACGAGAAGTCGCCGATACCGAGAATTTCCTCAAGCAACTGGTGACCGATGACGTCGCCAACGTCCTCAAGATGCGCGTGTCCATCGCGCCGCCGCCGTTTGATCTGGATCTCAAGGTGGACAAGGAAGCCGACCTGAAGCGGGCGTTCGAGATTCGGCCGGATTACCAGCAGGCGCTGCTCGATCTCCAGAAGCGCAACATCAACGTCGTCTTTACGCGCAATCAGGCGCTGCCGCAGCTCGATCTCGTTGCGAGTCTCGGTCTCAACGGACTCGATACCACGCTTGGCGGCAGCGCCTCGCAGTTGAAGGTGCCGAGCAGTTTCGACGCGAGCGCCGGGGTGAATTTCAGCCTGCCGATTCCAAATCGGACAGCGACCGGCGAACTGGAAATCTCGAAGCTGGAGGTTGCGCGCCAGATCGTGGCGTTGAAGCAGCTCGAGCAGAGCGTGTTCATCCAGGTGGACAACGCCGCGGGTCAAATCGAGACGACGCGCAAGCGCATCGACGCGAGTCGGGCGGCGCGAATCTTTGCCGAGCGGACGCTGGAGGCGGGCCAGGCGCGATTGGCGGCCGGCACGGCGACGACGTTTGAAGTGCTGCAATTCCAGCGCGACCTTGCGGAGGCCGAAATCGCCGAGGTGCGCGCATTGACCGACTACCAAAAGGCGATCGCGAACTACGCGCGCGTGACCGGCACCACGCTGGACCGGCATCGCATCCGGCTCGATTGAGCTATTCGTAGCGCAGAGCCTGGATCGGATCGAGGCGCGAGGCCTGGAAGGCCGGATAGATTCCCGAAAGCATTCCCGCCAGCGCGGCAAAGCCGACGCTCAGCATGATGTTGCCCGCCGTGACGAAGGGTGTGTTATCGCTCGGCGCCACGATGTTCAGCAGCCAGATGAGCCCGAGACCGGCAAACACGCCGAGCAATCCGCCGATGATCGCGATCGTCACGCTCTCGATGATGATCTGAAGAAAAATGTCGCGGGCGCGCGCACCAACGGCAAGCCGGATGCCGATCTCGCGAACCCGCTCGGTGATGCTCGCCAGCATGATGTTGGCAATGCCGATGCCGCCCACGATGAGGCTGATGGCCGCGATCAAACCGCCACTCGTGCGGGTGGCACGGATGCTGGCGTTCATGTTGTCGAACCATTCCTCCCGCGTTTCGAACTCGAAGTCGTCGACGTTCCGATGCGTTCCCATGAGGGTTGTCCGCACCTGCGCAAGTGCCGCCTGAAAATGGTCGAGGTCTCCGACCCGGAAGGTGAAGTCGCGGAGTCGCACGGTTTCCAGCGAGTCGTCGGGGAACAGTCCCGACTGAAATTCGTAAAACATCGTGGAGAGAGGAATGATGACGGTTTCGTTTTTCCAGCGGAAGGGGTCCCAGCGGCGCTGCGTGGTGTGGGGTGTTCGCTTCTGATTCTTCTGACGCTCGCGTTCCTTGCGGTCGCTCTCGCGTTCGTAGAGTTGAAAAACGCCGACAACCTCGAATGGCACCTGCCGGATGAAGAGCGTCTTGCCGAGCACTTCCTGCGGCGTCAGCGTTGGCCACAACGTGCTGGCGACGCTTGCCCCGATGGCGACGGCGCGCGTGCCTCGGTCGACATCGAGATCGACAATCGACCTACCGGCTTCGATCACGCTGTCAGTCGCGGGGCCGTATTCCGGCCATACGCCGCGCACGCGCACCCGCATGGTCTGCCCACCGGCGGAGACGGGCATGCCTTCGTCGAATTCCGGTGCAACGTAGGTGACCAGAGGTGCGGATTCCTGAATCGCGCGGGCATCCTGGATCGTGCGACCAGGAGAGAGGTTCCAGAAATCCAGCATCTCGGACGAGATGTCCTTGTCGACCACCTTCACCATTTCGAGGCCGCCCATTTGAGCCATGAACTGGCGGGTGCCGCGCTCGATGCCGTTCGTGAGCGCGAGTGTGGCAACGAGGCTGCTCACGCCAAGCGTGATGCCGAGCATCGAAAGGAAGCTGCGGAACTTGTGCGAGGCGACCTCGCGAAGACCGGTCTCGAAGGTGACGAGCAGGTTCACGACTTGCGCGGATCGTATTCGCGACGGATGCGTCCGTCCCGGATTTCAATGACACGATGCGTCACCGCGGCGACGTCCGGATCGTGTGTGACGAGCACGACGGTGCGCCCGGCCTGGTTCAGCTCGGTGAACATGTGCAGAATGAGCTCGCCGGTGTGGCTGTCGAGGTTGCCGGTCGGCTCGTCGCCAAAGATGATTTTCGGGTCGTTCACCAGGGCGCGGGCAATCGCGACGCGCTGGCACTGGCCACCGCTCAGCTGCGTGGGGCGGTTGTTCATCCGGTCCTTGAGGCCGACCTTTTCGACAAGCTCCATGGCGCGCTTGCGGCGCTCCCGCATTCCCGCGCCGGTGTAGATCATCGGCACGGCGACGTTTTCGACGACATTGAGTCGAGGCAGGAGGTTGAACGACTGAAAGACGAATCCGATCTCGCGATTGCGGATGGCTGCGAGCTCGTTGGGCGTTGCGTTGGCGACGTCGTGACCGCAGATGGTCATCTTTCCATCGGTCGGGGTGTCGAGGCAGCCGAGCAAATGCATGAGCGTCGACTTGCCGCTGCCGCTCGGGCCGATGATGGCGACAAATTCGCCCTCTTCGATCGTCAGCGAAACGCCGTCCAGTGCGCGGATTTCCTGTCCGCCAAGCGTGTAATATTTTTTGACGTTCTCGAGGAGGACCAGCGGCACGTCGTCACGACCGGTTTTGAATGAGCTTCGGATCCACAAGCAGGATCTCCTCGCCTTCGTTCAGGCCGGACTTGATTTCGGCAAACGAAAGATTCGAGAGGCCGACCTCGACCTTCCGACGAATGGGAACCTTCGCATTGGGAGTGTGCACGTAAACCACGTGCTCGTCGTTCTCCTGAAACACGGCCGCCACGGGAACGCTGATGGCGTTCTGCACATGACCGATCGGCAGCTTCATGCTGACCGACATGCCGGGTTTGAGACGGCCGTTGTTGTCCTTGATGACGGCCTGGACCTGGAAACCTTTGATGTTGTTTTTGACGGTCGCGAGCGGTGCGACGAACTCGATTTCCGCGTGCACGGGTTCCGCTTCCTCACCCTGCATCTCCACGATCACCGGCTGTCCCTTGTGGACCTTGGAAATGTCCATCTGGTTGACATGCGTGTCGATGAGCAAGCGCGACAGGTCGGCGAAAGTCATGAGCACGGAGCCGGAGTTGACGCTGGCGGCGGCGGTGACGACGAGACCCTCATCGACCGGGATGTCTAGAACGGTGCCGTCCGCAGGCGCGACAATGCGCGTCTTGGCGAGCCGGTCCTCGACGGAGCGCAGGCGGCTTTGCGCCTTCTCGAGTGTGTTCTCGGAAATGCGAAGATCCGCCTCGAGGTTTGCGTAAACCTCCTTGCTGATGAGCTTCTCCTCGTAGAGTGCTTTCGCCCGGATGTAGTTGCCGCGGTCCTTTTCGACGGCGATGCGGGCGCCTTCGATCTCCGTTTCCGCGGCAGCCTTTTCGGTGAGCAGATCGGTGTCGTCGATCGTGACGAGTAGATCGCCTTTTTTCACCTGCTGGCCGGTCTCGACGTGGATGGCTTGAATCTTCCCGCCGACCTCCGGCTTTACTTCGACCTGAAAGGCGGGAATCACCTCACCGGAAAGCAAGAGGTTGGACTCGATGTCCCGACGCTGCGCCTGGCTGATCAGCTGCGGCGAAATTCCCTCCTCCTTCCTCAGGAGTTCCTGTCCCGACATGAGGAACCACACCCCTGCGCCGCTTAGCAGCAGGAGCGTGATGACCAGAATGGGTAGGACTCGATTTCGTTTCGCCGCCATGCGTGGAAGCATCCAGAGTTTCGCCGAGCGCGGAGCAGTGTCAACCGCCGCGGCTCAGAAGTAACCCCGGGGCGGGAAGGACGTTGCTAGGATTTCGCGTCGACCAGAATCGCGCACGCAGCCGAGTAGCCATGCACGCAATTCCGCCCGGCCACCGGGCCGATCTCTCCGTTGCAGAAAAATCCTGCCGAGCTGTGCCGGCCGAGCACGCGCGAGATCATACCCGCATCGTGATGCGGCTCGTTGAAAAACTCGGTGCCGCGACCCGTGCAGCAAAAGAGGAGCGATCCGATCGGCTTGCGGACCAGCGGGGCGACGTGGTTGAGCACCCGCTGGAGATCGGCGTCCGCCGCGTCACGGTCGCGGAGCTGGTATTGCATCGTCTGGCCAAGGCGCGGGATGCCGGCAATTACGACGGCGCCGGATTGTGGGTCGGCGCCGATGATGTTGCGGATCACAAAATCGCCGGGGCGAAATTCCTCGACGTATTCATCGCCCGCGAGTCCCGCGAACAGGTTGCCCTGCGCGTGGGATTTCTCCGCCTCGGTGAGCGACTGGAAGGCGGATTCGAGCGCCTGATAAGCCGGGCGCGAGCCAAGCGAGAAAATGACGTTTTCATCCGCGCTGGTCACCGGCAGCGGTTCTCCGATCGGCCGGCAACCCTGGCTGATGACGGGCACCAGCCGCAACTGGCCATTGAGCGCAACCGCGACGGCGCCGTGGACCGTTTTCGCGTTGTGAAAGACCGCGATGCTCTCCGCCTCGCGGCCTCCGCTGGCGAGACCGCCGACCATGGGAACTCCCGGGAACGCGCGATTCCAGTCGACGAGCCACTCGTCGACGGCAAAGCCGAACGGGTTCGCCAGAACGATCCAGCCCGAGGCCTGGGGCAGGTGCTGCTTCCAATACTCCGGAGATCCGGAAGCCTCGACAACCTCCGTGGTGAGTTCGTGAATGGTTATCGATGTGTTTTCGGCGTGAAGCGCGAGAATCGAAAATCCGGAAATCCCTTCGTTTTCCCGTTCGTCAAAGACCAGCCCGGTGCCGGTGCAGCCCACGACCTCGGAGACGTGGCCGTCGACGCGAATGATGTCCACGAACTCCTCGAGATCGGCCTGGTAGTCCGGCGAGACGAATGCGAGCGCAATCGTCGTCGGCTCCGAGAGCTCCTGCCGGATGCGGAGCGCGGCATTCTTTGCTGCGTCCGCGGAAAACGGGCCGTGGTGAAAAACCGAAACTGCCTTGCTGGCCATAGAGAGATCATTCCTTGGGTGGAGCCGATGTCAACACGGCCTCGACACAAACTTTCCGGGAATCAACTTCCCGTTGCCGCCACCTAGGCGCCGGGGGCGGGGTGCTTTTGAAGCGTGCGGAGCGCTTTCTTCGCGTCGTTCACACGCAGGATGAGCAGTCCCCGGCGGGCGGTCGGCTGCGTGGCGAGGTAGGCGTATTCGATGTTGACCTTGTTTGCGGCAAGAAGCTTGGCGATGCGGGAAAGACTGCCGGGCCGGTTGTCGTTCTCGATCATGAGAACATCGTTTTCGACCACGAGCACGCCGTGCGCCTCGAAAATGTGGATGGCCCGTCGCGGGTCGCTGACGACCATGCGGACGACCGCGTGGTCCACCGTGTCGTTCATGCTGAGCGCGTAGATGTTGATCTTCGCCTCGGCAAGGGCGTCGCAAACGGCGGCGAGAGTGCCCGGCTCGTTGGCCAGAAACAAGGCGAGTTGCTCGACAATTTTCACCGGGAACATCCCGGGCACTCTGCCAGCGAAACCGCGAAATTGGCAGATTAAAAACTTTCCGAAGCGCCGATTTTCAGCAGGTGCAGGCGTTTCCCCGCCTCCTGGAATGCGGCCTTCGCGGCCTCGTGATCGAGTTTGATCGGCGGAAACGTGTCGTAGTGCACGCCGATGATGTCATCGCAGCGAATCATTTTCGCAGCGCGAATCGCATCGGCGACGCCCATCGTGAAATTGTCGCCGACCGGCAGCACAGCGAAGCGAAGATCGAACGACTCACCGACGAGCTGCATGTCCATCGTCAGCGCCGTGTCGCCCGAGTAGTAGAAGGTGCCCTCCGAGTCGGTGGATACGACGAAGCCGCCGGGATTTCCCGCATAGCTGCCATCCGGAAAACTGCTGCTGTGAATGGCATTCACATACTTCACGGAGCCGAACTCGAACCGGAAGCTCCCGCCGTGGTTCATCGGGTGCACGTTCTGCACGCCCTGTTTGCCGAGCCACTGGAAGATTTCGAAGTTTGAGATGACCCTCGCGCCGGTGCGCTTCGCGATGGCCACCGCGTCGGCGATGTGGTCGAAGTGCCCGTGCGTGATGAGAATGAAATCCGCAGGAATGGAATTCACGTCCACCGAGGCGGCAAGCTCGTTCGGCGTGACGAACGGGTCGAAAAGCAGCGTCTTCCCGGCGGTTTCGACAGCGAAGCACGAGTGACCGTAGTAGGTGACTTTCATGCCTTGCATCCTAGGACGGGATGGCGGTTCCTCCAAGTCGAGTTCGCCGGCGGTTTGATCCGCTTAACGGCCTTCCTGCTGAATGCGATGGGCGTTCAGGATGGCCTTCACGAGCCCCGGGAAGCGTTTCTGCAGTTCTTTGCAGCGCGTGCGATTGCGCATCTCGACGCCATTGCGCTCGCTGTGGATCAATCCCGCCTCGCGCAGGATCTTGAAGTGCTGGGAAAGCGTGGATTTTGGAATCTGCCGCTCGTGAATGCTCAGGAATTCGGAGCACTTCTTGGCGCAGTCCCCCTGCGCGATCTCGACGAAGATGGCCGCGCGCACCGGATCGGACAGGGCATGGAGGATTCCTTCGACGGTTACGTCCTCGATCTTGGGATGCACCAACGGCCTCACCTGCACACTCTACAATCGCCTTGACCTTGGTTCAATAGTTCATAAGTTCCGAACAAAGGACCATTATGAAAAAGCTAGCCAGCAAAGTCGCCATCGTCACCGGAGCTTCCAAGGGAATCGGAGCCGCCATTGCCAGATCCCTTGCCGCGGAGGGCGCGGCGGTGGTTGTCAACTACGCGTCGAGCGGGCCGGAGCCGACGAGGTCGTGAACTCGATTGTCGCCGATGGCGGGAGGGCGGTCGCCGTGCAGGGCGACGTTTCGAAGGCTGCGGAGGCGAAAGCGATCGTGGAGGCGGCGGTTTCCAATTACGGGCGTCTCGATGTGGTGGTGAACAACTCGGGCGTCTACGAATTTCGTCCGCTCGAGCAGGTGGATGAAGCGCACTACCGCCGGCTGTTCGACGTCAATGTTCTCGGGCTTCTGCTCGTGACCCAGGCCGCGCTGCCCCATCTCAAGGAGGGAGCGAGCATCATCAACATCGGCTCCGTCGCGAGCTGGTCGACGCCGCCAACCACGTCCGTCTACTCGGGCACGAAGGGGGCTGTGGATGCGATTACCGGCGCGCTGTCGCGGGAGTTCGGTCCGCGCAAGATTCGCGTGAACTCGGTGAATCCGGGGATTGTGAACACCGAAGGCACCCGCTCCGCCGGGTTTGTGGGATCCGATTTTGAACGGCTCGTGGTCGAGCAGACTCCGCTCGGACGCACGGGACAGCCGCAGGATGTTTCCTCAGTCGTGACGTTTCTGGCGTCGGATGATTCCGCCTGGATTTCCGGCGAACTCATCAAGGTCGCCGGCGGCTATCGCTGAGACGCGCGCAGTTTCGGGAGGGGAAGCGCCGCGGTCCGTTGAGGGCCGCGGCGTTTGGGCAATCGGGGTCAGGCGTTGCGCCCGCAGCAGTTCTTGAACTTCTTGCCGCTGCCGCAGGGGCACGGATCGTTGCGCCCGACCCGCGGGAGTGGCTTGCGGCCGAGCGGCAATTCCATTGTCGGTTTCTCGGGCAGCGAGATTTCGACCGGTGAGTCGTCCTCTTCGTCGTCGGGAACCTGGGCCGCGGCGGACCCGGCAAGGGTGATGCCACTGTTGAGCATCTCGTGCAGAAGATTCTGCGGGAGCGAGCCGAGGAGCTTCTCGAAGGCCTGGAGATTCGTCGTGCTGCGGAAGAGATTGTTGAGAATCTCCATTTTGATGTTGTCCATCAGCTCGACAAACATCGCGTAGCCGTCGTTCTTGTATTCGACCAGCGGATCCTTCTGGCCGAAGGCGCGCAACGAAACGGCCTCGCGCAGTCCATCCATCGCGTAGAGGTGTTCCTGCCAGAGGCGGTCGATCGCGTTGAGAATGATGTAGCGCTCGAGGCCGCTGAGGGCCGCTTGCTCTTCGATGGCGGCCTTTTGCTCGTAGGCGTTCTTGATGATCTCGACGATGTAGGCGCCGTTTTCCTCGGGCGTGCGCTTGTCAAGCTCGGCGCGCTCGGCGGAGAGGCCAAGCGGGAAGGTGGTGTTCAACCAGTTCAGGAGACCCTGGCTGTCGACCTCGCCGTTCTCATTCGGCTCGAGGTATTCGGCAACCTTCTTCGGAACCACCTCGTCGATGACCTCGTAAATCATCGCGCGAGGATTGTCGGTATCCATCACCTCGTTGCGATAGCCGTAGATGACCTCGCGCTGCTGGTTCATCACGTCGTCGAACTCCAGCGTGCGGCGGCGGATCATATAGTTGCGCTGCTCGACGCGCTTCTGCGCGGTTTCCACGCTCTTGTTGAGCCATGGATGCTCGAGCTCCTCGCCCTCCTTCATGCCGAAGGTCTCCATGATCTTCGTCATGCGCTCGGAGGCGCCGAAGTTGCGCATGAGGTCGTCCTCGAAACTCACGTAGAACCGCGACATGCCCGGGTCGCCCTGGCGGGCGCAGCGTCCGCGCAGCTGGCGGTCGATGCGCCGGCTTTCGTGACGCTCCGTGCCGATGACGTAAAGTCCGCCCAGTTCCTTGACGCCTTCACCGAGTTTGATGTCGGTGCCGCGGCCGGCCATGTTCGTGGAAATCGTGACCGCGCCCTTGAGACCGGCGCGCTGGACGATCTCGGCCTCCTGCATGTGATACTTCGCGTTGAGGACCGTGTGCGGCACCTTCTCGCGCTTGAGCATGCGGCTGACGAGTTCGGATGCCTCGACGCTCGCCGTGCCCACCAGCACGGGCTGGCCCTTGGCGTGCGCTTTTTTGATTTCCTCGATGACCGCGTTGTATTTCTCGCGCCGCGTCTTGTAGATGCGGTCGTTCATGTCGATCCGCTGAACGGGGCGGTTGGTCGGGATGATCGTGACGTCGAGCCCGTAAATGTCGTGGAACTCGTTGATCTCCGTCTCCGCCGTGCCGGTCATGCCGGCGAGTTTCTGGTAGAGGCGGAAATAGTTCTGAATCGTGATCGTCGCGAGCGTCTGGGTTTCGCGATCGATCTGCACGCCCTCCTTGGCTTCGACGGCCTGGTGCAATCCATCGCTCCAACGGCGCCCGGGCATCTTTCGGCCGGTGAACGTGTCGACGATGATGACCTTGTTGTCCTCGACGACGTATTCCACGTCGCGCTCGTAGAGGCAGTAGGCCTTGAGGAGCTGCGTGATGTTGTGGATGCGCTCGCTCTGCTGATCGCAGAAATTCTGCCGTTTCGCCTTGGCCTCGGCCTTCTGCTGGGGCGTCAACGACGCATCGTTGTCGATGTCGGCAAACTCCGTGAGGAGGTCCGGCAGCACGAATGCATCGGGATCGTCGGGGTTGAGAAAATCGCGGCCCTTCTGCGTGAGGTCGGCCTCGTGCTGGCGTTCGTCGATCGTGAAGAAGAGCTCCTCCTTGAGCTGGATGAGCTCCTCCTTCGTCTTGTTGTCCTGGTAGAAATACAGCTCCGACTTGTCGAGGAGGCGGCGGATCTCGGGGTCCTCGAGCAGGCGGAGGAGCGCCTTGTTGCGCGGCTGCCCGAGCTTCACCTTGAGCAATGCCCGCCCGGCGGCGTCCTTCTCGCCTTTTTCCAAAAGCTCCTTGGCCTCGCTGACGAGGCGGCCGCACAGCATCGTCTGGCGGCGGACCAGCTGATCCACGAGCGGCTTGAAGCGGTCGTATTGGTGCGTGGATACCGTCGCGGGGCCGCTGATGATGAGCGGCGTGCGCGCCTCGTCGATGAGGATCGAGTCCACCTCGTCCACAATCGCGAAGTAATGGCCGCGCTGCACCTGCTGCTCGCGGCTGGTCGCCATGCCGTTGTCGCGAAGGTAATCGAAGCCGAACTGCGCATTCGTGCCGTAGGTGATGTCGGCGGCGTATTGCGCGCGCCGGGTCGACGGGTCCTGATCCTCCTGGATGATGCCGGTGGTGAGGCCGAGAAACTCGTAGAGCTGCCCCATCCACTCGGCGTCGCGGCGGGCGAGGTAATCGTTCACCGTGACGACGTGCACGCCGCGGCCCGTGAGCGCGTTCAAGTAGACCGCGAGCGTCGCGACGAGCGTCTTGCCTTCGCCGGTGGCCATTTCCGCGATGCGGCCCTTGTGCAACACCATGCCGCCGATGAGCTGCACATCGAAGTGCACCATGTTCCAGACCACGGGCTGGTCACACACCGTGAAGCTGTGCTGCCGCTCGGTGAGACGGCGGGCGGCGCTCTTTACCACTGCAAATGCCTCGGGAAGGATCTCGTCGAGGCGGGCCTGCAGGGCGGCGTTGTCTTCGATCTGCGACAACTCCTGTTTCCAGGCGGCTGTCTTTTCGCGGAGCGCGTCGTCGCTGAGCGAGCGGTATTCGTTCTCGAGTTCATTGATTCGGCGCACCGTCGGCTGCATGCGGCGCAGCTCGCGCTGATTCTTCGAACCCAGGAACAGCTTTAAAATCCAATTAATCATGACCGGCTTCCGCCAAAGGCAATGGGCGGAACGAAGAATCAAAGGCCGATCCGAAGGAATGTAAATCGGAAATCAGCGGCGATTTGGGGGCGGCTATTTCGGCGCGAGGGGGTGGGAGGCGTCCGGCAGCAGGGCGTCGGTCGAGATCTCGACCTCCCGTTCCATCCCGAGCACCTCGAGCAGCACCGCGACGCGCTGCCTCGCCGGCATCACCCGCGAGACGACGGCGCGCACCCCCGCCAGCGGGCCCTCGACGATGCGCACCTCCGCTCCGGGCTCGATCTCCTGCGGGATGATCACCGTTTCGTCCCCGGAAATATGGGAGCGAAGCTCGCTGATGACCGCCTCCGGCACGATCGCCGGAGCGTCGCCAAACCGCACAATGGTCATCACCCCCGAGATTGCCGCGATATGGCGGTGGCGCTCCGCGAAGCGAAACCGGCTGAAGAGGTAGCCCGGGAACATTCCCTCGGTGACCCACATCGTGCCGCCGCGCCGGGCACGCTTGAAGCGGATGAACGGGCAAAAGACCTCCACCCGTGCCTCGTGGCGCAACATTCTTGCCGTGACAGCTTCCTGTTTGGGCCGGACGCGAATGCAATACCAGCGCTCCTCATCAGGGATTCTTTTCGGATTGAAATCTGCCATTACACCACTGTCCTGCCCTGCGGTCCCAAACCGCTAACTCATTCGCTCTGGAGGTGGAATCGTCAAACTCTTTCGGGTCCAACGCTCCGAGATTGTCGCACAAACGTTCCAAACCCGGAATTTCGCGCCGCCCAACCAGCCTGCTCCCCGTTTGCGTGCAAAGACCCCTGCCTGGGAAGTCAGGCAGCCCCCTTTGCGTGCAAAGACCCCTGCTTGAAAACCCAAGCGGCCCTCTTTGCACGCAAAAGGCCCTTGCGCGGGAACCACTTGCGCATAAATCGCCGGGATCGCCCCAAGAGGCGCCTCTGCAATCAGGATTTCAGGTCGCGCCGTTCGAAAGCCAGCCAGCCAAGGGCCAGCAGCGTGACGTCGAGGGCGAACAGCCAGGCGTAGCTTTCGACCATCGATTCCCAAGGGACGCGCGGCTCGAAAACGTGAATCCACGCCCCCATGCGCGCGGTGAGGAACCATTCCCGGATGGATTCGAAATACGGGATGTTCTTCACGATCATGTCCACGAAGAACACCGAGAGGGTGAGGATCGTGGCGGCGGCGGGCTTCATGTTCAGGCACGAGAAGCAGAAGCCCAGCGCCGAAACCGTGAACAGGCTCGCGGCGAGCAGGGGCATGGCCAGCACATACCGCGAGAGGCCGGTCCCGAAGTCGTAGAGCGCAAAGATTCCCTCCAGTGGCGCGAAGACAAACATGCCGCCGGCACCCCCGTAGATCATGCCCGTGGCCAGCGCGGTGACCCCGATGAAGAGCACGAGGCACACGGTGTAAACGAATGCGGAGAATGCCTTGATCGCGAGAAGGCGGAATCGCGAAATCGGCCGGCACAGCAGCATGCGCATCGTGCCGTCCTCGACCTCCTTGCTCACGAGATCGCCGGAGATCAGCGCAAGGTAGAGCGAGCCAAGGAGAAAGACCGACCACAACAGGATGAGCAGGGCGAGGGTGAGGCCGGAGAGGTATTCATCCGCCGCGTAGCCGGTGCGCTCGATCGCCTGGCGAATGGAGCGTTCGACCCGGTCGAGCCGGAGCAGGAAAAGCAGGATGAGTTCGATGGCGAAAAACGCACCGAAGCCGATGTAGGTTCTCTTGCGGGCGAAGAGCTTGAGGAGCTCGCCACGGATCTGGAGCGCGAGCAGGTTCATTGTCCGATCTGCTCCAGGTAGAAGTCCTCCAGGGATCGCCGCACCGGCTCGAAGGCCCGCACGCGCACATCTGCGGCCACCAGCGCGGCGACGACATTCGCCGGGTCCGTGCCCGCCGGGATGCTGGCAATCGATCCCTCCTCCAGCGTGGCACCGAGCCCCCGCAGCACGCGTGCGGCGGCCTCGCGATCGTCCACATCCAGTCGCACGCGCAGGTTTGCGGGTTCCTTCCACGGGCCGCAAAACACGAGGCGGCCCTGATTCAAAATCGCCACGCGGTCGCAGAGCTGTTCGACCTCGGCGAGGAGGTGCGAGGCCAGCAACACCGTGAGCCCGCGCTCGGCACGCAGTCGCTGGATGAGGAGGCGCATTTCACGAATCCCCTCCGGGTCGAGACCCTCGGTCGGTTCATCGAGCAGGATCACCTTCGGGTTCGGCAGCAGGGCCTGGGCGAGGCCGAGACGCTGGCGCATGCCGTGGCTGTAGGTGCGGACGGGATCGTGAATCCGCGAAGCGAGCCCCACGAGTTCCACGACTTCCTCCAGTGCCGGTTTCCGCGGAATCGCCGTGCAGGCCGTGAGGATCTTCAGGTTCTGCCAGCCGCTGAGATACTCGTAAAATGCGGGGGCTTCGAAAATTGCGCCGACATGCGCGAGGGCCTGCGCGCGATTGGTTTGCACGGAGATGCCGTCGATGAAGGCTTCCCCGCCGTCGGGATGCACCTGCCCCAGCAGGATGCCGAATGTCGTGCTCTTGCCCGCGCCATTGTGGCCGAGCAGGCCGAAGAGCTCGCCGTGATCGACCTCCAGCTCCAGGGGGTGCAGGGCGACGCGCTTGCGAAAGGTCTTGGTAATGCCGGCGATCCGGATCGCGGTGCTCACGGGCTCGCGAAAAGCTGGAGTTCCTTCGTCGCGTGGCCGTCGGCGTAAAGGATGTTCACCTTGCGGTCGCGGTGTTTGTGCCAGCCTTCCTTGTCGCTCATCACGGGAATGCTGCTTTTCGCGCCGAAGATTTTCAGGAAGTTGAGGCTCGTGGTCGACTGGCCGTTCATCGCCACGTTCCAGTAGTAGCTGGTGCCGGTGAGTTTCGCGAGTTCCGGGTCGGCCGGGCACGCAAAGACCGCGGGATCGTCCACGTAGCCATCGAGGGTGTTGTCGATCGTCGCGACGTTTTCGCCGGAGGAGGTCCGGCCGGCCTCCAGCACGGGCATTTGCTGGTTGTGCTCCGCGAGATAGGCCTGCAGGGCCACGCCGAGATGCTTGAGGTTGCTCAGGCACTGCGTCGCGTGGGCCCGGGCGCGCATTCCGGAGACGGTCGGGACCGCAATGGCCAGCAGCACGCCGACGATGGCGACGGCCACCAGCATTTCGATCAATGTGAAGGCGCGGGTCATTCGCGGTGCTGCAGGCGGCGTTGGATTTGCTCGATGACCGGTGCGAAGTCCAGTTTCACCTCCGCGCTGGCCTCCTCGTAAAAGGCGCTCATGCCATGCTCGATGAATGTCGCCCGCTGGCTCTCCGTGAGCGGATCCTCGTCGCGCTCCAGTGGCGAATCCTCCTCGAGATCCGAAAGCGCGCGGTCAACGATGCGCTTGCGCTCCTCCGGTGTCATTTTGTTCAGCGCGAGCATGATTTGCCGGAAACCCTCGGGAAGCGTGAGGTTCAGGAACCGCGTGCGTTCCTCTTCGGTGAGGGATTTGAAAAAGACATCGAGCGCGTCGTCGCGGCGGAACTTTCGGCGGTCCTTGTATTCCAGCCGGTTCAACTGCTCCGCGACCCGTTCGATCGTTTTCGCGCGCTCGGCGGGCGAGGCGTTCTCCAGCGGATGCTCCACGATGTAGATGGCAAGCGACTCCGGGGTCGGCTTGGCGGAGCGCGCCATCCATGCGATGCCGGCGGCCAGAATCCAGACCACCGCAAGGGCGGCGACCACGCGCATCCAGAGTTTCATGCGGAGAAGACTAAGAAGAGGTGTTGGAAATTTCCACCGGGGGAACGTCGCTCGACGCCGGGCCGGCCGTAGTCCATTCGACGGGGAGCTCGACGAACGCCACGGAGGCGGGGTCGGCGCGTTCCTCGAGTGAGCGGGCAATGGCGGCGGCATTGCGGGAAACCTTCCCGGAGAAGACCTCCCGGCCATTGGCGAAGACGGTGACCGGCTGGTCGAGGTCCAGCAACTCATCCGACAGGCGCAGCGTCGCGGCCGAATAGTCGCTCGAGGTGAGGCGAATGGTCTGCCCATCCACCTCGGCGTCGATGCGATTGCCCTTTTGCGGCTGCTGTCCCGGCAGGCTCAGCCAGTAGAAGCGGGTGGCCGGCACATTGCCCTGCTCCCAGACGATCCGCTTCGGCCAGGGATTGCGCTCGAATTTCGCCATCCACGGGAGGGCAATGGCGTCCTGCTGGCGCATGCCGTGGCCGGTGTTTGGGAAGATGCGCACAAAGTGCGGGTAGCCGCCCCTGCCGTCCTTTTTCTCGAGCTCGTCGAGGGCTGCGCCCCATTCGGCGGCGACGGTGTTGCGGTTGTAGGCCGAGTCGTCGGCGCCCATGAGAATCGCAAACGGAAGATTGCGGAGCGAGAGGGGCGAGGAGTCGTTGGGGTGACCGGCCATCATGCTCGCGGCGGCGAGCCGGTCGGCCAGCCGGGGGCCAAGGTGGTAAACGCCGTCGCCCCCTGCGGAGTAGCCGAGGAGATAGACCTTGTTGGGATTCACCCCGCGAAGGACGATGTAGTCCTCGATGAGCCGGTCGAACAGAGGATCGATGTGATCCTGGTGCCACATGTTCCACGTGTCGGTGGGGGATCGCGGAGCGACGTAATAGCCTTCGTCGATCGTGTAGATCTGGATCTGGTTGTGCCATTGCTGGTCGTTGACCTCCCGCGTCGTGCCGCCGCCACCGTGGAGGGAAATCCAGAGGCTGTGACCTCCCTCGGGCTCCTCGCCGAAGGTTTTCTCGAGCAGGCGAAGTTCAAAGTCGCCATGAGGGATTTTCTTCGCGCGCAGGTCGTCTCCCCGTTCGATTTGCAACGTCGCCGCGCGATCGGCCCAGAGCATTTCGCGAATGCGTTCGGCTTCGGCCTTCGTCAGCGGGGCATCCGGCGCCGCACCCCGCTCGCCCGCAGGTTTCGCGAGCCAGTTTTCGACCGCCATTACGGCTGCGGATGACGGCGGCAGCTTGTCCCAATGCAGGTCGAGCGTCTGCCGCGTGGGGTCCTTGATCTCAACAGACGCCTCGCGACTCTCGCCGTCGCGGGTGAACCGGAGGAGGCAGGTGGTTCCGGGGTCGACCTCGAACCTGGGCATGTCGTTGAGGTCCGCCCGGCCCGCCCGGGTCTGGTCGCGAGCGACGATCTTTCCGTCGGCGTCGATCAACGTGACATCGGCCACCACGCGTTTGTCCGGACCCGGCGCGGACCCATCGTGCAGCCGCACGCTGATCTCCGTCTTCTCAGGCTCCGCCGTCCCGGTTTGTTTATACCGGCTTGTCACGTTTACGGACGGGACCTTCACCCGCTCGCCGGTTGCGTTGCGGCCTTCCTTGCGCGGATTCCACGCCATCGGGAAATACGCGCCCGTTTGCTTCCAGCTCGTCGCGTGGATCGCATGCTCCGGCTCGTCTTCGATCGCGAGGTTCGCGTCGCCATTGAACCACCCGCGATTCAGGCCTGCGGGATCGTATTCATCGGAGCCCGTGAACATCCACTCGCCATCCCAGATCTCCGCCCAGGTATGGTTGCCGTCCTTGTGGGGCCACTTCGGAATGCCGGCGGCGCGGGCGGGCACTCCGACACTCCGGCAGGCATCGACGAGCAGGATCGTCAGGCCGGTGCAGGTCGCCGCGCCATCGGCGATCGCTTCCTTCGGGCTCTGGTTGGTGAACGACCGTTGGAGGTTGTAGTGGACGTTGACCAGGTTGAAGAACTCGCGGTTCAGCGTCTGGGCCGCTTCCGTTGCGGTTTTGCACGTCTTCACGAGCGTGCTGCATTTCTCGAAAAAGTCCGCCCGCCAGGGATCACGCGGCTCGTCGAAGACGGCATAGGGGAGCACGTCGTTGAAAAAGATTTCCTCGGGAACCTCCTTCGCCCACGGGAACGTTTCGCGCGCCTTGATGGCCAGATCAAGGTTCTCGTTCAGGAAGTCCGCGCTCAACGACTGCAAGTCCGGCTCCGGCATGTTCGTGACGAGAAACTCCGCCGCGCGCGCGCCGAACCCGCCGTGACGCTCCGCGGCGGACTCGAGAAATCTGCGAATTTCGGGGGCATTCGGGCCGGCGGCTTTCATGATCCGGTCATCGACGGCGGCGAACGCATGCTGACCAATCACCGAGGCAAGCAGAAGTATCGCGACCCATCGCATGGCTGCAGCATTGTGGATTGGCGGGTTTTGCGCAATGACAGCCGCCGCGGTTTCGGCCCTGAGCTTCCGCTCGCGGAGCGTGGGGTGACCCTGTAGGATCCGGCGGAATGGATGCCTTCTCGGTGAGTCAGAGTCCGTTCGCCATCGTGACGTTCATCGTGGCGCCGGCGATGTTGACGAATGCCTCTAGCGTGCTCGCGATGAGCACGATCAATCGTTTTCTCCGAGCCCGCGAACGAATGTCCCAGCTCTACCAGGCCGCGATGGCGGAGGGCAGGGCGATGCCCGAGAAGAAATACTTTCTGGATCAGGTGAAGCGGGTGGAGCGGCAGGGAAAACTGCTGCTGCGGGCTCTGCGGGCGATTTACGTTGCGCTGGGTGGCTTCGCGGCGGCGACATTGATCACGCTGATCGCCGCGCTCATCGAGCAGGCTCATCTTGAGATCTGGTTTGAGACGCTCACCACGATCGGCCTGCTTCTCGGCGCGGCGGGTGTGGGCGGGCTGCTCGTCGGCACGCACAATCTCTTTCACGCCACGCGCCTCTCGTTGAAAAACATCGAGGTGGAAGCAGGGATCATCCGCAGCCACGTGCTGGAGCCCGGGGAGCGTGAAGAGATGTGACCTTGCTCACCCGGAGCGGGCCGTGCCCGCCTTTTCCAGGTAATGAATGGCGCCATTCACGAGCCACTCCTCCACGCGCTCGGGATGACTGATGTAGGTGGCGATGAGTTGCTGATCGCGCCGCCGCCGGGCGTATTGGGACACGCAGGCAACCGTCGTCGCCGTCGCAACCAGAATCCCCGCCACGCTCGCCAGCGCGATGCCGAGTAATTCCAACGCGTCCATGCCGGAAAATCGCGCGTGATTTCACCTTTGCGCTTTCCCTGAGCGCGCGTTCGGGGATCGCCCCGAGCGCCTAGGCGCGGCGCTGTGCCAGCTCCACGCAGAGTTGGATCGCGGCGATCATGCTGTCGGGCCGTGCCACGCCTTTTCCGGCGATCTCGAAAGCGGTGCCGTGGTCCGGGCTGGTGCGCGGAAAGGGAAGCCCGAGCGTGACGTTCACCCCGCAATCGAAAGCAAGAAGCTTCAGCGGGATGAGACCCTGATCGTGATACATGCACACGATCGCGTCGAACTCACCGGCCGCAGCGCGGAAAAACACGGTGTCGGGTGGCAGGGGACCGGTAAACGTGGTCGTCGTGTCCTCCGCCTGAAGCCGGCGCACGGCCGGAGCGATGATGTCCAGCTCCTCGTTCCCGAGATCTCCGCCCTCGCCGGCGTGGGGATTCAGCCCTGCAACGGCGATGCGCGGGGTCTGCACGCCGCGGCGATGCACAAAGGTGGCGAGCAGTTTCGAGACGCGGCAGATCTCGGAGATGGTCAGCATCTCGGGCACGTTCTTCAGCGGGACGTGCGCGGTCACCAATCCCACGGTGAGCGGACCGCCGGTGAGACACATCGCGTGATTCGTCGTGCCCGTGCGTGCCGCGAAAAACTCGGTCTGGCCGGGAAAATCGAAGCCGATGGCGTGCATGGGCTGCTTGGAAATCGGTCCGGTAACAACGCCGTCGAATTTTCCCGACTTTGCTCCGGCCACAGCTTCCTCCAGAGCCGCGAAAGCGGCGCGCGCGGAGGCTGGAGTGGGGCGTCCCGGCTCGAATCCGTCGGTGCTCCCGAGGATCGTGAATTCCGCCAAGCCCGCGATGCGCGGATCGGCGAGGGCGCCATTCACCACCTCCGGGCCGATGCCGGACGGGTCACCCAGGGTGATGGCAATGCGAGCCACGGCGGGGACCCCTACGAGTAAATCTTGATGTAGGCCTGCTCGCGGAGGGTGTCGATCCAGCGCTGCAGTTCCTTGTTTCTTTCCTGCTGGATGAGGTTCTGCTCGATCTCGTCGCGCACTTCGCTGATCGACTTCGTGGAGGCGTTCTTCCGCGCTTCCACCATCATGATGTAATACGAGTTGCCGATCTCGATGACGTCGCTGATTTCGCCGGCACGCAGCGAAAAGGCAACCTCGGTGAGCGGCTCGCTGAGCGTATTGCGATCGATCCAGCCCCAGTCTCCCTCGGCCTCCTGCGTGCTGGGATCCTCGGAATACATCTGCGCCATGCGGCCAAACTCCGCGCCGGAGACGAGTTTCGCGCGAATTTCCTCGGCCATCGCGCGCTTGCCGCCCGGCAGACCCAGATCGGCATCCGCGTCCTCACGAAGCACGATCATGCGCAGCTTCACCTGCTCCGGGGTCGTGTATTCGGACTTGTGGCGGTCGTAGTATTCCTGGATGCGCGTGGGCGAGATCACGAAATCCTCCTTCACGTAATTTTGACGCATCGCGGCCACGACCAGCTTGTCGTGCTCGATCTGTTTGAACTTGGTGACCGTGTAACCCTGGCTCTTGAGCGTGCGAACGAACGCGCCGCGGTCGCCGCCAAACTCTTCGCGGATGATCTGCTGCACGCGATCGTCGATGAGATACGCCGGAATCGTGAGTTCCTTCTTCCGGAATTCCTGCAGGATGAGCTGACGGTCGATCAGGTCCTTGAGCGCGGAAAGCCGCATCTCCTTGATCTTGTTCTCGAGTTCCTCGCCCTGATACGCGGCGCGGAGGGCGCGTTCGCGGCCGGCGATGAGCTCCCGGACCTGGGAGTAGGTGATGACATCGCCATTCACGACGGCAGCGATACCGTCGATGACCTCACTTTGGGCGCGAACAATCCCGCTGGTGAGCAGGGCAAGCGCACAAGTGATACCGAAAAGGCGTTTCATCAAAGCAAAGGACGTTTTTGCAGGAACGTCAGGACTTCGCGCAACCTTATTTGGGGGTCAGGTGAAGTCAAGCGGGGGAACTTTCCGCCGAACTGGATGAAATCGTTGCGCCGTTTGAGCATCAATTTGCCCTCGCGGGCCTCGACGCTCGTGAGGCGTTTTTCCGCGGCAAGGAGACGAATCGCCTGAAGGGTGAGAAGGTTCTCGGCGGCCGGAGGAAGTTTGCCATAGCGGTCGCGCCACTCGTCGCGGAGACGATCGAGGGCCTCTTGATCCGGCGCGTCGGCGAGCCGGCGATATCCTTCGATCCGTTCCCCGGCGTCGGTGATGTAATGAGCCGGCAGAAATGCCGGTGCGACATCCTCGCCGGCAGCGGCGAACTCCGCCTCGTTCAAGCTGACGAAATCCAGCCGCACCATGGCTGCGGATCCCGACCGCGCGGCCTCGCCCTTGAGAGTCGCCACGGAGCGTTTCAGAAGCCTGCAGTAAAGGTCGAAGCCGACGGCGAGGATGTGCCCGCTTTGCGCGGTGCCGAGGATGTTGCCCGCACCGCGAATCTCGAGGTCGCGCATGGCAATCTTGAAGCCGGCACCAAGCTCCGAATACTGCCGGATCGCCTGCACCCGCTTGCGCGCGTCGCCGGTGGTCATCAACTCGCGGGGGAGCATCAGGTAGGCGTAGGACTTGTGATGTGAGCGCCCGACGCGGCCGCGGAGCTGGTAAAGGTCGGCGAGGCCAAAGCGGTCGGCGCGGTCGATGATGATCGTGTTGGCATTCGGGATATCGAGGCCGCTTTCGATGATCGTCGTGGAGACAAGCACGTCGACCTTCCCTGCGACGAACTGGGCCATCACGCTTTCCAGCTCGTGCTCGTGCATCTGGCCGTGACCGACGACCACCTTCGCATCGGGGCAAAGTTCACGGATGCGGTTTGCGAGACGTTCGATGGACTTCACGCGGTTGTGCAGCAGATAGACCTGTCCACCGCGCTGGAGTTCGCGCTGGATGGCATCGCGCATCACGCGTTCGTCGTAGGCGCAAATGACCGTCTCCACCGGCTGGCGGTTGGGCGGCGGAGTCTCGATGAGCGACATGTCGCGGGCGCCCATCAGCGCCAGATACAGCGTGCGCGGGATCGGCGTCGCCGAAAGGGTGAGCACGTCCACGAGGCGAAAGCGTTCCTTGAGCAGGTCCTTGTGCTTCACGCCGAAGCGCTGCTCTTCGTCCACGATCACCAGGCCAAGGTCCTTGAACGTCACGTCGCTCGAGAGCAACCGGTGCGTGCCCACGACGATGTCCACGCTGCCGTCGGCAAGGCCGCGAATGGCGGCGTTTTGTTCGGATCGCGTGCGGAAGCGATGGAGTGACTCGATCCGCACCGGGTAATCACTCATTCGCTCGCGCAATGTCTGCGCATGCTGTTGCGCGAGCACGGTGGTCGGCGCGAGAAACGCGACCTGCTTGCCGCCCATCACCGCCTTGAACGCCGCGCGAATCGCGACCTCCGTCTTGCCGAACCCGACATCCCCGCAGATCAATCGGTCCGTCGGCCGCGTGCTCTCCATGTCGGCCTTCGTTTCCGCGATGGCGCGGGCCTGGTCCGCGGTCGGCTCGAAGACGAAACTCTTCTCGAACTCCTGCTGCCAGTGCGTGTCCGGTGGAAAGGCGTAACCCGCGCTCGTCTCGCGCTCGGCCTGCAGGCGGAGCATCGTCGCGGCGTATTCGAAGATCGACCGCTCGGCCTTCTTCAGTGCGCGCTGCCATTTCCCGTCGCCGAGCGTGCTGAGCGGAGGATTCTTTCGTCCGAGCCCGACGTAGCGCGACACCTGCCACGCCTGCTCGAGCGGCACGTAAAGCCGCGCGTCGTTGGCGAATTCGATCGCGAGCTGGTCACCCTCCTCCGGGGATTTCTCCATCCCGAGGTAGCGTCCGATGCCGTGGTCGAGATGCACCACAAGATCGCCGGGTTCGAACTCCGTGAAATCCATCGCCGCCCTCGCTGCCATGGCGCGTTCGCGGCGGACAATCGAGCGCCGCGCGAGCTGGCTCGACGAGCGTCCGAAGAGCTCTGCGTCGGAGAGCACGGCGACCTTTGCGGCCGGACAGGTGAAGCCCGCAGTGAGATTGCCTGGCAGGAAATCGAGCATCGAGGGGTCGAGGCCGTTGTCGCGCGCAAGTTCGCAAAAACGCTCCCACTCGCCTTCGTTGTTGCAGACGAGCGTGATCTGCCAGCCGTCCGCATTCCATTCGCGAATCTGCGAAACGAAGCGCGCACGCTTCGCCTCGTTGAGCACGAAATCGCCCGCCGCGAAAAAGTCGATGCCCGGCGGATGAAATGCCGCCACCGGGTCGTCGCCGCCTTCGCGAATCGTGATCGCCGCCGGTTCCGCCTCGCACGCGACCGCCACCACGCGATCGTCGGCGTGAAAGTAATCCGTGATTGGCACATGACCCCGCTCCGGATCACCCGTGAGCACTTCGCAACGGTCGATCACGCCAACGGAAATCTGGCTGTCGAGCCGGAACTCGCGAATCGATTCGATCTCGTCGTCGAACAGCTCGATGCGCACCGGCAGCGGATGCTGCCACGAATAGACATCGAGAATTCCCCCGCGCCGGGCGAACTGGCCGCGGCCGAAGATCTTCGGCACCTCCTCGTAGCCGGCTGCGGTCAATTTTTCCGCGATCGCCGGCAAATCGACACGATCGCCCTTGCGAAAGACGAGCGCGTTGCGGCGGAAGGCTTCCGGCGCCGGCACCTGGCCGTTCAACTCGGTTTCGACGAGGACAACAGTCTGCCCCGTCGCGCCGCCTGCGAGTCGGGTGAGAATTTCCAGCCGCTCGGAGAGCGTCTCGGGATCGGGGACGAAATCGCCATCCGGCGTTGCCTCGAGGGGCGGGAAAACGCTGGCGGTTATTCCCCAGGTTGCCAGATCGGCGGCGAGCTCCTCCTGCCGGCGGACGTCCGCGCAGAAGATCCACGTGTTGTGGCGGGCCGGGCGCGCGAGCAAGGCGGCGACGGCGGAGTGCGCGGAGGCCGTGATGGAGTCGAAGCATTTTTTCGCTTCGAGAATGTCCGCGCCTCCGATGGCACCTTCGAGGCGGGCGAGAAGCGCCTCACGAACTTGGGATTTGGAGGACTTGCGAGCGATAACGTTGCCAGATTTCTTCAACCAAAGGGTGGCCCGGCAGCGCGCGGTCGTCCAGCTTCGAGAGGCGTTGAACTCCCATCCGGCTGTTGGTGAGGAATGCGTCCCCGGCCTCGTCGATGTCCTGAAGCGTGAGCGTCTCGCGGCTCACCGGAAACTCGCTGACCACCCAGTCATGAACGGCGCCGCGCCGGATTTCTCCGTTCAATGCGGGTGTCACGATGCGACCTGCCTTGACGAGGAAAAGATTGGATGTCGCGCCGCCAAGGAGTGTGCCGTCCGGAGTGAACAGGATGGTCTGCTGGTCGCCGCTTTGCGCGTTTGCGATGAGGTGGCCCCAGTAGTTGCCGGTTTTTCCCGGCGGGAGCATCGGGATGAACGGAGTCGAGATCGCGGTGGTCGCCGCGACTTTTTCGGGTGCGGGGATGGGCGTTTCCTCGAAGATCAACGCAACCCGCGACTCGCGAACCGTGAGCTCCATGCCGCCATCGCCGCCCGTGAGATAGACGCGGCACACGCCCTCGACGATCGGCGTGTCCGCGAGCATGGCCCGGGTGGCTTCGAGCCAGCCGGCCGGTGGTGCGAAGTTCACATGGTCGGAAATTCCGGCGAGCTTCTCCAGGTGCTCGTCCGCGAGGATCGGGCGCGAATCGCGGATGGCAATCGTCTCGAAGATCGACATGCCGTAACGAAATCCGCGGTCCGTGAGCGGTAGACTCGCCTCCCTGTCGAAACCTTTTGGGCCGAGAATGAATGTGCAAGTCATCGCTTTCATTTCGTCTCCCGGCCGGGAATGCGTGCCTCGAATTTGGAATTTGTCGGCGCCGCTCCGGCCGGTCACGGGGCTTTCAACCCGGTCCGGCGCTTGCGCAGGGTTCCGCGCCGGACCTAGTCGTCGTCCGAATTTCCAAGCTGGCCGTTTCGCTCGAGACGTTTCCGCAACGTCGCGCGCGTGATGCCTAGCAGACGGGCGGCCTGCACCTGGTTGTTGCCGGTGCGCTCCATCGCCTTGAGCGTGAACTCCCGCTCGAGCCACGGCAGGAGCTGGATCGCGTCGTCGGTCGCGGCGGTTTCGAAAAGCAGATCGATCGCTGCGTCAATCGTCTTGGGAAACGCGGCGGGCGGCGGCTGATCCGTGGGCACCGCCGCGGGCACGGCGGCCGTGACCGAGCGGTCCACGGGACCGACCTGGCCGAGCGGAATGTCCTTCGGCAGCAGCACGTCGCTTTGTGCGAGCACCGCCGCGCGGTGCATCGTGTTTTCGAGTTCGCGCACGTTGCCGGGCCACGGATAGTTCTCGAGCGCGCGCACGGCTTCCTCCGAGAGCTGCAGCAGCGGGCGATGCCGCTGGCTGGCGATCTTTTGCAGGAAGTATTCGGCGAGAAGCTGGATGTCCTCCTTGCGCGCGCGAAGCGGCGGGAGATGGATGCGCACGACATTCAGCCGATAGAACAGGTCTTCGCGGAATGTGCGGTTGGAGACCTCCTCCTCGAGGTTCTTGTTGGTCGCGCAGATGATGCGCACGTCGGTGCGAATCGTTTCGTTGCCGCCGACGCGGGAAAACTCGCCTTCCTGCAGCACGCGCAGGAGCTTGCTCTGGGTCGCGAGCGGCATCTCGCCGACTTCATCGAGAAAGAGCGTGCCCTTGTCGCATTGCTCGAAGCGGCCGATGCGCTGGCTGTGCGCGCCGGTGAAGGCGCCGCGCTCGTGGCCGAAGAGCTCGCTTTCGAGAAGATTTTCGGGAATGGCCGCGCAATTGATCGCGAGAAACGGCCGGTCGCTGCGCTGGCTGTAGTGATGCAGCGCGCGGGCGACGAGTTCCTTGCCCGAGCCGCTTTCACCCGTGATCATCACCGGCGCCTCGCTGGCGGAGACGCGGCCGATCATCTTGAAAACCTGCTGCATGGCCTCGCTCTTGCCGACGATCTCGTCCTTGTGCTCGTCGACGGTGAGCACCGGCTTGAACGGCGAGGCGGCCTGCATTTCCGCGAGTTCCTTGAGCGCGGAATCGACCACCATCTTGAGGTTGAACGGCAGCTGTTCCTTCCGCACGAAGTCGAACGCGCCGAGCTTCATCGACTCGATGACGCCCTGGTTGCTGCCGTAGGTGCTCGTGATGATGACCATCGCGTTCGGCGTCTGCTTACGGATCCGCGCAAGGAGCTCGAGCCCGCTCGAGGGATGCAGATGCATCTCGGCCAGCACGAGATCCGGCTTCTCCATGCAGAACGTCTTGAAGGCGGTGTCGGAGGCCGTTTCGGTGAGCACCTTTACCGAAGGCGTCTCGAGCTGATTGCGAGCCCACTCGAGGAAGTCGGTTTCCCGATCAACGATCAGAATTTTATGAACAGGCTTCGTCATTCCAGATGCTAGAGGCCGCCGTAGCGGCGATGGCGGTTAGTGTAGTCAGTGATGGCGGCGAGTAAATCCGCCTTTGTGAAGTCGGGCCAATACTTCGGGGTTACGTGGATTTCCGTGTAACTGAGCTGCCAGAGGAGGAAATTCGAGAGGCGCATCTCGCCGGAGGTGCGGATGAGCAGGTCGGGGTCGGGCGTGTCGCAGGTGTAAAGGTGCGCGCTGATGAGCTCCGGGGTGACGTCCTCCTCGGTGATCTCCCCGTTGCGAGCCTCGCGAACGAGCGCGCGGACGGCGTCGACGATCTCGACGCGGCCGCTGTAGCTGAGCGCGAGAGTGAGGATGAGCTTGTCGTTCTGAGCGGTGGCGGCGATGGCGCGGTTCAACCGCTCAAAGCACGGTTTTGGCAGCTCGTGCAAACGACCGATGGCGCGGAGCTGCACGCCTTTTTCGACCATTTCGTCGGTTTTCTGATCGAGGAACTTCTCGAGGAGCAGCATGAGACCCTCGACTTCGGAGGCCGGGCGTTTCCAGTTTTCCGAGGAGAAGGCGTAGAGCGTGAGGTATTTCACGCCGGCGTCGCGACAGCCCTCCACGCACTGGCCGACGGCCTGGCTGCCCTGCTCGTGCCCCTTGAGCCGCGGCAGACCACGGCTTTGCGCCCAGCGGCCGTTGCCATCCATGATGACGGCGATGTGCCGCGGAATCTTGGACGCGGCTTCGTCGGCTTTCATGGGCTGGGGGACGAGGGAATTCAAAGTCGGATGGTTTGCGCCCGCGCCGGACCGACGCTGACGATGGTCGGCTTCGCGCCGACGAGATCCGCGATGGCCATCACGTAGTCGCGGGCCTTTTTCGGGAGTTTCTTCCAGCTGGTCGCCTTTTCGGTGGACGTCATCCAACCCGGGAATTCCTGGTAGATCGGTTCGCATTTCTCGACATCCTCACGCAGGGTCGGGAGCACATTGATCTTCCTGCCGTTGAGCCGGTAGGCGGTGCAAACCCGGATCGTCTCCACGCCATCGAGGCCGTCGAGATTCGTGATCGCGAGCTCGTCGATGCCGTTGACCATGTTTGCGTAGCGGACGGCGACCGCGTCAAACCAGCCGCAGCGGCGCGCCCGGCCGGTCGTGGCGCCAAATTCGCGGCCCATGCCATGCAGGATGTCACCCAGCTCATCGTTTTCCGTGGGGAACGGGCCTTCGCCCACGCGGGTCGTGTAGGCCTTCACGACGCCCATCACGAGATCCATGCGATGCGGCGGCACGCCCGAGCCGGTGCAGGCGCCGCCGGCCGTGGTGTTCGAACTCGTGACGAAGGGATAGGTGCCGTGATCGATGTCGAGGAAGGTGCCCTGGGCGCCCTCGAAGAGGATTCGCTTGCCCTTCGCCATCGCCTCGTGGAGGTAAACCACGGTGTTCGTGACAAACGGGCGCAGCACCTCGGCTGCCGCGAGGTAATCCTCCTGGACCTTTTTCGCGTTCAGCGGCTTTGCGCCGAGGCTCTTCAGCACGGCGTTGTTTTCCTTCATGCGGAGCTTGAGCTTCGCGATGAAGATGTCGGGATTCATGAGATCCTCCACGCGAATGCCGGTGCGGGCCGCCTTGTCGCCGTAGGCGGGACCGATGCCGCGTTTCGTGGTGCCGATCTTGTTCTTCCCTTTGAGCACCTCGCGCTGCTCGTCGAGTGCGCGATGGTAGGGCATCACGAGATGCGCACTGCCGCTGAGCAGGAAATTCTTTGCGATCTTGATGCCGCGACTGCGAAGGCCCTCGATCTCGCCGACCAGCCCGACAGGGTCCACGACCACGCCGTTGCCGATCACGCAGGTTTTGCCGCGGCGCAAAATCCCCGACGGGATCAAGTGGAGCACATACTTTTCGCCGCCAAGCACGATGGTATGGCCTGCATTGTTGCCGCCCTGGCTGCGGACCACGATGTCAGCGTCATCGGTAAGATAATCGATGATCTTGCCCTTGCCTTCGTCACCCCACTGGGCACCGATCAGGATTGTGTTGGCCATACGTCTTCTGTCGAAATTTTCACAAAAAAGCCGGATGCAGCGCGTGTCGCTGTCCGGAATTGAGCAGGGTCGGGGGTTTGTCTGAGAGTGACAAGAAGAAAGCGAAGCGATTTGACGCGGGTCCAGGGGCGCCGCATGATCTCCCCTAGTGAAACACGCGGGGATGATCCGGAAGGCAGCCGCCTACCTCTGGAGGGCGACGATCTTGAGATGCCCTGTGTGTGGCAAAACGCCGATTTTCCCGCCTGTGCATCGCGTGCGGCGGCTCTCCGATTGGTTCACGCCCCTCGATGGCTGCCCGCGTTGCGGCTACGCCTTCGAGCGCGAGCCGGGGTATTTTTTGATGGCGATCTGGGCGATCAACTACGGATGCGGCAGCCTGCTCGGCATTCTGATCTACCTGATTCTGGAAATTTTCCATCACCCGTCCCTGAAGATGATGCTCATCGCGGTGCTGACGCCGGTGGTCCTTTTCAACTTCCTGTTCGCCCGGCACTCGAAGGCGTATTTCATCGCGCTCGACCATTTGTTTGACCCGCACCGGCGCGATGGCGGGGACGACGGCGGAAATCAAAAAATCGAACCCGATGAGCCGGAGCCGATCACGGGTTCCGAGCTGCCGGACCCCACGGAGCCTTGCGAAACGACGCATGCGGTGCGATAAGCGCCGGCCTGATGCGCAGAGTCGTGAAGTGGAGTTTGGGGCTGGCGGCCGCGCTGGCATTGGTCGGGTGCGGCGGGTCGCAATCCGACACGCTGGATGAAGTGGGCCGGCCCGCGGCGGAAGTCCGTTTCGAGGGACCGGAAGCGCGCATCAAGATCGACCTGCCGGGCGCAAAGGATCATGTGCGCATCGTGCGCCTCGAAAACGGCGACATGGCCTATCTCGTCGAGCGCGTTGGCGCGGGGACGGACCGTGTGCTTACTCCCGACGAGTTTGCTGCGCTGGTTTATCGCAGCAAGACGCGGGCAAGCTGGCTGGAAGCGATTTTCAACATCACGAGCCCGGCCGGCATCCTCTGGGTTTCGCTCGGCTTGCTCGGGCAGTTGATCTTTACCGGGCGCATGCTCGTGCAATGGATCGCCAGCGAACGCACGGGGCGTTCGGTGATCCCGGTTGCGTTCTGGTGGATGAGTCTTGGTGGCGCGGTGATGCTCGTCATTTACTTCATTTGGCGCCGCGACATCGTGGGAATTCTCGGGCAGGGGACCGGCCTCTTCATCTACGCGCGGAATTTGATTCTCATCCGGCGTTCCAGGGGCTGATCAAGGTTCCGAACGGGCGCTTCACGCCCTGATACCGTGCCTCCTTGCTAGCCACTTGCAGAATGGTTGCATGGTGCCATATTGCAAGTCCTATGAAACAAACAATTGGTGCGTGTATTGTCGGAGTCGCATTCATTGTCGGGTCCGCTGCTTTTGCAGCAAAGGACTCGAAATCAAGAATCTCTCAATTCGAGGGAAAATATAAAGGCAACGTAACCCTGAGTCAGTTTCCTGAAGTTGTGTTTGGGACCTGCCAGGGGAAGTTCACCACCTCATCGAACAAGGAGAAAGGAAAGCTGGCCCTGAAATCCATTTTCAGCACTGGAGGAAGTCTGGCTCCGGTGGACGCCACCTACCGGTTCAACAAGCGCCGGGTGAATTACACCCTTGCGGTCAGTGGCATGGCGGTGAGCGCGAACGGGTCCGCGAGGATCAAGAAGAACGGTCGTATCTCCTACAACGTTCTCATTGGGTTGGGCGGAAGCGAGACCGCGAACATTGTCGGCAACATTCGCCGGACGAAGTCGCGGTTGAAGGTCAGCGAATCGCTGATCCAGTCGTTCGGGACGGGGACATTCGCATATAATCTTCGCGTGAAAGGAAGGAGCAAATAGTCGGGCGCGCGCCTGAGTTGTCAGGCGCCCTTGCTGCCGGCCGGGGTCTGCGAATGGCCCCGGCTGGCGTGTTTTCGGAGCGTGGCCTCGTAGGCGTCGATGCTCCGGTTCAGATCGAACTTTTGCGCCAGCTCGCTCGACGCCTGACGGCAATTTTGAAGCCGGTCCGGATTGGAAAGCAACTCGCGGACGGCCGCGGCGAAGGATTCGGGCGTCAATTCGCAGAGGCGTCCGTTGACGCCATCCTCGACGACGTCGGCCATTCCGTCGATCCGACTCGAAACGATGGCGAGCCCCTTGTCGAGGGCTTCGATTGCGGCCATGGGCAGCCCCTCGCTGGTCGAGGAAAGCAGGAAGATCTCCGCAGTTGCCATTCGCTCCGCGACCGCGAGGCCATCCAGCCAGCCGTGAAACTGGATTCGCGAAGAAATCCCGAGGCTGCGTGCCTCGGCTTCCATCTCCAACCGCAAGGGGCCGTCGCCGATCACGTGAAACTCCCACGGCAGATCCTGAACAAGGGCCAGCGCACGAATCGCCAGCAGCGGATTTTTCTGCACGCTGAGCCGGCCGACCATGACGAGGCGCGCGGGCGATCGTATTTCGATCGTGGGGCGCGGCCCGAGCGTGATGCCATTGAGAATGATCTCCGGGCGGCGGCGATACGCCTTTTCCGCAAGGTTGGCGACGAATGTGCTGACGGTGGTCACCGCGGCGGCGTGTTTCCAGATCGGTCGTGTGAACGGCTCGACGAATCGGAACAAGGCCGCGGTCTGCTCGGGCACGCCGCCGGGCACATCTCCGAGGTGCGCGGTGAGCACATAGGGCACGCGGGTGAATCGTGAGGCCAGCCATGCGACGACGCCGGCCGGGACCGCGAAATGAACGTGGAGGACATCCGGTTTCCACGCGCGGATCAGGCGGATCGTCGGCAGGAGATTCGTCGCGATGTAGAGCGCCATCTCCGGCACCGTGCAGGTGTCCTCGCGTTTTCGGAACGAGGGCGTGCGACGCACGTCGACGCCGTCGACGACCTCCCGGGCGGGCAGGTGTTTCAATCCCGCGGTGTGGACGAGCACCGAGTGGCCGCGCTTCACGAGCTCCGCATTGATGCGGTGTGCGACGCGACCGCCACCCCCGCCGACGGGCGGATACTCGTAGTTCAGGCAGAGAATGCGCATCGGCTCGCTCATGGCAGTCGCCGGCGTTTCCATTGCTCGAAGACGAGCTGGCACCACAGGAACAGGCGGTCGTCGATCTTTCCTTGCCGATGGGATTCGTAACGGCGGCGCACGAACGGATCATCGCTCTCCACGCGGAGCCTGCCCGAGCGAAACCACGGTCCGATGGGCGAGCCGAAGCCCTTCTTCCGGCGGTTGACGATTTCAGCGGGCAGCACCCGCGCCGCCGCGCGCTTGAGCAGGTATTTCGTCGTGTTTCCCCGGAGCTTGAAATGATGCGGAAGGCGGCGCGCGAAGTCCGCAACCTCGATGTCGAGCAACGGCGCGCGGGCCTCGAGACTGTTCATCATGCTCGCGCGATCGACCTTCGCAAGGATGCCGTCCTGCAGATAGATCTTCGTGTAGAACTGGAGCGTGCGGTCGACGACATCGCGTTGCGGGCAGGAGTCCCAGGCCTCGATCGCCTCGCTGTAAAGCGACTCGAGGTCCGCCGCATCGCCGAGGAAATCCCGGATGTCCGCCGCCTCCAGTGCCCCGAGCCACACGGGATTCCAGAGCTTCGCCGGGTGACTGAGGCCACGGAGCGTGCGCTTGATCTTGAAATCGAGGCTGATGTTCTCGTGCGAGACGGGCAGCCGGTCCGCGAGGAGACGGATCGCGAGATGGACGGGCTTCGGAACGAGCTTCGCGTAGGCCTCGGCCCTCCGCAGCGCGAGAAAGGGATCGTAACCCGCAAAGAGTTCGTCGCCGCCGTCGCCGCCCAACGCAACCGTGACGTGCCGGCGCGTGAAGCGACTCAACAGCCACGTGGGAAGCAGGGAGCCGTCGCCCTGCGGTTCGTCGAGTTTGTCGAAAATTTCCGGCAGCACTTCCAGCGCGCGATCGAGGTCGAGGACTTCGGTTTGGTGATTCGTGCCGAGCAGACCGGCGACTTGATTGGCCCAGGACAACTCGTCGAACGACGCCTCGGTGAATCCGATGCTGAACGTCCGCAGCGAGCCGGCGGTGACATGTTTCGTCGCCAGCGCGGTGACGAGCGACGAGTCAATGCCGCCGCTGAGAAACACGCCAAGCGGAACGTCCGACATCAGCCGCCGTTGCACCGCGCCGTCGATGAGATGCAGCAATTCCTCGGCGAGATCGTCCTCCGATTTCGCCGACTCCACGGGCTCGAGCACGAAATCCCAGTATTTGACGACGTTCGCGGAACGCTCTCGGAGGTCGTAGACGAGATTGTGACCGGCTGGCAGTTTTTGAACGCGATCGAGAATCGTGTGGGGTGCGGGGATCAGCGCGTAGGCGAAAAATTTTTGCAGCGCCGTGGGCGAAACCGATCGCGGGCAGGCCGGGTGGGCGAGCAACGCGGTGAGCTCCGAGGCGAATGCAAACGTTTCGCCTTCCAGAAAACAGTAAAGCGGCTTTTTCCCGAAGCGATCGCGGCTGAGGAGGAGCCGATGCCGCGAGCGGTCGAACAACGCGAACGCCCACATGCCATTGAGCCGCGAGACGAATTCATCGCCCCACTCGCGATAGCCGTGCAGCAGCACCTCGGTGTCGGAGTGGTCGGTTTGGAATTCGCACCCGCGCGCTTTCAGCGCGGCACGCAGGTCCTCGTGATTGTAAATCTCACCGTTGAAGACGACCCCGATCTGACCGTCGGCGGTCCACATGGGCTGCCCGCCGCCCGCGAGGTCCACGATGGAAAGCCGGCGGTGGCCCAGATAAACGGCGTCTGCTTCATCGACCCACTCCCCGGCGGCATCGGGCCCGCGATGGGAAATGGCGGAGGTCATGCGAAGGAGATCTTCGCGCTCCCCGCGACCCACGAAGCCGGCTATCCCGCACATGAAAGAAGGAATTCCGAACTCAGGAAGGCCCGCACCCGGGCGGCATTCCCGAATTCACGAGTTTCACCCATCCGACGTTTCGAGGTTCCGGCTTTCGCGCACCAGATAGATGCGCTTGCCCTGCGACTCGTAAAACGTGCGGGTGATCATTTCCGCGAGCAATCCCATCAGGATGCAGAGAATGCCGGTCATGAGCGTGAAGACGGTCATCAGGGGCAGCGGTGTCGTGATGAACGGCTTGTTGTCGAAAATGTTGAGCAGCACCGCCCAGAGGCCGAAGGCTCCGGAAATGGCGATCATGATGAAGCCGACGAGGCCGAAGACATACATCGGCTTCTGCGCGTGGCGGTCGAGAAACTTCACCACCATGAGGTCCAGCAGCACCTTCAGCACGCGTTCGAGGCCGTATTTCGACTTGCCCGCGCGGCGCTTGAAGTGCCCGACCACGACCTCGGTGATCTTTGCCCCGTGCCAGCTCGTGTAAACGGGCAGGAAACGATGCATCTCGCCGTAGAGCCGCACGCCTTCGATCACGTCGCGGCGATACGCCTTCAGCGAACAGCCGAAGTCCTGCAGCCGCACGCCGGAGACGAACGAGATAAGTTTGTTGGCCATGATGCTCGGAATGTTCCGCTTGATGGCGTTGTCCTGCCGGTCGCGCCGCCAGCCCGAGACGACGTCGTAGCCCTCGTCCAGTTTCGCGAGCAGCTTCGGGATATCTTCGGGGTCGTTCTGATAGTCACCATCCATCGGGATGATAATGTCGCCTTTGGCGTAATCGAAACCGGCCATCATGGCCGCGGTCTGGCCGAAGTTTCGGCGGAAATGGAGCACCTTCACCTCCGGATGCGACTGCGCGAGCTCGTCGAGCAATTCCTCGCTTCCGTCGAGACTGCCGTCGTTGATGAAAAGAATCTCCCACGGTTGCCCGATCCGGCGCATGACCTCGGCAGTCTTTTCGAAAAGCGGACGGATGGTTTCCCGCTCGTTGTAGATCGGAATGATGACGGACAGCATTGAGCAGAAGGTGAATAACCCTCCGCCCACACGGATGAGAAGGAGAAACGGGTTGCGGCATCGGGGGGAAGTGACGCCGGAAGCCGAACCGCAAATCGGGACGCTGGAGGGTTGCATCCGCGAATTCGATGCGTTAAGCCGTCGTCAATATTCCGCCCCCCGGACCGGAAAAGACCCTCCCCCCGTGACCTTGTGAAAAATTTCACAAATAGGCTTGTCAACCATCAAACGCCGGCTATGCCTGTTGCCGGCGCGTTCTCCCGTATTCTCGCGTTCGCCCTTCGCTGCCCTCGGGTTGCGAACCGGGGCTCGTTTTTGTCTCGGGGGAGGCCCCAACCCGATTTTGATGAATGAAATTTGACGCAATGCTGGCCGCGGCGATCCCGCTTCAAGCACAGTCGGTCTTCGAAGAGTTCCACAACGAGCCATTCCTGGAATGGATCACGAACTCCATCGTGGTCGCGGCCATCGTGGTGTTCGTCATCCTGTGGATGACCCGCGCGGCCACCCGAAACATCCAGCTTGTGCCGGTCGGCTCGCAGAACCTCCTCGAGGCGATCATCAGCGGCATCTACGACCTCATGGAGGGCATCGTGGGCAAGCACATGATCGCGAAAACGTTTTCGCTGCTCGCCTCGCTGTTCATCTACATCTTGATCTCGAACTGGTTTGGCCTGCTGCCCGGCGTCGGCTCGATCGGCTGGGGCACGGCGGAGGAAAAGCCGGGTCCGTTCCTGTCGCTCGATCATGTCGAGTATCCGCTGCTGCGTCCCGCCACGGCGGACCTGAACACCACCCTCGGCATGGCGACCGTCTTCATGATCATGTGGATCTGGTGGACGTTCCGCGAAATGGGCGTGGTCGGCACGGCGAAGCACATCTTCGGAGTCAAAGGCGGCCTGAAAGGCGTCATGGCGCTGGCGCTCGCGCCGATTTTCTTCTTCGTCGGAATCATCGAAGTCATCTCGATCGCCTTCCGCCCCGTGTCGCTCTCGCTGCGACTCTTCGGAAACGTTTTTGCCGGTGAGAACCTCCTCACCACCATGATCCTGCTCGGCAAGGACCTCGGCCTGCCGCCGATCGTCGCCTACCTGTCGAGCGTCATCGTGCCGATTCCCTTTTATTTCCTCGAGCTGCTTGTCGGCGTGCTGCAGGCGCTGGTGTTCACACTGCTCTGCGCCGTTTACATCCAGCTCTCCACCACACACGACGAGGAAGAACACCACTGACAAATTTCACCGTCGGGACCGTGGGCGAACCGCGGGCGGCGGCGATAAAACCAACATAGAAAGACCAACATCATGCTCCCACTCCTCGCAGCTACAGTTGACGCTGCCACGCACGGCGCGGCGGCGGCCGGCATCACCGGCAGCTTCACGCTCGGTATGGCAGGCGCCGGCGCCGGCATCGGCATCGGGTTGATCGGTGCGAAGGCCGCTGAGGCCGTCGGCCGCAATCCGGGCTCGTTCGGAAAGGTGCTCACGATCGGCATCATCGGAATGGCGCTCGCGGAAGCGATCGCGATTTACGCGCTGATCCGCGCATTCGCCGGAGCGTAACCCTCTGTCGCGGCCGTCCCGCTCGCGGGGCGGCCGTGGCACTTCTCCCCAGCGGCATTTTTCTAACACATGGACGCCATTAATCAGCTTCTGACCACCTTTGGGGTGACCTGGCCGAAGTTCATCGCGCAGGTCATTCTGTTTCTCATCGTTTACTTTATTCTGAGCAAATACGCGTTCGGCCCCATCATCAAGGTGCTCGAGGAGCGCCGCCGCCGCATTGAGGAAGGGCAAACCAACGCCGAGAAAATCAAGCAGCAGCTCGCTGAGGCTGAGAAGAACTACGCCGAGATTCTCCAGAAGGCGAACGCCGAGGCCGCCGCCCTCATCGAGGAGACGCGCAAGAGCGCCGAGGCCCTCAGCCAGCGGGAGGCGCAGAATGCCATCCGCCAGGCCGAGGAGATCATCGCCAAGGCCCGCGCCGACATCGAAAACGAGCGCAGGAAGATGGTCGCCGAGGTGAAGAAGGAAATGGTCGGCCTCGTCGTCGACACCACCGCAAAGGTCACCGGCAAGGTGCTCACCCCCGAGGACCAGAAACGCCTCAACGAGGAAACCACCGCGCAGCTCGCGGTCTAGTTTTTACCGATGAAGATCAGCAAGGAATCCCGCCGCATCGCCCGAGAGCTCTTCGTGCTCTCGCTGACCGACGGACGGATCGACCCGAAGAAAGTGGCCGATTATTCCGACCGGCTGATCGCAGAGAAGCCGCGCGGCTACGTTCAAATCCTCAAGGAGTTCGCGCGACTCATCCGCCTCGAACTCCAGCGCCGCCACGCCGTGGTGCAAAGCGCCGCGCCGCTCGACGCCTCCGAGGCTTCGAAAATCGAAAACGAACTTCGCAGCCGCTTCGGCTCCGACCTCACCATTGAATTCAATACCAATCCCGGCCTGCTCGGCGGCCTGCGAGTGCAGGTTGGCAGCGATGTCTGGGACGGCTCGGTCTTCAACCGGCTCCAAACTTTGAAACAGCAACTCTAATCACGCCATGAGCAGCATCCTTCAGGAACTCGAATCCAAGATTCAGGGCATTCAATCCGCCGCCACGACCCGCACGAACGTCGGTGTCGTGCGTGAGATCGGCGACGGCGTTGCCCGCATCGAAGGCCTCAGCGGCGCGATGCTCAACGAAATGATCGAATTTCCGGGCGGCCTCTACGGCATCGCCCTGAATCTCGAGGAAACCGAGGTCGGCGCGGTCGTGCTGGGCGACTACACGCACGTCCGCGAAGGCGACGAGGTCAAGACGACCGGCAAACTGCTCCAGGCGCCGGTCGGCAAGGAGTTGCTCGGCCGTGTGGTGGATGCGCTCGGCCAGCCGATCGACGGCAAGGGCCCGATCGATGCGAAGGAATTCCGTCCGGTCGAAAAAATCGCTCCGGGCATCATCAAGCGCAAATCCGTCAGCCAGCCGGTGCAGACCGGTATCATGGCGATCGATGCGATGATTCCGATCGGTCGCGGTCAGCGCGAGCTCATCATCGGTGACCGCGCGACCGGCAAGACGACGATCGCGATCGACACGATCATCAACCAGGCGCAGGCCAACAAGGCCGCCGAAGCCTCGGGCGACAAGGATTTCCGCCCGATGTATTCGATCTACGTCGCGGTCGGTCAGAAGAACGCGAACATCGCCCGCGTCGTGAAGACGCTCGAGGACCACGACGCCCTCAAATACACGATCATCATTTCCGCTCCGGCCTCCGACAGCGCCACGAACCAATACATCGCGCCGTTCGCCGGCGCGGCGATGGGCGAGTGGTTCATGGAAAACGGCATGGATGCGCTCATCGTGTTCGACGATCTCTCGAAGCACGCGGTGGCTTACCGCCAGGTCTCGCTGCTCCTCAAGCGCCCGTCCGGCCGTGAGGCGTATCCCGGCGACGTGTTCTACCTCCACAGCCGCCTGCTCGAGCGCTCCGCGCGTCTCAACGAGCATCACGGCAACGGCTCGCTCACCGCGCTTCCGATCATCGAGACGCAGGCGGGCGACGTGTCGGCCTACATTCCGACGAACGTCATTTCGATCACCGACGGCCAGATCTACCTCGAAACCGACCTCTTCTATCAGGGCATCCGTCCGGCGGTGTCCGTTGGTCTCTCGGTGTCGCGTGTCGGTTCCGCCGCGCAGATCAAGGCGATGAAGCAGGTCGCCGGCAAGATCAAGGGCGACCTTGCCCAGTATCGCGAGCTCGCGGCCTTCGCGCAGTTCGGCTCCGATCTCGACGCCCGCACGAAGGCGACGCTCGATCGCGGTCAGCGCATCGTCGAACTCTTCAAGCAGCAGCAATACAGCCCGATGCCCGTCGAGCTTCAGGCTGCGGTCCTCTTTGCGATGCAGCGCGGCTACATCGATGAGGTGCCGGTCGATCGCGTGAAGGAGTTCCAGAACAAGCTTCAGGAATACCTCACCACGCGCAAGGCGGATCTCCTCGCGAAGATTCTCGAGAAGAAGGCGTTCGACAAGGACCTCGAGGTCGAGACGATCGCCGCGCTCGACGAATTCAAGAAGACCTGGAACTAGCCCGTTCGTTGAACCCTCTCAAACCTCAAACCTCAACTTCCAGCTAGGCCGTGCCCTCTACTCGCGACATCCGGCGGCGCATCAAGTCCGTCAAGAACACCGCGCAGATCACGAAGGCGATGCAGATGGTCGCCGCGTCGAAGATGCGCAAGGCCCAGAACGCCGCGCTTGCGGGCCATCCCTACGCGCAGTTGCTGAACCGCGTGCTCGTCGCGCTCAAGGACCGCGTTGATCACAGCCTGCACCCGCTGCTCGAGGTCCGTGAGGTGAAGCGCGAGCTCGTGCTGCTGATCAGCACGGACAAGGGTCTCTGCGGCGGTCTCAACACGAACCTCTTCCGCGAGGCGTCGAAATTCGACGTTGCGACGACCGACTTCGTGAACATCGGCCGCAAGGGCAAGCAGTTCCTCGCCCGCACGAAGCGGAACCTCATCGCCGACTTCGAGATTGGCGACCACCCGAGCTTCCTCGAAGTGAAGCAGGTTTCGAAATTCTGCGTCGACAAGTTCCTTTCCGGTGAGGTGGACAAGGTGACGGTGCTCTACCCGCGCTTCGTCAACACGCTCACCCAGGCGCCGACCGCGATGACGGTCCTGCCGATCGCCGCGCTGCCGATCAACGAGAAGATGGAGCTTCCCGAGGAGGGATCCTCCTTCATGTTCGAGCCGTCGGCCTACGACGTCCTCGACGCGATCCTTCCGTATTACATCCACTTTTCGATTTACCAGACGCTCCTCGACGCCCGCGCGTCCGAGCACAGCGCGCGCATGGTCGCGATGAAGAGCGCGACCGACAACGCGAAGAATTTGGTGAACGACCTCACCCTCGAATACAACAAGATCCGCCAGGCCAGCATCACGAACGAACTGCTCGAGATCACCACGGCCCAGCTGGCGCTCGGCTAACAGAATCCTCCAACCCGCATTCCCATCATGAGTCAAAAAGGCAAAATCGTTCAGGTCATCGGCCCCGTCGTGGACGTCGAGTTCAATCCGGCCGACGGCAAACTGCCCGCCATCTACGACGCGTTGGAAGTCGATCACGTCGTTGACGGCGTTCCGGTCAAGCTCGTGCTCGAAGTGCAGCAGCACCTCGGTGAAAACTGGGTCCGCTCCGTGGCCATGTCGTCGACCGAAGGCCTCACCCGCGGCAAGGAAGTGATCGCGACAGGAGCTCCGATTTCCGTGCCGGTCGGCGAAGCGGTGCTTGGGCGCATCTTCAACGTCATCGGCGAGCCGACCGACGAGCGCGGTCCGGTGAACGCGACGAAGAAATATCCGATTCACCGCCCGGCTCCGGCGCTGGTCGACCAGGACACGAAGGCGCAGATTCTCGAGACGGGCATCAAGGTCATTGACCTCATCTGTCCGTTCACGAAGGGCGGCAAGGTCGGTGCGTTCGGTGGTGCGGGCGTCGGCAAGACGGTCGTCATCATGGAGCTCATCAACAACATCGCGAAGGGGCACGGCGGCTACTCCGTGTTCGCCGGTGTCGGTGAGCGCACGCGTGAAGGAAACGACCTCTACCACGAAATGGCCGAGGCCGGTGTCATCAAGCTCGACAAGATCGAGGAGTCGAAGGTCGCGCTCGTTTACGGCCAGATGAACGAACCGCCCGGAGCCCGTCTCCGCGTCGCACTCACGGCGCTCTCGATGGCGGAATACTTCCGCGACGAGAAGAACCAGGACGTGCTTCTCTTCATCGACAACATCTTCCGTTTCTCGCAGGCCGGTTCCGAGGTGTCCGCGCTGCTGGGCCGCACGCCGTCGGCGGTCGGTTACCAGCCGACGCTCGCCGCGGAAATGGGCAGCCTGCAGGAGCGCATCACCTCGACCACGAAGGGCTCGGTCACCTCGTTCCAGGCGGTCTACGTTCCTGCGGACGACCTTACCGACCCCGCGCCGGCGAACACGTTCGCGCACCTCGATTCGACGATCGTTCTCGAGCGTTCCATTGCGGAGCTTGGCATCTATCCCGCGGTCGATCCGCTTGCATCCACGTCGAAGGCGCTCGCGCCGGAAATCGTCGGCGAGCGGCACTACAAGGTCGCGCGCGGCGTGCAGAGTGTGCTCCAGCGCTACAAGGACCTGCAGGACATCATCGCGATTCTCGGCATGGACGAGCTTTCGCCGGAGGACAAACTCACCGTCTTCCGCGCCCGCAAGATCCAGCGCTTCCTCTCGCAGCCGTTCCACGTTGCGGAAGTCTTCACCGGCACGCCCGGCCAGTATGTTTCCATCGAGGAGACCATCCGCGGCTTCGAGGAAATCCTCGAGGGCAAGCACGACGACGTGCCCGAGGTGAACTTCTACATGAAGGGCAGCATCGACCAGATCAAAGAATAGTTGAGAGTTTCCGGATGAGAGTTGGGAGGCGTTTCCTCTCAACCCTCAACTCTCAACCCCTCAACGCGCATCATGGCCACTCTCAAACTCGAAATCGTCACTCCCGAAGCCAAGACGTATTCCGACGATGTCGATTCCGTCGTCATTCCCGGCATCGAAGGCGAAATGGGCGTCCTGCCGCAACACGTTCCGTTGATGACAAAGCTCGCGCCCGGTGAGCTGCGCGTCAGCAAGGGTGGCGAGGAGATTCGCCTTGCGGTGGGCGAGGGGTTTGTCGAGATCACGCAGACTTCCGTCTCCGTGCTTACCGACATGGCGATCAATGAAAGCGAGATCGACGAATCGGCTGCGGAGGCGGCGGTGAAGCGGGCCGAGGAGGCGCTCAGGGATGAGCACATCAGCGACGAGCAATACGCGGCGCTGCAGGCCATGCTGCAAAAGTCGCTCGCCCAGCTGAAGGTCAAGCGCCGCCGCGCGGTCTGATCGCAGTTGTCGAGTCGCGGTCGGAGTCCGATAGTCGGGCAATGATCGTCGATTGGTTGGCGGCGCAACTGCGCGCCGGCGGATTCTCGATCGGGCAGGTTTGCGTCTCTCCGGAATTCCAGCTCCAGCACATTGACGACGCGGAGCCGGAGGAATGCTTCTTTCGGCCCGAGGATGCGCGCGAGATCGCGAAATACGACGACGCGGGTGTGTATCGTCCGCTGAAGACCGCGCCCAACCTTCGCCACGGCTGGCGGCTTCGATTGACGTCCGTCGCTGAAGTCCGGCTGGCGCTGGATCTTCTTTATCCCGCCGCGATTGGAACCTGGATCGCCTACGAGCGCGGCGAAATCACGCCGGTCGATCTGCGGGATACGCTGAGTCGCCAGACCGGCATGTATCGGGTGACGCATCGAATCACCGACGATCAGGCGGCGGAAGTGATCCGCCGGCGATGCGATCGCAAGGCGGGATGCCTGCGGCGGCAGCTTTGGAAAATTTCCCCCACGATGAACAGCCCGTTCACGGAGGCGGTCATCGAACGTGGAAAGGGATCGATCCCGATCCTCTGCGTAGAAGCGTGCAATCTGCTCGTGGCCGATTGCCGTCCCGTGGCGAAACAGAATCTGCCAAAGGCGGATTGACAGCGCGGCGCCTCTTCGCGAGCCAATACACGTGACTCTCCATCGCGCGCGCATCGTTTTACCCCTGAGCTCTCCGCCGGTCGAGAATGGCGCCGTGCTCGTGCAGGCTCCCGATATCGTTGCCGTGGGCCGGTTCGAGGAGATTCGGGCCGATCATCCGAACGTTGAGATCGTTGATCACGGAGAGTCGATTCTGCTGCCCGGCTTGATCAATGCCCACTGCCATCTCGATTACACCGTGATGCGGGGTGCCATTTTCCACACCGGCAGTTTTTCCGCGTGGGTGCGCCGCATCAACGAGATCAAGCGGACGCTGTCCGACGAGGACTACCTCGCCTCGATCACTCTCGGCCTGCAGGAGCTGAAAAAATGGGGCACCACGACGGTGCTGAACATCGAATCACTGCCGGAGTTGATGGTGCACATGCCGCCGCCGCCGATTCGCACATGGTGGTTCTACGAGCTGCTCGACATTCGAAATCGCATCCACACCGAGGATGTCGTGGCGGGGGCGCTGACTTTCTTCGAGCAACGACCGTCGTGGCACGGCGGCTTTGGCCTCTCGCCGCATGCGCCCTACACAACCTCGATCGAGCTCTATCGGCTCATTCGCTTCTGCTCGGAGAAATACGGCATGCCATTCACCACGCACCTCGCCGAGTCGGACGAGGAGATGCGCATGTTCGCCGAAGGCGCGGGGCCGTTGTTCGATTTTCTCAAATCACTCGGGCGTGACATGCGCGATTGTGGGCGCAAGACGCCCATCCGCCACCTGCTTGAGGCGGAGGCGCTGCCGCGAGGCGCAATCCTTGCGCACATGAATCAACTCGGTCCCGGTGACGAGGAACTGCTGGCGGCGAAAAGCGGGGAGTTTCCAATCGTCCATTGCCCGAACTGCCACAAGTATTTCGATCGCGCGCCGTTCCCGTTCGAAACCTGGCGACGGCTCGGTTTCCGCGTAAGTCTTGGAACCGACAGCTGCGCGAGCAATCGCGGGCTGAATCTCTTCGACGAGATGCAGACGTTCCGTCGGAATTTTCCGGGCGTTCCGCCCGGGGAGATTCTGGACATGGTCACGCGGAATCCCGCCGCGGCCATTGGCGCGAAGCTCGGGCGGCTCGCGCCGGGCTGTCGCGCGGATTTCATCGCGATTTCCTTTGAGGGCAGTCCTGCAGATGCGATCGAGGCCGTGGTGGAAAATCGCACGCCGCCTGCGGCCATGTGGGTCAATGGTCAGAGTGCGTAGTCGCCCATGTAGAGCGGCATGCGCAGCCGCGCAGCCTGCTCCGCAGCATTGACGAGATCGCGTCCCGCCTGCTCGTAACGCCCGGAGAGGCCGACGATGCGCAGGATGTCGATCGGGGGAAATTTCTGCCCAAGCATCCAGCGCCGAAGCGAGCCGACCCATTCGCTCCAGCGCGTGAGCAGTTGCTGGATCGCAGTCGTGTCCAGCGGGAACGTCGATCCCTTGCGCAGCGCGGCGAGGTGGGTGGTGATTTCGCGATCGAATGCCTGCTCCATCTCGCGAATGAGCGCGAGGCCTTCCGCGGAATGTTCGGCGGGCAGGAGTGGAGCGAGTTTGCCTACGGTGACCACGAGGTGGTTGCCGATGCGTTGCAGGGCGCCGAGATACGATGCCAGCTCCGCCGGCTCGCCGGCCGGGCAAATCGGTTCCCGCAGGACACCGATGCGTTGCAACGCCTCGCCGGGGATCAACGCCAGTCGCACTTTCTTCCAGAATTCGAGCTGGTCGGGCCCCTTCTCGAGAATCAGCCGGCAGTTTTGCAAATACTCGATGAAGCGATCGCGGAGCTCCCATTGAGGCAGCGAAGGCCAGAGCACCCGCTGAATCACGGCGGCGAGGATCTGCGAAAGAACGAGGCCGAGGCAGAAATCGACCACGGCCTGGAAGGGGATGGGTTCCTGTCCGTTCAAGCTCAGGATGCCCACGGAGGCGAGCATACCGAGCTGCATCGGGATCGTCATGCCGCGCACGGAATACGAAAGGAAGCCCCAGACGAAGAGCCACGTGAACAGGATGATGTTCATCACCGCGTAGCTCGACAGCATCGGCCGGGCTGCAAGGATGATGAGCGCGAGCGCGATCATGGCGATGACGTTGTAGATGACGTAATGAAACGAGCGGCGATCGCCCTGGCCCCCGGGGCTCGTGGCGTCGAGCGCCGTGAAGACCCAAGCGCCGAGAATGAACATGGTCGCGCCGGGGGGATGGACCCAGTTGGCGATCAATAGCGCGACCATGGTGGCGATGCCCGCCTTGATGCCGGTGCGCATCCAGAATGGTGGGGGCGCGGGCGAGGTAAACGCTTCCATCTCCCGCGAGTGTTCCGTGGGATCCGCGGGCAGCGAGTCGAGCAGCTCGTGGGCACGGTGAATGTGTTCGCGAATCTCCATCAGCGCCAGCATGTGAATGCCCATCGCCATCGCGATTTCCGGATCGATCTCGAGCAGGTGAGGGTCGTTTCGCAGCTCGTCCAGACGGCGATTCAACGCGTCGATGGCAGCCTGCATTTGCCCGCGGTGTTCCCGCCGAATTTCCGGTGTGCCGTCCCTGTCGCTTAATCCGTCGAGGGCGCTCGAAATCGCATTGTGCACCGCTCGCAACTCGTCGGCGACGGCGGTGCGATAAATCGCCCGGGTTGGCAGGGTGTTGCCGAGCGTGACGATGGCGGATGCGATGCGTGAGAGGCAGGTGGCGATCGCCGAATACGTCGGCAGGCGATGCCGGAAATAAGCGCTTTCACGGGCGCCGAAGTCCAGCAGACCACGGAGTTCGGTGATGCGAGCGGGGAATTGCTCGGCGCGGCGAAGCGCCCCGGCGTTGCCGCCATCGAGAAAGACTTTCGCGCTCTCGGTGAAGCAGTCGCGAAGGTCCGCAAAGGCCGCCCGCGACTTCTCGCCGAATTCGATTCGCGCAAATCGCGGCCAGAACAGCGCGTGCACGAGAATCACCGACAGAATGCCGACGCTGACCTCTTCGATGCGCAGCAGCATGAACCACCACGAGAACTCCGGGTTGTTGAGGCCGTTGCTCACGACGACCACCATCGTGAGCGCGCAGAGCAGAAAGGCGTAGGGATAGCGGCTCTGGCCGAACATCGCGGTGGCCGTGCCGACGATGATGCCGATGAGTGGCAGGAAAATCATCGGAGTCTGCTCGAGGCTCGCGGTCACGAGATAACCGAGCACGCCGCCCACGGTGGTGCCGATGATGCGGAAGATCGATTTCTCGGCGATCGCGCCGACGTATTGCGCGATCATGAGCACGTAGACTGTAAACAGCGCCCAGGTCGGCTCCTGGAGCCGCACGACGAGCGAGAGAAAGACGGCCAGCATGCCGGCGAGACCGAACTTGATGCCGTAACGGATGTCGCCCGCGGCAAGGAATTTTCGGACCGCCTCGATCGCGCGCGACATGGGGGTATGCAAGCCCGCCGGTTGGTGCGGCCGCAAGAAAATCCGCGCCGTGCCCAGACTTGCCTTGGCGGGGCGGAAATGGAAACTGGCGCCATGTGGTTCCTCGATCAGCTTCGGACGCCCGAGATCCGGCTGGGAGAGTTTTTGGTTCCGTGGGGAATGGTGATCAGCACGATCGGATTCCTGCTCGCCTGGTTCGTGGTGGGATTGGCGGAACGGCTGTGCTGGACCCGGCAAATCTGGAACCTGCCGCTGTTCTTCGTCGCGCTGGCGGTTTTCTTCGGTTGTGTGCTCGGGTTGGTGTTTGCGCCATGAAGCCGGAGGTTCGGAAATTTCTCGTTACGGCGGTCGTGATCGTGCTCGCGATCGTTTCCGCATTGCTGATGTATGACCGCTACACGACGCGGCCGTGGACCCGTGATGCGCAGGTGCGGGCGAATGTGGTGGGCATTGCGCCTCGTGTCGCCGGGCCCATCATTCAGATCCCGATCAAGGACAATCAAACGGTGAAGAAAGGCGATCTGCTTTTCGAGATCGATCCGTCCACGTTCAAGGCTGCGGTCGACAACGCCGCCGCGAAGTTGAAGCAGGCGGAGGCTGCGAGGCTGAAAGCCGAGCAGGACCTGCAGCGGTTCACGGAACTCTACAAGACACAGGTCGTCGACCAGCGGACGTATCAGGATGCGCAGGATGATTACGCAGCGGCGGACGCGAACGTCGCCGCGGCGCAGGCGGACCTCGAAACGGCGCAGCTAAACCTCGACTACACGAAGGTTTTCGCACCGGTCGATGGCTACCTCACCAACGTGAACACCAGCCCGGGCACCTACGTGAACGAGGGCGAGCAGTTGCTGGCGCTGGTGGATTCAAGCTCGTTCTGGATCGCCGCGTATTTCAAGGAGACGCAGCTCAAGCACATCAACGAAGGCGACCGCGTGTGGCTGACCTTGATGGGGCACGACAACCAGCGGTTCGAAGGCGTGGTGGAGAGCATCTCGTGGGGCATTTTTCTCGCGGACGGTTCGACCTCGTCGGAGGACCTGCTGCCGATCGTGAGCCAGACGATCGACTGGGTGCGGCTGCCGCAACGTTTTCCCGTGCGCATTCGCGTGACCGGGGAGCCGCCGATCCCGCTGCGCATCGGCCAGACCGTCTCGGCGGGGATCCAGGGGAAATAGGCGCCCGTCAGGGCACCATGTATTTTGTCTCGCAGAAGATCCAGGTCGCGTAGGCGTTGATGGCGATCGAGAGTGCCGCGAGTGCGGGGAACCAGCCGATTTTCTGGCGTGGCTCGGTTTCGAGCAAAATGAGCAGCGCCCAGGGGAAGAGGACGCTCGCGTAGCGATAGGAAACCTGCCAGCCGCCGGGGTTGCCGTGGATCCAGAGGAGGAAGGTCAGCACGGCGATCGCCGCCCAGCCCGCGAGGCGGACGGCGAGGTCGCCGCGACCGAAGCGCGCGAGGAGGAAAAGAAAGGGTGAGAAAAGGAACAAGGAGCCGCCCCATCCGTCCGGGACCAGCCAGGGAAACCCGGGCAGGCGTTTCCATGGTTCAATGAGCATCGCATAAGCATTTCGCGGAATGGCGGAGAGCGCGAAAATGCCGTCCTTATACCAGGGCTCGTCGAGCACCCCCGGGATTCGCGCGTAGCCGAAATCAAATGGCGAGCCGAAGCGCGCGGCGTTGTAGGCAAGTGTGGAGATGCCGAGAATCGTGGGGACGATCGAGAACGTGACGAATGCGGCGACCAGCGATTTCGGGCGGCTTCGCCCCAGCAGAAAGTAGAACACGGGCGCGGTGAGCAGAACTTCGGTGCGATTGCCAAACCCAAGTGCGAAGAACGCGCCGGCGAGAAAGGGGCGCGGTGTCCCGGTCGCAAAGCAGATTGCGCCCATGGTCCCGAGCACGGCGAACCCCAGAGCAACCTGCCACGCGCCTCCGAAGGCGAGGTTGGGCCAGAGGCACGTCCCGAAAAGCGGCGCGGCGGCAAGGAAGCATTGCTTCCAGACAGGGAGGGAATAACGCGCCGCCAGTGCGAAGCCGAAGACGGTGATTCCTGCGGCGATCGCGGAAATGAGAAACCGGAGCGGGAACTCGCTTACGAACTGCCGCGCCCGGAGCCACTCGAACGGCAGCACGCTCAAAACGGCGCCCAGCGGAAAGACGCTGTAGTAGCGTCCCTCGTGCGGGACCATCTCGTTAAGCCACCCCGGCGGCTGCTCGGTGGTTCCGACCGAACCTTCGAGCAAACACCCGGCAATCACCTGCGTGTAGTTGTAGTAGCCGCGAGGGTGCAGGGCCGAGAACCACATCGCCCCGAAGGCGAGCACTGCGACGGTGATGAGTTGCAGCGAGAATGGAAAACGCGATTCCATCGACCCGGACTGTCGGCGGCGAACCACCGCCGAGGCAAGTCCGTTGTCGATCGTCTGCGCGTGAGGCGGAGAGACCGGAGCCGGTCAGTAACGCGGCCGGCGGTCATCGCGCCGGTGATCGCCACCGCCGCGACGCGGTCCCGATGGCGCGCCGCCCTCCTTGGGCCGGGCTTCGTTGACCGTGATGCTGCGGCCGTCGAACTGCTGACCGTTGAATTTGCGAATGGCCTCCTGCGCCTCGTCGTCGGTGGTCATGGTAACGAAACCGAAACCGCGGGAGCGGCCGGTCATTTTGTCCGTGATCACGACGGCGTCGGTGACGGTGCCGGCGCTGGCAAAGGCCTCACGAAGGTCCTGCTCGGTGGTGCCGAAGGACAGATTTCCGATGTAGAGTTTGTTGGGCATGTAGTGAATCGTTGAGCCCGTCTGTCGTGGCATTCGTTGGCCGAATTTCGAGTCGCCACGGATCATCAGCGCCATTCGCGCTGGCATCCCCAAGCAAATCTACCGCGCCGGAAGAGGCTATGTTCGAAGCGCCACTTAGAGCACTTCGGCGGGCGAATGCAAAGCGAATATGCCCCGTTCTCTTTTGCGACATTGCGACCATTTGAGGCTTTTCGCGGCGGGCGGGGTGCCTTAAGAGTCCCGCCATGTCTCCCCACGACAACCCTCCGAATCCTTCCGCGCCCGAGCCGGTCAACTGGGATGAAATCGCGCATGACCGCGATTTTCGCCGGCTCCTCATCGACAAGGCGAAGTTCCTCGTTCCCGCGACGGCATTTTTCGTCATCTACTACTTTGCGCTGCCGGTGCTGGTGGGCTTTGCTCCGGAATTCATGAGCCGGAAGGTTATCGGAGAGGTGAACCTCGCCTACGCCTTTGCGCTCTCGCAGTTTTTCATGGCGTGGATTCTGGCCGGCCTCTACGTGAGGGTCGCGCGTCGCTGGGATCGCGAAGCAGAGCAGGTGCTCGAGAAATTCAATCGCCGATAGCGTCATGGCGGTCCTTTTTGCTCTGGCGGCGCAGGGAAACACGGCCCTGTGGATGTTTCTCGCCTTCGTTGCGGCGACGTTGGTGATCACGTATTTCAGCGCGCGGAAATCCTCGGGCTCGAGCGCGTATTTCGCCGCGGGCCGCCGGATCACGGGCTGGCAGAACGGGCTGGCGGTGGCCGGCGACTACATGAGTGCGGCGAGCTTCCTCGGCATTGCGGGGATGATCGCGATGAACGGCTACGACGGCTTCATGTATTCCGTCGGGTTTCTCGTGGCGTATCTCACGGTGCTTTTCATCGTCGCCGAGCCGCTTCGGAACTCCGGCAAATACACGATGGCCGACGTGCTGGCCTATCGCTTGAAGCCGCGGCCGGTGCGCGCGATGGCCTCGTTGAGCACGCTCACCGTCTCGATTTTTTACATGATTGCGCAGATGGTCGGTGCGGGAACGCTCGTGCGGCAGCTGCTCCCGGGCGTGTCCTACGAAGTCGCCGTCGTCGGCGTGGGTATCCTGATGGTCGTTTACGTGGTCTTTGGCGGCATGCTGGCAACGACGTGGGTGCAGATCGTGAAAGCCATCCTGCTGATGAGCGGCAGCCTGTTTTTGAGCGTGCTCGTGATGGCGAAGTTCAACTTCAGCTTCGCGGAGTTTTTCAGCTCGCTCACCCAGATTCGCTCGACGGGGCCGGACGGTGAGGAAGTGGTGCGGAACTTTTTGACGCCCGGTCTCGTGCTCACGAATCCGTGGGATCAGATCTCGCTTGGGCTCGCGCTCGTGCTGGGAACGGCGGGCCTGCCGCACATCCTGATCCGTTTTTACACGGTGCCCGACGCGAAGACGGCACGCGCGAGCGTGGTGTGGGCGATGATCATTATCGGCCTCTTCTACATCATGACGACGTTCTTCGGCTTCGGTGCGGCGTCGGTGCTGGGACCGGATTTCATCAAGGCAAATGGCGGCAACAACATGTCCGCTCCGCTGCTGGCGCAGGCACTCGGCGGAGAGCTCTTCTTCGCGTTCATCAGCGCGGTGGCGTTTGCGACGATTCTCGCGGTGGTGGCGGGACTGACGATCAGCGCGAGCACGAGCTTCGCGCATGATTTCTTCACGAACGTCATTCACCACGGACGCGAGCATCGCCCCGGTGAGGAAGTGCTCGTGGCGCGAATCACCGCGTTTGTCGTGGGAGCGTTCTCGATCGGGCTCGCGATCTTTCTCGGCCCCTCGGTGAATGTCGCGTTTCTCGTCGGCCTCGCTTTTGCCGTGGCGGCGAGCGCGAATCTTCCGGTGATCGTGCTGTCGATCTTCTGGAAGCGCTTCAATACCGTTGGCGCGGTGGCCGGCCTCGCGGTCGGCCTCGTGTCGAGTATCGCGTTGATTTTGATCAGCCCGGATTTCATGAAGGAGGACCCGATCTTCCCGTTGAAGAATCCGGCGATTGTCAGCATCCCGCTCGGCTTCATTTCCGCGGTGATCGGAGCGTTGATGACGCGCGAGCCCTCCGCCGAAGCGAAGTTCACGGAACTCGAGGTTCGGGCAAATACGGGCCTCGGCGCCGAAAAGGCGACAAGCCACTAACGCAATTGCGGCCGACGATCAGGCTGGCGATCGTTTTCGGGATGTGACATGCTTTTTGTGCATCCGGCCCCCCCGGGTGCACCAGAAATGGTCAGGAGCGGTTCCCAAACCTGACGTATGAAGATATTCCCGTTCCTCCCTGGCTTGCTCCTTCTGGTGGCGCCTTTGTGCGGTCGTTCGGAGGAGCCGGCCAGAGTGGTCACCTCGTATGCGCTGACCACGGGGCAGGATCATGTGGGGCGGGATCCGGCGAGCTGGCGGCTGCTGGGATCGAACGACGGGAAGAAATGGACGGTGCTCGACGAGCGGCGGGACCAGAAGTTCGAGATGGGGCAGCACCTCGTTTTCCCGGTCGAGAATCGCGAGCCCTTCCGCATTCTTCGACTGGAGGTTCACGAAACCAACACCGGCGCGGACCGCGGTGTGGGGCTTGCGGAGGTGGAATTTGCCGGGCCGGTGGTCGGCGTGGAGGACGCGGCGGACCTGCAGGCGATCATCACATCCTCGCAGGACAACCCGCTGGTGGGTTCGGCCTGGAACGCATTCGACGGAGATCTCTCGAGCCAGTGGATGGATTTCGCGCCGCATGCGAACGGCGGATGCTGGATCCAGTGCGAATACGTGCGCGACGCCGAGATGCGCGTGCGCGACATCCGGCAATTGAACGTGGTGAGCCGGTTGATGGGCCGGCGTGCCCTGCTTGCGGAGAAGGCGCCGGAGGTGCTGCAGCGGCTGGAGGAGTCGCGGAAGCTCCCGCCGCCGCCGCTCGAAGGCTATGCGTTGACCTCCGCCAACGACGAGCCCGCCCGCGACCCGCGCGACTGGCGTCTGCTCGGCTCCAACGACAACGGCGCCACCTGGGAAACCGTCGATGAGCGCCGGAACGAGATTTTTCCCACACGATTCAAGCGCCGCGTCTTCATGCTGCCCGAGCCTGCCCGGTTCGCGCTCTACCGTCTGCAGATCGATTCGGTTGCCGAGCCCTCGGAGTCCTACGCGGCGCAGATTGGCGAGGTGGAGCCGTTGTATGAGGACGCCACGCAGCGCCGGTCGCTGGTGATTTCCAGCGATTCCGAGAATCCGCCCATGGAAACCGCCGAGATGGCCTTCGACGGCGACCCGCGGTCGAAGTGGCTGTCGTTTTCCGAGGTGGGAAGAAACGCGTGCTGGATCCAGTGGCAATCGCTGCCGGAGGTGCCGGGCCTGCCGCTCATCAACCTGCGTCCGCTCGCTCGACTGGGACGCGGAATTCCCGAGTTGCAGACGATCCGGAGAGCGCCTCGCGAGCTTACGGGCTATCGCCTGATGGCCGGTCGGGAAGCGCCACCGCCGACCTCGTGGAGATTGCTGGGATCGAACGACGACGGAAAGACCTGGCAGGAGCTCGACAGCCGGAAGAACGAGACGCTGAAGGACACGCAGGGAAGTGTTTTTGATCTGGTCCGGCCGGCGCGATTTTCTCTTTACCGGCTCGAAATCGAGCCCAGAGACGGCGCGGAGGGGATCGCGCTTGCGGAGATTGAGCCGCTCTATCAATCCGACAATGACGTCGTGCAGTATTCCACCGCCGTCTCGGCGGAGCGGGAAAACGCGCCGAACCATGCCGTGGAGATGGCGTTCGATAGAGACTCCGGAACGTCGTGGCTGGCCGACGGCTCCGGGAGTGCGTGGGTGGAGTGGTCTTCAATCACCGGAGAGAAGCGGCCTGTCGTGCGGGCCGATACGGATGCCTGGGTGCAGCCGTGGGTGCCGAGACTGACATTGGATCTCGAAGGCGTGTTGATCGGAGTCCAGGGCGACCGCGTGATGCTCATCGACGAGACAGGCTTCCAGAGGATCGAGGTTGAGGGAGGGGTGACCGGTGTTGTGCCGGGGGACCGAGTGCGGATTTCCGGGCGGCTGCGATTCGACGGGACTCTTCCAAAGGTGGCGGAATCGGCCGTGACGAATGCCGGGGAGCTTCCTGAGGTCGCGAAAATTCCCGGGACCGGGCTGGTGCCCGCCGCGCATGACTTTGCACGAATCGCCATTGAAGGGCGCGCGATGTCGGCATCGGCGGGACGGCAATACGCAACGCTACAGCTCGAACGGGGCGACGAGGAGTCGAATGTGCAGATCCGGATTCTGAATTCGAACGCGCGCGGTCTGCCGAATTTCACCGACCTGCGGCTGCGCGTGAAGGGTGTGGCCGAGGCGACGTTCGAACCCGACGGCCGCCGGACCTACGGCATCGTGTGGGTGGCGAGCCCGGAGGACGTGGAGGTGCTCCCGCTCACCGACGAAGAATGGAATTCCCTGCGCGAGTTTACCGCATCGAGCCGCCGGGCGCCTTTGGGGCGGTTCGTGCGGGTGCGCGGTGCATTGAAGTCGATGCGCGGCGATCGATATGGCGTCGAGATCGGGAGTTCGCCGCTGGAGTTTGCCGACTGGATTGGAAATCTGCCGGAGGATACCCTCGTGGAAGCGGCGGGATTTCTCTCACGCGACGGCGATGGGTATGAGCTGACCCGTTGCCAGGTGCGGCCGGTTGCCAGCGCCCCGTCGCCCGAAGCTCCGGAACAGGCAGAGCCGCGAGTGGCGAGGACCGTGAGCGAGATTCACGAGATGCTCGAGAGAAACCCCGGCGAGCCGGTGCATGTGAAGGTGCGGGGTGTTATTACCTACGTCGATCTGGGCCTGTATCGGTGGCATCTGCAGGACGATGAGGACAGCATCATCGTGCAGCATCAGGTCGGCGCGGGGCTGAGTCCGGCCCTGCAGCAGGAGGGCCTTTACGTCGAGCTGGAAGGCATTGTGGAAAATCCAAACTCGGGAGTCGTGCCGACCGATTTCGTGAAGATCCTCGGCCGCGGCCGCATGCCGAAACCGCTCCGGCACTCCTGGGATCACATGATGACCGGGAACGACGACGGCAAATGGGTGCAGGTCGATGGCATCGTGACGGCCGCCGAGCGTCACCGCCTCACGGTGCGGGTGAATGGCGGTGAGCTGATCGCGTGGGTGAACGAAATGGATCGCGACACCCAGGAGCGCCTGCTGGGAAGCTACGTGCGCGTGAGCGGCGTTTGCCTGACCGTGCGAAACGAGCGCGGCCACCGGATCGGCGTGCGGTTGCTGGTGCCCTCGGCCGCCTTTGTCGAAGTGCTGCAGGCCCGCCCGGAGGATCCCTTCCAGCTTCCGCAGACGCCACTCTCGCGCATCATGACGACGGAAGGGCGCAATGCCCCGCCCACCCGCCTCGTCCACACCTCGGGCGTCGTTACGCATGCGGACAGCCGCCACATTTTCATTCAGGACGGCACGGACGCGATGCGGGTCATCCCAAAGGATCGCGTGGACCTTCAACCGGGCGACCTCGTGGAGGTGGCGGGTCTTGCCGAGCCCGACGGGCTGGCGCCGAAGTTTGCGCAGGCTTACGTGCGGCGGGTTGGCGAGGGGCGTTTGCCGGAGGCGCGGCCGATCGAGTTGCGCATGATGGATTCCGCGGTGACGCGCATCGGGAGCGATGGAATCCGGGTGACCGTGGATGCGACGTTGATGGGGCGGAGCTTCAACGAGAATGTGCAGATCCTTGAACTGCGGAATGAGGAGGTCGACGAGGTGTTCTACGCCTACCTGCCTCCGCAGCCGGATATTCTGGAGATGATCCCCATCGGGAGCGTCATTCGGCTCGAAGGGGTCTTCAAGGCGCGCCTCGACAACGTTCCCGACTTCGGGCAGGTCGTCACCTCCTTCGAGATTTACCTCAACTCCACTCGCGACATCGCGGTGCTGCGCCGGCCTCCGTGGTGGACGTCCCGCTACACATGGTGGACGCTGTCGGGTCTTGGCGCAGTCCTGATGGTTTCGCTCTCCTGGGCCGGCCTGTTGCGCGTGCAGGTGCGACGGCGCACGAGCGAGTTGAATCGCACCCTCAAGGAGCTCGCGCAGGCGCGGGATCAGGCCGTGGAGTCCGCGCGGCTGAAGGCGGAATTCCTCGCGAACATGAGCCACGAGATCCGCACGCCGATGAATGGCGTGATCGGCACCGTGGACCTGCTTGAGCACACGAAGCTCGACAACGAGCAGCGCGAGTATGTGAAAACGATCAGCCACTCGGGAGAGGTGCTGCTGACGTTGATCAACGACATCCTCGACTTTTCCAAGATCGAGGCGGGCAAGCTGAACTTCGAATGCATCGAGTTCGACTTGCACGAGACGGTCCACGAAGCGGTGGCGCTTCTTCGCAGTTCGGCGCTGGCAAAGGGGTTGTCGCTCAAGACGGAAATTGCCCCCGATGTCGACGAGAAGGTGTGTGGAGATCCGGCGCGGCTCCGGCAGGTGCTGACGAATCTCGTGAACAACGCGATCAAGTTCACGAAGGAAGGCGGCGTGACTGTGCGGGTCGCCCGTGATGGAGAGGTGGCGGACGGCGTGCGGCTGCGGTTCGAGGTCGAGGATACGGGGATCGGTCTCGATTACGCGGGTCGCGAGCATTTGTTCGATGCGTTCACGCAGGCTGACAGCTCCACGACGCGCGAATACGGCGGCACCGGACTCGGGCTCGCGATCGCGAAAAAGCTGGTCGAGCTCATGGGTGGCGAGATCGGTGTCGAAAGCGAGCCCAACAACGGCGCGACGTTCTGGTTCACGGCACGCTTCACCGTTCCCGCGCCCGGTGACGACAGCCGCGAGGAGGAGGCCGACCGCGGCCGGCCGGTTCGAAGTGTCGGGACAAGGAGCGACATTCGCATCCTGCTCGCGGAGGACAATCGGGTGAACCAAAAGGTCGTGCTGGGTCAGCTTCGCCGGCTTGGCTACGAAGCCGATGTCGTTGGGGATGGCAGGGAGGTGCTCGAGGCACTGCGCCGGGCCCACTACGACCTTGTGCTGCTCGATTGCCAGATGCCCGAGCTCGATGGTTACGAAACCGCGAAATGCATTCGCGAGAATTTCCCGCCGTCGATTCGCATCATCGCTCTCACCGCGCATGCCATGCCTGGGGATCGCGAGAAGTGCCTTGCCGCCGGCATGGACGACTACCTGTCGAAACCGCTGCGCATCGACGAGCTGCGGGCGGCACTCGATCGGTGGATGCCCGCATCCGTGGAATCCTGAGGCGGCGCGCCTGATCCTTGCGGGGCCCCCGGCTGGAACCGTCGTTACCATGCCCCGAACGCGCGCTCTGCTTTCGTGCCGGGGCCGTGATGTGGTTGACTTTTGCAAATCCGTTGCGACGGTTGCCTCATGAATATCCGGCGCCTGTCCAGTTACGTGTCTTTTCATTGGGCCCTTGTCGTCGGCTTTTCTGTCGGGTTGCCGGAAGTGACGGCGCAGGAGAAGCGCTGGAAGGTCGAACTCGTGCGGGATATCGCGCCGGGGAGCGACGGATCGTCCCCGAGGAATTTCCAAACTGCGGGCGGAATCGTCTATTTCACGGCGGAAGATGGTGTGACCGGCCGGGAGTTGTGGCGCACCAACGGCCCGCCCGGGGGCACGATGCCGGTTGTAGACATCCGGCCCGGCCCGTCGTCGGCGTTCCCGGGGCCGAACAGTTTCGGCTCCCTGAATGGACTGCTGGTTTTCCGGGCGTATGAGGACAATGGCGGGGCCGAGCTCTGGCGTTCGGAAGGCCTGTCCGCCAATACGGTTCAGATTCTCGATTTGAATCCCGGCGCCAGCGGTTCGAACCCTTTCGGGCTCGTGGAGATCGACGGGGCGCTCATGTTCGATGCCGAAGTCCCCGCGACCGGCGCGGAACTTTATCGCACCGATGGCACGGCAGCGGGGACCGCACTGGTGATGGACATCTGGCCGGGGGCGTCCGGTTCTGCGCCTGCGTCCTTCCAGCGGGCGGGCAATGCCGTGTTCTTTTCCGCGGAACGGCCTGCCGAGGGGCGGGAGCTTTGGCGCACGCTGGGCACTTTCCTCACGACGACTCTCGTGAGAGATATCCGGCCCGGGGGTCAATTCCTCCAACATTACGTTGATGACGCCCGTGGGCGATCGGGTGTTTTTTTCCGCCACCGATGGAGCGACGGGCACCGAAGTCTGGGTGAGCGATGGGACCTTCGCGGGAACCACGCTCACGCTGGACATCAATCCCGGGGCGGCGGGATCCTCCCCCTCCAATTTTGTCGGCATCGGGAACCGGCTGTTCTTCTCCGCGGCCATCCCCGCCACCGGTCGGGAGCCCTGGTGCAGTGACGGCACGCCCGCGGGAACGGTGATGCTCGGCGATCTTAATCCCGGGGGAGATTCCTTCCCGGCTTTCTTCGTCGGGCTGAATGGGATGGTTCTGTTTTCCGCATTCACGCCGGCTCAGGGAACGGAACTCTGGCGCACCGATGGCACACCGGCGGGCACATCATTGTTCGTGGAGATCCGCCCGGGCCCGCCGGGATCGTCCCCCCGGGCTCTCGGTGTCATCGGAAACGAACTTCTTTTCGCCGCCGCCGATGACCCGCACGGCTACGAGATCTGGGCCACGGACGGAACCGTCGCCGGCACCCGCCTCGTGAAGGATATCAATCCCGGGTCCGTTAGCAGCATTGGAACGGTTGTCTCCCACGTCGCGCCGGATGGATCGCTCCTCTTCGAGGCGATTACGCCCGCCACCGGCAGCGAACTCTATCGGGCCTCCCTCGATACCACGAGACCCCGGCTGCGCGGAGTGAAGAAGCGGCGGGCGACCGATGCCCTCCGGATCCGGCTCAAAGGCCGTGTAACGGACGATCTCTACGCCGGGCGGGTGGAATACCGCCTGAAACGACCCGGAGCCGGAACCACGAAATGGCGAAAGGCGAAGCTGCGCGGCAAGGGGCCGGAGGAAAAACGCTGGGTGCTGCGCCTCGCACTGCGTGAACCCGGCGCCCATGTCGTCCGCCTGCGTGCCGTGGATGGCAACGGCAACGTCAGCAAGCGCAAGAGGGCGCGTATCACCCGGATCTAGCTCACGCGTTGCGGGCCGTCGCAGGACGTCTCCTGCGCGCGGCGCCCATGGCCAGCACACCGGCCGCCGCCAGCAGCGCCACGGTTTCCGGCTCCGGCACCACCGAGGCGATCGCAGCATCGCCGAAATCCTCCGTGCCCACGTAGCCGCGCAGGGCCATCGTTCCCGTCGTGGCGTCGCCGACGATCTGGCCGGTGAGGTTCGTGAGCACGCCGTCGACGAGCACATTGAAAAGCACGTTGCCCTCCGGCGTCACGGACCCGATGTGCGTGAACGCATCGCCATCCGCTGCGAGGCCGGTGCCCCAGAAATAGCCGTTGCGATAACCGATCACGGAAAACTGCGCGGGGTCCGCGGTTCCGAAAACTCCCGGCGCCGCCAGATTCCATGTCGTGCCGTCCATCCATGCCCATTCCGTCGAGAGCAGCGTCCCTTCGTCCCAGTCCGTCGGCGGAGTGAACGGCCCGTCCGGCACCTGCGCCATGTAGGCCCAATGCGTCACGTAGGCGGCCCCGATCCCCGTCATCATTTGCATTTCCATGAACTTCAGCCCCTCCACGGTTCGCACCTGCCCGATGCCCACGGTCACCGGTCCGCCCGCCGACTCTCCGTTAGGAGTGAAGATAATGCGCACCTGTCCCTCCGGAGTGACGATGCCGCTCATCGAGGCGGTCGACACGGTATCCTCGCCGAGAATCGTCAACGTCGCCGAACTCTCGCCGATGAACGTCCCGTCCGAGGCGGAGGTGATGTTCCACAGCGTCTGGTCGCCGATCGGAATCGGCGACGAGAGATCCGTGCCCGGTGCGAGGTAGGCGAGCAGATTGGCCGCGGGCACATACCACTGCGTATCCGCCAGCCAGTCGGACGGCGACTCCGCTCGTGCTGACGTTCCGCCGATTACTCCCACCGCCAGCACCGCAAGGAATCCGCGTGTCCGCATGGCGGCACTCTCGCAGGAACGGCCTCTTCCAGCCAGCCCAAAGAGGGATCTGCCGCGCGGCGGCCAATTCCTGCGGATCGCAACGACGGGCGACCTCGCGATCAATCCCCGCGTCGCGCAGCGTCGATTTTCGCGACGTCAATCTTGCCCATTGTCAGCATCGCCTCGAAGGCTCGCTTCGCCTCCGCGCCGCCTGCGGCCATCGCCTCGGTGAGCGTGCGAGGGGTGATCTGCCACGAGATGCCCCAGCGGTCCTGGCACCAGCCGCATTCGCTGGCTTCGCCGCCGTTGCCGACGATCGCGTTCCAGTAGCGGTCCGTTTCCTCCTGTGTGTCGGTCGCGATCTGGAAGGAGAAGGCAATGCTGTGCGAGACGCCGGGGCCGCCGTTCAGCCCGATGCAGGGGATTCCGCACACGGTGAACTCGACGACCAGCGGATCACCCTCCTCGCCCGACGGGTAGGCCGCGGGAGCGCGGTGCACGGCGCCGACCTCGCTGTCCGGAAAGACCGAGGCGTAGAAGCGCGCCGCTTCCTCGGCGTCGTTGTTTTCGAACCACAGGCAAATCGTATTTTTGGGAGCGGGATTTCTCATATCGGGAATTCGTTTCTCATAGACCCGACGAATGGGCGGTGGCGTTCCGGACAGCATCGGGCACTTTTTCCGCCTGCGAAAAAAAAAGGCCCCGCTTGCGCGAGGCCCTTTCGGAAGAGGAATCCGGCTTATTCCTGCGGGAAGGCCGGGTCTTTGATCTTCGCCGTTTCGGGGTCGATCGTGAGATCCACGTATTCCGAGAGCGACTGCGGCAGCTGGTCGGGCCGCCACGGTTCGGTGCGGATCGCCGGCTCGCGGCTCATCGTGAAGTCGAGCGTGGCGCCTTCCATGAGCGTCTTGTAGGGAATCGCGAGCTTGTCGTAGGGCTTGCCGTTCACCGTGAGCGACTCGACGAACACCTTGCCCGGCGCGTTGTCGGGCGCATTGATCGTGAGGTGCTTTCCGCCGGGGAGCTGGATGACGGCCTTGCGGACCATTGGCGAGCCGATGACGAATTCGTCGCGGCCCGGGCACAGCGGGTAGAGGCCGATCGCGCTGAGGATATACCAGGCGGACATCTCGCCGTTGTCCTCGTCGCCGCCGAATCCCTCGGGGCTGTAGGCCTCGTCCATCACGCGGCGCACCCAATACTGGGTCTTCCACGGATAGCCGGCCGCCACGTAGAGGTAGGGCACGTGGTGCACGGTCTGGTTGCTGTGCGCGTATTGGCCGAAGGGGAGGCGCGCCATTTCCACCATCTCGTGGATCACGCTGTTGTAGCCGTCGGGGCCGGTGTGGTAGGTGCCGGGCTTGGCGAACATTTCGTCAAGCTTGTCCACGAAGTTCTTCGGGCCGCCCATGAGGTTGATGAGGCCGGCCGGGTCGTGCTGAACGGACCACGTGCTCTGCCAGGGGCCGCCTTCGACGTAGGGGCCGCCCCATGCAAATTCGTCGAAGGGCTCCTTGAAGCCGCCCTCCTTGAGCCGGCCGCGCATGAAGTTGGTCTCCTTGTCGAAGTTGTTCTGGTAGTTGAGCGCGCGCTTCTCGAACTTCTCGACCAGCTCGTCCTCGCCGAGGACGCGGGCGACCTGCGCGATGCAGAAGTCGTCGTAGGCGTAGTCGAGCGCCGCGCTGGCGGAGGCATGCGCCTCGCCGTCGTAAACGTAGCCGCGCTCGAGGTAGCCGGAGAGGCCGGGGCGGCCGAAACCGTCGTCACCGGGAACGATCGTGTCGGCGTGCTTGAGCATGCCCTCGAACGCCTCGCGGACGTCGAAGTTTCCGATGCCCTTCACCACCGCGTCGGCGACAACCGCATCGCTGTGCGAGCCGATCATGCACGCGCGATAGCCGGGCGCGGGCCACTGCGGGAACCAGCCGCCCTCGCGCAGAGCGGTCATCCAGCCGTCCATGATCTGGCCGTAACGCTCGGGATCGACGATGGAGAGGAACGAGTAGTAGGTGCGGTAGGTGTCCCAGAATCCGTTGTCGGAATAGAGAATGCCGGGCTCGACCTTGCCGGTGTAGGGGCTGTAGTGGATCGGCTTCCCTTCCTTGTTGAACTCGAAGAATTCACGCGGGAAGAGCTGCGCGCGGTAGAGGCAGCTGTAGAACGTGCGCGTCTCGCGCGGGGTGGCCTCGATGTCGATCTTGCCGAGCGCCTTGTTCCAGATCTCGCGGCCTTCGGCGCTCACGGTGTCGAAGTCGCGGTCGCCGATCTCGCTCTGCGCGTTGAATGCAGCCTGCTCGGTGCTGATGAACGACGTGCCGATGCGCATGGTGACGACGAGCGGCTTGCCGTCGGTGCTCGGCGCGAAGTCGATCACGGCGCCGATGTTGTCGCCCTCGAGCTTGGCCTTGGCGTCCTTCTTGATGTGCCCGAGCTCGGAGATCTGGGCCTTGGCGACCGGCTTGTCGAAGACGGCGGAGAAGTAGAACGCGTAGTTTTCAGGCACGCCGCCGGAGTTCGAACGGGTGAACCCGCTGAACTGCTGGCCGTCGTCCGAGAGCTCGACCTGCGATTTCGACAGGGCTTCGAGCATCACGCGGCCGGGTTTGCCCGGAGGGAAGGTGAACTCGAAGATCGCCGCGCGGTCCGTGGGCGTCATGCGCACCTTCACGTCATCGGGCTTGAGCGTGAGCGACATTTCATTCGGCGAGAGGCGGAGCGCCTCGAAGCGCGACTCGCGATTCTTCGACGTGACGTCGTCGCCCATGGCCTTGCCGTCGCCGGCGGCGGCGAGAATGTTGAACACGCCGTAGTCGCCCATCCACGGGCTCGGCTGGTGCGTGGAGCGGATGCCCTGGATCGAGCTGCTCTTCGGATCGAAGAACCAGCGTTCCTCCCTGGTCTGCATCGTCCAGTCGGTCATGGCGAACGGCCGCGCGACCATCGGGATCGTGTTGCCGGTCGAGACGTCGTGAGTCGAATCGGTGCCCTGGAGGACGTTTACATATTGGACGTAGTCGCGAGCGTGGGCGCTGAGAGCGCCTGCCGCGAGCATGAGACCGGCGAGCAAGGGGAGGTTTCGGATCATAAAACAAAAAGGGAGAGGACAGTTAAGTCATCCGCGCGAGCAGATTGGTCAAGTAAGGAAGGAGCTGTTTTTTGCGCGAGACCACGCCGTCGAGGCGCCACAGATGGGGCTCGAGGTGCGGATAATCGATATGGCGCGTGAAACTCGGCGGCCCCGCGACCATGAGGAGCGAGTTCTGCGTGTTGATGTCGGTGATGAGGAGTGCGGAAAACGTGAGATCGTGCGCGGCGCGGTATTCCTCGAGCGCCTGCAGGAGATCGGCTTTTTTTTCCGGGAAATTCGAGAAACTGAGTTCCTCGATCTGCGCGGCGCTGAAACGAATACCCGCTTCGGTGAACTCCTTGCAGTCCGCCGTGATGGCTTCTTTGCTCGTCATGGTGAGCAGAGGGGAGCCGACGGCAAAAATCTCGCGGGCGAGGTCGCCGGGGTCGATGCCTGCGATCGCCGCGAGGTCGCGCATCACACCGCGATCGACATCGGTGGTGGTCGGCGAGGTGAGATTCAGCGTATCCGAGATGAGCCCGGCCATGAGAATGCCCGCGATCGGCCTGGGAATCGGGATGCCGCTCTGCTGGTAGCAGGTCGCGACAATCGTGCTCGTCGAGCCCACGGGACGATTGAGGAAAAGAATGGGCGACTCCGTCGAAATGGTGCCGAGGCGGTGATGGTCGAGGATTTCGATGATCGGGATCGAATCCGCGCCGCTCACGGCCTGCGCGAGCTCGTTGTGATCCACGAGGATGAGCTGACGGGGAATCGGCTTGAGAAAATCGCTCTTCGAGAGAATGCCCTCCAGCCGGCCCTCCTCGCCGAGGACGGGGAAGGCAAATTGGGACGACATCGCGACTTCGCGGCGCGCCTCGGAAAGCGGCATGTCGATTTCGAGGGATTCGAAGTCCGCGTAGAGCATTCGCTCGGCGGTCACGGCGCTTCGCGCGAGCAGCACGGTCGTCGCGCTGTCGTAGGGGCAGCTGATGACGACGGTGCCCTTCTTTCTCGCGGCTTCCAGCACGTCTTCGCCGACCTGGAGCCCGCCCGTGACGACGAGCGCCTTCACGCCGGCCTCGATGGATATGTGCTGGATGTTGAACCGGTCGCCGACGATGAGCACCGTGCGCGACATGTCCTGCGAGGCGATGCGGCTTTGGAACGAGCTCGTGTGCATCGCGGCGACCATCAGGCGATGCCGCATGGCTTCCGTGCAAAGCGTGCCGCAGAGCACTTTGCCGTGAATGGTGGCGCAGATGTTCGAGAGCGACGCATCCACTTCGCGTGTCTCGGAGATCGCCTCGGGAGGTGGAAAGAGGTGCCGGCCGATCTTGAAGCCCGAGATCAGGCCGATGCAGCGGCGATCGTCGTCGATGACGGGCAGACCGCGGAAGCGATTCTCGCCGATCTGAAGCATCGCCTCGTAAACCGGCGCGCCAACATGTGCCGTGACCACGTTGCGCTCCATCACGTCGGCAACGCGCGGTCGCACGTCGGGGTAAAATGCCGGCGGCTCCACGCCGAATTTTTCGAGCACGAAATCGATGCGGGCATTCGTGTTGCCGCAGCGGCCGGCCACGACATTTTCCATGCCGCTCAGTCGCTTGAATTCGGCATAGGCGATCGCAGACACGATCGCGTCCATGTCGGGGTTCTTGTGGCCGATGACGATGGTTTCCACGGTTTCAGAAGGAACAAAGCACGAGACTTAGCAGGATTTTACGGGAGCGAAAGGCGCAGAATTGTGACACGTTTGCCCTGGAAATTTTCCTCCCGGACCAGATTCCAGCCCAACCGTTCGTAGAAATGCCGATGGTCGGGGGTCCACAGATGCAGCGTGCGGATGCCCATGGCTCCGGCGCGACGCATGGTTTCGCGGACGATCTGTGTGCCGAGCCCGGCACCGCGACGGTCGGCGCGCACGATGACGGAGCCGAGCCACGGGCTGAACTCCGGATAGGGCAGCACGTCGTCCACGAGGAGCGACGCCGCGGCGACGGGTTCGTCGTTTTCGAGCAGGACGACCGTGCAGTCGGGGCGGTCGCGATTGCGGGCGCAGGATTCCGCCTCGTCCAGGGCGGTGAACCCGGGACGGAACAGATACGGCCACTCGGCGTCATACCACGCGGCCAGAGTCGGCGCGAGGTGAGGCACGTCCGCGAGAAGCCGGAAATCCAGGGCCATCCCGCGAGGTTAGCGACTCAGCGACGCGGCAAAAGCCGGATCACCACTGAACGAGCGTGGCGCCGTAGGTGAGGCCACCGCCGAAGGCTGCGAGCAGGATGTGGTCGCCTTCCTTGAAACGGCCTTCCCGATACGCCTCGTCGAGCGCGATCGCGCAGGATGCGCCGGAGGTGTTTCCGTAGCGGTCGAGGTTTGTGAAAAACCGCGAGAAGGGCATCTCCAGTTTTTCGGCGAGGGCCTGCAGGATGCGGATGTTGGCCTGGTGCGGAACGACGCACGCGATGTCTTCGGGGCGAAGGCCCGAGGCGAACAGGACGTTGTCGATCGACTGCGCCATGCACTGGATCGCCAGCTTGAAAGTCTCGCGGCCGTTCATGCGCAGGAAGCCGTTTGAATCTGGTGCGCCAATTTCGAGATGACTGCCAAAGCGTCCATCGCTGCCGAGCGAGGTGCTCACGATGCCGCGGCCATGTGGACTCGCGGTGAGGACGACCGCGCCCGCGCCGTCGCCGAAGAGGACGCAGGTGTTGCGATCCGTCCAGTCAATCACGTCGCTGAGCCGGTCGGCGGCGATCACGAGCGCGTTGTCGTAGCGTCCGCTCGCGATCCACTGCCGGGCGTTCTCCACGGCGAAGAGAAAGCCGGAGCAAGCGGCGGCAACGTCGAAGCACACGGCATTGAGCGCGCCGAGCTGCTTCTGCACTTCGCACGCAGCGGACGGGCAGGTTTTGTCCGCGGTGATCGTGGCGACGACGATGAGGTCGATCTCGCCGGGTTCGACACCCGCGCTGGCCATCGCGCGCCGGGCGGCCTCGGTGGCCATGTGAGTGGTCGTTTCCGCCGCAGTGGCGATGCGGCGTTCCTTGATCCCCGTGCGCGTGGTGATCCATTCATCGCTCGTGTCCACGCGCTCGGAGAGCTGCGCGTTGGTGAGGACCTGTGGCGGGACGTAGCTGCCCGTGCCGGCAAAGGCGGCGATGCGGATGTCGCTCCAGACGGATGAGTGCGTGAGGGTGTTGGTCTTCATGGCTTCAAGCAGACGCTGGTTGCAAAGAAGGTTGGGTCGCGGGTGCTCTGCGCGCGCCGAGCTTCATGATCACGGCATAGAACACCGGCGTGAGGAACAGCCCAAAGAGCGTGACGCCAATCATGCCGGCAAACACGGCGGTGCCCATGGCCTGGCGCATTTCGGAGCCGGCGCCCTTTGAAACCACCAGCGGAAACACGCCGGCGATGAACGCGATCGACGTCATGAGAATCGGGCGGAGACGCAGCCGGCACGCCTCCAGCGTCGCGTCGGCAAGCGGCAGGCCTTCGTCCTGCTTTTGTTTCGCGAATTCGACGATGAGGATTGCGTTCTTGCAGGCGAGGCCGACGAGCACGATGAGCCCGATCTGGGTGAAAACATTGTTGTCCCCGTCGCGCAGCCAGACGCCCGTCATCGCGGAAAGCAGGCACATCGGCACGATGAGGATGATTGCGAGCGGCATGCGGAAGCTCTCGTAGAGCGCCGCAAGCACGAGGAACACGAGCAGAATGCAGAGAGGATAGACGTAAACCGCCGTGTTGCCCGCGAGGATGCGCTGGTAGGTGAGGTCGGTCCATTCCATCGTCATGCCCGGCGGGAGCTGCTCCTCCGCGAGTTTGCTCATCGCGGCTTCGGCCTGGCCGGAGCTGAAACCGGGTGCAGGCGCGCCATTGATCTCGGCGGCGGGGTAGCCGTTGTAGCGCATTGCGCGATCGGGACCGTGCGTCTCGTTGATTTTGACGAGCGCGCCGAGCGGGATCATCTGGCCGGCGGCATTGCGCGTCTTGAGCCGGGCGATGTCCTCGGGCCTCTGGCGGAATTCCGAATCGGCCTGCGCGATGACCTGGAAGGTGCGGCCGAAGCGGTTGAAGTCATTCACGTAGAGCGAGCCGAGATAGACCTGCATCGTCTCGAAGAGATTCTGCAGCGGCACGCCCTGCGCCTTCGCCTTCACGCGGTCGATGTCCGCATCGAGCTGCGGGACATTCACCGTGAACGTCGAGAACACGCCGCCGAGCTGCGGCACCTGCATGCTCCCGCCCATGAGGTTTTGCAGATTCGCGTAGAGCGCGTCGTAGCCGAGGTCGGCGCGATCCTCGATGTAGGCCTTGAATCCGCCGATCGTGCCGAGGCCCGACACGGGCGGTGGCGGCACAGTGAGGATGAAGGCGTCCTGAATCTCGGCGAACTTCTGGTTGAGCGCCTGCATGATCGCCGGCCCGCTCAGGTCGGGCGTGCTGCGTTCCTCGAACGGATCGAGGCAGAAAAAGACGATGCCGGAATTCGACGCGACGCTGAACCCGCTGATGCTCAATCCGGGAAAGGCCACCGCGCTCTCGACGCCTGGTTGCTTCAGGCCGATCTCGGTCATCCGCTTGATCACTTCCTCCGTGCGCGCGAGCGAGGCTCCGTCGGGAAGCTGCGCGAAGGAGATGAGGTATTGCTTGTCCTGCGTGGGCACGAAGCCGGTGGGCACCTTCTGGAAGCTCCATCCGGTGAGTGCCACGAGTCCGCCGTAGAGAAGCAGGACGATCACGCTCTTGCGAATGATGCTGCGGACACCGGCGGAATACACGCGGCCGGTCCAGTCGAAGAAGCGGTTGAAGGGCCGGAAGAACCAGCCGAGCGAGCGATCCATGAGCCGGGCGATCGCGTCCTTCGGAGCGTGGTGATCCTTGAGGAGCAGCGCGCAGAGTGCCGGCGAAAGTGTGAGCGAGTTGAATGCGGAGATGACGGTCGAGATCGCGATCGTGATGGCGAACTGCTTGTAGAACTGGCCGGTGAGTCCGCTGATGAACGCGGTCGGAATGAACACCGCGCAGAGCACGAGCGCCGTTGCGATGATGGGACCGGTGACCTCGCGCATCGCACGCTCGGTGGCCTCGACCGGTGAGAGGCCGAGTGCGATGTTTCGCTCGACGTTTTCGACGACGACGATGGCGTCATCGACCACAATGCCGATCGCGAGCACGAGTCCGAAAAGCGAGAGGGCGTTGATGCTGAATCCGAACGCCAGCATCACGGCGAAGGTTCCGATCAACGAAACCGGCACCGCGGCGATGGGAATGATCGCGGCGCGCCACGTTTGCAGGAAGATCACGACGACAAGGACGACGAGAATCAGAGCCTCGAAAAGCGTGTGGACCACGGCGTCGATCGAATGCTGCACGAAGACCGTCGGGTCGTAGACGACGGAGTAGTCGATGCCGTCGGGAAAGTCCTTCTTCAGCTCCTCCATTTTCGCGCGGATGTCGCGAGAGAGCTGCAGGGCGTTCGCTCCGGGAAGTTGGAAAATCGGGAGTGCGACGGCGGGGTGGTTGTCGAGCAGCGACTTCAATGCGTAGGACGAGGCGCCCATCTCGATACGCGCGACATCGCGGAGATAGGTCTTCTCGCCGTGCTCGCCGGTCTTCACGACGATGTTGCCGAATTCCTCTTCATCGAGCAGACGGCCCTTTGCGTTGATCTGAAGTTCAAAGGGAACGGGCGCATCCTCCGGCGGCTTGCCCACGCTGCCGGCCGCGACCTGCACGTTTTGCTCGCGGATCGCCGCCACGATGTCGCTGGCGGTAAGGCTTCGGGACGCCGCCTTGTCGGGATCGATCCACACGCGCATCGCGTAGTCGCCGGAACCGAAAAGCTGCACCGATCCCGCACCGGGAATGCGCGCGAGAACATCGCGCACCTGGAGCGTCGCATAGTTGCGCAGGTAAATCTCGTCGTAGCGTCCGGTCGGGGACGTGAGGTGGACGACGAGCGTGAGGTCGGGCGATTGCTTCGTGGTCGTGACGCCGAGGGCGCGCACTTCCTCGGGGAGCTTTGGCAGCGCCTGCGAGACGCGGTTTTGCACCTGCACCTGGGCCTTGTCCACGTCGGTGCCGAGGGCGAACGTGATCGTGAGCGACATCACGCCGTCGGGCGTGGACTGGGAAAACATGTAGAGCATGTTTTCCACACCGTTGATCGCCTGCTCGAGCGGCGCGGCGACCGTTTCGGCGATCGTTTTCGGATTTGCGCCGGGATACGTCGCCTGCACGACGACCGTCGGCGGCACGACCTCCGGATATTCGCTGATGGGCAGTCGCACCATGGCGATGAGGCCGAGCAGCAGAATGATGATCGACAGCACGGCCGCGAAAACCGGCCGCCGAATGAAGTAGATCGCGAAGTTCATGACTCAGCGGGCGGCGGTGTTCGGACCGGCGGACGAGGCGGAATCCTGTGCGACCTGCGGCTGCGGATTCACGGGAGCTCCCGGCCGCGCGCGCTGGACGCCGTTTACGATGATCATGTCGCCGGCGTTCAGGCCGGAGCGCACGATGCGCTTGCCGTCGGCGACGGGGCCGAGTGTGACCTTGCGGTATTCGACCGTATTGTCCTTCCCGATCGAGAAGACGAACTTCTGTGCCTGATCCGTGCCAATGGCGGTCTCGTCCACGAGCAAGGTCGGTCGCTCCTCGCTCAGCGGGACGCGAAGGCGGACGAACAATCCGGGAATGATCCGGCCATCGGGATTCGGAATCTGCGCGCGCAGGACGATCGTGCCCGTGTTTCGATCGACGCGGTTGTCGAGCGACTCGATGAAGCCGCGGTGCGGATAGCCCTCCTCATCGGCAAGCTGCATTTCCACGGGAATGCGCAGGCCTTCCTGCTTCGTCATGAGCGCCTGAAGCTGGAGCAGCGAGCGCTCGTCGACGTCGGCGTAAACGTAGATCGGATCCACGGAAACGATCGTCGTGAGGAGCGACGCGCCGCCGGCGTTGCCGCTCACGTAGTTTCCGGTGGTCAGCAACGCCCGGCTCACACGGCCATCGATCGGCGCGCGGACCTCGGTAAATTCCAGGTCGAGCCGGGCGGATTTCAACGCGGCCTCGGCGGCGAGGACCGCCGCACGCGCCTGGTGGAAATCCGAAATGCTCGTGTCGGCCTCCTCGCTCGAGATCGCGCTGCTTTTCAGCAACTGGTCGGCGCGGTGGGCCATGCGGCCGGCGTTGGCGTGGCGTGCCTTCGCCTGCTCGAGCTCGGCTTCGCGTTGCTCGACCTCGGCCTGGTAGGGGCGCGGATCAATGACGAACAGGACATCGCCCTTTTTGACGAGCTGCCCGGATTGGAACCGCACCTCCTGGATGTAACCGGAGACGCGCGGGCGCACCTCCACGGCCTCCACGGCCTCCGTCTGACCAGTGAACTCGGTCCATTCGATGAGCTCCTTCTCGACCACCGGGGCGACCGTTACGACAGGCGCCGGCGGTGCCGTGGACTCGGATTTGTTTTTGCCGCACCCGGAAACGACAAGGCAGGTGAGGATGAACGCGACAGGCAGGATTTTCATGCGTGCGTGTGGTTGGTATTTGACTGGTCGTCTAGTGACTGGGCAAAAAAAATCAGGCTGCGACGGGCTGTTTGGCGCCGAGGAGGGCGAGGGTGCCGGGATACATCTGGCGCAGAACCTCGACGTTGTTCTCGATGCGGGCCTGGGAAAGGGTGCCTTCGATGAAGGCCAGAAGGGCGCGGGCTTTTGCCTTCGGATCGGGAGCGTCGACGAGGCCCTCGGCGTGGGCGTCGCGAATGGCGCTCTCGTAGTAGCGGAGCTTTCGCTCGAGGATGGAGTGGATCGTGGTCCGGAGCTCCTCGTCGAGCGTGGAAATCTCGCAACCCAGGGAAAAAATGGGGCATCCGAGCACGGCGCCGTGCTTTTTCACGGACTCCTTGATGAACTCATAGCTGTGTTCGTAATGAACGCGGAAGCGTTCGAGCGGAGGCAGCGAGGGCGAAAAATCCCGGTCGAGATCCTTGCGATGCTTTTCCCAATCGGCTTCCAAGGCCGCCGAGGCGAGGGCCGACTTGGATTTGAAGAAATAGTAGAAGCTGCCCTTCTTGACGTTCGCCCGCTCGCAAATCGCATCCACCGACGTCGAACCGTAGCTGTTCTCCCACATGATCTGGAGAGCAGCATCGGTCAGGCGTTCTTTTGCCGTGCTGATCGGTGGCATGGGAGCACCATCGGGGAATTTGACTGAACAGTCAACAACGTTTTGCCGCAGGAGTGACCGTTACTTGATCTCGACCAGGGTGCCGATGGGCACCATCGAGAAAAGCTGCCTGGCGTTTTCCTCCGGGAGGCGGACGCAGCCGTGGGAGGCTGGATAACCGGGAACATGCCCGGCGTGCAATCCAAAGTCACCGCACGAGAGCCGCAGGAAGTAGGGCATCTTCGCGTCGTAGATCGTGGACTTCCAATGCCGGTATTTGTCGGTCACGAGGAACGTGCCGGTGCGCGTGGGGGTGGTGGGTTTGCCGGAGGAAATCGGGGAAAGAAGCAGGATCTCATTGTCCTTCCAAAGAACCGCCTGCTGCAGCTTGAGATCGACGGTGACGCGGTATCTCGCAGGCTCGGAGTCGGGAGTGATGCCCATCAACAGGCGCATCATGCCGATGTGTCCGCGGCGGGCGGCCTGCCAGAGCGCGAAGGTCTTGCTCTTTTTCGAGAGGCGCTGGGGATCGGCGCCGGCCAGCAGCAGGAACTTCGCGGCCATCTCGTTGCCGAGCGCGGCGGCGAACATGAGCGGCGTGTAACCCGGCTCCTTGTGCAGATAGTAATAAAGGTCGCCGTCGGGATATCGCGCTCGCAACGCCGCTGCTTCGGGCACGTCGGGAAGGCCTCCATTGGGATCGGCACCTTCATTCAACGCCAGCCGGAGGGCCTCTTTATCGAAGTCCGCAATGGCGGTGAACAGGCGCACTGAGAGGAGATCCGCTTGCGAGGTGGGTTCGGGCGTGGGCGGCGGGGGTTCCTCCTCCGTCGCTTCGGAAAAAAGCGGGATCAGGCACGCTGACAGCATTGCCAGCGCGCGAAGCGAGCAACCCTTTTGACCAATGGCCATCGCTTTCCGGAAAAATATCCCTTCTTTCGCAAATCTCCACTGGTTAAACGGAGCTGCGGCCCTTCTCGCGTGGTTCAGCGTTTGGCGGACTTGCCAAATTTCACGACCGGCCGGTCGATCTCGCGGGTTTTCTGGAAGCCCCACGATTCGAGAGTGTCCTCGATCTCGGGCATGTGCAGGGCGCCCCAGGGCACGATGACGACGTCGTAGTCGTCCAGCGCGGAGCGGATTTCATTCGCGAGGTGGGCGTTGCGGTTCGTGAGAATGTCGGTCATCACGATGTCCTCGACATCCGCTCCCTGAAACGGGGAGTCCTCCGCTCCGAAGGTCTGCAGCGCCGTTTCGAGCGTGGGGTTCGCGAGGAAATGCCCAATCGCCCTCATCATTTCGAGGGTTCGCGGATGAAACGACGAGACATCGACATCGGAATGGCGGAAGTCCGGCTGCGTGACATCGCCGGTCGGCTCTTGCTTCGCCGGCGGTTTCATCAATATGTCCGCCTCCTGGGCCTGCAGCCCGAGCTTCTCCGCGAGAGGCGCATACGAGAAGTCGCCATCGAACGTGCCCCTGTCGTCGCGCACGCCTTCCATCAGGACGACCGCGGGCAGTTGCAGCGAAAAGGAATCGCGAACGCTCTCGTAAAACTCGCGGTTGCCGATGTGCATCATGCTCACGAGCCGGACGCGTTTGTTTCCCTTTTGAAATTCCCGTTCCTCGAGCAGGAGACCCTTCGGCCGAATCTTCAGATAGCCGTCGGTGGTCGTTTCGAGAGCAACGCCGATCGCGTTGACCGCACCGGTGACGAGCGTCAGGGGCACGAGGACCATCGTGGCGACGAGAGTGAGCGCGAAATTTCGCCACGTGAACGCAGGTGATGGGGTGGCATCGGAAATCGGAGGCCTTTTGAGATGAATGCCGAAAAGCAGAAGGCCGAGCGCGAGTTGCATCCACGATATCACGACGTGAACATGCGGCACTTCCAGGAAGGCGAGGGGAAATCCGCCGCAGATGGAGGCCCAGATCAGAAAGAGAATCGGCGGAAGCAGCAGTCGCTTGGGGAGCCGCCGGTCGAAGGCCATGATGGCGTAGAGGACGAGCGCAAATCCAAAGACCGCCAGCGCGACCACGGGCTGCACGAGGGAAACCGGCTGCCAGTCCACGGAGACGGACAGAACGCCGTCGACGAGAAAGGCGCAAAGAAAGACGGTGACGAGGCGATGCATGGCCGGCAACGACACCCTAGGCACCCTTCGCCGCCTTGCAACCCGGCTTTTCGTTTCGTGAAAGTCGCATCCCATGCTTCAATCCCCCGCGATGGCGGCGGAAAAAAATACCGGATCCCCAAAGCTTGCCCGCACAATCGGCCTCGCCGGGGTGGTCGTCTATGGAATCGGCGACATGGTTGGCGCCGGAATTTACGGGACCACCGGCGTGGCGGCAGGGGTCATGGGAAACGCCGTCTGGCTGGCGTTCGTCGGCTCCATGATCGCCGCGATGCTTACCGGACTTTCCTACGCGTCGATTTCCTCGCGATATCCACGTGCGGCGGGTGCGGCCTACGTCGTGCACCGGGCATTTCGCGTGCCGTATCTTTCGTATGTCGTGGGGCTGGCGGTCGTGGCGTCGGGGCTCACGTCCATCGCGACGGGCAGCCGGGTGTTTGCGGGCTTCGTGCAGCCGTGGGCGGGCGGATTGCCGGTTGTCTCGCTCGCGGTGGGTTACCTGTTGCTGCTGAGCCTGGTGAATTTCCGGGGAATCAAGGAGAGCCTCGTGATGAACGTTGTCTGCACGGTCGTCGAGGTCGGCGGGCTGCTGTTCATCATTGCCGTGGGTGCGAAGTTCTGGGGCTCGGTGAACTATTTCGAAACGCCGGGAGCGATCGATGGAGAGGGGCTTTCCGTCGTGCTCGTGCTTTCGGGAGCGGTGCTCACGTTCTACGCATTCGTGGGATTCGAGGATCTGTTGAATCTCGCCGAGGAGACGAAGAATCCCACGCGAAACATGCCGCTCGGCATCGTGCTCGCGCTGGTCGCGGTGGCGGCGCTCTACATTGCGGTCAGCGTTACGGCGGTGTCGGTGGTGCCATTTCGCGAACTGGCCGACGTGAGCAAGGGCGCACCGACCGAGCAAATCATTGCGCGGGCGGCACCATGGGTTCCTCCGGGGATTTTCACGGTGATCACCCTCTTTGCCGTGGCGAACACGGGACTCATGAACAACATCATGGGCTCGCGGTTGATCTATGGAATGGCGCGGCAGGGATTGCTGCCGTCGGTTCTCGGTCGCGTGCATGCACGGCGCCGGACGCCACACGTCGCGATCGGCGTGCTGTTCGTCGTCATCGCGATTCTTATCCTCAGCGGCAACATCGCGGAACTCGCGTCCGCAACGAGTCTGTTGCTGCTGACGTCGTTCCTCATCGTAAATCTCTCGCTCATCATCCTGCAGCGAAGGCCGGGTGAGCCGAAGGGAGCGTTCGAGATTCCGTGGATCGTCCCTGCGCTGGGCGCGCTCGTTTGCGTGGGATTGATCGGCAGCCGGCTGTCGAATGGCGACCTTCGCGCACCGGTGATCGCCGGTGCGGTGCTGCTTGTCATCACCGTGCTGTATTTCCTCACGCGAGGACGCGGGACGGCCGATCCGGAGGGCGTCGAGTGATCGACCGCCGCGGGCGCATTTATTCGATCTCCAGTCGCCGCTTCACGTCGGCCGCAAGCCGGTCGATCGCGGGCATGGCGTGCTCGTAGAACGCGCGGTAGCCGGCGCACAGCCAGTTGAGGCCGGGCTCGCCATCGGCGGTCCGAAGCAGGCGGTTCTTTGGACACTCGCCCCAGCAGACACGGAGGTATTCGCACCGGCGGCAGGCACGTGGAAGCGTCTCCGATTTCGCGTAGGCGAACTTCACCTGCTCCCGTGAGAACACGAGATCGACGAGATCATCGGAGAGGATGTTTCCGCGATAAAATTCCGGGTAAACAAAGTGATCGCAGGCGTAGACGCCGCCGTCGGCCTCGATCGCGAGGCATTTTCCGCAGAGTTCGGCGGACGTGCAGTTCTGCGCAGGCAGGCCCGCCCGCTGCGCGACGAGATCCTCGAAAATGCTGACGAAGATTCTGCCCGCGTCGTTGGTGATCCAGCGATCGAAGATTCGAATGAGGAAGTATCCCCAGTCGTCCGGGTCCACGCTCCACGGCGTGACGATCGAGCGGGAGTCGGGCGCTCCGGCGCGTGGGAGTTCCGTGGGATTCCATCTCCCCGGGGCGACGCGTTCGAAATCCCGGTGCTCGACGATCGGAATGAACTGCATCCGCCGGGAGCCGATGTCGTTTCGAAGGAAACGATACACGTCGAGCGGACGACGGGCGTTGTCGCGATGGACGCACGTCAGCGTGTTGAAAGGCACCCGATGCCGGTGCAGTCGCTTCGCGGTCTCGATGACCGCGCGCGATGTCGGCCCGCCACAGTTCGTCACGCGATGCGCATCGTGAATCTCCGGCGGACCATCCATGCTCAGCCCAACGAGAAAGCGATTCTCCGCAAGAAACTCGCACCACTCGTCGTCGAGCAGTGTGCCGTTGGTCTGGAGGTCGTTTTCGACGCGCTGGCCGGGACGTGCATGCCGGCGCTGAAACTCAAGAACCCGCCGGAAAAACGGAATGCCGCGAAGCGACGGCTCGCCACCCTGCCACGAGAATACAACGGGACCGGTGTCGAAAGCCGCGAGCTGCTTTTGGATGAAGGCCTCCAGCGTTTCGTCCGACATTCGCGTCGGCCTCGGTCCGCCCGGCAAACGCGGCTTCGCGAGATAGAAACAATAGTCGCATCGGAGATTGCACGTGCTGCCGCCCGGCTTCGCCATGAGGTGGAAGCGATTTCCGCCCAGGCGCGCGGCGGCAAGTGGCGCATCGTATTTGTCGATCGGCGCCACGGTCATCGCCTTACTTTAAGAGGTGCGGCGAGCGGGAATGTTGATCTCGGCCAAGCGCGAGTCGCCTTCCGTGGGAATTGTGCGTCCGGGTGAAATCTGCGACACTCCGCGCGTGAAATTCCTGCTCCCCCTTCTCACCGGCGTCGTTTCGATGCTCCTCGCAAGCTGCCTCGTGGCGCCGGAATCCAGTTCCGGTGGTCTTGGTGCGACGACCGTGCGCGACACGAATGTCGATGCGATCAACGCCGCCGCGCAGGCCGTGTTTGCCGAATACGGTTACCAGCCCGGACCGATTGTCTACCCGGAATCCATTTCGTTCGACAAACCGGCGGGTGCCTTCGGTGAGCTGATGTATGGCGGCTTCGACGAGACGACGACCTTTCGCGTGACGCTCGTGACCACGCAGCTTCCGGGCACGAACGACTTCCGCTTGAGCACGCGGGTTTCCCATGTGACGGATGCAGGGCAGGCGGGATTCGAGGACAGCACTCGCATGTCCGGCGTGTGGTCGGCGGAGTTTGGTCCGATCCTGAAGAAGATTGCTGCCCAGGCACAGGGCGCTGGTGGCATTTGATCCCGCAGGGCGCCCCGGCGGGGCACGACTCCCGGACGTCGGAGCTACAGGCCTGGAGCTAAGGTTGTGTGCGGCATTTCTGCGCGGCATTCGGCGGGCACATTCCGGAGCCATGATCGTTGCGTCATCGCACCGGTGAACGACGCGCAATGAATGGCGGAGGGCGTTGTCAAAGCATGCGGACTTGATTAAACGCAACCGCATGCGCCGCCCTTTTTTCCTGCTGCACCTTTCCGCTCTGCTTTTCGCCGGGGCGGCGCCGTCTTCTGCGCAAACCTTTGTGCCTGCTCCGATGCCGGCTTTGTTGAGGAAGGCGGGCCTTCCTCCCACGGTGCGCTTCGGTTACGTCACTGTCCCCGCGAACCGGGCGATGATTAATGGACAGAAGATCCAGATCGCGGTGGCGATCCTTCCCGCGAGGGAATCGCCGAAGAAGCCGGACCCGATCTTCTTTCTGCAGGGCGGGCCGGGAGGGGCCGCCACCTTGGTGGCTGGCGATCCCGTGTATTCCCTGCTCTCCAGGGATCGCGATGTCGTCTTCATTGACCAGCGGGGGTGTGGGTTCTCGCGACCGTTTCTGGGTGCGGCTTCCAATGATGTGACCGTTCCATTCCGTCCGATCGCTCGTGCCAGGGCCCGCTTCCGCGAGCGTGGAATTCCTCTTGCGAGCTTCAATACGCCGGAGAATGCAGCGGACGTCGAGGCGGTCCGGAAGGCGCTCGGCTATGGTCAAATCAACCTGTTGGGCAGCTCCTACGGGACGGTGCTCGCACAGCAGGTGATGAGTGATTTTCCACACAGACTCCGGTCGGTCGTGCTGAGCGGAGTGGTGCCGCTGCGTGGCTGGGACCTTGTGCCCGGCAATCAACTTGTGCAGATGGATGGCCTGCGCGGCCTGTTTCGCGACGTGCGACGCACGCGGCGCGATCGGCGTTCGTTTCCGGCCCTCTCCTCGCGGTATAATGAGGTGATTGCGCGGCTTCTGGAGCGGCCGGTCATCCTCCGTCATCGCAGACAGAAGATCCGGCTCGATGCGTTTTCGTTTCAAAATGCGCTGATCGTGCTCCTGCAGACACCGCAAACGGTCCGCTATGTTCCGTTGCTCATCGAGGCCGCGTGGGAAGGACGCTACGAGCAGGTGGGGCCGTATCTTTACCCGCCGATGCGGCCGGGCGACCGCGGTCTCGCATTCGGGATGTTTCTTTCCGTCGTGTCTCACGATTTCCGGGCGCCGGGAACCCATCGCCATGCGCTGGCACAAGTCGATCGACTGCCCAATGGTCCCTTCAAGACGATGACCCGTTACACCGTCGACCGCCTCACCAAGGCGCTCGACCGCTGGCCGGTGGCCTACGATCCGGGCGCGATCCGGCCGCCGTTTGGCAGTGCGGTGCCAACTTTGCTCGTGCAGGGAGACATGGATGCGCAGACACCGCCGAAGGGCGGAACGGACGCCGCGCGGCTGCTTGGTTTGAAGAATGCGTTTGTGATGTCGTTCCCCCGCAGTGGCCACGCGACCGGTCTTTCCGAAGGGCCGGCGTGCGACGCCATTCGTCAGTTTTTTGACACGCCGAATCGGCGACCGATCGTCAATCTGGCCCCGCTTCGGAAACGGCACTTCTACCTCACGAGATTCCCGCAGCGCTCCCGCACGAAGGCGATGCGCCCGGTGGTTCCCGTGGCCTCGTTGCCTTGAGATTGCACGGAAAGGACATCCACCCAACTCCCGGTCGATCTTCACCCCGGCGAGGGCGACGACTGGCGGAGAGTGGTGGCGGCGTTGTCAAAGTGGGCGGACTGGATTAAAGGCACGCATGCTCCGACACCTTCTTTCGCTGCGTGTCTTCGCGGCATTTCTCGTCGGGGCGGGTCCGGCTCTTGCGCAGACCTTCGTGCCTGCTCCGCTTCCGGCGTTGTTGAGAAGGGCGGGTCTTCCAGACACGGTGCGCTTCGGCTACGTGGCGGTTCCCGAGAACAGGGGATCGGACAATGGGCGGATGATTCAGGTTGCGGTCACCATTCTGCCTGCGACTCAATCGCCGAAGCGACCGGATCCTATTTTCTTTCTCGAAGGTGGTCCGGGAGGGACGGCGAGCTACCTGCCGCTCTCGCCGACGTTTTCGATCCTGGCGCAGGATCGGGATATCGTGTTCGTGGATCAGCGCGGATGCGGATTTTCGCGGCCGTTTCTTGGCGCGAATTCCAACGACGTCACCGTGCCCTATCCCCCGATCAAGAAGGCGCTGGCGCGATTTCGCTCCACCGGCATTCCGCTGGAATGCTTCAACACGGCGGAGAATGCCGCCGATATCGAGGCCGTCCGCGTGGCGCTGGGTTACGGCGCGATCAATCTCCTCGGGCACTCGTATGGCTCGGTGCTCGCGCAGCAGATGATGAGCGACTTTCCGGCGAACCTGCGTTCGGTGGTTCTCAGCGGGGTGGTGCCGTTGCGCGGATGGGATTTCGTGCCGGGGAACCAGCTCGCTCAGCGCGATGCATTGCGGGCACTGTTTCGCGATGTGCGTCGCACTCGAAGGGCGCGCGCGGCGTTTCCGAATCTCGCGCGACATTACGAAGAGGTGGTGGCGAGGCTGCTCGAAAAGCCGGTGATGGTGCCGAGATTCGGACGCCTCGTGCGACTGGATGCCTTTTCCTTCCAGATGGCCCTGCTTGGGCTCATGCAGGCGCCCAACACCATTTGCGTGGTGCCGCTTTTCATTCAGACCACGTGGAAAGGACGTTACGAGGAGATCGGTCGCTTTATTCCGGACGACCTCTCTCCGGTGAAAGATCGGAGTTTTGCCTTCGGCATGTATCTTTCGGTGATGTCGCGCGATTTTTTCCCGCCCGGGTCTGCGGCAAAAGCGCGTGCCGCCGTTGATGCGCTGCCGGACAGTGCGTTCAAGGAGATGACACGCGTCACCGTTTCCCGACTCGCCCGGGCGATCAATCGCTGGCCGGTGCGCTACGATCCGACCGGACTGAAGCCGCCGTTCGGAAGCGCCATCCCGACGCTTCTGCTCCAGGGGGACATGGATGCGCAGACGCCGTCTCGTGGCGGCACGGATGCCGCGCGTCTGCTGGGCCTGCGGAACGCTTTTGTCATCAGCGTGCCGCGTAGCGGTCACAGCACCGGTGCCACCCGGGGACCCGCCTTCAACGCGGTGCGTCAGTTTTTTGCCGAACCGCACCGCAGGCCCGTGGTGAGCTTTGCCTCGTTGCGGCGACCGAATTTTTATCGCACCCGATTTCTAGTCTCATCCCGGATGCGGACGCCCGCGGTGGCGATTCCACAGCTCCCGCCCGGGTGGTAGGTAGCGTCAGCGCCAAGGTTCCCGCTCACGCGGAAGGCTCGGGCGTGCGGAGCGCGTCGCGGACGCAGCACGTGCCGCCCGCCCACGATCCACGAACGGTGCACGCGGTCGAATTTCAACTCCGGCAGCACGTTCCACCACACGGCGCGCGCGGGGTTCGAGAGATTCCTGCCCGCCGTGCAGGGATCGGAGCGAACAAGGGCAACGTCGTGAAGCAGCGTGTGGCGGTGCCGGGAACCGGCATGATTCCGGAAAGGTAAATTCCGAATCAGAGCGTGCGGGCTAGCTCGCAACGGGGTCCCGATGGACGGGATCGCGTTTCGGACTTACTGACCCGGCTCGTAGTTGAGCCACGGGCCGAGCCATTTTTCGACCTCGGCGACGGGCATGTTCTTGCGCGTGGCGTAGTCGGCGACCTGGTCGCGCTCGAGTTTGCCGACGGCGAAATATTTTGCCTGCTCGTTCGCGAAATACAGGCCGCTCACGCTGCTGCCGGGGTGCATGGCGAGGGATTCGGTGAGCGTGATGCCGGTGTGCTTCGTCGCGTCGAGGAGGCGGAAGAGCTCCCATTTCTCGGTGTGATCGGGCTGTGAGGGATAGCCGGGCGCCGGGCGGATGCCGCGGTATTTCTCACGGATGAGTTCTTCGTTGGAGAGGTTCTCGCTCTTTCCAAAGCCCCAGATGTCGCGCGCCTTTTTGTGCAGGCACTCGGCGAAGGCCTCGGCGAAGCGGTCGCCGAGCGCGCTGACGAGCAGTGAGCTGTAGTCGTCGTGCTCGTGTTTGAATTTCTCGGAGAGCTCGTGAACCTCGGGGCCGGCGGTGACGGCGAAGCCGCCGACGCTGTCGAGGCGGCCGGAGGATTTTGGCGCGACGAAGTCGGCGAGCGACCAGTTGGGCTGGCCGGCGGGCTTTTTCATCTGCTGGCGCAGGCAGTGGAAATGGCCGACGAGCTTGCGCGCGGCGGGATCGGCGGGGTCGTAGAGTTCGATGTCCTCGCCGTTGCGGTTTGCCGGCCAGAAGCCGAGCACGCCGCGGGCGCGGAAGAGCTTTTCGCCAATGATGCGGTCGAGCAGGCGACGCGCGTCGTCGTAGAGCTTCTTCGCCTCGGCCCCGACTGTTTCGTCGTCGAAGATCGCGGGGTAGCGGCCGCGGAGCTGCCAGGCGTGGAAGAACGGCGACCAGTCGAAGTAGGTGACGAGCTCGTCGAGCGGGAAGTCGTCGAAGACCTGGATGCCGTATTTTTCCGGAACGGCGATGTCGGCGGTCGCCCAATCAATCTGGAAGGCGTTCGCTTTGGCGTCCTCGAACGTCAGCATTGCCTTTTCCCGCGTGCGGCCTGCGTGTTCTTCGCGCAGGGTCTGATATTCGGCGTTGATCTGGGCGAGGTAGGCGGGCTTTTGCTCGGGGCTGAGGAGCGAGCTGACGACGTTCACCGCGCGCGAGGCGTCGAGCACGTGAATGACGCCGTGCGGATAGTGCTGGGCGATCTTCACGGCGGTGTGCGCCTTGCTCGTGGTCGCGCCGCCGATGAGGAGCGGAATGGTGAAGCCCTCGCGCGCCATTTCCTTCGCGACGTGAATCATCTCGTCGAGCGAGGGCGTGATGAGACCGCTGAGGCCGATGATGTCACAGTTTTTCTCGCGGGCGGTGGCGAGGATTTTTTCGCACGGGACCATCACGCCGAGGTCGACGACCTCGTAGTTGTTACACGCGAGCACGACGCCGACGATGTTCTTGCCGATGTCGTGGACGTCGCCCTTCACGGTGGCCATGAGGACACGACCCTGCGACTGGGCGTTCGGGTTCGCGGCGCGCTCCGCCTCCATGAGCGGCGTGAGCCACGCGACGGCCTTCTTCATCACGCGGGCGCTTTTGACGACCTGCGGGAGGAACATCTTGCCGGCGCCGAAGAGATCGCCGACGACGCTCATGCCGTCCATGAGCGGGCCTTCGATGACGGAGAGCGGGCGGCCGTATTTTGCAAGCGCCTCCTCGGTGTCCTGATCGACGAAATCGGTGATGCCCTTGATGAGCGCGTGCTTGAGGCGCTCCTCGACGGTGCCTTCACGCCAGCTGAGATCGGCGGTGGAGGCCTTCTTTTCGCCGGAGTTCTTCGCCTTGAGTTCCTCGGCAAAGGTGACGAGCCGCTCGGTGGCGTCGGGGCGACGGTTGAGTAGCACGTCCTCGATGAGCTCGCGGAGCTCGGGATCGACGTTCTCGTAAACCTCGAGCTGGCCGGCGTTAACGATGCCCATGTCGAGGCCGGCCTGAATCGCGTGGTAAAGGAAGCACGCGTGCATGGCCTCGCGCACGGGATTGTTGCCGCGGAACGAGAACGAGACGTTGCTGATGCCGCCGCTGACGCGTGCGAACGGGAGGTTTTGTTTGATCCAGCGCGTGGCCTCGATGAAGTCCTTCGCGTAATTCGCGTGTTCCTCGATGCCGGTGGCGACGGTGAGGACGTTCGGGTCGAAAATGATGTCCTCGGGCGGGAAGCCGACCTCGTCCACGAGGATGCGATAGGCGCGCTCGCAAATCTCGATGCGACGCTCGTAGTTGTCGGCCTGGCCCTGCTCGTCGAAGGCCATCACGACCGTCGCGGCGCCGTAGCGGCGGATGAGCGTGGCCTGACGCTTGAATTCCTCCACGCCGACCTTGAGCGAGATCGAGTTCACGATGCCCTTGCCCTGGAGGCATTGCAGGCCGGCCTCGATGACCTCCCACTTCGAGGAGTCGATCATGATCGGCACGCGCGAGATATCGGGCTCGCTCGCGATGAGGTTGAGGAATTTCCGCATCGACGCGACGCCGTCGAGCATGCCTTCGTCCATGTTCACGTCGATGACCTGCGCGCCGGCCTCGACCTGCTGGCGGGCGACGGCGAGGGCGGCGTCGAAATCGCCGGCGAGGATCAATTTCGCGAAACGCGGCGAACCGGTGACGTTCGTGCGCTCGCCGATGTTGATGAAGGGAATCTCCGGCCGCGCGGTGAACGGCTCGAGTCCGCACAGACGCAGGGTGCGCGGACGGTCGGTGGGAATTTTACGCGGCGCGTAACCTTTGACCGCTTTCGCGATTTCGCGGATGTGATCTGGCGTGGTGCCGCAGCAGCCGCCGATGATGTTCAGCCAGCCCTGCTCGGCCCATTCGCGAAGTTGCGGGGCAAGCGTCTCGGGCGTTTCGGGGAAGCCTGTGGGCGAGAGCGGGTCGGGCAGTCCGGCGTTCGGATAGGTGCTGACGTAAAACGGCGCCTTCGTGGCCAGTTCCTCGATGTAGGGGCGCATCTCCTTCGGGCCGAGCGCGCAGTTCAGTCCGATGGAAAGGAGCGGGAAGTGGCTGACGGAATTCAGGAACGCCTCGACGGTCTGGCCGGTGAGCGTGCGGCCGCTGAGGTCGGTGATCGTGCCGCTGACCATGACGGGGAGTTCCCTCCCGGTTGCGGCGAAATAATCGGCGATCGCGAAGAGTGCCGCCTTGGCGTTGAGCGTGTCGAAGATCGTTTCGACGAGGAGGATGTCCGCTCCGGCCTCGACGAGGTTTTCGATCTGCTCGCGGTAGGAGGCGACAACCTGGTCCCACGTCACGTCGCGCGCTCCCGGGTCGTTGACGTCCCGCGAAATGCTCAGCGTGCGGTTGAGCGGTCCAATGGCTCCGGCGACGAAAACGCGGCGGTCGGGGAACTGCGCGGCGGCGTCCTTCGCGCACTTCACGGCGGCGCGGTTCAGTTCTGGCACGAAATCCTCCATGCCGTAGTCGGCCATTGCGATGCGCGTCGCGGAGAACGTGTTCGTCTCGATGATGTCGGCGCCGGCCTCGATATATTTCGCGTGAATCTCGCGAATGACCTCCGGCTTCGTGATGCAAAGCAAGTCGTTGTTGCCCTTCACGTCGCGCGGCCAGTCGGCGAAGCGCTCGCCGCGGTAGTCCGCCTCCTGCAGCTTGTAACGCTGCACCATGGTGCCCATCGCGCCGTCGATGATGAGAATGCGCTGGGACAGAAGCTCGCGAAGGGCGTCAGAGGAATTCATCTTAAACACAACAACGAATCACAATATATTGATGCGTTGCGATTGCAAGGTTCGCTTACTCGTCGCCGAAGAGCTCGCGTCGAACGAGTTCGCGCTCCCGGTTGATGTGGTCAAAGGTGGCGCCGAGGGAACGGAGGACGAACTCGGTCATGGTGAGCGCGACCTCGCCTTCGGCGGTGACGACACGATGGGCGCCGGCGCGGTCGAGCGTGGGAGTTTCGTTGAGGTAATTGGCGCGGGCGAGAATCCGGATGTCGGGGTTGAGTTCGCGGGCGATGCGAATGGCTTCATCGACATGGTTGACGCTGGACGCCGTGAAAATGAGGGCCTCGGCCGTCTCGACTGCCGCAGAGACGAGGGTCTCGCGGCGGGAGGCTTCGCCGTAATAGGCCGGGATGCCGCTTTTGCGCAGGGAGCGCACGGTGTCGACATTCATTTCGATGATGACGGGCTGGATTCCGTTGCGGCTAAGGATGCGTTTGACGGTGCGGCCGACCGGACCATAGCCGACGACGATGGCGTGGTGTTCGAGCGCGTGGTCCGGCTCGTGAGGCTGATCGGGAAGGGGCTCGGGTGGATTGAGCCATTTATCGAGCAACGGACGGTGGCGGACCCAGCGGGAGAGTGCCGGAGTTGCCTTGTAAAGGAGCGGGTTGAGGGTGATCGAGATCACCGACGTGCTCACAAGGACGTTGAGGGCGCTTCCGGGAAGGATGTCGAGGCTGCGACCGAGCGTGGCGAGGATGAAGGAGAATTCACCGATCTGCGCGAGAGCAGCGGCCACGCCGATGGCGACATGGAAGGGATACTTCAGCAGGCGCACCACGATGAGCGCGGCGAGGGATTTTCCAAAGATGACAACGGCCGTGATGGCGAGAATGAGCGGCCAGTCCTCGAGCAGGTGCGAGTAGTCGAACAGCATGCCGACCGATACGAAGAACAGCACGGCGAAGGCGTCGCGGAAGGGCAGCGCCTCGCTGGCGGCGCGGTTGCTGAACTCGGATTGCCCGACGACCATGCCGGCCAGGAAGGCGCCGAGCGCCATCGATGCTCCGAAGAGCTTGGCGGAGCCGACGGCGACCCCTAGCGCGAGCACGAGAATCGTGAGCATGAACAGCTCGCGGGAGCCGGTGCGGGCAACGTAGCCGAGGATTTTCGGGATGACGTAACTGCCGAGCAGGAACGTGAGCGCCACGAGGAGGGCCAGCCGCACCAGTGCAATGCCAAGCGAACTCGCGATGCTCGCGCCTTCCGTGCCATTCGCGAACGCGGGCAGCATGACGAGCGCGATGATCGTGAAGATGTCCTCGACGACGAGCCATCCGACCGCGATGTGACCCGTGCGGGTATGGAGTGCGCCGTGGTCCGACAGCACGCGCACGAGGACCACCGTGCTGGCCACGGAAATCGCGAGGCCAAAAACGATGGACGCATTCCAGTCCCAGCCGAACGAGTGCGCAATGAGGGCGCCCAGTGTCGTGGCGGCGGCAATTTGCGCGAGGGCTCCCGGCACCGCGATGCTGCGCACTGCGAGCAATTCCTTGATGTGGAACTGCAGGCCGACGCCAAACATGAGGAGGATCACCCCGATCTCGGCCATCTGCGAGGCCAGTCCCTCGTCGGCCACGAATCCCGGGGTGTGTGGACTGACTGCGATGCCCGCCAGGAGGTAGCCGACGATGGGGGAAAGTCCGATGCGGGTCGTGATGAAACCGAAGACGAGCGCGGCGGCGAGCCCGCCCGTGAACGTCAGAATCAGGTCCAGATTGCCGTGCATCGGCGCGGAGTTTGCCGATGCACCGCAACAGGATGCGAGAAGAACTCGCGAAAAATTTTCAGGCCACGACTAGGCGTGGGCCGGCCGTGCTTGCGCGGTTGCGCAGGCGCGGATCGCGGCCAGAAAGACCGCCGTGAAGAGCAGGTTGCTGACGAGGGAGTAGCCGAGGAACAGCACGGTGGGCGGGAAGCCCGGCATGCCGACCGTGAGTGCCTGGAACCACCCGGCGGGGGTCTTTGCGTAGGCGGGGTTGGCGAGCCACGAACCCGTATTGGTGACGATGTAAAAGAGGAGTGTGTTTGCGGTAACGCCTCCAAAGACGGCAGCGGTGCCCGCGTGCAGCCGATGCAGGCTCAGGCCCGAGGCGACCGCGAGGCCGTAGCACGCGTAGCGCAGCAATTCCTCCGGTCCGAAGAGCGGCCAGCCGTAGGCGGCGTTCAGAAGGAGGTCCGTGACGATGAGCGCGGCGAGCGGCACGATCGTCGCCAGCGAACGCGGGAGCACGAGAGCTCCGCAGAGCGCGATCGCCATGACGGGCGAGAAGTTCGGCAGTTCAGGCAGGAGGGTCGCTCGGAGGAGTCGGAATCCAACCGCCAACAGGAGAAGAAAAAGGGCCAGCCACAGGGCGGGGCCGCGCGTGAGACGGGTTGTAGTGTTCATTTCAGGTATTTGAAACTGCCGACCGGTGCGAACCGCCCCACATTAGCCTCGGGCATGCGGGGATCGCGAGTCGATTCTTCCATGGGTAGCAAACCGCAGGATCCATTCGCGAAGCCGACCATGGCAAGCCCGCCGTGGCGAAAGTGGACCGTTGTTTCACGGTGATCAATTCCGTAAAACTCCTCGAGCATCGGGTGGTCCGGCGAGGCGGGCGATTGGAAGGTATTGACCTGGGCGCTGGTGGCGAAAACGACGACCTGCGAAGGGTCGCTGAGTTCCCAGTAGGAGAGGGGTTGGAAACGCTTCGAGGCCACCCAGCCGCCGGCGAGTTCGACGTTGTAGGCGACGCCGATGTAACCGCAGCGGTATTTCGGCTTAAACGCCGCGCCGGTGAACGCAAAGCTCGGATCGGGCCGGATGCCGGCCGGCACGTAACCGGCGAGCGGGCTTTCGCTGGCGTCGAAGCTCCGCTTTCCTTCGCCGCGCCCCTTGCTGCCGTCGGACTCGAACCCAAACCACCAGCGCGCGCCGGTGACCTTGTTGCCGTAATTGTCCATCGTGGTGACCTTGTTCTCGCAGAAGCTCCAGAACCGATGGTCGTTGTCGGCAAGGTAGCTTGCTGCGCCCGCGGTGAGCTGGCGGATGTTGTTTGCCGAGGATGCGAGGGAGGACCGCTTGTAGACCTCCCACGCGGCGGGCGCTCCAAAGAGGATGAACAAGGCCAGCACGAAGACGCAGGCCAGCATCTCGAGCACCGTGTAACCGTCCTCACGCATGCCGTCTTCCACGATAAAGAACGGCCACCACGCCGCCAAGGCCAAGCAGCAGCCACGTGGCGGGCTCAGGCACGGGCGCGATGGTCGGGGTGTCGCCAAAGATGCCGTAATAAAAGCCGTCCCAGGACCCTGGCTCGAGTTCCCGATACGGGTAGGAGATGCCGGAGCCTTCGAACCACGCCCCTTCCGGAACCGGCTCCAGCGAGATGTAGCCGGCCTTGCCGCCACTCACCGATTGCACCCAATAGGGCTCGAAGTCGGGGGCCGGGGTGTTTGTGATCGTGACTCCGTTGTAGGTAACCGCCTCGAGAAAATAGTTCGGCGATCCAGGCGTGCCGTAGTTGAGGTAGGTGAAGGAAATGTCCGGGTCGGCCAGGTCGATGGCTTCGAGCATGTCGTAGGTGTCGAGCGGCTGGATCGAGCTGAACGTGTATCGAAACTCGTAAACGATCGGCGCGCCGAAATCCCCCGCCTCGATGACGAGGAATGACGAGTGGGGGCCGGAACCCACAATGGTGGCGGCGTGAAGGGAAACGGAAGCGGCGACGGCAGTGATTGCGCTCGCGATCCAACGGATGAGAGAGGGTCTTTTCATGTTCTTTCTGGACACGGGATTGGGCTTTGCGAGAGCCAGCCTTTCTCCCGTGGCGAAAGGACTACCCCCGGCACAGACGCTTGCGCGACGTCCTTGCCCATCTCAGGGCGGTGCGGTTTTCTCCTCCGGTTCGTAAATCGGACTTTTACCGTTGCGCGACAGTGGGGGAATTGCACCCCGCTTCCCTAGGCCGAAGGATTGGTCGAAAAGATCAATGGCGGGATCACCCGCTGCCCAAAGTAAAGGCCACGGGCCCCGTGCTCGTCAAGATCGCCCTCAGACCAGCGCGTCGATCCGTTGAGCCAGCTCAAAGTCTTTTGCCGTCAACCCACCCTTGCTGTGGGTCGTGAGATGAAGCGTAACCTTGTTCCACCGGATGTCGACATCGGGGTGGTGGTCGGCTTCCTCGGCAAGCTCGGTGACTTCGTTCACGAACTCGACGGATTCCACGAAATTCGCGAACTGAAACGTGCGGACGATCTCCCGGTCCTCACGTCTCCAAAGCGGGACGGCTGCGAGCGCCTGCTCGATCTTTGCATCGGAAAGGCAGCTGCTCATGAAGAGCAACGTAGGTCATTCGCCGCCTGCGGCAACCGGGAATCTTGCGGATTCACGAACGGCGAGGATGGCCTTCCGCAGCGCGGCCTCGTCGAGTCGCGGATGGGAAAAATCCGTGCCCCGCACTCCGATGCTCACGTGGGGATTGTGAAATTGCATGGCGCTCCGGGTTGCACACCGTGGGCCGAGGTGAAACTCACGGAGGCCGGTGAGCCGGATCAGGGGGCCGATGGAGTCGGCGCGCACGCTTCCGCAGCCAATCACGCCGATGCGTTCGCCGGCCGCCTCGCGGAGCTCGCGAAGCCGCATGGCGCCGTCCATCGCGGTCGGCGCCTGCCCGCTTGTGAGAATGCGATCGAATCCGCAGGCGATCGCCGCTTCGAGCGCTTCGAACGGATCGCGCGCCATGTCGAACGCGCGGTGAAACGTCGTGCTGGCACCGTCCGCCGCGGCGACGAGCGCGGAATTTCGCTCGATGTCCACGTCGCCGTCGTTCGTGAGACAGCCGAAGACGATTCCGGCGACGCCGAGTTTCGCGAGGGCGGCGACATCCGCGAGCATCGCGCCGAACTCCGCCGCGCTGTAGAGGAAATCCCCGCCTCGCGGCCGGACCATTGCGTGGAGGGGCACCGTTGCCCGGGCGAGCGCCTCCTGCACGATTCCCGGGCTTGGGGTGAGCCCGCCTTCCGCGAGCGCGGCGCAAAGTTCGATGCGGTCGGCGCCCGCCGATTGTGCGACGACGACGTCGTCCACCGAGTCGACGCAGACTTCAAGCAGGGGAGGTCCCGGGGGAGCGGGCATCACGCTCCGACGCTAGAAGAAACCCTTTGCCGCGGCAAGGCGCCTTGTGTAGCCTCTCCAACTCCCGAACCACCCCGAAATTTATGGGCAAACTTTACAACAACGTCGTCGAGACCATCGGTCGCACTCCGCTCGTCAAACTCAACCGGGTCACCGAAGGGCTGCCCGCGACGGTGGCCTTGAAATGTGAATTTTTCAATCCGCTCGGGAGCGTGAAGGACCGCATCGGCATGGCAATGATCGAAGACGCCGAGGCGCGGGGCATTCTCAACAAGGACACCGTGATCGTCGAACCGACCAGCGGCAACACGGGCATCGCGCTCGCCTTTGTCGCGGCGGCGAAAGGCTACAAGCTCATCCTCACCATGCCCGAGACGATGAGTCTCGAGCGCCGGACCCTGCTCGCGATGCTTGGCGCGCAGCTCGTTCTCACGCCGGGTGCCGAGGGAATGAAGGGCGCAATCGCCAAGGCCGAGCAGCTCGTCGCCGAAACGCCGAACGCGTGGATGCCGCAGCAGTTCAACAACCCGGCGAACCCCGCGATTCATCGCAAGACGACCGCCGAGGAAATCTGGGCCGACACGGATGGCAAGGTCGACATTCTGGTCGCCGCGGTCGGCACGGGCGGAACGATCACCGGAGTCTCCGAGGTCATCAAGAGCCGGAAGCCGGATTTCAAGGCGATCGCCGTCGAGCCGAAGGATTCCCCGGTCATCACGCAGACCCGCAACGGCGAGCCGATCAAGCCCGGTCCCCACAAGATTCAGGGCACCGGCGCGGGTTTCGTGCCGAACAACCTGCACCTCGACCAGGTCGACGAGGTGATCACCGTGAGCAACGAGGATTCCTTTGCCATGGCGCGCCGCCTCGCGAGGGAGGAAGGCCTGCTGGTCGGCATCAGCACGGGTGCGAATGTGCACGCGGCGATTCAGGTCGCGCAGCGTCCCGAGAACGCCGGCAAGCTTATCGTGACCGTTGGCTGCTCGACGGGTGAGCGTTACCTCAGCACTGCGCTGGCCGAGGAGGCTCGCGCGCAGGTCGGAGCCTGACTTCCTCCCATGGCACGACACGGGGACTATCAACCCATCGCTTCCGACGAGCCGGTCTACGAGATCGATTCGTTTGAGCTGATCTGGGCGAAATACAAGTTTGCGATCATCGGTGGAGCGGTGGCGATCGTGGCCATCATTGCGGGTGTTTTCGCGTGGATCACGATCGACAACGCCAATCGCGCGAAGGCCGCTGCCGCCTTTGCCGAAGCCACCGATCCCGCGGCGTATCGCGGAATCATCGAGCAATACCCGAAGTCCCCGGTCGCCGGAAATGCCGCGTTGTTGCTGGCGGGCTCGCTTCGCCAGGAAGGCAAACTCGACGAGGCGAATGCCGTGCTCCAGAAGTTCGTGGACTCCCAGCCCAAGAGCGCCTTTGCGCCGCTCGCGAAGATCGCGATCGCCGAAAACAAGGCAAAGGCGGATGATCTCAAGCAGGCTGAGCAGGAACTGCAGAGCGTGGCGGATGTCGATTCGCAGTCCTTCGCCGCGCCGTTTGCGCTGATGCTCGAGGCGGAGTTGCAGCTCGCGACCTGGAATCGCAACGAAGCCCTGCGCACATATCGCCAGCTGTTTACGGCGTATCCCGGCTCCGTTTCCGCGCAGGCGTCCGCCCCGCAATACGACGCGCTCGATGCCATGTCGCGGCCGATTTCGGAGCGCAAGTCGCCGCCGAACGCCGCGGCCCTCGAGCAGGCCGCGCCTGAAGCCGAGGCACCTGCCGAGCCTGGCTCCGAGCAATAAATTCGTGCGATCAGTCCTTGCTCTCGAGGAACGCGATGGCTTCCTCGAGCGGCTGGGGGCCGCAGATTTCGTGTCTCATGCCGGGGACATCCCAGAGCCGTGCCTGGAACTTCTCGGCCTCGTAACCGCCGTGAAAGACGTCGAGGATGTTCCCGCGACGCCAGTCGCTTTCGCCCGTGATGATGGCAAAACGCACGGCCCTTTTTGCGTCCCGCTGCTCTTTCGTTGAGACGCTCACGTAGCCGTATTCGTCGGACTTGGTGGCTTCTTTCCGCGGCACCATTTTGTGAAAGTCCGCACCGCAGATTGCGATCACTCCTGTGAAAAGGTCCGAAGCCTGATACCCAAGATGTGTCGCCCAGCGGGCGCCACCCGAGAAGCCCGACACATACACGCGTGTCGGGTCGATCTTGTAATCACGCATCATCGCGAGGGCGCCGGCGATCCCAAGGTTGCCCCGGTGGGGTTGTGTATTCCCGGCCTTCTGCGGTGCCACGAAAAGGAGCTTGTGCCGGGCAAGCACTTCTCCCCAGCCGGGTGGCAATTCCATGCGATCGTCCGCATGAATGAAGGAAATCAAGCCCCATGGCTCGCTGCCGTCATACGTCGCGGGGATATGCACGAAGAATTCGGCGTCCTCGAGCGGATAGGGCAATGCAAACTGGGCGTTGCGAGGTCTTGGGATGCGCCCCTCGAATCTGACGAATTCGGATTTGCCGGCTGCCGGAGCGGCTGCGGGTTCTTCCGCTTCGGACGGCTGTGACGGAGTCTCGGAAGGTGGTTCGGGTGTCGCAGGCGGTGGCGGCGCCTTTTCCTCCTGCATGGGCGGTGGATTGGGCTCCGCGGCGGCAGGCTCCACGAGCTGCGGAAAGAATTTGGCCTTTGCCTTCGGTCCAAGAACTGCGGGAGGGATTTCAATGACACCGTGTGCGGATTGACAGCGCAACTTTCCGCTCCGGACGGCAACCGACTGGAACGTTTCCTTCCGGCCATCCACAAAGTCGATCTCGACGGCAGCCATCGCGGACGCTGCGAGGGAGAAAATGAGCGCCAAATCATCGCCGCCCGATATAAAGCGACTTTCAGGCGCCGAACTCACGCAAAATTTACGCTCCGGGTGGAGCGCCGTTCCGTCAGCTTGCGCCGAAGGCGAGACCGTGGGTCCAGTCGGGCAGCACCCGGATTTCTTCGTTCTGCCGTGGAGCTTCCTTGGGCTCGAGGCGGTTGCTTGCGACTTCGACCGCTCCGTAAAACGACGCGCCCTTGTCGACCGTCATCGCGCGGGCCTGAACGTTTCCATCAAGGCCGCCGTGGCGCCCGATGTGCAGCGTGCCGGAGCAGACAATGTCCGCCTCGATGACGCCGCGAATGAGCGCGTTTTCGACGTGGATCGTGTAGGGAAAGCGAAGGTGGGAATCCCGATCGATGATCAGATTCTTCGAGCGAATTTTCGTGCGGCAGATTCCCCGGCCGCGCAGTCGCACCGTGCCGGAGCACTCGATGTGGCCGGAGACGCGCCCTTCGACATGCAGGTTTCCGCAAATGATGCGCGTGGAGTTGAGAAAGGCGTTCTTCGCGACATGCACGGAGCCCTGCGTGATGATCTCGCGCGTGCTGGTGCGGGCGATTTCGATGTCGCGCAGGTCGATGGAGGTGCCGCAGCCGGGGCACTGCGTGATCTCAAGCTCCAGTGCGACGCCGTGCACGGCGCCGCAGTCGCGGCAGACGACCCGCCGCCGGTAACGCGGCACGAGCCGCCGAATGAGGGACGATTTCGCCGGCTTCCGCGCAGGCGCTGGGGCCGCGTCCCGCGTGACCTTGTAGTGGTCACCGCAGCCGCGGCAATACGTCGAAATCAGTCCGGCCGGCTCGAGTTGTGTGAAGCCGCAGTGCGGACAACTGGTCGGGACTTTTCTGATTCCGCCAAACATCGGTGGCGGCTGCGGGTATTACGCCGCGACGGGTTGCTTGCGCGGTTCCTGGGAGGAGGATGGGGCGCTCGGACGGTCGGCGGACTTGATGGCCGACTTGTTCGGCGTGACCTCGGATTTGCCGATGAAGGTCGCACCTTCCTCGATGATGATGCGCGTGGCCTTCAGATCGCCGGTGAGCTGCGAACTCGACTTGAGCTCGGCCTTCTCGGTGACCGTGATGTTGCCGAAAACGGTGCCGTGAACCGTGACCGATTTCGTCTTCACCTCGCCGCGAACCTCGGCATTTTTTCCGATGACAAGCACGCCTTCCGACTGAATCTCTCCTTCGATCTTCCCGTCGAAAATCAGCTCATTTCCGAATTTGATGGTGCCCTCGATGACGACATCGTTGGCGAGAACATTTTTGGCGGCGCCGCCTGGGGTGGGCTCGGGCATAAGGCTGGAGGTCAGATTGTTGAGGTTCATGTGCTTTCGCGCAACCTAGCCCCGGCCTATGGGCTGTCAATAAATCTTAACCTTGACTTGCAGTTGCAGGCGCCGAGTCGGCCAGTTCCTCGGCGGGATAGGTCCAGATCTCGCTCAAGGTTGGGTGGTAATGCGGCACGGCGGCGAGTTGCGCCGCGGTCGCGTGGAAGCTCATGGCAACCACGATTTCGTGAATGAGATCCGCGGCGTGCGGACCGACGACGGAACCGCCGAGGATCTCCCCAGTCCGGGCGTGGGCGAGAAGTTTCACGAAGCCTTCGGTCTCGCCCATGACCAGGGATTTGCCGTGGTCGTCGAAGGGGTAGGTCGCGACGCGAAACTCGACTCCGGCCGTGCGCGCCTCCGTTTCGCTCATGCCGACCATGGCTACTTCGGGTTCGGTGAAGACGACAAAAAGCTTGAGCCGGTAATCGATCGCCTCGAGCGAGGGATCGCCGGCGATGACCCGCGCGGCATTGCGTGCGGCGATCTCGCCCTGTTGGACCGCGATGTGGACGATCTCGTGCGGTCCGGAGCAGTCGCCTGCCGCGAAGATGTGGGGGACGCTCGATTGTTGGTGACGATTCGTCGCGACGCGATCCGAGAGAAACGACACGCCGATGTCCTCGAGTCCGATACCGCGGGTATGCGGGCGACGGCCGAGCGCGTTCAGGATTTGCGCCGCTACAATACTTTGCGTGGAGCCCTCGTGATCAAAGACGACCCGGCAGCCCGTGTTCGTGCGCTCGATGGATTGGATCGACGTCCCGGTGAAAATCTCGATGCCGCGCCTGCGCAACGCCTGCTCGAGGGCGTTCGCCACGTCGGGATCGGAGCCGGTGAGCAGTTGATTCCCGCGCTGGATGACGGTGACATTCACCCCGAGCGCGGAGAAATAATGCGCCATTTCCAGCGCGACCGGACCGGCGCCGAGAACGATGAGGGACGGCGGAAATTCCGTGAGGTTCAACGCTTCGTCGCTCGTGAGTGCGCCGCAGCCGGAGAGGCCCGGAATGTCGGGGATGTTGACGACGGACCCGGTTGCGACGAGGAAGCTGCGTGCGGAGATTTTGCGGGCGGGCGTGTCCGGCCACTCGACCTCGATGGTGAGCGGATCGATGAAGCGCGCGAAGCCGCGGACGAAGTCGAATTTTCCGCTCTCGAGCTGCCCGCGGCGGTAATCCGCGAACTCGCCGATGAGTCGCTGCTTGCGGGCGATGATCTCGTCGGGATGCACTTCGAGCCCCGAGGCACGGAGGCCAAACTCGGAGGCGCGACGCAGTGTCAGGTTGCGATTCGCCGATTCGATGAGCGTCTTGCTCGGCATGCAGCCGCGGAGAATGCACAGTCCGCCGACCTGCTCTCCGCCCTCGACCACGGCGGTTTTCAATCCAAGGCTCGCCGCAGTGCGCGCGGCGGCATATCCGGCGCTGCCGCCGCCAACGATCACGAAATCGTAATCCATGCATGAATGTATGCGCCGCATCTCACGCCCCGCAATGCCCGACACCATTCAGGCTCATGAGAAGGCACGAGGGGCGCGGGCGGGAGAGGGCGACGGATGAGGCGCCCGCGTGCGTCATTGATCAGCGCGCGGGTGCGGAGGATGTCTCGTCAATCAACCGGAATTCGCCGTTCTTGTCGCGGTAGAAGCCGCGCAGGAGCACCGGTGTATCGGGGGCGTCATCAATTCGCTCGGAAAGCGCGGCTTCCTGTGGTGTCCACCGGGTGAGCAGGCGCCCCTGTTTGTCGACGACTTCGTCGAGCGGCTTCGTCAGACGCGCGTATTCCTTGTCGTCCAGTCTCACGGCGTCGAGGGCCTTCTCGCGATAAAGCGATATCCACCACGCGCCGTAGGCGTCGGGCGCGTTTGCCGGAGTGATTTCCAGCGTGAGTTCCCCGACGCGGGCCAGGCCGCCGTCGAGATCGAGCGAGTAAAGCGCACCAACCTCATCGCGACTCGTAAGGAATCCGGCGAGATAGCCGCGAAGCATCTTGCGAAGTTTCTGGTCGCGGGACTTCGGGCCGTAGATTCCGAGCTCCACGCCGGCGGGGTCGTTCGGATCGCCGTAGATGTTCAGCTCGATGTCGCGATTCACCCGAAACGACTTGTAGGGCACACGCTGGAAGACGCCCGTGTCGATCATCGTGGCGGGAATCTCGAGCACGGACTTGATGTTGTCGTGGGTGCGAAGGTCGTTCGCAATCACGCGCCACGACGGCAGGTCGCCGCGCCGCGGCACGTCGGTGTAGAGGATGTCCGGGTGGTCATCGATACGCAGGATGTCGCTCTTCGGAATGATGCGCTCGTGAAACTCGTGCTGCAGGATGACCTCGGATGCGGTGTTCTTCACGATGAGACCACGGAGCTTTGTGCCGTCTTTCAGGATGACCGTGTCGGGTTCGCGGTGGGAGTCGTCGCCGGCGCGAAGCGTGGAAATTGCGACAAGGACAAGGAGCGCGGAGAGGAACTTCATGATTGAAGAATCGGCCTTCAGTCCGTAACCCAGCTTCCTCGCCCGATGCGATAGAAATATGAATCTCCGTTTCCTCCTTGGCATCGTCCTCTGCGGTCAACTGCTCAGTGGCTGCGTCATGCCGCCCAAACCTTACAACAAACCGGCGGCCACGACCAAGCCGGCGAAGACGGGAAAGTTCTGGTGGGGCACTTCGACGGCGAGCTTCCAGAATGAGGACCGCGGCGTGAAGCCGGGCGAGCCGGGATATTTCAAGACGGACTGGGATGTCTTTGCGGAGGAAGGGCACATCCCGCCGCGCGGCGAGGACGCGACGTTTTCGTGGACGAAGTTCGATCGTGACGTCGCGATGCTGAAACGGATCGGCGTGACGCATTATCGCTTCGGCATCGAGTGGGCGCGCGTGGAGCCCGAGCCCGGGAAGTTCAACGAAAAGGCGATCGCGCAGTATGTCTCGATGGCGCGCAAGCTGAAGGCGGCGGGTATCGAGCCGATCGTCACGCTCTGGCACTTCACGTTCCCCGACTGGCTCTACAACTCGAAGGACAAGGCGCACTCGAATTTCCTGAATCCGGATGTCGAGCCGGCGTGGCGCGAATACGTGACGCGGATGGTCGACGCGCTCTCGCCGTATGTCCGCATTTACGTGCCGCAAAACGAGCCGAACGGCGCGCTCTACATCGGCTACTTCGGCGGGCACTGGCCGCCGGGATTGCTGCTCACGCCCGGTGCGTTGAAAAAGGCGAACAAGGTCGCGGTGTCGATGTTCCGCGAAGCGTCGGCGATCATTCACGCGAAGCGGAAGGACGCGATCGTGATGGGCATTTACTCAATTCCCAACTGGCGGCGGAACCGCCTGCAGGACCCCACGCAGTTCGTTTACAACATGATGATGCACCAGAATTTCGACCATCTCGACGCGGTAGTCGACACGATGGATGTCATCGGGGTGAACTACTACTACTCGCAGGACGCGTCGGCGGCGCGGTTCATCTGGCGCCCCGTTGGCGAGCAGAACTCGAATTACACGCAGAATGGCTGGGAGATCGATCCCGAGGGGCTCTACGCGGTGCTGAAGGAGGTTCACGCGCGCTACGGGAAGCCGATCGTGATTTCCGAGAACGGCATCGGCACGCAGAGCGAGCAGAAGAAGATCCGGTATTTCCGCGAGCATGTGAACCAGATGCGCCGTGCGCTGGAGGATGGGGTGGATGTGCGCGGCTACATGCCGTGGACGCTCGTCGACAATTACGAGTGGGCCGAGGGCTACGCGGCCAATTTCGGGCTTACGAGCCTGGATCCGAAAACGAAGGAACTTGTGCTGGAACCCTCCGGTCAGTGGTTCTCGAAATTTATCAAGGCGAATCCGCAGCCGTAGGCTTGAAGCCCGTGTATTCGTAAACGCGGAAAAACGCGTTCGCGAAGACGATCTTCAGGAACTCCGGCGCGCGCTGCGGCGCATGGTAGAGCGTCGCGCCGAGCGATCTTGCGGGAGGGGGTTCGCCGAGAATCGAGGCGGAGGTTGAGAGGACGCGACTGGGTTCGTAGGCGATCACGTAGCGGACGTTTCGTTTTGCGAGGATGTCCTCCGCGACTGCGGGGTCCGTGGTGGTGTAGAAGACGGCCGTGTCGACGGTTCCCGGAAGGCTTTGGTGCGAACTGCCCGCGACGCAGGGTTGGCCGGACCAGTAGGCAAGAGGCGGCGAGAGCCACCATGGCGCGAGGATCGGCGCAGGTTCCTCCGAGGCGAGTTTTTCCGCGACCTCGTGGAGCAGCGCGTAGTCGGTGCGCATTTCCTCGTGAAGCGCGCGGGTGTTCGTATCGGGAAAGAGGAGGGTGTCCCATTGGGAGGAGAGGGGCAGCAGGCCAATGCCATACGCGGTCCACGCCACGGCGGGCTTTGGAATTGCCGCAAGCGCAAACGGAAAGGCGATTGCGGTGAACAGCACGAAGAACGATCCCCAGCGGAGTTGCCAGCAGGTGAGACCGTAGGTCACAAGCACCAGCACGAAGAGGAGTCCGGCAAAGGAGGATCGCTTGCGAAGCCAGGAGATTCCGAGCAGCACGGGGAGGGCCGGTGCGAGCCAGCCGATCCACCCGAGGAATTGCGGGGACCATGGCGCGAGGTGCGCCAGTTCACCGATGGATTTCGCCCATCGCGAAAAGTATTCCGCAACCAGCGGATCCTGCGCCGCCACGCGCCAGCCATCGAAAAGCACGCCGAGCCCGAACACCGCCAGCGCCGTAAGGAACGCGACGCTCCACGGCCGGGAGAGCAGGGTCCCGCGTAGCATCGCCGCGCGCACGACAAACAAGAGCGCGAAGACGATCAGCGGCTCGTAGAGGCTCGTCCAGAGCGCGAGTCCCCAGGCGACTCCCCACAGCATGGCGCGACGGATGGTTGGTTTCTGCCAGAGGCAGTGTTCCAACCCGACCGCGCAGGCCAGCAGGAAGAGCAGAAGCGACTGGTGATCCGGGCGGCCGAGTTTGAAGCCCTGAACGACGATGGGGGAAATGGAAACGAGGAGGAGCATCGCCCCGCGAAACGGGATGCGTTCCCTTTCGCCCCATGCCCAGAGCGCGACGATGGTGAGAACCCCCAGCAGCGGAGAGATCCACGCCCCGGCGAAATCGAGAGCGTTATCGGAAAATGGCGAAAGAATCGCGGCCAGCAGGGCGATGGCCCAATCCATCGGTGCGGTCGTGTGTGGATTGGTGCCCTGCGGGAAATTTTCGAAGTCGTGATGGCTGATGCGGGAGAATGGCGCTTCAACGACCCGCTGCACGCGAGTCATGCGCGAGTAGCAATCCGCATCGACAAACTGGACGCCGGCCTCGGTGAAGACCCGGTTGAAATTGGCGGACGTCGTTGCCGCCATCAACGCGGAGAACAAAAGCAGCAGGAGCCAGCGCATGGGGCGCGTCATCTTGAAACCGCCCATGCCGGGCGGCAAGGGCCGAGATTTGCCCCGGCTTTACCTGTCGTCGGGGGAGACGCCGGTGGAAGAGGATCCTTTGCCCGGTCCCGGGACCCGGGCAGCAGAAAGCGCTGCAACGCGCCGCCCTGTCGGGTGCGCGCATTGCAGCGCTTTTCCGGTTGCTTCAGGACGGACGCTGGGCCCGCTTGGTGAATTCCTCGCGGGGTGCAGCCTGTTCGGCCTCAAGAAGCATTTGGAGATACGTGCTCCGACCTACGCGGAACAAGCGGCACTGCTCGTCGATGAATTGAACCATCGATTCGGGCATGCTGATGCTGATTTTCGCGGCGCGTGGCCGACCTTCTTCGTCTATCGGATTGCTCATTATTAGGTATGGTATCTGAGGATCTCCTGGCGCAAAGATTTCCCCTCTATTCGCTGCAGTTTGAACTTCCATCAGTTCCCACAGCCTGCACCGTCGGAGGGAATCTGACGCTACTGGATTGAATCGATCTCTCTGAAAATCGGCAATAGGAAGACACTCCTACCATTTGGGAAGCGGCATTTGCGTAAAACAGAGATCGGCGCGCCGCCTGTTTATAAGGCATGCAATTAAACCTTCAAGACGTATGTCTTTGCCGGGCGGGTGTTCTCGGTGCTGCCAATCTGCCTGACGGAGCCATTTCGCGTGCCGCATCGTGTGCGATTTCAGAACCTGCGGCGGCGTTCGGCGAAACCGCGGAATCACAAGATATTGAGATGGCAGGCGCGTCGCGACGCAGATGCTGCGGTCTTGCGTGCCGGAATGCGGAAAAAACCGTTGTCGCGGCTTCGTCGCACGGTCTAGACTTCGCACCTAGGTTTTATCCCCTTTTTGCCCACGAATGTCCGATTCCAATAGCAGCTCCCCGCAGGCCTACGATGCATCAAAAATCGATAAGCTGGAGGGACTCGCGGGCGTCCGGCAGCGGCCTGGCATGTATATCGGCCCGACGGACGAGCGCGGTTTGCACCACTGCGTGTTCGAGGTGCTCGACAACTCGATCGACGAGCACCTTGCCGGCTTTTGCACGAAGATCGAAGTCACCATCCACGTCGATGGTTCGTGTTCGATCCGCGACAACGGCCGCGGCATTCCGGTCGACATTCACCCGAAATTCAAGATTCCGGCGATCGAGCTGGTTCTGACGAATCTCCACGCCGGCGGCAAATTCGGACAGGGCGCCTACAAATATTCCGGCGGTCTCCACGGTGTCGGTGCGAAGTGCGTCAACGCGCTTTCCGATTGGTTCAAGGTCGAGGTCACGCGCGACGGAAAGGTCTATCACATGGCCTTCGAGCGCGGCGTCACGACGCAAAAGCTCAGCGTCATTGGCGAGGTCAAGAACAAGAAACACACCGGCACGCTGATCACGTTCCTGCCGGACCCGACGATTTTCACGATCACGACCGAGTTCCAATACGCGAAGCTGGCGGTGCGTTTGCGCGAACTCGCATTCTTGAATCCCGGCCTCGAGATCGTGCTCACCGACGAGCGCGCCGATCCGGTCAGGAAGGAGACGTTCTTCTACAAGGCGGGCATCGAGGAGTTCGTCAAGCAGCTCGGCGAGAACAAGCAGCTCATCCATCCGAAGCCGATCGTGCTCGCCGGGAAGCGGCAGGTGTCCTTCAAGAACAAGGACCAGACCGAGATCACCGACGACATGTATGTCGATGTCGTCATCCAATATAACGACTCCTACAACGACAACATTCTCTGCTTCACCAACGCGATCGCGAACCCGGATGGAGGCACGCATCTCACGGGTTTCCGCACGGCGCTCACCCGCGCGATCAACCAATACGCGAAGCAGAACAGCCTGCTGAAGGACAAGGACCCGACAATCAGCGGCGACGACGTGCGCGAGGGTCTCATCGCCGTGCTCGCGGTGAAGCACCCGAACCCGAGTTTCGAGTCGCAGACGAAGGCAAAACTCGTCGTGCCCGAGATCGAGGGCATCGTCAGCTCCATCACCTACGAGGGGTTGATGACGTATTTCGACCAGAACCCCGCGGTCGCGAAAAAGATCGTCGACAAGGGCCTCACGGCCGCACGCGCGCGCGAGGCGGCCCGCAAGGCGCGCGAGACGGTGCGCAAGAGCGCGCTCACCGGCGGCGGCCTGCCCGGAAAACTGGCCGATTGCTCCGAGCGCGACACTTCGCTTACCGAGCTTTACATCGTCGAGGGTGACTCGGCGGGTGGTTCCGCCAAGCAGGGCCGCGACCGGCGATATCAGGCCATTCTGCCCATTCGCGGAAAGCTTATCAACGTCGAGAAGGCGCGACTGGACAAGGTTCTGCAGAACACGGAAATCCAGACGATGATCACCGCCATCGGCACGGGCATTGGCGATGGCGAGCAGGAGGGAGCGTTTAACATCGAGAAGCTCCGCTACGGCAGGATCATCATCATGACCGATGCCGACGTTGACGGCTCCCACATTCGCACGCTGCTGCTCACGTTCTTCTACCGGCAGATGCCGCAGCTCGTGAAGGGCGGCTACGTTTACATTGCCCAGCCGCCGCTCTACAAAATCAAGCGCAAGAAGCGCGAGGAATACGTCGAGGACGACGCGCAGCTCAATCGCATCCTCATCGGTCTGGGCGCCGACGAAGTGACGTTGAAAAACCTTTCGGACGGCCGCGAGGTTTCGCCGGCGCAGTTGAAGGAAATCCTCGCGTTGCTCGAGCGTCTCGCGAAGTTCAGCGACGCGATCCGGCGTCATGGCGGCGATTTCGAGGACTACCTCAGCCATCGCGATCCCGGGACCGGCGCGCTGCCCGAGTATCTCGTGAAGGTGCGCGAGGGCAACGTCGAGACGGTGCATTATTTCGCGAACGAGGAGGCGCTGCGGAAGTTCCACGAGGAAAACCGCGACCTGAATCTCTTCGAGGACGAAAACCCCGGCGAAGAAAACGGAGACAGCGAGCCGGCACAGTCGACCCGGAAAACCCCCGGCCCGCGCCGCCGCGCCCGACTTGTCGAGCTGCACGAGTCCACGACGGTCAGGAAATTGATCACGGAGCTCGATCAAAAGGGCCTGAAGGTCGAGCACTACTCCGCGTCGGACAAACCGCTCTTCGAGCTCACCGAGCGCGACGGCGGCAAGGTGCATCAAATCTACGCCGTGCCGGAAATTCTCCATCGCGTGCTCGAGCTGGGACGCCGCGGCATGACGATTCAGCGCTTCAAGGGTCTCGGCGAAATGAACGCGAAGGAACTTTTCGAAACCACGATGAACCCGGAGAAGCGCAAGCTCCTGAAGGTCGAACTGAACGAGGACAACGCCGTCGAGGCGGACCAGATGTTCACCATCCTCATGGGCGACGTCGTCGAGCCGCGCCGCCAGTTCATTGAAGACAACGCCCTGAACGCCCGCCTGGACGTCTGATTTAGCGCCTGATGTATACGCAAAACGAAAAAGTCGAGAAGGTCAATGTGGCCCATGAGATGTCGAAGTCGTTTCTCGACTACTCGATGTCGGTCATCGTTTCCCGCGCGCTGCCCGATGCGCGCGACGGCCTGAAACCTTCACAGCGACGCATTCTCTACGCGATGCAGCAACTCGGCGTGATGCCGAACCGCCAGCATCGTAAATGCGCGAAGATCGCCGGTGACACCTCCGGTAACTTCCACCCGCACGGCGAGGCGGTCATTTATCCGACGCTGGTCCACATGGCGCAGCCATGGGCGATGCGGGAACCGCTCGTCGACGGCCAGGGCAACTTCGGCTCCATCGAAGGCGACCCGCCCGCCGCCATGCGTTACACCGAGGCCCGGCTCACGCCCCTCGGTGCGGCGCTGATGGACGACATGGACAAGGACACGGTCGACTTTGTCCCGAACTACGACGAGACGACGACCGAGCCGACCGTCTTCCCCGCGGCGTTTCCGAATCTGCTCGTCAATGGCGGAACCGGCATTGCCGTCGGCATGGCGACCAACATTCCGCCGCACAATCTCAGCGAGGTCATCGACGGCATTTGCGCGCAGATCGACGACCCCGACATCACGATCGAGGGCCTGATGCAGCACATCAAGGGCCCGGATTTTCCCACGGGCTGCATGCTGTGTGGTCTCTCGGGCATCAAGCAGTATTTCGAAACAGGCCGTGGCTCGCTGAAGATTCGCGGCAGGGCGGTCACCGAAGAACTCAAGGGCGGCAGAGAGCAGATCGTCATTACCGAGATCCCCTACAACGTGAACCGCGCGGCGCTCGTTTCGCGCATCGCGGAACTCGTCAACGACAAGACGATTCAGGGCATCAGCTACGTCGGTGATCAATCCGACGAACGCACGCGCGTGGTCGTCGAGCTCAAGCGCGACGCGCATCCCGAGGTCGTCCTGTCGAACCTTTACAAACACACGCAGCTCCAGACGTCGTTCGGCGTCACCATGCTCGCCATCGAACATGGCAGGCCGAAGCTGCTCTCGTTGAAGGACGCGATCAGTTCCTTCATCGAGCATCGCCGCGAGGTCGTGTTGCGTCGCACCCGCTACCTTCTCGCGCAGGCGGAGAATCGCGCGGAGCTTCTCGAGGGCTACCTCATTGCGCTGGCAAACCTCGACGACTTCATCCGCGTCATCCGCGAATCGAGCAGCCGCGAGGAGGCGAAGATCAAGTTGCTCGCCTTCGAGTGGTCGCGGAAGGTGATCGAGAAACTCGGCATCATGATCCGCGACGAAGCGCGGGTGACCGATGGCATCGTTTCGCTTAGCGAACGCCAGGCCGATGCCGTGCTCGACCTCCAGCTCTACCGCCTCACCGGGATGGAGCGGGACAAGATCAAGGGCGAATACGACGCGCTGCTCGAGACGATCAAGGACCTCCTCGACATTCTGGCGAAGGAGTCGCGGGTGCTTGCGATCATCAAGGAGGAACTCCAGGTGATCAAAGCGAAGCACGGCTCTCCGCGGCTCACGCAGCTCGTGCCCGACGAAGGCGAGATCAACATGGAGGATCTCATCGCCAACGAGGGTTGCATCATCACGGTCACGCACCGCGGCTTCATCAAGCGCACGGCGGTGAGCGCATATCGTGCACAGCGGCGCGGCGGCAAGGGCGTGATCGGCATGACCACGCGTGAGGCGCAGGTCGAGGGAGAGGAAAACGACTTCGTCGAGCATCTCTTCACCGCGAGCACGCACGACTACCTGATGTTCTTCACCAAGAACGGCCGCGTGTATGTCGAGAAGGTTTACGAGATTCCCGAAATGGGGCGCGCCTCGAAGGGCCGCTCCATCGCGAACCTCCTGAATTTCCAGCCCGGCGAGCAGATTGCCGCGACGCTCCGCATCACTGCAAAAAGCTCCGGCACCGGCGCGGCCACCCGGGACGACACCTGGGACAGCAAGTTCCATATTCTCTTCGCCACGCGCAGCGGCATCGTGAAGAAGTCGAACCTCTCCGATTTTTCCAACATTCGGAAGGGCGGCATCATTGCCATCCAGATCGAGGAAGGCGATGAGCTCATCTCCGCAAAACTCACGAGCGGCAGCGACGAAGTCGTGCTCGTGACGCGTGAAGGCATGAGCATCCGCTTCAGCGAGGAGGAGCTGCGGGATCAGGGCCGCAACACCGTGGGTGTGTGGGGCATTCGCCCGGCGAAGGGCGACTACGTCATCGGCAGCGCGCTCGTTCAACCGAATGCGCAACTGCTGGTCGTCGGCGAGAACGGCATCGGCAAGCGCACGCCGTTCGACGAATACCGCAAACAGTCTCGTGGCGGCAAAGGCATCATCACCATGAAGACCGCCGAGAAGACCGGCAAAGTCGCCGGTGCGCTCACCGTTACGGAGAAGGATGAGATCATGCTCATCACGAGCCGTGGACAGATGGTGCGCACGCGCGTGTCGGAAATTCGCGAGACCGGACGCAACACGATGGGCGTGAAGTTGATGAACTTCTCCTCCGGCGAAAAGCTTCAGGCCGTGGCGCCTGTGGTCAGCGAACAGAACGAGGACGACGTGACCGAAGGCTGACGCGAAGGCGTCTCAGCGCTTTACGCCGAGGCGCCAGGCAAGGTCGATCGTCGGCGAGGCAATGTTTGAATTGCTTCGCCGAGCTTACTCGAAGCGCTGACAAATCCCGTCGATGGCGGCGATGTGCTCGTCGCTGAACTCGAGATTCGTGGCTGCGGCGACGTTTTCCTCGATTTGCGAGGGACGGCTGGCGCCGATCAGCGCGGAGGTCACCACGGGTTTGCGCAACACCCAGGAAATGGCCATCTGTGCAAGCGACTGGCCGCGTTCCGAGGCGATCTTGTTGAGTGCGCGGGCGATTTCCACCCGGGTTTCGGTCACGTGTCCGGATTGCAGGAACGTGCCCGGGGTGGCGGCCCGGGAATCCGTGGGCACGCCGTCCAGGTAGCGGTTGGTGAGCAGGCCCTGCGCGAGCGGGCAGAAGGCAATGCAGCCGACGCCCTCGCGCTCGAGCGTGTCGAGGAGGCCGCCTGTTTCCGGCACGCGTTGGACCATGTTGTAGCGCGGCTGGTGAATGACGAGGGGCACATTGAGCGAGCGAAGGAACTCCGCCGCGCGCTGCGCCTGCCCGGCATCGTAGTTCGACACGCCGGCATAGAGCGCCTTTCCGGCGCGGACGGCGTCGGCCACGGCGGTCAGGCTCTCCTCGATGGGCGTGTTCGGGTCCGGGCGATGGTGATAGAAAATGTCGACATACTCGAGGCCCAGCCGCCGGAGACTCTGGTCGAGACTTGCCAGTAGGTATTTCCGCGATCCCCAGTCGCCGTAGGGGCCTTCCCACATCGTGTAGCCGGCCTTGGTGGAAATGATGAGCTCGTCGCGGTGGCTGGCGAAGTCGCTGGCAAGCAGGCGGCCGAGCGTGATTTCCGCGGAGCCGGGAGGCGGACCATAGTTGTTCGCCGCATCGAAGTGCGTGATGCCGAGGTCGAACGCCTTCCGCAGCATCGCGCGCGCGTTGTCGAACGAGGCGGTGCCGCCGAAGTTGTGCCACAGACCGAGGGAAAGCGCGGGAAGTTTCAGACCACTCCGTCCACAGCGGCGGTAGGGCATTTTGGAGTAGCGATCCGGGGCTGCAATGTAGGGGGCGCTCACGACGCGAGGTTGCACGTTCGCGAAGGCATCGTCACTGCAAATGCGCTCTTGAATCTCGACGCGGGCGGGCTGGTATGGCAGAGAGTTGCCGTGCGGCCCGCCGGATTTTTCCACGCGATTCTGTGCGCCTTGCTGCTTTCCGCCTGCGCCAGCGGTGGCAATTACCGCGGATACAAATACAAGCCCTACACGGTGAAGGGCGTGCGCTATTACCCGATGTCGCCGCGCGAGGCGCTGGGCTACGAGGAAGTCGGCATCGCCTCCTATTATTCCCACGGGTGGTTCATCTTCCCGGGGAAAACGGCGCTCGGCGAAAACATCTACGCCTGGAGCAAGGGCGGCGCGCACAAAACATTGCCGCTGCCCTGCCGGGTGCGCGTGACGAATCTCAGCAATGGCCGCAGCACCGTGATTCGGCTGAATGATCGCGGACCGTTCATTCGCGGGCGTGTCATCGACGTCACGGCGCCGGTGGCGAAGAAACTCGGCTTTTACAAAAAGGGCCTCGCCCGCGTGAAGGTCGAGGTAATCAGCGTCGGCGACGGAAAATACCGAATCCGTTAAGGCTTCTTTTCCGGAGCCGGCAATGCGCCGCTGATCGTGTGAAGCACGGTCTCCAGCTTCTCACGAACCCCCGGCAGAAACCCTCGCTGCCGATGGACGACAAGCAGGTGAAGATCCCCGTGCTGGAGAAACGAGAGCGGACCGGCGTCGGAGTAGAGCGTGAGTGCCGGTGTGAGCTTGAGGCCGGAACTGGCACCCATTTTTTGAAGCAGATCCACCGCTCCGCTGCTGAGCGCGCGAATGTCGAGTCCGGGCGGCACGCCGGGGGAACTCACGCTCACCGTTCCACGGCTCAGCACGCAGCCCTGAATGCCCGGCAGCTCGCTGGAAAGGTCCACGAGCCGCTGCACGGTGAGGGCGTCCTCCACCATGAACACCTCCTGGAGCTTCGACTCCAGCTCGGCGGGCAGCCGGGTCAGCGGAATGGGCACACTTGCCTTCTCGGGTGCGGGGGCCGCTGGAGCAGGCGGCGGAGCGTCGGCCTTTTCGATTTTCTCGGCGACCGGAGTTTCCGCCTTCTCTTCGGCCTCGACCGGAGTGTTCTCCTTCGACCCTTCGGATGCGGCCTTCTCCTCCCGGGGCTGTGCCGGGGCTCCGGCGAGAATGGGTTTGAGAAGCCGGCGCCAGCCGCTGGCTTTCGGAGCCTCCTTCGCAGCCTCGGTGCCTTCCGGCTTCTTCTCGGAATCCGTGGCAGGCTCCGCGGGAGTCTCGATGGCGGGCTTTTCCTGAGCCTTCGGCTCAGGTTTCTCGGGAGCCGGCTCTTCGATCAACTCGCGACGCGTCTCCGGCTTGTAGGCAAGCACCACGCGATCGGTGGGCAGAGCGATCCATTCCGGCGCCTCTGACATGTAACGAACGCAGCCAGGCAGCAGATCGCACAGGCGGGAGAAGCGAATGCGCGGGTAATTCGTCTCGAGAATCTCGGCAGTCGGCAGCGCGAGCTCGCGCTTCTTGTCGGCCTCGCTGCCGATCCAAGCGCCCTCCGGCAGCAGAGTCGTAAGATCATCCACGGTGAGCCGGACGGCGGCTGGCGGCACGACGTAATGACGATACTTCGGCGTCGCAGTTTTAGGGGCGTCCGGCTGGGCAGTCATGGGTCGTGTATCTTCGCAGATTCGTGAGGTGATGCAATGCCTCTCGATTTCGCGCTTGAACGACCGGGACACCCGACGGGATGTTGGCGCGTGGATTTTGACTTCAAGTTTACCGCGGATGGATTGATTCCCGCCATCGTGCAGGAGTCGGTTCCGGGTGCCAAAGACGGCCCGCCGACCGGGCGTGTGCTGATGTTCGCATGGATCAACCGGGAGGCGCTGCAGAAATGCATGGAAACCGGCCTCATGCATTACTGGAGCCGCTCACGCCAGAAGCTGTGGCTGAAAGGCGAGACCAGCGGCCATACCCAGCGCATCGTGCGGTGGTTTCACGATTGCGACCGCGACGTGCTGCTCTTCGAGGTCGAGCAACAGGGCGGGGCCTGCCACACCGGCTACCGGAGCTGCTTCTTCCAGGAGCTTGACCGGGAGGGCAAACCGCTGCCCGTGCGCGAGGAAAAGGTCTTCGACGACGGCGCTGTCTATTCGGCCTGAGGCTCCAGCGTGTCGTAAAGCGCGGCCATTTCGAGCAGCAGGGCCTCCAGCTCGTTGAAATACCGCCTCTCGTTCATCTCGTTCCTGTGTGCGCGTAATTCGCGAAGTCGCTCCTCGATCGCGGCCCGCCGTTCGCGAAACTCCGGCGGAATCTTCCGCGTCTCGCGGCTCAGCGTCAGCTCGGCGGCCACGGCGCCGTCAACCGCCCGGCCTTCATGGTCCACCTCTGGCGGATGGGAATGCTTGATGGCGCGGATTTCCGTGCCGACGGCATCGCCATTGTCATCGAGCAGCGCGTGTTCGAGCACGATGCGCTTGTCCTTCTCGTAGCTGGCGACCATCTGGTCGTTGGCAAACCTTGCGAGGTCCAACAGTGAAGTGATCCCGTCACCGTCGAGATCGGCATCCGGGTCCTGCAGGCTTGCTGCGAAATGCGATCCGAATCGCGAGTAGTTTCGCTCGCCGCCGCTCTTGGTGGACGTGAGCACGACTCGATTCGGGCCGGCAATCTCAGGGAAAAACGCGCCACTCGCCGAGAAAAAGCCGAGCACCACCACGCGCCGGTGAAACGGCTTCAGCCACTCGCCGAACTCCTTCGCAGTGATGTCGTCACCGACGAGGTTGAACTTGGCATCCCGTCCGTCGAACGTCCCGTGGCCGATGAGCACGAGCCACAAATCATCGCCGTCCTTTGGAAGCTGCTCGAGCATTCGGCGAAGCGCCCCGCGGGATTCCTCCGTGGCGGGGATCACACGGCTGTCCACTCCGGCGGCATTCGCGACATCGGTCCATCGCTTCACCTGTTCGTCGAATTCGGCCTGATACTGCGGATCTCCGCCGGCGCCGGGGACGATGACCCATTCGGTTTGTGCGCCGGCGAGTGCGCTTGCGACGAAGAACGCAACAAGGGACGCGAGCCGTTTCATGCCAGTCCTTTCCAACGACGAAGCGCCCACTCGCCAATGAAGCATCCGAGTGCCAGTGCGAGCCACGCCCCATGATGCCACAGTGGTGAGGTGCGGGTTTCCATCACAGGCTGGGGTTTGCTCTTTAGCTGATCGACGATGCTTCCGAGCTCTTCGGGACGGAGCACCCGGCCGCCGGTGGCCGCCGCGATGCGAGCGAGTTCGGTGTTTTCCGTCGGACTCGCCCGCAGCTCCCTCGTCGCGGGATTCTCCGCCCAGCCAGTCTGCACTTTCGTGACCTGATTGTCGGACGGGTCGGTGACGATTGCCTCGACCTGCCACGCGCCTGCCTCCTTCGCGGCGACCTGCGCAGTGAAGGTTCCGGGTTTTCCGGGATCGGGCCTCATCTCGAGGCGTGACCATTCGCCATGCGGATTCAGCACGCGGGCATTGATCGCGACATTTGGCGATGGGCGAAACGTCTCGTCGAGTGCGGTGACGGTCACGGTGGCCTGGCCGTTAGCCAGGCCACTCACCGCAATGGAAGCCCGGCGCGGAACGTCCGAGAGCGCTTCGCGGAAGAACTGCCGCCAGAAGGTCTCCATGTCCTTTCGGTGCCTGGGGCTTTCCATGCCCCATCGCCACCAGTCGCCGACGGTCGTGACCATCGTGCGCCCCTTGCCAAAGCGCTGCGTCGCAATCGCAGGTGCGGTGGTGCCGGCGGCATCGCGAAACAATGCCTGAGCCTGCGCCCCGGGTTTGAGCGAGGGCAGTTGATGGCCAACCAGGAGCGGCGGCATCGCCTCCACACGCTTCGCTTCTTCGGTGGCAGTCCGTCGCAGACGCACAAAGGGTTCGAGCATGCCCGCCTCAGTCAGTTCGATCTTGAGTGGCGGGGAAGGAGCGGCGGCATCGCTGGATTTCAAGTAAACGGGTAGCGTGTCGGCGACGGCAGTATCCGCGTAATCTCCGGCGTCGAGCGAGTCGATGCCGCCGAGCATGAGCAGGCTTCCGCCGCGCTCGGCCACGAACCGGCGGATCAAGGACATTTGCTCATGCGAGAAGAACGGAGCTTCGATGTTGTCGAGCACGACGGCGTCGTATTCGAAAAGCTCCGCAGCCTCGCGCGGAAAGCCGCCGCGGAGTTCTGTCTCGTCCCGCGTGCCGATCCGCATGAGCACAGGCTCGTCGTAGCGCTCGGCCTCGTCGTCATCGACCTGCCCCTGATAAAAAGGATGGCTGCGCCCGCCGCTCGAGCCTTCGCGCCAGTTGGCCTTCGTCTCGCCGCGCGCGACGCGGATGAGACTCACGAGCCGAATCTCCGGATCATTTTCCAGCGCGCGCTGGAGAAACTTGTGTTCCCAATTTGGCGCGCCACTCACGTAGAGGATGCGAAACGGGCCGGTCGTTCGATTGGCCACGAGGGAGGCGGCGTTGTTTGCGGGAATCTCGTCGCCATCCGCGATCAACTCGATGCGATAGGTCACCGATCCGCTTTTCGACGGCGTTACGAGAAAGCGAAAGTTTAGAAGATCACTGTCCGATGTCGCGTTGCGGGGTTGTTCCTCCACGACCCTGCCGGTGTCATCCAGAAGCCGGGCGCTGATCCGGCGCCCCTGCATTCCGCGAACATGAGCCGTGGCGTCGATGGTGATCGGCGCGTTTTCGAAAACCGTCTCACGAATGGAAATGTCGTCGATTGCTGCATCCACGGGCGTCCGCCCGGAGGAAATGACGACCGGAAAGACAGGCGGGAGATTCTCCGGAAGGTCAGTGGCGAAGTCCGTCGCCATGCCGTCGGTGACGACGACAATTCCCGCCAGAGGCTGGCCTTGGAACTGGCTCGCAATGCGGCCGAGCGCGGCGATGAGTCCGGACGATGGTCCCGTGAAGGTCAGACCGTCGAACGCATCGGTCCGGCGCAGGTGTGTGTCGAACGTAAAGTTGCGAAGCTGATACCGGGCTTTGAGCGGCTCGAGCGTTGCGGGATTGGCGAGCAGCTCCTGCATGGCCTGCCCGCGAGTCGCTCCGCCGGTCTGGTCCGCAATGCTCATGCTCTCGCTCGTGTCCGCGAGAACGGCGAGCCAGTTTGTGCCGGGCTTCGCGACGGACTGCACGATCTCGGGCCCGAGCAGAAAGAGGATCAATGCGAGAAAGCCGAGCAGCTTCAGGCCTGCGGCGGCGATCCGCACCCACCGGGGAATCGCCGGGGTGCGCAGATAGCTCCAGGTCACCAGCAGCGCCAGGATCACGAAAACGCCGATCGCCGGCCAAATCCATTGGTCGTCGGACCAGACGATCCTCATTGACTCAACGACTCGTAATATTTCTGGACGACCTCGGCGTAGGCTTCCGGAACGGGATCGCGTTCGACCGGAGCGAGCGGTTCGCGCCGATCCCGCTCGTTTAGTGCCTGCTTGATGCCCGCGCTTGCTTCGAGGAGCGGGCGGAGAATTTTTTCGTGCACAAACTCGGCGCCGGGCCGCTCACTGTGGCGCTTCCAGTTCATGCGCGCCTCACGGGCGGCGCTGCGGGCGCGCGCGAGTGCGTCGCGAACCTCGGGAACGTCCACCACGGCCTCGAGGTCCTGAAGGCGGTCCGCCCATTTTTGATAATCGTTGGACTCGATGACGGTTGGACCTTCGGTCGTGCTGCCCCCGCCGATGGATCCCAATCCTCCGGCGGAGGTATCAGCAACGGTGGCTGTCCTGGCGGATCCGGGTCCCTGCTCCGCCTGCTGCTGTCCCTGCCCCTGGCCGGACTGGGGGCCTGACACTTGAGCGGGTTGTGACCCCGGTTGTGAGTTGGGCGATCTGCCCGCCCCGCTTCCGGGTTGCTGTTCCTGCGATTCCCGGGATTGCCGGTCGTCGGAGTCGCTGGTGAGTTCGTTCTGCGAACTCGGAGATTGCGGCTCGGCGGACGCGTTTTGCGACGATTGCTGATTCGACCATGACATCAGCGATTGCCGGAGAGCGTCGACCTCGGCCTGGGCGTATTCCAATGCCTCCGTCTCCGAGCCGAGGACCTGGGCGGTCGCTTTTTCGATGCGCTCGCGGAGATTGTCGATGCCCCGGCGGGCCATTTCATTCGCCGCGAGGGCTTCCGCCCGTGCATCGACGGTGACGGCGGCTTCCAGATTTTCCAGCGCGTTCTGAATTGCGCCCGGCTTTGCCTCGCGTCCCGCTGCTTCGAGCCGGCGAGCAACCAGCGGCTCCGACTCCTCGGCGAGGGTGGCGGTGGCTTCGATCGATTGCATCAGCTTTTCGAGAGCTTCGGCCTGCTGCCGGGCCTTTGCCGCCAGCGAAGTGTCGTCCTCGCGCAACGAGCGTTTGGTCAGCGGTCCCCTCGTGTCTGCGAGCTGCTTCTCGAGGTTCGCCTGATTCTCCGCGAGCTCGCGAGCCTGCTGGCGAAGCTCCCGCAACTGCTCGCTGAGCGCGCCTGCGGAGCTGCGCTGGAATTCCTCGTGGGCGCGATCGAGTTCCCGCTGGGTTCGTGTGCCCTCGGCCAGCGCTTCGCCGAGCTTTCCGGCGTCGAGCTTTTCCGCCGTCCGTCGCGCGGATTCCCGTGCCTTCTCCAGCATCTCCTCTTCACGACCCCCGGTCTGTGTCTCCCGTGCGGTCTCGCCCATCCGCTGTCGCGCACGATCCATGTCATCGAGCAGCTCCCGCTGCTGATCGCGAAGCCGCTGCAATCGTCGCTCGAGCTCCGCGCGCTCCTCATCGTTTTTCACGACGCGAAGCCCCTGGATCATACGATTGATCTCCTCGTTGAGATCGGTCTGCCGCTTCGCGAGATCGGTGAGTCGGGCCAGGGTTTCGCGGATCGCGCGTGCCTTCTCGTCGAGTTCGTCCTGTCCCCATGTCTCGTTTTGATAACGCGGCTTGAGATCCTTCAGTTCGAGGTCGTCGATTGGCGGACTGCCTGCCATGGGCATGCTCTGCCTGCCGAGCGCCAAAATCTGCTCTGCCGAAAGAAGCCGGTAGAGATGTGCCAGCGCGCGTTGCTCCGCGGAAACCGCCGAGGAAAGATCGATCGACTCCTCCTGCAGGTGACCGATCGCGGCCTCCATCTCCTTCTCGGCACTGACGAGGTGTTGACGGGCCGCCGGATCCTGGAAGTCCTCTCTCAGCGTTTGAGCGAGTTCCAGATTCACCTGCTGGGATTCCCGCAGCGTCTTGATTTCGTCCAGGGCCGGTTTGTCGGGCGCACTCTCGCGCTGGGTCGCCCACGTGCCGTTCATGATTTCGGTCTGGATTCGGATGCACTGCAAGCACCGCGACTCGCCGGCCTGTGATTCCACGCCCTCTTCCTGACGTTTGATCTCGTCGAAGTGCCGCACCGGCACGAGGTGAAGATCGCCATTGGTGCGGCGCACCTTGCCATCCGGGCCGATATCCTCGGCCCACGCGTTCCACACGATGAGGTCGTTCGGTGTTGCTCCGACTTCCTCGAGCTTCACAAGCTGTTGAAGCATTGCGTCGCGAACTTCCGGGCCTCCGCCAGGACCTGCGATTTCGAAGGACTTTCCACCCGGCACCTGAATGGAAATGCCCGAGGCCTTGAGTCCGAAATCGTCCTGCACCTTTGCCTCAACCTTCACCTCCTGCAGCGGAGTCACGCGGTCGCCCTCGGTGGGGAGCTTCGCTGTGACGACCGGGGGCTTGTTCTCGCGCACGGTGAGTTCGAGCCGGTTTGGAAGGACCGCCTCGTGGCCTTCGGGGTCGGCAAGCGCGACGGCAAACTTTCCGCTTTTCGCAGCGGTGATGGTGGCGGTGTGAAGACGGTCGTCGTTCGCGTCGGGCTTCAATTCCATGGTTGAGCCGTCCTCGGAGCGGAGCTCGACGCGTTGCATCGGCTTGTTGGTGCGGACCGCCACCGTCACCTCGGTTTGCTCAATCGCGGTCACGCGCCGCGTGTCTTCGACGGCTTCGTCGGGGCGACCGGTGTAATCGGGAAAATCGAGGGTCGCGTCGAGTCGCTCCACGCGCGGCGGATCGTAAACCGTGAGCTGGTATTCCTCGCTTTCCGCATGATCGAACACGACGCGGTAACGCAGGTTCGAGGTGACGGCCGGCAGCGATGCGGCGAACAAGGGATCGTCCAGTGTCCGCTCGAGGGGAATCTCGCGAGTCTTTCCGTTCTCCTCGCGGAGGCTCAATGTCGCGGAGGCCGGCGGTTCTCCATCGAACTCGGCGGTAAATGTCACCGGCTCTCCACGCTCGATCTCTGCATTGCCCGGCGTGACCCTCAGCATGTGCGCGACGCGGGCGGCGGCGAGCCGATCGGTGATCTCGAGGGTGAGAAGGGAAAGAAGCAGGAGCGCCGTCAGCCCGCCGAGGACACGCTGCAGCCATCCGCGCCAGCGAACGGAGCGCGCCGGGGTCACGTCATCCCAGGGATTCAACTGCGCGGAATTGAGCGCCTTCTCGATGACGCGTGATTGAAGATAGCTGTATCCGGTCTCGCCCGGCTTCTGATCGATCGCGGCCAGCAACGCGGTGCGAAGCTCCGGATGCGCGGCCTCGACGGAGCGGGCGACCTCGCGAAGGTCCGCCGGGCGGGTTCCGAAAATTCGAATCGCGCCCCAGCCCAATCCGGCCGCGGCGAGCACGCCGACCGCCGGCCACATCACGTCGAGGCCCGCGAAATGAAGCCCGATCAATGCCGCCGTGACGAGGAACAGCGCGGTCCAGAAAATTGCCAAAGCGCCGTGCCGACGCCGGGTGGCCTGCCGCTCGGCAATCCGTTCGAGCTCATATCGCAGGGTCTCGATCATGGCGTCGCTTGCGGAACTCGCAGGCGTGTCGCGCGCCCGGCGAGCAGGGTTTCTGCTACGAAAGCCGCAATTGCGAAAAGAATCAACCACCACCACCACTTTTGACGCCGCTCGAGTTCCTCACGGGCGAGGGTCTGGCGTTGCGCTTCCGAGGCGATCGCCTCGTCGGTGGAGCCGATCGGAATGTGAAGTGCGGCGAGTTGCACGTCAGTGAGAGGTGTGAGCTCGCTCTCAAATGGGGAGGGATTCACGGCAAAAACAAAGGCGTCATCCGTGGTTCGGTAAATGCCGGGCGCGTCGGTGGCGCGGAAGACGCCGGCCTCGGCCTCCACGATTTCGCCGCCGGGCACTCGCACCGACGTCGCGACTCCGGGCGGAATGCGGACGGGCTCGCCGATTTGCGCCTGGGTTTGCACGGCGTCCGCGGTGCTCGATTGGGCCAGCAGGGAATGAAGCAGCGGGACGAACTTCGAAGAGAGCGCAAGCTGGCTGTCCGCCGGAGTCCACGAGGTCGTCAGGACGAAGAGGTTGCCCTTTTCCACGGGCAGGTGAAGCAGTGCGGGGTCGCCGGACGCGAATCGGATGATGGGGTCGAGGCGAGAAAGCGCGGCTGCGTTCAACTGCCGGTATCGCCACGTATGGATGCGACTGAAGTTCGAGTAGGCGGGGTCGGCAAACGGCTCCAGGACCGGGTGGTCGAAGTTGATCTGTCCGAAGATCGCGGGGTCTTCCGGCGCGATCTCCTCGGCGCGGGCGTCCACCCCCGCCAGCGCACCCAGCAGGGCCGCGTCGCCTGCGTCGCGAAGGACCAGCAGAGCGTTTTGCCCGGTGGCGAGTTGCTGACGCAGCGCATTCCATTGCGCGGCATCGAGCGATCCATCGAGAATGGTGAGATCCGCGTCGCGGATGGTTTCCGGACGCACCCGCAGATCGATTTCGTATTCCGCCGTCGGCTGAAGGGCGCGGATCAGGAAAAAGAGAGTGTCCTTTGGATCGTCGGGATCTGCATTGCCGAAATAGTTCACCGCAAGCGTGCGTCGGGCCAGCGGCGCGAACCATGCCCGGTTGTCGAATTCGAACGGGTCGCCGGTCAGCGTGACCTCGCCGGGCGGTTGGAGTCCGTCGAGGACGATCGTTTCGCTCATCCCAGGGGCGACCGTTACCGCAGCGCTGTCGCCTCCCTTCCTTTCGACCGAGAACGCGTCGTTCATGGATCCGGAGGAATTGCTGATGGTGGCCCGGGGACTCGTGAATGAAACGGCGGTCGCTGTGACGGGATGAATGCCCGCGTTCGTCCACTCTTCATCGGCGATGCGCACGGGTTGAACCGTGATCCGTTCCGGCCAGTCGTAATCGGATAGCGAGTCGGTCTGTGCGCCGCGCTGGAAATCACTCACCACATGAATCGTCGCCGGACCCGTGCCGGAGTCGCGCGCGCGATCGACGATGTCTGCGGCGGTGATCAAAGCCGTGTCGAGGTTTGTGGCATGCCAGCCGGACTGCAACGATTCCAGCGCCTGTCGCGCTGCGGTGCGGCGTTCGCCGGAGGACATTGCCTGCAATGCGTCGAAGGAAAGATGCACGGTGAGCGTGGCATCGAAGGAAGCGACCGCGATCAGGTCGTCGGATGGAAGTTGATCGAGCAGCCGGATTGCCTCGTTGCGCGCCCGGTCGAGACGCCCGTCCCGCATGCTTGCGCTGGTGTCGACGAGCAACAGGCGGTGCGTCGATACTGTCGAGGCGAAGAGGGTTTCGTTCATGAAGAACGGACGCGCGAAAGCGAGAACGAGAAGCGCGAGGCCAAGGCAGCGCAGGACGAGGAGGAGCAGGTCCTCGATGCGCAGTCGACGACGGGTTCTTGGGGCCGCGCTGTCGAGGAAGTGCACGGCGCTGAATCGCACGCGTTCCTTCGGCTTCTGCCGCCGCACGTGCAAAAGAATCGGCAACGCCAGCGCCGTGAGAGCCACGAGGAAGAGCGGAGCCAGGAATTGCATGCGACTCAGCGGAGTTGGCGGGCGCGCTGCACGCCTCTGCGGCGTCGCGCACGATCGGTGAGGTGATCGAAAAGTGCCTTCTCGAGGAACTCGTCGGTGGGAAACAAATGGTGGAGAACTCCCCGCGCACTGCAGACATCGAGCAGCCTCTCCTGATGCGTGTGGAACCGTTCCAGATACCGTGTGCGCATGGCTGCCGGCTCGACATGACGCTGGTCGCCTGACTCGACATCCTCGAAAAGCGCCGCCTGCTCGAAGGGAAAATCCAGCTCGGCGCGATCGAGTATTTGCAGCAGCGAGATGTCGTGCCCGCATGCTGCGAGCGCGGTGAGCTTGGGTCCCCACGATTCGATCGGTTCGAGAAGGTCGGAGACGAGAAGGACGATGCCACGGCGGCGTTGCGTGCGCAGCAACTGCTCGATCGGAACGTCGAGTGACGTGCGGCGTGAAGCCGGGAGCTTTTCCAGCGCGGCAAAGATCTCGTGGCGCGTGCGCGAGTGCCGTTGAGCCGGAATGTAGTCGAGCACGCGGTCCGCGAACGTCATCAGCCCGACCGCGTCGCCCTGTTCGTGCAGGAAGAGCGCCAGCGAGGCGACGAGGGTGCGCGCGTATTCGAATTTTGAGAACGACGCGGACCCGTAGTGCATCGAGGCGCTGACATCGAACAGCACGTGACAGTGAACATTGGTCTCTGCCTCGAACACCCGGGTGCATGCGCGGTCGCTGCGCGCGAGGAGCTTCCAGTCGAGATGGCGGGGATCGTCGCCGGGAACGTAGGGGCGGTATTCCGCGAACTCCGACGAGAAGCCGTGAAACGGGCTGCGATGCAGGCCGCGCCAGAACCCTTCGACCACCGTGCGCGCCCGCAGCTCCAGACTGCGGATGCGCATCAATGCCGCGGGATCGATGAAACTCGATCCGCCCATTGCGGAGTAAGGGTTCGCCGGCGCGTTCATTTACAGGGCGGGAACGGAGGAGAGGAGACGACGAATGATTTCGTCGACCGAGATGCCCTCGGCCTCGGCCCGGTAGTTCGGAAGAATGCGATGCCGCAGCACGGGCGGCGCGAGTGCCTTGATGTCATCGATGTCCACATGACTGCGGCCGTCGAGCAGTGCGCGGGCTTTCCCTCCCAGCACGAGGCACTGGGCCGCGCGGAGGCCGGCGCCCCAGTTCACCCAGTTGTTGATGAATTCGGGCGTGCCCGTGCGATGGGGGCGTGACGCTGCGGCGAGTCGGACGGCGTATTGCGCGACCTCGGTCGCGATTGGAGTGCGCCGCACGACGTTTTGGAACGCGAGGAGGTCGTCCCCGGTGAAAAGCGGTTGAATCGGTTCCGGGGCCGTTGATGTCGTGCGTGTGATCACGGCGACTTCGTCCGCCTCCGGGAGGTAGTCGATCAGGATGTCGAACATGAAGCGGTCAAGCTGGGCCTCGGGCAACGGGTAGGTGCCCTCCATCTCGATCGGGTTCTTCGTCGCGAGCACAAAGAACGGTTCGTCGAGCTGGTAGCGCTTGCCGGCGGCCGTGACCTGGTGCTCCTGCATCGCTTCGAGGAGCGCGGCCTGGGTTTTCGGCGGCGTGCGGTTGATTTCGTCCGCAAGAATGATGTTCGCGAAGATCGGCCCTTTCACAAAGGTCAGCTGCCGGCCGGCAGACGTTTCCGACAGGATTTCCGTGCCGGTGATGTCCGCCGGCATGAGGTCGGGCGTAAACTGGATGCGCTGAAACGAAAGGTGGAACAGCTGCGCGACCGACTTGACGAGCAGCGTCTTCGCGAGGCCGGGGGCGCCGGTGATCAGGCAATGTCCGCCGGCGAGCATGCCGATGAGCAATTCGTCGACCACGTCCTTTTGGCCGACGATGATTTTGCGAAGTTCGTGGTCGATTCTGCCTCGGGCTTCGGCGAGGCGAAGAACGACATCCTTTTCGTCGGCGGGGAGGGGTGGTGGTGCGCTCATGAGTTCAGTGGGTCATCATGTAAAAGACAATGTTCAGCCCCATGGGGTAGCCGCGCTTTTGGGAGAACTCCTCGAAGAACCACTGGTTCTCGCCCTCACGTTCCCAGCTGTCGCCGAGATCGGTGTTGCGGCAAATGATCATCACCATGCGGTCGTTGTCGTCGAACACGCCGTAGTAGTGGGCGCCCTTGCCGCCTTTTTCCCAGAAGACGCCGGTGCTGCGGCCACTCATCGCGACTTCGATCGATGGGCATTGCGGCTTTTCGTCGAGGTCGAAGATCGTGTGGAAAATCGGATGGTCGAGCTCGAGCTCGATCGGCTCGCGATCCGGAAAGATGCGCTTCACGTTCTCGTAGACGTTCCGCCACTCGAGCTCGCCCCAGAAATCGTCGAGCATCAGGAAGCCGCCGTTGAGCAGATACTCGCGCAGGATCTTCGCTTCGCGATCGGTCAGCCGCATGAAACCGGGCTCGACGATGTAGGTGAACGGGTAGTTCTTCAGCTCAGGGTTCTCGATGTCGAGGACGCGGCTTTCCGGATTCACCTTCAGCGAGGTGAGTTGCTGGAGGCGGAAGGGAAAATTCAAATCGCTGTCCGGGTAGTCGGTCCACCACTCCGGATGATCCTGCGGACGAAGACGGACGAACGTGAACGTATCGTGCTTGAACTGCGGAGGAATCGTCCATGACTCATTGATCGCGCCGTCGGGTGTCACTTGCTGGCTCCATGCCGAAACGCTGATGAACAGGAGCAGGACGAGGAATCGAATCATCGCGAGACTCCGTTGATTTCCTGCAGCAGATCGAGGGCTTCCTCGAATCGTGGATTTTCCTCCAATGCCAGCAGCACTTGGCGCCGTGCGTCCGAGTGGTGATGCTTGCGCAACCCCTCCGCGAGCTCGTAGCGAAGCCGTGAGCTGCGGATCGGCTTCATCGAAAGCAATGCCTCGTAGCTCGCGATGGCGTCGGCGGTGCGTCCTTCGCGCAACTGACTGCGACCAAGCGCGAGCAGGGCATTTTGATCGAACGGATTGATTGCCAGCAGTGCATTCGCCGCGCGCTCGGTGAACGCCGGGTCGCCGGAATCGCGCGCAAGTTCCACGAGCCGCTCCGCGGCAGGTTGCACACCGGCGTCGAGCGCGAGCCACTTTTCGAGCAGGGCGCGTTCGGCGGCGTGATCGCCGAGACGACGTTGGGCCTGCGCGAGCAAGGCATAAGGCCCTTCGGATTCACGGATGTCCGGCGCCTGGGCGATCAGGGGGGACAACAGTTCGCGCACGCCCTGCCAGTTTCCCGAGCGTGCGAGCTGGTTGGCGCGGTCCATCACGGCGAAGTAGCGGTTCGGCTGGGCGGCAAGGAAGGCATCGGGATTCGCGCGGAGCGACTGGAATTCCTCATCCGACAGCAGCGCCCAATCGATGCCCGGGCAGTAGGCCTCCGCCTTTTCGCGCAAATCCTCGGCGAAGTCCTTTTCGATCGTGTCCATCGGGCCGGCCACGGATGCGATGGCCTTGCCAACCGGCATGTCCCCGGCGAGGTGATTCAGGATTTTGCGCATGCCGTCGACGCCGACCTTGTCCTCGAGGAATTCCACGGCAAGCGCCGAGGAGAAATACGCGAGATCGGTGTTGCGGCGGAATAGCTCATCGAGCTGGAGCATCGGCGGGACCCTGCCGTCGAGAATGGCCCGCCGCCGCTTCGAGTCCATGTGCATGCCCCAGCCGTTGTCAACGAGATTCTCCTCGTGCACGCTGATGCCTTCGCTGAGCCAGCGCGGAATGCGATGCCGGGTCGCGGTGAGCGTGATCGTGTGTGCCATCTCGTGCCAGAGGACAGCCTCCCAGTTTGCCTGTCCGGTTCGCCCGCGCGGGCTGCAGGTCGTGATCAAGGGGCCGAAGCAGACCGCGAGAAAACCTTCGCCGACCGGAAGGGAAAACGTCCGCACCGCGAAGTCGTTTTCGGTGGGGAGCACGTCAACGGTCACCGAGAACGGCAGCTTTGCGTCGTATTTTTCGATGAATGTCTTGCGGGCCTTCGCGGCGAGGTCGAGGGCGCGCTGCCCGTAAACCTCGCGATCGAGCCGCGGCATGCGCACGTTCACGCCGCCGCGACTCAGCGTCGTCATGGACTGCATGGTGGCTTTCAGCGTCATCAAGTTGAACGCCGCGACGTGATACGGGTCGCGCAGATGGACACGCTCGATGTGATTCCACCCGGTCTTTTCCTCGCCGAATCGAAGAAGGTTCGATCCCAGCTCGAAATGGCTCGGAAGGTGCATCGGATCCATCGCGATCGCCGTGCGAAGGGACTCGATCGCCTCGGCGAATCGGTAGTTTCGGCCAAGGCCGGTGCCGATGCGGTAGTCGACTTCGGGATTTTGCGGCCACGGCTGGAGCGCGCGAGCGCGGGCCTTTTCCGCGCCGGCCTCGTTCCCATGAAGGCGGCAGAGCAGGGCCTGCTGCGCCCAGGCGGCGGGACTCGAAGGGTTGATCGCAAGCGCGGAATTCAGCGCCTCCTGCGCGCCGACGAAGTCGTCAAGGTCGGTGAGCCACTCGGCCTTGAAGACGAGCGCTGGAACGTGACGGGGATTTCGTTCCAGCGTCTCGTCGAGATATTTTGCGACCAGCTTCGGGTCGGCGAGGGCGCGTGCCATGCCGAACCGCACGTCGGCATTTTCGGGGAAGCGCCGCATCGCTTCGCGAAGGGTTTCCGAGGCGAACAGGTTGTCGCGCTTCGACAGTGCGATCTCGGCGAGCGTGAGATACGGCTCGATCGCATCGGGCGATTGCTTTGTGGCTTCCGTGAGAATGCGCTCCACGACGAGGCGCGGGTCTGCGCCGAGCTGCTGCAAGGCAAACGCGCGCGCCGCAGCGGCGGCGGGCGTTTCGGCATCGGGATTGTAGCCGCCCTCCTGGGTTCGGGCGGCCATCATCAGCGCGTTCACGGCAAGGGCTCCGTCGCCCACGGAAAGCAGGGCGTCGGCGCAGGCGACGAGCAGTTCGGAGTCGGAAGGAAAACGCCGGATCGCCTGGCGGGCCAATTGCGCGGCCTCCTCGTATCGGCCCGTTGCCAGCATGGTGCGCAGGGTGATTTCCATGGCCCGCGCATCCTGGTTTGCTTCGCCGGCGCTGAGCTGAGCTGCCTTTTCGTAATCGCCCGCCCTCAATGCTTCGAGCGCGGCGGGATCCACGGCAGGCAGCGTGGGTGTCGACACGACCGCAGCCAGTAGGATGGGCAACAGTCTGGAGGCACCGTGCGACACGCGGAAAACGTAGTGCGAAGTTGGGAAATTGTCTTGCCGAAAGTCGGGGTGCGGAGAAGCGCGCCCGGCTGGGATCGAACCAGCGACCATCGGTTTAGAAGACCGGTGCTCTATCCACTGAGCTACGGGCGCATGAACGAAGGAGGAGCCGGGTCTCCGGCGTCCTCCGCAGGCACTATGCCAGATGTTTCACGGACGGGAAAGGGCATTGGTTTTCCGCATCCCGCGAACGGTGCGGAAGACCGGAGTCAGCGGAGCTCGAAGGTCGTGATGACGGCAAAGTGGTCCGAAGGCCACGAGTTTGCCCGGACGGGGGTTTCGTCAGTTCCCCACTTGCCGATCGTGACTTCGACGTCCGTTGCGTAGAGCCGGGAGTCGACGACGTTCAGCCGGTTTCCCGCAAAGTAGATGAAATCGATGCGGTCCTGCGGCTCGTCCTCCTTGTGAATCGTGGACCACGTGTTGCCGGGAGTCGCTGCGGGATCGGGATGGGCGACCCGGAAGGAATCCCGCAGCCCCGCCCGTTCGACGAGTAGACTCTCGGGCCAGGGCACGGGGCCGACGCCTCCGTGCGACGTCGCAGTTGCGGCGGTCCAGTCGAGGTGCGACGGCACATTGAAGTCGCCGGTGAGGATGACGGGCGTCGTGTCGCTGGTTTCGATCCACGGCTTCATGGTTTCGAGCACGGCGCGGATTTGAGGCACACGCTGGGATTTTGCGTTCTCGGCAAGCACGTCCTCGGGCGAAGCGCCTGAAACGTATGCGGCGTATGGACCGTAGTATTCGTAATCGAGGTGCGTGTCGCAGAAGAGGACATCCAGCGGCGGTTCCTGGCTCACCTGGATTCGCGCCGCGATGAAGCGGTCGCTGGTGAGGCCGTCGCTCGTGAAGGTTTCCTCGATCGGATATCGGCTGAGGATTTGCACGGAACCCGTGCCGGCCTCGGCGCGATGCCAGCCAAGCTCGTCGGCCATTCGCTGTGCGACTGCGGGCGACGACTCCTGAAGGCCGATGATATCAACGTCCGCAGCGAGGATTGCCTTCCTTGCTTTCGAAAATCCCCCGTCGATGTGCGTCCATTCGTGCCACGAGTTGAAGGTCATTACTCGCAGCTGCCGCGGAGCTTCCGCGTAGGCGAAGCCCGTGACGAGGTGGACGAGGACGACGACCAGCGGCAGGAGTTTTTTTAGCGGGAGAGGGAGGGGGTTACGACGGAAGCGCACGCGGCAAGGCTTTGTGATTGGCGGGAATTGTCAATTCCGCGGAGCGCGGCAACCGCAACACGGCCTCCGAGGGAAGGGTCCGCATAATGCTCGCCACGGGCTGCGGTGGATGCGTATCACCCAACGAGCTGATGAGCGATTCTCCTGCCTTTCCGTTTTCGATTGCACTGGCCACTCACATCGTTGCGGGAACGCTCGCGCTGGTGGCGGGGCCGGTTGCGATGATCGTCGGCAAGGGCAGCCGCGGCCATCGACGGGCGGGTCTCATTTACTTTTGGGCAATGGCGGTGGTCGCAATCACCGCGATCGTTCTCTCCGTGATGCGTTCGGGGTGGTTCCTCCTGCTGGTCGGAATTTTCAGTTTCTACCTGGCATTCACGGGACTTCGAGCGGTGCGCAACAAGCTGCCGCAAAAGCAGGCGGCGGCGCCTGACTGGATCGCGGCGGTGCTGATGCTGCTCGCCTCGGTCGGGCTGGTGATATGGGCGCTGGTGGGTGCGTCGCCGGGATTCCGGCCGGTGGCGTGGACATTTGGCGGCATTGGCGGGTTCTTCGCCGTTCAGGACGTCACGCGGTTCCTTCGCCAATCCGGCGACCCGATGGCGTGGTGGTTCGAGCATATGGTTCGAATGCTCGCCGCCTACATCGCGACCTTCACGGCATTCGCGGTCGTCAATCTCAGTTTTCTTCCGCGAATGATCCCGTGGCTGGTGCCCACGCTCGTGGGCACCATCGGAATCATCGTATGGACCCGGCATTACCGGGTTCGTTTCGCCTCCCGGTCAAAAGCCGCCGACTCCCTTTCGGGGCGGACGGCTCCATGACCGGGGAGCTGTTGCCACACGCTTAGAGTCGCTCGACCACGATGCGCTGCCACTTCGAGGGAGTGCCGGCGGCATTCCGGGCGCGAACGTAGACGATGGATTTTCCACGGGGCAGGCCCTTGATGGGCAGCGACCAGTTGTTCTTCGTGGTCGTCTTGCCTCGAATGCGACCGCCCTGGCCGCGCACCTTGTATTCGATGCGATTGCCGGGGGCGTTCGTGCGGCCGTGCAGCGTGATGCGCGCGTTCTTCGTCTTGTATTTTCCGCCACCGCGAATTTCCAGGAACGCCTCGGGCTGCGGCTGGGCGGCGCCAACGGCGGTCCATGCAAGGCGGTAGTAGGTCGTCTCGGAACTCACCGGTTCGCAGAGAATCTGCGGGCCGTTGTTGCCGATGATGGGACTGCCGACGTTCTGCCATGCCTTTCCGTCCTTCGATTTCTGAAGCTGGTATTGGGTGGTGGAACGCGAGACCCAGGTAATCTCGACCGCGGACTGCTGCACGCCGTTGTCGTCGGTCCAGGTGACCGTGCGGGTCTTGAAGTTCTGCGGCGGAACGGCGGATCCGGGCGGCCTTGGCTGCAGACGCGCGGCGATGACCTGCGGCAGTGCGCTCGCCATTTCCTGGCGCTTGAGAACCTGCTCCGGAGTGGCGCGTGTGGGCTCGCCGACGAGCACTCGCAACCCTTCGGCCCACGCCGAGAGGTTCACCATTTCGACCGGCAGGCCGGTATTCTCATCGACGTCCGTGCCGCCGAGCGCCTGGGGACGGAGGTCGTAGAACTCGCCCTGATCGGGCTGGATGCCCTCGCCGTCGTAGTAGCGGGCGTATTTGAAATACTTCTCCCGGATCATTTGAATCCGGTTGGGCGGAGGGACGATGCCCTGCGGGTTGCCCTGGGCGTTCTGGCCGGCCCAGATGTCGTCCCACGTGAAGAGGATGTAATCCTGCACCGGCGGAGCTGCAGCATCCTTGATGAGGCTGCTGTAGTCGACGCCGGAGAAGTTGTAGCCCTCCCAGCCTTCGACGCCGAGCATGGAGCAGATCGTCGGCAGCAAATCGACGTGCGAGACGAGTTCCGAGCAGGTGCGGCCCGTCGGGAAGTCGACGGGGTTCGACCAGATAAGCGGAACGCGAATCGTTTCCTCGTAGCAATTGAACGACTTCTGGCGCATGCCGCCGTGGCACATGCCCATTTCGCCGTGGTCGGAGGTCCTCACGATCCACGTGTTGTTGCGGAGTTGCTGACCAGCGGGCGACTCGAAGACGGAGAGGATCTGCCCGAGCTGGGCATCCACGCGCTTGAGGAGGTTTCCGTAGAAGTTGACGTAGTTGCGCTTGGTCTGGTCGGTGGGCAGCGGCCCGAGGCCGACAAGCTTCAGCAGGAGCGCCTCCTGGCAGGTGGGCTTGAAGTTCTCGAGAAGGTTCTCGTGAACCGTCGGCGGCAGGTCGAGGTCGCCGAGCAGGTCGGCCGCCGTGTAGCCGCCGGTGCCCTGGTTGCCGGGATAGCCGAGCACGTCGTGCGGATTGACCAGCGAGATGACGAGGCAGAACGGCTTGTTGCCGGGATTGGCGACCTTCTCCTGCAGATAGGCGATCGCGTCGTTGACGAAGCGCTGGTCGTTGTTCGCGGTGCCGCCGCCGTAGTGTTCAATCTTGGTGTCCTGGCCGGCGTCCGGCGGGTCCCATTGGTCGAAGCCGTAGCGCAGAATGTCGTCGTCGATGTATTCGCCGCTGCAGCCTTCGACGCCCTTGCTGAGGTGCCACTTGCCTTTGTAAACGACCTCGTATCCCGCGGCCTTCAGGCATGTCGCGAGGTTCGGGAGCGTGGGGTCGAGCTGGTGCTCCGAGTCGGACTGCACAAACCCCTCGGTAAGCGTATCGAACGTCTGATGTTGCGCCGGGAAAAGGCCGGTGAAGATCGTGTTCCGCGCCGGCGAGCACATCGCCGTGTTCGTGAAGCAATGGTCGAAGAAAATGCCCGTGTTTTTGAGCTTCGTGTAGTTGGGCAGGTGAACTTCGGCCCACGCCGGGGGAAACCATTGAATGGCGCGCTCCTGGTCGGTGAGGAACAGGATGAGGTTGCGCTTGGAATTGGCGGTCTGGGCGCGGCCGACCGGAACCGTGACAAACCCATATGCCGCAGCCACCGCAGCGGCGCCGCCCACAGTTTTCAGGAAGCCACGACGGCTGATGCCGTCCGGGAGGGGAGAGGAGTTGCTCATATGGACAGGTGGATGGAAGCTTACCTTTGACAGGGATCAAGACCAGTTGCACGTGATCCTTCACGAATCCGGCGGAATACTTGCCGAATCCGGCTCCGAACGCCGACAAGCGGCTTTCTCCGCGAATCCGACGACCGCTATCATCGCGGCGAATGAGTGTGGTCGAGATGCAATCCGGCAGTCGAAACCGGCTGTTCTGGCAGTTGCAGTGCCTCGGGTGGGGAGGCGCGATGATCCTCACGATCGGGATCGGCGGATTCATCTACTCGCCGCTGAGCGAAGCGATCTGGCTCGGCGTGTTTCGCAGCGTGTTTGGCCTGGTTGCCACCGCGTTCCTTCTGCGGCCATTGCTTCGCCATTTGTGGACGCGCGAAAAGCGATCCCTCGTGCTGTCCCTGCTGCTGGTCGTCGTTGCCTGCGGACTGCTCGGGTATCTGGACACCGAGGTTGCGACCCGGTTCGCGCAGGTGTTGCCCGTCGATCTCGACAAGCCGGTGGTGCGGCCGTTCCTTGCCGCGAGTGCGGTGCTTCGCGGAATCCTCTATGGTTTCTGGAGTCTTCTCTATTTTGGCGTGCGCTACTGGATCGAGGCCCGCGAGCGCGAGCTGCGCCTGGCCCGTGCCGAGGCCGAGGCGCGGGCCAGTGAGTTGCAGACGTTGAGGGCACAGGTGAATCCGCATTTCCTCTTCAACGCGCTCAACTCGATCCTCGCCGAGTCGGGCCGGCCGGAGTCGGTGCGCCGGATCACGCTTGCCCTCGCGGAGTATCTGCGCTTCTCACTCCAGCAAAAGAAGGATGTCGCAAAACTCGGCGTCGAGCTCGCTGCCCTCGAGAACTACCTGCAGGTGGAGAAGTTTCGTTTCGAGGACGACTTCGACTACTACATCCACACCGATACCGCCGCGCCGCAGACGACCGCGCCGGTCGCGCTGGTTCAGCCTTTACTGGAGAACGCGATCAAGTTCGGGCAGCGCTCGTCGATCCGGCCATTGCGGGTATCGATCCGGGCCGGAGTCGAAAATGGCGTCCTTACCGTCGCGGTGGCGAACTCCGGAGAATGGTGCGAGGAGAAGAGTCCTACCCGGACGGGCCTCGCGAATCTGCGGCGGCGCCTCGCGCTCCTTTACGGAGATCGCACCTCGCTCACGATCGAGAAGCGGCCGGCGGAAGTGCAGGTCGTGGTAAAACTGCCCGCGGACTCCAGCCCGTCATGAAGAACTCGTTGCGCGCCCTCATTGTCGACGACGAGCCGCCGGCGCGTCGATGGCTGCGCGAGTTGCTCCTTGCCCATCACGAGGTCGAGATCGTCGGCGAAGCCGGGGAGGTCGGCGCCGGAATCGAGCTCGCGAATCGCCTGCAGCCGGACGTGATCTTTCTGGATGTCCAGATGCCGCCGCGCACCGGCTTCGACCTTCTCGCGGGACTGGAGAACCAACCGCGCATCATTTTCGTAACGGCGCACGACGAGTATGCCCTGCGTGCCTTCGATTCCAGCGCCCTCGATTACCTGCTCAAACCCGTGAATCCGACGCGACTCGCGGAAAGCATTCGGCGACTTGGACTGCCTCCCGCGCAGCCCCCTCCCACGCCCGTTTCCGGAGCCCTGACGCTCGAAGATCTGCTGACGTTGCGGGAACAGAACGTCTTTCGCATGGTCGCGGTGGCGGACGTCGCGGCGATCGGCGCCGAGGGTGCCTACACGCGAATCCTGATCCGGAATCAGACTCCGATGATGATTCTGCGCTCGATCACCGAATGGGAACGGATGCTTCCGAACCCACCGTTTGCGAGGGTGGACCGCTCGTGGATGATCAATTTGCTCAATGTCAAAAAGGTCCACGTCATTTCGCGCAACCAGGCTCAGGTCGAGTTGACGCGCGACGCGGGAGAGCTGATTCTCGGGCGCACCGCGTCGATACGACTGCGGCGGCTTCTTTCTTCCTGATCGTTGCTTCGTGAAACCGTGCTGCAATCCTGATCCCGAGCCTCGCGAGACGTCTTCCCCCGGCGTCACAGTCGCCGTTTCTGCGGCTGCGCCGTCCCGTGAAGGAATGGTGCGGCTCGATGGCGGCGCATTTCTGATGGGAGCCCAAGGGGAGGGGGTGTGGTTTGCCGACGGTGAGGGGCCCGTGCGGGAAACGGTCGTTTCCCCGTTCTGGATCGATGCCACCACGGTGACCAATGCCGCGTTTGCCGCATTCGTGGAGGCAACGGGATACGTAACCGAGGCCGAGCGGTTCGGCTGGTCGTTCGTGCACGCGAGTCAGTTGTCCGAGGAACAGCGGCTCGAACATGCCGCACGCCGGGTGGCCGGGCTCGAATGGTGGTTCGGCATTCCGAATGCCGACTGGCGGCACCCCTTTGGCGACGGGCGCACTTACGTCGAGCTCGGGCGGGAGGAACATCCGGTCGTGCATGTAAGCTGGAACGACGCGGCCACCTACGCGCAATGGGCGGGCAAACGTCTGCCGACCGAGGCGGAGTGGGAGTTTGCGGCGCGCGGCGGACTCGTGCAGAAGCGGTATCCGTGGGGCGACGATCTCACGCCGGGGGGAGAGCATCGTTGCAACATCTGGCAGGGAAAATTTCCCGAACTCGATACGGGGGAGGACGGCTATCGCGGCACCGCGCCTGCGCGATCCTTCCCGCCGAATGGCTATGGCCTCTACAACATGACCGGAAACGTGTGGGAGTGGGTCGCCGATTGGTTCAGCCCGAATTACGGACGAACCGCCCCGCGCGAGAATCCGAAGGGACCGGGTGACGGCAAGCGGAGGGCGATGCGTGGCGGTTCGTATCTCTGCCACGCGAGCTACTGCAACCGCTATCGTTGCTCTGCGCGGTCTTCAAACACGCCCGACACCTCGACGGGGCATCTCGGCTTTCGCTGCGTGGCCGACTGCTGAGCCGGCAGGGCGCCCTAGGAGGCCCTGCGGCGGAATCGGGAACGCACGACGAACGTGACGAGGCCGGCGGTGACCAGCAACGTCACCCCTGGCTCGGGCACCGGGACGAAGTTGAGGTAGCCCGGGTTGCCAATGTCACCGTTGATCGAAACCAGGTTGTTCATCGTGACGCCCTGCCACATGGCGGCATTGTCGGAGAAGCCCCAGCCGTAGATGTCGTTCTGACCGAGATTGCCGGGCAGAGTGACGCCTGAAATTCGGCGGAAGCGACCGGATTCGGGGAATGTCTCATCGCCGTAGTCGAGGCGGTCGACGATATTGCTGGAGGCGTCGAGGATGATGATCGAATCGTTTCGCCCGAGGCCGGGGTCGACCTTGTTTTCCAGAATCCGCACTCCGGCTCCCAAGCCCGTCCAGATCGAGCGGAAATCCGCTTCGGAGATGTCGGTGATGATGACCGATTCCAATGGCGCGATGACACCAAGCGGCGACAGACTGAAGAGGATGCCGCCGCTGTCGGTGAAGTTCCACCCCGTCACGTCGATGGGGGTGTCGCCCAAGTTGGTCAGCTCGATATACTCAGGCTCGATCTCTCCAAAGGGGTAGCCTTGGTAGGAGAACTCGGTGATGAAGATGGAGGCATGCGCGCTGAGCGCAAAACTGCCGGCAACGGTGAGAGCGGTGAGGAGTTTTTTCATGATTCCAGGGGATTTCGCTCCATTGGAGCGCTTTGCAGGGGTTTGGGCCTTGGCCGAAATCATGGCCAATTGGGTTTTCAGGTCGAGCTTTTCTGTCCGTTGAAACGTCATGGTTACTCTCCAACTCCGGAGATGCGCACCCGCATGAATCCAGCCCCGCCGGAGATCGGCTGAGCACTGCGCCACGTCTGCGTGGCGGTGCCGTCGCCATTGTCGATGGACTTGAGCAGCGTCGGGCTCTCCACCCAGTTCGAGAGCGTGTTCGAAAACTCGACGTGATACTCCGCGTCGTCGGCGTCGAGCCGGCGGGTGAAGGTCAGCACGAGGTAGTTGTTCATCGCTCCGTTCAGGAAGAGCGGTTGCGGTTCGGCAATGGGCAGGCGATCGGCGCCATTTGCGTTCAGCGCAAGGGCGTATTCGAGCTGGTTGGAGATGCCGTCGCCGTCATCGTCCGCATTCGGGTCGGCGCTGATTCCCTTCTCAGCCGCCCATGAAGCATAGCTCGACCCATCCGCTTCTCCGGGGGCTCCGCCCGGAACCCGGCTCGCGCGCCAGTTTGTGGCGACGTTTGGATCGGGCCGGCTGAAGGGCTTCTTCAAAACAAGGCTGTAGCCGCCCGTGTCGGCCTCCGTAGGCCATGGCGGAGAGTCGCTGTAGGTGAAATCGACCAGCGGGGTGCCATTGGCATCGGTGAGCAGGATCTGCTCACCGGAGTTCTTGAGGTGGCCGGAATACTGTCCGACGACCGGCTTGCCCGCGCCGTAGCGGAAGGCAAAGGCGGCCGCGTCGGAGACCACCAGCAGGCGTGCGCCGGGCTGAAGGATCGTGTTTGCCGGGAACGTGAAGTCGATGCCGCCGGCCAGCTTGTATCCCTGGAGGTTGACGGCGGAGTCGCTCACGTTGAGGACCTCGACGTATTCGAACATCTCCTGGTCGTTGAAGCCATTCGCAACCTCGGTCGGCGTGGGGTTGTCCGGTTTGTAGAGAAACTCGCTGATGACCAGCGGCGCGGAGATGGCCGATCCGTCACCGGCGATGAACTCGACCGGCTCCGACCAGCGGCTCCACCGGCCCGTGTTGTCCATGTAGCGCACCCGTGCCCGGTAGGCGTGGCCGGATTTGCACGCCGTGGCGGGGAAGGTGAATGTCGTCGCGGAAGACGCGATGGGTCCGGTGTCGAAGGTGGCGTTCCACTCCAGCAGCAGCTTGGCTTCCGGATCGTAGGCGGGGGCATCGGGGTTGGTGACTTCCGCCACGCGCCACTGCGCCGCGGCAAACGTTCCACTGCCCTGAGGATCGCTGAACGGACTCGCGGTAAACCGGAGTTCGCTGGTCGGGTAGCCCGCCGGGCCCGAATACGTGAGGGTCGGCCTGTTTGGAATCGTCGATGCTTCGCTGTTCGACACGCCTCGCTGAAGGTTGTCGAGGAGCGCCGCGGTTCCTCCGGGGTCTACATCACCCCCCGGCCACGAGCCGCCAACCCAGGCGAATTTCTTCATGTCTTCCACCAAGGCTGCAAGCGACGTGGCGCCGGCGCCGCCGAGGCCGTTGTAATTGCCGGCATCGTCGGGTGCGTTCTTCCAGCGGATGTTGTCGGCGACGACGAACGGCGCGATAACCGCGGCGAATTGATCAATGAGCGGGTTGATCTGATCCGGCTGCCACAGCAGGTCGCGGATCTCGCGCACGGCGTTGAAATACGTGGGATAGAACTCCGGATTGGCCGGCGGGTCGAAGATCGCGCGCCACACGATATCCTTGCCCTCGTTCCATGTCGGACCCCACGTCGCGTCGACGTCATTGGGCAGCGTCCACAATCTGCCGTAGGGAAACTCCTGCTCCTCGAAATTCGGCTCGAAGTAGTAGGCGGCGTTGTTGTCGCCGGTCGGCCAGTAATCGTAGTGCCGGATCGCGTGGCAAAGCGCGTGGTAGGTCGACCACTGCTTCACGTTCACGTAGGCGTTTATGAACTCCGTGCTGCTCGTGGCCTGGAGGTTGTGGTAGATGTTGTAGTGGTCTGAGCCGTCGGAGACGCTGCCGGGCGCTTGATAGCGCTGCTGGCTCGGGCCGTCGGTGCCGTCGCGGGTGAGTTTGTAGAGATTTCCCTTCTCGAGATTGTGCGAGTCGAGGAAGCGGCGGTCGTAATCCTCGTGGATGTAGATCAAGCCCCAGAAATCGCCGTGCCACGGATCGGGCTGCTCCTCCGCGGTGTCGATGATGCGGAAGTGTCCCCAATTGCCATACGGTGCCGGCACACCGATGAGGTTGAACAGGTAGAAGTTGATGACCTCGTTGAGCGAGTAGGTGAGGGTGCCGCGGTTTTCCCAGCCGTTCTCGGTGGTGAGACTGTTCCATTTCGTTGGGTAGGGATTTCCGTCGTTGTCGCGATTCTGGAAGTCGTAGCCTTCGTTGAAGAAGAAGCGGAACGCGCGTTTGCTGCGGTGATAATACCGGCCGTTGCCGCCGTGGAGGCGGTAGCGGATGTGGTCGTAAACGACGCCGTCGAAGACCAGCGCGGCCTCCCAGTTTTCAAACGTCCAGGCCGGCGTGCCGCCGGTGAGCTGGTTTTGTGAATCGTAGGCCACGCACTGGTCGTAGTCCTGCTTCCGGGTGAGGAAATGGTAGACCGGCAGGCTTTGCAGCGTGGCCGAGGAAACGCCCTGGTAATCGGGAACGCCGTTGTAAACGAAGCAGGCGAAGTTCCTGGATTTGTCGTCGGCAAAGGGAGCGCGGTCGCTCACGCCCTGCCCGTCCGTAGCGACGATCCGGTAGCGGACGAGCGTGCGATGGTCCTGTTTCGGGATCGTGCCCGTGTAAATGCCGTCCCCTGCGGTCTGGTCGCCGTTGATGCCGTCGTCGCGCATGGCAACCGTCGTCCAGTTGGCGGGATCTTCGAACGCGGGATTTGGCGGCAACGGGCCGACGTTGATGTTGTGGTTGATGATGGGAAGCGGCAGGTGGGCGGGAATGTAATTGCCCGGAGTGACGATCTGATAACGGAGCTGCACGTTCGTGACCGAGTCGGGGTCGGTGACGCGCGCCGTGACGACGATGTTGTCGTTGGAAGTGGGTTGCTGCGGTGTGTGCGTGACGTTCTCGATGTTCGGCGGGGGATTCTCCCGATATTGATGGTTCCGGGCGCCCGGCGAGGCCACCTCGTAGGACGATTCGGTCTCCGGAGCGATGGACGCGCGCCAGGAGCTTCCCAGCGCGGGATCGAGAGCCGGGTTGATGAGCTCCGCCGAGGCACCTTCGCCGTTTGCCGCGCAGGGCCACGGGAAGCCCGAGCTGTAGTTGATCTCGGCCACGGTGTTGTTGCTGGCGTTGCGCAGCCGGATGCGCTCGCCGTCGGAGCTGAGCCCGCCATCATACGGTCCAAGCGCCTCCACGCCCCACAGTGCCTCCACCGTCGCGGGGTCCTCGGCGACCACGAGATATCCGCCCGCCGGGATGATCGTGTTTGGCGGGAACGTGTAGTCGATGCCGCTGCTCAGTCGCCATCCGCTGATGTCGCGCGGCGACGAGCTGTAGTTGTAGAGCTCGATGAAATCGCTGCGGACGACATTGCTGAGGCCGTTGTAGTGAATCTCGTTGATGACGGTCGGGCCGTTTTCGGGGAGCACCGGCATCGTGGTGGGAATGCTCACCGATGGCGCGCTGGAACCGAACCCATTCTTCGCCACGAGCCGATACCAGTAGGTGTTTCCGCCTTCCGCCGTCGTGTCCAGATAGCGGTTGCCGGTGACTGACGTGGCGATGGTCGTGTAGGGGCCAGCCTGGGCGGTCGCCCGTTGGATGTCGTAGCTCGTCGCTCCGATCGATTCGACCCAGCGAATCACGGATTCCTGGGCGGTCACGGCTTCCGGTGCGGCGGGTGCGGCGCCAGAGCTCAGTCCATACTTGCCGCGAAGGGCGTTGGTGATGGATGTCGCGTCGCTCTGGGTGAACGGGACATTGTAGACGAGAATCTCGGCGATGTCGCCGTCGAGGAAGTTATAGGCGCCGGGTTGCGCACCGATGGTCAACTCCGATGGCGCGACGAGCGACTGGTTGGTGCCATTGGCGCTCCCCTGAAGCGTCCCGTCCACATACAGGGAGAGCGCACTGGAGCCGAACCCCACGTCGCGACTGAAGACGACAATGTGCGGCTCTCCGTCGTTGAAACCCCGGTCCGAGACAACGGTCACATCCGGCGCTCCCGTGCCCGCGAGCACGCGACCGGAATTCTTCAGGCTGATGCCGAAATCGACGGTCACGCCGGCGACTTCGCCGCTCACCAAGCCGGCGCCAGAATAAAAGTCGTTCCCGCTGCCGACGCCCTGGGTGCTTTTGAAGACGACAACGATCGTAAAGTCGTCCTGCACCGGCCGGGGGAAGACCAGAAACTGGCCATTGTCGGCGTCGAAATGGAGCGCGGGACGGCCGTTCATCCCGGTCGCGGAATACGTCGGTGGGTTGTTGCCCCGGGCGGGATAGCCGTGATTGCTCGAGTCCTTCCACAATGTCACCGGGCTTCCGTCGTTGAGGGCCAGGCCGTCGGCCTTGAACCACGCAACCGGAGTGGCGGCCTGGGCGGCGGCAGCCAGCGAAAGGGTGATGCCTAAAAAGGAGAGAACACAACGGGGATTCATGAAAGACCTTATTGGGGGGATCACCCCTGGGTTCGCGCCGCGGGATGATCTGTAACTTCTTCGTATGCAAGAAGCCGCAAGTCAACTGATGAGCTGGCGAAAGTCTGCCGGGCATCAACCCGTCCTTTACTCTGTCGGATGGCCATTTTTAGGGGGCTTCCGGAAGGGCATGCAACTTTGCCGGCGCACAATATCCGACAAAAAATTGCCAACCGGGGTTGGGCGATTTTGGCGCGTTGGCAGCATGGTGCCGGCATGTCCGTGAGGATTCAGGAAGATGCGGCGTCGTCCGCGCAGGCGTGCCGGCCGTTGCCGCCCAGGCGGTTTTTCGGGAACCGGTATGTCTATTGCGTGGTCTCGGAACGGGCGAGGGGACTGTCGGTGGGGCTCAACCTGAACCCGGACAAGCTCTGCAACTTCGATTGCGTTTACTGCGAGATCGACCGCACGCATCACGAGCGGCATCACCCCGTGAAAGTGAGCCAGCTCGTCGAGGAACTGGACGCGATGCTTGCGACGATCCATTCCGGCCGCCTCGACAAACTGGGGTATTTCCCGCCCAGTCCCGACATGCTGCCGTTCCGGGAAGTGGCGTTCAGCGGGGACGGAGAACCCACGCTTTGCCCCGAGTTTCGCCGGGTTGTCGAGGCGGTGGTGCACCTGCGGGCGAGGCATCGTTATCCGTTCTTCAAACTGGTGCTCATCACCAACACGACCGGGCTGCCCCTGCCCGAGGTGCGCGCCGGGCTGGAGCTGTTTGCACCGGAGGACGAGGTGTGGGCAAAGCTGGATGCCGGCACGCAGGCCTACATGGACCTCGTGAATGCGGCGGACATTCCCCTCGAACGGGTTCTGGCGAACATTGCCGATTTTGCGCGACGGCGACCGGTGGTGATTCAAAGTCTTTTCCCCGCAATCAACGGGGTCGGGCCGTCCGAAGAGGAGATCGTCACCTACGCGAACCGCCTCCGTGAGTTGAAGGACGAGGGGGCGCAGATTTCCCTCGTCCAGATCTACTCGGCGCACCGCCCCGCGATCGATGCGATGTGCGGGCATCTTCCGCTGCGAACCCTGTCCAAAATCGCCCGGACGGTTCGCCGGATCAGCGGACTGGAGGTGGAGGTGTTTTAAAAACTCGTATTTCCCTCCAGCTCCGCTACATTGAACTGCGACAGGAGGATTTCCTGTCGACGATTCCATCGTGAGCACGGATTTGGTCAAAACTCTCGCCGAGTCCCGGATATACAAGGACTACGAGCGGGCGTTCAGCGAAGCGACCGGGTTGCCCGTGTCCTTCGACGGTGGCGAGGTTTGGCGACTCCCTCACACTGGCAAGAAGACGCAAAACGAATTTTGCCGGGTGATGGCCGAGTCGAGCTGCTCGTGCGCCGCCTGCCTGCGCACCCAGGAGAAACTGAAGGCCGCCGGAAGCCAGGACACGGTCACAATCAAGTGCGAGCTCGAGATGCTCGACACCGCAGTGCCGGTGAAGATCGGGGACGAGCTCATCGGGTTTCTCCAGACCGGTCAGGTTTTTTGCCGGAAGCCCACCGCCGCGCAGTTCGAGCGCGTGCGGCAGAAGCTTGAGAGCTGGGGAATGTCCGTCGATGCAAAGCTGGAGGAAAGCTACTTCAAGACGAAGGTGATGACCCCGGCCCAATACGAGTCGATGGTCCAGCTGCTCAACATCTTCGCCCAGCACCTCTCGATCATCGCAAATCAGATCGCCGTGCAGCAGGACAACGCCGAGGCGCCGATGATTCGGCGGGCGAAGGAATACATCAAAATGAACCAGGCCGAGGACCTCTCCCTGGGCCAGGTCGCAAAGGCCGTGAACACGAGCACGTTTTACTTTTGCAAGATGTTCAAGAAGGCGACGGGGCTGAATTTCACCGAATACCTGTCGCGCGTGCGCGTGGAGAAGGCGAAGAATTTGCTGTTGAACCCCAACCTGCGCGTGAGCGAGATCGCCTACGAGGTCGGCTTCCAGTCGCTCACGCACTTCAACCGCGTGTTCAAGCGGATCGTCGGGCGTTCGCCGAGTGAGTATCGGGCGCAGCTTGCGGTGACCTGACGCATTTTTGGCAAGAAGCGTTCGGTTTCGGACAATCCACGCGTATCCCCACGGGCGGCTTCATGGGAGGATTGCGCCACATGAGCTACTCCACCAACGAATCCAGCCCTCCCACCCAGAACCAGGCACTGATCGATTGGGTTGAAGAAATTCGCGCCCTTTGCCAGCCCGACCGCGTGGTCTGGGCCGATGGCTCGCAGGAGGAATACGACCGCCTGTGCGAACAGATGGTGCAGGCCGGCACGTTCACCCGGTTGAATCCCGAGAAACGCCCGAACAGCTACCACTGCCTCTCCGACCCGAGCGATGTCGCCCGCGTCGAGGATCGCACGTTCATTTGCAGCAAGCGCAAGCGCGACGCCGGCCCCACCAACAACTGGGTGGACCCCGATGAGATGCGCGCGACGCTCAAGCCGCTTTTTACCGGCTGCATGAAGGGGCGCACGATGTATGTGATTCCCTTCAGCATGGGGCCGCTCGGGTCGCCGATTTCGCACATCGGCGTGGAAATCACCGATTCGCCCTATGTGGTCGTGAGCATGCGGATCATGACCCGCATGGGCAGCGCCGTGCTCGATGTGTTGGGCAGGGACGGAAAGTTCGTGCCGTGCGTCCACAGCGTGGGCGCTCCGCTCGAGCCCGGGCAAAAGGACGTCCCGTGGCCCTGCAACCCGACCACGAAATACATCGTCCACTTCCCCGAGACCCGTGAGATCTGGTCCTACGGCAGCGGCTACGGCGGCAACGCGTTACTCGGCAAGAAGTGCTTCGCGTTGCGGATCGCGTCGTGCATGGCGCGCGACGAGGGCTGGATGGCCGAGCACATGTTGATCGTCGGTGTCGAGTCGCCCGAGGGGAAGAAGGACTACGTTGCCGCCGCCTTCCCGAGCGCCTGCGGCAAGACGAACTTTGCGATGCTTATCCCGCCCAAGGAATACGCGGGGTGGAAGGTCACGACCGTTGGCGACGACATTGCGTGGATCAAGCCGGGCAGGGACGGGCGCCTCTACGCGATCAACCCCGAGGCCGGCTACTTCGGCGTCGCGCCCGGCACCTCGGCGCACTCGAACCCGAATGCGCTCAAGTGCTGCGAGAAGGACACCATCTTCACGAATGTGGCGCTCACGCCCGACGGCGATGTCTGGTGGGAGGGACTGACGAAGGAACCTCCGCTGAAGCTCATCGACTGGACGGGCAAGGAGTGGACCCCGGATTGCGGCCGACTCGCCGCGCACCCGAACGCCCGTTTCACCGCGCCGATGGCGAACAACCCCGTGCTCGACGACAAGGCCGACGACCCCGAGGGCGTGCCGATCAGCGCGATCATCTTCGGAGGCCGCCGCGCGACCACGATGCCGCTCGTCTTCCAGGCATTCAACTGGATGCACGGCACCTACCTCGGCGCCACGATGGGGTCCGAGATGACCGCCGCGGCGGTGGGCGCCACCGGCCAGGTGCGGCGCGATCCGATGGCGATGCTGCCTTTCTGCGGCTACAACATGGGCCAATACTTCGCCCACTGGCTGGAAATGCGGAAGGAAATCGCCCGCCCGCCGAAGATCTTTCACGTGAACTGGTTCCGGAAGAGGGAGGACGGCCGGTTCCTCTGGCCTGGCTTCGGCGACAACATGCGGGTGCTGAAATGGATCCTCGACCGCTGCAACGGCACGGTCTACGCGGAGGAAACCCCGCTCGGCTGGATGCCGCGCCCCGAGGATATCAACATCGAGGGAATCGAAGGCTACAGCCGGGAGGACCTCGAAGCGGTGCTCTCCATCGATGTGCAGGGCTGGAAGCGTGAAGTCCTGCTTCAGGACGAGCTCTTCATCGATCTCCATGCGGATTTGCCGAAGGAGTTGCTGTTCCAGCGCGAGCTTTTGATCTCGCGCCTCTAGTAGGCTATTGCTGGTCGAGAGGCTTGCACCGCACCTGCAAGCCTCTCGCCAGTCCTTCAAAAACCGGTAGTATCGGGCCCCGGGCCGCCCTGCAGGGGAGACGTGTGCCTGCACAACGGCCCGCAACAACATGAACTGGTTGAATCAACTTCTTACCGGCGAAGGAATCGCGCACGCCGTCTTCATTCTCTCAATCGTCGCCGCCCTGGGCCTCGCGCTCGGCAGCCTGAAGATCAAGGGCATCGGCCTTGGCATCGCGGGCGTCCTGTTTTCCGGGCTCGCGATTGGCCATCTCGGAATCCGGATTTCGGAGCCCGTGCTCGAGTTCGCGCGAGAGTTCGGTCTCATTCTGTTCGTCTACACGATCGGCATTCAGGTCGGCCCGGGCTTCTTCGCCTCGCTTCGCAAGGAAGGTCTGCCGCTCAATATCATGGCGGCGACGATCGTGATCCTCGGCGCCGTCATCGCCCTCGCGATCTCGAAACTCGCCGCCGTCCCGATGGCGGCTGCGGTCGGCCTGTTTTCCGGCGCGACCACCAACACTCCTTCACTCGGCGCCGCCCAGGAGGCGCTGCGCAGCCTGTCGGATCTGCCGCCCGATGCCGGCGCCATGCCGGGCCTCGGCTACGCAGTGGCTTATCCCTTCGGCATCTGCGGCATCATTCTCTCGATGCTTCTGCTTCGTGGCGTTTTCCGCGTGAACCTGAAAAAGGAAACCGCCGACCTGCTTCATCGCTCCGGCCCGAAGCCGTCCAAGCTCTCCCATCTGAACATCCTTGTCACCAACCCGAATTTCGAAAATCGCCGGCTCTCCGACCTCTCCGCACTTTCGTCGCTCGGCGTGGTCATTTCCCGCATCCATCACGCGGGCGAAGTGCGGCTCGCCTCGGCGGACTCGGTGATTCATCTCAACGACACGCTGCTCGCCGTGGGGCCCGCCGAGAAACTCGAGGAGCTGCAGCTCATTCTCGGCCAGCGGAGCGAGATGGATCTTCGCAAGCTCGAGAGCGGTCTCGTGATGCGCCGCGTGATTGTTACGAAGAAGGCAATCCTCGGCAAAACGCTCGGCGAGCTCGACTTTCTCGCGAAACACGAGGTGCGCGTCACCCGCCTCACGCGCGCCGAGGTGGAGCTCAGCGCGACGGCGGACCAGCGCGTGCAATTCGGCGACATGCTCGTCATTGTCGGGCGTGAGGAGGAAATCAACGCCGTCGCAAAATCGCTGGGCAACTCCGTCAGGCAACTCAACCACACCGAGCTGATTCCCGTTTTTGTTGGCATCGGACTCGGCGTGCTCGTCGGCAGCATCCCCGTTGCGTTCCCCGGCATTCCGGCGCCCGTGAAACTCGGTCTCGCCGGCGGACCGCTCATCGTCGCGATTCTCCTGAGCCGCATCGGCCGCATCGGCCCGCTGCTCTGGTATATGCCGAACAACGCAAACTTCGCGATTCGCGAGATCGGCATTGTGCTCTTCCTTGCCTGCGTGGGCATCCACTCGGGCGAAAAATTCATGGACACCCTCGTCCATGGCGATGGCGTGAAATGGATGCTCCTGGCGATGCTCATCACGCTGCTTCCGCTGCTGATCGTCGGCTTTTTCGCCCGGATTTTTCTGAAGACCAATTACGTCTCGCTTTGCGGATTGCTCGCCGGCAGCATGACCGATCCACCGGCGCTTGCCTTCGCCAACACCGTGAGCGGTTCCGACGCGCCTTCCATTTCCTACGCGACGGTCTATCCCCTCACGATGCTGCTGCGCGTGGTTTGTGCACAGTTGCTGGTCCTGCTCTTCCTTTGAGTGCAGGATTCCGGGGGGACTCAGGTTTCATGGGAGCATGATTTCATTTCGACCGGTCATTTTTGAATCGTGGCGCGGTTACACCCGTGCCGACTTTTTCAAGGATCTCGGGGCGGGCGCCACCGTCGGCCTTCTCGCGCTGCCCCTTGCGATCGGCTTTGGCATTGCCTCGGGCGTCACCCCCGCCCAGGGCTTGTGGACGGCGATCGTGGCGGGATTTCTCATCTCGATTTTCGGAGGCTCGCGCTTTCAGATCGGCGGTCCGACCGGGGCGTTCGTTCCCGTGCTCGCTGTCGCGGTCGCGACCTACGGCTATTCCGGCCTCGCGCTGGCGACGATGATGGCCGGCGCGCTCCTGCTTCTCATGGGATGGATGAAAATGGGCGCGCTGTTGCGATTCGTGCCGTATCCCGTGGTGGCCGGTTTTACGAGCGGCATTGCGGTCATCATCTTCACCGCGCAGCTCAACAACGCGTTCGGCCTCGGCATCGAAATGCCCGAGCACGTCCCGCAGCAGATCCATGCCATCAGCGCAAACCTCGGCAGAATTCAATGGCATGCGATCGTTATCACCGCTGCGACCATCGCGATCGTTCAGCTCTGGCCAAAAATCACGCGAAAGGTGCCGGCACCCATCGTTGCGGTCGTGGCAACGTCGGTCGCTGTCTCGTGGCTGGGATGGCCGGTCGAGACGATCGGCACAAAGTTCGGAGGAATCCCCTCGACGCTTCCCGGCTGGCATTTTCCGGAATTCTCATTGGATCGCTTTCGCGAGCTGGTCGGGGTCGCGGCGACCATCGCGGCGCTTGGCGCCATCGAGAGCCTGCTATCCGCCACCGTGGCCGATGGCATGACCGACACGCGGCACGACTCCAACCAGGAGCTGATCGGGCAGGGTATTGCGAATCTGGTGACGCCGCTCTTCGGCGGCATTGCCGCGACAGGCGCGATCGCGCGAACCGCCGCAAACATCCGCAATGGCGCGCGCAGCCCGCTCGCCGGCGTCGTGCATGCCGTGGTGCTGCTTGGCATCGTCCTCGTCGCCGCGCCGCTGGCAAAATACGTGCCGCTGGCGACGCTGAGCGCGATCCTGCTCGTCGTCGCGGCGCGCATGGCGGAGTGGCACACGTTCGTTGAAATCTGGCGCGGCCCGCGCACCGACTTCGCGGTGCTTCTTGCCACGTTTGCGCTCACGGTCATTCTCGACCTCACGGCGGGCGTGGGTTGCGGAATGATCATGGCGGTCGTGCTGTTCATTCGCCGAATGGAGGAGATGACTCACGTGCGCCTGCTCACGCCGGAGTCCGATATCGAAATGGAGGGCAGCCTGTCGGTTCGCGACAAGAAACTGCCCCAGGGCGTCGTGCTCTACCGGTTCCATGGCCCGTTTTTCTTCGCCGCCGCCGACAAGCTCGAGGTCGCCCTGCGCGGCTCCGGTGGCCGGCCGAGACTCGTGATTTTCCGGATGCGGCACGTTCCAATGATGGATGCGAGCGGGCTCCACGCGTTCGAGGTTGCCGTGGAAAAGATGCACCGCGATGGAGTTCAGGTGCTTCTCACGGCCGTGCAGCCGCAGCCGATGAAGGTCATGCACGAATCGGGGCTCGTTGACCGGATAGGCCTCGATAATTTCTGCGCAAGCATTGATCAGGCACTGGAGCGCGCGAGGGAGATTCTCGGAGAATCGTGACGTCACCGATGGACGACAACGAAACGCCATGGGAAAATGGCAGAATGAACGGTGCCGATCTGGACCGCATTCGCGCGGATTTTCCATTCCTCGATGTGGAGGTTGGCGGTCAGCCGGTCGCATATCTCGACAACGGCGCCAGCTCGCAGAAGCCGCGCGTGGTGATCGACCGCATGTCGGAGTTCATGGCGCATGAATACGCGAATGTTCACCGCGGAATTCATGAGCTGAGCGAGCGTGCCACGGCGGCCTATGAAGCGGCCCGGGCGCGAGCGGCGAAGTTTCTTGGGGCGGCGCGCGCGGAGGAGATCGTTTTCACGCGCGGAACGACCGAGGCGATCAATCTCGTGGTGAATTCGTGGGGCGCCGCAAATGTCGGTGCCGGCGACACGATTCTGCTCACGGAGATGGAGCACCACAGCAACCTCGTGCCGTGGCTCGAACTGGCCCGGCGTGTCGGAGCGCGGGTGGAATACGTGCCGGTCACGGAACTTGGTGCCTCGCTGGATCTGGAAGCCGCGAAGCGCCTGCTCGACAGGCGTCCGAAGATTTTCGCGTTTCCGCATATTTCGAACGTGCTCGGTTTCATGACGCCGGCGGAGGAACTGTGCGCAGCCGCCCGAGAACGGGGCGTGGTCACCCTGATGGATGGCGCGCAAAGCGCTGGACACGTGCCGGTGGATGTCACCCGTCTTGGCTGCGATTTTTTCGCGTGCTCGAGCCACAAGATGTGCGGACCCACAGGGATCGGTTTGCTGTATGGCCGAGGCGGGTTGCTGGAGAAGATGCCGCCCTGGCAGTGCGGCGGCGAGATGGTCGAGCGGGTTACCTACGAAGGTGCGACATTTCGCATTCCGCCGGCACGTTTTGAGGCAGGCACACCGCCGATCATCGAAGCGGTCGGTCTTCATGCGGCGATCGAGTATCTCGACGGCGTGGGTCTGGAGGCGATCGCGGCGCACTGCGAGGCGCTCGGCGGGACGATGGCTGCCGCGCTGCGCGAGATTCCCGGGGTGCGCGTGTTTGGTCCGAAGAACGGACGGGAAGGGCTCGTGACCTTCCAGGCCGAGAGCGTTCATGCGCACGATCTGGCCTTTTTCGCAAACGAACGCGGCGTGGCGATGCGGGCCGGACACCACTGCGCGCAGCCGCTCATGCGCAAGCTCGGCGCGCCGTCCTCCTGCCGGTTGAGCGCTTATTTTTACAATACCGTCGGCGAGGCCCGGCGCGGCGTAGAGGCCGTCGCGGAGGCGATCCGCTTTTTTGCATCGGCATGAACATGGAGCTTTACCAGGAGGTGCTTCTCCAGCATTCGCGCAAGCCTCGCAACTTCGGCCCGCTCGAAGGCGCGACGCATCGTGCCGAGGGCATCAATGCCACGTGCGGCGACGAAATCACCATCGAGCTGAAAATGAACGATGGGAAACTGGATGAGGTGAAGTTCACGGGCAGCGCCTGCGCGATTTGCACGGCGTCGGCGTCGATTCTCACCCTCGAAACGACCGGGCAGACTGTCGAAGCCGCGCAGGCCCTTGCCGAGGACTTCCGAAAGTATGCGGTTTCCGGCGAGGAGCACGGCGCCGTGGTTGGACGCCCGCGGCTCGAAGTAATGGGCTCTGTGCACCGGTTTCCGCAGCGCGTCAAATGCGCGACGCTGCCGTGGGAGACGCTGGCTGCCGCGTTGCGCAGCTAGTTCGAGACGGCCGGGGTGGCGATTCGCTCGAACCACGCAGGATCCGGCGTCGCATAGGGGCGGAAGGTTTCCAGGGTGCCCGCCTGCTCGTTGTGGAAGAGTGCGCGGTGCAGGCCGAGATTGCCGGCCTTCGGAGAGTCGATGAGACTTGCGGAGTCGTTGGCGCTCATTTGGAAGACGACACGCATTTCAAATTCGCTCAGCGCCTTTCGGTTCAGGAAACGGTTCACGCTGTTGAGCGTGTCGATGGACGCGAGGATGTGGATGCCGTGGGCGCTGCCTTCGTGAATCAACTCGGCGAATTCCGCGCCCGGCTTTGGCGCCGCATCGGGATCGGCAATCGAGAAATCGAATTCGTCCTCCGCACGCAGTTTCCGGAAGCGGTGCAGCCCGTGAATGAGCAGAAACGTCTCCGTCTCGCCGCCGGAGCCTTCGGTGCGATGTTTGAGCTCGGAGGCGAGGTCGTGAATAACCTCGGCGACATTTTGTGAACTCACGGGAGTGACGTCGTGAGCACACGCGGAGAGCGTTTGCTGGATCAAATTCGCGTCGGCGGAGCCGGGCGTTGACTGATGCGCGAAGAGGAAGCGGGCGGTGCCCGGAGGGTATTGCGCAGCGAGTGCAATCAATGAAGCCGCCAGCATGGTGAGCGCTGCGTCGTCGCGTTGTCCGACGATGAGCAGGTTGCTGCCACTCTGGCGGTGGAAGACGGCTTCCGTCGGGCCTTTGATGGAATTTGGGGCGCCGAGCCAGACGCGTGCGGATATCGGGGGCTGGGAGGAACGGGAATCCAGAGCCTTCGCGAGCAGCGCATTTTCGGCAATGTCGGCGGGTGCATTGCCTTCGAAGACGATGGGCGTTGCATCGAGTTCCGGATGCTGCCGCGCGAGATCGCGCACCTGATCGAGATACTGATCGCGCTCCTCCTCGGAAAGCCAGCAGACCTGAAACGGGCTGTTGCCTTCGACCGCGCCCGCCTCGTCGTTGTAAATCCCTTCGCCGGGTCGTGAGAGCAAACGTGGCGCCGCGTTGTTGTCGTCCATGATGAGATAGGCGTCCGCTTCGTTGCACTGCAGCGCGATGCGAATGACCATCTGCCCGAGTGTGGCGCGGGCAAGGGAGTAGGCGCCGCCGAGGGTTTGCGAGCCGAGGATGACGTGGATGCCGAAGGCGCGGCCCTGCCGCACGATGCGGTCGAGCAGCACCGACGCCGATTGCGCGATGGCGTCATCCTCGACGAAAAACTCCTGAAACTCGTCGATCATCAACAGCGTGCGCGGAATCGGCTGGTCGCCGCCGGCGCGCTTGTAGCCGGCGACATCCTGTGCACCGAGTTTTCGAAACAAATCGCCGCGCCGGCGCAACTCGTCATCGACGCGTTGCAGCACGCTGAGGCCGAATTCACGGTCGCTCTCGATCGCGACGACGCGCGCATGCGGCAGTTGCTTTGTCGCGTAGCACTTGAATTCCACGCCCTTCTTGAAGTCGATGAGGTAGAACTCGACCTGCTCCGGACTGCAGTGAAGGGCGAGGTTCGTGATGATGACGTGGAAGAGCGTCGATTTTCCGGAGCCCGTTTTTCCCGCGATGAGCGCGTGTTGACGTGTGCCTTTTCCAATCGCGAGCACCTGCTGCTTGGTGGCGCCGGAACGGCCAATCGGAACACGCAGCTCGTGGGTGGTGTCGAAGGTCCAGCGCTCCGCAGGCTCTGGCGTGATTTGCTCGAATGGCACTTGGACCTGATTCGAGTCAATGCTGCTCGCGCCGACCTTTTCGATGAACTTCAGTGCCAGCTCCGGCGGTGGCGCCATGTCGAGCGTCAGGCGCGCGTTGAACGTCGAATGGGAAGTTTCGAGCGCGAGTCCGTTCCGACCGCCCTGAATGCACACGCTGTTGGCGCGAAGCTCGTTCTCGAAAATGCCCGACGGCAGCGGCTGACGCCGGTCCCAGTGAATGAGCGTGTGCACGCCGCATCGCGGTCCGCTGGTGAGAATGCTCTGCAGGCGCTTGATGGCGGTCTCGCTGAAATTGGCGGGGAAGTCGGCGATGACGAGAAAGTGATATTTCTCCGCGGTGCTGCCTGCGCGGGCGTTGTATTCCGCGATCGTTGCGTATTCGTCGCGCAGATACATCTGGATGACCTTCTCGATGTGCTGGCTGAGCTCGGCGAGTCGCTCCTCGATTTGGTCCGGCTGTGTCCAGATGCGGCGGGTGATGAGGCTCTCCTCGAAGTCTCCGAGGTGCATGAGCCCGGCGAAGTTTTGTCCGAGCCCGACGGGATCGAGAATGGTGAAGCCGACCTTTCCCGGGGGCGTCGTGGCGAGCAGGCGGAGAATGATTTGGTTGAGGCAGGAGGTGACGGCCGGATCGAGCGGCTCGTCTGTCTCGAACAGCACGGAGCCGAGGTTCGGATACGTAAGCGCAAGCGGAATCGAAAGCGGCTCCGAGGAGGGCAGCGCAAGGCGTGATCCCTCCGTTCCCGGACCGGGCGGGATGTTTACATCGAGCCGGGCAAATCGGGTGGCCGGGAGGAACTCGAGCGATGGCGTCCAGTTTCCGACGTAATCGGGCGTCCAGTCGGGAAATGTCGCGGCGACCTGGTGATTTCGCCGCTCAATCTCCGCGAAGATCGGATCGATCGCGCTCGACCAACGTTGCTCGAGGTCGCGCCACGCAGCAGCTTCCTCGCCGGCGACCGTTTCACCGCCGCTGGAAAGAGTTTGCTCGTTGCGCGTGCGGGCTTCGTCGAAATCCGCCCGCGCCCGGGCCAGCTGGCGCTCGTGTTCGGAATCGAGCCTCGCGATGCGTGCGGCGAGAAGCGCTTCGTTCTTCGCGAGCGCGCGTGGTGTGCGGAGGGCAAATCGCTCGCGCTCGCGGGCCTCGAATTCGGATCGCACGACATCGGCGCGTTCCCATTTCCCCTCGATCTCCGCCGACAGCTCGCTGCGCTGCGCTTCGATTTTTTCGAGCGCGGTGGCGTGACGCCCGTTCACTGCGGCAAGGGATGCGTCGGCGAAGGCGCGAGCCTCTGCAAGGCCATCCACGACATCGGAAGCGAGGCGCTTCGATTGCCGTTTTCCAATGCCGTGCAGCACGAGAAATGCAGCGGCGATGCTTCCGCCGGCCGTGCCAGTGACCACCCATTCGCCGCGAAGATAGCCGACCAGAAACACGAGAAGCACGATGAGCGGAAGAACCACCAGCGCCGGCGCGTAACTGAGAATGCGCACCAGCAGATAGCTTCGAAACTCGGCCAGCTGTCTCTCGACCGAGTCGAGGGTTGCATGCAATTTTTCGAGCAGTGCATCGGGCTCGCCTCCCGCCGCCGGTGTTGCGGATTTCTCGCGAAGCTTTCGCAGAAAGCTCATGTATCCGGTGAAGCTGTCGCGGGCCTGGCGCTCCAGCGTTTGCAGTCGTGAGCGTTCCTCGCGGAGCTTCGTCAGGGCATCCTTCTGTGCGCCATCGGCTGCGTCCTGCTCGGCCTGCAGTCGTCGCTCGATGAGAAAATGCCGCATCTGCAAGTCGCCCAGCCACGCTTCGCGATGATCCTGCGCGCGTTTGGCCAGGGTGCGACGGCCGGTATTCGAGACTTCCTGAATACGCGCCCGCCGCCGGTCGTGAATTTCCGTGAGTCGCTCGCGTTCGGCTTGATAGTCGGACTCGATTTGCTGCGTGCGTTCGGCAAGCAGCCGCTCCGTCGCCTCTCGATCCGCCCACGCCGCGCGCTGCAGCGAAACCTTGCGCTCGCGGATGCGGCGGACAAGCGCGGCTTCCTCTTCGCGGAATCGTCCGAGCGTGGCATGGAGTTCGTCGAGGATTTCGAGACCTTTCTCGACGCCGAGGTTTTCGAGGTTACTCACAATCCGCCCTCACCTTTCGCAATACGCGCTCCAGCTCCTCCATGGCCTCCACCGATTTGCGAACGAGAGTCGGGAGTGGAGCGAGATACTTCTCCTCGAATTCACGGGCCTTTTCGTCGCGCCAATAGTCGTGAAGATCCTGCCACTCCGCCGACAGCTGGCGGGAGGCTTGTCCGAGCGTGGATGCGCAGCCTTTAAGACTCATCGTCCGGTTTCTCCTGAGGTTCGGTCGGCGGGGTGTCCGTGGGCTGGCGGTCGGAATATTCGTCCAGCGCGCGCTGGGTGTTTGCCAGCAGGGCGATGGCGGCGGGCAGATCCTGCTCGAGCACGGTGCGGAGGCCGTCGATCTGCTTCACGAAAGGCCCGACGACGAGGTGGAAGTTGGCTTCCCAGTGCTTGATGCAGCGAATTTTCTCCTCGGCTTCGCGCAGCGCCGCGCGCGCCTTGGTGACCGCCGTCTGTTGCGCGGCCGTGGAATCCCGCAGCGAGGAAAGTCGCGCCGCCATCAAGTCCTGCAACGCCTGGTCGAGCCGCTTCTGCCGGCGGCGATGTTCCGCTTCCCAAAAGAATCGCCGGTCCTGGCGGATCCATTGCCGCACACGGCGCACCTCGCCGGCGGCCTCGTCGAGTGCGTTCGCCGCGACGGTGCGAAAGACGATGAGCCGGGAGCGGAAGATGCCGATCGCGTCGATCGAGGTGACGTTTGCGTGCGTCGCCATGGATCAGCGCTGGTCGAGGTATTGCTCGATCCGCTGAGCTTTGCGGAGCAGATACGGCGTGTGCTTCTCGGAGACTTCGATGAATTTGCGCAGCGCCTTCAGTGTGGCGACAAATTCGTCGGAGAATTTCTCGTGCTCCTGGTCCTGCCAGCTCGACCCGAGCGCCGCGAACCGCGCCTGCAGCGACGATGCCCGCACCTGAAGATCCTGGTTGAAGCGCTTCAGCTCCGCTGCGAACCGCCGGACCTCCTCGGGGTCCATGATTGCCTGTGCCATTGAAATCTCCTTTGTGGTGGGGGGACGGATTCGAGAATCCTTTCGCGTCGGAAAAGCTACGTCACTTTTGGCGCGGCATCAATGTGGCGTTGCCGCGTCTTGACAATCGAAGCGAAATTTCAGGAGGCCATCCTCGGGAATCGATCGGAGGATGCCGCATTCGCGAGCGCGAGTGTTGTCACTCCCGGCTCCGTCCTGACGCACGCGTCGAGGGGAAAAGCCTGTTCGCACGGAGCTTAGCCCGAACGGTGCGACCTCTGACGAGAAGGCCCGCAACCCGCGCTCCCCGGAGCGGGCCTGAGATGTCCCTCCTCCGCCTTAAAACACCGTCAGGACGCCGTCGTGATAGGTCCCAGTGCGAATCCAGCTGTTGCCCTGGTCCGTGGACCGGATCGACCAGAAGTCGAAGTCGCTGCTCTGACGATCCCCGGCTGCGTCCAGCGCCGTGGAGCCGGTTACGCCTTTGTAGCGGTTTGCCTGCCGGACGAATTTCCGTCTGAATTTTGGAAAACGCTCCACCTTTGCCTTTTTCAGCGCGCGGCTCGTCACGAAGAGCGCGTCGTATGCCGACAGCGCAAACGCATCCGGAGTGATGCCCGTGCGTTTCTCGACGGCGCGGGAGACCGGCTCCCATTTATGCTTCAGCGAGTCCTTGAGGCCGAAGATCGGGTTCGGATAGCCGAGCTTCACGGCGAGTTCGGCCGCCGGGGCGTCTCCAACCAGAGCGGCGGACAAAGCCACGCCGTCGCTGCCATACCACGCGACGCCCGTGAGCGCCGGCAGACTCTGCGCGTTGTGAAAGATGTCCACGATTTCATCGAAGGCGGCGCAGTAGACCGCGATCTCCGCCTCAGGCGTGCCGTTGGCGACCAGATCCTGAATCTGCTTGTCGATCTCGCTTGTGGCCGTGGAGAAATCGGTCGTCGAGGGTTCATAGCGATAGCCCTCCGTGGCAATGCCGCCTTTGCCGCTTTCAAACTCCGCCGTCACCGAGTCGTGAAGCCCGTTGTTTCCCGCGTCGTTTCGCCACAGCGGAACAAGCGTGCTGATTCCGTCGTGCCGCATCAGCGCGACGATTGCCAACGCCTCCCGTTTGTCGTTCGGGCAGAACCGGAAGATGTTGTCGCCCGCAACGGCCAGGGACGAGGCCGTGCTGCCCTGGCTGATCACGAGCATCTTGTGGGAATCCGCGAAGGGCTTGATCATCGCGAGTTCCGAGCTGGACTGCGGGCCGATGACAATTCTCACGCCTTTGCGGTGAAGTTTTTTGATGGCTGCGAGGGCGAGGTTCGGATCGAGTTGCGTGTCATGAACCACGAGCTGGAACCGTCCCTGGGAATCGGCCTTGAGTTCCTTCGCGGCGATGCGGAGCGCGGCGACCGTGTTTTGCCCGAGCGATGACCAGGATCCCGTCAACGAGGCAAGGACGCCGATTTTTACCGGGCGGGAACGTTCCTTTTTCTGGCCGGCCATTCCGTCTGCGCTCGCAATCGCGAAGGTGAGAACGCAGGTCAGGACACGGAAAATAGGGCGGGCGGTCATCGGGCGATCATTCCGTGGATGATGCGGTTGTCAAGGAAAGGGCGGCGGGGCGGGTGGACGTTGCCCACGCGGGGCGCGCCGGTATTCTCAACTCACGATGAAGGACTAGGAAATCCGGGGGATTTACCTTTTAGGAACAATCCGCAAACTTTCGACATTCCCCCTCCGAAGAATGGCGTGAGAGCGAAAGCTTTCACGCCGTTCTGTTTTAAGGGCCGTTTGAATGGCGGGCTGAAAGCTGATCAGCGGAACCGGGGAGGTTGCCCGGTGGCTTCCAGCACGGAGAGCCAGAGGTCGCCTGCGGGATCGACTTCGCGACGTGCGGAGGTGGCGAGCTGCACGGGCACGTGCACGTAGGTGCTGTGCCAGCGCGCGACAATCAGGCCGGTTTTTCCCGCCATGCCTGCGTGAACGGCCGCCTGGCCGAGCCGCATGCAGTAGATCCGGTCCTGCGGACACGCGGGCACGCTGCGGATCATGTAGCTGGGATCGATGTATTTCAGCGTCAGATCCATGTGGCACTTCCGGAAATATTCCGTGATGCGATCGCGCAGAAAGATGCCGATGTCCTGCAAACGCTGGTTTCCGGAGGCGTCGGTCTCGGTGCTGCCTTCCAGCAATTCCTGTCCCGCGCCCTCGGCGACGACGATGACGGCATGGCCGCGATTGAGCACCCGCTGGCGGAGGTGTTCGAGGAAGCCCCGGTCGCCTTCCAGCGCAAACGGCACCTCGGGAATGAGCACGTAGTTCGCCTCGCCGCTGGCGATGGCCGCGGAGCACGCAATGAAGCCGGAGTGGCGGCCCATCAGCCTCACGAGTCCCACGCCGTTTCTCGCGCTGCGAGCCTCGGTGTGCGCGGCGCGGATTGCATCGACGGCCTGCGCGTAGGCGGTCTCGAAGCCGAAACTCCGATCCATGTAGATCATGTCGTTGTCGATCGTCTTGGGCACGCCGACCACGGCAAGGTTCGCGCCGCGTTTCCGTGCCTCGGCTTCGATTGCCATGCCGCCGCGCTGCGTGCCGTCGCCGCCAATGACGAACAAAATATTCACGCCGAGCTCGATCAGCCGGTCCACCATGCGGCCGGTATCCTGCGGTCCGCGCGAACTCCCGATGGCCGTGCCGCCGAAGCGATGGATGTTGCTGACGTATCCGGGCGTGAGATTGACGAGATTGTGGCCGTATTCGGGAATCAGGCCCTCGAATCCAAAGGGAATGCCCAGAATGCGCGGAACCCCGTAACGGTGGTGCGCCTGGATCACGATCGCGCGAATGACGTCATTCAAGCCCGGGCAGAGTCCGCCGCAGGTGACCACGGCGCAAACGGTCTCGGACGGGTCGAAATAAAGCTTCTTTCGCGGGCCCGCCACTTCAAAACAGGGCAGCTCTTCACCTGACTCGATGGCTGCCTTCACGGCGTTCATCGAATGGTCGACGAGAATTCTCGAGTCGTCCGAATAGAACGCGTGGTCGTGCCCGAGCTCCATGAAATGCCGATTCAACGGGGATTCGATCGTCCTTTCTCCAAGGGATCGTATGGCGAGGTCGGCGGGTGTAAGTGGTCTCATCGGTCGGCAAGCGAATATCGCGCGTCGGTGATAGCACGCACGTCAAAATTCCGCGACAGCGGCGGGCATTCTTGCGCTGTGCCAAAATCGGCAGTTACTGTGGCAGGCCATGCAGGATTCGCAACTCGTCATCGCCGGTCGCGCATTTTCGTCCCGGCTGCTGGTGGGCACGGGAAAGTTCTCGTCCAACGCAGTCATGCGCGATGCGCTCGCGGCCAGCGGCGCGGAGATCGTGACCGTCGCGTTGCGGCGAGCCGACCTTTCCGGAAAAGGAGACGCCTACGCGAACATCCTCGATTTCATCGATCAGGAAAAATACCTGCTTCTCCCGAATACCAGCGGCGCGATGAATGCCGAGGAAGCCGTGCGCCTCGCGCGCCTGGCCGCCGCGGCGGGACTGCCAAAATGGGTGAAGCTCGAGATTCACCCCGATCCGCATTATCTGCTCCCGGATCCCGTGGAAACGCTGGCGGCCGCGGAAATCCTCGTGAAGGAGGGATTCACGGTGCTGCCCTACATCAATGCCGATCCCGTGCTCGCGAAGCGGCTGCAGGATGTGGGTGTGGCCACGGTGATGCCCCTTGGCTCGCCAATCGGAAGCAACCGCGGACTCGAGACCCGCGCACAAATCGAGATCATCATCCGGCAGGCCAGCGTTCCCGTGGTCGTCGACGCGGGCATCGGCGCGCCCAGCCACGCGGCGGAGGCCATTGAAATGGGCGCCGCCGCCGTGCTGGTGAACACCGCCATTGCCGCGGCGGAGGACCCGGTGCGCATGGCACGCGCATTCCGGATGGCCGTGGAATGCGCCAGTGAAGCTGTTGCCGCCGGCCTGCCATCGCGTGGGGATTTCGCCGCCGCGACGAGTCCGATCGAAGCCTTTCTCAGCGCGAACTGAGCCCGATGAGCGATTCGTCGACGCCGATGATGCGGCAGTATCTCGCTGTGCGAAGCGGGTTGCCGCCGAACACGCTGCTGTTGTTCCGGCTCGGGGATTTTTACGAACTCTTTGGCGACGATGCGAAGGAGGCCAGCGCGATCCTCAATGTGGCGCTGACCAAACGCGGCACCACGCCGATGTGCGGCGTGCCGTATCACTCCGCGAAGGGTTACATCGAGAAATTGATCGCCGCCGGGCGGCGTGTCGCGATCTGCGATCAGGTTGGCGAGGTGCAGGCCGGCAAGCTGGTGCGGCGCGAGCTCTCGCAGATCCTCAGCGCGGGCACGCTCGACGACTTTGGCCTCGACGATCGCGCGCACAATTATCTCGCCGCCGCCTGTGAGAAGCGGGGTCGATACGGGCTCGCATTTGCGGACCTGAGCACCGGCGAATTCCGTCTCTCCGAGCTGGAGAGCCTTGCCCAGTTGCTCGACGAGCTTGCCCGCGTATCGCCCGCCGAACTGCTCGTCCCCGAGGAACAGACCGCGCTGCTGCAGGCGCTGCCGTCCGCGACTCCGACCGAGGGCTACATTTTCGAATGCGAACCGGCGGAGCATCTCCTGCGCGAGCATTTCAAGGTGCAGTCACTCGACGGCTTCGGCTGTGGCGACTGGCCTTTGGGCATCGGTGCGGCGGGCGCCGTGCTGCATTATCTGACGCGACAGATGCGCCGAAATGCTTCGCACTTGCGCGGCCTGCAGCCATTCCGCGTGAGCGAGTATTTGATTCTCGACGCGGTCACACAATCCCACCTCGAGCTTGTCCAATCGCGCGGCGGGCGGGAAATGACGCTGCTCGGCGCGCTCGATCACACGGTGACGTCGGTGGGCGCCCGCACCCTGCGCGACTGGATTCTTCACCCGCTGCGCGACATCAAGGCGATTGGCACCCGGCAGTCGGCCATCGAGCGCCTGCTGGAGCGGCCGGCGGAACTCGGGACTTTGCGCGAGGCACTGGGTGGCGTGCGCGACATGGAGCGCGCCTCCTCGCGGTTGAACGGCCAGTCGGGAAATGCCCGCGACCTTGCGGCGCTGGCAGAGTCGCTGGAGCGGGTTCCCGCCGTGCGTGCGGTGATCGATTCCCTGACCGATCCGCTTGGTGGCGGGGAGTTGCTCGGCGAGCTTGGCTCGCAGCTCGATCCGCTCGATGAGCTGTGCGCGACCCTGCGCTCGGCAGTCGTGGACGAGCCCCCGGCGCTGGTGCGGGACGGAGGAATGATCCGCGAAGGCTTCGATCCGGCTCTGGATGAACTGCGCGCCGCCTCCCGCGAAGGAAAGGACTGGATCGCCCGTTTGCAGGAGCGCGAGATCGAACGCAGCGGGATCAAGTCGCTCAAGGTCCGCTACAATTCGGTCTTCGGGTATTTCATCGAGATCACGAAGGCGAACCTCGGCAGCGTGCCGCCGGATTACCACCGCAAGCAGACGACGGCGAACAGCGAGCGATTCATCACGCCCGAGCTGAAGGAGATCGAAGGCAAGATCCTCGGCGCCGATGAACGCGCGCGTGCGCTCGAGATGGAAATTTTCCAGCGGCTTCGTGCACTCGTTCTGGATGCGCTTCCACGAATCCAGCGGACCGCCGCCGCGCTTGGCGCGCTCGACGCTCTCGCGTCACTGGCGGAGGTTGCCCGCCTGCACGATTACTGCCGGCCGGTGGTGGACGATTCCGGCGCATTGGAAATCGAGGAGGGGCGTCATCCGGTGCTCGATCTGCGGACGGTCGGCGAGCGGTTCGTGCCCAACGATGTTTCGCTGGACCGTGACGGAAAGCGGTTCGCGATTCTCACGGGGCCGAACATGGCCGGCAAATCCACCTACATTCGGCAGGTCGCCCTGCTCGTGCTGCTTGCCCAGATCGGCAGTTTCGTGCCGGCAAAGCGCGCGCACATCGGGATCGTCGATCGCATTTTCACCCGCGTCGGGGCCAGCGACGACCTCTCGCGCGGGCAGTCGACGTTCATGGTTGAGATGAACGAGACGGCAAACATCATCCACAACGCCACGAAAGACAGTCTCGTCATCCTCGATGAAATCGGTCGCGGCACCTCGACGTTCGACGGATTGAGCATCGCATGGAGCGTCGCGGAGCATCTGCACGACAAGATTGGCTGCCGCACGCTCTTCGCCACGCACTACCACGAACTGACCGACCTCGAGCGGACGCGTGATGGTGTGGCGAATTTCAACGTCTCCGTGCGCGAGTGGAACGACGAGGTTATCTTCCTGCGCAAGATCGTGCCGGGGCGCGCCGACCAGAGTTACGGCATCCAGGTCGCCCGGCTGGCGGGGCTTCCGGATTCGCTGATCGCCCGCGCGAAACAGATTCTCGCGAATCTCGAAAAGTCGGAACTCAACGCCGATGGCAAGCCGACGCTGGCCGTTTCAAACGGCCGCACGCGCCGTCGCGACATGGCCGCAATCGCCAACCAAATGTCGCTCTTCGACGATAATTAGACCATTTATTTTTGCTTGTCCGCCCGCTAGAATTAGTGGTGGCATACGAAATACTATGCGGTATTTATTCCTATTTATTTCGTTGGCGGCATGCCTTAAGTCGCATTCGCTTTTTGGTCAAGGTGCGCCGACATTGCAGCTGTCCAAGTCCTCTGGGCTGGTTTCCTCGGACTCGATAAAGATTACAGCAAACCCGACGACGACAACTGGACTATCGCGGGTCGAGTTTTACAGCAACGGAAGATATTTGGGTGATGATAGAACCTCGCCGTATGAGTATACTATGGGGAACTTGAAGGAGAATATCTACGAGATTTACGCAGTCGCTGTATATCAATCGGGGAGCTTCTCCTCCGAGGTTGCGAAAGTTACAGTTGGAGCCCCGCCTATCTCGATTAGCATGACACAACGGGACAACCGTTCGCCTGGAGCGTTCACGGTAACCTGCACGCCCTATTCAGGAACGCCGGGAGCCGTGAACGACGTGAATTTCTATGTGAATGGCAGCTAGTGGGGATACGATTATACGGCCCCTTGCAGCCGCACGTTTGGCAACCTGAAAGCGGACGCATACAGCGTGCAGGCGAAGGTCAACTATACGAACGGGGACTCGTTTTTCTCTTCCGCGATCAGCATCCTGGTCAAGGCGCCGAACGTGAGGCTTAAGCTTCATGCCAAAAACCGCCGCCAAAGTAAGAGTATTCGAGCCGGGGCGGTGGTCCAACCGACATCACCTGGGGACGTGAACTATGTTAAGTTTTACTTGAACAGATATTATTACGGGCCCGATTCTTCTTCGCCATACAACTTCCGATTTTCTCGTCTAACCGGGCGTAAATACCGTGTAACGGCGGTGGCAATATTATCCAATGGGGACGAAGTCCAAAAAACGTCGAAAGTGATCCGTTTTCGTAGGTAGTTGGATTCGAGGATTGCCATGCACTGACCGATGGGTATTTTACCAATCGTGGTTAAAGCCGCGCGCACTTCTCTTCTTGCGCTTCGACTCGGGTTGCTCCCGAGCCGACTTACCCTTCTTTCGCTTTAATTCCCTGGCATAACTGCGACTCTGGCGGCGTGGTGAATGCCACGAATTCCTTCCTCCGCCGGAAACGATTTTCAAGTTATGTCCGACAAAGTTGTGATTTTCGATACGACGCTGCGCGATGGCGAGCAATGCCCCGGCGCGTCGATGAACCTGCGTGAAAAAATGGAGGTGGCCCGGCAGTTGGGGCGCCTCAACGTCGATGTGATCGAGGCCGGGTTTCCGGTGATCAGCGATGGCGACTTCGAGGCGGTCAAAACGATCGCAGAAGAGGTCCGCGGTCCAATCATCTGCGGACTGGCGCGCTGTGTGGCAAAGGACATCGATGCCGCCGGCGCCGCGGTGAAGGCGGCCGGAGACCGCGCCCGCATTCACGTGTTTCTGGCGACGTCTGCGATCCATCGCGAGTTCAAGCTGAAGAAGGCGGAGGAGGAGATTCTCCGCATGGCCGTGGAGGGCGTGAAGCGTGCAAAGTCGATGGTGAAGGATGTGGAGTTCTCGCCCGAGGATGCCTCGCGCACGGAGCCGGAGTTTCTGGCGCAGGTCGTGCAGGCCGCGATCGAGGCCGGCGCCACCACGGTGAACATTCCCGACACCGTCGGCTACGCGGTGCCGGAGCAGTATGCGGCGCTGATTTCCTATCTGCGCTCGAATGTTCGCAACATCGACGACGCGATCATCAGCGTGCATTGCCACGACGATCTGGGCCTGGCGGTGGCGAACTCCCTGGCGGCAATCAAGGCGGGCGCGCGGCAGGTCGAGGGAACGTTCAACGGAATCGGCGAACGCGCGGGAAACTGCGCGCTGGAGGAGGTCGTCATGGCGATCAAGACGCGCCGGGATTATTTCGGTGATGTCGATACCGGAGTCGTGACCAGAGAAATCCTGAAAACGTCGCGACTGATTGCGCGGATGAGCGGTCTGCACGTCGCGCGCAGCAAGGCGATCGTCGGCGAGAATGCCTTCGCGCACAGCTCGGGTATTCATCAGGATGGTATCCTGAAGAAGCGTGAGACCTACGAGATCATGGATCCCGCGGAGGTCGGCTGGGGTGGCACGGAGCTGCCGCTGACGAAGCACAGTGGCCGTCACGCAATGGCGACGCGCCTGGAACATCTGGGCTTCCGGTTGACCGACGAGGAGATCGATGCTGTCTTCACGCGGTTCAAGGACATCGGCGACAAAAAGAAGTTCGTTTACGACGACGACCTGAGCGCGCTGGTGGACGACTCGATCGGCAATGCCGCGGAGACCTACATCCTCGATTACATCAATGTCACCAGCGGCACCACGACCGTGCCGACGGCGACCGTGCGATTGAAGCGCAACGACGAGTATTGGCAGGATTCCAGCCCCGGAAACGGCGCGGTGGATGCAGCGATGCAGGCCATTGATCGCATCGTGAAAAAGAAGGGCACGCTGGCATCCTACGTCGTCGAGGCGGTGACTCAGGGCCGCGACTCACTGGGCGAGGTGACCGTGAAGATCGACTTTGGCGATGGCGAGCTCGTGACCGGAAAGGGCGCGGCGACCGATGTGATCGAAGCGAGTGCGCGCGCCTATTTGAATGCGATCAATCGCTCGATTGCCTTGAAGCAGACGGCTGCACGCCGGTTCGAATCCTCCGGGGTTTGACCGATTGACGGTGGAAAATCGCCGGCGGGGCGGGGTGCATGTTTGCACCGCGCTCTCCGGCGACGCGAGGTGTTCGCAATCGGGCACGTCCGAATCACGAAGGTTTCGCGAAAAATCGGATGACGATGGCGCCATCCCGTTTTAAATCCCCATGGATGCAAGGCGTATATAAGAACATCGGTGTCGCCTTGACCTTTTCGCCTCGTCTTTCTGCGGTGCTGGCGGAGGCTGATCGCGTCGCGCGTTCCTTTGGCGGTCCATTGTCCGTGATTCACGCCTCGGCGGAATCCGAGGAGGCGGCGTCGCGCTTTCGCGAAGCTTTTGAACGGTTGCGTGCGGGCAGTGATTTTCCGGTTCACTGGAGTGTCGCCGACACGCCAATCGAGGCAATTCTCGGCGCCTGCGCGAAGGAGGGGATGGACCTGCTGATCGCCGGCGCTCTCGAGCGGGAGGCGGAGCATCGGTATTTCCTCGGTGGCGTGGCGCGGGAACTCCTTCGCCGCGCTCCGTGCGATCTGCTGCTTTTTCCCAAGCCGGAGGAGACGCAGCGACGGTGGCGGCGGATCGTTGTCGAGGTGGACTTGAAGCGGCCCAGCGTTTCGTTCCTCAACCGTGTGTGCCTTCTCGCGACGCGGCTCGGCGTGGAGGAGATCGTGTTCATCGGAGTGGTCACGCCGTTCGACGAAGCCATCGCGCGAAACAGCGAGCAGCGATTCGACGAGGCGGCGCTTGCAGCCATTGTCGATCAGGCGGAGGGCTTCGAACGCGAGGTGGAATGCCGGCTCCTGCATTCGACGACCGGATTCGCCGTCTGCGACTTTGTGCAGAATTCCGGAGCTGACCTGTTTGTGGCGGGCACCGCGCGATCGGGCGGCGTGCGCTCGCTGCCGTCGCACATGGATTGGTTGCTGCAGGTCATTCCCACGAATGTCCTGCTGCTGGGCATCGAGCCCTGATTTGCCATGAAGCGCGGAGAATTGTCCCGGTGCCGTGCCATCGCATGGATTTGCATGGACTCCCGCCGCCCGGCTTTTTACGTTGCCGGTTCGCATTCATGAACGCTTTCGACCTTCTTCTCTTTGCTCAGGCTGCAACGCCGGCTCCGGGCGCCCCGCCCGCGCCGAACCCACTCGTGCAGTTTTTGCCGCTGATTTTTATTTTTGTTATCTTTTACTTCCTGCTGATTCGCCCGCAGCAGAAGAAGCAGAAGGAGCATCAGAAGCTCATTTCCTCGCTCCAGACCGGTGACCAGATCGTCACGAATGCCGGCATTCACGGCACGATCACAAATGTGAAGGAAAGAACGGTGATCGTGCGTGTCGCCGACAACGTGAAGATCGAGTTCGACCGCGGGGCGATCGTAACGGTCATCCGCGACGGCAAGGAAACCGGCGAAAAACCGGCCTGATTCTCCCGAAAGGCGCCGGTTGCTGGCAAGGCCCCGAAGGCCATGCTTCCGGCGCCGTAACATGCCGCGCTACTTCTCCGTGCGGTAGTAGCCGTCCGGGTTGTAGAGGTAGTAGCAGTCCAGCGGATTCAGCCGGGGAAGAAGCTGATAGCGGTTTCCCTCGGAGTCCGTTTGCTCCGAGAGGTAGGGAGAGGTCGGCTGGCGTTGCGGAGTCGCGTCGGCGATGTCCGGGTTCTTCACGAGAGACTCCTCGCGGATCGTCTCCACGATCTCGTCCACCCACTTGAGTTCCTTCGCGCGGTCGGCGAATTCCTTCCAATCGCCGGTCGAGGTGTTCGCATACATCTGTTTGACGAACTCATCGAGGGGGATGCCCATCTTGTTTGCCACGGGTGTCGCGAGACGGCGCCACCATTCCTCCATGTTGCGAACGGCCTCCTGTTGCACCGTGAGGTTGCCGAAGTTTCCGGACGAGAGCTGGTGGTGAAGGATGATTGCGTTCGGATATGCGAAGGACCGCTTGGCGAGCGTGGTGATGCCCGCGGCCATGCTCGCGGCGAAGGATTTCACGACCGTGTAAACCGGGGCCGGGCTGCCTTCCATCGCCTTGAGAATGCGATAGCCGGCCATCACGGATCCGCCGGGGGAGCTGTCGATGACGATGAAGATCGGATACGTCGGGTTCTGGTTGTTGAAGTAGTCGATCCGCTCGCAGATGTAGTCGGCGGTTTCCATCGTAATGGGCCCGTTCAGCGGAATGCGCCGGTCGGAGATGGTCAGGACGCCGTCCTTCAACGGCTCCTCCGTGTATTGGATCTCGCGATTGACCCGGTTTTTCCAGTCGCCGCGTTTCTCCCAGAGATCGATCTCTGCGCTGAACTTCGCCACTTGGATGTCGAACTGCGTCTTCTCGAGCTGCAGTTCCTTTATGCGGAGCTGCACTTCCTGGTCCTTCAACTGAAGCTCGCTCTGCTTCTCCGCCAGCTTCGCAGCGGCGAGCTCGTTTTTCGCCTTCAGCTTATCGAGTTCGGCCCGGATGTCCGCCAGCTCCGCCTCGAGAGCGGCCTTCCGCTTCGCCTGCTCGAGTTCCAGCTTCTTCGAGATGGTGGCCGCTTCGATCTCCAGGCGCTGTTTCTCGGCCTGGAGATCGGCGAGCTCCCGCTCGAGCTTTTGTTTGGCGATGCCGTTCTCGAGGGTGAGCTTTTCCTGTTCGTCCTTCAGCGACTGGTTGGGGCTCGGAGTTGCTGCGGGAGTGGGCGGTGGTGTTGAGTTGTCCGGATTGTTCTGGGCGGAGGCGCCAAAAGCCAGGGGGAGGGAGAAAAGACAGGCCAGGGCGAGCTTTTTCATGGGAAGCACGAATAGCGAGATCCGGCGCCACCTCAAAGCGTGAACTCCCGCCGCGACTGTCATAGAGCCGGAAGGGAAATCGGCTCCTCCGGCGGTGTGATTTTCTTGGACAGCGGACGGCGGCTGCCTATGCTGCGGAGCTCGCCTGATCCCGGCCCACGGGAGGGCGGTTACCTTTTTACGCCCTGATTTCGTTATGTCTCCCGAAATTGTCTTTGGCTTTGGCCTGCTGCTGCTGGTGCTGTTCGGATGGTATTTCGCCACCGATTCAGAGGTCCGCAAGCGCTGGCTCGGCGTCGTCCTGACCATTCTCCTCGTCGCCTTCTGCGTCGAGGAAGTCACGCCTCTCGATAAGAGAATCCGGCTGGGTCTCGATTTGCAGGGCGGCACATCGTTCCTTCTGCAGCTCGTTCGTGAGCCGGGTGCGGATCCAATTACCAAGGACCTGCTCGACCGCGCGGTCGAAGTCATTCGCAAACGTGTCGACGCCTACGGCGTGGGCGAGCCGGATATTACCCCGCAGGGCGACGATCGAATTCTGGTGCAGTTGCCGGGGCTCGACAACGAACAACTGAACCAGGCGAAGGAACATCTTCAACGAGTCGCGAAACTGGAATTCGCCATCGTGAACCCGAACTCCGCCGGCATTCTCGCGCAGGTGGAGGCCGGGCAGGCGATCATGCCGCCGGGCACGGTGGTCAAGGAATACAAGACCGTCAACGACCGCGGCGAGGAGATCACGATCCCATTGCTTATGAACCGGCGGGCGGATCTCAGTGGCGAGCATGTCAAAAAGGCGTTCGCGTATTTCGACCAGCAGGGCTGGGGGGTGAGCCTCGAGTTTGACAGTGAAGGCGCAAAGCTCTTCGATGCGCTCGCCGCGCCGAACCGCGGCAATCAGCTTGCCATTCTTCTCGACGGGGAGGTCCTTTCCGCTCCGACCTTGAATGAGAGCGCCTATCACGGGCGCGCGGTGATTACCGGACGGTTCGATGAAAAGGAGGCGCGGGATCTCGCCAGCGCGCTGGAAAATCCGCTGCGCGTGCCGGTGCAGATCGTGGAGACCCGCAGCGTTTCGCCGACTCTGGGCATGGATTCCATTCGGAGCGGTGTGCTGGCCGGCCTTGTTGGCCTCGTCCTCGTTTTCGTTTTCGTGCTCATCTACTACCGCTTTGTCGGCCTGATCGCGCTGCTCGGCCTCGTCGTGAACCTCGTCCTGCTGCTGGGCATGATGGCGATGTTCAACTTCGTGCTCACCCTGCCGGGCATCGCGGGCATCATCCTCACGATCGGCATGGCCGTGGACGCGAACGTCCTCATTTACGAGCGACTTCGCGAGGAGATGGCGGCCGGCAAGAGCCTCGCGGCTGCGTTGCACGGCGCCTACGACAAGGCTTTCAGCGCAATCTTCGATGCGAATGTGACCACGTTGATCACGGCGGTCATTCTCTTCATCGAGGCTTCCGGCTCGGTGAAGGGCTTCGCGGTCACCCTCACGCTCGGCATTATCGCTTCGATGTTCTCCGCGCTTCTCTTCACGCGCACCGCCTTCCGGTGGCTGGTGGACAAGGGTGGGTTGAAGCGGATTTCGATGATGGACATCATCCCGAAGCACACCTTCGATTTTCTCGGGAAGCGGCGGCTCGCGCTGGTGCTGTCGCTGGTGATGATCGTCGGCTCGTTTGCGGTTTACGCAATTCGTGGGCAGGCCACTCTGGGCGTTGATTTTCGAGGTGGCGACCTGCTGATCATCGATTCCGAAAAACCGGTGACGGTGGAGGAAGCCCGCAGTGCCGTCGACAAGATCGGGCTTGGCACTTCGACGGTGATTCAGATGGAGCGTGAAGGCACCCAGGAGATGCTCACCATCCGAAGCCCCGAGCACACGGCGGCGCAGATCCTGAGTGAATTGCAGTCGGAATTCCCCGACCGCGGGGTGCGTGCCGAGTCGGAGGATACGGTTGGCGCACGCATCGGGATGGAGTTTGCGAAGCGCTCGTGCTGGGCGCTGGCGCTCGGAATGCTGGGCATTCTGATTTATGTGTCCCTCCGCTTCGAATTTTCCTTCGCGCTCGCATCGGTGCTCGCCGTGCTGCATGACGTGATCATCACCCTAGGCGTCTTTGCGCTGATTGGCGGTGAGTTGTCGCTGGTGATGGTGGGTGCCGTGCTGACGATTGCCGGCTACTCGATCAACGACACAATCGTCGTCTTCGACCGCATTCGCGAGACGCTGAAGACCGGCGGCGAACGCGATATCCAGGCGCTGATGAACCGCGCGATCAACGAGACATTGGGCCGCACCATCCTGACCGGCGGCACAACGGTGCTGTCCGTCGCGGCGCTTTATTTCTTTGGTGGAGCGGTGCTGCGGGATTTTGCGTTCGCAATTCTCGCCGGCATCATCATCGGCACCTACTCGTCGATCTTCGTGGCTTCGCCGATCATCCTCTGGTGGACCCGGTTCCGCGGCAAGAGCCTGCGCCGCGAGGTGCTGGAGACCGAAGCGATGCGCCAGGCCAGTCGCTCGACGGCTTAGAAATCAGATAAGTTACTGGAAAGCAGCTATTTATCAGAAATTCTTGCGTGCCGGGGCCGATTGGTGAATGATGGACCTCCGCCTCGAACCCGGGGACGAGAAGAAAGTAGGTGAAATAGCTGCATGCCAGAAGTCATTGTTCGCAAGGGAGAGCCAATCGATCGCGCTCTGAAGCGCCTCAAAGGCAAGATGGATTCCGAGGGAATCATGGATGAGGTGCGTCGTCTGCGTGCGTTTGAGACGCCTACGCAGAAATCCCGTCGCAAGGCCAAGACGAATGCGAAGCGGGCCAAGATGAAGTTCCGCTTCAACTTGAGCTAGTCCTTTCCTTGCCCACCATTCTGATCGTCGGCTGCGGTTTCCTCGGTGAGACCGCAGCCGATTTGTTTTTTGAGCAGGGCTGGCAGGTGACGGGTGTCACCGCCAAAGAGGAGTCGGCGTCACGTCTGGCGGGAAAACCGTATCCGGTGGTTGTGGCGGATGTCGCCGACGCGATGGGGGTTCGAGCACTGTCGCAGGGACGGCAAATCGACTGGGTGGTGCATTGCGCAAGTTCCAGTCGGGGCGATGCGGGCGTTTACCGAAGGGTCTATGTCGACGGGATGCGCGCGATTCGCGAAGCATTGCCGACGGCCCGTGTCATTTTCACAAGCAGCACGAGCGTCTACGGGCACACGGATGGAAGCGAGGTTGCGGAGGATTCGCCCACGGAGCCGGAGCGGGAAACCGCGCGGCAACTGCTGGCGGCGGAGAAGGTGGCCCTCGAGGAAAGGGGGTTCGTCCTTAGGCTGGCGGGACTTTACGGGCCGGGACGCTCCGTGCTCATGACCCGATTTCTGAACGGCGAGATGGTGCTGGAGGGCGGGGGCGGCCGCTGGATCAACCAGATCCATCGGGACGACGCGGCCCGAGCGGTGGTTCATGTCGCGATGACCGGCCCGCCTCCCGGCATCTACAACGTGGTCGACAATCAACCCGCGACACAGCGGGAGGTCTGCGAGTGGCTGGGGGAGTATTTCGATCGTCCGATGCCTCCGGTAGGTCCCATCAACCCTTTGCGAAAGCGGGCATGGACAAGCAAGCGGGTCAGCAATGCCAGACTGCGGGCGACCGGCTGGTCACCCGGGTTCGAGAGTTTTCGCGAGGCGATTCCGTCGATCGCCGCGTCGCTTGGGTTTACTCGGTAGGCACGAGTTCGAAGCGCTGCACTTCGAAAGGCTGGGCATCGGGTTCCGCAGCGGGCGGAGCGGCCAGCAACAACGTGCCCGGCGTGGGGGTTGGAGAGGCTTTCCTGCCGCCTTCCATCGCGAGCAGCTCCGAAACGGTGGCGAATTTGTAGCCCTTGGCGAGAAGGGCATCCAGGGTGCCCGGCATGGCGGCCACGCTGGTGGGATGAATGTCGTGAACGAGGATGATCGCACCCGGCGCCGCGCCATTCACAATTTCGCGCTTCACGCGATCGGCATTGCGGTAGCGCCAGTCGAGGGGGTCGACCGACCACATGATGACCTTCATGCCGAATTCCTCGTTGATGCGCCGGGTGAGTGCGGTGTTGGTCGCACCATACGGCGGGCGCATGAGGGTGGGGGCGTGGCCGATGGCCTTTTTGATTGCGTCGTTTGTGCGATTGAGCTGGCTCGCGACTCCGGCGGTTCCCTGCCGGTTGAGGGCGACGTGACTCCAGCTGTGGTTGGCGACCTCGTGTCCCTCCGCGACCATGCGTTGCAGAATTTCCGGATACTCCGCGGCATTGGTGCCGACCACGAAGAATGTCGCCTTGACTCCGCGCTCCTTGAGAATGTCCAGAAGCTGCGGCGTGAGCTTCGGATGCGGACCGTCGTCGAACGTGATGGCGACCACGGGCTCGGAGATTTCCACCGAGTTGTAGGAATACTTGGGAGGTCGCGGTGTTGACGCCGGTGTTGGATCGGGCGTGGGAGCTGGCTTGACCGCTTCGACCGAAGTCGTGGCCGCCGCTCCCGAGGGGTCCACAAGCGCGGCAGGATCCGAGGAAATCTCAGGTTCCTGGGTGTGAACCGACTGGCAGGCGGAAACGGATAGCGCGATGACGCTCGAGATCCATCGGGATCGAAAACTCATGGAATTAGGATTCCACGAATCGATCCAAAATCGCGCGAAGTTTGTCGAGTGTTTCCGGCGGCCAGGCTTCCCGCGGTGTGATGAGCGCTTCGTCGAGCACGCGATGTTCCGGCCAGTTTGGCTCGGTGGGAATCCGCGGAATGACATGCGCGAGGACCTCCTTGGCCGTCTGCGCATTTGCCTTGAGGTGGGAGACGACGGACTCGGCGGTGACCGGGTCCTCGTTGGTCTTCCAGCAATCGTAGTCGGTGACCATGGCCATCGTCGCGAGCGCGATTTCGGCTTCACGCGCGAGTTTCGCTTCGGGGAGATTCGTCATGCCGATCACGTCGAATCCCATCCGCTGGTAAAATTCGGACTCCGCGCGGGTGGAGAACGCCGGGCCGTTGATGTTCACATACGTGCCACCGGAGTGATAGTTCTTGCGCAGGGCCGAGCAGGTGTGCGCGATGAGCACGCGGAGACGGTTGCTGGTGGGGTCGGCGAAGCTGATGTGAGCCACGATGCCGTTGCCGAAAAATGTCTGTTGCGACCGGGCGCTCGTGCGGTCGAAGAACTGCGCGGGCAGGATGATTTCCTCCGGCGCGTATTTTTCCTGCAGGCTCCCGACGGCCGTTACGCTGATGATCCACCGCACGCCGAGCATTCGCAGCGCGTAGATGTTGGCGCGGTGGTTGATCTCGTGCGGCGCGATCTGGTGGTTGCGGCCGTGGCGTGGAAGAAAATAGACCATCCGCCCGTGGAGCTTGCCGCCGATGATGGTGTCCGAAGGCGCCCCGAACGGAGTTTCGACATTGAGCTCACGCTCTTCTGTGAAGCCTTCGATTTCATAAAGTCCGCTGCCTCCGATAACGGCTACGGCGGCGGCATTCGGGTCGGAATATTCGGTTTCCATGAGGGGACGGGAGGTGCACCCCCATTAATGCCGGCCCAGGTCGGTCTTTTCAAGCATCGCGAGAAATTCCTTCAATGCCGTGGAGCATGCACCCGCGCGCTTGATCACCGCGCCGAGCGGCCGCCACATTTCCGGTTCGTCGATTTCAATCGCCGCGAGCTGGCCCGACTGGGTTTCGCTGCGCACGCAAATCTCGGGCACGATCGACACCGCGTCCTCGATCTCCACGGTGCGCTTGACCGTTTCGATGTTGTCGAACTCGAGCACCGGCTTGATGCGCACGCCTCGCGCGCGCAGCCGTTTGTCGATTTCCTTGCGCGTCGGGAGATCCGGTTCGAACGCGACGAATTTCTCGCCGACCATCTCACGCAGCGCCACGCGCTTGCGGCGGGCGAGGCGATGCTCCGGGGAACAAATGAGCACGAGCTTGTCGCGCCAGAACGTCATCATCTTGAGGCCGGGCTTTCGCGCGGGATACGCCACGAGGCCGAGATCGGAGGTGCCATCGCGCACCGAGTCGTAGACCTCGTTGTAGCGGCAGTAATCCATCTTTACCTCGACCTGCGGATGCTGCTTGCGAAACGCGCGGAGGTAGGGAGGAAGCTCATGGAGCCCGATGCTGTAAACGGTGGCGATCCGAAGGGTGCCCTCGACGACGTTGCGAATCTCCTGAATGCGGTGCGTGAGATCCTCGTAGGCGTCGAGGATATGGCGACTCGCCGCGAGAAACTCGCGACCCTCCGGCGTTAAAACAAAGTAACGCTTCCCGCGCTCGATCAGGCGAACGTCGAAGCGCTTCTCGATCGATCGAACCTGCTGGCTTACCGCGCTCTGTGTGATCCCGTTTGCTTCCGCCGCTTTGGAAAAACTCGTAGTTTCGACCAGGTCGCGGAAGACTTTGAACGTCTCGATCTGCACAGGAGAATTATATAGTATAAGTTTTGCTAATCTCAATTTGTCATCGCTGATTTTTTCTTATGGAACTCGCGCAAAACCTCGAAAAAGTGCGGGCGCGGATTGCCGCCGCGTGCGCGCGGGCGGGGCGTTCGCCGAAGGAAGTGACTCTGGTGGCGGTCTCGAAAACCTTTCCCGCCCCGGATGTGCGTGAGGCGTGGGATGCGGGGCAGGAGGTGTTTGGGGAGAGTCGCGTCCAGGAAGCGGAGGCGAAGATTCCTCTGCTGCCGGGTGCCTTGCGGTGGCATCTGATCGGGCACTTGCAGCGAAACAAGGTGCGGCGTGCGCTGCCGCTGTTTGAGCTCATCCAGAGTGTCGATTCCGTCGAGCTTGCGCAGGCCATCGATCGGATCGCGGCAGAGCTGGGGCTGTTTCCGCGGGTGCTGCTCGAAGTGAATGTCGCCGGCGAGGCCTCGAAGTTTGGCTTTTCCCCCGAGTCGCTGGAGGGGGAGATCGATGCCCTGCTTGCGCTGCCGCGTGTGCAGGTGGAGGGGCTGATGACCATTGCTCCTTTCGCGGAGGATCCTGAGTCGGCGCGACCGCATTTCCGTGCGTTGCGGGAGCTTCGCGATCGTCTTGCGAGCCGCTGCGGCGTGCCGTTGGAAACGCTCTCGATGGGGATGAGCGGGGATTTCGAAGTCGCGGTGGAGGAGGGCGCGACGATCGTGCGCGTCGGCTCGGCGATCTTCGGTGGCAGGAAATAACGCGTCGGTGTGTTGCCGACGGGTGATTCTCACGGGTTGAGAAATGTGAGGGGTGTGGTAAATGGCAGGCATGTTTTTCGTAGCCATGCGCTGGATTGGGGCGGGAATGTTGCTCGTGGGGGTCGTCATAACCTCGGGCTGCGCAGGTGGCGGGACGACGCCTTATCTAGGTCCCCAATACGAGACCCAGTTCTTCGGCCAGACGCAGGGAACGGCCGGGACTTCGACCGGGCCGGTGGAGATTATTGACGACGTCAGTTACTGGGATGGCGTGGATTACGGCGGCGGGCCGCCCTCGATCACGATCAATCTGACGGAGCAGAAGGCGTATTTTTATCAGGGTTCGAAGCTGGCCGGCGTTGCGCTGGTCGCGACCGGCAAGGAGGGCTACGGCACGCCTGCGGGAACGTTCCGGATCATGGAAAAGATCCGCGACAAGCGATCGAACCTCTACGGCTACATTTACGATGCAGCGGGCAACGTCGTGAATTACGACGCGGACATTCGCAAGGATCGCCCGCCGCCGGGCGGCCGCTTCGAAGGTGCACCGATGCCGTATTGGATGCGGCTTACGGCCGGTGGGGTTGGCATGCATCAGGGGCCGATCCCCGTGCCGGGATCTCCGGCGTCGCACGGGTGCATCCGCATCAGCAAGCAGGTGGCGCGTGAGTTCTTTGAACACGTGAACGTCGGCACGCCGGTGCGGATCGTGTATTGATCGGCAAAACGATCTTTCAGCCGCCGGAGGGTTTCTGATAGAGCCGGGGCATGTGTCCGGAAGTCGACCTGCTCAAGGAAATCCCCATCTTCAAACTGCTGGACCCATCCGAGGCGCAAGGGCTCGCGGCGAAGCTCACCGTCGTCAATTTCAAGGCCGGTGAGCCGGTGTTCTTCACGGGCGATCCCGGCGACGCGATGTATGTGATCTGCGAGGGCGAAGCGGAGGTTTTCTTCAAGAACGACACCGGCGAGAAAATCGTCCTCGAGCGGCCGGGCAAAGGGGACTTCTTTGGCGAACTCTCGTTTCTCGAGCAGGGAAGTCGAAGTGCCTCGGTAGCCGCGGTGACGGATTTGACGGCGTTCCGGCTTTCGCATGCCGATCTGCGGGAATTTCTGGAATCCCGGCCTCATGCGGCCATGCACATGCTCGCCTCAATCGCGAAGCGGTTGCGTTTCACGGCCGAGCAGCTTCGGCACACGGCCACGCGCAACGTCAACGAAGAGGAGGCTGACAGCCGCAACTGGATCCAGCGAGGCGCCGATGCCATTGCGGCCTTCTCCGGCAGCATTTCGTTCATCGTCCTGCACGCGATCATCTTCACGTTCTGGATTGTCGTGAACACGGTTCATGTGCCGGGCATTCCGCAGTTCGATCCCTACCCGTTCGGCTTTTTGACACTCGCCGTCTCGCTCGAAGCGATCTTCCTCGCGACCCTCGTGCTCTTCAGCCAGAACCGCCAGGCCGCGAAGGACAAGATTCGCGCGGACATCGAATACGACGTGAACCTCAAGGCGGAACTCGAAGTCGCGCACCTGCACGAAAAAATCGACCGCCTGAATTCCGAGGCCCTCGCGAGATTCGAGGCGATCCAGCAGCAGCTCTCGAAGATCACCGCCGCCGGTCGCTAGCGAGGCTCCTGTTCTTCAGCTCGCCGGGGATGGTGGTCAGGAACCCGAGGAGGGGTTCTGCATCAGCAACGAGGTGATGGCCTTCTTTTGAACCTTGCCCATTCCGTTGCGGGGCAACCGGTCGAGGACCAGAAGCTTGCGGGGCAACTTGTAGGGAGACAGCCGTGTCCGGCTCCACTCGTTCAGCTGGTGCAGGGAAAGGTCCTTCTGTCCTTCCTCGAGGGCGGCGGCAAGCGCGATGACCTCGCCCCATTTCTGGTCGGCGATGCCGACAACGGCGCATTCGCGAATCGCCGGGTGTTCCATCACCGCGGCTTCGATCTCCAGCGCCGAAATCTTGTATCCCCCGCTCTTGATAATGTCGGTCGCGAGGCGGCCAAGGATGCGGTAGTAGCCATCCTCGAGCACGGCCATGTCGCCGGTGCGGAACCAGCCGTCGGTGAAGGATTCGCGTGTGGCCTCGGGCTGTTGCCAATACTCGCGAAACACCATCGGGCCCCGCACCTGCACTTCGCCGGGCTCACCCGGCTGGACCGGCTCGCCATTTTCCGTGCGCAGGCGCACCTCGACCGATGGAAGCGGATGCCCGACCGTGCCCGGGCGGCGTTCGCCGTGATACGGGTTGGAGAGAATCATTCCCGTTTCGGTCATTCCGTATCGCTCGAGAAGGACCTGCCCGGTGAGCTCCCGCCATTCGTGGTGGACGCTGGCCGGCAGCGCGGAGGAACCGGACACCATGAGCCGCATCCGCGAAAAACCCTGCAGAATGCGGGCGCGCTCCTCATCCGGCAGATTGCCCGGCCGCAGTGAATCGATGAGTTTCACGTAGATTGTCGGCACGGCCATGAAGACTGTGTAGGCGCCGGCGGCGACGCGGCTGAGGATCTTCGGTTCGATGAACTTCGGGAACGTCTCGATGCATGCGCCGGACCACAATGCGCAGCAGGCGATGTTCACGATGCCGTGGATGTGATGCAGCGGCAGGAAAAGCGGAATCCGATCGTCGGCGCTCCAATGCCACGCCGCGACGAGCGTTTCGATCTGGGCGCGCAGGCTGGCGTGTGTGCTGACGACTCCCTTCGGACGGCTGGTCGTGCCGCTCGTATAAAGGATCATCGCCCGCCGCGATTCCTGGATCTCTGGAAGCGCGCCGGTCGCCTGCGGGTCGAGGTCTTCCCAATATAAAAGGCGGACGTTTTCCTGAAGCGGCGGAACCGAAGCGGCGAAAGCCCGCATGACGATCACAATCTCCGCCTCCGAGTCGCGCAGCACGTGGTCGAGCTCCGGATGGGTGGCGGCTACGGAAAGCGGAACGGCAATGCCTCCGGCGCGCCAGATGCCCCATTGCATGGAAAAGTATTCGAATCCGGCAGGCGCGAGAAAGGCCACCCGGGTTTCGGCAAGATCGGGCCGCCCCTGCAGCAGCGCGGAAGCAACCGCCTCGGAGCGCTGCAGCAGCTCCGCGTAGTCGTGGGCGTGATCGCCGTCGACAATGGCGGTGCGGTTCCCGTGTTCACGGGCCCGTTCCACGATCTTCAGCGTTTTGGGTGTAGGATGAACGTCCGCGATTTTCTCGGTCATAGGTATCGATCGATGATAAAGAACACGACAGACGGCCCCAGAAGGCAGCCGAGTCCGGTGTAGAAAGTTGCTGTCATGGCCCCGTAGGGAACCAGCTTTGGATTCGTCGCGGCGAGACCTGCGACCACGCCACTGGTCGTTCCCATAAGGCCGCCGAAGACAAGCGCCGTGCGGGGATTGTTGAGGCCAACGAGCGGTGCAACAAATGGCGTGACGACCATTACGAGGATCGCCTTCACCAATCCCGCGCCGACGCTCAATGCGATGACTTCGGAGCTCGCACCAAGCGCCGAACCCGTCACGGGCCCCACGATGTAGGTGGCAGCGCCGCCACCGATCGTGGTGACGCTCACGGCGTCCCGATATCCGAAGCCCCACGCAATGGCTCCGCCAATCACGAAGGAAACGAATACTCCGGCAAACAGGGAAATTGCCCCGCAAAGCCCCGCGTGCTTGAACTCTTCCACGCGCACGCCAATGGCGGTGGCCACGATGGCGAGATCCCGCAGCATCGCACCGCCAAGGATTCCCATCCCGGCCAGCACCGGGATGTCGGCCACCCCCTTGTTCCCGCCCGTTGCGACTCCTCCGAAATAGGCCATCACGAGCCCGAGCAGCACGGCGACCGCCGAGCCGTGGAGGCGCCCTTTCGTCAGCCAGCGGGAAAGGGAATATGAGACCGCCACCGTAAGGCCCACCACGGCGAAGGCGGTGACGAGAGAATTTTCCGTGAGGACGATGATCAGGTCACTCATCGGACTCTGCGGGGGTTCGTTTGCCGATTTTGCAAAGGACTGGAACGAGCGCGAAGCAGGCCGCCACCGTGACGGCTCCGGCGAGAATCGCCACCGGGCCGGCATGCAATGCGGCGCGGACATTTTGCGTGGCGGCGATGGCCACGACGATCGGCACATAAATCGCGTTCCAATAAACGACGCCCGACTCGCTCTCCGGAGTGAAGCGGCCCATGCTTCGGAGGCGGTCCGTGGCGAAGATGAGCAGCAGCATCGCGATGCCCACACCGCCCACGTTCGCGTCCAAGCCAAGCAAGCTTCCCAGCCATTTTCCGATCGAAAGGCCGGTAATAACGCAAAGGGAAAGAATCGCCGTGCCGTAGATCGCCATTACGTATCAATCGAGGGAGTTGGTTTGACTGTCGCCATCGTGGGCGCCAAATATGCATGCAATGCGTATCCAACGCGATCACAGGGAACATGGCCGCAAGCACCGCTGACGAAATTCGGGAAAGCCTTGAGCAGGCGATTATTGAGCGGGAGTTTGCCGACGGAGAGCGCCTCGACGAGGTGCGACTGGCGTCCCGCTTTGGCGTGTCGCGCACGCCGCTTCGGGAAGCGCTGCGAATGCTTTCCGGGTCCGGGCTGGTGGAGTTGATCCCGAAGCGGGGGGCGTATGTCCGCTACCCGGGCGTGGTGGAAATCGTGGAAATGTTCGAGGTGATGGGGGAACTCGAAGCGCTTTGCGGACGACTGTCGGCGCGCCGTATTTCTCCGTCGGACCTCGTGGAGCTCACACTGGCCGCCCGTGCCTGTGAGCGGGCGGGCGAAGCGAACGACCCCGACGACTACTACCACCAGAACGAGCGGTTTCATCAGTTGATCTACAGCGCGGCGGGGAACGGATTCCTTGCCAGCGAAGCGCTGCGGCTTCAGAAGCGCCTTCGCCCGTTCCGCCGCATGCAGCTCCGTGCAAGCGGACGCATCCCTCAATCCATTGCCGAGCATGCGGAAATCGTAAAAGCCATCACCGGCGGGGACGCCGAAAAAACGGCCATTGCCCTTCGCAATCACGTGACGGTCCAGGCGCAGCGGTTTCACGACCTCATCGCCGCCTACGAGAAACACCATCGTAGCTGAGTCATCTGCGCGATCTGGAGGTAACAAGCCGGCCGGCACAGGAAGCATTTCGCACGCAACAATTTCGTGCGTCAATCACATCGTATACAATCCGTCTGATTCAGGGGATCGGCACGCCTTCACGAGAGAGTTGGGTGTTTTCGACAGAATGATGGCGGCCCAATTTTTTGCGGAAAGCTGTTCAATAATCGGGAGCCCCCAAAAGCCAAACTCCCGCACGTGAGTGCGGGAGTGGCCTCGATGGAAGAATATTTTTAGTAATTTGATGGGAAGTCCGCCGATCAAGCCTGCTGCCGACGGCGGCGAACCATCACCAGTGCAAGGCAGCCGGCTGCGGCAACCAAACCGTAAACTTGGGGCTCCGGAACTGCGGTCATTTGCAGCGTGCCGATGTAGGCATAGTTGCTGGTATCCACTTTTACCGAGAGCGTGATGTTGCCGAACTCGTCCGGGACAATACCAGTAAAGGTAGCAAACGTATTGTTGTTGCCATTGTATCCGCCCGCTCCAATACCCGGTCCTGATGTCTGAAGCAGGAAGGTGTGTGTCCCGTTGATATCGGTGATCGAATACTCCGTCTTACGGACTTCCGCCGTGTCGCGCGTGGCGAAAATCTGGAAGTTGTAAGTGAGCGACGGATTGAGGTTCGAGAACGTCATTGTTGCGATACCGGACGCGTTGGTTCCCTTGTTGATGTAGAAGTAGTCACCCGTGGCGTTCTTCGATGCGATATCACCAAGCAAAGAGGAGTCTGGATTAAGCAGGCCACCCTGATTGAATCCATTGGCCTCCCAGCCTTTGGAAAACGAGAGATTGATTCCAGTCCCCAGATTCGTCGTGGTGATCAAGTTGACGACGGTGTTGGGGGTGACATTGGAATTGTTGTCGAGGATCCACGCGTTGTTCCAATAGTTGCCAAACGCGTCCGCCTCGTTGATGCGGTTCCCGGCACTGGGGTCAATAGTTCCCGGGCCGGGCATGTATTGGCCGTCATTGCCGTTGGGCCTGGAGAAGTCGATGTAGATTTTGTCACCTGCGTTAATGGTCGCTAGGGACACCTGAGACAGCGACAGCCCTATTAGGGCGAAGCCAAGGAATCGGAGTTTCATTTTGTAATCGGGAGTTGATGTTGGGGAGAATCTCCGTTCGCAGGAAACTGCGCCGGGAGTTGCGCTCGAAAATAAGCGAGATCGTTTTTATGTCAATCACATTGTATACAATCCTGAAGGGGGAGAAGATGCCCGTTTTTTTGGGGAAAATATCAAATATTGACCCGAGCCAAGGAAAATTTGACGGCTTGTTGACCCTGAAAGAAAAAGAGCTGCGCCAGATCTGAGCTTGTTGTATACCAGATTACGTCGATTCCGCGTCGCTGGAAGACCTAAGGATCTTGTCGAAGCGCTTGGCGGGGTTTGCGTAGGCGGGGTAGCGGGAGGTGTCGCCGGTGGAGGGCTTGAAGCGCCAGTGCTTGTAGGCCCAGAGCCAGAGTTCGGGGCGGGCGCGGATGGAGCGCTCGAGTTCGTTCCAGCAGAGTTGGGTGATCTCGGCCGCGCTGGCGTCGGGAGGGACGTTCACCGCCGGGAGATAGCGGGCGACATAGGTTCCGTCGGGTTCGGGGGTGCATTCGCACGGGATGAGCGTGGCGTTGGTGCGGCCGCGCAGGGCGTGGAGGATCGGGCTGGCGGAGGTCCACAGGCCGAAGCAGCGGATGGGGACGGTGCCGTGTTTCGGATCGAGGCTGAGATCGGTGAGCACGCCAAACTTGCCGCCGGATTTGAGCACCTTGAGCATGCGGATGAGCACGCGTTCCTGGGGGATGATTTCGTGCCCGGTCACCCCGCGCAGGCGGCTGAAAACGGGGCCGAGCAGCGGGTTCTTGAATCGCTGGAAAATGATCGGGCCGGTCTGGATGCCGAGCGCGGAGGCGTGGCTGAGCCATTCGAAGTTGCCGAAATGGGCGCAGAAATAGATGCCCGCCTGTGTGGGGTCGCGATGGCACGGGTCGGCGTCGAGGCCTTCGATGCGGATGTATCGGCGCCAGTCGCCGCGCACGAGATTGGGCGACCAGAAAAGGCTGAGCATCGTGCGCGCAAAGTTGCGGTAGGAGTCCTTCGCGATGCGCTCGCGTTCGTCGGGCGTGTATTCGTCGCCAAAGGCGGCGCGCAGATTTTCCAGCGCGGTCGTGCGGCCTCGGGAATCGAAGTGATACGCGAGCGCGCCGAGGTCGTGCGCGATCTGCTCGATGGCGTCGTAGGGGAGCTTCGGAATCAGCCACGCGACGAATTCCAGCGCCCAGTATTCGAGGCGGTAGCGCAGGCGTTTGAAGCCGGTGATGCCGGCAAGGGGATCGTCAGGCATCGTGGAGGAGCGCCGGCGGCGCGGGGCGCGTGGGTTTCGAAGGGAGCGGGCGGCTTGCGACGGTCCGGGTGGGGACGGTTAAGGCCCCGTTGCGGACCTCGAAGGTCCGTTGACGCACCTCGGAGGCGGGTGAACGCACCTTCGACACGGGCAATCCCGCCTCCGAGCCGCGTTGACGCGCCTTCGAGGCGGGGGATCCCATCTCCGAGGCGCGTGAGGGGATCTTCGAGGCGGGCAATCCCGTCTCCGACACGCGTGATCGCACCTTCGAGGCGGGATGTCGCGCCTCCGAGGTGCGTGAACGCGGCTTCGAGGTGGTGGGGGGCACCTCGGGAGACCCACCCCCCACCCCGGAGGTGGGGGGGTGGACCGTCGAAGTGGAGTCCATCATTCCGAAGCGGGCGTTTCGATGCGCGGGAACAGCGGCACGGGCTTGCCGAGCTGGTGGCCGTCGGGCAGACCGCCCCAGGTCGCGTCCGCAAGGCGGAATTCGCCGCTCACACCGAGCTGATCCCAGATGCCGCGCGCGGCCTGCGGCAGCACGGGCGAGAGCAGGATCGCGAGGATGCGCAGCGTCTCGGCGAGATGGTAGAGCGCGGCGTCGAGCGCCGCGTCGTCGCCGGCCTTGGCCAGCGCCCACGGCTTGGTCTGCTCGACAAACTGATTCGCCTCGACGGCCAGACCGAGTGCCTTTTCGAGCGCGGCGTTGATTTGAAATTCCTCCATCGCGGGCGCGTAGGCCTGCACGAAGAACTCCGCGCGCTCCTTCAACCCGCCTTCGAGGCTCTGCTTGAGCACGCCGTTGCGGTATTTCGCCGCCATGTTGAGCGTGCGGTTGAGGAGATTGCCGATGCTGTTGGCGAGGTCGACGTTGTAGCGCTGGATAAGGCGCTCCTCGCTGAAATCGGCGTCCTTGCCGGTGGTGATGTCGGCGACGAGGTAGTAGCGCACGGCGGCGGCGCCGTATTTATCGGCGAGCACGTCGGGGTCGATGACGTTGCCGAGGCTCTTGCTCATTTTTTCGCCGCTGATGTTCCACCAGCCGTGGACGAGCAGTTGCGGGATCTCGTCGTCGGAGAAGCCGATGGCCTTGAGCATGATGGGCCAGTAGACGCCGTGCGCGGGCACGAGGATGTCCTTGCCGATCACGTGCACGGCCGGCCACCAGCGTTTGAACTCGGTGAGGTCGGCGCCGGCCGCGGCGTCGTAGCCGGGCGCGAAGCTGATGTAGTTCACGAGCGCGTCGAACCACACGTAGGTGACGAAATCGCGGTCGAACGGCAGCTCGATGCCCCACGTGAGGCGCGACTTCGGGCGCGAGATGCAGAGGTCGCCTTCGAGCTTCGCCACGGCGTTGCGCAGCTCGGCGAGCCGGAAACTCGGCACCACGAGTTCGGGCCGCCGGTCGAGCAGGTCGAGCAGCCATTGCTTGTGTTCGGCGAGTTTGAACCACCAGTTTTCCTCCTCGACGAGGATGACCTCGCCCCACTCGGGGCCGAAATTCCCGTCGGGGCCGCGCTCCTTCTCGGTGAGGAACTGCTCCTGGCGCACGCTGTAGTAGCCCGACTGCTTCGCCTTGTAGAGCTGGCCCTCGTCGTGGAGGCGCTGGAGAATCGTCTGCACGCAGGCCTTGTGCGAGGCCTCGGTGGTGGCGGCCCAGCCATCGTAGTCCACGCCAAGCTTCTGCCAGAGCGCGCGGAATTTCGCGGTGATCTGGTCGACGTATTCCTGCGGCGCGATGCCGGCCTTTTCGGCCGACTGCTGGACCTTCTGCCCGTGCTGGTCGACGCCGGTGAGGAAAAACACGTCGCGCCCCGCCAGACGCTGGTAGCGGGCGATCACATCGGTGAGCACCTTCTCGTAGGCGTGCCCGATGTGCGGCGCGCCATTCGTGTAATCAATGGCGGTGGTGATGAAAAATGGCTTCACGGTGAATGCAACAGGGAATCACACGAGGGGCGATCTGACGAGTCCCCTTCGCGGCGGCGCGGTTTTGCGCGCAGGCTATTCCTTCGCGATCTTCCCGCCCCAGCCGAGAATGCGGGCCTTCACGCCGGCGCTCTCGGCCTCCTTGATCTGGCCGTTGCGCACGTAGAAGAGCGAGAGGCTCGACCAGGCGAGCTGGTCGTTCGGGCGAAGTTCGACGGACTTGAGGCCGGCCTCGATCGCCTCGGGGTAGCGGCCGGTCTTCATGAGCGCCATGCCGAGCGCGTGCCATGCGTCGAAGAAATCCGGCGCGGCCTCGACGCAGCGGCGGTATTTCCCGACGGCGGCCTCGAGGTCGCCGACCGCGATGTCGCCGCTCGCGTCGTCGAACAGCTCGAGAATTTCCGGTGGAGGTTCTGCCATTGAGGCAGGATCAACCCTCCGTCGCCAAACTCAAGCCTGCTGCTTCGGCGGAGCCACGCAGCCATTCGTAGAGCAGGATGCTCTGCTTGCGGGCGACCACGAAATCCTCGATCTGATCGCGGCGCTCGGCGAACGCCTTTTCGTCAGCAGGCGCGCGCTTCTCGAGCCACACGACAAAGCCGCCTGTCTCCGTCGGCACGAAACCGCTGATCTCGCCTTCCTTCACGGTGGTGGCGGCGTCGGCAAAGGCGCGACTCTCCGGGCTGGCCTGATCATCCAGCGGCGCGACATCGGTGAACGGCTCGGTTTTCACGCCAGCCTCCGCAGCGGCTTCGGCGAAGGTTTTCCCTGCTTTCATGGCCTCGCGAATTTTCTCCAACGCGGCGTCGGCGGCCTCCTCCAGCTTCGCCTGCGAGAAGGTTTCCTTGAGCTCCTCGACAATTTGCGGGCGGGCCTGCTCGAGGGTCTGCTGCTCGGCGGGCGTCACGGAAGCGAGATCGATGACGAGAAAATCATCGCCGTCCTGAATCACGCTGCTGACGGGATTGTTTTCGCTAAGCGTGAATGCCGGGGCGGCAATCGCGTGCACCGGGCCGGAAATTTCCTGGAGGTCCCGCGGTGAGAGGCCCTGCGGGTTGTCCACGTTGCCGGCGGAATCGAACGGGAGCGACGTCTGGACGATCAGGCCGGCGTCGGAGGCGGCCTTGTCGAACGACGTCTTGACCGCTGCTTCGACGAATTGATCCGCGGCGTCGGCAATTTTCTGCTGCTCGGCGAGTTTTTCCTTTTGCTCGAGGTTCTTCGCCTCCGCGGGCAGCGCGAAGCGGACGTAGCGGACGGTGCGCTTTTCCGGTGTCACGTAGTTGTCCTGCCCGACCGTGTAGAACGCCTCGATGTCCTGATCCGTGATCTTCACCTGATCGAGGTAGTCCGCCCGGTTGAAGACGACGGCGGCGCCCGTCGCGGGACGGAACGCGCGATCCTGAAACTCGACCTCAACGGGCGAGGCGGTGGGCACGGTATCGAGAATCGCCTCGACGCGCTGCAGCACGAGCCAGTTTCTCACCATGTCCTCGATATCGGCCATCGTGAAACCGCGCGGGCCGAGATTTTCGGAGAGCACGCGGTTGTATTTCGCGGGATCGAATTGCCCGCCGGTCTGGAAGGCCGGCAGGGAGGTGATCGCGTCCTTGATCTGCTGCTCGGTCGGCACGATACCCAGGCGCTTGCCTTCGTTTTCGAGGATGATCGTGTTGATCACGAAATCCAGGCCGCCCTCCATGCCGCTCGTGCGGTCGAGGGTGTTTGCGTATTGGGTGAGCCCGAGACCGAGAGCGAGCGGGAATTTTCTGCCGATGCGCTGGATGTCGGTGATCGAGTAATCCTTTCCGTAGACCCGCAGGATGGCGTCGCTGGGAAGTTGTTCGAGCTGCGTCGTGTTGTAGAGGAAGATGAACGCGACGATCGTGAGAAGGGTAATCAGCACCATCAGCCAGCGCTGGTGCGTGCGCATCAAGTTAAACATCTCGGGTCAGTCTTGGAATTTCGGATCGGAGGAAAAGAGGTGATCAGGCATTTTGGGGGCGAAATCAAGCCCTGTCACCTCCCGGCTTACCAGAATCCCCACTGCTGCGTCGCGAGGATGTAGACGCCCAGGGCGAGGTTGGTGGTCATGTGCGCGACGACGCAGGCGATGAGGCTCTTCGTGCGAACGGCGATCCAGCCGTAAACAACACCCGTGATGAGCGCCGCGGGCCAGTCGGCCGTCTGGTGCACCAGCATGAACGCCACGGCGACGCCCCAGAAGCTGAGCGGGGTGTATTTGCCAAACGGCACCGCGGAAAAATCGCGGTCGTCGACCAGGTAGCGCTGGAGGAAGCCGCGCCAGAAGATTTCTTCGACAAAGGGCACGACCACGACGAGCCGCAGCAGGCGCGCCGCGATGGTTCCCCAGTAGAGGCCAGGCTGCTCGGCGAGCAGGGTGGGATTAAAGCCGTCCACGCGAGGTTCGAATCCAAGGAGCATCTGCGGACTCACCCACAGCACGAACACGCCGAGACCGACGCCGATCGCGAGCGGGATGGGCTTTGACGGACCGAACTCGTAGCGTTTCCAGAAAATGACGAGGGCGATCGCACAGACGAGCGTCTGCAGCGGATAGACCCAGAAGGCCGGCCTGGCGAGAAGCAGGTCGCCCGATTCCTCGGTGAAGCCTTCGATGAACTGCACCGCAGCGAGCCCCAGCATGAACAGAGCGAACGGGACCGTGTAGGCCACGAGGGTCTTGCGAACGGGGTTCACGGGAGATGTTGCGGGCATGGGATTCTCGCAGGGGAGGTCGCGCGCAGTTGATGGCACGTTTTTGGCCCGATGGCCAGCCCTTGTGCGGGGCGTCGCGATCGCGATCGCCCCCGCACTTTCAAAGTTCGCGGCAATGCCGCCGGGTTATTTGAACGCGATGCCGATCTCGTGCTCCACCGGAACCACGCTGGCCACCGCCGCCTTCCGCAGCTCCTGGTCGATCGTGATCATGTTCTGGATGAAGTCGTCAAATGGCGCGGCCTGCTCACCAAGGTTCTTCTTCCATTCCGGAACGAAGTGGAGCAGGTCCTTCATCATCGGGGTCTCGTAGCGCTGCTGACGCAACACCGCCTCGTGAACCTGCTTGAACGGCCCGGAGAACGGGTTGGTCAGGAATTCCGCCGCGAGATTGATTCCCTTCGACACCTCCGCCGGCGTGAACTCGCGCGTTTCCGTGCCCCACGTGACCTTCACCGACTTCGTGCCGACCGGAACATTTTTGATGACCAGCAGAAAGCGGTTCAGGTCTTCGTTGAAGGGCAGGAACTCGATGACTCCCGAGGTCGCTTCGGGCTTGGCGGGATCGCCCTCGAAGCAGAACGGATACCGCGTGGATTCGAGCCGGACGGCGTTCCGTGACGCGGAAAGCACCTTGTGTCCCTCGCTTGCGGTGGCCTGGCCCTTTGACGCGTCGAAAACGATCGTGCCGATCTCGCCCTTGCAGCCGAGGGCCTTGAGGAACGCGTAGGCCATGATGAGGTGTCCGGCCTCCTTCGGGTGAATGCCGTCGTCGCCGATGAGCAGGTAGTCCTTGCCGTATTTTTCCTTCATCTTTGCCATCACCTCGAGCATCGGCCCAAGGAGGTCGGCGTAGGTCACATTCTGTTCCTGGGCGACCTTCTTCGCGGCGTTGGCGAAGTCGGAGAGGGTGCGGTTGTATTCCTCGGGAGTGCTCGGACGGAACAACGCGCCCTTGAACGAGGTCGTGTCCACGGCGCCGGGGGATCCAACGACGATTTCACGCACACCGGCGGCCTTGAATTTCTCGACGATGCCGGTGAGTGCGTTCGTGAACTGCTCGAGACGGTCCGGCTTCGTCTTCGAGTAGTCGCCGTCGTTCATTCCGTAGCAGAGCGTGGCGACGTTGGGCTTGAAGCGAAGGACGTCGTTTTCCATGCGCTCGAGGAATCCCCACGACGTCTCGCCGCCCCAGCCAAACTGCGAGGCTTGAAGATCCGGAGCCGGCTGGCAGGCGATCAGGTATTCCTCGATGTAGGCGGAATAGGTTTTCTGCTCGGTAATCGAGTCGCCGCAGATGGCCACATAATCGCCCGCCTGGAGCGTTGCGGCGGTGGTGGAAAGGACCGGGGAAAGAATACTCGCCGCAAGGGCGACGACTGGGAGAAAGCATCTTTTCACGGCGGCAGGATAGCGGCGGCCGATCGCGAAGTCGCGAATTACTTCGCAGGGAACAGCCGGTAATTGTGCCCAAATTGCGACAGATTTGCGCGCTTTTGACGGCATGACGAGCGTGACGCCAAAAGGGCCCAAAGCGGCGACTTGCCAGAATGATATGCCTCGAAGTTAAGTGGCCGGGTGTCTGACGGAGAAGGGACGGTTCATTATCGGGATTTCGCGAATATTTCGGTGCCCGCGACTTACGGTCAGACCCTGCTCGAGACGTCGCTGCGCGCGAAAGTTCCCCATTTTCACCAATGCCACGGCCTTGCCCGCTGCACTACCTGCCGCGTGCGCGTGCTCGGCGGCGCGGACAACCTCTCGCCGCGCACCGGGGAGGAATTGCAAATTTCCACCGAACGCGGCTGGGGCGACGACATCCGGCTAGCCTGCCAGGCACGGGTGCTGGGCGACGTGACGGTGGAGCGCCTCGTTCGGGACGAGGAGGCCGCGGTCGCGTTGTTTTCGCCCGAGTCCACGGTCCGGCGCGGGGAGGAGAAACGCGTGGCCGTGATGTTCTGCGACATGCGCGGATTCACCCGTCTCGCGGCCGGCCAGCTCGCGCACGATGTCATTCATGTTCTGAACCGCTTCCTCCACGCCGTCTGCGAACCGGTCCTGGCCAATCGCGGCTACATCGACAAATACCTCGGCGACGGCTTTCTTGCCGTCTTCGGCCTCGATGGTGGCGAATCGCCCTGCCTCGACGCCACCCGCGCCGCGCTGCGCATGCCCGAGCGAGTTGCCGCGCTCAACCGCTCGCTGGAGGAGGGCTTCGGGGTCACCATCGATTTCGGGGTGGGGCTCCACTTCGGCGATGTCGTGGTGGGCGACATGGGACATCCGCAGAAGACGCAGTTCAGCGTGATTGGCGACACGGTCAACGTCGCCAGCCGCATCGAGCAGGCGAACAAGCGATTCGGCACGCGCATTCTCGCGTCGTCCTCCTTCCTGGCCGAAGTGAAGTCGGCCGTCGAGACCGGTCAGCGCCGCCGCGTGCGCATCGCGAACCGATGGGAGTCGGTGCACGAGATCACGGGTCTCGCAAACCGCGACCGCCACGCCCTCGTCGAGCACAGCCGCGATCGCATTCTGCGCGATCCGCATCGCTTCGGGAAATTGTTCTACGCCGCGCTGTTTCGGGAGCGTCCGGAGATCGAGCCCCTCTTTGCACGCACCAATATGGACCGCATGCACGAGGTCTTCCTCGGCGCCGTGGACGAAGCCGTGCGCCACATCGACCACCTTCCCGCCGACACCCTGCGCGAACTCGGACGCCGGCACGGAAGCTATGGGGTGCGGCCGGAATATTACGCCGACGCCCGCCGGGCTCTCGTCGCGGCCGTCGCGGAATTCTTCGGCGGAGACACGCATTCAGCCCTGCTTGACGCCTGGGGGGACTTCTTCGACGATGTCACCCAGCTCATGAAATCCGGGACCACGTGAGACAGAATTGCACCGAAAATTCGGCAGTTTCTGTCACATGTGCGACAGAATTGCGCTATCTCGCGTCGTCTCTGGAGTGGATCATCTTTTATAAGTTGTTTATTTTAAGAAAATTGTAATTTTCCATCTCGCTCGGCTCGCGCGCTGCTCCCAATCCAGGAGAGGTTTTTCAATTTTATGTCAAAAATTCTAGGTATCGACCTCGGCACGACCAACTCCTGCATGGCCGTCATGGAGGGTGGAGAGCCGGTGGTCCTCGAAAATTCGGAAGGCGCGCGCACGACGCCGTCCATCGTTGCTTTTTCCAAATCGGGCGAGCGTCTGGTCGGCCAGGCTGCGAAGCGCCAGGCGGTGACGAATCCCGCGAACACCATTTTCTCGGTCAAGCGTTTCATGGGCCGCAAGTATGCGGAGGTGAAGGACGAACTCGACCGCGTGCCTTACAAGGTCGTTGAGGCCCCGAATGGCGACGCGCACATCGAGGTCGACGTGAACGGCGAGAAGAAGCGTTTCAGTCCGCCGGAAGTCTCCGCGATGATCCTGTCGAAGCTGAAGGCCGACGCGGAGGCGAAGCTGGGCGAGAAGATCACGCAGGCCGTGATCACCGTTCCCGCCTATTTCAACGACTCGCAGCGCAACGCGACCAAGGACGCGGGCAAGATCGCAGGTCTCGAAGTGCTCCGCATCATCAACGAGCCCACGGCCGCCTCGCTGGCCTACGGTCTCGACAAGAAGTCGGACGAGAAGATTGCAGTCTACGACCTCGGTGGCGGCACGTTCGACATTTCGGCGCTGGAGATCGGCGACGGTGTGTTCGAAGTCCGCGCGACCAATGGCGACACCCACCTCGGCGGTGACGACTGGGACAACCGCCTGATGGATTGGATCATCGACGAGTTCAAGACCGACACGGGCATCGATCTTTCCAAGCAGCCCGACGCGGTGCAGCGCATCAAGGAGGAGGCCGAGAAGGCCAAGATCGCGCTTTCCTCGACGCAGGAATACGAGATCAACCTGCCGTTCATCACCGCGGACCAGACCGGTCCGAAGCACATCCAGAAGAAGCTCACCCGCTCGAAGCTCGAGCAGCTCTGCGACGACCTTTTCGAGCGCACGAAGAAGCCCGTCGAGGCCTGCCTTGCGGACGCGAAGCTCAAGGCCAGCGACATCGACGAGCTTGTGCTCGTTGGCGGCATGACCCGCATGCCGAAGGTTGTCGAAACGGCGCGCTCACTCGTGGGCAAGGAGCCGCACAAGGGCGTGAATCCCGACGAAGTCGTGGCGATTGGCGCGGCGATCCAGGGCGGCGTGCTCCGCGGCGACGTGAAGGACGTGCTTCTGCTCGACGTGACTCCGCTCACGCTGGCGATCGAAACCGCCGGCGGCGTGGCCACGCCGATGATTCCGCGCAACACGACGATCCCCACCCGCAAGTCGCAGATCTTCTCGACCTACAGCGACAACCAGCCTGGTGTGGAGATCAAGGTGCTGCAGGGTGAGCGTCCACTCAGCCGCGACAATAAGAATCTCGGCACGTTCCACCTCGACGGCATCCCGCCGGCCCCGCGTGGCGTTCCGCAGATCGAGGTGACTTTCGACATCGACGCGAACGGCATTCTCCACGTCTCCGCGAAGGACCTGGGCACCGGCAAGGAGCAGAAAATCTCCATCACCGGCAGCTCCGGCCTCAGCAAGGAAGAGGTTGAGCGCATGCAGCGCGAGGCGGAGGCCCATGCCGAAGAGGATCGCAAGGCGAAGGAAGCGATCGAGACCCGCAACAACGCCGACAACCTCGCCTACCAGTGCGAGAAACAGCTCAAGGAGCTTGGCGACAAGCTCGATGGTGCGAAGAAGAAGGAGATTGAGGATGCGATTGCCAAGGTGCGCGAAGTCCTCAAGGGCAACGACACCGATGCGATCAAGTCCGCAAGCGACGAGCTGCAGCGGAAGTTCCAGTCCGTGAGCGAAGACCTCTACAAGGCGGCCGCCGCCGCCCAGCAGGGCGCGCAGGCCGGACCGAATCCGCAGGCCGCGGGGGGGGGCGCTTCCGATGGGGGCGGTTCTTCCAAGAAGGACTCCGATGTCGTCGACGCGGAATTCGAAATGGTCGACGAAGACCAGAAGAAATAACCCCGATGATGGCGGGGGCGTCTCGCCGGATCGGCGTGAGACGGCGGCGCGCGTCCCTGCCGAAGGAATTTAACAAATGACCGCCGGGGCTCCGGCAACGGCGGTCGTAGTTAAACAACCAAACCAACAAAAGGAGAAGAGCCAAACATGGCAGCCAACATCAAACCGATCGGCGATCGCGTGCTCGTGAAGCCGCTCGAAGAGAAGGAAGTCAAGAAGGGTGGTATCATCATCCCCGATACCGCCAAGGAGAAGCCGCAGGAAGGCGAAGTCGTTGCCCTCGGCACGGGCAAGCTCGACGACAACGGAAAGAAGGTCGAGTTCACCGTGAAGAAGGGCGACAAGGTCCTCATCAGCAAATACGGAGGAACCGAAATCAAAATCGACGGCGAGAATTACCTGATCCTGCGCGAGGACGACATCCTCGGCATCATCGGCTAATTCGCCCTCTCAACACCACTCAACCAACAACTCTCAACGCACACAATGGCAGCTAAACAACTCCAATTCGACGAGAGCGCGCGTCAGGCGCTGCTCCGCGGTGTCGAGAAGCTGGCGAAGGCGGTCAAGGCGACCCTCGGGCCGGCCGGCCGCAACGTCATTCTCGACAAGAAATTCGGCAGCCCGACGATCACCAAGGACGGCGTGACCGTTGCCAAGGAAGTCGAGCTCGAAGACGCTTACGAAAACATGGGCGCCCAGCTCGTTCGCGAAGTCGCCAGCAAGACCAGCGACATCGCGGGTGACGGCACCACGACGGCGACCGTTCTCGCCGAGGCCATCTACAAGGAAGGCCTCAAGAACGTCACCGCCGGCGCGAACCCGACCTCGCTCCAGCGCGGCATCAACAAGGCCGTCGAGGCCATCGTTGCCGAGCTCGGCAAGATCGCCAAGAAGGTGAAGGACTCGAGCGAGATCGCCCAGGTCGCGACCGTTTCGGCCAACTGGGACACCACGATCGGCCAGATCATCGCCGAGGCGATGGAGAAGGTCGGCAAGGACGGCACGATCACGGTTGAAGAGGCGAAGTCCATCGAGACGACGCTCGACGTGGTCGAGGGCATGCAGTTCGACAAGGGCTATCTCTCGCCCTACTTCGTGACGAACACCGAGGATATGGAGGCCGTTCTCGAGAATGCCTACATCCTCATTCACGAGAAGAAGATCAGCAGCCTCAAGGATCTCCTGCCGCTGCTCGAGAAGGTCGCGAAGACCGGCCGTCCGTTCCTCATCATTGCCGAGGACGTCGAAGGCGAGGCGCTCGCCACGCTCGTGGTCAACAAGCTCCGTGGCACGCTCCAGGTCTGCGCCGTCAAGGCTCCTGGCTTCGGTGATCGCCGCAAGGCCATGCTCGAGGACATCGCGGTCCTCACCGGCGGCCGTTGCATCACGGAAGATCTCGGCATCAAGCTCGAGAACATCCAGCTCGAAGACCTCGGCCGCGCCAAGCGCGTTGTCGTGGACAAGGAGAACACCACCATCGTCGAAGGCGAAGGCAAGAACTCCGACATCCAGGGCCGCGTTTCGCAGATCCGCCGCCAGATCGAGGAGACCACCAGCGACTACGATCGTGAGAAGCTCCAGGAGCGCCTCGCGAAGCTCGCCGGTGGCGTTGCGGTCATCAACGTCGGTGCCGCGACCGAGACCGAGATGAAGGAGAAGAAGGCCCGCGTCGAGGACGCCCTTCACGCGACCCGCGCTGCGGTCGAGGAAGGCATCGTTCCTGGTGGCGGTGTGGCGCTCGTCCGCGCGCAGAAGGCTCTCGACAGCCTCCAGCTCGAAGGCGACGAGGCGATCGGTGCCAGCATCGTCAAGCGTGCGATCGAAGCTCCGCTTCGTCAGCTCGCCGACAACGCCGGCCTCGAAGGCGCCCTGATCGTTCAGGAAGTCAAGAAGCGCAAGGGCAACGAAGGCTACAATGTCGCCACCGGCGAATATGTGGACCTCGTGAAGGCTGGCGTCGTCGATCCGGCGAAGGTCACCCGCTCCGCGCTGCAGAACGCCGCGTCGATCAGCGGCCTGCTCCTCACCACCGAGGCCCTCATCACCGAGGTTCCGGAGAAGGAGAAGCCCGCGGCGCCGAATCCCGGCATGGGCGGCATGGACTACTAAGTCCCCGCTTCCCAGCGAAAGCTCAAAAACAGCCCCGGTCGAGAGGCCGGGGCTGTTTTTTCGCATGCGATGTCGTGCCGGATTTGATGAGAACTCCCTTGCGACCTCATCGCTGCGCCTGCGGATGTCGTTCCCTGATTCTTCGACAACAGCGTGCAATCCTTACTGAAAAGTCTTTTTCCCTTTGACACGATCAGATCGGCCCTTATTCATTCAAGGATCGCACTCACCTTCTTTTCGTTTTGATCATGCGTCCTCCCGCCAACTGCCTGTCCGTCCGTAAAATTTCTCTCTGCGGTCTCGCTCTGGCCGCCTTTGCAACTGCCAGCAGCTTCGCCGCAGTCTCCTACGATGTGAGAGCGGAGACAAAGGACAAGGTCCGCGCCTACACGGGTTCCACCCGCCAGGGGTCATTTGGTGCGCCTGGAATCAACGACAAGGGGATTGTGGCCTATCCGTGTATCCTGACCGGATCGAATGTGGATGCTTTCTCGAACGGCTCCATCATCATGCGGAAGAAGGGCAAGCGTCCGGCGCAGGTGGCGGTGCAGACGGGGGTGCCGGTCGATTATTCCTTTACGGATACCATCCAACTGGATGGTGATCAGCAGATTCCTCCGGCTACGGTCCAGTTTCTCCGATTTGGTGTTAATGTGGGTATTTCCAACAAGAAGCGGATCGCCTTCTCGGGGGCCCTCTTCTACCAAGTCTATAACTACAACGATGAGGGCCAGCTTCAGAACGTCAACGATGAGCAGGTTGGAAGCTTCGGGTCTGTCTTTCCGCTCGGTGGAGGCTTCCAGACGGTTGGGTTGGTCACCTACAATGACTATCGCAACGAGATTCTCCGGGCTCCGATTGCCGTAACCCCGAAAGGCGGCATGGCCTTTTCCGCGGATATTGTCATCACGGACGACATCGAGGTCCCGGGGATCGCAATGTCCTATCCGCAACTGACAGGCGGAGTATGGGGTGGAGCCCGTTCGACCATTGCAACGACGGAGTCGACCGTTATCGGGTTGCCTTACTTTACGACCTTCAATGAATTTTCAGACGGTATTCTTTCCAAGAAAAACACCGTCTTTCTGGTCGCCGACATTTCTGACGATGCCGATGACTACGACGGCATCTGGAAGGGACGCAATGTCAACCTTCAGCCGGTGGTTGTAAAAGGCACCCCCGCGCCGAACGGAGGAAGTTTCAACGAGTTCTTCGCTCCTGTGGCGCCAAGTCCGAATGCCAAGTTGACCGCCTTCATTGCGACTACGAGCGGAAGAAATACTGGAACGGGGATCTTCCGCTGCAGCTCGAACGGAAGAGAATTGATGCAGGTGGCGTTTACCAACCAAAAGGCTCCGGGCGTGAACGCAAACTTCAATAGCTTCGAGTCGGTTGGCGTGAACAACAAGGGACAGGTGGCGTTCAAGGCGGTCGTTGACACCGCCGCAGATCATGCAGGTATCTGGATTTCCGATCGATCCGGGAAGAACCTCACGCTCATCGCTCTTGAAGGAAACACGATCCCGGTCGGCGAGGAGGTAAAGAGGATTAGCAGTATTACCTTCAATCCGATTACCGGGTTCAACCGGAAGGGACAGGTGGCCTTCACGGCGTCTTTCACCGACCGGACCTCCGCGGTTATTGTCGCGGAGATCAAATAAAGAATTCGGTTCGTGAAATTCCCGGCAAGTCTGGCGGCTGCGCTGCTGCTGCCCCTGTCCTTGGCGCTGGCCGGGGGGAGTCCCAAGGCGTTCGAGAAATACGTCGGGAGCTTCGAGGGAGAGGGGACGTTCTCCGATGTCTCGGTCTGGGGTAAGGCCCAGGATACGTTGGAAAGCGAGGCCGAGCTTTCAATCACCTCCTCGCCAAAGACTGCGGAAGTCGAGATCGCATCGGTCCTCGAAGATGCGAACACTCCAATGGAATGGGTCTTCGTTTTCAAACGGAAAAACCAGTGCACGATCACGGTTCGCTACCCAACGGGAGCTGTGGGCACGGTGGTCGCGGAGTTCAACGCGAAGAAAGGCCGCATTACGTATTCGGGAACGGAGCGGTTCCTCGGTGCGGGCGGCGGCATGCGGATGGGCCAGGTAAAGGGAAGGCTCCGCTTCACCAAAAAGCGGTTCGTCGTCTACGAGCAGCACACGTTTACCGGTGAAACGGTGACCGTGCGCCAGAAGCTCGATCGCGATAACGATTAACCGATTTTTTTTCGCAGCGCGGCGACCCGCCGGGGATCCACGGGATTCGACAATTTGCCGCTTCGTTTGAGGGACGAACCGACGATGAAGCCGGTGGCGAATTCGCGATAGGAAGCGACGTTCGAGGCGTTGACACCGCTGCCGAGTAGAATGGGCGTGTCGGGACATGCCTCGCGGACTCTGCGCACATCATCGAGATCGGTTTCCTCGCCGGTGCCCGTCCCGGAAATCACGAGCCCATCGGCGAGTGCCCGTTGGACCGTGTCGCGGGCGGCGATTTCGATCGGCAGCGTCCCGAGGGGGATCGCGTGCTTTACCAACACGTCCGCGAGAATCAGCACGTCAGGCGCGAGATGCTGGCGGGTTCGCAGAGTGTCGAACGCGCAGCTTTCGATGAGACCCTGATCGGTGATCATGGCACCGGAGTGGACATTCACACGGATGAACCCGCCTCCGCAGGCGGCGCAAAGTGCCAGCGCGGTATGCGGATCATTTCGCAGCACATTGAAGCCGATCGGAAGTCGAACGGCTTCCCGAACGGCGGCTCCCGCGACGGCCATCGCTGCAGCCGTTTCCGGAGGCACGGCGGATTTGGTAAACGGCACGTCGCCGAAATTTTCGACAACGACCGCGTCAGCTCCGCCGGCTTCGTAGGCTTTTGCATCCGCGACCGCCGCCTTCACCACGGCTGCCATCGAGCCGCCCCACGCGGGCGCGCCGGGCAGGGCCTTCAAATGAACAACGCCGATGAGCTTGTGGCGGGTGTCGAACTTGAAGGTCATGGCAGCGAGAGATGTTGATCCGAATAGGTGCCCGGCTCGATGCGGACGCGATAGGCGGAGCTGTTCGTAATTTCCACCTCGCCGCGGAAGATGACGTCGCTGGAAAGGGACACCGGGCCTGAGATCGAGAGCCGCTTGCACGCTTTCAACGAAGGTGCGCCATCCGCGATGGCGGTTTCCAGTGCGTCGACGAGCTTGTAGTGGTCGTCGAGGTCGATCTTCGGCGGAATGCCGGCGCACTCGGGTGCGAGCTGCACGCGCCCCTCGTCATCGATGACGTAGGCATCCGAGCGCAGGGTCAGCAGGTCGCTCGTCGTCTTCACGGGAGCAAAACGGGTGCGCGGCACCTCGATGGCCGCCGAGTTCGGGAAACATTCGATGGCGGCTCCCATCGCGCTTTCCAGCTGGATGACCTTTGGGGAGTCCTTGTCCCGAGGGTTGACGGTCTTTTTGTTCCGGATGACCGGCAGCGGCAGGAATCCGCCCGCAGCGTTCAACGCGTCGCGAAGTGGTTCGAGGCGCAGCCAGAGGTTGTTCGTGTTGAAGAACCGGTGGCGAGTGATGTCCTGAAACGCGTCGAGATCCTCATCCGGACACTGCGCGGACTCCCGCAGCAGAAGACCACCGCCCGCTCCGATGGCGAGATGGCCGCCTTTGCGATCGGACGGCGTGCGCGCGGTGACTTCCATCGCGAACGGCGCGCCGGAATTGGCGAACCATTTGAGCAGGCGTGGATCCAGCGTGGCGCCGAGGTTGTCGGAATTGGAAACGAAGACATAGCGAATGCCGGCGTCGATGAGGCGATCGATGACGCCCGAGCCGGAGAGCACGGTGTAGAGGTCGCCATGTCCGGGCGGGCACCACTCGAGATCCGGATTCGCGGGCCACTCGGCAGGCTCGAGGGTCTCGGCATTGATTTTTGGGATCTTGTTCTGAAGAAGCTCGATGTCGTCCGGTGAGCCGAGTTCCGGAACGCTTTCCAAAAACTTCCGCGTGTCGGCGCTCGTGCTGAAACTGTTCATCAACAGGAAACGGACGTCGGCGCCGGTTGTCTTTCGGAACGCGAGAATCTGCCGGGCGATGAGATCGAGAAACGTGACGCCGGGGCGGACTTCGAGAAGCGACTTCGCTTTCTCGAGCCCCATGCTGGTGCCAAGGCCGCCGTTCAGCTTGAGAATGGCGCACTCGCCGAGAAGCCTTGCCCATTCATCCGGAGCCGGCTCGGGAAGATCAGTGGCTTTGGGCAGGCTTTCCACCGGCTTGATCGAAGACTCGGGAAGCATCGCGTCCTTGTTCGACACGAGCTGGTCGAACGCGCGTTCAAATGCACGGATGGCCGGCCCCTGCAGACCGGCTTCCTTCATCTTGTCTCGAAACTTCCCGACTGTGCTCATGACGCGGGAAGTGTGCGGAATTTGGCCGCGAAGGCGAAGCAGATTGCGCAGCGCGGGGGGCAGTGCATCAAGAATCGGCGGGTCGAATTTGCGCGAACCTTCGAATCATCGCCGCGAAGACCTCCGCTCCCAACCTCAGGTGCTCGAGCGGATAGGATTCGTTCGGCGAATGCGCTCGGCAGTCGGGAAGTCCGAGCCCTGCGAGCACGACGGGGATTTCGAGTTCCTTCTGAAACAGCGCCGCAACCGGAATGCTCAGGCCCTCCCGTGTGAGTGCCGGCGCGCGGCCGAAGACTTCTTCGAGGGCTTCGCGCGCGGCGGAAATGTGAGGGTCGTCCGGTGCGGTGTAAAAGGGATCGCCTGCGTGATCGAAGGAGATATTCCCCCGCATCCCGGCTGCGGCGTATTGTTCCTCGAACCAGCGGATGACCTTGCGCGCGACGTCGTCCGGCTTTTGAGCAGGAGCGAGCCGGAAGCTCAGTTTTGCGGAAGCGCGTGAGGGAATGATCGTTTTTGACCCTGCTCCCTGGTGTCCGCTCGTGAGACCGTTGATTTCGGCAGTCGGCCGGGCCCAAACGCGCTCCAACACGGTGCGATCGACCTCGCCTGCGGTCGGTGGCAGTCCTGTCGCCTGCTCGAACCACGCGCGTTGCCACGGCAGGGATTGCCATGCCTTGAGCTCGACCTCCGGCACCTCCAGCACGTCGTCATAAAGACCGGGAATCGCGATCCTGCCCTGGGAGTCGTGCAGGTTTCCCAGAATGCGGCACAGGGCCTCGGCGGGATTTGGTGTCGCCCCGCCGAACATGCCAGAATGCAGGTCCGCAGGCGGACCTTCCACCGTAACCTCGAAGCATGCGATGCCGCGCAGACCGAGCGTCAGCGCTGGCCAGCCGGGTTCGACCATGCTGGTGTCGGAAATTACCGCGACATCGCACGCGAGTTCCTCGCGATGGGCGCGGACAAATGCCCCGAGATGCGGGCTTCCGATTTCCTCCTCTCCCTCGATGAGGATCGTGAGATTGACCGGAAGGTCCTCCGTCGCGAGCCAGCGCTGCAGACCAATGAGGTGGGAGAACGTCTGGCCTTTGTTGTCCGTGGCGCCGCGAGCGAATACAAAGCCGTCGCGAATTTCCGGTTCAAACGGCGGGCTTTCCCATTGCTCCAGTGGCTCGACCGGCTGCACGTCGTAATGCCCGTAGAGCATGACGGTCGGGATGTCTGGGCGGTGCGGATTCGTGGCAACAACGACAGGAGCGCCGCCGGTTTCCCGAAGCGACGCGGCAAGCCCCCGCGCCTCGAGCCAGTGTGCAAGCCACTCCGCGCAGCGGCGGACGTCGCCGGCATGCTCGGGATTTGCGCTGACGGAGGGAAATCGAAGGAACGCGAAAAAGTCGGCCAGTTCGTTGTCGCTGATCCCGTTCATACGAAGCGGTCGGCGCGGAAAAGCGAAAGATCGAAACCGGATCTCCCGTGGACGACGAGGTCCCGCGCGATTTCACCGATGGCGCTCGCATATTTGAACCCGTGCCCGCTGAAGCCGACGAGGGCCCACACGCGCTCGCTGCCGGGAAGCCGGTCAATCACGAACGCACGATCCGGCGTGTGCTCGAAGAAGCAGGTGGCCATGGTGAGCACCGGGCCGTTTCCATCGGGAAAATAACGGGCCATGAAATGGCGGATCTCGTCTTCGTCCTCGCGGCCCGCAGGGGTGAGCGGTTGATCGGGGTCCTGCTCCGGCAAATCGTGGATGTAACGCCCGAGCTTGAAGCCGGGGATGCCGTGAATCGGAAAGCCGTAGAAGTGATCGGCGTAAGGTGAATCGAGAATCCAGACCGGAAGCCGGTCAGGCTGGAAGGCGGCGGAATTTGCGGTGGGCTGAAACCAGCCAAGGACGGCGCGCTGCGGTTGCACCGTGATGCCAGACGAACGCAGCAACTTGCCCGCCCATGCACCGGCCGTGATGACCAGCTGGCGTGCCTCATACGTGTCGCGATCGGTGCGAATGCGCACCGCACCTGCGGCCTCGTCCCAGCCGAGCACCTTCTCGTGGCCGTGAATCTCCGCGCCGCATTCGTGGGCGAGCTCGACATGCGTGATGATCGAAAGCTCGGGCTTCACAAATCCGGAGCCGGGTTGAAACACGGCCTGCATGTCGTCGTCGGGATGCAGAGCGGGGTGGCGGCGGCGAAGTTCAGCGGCATCGAGCACCTCGTGCTCCACGCCGTGTGCAAGGCAGGCGGTGAGCGAGTTGTTGAAGAGGTCGCGATCCGGCGACGAGATGTCGAGGCTGCCGCAGGCGTGAAAGAGCGTGCGCCCGGTCTTAACGCCGATGTCATTCCACAGCTCGACTGCGCGACGGACCAATGGCACGTAGGCGGGGCTTTCATGGAGCCCCAGGCGCAGGATGCGCGTGATGCCATGGGAACTGCCACGCGTGTGCGGAATGTCGAACTGCTCGATGCCGAGCACGCTCAGGCCGGCCTCGGCGAGTCGATAACACGCGGCACTGCCCATGCCGCCAACGCCCAGAACTGCTACGTCGAACGATCTCACGTCACTTCAACGAACATCAAAACAGCGTCAGGTATTGATCGGTTTCCCATCGCGAAATCTGGCGATGGTATTCGTTCCATTCCTGCCATTTTACTTTCAGAAACTCGGAGTGAATCGGTCCAAGCGCGTCGAGGATTACCGAGTCCTTTTCCAGCTCGGTGAGAGCTTCCTTCAGCGACTGGGGGAGGGTGTTCAGTCCCTTTTTGTAAATGTCTTCGCGGGACATTGTGTAGAGATTTCCGAGGTTGGGATTGCCAACGGGCAGCTCGTTGAGAATGCCATCCAGTCCGGCGCTCAGATACGCCGCGAAGAGGAGATACGGATTTACGGCCGCGGAGATCGTGCGATCCTCGATGTGGCCGGGGCCGCAAATACGCAGCATCTGGGTGCGGTTGTTGTCGCCGTAGCTGATGAATGCCGGCGTCCACGTGAAGCCTGAGCGGGAGCTGAGCAGGCCGGGACCGACCTGCAGGCGTTTGTAGCAATTCGGCGTCGGTGATGCGACGGCGCAGAGCGCGGGGGCGTGTTTCAGGATTCCCGCGAGGAAGTGATAGGCGAGCTTCGAAAGGCCAAACTCGCGCGGATCTGATTCATCGATGAAAAGGTTTTCACCCGTTTTCGCGTCGGCGAGATGATAGTGAATGTGCGCGCCGCTGCCCGTTCGATCGGCGAACGGTTTTGCCATGTGCGTCGCGATCGCACCGTAGCGGGGCGCGATCTGGCTCGTCATCATCTTGAAGAACGTGAGCCGGTCGGCCGTGGTAAGCGCGTCGGAGTAGCTGAAGTTGATCTCGTATTGACCGTTGGCGTCCTCGTGGTCCGTTTGATAGACGCCCCAACCGAGTTGATTGCAGTAGGATGTGAGATCCTGCAAATAGCCCATCGCGGGCGCGATGCCCTTGAAGTCGTAGCACGGCTTCGCAAGCCCGTCGACGCCGCGTGGGTCCCACACCGCGATGCCGCCGTCCGGCGTTTTGACGACGAGGAAGTGCTCCGGTTCGATGCCGATGTTTGCCCGGTAGCCGTGCTTCGTTTCGATTTCCGAGAGCACGCGTTTCAAATTCACGCGCGGGCAGTAGGGATACGGCTTGCCGTCGACGTAGAGATCGCTTGAAAACCGCGCCGTGTTCCTTTGCCACGGCAACGGCGTGTAGCTGCCGAGATCGATTCGCGCGAGCATGTCGTGGGAATGCGGACCCTGCCCCATGCCCCACACGGCGGCCCCGGCAAAACCTGCGCCCTCGTCGATCAACGCATCCAGCGTCTCTGCGGGACACATCTTCACCTTCGCCGCACCGTGCACGTCCACAAACTGCGCGAGCACATACTCGACGCCGTCCGCATTCATCCGCTCCTTGATTTCCGCTCGATTGTCCATTTTTCCCAGCCAGCTTTGCGTTTCCTGTTATCTAAAAGAAATTTGAGTTGCATCTAAAGAAACTTTCCGGCAGAGCAAAGAAGAATTTTCGAAGGAGAGAAAAAATGTGCGGTATCGTTGGATTGTTCCTTAAGAACCCCGAATATGAGCAGGACCTGGGCCGAATGTTCGGTCCAATGCTCGAAACGATGTGCGGCCGCGGCCCGGACAGCGCGGGGTTTGCGATTTACAACGGCACCGCGCCCGAGGGGTTCATCAAGGCCTCCCTGCAGCACAGCGACATCGACTACGACTGGGGTTCGTTGGTGAAGCGCCTCGAGGCGCGCCTGGGCGGCTCGGTGACGTCGAGCGTGAAGGCGACGCACCTCCTGCTGACGGCACCCGCTGACGAACCGACGCTCCGCGCGGCCATTGTGGAGCTCGCGCCGGAGGTGACCATCATGAGCGTGGGGAGGCGCATCCAGATTATGAAGGAAACGGGCACGCCGCAGGAAGTGGTCGAGCAATTTGGCGTGCGGGAAATGACCGGCACGCACGCGATCGGCCATACGCGCATGGCCACGGAGAGCGCGGTATCGACGGCCGGCTCACATCCCTTCTCGACGGGGATGGACCTTTGCCTCGTTCACAACGGCTCGCTCAGCAATCACAACCGGCTCCGGGAGAATCTGAAGCGCGACGGCATCGAGTTTCGCACGGACAATGACTCGGAGGTCGCCGCCGGTTATCTGACGTGGCGATTGCGCCAGGGGATGTCGCTGAAGGAGGCGCTCGAAGCTGGATTAAAGGATCTCGACGGATTCTTCACGTTTGCGGTGGGCACCGCGGCCGGTTTCGCGGTCCTGCGCGACCCCATCGCCTGCAAGCCGGCGGTGATGGCCGAAACCGAGGATTACGTGGCGATGGCATCGGAGTATCGCTCGCTGGCTTCGCTGCCGGGCATCGAGTCGGCGAAGCTTTGGGAACCGGAGCCGGCGGTCGTTTACAGCTGGGAGAAGGAATGATCGTCGATCTGGAAACATCGACCGTTCGCGAGCTCAACGCCGCACTGCACCGGCTCGAGAGCGCCGACGAGACATGGACGGTGAAAAACCCGCGTGGCGCGCATGCGCTGGCGGTGGGCCTGAACGCTCCCGTGCGTGTCGAAATCATGGGGCATGCCGGCTACTACTGCGCGGGGATGAACCAGCTCGCGACGGTGATTGTCGAAGGAAACTGCGGCGTTGGCGTGGCGGAAAACATGATGTCGGGTCTCGTGCACGTGAAGGGAAACGCGAGCCAGTCGGCCGGCGCGACGTCGCATGGCGGATTGCTGATCATCGAGGGGGATGCGGCGGCGCGGTGCGGCATTTCGATGAAGGGCGTGGATATTGTTGTGAAGGGCTCGGTCGGCCATATGAGCGCGTTCATGGGGCAGGCCGGCAATCTCGTCGTTTGCGGAGATGCCGGAGATGCGCTCGGCGACTCGATTTACGAGGCGAGGCTTTTCGTGCGCGGCCGGGTGGCGAGTCTCGGCGCGGATTGCGTCGAGAAGGAAATGCGTCCCGAGCACGTCGAGTGGCTCGGGGAAATGCTCGAGCGCACCGGGTGCAACGCGAAGCCCCAGGAATTCCGCCGCTACGGCTCCGCGCGCAATCTCTACAACTTCCACATCGACCACGCGTCGAGCTATTGACGATGAACCAACCTGTGCAGACCGAATCCGCGCTCTTCGACCGACGGACCATCGCAGAAATCCAGCGCGCGGCCGACGAGGGCATTTACCACATTCGCGGCTGGGGATCGAAACGCCGCCTGCCCCATTTCGACGATCTCGTGTTTCTCGGGGCCTCGATGTCGCGCTATCCGCTTGAGGGGTATCGCGAGAAATGCGGGACAAATGTCACGCTCGGCACGCGGTTCGCGAAAAAACCGATCGAGCTGGAGATTCCCATCACGATTGCGGGAATGAGTTTTGGCGCGTTGTCGGCCAATGCGAAGGAGGCATTGGGCCGCGGAGCCAGCCAAATGGGGACTTCCACGACGACCGGTGATGGTGGCATGACGCCGGAGGAGCGAAGCCAGTCGCGAATTCTTGTCTACCAATATCTCCCGTCGCGCTACGGCATGAACCCCGACGATCTGCGCAAGGCCGACGCCATCGAGGTCGTGCTCGGGCAGGGCGCAAAACCCGGTGGCGGCGGCATGTTGCTCGGTCAAAAAATCAGCGATCGCGTTGCCGAGATGCGCACGCTGCCAAAAGGAATCGATCAACGCAGCGCGTGCCGGCATCCCGATTGGACAGGGCCGGATGACCTCGCGATCAAGATCGAGGAACTTCGCGAGATCACCGATTGGGAGAAGCCGATCTACATCAAGATCGGCGCGTCGCGCACCTACTACGACGTGAAGCTCGCGGTGAAAGCGGGCGCGGACGTCATTGTGCTCGACGGCATGCAGGGCGGCACCGGCGCGACGCAGGATGTCTTCATCGAGCACGTGGGAATTCCCACTCTCCCGGCATTGCGGCAGGCCGTGGAGGCACTGCAGGAAATGGGCATGCATCGCAAGGTGCAGCTGATCATTTCCGGCGGAATACGCACGGGTGCCGACGTGGCCAAGGCGCTTGCGATGGGTGCCGACGCGGTTTCCATCGGCATGGCGGCCCTCTTCGCACTCGGCTGCAACAGTCCGAAATGGCAGGCCGACTATGAGAAGCTCGGCAGCTCGGCCGGATTTTTCGACGATTACCCGTCCGGCAAGGACCCGGCTGGAATTTCCACGCAGGACCCCGAGCTCGCCGCGCGACTTGATCCGGTGGAAGGCGGCCGCCGCCTTGCGAATTACCTTCGCGTTCTCACGTTGGAAACGCAGACCCTGGCGCGCGCCTGCGGCAAATCGCACGTGCACAACCTCGAGCCGGAGGACCTGGCTGCGCTGACCATCGAGGCCGCCGCGATGGCAAAGCTGCCGCTGGCCGGGACGAACTGGATTCCTGGAAAGGAAACTTTCTAGGCAGCTTCGAGGTGCAATGCCTCCCGGGACTTGCCGGTCCTGGCATGAGAGGCAGCAGGATCAAGCCAGGTCCGCAACTAGGGCCGATCTTTCAAAACCGGGATCTCGAGTTCGTCGATCACGTTTCCTGCATGATCGACGACAACGATCTTCTTGCTGTCTGGGGTGATGGTGACGATCAAACCGTGACGGACGGATGCGGCCTTCTCCAGATACCAGGTCGCCTCGGGATCGTGAACAGGGCGCGGTTCGACACCCCAACATCCGTCTCCGATATAGACGATGCCGGTCGGATCTTCCCTGCCGTCTCGAATCGGAACCGTCCGTTTGAACGTGTGGTCATCGTGTTCGAATGCCACCTGCACGCCATTGGACTCGAAGATGGGAACCCAATGTTCGCGCACGGCCTGGCTGTTGCCCTTGTCGAACTCTCGATGGGAAGGATACGCCGGAACGTGATAAACCGGGATGAGATGCGGGCGTTTGCGCCGTTGCTCAATCGTTTCCTTCATCCACTTTGTCTGTTCTCCCTCGATCGGATTCGAGTGGGCTGTGTCGCCGAGCACGAAACTGAGATAATCGCCGAAATCGAGGACGCCATAGCCTTGCGATGGGAATGCGAAGAACTGGTAGAAGAAGGGTGCGTGCTCTCGCCGACCTTTCTCATCCTTCATTTCATCATGGTAGCGCCCGCCCAGCACTTCGTGATTTCCGATGGCGGCAACGATCGGAAGCACGCGTCCGTCTTCGGTGACAAGCGTGTTCAAGTTGCCCTCGAACCACTCCTCCCAGCGGCTCGAATTCTCGATCTTTCCGTCGGCATACGCGAGGTCACCGCCCCAGACGATGAATTCCGGATTGTAGGCCATGACAGTGCGGTTCATTTCCTCGAGCCACTCCCTGCGGTGGCGTGTGTCTCCGCCGGCTGCGAACGTGAGTGGGCGGTCGAGAGTCGCCGGCGCGGTGCGAAAGTAGTAAACCCTTGAGTTCTGTCCTCCTCGGAACTCGTATTCGGTTCCGGGTTTCAAATTCTTCAACTCGATGCGATCGAACTTCCGATCGCTGTTCGGAAAGTCATGACGCGTAGCGGGGAACGCCTTCCAGGTTGTCGCGCCTCGTGGCCTCGCCTCGATTCTCGCCGGTTCCTTCAGTTCGCCGGGCCTGCGGTGCCAGTCGATTGTCATGGTCGTGGTGGGGTCGTCCTGCCAGGTAAGCAGCACGCCGGCCGGCGGCTCCGGCAGGACGTCCTGGGTGGCGCCGGTGGATTGTGCGTGGACGGGTGCGAGCAGGGTGCCAATTGCCAGGAGGGAGAGAAAAATGCGGGAGCGGAGTCGGAAGGTCTGCATGGGATCCAATGCCTGGTTCAGCAGTCCAAAACGGACGTTGAGCCGGCTGAAGATGGGCGGAGTTAGGAAAGGTCGAACGAAGGGGACACCGTCGTCGGGTGCCGCGTCTTGTCAGGACTCTTGAAGCGTCGGGCGGAGCGAAAACGGGTGGAAGTTGATGCGGAGACCGCGAAAGCCGTTGGGGGAGGTTGGATCATGCAGGCGTCTTCGAGTGGTGGCAAGACGTGTTTGAATCGATGAGACAGGCTCACGGGACAGCCTGAGCCTGCACGGGGGCGTGGCCTGTGCTGCTCAGCTGACGTTGCTAATGATACTCAGAAAGCGGACGGGTGTGCCGGTCACCGAGACCGGGCCGTGCTCATACATTGCGTCGAAATAGAGACTGTCGCCCGGCTCCATGCGGAAGGTCTTGTCCGCGTGCCGGTAGACCATCTTGCCTTCGAGCAGAAAAAGAAACTCCTGGCCGGGATGCTTGAAGATGTTCTTCGCAGGATCGATTTTCTTCTCTTCGATCGTCATCAAATACGTCTCGAAGTGCTTCTCGAACGGCAGGCCGAACGCGAGGCTCTCGTAACTGTGGCCGATCTTCGATCCGCGGCCGACGATCGGTTTGCGCTCCGATTTTTTGACCAGCACCGCGCGGGCCAGAGTATCGTTTGTGTCGAACAGTGCGCCGACCTGGACTCCGAGTGCTGATGCGATGCGGGTGAGCGTCGAGACCGGGCAGGAGACCTTGCCGTTTTCGATCTTGGAAAGCTGACCCTTTGTGAGGCGCGCCTCTTCGGCGAGCTGGTTCAGGGTGACGTCCCGCTCCATTCGGAGGGAGCGGATCTTTTTGCCGATTTGCTGCTCGATCGAATCCACAGGGGATTCCGACGATAAAGTTCGGGCAAAATCGTGCATATCAAAAAATTACGCCCGGTCGGAGTGGGACCGGCCGGGCGCAGTGAGTGAACTCCGACTTGGAATCAGGAGTGTTTGATGAGGTAGGCCTTTACGACCAGGTAAACCATGATGGCGGCCGAAAGGATCGTCATTGCGTAAAGGAAGCCGGGACTGTCCGCGAAGCTGTAGATGGCACCCTTCGCGTTGATGAAATCCTCGGCTCCTTTGAATGGGCTGACGTTCATAGCGTAATGATTTTGGTTTTGGTTGCGTGAACTGAATCAGGACTCGGTGGCAAGCTTCGTGACTGTGGCCGGCGCGCCTGCGGGCGTCGGAAGCTCGGGATCGGGCACCTTGATGGCACCGGTTTCCGGATAGGCGCCGATTCCGCAATCGAGAAGGTCGAGACCTTCGATTTCTTCTTCCTTCGAGACCCGCAGCGCGCCGCACTTGCTCAGCACCCAGGAAAGGCCAAGGCCGGGCAGGAACCCGAGGATCACACAGCAGATCAGCGAGCAGATGAGCTGGCCGTGGAAGGTGATGGGCGGATAACCCTCACCCTGCACATAGCCAGCTGCGAAGATGCCCACGAGGATCGTGCCGAGGAATCCGCAGCAGCCGTGCACGGCGACCGCGCCCACGACGTCGTCGACTTTGAATTTCTCAATAAGCTTCGCGAACTTTGGCATCATCCAGGCTCCGAAGAAAGCGATCGGAATCACCAGCACGGGCGCGTAGAGATCCATTCCGGCGGCGGAAGTGATGATTCCCGCGAGACCGCCCGACATCGTAAAGAACGGATCGCCCTTCGACGCCACGTAGGCTCCGACGAATCCGGCGCTCAGTGCCAGGAAGGTGTTGCAACCGATCGAGGCGAGCGTCATTGGCGTGCCGTAGATCGTGATGACGCCGGTTTGCTCGGGCAGCATGATCGCGCAGGCCGCGAGAAACCCGAAGAACCCGACGTAGATGCACATCAAGCCAATCAGGGTGAGCGGCAGGTTGTGCGGCAGAATGGGAATGGATTTTCCATCGACCCACCGGCCGATGCGCGGACCGAGGATGATCAGCACACCGAGCGTGAAGAAGCCGGCGACGCCGTGCACGACCGAGGAGCACCCGAAATCGTGATAGCCGAGCTTGGTGGTGAACCAGCCGGTGTAATGCCAGCCCCATGCTGCGGCGATAACCCAGAGGACGCTGCCCAGAACCAGCGCGAGGATGAGGAACCCGCCCATTTTGATGCGCTCGATGACGGCGCCCGACATGATTGAGCCGGTGGTCATCGCAAACAGTGCGAAGGCAAACATGAACACCGGCGTGAGGTGATCCGAAACGTTTGGCCCAAGCGCCTCCGCCCAAGGCAGGGCGGCATTGGCCAGACCAAGCAGGGTGCCGTTATCCTCACTCAAGCCCTCGGGGCTCATCCAGGGCCCGAAAATCGGCCCGGCCACCGGCCAGAGTGGAAAGGCGTTGTAGACCCAGAATCCCACGAGGAAGAATCCGAGACCCACGCTGGCTACCGTGAGAAGGTTCTTCGTCATGGTAGCCATTACATTCTTCGTGCGTGCGACGCCTCCCTCATAGGCGAGGAATCCCACGTGAATCATGAGCATGACTACGGACGCCCAATAGTAGAACTGCTCCGAAACGAACACCCCTAGAAACGCTACCGCTTCATCTTCCATCGATCATACCTCGGTTGATTTTCTTGCTTTGGGCCACGGAGGCAAAACCTCCCGGCAAGAGGCATGTCCAGCACGTTGCATGCCACGATACTTTTGTTTCCTGATTTCGCGGAGTGCGAGCGGAGGTCAGGATTCGGGCAGCCAGGGATCTTCGGCGATGCCGCTGAGGTGGTTCTGCCAGCGCGCGATCGTGAAGAGAAAATCGGAGAGGCGATTCAGGTAGGCGAGGGAAACAGGGGACAGGGGTTCGCGGAGCGACAATTGTGTGGCGAAACGCTCAGCGCGTCGGCAGATCGCGCGCGCTGTGTGCAGGTGAGCCGCGGCAGGATGACCCGTGGGGAGAATGAAGCTCGTCAATCCGGGCAAAACGGCCGTCATTTGGTCGATCTGGGCTTCCAGCCAAGTGATTTCCCGATCGCCGACCCGGAGGGTCGCAGGGTTCCGCGTTGCGAAGTCGGCACCTGCCTGGAAAAGCTGAATCTGCACCTCGCGAAGCAACCCGGAAACCTCCGGGGCGGCGCCTGAAGCCCGCGCGAGGCCGATGGCGGCATTCAGTTCATCGAGGGTTCCCAGCACTTCGAAGCGAAGGTCGGCCTTCGACAGTCGTTCGCCGGAGTAGAGGCCCGTGGTTCCGCGGTCGCCGGTGCGTGTGTAGATTTTCATGGGTGGTTTCTCCGGAGGAAATGGAGGTTTGCCTGGCGATGGGCTGTGGCATGCGATGTGCTGGATGGGACAGCAGGCGGTTTCGAGCCGCAGGAATCATGCACGACCCATGGCATACCATCTTGCTCTCGGCTCCCGCAATTTCTCGTTTGCCGACCTGAAGGACCTGCTCGCGAAGGCGACGCCGCTGCGCTCGGGAGATCAGCTCGCCGGCGTTGGCGCGGCGAGCGCCGAGGAGCGCGTGGCCGCGCAGATGCGGCTCGCCGAGGTGCCGCTCCAGACGTTTCTCGAAGAACCGGTCATTCCCTACGAGGAGGACGAGGTCACGCGACTCATTCTCGACAGGCACGATCGCGAGGCTTTCGCGCCGATCGCCGGGATGACCGTCGGTGAATTTCGCGAATGGCTTCTCGACTACGACACCGATGGCAGGGTGCTCGCTGCCGTGGCGTCGGGAATCACCCCGGAAATGGCCGCGGCCGTGAGCAAGATCATGAGCAATCAGGACTTGATCCTGGTCGCGTCGAAGACTCGCGTTGTCACGCGCTTTCGAAACACGATCGGTCTTCCTGGCCGGCTCAGTGTGCGGCTCCAGCCGAATCATCCGACGGACGATCCCAAAGGCATCGCGGCATCCATCCTTGACGGGCTCCTCTTCGGATGCGGCGACGCGACGATTGGAATCAATCCCGCAACGGATAATCCCGCCGCGGTTGCCTCGTTGATGCGACTGATGGACCGCATCATCACCGAATACGAGATTCCCACGCAGAGCTGTGTGCTTACCCACGTGACGACGACGATGCAGTGCATGGAACGTGGCGAGCCCGTGGACCTTGTTTTTCAATCCATCGCTGGCACCGAGGCGGCGAACCGGAGCTTTGGAATCTCACTGGCGCTGCTCGCCGAGGCCCGCCAGATGGCGCTGGAGCTCAAGCGCTACACGATCGGCGACAACGTGATGTATTTTGAAACGGGCCAGGGCTCGTGCCTGTCTGCAAATGGGCACCATGGCGTTGACCAGCAGACGCTCGAAGCACGAGCCTACGCGGTGGCGCGAGCGTTTTCGCCATTGCTCGTGAACACGGTCGTCGGATTCATCGGCCCGGAATACCTCTACGACGGCAAACAGATCATCCGTGCCGGGCTGGAGGACCATTTCTGCGGAAAATTGCTCGGTGTGCCGATGGGCTGCGACATTTGCTACACGAACCATGCCGAGGCGGATCAGGACGACATGGACAATCTGTTGACGCTTCTCGGCGCAGCGGGCTGCAACTTCATCATGGGCATCCCGGGAGCGGACGACATCATGCTGAACTACCAGTCGACCTCCTTTCACGACAGCCATTACCTGCGGCAGGTGCTGGGGTTGAGGCCGGCGCCGGAGTTCGAGGCGTGGCTGGAAAAGATGCGCATTTTCGGCGAGGGCAATCGGCTGGAGTTCATTCCCGAGCGGCACGCTCTGCTCAGCGGAGGACCGTTTTCTCAACAGCAGGCGGAGCTGGCGGTGTAATGGGGTGGGAGCACCTGCGGGCGTTCACGGCGGCAAGGATCGCCCTCGGACGGGCAGGGGGCAGCCTGCCGACGGCGCCGCTGCTCGACTTTCGGCTGTCCCACGCACGAGCGCGTGATGCGGTGCTGGCACCCTTCGATCCTGAAGCACTCGCTGCGACGCTTTCGGAGACCGGTCACGAGGTCGTCGTCGTCGAGAGTCAGGCGAGGGATCGCGCGCAGTATTTGCAGCGACCGGACCTTGGCCGACGACTCTCCGATGCGTCGCGTGACCGACTGCTGGATCTCGCATCCACGCCCCCTGCGGATCTGGTGATCATCGCATCGGACGGGCTCTCCACGCTCGCCGCCATGGCGCAATGTGCGCCGTTGCTGAAGCGGCTGCTTCCACTGCTGAAGGACGACGGCTGGACCCTCGCGCCGATTGTGGTGGTCCGCCACGGCCGGGTGGCGATCCAGGACGAAATCGGCGGTCTGCTCGGAGCGAAGCTCTCGCTCATGCTGCTGGGGGAACGCCCGGGTCTTTGTTCGCCGGACAGCCTGGGTGCTTATTTCACGTATGCGCCGATGCCGGGAAAATCCGATGCCGACCGCAATTGTGTCTCGAACATCCGCCCCGAAGGCCTGCCCCTTGACCGCGCAGCGACGAAACTTGCGGCTCTCCTTGCCTCGTCAAGAAGGCTGGGCCTTAGCGGCGTGAAACTGAAGGATGAGATACCGCTTGTCTCCGATATCCGGAGCGCAGCGAAACTGGAGACATGAGAGCAAGCACCACCGAAACGCACGAATCCCGGACATGCTGAGCGGGTATTGACGCAGTGAGAATCTGGCTCATTATTGCCGTGGCGCAAAAGGCCACCTGGCATGCCGCCAATAATTTTGCGAAGGCTCGCGGCGGCTACCTCGCGACGATCACCTCTCAGGAGGAAAACGATTTTGTCGTCTCGCTGATCCGCTCGCCGGAGTATTGGATATTCACGGAGTCACAAGGTTGGTAGGATGGCCCGTGGATCGGAGGGGTTCAGACCGTGAATTCTTACCCGACGAGCCTGACAAAAATTGGGGATGGGTGACGGGCGAGGAGTTTGGCTATACAAACTGGCACGAGGGCCAGCCTGACAATCATCAGATGTTGCAGAGCCACCTCCATTACTGGGATGTGGGATCTGGCCTGATGATCGAAACCATCCAGCCCCAGTGGGACGACGCGAATGCGTTCTACAATTACGCAGCGTTTATCGTGGAATACTCGTCGGTGCCGGTTCCGGAACCGAATTCGATTCTGCTTGGTTTGGCAGGGCTGATTGCCATCGCGTGTCTCTGGCTTTTATGCAAGAGACCGGCCGGTCTCCGTTAGCAATTACCGTGTCGGGGAGGTCCCTGAGCGGAGGCTCGTTGCACCGCCGGGGAGGGGATTGGTCGCGATGAGGAGAAGAACTCAATCCTCATTCCATGACTGATCCAAAACATTGCATTGATGTCTGCAACCGACTGCTTCGCGGGGAACGCTCCGCGATCGAAACTTACGACAAGGCCATCGAGAAGTATGGCGACAAGCCCGTTCTGACGGACCTCCGCAGAATTCGCGAGGAGCACGCGGATGCGGTGGCGAAACTCGAATCGAATGTGCTCTCGATGGGCGGGACTCCCGACCCGGGGAGTGGAGCCTGGGGCGCGTTTGCCAATACGGTGCAAAGCACGGCGAATCTCTTCGGTGCGGGGTCCGCGATCGAAGCGTTGGAGTCCGGCGAGGAAGCCGGCGCAAGCGATTACAAATACGCCCTCGAAGACGATGAGGTGATGGACTCATGCAAGGGCCTCATTCGGAATTCCCTGCTGCCACAAACCGAGGCGCACATTTCGCAGCTCAAAATTCTGCAGGACGTCGCCTGAGCGGCGTTGATGGAATCGGGCGTGCGTCCCGTTTTTGGGGCGCACGCTCAACTTGCATGGCAGCCGCATGAGGAGCCATTGCGGCCGACCTCGACGCTGTGTCGCGAAGGGGCTGGTGGAAGATGGATCGCGGGGTTGCGGTGGAAGAATCCGACCGGCTTCAGATGGAATCCGATGTAACCACAGGGCATCACCGGCCAATCCTCCGGCCGCGGAATGTGGTGGCTGTTCAGCGTGACCCAGCAGACGATGTCCGTGTTCTCGATCGAACGTTGCTGCTGAATCCAGGCTGGAAGGCCGTCCGCGACGTCGGGTGAGCGTTGGTTTGGATAGTCGCCCACCGCGTATTTTTCCGCAGGATCGTAGGGAGTGACCCACAAGTGGTGGTCCATGTATCCCGCGCGCCGCCGAACGCTTGATTGGGGATGGACGAACGGCAGCGCATTCTCAGCGAGCATGATTTTGTAGCCCGTGGGCGTGCCGAGCGCGTTGGTGACGTTTGGATTGATCACCTTCCAATAGCGTGCGGAGGGAAGATCCAGATCCCGTGCGCACTCGCTTTTCAAAGTCGTTGCTTCCGCGTAGTAGGCGTTGCCGTAGGGATTTGCCTCGCCCGGCGGTTCGGCGTGGGTGTTGATCTCCTGCACGGAGTTTCCTTCGCCATCGAGCTGCATGTGAAGTCGCACGGAGAAGATGTGCTGATGGATCGGCGCGTAGAGTCCGGGTGCGACGAGCGTGCCGTATTTTCGCGTCTCGCCCACGGGAAGCGCGCCCGTGTTCATGATGCCCGTGAGCTTGATTTCGTGCTGAATGGTGCCGTCGAGGTAGAAATACCAGAAGAAGCCGTATTCGTAGTTGCCGACGGTTGAAACGAACGAAATGACGAGCCGGCGTGAGCGGCGGAGTTCCGTTTCGTTCGTGCGCCAGTCCACATGTTTCCAAAGGAACCCGTAGTCCTCCTCGTGAAGGCAGACGGCATTGCGAATGGTCACCGGCTCGCCGCGACTGTTGACGAGGTGGGCGTCGAAATAGCGAATGACGCCGAGGCAGTCGCAGCCGAGTTCCAGCGAGTTCGCAAGCATGCCGATGCCGTATTCGCCGCAGTCGAAGGCGTTCTTTCGCGCATGGTCCTGCGAGGGGTCGCCATACGGCACGATCATGTCGACGAGCGAGGCGCGGTAGATGATGGGGCGTTTCCTGCCGTCGTCGTCGTAGGTGATCTGGTGCAGGACAAGGCCTTCGCGTGGAGTGAAGCCGACGCGAAACGACCAGCCCTGCCATTCCACGAGGTTGTCGGTCACGGTGAACCCCGGGCCCTCGGGCTGGCTGATTTCGAGCGGCATTGTTCCGGGGCGGAAACGATCGAGGAATCGCGGGGCGTAGTTTCCCGGCTCTGGCGGGAGAGGCGTGATGCCGGTGTCTTCGAGATGGATAAGTTTCATCTCGTTGAGGTCAAAAAGCGCCATCAGCCCCTGCACCGGATGGGCGTAGCCATTTTCGCCTTCTCCGCCACGCACCCATGTGAGTGCTCGGACCAGCCGGCGGCCGGCGTGCGCAGGGTCGTCGCTGTGGTAGACGCCTGCGGACCACGGATCGATCATCAGCAGGCTGAAGTCGTGGATGCCGCGCTTGCGAAGAGCTTCCTGAAAGAGCGGATCCTCGCGCAGCGTCTGCTCGCATTCGAAAAATTCGTCGAGCATCACCGGTGGCTGCACGCCGGGCTTGTGTTCCCAACTCGAGATCCTCCCTGCGGAGAGATCGACGATTGCCTCGTAAGTCTGGCCGGTTGCGTTGTCGAGGAGCATGAGGAACGCCTCGCGTGCCACGGGAGTGGAAGGCCAGTTGAGGACGTCGCTCCTGATGGGCTCGTGCAACGTCACCATCACGAAGCGCATCGTGGGTGTGGCGTAACGGGATGCACGGAAAATTCCAACGGCTGAGGAGATTTCCCCGGCGGAGAGTGGCGTGAGGGGATGAAGCGTCGATGTCTCGGTCGTTTCTGCAGGGCTCATCATCGGGCGTGGAGTTTCGTTGCCTGCGAAGCAGAGAGCGGGCCACTTTGGGCGCGACGCGGCGACCCGAACTCGAAATACTTGCGAACACGATGAAGACCAGAGGTCCACGCCGGCTCGAACGAAGCAGGATGAGAATGTTTCGCGTGTTTATGGTGTGGCTTGCGCTGGGCGTGGCATTGACGGCAGGGTTGCAGGCGGAGGACGAGATGGAGTGGGAAACTTACGAGGCCGAGGCGTTTAATATCCGGTTCGACGTGCCGGCCTCATGGAAGGTCGCGGAGTCCGAGGAGACGTTCGTCGCTTCGCCGGAGAGTGGGGGGATTTCGTATCTCATCGTGGCGGCGGAGGAGGAGACGACGAGCGAAGAGCTTTTTGCCAGCTTCGCGAACGACGTGGAGTTGAAGGTCGAGGAGGAGCCGGAGGACATTGGTCCGCTCAATGGCTTTCAGGCATGGGTGGGCGGCGGCACGGCGACGGTCGATGGAGCGGACGTGCTGGTGCTCGCGGCGGCGTTGACGCGCGGCACGACGAGTGTTGTGGCCTATTTCTTCTGCGAGCCGGCACTGGCCGAGCAATACCAGCCGGTGATGCTCGACGCGCTTCAGCGGATCTACCCGTTGGATCTGCGTCCGGAGGAATTGGAAGGTGCGAAAACGGAGAGACCCGCAGAGACCACGCCGGAAGAGCCGGCGTCGGATGTCGAACCCGGCGAGTAGCAGCTAAAGAATCGCAGCTTCGGTTTCGGGAATGACCTGGCCGCCGTCGACGGTAAGAGTTTCCGCAGTGATGAACTTCGCCTGCGGGGAGGCGAGGAAGAGCGCGGCGTAGCCGATGTCTTCGACGTCGCCGAGGCGCCGGGCCGGAATCGCCTTCGACATTGTCTCGGCGTATTCCGGGCCGAGAGCGGCGATTCCCTCCGTGGCGATGTTTCCGGGAAGGATCGCATTGACCGTGATCCCGAACGGCGCGAGTTCGAGCGCCGCAGTCCGCATGAAGCCAAGCTGGCCCGCCTTTGTGGCTCCGTAGTGTGACCAGCCTGGATAGCCGGTGATGGGCCCGGTGATCGACGACGTGAGAATGACGCGCCCGTAGCCGGCCTTTTTCATTTCCGTCGCAGCGGCCTTCACCATGAACGCGGTGCTGCGAAGATTCTGCGCCATCAATGCGTCCCAGGTTTCCTCGGTCATGTCCTCCAGCGTGCACGACGGAAAGGCGCCGGCGTTCGAGCAAAGGATGTCGAGTCGCCCCCAGAGCCTTGTCGCCTCCGCGACCAGGGCTTCGCATTCCGCAGGCTTGGAGACATCCGCGCAAAATGCCGCAGCCACGCCTCCGGCGGCGGTGATTTCAGCGGCGGTGGCTTCGACCTCCGCGCCGGTGCGGGACGCGAGGAGAACCTTTGCGCCGTTTCCGGCCAGCACGCGGGCAATGCCTTTTCCAATGCCCTTGCTTCCACCGGTGACGATGGCGACGTGATCCTGAATTGTAATGGCGGCGGGCAGGGTCATAAGCGAATGGCTTCCAGCGGAGTCCTTTTGTCCGGCGGCTGGGCTACGGATGGTGATCTTCGTAAGGGCTCAACCACTCGATCACGGTGTCCCTGTAACGCGTGAGGCCCTTGTAATCGGCGATCTCGGGCGGCAGCGACTGGAGCACCCGGCGAAGGCGCTTTGCCCAGGCGGGATTCGTCGCCAGCTCTTCGAGACTGATCAAATACGTGCGAATGAGGAACAGCAGCCCGTTGCTGCGAGGAAGCCGCGGGAGGATCTGCACCTCGACGCGCAGGTGCACCTTTTCCCCGGCGTTCTCCAGGGTGACCGCGGTGCGGTCGACGCCCCATTGGTCGTAGGTCTCGCTGGAGGTGTCCCAGCGGCGGCCAATGGTCATCGTCCAGTTGAATCGCTGCCACGGTTCACCGGGCTTGATGCGCATGAGGAATTGCTTCGCGCGCTTGAACACACCAGCTTCGTGCGCGAGTGGCACCGGGCCGTGCCATTCCTCGAAAGACATGCCGAGGTCGAACTTGAGGGACCAGTCCGCGGGGAAGGTAAGCATTCCTGCGTCGAGCCAGAGATCGCCTTCGCGCTGGTCCAGCACGATCCAGTCGCCCTGTGCCTGACGCGTGATGTAATCGAGCGGTTCTCGCGGCAGCGTGAGAGGATCGCCGAAAGTGAAGGTATCGCGCAGGCCGAGCAGCCGGTTTTCCCACGTCCAGCGATCGCCCTCGCGGGTGAGCGAAAAATGTCGGGGATAGTCGGCACTGTATCGCTCCATGATCATCTCGAGGACGTCCCACTGATGATCCATCGTGTGAGGTAGTGAGAGATAGCGGTCCGGATCCTCCGCCAGCACCTGCTCGCGCAATTCCATTTCTGCGACGTAGTGCTCATCGACGTCGAACCAATGCTCGTCGAACGCACCGGGTGCGCCCTGGCCGGCTTTCACGAGGTTCACCGAGTATTCGTAGCTGTCGCCAAGAAATGGAAACGGAAATCGCGCAATAGCGGTCGGGCTGTTGCGGAAACGGTCCGCCATCGGTGGCGGTGAGACGGGCGGGTTCATAGGTCGAGATGGAGATGTCCGTTTCTGGCGCGCGACACACAGGCCAGCAGCCGGGTGCCGCAGGAGCGGTCTTCGTCGGTCCAGCAATGGTCGCGGTGATCGATCTCGCCACCCACCACGGCGACTTCGCACGTGCCGCAGCCGCCAATGCGACAGGAATACGGCACGGCAATGCCCTCGCGCTCGAGCACATCGAGCAGCGTCGCTTCGGCGGGCACATGAATCTCCCGTCCGGTCTTCGCGAGCTTTGCAACGAATGGGCGGGCCGTTGTCTGCGGCGGAGGCTGAAAGCGCTCGAAATGAACGTGGTGTTTTGGCCAGCCAAGTGACGTGGCGCTGGCCACGACGTCGTCGATCAGCGAGGCCGGGCCGCAGACGTAAACGTGGGATCCGACGGGCTGACGCGAGAGAAGCGAAACGAGATCCGGCCGTGAGGAAATCGTGGTGTCATAACCGGTGAAAAGCCCGCGCAGCCCGTCGCGAAGCTGGGGAAGGAAGGCGGCGTTTTCCACGCCGCGGTAGATGTAATGAAGCTCGAACGGAACTCCCCAGCGACGCAGCGACTCGATTTGCGAAATGAAGGGTGTGATGCCAATGCCGCCGGCGATGAGAAGGTGCCGCGTCGCGTTGCGCGCGAGGGCGAACTGGTTTAGCGGATTTGTGATTTCCAGTGGATCGCCTTCCCGCAGCACCTCGTGAAGCCATGCGGAACCGCCCCGGGACTGCGGATCGCGTTGAACGACGATCTGCAGAAAACTGCGCTGATAGGGCGAGCTGGTGATGGAATAGGAGTTTCGTATGGTGCGCCCGGGCGTTGGCAGCACGACGCCGATGTGACTGCCGCCGGAGCAGACGGGGAGAGATCCACGCTCCGCGACGAGAGTGAAGCGACGCACCCGTGAGGTAAGTTGCTCGATCTTTGCGACGCGGGTTTTCACGCGTAGAGCACCTCCTGTTCAGGAAGTTCGCCAGGAACCTCCGCATCGACGCGCACGCCGGCGTAGGCGACCAGCCGGCGGGAAAAGTGATCCCGCACAAAGAGAGTGTGTCCGCAGCCGCTGCAGGGGACAATGTTGGTGACGACGTTCGCGGTGAATGCCTTGCAATGGACGCAGTAAACCGTGCGTGCGGCACTGCCCGCGAGTTCGGCCAGGATCCGGTCCAGGCTCAGCCCGCAGTCGCGTCCGATCCGGAATGCCCGCCAGATGAATTGCTCCGGGCCCGCGAGATAGAGCGCCGTTGATGCCGGGCTGCTTTTCAACTCCGCCTCCAGCCGCGCAAGCAGAAATGCCGCGCTACGAAGCACGATGGCTTCCGGGGGAGCGCCATCTCCGGTGTGGAGATGCGTGAGATTTTCGGGGGACTCGGGGAGCGCGCGCCGCACCGCACGCGCTCCCCTTTCACCCATGCTAGCGAAGAGATGTCTCCCCGCGCCGGGAACGACAGCGAGATCGACGTAGACTGGTTTGCTTCGCACCCAACCCATGGCGAGGCGTCAAGTTGCAAGCAGATCTTCCTTCTTCCACCATGCGGTCACCTTCTCGGGGATTGGCGTTTCGACGGTCCCTTCGAATCCCGGCAGGAATGATGGCTCCGATGCGCGATGGCCGACATAGACCGCCGTGCCGTCGCATTCCGCGCAGAACATGACCAGATGCGGCGGTGTGAAAATGAAGACGTCGCCCGGCGTGCCCTCGTATTTCACGCCGTCCTCGTCCCGCACGACAATTTTGCCCGTCACCACGGTCTTCACTTCGAGGTATTCGTAAAAAAACGGGAAATCCACGGACGGCCGCATTTCGAAACGCCCCACGGTGAGAGGTCGGGATTCGCCGGAGACCGGGAGATCGAGGATTGAGCTCTTGAGGCCCGGGCACTGGTAACTCTTTTCGAGATCGACCATCTCGGCGGAGCCGTATTTCAGCAACTGGATGCCAGGTTTCGTGGAAAGGAATTCGGGCATTTTGGGTTTAAGAGTTGAGACCGATTTTTCTCTGCAACATATGTTGCGTGATAGGAAACAAATGTGAGCATGCATCGTGCCATGCTCGAGAGAAGAATGTTTTTGTTTGCGATGAAGATCGGGGATGCTTCGCGAGGATAGATTACATCAGGATAAAAAAGAATGTCCGTTCTGGCATTCGCATTGCTCTCCTCCGGTTTAAGCGTTGCAGGAAATGCAACGGAAAAATATTAAAAAGAAACACACGGAGATGCAGGGATGAAAAAGGTGGAAGCAATCATCAAGCCGTTCAAGCTTGAGGAGGTGAAGGAAGCGGTGGCCGCCATGGGCATCGAGGGAATGACGGTGACCGAAGTGCGCGGGTTTGGCCGCCAGAAGGGTCAGACGGAGATCTATCGCGGGAGCGAATACACGATCGAGTTTCTGCCGAAGATCAAGGTGGAGATCGTCGTGCCCGACGAGCTGGCGCCGACGTTGGTCGATGCTGTGACGGATGCGGCGAAGACCGGGAAAATCGGCGATGGGAAGGTTTTTGTGTCGGGAATCGAGGAGGCGGTGCGGATTCGCACGGGGGAAACCGCGGAAGCGGCGGTGTAGCGTCGCCGCTAGTCGGTGAATTTCACCGCGATGCCTTCGCGGCGGAGGCCCCGCTGCAGGTCCTTCTCAATCTCCGCGTAGCTGCGCCCGCGAATCAGATGCCTGGACACGGCGTCGTCCAGTCCCTTTTTGTCACGCGATTTGATTGCTTCGATCTCGCGAAGGTAATCCTTGATGTGCGTGCCTTTGCCGTCGTCGTCGATGTGATAAAAATAATAGGTGAGCACGAGGGCCGAGGCGTAGTTGCGCCAGGCGACGTTGGTGATGGCGGAGCCTTGAGTGCCGGATGACTGGGCATTGGATTCCTCATTCCTGGCGAGGGCTTCATCCCATGTCTTGTTGGTGATATTGAAAAGCCGCTCCAATGGCACCATCGGGAACTCGCCGGGGCCGGTGAGGTAAGTCAGGCGCTGCTTGAGATTGTTGCCCTGCTTGAGGAAGGAAAATCGACCGTTGTCGTAGGGCGCGAGCTCCACGTATTCGGCGGCACCTTCCGTGAACCACACGGGAATCTTCGAGAGCCAGTGGTTCATCATTTGATGGGTGATTTCGTGGATGAGCGTCTTGTAATCTTCGGCGACGTAATCGACCGCCACCCGGCTTCCCACCATCTTTACGCCGAGGCTGTCGAGGGGGACCATCAACGCCTGTTTGGACGGGGAGTAAACACCCGCCGACCCCGGCGTCCCGCCGGCTTTGCTGTAGTCCAACTTGTTCGTGAAAATCCGCGCGAGGAACTTCTTCCGCTCCCCCTCCGGAACGGGGCGCAAGTCGAGCGGCAACAGGCAGTTCACCAGCCACGTTGCTTCGAACACGCGACTGATTTCGCGCATGAGATTCGCGCTGAGCTTCGAGTCGCACACGAATTCGTAGTGCTCGGACTCGTAGACGAATTCCTTTGTCTCCGGATCCTCGTGAACGACCGTAACTTCCGGCAATTCCTTGAGCGAAACCGTGCGCGGCCAGTCGGCTTCCGCCGGAGGTCCGTTGTAGGTGAGCGCGCCGGCAGTGGGCTGCTCGATCCATTTGCGGTCGGCCTCGGAAAGCGATTTGAGCGGAACGGTGATGGTATCGCCGCTTCGCAGTTTCAATACGACCTGATCCGCCTCGGTGCGTTCGAGCGAGGCTTCGATCTGTCGCTGTTGCACATCGGTCCATGTGCGAAACTCCGCCTCGGCGGAGAACGCGGAGCCGGCCACCAAGCAGGCGGCGACGAGGGGGGGCACGCGGACCATCAGTCCCCTATAGCCGGGCTTGCGCGGACTGGCGAGAGTGGGCTGATCAGGGCAACGCGGGGTAATCGACGTAGCCGTGGGCGCCACCGCCGTGGAATGTGGAGGGGTCGGGTTCGTTGAGCGGAGCCCCCTCGATCAAGCGTCGCGGAAGATCGGGATTTGCGATGAACCACCTTCCCCATGCAACGGCATCGGCTTTGCCGGAGGAGATCACGTTTTCAGCCGTCTCTTTCGTGAATCCCTCGTTGGCGATGAGCACGCCGCCGAATTCGTCTTTGAGCCGGGGACCGACCTCGCGGCCGTCGTGCGCCTCGCGCACGAAGAGGAAGGCGATTTTTCGTCGCCCGAGCTCCCGTGCCACGTAGCTGAAGGTCTCGAGCGGGTTTGCATCGCTCATGTCATGGGACTCTCCCTGAGGTGAAAGATGCACGCCGACACGATCCGCGCCCCATACGGAGATCGCGGCGTCCGTCACCTCGAGGAGAAATCGCGCGCGATTCTCGACAGGTCCGCCGTAGTCGTCGGTGCGGTGGTTGGTGCCCGTCTGCAGAAACTGGTCGGGCAGGTAGCCATTTGCGCCGTGAATCTCCACGCCGTCGAAGCCGGCCTTCCGCGCGTTCTCCGCTCCGCGGCGGTAGGCCTCGATGATCCCGGGGATTTCCGCCCGGTCCAGCGCACGGGGGGTGACGTATGGCTTCAGCGGTCGAATCAGACTCACGTGACCGTTCACCGCGATCGCACTGGGTGCCACGGGAAGCTCGCCGTTCAAATAAACGGGATCGGAGACCCGGCCGACGTGCCAGAGCTGCAGCAGGATGATCCCGCCCTCCTTGTGAACGGCCTCGGTAATTGGCTTCCAGCCTTCGACCTGCTCGTCGGACCAGATTCCCGGCGTGTCGGGATAGCCGACGCCCATCGGGTCCACGCTCGTGGCTTCGCTGAGAACCAATCCCGCGCTTGCCCGCTGCCGGTAGTATTCGATCGCCAGCGGCGCAGGCACCCGGCCGGCTGCCGCGCGGCAGCGCGTGAGCGGTGCCATCACGACACGGTTGCGAAGTTCGAATGCACCGGCGCGAAGGGGAGTCTGGAGAACGGATGTCATTGAGGATAAAGTTCGATATCGATCGAACATTATGCGAAGTGCCGCGTCATGCAAATGAGCAAATGGAAATTCGACCAACGTCGAACCAGATGATACATTAGCGTGTTCGCCGTCCATGAAGCGCTACCGCCATCCCTCACTGAAATCGGTTTCCCTGGTGGGGGTGCTGCATGCCCTGTCGGACCCGTGGCGGCTGACGATCGTGCGCCGGCTGCTCGAGTCGGGCGACGAGGAGTTTTCGTGCAGCGATTTCGAGATGGATATTTGCAAGGCGACGCGTTCGCACCATTTCCAGGTATTGCGCGAGGCGGGATTGGTGCGCATGCGCAGTGACGGAAACAAGTGCCGCACGTCGCTGCGTCGCAAGGAAATCGAGGAACGGTTTCCCGGCCTGCTTGCCGTGATCGCGCGTGGAGAGCGGTAGAGGCTTCCCGCCGCTTCCGACGGGCGCTAGAACGGGCGTATGAAATTCCCCTCGATCGCCGCGCTTTGCGCCGCCACGTTGCTTTCCCCGCTTGCCGTTCAGGGCTCCGACATTGTCGAGCCTGGCGCGAAGGTGGAGTTGCTGGCGGACGGCTTCAAATTCACCGAAGGACCAACGAGCGATCGCGAGGGCAACGTCTATTTCACGGACCAGCCGAACGACCGGATCCTGAAGTGGAGCGTCGATGGGAAGCTGACGACGTTCATGGAGCCGTGTGGGCGCGCCAACGGCCTTTGTTTCGACAGGGATGGGAACCTCTGGGCGGCGGCGGATGACCAAAACGAACTGTGGCGGATCGATCCCTCGGGCAAGGTCGAGGTGGTGCTGAAGGACTTCGAGGGCAGACTTTTCAACGGACCAAACGACATCTGGATTCGCCCCGACGGCGGCCTCTACTTCACGGATCCCTATTACCAGCGCGACTATTGGAAGCGCGGGCCGATGGAGCAGCCCGGGAAGTTTGTCTTTTATCTCCCGCCCGGTGGCAAGAAGCCGGTGGTGGTCGTGGACGATCTACAGGAGCCGAATGGTCTGATCGGCACGCCGGACGGTCGCACGCTATACATTTCCGACATCGGAGCGCGCGAGACGTGGCGTTATCGGATCAACGAAGACGGCACGCTCGCGGACAAGACGCTCTTCTGCCGGGTGGGATCGGACGGCATGACGATCGATTCGGAGGGCAATGTTTACCTGACCAATCGCGAGGGGGTGACCGTGTTCAATCCGGAAGGGGAGCAGATTGAGCAATTCGCGATTCCGGAGCCGTGGACGGGGAATGTCTGTTTTGGGGGCGCCGACGGCCGCACGCTTTTTATTACCGCCAGCAAGGGACTTTATGGGGTGCGAATGCGAGTTTCCGGGGTTGGCACCCAGTAGTTTTCGTATATAGAAGGTGCATCTTCCGCCGAAAGTGCGATAGTTGGGGGCCATGGCAACCGAGAAACTCAAGCGGGTGAAAGTGAGTGGTGCGGGCTTCGGGCGCATTCGCATCGAGATTTTCGGAGAATCCGGCGCGCCGATCAGCTTCGAAGCCGATTTGCCCTTGCAGATTGATTTTTCGTCGCCGTCCCCAGTTCACAAACCGGCCCCCGCTCCGGCGCAGACCGCGTCCGTGCCGGGAAACGGATCACCGGCCACCCGGTCGGCCACAACACCGGATCCGCAGCCCGCGCGTGTGTCGCCGCCACCTCCTTCGCCGGGGCTCAAGCTGCGATTCACGGAAGAGATTTTGGGGGAGGATTTGCTCGCGAAGCTTCGAACGATTCGCGTGCTCGACCCTCACGGTCGCGAGACGGATCTCGGATTGATCCTCCGTCGCGAATTGTCGCAGCTCTTCGGGATGCGCACGGAGATTCCGCAGATTCGCGCACGGACCGGCAGCACGTTGAAGAACTTCACCGACGAAGAGGTGCTGCGTTACTTCGAGAGCCTGCGCAAGCTGGCAACGGCCTGAGCGCGCTCAGCCGAGGCCGACCGCGCGACGCACGCGTTCCATGACGCCGGCGGCAATTTCATTTGCCCTGGCAGCGCCGGCGGCCAGCACGTCGTCCACAAATGCCGGGTCCGCGACGATTTCTGCCCGGCGCTCCCGCATCGGAGCAAAGTAGTCCCACACGGCAGCGAAGAGCGTTTTCTTGAAATCCCCGTAGCCTTTGCCGCCGGCGCGGAATTCCGCGACCATCGTCTCATATTCGGCGGGTGAGGCCACGAGCTTGTAGAGATCGAGGATCGTCGAGCCTTCCGTCGGCTTGGGCGATTCGACCGGTGTCGAGTCGGTCTTGATGCCCATGATTTTTTTCCGCAGCACCTTCTCCTCTTCGAAGATCTCGATCGTGTTGTTGTAGCTCTTGCTCATCTTCGCGCCGTCCAGCCCCGGCACCGTTGCGGTGTCCTGCCGGATGCTTGGCTCGGGCAACTTGAGAACGCCTTCGCCATACGCTTCGTTGATCTTGATCGCGATGTCGCGCGTGACCTCGAGGTGTTGCTTCTGGTCCTTTCCGACCGGCACGAGGTCGCTGTCGTAAATGAGAATGTCCGCCGCCATGAGCACCGGGTAGGCGAAGAGCCCGTGTGAAGCGGCCAGCCCGCGCGCGGTCTTGTCCTTGTAGGAATGGCAGCGCTCGAGCAGGCCCATGGGCGTCACCGTGCTGAGAATCCACGTCAGTTCCGTGACTGCAGGCACGTCCGATTGACGGAAGAAGCATGCCTTCGCGGGATCGAGTCCGCACGCGAGGAAGTCGATCGCCAGCTCGCGCGAATGCGCCCGCAGCGCCTCGGGGTCCCGCACGGTGGTCAGGGCGTGAAGATCGGCAATGAAGTAAAAGGCCTCGCCCTGATTCTGAAGCTCGATGGCCGGGCGCATCATCCCGAAATAGTTCCCGAGGTGCAGTTTTCCCGAAGGTTGAATGCCGGACAAAATACGCATGGCGGGTGAGGAATTAACCACAGCAGGAGGGTGGGGCACAGAGGAAAGTCGCCGATTGCAGCAGCGGAGGAGCGGGAGGGCGAAGGCTCCGAATTGAACAAAGGACGCAGTTGATGCGTCGAAAACGTATAACCATTGGGAGGGAAAATGAATGCGAGTTTAACGATGGATCTCGCCATCGCGTCGCAGGCGGCGTCGCCTGAAAACGCCGCGCGACAGATCGAATACGTAAAGGTGGGAGATCGCGAGGCGCGGATCGACATTTATGGAGGAGGCAGCCAGCGTCCGACCATTCTGCTTCTTCACGGAGCGGGAGGGTTGCTGAGCGACGGGGCATTGCTTCGCCGCATGGCGCGCGATCTCGCGCAGCGGGATTTTCGGGTGTGCGTGGTCCACTACTTCAATGCGACGGGAACCCTGCTTGCGACCCAGGCGGGAACGCGGGAGCATTTCGACGAGTGGCGACGGGCGATCCAGGCGGTTGCGAAACATTACGCCGCTGAAAGCGGAGGGAGCGTCGGTGTTTTCGGACTTTCGATAGGGGGTGTGCTGGCTGCGTCTGCGGCCGCGGATACCCCGGAAATCGAGGCGATCACCATCATGGCCGGCGGAATCATGGAAGGATGCGATACGGATCACGTGCCGGAGCATGTGCCGGCGGTGCTGATCCTGCACGGGGACCACGACACGAAGTTTCCGCCGGATCGCGCCGAGGCGCTTGCCAGGATCGTCTGGCACGCGAACGGATTCGTCGACACGGTCATGTATCCGAACGAAGGCCACACGTTTGGCGCGCGGGCGGAAAAGGATGCGAGGCGGCGCGTGGTGGAGTTCTTCGACGCGCGGCTTGGCGCTGGCGTCTACCGGTGATTTGGGCTATCCCTCCGGAATCGCTTTCCGGGGGTATAGCTCAATGGTTAGAGCAGCCGGCTCATAACTGGTTGGTTCTCGGTTCAAGTCCGGGTGCCCCCACTTTTCCCGCTGGCGGGCGGATAAGAAAGATTCCGCGATTGCCGAAGGGAACATCGGCAATGGGCTCAGCGATTCGCTTTGCCGGGCGATTGACGGGCTCCAAAAATTTGCGATCAGTGCTACGCAATGAGTATCCGCACCTTGTTCCTGGCCCTTTCTGCGGCGCTTGCCACGTCGGCATCCGCAGTGACGTTTTCCGGCATCCGAGCTTTTGGCGACAGCCTTACCGATCGCGGCAATACCGTCGCTGAGCTCGGGATCATTTTGAACGAGACGGACGTTTACAATTCGAACTTCTACGACGACGGCCGCTGGTCGAATGGCCCGGTGTGGATCGAGCACGTGAATACCGCGCTCGGCTTCACCTCGTGGAGTCGCAACAACGGCAACGCATGGTCGCTCGGTCAGAATTTCGCCTGGGGCGGGAGCCGCAGCGGCACCGGCTACAAGGAGGATCTTTTGCCGAATCTCCTTCAGCAGATTCAGTTTTATCTGGAGAATCCGTTTGTCGGTCCGCAGTTCGACTACGAGGTCGGCACGAAGCTCTTCTCGGTCTGGAGCGGTGGAAACGACGTGATCGATGCCGTGCAGGGCGGCGAGCCCATTGATGTCGACGCCCTCAGCACGCAGATGGCCGAGAACATCGCCACGGCCATTACCACGCTTTATCAACACGGCGGTCGTTACTTCATTGTGCCCAACCTGCCCGATCTCGGCAAAAAGCCAAACTATCGCACGAACCCCTTCTATGCCGGCGAGGCCACGGCAATCGTCGAGGCCTACAATCCGAAGCTCGCCGCAAAGATCGCCTCGCTGCGCAGCTCGCTTCCGGGGATCACCATCTACGCGTTCGACGCCTACACGTTGTTGAACGACGCAATCACCAATCCCGGAAAATACAATTTCATCAACGTCACGGAGAATTCCTACGTTTCGGACCCGCTGCTGCCCCTCGGTGGCTACGTGCGTGACGATGTCGACCTGTATCTTTTCTGGGACACGACGCATCCCACGCGCGTCGGCCACGCGATTCTCGCGCAGGCCGTGCTCCAGCTCCTTGCCGGTGACCGGCAGGAGGTGGCTATGGATGTGACCCCGCCAAGCCTTCTCGTATCGGCCCCGCCGGCTGTCACCACCCGCAGCCGGATTCGCCTGCGCGGTCTGGCAATGGATGACCGCAAGGTGCGTCGCGTCGAGGCTTCAATCGACGGGAAGAAATTCCGCCGCATCGGCCGCGGAAATCAATGGAGCACCCGGATCCGCCTGAAGGACGGGCGCAACGTCATCCGCATCCGCGCCATCGACGACTCGGGAAACACCTCGCCCGTTCAGCGCGTGGTGATCGTAAAGCGATAGCGTGGGGTTTCTCCCCGGTTTCGACAGCTTGCATTCCAAAACGGTTGCGCGGGAATTGGTGATCGGTAGGATCAGGAAATGAAGCTGTCGAAACGAGGGGAATATGCACTTCGCGCATTGATCGACCTCGGCATCGCTCATACTGCCGGGCGCAAGATGCTCCGGCTCCAGGAAATCGTCGAGAAGGAGCGGATTCCCACGGCGTTCCTCGAGCAGATCTTCGCGCAGCTTCGGCAGGCCGGCTTTGTGGATGGGAAACGGGGAAAAAACGGCGGCTACTTCCTCGCCAAGCCGGCGGACACGATTTCGATGGGCTCGGTGGTCCGGCTCATTGACGGGCCATTGGCGCCCATTGGATGCGTGAGCCAGACGGCCTACGAGAAGTGCACGTGCCCGGATGAGGAGCATTGCGGGCTGCGAATGCTGATGATGGATGTCAGAAATTCCATCGCCGACATCCTCGACCGCTACACGCTTGGCCAGGTCATCGACATCACGCTGCGAAAACTCCGTCGCGACAATCTGCCGATTCCTTTTTCGGAAGAAGACCACGGTGACTCGCCGGCGATCCTGCTGCCGCTTTCCACCGAATAGGTCAGGCCGGGTCGGCTGTTTTAAAGGTTTTCCCGTGCCTCGTCGTCTACGGGGCCCACATGTCGGCGTGCCGGTGAGGAGTATTGCTGAGGAAGGAATTTTTTCGAAAATAATTCTTTACTGCTCCGATAAGGAATTCATTGTTTACCGATCAAGTAAGTAATGAACACCACCTCACCATCACAGCGTCCCGCTTCGACGGAGGCGCGCCTGGAAGCCGAGGAAGCTGTCATCAAGGCTGTCCGGGAGATCGCGTATGGAATGGTGGAAGTCGTCGTTCACGATCACCGCATCACGGAGATCCGTCAGATTCGTCGCATGCGAATCGACGATCGGTAATTTCCCAAGCCGACCAGTCAACTGGAGGTTCCTTTCCCACCCGCAACCGCACAACGACCAGACCAACGGAGTTCACGGTTTCATTCTCAAATCATGAAATCCTATCTTGCGACTCTCACTCTTCTGGCGGCGGCTTCGTTTGTGCAGGCGGAGGATTCCGCCCTTGCCGAGTGGTGGAATGGTAAACATGCCACCGGAAACTGGTTCGGCGTCCGCGACACGCTGGCCGACAAGGGCATCACCTTTGGTGGCCTGTGGAAGGCGAACTTTCTGTTTCTTGCAGACGGAGGTGTGGATCCCGGCAAGGGTGCGTTTCAGGAGGAACTGAAGTTCGGGGTCAACGTCGATTTCGAGAAGCTCGCCGGAATCACCGGTCTTTCCGCCGAGGGCAACGTCCGCTGGCGCGATGGCGAAGACCCGAATTCCTACGTCGGCGCCTCGAGTCTGTTCAACCCCTCCACATTCCAGGGTGGCAAGCAATGGCGTCTGCAAACCGTCGCGTTGAAATGGGAGTCGCAGGACCTGCTCTGGACCGAGGATGCCATTTCGTTCCGGGGCGGCTGGCTGAACCCGGCCGACGCCTTCATCTATCAGCCGGAGTCGAAATTCTTCGTCAACAACACGCTCACTTCGGGGCGCGGTTTTACGCCGAACAACATTCCGTGGGGCACGGCATTTGTCGGGTGGGGTGGTGATCTCAAGGTGAAGACCGTGCCATGGCACTACGTGCAGGCCGGCCTCTACATGGCGTATCCCGAGGCGACGAGCACCGCGAACCATGGTCTTGCCTTCGAAGGCTATGCGCAGGATCCGAGCCTCAACGGGCTCTACTTCGTCGTGGAGACCGGTGTGACGCCGAAGTTTGGACCGAGCGAGCTGCCGGGGCGGTATGCCGCAGGCTTCATCTACTGGGGCGTGGAGAACACGTCGTTCTTTGGCGCGAATTACGGCCAGAACATCTCGTTCTACTGGCAGGCGGATCAAATGCTCTTCCGCGAACCGTCGAAGGAAACCCCGGTGCGTGAAAAAGGACCGTCGGACGGAAAGACGGTCGCCGATGGGAAATCCTTCAAGGAGCCGGTGCCGCTCGAGAAGCCGAAGTTGAACCAGCAGGGCCTCTACGCGTTCAACCTCATCAACTACGCGCCGAAATACAACAGCGCGTTCCCGTTCTACTTCCAGAGCGGTCTCATTTATCAGGGCCTCATTCCGGGGCGTGACAAGGACCAGCTCGGTGTCGCGATCGCCTACGGCAACTACAGCTACTACCGCATCCTGGCCCGCGAGCAGGCCGGCCAGACGATTCAGCGCACCTACGAAGCGGTGCTCGAGGGCGACTACCGTGTTCAGCTCAACAACTTCGCCTACATCCAGCCATTCATCCAATACATCATCCGGCCCAACGGGGAAGGCCTGGTCGAAAACGCCACCGTTCTCGGCTCGCAATTCGGAGTCACCTTCTAAACCCACTCAACATCACCATGAAATTACCAACCATCCTCGCGCTCGTTGCAGCGCTCATTCCATCGGCCTTCGCGGCCGATCTGCTCAACGTCTCCTACGATCCGACGCGGGAGCTTTACGACGAATACAACGCTCTCTTCACGAAGCATTGGAAGGAAAAGACCGGCAAAAAAATCTCCATCGAGCAATCGCACGGTGGCTCAGGCAAGCAGGCGCGCGCGGTGCTCGACGGACTCGACGCCGATGTTGTGACGCTTGCGCTCGCCTACGACATCGACATCCTCGCGGATAAAGGGGGGCTGATCGCGCCCGACTGGCAGAAGCGGCTTCCGTTCAACAGCTCGCCCTACACCTCGACGATCGTGTTTCTCGTCCGGAAGGGAAATCCGAAGGGCATCAAGGATTGGGATGATCTTGTGCGGGACGACGTGCAGGTGATCACGCCCAATCCGAAGACCTCGGGCGGCGCGCGGTGGAATTACCTCGCGGCATGGGCCTATGCCGCGAAGAAGTTTGACGGTGACGAAGCGAAGATTCGCGAGTTCATGGCGAAGCTCTTCAAGAACGTGCCGGTGCTCGATTCGGGTGCGCGCGGTGCGACGATCACGTTCACCGAGCGTGGCATTGGCGACGTGTTTCTCTCGTGGGAGAACGAAGCGCATCTCGCGCTGAAGGAGAAGGGCGACAACTTCGAAATCATTGTGCCTTCGATCAGCATCCTCGCTGAACCTCCGGTCGCCGTTGTCGACAAGGTGGTGGACAAAAAGGGATCCCGCGAGATCGCGACCGAGTATCTCGAGTATCTCTACAGCGACGAGGCGCAGGACGTCATCGGAAAGAATTTCTACCGTCCGACGAGCGAGAAGGCGAAGGCGAAGTATGCCGACATTTTCCCCGAGGTGAATCTCGTCACCATCGACGGGGAATTCGGCGGCTGGAAGGAAGCGCAGAAGGTCCACTTCGACGACGGTGGAACCTTCGACCAGATCTACGCCCAGGGTCGCTGATCATGAGCCGCGCCACTCTTCACATTCCGGCGGCGCGCACCGCCGCGCGTCGCAGTGTTCGCGAGGTGATTCGTCCGCTCGAAGAGCTGGCGCGGCATTCCGATTTGCTTTTTACTGCGCACGCCAGTTGCGCGGGGCCTCGCGGCGAGCGTTTGTTGTTTCCGCGCTTCCTTTTCGCCGGACCGAACTCCGGCGACGCCAGTTTCCTCCGGCTCGGGATTTTCGCGGGAATCCATGGTGACGAGGATGCGGGTGTGCTCGGGGCCGTCCGCTTTCTCGAGCGGCTCGTGGAGAATCCCGACATCGCCGAAGGCTACGAGCTTTTCGTTTATCCGGTTTGCAATCCCACGGGCTATTCGCACGGGACGCGCGAGTCGCGGAGTGGAAAGGACCTGAACCGCGAGTTCTGGCGCGACTCGTCGGAGCCGGAGGTTGTCCTGCTCGAGAAGCAGCTTCGAAACCTCGTCTTCGACGGCATCGTCTCGCTCCACGCGGATGACACCAGCGAGGGTATCTATGGATTCGTGCAAGGTCATGCGCTCACGCGCCACGTGCTCGAGCCGGCGCTGGCCCGGGCCGAGACCATGCTGCCGCGCAACTACGACCGCAGCATCGACAACTTTCAGGCGAATCTCGGCATCATCGAGGTTTGCTATCCCGGCATCCTTTCGGCACCGCCCGGGCAACATCCGCAGCCCCTGGAGATCATTTTTGAAACACCCGGCCTTGCGCCGCTGGAAGAACAGGTCGAGGCACAGTGCCTCGCGCTCGAAGCCGTGCTTCTCAACTTCCGCGCCGTGATCGCCGAGGCCCAAAACATCTGATGAGTCGACGAAGACATATTCTACCCGGTTTCGGCCTGACCATGGGCATTACCTGGATCTGGCTTGGAGTCATTGTGCTTGTCCCATTTGCCGGCCTGTTGCTGAAAACCGCATCCGGCGGCTGGGGGCATTTCTGGCAATCCGTCACCGATCCTCGCGTCGTTGCGTCCTACAAGATCAGCTTCGGCATTTCGTTCCTTGCCGCGCTGGTCAACGGCGTCTTCGGTGTCATTACGGCATGGGTGCTCGCACGGTATCAATTTCCCGGCCGGCGCCTTCTCGATGCGATGACCGATCTGCCCTTCGCGCTTCCCACCGCCGTCGCCGGTATCGCGCTCACCGCGCTCTATTCGCCAAACGAGTGGATCGGGCAGTTCTTCACGCCGTTCGGCATCAAGATTTCGTTCACGCAACTCGGCATCTTCATCGCGCTTACCTTCATCGGGCTTCCGTTTGTGGTGCGCACGGTGCAGCCGGTGATTCTTGATCTCTCCGCCGATGTTGAAGAGGCCGCCGCCTGCCTCGGCGCGAATCGCTGGCAGACGTTCTGGCGCGTGATCCTGCCCGGGCTTTTCCCGTCGATCCTCACCGGCGTCACGCTCGCCTACGGGCGCGCGGTCGGTGAATACGGCTCGGTCGTTTTCATTGCCGGCAATCTGCCCTTCAAAACCGAAATCACTCCGTTGCTCATCATCACGAAGCTCGAGCAATACGACTACACCGGCGCCGCCGCACTGGGATTTGTAATGTTGCTCGCGTCGTTCGTCATCGTCCTCGTGAGCAACGGCCTGCAATCGTGGGACGCAAGAAGAAGGGGGGTTGCCTGACATGGCTGGAGTCACAACTGCATTACCCGTTCGCGCGGTAACGCGGCCCGCCCGCCGGGCCACGACGGAATCCGCGCTCGTGCGGTGGACGCTCATCGCAATCGTCGTTGCGTTCTTCGGAATCTTCCTGTTCCTGCCGCTTGTCGTCGTCTTCCAGGAGGCTTTCTCGAAAGGCGTCGCCGCCTACTTCAACGCGTTTCAGAACAAGGCGACGCAGCACGCCATCTGGCTTACGCTCCTCGTCTCGGCGATCACCGTGCCGTTGAACACGCTTTTCGGCATGGCCGCGGCGTGGGCAATCACGCGGTTTAATTTCCGCGGAAAATCCCTGCTGACCTCGCTGATCGATCTGCCTCTGTGGGTGTCTCCGGTCATTGGCGGTTTGATCTACGTCCTGCTCTACGGACGCCAGGGCTGGCTCGGCCCGTGGCTGGCGGAGCACGACATCCGCATCATCTTCGCCGTGCCGGGAATCGTGCTGGCGACGACGTTCGTCACCTTCCCCTTTGTCGCGCGCACGCTCGTCCCGCTCATGCAGGCGCAGGGTCAGGCGGAGGAGGAGGCCGCCGCGACGCTTGGCGCGAACGGCTTCCAGATCTTCATCCGGATCACGCTGCCGAAGATCAAGTGGGGGTTGCTCTACGGAGTCATCCTCTGCAACGCCCGTGCGATGGGCGAATTCGGTGCGGTGAGCGTGGTCTCCGGCCACATTCGCAATCGCACGAACACGATGCCTCTCAACGTCGAGATTCTTTACAACGAATACGAGTTTGCGCCGGCATTCGCCGTCGCATCGCTTCTCGCGCTTCTCGCGCTTCTCACGCTTTTCCTGAAGACGTTTGCCGAGTGGCAGGCGGCCCGCCAACTTAACACCACTACCACCACCCAATGAGTGTCGAACTTCGCTCCATCAACAAGGTCTTCGGCCACCTGGCCGCGGTCTATGAAACCAGCTTCAAGGTTGAGACCGGCGAGCTCGTCGCATTGCTCGGTCCCAGCGGTTCCGGCAAGACCACGCTGCTGCGCATCATTGCGGGACTGGAGTTTGCCGATTCCGGTTCCGTTCTTTTCAACGGTCGCGAAGTGACGAACGACAGCGCCTACAAGCGCCGCGCGGGTTTTGTTTTCCAGCAATACGCGCTCTTCAATCACATGAGCGTGTTCGAGAATATCGCCTTCGGCCTGCGTGTGCTGCCGCGCCGGCAGCGACCCTCGTCGGGCGAGATCCGCACCCGTGTGAGCGAGCTCCTGGAGGCGGTGCAACTTTCCGGTTACGAGAAGCGCCTGCCCATGCAGCTCTCGGGTGGGCAGCGGCAGCGGGTGGCATTTGCCCGCGCGCTCGCGATTCGACCGCAGGTGCTCCTGCTGGACGAACCCTTTGGCGCGCTCGACGCGAAGGTGCGCAAGGACCTCCGTCGCTGGCTGCGCGAATTTCACGACCAGACGCACCTCACCACGCTGTTCGTCACGCATGATCAGGACGAGGCCTTCGAGGTCGCCGACCGGGTGGTGATCATCAACCAGGGGAAAGTGCAGCAGATCGGCACGCCGGACGAGGTTCGCATGAACCCCGGCAACGACTTCGTCATCGACTTTCTCGATCTGCAGCTTGCCGCGTCCGCTCCGTGAACGCCCCCGTCAAGGTCTCGCGCCAGCTCACCGTGCTCAACGAGCTCGGTCTGCACGCCCGACCCGCCGCGGAGTTCGTGAAGCAGGCACGCACCTTTCGTAGCGAGATCCACCTCGTTACGTCGACGGGCCGCTTTCGCGCCGACCGCGTTCTCGAGGTTTTGATGGCGGATCTCTGGGCGGGGGCCACCTTTACCCTCGAGGCCATAGGCCCCGATGCGCAGGAGGCCGTGGATCGACTCGAGGCGCTGATGCACGAGCTGCGCTGAGACTTCGCACGCCCGAGCACTGACCCCGCCGCGGCATCGCGCGGGGATATGTTACTTTTTGGCCATAACAGCCCCATACATCCGGATACCGGATCCTACCGATCCCGGAGTATGCGAATACTGTGTGTTCTAGCGTTGGGCTTGTTGATCTCAGCAAGCGGAGTGCGGGCGGCAACGATCGACCTCGATATCGATCCCGACCCGAATACCACCTACATCGTGTCCCTGGATCTCGATATTTCCGACGTGCTGGCGTTCCTCGCGTCGTTGGGGCTTGGGGATGGCATTCAGTTGGTGGATGGAGATGGAAATGTCCTCGACGAGCTCACGGGTGTCGATCTCGCCGAGCTGCTTGAGGGTTTGACGGGGGCACTTCAGGTTCCGGTTCAGCTCGTTTATGCGGTGGGGGACATCGTTCCCGACGACCTCAAACTTCTCGTGCCGGACATTGCTTCCCTGGACGTGACGAACGTAACCGTGACGCAGCAGCCGCAGCAACCCGACCCGGACGCGCCGCCCACGGTGAAGGTCAAGAAACGGAAGGTGCTTGGCAACAAGAAGGCCCTGCTCAAGGGGATTGCCCGCGATGATCGCGGCGTGAACGACGTTGTCCTGCGTGTGAGCGGCTCTGGAAAGATGAGCGCAAACGGGACCGATCGCTGGAAACGCCGCGTGGCTCTCAAGGGCCGCAAAACGAACGTGCGCGTGTTTGCCGTGGACACCGCGGGACAGCGCTCCGTCGTAAAGCGGGTCGTGTTGAGGACGCCGAACGGCTGAGCCCCGGTCACAACAATCAATGATCAACCAGCGGCGAAGTCCCGGGCTCGGGCTTCGCCGCTTCGCACTTGGAGTTGAGCCCGGTCCGCCGTCCCGCTAAGGATGGCGCCGATGATTTCCTTCCTCCGCTGGTTTGGCCGATCGTTGTTTGCGCTGGGTGTGCTGGGCCTCCTGGCTTGTGGAGTCGTCATTTGGATCTTCACCGGCTGGCGCACCGAGAAGTTCAAGGCGCTGGATGCCGGCAGCCAGATCGCGGAGACGGCGGTGGGGCCGATCGAATACGCCGAGACGGGCTCCGGTCCGGCCGTGCTGGTGTTTCACGGATCACCCGGTGGATATGACCAGGCGTTGCTCATTGGGAAATCCCTTGCCGATGCCGGCTATCGCGTGATCGCGCCTTCGCGCCCGGGCTTTCTCCGCACGCCGCTGAAGTCGGGCGTTTTGTTCGACGAGCAGGCGGATGCGATGGCGGCATTGCTCGACACGCTCGGGGTGCAGGATGCGGCGGTCATTGGATTTTCCACCGGCGCGCAGGTCGCGTCGCGTTTCGCGCTTCGCCATCCCGATCGCACGCGAGGCCTCGTCCTCGTTTCGCCGGTCACCCGGCAATACCTTTACAATCCGCAGGAGGACGACCCTCCGTTGCTTGGCGAGGCGTCCCTGACCGACCTGACGGGCGACATGGGCGCGTGGGTTGCGGTCGAAATGGCCGGGCGGGATCCGGGGCGGGTGCTCGCGGGCGCCATTGCGCGGGACACCGACCTCGACAAGGCCGCGCAAGCAAAGCTCGTGAAGGACGTGCTCGGCAATCCGCAGCAACTCGAGTTTTTCCACGAGATGCTCGGCACTCAAGCTCCACTGAGCCCTCGTGAGATCGGAACCCGCACCGACCTCTCGATGCTGCGCGGCCTGCTGCCGGTCGCCTACGAGAACATCAAGGCGCCGACGCTCGTCGTTTACGGATCGGCGGATCGTTCCAAGAAATGGGCCGACCCCACCGTGATCACCGGGAAGCTGCCGGTCGCGGAGGTCGTGGAAGTGGAGGGCGCCGGACACCTCGTCTGGTTCGGGCCGAACGCCGAAGCCATGCGTGAACGAGTGCTCGGCTTCCTCGGGGAATTGCCGACGGATGCCCCGCCGCCCGACGAAGCGCTTCCCGAGTAACGATGGATTTCTTCGAGAGCCAGGCGCGAGCACATCGCAACACGAAGTGGTTGCTCGTCTATTTCGCGCTCGCGGTGATTGGAATCATCCTGACGCTGCACGTCGTCGCGGCCCTTGTCTTCGGTGAGTCGCTGACGGACTGGCGCCTGCTGGGAATGGTCGCCGGTGGCGTGATCGTCGTCGTGACGCTGGGCTCGCTGTTTCGCATCGCGGAGCTTTCGCAGGGGGGCGCGGTCGTTGCGCAAATGCTCGGCGGGCGTCCCGTGGAGCCGCACACCACGGACCTCGACGAGCAACGGCTTCGAAACGTCGTCGAGGAAATGGCTCTCGCTTCGGGCGTTCCGGTCCCGGAAATTTACGTGCTCGACGCGGAGGAGGGAATCAACGCGTTCGCCGCGGGCAACACGACCGGCGATGCCGTGGTGGCCGTGACGCGCGGAGCGTTGAAGAATCTCAGCCGCGACGAGTTGCAGGGAGTGGTGGCGCACGAGTTCAGTCACATTCTCAACGGCGACATGCGGCTTAATGTGCGCCTCATCGGGGTGCTGACGGGCATTCTGCTGCTCGCGATTCTCGGGCGGATCGTCTTTGACATGGCGGGATGGTCGAGAGTGCGTTCCAGCCGGAGTGGAAACAGCAGCCAGGTCCCGATTGTGCTGATCGGGCTCGCGCTGTTTGCCGTCGGATACATCGGCGTGTTTTTCGCCAAGCTGATTAAGGCCGCGGTGAGCCGTCAGCGCGAGTTTCTCGCCGACGCCTCGGCGGTGCAATTCACGCGAAATCCCGACGGAATCGCGGGCGCGCTCTACAAGATTGGCAAGGCGGGCTCGCGCCTGAATGCCTCGCGAGCCGACGAGGCGAGCCACATGTTTTTCGGCAATGGATTGGGTGACGCCTTCATCGGCTGGTTTGCCACGCATCCGCCGATCGAGGCGCGAATCCGGGCGATCAATCCGCAGTTTGATCCCGCGTCGGTTCGCGAACGGCGTGAGGAGGCCCCGTCGGAGATTCGCCCGGCCACCCGCGTGACCGGCGGCAATCTCGCAGTGGCCGCGACGATTCTGGCCGGCCTGCCCGACTTCGCACGAAACGAGGCGAATGCCGCCGCCAGCGCCGCGCCGCTGATCTACTCCCTGTTGCTGAGCGGCGATCCGGAAGTGCGCGAGAAGCAGCTTGCCGCGATCGAACTCATGCCGGGCCAGCGACAGCAGGTGGATCGCGACCTCGCCCGTCGCACCGAGATCAACGACGCGCTGGCCTTGATGGATCTTTGCCTTCCCGCGCTGCGCCGGCTGTCCGACGCGCAATACGCCGTGTTTCGCGAGAACGTGCGAAAGCTCATCGCTGCGGACGACCGGGTGGATTTGTTCGAATTCGTGCTCCACAAGGCGCTGGTCCGCCACGTGGACCATTTCTTCACAAAGAGCGGCGGACCCACGATTCGCGTTCGGTCGCTGATTCCGATTTTGCCGGACGTTTCCGTGGTGCTCTCGGCGCTCGCATGGCAATCGGGAGAAACGGACGCGGAGCGGGATGCCGCCTTCGCGGCCGGCGTTTCGGCGCTGAACATCAAGCCAGGGGCCTTTCCGATGGAGCGCGCCGCGACGGTCGATTTTCCGCGACTCGAGGCAGCGCTCGACCGGATTGTCGAGTCGGACCCGCCCACAAGGCGGAAGGTTTTTCACGCGTGCGTGGCGGCCGTCCGGCACGATGGAGTCGTGCGACCGCGAGAGGCGGCGCTTCTTCGCGCAGTGTCCGACGTGCTGGATTGTCCGCTGCCTCCGCTGCAATGACCGGTCGACTGATTTCGCCCGGTGAGCTCGCGAAGCTGCACGAGGAAGGCACGAATGCGCATCGCCTCTGGACGGGGCGTGGCGCATGGGTTGAGCGGTTCAATGAGGATTTTCTTATCTCCGTCTCGGAGCCGGACGACTTGGTCGATGCCGTGCTTGGCTGGAGTAGTGATCTCGGGCTCCGCTGTTCGCGAATCTTCGTGCGGCATCTCGTGAAGCAGCCCGGCGAGGAGGATCGTCCCGTGCTCGTGCATGGCGATCCGGTCGCGCCGCTCGAGACGACCGTTCTCGAACGTGGGTTGCGATTCGGGCTCGACTTCTCCGCCGGGTATTCGGTGGGTCTTTTCTGCGACCAGCGGGCGAACCGCGCGCATCTCGAGACGCTTCGACCGAAACGGGTGCTCAACTGCTTCGCCTACACCTGCGCATTTTCCGTGGCTGCGGCGAGAGCGGGAGCCGCGACGCTCAGCCTCGATCTGTCGCGCAAGTCGCTGGAGCGCGGCCGCGCAAACTTCGAATTGAACGGCCTCGACCTTGAAGGGCACCGCTTCATCGCAGACGATGTCTTTGCGGTGCTGCCGCGGCTCGCGAAACGGGGCGAGAAGTTCGACGCGATCATTCTCGATCCGCCGACCTTTTCGCGCGGTGCGAAGCGGCGTGTGTTTCGCGTGGAGCGTGATCTGGAAACCCTGCTCGATCTCGCGAGGCAGATTGCGACGCCGGATGCCCGCATTCTTCTCTCGACCAATGCGACGACGATGAACGTGGCCGCTCTGCGTCGCATCGGGCGAAAAGCCGGGCTTGCCGCTCATCCGGTGCCGCCGCCTGCGGAGTATCCCGAAGGCGCCGCGGCAGCCACCGTGTGGCTGGGCTGAGTCCTAGACGACTGCCGCGAATCCGATAAGCTGCGCGGATGGCCCAAGACAAAGCGGAACTGGCGGTGGAGCGTTCGGAGAACGGCCCGCGCCTTTCGCTCAAAGGGCGTCTTGACGCCGCAGGTTCCGCCGCGGTGTGGCAGCGCGCGGTGCGCGAAGCGCAGCCGGGTGCCGTCGTGGACGCCTCGGGCGTTACCTACTGTGATTCCGCGGGTGCGGCACTTCTTTACGATCTCCAGCAGCGCAATGGCGTTCGAATCGAGGGGCTGCCCGAAGAGGCGAAAAGTCTGCTCAAGCCATACGAGAAGATTGAATTTCCGAAGCTTGAAAAAGAACCGCCGCGAAAGGAGTCCGCTCCGACCGCGATCGGCCGGGTCGCCGTGGGCCTTGTTCGCGACGCGCGAGACCAGATCATCTTCACCGGCCAGGCTTCAGTGGCCCTGATTCAGGGACTCTTTCGCCCGGACCTCGTCCGCTGGCGGGACATGTGGCACACGTTTGAAACCGCCGGCGTGAATGCGCTCTTCATCGTCGGCATGATCGGATTCCTCACCGGCATGATCATGGCCTTCCAGTCGACCGTGCCGCTGCAGCAGTTCGGCGTCGATATCTTCGTTGTGAATCTTGTCGCGCTTGCGATGCTCCGTGAGCTGGGCGGAATCATGACCGCCATCGTGCTCGCGGGGCGTTCCGGATCAGCGTTCGCCGCGGAGATCGGGACCATGAAGGTGAATGAGGAGGTCGACGCGCTGACGACGATGGGCCTCGACCCGGTGCGGTTTCTCGTCGTGCCGAAGGTGATGGCGGCAATTCTCGTAACGCCCCTGCTGACGATTTACGCGAACGTCATCGGCATCGCGGGCGGCCTGATGGTGGTGATGCTTTTCGGGCATCCGTGGGCCGCGGTTTACAATCAGCTCACCGGAGCCGTGGATCTCAGCGACATCGCGACCGGCCTGATCAAATCGTTCTTCTTCGGTGCTCTCGTCGGCGGGATCGGATGCCTGCGCGGCCTGCAAACGAAGATCGGGGCGACGGCGGTTGGTGAATCGACGACGCGCGCCGTGGTGAGCGGCATCACATTGATCATCGTGGTGGACGCGATCTTTGCCGTCGTGTTCTGGGCCACGAATTTCTAGGCGATGGGCGGGATCATCGAAGTGCGCAACCTGACCGCGGGATACGGCGGCACCGCGATCCTAGAGAACCTGACGTTTGACGTCCACAAGGGCGAAATCTTCGTGATCCTCGGTGGATCGGGCTGCGGAAAAAGCACGCTGCTCAAGCACCTCATCGGCCTGCTGCCGCCGCTGGAGGGCGACATCCTCATTGAGGGCAAAAGTCTGCCGAAGGCCGAGGGACGCGAGCGCCAGGCGATTCTCAAGCGCATTGGCGTGTCGTATCAGAGCGGGGCGCTTTTTGGTTCCATGACGCTTTCCGAAAACGTGCGGCTGCCGCTCGAGGAATACACAGACCTGCCGAACGACGCGCTCGATCTCATCGCATGGATGAAGCTGAAGCTGGTCGGCCTGGAAAACTACGTGGCCAGCCTGCCGAGCGAGGTGAGTGGCGGCATGCAGAAGCGGGCGGCTCTGGCGCGCGCGATGGCGATGGACCCCGCGGTCGTCTTCCTCGATGAGCCTTCGGCGGGTCTTGATCCGATCACTTCCGCCGATCTCGACGCGTTGATTCTGCGACTCAACAAAACGCTCGGGATGACATTCGTGATTGTCACCCACGAGCTGCCAAGTATTTACGCCATAGCGGACCGCGTGATCATGCTGGACAAGAAAACGAAGGGAATCATTGCCGAGGGCAAACCGGACGATCTGCGGGATCATTCCGACAACGCATTCGTGCGGCAGTTTTTCCATCGCGAAGTCACGGAGGTCGCAGAGTGAGCGCGCAGGCGAGCTATTTTCGCATCGGTCTTTTCATCATCACCGGCATGCTCCTGCTTGCCGGCGCGCTGGTGGTTTTCGGAGTGGGGCAGTTCTTCAAGGAGAAGATCTACCTCGAGACTTACGTGAACGGCACGGTGCAGGGCATCGAGGTCGGGTCGCCGGTGAAGTTTCGCGGCGTGACCGTGGGAAAGGTGAGCAGCGTGGGATTTCTTTTCACGGAGTATCCGCAGGTCGACCGCTCCGAGCTCGTCAACTACGTGGTGATCGTCATCGAGATCGATCAGGAGATTTTTCCGGGGATGTTCGAGCAGGCGAACCTGCAGAGGGTGCTGGATCGCGCGGTCGAGCGCGGCCTGCGCATCCAGATCGAGCCGCAGGGAATCACCGGGCTCAATTACATGGAGATCAATTACGTCGAGCCGTCGCGGTTCACGCCGATCAAGGTCACGTGGAAGCCCGATCACTATTACCTTCCCTACGCGCCGGGCGAACTCACCAGCATTCTCGACTCGGTGAACAAGATGATGCACGAGGTCGAGAACCTGAACATCCAGGGCATCGGCGAGAAGCTGCTCACGCTACTCGATAACGTCGACGAGGCGGTGAAGAGCGCCGAGCTCGGCAAACTGAGCCAGGATGCGCAACGGGCGTTTGACAGCGTGAATCAGGCGGTGATCGATGCCGACGTGAAGCAGCTCAGCGCCGACACGCGGCGGCTGATTGCCGAGATCGAAAAATCCAACAACGATCTCCGCGAGATTCTTTCCAACGTCGAGCCAGCCTCGCGGCTGAATGCGGACGACATCGCCGCGACCCTCGCGAACCTGCGAATCATTTCCGAAAACCTTCGCGCGGCGAGCGCCGAGCTGTCCCGCGATCCGTCGAAGCTCATCTTCAGCCGGCCTCCGAAGCCGGCGAGCGTGATGGATCCGCCGAACTCCAAAAAACGCTGATGAAACGAATCGCCCTCCCGATTTTCGCCGCCGGCCTTCTGCTTTCATCATGCGTTTTCGGGCCGAGGGTTGAGCCGAAGTATTTTGTGCTGAATCCCGGCGAGCCGCCGTCGATGAAGGCGATGCGCACGAGCGAGACCGTGTCGGTGAACTTCGTCGATATCGGGGCACCGTATTCGTCGGCCGGCTTTGTCTATCGCCTGAACGACGACCGGTGGGAGGTCGATCCCTACAATCAGTTCCTGGTTTCGCCGGCCGAGATGATGACCAGCGTGCTGCGAAACTGGATTCAGGAGAGCCAGCTCTACGGGAACGTCGCGATCCCGGGAGAAGGAGGCGGGCAGACGTTCATCATCGATTGCGATGTGATGGAGCTTTACGGCGATTTCCAGGATCCATCCTCGCCGAAGGCGGTGATGAAGTTCGAGATCCAGGTTTTCAAGCGCCAGCCGAATGGCCGCGACCTCGTGTTGCGAAAGACGTTTTCCCAGTCCATTCCCTTCTCGCAACGAACTCCGCAGGCGCTTGTCGACGCCTGGAACGAGGGATTGCGGATCAGTCTCGACCAGTTGCTGGGAGCGCTTGCGGGGACGGTTCGCTGATTTCCATTCGCGAAGCGGCGAGAAGGATACCCGCGGCCTTGTCGAGCGTCTCCTGCCATTCGCGCTCGGGGATGGAATCGGCGACAATGCCTGCGCCGGCGTGAAACGAAAGCTGACCCGCGGTGTGGACGACGGTGCGAATGGCGATGTTGAACCGGCTTTCGCCATTGAATCCCAGAAAGCCGATCGCGCCCGTGTAGATGTCGCGTGGCGAGGGCTCGAGCTCGGCGATGATTTCCATGGCGCGCTTCTTCGGCGCACCGGAGATCGATCCGCCGGGAAAGCAGGCGGCGAGTGCTTCGAGATGGGAAACGCCCGGGCGCAAGGTGCCCTCCACCGTCGAGACAAGGTGGAAGACCTGCTCGTATTGCTCGAGCCGGAGCATGTCCGTCGTGTGCACGGAGCCGAATTCGCAGACGCGGCCGAGATCGTTGCGCTCGAGGTCGGTGATCATTACCAGCTCGGCGATCTCCTTTTGTGAGGTGCGCAATTCGTAGGCGAGGCGCTGGTCCTGATCGGCATCGGCGCGGCGGGGGCGCGTGCCCTTGATCGGGCGGGTGAGAATGCGCCGGTCGCTCATTCGCAGGAAGCATTCGGGCGATGCGGAGAGCACCGTGATGTCGTTCAACGAGAGGTAGGCGGAGTAGGGCGCGGGCGAGTAGTGCCGGAGCGCTTGATAAAGTGGCCAGGGATCCCGTGGCCAACGGGCCGTGAACCGATGCGCGAGGCACACCTGATAAATATCGCCCGCCGCGATGTAGTCGTGAGCGCGACGGACCATCTCGCAGTAGGTTTCGCAGGTCGTTTCGGGAGTGAATTGCGGGCGGTCCGGCGGGGCGGTCGATTGAGCCGGCCCGGGGAGCGCCGGGTCGCCCACCGCGATCCAGCGATCGTGATCGTGGAGGTGAATCAGCAGGTTCGGGTAGATTCCGAAGCGGAAATTCCCGTCATAGCCGACCCAGCCGATGGCGGCGCCGGCGGGAAGACCGGAATCGGAGGAGTCCACCCGGCGCGCTTCGAGGAGTCGGGCCAGTGCCTCGGGGTGGGCGAGATTTCCTTCGAGGATCTCCTCCGGATCACTCGCGAGAAGGGAAATTGCCCCGGGAGTCTCCAGGGCGGAGTCCAGAAAGACGAAGCCCTTGCGGTGCGCCAGTCCGGCGGCGGCCTCGGCGGGCGAGGCGTCCATCGTGACCATGCGCAGGAAACCGGCGTCCATGGCTTGCAAACACTGGACAAAGTTGTTTGCTTTTCAAGCTCCAGTGGTATCGGCTGGAACGATTCGAACATGAATAAACGCTTCATCCTGTCTCTCGCGCTCGGTGCCACTGCGTGGCTGGGAGTCGCCATTGCCCAAGAGCAGGCTGAGGATTCGAAACCGGAGACTGCTGAGGAAGCCGCTCCCACCCCGACTCCCAAGGAGGCTCAAAAGAAAGACACCGCCAGGAAGGAGGGTGCTAAAAAGGACGACGCAGCCGAAGCTCCCAAGGAGGACGTCGATGGGGAGGATGAGGCCGACTTCGATGCCGGGGTTTCCGCCGCGGCTGCAGAGACGGCCGTGGAGGAAGGGGCGCCCCCTGCGGATGCAAAGACCATTTTGAACGAAACCGAGAAGGATGCGGAGATAGCGGCCGAAAACGAGCCGTCGCCGGAATCCGAGCTCGAGGAACCTGTCGATCCCGTGCCGACACCGAAGCCGCTTTCCGAAACGGAAGTCACTGAAGCGGAAGTGGGGGCCGAGGAGATGGCCCGGGAGGAGACCGAGGCCGCGGCGGGCGAAATCGATTTTCTGCCCGAGCCCACGGCGGAAGATCTCGGGGCGCCGTTGGACGCGGACCTGCCGACGGAGGGGATGACCGCCGAGGATATCCCGAATCCGGACGACCTCATTCCCGACGACGTTTACACGGGGGATGACATGCCGCCTCCGCCGCCGACGGTCGTGGAGAGCAAGGCCGAGAAAGAGCGGAAGCTGCGGGTTCGCTACCAGGAAGTGAAACTGCAGGCGCTGAAGGATCCCGCCGTGCGCCAGATGCGTGAGAAGGCGGACATTGCGAAGACCGACGAGGCAAAGCGTCAGGCCCTGCGGGAATATTACCGTCTCCTTTTCGAGAAGATGGTGTCGATCGACGGCAACCTTGCCGACAAGTGCCGGGCAATGGAGCAGGCGTATCTGCGCCGCGTCGGGCAGTATCGCATTGCGCCGACGATTCCGCTGCAGCCGCCTCCGACACCGGAGCCGCTCGAGCTGACTTCGTCGGATCAGCCCGCCTCAAACGAGTCGGACGACTAGGTCTTAGCGGACGACCGAGCGAATCCCCTTTTTGTTTTCCTTGAGGGGACCGAAATCCCACAGGATGAAGCCGCCCTTGGGCCGCGGGCCGATCGAACGCTCCAGCGAGAGCTGTGTGGCGATTTCGCTCGCCGGCCAGTTGTGCGAGCCGACCAGCCGCTCGATGGCGATGCCCGGGTAGATCGGCACGCCACGGGGGTTGACTTCCGGACTGCGCCACCACTCGAGGAGATTTCTGAAGCTCTGCGGCCCGCCGTCCTTCCAGTAGAGCTGGGGCGCGAGATAATCAACCCAGCCTTGCTTCATCCACGCGACCGGATCGGCGTAGAGTTGATGATATTGGTCGAGGCCGGCCTTCACATTCGACGGCTGGCCTTTCGTGTAGATGCCAAACGGGCTGATGCCAAACTGCGCGCCGGAACGTGCCGAGTGCACGGCTTCGGAGAGTCGGCGAACGAGGGTGTTTACGCTGTGGCGGCGCCAGTCGTCCCGGTCGAGCCGGCCGCCTGAGGCGCGATAGCGCGCGTAGGAATCGTCGTCCGGGAAGCTTCCCGAATAGGTGTCGGGATACGGGTAGAAGTAATCATCGAGGTGAACGCCGGCGACGGGGTAGCGCCGCACAAGGTCGCGCACGACCTCGACGAGATAGTCCTGCACCTCGGGCGAGCCGGGGTCGAGCCAGAGCTGTTTGCCGACGCGCTTGACGTGCTTGCCGAGGCGGTTGGCCACGTGCTTGCTGCTGCGAGAGGCGGAGGCGCTGGTTGCGGCGCGGTAGGGATTGAGCCATGCGTGGATTGCGATGCCGCGCTTGCGGCCTTCGACGATGAATGTCTCCAGCGGGTCGTAGCCGGGGGAGACGCCCTGTTTGCCCGTGAGGAAGCGGCTCCACGGTTCGTAGCGCGACTCGTAGAGCGCGTCGCACTCCGGCCGCACCTGCACCATGAGCGCGTTCAGCCCGACCGATTTTGCAATCTCGCAAATCTGGGCGATTTCCCGACGCTGGGCTTCGGCCGAGAGTCCGGATTTCGACGGGAAATTAATGTTGTAAACCGAGGCGACCCATGCGGCGCGCATGTCCTCGGCGTGCACGACCGCCGATGCGAGGAAGCTGAGCAGGGGGACAGCCAGGAGAAACCGGAGCTTCGACATGGCCGGAATGTAACGGAAATCCTCGCCGGCGCGAGCCGAATGGCGGAATTCAACGCCGCTGTCGGGCGCGCCGCTTCTCCTGGGCGAGAAACAGCGGCAGCAGACGCGTCTCGATTTCGGCGAAGGCGGCTTCGAGACCGCTCGTAGCGTAGAGGCGGCCAATCTGCGCCTCGACTTCCGTGGGGTTTCCGAAGGCGGATAGGAACTGATTCGAGGTGAAGCGCGCGAGTTGCTCGCCGTCCATCGACGCGCTTTCCCGAAGGATGTGCTGCCGCGCAAAAAGGCTCAGGACGGCGTCGCCGATCCAGGCTTCGTTTCGGGTTTGCGGGGGCGGCTTTCTCGGCATTGACGGAGAGTTCCCGAATCCCGGGACCGAGCGCAATTCGGTTTTCGCGGATCGCGATCTCGATTACGCTGTCCGCCATGCGCGACGAATTCATGCAGGCGGCGATCGACGAGGCAAAAAAGGGACTGGCCGAGGGCGGGATTCCGATCGGCTCGGTGATCGTGCACGAGGGCAAAATTCTCGGGCGCGGACACAACATGCGCGTGCAGGCTGGCGATCCGTTGCTGCACGGCGAGATGAGCGCGTTCAAGGACGCGGGCCGGCAGCCCGCCTCGGTGTATCGGAATTGCGTGCTCTACACGACCCTCTCGCCCTGCCCGATGTGCAGCGGCACGTCGCTGCTTTACAAGATTCCGAAAATTGTCATCGCGGAGAACGTGAACTTCCTCGGCGCCGAGGACTGGCTCCGTTCGCAGGGCGTGGAACTCACGGTGCTGCAGGACGAGGAATGCATCGAGATGATGAAGACGTTCATCGCCGAGAGACCGGATCTCTGGAATGAGGACATCGCGGTATAGATTTTCGGCGGTTGCCCTCGCCGCCGCATTCCTGCTTGGCGAGGTCGCTCCGGTGCTGGCCGACGGCTCCCCGCCGGTGGTGCAGTATCGGCGTCCGCGCCGGACGCAGACGACGAAGGCTGTGATTCCCGTCGTGGGCGATGGCTACGATGACGTGTGGGTGGTCCGCGTGCGGGTGAAAGTCGCGGGCGACAGGTGGCAGGACGCCCGCCTGATCGATCGCGGCAACCATGTGAAGTTTCGCACCACGGTGCGTCTGAAGCGGGGCCGCAACCGCATCAAGGCGTTTGCCGTGGACACGGAAGGCATCCGCTCGCGCGTCGAATCCCGGATCATCGAGCGGATTCGCTAGTTTTGGGCCCGGTCAGTGCAACCGGGGAGCGAAAGTTCCGAAACCCATTGCGTGGGGGGGGCGGCTCACCTAGCCTTACGGGTCCTGATGCGAGAGCGTGGAGGCGGCGCGCAGGGGACGGAGAGTGATGATGGCAGCAAAGGATTTTCGCAACCCCCGGTATTTCATCAATCGAGAGCTTAGCTGGCTGGAGTTCAATCAACGTGTGCTCGACCAGGCGCGCGACCCGAGCAACCCACTGCTCGAGCGACTGAAGTTTCTCTGCATCGTCAGCTCCAACCTCGACGAATTTTTCGAAGTGCGGGTTGCCGGTCTCAAGCAGCAGAAGCAAACGCACACGCACGAATCGGGAGCGGATGGCATGTCCGCCGCGGAGGTGCTCGCGAGGATTTCCAAGCGCGTCCGCAAGATGGTCGACGAGCAATACGCATGCTGGCGCAACGAGCTCGTGCCGGAACTCGAGGCGCAGCGGATTCGCTTCTTCCACTATCCGAAAGTGCCTGCGGCGCAGCGGAGGCATTTCGAGGAATTTTTCCACAAGCAGATCTATCCGGTGCTGACACCGCTGGCCATCGACCCGGTGCACCCGATGCCGCAGCTCCTGAACAAGAGCCTCAACGTCGTCGTCGAGCTCGAAGGGGAGGACCTCGAGACGGACATCGCCGTCGTGCAGGTGCCGCGAATTCTGCCGCGCGTGGTGCGATTCGCGGACGATGTCGAGGGCGACGACTACGTTTTCCTAGGCAACATCATCCAGGAGCACGTCAGCACGCTTTTCAAGGGCGTGAAGGTGAAGGGTGCGCATCTCTTCCGCGTGACGCGAAACAGCAACCTCTACTTCGACGAGGAGGAGGTGCAGAACCTGTTGCACGCGATCGAGGCAGAGCTTCGCCGGGCGAACCGCGGTGCGGCGGTGCGGCTCGAGGTGATGGCGGATTGCCCCGGACGCGTTGTGCGACGGCTTACCGAGCTTTTCAATCTGGAGGAGGAGGACGTTTATCGCATCGACGGCCCGCTGAATCTCGTGCGGTTGATGCCGCTGGCGCTGCAGATCGATCGGGCGGATCTGCGGTTCAAGCGCTTCTCGCCGAATACCGTCGTGTCCCTCGAGCAGGGGACCGATCTCTTCTACCACATTCGACGGGGCGACATTCTTCTGCACCATCCCTACGACAACTTTCAGACGGTCGTGGATTTCCTCGCGCTCGCCGCGGAGGACCCGAGTGTGCTCGCCATCAAGCAGACGCTCTATCGCACGAGCTCCGACTCGCCGATCGTCCAGTCGCTCATCGAAGCGGCGCGCAACGGAAAGCAGGTCACGGTCGTCATCGAGCTGAAGGCGCGCTTTGACGAAGCCGCGAACATCAAATGGGCCCGCGCGATGCGGGAGGCGGGCGTGGATGTCGTTTACGGCGTCAGCGGGTTGAAGACGCATGCCAAGGCCGCGCTCGTGGTGCGCAGCGAGGGGGATGGCATTCGCCGCTACGCGCACCTCGGCACCGGAAACTACCACCCGTCCACGGCGCGAATTTACACGGACCTCGGGCTGCTTACGTGCCGCGAGTCCGTCACGGACGACCTCGCAGAGCTGTTCAATCTGCTCACCGGTGTCTCGAAATTCACCGGCATGAAAGAGCTGCTTGTTGCGCCGTTCAACCTGCACATGAAGTTCATTGAACTCATCGAGCAGGAAACGCAAAACGCGCTGGCAGGCAAGCCGGCCGGCATCTATGCGAAGGTGAACTCGCTCATCGAGGAGGGAATCATCGAAGCGCTCTACCGCGCGTCCTGCGCGGGAGTGAAGGTGCGGCTGCTTGTGCGCGGGATGTGCTCGTTGCGGCCCGGAGTGAAGGGTGTGAGCGAGAACATCGAAGTGCGAAGCATTGTCGGCCGGTTCCTCGAGCACAGCCGCATTTTCCGGTTCGAGAACGCCGGAGATCCGCTGCTTTATCTCGGCAGTGCGGACTGGATGCAGCGAAATCTCTTCCGTCGTGTGGAGGCTGTCTTTCCGGTGGTGGCGCCGGGTATGCGCGAGCATGTCGAGGAGATCCTCGAATGGTTCTGGAAGGACAATGTGAAGGCGCGTGTGATGAAGTCGGACGGACGTTACGCACCAAGGAAATCGAACAAGCCGCCTTTCAATGCGCAGGAGGAATTCCTTGCCGATGCGCAACGCCGCAGGCAGGCGCGGCAACAGGCCGCCGCCCTCGACGGCCTATAGGTCATTTCCCCGATTTTTCAGTCGTATGACGTTCATCGAACAATGCGTCGTTGACTTTGCGCAAGGCCGTCCTACGGTTTTTCCCACCAACCCATGGATGCAGCACAGTCAGCGCATGAGAAGCCTTTCCGCTCTCATGCCCCGGGTTTCTGGCCCGAGGTCGCGCCGGAGCAATGGAGTGACTGGAAGTGGCAGTTGCGCAATCGCGTAACGACCCTCGAGGCCCTCGAAAGACACATCAAGCTCTCGCCCGAGGAACGCGCGGGGGTGATTCTTTCCGGCAGCAAGCTGGCGTTTGCGGTCACGCCGCATTTTTTCAATCTCATCGATCCGGAGGACCCTGCGTGTCCCATCCGGCGGCAGGTGATTCCGCGTCTCGAGGAAGGAACGACCGCGCCGTGGGAAATGGCGGACCCATGCGGGGAGGACAGCCACATGCCGGTGCCGGGGCTGGTGCATCGGTATCCGGATCGCGTGCTGTTTCTGGTGACCGACCGCTGTGCGAGCTATTGCCGGTATTGCACGCGGGCGCGAGTGGTGAGCGGGGTGGGCGAGCAGGAGCTGCACACGGATTTCGAGGAGGCGTTTCAGTATCTCGAAGCGCACACGGAGATTCGCGACGTGTTGCTGTCCGGCGGCGACGCGCTGCTGCTCTCCGACAGCAAGCTCGACGCGATTCTCACGCGCCTGCGGGCGATCCCTCACATCGAGTTTCTGCGCATCGGCAGCCGCGTTCCGATTTTCCTGCCGCAGCGCATTACGCTGGAGTTTTGCCAGATGCTGCAGAAGCATCATCCGCTCTGGATGAGCGTGCATGTGAACCACCCGCGTGAGCTCACCACCGAGGTGCGGGAGGCGCTCGGCCGGCTCGCCAATCACGGCGTGCCGCTGGGCAACCAAAGCGTGCTGCTCAAGGGTGTGAACGACTCGGTCGATGTGATGAAGACGCTCGTGCAGAAGCTGCTGCAGTGCCGCGTGCGTCCCTACTACCTTTACCAGTGCGACCTCATTCGCGGGTCGTCGCATTTGCGGACGTCCGTCGCGAAAGGCATCGAGATCATTGAAGGGCTGCGCGGCCACACGAGCGGCTACGCGATTCCGCAGTATGTGATCGATGCCCCGGGCGGCGGCGGCAAGGTGCCGATCAATCCCGGCTATGTGCTCTACCACGACGAGGAAAAGGTCGTGGTGCGAAACTACGAGGGCCGGATTTTCGAGTATCCCGAGCCCGTGGGAGCTCCGAAGGAGCCCCGGCCGGCGGAGATTTCCTGCGAAGGATCCTGCAACGTGTAAATGGCCGGGCTTGTTGTTCGACCGCGTGCAGGGATTCTGCACGGACACGACTGGGTTTACGGGAACGAAGTGCTCAAGATCTTCGGCGCACCCGAGGACGGTGACGTGATTTCCATCAAGGACGGTCGCGACCGGTTGCTGGGCAGCGCGATTTTCAACTCGAAGTCGAAGATCATCGCGCGCCGCATCTCGCGGCGGAGGCAGGAGCTTGATCGCGATTTCTTTCAGCGACGCATTACGCAGGCGGCCGAGGTGCGGGATCGCGCCGGATGCCGCCGTGATTTGCGGCGTGTGGTCTGGAGTGAAAGCGATGGATTGCCCGGGGTGATCGTCGACCAATACGGCGCGACTGCCGTGTTGCAGACGCTCACGCTGGCGATGGACCGGCAGAAGCGGGTGATCGCAGAGACGCTGCGGGACGTGCTGGGCGTCGAAGGGGTGATCGAACGAAACGACGCGTCCATACGCGAGGCGGAGGGGTTGGAGCCGTCGGTGGGGGTGTTGTTCGGGGCGCCGCAGCCGGTGCAGACGATCGATATCGATGGGGTGACCTTCGAAGTCGATCTGCTGGCCGGGCAGAAAACGGGGTTCTACCTCGACCAGGTTGCGAATTACGCGGCGGTTGCGCGGCATGCGGCCGGCAAACGCGTGCTCGATTGTTTCTCGAACCAGGGCGGTTTCGCGCTGGCTTGCGCGAAGGCTGGAGCCCGCGAGGTCGTGGCCGTCGAATCGGGCGGCGACAGTTTCGAGCGGCTGCGCGCAAATGCCGCGAGAAACGGCCTTGCCGTGCAGGCCGAGCGTGCCGACGTGGCGGAGTATTTGCGACGCGCGGGACGCGCCGGCGAGAAGTTCGATCTCATCATTCTGGATCCGCCGTCCTTCACGAAGAGCCGCGGACGCGTGAACGACGCGTTGCGTGGCTATCGCGATCTGCACGTTCACGCGGGCGCGCTGCTGGAGCCGGGGGGATTGCTCGCAACGTTCTCCTGTTCGCACCACATCGACATCGTGAGCTTTCTCGATGTCGCATGCGCGGGGCTGTATGACGCGAGACGCACGGCGCGGCTCATCGGCGAGTTTCGCCAATCGCCCGACCACCCGATTGTGCTGCACATGCCCGAGACTTTTTATTTGAAGGGCCTGCTGCTCGAGATGATGCCCGGGCGCTGATCGGACCCCTGCGGTGGCGTCAGGGGGCGTCCCGATACAAGAGCGCGACAACGGACCGCTTTTAGCTGGAATTCGCCGGGAACTCCATTACCGTCAGGCTTTGTTGATCGTTCATGGCGGACCGCGATAGAGATGTTCTAGACTTTGACGAAGAGGACGATGTCCCGACTTCCGAAGAGCTTCAGAGCCAGGTCCAGAAAGCCCATGCCGATCTTGCGGAACTCAAGCGCCGGCAGGAGCAGATCGAGCGCGACAAGCAGCGCCTTGAAGAGCTGGCCCGGCGCCAGGACGAGCTGGAGCGCGGACGCGCGGAGATGATCGACAAGCTCACGCGCGCCATGGTCGTGATCCAGCGGGAGACGCAGGATGCCGAAAAGTGGCTCGATCAGCTTCATTCGATCCAGGAAGCGTTCAATCACCACTTGAACAAGCTCGAGTCGATCAATCCGAAGGCATGGGTCGGCCTTGACCTCTCGAAGGAGCTCAGCAAGGCGCTCAGCGCGGTGGATGACGCGCGCGGCGAATACAACAAGTCGCATCCGAAGCTCGGCTTGCACTCGGGCGGCGAGGAAGCCGCCGTTGCGACCGGGGAATACGACGAATACTACGGCGCTTCGGAGAAGGGGTTTGTCCACTGGCTGATCATGGGATTTGCGTTCACGCTCCCGCTGCAGGTGATCGCGGTGATCGCGTTTTTTGTGTGGATGTTCATGGCGGGAGGCGTTCGGTAACGCATGCCAATCAAGCGCTCATCCAGAGGTTCGGGAATCAAGCGAGGCGACGATCCTCTCACCCTCGAGCAGAAGCGGCTGCTCGCGCAGCAGGAGGAGTTGCTGCGTGCGCAGGAACGCGCGCGCCGTGTGATCGAGGAGGCGCCGCGCAAGCTCAAGAAGATCAAGCAGCGTCAGAGGGCTCCGATTCGTCTCGACCTGCGCACGGCGTCGACTGCCGCCCCGCGCATCTCCGCGCCGGACAAGTGGCGGGATGCCCGTGCCGTCGAGCGGACCCGACGACCGCGCCGGGCGGAACGGAATCAGGCGCGGCTGCAATTTGTGGCCCTATGCGTCATTCTGGCGGTCATTCTTTTCCTTCTCTGGACGGCGATTTGACGGCCCGCACTTGGGAAACAAGTCTTCGTTTGCAGAGCCCCGGCTTTCTTCATAGCCTGCGCGCTCATGTCTGAAGTCGTGGAGGAAGGGCGTAAACTTTCCGGAAAAAAGGAGTGGCTGAAGGCCTTCCAGATCATGCTGCGGGCGCGGGTGCTCGAGGAAAAACTCGCGGCGCTCTATCGCGGAGGAAAGATCAAGGGCGGCGTCTTTCTCGGGCGCGGACAGGAGGCGCTGAGCGTCTCGGTGGGCATTCACCTGCGCAAGGGCGACATCTTTGCCCCGCTCATTCGTGATCAGGCCGGGCGCATGGCGTTTGGCGACACGATTCTCGACACGCTGCGCACGTATCTCGGCTCGTCCCTCGGCTCGATGCGGGGGCGCGATGGAAACATTCACCGCGGCAGACCGCGGGAGGGATATTACGCGATGATCAGCCATCTCGGGGCGATGATTCCCGTGGTGGCCGGTGGATTGCTGGCGCGACGATTCCGGGGAGAGACCGATGTGGTTGGCGCGACGTGCATTGGCGACGGCGGCACTTCGACCGGGGCATTTCACGAGGGACTCAATGCCGCGGCCGTCGAGAAGCTGCCGCTCGTGGTCGTCGTGGCGAACAATCAATATGCCTATTCGACGCCGAATTCCCGCCAGTTTGCCTGCGCCGATCTCGTCGATCGGGCGGTCGGATATGGGGTGACGGGTCACAAGGTCGATGGCACGGATCTCGCAGCATGCATGTCGGTCGTTGGAGGCGCGATCGAGGCTGCACGGAAGGGCGGCGGCCCGCAGCTCGTGGTCGCGGATTTGCTCCGCCTGGTCGGCCATGGCGAACACGACGACGCGAGTTATGTCGACCCCGCACTGCGCGAAAAACCCGTGGGCCGCGACTGTCTCAAGGTCGCTGAGGCCCTCCTGATCGATCACGGCCTTGCGACGGCCGAGGAGATCGAGGCGTGGCGCAGGGAGGCCGAGGAGGAGGTCGACAGCACGGCGGCGCGGGTGCTGCGCGAGCCGGACCCCGATCCTGCGGAGGAGGATTGGCGCGCGGTGAGCACGCCGGAAATCGAGGATTCCTACTGCGTTTGATGAGCATTACGTATATCGACGCCATTCGCGCAGCGCAGCAGAAGGCGCTGGCCGACGACCCCCGTGTCTTCATTTACGGGCAGGACGTCGGAGTTTTCGGCGGTGCGTTCAAGGCCACCAAGAACCTTGCCAGGGAATTCCCCGGTCGAGTGATCGATGCTCCATTGAGTGAGGACGCGATCGTCGGCATCGCGATTGGCGCGGCGATCGAAGGCGCGCGGCCGATCGTCGAGATGCAGTTCGCCGATTTCTCGACCTGCGGCTTCAACCAGATCGTCAATCACGCGGCCACGCTCTACTACCGCACGGGAGTCCCGTGTCCGATCGTGGTGCGGCTGCCCTCGGGCGGCACACCGGGCGGCGGGCCGTTTCACAGTCAGAGCATGGAGGCGATCTACGCGCACTACCCGGGCCTCGTGGTGCTCACGCCGGCGACGGTCGAGGATGCCTACAGCATGCTGCTGGCCGCGGTGGAGCTGGATGACCCGGTCATTTTCTGCGAGCACAAGTTTCTCTACTACCACCTGAAGGCCGACGGCCTGCCGACCGAAGCGATGCCCATTGGAAAGGCGCGCATTGCCCGTCCCGGTCGCGATGCGACCATCGTCACCTACGGAGCCATGGTGCACGAGGCTCTCGCCGCAGCGACCGAGCTGGTGGACGACGGTTACGAGATCGAAGTCGTCGATCTGCGGTCGGTGAAGCCGCTCGACACCGATACCGTCCTCGCTTCCGTGGCGCGAACGGGCCGGTTGCTTTGCGTCAGCGAGGCGTGGCCGTGGGGCGGAGTGTGCTCGGAAGTAATTGCCCGCGTGGTGGCGGAAGGATTCGGCCTGCTTGATGCGCCGCCGCAGCGCCTGAATGCAAAAGATACGCCGGTGCCCTATCATCCCGCGCTCTGGGGCACGCACCGACCGACGGCGTCCACGGTTGCCGACGCGGCGCGACATTTGTTGGAAATCTAACCTCCCCGATCCATGCCACAGGTCCCAATCATCATGCCGCAGCTTGGCGAGTCGATCGCCGAGGCCACCCTTGTTCGCATTGTCGTTCAAGCCGGGGAAACGGTGGACGCCGATGCGGACGTCCTCGAAGTGGAAACGAACAAGGCGGTCATGGGCGTAACCGCGCCGTGCAGCGGGACGGTTGCGGAGTTCACCGCGGAGGTCGGCCAGAGCTATCCGGTCGGCGCGGTGCTTGGCTATATCGAGGTAAGTGAAGAGGAGGCGAAGCGGCTGGGGCTCGATGAAGAGGTGGAGCCCAAGCGCGCGGAGCGGGCGCCCAAGAAAAAGGCACCGAAGCTGTTCGAAAAGGTCGAGCCGACGGTGAGGGGGCTCCCCGTGCCGGCAAATGCCGGTGGCGCGAGCTATCTCTCCTCGCGCATGAAGGCGCGCATGGCCGATCTCGGCATGCACGCCGCCGATCTCGCGGGAATCGCGGGCAGCGGCGCGGGGGGGCGCGTGACCATCGAGGATCTGGAGCGCTTTCTCGAGGATCTGGAGCGCAATCGCATCACGCCCGCCTCATCGATGCGCGTGGCCGTTGCCGACGCCATGCGGCGAAGCTGGACGCGACCGCTGGCGACGGTGGTCCTGCCGGTGCGGCTCGACGCGATGCTCGCGCATCGCAAGGCCCAGGCCGTGAAGGCCGGCCCGGCCCTTTACGGACTTCGTGCGCTGGCGATTGCCCTCGGGGAGAACAGCGCACCCGCCGGGCGGTTGATCGGCGAGAAGATCGTGCACCCGCGATCCGTGGACATCGGTTTCGCCGTCGAGGCGGAGGAGGGCGTGCTCGTTCCGGTGATTCGCAATGCCGACCAGACGCGCCTCGCCGATCTCGTGGAACGCTACAATCGCCTTATCGAGCTGGCCCGCCAGCGCAGGCTGCCACCCGGGGACATGGGCGGGTCCATCGCGACGATCACCAACTACGGCACTTTCGGCCTCACGCTGGCGACCCCGATTCCGCTTCCCGAGCAAACCCTGCTTCTCGGCATGGGCGCGGGCCGGGTGGTGCCGCATTGGGACGAGGAGCTCGAGGAATTTGTGCCGGTTCGCGAGGCAATGTTTACGCTCAGCTTCGACCATCGCGTGCTCGATGGCGGCGCGGCGGGACGGTTGCTGAATCGCGTGGCCGAGTTGCTGAATTCGCCTGAGCAAATGTAACGAAGCCGGAAAACCGCGGCGACCGGTCGCGGCCCCGGTTCTGAAAGGGCAGGCGCACCGTCCCCTAGGGGCGCGGCAAGGCAAGGTTTTCGGCGAATTTTCACCGATTTCGCGCGGACGCTGGATTTTCAAAAGGCCGTCCGTATGATCGGCGCACATGAAGCATATTTTTGTGACCGGCGGTGTTGTGAGTTCCCTTGGCAAGGGACTGGCCGCTGCGTCGCTCGGCACCTTGTTGGAACATCGCGGGCTGAAGGTCGTTCTCCAGAAGCTGGACCCGTATTTGAACGTCGATCCCGGAACGATGAGCCCGTATCAGCACGGCGAAGTTTACGTGCTTTCCGACGGTGCGGAGACCGATCTCGACCTTGGCCACTACGAGCGATTCACGAATTGCGTGCTCACGCGCGCGAACAACGTCACCAGCGGCCAGATTTACGAGACGGTGCTCGCGAAGGAGCGGCGCGGCGACTACCTCGGCAAGACCGTGCAGGTGATTCCGCACGTGACCGACGAAATCAAGGCCCGCATCCGTGAGGTGGGGCAGCAATCCGAGGCGGACGTTTGCATCACCGAAATCGGAGGCACGACCGGTGACATCGAGGGGCTCCCGTATCTCGAGGCGATCCGTCAATTTGTCCTTGAGGCGGGCGTGGGCAATTCCCTCCTCATGCACGTCACGCTCATCCCGTTCATCAAGGCGGCGGGCGAGCTCAAGACGAAGCCGACGCAGCAAAGCGTGGCGAAGCTTCGCGAGATCGGTCTGCAACCGCAGGTGTTGATCTGCCGCACGGAGCATGCGCTCGACGCCGACGTGCGCCAGAAGCTCTCCCTTTACTGCAACGTCCCCGTGGAGGCGGTCATCGAAGGGCGCGACGTGGAAAATACGATCTACGAGGCGCCGCTGATGTTCCAGGAGGAGGGGCTCGACACCATCGTGTGCCGCTACCTCGGCCTCGACCGGCCCGAGCCCGACATGACGGGGTGGATTCGCTTCGTCGAGCGTGTGGTGAATCCGAAGAAGAGCGTGCGCGTCGCCGTCGTCGGCAAATACATCGAGCTTCAGGACGCGTATAAATCCATCTACGAGTCGCTCACGCATGCCGGAGCGGCGCACGATTGCGCGATCGACCTCGTGCTGGTCGATGCGGAGGATCTCGAGAAGGAAGGCGCGGACAAGTATCTGCGCGGAGTCGCCGGAGTGCTGGTGCCCGGCGGCTTTGGCGACCGTGGTGTCGAAGGCAAGATCGAGGCGGCGCGGTTCGCCCGCGAATCCCGGACTCCCTACCTCGGGCTGTGTCTCGGCATGCAGATTGCCTGCATCGAGTTCGCCAGACATGTGTGCGGCCTGCAGGGCGCGAACAGCACGGAATTCGACCCCGACTGTTCGCATCCGGTCATTTGCATTCTCGAAGAACAGAAGGACGTCACCGAGAAAGGCGCCTCCATGCGGTTGGGAACGTGCCCGACCGTGCTGGGGCGAAACACGCTCGCGCATCAGGTGTATGGCAAGGCGGAGATCCTCGAGCGCCATCGCCATCGCTACGAGTTCAACATGGCCTACCGCGAGCAAATGGAGAAACGCGGCTTCGTCATCTCGGGCACGTCCCCGGACGGGACGCTCGTGGAATTGATTGAGCTGAGCAACCATCCGTGGTTCGTGGCCTGCCAGTTTCATCCGGAGTTTCAGTCGAAGCCGAACAGCCCGCATCCGTTGTTCCGGGCGTTCGTGGGGGCGTGCCTCGCGCATGACAGCTGAGGCCGGTCCCCGCCCGGTCGGGATTCGACATTGATTTCGACCGGTGGAGGGAGCAGGGTTCCTCCAACAGCACTTTTTTCTTATGAGCCAGACCGCCACCACGAACCTGCTCGACCAACTCAAGGAATTCACCACGGTCGTTGCCGACACGGGCGATTTCGAATCGATCAAGGCCTACGCGCCCCAGGATTCGACGACCAATCCCACACTAATCTTCAAGGCCGTCCAGCAGGCGGAATACAAGCCGCTGCTCGAAAAGGCGATCGCCGACAACAAGGCTTCGGCGCTCACCGGGCCGGCGCTGGTCAAGAAGATCGTGGACGATCTCTTGGTTCTCTTCGGCCGCAAAATTCTGGACATCGTGCCCGGTCGTGTCTCCACCGAGGTCGATGCCCGGCTTTCCTTTGATACGGAAGGCACCATCCAGAAGGCACGCTACCTGATCGGGCTCTACGAAAAGGCGGGGGTGCCGCGCGAGCGCATCCTCATCAAGATTGCGTCCACATGGGAGGGCGTGCGCGCGGCGGAGGTGTGCCAGAAGGAAGGCATCAACTGCAATCTCACCCTCATGTTTTCGCTGCCGCAGGCGATCGCCTGCGCGGAGGCGGGCGTGCGGCTCATCTCGCCGTTCGTCGGTCGCATCTACGACTACTACAAGGCCACGACCGGCAAGGAATATGTCGGCGCGGAGGACCCCGGCGTTCAGTCGGTCAACAAGATCTACAATTACTACAAGAAGTTCGGCTATGAGACGCAGGTGATGGGCGCGAGCTTCCGAAACATCGGCCAGATCACCGAGCTGGCGGGCTGCGACCTGCTGACGATCAGTCCCGAACTGCTCAAGGAGCTGCGTGAGTCCGAAGGCACCCTCACCCGCAAGCTCGAGCCCGAGGCTGCGAAGGAACTCGATATCGAGAAGATCGACATCGACGAGAAGACCTTCCGCTGGATGCTCAACGAAGACGCCATGGCGACCGACAAACTTGCGGATGGCATTCGCCGTTTCGGTGCGGATATCGTAAAGCTCGAAAAAATCATCGCCGACGAAATCGCTGCCTGAATCATTCCCAATGAAAACCATCCTCCCACTTCTTTCGGCACTCGTGCTGGTGGTCTCGACCGCATCAGCAAAGCAGGTGATCGTGCTGCCGGCTTCCGCGCCAGGCTCCGAAGCCATTCTGCTTGGAACCGACAGCGTGCGCCGCGAGCTCAAGGTGACGTCGCTGCAGGCTGCGGTGCTCGATTCCATCCGCGACGAATACCGCGAGAAGGCGCGGGCGATCGTCGCCAAGGTGGGAGACAGCGTCGAGGCGAAGAAGGAGGCCACGAAAAAGCTCGACGCGTTGCAGCGGTCGTATGATCGCCGCGCTTTGCAGGCGCTGAATGCCAGCCAGCGCACGCGCCTGGCCCAGATTCAGCATCAGTTGCTGGGTGGTTACATGCTTCTCGAGCCGGCTGTTCGCCAGCAGCTGGGCATCACGAAGAAGCAGCTCGAGAAGATCGCGAAGATCTGGGACAAGGGCCAGAAATACGTCTCCGAGGTGAATGGCTGGTATGAGAACGGCGAGATCAGCTTCAACGAGCGGCTTGCCTACCTCCGCGAGGACCGGCTGGATCGCTCGGAGGATCTTCTCGATGTGCTCACTCCGGAGCAGCGCGCCGAGCTGGAGAAGTTGAGCGGCGACAAGTTTCTCGGCTAGCCGATGAAGTGAGCGGCGAGGCCGCTCGCAGCGCCCAGCGCGACGATCCACAGCACATCCCACTTCGCCCATTGCAGCAGGGCGAAGAAGGCCGCTGCGAGCAGCACCGGAAGGGCTTCGTAGCGGTCCGGTCCGGGATGGATGACGTGCCACGCGAACCAGACGGCGAGGTTCAGGATCACTCCCACGACCGCGGCCGTGACGCCCGATAAAGCGGCGGCCAGGCGGGAATTTCTGCGGCTTGTCTCGATCCACGGCGCTCCCGCGAAGATGAAGAGAAAGCCGGGAACGAAGGTCGCCCAGCTCGATACGAAGGCAGCGAGCGTGGCCATTGCGAGGGGCGAAAGTGGAGCGGGATGATTCCAGCCGCCGAGGAAGCCGACGAACTGAAGGACCAGCACGAGAGGGCCGGGCGTTGTCTCGGCGAGAGCGAGGCCGTCCATCATTTGCGTCGCGCTGAGCCAGCCGTGGGTCTCGACCGCCTGCTGTGCCACATAGGGCAGCACCGCATAGGCGCCACCAAATGTAATGACCGCGGCAGTGCTGAAGAACGCACTTTCCTGCGTCAGAAGATGCGTGGAGCCGAAGAACCCCGCGCACAGGCCGAGCGGCAACAGCCAGACGACGGTCCAGGCGACGATTGAAAGCAGCGTGTCGCGAAGGTGCGGACGTGTTTCCGTGTCGTGAAAGGCGTCGCCGATGACGAACTGCCGCGGGTCACGGTCGTCCTTCTCCGGTGCCGCTTCAAATCCCTTTCCAAAAAACGCTCCAACGCCCGCGGCCACGGCAATGATCACCGGAAACGGCACGCCCAGCGCAAAGATCGCTACGAAGGCCGCGATCGCAATCGCCCACGGCAGCGGGCCGCGCAGCGCACGCCGGGCGATGCGCAGCATGGCGCTGAGAATGATGGCAATGACCGCCGGCTTGAGTCCCTCGAAGATCGCCGAGATCCAGGGCACGGCTCCGAAGATTGCATAGACCACGGAGATTCCCCAGATGCACACCGCGCCCGGCAGCACAAAAAGCAGCCCGGCGATGATGCCGCCCCACGCGCGGTGAAGCAACCAGCCGAAGTAGATCGCGAGCTGCTGCGCTTCGGGGCCGGGTAGCAGCATGCAGTAATTCAGCGCGTGGAGAAACCGCGCATCGCTCACCCATTGATGGCGATCCACGAGTTCACGATGCATGAGCGCGATCTGCCCGGAAGGCCCGCCGAAGCTCAGGACTCCGATCTTCAGCCACACCCGCAGCGCCTCGAAAAATCGGGGATGCGGCGGCGGGTTCGCGTCTATGCGGGTGCCTCGCACGTGGTAATCCACATGAATTCCCCGAAATGAGCCCGCGCGCGATCGGCCACCTCCCGGGCCGCGCGCATGTCGTCGCAAATGCCAAACGTCGTCGAGCCGGAGCCGGACATGATCGCTCCCGCGCATTCCGGTTGTTCGCGGAGCCAGTCCTTGACCAGCGAAAGGAAGACATACTTCTCGAAGACCGGCTTCTCGAGATCGTTGAACAATTCAATCCCGGCGACCTGCTGGGGGTCGGTCGATGCTCCCGGGAGGCCACTCGCCGATGCCCAGCGCTTGTAGGCCCAGCCGGTGTCGACACCGAATGGTGGCTTGATCAACACGAGCGTGAGCGGCTTCGGCAGCTCGGCGGGCTCGATGACTTCGCCGCGACCCCGCATCCAGGAGGGCCTTCGCCGAATGAAAAACGGCACGTCGGAGCCGATTTTTGCGGCGATTTCCTCGAGACCCGCCGTGCCCAGGTTCGTCTCGAAAATGGAATCCAGCGCGATGAGCACGGTCGCGGCATCGCTGCTTCCCCCACCCAGACCGGCTCCGGCGGGAATGTGCTTTTCGATGTCGATGTGCACCTGAAAGCGGATGCCCGTGTGACTGTGAAACTGCCGGGCGGCGACGGCGGCGAGGTTCGAGTCGTCCTGTGGCAGCGAGGCGTCGCTGCAGCGCACCTTCACGCCCTGACCGATACTCGTTTTTACCGTCACCTCATCGGCCAGCGAAATCGGAGTGACCAGGGATTCGAGGTCGTGAAAACCATCCGGACGCTTGCCGAGGATTCGGAGCGAAAGGTTGACTTTCGCCGGGGCGCGCAGCTTCATCGGGCGCGCATCCTCGACGAATGAAGACCTCCGCTAAAGAAAAAATCATCGTTGCCCTCGACGTTCCGAACCGTGCCGAGGCGATGAACGTGCTCAACGAACTCGCGGGGGTGGCCAGCTGGTGCAAGATCGGGATGCAGCTCTTCACGAGCGAGGGGCCGGAGATTGTGCGCGCGGCACGGGAGCGGGGCTGGAAGGTTTTTCTCGACCTGAAGTTTCACGACATTCCGAACACGGTTGCGTCGGGCGTGCGTTCGGCCTGTGCGCTCGGGGTGGAGATGCTGACGATCCATCTCAGCGGCGGACCGGAAATGATCCGGCGCGCCACCGAGGCGGCGGAAAATTGCACGGTTCTCGGCGTGACGGTGCTCACGAGCAGCACGGCGGAAACGCTCGCAGCGGCCGGCATTGGCCGGTCGCCCGACGAATGGGTGCCGGAACTCGCGCAACTCGGCGCGGAATGCGGCATCGGCGGCATTGTTTGCAGTCCGCTCGAGATTCGGGCCGTGCGCGACGTGGTTGGGTCTGATGTTCGAATCGTGACGCCGGGGGTGCGTCCGGTCGGTGCGGACAAGGGCGATCAGAAGCGCGTGCTCACGCCATCCGAGGCGATCGCGGCGGGCGCGGATTATCTCGTGATCGGGCGTCCCATCCTTGCGGCTCCGGATCGCGCGACGGCCTTTGCGAGCATTGTCGCGGAGTGTGAGTGATCGCGTCCGCGGGAGGGCGGTCGGAAATTACTCCCGAATGAAAAGGTAATAGCCCTTTTCATTCTTCCGAATCAGTTCGCCGGAATCCAATGCCGGCTCGATCGCGCCGAACTCCTCGAAGAAGTTTCGCTCCGCGGTGCGGTAGGACATCAGGTAGGCACCGCGCCCGCCTTCCTTCCAGCGTTTGAATGCCTCGCCCTTTTCCGTGAACTGCAGCGTGTCGAGGTAGAGGAGAAGCCCCTCGTCGCGGGCGCGCAGGATGGTGATGTCGTCGATGCCGTGCTGCGCAGCGGTTTCGCGGACCTTTTGGGTAAACTCGACGAGGGCCGGAGTGCGTTGCGAGTAGCTCCACGGCACGAGCCCGATGAAGTAAATGCCGGCAAAGAGCACCCCGGCGACGATCGCTGCGCCCGAGGCAATGCGGGCCCGGCGGTCATTCCACAGGATCGCGCACCATTCGATCACGAGCAGGCACAGCGGCGGCACGACCGGGAAAATGCGATCGACCCGCTTTGCCGGAATGAAGGTCATCAGCAGGAGCCCGCCCAGAGACCACAGCACGAGCCAGAGAATGGCGGGACGCTCACGCAGATGCCGGCGCACCGCGGGAAAGGCGATGGCAAATCCGATCAGCAGCAGACTCCACGGCGCGAACTTGTGAAGGAGGTGCGGAAAATAGAACCAAAGCGGCTGCGGTCGCTCATCGTCGCGGGCGCCTTCCTGAAAGCGCGACAGGAATTCCCGGACCACGACGTCGTCGTAGAATTCCTGGTTGGTGAGCAACCCCGCGATGCCCCACGCGAGAAAGAGCAGCAGTGGGATGAGCCATGTCCACCAGCCGCTCCACGCCAGCCGCCGCGATTCGCGGCCACGCACCAAAAGGAGATACGCGACCAGGCCCGGCAGGAGGAACGCGTAGAGGACAGGACCTTTCGTAAACAAGGCCGCGAGCATGAAGGCGAACGCCAGCCAGCGGTCGCGGGTGGTCCAGGGTTCGCGAGATCGGAGTTTTCCGTGGATTTGCCAGCCGATCAGGAAAATGAAAAAGCCGAGCATCATGTCGGTGCGGACGAGCGTCGCGAGCCGGGGCGTGAGGAGATTGAGTCCGAACGCGGCGATCGCAAGCGTCGCGCCGGCTTGCGGGAGCACGCTAGCGCCGGTGCGGGCGAGGAGGATCAGCATCGCGACGGCACACGCAAATGAGGGCAGCCGCCACGCGAGATCCCAGGGAACCGCCATGGCATGCAGCGCGGCGGAGATCCAGCCCATCAGCGGCGGTTTCGAGGCCGAGGCGCCTTGCGGCGTGTGCTGGAACCAAAGCTCGCCGGTTTTTGTGATCTCGAAGGCGACGTAGGCCTGCTTTGCCTGGTCGTAGTCGTCGAGGTGCCACGGCAGGTTGCCGATCGCGAACAGCAGAACGACGAAGGCCGCGAGCGCCGGCAGGGATTCCCGCCGGGAGGGCACGTGCTCGAGAAAATCGAACAGACGGGTCACGTGGCGGGGCGGCGTTTCGAAAGTTTTTCCCGCACCCGCGCGGCCAGCTCATCGCCTCGTTGCACGGCGTATCTCCAGACGAGCCATGCGATCAACAGGGACAGGATGAGTGCGACGACGACATCCGAGAAATGGTGCGCGCCGAGAGCCATGCGCGACCACGCAATGGTGGATGCCACGGCCACCGCGAGCAGGCCGAGCCACGGGCGTGCAAAGAGCAGGACGCCTGCAAAGCCGAAGGCGGTGGCTGTGTGACCGGACGGGAACGAGTTGAACTTCGAATTTCCGATCGTGAGCTTTCCGTCGTGAAAGGGCCCATACCAGCCCTGCTCGATCTTCGGGCTCTCGCGGGGGCGGGTGCGGCCGGTGGTGAGGCGTGAGGCGTTGGCCACCACGCCTGCAATGGTGGAGGCAACCATCGCGGCGATGAGGATGCGTTTCCATTCCCGGCTGCGCGCGCGATGGGCGAGGAAAAGCCCGGCGCCGCCCAGAATCATGAGCTCGGGCCAGTCGCCATATTTGCTGATCGCGCCGACGAACTCGCGTTTCGGGGACTTTTTCCAGTCCTTGCCCTGCCAGGCGAGGACCTGTTCGCGGGTCCACGCGTCGAGCGAAAACGAGGCGACGATCGCGGCCACTCCGGCGACCGACAGCACGACGGCCGCCAGGAGCGCGAGGAAATTTGGTTTTCTTTCGGAGGTTGGCGCGGGCATCTTCGCCAAAGCAGCGAAGCAGAGATTGATGCGAGAGCGAATTCATTATTTGCGGATGCGTTCCGTGAGCTCATGAGCACGGTGCATGTCGAACGCCCTCGCGATCTCGATTGGCCGAGAGCTTCGGCGCTGCTTTACGGGGATTGGGGAACGAGCAAGGCGTATGTGATCGGCCTCGCCTTTCTGGCGGCGGGCTTCGGGTCGTTTCCGATCATTCTCGCGGTTTGTGCGCTCGCCGCGTTGGTCGGGCTCAACTACATGATTGTCTGCCGCTGCTTCCCGGATGGCGGAGGCGTGTATTCCGCAGCACGGGCGCAAAGTCGTCTGCTCGCGGTGGTCGGCGCGCTCCTGCTGGTGGCGGATCTCACGGTGACTGCGGCGCTCAGTGGCTGGGCGGCCTTGAGCTATCTCGGGGTGCCGAAGCACCTCATTGCGCCCGCGACAGCGGGCTGCATCCTGCTCGTGGGGGCGGTGAATTTTTTCGGGCCGCGTCACAGCGGAAGCCTCGCGGTGATGCTTGCGCTGCCCACGGTGCTCGTCGTGTTGACGATCATCGGATTCGCGATTCCGCACCTCACGTTTTCCCAAATGCAGTCGGTGCACGAGACGCCGGAGCATTTCTGGGTTTCGTTCGTCGGCATCATCCTTGCCCTGAGCGGTGTGGAGGCGGTGGCAAATCTCACCGGCACGATGAAGCCGGATCCCGACTCCCCGCCCGGGAATCCGCGCGTGGGGCGAAATGCCTTCAAGGCGATCCTGCCGGTCGCGCTCGAGGTGTGCCTTGGAACGGCTTTCCTCGGCTGGGCGATGCTCTCCATGCCGCACTCGCTGGCCGCGGATCTCCGGGCGCACAGCGAGGACATGCTGCGGTTCGTGGGGGAGCATTATGTGACGGAGGCGCTGGGCGGCATGATCGGCGGAATCTTCGGCTGGATCGTTGGCATCGTGTTTGCGCTGCTGCTTCTGAGCGCGGTGAATACCGCCGTCGCGGCGCTGGTCGGCCTGCTTTTCATGGTGGCGCGGGACGGCGAGATGCCGCGAATCTTCACCCGGCTGAATCGCCACGGGGTGCCCATTGCGCCGCTTGCGATTGCCATCGGGTTGCCGATCGCCATTCTGCTGCTGACGGACAATTTCGAGTCGCTCGCCGGGCTTTACGCGATCGGGGTCGTGGGCGCGATCTCGGTGAATCTGAGCTCGTCCACCTTCAACCAGCATCTCGATCTGCGCTGGTTTGAGCGCGGTCTGATGGCCTTTACCGCCGCGATTCTCATTGCGGTCGAGTTCACGCTCGCGCGGACAAAGCCCGATGCCCTTTTCTTCGTCACGTGCCTGCTGACGGTCGGCCTTGCGTTGCGAGCCTGGGCGCAACGCCACTCCGGATTAAAAACGGTCACCGTCTCCGCGGAGGTGGCGAGTCTGATCGAATCCGGCGCCGTGAGCGCTGCTCGAGGGCAATCCGCCGATGCCCCGCGGATGCTTGTCGGTCTTCGCGGGGTGACGCCGGCCTTGAAGTTTGCCGTCGAGGAGGCCCGGCTGCGCGGCGCGATGCTTTACGTGCTGTATGTGCGCGAGGAGGCGGTGATCTATACCGAACGCCCGCAAAGGAAGCCGCGCTGGCAGGACGACGAGGAGGCTTCGAAGGTGTTCAACGCGGCGCTGAAAATGACCAAACAGGCGGAAGTCGCGATGGTTCCCATTTATGCAACGACGCACGCCGCAGCACCGCTCGTGGTCGACACCGCCTGCACGCTTGGCGTGGACTTTGTGATTCTCGGGCTCACGCGACGCCACCGCGTGACTCGCTGGCTCAAGGGAAGCGTCGTGCGCGAAGTCGCGGAGGATTTGCCGGATTCGATCCAGCTCCTGATTCACGGCTGAGGATTTTTTGTTTGGCCGGCCGCGCTCGCACTCGTAAAACCCGGCGCTGAATGAGCCGATGGATTCTTTTTCTCGCCGGATGCGCGGCGCTGACCATCAGCGGCTGCGCGGTGATGGAACAGGAACAGCGCCCGTCCGCCGGGACCTCACGGCGCCCATCGGCGCCTGCACCGGCACCGGCCACGCAGGTTGCGGCGAATCCACCGAAAATGGACCCGTCCACCGCACCGGCGATTTACGCGGATTCCGCGATCCTGATCGATGCGATCACCGGGGAGACCATCTACGAAAAAAATGCCGACCAGCGCCGGCAGGTGGCCAGCACGCAGAAGCTGCTTACGGCTCTGCTCGTTGCCGAGCGCGGCGGCCTCGATGAATACGTCACGGTGACGGCCGCCGATGCCGCCGTGGAGCCGACGAATGTGGGCTTCATGCCCGGCCAGAAATACACGCGGCGGCAGTTGCTCACCGCGATGCTGGTGAAGAGCTGCAACGACGCGGCATCCGCGCTTGGCCGCGACTACGCGGGCAGCATCGAGGCGTTTTCCGCGGCGATGGATGCCAAGGCACGGGAACTCGGCGCCTATTCCAGCCACTTCGTAAATCCGAGCGGACTGCCCGGCCCGCAATTTTCCACGGCTCGCGACATGGCGCGCATCGCCTATGCCGCGTGGCGGAAACCGGAGCTGCGTGCGATCATGCGCATGCCCGCCTACCGGTTTGTCTTCAACAGCGGCCGGTCGAAATATCTGGAGTCGACGAACAAGCTGCTGGGGCGCGTCCCGGGCGTGGATGGCATGAAAACGGGATTCACCTACGCCGCAGGGCGCTGCCTCGTGACGAGCGCGACGATCAACGGCCGCAGCTACATCCTCGTCCAGCTCGGCAGCAAGACCCAGTATATCTTCAACGACGCGGAGAACATGCTCGCGTGGGCGTCGAGCCGGAGCCAGTTCCCGTCGTTCCTCGCCAACCGCTGAGCGCGGCTACTTCCACTTGATCGAGCAGCCGAGGCTCGGGTGCTGCGGGGTCGGAGCAGGCCGCCCGGCGAGCACCTCGGTGATTGCCGCGCGCAGGTCCGCGCCGGTGATCGGTCTGCCGTTGCCCGGTGTGCTGTCGTCCATGCGGCCGTGGTAGGCGAGTTTTTGATCCGCATCGAAGACGAAGAACTCCGGCGTGCAGGCCGCGGTGAATGCCCTCGCGACCTCCTGCGACTCGTCGTAGAGCATGGGAAACGGGAAGCCGCATTTTTCCGCCATCGCGCGCAGCCCCTCGGGAGCGTCGTCGGGGTATTTCACGGCGTCGTTCGAGGAAATCGCGACGAATCCCGCCTGCGGGAATTCCTTCGCAATCCGCACCAGCTCGTCGCGCACATGCACGACATACGGGCAGTGGGCACAGAGGAAGCTGACGATCAGGGCCGGCTTGCCGGCGAAATCCTCGAGCGAGACGGTTTTCCCGGAAACCACATCCGGCAGGGAAAAGGACGGAGCCGGGGTGCCGAGGGGCAGGGAATCGTTGGCAGTCGTGGGCATGGGCGCATCATCGCGTGGGCGAGGGGGAGGAATCAATCGGTTTGACCCCCGGGAGGCGATTGGCTAGGCACCCGATATGGGAAAGATTCACGTCAACCGCAATCGGCAGAATCTTGGCGAGTTCAGCCCGCAGGAAGTGGCCGATGGCCTGCGAAGTGGACGGTTTCTTCCCACCGACCTTGCGTGGCGCGAGGGAATGGAGACCTGGCAGCCGCTGGCGACCTTCACGGATTTGCCGGCACCGGCGGAGCCGGAATCCACGGATCCCAGTGTCGCACCGGGATCGGAAATTTTTGATCCCGCCGGCTCCGCGCCGCCGACACCGCCATGGGAGGAGGAGAAGCCCTTTTTTTCGCGGCTTTTCGACACGATTCTGAAGGTGCTGCTGTCCCCGGCGGAGGCGTTTTCCAATGTGCCCGACACCGGGAACGTCGGGCGCCCTTTGCTGTATCTGATCCTGATCGGCTGGCCATGCACGGTTGTGTCGCTGGCTTACGAGTTCATCTTTAAGGCCATAGCGCCGACAGCTTCCGCCCAGGCCGCCGCTACTGCGGACGTGCCCGTTGTCACGATGACCCCGGGGATGATGATTCTGCTGGCAGTCCTTTCTCCGCTGTTTCTGGTCATTGGAGCATTTTTCAGTGCAGGCCTGTTCCACCTGTTCCTGATGGTGCTGGGCGGGGCGAACCGATCGTTCTGGGTAACTTTTCGAGTCGTGACCTACGTGAACGCCTCGACGGTGGTCTTTAATCTTTTTCCGTTTTGCGGAGGGTTTATCCAGGTGGTCTGGGGAATCGTTTCACTCACCATCGGTCTCCGGGAGGCGCAGAAAACCACGACGGCCGTTGCGCTCGTGTCGGCGCTGCTGCCGATCCTGGTGTGCTGTGGATTGGGAATCGCCCTTGTCACCGTAGGCGTCGGGGCGTTGAGCACGTTGCAATGAAAATCCAGTTCGAGCGCACCCGCTTTCCTTCGGGAGAGTTCGCGCTCGGCGCGGCACTCGTGGCGTTCGGCCTGCTGGGTGCGGCGTGGTTGCGGCTGGGGTTGCCCACGCCGGTTTGTCAGTTCCATTCCCTGACGGGGCTGCCGTGCATCACATGCGGCGGAACGCGCTGCCTGCGGCACCTGTTTTCGGGCGACATCGCCACTGCGATTTCCTGGAATCCGCTCGTGTTTTTCGGTGCAATCCTTGCGGGCCTCTTCGCGGTTTATCTAGTCGCCGCCAGTGTGCTCGGATGGCCGCGCCTCCGCATTCGCGAAGTGACCGGCGCGGATCTGCGGATTTTCCGCGCGGCGCTCGCCGGAATCGTGCTGGTGCACTGGATTTACCTTCTCCTCCGCTTTTCAGGCGGCGCGTGAGCCCACCGTGAACCGGGGGCTGACGACATCCTGCGTGGCGCAGTAAATGGAAACATCGGTGCGCCCGACGCGTTGAATCGGCTCGCTGACGGCGGCAATGGCGCGTTCGGGCAGGTTGCAATCGCGACTCAGGTGCCCGAGGAGCAGACACGACAGCCGGCCTTCCGCGAGTTCCGTGACCACCCCGGCGGCGGCGCGATTGGAGAGGTGTCCGTGACGCGAGGAAATGCGCTGCTTCACCGACCACGGGCGGCGCGTGTCATTCTGCAGCATTTGTTCGTCGTAGTTCGTCTCGATCAGCATCGCGTCCGCCTCGCGCATCCGGTCGATCACGAGCTGCGTGGCGTGACCAAGATCCGTGAGCAAACCGAAGGTGGCCGTTTCGTTGCGCACCAGAAACCCGACGGGATCGGCCGCGTCGTGCGGGACATTGAACGCCTCGATGGTCAGGGACCCGATGGTAAACGACGAGCCGTTGCCGAAATACCGCCACGACTTGCAGCCGGTGAGCGAGCCTGCGGAGAGCGCCGCGGCGGTCATCCGGTTCGCGTAAATCGGAATATCCCGCTTCGAACACAGGACGCGCAATGCCGAGGTGTGGTCGCCATGCTCGTGGGTGAGGAGGACGCCGTCGATTTCGTCGACGCTGGCTCCGCACGCCACAAGTCGCTCCGCAAGCCGGCGCGCACTCAAGCCGGCATCGAGGAGAATGTTGGTGCCATTCGAGCGAACGAGCGCGGAATTTCCGGCGCTGCCGCTGGCGAGAATGGTCACTTCGAGCATGGTTCAGACAACTACCACGCCGCGCAAAATTTCAAATCTGGAACTCGCGCACCCCGGAACCTAGAAAGGACATTCCTGACCTTCTGATTCGCCTTCCATGCAGCAATACCACCGCCTCCTGCGCCTCGTGCTCGAGCACGGCCGACCGAAATCCGACCGCACCGGCACGGGCACGCTTTCCGTCTTTGGTGCGCAGGAGCGATTTGATCTGCGGGAGAGTTTTCCGCTCCTGACGACGAAGAAGCTTCACACACGGTCGATCATCTACGAGTTGCTGTGGTTTCTGCGCGGCGACACGAACGTCCGCTACCTCCACGAGCACAAGGTGACGATCTGGGACGAGTGGGCGGATGAAAATGGCGACCTTGGCCGCATCTATGGCGCGCAATGGTGCGACTGGCGCACGCCGGATGGCCGCTCGATCAATCAGATCGACACGGTGATCGAGCAAATCCGCAACACGCCCGACAGCCGCCGCCTCGTGGTGAGCGCATGGAATCCCGGCGAGCTTGATCAAATGGCGCTCGCGCCCTGCCACGCACTGTTCCAGTTTTTTGTGCAGGATGGTGAGCTGAGCTGCCAGCTTTACCAGCGCAGTGCGGATTTGTTTCTCGGAGTGCCGTTCAACATTGCCTCCTACGCGCTGCTGACGTGCATGGTCGCGCAGGTCTGCGGCCTGAAGCCGGGCGAGTTTGTCCACACGTTCGGAGATCTGCACCTTTACTCGAACCATCTCGAGCAGGCTCGTGAGCAGCTTTCGCGGGAACCGCGGCCGCTCCCGAAACTGCGGCTCAATCCGAACGTGAAAAATATTCACGATTTCGTGTTCGAGGATTTCACGATCGAGGGCTACGACCCGCATCCGGCGATCAAGGCGCCGATCTCGGTATGATTGCCATCGCGGCGATGGCCTTGAACCGGGTGATCGGCCACGAGGGCCGCATTCCGTGGCATCTCTCCGGCGATTTGAAATTTTTCAAACGCACCACGCTGGGCCATGTCGTGGTGATGGGCCGGAAGACGTTCGAGTCGCTGGGGAAACCTTTGCCCGGGCGCGAAAATATCGTGCTCAGCCGGAGTGCAGAAGAGCTGCCTGGTGTGACCGTTTGCAGAAATATCGACGACCTCGTGCCGCCGCAGGATGGCCGGAAGGTCTTCGTGATTGGCGGAGCGGAAATTTACCGGCGACTGCTGCCGAAATGTTCCGAGCTCCTGCTGACCGCGGTGAAGCTCGAGCCGGCGGGCGATACGTTTTTCCCGCCCTTCGAAGACGACTTCGAGTTCGACGCCGTGCTCGAGGAGACGGGTGATTACGAGATCCGCAGGTATCTCCGGCGAAAAGTCTGAAACCGCGGACGGGCGCCGGCCGTGCGATTTGGAATGATGCGCGCCCTGGTGCCCCATGGTCGAAACACGGGTTGCCCTCCAGCGAACAGACGATCGCGAATTACCTCGCGAACGCAGGCTGCGCGCGTCGCGCTCTCGTGGGCAAATGGCACGTCGGCCGTGCCCGCCGGGAGTTTCTCCCTCTGCAGCATGGATTTACTGCCCACGGTTCTTGCGATGGCGGGGTTGCAGGCTCCCTCGAATGTCGATGGCATGACGTGCTGCCGGCGCTTCTTGCAAGAGAGCGCTCCCCGAACGTCCGTGGTTTTCCTGCATCCATCAAGACGGCGAAGCGGTTTGCCGGGGGAGCATCCGGAAGTCGTGAGGGATCTCGTGGCGCAACTGCAGGAGTTCGGAAAGCTCCAGAAGCCGGGTGTCGGCGAATACGGCGAAGGGCGCGAAGGATTCCGTCCCCCGAAGGACTGGACTGTGCGCTGACGCGCCCTATTGCCCGGCGATCTCGTCGAACGAGCGGAACTTCAGCGAAACGGAGTTCAGGCAGTAGCGCAGGCCCGTCGGCTCCGGGCCGTCGGGAAACACATGGCCAAGATGGCCGCCGCAGCGTGCGCAATTGATCTCGGTGCGGATCATGCCGTGGCTGCGGTCTTCGCGTTCCATGACGTTTTCCTGGGCGAATGGCGCGTAGAAACTCGGCCAGCCGGTGCCGGAGTCGAATTTCTTTCTCGATGTAAACAGCGGGAGGTCACAGCCGGCGCAGAAATAGATGCCCTTCTCCTCGTTATGGAGCAGCGCTCCGCAGAAGGGACGTTCGGTCGCGGCCGAACGAAGGACCTCATAGGCCTCCGGATCGAGCTGCGCGCGCCATTCGGCATCGGATTTCTTCACGCTCGGAACCGTTTCCGCCGGGCCGGGTTCGCCATCGGGCATCGCGAGGCGGACAGTGACTTTCTCGGGGAGTTCGACCGGGTCGGAGGACGCGCTCATGGTGGAGACCGTAATCGCGGCAAAGGCAGCCAGCAAGGTCATCACGGAAATCGTTTTCATCCCCGGAATGTAGGCTACGCCCGCCGCGATTTCCTTCCCGAAATTCCTTGTGATGACGCGGGAACCTCGCAAACAAAAGCGATATGTCGTTTGTGCTGATCGCCCTTGGTGGCTACCTGCTCGGATCGTTTCCGAGCGGCTATGTGCTGGGACGGATGCGCGGGGTGGATATCCGCACGAAGGGCAGCGGCAACATCGGCGCGACGAACACCCTGCGGGTGCTCGGGAAAAAATGGGGATACCTCTGTTTTGCCCTGGATATTGGGAAAGGCGTGGCTGCAGTGCTGCTGGCGCGGTTCCTTGCCGTGCCCGCGCTCGGGGTGGACCCGACTTATGCCGCGATCGTTGCGGGTGTGTGTGTGCTCCTCGGGCACAACTTTCCCGTCTGGCTCGGCTTCAAGGGGGGCAAGGGTGTGGCGACATCCGGCGGCGTCGCGATCGCGCTTTTTCCTCCGTTGGTCTTTGTGCTTTCGATCGCGGCCTGGATCGCGCTGTTTTTCACCACGCGCATCGTGTCGGTCGCGTCGATCGGCGCAGCGATCACCCTTGCGGTGTCCAGCACCGCCCTGTGGTTGATCGGGTGGATGCCACCGCCGCTTGCGTTGATCGCGCTCGGCATGGCCGTGCTCGCGATCTGGCTGCATCGCTCGAATATTGCGCGGCTGGCGCGGGGTGAGGAACCAAGGTTCGAAAAGCGGGCGAAATCCTGATCTTCCATGACGTTTCAACGAATCAGCGTGATTGGCGCCGGTGGCTGGGGCACGGCCCTTGCCGTATTGCTGGCGGAAAAGGGAACGACCGTGCGGCTGTGGTCGCACAGCGAAGCGGTGGCCGGGGAACTTCGCTCCGCCCGCGAGAACGCAACCTATCTGCCGGGCGTGAAAATTCCTGCGTCCATCGTCCCGACGACGAGTCTTGCCGAGGCGGCATCGGATGCGGATCTCCTGCTGATGGTGGTTCCTTCGCGCGCGTTTCGCGAGGTGGCGAGGTGCATTGCGGAGGAGGTTCCGGCGTGCAGTGCAGTGCTGGTTTCCTGCACCAAGGGGATCGAGCATGATACCGGGCTCCTGATGACGCAGGTGCTCGACGAATGTCTGCCCGGGTGCCGCAATGCGGTGCTTTCCGGACCGAACCTCGCAGCCGAGGTCGCCCGCCATGTTCCCGCGGCCGGTGTCGTGGGATCAGTGCACACGGAGCTTTTGCCGGCCCTGCAGGAGGCGCTTTCGTTTCCCACCTACCGCACCTACACGAGTGACGACGTGGCCGGCATCCAGCTTGGCGGGGCGTTGAAGAATGTCTTCGCGATTGCGGCGGGAGCGTCGGACGGGCTCGGAATGGGCGACAATGCCAAGGCGGCGGTCGTCACCCGGGCGCTTGCGGAAATGATGCGTCTCGGTGTGGCCATGGGCGGGCGTCGCGAAACGTTCTCGGGCCTCAGCGGTATTGGCGACCTGATGGTGACCTGCTTCAGCCGGTTGAGCCGGAATCATGGCTTCGGCGAACGACTTGGCCGCGGCGAATCGCCCGAGGCGATTCAGGCATCGATGAAGATGGTCGCGGAGGGCGTGCCCACCGCCCGCAGCGCGTTGCAATGTGCGCGCAGGCTCGGAGTCGAAGTGCCGATCACCACTCAGGTTTGTGCGGTTCTTTACGAAGGAAAGTCGCCGCGCAGTGCGATGGCGGAGTTGCTGGACCGCCCGCCGAAGCCGGAGTCGGATCACGCAAGGCAATGAATCTGCGCCGCTGGGGTGCTGTCTGTTTGCTGGGATGCGCGGCCAGCGCTCACGCAATGCAGCCGGCGGCGGGCCTGCGCCTGCCGGGGGAGCGGATCGCCGCCGCCGAGGAGTATTCCAACGAATGTGGCGGCCGCGCGTTCATCGTAATGCAGGGTGGCACGACGTTGCGCGAGAGCTACGCACGCGGCGGGGGGCCGAGCCAGCCGGTGTGGGTGATGAGCATCACGAAAAATCTCGCGGCGCTCGCCGTGTTTGCCGCGCGGGCGGACGGCCTGCTCGAGCTGGATGAGCCGGCCGCGAAAACGCTGGAGGAGTGGCGTGACCACCCGCGAAAGAGCAGGATCACGATTCGCGAGCTGCTCGACCAGACATCGGGCCTGGCGACGGGTTACCCGACGATTTATTCCAGCCGCGTCCGCGACAAGAACCGGTTTGCCGTGGATCTCGCGGCGATTTACACGCCGGGGACTCAATTCGACTACGCGCCGGGCAATTTCGAGATCATCGAGGAAATTCTGCGCCGGAAGCTCGCGCCACGGGGTGAAACGCCCTTCGGCTATCTCCGCAGGAAGGTTCTCACTCCGCTGGGCATCCAGCCGGCGGACTGGCGCCGCGATCGCAGTGGAAATCATTTCTTTTCCGCCGGAGCGAAACTGACCGCCCGCGATGTCGCGAAGATTGGCGAGTTCATTCGCACGAAGGGCCGCATGTGGATCCTGCCCGCGCTGCCGGTCTCGGCATTCGAGGGGGCGTTCACGGGCTCGAAGGCGAATTCCATGTATGGCCTGAGTTTCTGGTTGAATGCGAATGCCCGTCGCGAAGGCGCGGAGCCCATCTCGGTCGAGGGCACGCTGGGCCAGGATCGATCCCCGGCGGCATGGCGGCGGTCGAGCCTTTCCGCAACGGCTCCGGAGGACCTTGTCGCGATGATCGGCTCCGGCGGATTGCGCTGCTACATCGTGCCATCGCGCAAGCTCGTGATCGTTCGATTTGGAACCGGCTCGAACTTCAGCGACGCAAAATTTCTTGCAGCCCTCTTCGGACGCTGACGCTTCGGCGCCGGGGTGCTTTTCCCTTGACCGCAAAGAGTTGACTGAGAAGCGTCTCCCGGTGCGTCAGGCAAAGCGCGGAGCGGCTGAAATTGTGGAGGCCGGGGAGCATTGGAACGAGCTCCTCGACGCCGAGGGCGTGCCTCGCCCGCCCTACCACCGGCTGCTCGATCGATTCGCAAAAGCCCGCCGTTCCGAGCTGCGCAGGCTGGACGATCAGCTCGAGGCGACGATGCGCGAAATGGGCGTTACGTTCGATGTCGTGCGCGACCGGCCATGGGGCCGGAGACCATGGTATTGCGACCTGCTGCCGCAGATTTTTACCGCCGACGAGTGGAAGCCACTCGCCCAGGGGATGGCCCAGCGCCTGCATGCCTTCGAGTGCTTTCTGCGCGATATCTATGGGGAGCAGCGAATCCTGAGGCAGGAGATTCTTCCGTTGCAGCCGATCCTTGGGAGCCCCCATTACCAGCGGGCGGCGCGGGGATTGCCGGCGCCGGGCGGCAGCTACCTTCACATCAGCGGAATGGCGGTGGGGCGCGACCCGGAGGGACGCCTCATCGTGAAACACCATTATTTCAGCCACGCGTCGGGAATTTCCTACATGATCCAGAACCGCCGGGCGATGGCGCGCGTGCTGCCGCAGTTGTTCGAGGATCACGCGGTGCAATCCATCGCCGCCGCGCCCACCGAGATGCTCGAGGCGCTGCGGTCCTTCGCGCGCGAAAGCGATCCCACGGTGGTGCTGTTGTCCTCGGGGCAGGGCAGTGCGGCGTATTCGGAGCACAGTTTTCTTTCGCGGCGGATGGGCATCGCGCTTGTGCAGGGTGGCGATCTGCTCGTGCTGAACGATCAGGTGTATTTGAAAACGGTCACGGGGCTCGAGCGCGTGGAGGTGATCTATTCGCGCATCTCCGACCACTGGCTCGACCCGCTGGTGTTTCGCAGCGATTCGCTGCTCGGCGTGCCGGGGCTCGTCCAATGCATCCGCAAGGGAACCGTCTCGGTGATCAATGCGGTCGGCTCGCAGCTGGCCGACGACCGCGCGCTGCTGGCGTATGCACCGACATTGATTCGCTACTACCTTGGAGAAGCTCCCATTCTCGAGGGCCTCGAGACGCTTTGGCTCGGCGATCTGGATATTCGGGAAATGGTTCTCGGCGATCTCGGCCGCTACGTGGTCCGGCCGGTGTATGGCGAGCGGATCCTGACGCCGGACGAAGGCGAGCGATTCGACGAGCGGCGTCGGCGCGCGGTCATCAAGGAAATCATGCAGGATCCCGGGCTCTACGTCGCCCAGCCTCGTGGGTCGACCGCCGTCACGCTCTGTCACGAGGGCGGCGAACCGCGGCCGCGTCACCAGGACCACATCCTCTTCGCCGTGCGGCGCGGCGAGGGAGACTACCGCGTTTTTCCGGGGGCGTTGACGCGTATTTCGGCCGAAGGGAGCACGTTCCCGGCCTCGGAGCAGGGCGGCGGGAGCAAGGACACGTGGGTCGAGGCGATCGACGACACGGAGCCTTCGGCATCGACGCGAATCCTGCGCGACGTCCACCCGCCGTCGCAACACGTCACCAGCCGTGTGGCGGAGGCATTTTACTGGATCGGCCGCTATCTCGAACGGGCACGCGGCCTGGCGGGAATGATTTCGGTGATCGAGGCGCTCGAAACCGAGGAGCTGAACAGGACCGAGCGCGCGCTTTATCGGCCGGTCTGGAATCGCATGCTTCCCCTGCTCGAGGGAGATGGAAACACGCGGAGGAACATTTCCAGCCCCGCCGGCCGTTTCCGGCTCGCACTCGATGTGGACGAGAGCGGCACCGTGGTGAGTTCCGTAAAGCGCGCGGCGTGGAATGCCGAGTCAATCCTCGAATGCCTGAGCATGGAGGCGTGGAGCGTGTTGAGCCGGTTGCGGTCGATGTTTGCGAACGCGCAGCCGGGCCGCAATCGCACGCCGGAGCAGCGCATCGCGCTCACCCGGCGGATTTGCGACCAGACATGCGAGCTGGTGGCGCAGTTTTTCGGCGTGGCGCAGGCGTCGATGATCGAGGACGGCGGCTGGCGGTTCTGCGAGATCGGCCAGATGATCGAGCAGGCGGCGATCACGGCCAATGCCGTCGATACGATGACCGAGTCGTTGCTTCGTGCCACGGGGCCGGAGCGGGAACATGCGCGTGAGATCCAGATTTCCGCGTTCCTGCGGTTGCTGAATTCGCGCGATGTCTATCGCCGCGTCTATCAAATGCGCGTGGAGCCGGCGGCGATGCTCGACATGCTGTGGTCGAATCCCGTGGTGCCGCGCTCGGTGGCGCGCTGCATGCGCCGATGCGAGAGCCTGCTCTCGGCGCAGACCGGCGATTCGCCCGGTTTGCAGCGCACGCTCATTGCGATCGAGGATTTGTGCTCCGACACGATGCAGGTGGACTGGGAGGCGCTGGTCGAACGCGAGATCGAGCAGGGCCCTTTCGAGGGCCGGAGCGAGCTGGCCACGCGGGTCCGCGAATTTCTCGACCGTACGCTCGGGATGCACCACTTGATTTCCGACGCGTTTCTGAATCATCAGATTCACATGCGCGGGCCGGAGCAACCGATGCTCGCGGGGTTTGGTCATGCTGTTTGAGATTCGTCATACGACCGAATACCGCTACGCCGAGCCGGCCATCGAAGCGTATCTCGAAGCGCGGCTTACCCCGCCAAATACCGCGACCCAGCGGGTCATCGAGCATTCCATCGAGATCGAGCCCGAGCTGCCCACTTCGACCTATACCGATGTCTTCGGGAATCCCGTTTCGTTCTTCTCGCAGACCCTGCGGCACCGGCGACTGGTCGTGCGAAACCTCGCGCGAGTCGAGACACGCGCGCCGGAACTCCCGGAGGCGGCGCTGGCGCTGCCGATCGCCGAGGCGCGGCAGGTGTTTTCGTCGGCATTGCTCGACTACTACGACTACCTGCTGCCCACCGACGCGGTGCCGACGGGCGGTCCGGCGACCTCGTGGGCGCGGAAGTATCTCGCGGCCGGAAAAACGTTGCGCGACGGCCTCGGCGCACTGAACACCGCGATTTACGAAAAATTTTCCTACGTGCCGGGCGCGACCGACAACTCGACTCCGCTTCGCCGCGTCTGGAAGGAGCAGCGCGGCGTGTGCCAGGACTACGCGCACGTGATGCTGAGCGTGCTGCGGACCGCCGGGCTGCCGGCGCGTTACGTCTGCGGCTATATCGAGACCTCGCCTCCGAGATCGGCGAGCGGCCGCAGGCTTGTCGGCTCGGTGGCGACACACGCATGGGTCGAGGTGCTGGTGCCCGGGTTGACGTGGGTGGCGCTCGATCCCACGAATAATCAATGGTGCGCCGAACAGCATGTCGCGGTATCGTTCGGGCGTGACAGCCGCGATGCGGCACCGGTAAGGGGAACATTCAAAGGAACTGGAGGGCAGGTCATGAAAGTGCGCGTGAACATGAAGCGGGTGGGGCGGGCGTCCGCATGAGGATCACGATTCGCTCCTCGTCGATTTACACCTACGCGGAGCCGGCAAGTTTTTCGCCGCATGTGGTGCGGCTGTTTCCGCGCGGCCATCGATTCGTCCATGTGCGGGAGGCGCGGTTTCGGACCAACGAGAGCGCCGACGTGCAATTCCGCCGCGATCTGTTCGACAACGAGGTGGCCGTGTGCTTCTTCCCCGAGAAGTGCGAGGAATTGAGCTTCCTCGTGGAGCTCGACATCGACCTGACGGAGAAGAATCCGTTTCACTTCCTCCTCGAGAGCCATGCGCTGGAGGTGCCGTTTGAATACAAGCCACAGGAGGTGCGCGTTCTGGCGCCGTATCTGGAGCGCCGCGAACTCAAGCTCCCGTCGGGACTGGCGCCCACCGGCTCGAAACGTCCAACCGTCGAGGCGATCACGAGCCTGAACCATTGGATCTTCGAGAACTTCGAATACGAGCGGCGCGAGGAGGGCGATCCGATGACGCCCGAGGAGACGCTTGCCGCAGGCCGGGCCGCGTGCCGGGATTTCGCGGTCCTGCTTGTCGAGGTGTTGCGAATTCACGGGATCGCGGCGCGCCTGGCCAGCGGGTATCTCTGGGAGGCGCCGGACACCGCGGAGGATGACCTGCGCGCTCAAACCGCCCTCCACGCCTGGGTGGAAGCCTATCTGCCGGGTGCGGGATGGGTCGGCCTCGATCCGACAAATGGCGTGCTTTGCGATCATCACCGGATCACCGCCGCGGTCGGGCTGCTTCCGTCGGAGATTGCGCCAACGTGGGGGTTCTATTACGGAGATCGAATCATCGAGAGCCGCATGAAAAGCAGCCTGGAAATCTTCGAGCGATGAGTGGGGCTGCGAAATCCATGCACGCGGCCGCGGATTGGGCGGACCGCATTTTCGAAGAGCGGGGCATCAAGCTGACCCTCGGCGGTGAGCCGACGTTTGTTCCGGAGCATCCGGAGGGCGCGGAGTGGTCGTATTCCGCGGTCGGACCTACGAAACTCTCCTACGCGCGGCGAATGGCCGACGAGCTGCTCAAGGGTCGCATGTCCGGTGGCGTCGTGTTTTTCAGTCCGGGCAAGCAATACCCCGGCGAGGTGAATCCCCGGTGGGCGCTGCGAATGGTCGCGCGGCGCGACGGCAGGAGTCTGTTTCCTGCGGTTCCCGGGAACCGCCGCACCGAGGAGGCGCACTGCGTCGTGTTTCTTCGCGAGTTGCTCGACCGGCTCGACGTGCGCGGCGACTGGATTCGATTTGCGGATCCGAAAGCCTCGCCCGCGCATGTGTGGGTGCTGCCGCTCGATCACGACGGGACCGGCTGGGTGACGGTGGACTGGAAACTGAAGCCGGATCAACGCTCGCTGATCGCCGCGGAGGGGCCCGCCGGACTGCGACTGCCGTTGTATTTGATTCCCGTCGAGGTGCCGCGGCGCGCCCTGGTCGTGGAGTTGAAGGAGGGGCGTCTCTGCATCTTCTTTCCGCCCTTGCTCCAGCCTGCGTTTGCGAAGCTCGCGAAATTTGTCGGCGAGTCGCTCGTGGCCGCGAAGATCAACCTCTACGAGCTGCAGGGCTATGTGCCGGCGGATGACGAAAAGGTCTGGGTGACGCTCGGTCTCGCTGCGGATCCCGGCGTGCTCGAGATCAATCTCCCGCCCTGCGAGAACTGGCAGGAATACGACGCGTGGATGCACGAGCTGACGGCGTGCGCCGAGCGTGTGGGATTGCGTTCGTGGAAGCAGGTGCAGGGGGAATTTGCCGACGGAACTGGAGGCGGAAATCACCTGCTCTGGGGCGGACCCAGCATCGAGGAGAATCCCTTTTTTTCGCGCCCCGGCTGGCTCACGGCGATCATCCGGATGTTCCAGAACCACCCTGCGCTGGCCTACATGTTCACAGGGTGCTACGTCGGTGCCTCCTCGCAGGCACCGCGGCCCGACGAGTCGGCAAAGGAAATCTTCGATCTCGAGATGGCGTATTCATTTCTCGAGAGTCTCGGCGAGGGAGATCACCGCGCGTTGATCAACGAAACCCTGCGCCATCTTCACACGGACGTCACGGGCAATGCCCACCGCTCGGAGATCAGCTTCGACAAGTTCTGGAATCCGGGCTGGCCGGGCGGGATGCTCGGGCTCATCGAGTTTCGCGCGGTGGAGTCGCTGCCGCGCGCGGAATGGATGTCCGCAGTCGCTTTGCTGTGGCGGTGCGTGGCGGCGTATGCGTGCGTGAATCCGGAGCGAAAGCCGCTGCGGAAATTCGAGGGCGCGCTGCACGATCGTTATTTCCTGCCGACGTGCATGTGGAACGATCTCGAGGACTTGCTCGCCGAGCTGGCCGAAGCGGGATGCCCGCTCAGTGGCGATGTCTTTCGAAAAATCTGGGCGTGGCGTTTCCCGATGGTTCTCGAGCACGACGAAGCGGGCGCCCGGCTCGAGGTGCGACGCGCGCATGAAAGCTGGCCGTTGCTTTGCGAGACGCCGATCGAAGGCGGCACGACGAGCCGGTTCGTCGACACCTCGATGCATCGCGTCGAGGTGCGGGTCAACGATGACTTCGCCGCGCGATACGAATTGCTCGTGCAGGGCCGGAAACTTCCCGTGACGCCCGTCGGAGCGGATTGTCACCTCGCCGGCGTGCGCTACCGCCGAAGCTGCCTGTATCCCTGCCTGCATCCGGGCATTCCGGTTCACCTGCCGCTGGAGTTTACGATCGTGGAGCCGGGAGCCAGCCAGCCGGTCGCGACATTCCGCCTGCCGCCGAATTCCGTGCAGTTCGGGCGTGTGGAGAATGCCGCCGTGCTGTCACGTGCGGGAACGTGCCGGCCGATTTTCGAAGGTGCGCTCACGCACGACCTTCGACTGGAGTAGGCGTATGCAGCGGAACGTTCTCATTCTGATGGCGGACGAGCTCCGCTTCGATCTGCCGGGATTCATGGGAAATCCCGTCTGCCGCACGCCCACGATGGACCGCCTCGCGCGCGGCGCCGTCGTCTTCGATAATGCCTACACGGCTTCGCCCGTATGCGTGCCGGGGCGGCAATGCTTTGCCACGGGCAAATATCCGCTGCACACGGGCTGCGAGCGGTTTGGCGAGGATCTCGCGCCCGGGGCCACGACGTTTGCGCGACGCTTCTCGGAGGCGGGCTATTTCACGGTCGCCTGCGGCAAGCTCCATCATCGCGGTCCCGATCAGATGCAGGGCTGGCTGCAGCGAATCGGTGCGGAATGTTGCGTGCAATGGCCGTCGACGCCCGAGGCGGCCGGCCGCGAGCAGATTGGCCGGTTGAAATGGCGAGGCGCGGAGGAACTGGAAATTGCCGGGCCGGGCACGTCTCCGCTCGCCTTGCACGATCGACTCACCGTTGACGGCGCGATCGATCTCCTCCGGATGCATTTTGACGACATGTATCCGCGAAAATCGCCGCGTCCGCCGCTGATGCTGCTCGTCAGTCTGCAGCAACCGCATTTCCCGCTGCTGGCCGACGAGGAGTTGTTCGCGCACTACCTCGAACGGGTGCGTCCGCGATTGCACGAGGAGGCGTCGTGGCACCCCGTGCTGGGGCGGGATGCGTTGCCGTGCGGGGAGAAGGTCACGGAGGAGGAGGTTCGCCGGGCCACGGCCGCTTATTACGCGCTGGTCGAGACGGTTGACCGCCAGTTCGCGCGCGTGGTGGAGGCGATTGAAAGCCACGGCGAGAACCTCGACGACTGGATCGTTGTGCTGGTGTCCGACCACGGCGAGATGCTCGGCGAGCATGCGCTGTGGACGAAACGCCAGTTTTTCGAGGGAAGTGTGCGCGTGCCGTTTTTCATTCGCTGCCCGCGACTGTGGGCGCCCGGTCGGCGTCGGGAAAACGTGAACACGATCGACCTCTTCCCCACGCTTTGCGAGGCGGCGGGGATCGAGGTGCCGGAGGACATTGACGGCCGCAGTTTGATCCCGCTGCTGCACACCCGGAATGCCCCGTGGGAGAACGAGACGTTTTCCCAGCACGACACCGATGAATTCATGCTCAAGTGCGGGAATCTCAAATACCTCACCTTTGGCGGGAAGGGGCCCGACGTGCTCTTCGATCTCGCCAGCGACCCGGGGGAATCGACGAATCGCATCGCGGACGTCTCGTATGTCACCGCCGCCGCGGAGATGCGTGAACGGCTGCATGCGTTGATCGCCTCGCGCACGCCACCGCCGATTCATTGCTGACTTCCGGCGCCGAATCCGTTACCGGATGGGGTGCCATGCCCGTGAACCAACCTCTTACCGGCCACGATCGGCCTGGTGACCCCTGCATCATTGTCATCTTCGGCGCATCCGGAGATCTCACGAAGCGGAAGCTCCTCCCGGCCCTCTACAATCTCAAAGCCCTCAACCTGCTGCCGTCGAAGTTCGCGATCGTCGGGTGCGCGTCCACTCCGGGCGACGACAATTATTTCCGCGACAAGGCGACGGGCGACATCAAGCAATTCGCGACGCGTCCCTACGACGACCAGACATGGAGCGACTTCGCGCCGCGGATGTATTACGTGTCGGGCGATTTTGCGGACATCGAGACGTTCAAGACGCTCAAGGCCAAGATCGAGGCCGCGCAAAAGGAATGGGAGGTGCCGGCAAACATCCTGTTCTACCTCGCCGTCGCGCCGCGTTTCTTCTCGAAGGTGGTGGATCAGCTCGCGGCGGTCGATCTCACCGCGGAGACGCCGGCCGGTTGGCGACGGGTGATTGTCGAGAAGCCGTTTGGTCACGATCTCGCGAGCGCGCGGCAGCTCAATGCCGAGCTCACCAAGAACCTGCAGGAGTCGCAGATCTACCGCATCGATCACTATCTCGGCAAGGAGACCGTGCAGAACATCATGGTCTTCCGTTTCGGCAATTCGGTGTTCGAGCCGATCTGGAACCGCCGCTACATCGAGTATGTGCAGATCACGGTCGCCGAGAAACTCGGCGTGGAGTTGCGCGGCGGTTACTACGACAAGTCGGGCGTGTTGCGCGACATGGTGCAGAACCACATTCTTTCCGTGCTCTCGCTCATCGCGATGGAGCCGCCGAGTTCGATCGAAGGCGACGCCGTCCGCAACGAGAAGGTGAAGGTGCTCGAAGCAATCCGGCCAATGGAGCCCGAGGAAGTGATCGAGAACACCGTGCGCGGCCAGTATGCCGCGGGCATGATCGATGGGGCTTCCGTTCCCGCCTACCGCACCGAGCCGGATGTCGACCCGCAGTCGAACACCGAGACCTTTGTCGCGATGAAGCTCAAGGTCGAGAACTGGCGCTGGGCGGAGGTGCCGTTCTACATCCGCTCCGGCAAACGACTCGCCGAGCACACCACCGAGGTGGTCATCGGATTTCGCCGCGCGCCGCTTCTCCTTTTCGGCTCCGAGATGGAGGCAAACATCCCGCCGAACCGTCTCGTGCTGCACATCCAGCCGGAGGAGGGCATCACGCTCGACATCCATGCGAAGCGGCCCGGCCCGAAGATTGCGATTTCGAACATCCCGCTCGATTTCAGCTACAAGGCCTTTGGCGAATCCACTGCGGCGACCGGCTATGAGACGCTGCTCTACGACTGCATGATCGGCGAGACCACGCTCTTCCACCGCTACGATTCGGTGGACGCGTCGTGGCGGATCGTGAATCCCATTCTCGACGTGTGGCATGCGCTGCCGGCGCGGGATTTCCCGAACTACGCGGCCGGCACGTGGGGGCCGCGTGCCTCCGACGAACTCATCGAGAAGGACGGCCACGCGTGGCACCACTATCCGTTGAAGACGGGTTGCTGACATGTCGAAGAAGTCCCCTCGGCTGCTGCTCGCCGGCGATGTCGGCGGGACCAAGACCAACCTCGCCATCTTCGCGATGGACGAGGAGACGAACCATCTCACGCTGCTGCGAAACAAGCGGTATCCCAGCGGCGACTTCGACAGCCTCAATGCGATCGCGCTGAGGTTCCTCGGCAAGGGCGAGGAGAAGATTTGCGCCGCGTGCTTCGGCGTTCCCGGGGTGGTGCGCAACAACCGCTCCCAGCCGACGAATCTGAAATGGGAGATCTGTGCATCCACGCTCCGCGCCGATCTTGGCGTCGAGGAGGTGCATTTGCTGAATGACCTCGCCGCGAATGCCTACGGAATCAGCGAACTCGAGGAGGCGGATTTCCACACGGTGCAGACCGGCTTGAAAAACGCCTCCGGCAACCGCTGCGTCATCTCGCCCGGCACCGGCCTCGGCGAAGCGGGGATGTTCTGGGACGGCAAAAAATATCGCGTCTGGGCTTGCGAGGGAGGGCATTCCGATTTCGCGCCGCGCTCGGACATCGAGATCGATCTTCTCAAATATTTGCAGGGCCTGTTCGGGCACGTGAGCAACGAGCGCGTCATTTCCGGCCAGGGTATCGCGAACATCTACGCGTTCCTCCGCGACTCCGGTTACGGAAAGCAGAAATCGTCGGTAGCCGAGGAAATGAAGGCGAACGATCCCGCGAAGGTCATCACGAAACACGCGGAGGACCAGTCGTGCCCGATGTGCATGCAGGCGGTGGAAATTTTTGCGCACTGCCTCGCGACGGAGGCGGCGAACTTTGCACTCAAGGCGATGGCCACCGGCGGCGTCTTTCTCGGCGGCGGCGTGCCCGCGAAGCTTTTGTGGAAGCTCAGCACGCCCGCGTTTCGTGATGCGTTTGTCGCCAAGGGCCGGCTCGAATCGCTCATGGAGACGATGCCGGTGAAGATCGTGCTCAACGATCAGGCCGCACTGCTCGGCGCCGCGCGTTACGCGCTGGACATGTTCGAGGAGCATTCCGGGACAACTAGGCGCCACCAACCCGCGCCGCCTCACTCGTAAGCGGGGAAAAACCCGCGCGCCACCAGTCGTCGATTTGCTTCACCGCGGCGGTGCCGCCGAACCCGAGCAGTGCGAAGTAACCGCAGCCGATCAGGAAGACGATCGTGCCGGCGATGGTGAAGCGGCCGTCGGACTCCAGCATCGCGCACGCGAGCAGCACGACCGCCCATGCCGGGAAGAAATTCGTCATGGGCACCGGCAGCGGCAGCAACAGGAGCAGGCCCGAGATGAGAATCATCACGCCATGCAATTGCCAGAAGATCGGCGTGCGCACGAGAAACGTCATCCTCGGTCGCAGCACCCGCTCGAGCCAGCGCACGATCCGCCCGGCCGCGCGGAAGATGCGCGGAAGCCACTTCGCCGGGAGCGTGACGCGCATCATGCGGTCGGGAAGCCACGGATGAAGCCCGCACGAGATGCGCAGGCCGATGAAGGCGATGATCAACCCGAACGGCGTGGACAACCCCGGCAGCGGGATCGGCGTGCCGAAGGGTAGTGCGATGATCAAAAGGAGAAACGAATACGCGCGCTGCTGCATGAGCGCGATGATCTCGCCGAGCGTGACCTCGCGATGGGAGAAGGCCTCGAGAACTTTCGCGATATCGGCGGAGAGCCGGCCCGGTGGTGGCGGGTGAAGCGGTTGCCGGGAGGGACGCGACATCCACCCTACGATAAACGACGGCGGAATGGTGCCAAGCTCCACGCTTGCAGCCGCCGCGTGAATGGGCATCCTTGCCGGCGATGGAACCGATCGGTCAGATGTTCGCCGACGCCCTGGCCTGGAATTCCCTCGCCACGCTGGCGCTCCTCATCGGCCTCGAGCTGGTGCTGGGAATCGACAACATCCTCGTCATCTCGCTGGTCGTCTCGCGACTGCCCGAGGCCCAGCGACGGATGGCGCGCATCACCGGGCTCGTCATCGCGATGGTGCTGCGGCTCGTGTTTGTTGCGTTTGCCTTCATGCTCGTGCACCTCACCGATCCGGTGTTGTTCGGGCTTTCGATCAAGGACCTCATCCTGCTTGCGGGTGGCCTGTTCCTCATGTGGAAGGCGGTGCGCGAGATCCATCACATTGTCGAGCTCAAGGAGGAGCACGGCCCGACCGTTGCGGCGAAGAATGCCGTGTCCGCAGCCATCCTGCAGATCGTGCTGCTCGACATTGTTTTCTCAATCGATTCGGTGATCACCGCCGTCGGCCTCACGAACAATCTTATCGTCATCTCGATCGCGGTGCTGGTGTCGTTTGGCGGTTTGCTGCTCTATGCCGGGCCGATTGGGGAGTTCATCCTGCGGCATCCGGCGCTCAAGATTCTCGCGCTGTCGTTTCTCGTGACGATCGGTGTGACGCTCGTCCTCGAGGGCATGCACCAGCATGTGCCGAAGGGCTACATCTACCTGCCGATGGGCTTCGCGCTGCTCGTCGAGATTCTCCAGATGCGCTACCTCGCGAATCGCGAGCGCATCGACCGCAACAAAAAGCACTAGCGCGCCAGCAGCGCGAGCGCGGCTTCCGAGACCTCGTCCGGAGTGAGCGTATATTCGTCGCTTGCCTCCGTCGTGTGCGCGAGCAGGGCGACGGACTTCTTGGTGGGGAAATGCCAGTTGTGCGGGTTCGTGCGGAAGAACAGCGTGAGATTCCTTCCGCCAAATGCCGCCGCGAGATGCGACGCAGCGCCGTCCACACCGAGGATCATCCGCGATCGCGACACGAGCCACAGAAACTCCTCAAGCCGCGTCTGGCCGCCGAGATACAGCGCGCGGTCGCCGAGCGCGTCGGCGATGCGTTTGGAATGCTCGCGCTGCCAGTCCTGCCCGCCGCTGGTGACCACGATTCGCGGCACTCCTGCGTCGAGCAGCGCCTTCGCGACCTCGACCCACGAGCTGGATTTCCACCGCTTGCTCTTCCAGCCGGCGGTGGAGTTGAGCAGCACGTAATCCTCGAGCGTGAAATCCGCCGGCCGCCAGCTCTCGTCGGGGTGCCTCAATTGCGGCGGCCTCCACGGCTGCCGGGCTTCGACCACGGTGTAGTCCCAGTTGTAGCGGGCGAGATACGCATCGGCGATGCCCGGGGCACGGATCTCGCGAAATGCCCGCCGTCCCAGGTTCGTCAGTTCCAAGGGCGAGCGCAGCAACAAATCCTTGCGCGGCGCGAAGGCGAGCAACGCGTGCAGGGCCGACTTGTCGAGGTCGTCGTAGCAGAAGATGGCGTCGAACCTCCGCAGCCACACACGTTTCGTCATGCGCACGCCTTCCATCAGTGCGATCAAGGGTGCGTGGCCGCTGCGCGTGAGCAGCTCGACCGGCCGGCCCGCCGCCGCGTGCAGCTTCGCGAGCGTCGGTTCGAGCAGGGTCATGTCGCCAAGCTGCTTGTGGCAGATGACGAGCACGCGGGCGTTCTTTGGAAGATGGTGGACGGAGCTGGCGATGGGTGCGGAAGCGTTTCGAGAGGAAAGAACGGTCAACGATCGCCGGGATTTTGCGAAGGCTTTTTTCGGGTGAAAGGCTGCCCTCCTCGATCGGGGAGGAACCGGTGAACGTGGTTGCCATGGTGATCGGGGGGGATCCGGAGCCGGTTTTGGCGGGCGTTTTCCCGGGAACCCGGCCATCGACAAGCCGGGAGTATGCACCTGGGTGGGGTTACTTCTCGCGCTTGAAGTCGAAGTTCATCTGGCCCGGACCGACGAGCGGAAGGAACTGTCCCGCCGAGGGCTCGTAGGCGAACAACTCCGCCGTCGCGATCTTGAAGAACCACGCGTGCAGCCGCAGCGAGCCCTCGGTCAGGCGGCGATGCACGCCCGGATAGGTCCGCAGGTTTTCGAGCGCGAAGAGCACGTTCTCCTCGCCGGCGGCGTTTGCGCGTTCGTCGGGATCGGTGAGGTGCTGATACCGCTCGTTCAAGGCCTCCTGCACCGGCGAGGCGATGGACAGCCAACCCTCGAGATGCGGCATCGCCTTCAAATCCGACGGCGAGACGAGCGCCTTCATCGCTCCGCACTGGGAATGCCCGCAGACCACGACGTCCTGCACGCCGAGCGTCTCGATGGCGAACTCGATCGCCGCGGCGGTGGAATTCGTCGAGCCGGTGCTGGTCGCGGGCGGCACGATGTTGCCGACGTTTTTGACGACGAAAAGATCCCCGGGCTTGCTCTGCGTGATCAACTCCGCGAGCACGCGCGAGTCCGAGCAGGTGATGAAAAGCGTGTGGGGATTCTGCCCCTCCTTCGCGAGCCGCTGGAAAAGCGCCTTGTAGTGGCCGAATTCCTCCGAGCGAAATTTGTGAATGCCTGCAATGAGTTCCTGCACGCGGACAGCAAACCGGAACGCCATGGCGCGAACAAGGTCGGAGTCTGCGGGGGATTGTCGATCCCGGAGCCGAAGTGTTACTCCGGCGTTGACGTCCTTTCCCCAGCGTCTAGCTTCCGAACCAACAGGGGAGCCACCGGGGCTGAGAGGTCCGACCGCGGAACGCGACAACGGACGACCCTTTGAACCTGAAACGGGTAATGCCGGCGCAGGGAGTAAGGGCGAGGTGTGTCCCGGCGGTTTCCCGCAACGCACGCATCCGCCATGATTGCACCCAAGGACGCCATCGAACCTCACAGCAGCGACCAGCTGCCAAACTCCACCCGCGTCTACGTCGAGGGCACGCAGCCCGGCGTGCGGGTGCCCTTCCGAGAGATCAAACTTTCCCCGACGCGCTCCATCGACGGCACGCTCACCGAAAACGAGCCCGTCCGCGTCTACGACACCTCGGGCCCGTGGGGTGACCCCGATTTCCACGGCGACGTGCAGAAGGGCCTGCCGCCCCTGCGCGCTCCATGGATCCGCGCCCGTGGTGACGTCGAGGAATACGACGGCCGCGCCGTGAAGCCCGAGGACAACGGCTACCTTAGCGTCAGCCACGCCCAGCAGGCCAGCGAGCGCCGCGGCGGGTTGAGCCCGTTGCAGGCTCCGGAAAATGCGAAGCGCCGCCCGCTCCGCGCCAGCGCCGGCCACCCGGTCACGCAGCTCTGGTATGCGCGGCAGGGCATCATCACGCCCGAGATGGAATTCATTGCCATCCGCGAAAACATGGGCCGCGCGCGTATTCTCGACCAGGCCCGCGACCTCGCCCGCAACGAGCTCGACAAGCAGCACCTCGGCAGCGCGCAGAATCCCCGCGGACCCTACACGCCCGGAATCTTCGGCCGCTTCCCGCAGCGCATCCCTGACGAGATCACGCCCGAGTTCGTTCGTCAGGAGGTCGCCGCCGGCCGCGCGATCATTCCCGCGAACATCAACCACCCCGAGCTCGAGCCGATGATCATCGGCCGCAACTTCCTCGTGAAGATCAACGCGAACATCGGCAACTCCGCCGTCGCATCCTCGATCGACGAGGAGGTCGAGAAAATGCGCTGGGCCACGAAATGGGGTGCCGACACCGTGATGGACCTCTCCACCGGCCGGAACATCCACGCCACGCGCGAGTGGATCCTGCGCAACTCGCCCGTGCCCATCGGCACCGTGCCCATCTACCAGGCCCTCGAGAAGGTCAACGGCAAGGCCGAGGACCTCACCTGGGAGCTTTACCGCGACACCCTCATCGAGCAGGCCGAGCAGGGCGTCGATTATTTCACCATCCACGCCGGTGTCCTCCTGCGCTTCATTCCGCTCACCGCGAAGCGCATGACCGGCATCGTCTCGCGCGGCGGCAGCATCATGGCGAAGTGGTGCCTCGCCCATCACCAGGAGAACTTCCTCTACACGCACTGGGACGAGATTTGCGAAATCTGCGCCGCCTACGACGTGAGCTTCTCCATTGGCGACGGCCTGCGCCCCGGTTCCATCGCCGACGCCAACGACGAAGCCCAGTTCGGTGAACTCCAGGTCCAGGGGGAGCTCACCCGCCGCGCGTGGGAGCACGGCGTGCAGGTGATGAACGAAGGCCCCGGCCACGTGCCCATGCACATGATCGAGGAAAACATGGCCAAACAACTCGAGTGGTGCCACGAGGCGCCGTTCTACACGCTCGGACCGCTCACCACCGACATCGCCCCCGGCTACGACCACATCACCAGCGGCATCGGCGCCGCCATGATCGGCTGGTATGGCTGCGCGATGCTCTGCTACGTCACGCCCAAGGAGCACCTCGGCCTGCCCAACAAGCAGGACGTCAAGGAAGGCGTCATCACCTACAAGCTCGCCGCCCACGCCGCCGACCTCGCCAAAGGGCATCCCGGCGCGCAATACCGCGACAACGCGCTCTCGAAGGCCCGCTTCGAGTTCCGCTGGGAGGACCAGTTCAACCTCGGCCTCGACCCCGAGCGCGCGAGAGAGTTCCACGACGAGACGCTCCCCGCCGAAGGCGCGAAAACCGCGCACTTCTGCAGCATGTGCGGCCCGCACTTCTGCTCGATGAAGATCACGGAGGACGTGCGGCGCTACGCGGAAGAGAAAGGTCTCGCAGCCGAGGAAGCTCTGCAGCAGGGAATGGCCGAGAAATCGAAGGAGTTCGTCGAAGCCGGCGCCGAAGTCTACCGGCAGACATAGGTCCTATAGGACCTATTGAACCGATAAAAACTCACGATGCCCGACCGCCCCGAAGGATTCCTTCCCGCGGGCGGCAACTACCGGGAGCTTCTCTCCTACCGGAAAGCCGAGATCTTCTACGACTTCACGCACCGCTTTTGCGAACGGTTCCTGAAGCGCGGCGACCGCACCATCGACCAGATGGTGCAGGCCGCCCGCTCCGGCGAACAAAACATTGCCGAAGGCAGCAAGGCCTCGAAGACCTCGACCGAGGCGGAGCTAAAGCTCACCAACGTCGCCCGAGACAGCCTTGAGGAACTCCTCCTCGACTATGAAGACTTCCTTCGAACACGCGGACACCTCATCTGGCCGAAGGATTCCCGGGAAGCTCTCTACGTGCGCCGCCTCGGTCGCAAGCCCGACGAGAGCTTTGAAACCTACGGGCCCTTCTCGAAGACCGGCCGCCGGAGGTGCTGGCCAACATCGCCATCTGTCTCATCCACCAGGCGAACTACCTCCTCGACCGCCAGATCCGGCCCTTGGAGAGGGACTTCGTCGAAAAAGGCGGCCTCCGCGAGCGGATGACCCGGGCACGGTTGGCGCATCGCAGGCGCAACTGATCGGTCATACCTGTCCAATTTGTCATCTTCACCATGGCTGGAGGAGCGACGGACCGGCGTTACACATCACTTGTGAAAAGCCTCGCCTTACAATTTGGGTGTATATCTAATCGCAGCCTTATATGAAGCCTGCGTCCCTCCTTCTTGCCGCCTCCATTCTTCTTTCTTTCACCTCTTCCCATGCGCAAACCACCCGCGAGCGCCAGGCGGAACTCACGCCCGATGCCGTGCTGGAAAGCCTGATGGCCGGGAACGCGCGCTTTGTAGAGGGCAAGCCGTCGGAGCCTGAGATTACGACCCGGCGGGCGGCGGTCGTGCAGAGCCAGCACCCGAAGGCGGTGATCCTTTCGTGCCTCGACTCCCGCGTGCCGGTGGAGCTCGTCTTCGACATGGGAATCGGCGACCTCTTCGTTGGCCGCGTGGCGGGGAATGTGCAGGACTCCGATCAGCTCGGGTCGATGGAATTTGCGACGAAGCTCGCCGGGGCGAAGGTCGTGATGGTGCTCGGGCATTCGCGCTGCGGCGCGGTGGTGGGCGCGATCAACAAGGCCGAGCTCGGTCACCTCACGGCGCTGCTGGCGAAGATCCGGCCGGCGGCGGAGGCGGTCGAGGGATTCGAGCCGGAGGAGCGGACGGCGGGCAATCCGGAATTCGTGCAGGCGACGATCGAGGAAAACGTGCGCCAGACCGTGGCGGGCATCCGCGAGCAAAGCCCTGTGCTGGCCGGGCTGGAGAAGTCGGGTGACATCAAGATCGTCGGCGGTCTCTACGACCTGGAGACCGGCAAGGTCACGCTGCTCGACTGACGGATCGCGCGCGGGTGGCGCGGGAGCGACGGCGGTTGCACCTTTGACGGGTCGCGGGCAGAATCGCTCCGGCTTATGAAAGCGTTCCTCCCCGGAATTCTCCTGCTCTGTTCGCTCGTCTTCACCTCCGTTGCGGCGGAGCCGAAGAAGGTCCTTGTCGTCACGACCACCGCGGGATTCCGGCACAGCTCGATCCCGCAACTCGAGGAAATGCTGCGCGACCTCTCAGCGCGCAGCGGCGGGGCGTTCACGGTGGATTTCGTTTCGCAACCCGCCGGCGAGCCGGCGAGTCCGGGCGGGAATGCCTCGGAGGCGGAGAGGGCCGAATACGAAAAGGCGCTCGCCGCGTGGCGTGCGGAGAAACTGGCGTCCGCCCTCGAGGCGTTGGCGCCGGAGCGGCTTGCGGATTATGACGCGGTGGTGTTTGCCTCGACGACGGGGGATTTGCCGATCCCGGATCGGGAGGGGCTGCTGCAGTGGGTTCGCGACGGGCATGGGCTGGTGGGCATCCATGCGGCGAGCGACACGTTCCCCTCGTGGCCGGAGTTTCGCGAGATGCTCGGCGGGTCGTTTGATTATCATCGCGACCAGACCGGCGTGGATTGTCTGATCGAGGATCCCGGGCATCCGGCGACCGCCGCGCTGCCCCGGCCGTGGCCGATCGCGCAGGAGGAGATCTATCTCATCAAGGACTACGAGCCCTCGAAGGTTCGCGAACTGCTGATCCTTGACCGGCACCCGAACGAAGGCACGCCCGGGCATTTCCCGCTGGCGTGGTGCCGCGACTACGGCAAGGGGCGGGTCTTTTATACGGCACTGGGCCACCGCGAGGACCTCATCGACCCGACGTTCGGCGACCGCAAAAATCCCCCTGAAACCGCCGGGCAATTCCGCGCCCACGTGCTGGGCGGCCTCGAATGGGCGCTCGGCCTCGAGCCTGGCTCCGCCGGCGGCGGGCGGGGGCGGTGAACCGCCAGAAAGCGGGTGGGAATTTTCCGGGTGGACTTACATTGCTTGCGATTGCCACCGCCGCTGCGGTCGGGCATTTGCACGCGGCAGAAACGTTGTTTTGGGGAAGCGATGGCGTGGGGGGCGGGCGATTGGACGGAATCGGGGCTCGACTGGTGGAATGGCGGGGAGGCGGTCAACTGGTCGCAGGGAAGTCACGCGGTATTTCAGGAACCGGGTGGCACGGTGAAAGTGTATGAGCGCGGTCCGACGATGCAGATGCCCGTCATCTCCTCGTCATTGATGGACAGCGCAATTTCTTGGGGAGAGCTGAAGAAGACCGGCGCCGGCACTGACGGTGGCGGGAGCATGCCGCGCTTACGCTGGCACCGACGGATTTCGACTGGACCCAGATGCAGTCGCTTTCCGGGAGGGGGCGGTCCCCTCCGGCATCACATACCCCGGACGCGCGCAGTTAATCTCCGCAAACCAAGACCCGCCAATAGCACGACCATCCCAATCCCCCAGGCGGAGGACTCCGGAACCGCTACGACGGCGAACAAGCTGTTGTGATTGATCACCGCCCAAGCCTTGTGACTGGCCGCGTCCCATCCGTAGGCGCCCAGATAGTGGGAGAGATCGAGGTTCTGTAGATCGTCGACACTGTCCAGAGCGAGCGCCTGCAGGAACGAGCCCTTATAACCCAGCAAGGCTGCCGTGACGTAGGCTTCCCTGCCAGAGTTGGCTTCGGTGGCATTTTCCCATTTCCCGATGTCGGAAAGAAAACCGACAAACGGTGTCAGATTGCTCGCGAGCTCCGTCAGCGCCGCGTCGTCGTAACTCAGCTGGAGAATGAACGTCTCGCTCGCGGTGCCATCCAGCGAAAGGATGTCGCTGAGAAACTCCACGCCCGGAGAAGGAGCAGGCTCCGTAAACGACGCGGAGATTGCGAGCTGCGATTCGGGAGTCCGGACCGTGCCGAAGCTCTCGAAAAGGGTTTCCTTTCCGCCGGTATGGCGGGCGGAATATCGGAGGCTGCCTCCCGTGGCGGCCCAGGCGTGGAGGGTTTCCCCCGTAGGGGCAGGGGTGTTCGTCGGGACGTGTGCACTAACGGTCCACCCCATCGAGTTCAGGGCTTCGATGCCCACGATTTCGGGGTCCGCATAAGCGAAGTCGAGCCGGAGTTGGGCCGTGTGGTCGCCGCCGAGAAGGCGGTATTCCGGATTGAACGCCACGGTGCCCTGCACCGAACCGCCACCGGCAATGGTTGCCGAGGGCGAAAGGCCGGTCAGCACGAAGGCCGGCGTGCTGAAGCTCACGCCCGTGACGGCGGCCTCGGCACGGTCGGCGTTGATTCCGGTGGTGGCCGCGGCGTTGCTCAAGGTGACGAGGGAGCCGGTCGTGAGGCTCACAAAGGGGCTGCCGCCATTGACGGTGGCGCTGAGCTGCACGGGCTCGAAAACGTGCACGTCGGTGTAGGTGACCGTCGCACTTGCTGTTTGCCCGACGAGTCCCGCCTCGCCGACGACGTTGAGGTCGATTGTCCCGCTCTTCACGCCGGCGGTGGTCCAGAATCCCGCGACATTCCGGGTGACGCTCGTCACGGTGCCGTTGAAGAGCGTGTCGCCGCCGGCCTCGACGGTGACGTTGCCATTGGTAACGGCCGTGCCAAGGACCGTGACATCGGCAAAGTTATCCCGGTCCCCCGCGGATGTGATATCCACCTGGCCGGTGAGCAGGTGGTTCACCAGAACCTTTTTGTGGCTGATGTCCGCCTCGCCGGTCACCTCGCGGTTCGCGACGACCGTTCCCCCAACGGAGGCGGTCAGGGTCTGGGGGCCGTAGACGTTGTTGGCGGTGTTGACCAGCGTGATCTTGCTGTCGGCGAGCTTGCCGGTTGTTCCCGTGTCGAGGATCACGTCGATGTCCCGTGGGGTGTCGTTGACTACGGTGTTGTAAACAATGAGCTCCAGCGGCCCTTCCGCCGTCGCGCTGCTGATCAAGGCCGTGCCCTCTCCGGTGCGACTCACCCAGAGCTTGGTGGATTGATAGGAGCCGGCCATCACCCTTCCAAAGTCGATGCTGGAAGCGGCGAGCATGCTGGTGTTGTAGAGCGCGTAATAGATGCTCTGCCCGTTGAGGGAGAAAACTTTTGCGCTGCCGGTCGCGGGCAGCCAGCCCAGGCCGATCCCGCCAATCGTGGTGTTGTTCCAATACCAGTTCGTGTTGGGGGAATAGGACGGCAGATCCCGCGCATACAGCGGGAGGTAGAGATAATAGTGATGATAACCGAAGGAATCCCCGTCCGAGCTGTCGGGATCGGTGTGCAGCCCCGTCCCCCGCACGTAAAGGTCGCTGGAGGTATATTCGTAGACACTGTCCGCCGTCCGTTGCAGATAAAGGTCCCCGGCGGTCTCTGACGAAGAACCGGTCGGAGCACGCAGAGCCCAAACATGCCCCAATGCGGGCACATCAATGCTTCCCCTCGCGTAGGCAGCGACATTTCCGTCGACTTCCCGAAAGAGAATGGTGACATCCGTGCGGAGCGACCCCGCGGCGAGAACGCCGATGAGGAGGAGGCCGGAAATTTTCCGCCGGGCGGAAAGCTATTGTTTGATGGAGGCGGGAGCGGGGGCAGGCGTCAGCAGGGTCTTGCAAATCGAAGACCCCACAGAGGTCGGGAAATGCATATTCATCAACGTGAACAACCGCACCGGATATTCGAATTTCAAAGAACGGTAAATGGGAAACTAAGTCCTCCCAGTTCGGGTCGATATTCGGTTTTCCTCGCAACCACGATTTTCGAATTTAAGTGACGACAAACACCGGAAACCGTCACCCCCGCAGGCGAACTTTGAAAAAAGGCTTCCCGGAAAACATCGCCCCAAACCGGTGCGCCAAATCAATCCTCATTCCCGGCAACCACCATTGGCCAAGCAGAGGCTGAAACCGTTTCGGAAAACGGTAATTTAACAGCCTCTGTCACATTTTTTCACGCCGTCTCGTCACAGCCGTGATGAAAACGCTTCTTCGAATCGACGCGAGTGCACAGCAGGCGGAATCCCATTCGCGAATGCTGGCGGACCACTACGAGGCCTGCTGGCGGGCGGCATGGCCGGAGGGGCGCGTCATCCGGCGCGACCTTGTCGCCAATCCGCTGCCGCATATGCATCCGGCCATGGTCGGAGTGCTCTACGCCGAAAGCCGGTCGGGCGTCCCAACGAGGGATCTGCCGCTCGCGGACGAAGTGGTCGACGAGCTCGTGGCGGCCGATGCCGTCGTCGTGAGCAGTGCGGTTTACAACTTCAGCATGCCATCGGCGCTGAAGGCATGGGTGGATCACGTAGTGCGCTTCGGACGCACGATCGAACGGCGGGGGCACTCGGTTGTGGGGCTGCTCGGCGGAAAGTCGGCGTGCCTGATTGTGGCGCGCGGAGGATTTGCCTCGATGAGCCCGGAATATCTCACGCCCACGATGCGGGCGGTGTTTGGCTACATGGGCATTTCGAAGGTTGATGTGGTCTGCCTCGAAGGAACGCGCGTGCCGGATGGCAGGCTGGAGAGCCGCATCGCCCGGGCGCGCGAGGAGGTGGATGTGCTTTTCCCGACGGTGGTTCCTGCGTAGCCTCACTGTATGAGCGAAGCGGTCTTCGAGGAGCACCGGGCGTTGCTCGAGGGGATCGCGTATCGGATGTGCGGCACGCACGCCGATGCGGAGGACATCGTGCAGGAGGTCTATCTGCGCTGGCATGCGGCCGACCGTGCGGCGATCCGCTCGCCACGGTCGTGGCTTGTGGCGACCTGCACGCGCCTGGCAATTGATCATCTCAAGTCTGCGCGCGTCCGCCGCGAGCGCTACGTGGGACCGTGGCTGCCGGAGCCGCTGCCCGATGAGCGTGCGGGTGATCCGGCAGCGCGAACCTCCCTCGACGACTCGGTCTCGATTGCGCTGATGCTGGCGATGGAGGCGCTTACGCCGACGGAGCGCGCGGCTTTTCTTCTACACGATGTCTTTGGCTACGACTTCGAGGAGATCGCGGAGACCCTGGGGAAGTCGGAAGCCGCCTGCCGAAAGCTCGCCTCACGTGCGCGGCTTGCCGTGCGTGATCGGCGTCCGCGCTTTACGAGCTCCCCGCAGGAACACCGGGAATTGCTTGAGAGCTTCTTTCTCGCCGCGCGAAATGGGGAGATGACACAGCTCAAGCAGCTGCTTGCGGAGTCCGTGGAGCTTCATTCCGACAGCGGAGGCGTGGTGAAGACGGCGCCCGCCGGGCTCTGCGGAGCCGATGTCGTGGCGGCGTTCTTCCTGTCGATCTGGGGAAATTCGGAGCGCGAGGGCATTCGCGCGGAACCGCGCTGGTTCAACGGCCGTCCAGGAATGCTGGTGTTTCAGGACGACGCGCTCATGGCCGCGTTGTGCCTCGATGTGGAGGAAGGCCGGATTTCGCGCATCTATGCGGTGCGCAATCCGGGGAAACTCGCACGGCTGCGGTAACGTGGGCGTCACCGCCGCGTGATGACGACCCTTTTTTCGACCGGGGGCGAGTAGCCCGCGGCGTCGGTTGCATTGACAAAGATGCGGTTCTTCCCGGCCTTGAGCCGGACTTTTGCCCGCCATGAGGTGGTCCCCTTCGCGAGACGCTCCCGCTTTCCGACGCGGACGGTCACCCGGTCCACCGGGATGCGGCTCGCAACCTTGCCGCGCAGCATCGTGGACGATGCCGTGGTGCTTTTCTTGAAGGCCTTGATGCGAATCTTCGGAAAGCCGTTGAAACCGTAGGTCAGACTCACGTCGTCGAATGCCGGGAAGGCGAGATCCGTGGCGCTGCGGATCGTGGTGATCTCGAACGTCTCGATGGCCGAGACTGCAGTGAAGGTCGCCGAGAAAAACTTCCACGGATTTGTCGATGTTCCGACAACCGTCGTGGCGGCGGGCACGTTCAGAAACAGCCCGCTCAGCGGATCCCCCGTGGACCCCCAGCCCACGCGGACGTAGCACGAACCCTCCGAGGCCGAGTTGTTGAATCCGCAATACCAGAACGACAACTTGTAAACGATCCCGGGGGTGAGGTCGGTGACCGTTTGGGAAAGTCCCGCCTGATCCGCGCTCTCCGGGAGAAAAATATACTGACGCCCGCTGTGAGCATTTCCGTAGCCGCGCGCCGCGTTTGCATTCAGGCTCAAGTTGCCGCTCTTCAGCACCCAGCCCGTCGGTGCATTCGGCGCGGTGAATACGCTGAATGTCGCTGTCGGGATGAGTGGGCTCTCAAAGCCCCCGTTGATGAATCCGACCGCATGGGCATGGCCCAGCATTCCGAACAAGGCGCTCGCCGCGAGAAGGTGACGCATGGTCTGCCGCATAACCGCGAATCGGACGTCGGCCCCCGGCCGGATGTATGGAAGATATCGGGCGCGTCCAGCCCACCGGCTCGCCGAGGTCTTCGGGACACCGCGGCTGGCGTAGAGCATCGTGATGTGCGGTGTAAGATTGAAGCGGACACCTTTCAAGCCGGCGCGTTCGGCAAGGGCCAGGCCGGGGCGCTTGTGGAAGTTCCGCAACTCAGGGTTCGTTTCATTTCGCGCGCGCAAGACAAGGGCGCTGCTATCGTGATCGGAATCCAGCCGCTGGGCATGGGCGAAGATTTTCCGTGCGACGTCCGTGGGCGGAAGCAGAGCGAGAAAACGCAAGCGGTTGTCCCGGACAGGCTGGTCATCGGGAAAAAGATTCAACGGGCTGTCCATCGGATCGACCTGAAAGGACTGCTCGACGTCGCGATCCCGTGCAAAGAGGCGGGCGTCGGGAATTCGTCTCGGTTTCGGCGCGGGAGTCCCGGTAACGTGCACGCATGCCGGAAACCGCCGAGGTTCGCGAGCGCCTGGAGGCGCTTTACCGGGAGGAGTCGGGGCGCGTGCTTGCGACGCTCATTCGACTGCTCGGCGATTTCGATCTCGCCGAGGATGCGGTGCACGATGCGTTTGCCGCGGCGCTGGAACGCTGGCCGCGCGATGGCATTCCGGACAATCCGCGCGCATGGCTGGTCTCGGCGGGGCGATTCAAGGCAATCGATACGCTGCGGCGACGGGCGCGATTCGACGCGGCGCAGGAGCACCTCGCCGACGAACTCGAAGGCCGGATGGAGTCCGCGAACCCAGATGGCGGCGTGGAGGATGACCACCTGCGGCTCATTTTCACGTGCTGTCACCCGGCGCTTTCGCCCGAGGCTCGCGTGGCGCTCACACTGCGGGAGGTGTGCGGATTGACGACGGAGGAAATCGCCCGTGCGTTTCTCGTCTCGCCGCCGGCGCTTGCGCAGCGCATCGTGCGGGCGAAGGCGAGGATTCGCGACGAGCGGATTCCGTATCAGGTGCCGTCCTCCGACGAGCTGCCCAGGCGGCTCGGCACGGTGCTGCAGGTCGTGTATCTCGTATTCAACGAGGGTTACTCCGCCTCGTCGGGCGATTCGCTTACGCGGCCGGACCTTTCCGCGGAGGCAATCCGGCTCGGCCGGGTGCTTGTCGCGTTGCTGCCGGACCCGGAGGTCCTCGGATTGCTCGCACTCATGCTCCTGCAGGAGTCGCGCCGCGCGGCGCGCACGTCGCCGGACGGCGAACTCGTAACGCTGGAAAATCAGGACCGCTCCCTGTGGGATCGCGCGTTGATTGCGGAGGGACTTGCCCTCGTGGACCGGGCCATGCAGTCACCAAGTCCTGGTGTTTACACGTTGCAGGCGACGATCGCCGCGGTGCACGCGCGCGCGAACATGGCGGAGGAAACCGACTGGCCGCAGATCGTCGCGCTCTACACGGAGCTGCTGCGCATATCGCCATCACCGGTCGTCGAGCTGAACCGCGCCGTGGCGATCGCGATGGCGGAGCGACCGGAAGCAGGGCTCGCGGTGATCGATCGGATTCTTGAGCGTGGCGAACTGAGGAACTACCACCTCCTTCACGCTGCACGTGCGGATCTCCACCGGCGACTGGGAAGCTTCGAAGCGGCACGGGCCGCCTACGAGATTGCGCTCGGATTGACGCGGCAGGAAACCGAACGCCGCTACCTGGAAAAGCGTCGTCAGGAGCTGAAGGCGTAAATTTTTCAAAAAAATTTCGCGGCGTTGTCGAAACCGGTCGATCCCGATCGACCAGCTTCCAAAACCCAACGAAATCGAACGAAACCTATGAAATACATCTGCCTGGGATACATCGCGGAGGGAAAATTCGAATCCATGCCGGAGGCCGAGCGCAACGCGGCCATCGACGCGTGCTTCACCTATGATGACGAACTGCGCGCGAAGGGGCACTTCGCCGGCGGCCACGGCCTGCAAGGGCCTCGCACAGCTGCCACGCTTCGCTGGGAGAACGACGGCGTGGTCGTCACCGACGGGCCCTATGCCGAAACGAAGGAGCAGCTCGGCGGCATTCTCATTCTCGAAGCGCGTGATCTGAATCACGCGATCCAGATCATGTCGAAGCATCCCGGTGTGAAGATGGGACCGTTCGAGATTCGGCCCGCTGCGGATCTCGACGGGATGATTCGCGAGAGCGAAGAGCGCCGCGCCTGAGCCATGTCGAAGCTGCGCGTGCATTGCTTCGGCGTGTCGATCGATGGATTCGGCGCCGGGCCGGATCAAAGTCTCGAACACCCGCTCGGGGTTGGCGGAATGGCGCTGCACGAGTGGTTTTTTCCCACGCGCGCGTTCCAGCGGATGCAGGGCAACGAAGGTGGCACGACGGGCGTGGACAACGATTTCGCGGATCGCGGATTCGCCGGCATCGGAGCGTGGATTCTTGGCCGCAACATGTTCGGTCCTGTGCGCGGACCGTGGCCGGATGACTCGTGGAAAGGCTGGTGGGGCGACGAGCCGCCTTACCACGTTCCCGTCTTCGTGCTCACGCATCACGCGCGGCCGCCGCTTGAGATGGCGGGCGGCACAACGTTCCACTTCGTGACCGACGGCATCGAGGCCGCGCTGGAACGGGCGCGCGAGGCGGCCGGCGGGCTCGACGTCCGCGTGGGCGGCGGCGTATCGACAGTTCGCCAATGCCTGCAGGCGGGATGGATCGACGAAATGCACCTCGCGGTCTCCCCGGTCGCGCTCGGCCGCGGCGAGCACCTCTTCGCGGGAATTGACCTTCCGGCCCTCGGCTATCGACGCACGGAAGTCGTCGCCACCGATGCCGCGCTGCACGTCGTGTTCGCGAAGTGATCTGCTGGGAACCGGCGTGCGGATGTGGTATGCGTCCACATCATGTCGGGTGGGGCACCATCGATCGCCATTCTGCCGTTCGATAATCTCTCCGGAACGGCGGAGGATGAACGGCTCGCTCTGGGCTTTGCGCACGATCTGATCGCCGAGCTCGCGCGGTTTCCGAACGTGCAGGTGCTCGCGGCGGACTCGGCATTTTCGCTGCAAGGCGCGGACGAGTCCGGGCGCAGTCGACGGCTCGGCGCGGACTATCTCCTCAAGGGCAGCATCCGGCGGTCGGCGCGCGCGCTTCGCGTTGCGGCTCATCTTGTCGAGGCGGCTTCGGGCCGCCATGTGTGGGCGGAGCGATACGACACGGTGGCGGACGAGTTTTTTGCCGTGGAGGACGACGTCGCGCAAAGGTCGCCAACGCGCTCACGTTGCGCCTCGATCAGGAAATGCTGAACGCGACGCGCAGGCGCAGGATCACGAGCCTGGCGGCCTACGAGTGCTGGCTGCGCGGAATGGAATGCCTCCAGCGCGGAACGATCGAGGCCGATGACGAGGCACGCGGATATTTCGAGCAGGCGCTTCGGGTGGATCCGACGTTTGCGCGGGCCCGCGCGGGACTTTCGCTGTCGCACTTCAACGAATGGAGCTGCCAGGCGTGGGATTGCTGGGCGGAGAAGGAGAAGGCCGCCTACGAGCAGGCCTCACAGGCGGAGCAGCTCGATCCGAACGATCCCCTCGTGCAGGTCATCCTCGCCAAGATCTCCCAATACCGGCGCGAGCACCGCGTCGCGGAGAGCCGCTATCGTCGCGCGCTGGAACTCGCGCCCAGCGATGCGTTCGTCTGCATTCAACTCGCCGTCGGCTTCGCCCTGCTGGGGGACGCGAAACTCGGCGCCGAGCTGGGCGCGCGGGCTCTGGCACTGAATCCGCTCCGGCCTGCCTGGTGGTATTACTACGCGGCCGTGCCGCATTTCGTGCTGCGTGATTACCGCACGTCTCTCGAGATCGGAGGGCGCTCGCCCGGCATCGTCACGTGGAGAATCCGCGCCGCCATCCGGAAGCTCGAGCCGGTGCATCCCGCGCTCGCCCGTCACCTCGCGAACGCGATCAAGATCGGCACCTTCTGCTCCTATCGGCCCGAGCGCGAGACGCGGTGGCTTGTTTGACGTCCGTCGTTTCAGCCTGCGACCGCGGCCGGTTCTTCGAGGCAGCATTCGCAGATCGCGTGCAAATGCCTCTCGTCAGTGTCGCAGCAGCCGCCGAGCACCTGGAGCCGCGGCAGAATTTCGCGCAGACGGCGGTAGTGCGCGCCGAGATCGGCCGGATCGCCGGGATCGAGGTCGGGGCTTTCATCCAGCTCCGCATGACTGCGGCAGGAGGCGTTTGCGCGCAGTCCGCAAATCCGCTCGAGCCAGGGTTCGTCCGGAATCAATCGTGAAACGAAATGCGTCGGATGCGCGCAGTTGATCATGAAATACGCGGGCCGCACCACGGCCTCCGCGTCCACCTGTGCGATGGCGTCTGGCAGCGGCTGGCCGCTCGGCAACCGGCCATCCGTTTCGAGCGTGAAGGAAATCACGCAGGGAATGTTCTGAGCGGCGGCCGCGTTGGCCACACCCACCGCCTCCTTGGCGTAGGAGAGCGTGTAGGCCGTGACGAAGTCCGCGCCGGCCTCCCGGTATGTGCGGATTTGCCGGGCGTGATATTTCTCCGCCTCGCCGGCGCTCATGGCGGCATCGATCCGGTAACCATCGCCGCGTGGACCGATCGCCCCGCTGATGAGCATGGGCGATGCGGGCGTCTCGAAGGCCGCGAGGATTTCGTGCAGCAGACGAATGCCGTGCCGGTTGGCTTCGTCGAGGCGTTCCGGGGAATATCCCACACGAGCTGCCCAGTCGGGATTGGCGCGCCAGCCGGGGCTGTCGAGCACGAACCCGACTCCGTAGTGGACGGCCAGTCGCGCGTAAGCTTCGTAGTATTCGCGGAGAATCCGGCGGCCGTCAGGATCGTCCACCAAGGGGAACGCCGCAAAGCATGGCAGGTCCACGCCCTTGTGGAAGATGAGCGTGGTTTCGAGACCACCGTCCGTGAGAAACGGCATCTCGAAGTCGATTGGCAGGGAGTGGGTATGACGCGTGTTCATACCCTGAAGGCGTAAGTTTTCGCCTTACAAACGAAGGAGCCGCCGGCTCCTGTCCGACGGCTCCCCGGGATGCCCTTACGCCGCGAAGTCCGTCGAGATCGAGCGGGCGCGATTTGTTTCGAGCGCATCGCGCAGATCTTCGACCTTTTTCTCCGCGAGCCCAGGGCGTCGCTGCCGAGCACGAGGTGCAGCGGGGGTTGTTTCAGCGCGGCGACCTCGATGAGAACATCAGCGAGCTTGTCGGGATCGCCCGGCTGCGTGCCGTGGATGCCGGTCAGGTGTTGGTTCACCGAATCGCGCGCGGCCTGGTAGTCGGCGATCGGCTGCGACGGCTCGGCGGGCGAGCCCGTCGCGAGGAACTCGGTGCGGAAGTAACCGGGATAGACCGCGGTGACGTTCACGCCGAGATTCGCGAGGTCCGCGTGCAGGCCTTCGGTGAGGCCGGCAACCGCAAACTTCGTGGCGCAGTAGATGCCGAAGCCGGAGAACGCGCCGGTGATTCCGGCGATCGAGCTGATGTTGAAGACGTGACCCGAGCGTTGTTTGCGAAGCTGCGGCAGCGTGGCGCGAAGGACGTTGAGCACGCCGAAGACGTTCACGTCGAAGTTGGCACGGGCCTCGGCGTCGGTGACCTCCTCGACCGCGCCGAACTGACCGTAACCGGCGTTGTTGACCACGACGTCGAGCCCGCCGAAGTGGGCGATCGTTTGTTCGACGGCCCGGCGAACGCAGGTCTCATCCATCAGATCGACCTTGAGCGGAAGCACGTTGTTGCCGAGTTTTTCCACAAGGGAAGCCTTCGAGCGGGACGTGACCGCGACCTTTGCGCCGGCCGCAACCAGACGCTGCGCGAGATGCAGACCCAGACCCTTCGAACCTCCCGTAACGAACCAGATTTGATTTTTCATAACGAGGGGCACGGTGCCACGCGGACGGGCTGCACCGTTAGACCAGGACACCGGAAGGCTTGCCTAATCCTCCGACCGGGCACACTTTCCCGAAATGCAGGACCTGATCGCGATCGCGAAGCGTCATGCGCCGGAGTGCGGATTCGTTTCCACCGCGTTGCCGGAACTGCAGATCGTGCGAAGCGCGCCGCCATCGGAGCCGGTGCACGCGGTGCTGCGGCCCTCGCTCTGTTTCCTGCTGCAGGGCACGAAGGAAGTGACCGTCGCCGGGCGGGTCTATCGCTACACCGCGGGCGAGCACCTGGTTTCCACGGTCGATCTGCCGACGACGGGGGAAGTTGTCGATACTTCGGCCCGTGCACCCTACCTGTGTGTGGCGATCGGCATTGAGCCGACGCTGGTTTACGACGTCCTGCAAAGCGCGCCACGCGCGATCAGCGCGAGCTCGCAACCGGGGCTGTTTGTCGGTCGCACGGATCCGGCGATGACCGATGCGGTCGCCCGGTTGTTGCGCTGCCTCGATTCCGCAGGAGATCGTGCGGTGCTTGCGCCGGGAATCCTGCGAGAGATCGTGTATCGACTGCTGCAGGGGCCGTTTGCCGCGGTGATCGCGGAACTCGGCGTTGACGGCAGTCGCACTCAACGGATTGCCCGTGCGATCTCGCATTTGAAAAATCACTTCGCCGAGCCGTTGCGCGTCGAGGAGCTGGCCCGTCTGGCCGGGATGAGTCCGTCGACCTTCCACGACCATTTCCGCAGAATCACGACGCTGAGTCCGGTCCAATACCAGAAGATCCTGCGCCTGCAGGAAGCCCGGCGTCTGCTCGTGGCGGACGGCGCGGGCGCGGCGGATATCGGATTCCGCGTTGGCTACCAGAGCCCGTCGCAATTCAGCCGCGAATACTCGCGCGTGTTCGGGCACCCACCGTCCGTCGACCTGCGGCGTCGGGTGGCGTAACGTTAGAACAACTCGCCCTGAGGGGGCGGAGGAGGCAGGGGAGGTTCGGGCGGCGGAATCGGTTGGATGCGACCGGATTCGTCGAGCGCGCCGAGCAGGGCAAAGCGCTCGTGGTGAATGAAGGCGGCAAGTGCAGGTGCGGCCGCGGTGGTGACCATTTTCGCGAGCCGGTAGTTCTTTCCGGGTTCGGGGGCGACGATCACAAAAAACGCGTGCGAGCCCGGTGAGGCGTCCGCCCAGATCATATCTCCACCATCGTTGGTTCCGACGGCGGCCACAGGCGCCGTGGTGGCAAGCACGTTGCCCGAGCCGGCGCGCAGCCACCAGTGGAGGCGCTCCTCGGTGGCGGAACCCGCCCACTGCTCGGTGACGGAAGTGCCATCGGGCAGGATGAGTGGAATGCGCTGGCCCGCCCGCCAAATTTCTCCGGTGATGGTGCGAAAGGCGTTTGGCATTTTGGAGAGTCCGGCAGGCGGGCGCAGAGCGTCCGATTTTATGCGAGGTCGAAGCGGTCGAGGTTCATCACCTTCGTCCACGCGGCGACGAAGTCGTTGAGGAATTTCTCCTGCGCGTCGGCGCTGGCGTAAACCTCCGCGAGCGCGCGGAGGATTGAGTTTGCGCCGAAGACGAGGTCCACCCGGGTGGCCGTCCACTTTTGCTCACCCGTCTTGCGGTCGAAGCCGGCGAAGGCGTTGCCGCAGGGCGAGACCTGCTTCCACTCCCAGCGCATGTCGAGCAGGTTCACGAAGAAGTCGTTCGTGAGCTGGCCCGGACGTTCGGTAAGGACGCCGTGACTGCTGCCGTCGGCGTTGATGTTGATCGCGCGCAGGCCGCCGAGGAGGACGGTCATCTCGGGTGCGGTGAGCGTGAGGAGCTGCGCCTTGTCGATGAGCAGGTGCTCGGCGGGCACGGAATAGCGGCCCTTGAGGTAGTTGCGGAAGCCGTCGGCGAGCGGCTCGAGGACGGCGAACGAATCGACGTCGGTCTGCTCCTGCGAGGCATCCATGCGGCCGGGTGTGAACGGCACGGTGATGTCGTGGCCGGCGGCCTTTGCGGCGAGCTCGATGCCGACCCCGCCCGCGAGGACGATGAGGTCCGCGAGCGAGATTTTGCGTCCGCCATTGGCCGAGGCGTTGAACTCCGCCTGGATCGTTTCGAGCTTCGCGAGGATCGAGGCGAGCTCGGCCGGGTTGTTGACCTCCCAGCTGCGCTGCGGCTCGAGGCGGATGCGCGCGCCGTTTGCGCCACCGCGCTTGTCACTGCCGCGGAAGGTCGAGGCCGAGGCCCACGCCGTCGCGACGAGCTGCTGGGCGGTGAGGCCGGAGGCGGCGATCTTTTCCTTGAGTGCGGCGATGTCCGACTCGGTCACGAGCGGGTGATCGACGGGCGGGATGGGGTCCTGCCAGATGAAGTCCTCGGCGGGCACCTCCGGCCCGAGGTAGCGCGACTTCGGGCCCATGTCGCGATGCGTGAGCTTGAACCACGCGCGGGCGAAGGCGTTTGCAAATTCCTCCGGATTCTCGAGGAAGCGGCGCGAGATTTTTTCGTAAACCGGGTCGAAGCGCAGCGACAGGTCGGTCGTGAGCATTGTCGGCTTGCGGCGGAGCGCGGGATTATCCGGCTCCTCGGGATCGGGAATGATTGCCTCGGCGTCCTTCGCGACCCACTGATGCGCGCCGGCCGGGCTCTTCTCGAGCACCCACTCGTATTTGAAAAGATTTTCGAAGAAGTAATTGCTCCACTTTGTCGGCGTCTGCGTCCAGGTGACCTCGAGGCCGCTGGTGATCGTGTCGCGGCCCTTGCCCTTGCCAAACGTGTTCGCCCAGCCGAGGCCCTGCTGCTCGATCGGAGCGGCCTCGACGTCGGGGCCCACGTTGTCCGCGGGACCTGCGCCGTGCGTCTTGCCGAAGGTGTGGCCGCCGGCGATGAGGGCGACGGTTTCCTCGTCGTTCATGCCCATGCGCGCAAACGTGTCGCGAATGTCGTAGGCGGCCTTCAGCGGATCGGGGTTGCCGTCGGGGCCCTCGGGGTTCACGTAGATGAGACCCATCTGCACCGCGGCGAGCGGGTTCTCGAGCTTGCGGCTGTGAATGTCGCCGTCCGCGGTGTCATCGGAGACGAGCACGGCCGGGCCGTCCTTCGTCACGCCTTCGGAGCCGTGGGCGTAGCGCACGTCGCCGCCGAGCCACGTCTTCTCGCGGCCCCAATACACATCCAGATCGGGCTCCCACGTGTCGGCACGTCCGCCGCCGAAGCCAACCGTCTTCAGCCCCATCGTCTCGAGTGCCACGTTGCCCGTGAGAATGAGGAGGTCGGCCCACGAAATGCGGCGGCCGTATTTCTGCTTGATCGGCCAGAGCAGGCGGCGCGCCTTGTCGAGGCTCACGTTGTCGGGCCAGCTGTTCAGCGGAGCGAAGCGCTGCTGCCCGCGGCCGCCGCCACCACGACCGTCGCCGACGCGATAGGTGCCCGCGGCGTGCCACGCCATGCGGATGAAGAGCGGCCCGTAGTGGCCGAAATCCGCCGGCCACCAGTCCTGCGAATCGGTCATCAACGCGGCGAGGTCCTTTTTCAGCGCCTCGTAGTCGAGCTTCTTGAACTCCGCGGCGTAGTCGAAATCCGGATCCATCGGATCGGACTTCTCCGAGTGCTGGCTGAGCAACTCGATTTTCAGACGGTTCGGCCACCAGTCGTCATTGGTCGTTCCGCCGAGCGGCGTGACGGAAGCGGTGGGATGAAACGGACATTTGGGTTCGTCGGACATGCGATCTTCTTCGAGTGAATTGGCGAAAACGGAAATGACCATGGTCACTTCCGTTGGAGAACGATCAGATAATCAGATTGGTCAGTATTGCTGAAATACTTGTTTCCTTTGATGAGCATAGGCAGTGCCTATGAAGACGATTTCTGCCGCCTCAGGTGACGAAATGGATGCCGTGTTCCCCGGCGATGGCGAGGACGCGTGGCATGTCTGGTCCGCCCGGGCGGGAAAATTCTTCGGCGCAGCGGGCGAAGAAGATTTCGAATCCGGAGGGGGCGGAGGTGAGGAGCATGCGCGACGGGGTGTCGCCGGTGTTTTTGAAGGTGTGAACGGAGCCGCGCGGAGCGAAGACGCGGGCACCCGGGCCAACCTCCGTCCATTCGCCGTTGCGAAAAAAACTCACGCGTCCTTCCAGAACGTGAAACCACTCATCCTCGCTCTCGTGGTAGTGGGGTGGCGGACCTCCGCCCGGAGGTGTGATCTCCAGCCAGAGCGTGAAGCGCCCTTCGGTTTCCTCGCCGGTCTGGTAGAGATGCACTTCTTCTCCGAACGCGTGCAGAACGCGGTCGCCTTCCTGCGCGCGAATGACCACGGAATCCATGCCGTCTTCATCTCGAAGGCGGTGTCCATGCGCAAGCGGATTTCCGAGTGGTGCGGGGCGGGAGCCACGAAGTAACCTCCGCGCATGAGCAGCAGCCCATCTCATGAGTTTCTGGTGATTTCCCGTGGCAAGTGGGACGCCAACGCGCCAAAGGAGGAGATCGAGGCGGCGATCGGACGGTTCTACGAATGGATCGAGCGTTGCATCGAGGAAGGTCGAATGAAGGGCGGCAGCCGGCTGAAACGCGAGGGTGCCCTCGTTTCGCGCGGCGGCATTGTGACCGACGCGCCGCTCACCGAGACGAAGGAAGTGATCGGCGGGTATTGGTTCATTGTCGCCGACAGCCTCGAATCGGCGGCACAGCTCGCGGCGGAGAATCCCTGCCTCGCCTACGGAATTGAACTGGAGATCCGGCCTCTGGAACCGGAGCGAGCCTCCGTATATGCGCTCACGAACGAAACGCCCGTCTCATGAATCGCGGCGCCTACCATCTCATTACGCCGGAGGATTTGCACTGGCGGCCGTCGAACCTGATGCGCATCCCCAATGCCGACTATCTCGAGCGCACCGGCAGCGAGAAATTCGGGGCGCGGCTGTGGCGGCTGCCGCCGAAGAGTGCGAACACCCTCCACAAGCATATCCGGCAGGAGGAGTTTTATTTTGTGCTCGAGGGGACGGGGCGGATGCGCGTCGGCGACGAGACGCTCACCGTGCCGAAGTATGGCGGCGTGCTGGTCCGGCCGGAAATCCTTCGACAGGTCTTCAACGACACGGAGGAGGAGGTTCTCTGGCTGATCGTCGGCGCCCCGGAGGAGCTGGAATTTCTGCAAGGCTCGAAATCGACGGGCCTCGATCTCTCGCTCTTCTATCCGGTCGATCCGACGCAACTGCCTCCCGAGCTCGAGGGCGTGACATGGCCGCCGGCCGAATAGCCGACGGGCTCGAGAGCGGCGGCTATTTTACGAGCGCGGAGATCCGGCGGTAATTCCGGTCGGACCACACGGAGCGATCCCAGTTGTCGCCGAGGGCGTCGAGCTGCTTGCGCAGGACGTCGAGGCGATTCCCGAGAGCCGCGCAGTTGGCGTATTCCGTGCGGACCCCGATGCTGTCGGGATAGCGTTTCAGATACTCCTCGTAAACGGGGCTCACGAGATTCCAGACGACGTCGTTGAGGTAGAGGTCCTCCTGGTAGTTTGCGAGATCACTGATGCCGTTGGGCAGGATGAGCGGCAGATTTGCGCGCCAGTTGTCGGTCTCGACGCATTGCTGGCCAAACTTCACGACGTCCTGCGGCGAGCCATACCAGCGCGGTTGCAGATACCGCAATTTTGACGAGCAGGCGGCGTAGTTGTCCGGATGCCCGTTCATCGCGCGCCGGAACCACTCCTCCATGGTTGAGCGTCCGGTGCCCTGGCCGAGTTCCACGGAGAGCATCACGGTGGCCGCGAGGTAGTCGTCGGGATTCTTTTCGCAGGCATCGGTCAGGACGCGGTTTGCCTGCTCGAGGCGGTCGGCCATCAGTCGCCAGCCTTCCTGGGTGACCGTGTTGGCCCAGCCGCCGCCGCGCGCCTGCCAGGCCCATGCGGTGAGGAATACGCCGCGCAATGCGGCGCGGACGGGATGCGTGGGGTTCTCGCGGGAAAACGCAGATTCGATCTCGTGCTCGATGGGGACGAGGCATTCACCATCCTCGACATCGTCGAAGAGCTGGCGGGTGCGGAAGAAGAGGAGCTCGGTGGGCGGGTTCTCCTTCAGGAATGCGGAGAATTGCGCGCCGACTTCCGGCACGAAGCTGGGAATCTCGGCCCACGAGGGAGACAGGTCGTCGCGGAGGTCTTCGGGGTGGTTCTTTGTGTAGATGAGATTGCGCAGCAGGGTGCGGGTGGCGATCAACTTGAACAGCGGCGGGTAATTGCTCGCGTTCAACTTGCGAGTGCGGCGGATGTGGTCCTGTGCGCCGGCGTTGTCGTTGGAATGGCGGCCGTTGAAAATCCGGATGTCGCAAATGCTCGCGATCAGCGGGTCGCGACAGCCCTTCTTGTAAGCCGCGGCGGCGAAGGCATCGCAGGTCTGCAAAATTCCCTGCCCGTAAAAGTCGTTCCAGACTGCAAAAACCGCGAACAGGCGCGCCGCCTGCCTGCCCTCGGCATGCCACGGTTTGTCGGGAGCGTTGGCGCGGTCGTATTCCGCAAGCGTCGCCGCTTCGATCCCGCGGAAGTAATCCTGCTTGTCGAGGTATTGTCCCACGAGACGATCCACATCGATCTCGCGCAGCGGAATCGGAATGGGTGCCTCCGCGCTGGCTGCCTCTTCGGCCGGAACATCCTCCTCCGGTTCGAAGGACGACATGGTGCGCCAGATCGTGATGCCTGCCGCCGCAAGACTCGCCAATGCCAGCAGCGAAACGAGGAGGGTCTTTGTGCGGGACGGCTTCGCAGGGGGCAACGGAGGCGGCGTGGGCATTGCCTTGGATAGGCAACGAAAAGCTTGGACGTCAACACGCGGCTCGCCTGGCACGAGCTGCCCGCTCCGGGCGCATTCCCGGAGCCGGCAGGTTTTCGAGCCAGGTCAGGGCTGGTCGGGAATTTCCGCCTCGACGAGCTGGGTGAGGAGGGTGAGCGATTCCTGCCAGCCGAGGTAGCAGGCTTCGGCGGGGATGAGCGCCGGCACGCCTTCCTGCACGATGTGAAGTTCCGTGCCGCAGGAGACGGCGCGCAACTCGACGGTGGTGATCATTTCACCAGGCATGTTCGGATCGTCGAACTTGTCCGAGTAGCGCATGCGTTCGTTCGGGGTGAGTTCGAGGTAGCTCCCGCCGAAGGAGTGGCTCGTTCCGGTCGAGAAATTCGTGAATGCCATGTGGTAACTTCCGCCGACCCGGGCATCCAGTTTGTCGACCGTGGCCGTGAAGCCATGCGGTGGAAGCCACTTGGCGAGCGCGGCGGGATCGAGGAAGGCGCGATAAATGCGGTCGGGGGTGGCGCGGAGGACACGGTGCAGGCGGATGGTGTGGGTGTTGCTCATTTGGAAAACAGGTTCATCTCTACGACGAACGGGGCGGCGCGATCCGGACAACACCCGCAAAGTGGTCGCGCTCGCGAATTGAATCGCCGGTGCATTCACGGCAGGCTGGCTTTCGATGAAGCGGACGGTTTACGTGATTCTCTTTCGAGGCGTCGGCGGGAAGACACAGCTGCCGACCAAGCCGCTGCGCGAGAAGCTCACGGAGGCGGGATTCGAAAATGTCGCGACCTACATCAACAGCGGGAATGCGGTGGTGCGCAGCCGGCTCTCGCGTGGCAAGGTCGTTGCGACGATTGCGGAGCTGTGCCGGCGGGAGTTTGGATTCGGGAAGGCGATCTTCGCTCCGACGCTCGAGGAGTGGGAGGCGGTGATTGCGGGCAATCCCTTTCCTGCGCAGGCGGAGGCTGCGCCGACTACCGTGCACGCGGCGCTGCTTGAGAGCGTGCCCGATCCGGCGAATGTCGCACGCGTGCGTGCCTGCGCCGTGGACGGCGAGGATCTGCAGGTGATCGACCGCGTCGCCTATCTGCACACGCCGAACGGATTCGGCCGCTGCAAGATGGCGGAGAAATTCGACGCGTGGATCGGCGTCGAAAACACCGCGCGCAACTGGAACACCGTGCTCCGCCTCGCGGCTCTCGGTCGCGAGGCTGCGGAGCGGCCGTGAGGCTACTCCTTTGAGGTGCGAACGACGATCTTCGCTTCTCGCGCGAGATCGGCGTGAGGGATGAACCAACCGTCGAGCGGCTTCCCGTCGACCGTGATTTCCTTCAACTTCCGGCCCTCTCCCGATTTCGTGATGGTGAAGGTTCCCTCCGGCAGGTGCACGGTCGTCCGATCGAAGATCGGAACGCTCACGATGTAGTCGTCATCGGCCGGCGAGTAGGGATAAAGGCCGATCGCCGCGAACACATACCACGATGACATCTCGCCGGCGTCGTCCATCCCGGCGAGCGTTTTGCCGCTTTCCATTCCGTAAAACCGCTCGAGACACTCGTCGATGATCGCCTGCGATTTCTCCGGCTTGCCGACGAAATGGTAGAGCCACGGAAAACCGTGGTCGGGCTGGTTGCCGTGGCAATACTGGCCGATGAAGCTGTTTACGTTCATCGCGATGTGCTGCGGGTTCCACGGAATCGAGAACAGCTTGTCGAGCTGGGCCTCGAATTTTTCCGGCGTGCCGTAGAGCTTGATGAGGCCCTCGGTGTCGTGCGGCGCGAAGAATGTCGACTGCCACGCATTGGCCTCGCGATACATGTATTCGTAGTAGGGAAACTGCGGATCGAACGGCTCGACCCAGTTGCCGTTTTCGAGGCGCCCGCGCATGAGTCCCGTATCCGCGTCGAAGACGTTTTTGTAATTCTGCGAGCGCCTCATGAACGTCTCGTAGTCGTCTTCGCGACCGAGTTCCTTCGCGAGGAGGGCGATTGCGTAATCGTCGTAGGCGTATTCGAGCGTCTTGGTGACGCCGGCCTTCGCTTTCGTTTCGACATTCGGATTCTCGATCACGGGCGTCGAGACGTAGCCCTTCTCGATGTATTCCGCGACATGGGGCCGCGCGCGGCGGTTCTCGACGGTGGCGTTTTTCACGAGAAGTTCGTAGGCCTGGTCGACATCGAAGCCCCGCAGGCCGCGAAGATAGGAACCCGTGATGAATGGCGCCGCGTGGTCACCGTGGAAAAACGTGGGCATGAACCCGGTGCACTCGCCGCGATCGATCATCGACTGGATCACGTCGTTGGTGACCCCGGGTTCGAGCCAGCCGAGCAGGACGAGCTTGTTGCGGTAGTCGTCCCAGAGCGAGGGGATTTCGTAGTATTCGAAATCCTTCTTCACGACCTCGCCGTTTTCATTGCGAAACTCGCCGTTCACGTCGCTGCGAAGCGCCGGCCACAGGAACGAGCGATAGAGGCAGGAGTAGAAAAGCCGCGTTTGTTTCTCCGTGCCGCCGGTGACCTGAATCTTCGACAAAAGCGTCTCCCACGTTTCCGAGGCCGCGTTGCGCACCTGCTCGAATGTCCGCCCGGCCAGCTCCTTTTCAGCGTTGAGCTTCGCGTTGTCGGTGTTGACCCAGGACAGCCCGATGCGAATCTCCAGCGGCTCGTCGCCCTCGGCGAATTCCACCACGGGAACCTTGCGCTCGCTTCCCTCCAGCATCCGGATGCCGGTGATGTCGTGGTTGGTGGTCGCGTGAAAGTAAACCTTGTTGCGGCCGGTGTCCTGGTAGCCGCGGAAGGCATTTTTCCCGTCCTGCTCGATCTTCCAGTCGCGCACGCGCTCGTTCGAGATGCCGAGATCGGCGATGAGCTTTTTCTCCGCGCCTTTTGGGTAGTGGTAACGGTGAAAACCGCCGCGCAGCGTGGAGGTCAGCTCCACATTGATGCCGTGCCGCTTGAGCAGGACCTGATAATAGCCGGGGTGCGCCGACTCGTTTTCATGGGAGAACGGCGAGGCGAAATCGTTGGGATCGATCTCGCCGGCAGCTGGCATGAGCGGAATGTGGCAGAGATTCCAGTGGCCCTTGTTCGTGTGGGTGAAGGCGTGGATCTCGGTGTCCTCGTATTCGTAGCCCGCGCCGCTCCCCCATTCAGTGATCGGGCTGAGCTGGGCCATGGCCATCGGCACCGACGAACCGGGGAAGGTCAATCCCGCCCAGACCCGCCACGGCGGCTCGAACCCGATGTCTCGAACATCGGTGATTGGCGCTGTGCCGAGGAAGGGATCGACGTAGTCCACGAGCGGGGTTTCCGCGCGCAAGGTTGCCGTCGTGATGGCCAGAATGAGGGGGAGTTTCCGCATTGGTGTGTGAACCCGGGGGCGTGGGCAGAGTTGCGCCGAGCGTAGCGATCCGGAAGCTGGATTGCAGGAAAATCACGACGCGTCGTGGCCGTGGAAGAGGTCCTTTTCATGCAGATAGGCCCGGTTCGTGCTACCGGTGGAGGGGAACTGTAGTTGACGTATGGCCAAGATCAGACTTTCCGGCACCGTTTTGGGCGCAGACGATCCCCACCGTGCCACCCGTGCGAAGTTGCTTTACCTGCTCTTTGCCGCCGGCTGGGACATCTACAACTCGAATGGCGACCAGCGCATCACGCTTTCGAACATCGAGAAAAAGATCGTCGAGTCCGATGCCTTCGTCTTCACGCCCGGGGCGACGCTCGAAGACATGTTCAAGGCCATCTCGATTTTCGTGGGTTTCCAGACGCTCGACCGGAACCTCGCGGGCAAGCCTGCGGTGATCCTGAACGAAGACAAATCCTGGGATCCGTTTTTTTCGCTGCTCTCGCATCTGCAAAAGATGGGAACGGTGAAGCAGGAATTTCGGGATTTTCTGATGCCCGTGGACACTCCCGAAGAGGTTATCGACGCGCTGAAGCTCGCGCAGATACGCGGCATTCCCGATCCCGGCCGGCGCAAGATCGGCGAGCCGAAAGCCAGCGTGATCGAGGCGCCGGTTCCCGACGATTACATCGGCAATGCGTGTGTCTTTTGCTCCGCCTCGCTGGAGGATCCGCATTATCTGGAGGACGGAGAGACGCTCGGCCGCATGCTCGCGGAGAACAGGATTGGCTGCGTCTCGGGCGCGGGTCGATCGGGCATCATGGGCGCGGTCGTCAAAGGCTCCGTCGAGGCAGGGGGCTGGGCCGCGGGTTCGAATGTGCCGCACATCATCGAGATTGAGGGACTGCCGGACGGCCTTTCCTGCTTCTGGCCGCGTCCGGACATCTACACCCGCATGGAGGTGATGATCGAAAATTCCGATGCGTTCATCATCTTCCCGGGCGGTGCGGGCACCGTGCAGGAAATGCTGGCGTTGATGATCTTCAAGCACCAGAAGAACCCCGTGATGGACGGGAAGCCGGTCGTGATCTTCAACCGGCCGAACCATCTCGGCGAGTTCTTCTGGGACCCGCTGATCGATCTGCTCAGCGATCTTTGCCAGCCGGGCGACTTTCTCGTGGCGCGCGAGATGGACGATCTCCTCCGCGCGATCCAGCCGGGAATGAAGCGGCGGCGCCGGGCCGAGGTCTCCGGAATGGCGACCGAGCTCGCGGCTTGAGTGCCGCGAACTCGAAACGCCCGCCTGCTCAGCGGCGGCACCACTGCGTCAGTGTGCTCAAGCCCGCGATCTGTGGATCAACCCGAGGAAGGCGCGACGTTCCACCCATAGCAGGAAGAGCGTGAGCGCGACGATCGCGATCAGGATCGGGTTGAGCAGCGGCCCCTGAATCAGCACGTGGAACGCGATGATGTTCACGATGATCGGGCCGAGCACGAGCAGGCCGAGATTTCGCGTGAGCGGAATGGCCACGAGAATCCCGCCGATCAGCTCACAGACCTTCACGAACGTCATGTAGCCGGTCGGTTGGAAGGCCCGCATGAAGTGCGACAGAGCGGAGTCGTCGTTGGGTGGCGGGGGCACCTCCACGAGATTGAACAGGACCATCGAGGAGAACGCGATGAACATGAGGCCAAGAATGGCGCCGGCGACTGTTGGAATGTGTTTCATGACGCGGAATGGTTGGCGGAAGGATGCACTGCGGGCTTTGCGCAAGGCAACCGCCGCTTGATACACAGAGGGAATGGGATGGCCGTTTTCATGGGCGTTCAGGAATGAGGTTCATGACTGCGACGAATCAGCAGGCCTCCGGAGGACAAAAAAAATCGCTGCCCGTGTCGTGATCCCCAGCGCGCGAAAGAGGTTGGCTGTCGCGCGTTAGCGACTACGTTTCTCGCTTTTCCATGTCTGGCCCGTCGACCGAATTGAAAATCAGTCCCGCCGCCGCCCGCGAAATCGGGCGACGCCGCACCTTTGCCATCATTTCGCATCCGGATGCCGGCAAGACCACGCTGACCGAGAAATTTCTCCTCTACGGCGGGGCGGTGCAGCTTGCAGGAACGGTCACTGCGCGCAAGGATCAGCGCGCGACGACGAGCGACTGGATGGAACTCGAGCGCCAGCGCGGCATCTCGGTGTCGTCGACCGTGCTGCAATTCGAATACGGTGGCTGCGTGGTGAACCTGCTCGACACGCCGGGCCACAAGGATTTCTCGGAGGATACCTACCGGGTGCTCACGGCCGTGGACGCGGCGGTGATGGTCGTTGACGCCGCGAAGGGCATCGAGACCCAGACGCGGAAGCTGTTCGAGGTCTGCCGGCAACGTGGGGTGCCGATCTTCACGTTCATGAACAAGCTCGACCGTCCTTCGAAGCCGCCGCTCGAGCTGCTCGACGAGCTGGAGAACGTGCTGGGGATTCACGCGCTTCCGATGAACTGGCCGCTCGGCAGCGGCGTGGAATTTCGTGGCGTGTTCGACCGACGGACGAATGAAGTGCATCTCTTCGAGCGCACAAGACTCGGTGCCTATCGCGCTCCCGAGCAGGTGGGCGGGGTGGACGATCCGTTTGTGAAGGAGGCGATGTCGCCGGATGTCTACGCGGCATTTCGTGAGGAGATCGACCTGCTCGAAGGCGCCGGCGCGGAGTTCGACCTTGCCGAGGTGCGCGCGGGCCGGCTCACGCCGGTCTTTTTCGGCAGCGCGATGAACAACTTCGGCGTGCAACTGCTGCTGGATCGCTTTCTCGAGCTGGCGCCGCCGCCTGCTCCGCGTGAAACCGCCACGGGGTCGGTCGAGCCGACGAACGCAGCGTTCTCGGGCTTCGTTTTCAAGATTCAGGCGAACATGAACCCGAAGCACCGCGACCGTGTCGCGTTCATCCGCATTGTCTCCGGCGAGTTCAATCGCGACATGACGGTGATTCATCCGCGCACGGGAAAACCGGTGCGACTGTCGAACTCGCAGCGCCTCTTCGCGCAGGAGCGTGAGACGGTGGATGCGGCGTGGGCGGGCGACGTCGTTGGCATTGTGGGAAACCAGGATTTTCAGATCGGCGACACACTCTCGGAGGACCCGACGATTCGATTCGATGAGATTCCGCGTTTCGCGCCGGAATGCTTCGCCTACATCCACAGTGGAAGCACCGCGACGGGGAAACGCTTCCGAGAGGGGCTCGAGCAACTGCTGCGCGAGGGAGTTGCACAGTCGTTTCAGCTGAAGGATTCCATCACGAGAACGCATCTGCTCGGCGCGGTCGGCCCGCTGCAGTTCGAGGTTCTTCAATACCGTCTCGATGGGGAATACGGCGCGCCCTGCCGCATCGAGAATGCACCGTGGTCGGTCGCCCGATGGGTGCGCGCAAAGGATGGTGATCTGCCGGATCTCGTCATGCCGACGGGCACGGCGCTCGCCTTGGACGAGGCAGGCGCGACCGTCGTGCTGCTGCCGAGTCAGTGGGGCTTGAGCTACTTCGAGAGCAAGAATCCCGACATCGAGATTTCCCCGCTGCCATTTCGAAACGTGGTGTAACGTGGCGGTGCTTTGACGCCGTCCTCAGTCCTCGACGCCTGGTTTCGAAAACGAAAGTGGAAGGCATTCCCGTTTCAACGGGAGGTCTGGGCGGCCTATGCAAATGGTGAGTCGGGGATGCTGCATTGCTCGACCGGTGCGGGGAAGACATTCGCGGTGTGGTTTGCCGCTTTGCTTCGGGCGATGAATGCCGGTGATCGCGGTGGTGGCATGCGGGTGCTGTGGATCACGCCGTTGCGCGCGCTTGCGGCCGACACCGAGGCGGCGCTGGCCGATTCCGCCGCGGAGCTCTGGCCGGGCTGGCGGGTTGCCCGTCGCACCGGGGATACGTCCGCCTCGGCGCGAAAGAAGATTCACGAGCGACCCCCGGAATGCCTCGTCACCACGCCCGAGAGCGCGACGCTGCTGCTGAGTCAGCCATCGTTTCTGCCTGCGTTTCGATCGCTGGAGCTGATTGTCGTCGACGAGTGGCACGAGCTGCTCACGACCAAGCGCGGGGTATTGACGGAGCTCGCCCTCGCGCGATTGCACACGCTCGCCCCGGAAGCGCGCGTATGGGGACTTTCCGCAACACTTGGGAACCTCGAGGAGGCGGCGCTGGCGCTCGGTGGATTCGAGCATGACGGAAAGCCGCGACCGATGCGACTCGTCCGGGGCGGAATGCGGAAGCGCACGCGAATCGAGACGATTCTGCCGCCGGAATCCGACCAATACCCGTGGGGCGGGCATCTCGGCCTTCAGTTGATCGATGGCGTTACGGATGTTTTGCGGCGGCACGCAACGAGCATCGTTTTCACCAACACGCGATCCCAGGCGGAAATGTGGTTTCGCGGTCTGGCGGAAGCCATGCCCGATTGGGAAGGCAAAATCGGCCTGCACCACGGGTCGCTGGATAATGATGTGCGACTTGCCGCCGAGGAAGGTCTGCGCACGGGAGCGTTGCGCGTGGTGGTGGCGACCTCCAGCCTCGATCTGGGAGTTGATTTCGCCCCTGTCGATGCGGTGTTGCAGGTGGGGAGCCCGAAGGGTGTCTCCCGGTTGCTGCAGCGGGCGGGAAGAAGCGGGCACCGGCCGGGTGCGGAAAGCGTGATCTATTGCGTGCCGGCGAACACGCTCGAACTGGTCGAGATTGCCGCGGCGCGCGACATGGCGGAAGCGGGACAGATCGAGGCGCGGCCGCCATTGCGGGTGCCGCTTGATCTGCTCTGCCAGCACATTGCCACGGTCGCGGCTGGTGGCCTCGATGAGGCCGGTGGCTTTGACGAAGCGGCGCTGCGGACGGAAGTGAGGACGACGCATGCGTATTACGGACTCACCGACACCGAGTGGTCCTGGGCGCTGAATTTCGCGGAGCGGGGCGGTGATTCACTGCGCACATACCCGCAGTTCCAGCGTTTGTCGCGGGTTGGTGGTCGCTTTCACATGCGGGACGACCGCGTGGCGCGCGACCATCGGATGAATATCGGCACGATCACGAGCGACGCGTCGATTCAGGTGCAGTTCCTTCGCGGTTCGCGTCTGGGTTCGGTCGAGGAATCCTTCATCGCAAGAATGCGGCCGGGCGATCGATTTCTCTTTGCCGGGCGCCAGCTTGAGCTGGTGCGGGTGCGGGACATGCGGGCCTACGTGCGACTCTCGAAGCGCAAGAGCGGTGGTGTGCCGCGCTGGATGGGTGGTCGTCTGCCATTGTCGACGAAGCTGGCGGAAGGCATGCGGCTCCGGCTCGATGCCGCGCGACGGGGCGAGTTTGCGTCGCCCGAAATGGAGCGCATGCGTGGTGTGCTGGAGATTCAGCAGAAGCTCTCGCTGATTCCCGCGATCGATGAACTCCTGATGGAGCGTTGGAAGAGCCGCGAAGGGCATCACATCTTCATCTATCCGTTCGAAGGACGCCTCGTGCACGAGGGTCTGGCAGCCCTGTTCGCCTACCGACTGGCGCGGATTCAGCCCGCGACGTTCTCGCTTGCCTTCAATGACCATGGACTCGAGCTGCTGTCGCCGCGCGTTGCGCCGCTGGAGGAAGCGTTGAAGGGTGGGCTGATGGATGAGGCGGGCCTTCTCGACGACGTGCTGGGGAGCGTGAATGCCGCGGAGTTGGGCAGGCGCCAGTTTCGTGAGATCGCGCGGATTGCGGGGCTGACTCATGAGGGCGTCGGTCGTGCGCGAAAGACCGCGCGCCAGTTGATGATCTCCGCATCGCTTCTTTACGATGTCTTTCAACGCTACGAACCGGGGAATCTTTTGCTGAGACAGGCGACGCGCGAGGTCTTGGAGAATCAACTCGAGCAGACGCGTCTTCGGGCCGCGCTGGAGAAGATGCGGAAGAGGCGGCTTCGAATGGTGGAGTTGAAGGCGCCGTCTCCGTTTGCCTTCCCGATTTTCGTGGAACGCTTTCGCGAGAAGATGAGTTCGGAGGCTCTATCGGATCGCATCGCGCGGATGGAACTCGTTATCGAGCGGGCGGGGAGGAGCAAATGAGCGACTGCCACTTTTCGTGGGCCGGCGAGGAGCTCGTGGCGGTGCCGGAGCGGGCACTTTACTGGCCTCGGGAGCGGACGCTCTTTCTTGCGGATCTTCACTTCGGCAAAGACGCGACGTTTCGTCAGGCATTACGATGGATTCCGCCGGGCACGACGAATGATGATTTGCGTCGTCTCGACGCCGTGATGGCACGGCACGACGTTCAGCGGCTCGTCATTCTCGGCGACGCCTTTCACTCCGAACACGCTGGAGAAAAGGCCACAATCGACGTGGTGCGCGAGTGGCGGAGTGGTCTGTCGATCGAGATCGCGATGGTCTCTGGAAACCATGATCGGAAGGCGCTGCATCTTGCGACCGAACTTCGGATCAACGTTCTTTCCGAAGGCGGGCGACTTGGGCCATGGATGCTGCGGCATCATCCCGTCGCGAAGTCGCGTGTGCCCGTTCTCTGCGGTCACGTGCATCCGGTTGTGACGATGCTTGGTCCAGCAAGGGAAAGCCTGCGATTGCCTGCGTTCTGGGTGCAGCCTCACCAGTGCGTGCTTCCTGCATTTGGCGGATTCACGGGAGGCGGCAGCATTCGCCCTGGTATCGACGACCGGGTTTTGATCATCGCAGGCGACAGGGTTGTCAATGCGGAGCTTTCCCGATTGCGGGGCGCAGCGGATCGGACGAAGGGTTGGCTTCGTCATGGATCTTGAACGGAAGCTGTCGATTCTCGCCGATGCGGCTAAATACGATGCTTCCTGTGCGAGCAGCGGAACGACTGCGCGAAACTCCCGCGCAGGCGGCATGGGCAGCACGACCGGAGCCGGGATTTGTCACAGTTACACGCCGGACGGTCGCTGCGTGTCGCTCCTCAAGGTCCTGCTCACCAACTACTGCATCTACGACTGCCTCTATTGCATCAACCGCGTCTCGAGCGGGGTGCAGCGGGCGCGCTTCACGCCCGACGAGGTCGTGAAGCTGACGATGGACTTCTATCGTCGAAATTACATCGAGGGCCTGTTTCTCAGCTCCGGGATCATTCGCAACCCCGACTACACGATGGAGCAGGTGCTGCAGGTCGCGCGCAAACTGAGGCAGGAGCACGGTTTCAAGGGCTACATTCATCTCAAGACGATTCCCGAGGCGTCGCCGGAATTGATCGAGGAGGCCGGCCGATGGGCGGATCGATTGAGCATCAATGTCGAGCTGCCGACACCGGCGGATCTCGATGTGCTGGCGCCGGAGAAGAATCTCACGCGCATTCGCGGCGCGATGACGGTCATCGAGCGGAAGATTACTCAGTCGAAGGCCGAGCGCCGTGAGAGTCCGAAGGCGCCTGTCTTTTCGCCTGCGGGGCAGAGCACGCAAATGATCGTCGGTGCGACGCCGGCGGATGATCGCGCCATCCTCACGCAGGCTGCTTCGCTGTATCGCGAGCACAAGTTGCGGAGGGTCTATTATTCCGCCTTCAGCCCCATTCCGGATGCGTCATCGAAACTGCCGCTTCAAGCTCCACCGCTGGTTCGCGAGCATCGGCTGTATCAGGCCGATTGGTTGATTCGATTTTATGGCTTCGAGGTTTCGGAAATCACGGAGTCGCGAAATCTTCCGCTCGACATCGATCCGAAGCTCGCCTGGGCATTGCGGCATCCGGCGGTTTTTCCGGTCGATTTGAACCGCGCGAGTCGCGAGTTGATGCTTCGCGTGCCGGGTCTCGGAGTTCGCAACGTCGATCGCATTCTTGCCATCCGGCGCTGGCACAAGCTGCGGCTCGATGACCTCACGCGCCTGCACGTTCCGATGCGGAAGGTGATGCCATTCATCACGACCGTGGATCATTCCCCGCATCGCATCGAGCGGACGATGCGAATTCCGGAGGAGCGGCAGCTGGACCTGTTCGACCCGGCGCAGACGGCACTCACGGGCGAACTGTAAACGCAAGATCCGCCGCACATTCGAACTTTCGCGATGCGTCAAATCACCTTCGCGCCGGTGTTTCGGGAATGGCAGAGAGTGGCGCGAGAGGTATTGGCTGGCGGGCTGGCGCCCAATGAGGTCGTCTGGGAGGAACTGCATGGAGAGCAGCCGGGGCTTGGAATGTTTGACGAAGCTGCGACGCAGCAGGCGAAAGCACGGGTTCGGGTTCCGCGATCCTTTGTGGAAATCGCAAAGCGGGTCGCGTGTCACCGGAGTGCGCGCCGCTGGGATTTGCTCTACCGCGTGCTGTGGCGACTGACGCACGGCGAGCCGCATTTGCTGGAGGTGACGGTTGATCCCGATGTTTACGAGCTGGCCCGCATGGACAAGGCGGTGCGGCGCGACGTGCACAAGATGCGCGCCTTTGTGCGATTTCGGGAAGTCGCCCATGATGGTGAAACGTGGTTCATCGCGTGGTTCGAGCCCGCGCATCACATCGTCGAGCTGAACGCGCCGTTTTTTCGCGACCGGTTTGCCGGCATGCGCTGGTCGATTCTGACGCCCGACCGCTGCGCGCACTGGGACGGGAGGATGTTGAGTTTCACCGACGGCGTGCCAAGGTCGGAGGCTCCTGTGGAGGACCGCGTCGAGGCGCTGTGGCTGACGTATTACGGGAGCATCTTCAATCCCGCCCGTGTGAAGACCCACGCGATGCAGGCCGAAATGCCGAAGAAGTATTGGAGGGATCTTCCGGAGACCGCGATCCTGCCTGCGCTGCTTCGGGAGGCGCCAAGCCGCACCGCTGAAATGATCGTCCGCAGCCGCTCGAAAGCCGCCCCCGCGGACGAGTTTCATCCGGCGCCGGTGCCGGACAGCACAAGTCTCACGACGTTGCGCAAGGCGGCGCTCGGGTGCACGGCATGCCCGCTTTATCGCAATGCGACGCAGACGGTGTTCGGTGAAGGTCCGAAGCATGCGCCGCTGATGCTCGTCGGGGAGCAGCCGGGCGATCAGGAGGATCGTGCGGGGCGTGCGTTTGTTGGACCTGCCGGGCAGCTTTTGAATCGCGCGCTGGCGGATGCCGGCATTGACCGCGATCAGGCCTACGTGACCAATGCCGTGAAGCATTTCAAATGGGAGCCTCGTGGAAAGAGGCGGCTCCATGCCAAACCCGGCTCGCGTGAGATCGCGGCGTGCCGTCCGTGGCTGGAGGCGGAACTGGCGGCGGTGAAGCCCCGCGTGCTTGTCCTGCTCGGCGGAACAGCCGCCCAAAGTGTGCTCGGATCGAAGGTTCGCGTGCTACGCGATCGCGGGCAGTGGATCGAGTCCGAATATTGCGCGCGCACGATGATCACCGTGCATCCGTCATCGCTCCTGCGAGCGCCCGACGGGGAGGCTCGCGAGAAGAATTACGAGGCATTTGTCGAGGACCTCAAAACCGTTGCGCGGGAACTCGCGAAGTCGGGTCGAGGTGACCGTTGTCAGGCGTTTTTGATCGATCCATGAAATCCGCCGATCTTTCACCGTGCGTTGAACGATCCGGAGAACCCATGTCTGACATGTGGCGCCTGCTGCGCCACCTATCGGGTGTCCTTCTACCGCGCCGAGGGGGCGAATCTGCCGGAGGCGCTCACCGAGCGGCTCGTTGATGTCGGGTGACGACAAGTGCCAGCGGGCGCGTGCGTGGCATGGCCTGCCGCCGTTGCCCGGCGTCACACTCGAATAATCGCTGCCGAGACTGGTGATCGACCGCAAATCAGTCGCTGTCTCCGGTGACCAGCTCGACTTTCCCGTTCCGGCATGCGAAGACTCCGCTGAGTCCTTTTCGAGTCACGCGACGAAATAGCTCGGAGTCGTCGCGCTTGCGAAGCGTGCGGACAGCAAGCCCCTCGGCTCCGCAGCAAAGCAGCTCGCAGTGGGCTTTCAGAACGTGAGGGCGTCCGATGAGGCGTTCAGCCTCGGCGGGAAGTGGTCGCGTGAAATGCTTCGACGACGCGAGGAAACTGTAGGGCAGGGCGCGGAGGTCGATTTCCAGGCGCTCTGAAAATTCCCGCCAGAATGCCGACTGGAAAATTTCCGCCGGTGATTTCGCGAAGAAATGGCACCAATCGCGCGGCGCATCGGTCATCGGACAAAGCCGATCGTGCGTGCAGGGGGCGATCATGTGATGGCCGGCGTCGAGAAGGATTTGCCGCAGGTCCGTCAGCTGGCGGCTGATGTCCCGCGAGCCGGGTTCGACCCAGATGACTTCGGATGCGGTGGCTGCGAGATGGGCGAGCGCCTTGCGTTCCTCCGGTTTCAACTCGCCGACGACGTGACTGATGAGCAGCAGGGAATCCCCGGGAACTGTTCCATCGCGGAGATTCGCCGGGCTTGCGTCGAGGCCGCGTTGCTTCAAGGCCTCGATCGCGAAGCGCATCGCGACCGCGGATTGATCGTAAACCTCCACCTTTCGAATCCCATACCATTCCGCCACCGCCCGCGTCGCAATCCCGGTGCCGCATCCCCAGTCGAGGATGCGGGTCGCGCGGGGACGCCATCCCAGGCGCTTGAGCGTGTGGAGGACGGCATCCCATTTCCAGCCGATGCGTTGTGCGAAGGTCGCGTCGTAGAGTTCGAGGTCCCGTGCGGTCCAGTAATCTGCGGAAGCATCAGTGAGGAAGCGGTCGCGGAGGTCGCGAAGGCGTTGCCAGTCGGCGTTGGTGAATCGCATCGTTACAGGGCTGTTTGCAGGGCTTGTAGGGATCATGCGCCGGAACGGTTGTTTTCCCAAAGCAGAGCCGCAAAACGCATCGGCGGGATTGTGGCAAAGTTTGGCGGGTTTTGACGCATCAAAAGTAAACGGGGGCGGAAGCGCTGGCTGATTCCCCGGGATGCGGTATCGTTGAATCGGTCAGTCTGATCACGGACTGGCTGCAGTCGATGGATCCCAGCAACGAGAGGCAGATGCTCGAGGGCTCGGCGGAAGAGTTGCTTTCGCTGTTTGGGATGATCGTAGCGAATAGCCCGACGTCCATCATGATCACCGATGTGGAGGGTCGCATCGAGTATGTGAACGCCTGTTTCGAGCAGGTGACGGGATATCGGGCGCATGAGGTGCTGGGGAAAAGGCCAAGCTTGTTGAAGTCCGGCGAGCAGTCGGAGGATTTTTATGCGCAGCTCTGGCGGACGCTTCTTGAGGGCAGGGTCTGGCGTGGCGAATTCCGAAACCGGCGAAAAGACGGGACGATCTTTTCCGAGCTCGCGACGATTCATCCTGTGAGGGACGCCAATGGCCGCATATGCCGGTTTGTGGCCATGAAAGAGGACATCAGCCGCCGGCAGGCGACGCAGGAAACGCTCGAGTCGTTGACCCGGCTGCAGACGGCGATCCTGAGCAATGCCGCGTATGGGATCATCACCACGGATACGGCGGGCGTGATCCAATCGATGAACCACGCCGCGGAGCGGATCACGGGCTATCTGTCGAAGGACCTGATTGGCCGGGACACGCCCGGTCTGCTCCACGACAAGGAGGACGTGGCGCGACGATGCGAGCAGTTTTCGCAGGAACTCGGAATGCGGCTGCGGCCGGGCTTCGACACGTTCACGGCGAAGGCCCGCCTTGGAATCCCGAACGAGCACGAGTGGACATTCATTCACAAGGACGGCCACCGCTATCCGGCGTTGCTCTCGATCACGGCGCTGAGGGACGACAAGGAGAACATTACGGGATATCTGGGGATTTTCTCCGACATCTCGGCACGCAAGCAGACGGAAAAGGCGCTGACCACATCGCGCGATCAATTGATGGCCTTCGTGCGAAATGCGCCCAGCGCGGTGGCGATGTTTGATTGCGAGATGCGCTACCTGAACTGCAGCCGGCGCTGGCTGGAGGATTACGAGCTTCCCGGGACGGTCGAGGATTTAATCGGCAGGTCGCACTACGAGGTCTTTCCCGATGTTCCCCAGCGATGGAAGGATGTCCACGCCCGCTGTCTGCAAGGCGCCGTCGAGCGATGCGAGGAGGATCTGTTCGAACGGGAGGACGGGTCGAAATCCTGGGTCCGCTGGGAGGTCAGCCCGTGGCGCGATCACAAGGGGAACATCTGCGGTCTCATCATGGCCACGGAAGACGTGACGCGGTTGAAAAAATCCGAGCTGGCCCTGCAGGCGGCGAACCGGGAGCTCGAAGCGGCGCTCGAACGGGTGGAGCGGCTTGCCGGCGAAGCGCAGGAAGCCAGCAAGGCCAAGAGCGAGTTCCTCGCGAACATGAGCCACGAGATTCGCACGCCGATGAACGGCGTCATCGGCATGGCGGACCTGCTCCTGAAAACGGAGCTTACCGACGATCAGCGCGAGTATGTGAAGGTGATCGAATCCAGCGGCGACGCGCTTACGTCGATCATCAACGATGTTCTCGACTTCTCGAAGATCGAGGCGCGGCGTCTCGAACTGGAAGATGTGCCGTTCAACCTGGAACAGATCGTCACTTCGGTGCGCGAGATCCTCGATGTTTCGGCATCGCCGAAAGGCGTGCGGTTGCTCACGGAGCTGGATGCCGACGTTCCGCGGTTTCTTCGCGGCGATCCCACCCGTTTGCGCCAGATTTTGCTGAATCTCGGCTCGAATGCCGTGAAGTTCACGGACGATGGGTGCATCACGTTATCCGTTCGGCGGGACGGCGACTTTCTCCGGTTCGAGGTGCGGGACACGGGCATCGGAATCTCCAGGAATGTCATCCATCGCCTCTTCGAGCCGTTCTTCCAGGCGGATTCCTCAACGACGCGCACCTACGGCGGCTCCGGGTTGGGATTGGTAATCTGCAAGAACCTCGTCGAAATGATGGGCGGTGAAATCGGCGTTGAGAGCGAGGTCGGAAGGGGATCGAATTTCTGGTTCGCCATTCCTTGTCGCGAGAGCAACGGCGAGAATCTCTCACCCGAAAAATCCGGAGGGGATGCCCGTTGTCGGGACGGGATTCGCGTGCTCCTTGCGGAGGACAATCTCGTCAATCAGAAGGTCGCCAATACGATTCTCCAGCGGCTTGGCTGCCATGTGGATTGCGTGGTCAATGGAGCGGAAGCGGTGGAGGCGGCGAGACAGGGAGTTCACAACGTCATTCTGATGGATTGCCAGATGCCGGTGATGGATGGCTACGAGGCCACGCGGCGGATTCGCTCTTACGACTCGCAGATTCCCATCATTGCGCTCACCGCCAATGCCGTGAAAGGCGATCGCGAGCTGTGCCTCCAGGCGGGAATGACGGACTATCTTTCCAAGCCCATTCGCATCGATGCGCTGGAGGCCATGCTTGCCCGCTGGGTTCCAGGGGAGGAGGAAAGCCCCGCCGGCAGGTGAAAGGGCGTCCGACGGCGCTGCGAGTCGCGATTTCAAGGCGTATGAAAAGAATCATCCTCCTTGGGGTCGCCGCGATTGCTTTGGGAATTTTCGCCATAGGTTGCTCGACCGGAGCGCACGTCAATACTCCGATCGTCGATGTCGGCGCCGGCGTCGATGTTGATTGATCCTGATTCGGCGCCTCGCGAAATGCGGATGCACGGACGGCGGGATCTGCTATGTTCCCGCCTTCATGTTTGAGATCAAGCCGCGCGAAAAGATGGTCGAGCGAGCGCTCCTTGTCGGAGCCTTCGTGGACCCGACGGCGCGCGCGGACGCCGAGGATTTGCTGAACGAGCTCGCGGAGCTTGTGCGCACGCTGGGCATTCCGGTGATCGATCGCGTGCTCGCGCAGGTGCGGGAGCCGCAGGCGCGGTATTTCCTCGGATCCGGCAAGGCGGAGGAAGTCTGCGCCCGCGCCAAAGAGCTGCAATGTGACGTGCTGATTTTCGACAACGAGCTCACCCCCGCGCAGCAGCGCAATTGGGAGGAGCTGTCGAAGGTGACGGTGATCGACCGCGCAGAGGTGATCCTCGACATCTTCGGGATGCGTGCGCAGACGCGGGAGGCCCGGTTGCAGGTCGATCTTGCGCGCATGCAATACTCGCTGCCGCGATTGACGCGCGCGTGGGGACACCTCGGAAAGCAGGGCGGTGGCATTGGCGCGAAGGGCGAAGGTGAAAGCCAGCTCGAACAGGACCGGCGGAACATCCGCGCGCAGATGGACCGCCTGCGTCGCGAGATCGAGGAGGTGCGCGGCGCACGCGCCACCCAGCGCAAGGACCGGAAGCGCACGCCCGTGCCGAACGCCGCCATCGTCGGTTACACGAACGCCGGAAAATCCTCGCTGCTGCGGCGATTGACCGGTGCCGACGTGCTCGTCGAGGACAAGCTGTTCGCCACGCTCGACACGACGACACGCAAGATCGCGCTGCCGAACAAACAACCGCTGCTGCTCACCGACACCGTTGGATTTGTGCGTCAGCTCCCGCACGAGCTTGTCGAGTCGTTCAACGCGACGCTCGAGGAGGCCGCCGTTTCCGACTTTCTCATTCACGTGCTCGACGCCTCGCACCCCCGCGTCATGGAGTTTTACAACACCACGATGAAGGTGCTCACCGACCTCGGCGCCGACATGAAACAGACGCTGGTCGTCTTCAACAAAATGGACCGCGTCGAGGATCCGGCGGCGAAAGCCGTGCTGCGCCTGCATTTTCCGGAGGCCGTCTTTGTCTCCGTGCACACCGGCGAGGGCATGGATGTGCTGATCGAGCGCATCGGGGAATTCGTCAGTCGCGGTCTCGAGGAAACGACCTTCGAGCTGCCGCTGGCTCGCGCGGATCTGCTCGCGCGCCTGCACCGCGAGGGAGTCGTGCACGCGGTGGATTACGAGGAAAATTCCGCGCGAGTGCGGGCCACGGTCCCGCAGCGTCTTCGCGACGAACTCATTGAGTTCGTCGTCGCCCCCGAGCGCGCCGTCTGGGCGACGGCGTAGGGATGCCGTAACGGCATCAGTGCTTTTCAGGATTTTATCCGGGCCGTCCTGCTTGTGCAGGCCTTGCCTGGAAAACGTCTTTCACCGGGGTGGCGGTATGGACTGTGGGTGTTGGTGGTGCTGCCCGACCTGCCGGCGTCACGCACCAGCGTTTACAACGTGATGCCGCCGGTGCGGGAGTTCGCCGGGAAAGGCTGTGGGCCGGGTTTTCGGATCATCCGGAGATGGTGGTGGCTCCTCGTGCGGCTTCCCCGTCCACGGCGGAGGAAAGTCCCGCCGAATCGTCGGCCGCCCCGGCAGCTTGTGATATCGCTCTCTCGTGGCAGCTGGTGTTGGGGATGACATGGGGCGCGGTGGCGATGCTCCTGCTGGCGCGGCCTGCGGTTGGAACGATTCGCTTTCACTTCCGCGTGCGGCGGGGATCTTTGGGCCAACGTGCTGGAGCGGGCCTTGCAGACGGTCCATTGGTTTAATCCGATCCTCTGGTTTGCGGTTCGCTGGATCCGGTAGGATCGAGAGCTGGCGTGCGCTGCCCGGGTGCTCGCCACACAGCAGGAGGAGGAACGGGATCGCTATGGACGCACGTTGATCAAGGTGCTCGAAAAATCTGCCAGCGACGTCGTGTGCGCCGGGTGTCGGCGTGGACATTCTGGGAACGCCCGTGTCGTTGAAATGCTTGTCGCTGCAGGGGCCGATTCAAATCCGACCGTTGGAGACGGCAAACGCCTGATGGATTTGATCGCCGAGGCCTGCCAGCAAAAAGGCTGGAGCCTGCCGGCGGAACCGGTGATCGCGGTGCTGGAAAAACTGAACGGGACGACCATCGATCGATGGTCGTCCCTTCAGCGGCGAATTTACGCGAGTTTTGCGTCGAGGGTGATCTCGGCGTTGAGGAGTTTCGAGATCGGACAGCCGGCTTTTGCCTTGGCCGCGCATTCCTGAAATGCCTCCTCGCTCGCGCCGGGGATGGTGGCCACGAGGTCGAGATGGCTCTTGGTGACGGCAAATCCGTCGTCGACCTTCTCGAGCGTAACCGTCGCGGTTGTTTCAAGTTTCTCCGGGGTCATTCCGGCCTGCCCGAGGATCAGGGACAGCGCCATTGAGAAGCATCCCGCGTGTGCGGCGGCGATGAGTTCCTCGGGGTTCGTGCCCGGTTCTCCTTCGAAGCGGGTTTTGAAGGAATACGGCTTGTCGACGAGCGCGCCGGATCCGGTGGACATGGTTCCGCTGCCCTCGGTGAGGGAGCCCTTCCAGACTGCTGATGCGGTGTGTTTCATGGATTGTTTGGTGTTCGGTGGTGAGGGGTGGATAGGACTTCTACAAGGGCGGCTGTGGCGCGACCGGTGGTGCGAGGGGCTGACCGGTGGTCCAGACCAGCGGGGTTCCTTCGGGCAGCATACGCACGGCGCGGGCGATGTCCCAGTTTGTCATGCGAATTCCGCCGAGACTCTCGTGAGTGGCCATTTCGTCCGGCATGCTGGTGCCGTGAAGGCCGAACTGAAGCGGCTCGGGTTCACCAGCCTTGGCGAGATTGATCCAGATGATGCCGACGGGATTGCGTGGGCCGGGACCGAGCACGAGGCGTTCGCGCACGGGTGTGGGAGTTGGTCTGGCTTCGCCTGGGGACTCGCGGCCGAAAAGGCGGGTCGGCGTCTGCGACTGAACACGGGGTTCCTGATTCGTCACCAGCTGCGGACGGGGAATGGCGTTGAGAACAACCCACTCGCTGCCGCGCAGTCCGGGGCGGGCGATCGAGAGTGGCATCACGGCCTCGAGAGCGTCGCCACGGCGAATTTCCAACCGGGAACGATCCACGATCGCCGCGGTGAAGGGGTTCCCCACGCCGGCCGGCGGTTGCAGCGGACCCGCGAACACGCGCTCGATCTCGAACGGCGCGACATTGGGCACGCGAAATTCCGTGCCAGGGCCGGGCAGTTCCTTGATGTGCGGGTTGAGCTTCCGCAGGTAGCTCTCGCTGCAGTGAAAGCGTTCCGCCACGAATTCCCACGGACTGCGGTAGGCGAGCATGCGCGTGGTGGTGAGATCCTCGAGCGTGGGCTTTGGGGGCTTTGCCGCCGCGGTTTTCTTTTTGCTGCCGCTGGTGCCTGGCTCGATGGGCGCCGCTTTGGGCGGTGCGATGAAATGGAAGTCGGCTGTTCGCAGGGTGTAGGTCGTCGTGGGCTCGGGAACCTTCGCCTTAGCGAGTTCGAGCAGCGCATTCGAGTCGGCGATCTCCGGATGCGTTTGCAGGTAGAGCTGCACGACCTTGAGGAACTCCGGACTCACTTCGGCATTGATGGGGCCGGCGGAGAATTGCTGACGATCGAGGAAGACCTGAAGAATCAGGGTGTCGAGCGGCTGGCCCGTGGGAGCTCCGGGAATCGGCGGCTGCGGAGCGGTTCCATCCGGAGCGGGCGTGGGGCTCAATGCCGCGACCTCCTCGGGCGTCGGGATGCGCAGGACGTCGCCGACCCGAATGAGGTTGCTCTCGAGGCCGTTGACTTTCTTGAGCACCTCGACCGGCACGTTGAACTTTTTGCCAATCTTCGCGAGCGCGTCGCCCCGCTGCACGACATACGCATCGGGCCGGCCGGTGACGTCGTGGCGAATGGTGGCGCCCGGAAGCGCCGGCGCGTAGGGCGTGGGCGCAACCACGGGAAGCTCCAGGCCCCAGTTACGCGGATTCGACGGTTCGGGATGCCATTTCCAGCGGACGGCCTTTTCAAGGCCGGGCTCGATTTCGGAAAGCGGTGGCGGGGGAGTCTGGGCGCGCAAGTCGGGCGCGACCACGGAGGCCATCGCGAGCATTGCAAGAGTTCTACGTATCGCCGCACCCATTGACCTGAGAATCGGTAGTTGCTCTGCGCGTTGGTGCAAGTGGATTCCGTGGAACCTTTTGGTTTCCTGACTGGGGAAGGCACTTCGAGTCTTGTTTTCGATCATTTCATGGTAGCCTCTTCGAACCCATGAGCGACGAGCCGTCTCCCCTTTCCAGCCTCGAAGGCATCGACCTGTCCGAGGCGTTTGCTCCTGCCTGGGCAAAAAGCGGTGGTTCGACCGAGCCACCCCGGATGCCTCGTGAGCGGCGCGAGAAGGAAGGTGATGCCACGCATCGACGTGAGCGACGACCCGAAGGGCGGCATCGCGACCGGCAGGATCGACGTCCGCCCCGTCGTGGCGAGAAGAAAGGTCGCGACCGGCGTGAGGAACCGAAAGAGCCGCGCGGGCCTGCGCCCATCGAGGGCTGGAAGGTGCAGTTTCTGCCGGATCGCGCCGGCGTGGAAGGTCTCGCGAAGCAGATCAAATCCACGGCGCGCGCCTATCCGTTGTTCGATCTCGCGCATCTCGTGCTGGATCGATCGGAGCGTTACCTCGTGGAATTCCGGCGCACGTCGGACACGGCTCCGGATTTGTTTCACGCGAAAACCGACGACACGCTGTGGACCAGCGAGCAGGAAGTCATCGCGCACGTGCTTGCGACCGATCTCGACAAATACTACCGCCGCGAGGTCCATTCCGTGGAACCGCCGAAAGGCAACTACCCCTTTGTTGCGCAATGTGGCATGAGCGGTCTGCTGCTTGGTCCGCCAAACCTTCACGACTATCAATCGAAGCTCATCCGCCTGCATCGGGAGCGGTTCCCGGGCGTTCCCTTCGAGGTTTTCAAATCGCGGATCCGGATGTTGCGCGACGAGGAATCCATCGAGAAATGGAAGGCCCAGGAGAGCACGCGCGAGGTTTATTATCCGATCGATCCAACGGAGAAGCAGGCGGAGCCTGAACAGCCGGTGACACCCGCGGAGCCTGAGCCACCTGTCGAGCCGGCTGGCGAAAGCGCGGAGGAACCGGTCACTGAGCAGGAACCGATGGTGGAGGTGGTGGAGGAAACGCCGGAGTCTCCCGTGGAAGAAGCGCCGGAGAACGCAGACGCGGAGCCTGCGGCGACCGTGGATGAATCATCCGCTCCCGCTGGGCCTGCCCCGCTGGCCTCCATGGAGGAGGTGGAGCGGCATTTCCGCGAGCATCATGCGCGGGCGGTGATCGCGAAAATTCGAAACCGCGTGACGATTCCCGGCTCTCCGGCGATGAACTCCTCCAGTCCGCGAGTGCATGCGCTGACCCGCCAGACGTGGCATGAGTTGCAGCGGTTCCCGCTTCCGCTCGCAAACCATCTCGGGCGGCAGCTCACGGCGCTGGGCGTTCATATTTTCAAGGCGAAGAAAAACATCACGTATGCCGGCCTCGCGCGGCCGAAGTATCTCGACCGTTCCACGGCGCCCGTTTCCGAAGCGGTTTCGGGCATGCTCACCTACATCGAGGAGCATCCGGGAGTGCCGCGCGCGGAGCAATGGAAGGCATTGGTGGCGCTGCGTCCCGCGCCCGCGCCGGGCGAGGAGGATCGACGGGAGGCTGCAGTGGCCGCCGACCTGTCGTGGCTGCTGCACGAGGGGCATGTGATCGATTTTGTCGGACGCGGACTCGAGGTGGTCCCCAGGCCTAAGGAGGAACCGAAAAAGGAGACTCCGGCGCCGTCCGGGGAAACCGAAGCGCCCGAACCCGGGGGCGAGTAGCATGTGCCAGCGGTTTGTGTTTCGCCTGCTCGCAATCGTGGCTCTTCTCGTGGAATGCGTGACTTCGCAAGCTGCTGAGCGGCCCGTGCGACTCGGAGTCGTGGGGCTGGAACACGGTCACGTCGGTTGGATTCTCGGACGCGAGAACAATGGCGACGTGGAGGTCGTGGGCATCGCGGAACCGGACGGGGCGTTGGCCGAAAGATTGCGCAAGCGCTTCGGCTTCGCGCCGGAGCTGGTTTACTCGCGCGTCGAGGGGATGCTCGATGCGGCGAAGCCGGAGGCGGTGTGTGTGTTTACAGACATCGGCGATCATCTCGAGGTGATTCGCGCCTGCGCGAAGCGCGGCATTGATGTGATGGTGGAAAAGCCGCTGGCGGTCTCCGTCGAGGATGCCCGGGAGATTGCGCGCCTTGCCGAGGAGCACGACATCCATGTGCTCACCAACTACGAGACGACGTGGTATCCGTCCGTTCGCGAGGCACGCAAGGCGCTCGATGAAGGCGAAATTGGAGCGATTCGAAAGATCGTCGCGCATGACGGTCACGAAGGGCCGAAGGAGATCGGGTGCGGGCCGGAGTTTCTTGGCTGGCTGCTGGATTCCGAAAGTCGCGGCGGTGGTGCGCTGATCGATTTTGGCTGTTACGGTGCGAATCTGATGACGTGGCTGATGAAAGGCGACCGGCCGCAGACGGTTTTCGCGGTCACGCAGAAGTTGAAGACGGACCCGGCTTATGCCGGCGTCGATGACGAAGCCACCATCGTGCTCACGTATCCGGGGGCGCAGGGGATCATTCAGGCATCGTGGAACTGGCCTTACAGCCGGAAGGACCTGGAGATTTACGGCGGGAAAGGCGCGCTCTTTGCGGAGAATCGGGAGACGTTGCGCACGAAGACCGGCGGCGACGTGAGCACCGAGGAATGTCCGCCGTCGCCGCCGCCCTTTGACGATTGCTTTGCCTATCTCGCGGCGGTGGTGCGTGGCAAAGTCGATCCGGAAGGCAGCCTGTCGTCGCTGCCGGTGAACGTGACGGTGGTCGAGATCCTCGATGCCGCGCGGCGTTCCGCCGATTCGGGCAAGGCCGTGCCGCTCACTCCGTAGGCGCGGCCCAGGCCGGGCGGGGCGCCTCGAAGGTCACGCGGTCACCGCTGGTCGGATGCGTAAACGTGATCTTCCACGAATGCAGACAGAGCGGTGGTGCGTCCACGGAGAGCGTTTGCGGCGAGCCCTGTGCGTCGACGCCCGAGTAAATCGGGTCGCCGCATATGGGATGGCCGAGATGGCGAAGGTGCAGCCGAATCTGGTTCGTGCGCCCGGTGCGCGGATGGACTTCCAGCAGAGCCGTGCCGTCGGGGGATCTTTCGACTACGGAGAACCCGGTGCTGGCCGGCAGTCCGTTTTCAAAATCGAGTTCGCGGGCGCCGGCTTCGATCGTGGCTTTGCCGACGGGTGCGTCGCAGCGGAAATGGTCCAGCATCGGATGCCCCTGCACGCGGGCGAGATAGATTTTCCCGACGCTTCCGTTCTCGAACTGCGGTTGGAGCATTTTCGCAAACCGCCGGTTTCGAGCGCAAACGAGCGCTCCACTGGTATTGGCATCGAGGCGGTGGGCCGGGCGGGGGCGCTGTCCGCGATAGACGCGCTCGAGAATCGACTGGAGCGTGTTGCGATTGAAGCGTCCACAAGGATGCATGGGGAGGGGCGCCGGTTTGGCAATCACAAGCAACGCGTCGTCCTCGTGAAGGAAGCGGATGTCGGCGTTTACGTTCGGCTCCACGGCGAGGCGCTCGAGGAAATAGTAGCGTTCTCCGGTGCGCACGCGCCGGTCGGGTGAAGCAGGCTGCCGGGCCTCGTCGAGGAGGATTTCCTCGTCGAAGCGGACGAGCCACTCTTCGCGAGGAATGTGAGAAAAGATTCCGCAGAGCGCCTCGAGCAACGGAGCGCCGTCGAACTCCCCCGGCACGTTGATGGGACGATGGTTGTCGGCAGGAACGCTTCCGGGCAATGGATGCGTAACGGCGTGAAGCGTCGCGTGCCGCTCCGCGAGGACCGCCTCCATTTTCTCGGCGGGGCTTTTGTAACAGTGCGGGCACGATTCGTTCGGGACGTAGCGAGGGTCGGCTTGTTCGTCTGGCGTCACGGGAGCCTGGCAAACGAAACAGACGGTCGTCTCGGTCTCGTTGAGCGCGGGATCGAGTCCTACGCGATGATCGAAGACGAAGCATTCGCCCTCGTAGTGCGCACTTCCGCACTCCTCGAAATATTTCAGGATGCCGCCGTCGAGCTGGAAGATCTGGCGAAACCCCTCGCGTTCCATGAACGGCCCGGCCTTCTCGCAGCGAATCCCGCCGGTGCAAAACATCACGATGGGCTGGTCCTTCATCGCTGCGGGCAGTCGCGCGACCGCCTGTGGGAATTCGCGGAAATGGTCCACGCCGATGGGCAGTGCGCCTTTGAAGGTGCCGAGCTTCACCTCGTATTCGTTGCGGGTGTCGAGAAGCGTGACCGGTCGGCCTTCGTCGAGCCATTGCTTGAGCGTTTTTGGCGCGAGCTTGGGCGACGGATGATTCACGGGATCGATGCCTTCGACGCCGAACGCGATGATCTCTTTTTTGATCCGCACCAGCATGCGTGAGAACGGCTGCTTCGCGCTCTCGCTGTATTTCGCGGTGAGATCCTCCAGACCGGGAATGGCACGCAGTCGCGCGAGCAGCTTTTCGACCGCCTCTCGCCCGCCCGCCACGAACAAATTGATACCTTCGGTGCTGAGCAGGATCGTGCCTTTCAGCCCATCGGCTTTGCATTGGCCGAGGAGTTCCTCGCGCAGTGGCTTCAGCTCGGAGAGCCGGGCAAACTTGTAGGCGGCGATATTCGTAACGGCAGACACAACCCCGCAGAATGGGCGAGGTCGGAGAGCTGCGAAAGAAAGAATGTCCGCGGCACGACGAGTTGCGCCGCGAGCCTGCTCTTACCGGCCGCGGTCACCCGAAGGCAGCGGGATCTCCGCGTCCAACGGAAGAGGAATGACCGGCTTTGGCATGCCATCCTCGGTCCATTCCAGCTTTTGCAGGCGCGTGGACCGCCCCCTGTAGGTGTATTCCGAGCTGGTCTTGGCATGGTAGGCGATCCAGTCTTCCTTGCCGTCCGGAGACTTGAAGAAGGAGTGGTGGCCGGGACCGAACACCCCGTTTTCGTCCGCCCGCTCGAGAATTGGCGTCTCGATTTGCCGCCACGATTTGGGATCCAGCGGATCCTCATCGATCGTCGTCCACAGTGCGCCGACCTTGTAATCGGGCTTTGCCGTGTCGCACGCCGAATATGTGAGGAAGAGACGGTTGCCGTGTTGAATGACGAACGGCCCTTCACGCACTTCCTCGCAGCCAAAGCCCGATGCTTCGATAAGCTGGCGTTCTCCCTTCAGCGTCCACGGATCGCTCATCTCTGCGACGTAAAGCCGGTGGTGGGGACGGGCGGCCCAGAAGAAATAGGTCTTTCCATTCGGGTGAACAAAAACCGAGCCGTCGATCGCGTAGAATTCGTCTTTGGGATCGGTGAGGATCTTCTTCGGTGCGCGATAGGGGCCCTCGATGCGACCGCTGGCACTTTCCATCACATACATGCGGTGGTTGTCATCGGGGCCATCGGTCATCGTGAAGTAGCAATACCACTTCGTCCCGCGCGGACCCTTGAGCTCGTGAAATTCGGGAGCCCACACGCCCTGACCTCCCTCCCAGATCGTGATGGGTTGCGCCTCCGCGAGAGATGCCACCGACTTTGCCTTCCAGAGCTTGATTCGATCGCCCTGTGTCGTGGCGAGGTAGTAGTGGCCTTTCACGTAGGCCATCCACGGATCGGCGGAGGGATTGACGGGGTTGCGAAAGGTTTTGTCGGCGGCGCGCGCTTCCGACGTCACGGCAAGCGCGAGCAGGGCGGCGATGAGAACAAGGGGAGAGTTCATCGGTAGCGAGAAGGGAACAGCCGCGGCCGGATTTGTCAAAGACGACCCGCGGCGGAATCGTTTCCTCCCGGCTTGCCGTTGGCAGGCGGGGGGATCAGTTTCGACCGCATGAGGATGATCTGCGTGCTGCGATTGGCGATCCTGGGGGGTCTCGGGTTGCTGGCGGTTTTGCCCGTCCGGGCGACGCCGGAGGATGAGAAATTCACGGCTCTCATCGATCGGATCTGGGCGTGGAACATGGAGCAGTTTCCCGAGTGGGCGACGTATCTCGGCAAGCGCGAGGGGCTGGATCGCTGGACGGACAAATCGCCCGAGGCCCTCGAGGTGCGTGAGGAGCAGGAGCGGAAGTTTCTCGCGGAGCTCGAAGCGATCCATGCGGATCAGCTCAGCGAAAAATGGCGCCTCGACTACGAGCTGCTGCTTCGCGATTTCCGGGAGGATGTCGAGGGCCAGCAGTTCCCTGCCGAATTGCTGGCGCTCACGCAACTCGGCGGCGTGCACACGTCGATTCCGGAGTTGATGGAGGTTGTCCCTGCGGAGACGCCGGAGGATTTCGATGCGATTCTCGCGCGATTGAATTCCGTGCCGCGACGGATCGATCAGGACATCGAGCTGCTCAAGCGGGGGCTCGACGCGGGCGTGACGCCGCCCCGGGTGACGCTCGCCGCATTACCCGAGCAACTCGATGCGCTTGTCTCCGACGACACGCTCGAGAATCCGATTCTCGCGCCATTTCGGAAGGACACGCCGTTGATGAGCGACGATGCGAAGAAGGAATATCAGGATAAGGCCGTGAAGGTGCTGCGGGAGTCCGTGCTGCCGGCGTTGAAGAAGTTTCGCGCGTTTGTGAACGAGACCTACATTCCCGGCACGCGCGAGACGATTGGCATGTCGGAAATGCCGAATGGCCAGGCGTGGTATGCCCACCGGGCGAAGCGTTCGACAACCACCAATCTCACGCCGAAGGAGATTCACGAGATCGGGCTGGCGGAGGTCGAGCGCATCGAGGCCGAAATGGACGCCGTGGCGAAACGGGCCGGTTTCGAGAACCGGAAGGCGTTCGCGAAACATCTTCAGACCGATCCGAAGTATTTCGCGAAAACCGAGGACGAGCTGTTGATGGGGTATCGCGACATCGCGAAGCGCGCCGACGCGGAATTGCCGCGGCTGTTTGGCCGGCTGCCGCGACTGCCCTACGGTGTGAAGCCGATCCCTGCATTCAAGGCCGACGCGGCTCCCGCGGCGTATTACTACAGCGGCTCGATCGAGGCGCAGCGACCCGGTTACTTCATGGCGAATACGTCGAATCTCGAGAAGCGGCCCAAATGGCAAATGGAGGCGCTCACACTGCACGAGGCGGTGCCGGGGCATCATCTCCAGCTGGCGCTCGCTTGGGAGCTGGACGAGAAGCCGGAGCTGCTTCGTGAGCGTGGCTATACCGCATTCATCGAGGGATGGGGACTGTATGCCGAGAGCCTGGGGAAGGAGATGGGCTTTTACACCGACCCGGCGTCGGACTTTGGCCGGTTGACCTTCGAGATTTGGCGCGCCTGCCGCCTGGTGGTGGACACCGGTTTGCACGCGCTGGGTTGGACCCGCGAGCAGGCGATTGACTTCATGACGGAGCACTCGGCGATGAGCAGCCACGACATCAAGGTCGAGGTGGATCGTTACATCGTCATGCCCGGCCAGGCGCTTGCCTACAAGGTCGGCGAACTCAAGATCAAGGAGCTGCGAAAGCGCGCGGAGGAGGCGCTGGGCGAAGATTTCGACCTTCGCGGATTTCACGACACGGTGCTCGAAGCCGGCGCCGTTCCACTCGATGTGCTCGAGGAGCGGGTCAACGACTGGATTCGCCGGCAGAAGTCGAGCTAGGGCCAGAACAGGACGATGGCGATTCCCGCCGCGATCGCGGTGGCGAATGATGCGCCGACCCGGACCGTCAATGCTCTGGTGGCGAGCGCGGCGACGACGCCGAATTTGAAGACGAAGTTTGCCATCATGGCGATGAGGATGGTTCGCCACGCGGTGCCGGGATCTAGCCCGTCGGAGTTTGTCATTTGTGCGGCGGAGAGCGTGATGGCGTCCATGTCGGTGAATCCCGAGATCACGCCGACGGTATAGAGGCCGGCGGCGCCAAAATGATCCTTCGCGGCCGCCACGGCGAGCAGCACCACGGCATAGATGGCTCCAAACACGAGGGCGGAGGTCAGTTCAGCCGGGTTTTTCTGCTCGGGCATTTCGGCGTGATGGGACCGCGATCGAAGGAACAGGAAAATCGTGATGCCAACGCACGCGAGCAGCATGGCGACCAGCGGAGGGGCAAGTTTCGGGAAGTTCGACGGTGCGACGGCGGCGATCTCCACGAGCACGCGAACCAGCGAGAAGCAGGACGCGATCATGATGACGAGCGCGGCGAGCGGCGCGAGCGAGGATTCCTTCGCGCAGCGTCGTGCATAGCTCACCGTGGTCGCGGTGCTCGAGATGATGCCGCCAATGGTGCCGCCAAGCAGTGTGCCGACCTGTGGTCCGAGAAATTTGTAGGCGACGTAGCCACACAGGCTGATGCCGACGATCAGCACGACCATCAGCCAGATCTTGAAGGGATTCCAGACGCCGTAGGGTCCGTAGGACTGGTGGGGCAGCACCGGCAGAATGATCATGCTCAGCACGACGAACTGGATGATCGCACGCATGTCGCGTTCACCCACGGCATCGGCGAAGCCGTGCAATGCCTGCTTCGAATGGAGCAACACGGCCATCGCGCCTCCGACGACGACGGCGGCCATGAGGTTGACGGTGACGAGCATTGCGCCCACTCCGAAGAGCAGCAGCGCGGCGACCTCGGTGGTCATTCCGGGATCGACATCGCCCTTTTTCAGCCTGGCGATGTTTGCAGAGATCACGGTGGCGGCGAGTCCGAGAAATCCAGCGCCAATCACCCAGCCGCCGGAGACGGTGGCGATCTGGGCGCAGACGGTGCCGAGCATCGAAATGAGCGGAAATGTGCGGATGCCCGCGATGGACGGCTCCGTTCGCTCCCGCTCCAGACCAAGCAGCAGCCCGATGCCGAGAGAGATCGCGAGCTGTTGGAGAATGATCCAGTCCATGGGCTTCGGCGAACGACTTGAAGTTAACCCGTGGATCGCTCACCAGCCAGTTGCCAGATGCTTCGGCCCGGAGCAGGTCTTGATTGTGTGCAAGGGATCCGGGTCCAATGCGGGTTTGCTTTCCCCGCCGGCCTCGTTAGCGTTCCCGCCGTGAAGAATCCGATTCCGTTGCTTCGCAAACTGGCGCTGATCGAGGGGATCTCGTTCCTTCTGCTGCTGGGCGTCGCGATGCCGCTCAAGTATTTCGCGGACATGCCCATGGCGGTGAAGATCGCGGGCTGGCTGCACGGCATTCTTTTCACCGCGTTCGTGCTGATGCTGATCCAGACGATGGTGATCGCGGGCTGGTCCGTTGCGCGGGCCGCGTTTTTCTTCGTCGCGGCGTTGCTCCCCTTCGGTCCGTTCGTGGTCGATGGCAGAATGCGTCAGCACGAAGAGGAGTTCGACGCCAGGGCGCGTTAGGTTCGGACGCGGTGCGTGATCGAGGCAGACGGCCAAAGGATCGTTCACCCGCGATCCAAGGGGAACCCAACGCATCATGTCCACCATCCTCTTAATCGTGCTTATTCTCCTGCTCATCGGAGCTTTGCCCACATGGCCCTACAGCTCAGGGTGGGGCTATTATCCGAGCGGAGGCCTGGGGCTTCTCGTGGTGATCCTGCTTGTTCTCCTGCTGCTGGGCGTTTTTTAGCGTCGAGGAGGGGCTTCGCAATCGGCGCGTGATTGCCGTGTCATAGGAGCGTCGGGGACGACCTTCCGTCTTGCGCGGATATTTGATTCCGGGAAGGTTGGAGGCACCGATGGTTCTTCCCCGTTCCCTCTGCGTCGTAGCGCTAACAGGTCTTTTTGGAAGTTGTGCCTTCGCCGCTCCGGCGGCGCGTGTGGTGATCGCGCACGCTGCGTCGGACGAAGGATTTAAATTCGACAAAGTCCCGCCACCGGCGACCAACGACGCCGCGACCGAGGCGGCGTTCATCATCGTTTCCGGCGAGCGCGATGGAAACGGCGGCGAGCTCGACAAACTGCACGATGGTGGGATTCCCGCGAGTCAGGACGATCCTTCGGGGAATTTCTTTTTCAGCGGAGATGGCGGGCGCATCGCGATGGATCTGCGAAAGCCGATCTGGATCGAGCGCATCGGCACCTACTCGTGGCACACCGGCGAGCGCGCTCCGCAGACTTACAAGGTTTACGGAGCCGTCGGCAATGAACCGGGATTCGTTGCGAAGGTGGAGGGCGATACCGATCCGACGACTGTTGGATGGACGTTGATCGCGGATGTCGACACCCGCAACGAAATCGGGGCGGACGGCGGGCAGGTCGGCGTGGCGATCACGGGCAACGGACCGTCACCGATCGGAAAATACCGCTACCTGCTTTTCGATGTGCTGAAGACGGACGACGGCCCCTTTGGCAACACATTCTTCAGCGAGATCGATGTTGTGGATGCAAGCGGCCCGAAGCTCGAAGTGGTCAAGGTGCCCGAGAAGATTTTGAAGCAGTTCAAGTTCGGTCGTTACACGTTCACCGTCGACCTCACGAAGGCGCCGGATCTGGCGTCGTGGACCGAGAAGACGCTCATGCCGGTGGTGGAGGAGTGGTATCCGAAGATCGTGGAGATGCTGCCGAGTCCGGGTTACCGCCCTCCCGACGAGGTGACGATGAAATTTCGCGACGATATTGGCGGGACGCCCGCCTATGCAGCGGGAAATGAAGTGACGCTGAACATCGAGTTTTTCCGCAATCAGCGGGATCGCGAAGCGTGCGGCGCGGTCGTGCACGAACTCGTGCATGTCGTGCAGAACTACTGGTGGGGCCGGCGTCGGAATCGAAATGCGGCCGAGGTGCCGGGATGGATCACCGAGGGCATTCCCGATTACATCCGCTGGTTTCTGTTCGAACCGCAGTCGAAAGGCGCGGAGATCACGAAGCAGAATTTCGAGGAGGCTCGCTACGACAGCAGCTATCGCGTTTCCGGCAACTTCCTCGATTGGGTCGTGCGGACGAAGGACAGCGACTTGATCCGCAAGCTCAACGCCGCCGCGCGCGAGGGCAAATACTCTCCGGACGACTGGAAGAAGTGGACCGGATCGACCGTCGAGGAACTCGGCGAAGAGTGGCGCAAGGAGAACGCCAAGCGGCTGAGGATCGATTACCAGCCCTCCACGTAGCACTCCGGGATTCCGACTAGCGGCTGATCGTTAAGCGTGTCCCTGCGGGCAGGAACCGAGTGACAGTGAAAACGGCCCTTCCCGGGCGTATGACATGGTTCGCTCTTGCGGTGCGGCGTTCGAGAGGGAAATCATGCGATGCCATAATGCGTCTCCCCGGATTACTGAGTTGTGCAGCCGTGTCCGCAGTGCTTTCCGGCTATGCGGTGGCTGCCAACGTCTCTGTGGAGTGCATCCGTGACGGAGGTGATTTTCGTTTCAAGACGGTGCCGCCTCCCGCTGCGAATGACGCCGCGAGTGGGCGGGAGTTTGTGATCGTCAGGGGTGAAAGGGATGGAAAGGGTGGTGCTCTCGCCGTTCTGACCGATGGGAGGCTCCCGGGGGGAGACGATGAGCCGCGCAGCAATTTCTTTTTTCGTGATGGCGGGCGGTTGTCTTTGGATCTTGGGCGCCCCGTCGCCATGGAGCGCATCTCGACGTATTCCCGGCACAGCGACGAGCGGTCTCCGCAGGTTTACAAGGTGTATGGTGCGACCGGCGAGACACCGGACTTTCAGGCGAAGCCGACCAGTGATGACCTCGAATCCGAGGGGTGGAAACTGATTGCCGAAGTCGATACGCGGCAGACGGTGGAGGAGCCGGGTGGTTGTGTGGGCGTGTCCATCACGGGGGAGCAGGGGAAGGACTTGGGGACGTGGCGTTACCTGCTCTTCGACGTGAAGAAGACCGACGACGCGAGTCCGTTTGCCGACACGTTTTTCAGCGAGATCGATGTGGTGGAATCGGGCGGGGAGCCGCTGGAGCTGGCGGTGGTCCCGGAGAAGATTCAGAAGACATTCCGCTCGGGCCCCTACACCTATACGATCGATGCCACGTTGGCGCCCGACCTTCTCCCGTGGGCGGAGCAGAAGCTGCTTCCGGTGGTTAAGGAGTGGTATCCGAAGATCATCGCCATGCTTCCGAGCGAGGGTTTCAAGGCCGCGGACAAGGTGCTGTTTGAATTTCGCGACGACATGGGCGAGACCCCGGCGTATGCCGCGGGCAGCCGGATCGCGATGAAAATCCCGTTTTTCCGGGAGCAGCTCGACAAGCAAGCCTGCGGGGCAGTGGTCCACGAAATGGTGCATGTCGTGCAGGCGTATGGAAACGCCCGTCGGCGGAATCCCAATGCCGTGCGAGCCCCGCGGTGGGTGAGTGAGGGGATTCCGGACTACATTCGATGGTTTCTCTACGAGCCGGAGGCGAAAGGCGCCGAGATCACCGAGCGGAATTTCGACAGCGCGAGATACGACTCGAGCTATCGCGTGACCGCCAACTTTCTCGACTGGGTGGTTCGGAAAAAGGACAAGGACCTCATCCGCAAATTGAATGCCGCGTCGCGGGAAGGGAAATACGATCCGGACCTGTGGAAGCTCTGGACGGGAAGCACGCTCGAGGAGCTCGGCGAGGAGTGGCGCAAGGAGAACGCGGAGCGACTGGGGATCGATTACAAGCCCTCCGAATAGCGTTCCGGTTTTTCCGCTTGGCCGCATTCGCTCCGCGAGTCACGCTTTCGCCATGCGAAGCTGGCTCTGCGCGCTGACGCTGCCGGTCGTGGCATTCGCCGCGAGTGACGGGCCGACGAATCCCGCCGCGGAGGCAACGAATGCGCTCGGGATCGAGCTGCTGCGCGGGGTGCCGAAAGGAAATGTCGCATTGTCTCCGTGGTCCCTGCAGGGTGCATTGCGGATGGTGTGGGCTGGCGCCGGAGGTGCGAATCGCGAGCAGATGGCCGCGGTGCTCGGTTACAAGAAGCAAGGTGGCGATGCGGCATTCGCGGAGCTCCGGAAGGCTCTTGGGGCACTGCCCGAAGGAAAATCGCGGATCGAGTTTCTGCAGGCGGATCGGATTTTCGCGCAGGACGGGTTTCCGATCCGGCCGGAGTATCTGGCGACGCTGAAAGCGGATTTTGGTGCGGAGCTTCAGCTGGTGGACTTCCGCAAGGCCGAGCAGGCGCGGGCGACGATCAACAAATGGGTCCAGCGGCAGACGCGGAATCGGATTCGCGATTTTCTTTCGCAGGGCAGTATCGGTCCGGCGACGAATGCCGTGCTGGTGGACGCACTGTATTTCAAGGCGCGCTGGCAGCATGCGTTTGATCGCGCCGAGACCGCGCCGATGCCCTTTCAACTCGACGAGCAACAGAGCGTGAGCGTGCCGATGATGAAAAAGCGCGCGAGCTTGGCCTGGGCCCGGCGGCCCGGGATGACGGTGGTTGGCATTCCCTACACCGATCCCGATCTGCAACTCCTCGTGCTGTTGCCCGATTCGCCGAGCGGATTGTCCGCTTTGGAGGCGAAGCTGACCCCAAAACTGCTCGCGGAATGTGCGGCACTTGATCGGGTCGACATTACGCTCTTTCTCCCGCGGTTCCGAATGGACGGGCCTGCGATGGAGCTGAGGGATCTGTTGATCGGGCTGGGAATCACGCACGCGTTTGGAATTCCGCCGGGAAGTGCGGATTTCTCGAAAATGGTGGAGAGTGATTCCGCCGGGCCGTTCTGGATTTCGGGGGTCCTTCAAAAGGTCTTCGTCGACGTAAACGAGGAGGGAACGGAGGCCGCCGCAGCCACTGCAGTGATGATGGTGAGAGGAGCGAGAACGGACGAACCAAAAGTCGTGACGGTGGACAGGCCGTTTTTCTTCGCGATCCAGCACCGGCCGAGCGCGGCGTGTTTGTTTCTCGGGCGGGTGACGGATCCGCGATGAGCGGAGGGGCGATTCGTTTTCTCCTGTAAAAGTGTCCGACACGCTCTAGCGTTGGCACATGGACCAACTCTGGCCGGTCGTTTCGCACCCGTTCACCTGGGGGCTCGCCCTGGGACTGCTTGTTGTCGCGTTTGTGTGGAAGGGGGCGTGGACCGCGCGGGCGAATTTCAAAAAGGAAATCGAGCGCCTCAAGGCGGAGAATGCGGAGCTGCAACAGCACATCAACACGCATCTGAAGATCACCGCCGCGGGCAGCGAGCGGCTCGAGAAGGAACTCGCCGAGTTGAAAACGCAGAACGAGAACCTGCGCGTGAATCTCGCCGCCGCGCAGCAAAAGCCGGGGCGCGCGGAAGCCCGGCAACTCCAGCTTTACGAGGCGGCGGTGGCGCGGATGCGCGAACAGGCTCCGGGATTTGCCGCGGCGTGGGAACAGGCAATGCGGCAGGCGCGCGCGGAGCAGGAGGCTGCAGAGAGCGGGCTCACGAAGTTCATGCGCAAGGTGCTGCCGGGGACGTCCGCTCCCGCTGCGGGGCCGGAACTTCCCGCGCGGGATTCGCAGGCGTCGGGGCAGGGCTGATCGTTTTGGTCGATGTCTGACCCTTCCCGTGTGGTCGTCGTCGGAGGCGGCGCGGCCGGTTTTTTCGCGGCAATCACCTGTGCGTCCGCGGCGAGAAATCGCGAAGTCGTTCTGCTCGAGCAGGGGCCGCAATTCCTGACGAAGGTCCGGATCTCCGGCGGCGGTCGGTGCAACGTGACGAATGCGTGTCAGAACCCGCGCGAACTCTCGACGAAGTATCCGCGCGGTGGGCGGGCGTTGATTGGACCGCTCACGCGATTCGGCCCGCGCGAGACCGTCGAATGGTTTGCGCGGCGCGGCGTCCGGCTGCACGCCGAGGCTGACGGACGGATGTTTCCGGTCACAAACTCGTCGGCCACCATCGTCGATTGTCTGCGAAATGCGGCCCGGGAGGCCGGTGTGGCACTCCGCACGGGTGCGGGGGTGCGGTCCGCGGAATCACGTCCGGACGGATTCGATCTGACCTTGAGCGATGGCTCCCATCTCGAGTGCGCCAGGCTTTGCGTCGCCATCGGCGGCTGTCGCAGCGCGGCGCTCGGCAAATGGATCGAGGCGCTTGGGCACACCATCGAGACGCCGGTGCCGTCGTTGTTTGCGTTTCACGTCAACGCGGACTGGTTGCGCGATCTGGCCGGCATTGCGATGCCGGACGTGGCGGTGTCCGTTCCGGAAACGAAACTGCGCGAGCGCGGGCCCGTGCTGCTGACGCATTGGGGACTGAGCGGGCCGGCGATCCTGCGTCTGAGCGCCTGGGGCGCCCGGGAGTTGCATGGAATGGACTACCATTTTCCGTTGCGGATGAACTGGCTGCCCGATTGGACCGCGGACCGACTGCTTGCGGAGTTTCAGTCGCGGAGGGGGACCGATCCGAACAAGGCGGTGGTGAATCATCCCATTGCTCCCGTGCCGGCGCGGTTGTGGGCGGAGTTTGCGCGCGGTGCGGGAATCGGCCCGGACGTGCGCTGGACGACCCTGACGCGAGCCTCGGCTCTGGCACTTGCCGATGCGCTGACGCGCATGGAGCTTCCCGTGCATGGGAAGACGCTGAACAAGGATGAGTTCGTGACGTGTGGGGGCGTGCGATTGAAGGAGGTCGATTTCAAGACCATGGAAAGTCGCTTGTGCCCGGGCCTTCATTTCGCGGGCGAGATTCTCGACATCGACGGAATTACCGGCGGTTTCAATTTCCAGGCCGCATGGACGACGGGCTGGATCGCAGGTCATGCAATGGCGGGAGTTTCCGGATGAAACAGGATCGTCGGAGGCCGGATCTTGCGAAGAGCCTGAACGAGGTGCGGGCGGTGTATGCGGAACTTGCCGGTCGGCCAGTTGAACGGCAGTGCACGCTGCGGACGGAATGCTGCCATTTCCGGGTGACGGGCCTGACGCCGTATTTGACGAAGGGCGAAGCGCTGCTGGCTGCGCGGGCGTTTCGCGCGACCGGACGCAAGGTTTTGCCGGAGCCCGCGGATGGTTCCTGCCCCATGCTGAGCCCGGAAACCGGACGATGCCTGATTTATAGTGACCGGCCGTTTGGGTGCCGGACGCATTTTTGCGCGGCGGCCGGCGGACCGTATGCGCGCCGTGACGTGGTGGATTTGATCCGGCGACTCGAGGAAATCGATGCGCGTCTAGGTGGGGATGGCTCGCGACCGCTGGGCGCGGCTGTGCGGCTGGCGTTGCGGGGTTTGCGCTGAAGCGGTGCTTCTGAGGGATTGTTTCCCGAAACGGAAAGCCCCGTTCGCAGGAAATACGTAGCAATTAGTGCCGATGGCTTGCATATTGCGCGAACATGTCATTTCGCGAACTGGGTCTTGATGACCGCGTATTAAGAGCTGTCCAGGATGCTGGTTACACAGAGCCGACGCCGATCCAGGCGGCGGCGATCCCCGAGATTTTGTCCGGTCACGATGTGATCGGCATCGCGCAGACGGGCACGGGGAAGACGGCCGGATTCACGCTCCCGATGCTCACGAAGCTCGCCGCGAGTCCCTCCAAAGGCAAGACGCGTGCGCTGATTCTGGCGCCGACCCGTGAACTCGTGGTGCAGATCGAGGAGAACGTCCGCGCCTACGGCAAATTTCTCTCGCTGCGCATTGCCACGGTTTTCGGAGGCGTTGGCGAGCGGCCGCAAATGCAGGCGCTGCGATCCGGCGCGGATCTGGTGATTGCGACGCCCGGGCGGTTGCTGGATTTGATGGACCAGGGCTGCGCGGATTTCTCGGGGTTGGAATTTTTGGTTTTCGACGAGGCGGACCGGATGCTGGACATGGGTTTTCTCCCGTCGATCAAGCGGGTGGTGAAGCCGCTTCCCAAACAACGCCAGACGCTCCTGTTTTCCGCGACACTGTCCCGCGAGATCGAGGCGCTGACGCGGGATTTCCAGCGCTCGCCGCGGACGGTGGAAATCGGCAGGCGGTCAAACCCGGCCGATACCGTTGCGCAGTTCGTTTACGAGGTGCCGCGGCATCTCAAGCAGGCGTTGTTGCTTCATCTGCTTCAGGATGAGTCGCTCGACATGGTGCTCGTGTTTTCCCGGACGAAGCACGGCGCGGATCGCATCGCGCGAAAGCTCGAGCAGCAGGGGATTCGCTGTGGAACGCTGCACTCGAACCGCTCGCAGAACCAGCGCCTTCGCGCGCTGAAGGCCTTCAAGGATGGCGAAATTCGCGTGCTCGTGGCGACGGACATCGCGGCGCGCGGCATTGATGTGGACGGCATCTCGCATGTGGTGAATTTCGATTTCCCCATGCACCCCGAAGACTATGTGCACCGCATTGGAAGAACTGGTCGCGCCCATGCGGTGGGCGACGCAATCAGCTTCGTCACCAACGAGGACTATTCGGCGCTGAAGGCGCTGGAGAAATTCATCGGTCGCGGGATTCCACGAAAGCGCGCGGAGGGCTTTGACTACGAGGCGCCGCTGCAGGAGCAACGGGAGCGGGGCGTGCCGAGGCCGCCGTCCATGCGCCGGAAGCCGCCGATCCCACGGGATCCGCCGGCCGGCAAGCACAAGCCTGGAGCGAACCGCCGTCGCCGGCGGCGCCTGCGTGTCATGGGCGCGAAATGACTTGAGCCGCCGCGGGCCGCACGGACAATGGGTGAAATTTCTTTCCAATCATGAGCGAATACGCACATCCAGAGGCATTGGTTTCGACGGAGTGGGTGGCCGAACACCTGAATGATCCCGGGATTCGTCTCGTCGAGAGCAACGAGGATATCCTCCTCTACAGCACAGGCCATATCCCCGGCGCGGTGCACATCGACTGGCGCGCGGACCTGCAGGATCAAACCGTGCGCGATTACATTTCGCCGGAGGAGTTTGCGCAGCTCTGCTCGAAGAACGGCATCGCGAAGGACACGACGGTCGTCTTCTACGGCGACAAGTCGAACTGGTGGGCCTGCTACGCGCTGTGGGCGTTCCGGCTCTTCGGTCATGAGAAGGTGAAGATCATGGACGGCGGGCGCGATAAATGGATTCGCGAAGGCCGCGAGTTGACGCGCGACGTGCCCACCTACCCGGCGACGGAGTATCCGGTTCCGGAAAAGCGCCACGACAAGGAAATCCGGGCGTTTTTCGAAGACACACTGGAGCACTCGCGGGCGCGCAAGCCGCTCATCGATGTGCGTTCTCCCGGCGAATTCGTGGGCGAGGTGACGCACATGCCGGAGTATCCGCAGGAGGGTGTGTTGCGTGGTGGCCACGTGCCCGGCGCCAGGAGCGTGCCGTGGAAGCGCGCGGTGCGGGACGATTCCACGTTCAAGTCCGCCGATGAGCTGCGCGCCATTTACGAAGGCGAGGCCGGCCTGAAGCCCGGTGACGACGTCGTTGCGTATTGCCGCATCGGCGAACGCTCGAGCCATACGTGGTTCGTGCTCACCTATCTCCTCGGTTACGAGAAAGTCCGCAACTACGACGGCTCGTGGACCGAGTGGGGTAATCGCGTGCGTGCCCCCATCGAGAAGGGCGCGTAGGGCGTCGATCGCTCGGAAATGTATCCGCCGAAGCTCCAGCAGATCGTCGATCTTTTCGAGTCGCTTCCCGATCCGGAGAAGCGCGAGACGCTCATTACCTACGCCGACCAGGCGAAGAACCAGGCGCCTCGCGAAGGGGAGACGTTCGATCTCGAGGATGTTCGCAAGGACGAGGAGTGCACCGACACGGTCGGGATTTTTCTGAAGGTGAATCCCGATCGCTCGACGCATTATCGCGTCACGCTCGGCCCGCATGTCCAGACGCTGACGAAGGCAATGACGTCCATTCTTTGCAAGGGCCTCGAAGGAGCGACGATCGAGGAGGTGCTCGAAGTGCCGGCGGATTTCGTTCCGAAGATTGTGGGCGCGGATCTGGTCCGCCAGCGCAGCCAGACTGTTTATTATATTCTCACTCGCATGAAGAGCGCCGCCACGGTCTGGCGCAATCGCGACCGCGCCGTGGCGTAGGGTTCAACGCCGCCGCAACTGCTCGATGCGGGCTGCAAGGTCCCGGTCGGAATCCGCGACTTCGCGCGCGAGCAATTCCGACGAGATCCACTTCGCGCCGAACGACTCGACGGTGGTGCGCTCCATGTGATCGTCGGTGGCGACGGTGATTTCGTATCGTTCGGCATAGGCGGCGACGATGCGCTCGATCACCGCGTCGGCGGTCTGGCCGCTTTTCGAATAGAAAACCTGGATGCCGATACTCGCTTCGTCCTCCGACGCGCGTGCGCCCTTGCCGTCAAAGACCACGATGACGTGGGTGCCCGTGTTGTCCTGATGCCGAAGCAGGCCGCGAACGAGCTGCTCGCGTGCGGTCGCGCCATTTTTCGCATGCAACGCCCGCAGCTCCGGCCACTGGAAGATCATGCTGTGGCCGTCGACGATGAGAACCTTGGGTCTCGGCCGGGTCGTGAATTGGGAGCTGGAGGATGGGGGGCGGCGGCCGGCCATGAGTCTTCCTCGCAGCGCTCGATCCCGGGGGATCAGCCCTCGATCGTCTGAATCTCGACCGGCTCGACCTTGATGCCGAGCTCCTCGAGCCAGGCGATGGCGCGCTTGATTTCCTCGCGTTCCCCGTCGAGTTCGAGGGAAACCAGCCCGATTTCGTCGGTCACACTGACCTGCCGGACGTTGGTGACAATGTTGAAGTTCTTGCCGATCTCATAGATCACCGGCCGCGTGATGAGACGCGACGGATACATGAGCCAGAGGCGGGTTGCTTGTTCGGCCATGGTTCAACTCTAAGAGGGCGGCGCCCGGCTGGCAAAGAAACGATTGCACGGGCTCTGTCATCGCGAGAGGCCGGAGCATGGCCGGCCCTCCGATTCGGGAATTCGCGGCATTCCGCGCCGGCGAACATGCCCGCTGCGATCCGGAGACGCGCAAGGGGATCGCCGGCGGAAAGCCGGTTGTATGCTGGAGACCTAGCCTCCGGCGATCGCCGGGACGATGCTGATCTCGTCGGTGTCCTTCACCGGCGTGGCCTTCTCCTCGAGGAAGCGAATGTCTTCGTCGTTGATGAAGATGTTCACGAACCGGCGGACATTGCCTTCCTCGTCGCAGATGCGTTCGCCGAGGCCCGGGAACTTCTGGTCAAGGTCGGTGAGGATTTCTGCAATCGTGGAGCCCTGGGCGGTGACGACTTCCTGGTCGCCCGTGAGCTTGCGTAGCGGTGTGGGGATTCGAACGGTGGACATGACTATGAGTTGAGAGTTGAGGGTTGAGGAGTTTCCAGAGCGGCAAGCTCATCGGCGACGAGGGCCTCGAATTCGCGGAGGCTGGGCTTGATCACGCGCGGGGCGCCGCATTTTTCGTGAATCGCTTCCTGCGTCTTCAAACCATGGCCGGTGATGCAGAGCACGATGGATTCGTCGGCCGGGATCCTGCCCGACTCGATGAGCTTCTTCGCGCAGGCGACGGTGGTGCCGCCGGCGGTCTCGGCGAAGATGCCTTCGGTTTCCGCGAGGAGCTTGATGCCTTCGACGACCTCTTCGTCGGTGCAATCCTCCGCGCTGCCGTGGGTATCCTTCATCGTGCGAATCGCATAGTAGCCGTCGGCAGGGGTGCCGATTGCGAGCGACTTGACGATCGTTTCCGGCTTCGGCACGGGCTTCACGACCTCGATGCCCTTCTTCATCGCGGTGCTGATGGGTGAACATCCCGTAGCCTGCGCGCCATGCACGCTGAACGGCTGCTCGTCGATGATGCCGACCTTCGCAAACTCGGTGTAGGCCTTGTAAATCTTCGTGAGCAGGGAGCCGGAGGCCATTGGAATGACGGTGTGCCGCGGCACCTTCCAGCCAAGCTGCTCGACAATCTCGAAGCCCATCGACTTCGAGCCCTCCGCGTAATACGGGCGGAGGTTCACATTCACGAATCCCCAGCCGTATTTGCCGGCGATCTCGGAACACAGGCGGTTCACCTGATCGTAGGGGCCCTCGATGCCGACCACGTTCGTGCCGTAGACGAGGGAATTGACGACCTTGCTGCGCTCGAGATCGGACGGGATGAGCACGTAGCTCGTCAGCCCCGCGCTCGCGGCATTGGCGGCCACGGAGTTCGCGAGATTTCCCGTCGATGCACACGCGACGACCTTGAATCCAAGCTCACGGGCGCGGCTGAGCGCGACGGAGACGACGCGGTCCTTGAACGACAGGGTCGGGTAATTGACCGTGTCGTTTTTCACGTAGAGCTCTTTCACCCCGAGGCGCTTTGCGAGCCGGTCGGCCTTGACGAGCGGCGTGAAGCCGACCTGCACGCCGACGGTCGGCGCGCCATCGATCGGCAGCAGTTCGCGGTAGCGCCACATGCTCTGCGGACGCGAGGCGATCGCTTCGCGGGAAATCGAGCCTTTGATCGCGTCGTAGTCGTAGGCGGCCTCGAGTGGTCCGAAATCGAACTCGCAGATATGAATCGCCTCCTTGGGATAAAGGCGTCCGCACTCGCGGCACTTGAGGTTGCTGAAGAAGGGTCTGTCGCTCATGGAATTTCTCTCCGATCGAGAGTGAGCGAGGCAACGAACCCGGAGCTGGACTGTCGCATCTCATCTTCCTCCGAAGGCGGGGCCTTGGAGCAGGATTTGGCACCTGGTCACCCGGATCGTGGGATTCGAGTCGGTTGCCGTGGCTTCACAGGGCCTGTCCCTCTGCCACTCTCGATAAGATTGCCGAAGAAGCTAAACAGGCGGCCGGGGGCGTCAAGGGTTTTGTTCGGCATCGAGTGACGGCACAGCGCGATTTTCGCGAACTTCCCTCTTGCATTCGGGCGCTGTTGTGCGAGAAAACACGGCTCCCGTTTTCGGGGACGTGCATCCCTAGCTCAATGGTAGAGCAGTTGACTCTTAATCAATTGGTTCCCGGTTCGAGTCCGGGGGGGTGCACCAGTTATTTCCCCTTGTAGGTGTAACTGAAGGTTGTCCCGGAGTCGTCGACGACCGCCGTATATTGCACCACGATCTGCCTGCCTCGACGCGTGACCGTGCCCTCGAACGTGCCGGTGGCATTGAACTGGGGTTGTTTCCAGGTGCCTTCGAAGGCGATGGACGTCCCGGTTGCGGTGTAGGTGCCGGTGCTCTTGTTCGTGTAGCCGGTGCCCGGAGCCGTCGTCTTGACCTTTACCGTTCCCTTCTTGGTGAACTGAAACTCATTGTCGATCCTCACTTCGTAGCCGTTGAAGCTCACCGAGCCTTTGAGGATGAGCTTCAGCGACAGGCCAGAAGCGGGCGCGACACCGCGCACGCGAGTCTTTCCGGAAAATTTTCCCGGCGGAACATCCACCGAGCAGCGGCCTCGATAATTGCCCTTGAAGGCGGAGAGAATGGTGGTGTTCGGTGCGGCGACCGCGGAGAAAGCGGCGGCACACGTGAGAAAAAGAGCGAGGCGCAGGATGTTCATTCGCGCCTCCCATAGCGGAGCCCCCTGCCCGGAGCAAGGGAGGATGATCGCAGGGCGCCGGGCGCTCAGCTCCCGACGTAGGTGTAAATGTAGAATGGGTCGTCGTTACCGCTGACGAAGACCTTGTAGGTGAGCTTCAGCTTGCCCTTGTTGTTCACCTTCACCGTGCCTTCGATCGTGCCCTTGGTGGCGCCGAGCGTCCAGTCGCCCTCGAAAGTGATGAGATTTTCCGTGGCGGTGTAGGTGCCTTCCACCTTCGTGCCGTGTGTGTCGCCGGGGGCGAGTTCCTTGATCTTCACCACGCCGGTCCTGGTGAATTTGAAATCGTTGTCGACGGGAAGATTCCGGCCGCGCGCATTCACGGAACCCTTCGCGCTGAGGTTCGCGATCCGGTTGCCGCTGACCTTGCCCCGCACCCGGAACTTGCCGCTGAATTTGCTCGTGGCGGTCTTCACACCGGCCTTTCCGCGGAAGTTGCCTTTGAAGGCCGAGAGGTCGGCTTGGTTTTTCTCGGCGATGGCGGAGGGGGTGAGAACGGCGAGGGCGATGACCGTCAGCAGCGACGGGAGTCGGAAGGACAGCATGGGTGACTCCTAAGACAGCTTTTGCTGCCAGGCAAGGGACGGCTACGCGTTCTTCTTCGGGAACGTCAGCGAGGCGAGAACGGAGGCAATGAGAAGCGTGCCCACAACTGCGAGGCTCTGGCCGGTGGTGATGTGGAACGGCGTCGCGGTGAGAAGCATTTTCACGCCGATGAAGATGAGAATTGCGGACAGGCCGTAGTGCAGGAAGCGGAAGATCGTGAGGATTCCCGCGAGGGCGAAATAGAGCGCGCGCAGGCCGAGGATCGCAAAGATGTTCGACGTGAAAACGATGAACGGGTCGGTCGTGACCGCCAGCACCGCCGGGATGGAGTCGACGGCGAAAACGAGATCGGTCGTTTCAATGACGATGAGCACGAGGAACAGCGGGGTTGCGAACGTCCGGCCTGCCTCGCGGACGAAAAACTTCTGCTCACGAAATCCCGATGTGATCGGAACAAAGCGTCGGAAGAGGCGGAGAACGGGGTTTTTCTCGGGGTCGATCTCCTCCTTGTCGTCGCGCATCATCTTGATGCCTCCGTAAATGAGGATTGCTGCGAAGATGTAGATGACCCAGTGGAATCGCTCGACCAGCGCAATGCCGGCGAAAATCAGAACCGCACGCATGGCGAGCGCGCCGAGGATGCCCCAGAACAGCACGCGCTGCTGATAGGTCGCGTCGACCCGGAAGTATCGGAAGACGAGCGCAAAGACGAAGACGTTATCGACGCTGAGAGCGATCTCGACGAGATAGCCGGTGAGGAACTCGGTGCCGGCCGCGTGGCGAAGCTCCAGCGTGTCGTAGCTTCCAATCCAGCCGAGGTAGATTCCGCCGCAGAACAGCAGCGCCAGCCCCACGCGCAGCGCCGTGGCAAAGAGCGCCTCGCGCAGTTTCACCACGTGGACCTTCCGCTGGAAAATGCCGAGATCGAGCGCCAGCAGAATGGCCACGATCAAAAAGAAGAATGCCCACCAATACCATTCCATCGGATTACAAAAGTCGGCTCATGAATGGCTCAGCGAGCGTTGTCGCTCAGGATTTGCCCGAGAGCGTTGAGGACAATCTCGACATTGTCGGCGGTGGACGATTCGCCCATGAGGCCGATCCGCCACACCTTGCCCTTCATCGGGCCGAGGCCGGCGCCAATCTCGATGCCGAAATCGTGGAGAAGGCGCGAGCGCACCATGGCTTCGTCGACACCCGGGGGAACGGCGACGGAATTCAACTGCCAGAGCTGATGCCCCGGCTGGGAGGCAAGCTCGAGGCCGAGGCTTGAGAGTCCTTCCTTGAGCCGGATGTGATTTCGCTCGTGCCGGGCGAAGCGCGCTTCGAGACCTTCCTCGAGGACGAGCCGGAGCGCCTCGTGGAGCGCGTAGTTCATCGAAATCGGGGCCGTGTGGTGGTAAACGCGCTCCTCGCCCCAGTAGCCGGCAAGGAGGTTCACGTCGAGATACCAGCTCTGGACCCTGGTCTTTCGATTCGCCGCCACCTCCATTGCGCGATCGCTGAGCGACACGGGAGCGAGGCCGGGCGGGCAGCTCAGGCATTTCTGCGTGCCGCTGTAAACGGCGTCGATGCCCCAGGCGTCGATTTCCACCGGACAGCCACCGAGCGAAGTGACGGTATCGAGGAGCATGAGGGCGCCCGCCTCGTGTGCGAGATGCGAGATTTCCTGCACGGGCGTCCAGGCGCCGGTCGAAGTTTCCGCATGGACGACGGCCACGAGCTTCACGGAGCGCCCTTTCAAGGCCCCGGCAATCTGCGCCGGCTCGATGATGCGCCCCCACTCGGCCTCCACGCGGATGACCTTCGCTCCGCAACGCTCGGCGAGATCGGCCATGCGACCACCGAATACCCCATTCACGCCGATGACGACTTCGTCACCCGGCTCGATGAGATTTACGAAGCAAAATTCCATTCCCGCGCTGCCCGTGCCGCTGACGGGGAAGGTCATGCGGTTCTGCGTGCGAAAAACCGCCCGCAGCATTTCCTTGATCTCCTCCATCATCGCCACGAAGGCCGGGTCGAGATGCCCGACGAGCGGACGCGACATCGCCTCGAGCACCGAGGGCGCCACCATGCTTGGGCCCGGTCCGAGAAGCAGCCGGGAGGGCGGATAAAACGCGTCTGGCATCACCTGCGGGTTCGATTTCGAGCAGTCACGCGGCCTTGCCGGATCCCGCCGCGAAACCAAGCAGCGAAACGCCGTAGAAGACGGAGTTGATGCCGTAGAGGAGGCCGATCGCCCAGGCGGCGCTCGATGGAAATTCCGAGAGGATCATTCCTCCGAGCACGATGGACACGATGCCATTGAGGAGGACGAGCGGCCATGCCTTGTTGCTGCGCAGGGAGAATGCGGAGATGATGAAGACGGCGCCTTCCGCGAAGAAAAATGCGGCGAGCACGGCGGTCAGCGCAAGCACGCCGGGCTGGATGTAAACGATCAGCGCGAGGCCGGCGAGGAGCCGGATCAAGGCGAGAAGGCACGTCGCGATGCGGTGGTTCTTCTCGTGCCCGAATGCGACCCCTCCGATCGAGAAGACTCCGGAGATCACCAGAAGAATGCCGAGCACCTGCTCGACGGCCACGGTCATTGCCAGCGGAAAGCCGATCGCGAAGAAGCCGACGACCAGGGAAAAGATGCCGAAGAAAATGAGCCAGCCTCGGCTTCGTTTGATGAAATCAGGACCCGGCAATCCGTTGGACATGGCCCGATGCTAGCTTGTGGACGTGGCGCGCGTCAAAGGCGATCGGAGGCGGGAACGACGCGAACATTCTGTGGAGTCCGCTCCAGCCGGGAGGGGTCGTAGCCTTTCGCGACGACCTCGGAGATGATCCGCTCGTAGAGCTCGTCGGAGATTTTCGGCTCGCGCGCGAGGATCCACAGGTATTTCCGCGAGGGATGCCCCACGATGGCCCAGGAGTAATCGGGGGCGAGGCCAATGATCCAGTAGTCACCGGTGATGAACGGCACGCCGAAGTTCACCTTGAGCTTCGTGTGTCGTGAACCCGGAACGACGGTCGCCGTGCCCGTGGTTTCGTCGGTGGCGCCGTCGCGAGTCGTGCAGCGATTGATGACTCGAATGGTTCCGTCCTGCTGCGGCCCGTAGTCGGCGGTGACGTTGCCGGCGCACTGCCGCTGGAACCCGTGCGGGTAGCGCGCGATCTCATACCACCTGCCCGAGTAGCGTTCGATATCCACCTCCGGCACGGTGCTGAGGTCGGATTGGGAGGCACAGGCGGAAAGTAACGCGCAGGCGAGCAGGGTCATTGAAGTTTTCATGGGAGCACTCTATGTCATTCGAATGCGAACCTCCCGGTGGACCCAGCTTTTGCTGCTGTTTTTGGTCGGCCTGGTTGTTGCCGGGTGCAGCCCGCGGGGAAAGCGGGCGGATCTCGTGATGATCAACGGTGCGGAGCCCGAGTCGCTGGACCCCGCGATCATTACCGGCCAGCCCGAGGGCCGCGTGGTGCGGGCGCTCTTCGAGGGGCTCACGTCGATGGACGCATTTGGAAAGGCGGTTCCCGGTGTCGCGGAGTCGTGGGAGATTTCGGAAGACGGAAAGGTTTATACCTTCAAGATTCGTCCCGACGCGAAATGGAGCGATGGCACGCCGATGACCGCGCACGATTTCGTGAAGTCGTGGAAGCGCACGCTCACGCCCGAGACCGCCTCGGCCTACAATTACCAGCTCTACTACATCAAGAACGCGCAGCCCTTCGCCGAGGGGAAGATCGATGATTTCTCGCAGGTCGGCGTGAAGGCGCTCGACGACCGCACGCTCGAGGTCACGCTCGAAAATCCGACGTCGTTCTTCCTCGATCTTTGCGCATTCCCGACGCTTTTTCCCGTGCCGGTCGACGTGGTCGAAGCGAAGGGGGACGACTGGATCAAACCCGGCAACCTGGTCGGAAACGGGCCGTTCGTGCTCGAAGACTGGCGCATCAACGATCGCATCCGTTTGCGGAAAAATCCGAACTACTGGGACCACGAGAACGTGCGTCTAGAGACGGTTGATTTGCTTCCGATCGCGAAGGCAAACGTGGCCTTCAACTTCTTCGCGAGCGGCGAGGCCGATCTTTCCCTCGACAAGGGGCTCGCGCCGACGGCGTTGCTCGACCGGCTGCGGGGCGAGCCGTATTTCCACGCGTCGCCATTTCTCGGGAACTACTTCCTGCGCTTCAACTGCGCGAGAGGGCCGTTCATGGACGTTCGCGTGCGCAAGGCGTTTTCGCTCGCGATCGACAAGGAGCGCATCGTCACGAAGATCACCCGTGCCGGGGAAATTCCCGCGCCGACTCTCGTGCCCCCTGGTCTCGAAGGTTATGTCGCGCCCGAGGGGCTATCCTACAATCCCGAGGAGGCGCGGCGTTTGCTGGCCGAGGCGGGCTTTCCCAATGGGAAGGGATTTCCGTTGGTGCGGTATCTCTACAGCGAAAGCGAGGTCAACGAGGCGATCGCGGTGGAGTTGCAGAGCATGTGGCGGGAGGTGCTGGGCGTCACGGTTTCCCTCGCCCGCCAGGAGTGGAAGGTTTACCTGAACTCGCAAAAGGAACTCGATTACGACATCAGCCGTTCGAGCTGGGTGGGCGACTATCCCGATCCCAACACGTTTCTCGATCTCTTCGTGACGGGTGGCGGCAACAACAACACCGGCTGGAGCGACCCGGAATACGACCGGTTGATCGCCGATGCGGCGAAGGAAACCGATCCGGTGAAACGCATGGAACTCCTTTCGCGGGCGGAGAAAATTCTCGTCGAAGAGCAGGTTCCGATTTGCCCGATTTATTACTGGGTGAGCATCCAGCTCTACGATCCCGCGAAGATCGGCGGTATCGAGCCAAACGTGCTGGACGAGCACTCGATCCGCTGGATGTTCCTGAAGGACGGGGAAGCCGGGCCCTGAGGATCAGGCGTTTGCCGCCGCCGCGCGCGACAGGGCGTCTTCCAGGGCGTCGGGACGGATCGGCTTCTGGAGGTAATCGTCCATGCCGGCCTGGAGGCAGCGCTCGCGGTCGTCGGGCATCGCGTCGGCCGTGATCGCAATGATCGGGATGCGCGAGCCGAATGCGCGAATTGCGCGCGTGGCGCTGAGGCCGTCCATTTCCGGCATCTGGAGATCCATAAGGATGGCGTCGAACGAGCCGTTCTTCACCGCCTCGACGCATTCGAGACCGTTACAAACCAGCTCGGGCGAATAGCCCATGCCGTCGAGGAGCTTCTTGGCGAGCTTGCGGTTGATCGCGTTGTCATCGGCGACAAGGATGCGTTTGCGGGTTGTCGCGGGGGCTTTTTCGGTCTGGGGCGACGACTCTTTGATAGGCAGGTTCAACGAGCCCTGCGCCGTTTCGGGCATGATGGTGGCGCGCGGCACAACACGTGGTGCGGCGCGGAAGATCATTTCCGCGAGGGCCGACATGCGGATGGGCTTCGGAAGCCGGTAAAACGACTCAACGGGGCCGCGCTTCGAGGTTGGCAGGCGCTGGGGATTTCCCATCAACACGACCGAACCCACGTTTCGACGTGGCATGTGGCGCAGGCGATCGGCGAGGCGGTCGCCTGCGATGTCGGGTAGATCGAGGTCGACGAGGGCAACGTCGAACCGGCGGTATTCCGCGGCGAACAGAGCGTCACGTCCGCGCGGGCACACCTCGACCTGCATGCCCCAGTAGCTGAGCTGTCGCGCGAGCACGGCGCGAAGTGTGGAGTTGCTCTCCGCGACGAGAATGCGCATGCCACTGGCGGAGCGCTCGGGCGGGGTGGCGATGGTGATCTTGAGGGGAATCTCGAACCAGAATGTCGATCCGATGCCCGGGGTGCTTTCCACGCCGATCTCACCGCCCATCATGTTGATGAGGCGCTTGCAGATCGCGAGGCCAAGGCCGGTGCCGCCGTGTTTGCGCGTGGCCGAGGAGTCGGCCTGACTGAACGGCTTGAAGAGCTTTTCCTGCTCCGTGAGCGAAATGCCGGGGCCGGTGTCCGCAACCTCGACGCGGAGGCGTCCGCCCGGCGCCAGCCGCGCGGCAACGGTGACCTGACCCTCGTCGGTGAACTTTACCGCGTTGCCGGTGAGGTTGATCAAAATCTGGCGAAGTCGCGCGCGATCGCCGATGACCTCTGCGGGCAGGCCGGGGTCGAGGTCGGCGATGAGGTCCACGTCCTTTGACGAGGCGGTCTGGCTGAGGACGTCGATGGCGTCCTCGATGCAGCCGCGCAGCTCGAACTTCCGATTGTCGAGCTCGATGCCCTTCGCTTCCATCTTGCTGAATTCGAGAATGTCGTTCAGCAGGTGCAGCAGGCTGTCGCTGCTCGTGCGGATGGTATCGATGTAATCCCGCTGCTGATCGTTCAGCTCGGTATTGAGCAGGAGGCCGGTGAAGCCGATGACGGCGTTGAGCGGAGTGCGAATTTCGTGGCTCATCACCGCGAGGAATTCACTCTTGGCGCGATCGGCCGACTCCGCGAGCTCCTTCTCACGCGTGAGACGGGCTTCCATTTCCTTGGCGGCGGAGATGTCGCTCTGGATCATGACGAGACGCGTGATCTCGCCCTTGTCGTCGAGCAGCGGCTGAATCTCAACGCGCGCCCAGTATTCCTCGCGATCCTTTCGGGTGAGGAGGAGTTCCGCGTTACGCCCGTTGCCGGCGGTGGCATCGTGAACCAGCGCGGCGAGTGACTCGGATTTCCCCTGTGTCGTAACGAGGTCCTTGATGGGCTGGTTGATCGCTTCCTCGCTGGTGAAGCCGGTCGCGCGTGTGAACGCCGCATTGACCCACCGGATGCGGCCGTCGGGGCTTGTAAGGCATACGGCGTTGTCCGTGCGGCTCGCAATAAGCGCAAGGGCCGCCATTTCGTCCTGCTCGCGCCGGTGCGCGGTGATGTCGTGAAGAACGCTGTCGCAACGCTTCGCGACGTATTCGTTGTCCTCGAGTTCGTAGGTGACCACGCCGCGCTCGTTGAACCAGATCAGTTCGCCCGCGGCATTGCGCGCGCGGTAGTCGACTTCATACGTGGGGTTCTCCGGAGTTGTGCGACGGGCGGCGGTCCGCACCGCCTGGGCGTCCTCGGGGTGCAGATGGTTGAGCCATTCCTCGAAATGGAGGGGCATGCGCTCGAAGGCGATGCCAAGGTGCTTGAGCGTGTCGCCGTCCCACAACAGACGATCGCTCTCCATGTCGCGATAGACGACGAGTTGTCCGAGCGCCTGCACGAGCCGCTGGTTGCGTGCTTCCTGCCATTGCTGGCCGCGCGCGGCCTCGCCCCCGGTCGTCTCGGAAATGATATGCGCCGAGCGGATGTTGAAATAGATCAACGAAACAACGCCGCACGCGATGACCGCAATGCCGACGCCGAAAAGCACCCATGCTCGCAGCGTCGTGAGCGTGTTTTCCAAGGTGCTCACCTCGAGTTCGGTCGCGACCGCCGAGCCATTGCCAAAAGGGACGGCAGCCGGACGAAACGTGCGGTAGCCATCGTTGGTCGAGACGTCCGAGGCGCCTTGTTCGCCGCGGGCCAGCGCATTCTCAACCACCTCGTAGGCGGGGTCCGCTTCGTTGAGCGGGGAATGAATGTCGGTCGGATCGACGGGGCGTTGCATTCCGATCTCGCCCGCGACGGTTTCCGTGTCGAGGATCACCGCGACCCTTCCGCCCTCCATCGCGAACGTGCGAATGCGGGTGATTTCCGGAAAATTCTGGTGCAACGCGACCAGCGGGCGAAGGGCGCGTTTGTGCTCCTCGGTCCACATTGATCCATGGGCGACGAGCCGGTGGTGAAGGTTCTTGTCGAGAACGAGTGACGCGGTGCGGGCGGCGTCCATCGCCGTTTTTTCCAGGGACTGAACGAGCTTCTCCTCACCGTATTTGCCGGCCAGAAGGACAGCCGTCACGCTGCACGTGCCGAGCACGACAAAAATCAGAAACGCCTCGCGCGCGGGGCGCAGGGCGGTGCTGAGCGTGACTGGAAGCGAAACGGCCATCTGTCGCGAGAGTGGTCAATATTAGCCAGCCCTCGACTGTTTTCCACCCAAACTTTTGTGCAGAGCCGATTCCCCAAGTAATGAAGACGCTGATGAACTTGACACAAAGGAGGAGCCGTGGCTCCTGTGGCCCGATGAGAATTGCAGCGACCGTGCTGGCCGTGCTGATTGCCGGGGTTTTCGCCGAAGCCCGCGCGGATCTGGTCTCGGAATTGAGCAAGGAGGAGATTTCGGATCTCAAATCCGGCGACGTGGTGGTCCGGCCAAAGGATAGAGGCGGCGTGTGGCCGGAGTTGACGGTTTACACCTTGATCAAGGCGCCGGTCTCGACCGTCGAGAAAGTGCTGCGTGATTACGAACACGCGCATGAGTTTCAGGCCGGCCTTGTTTCCGCGAAGGTGCTCGAACACCCCAGTCCGGACACCTACGTCGTTGAATACACCTCGAAGGTGCCCATCCTGGGCTCGATGTCGAATACCGTTCGCAACACCTTCACAAGTGACGATGACGGCGTAAACGTCGCTTGGAACCTGGTAAAATCCTCTTCCGCCGATATTTCCGAGGGCTCGCTGCGGGTCGAGCCGTTCGAGAACGGGTCGATCATGCGCTACACGAACTACGTGAAGCCGAAGTCCTCCGTGGCCGCGCTCGCGAAGGGCGCCGCTCTCAAAGAGGTGAAAAAGACGGTTAACGAGATCAAGACCGAGGCCGAAAAGCGCGCCAAGTAAATGGCCGGCCTGGAAGTCGATGTCATTGGCGCGACGCTGGTGGTAAAGCCCAGCGGGCGCCTCGATGCCCACAACAGCAACGAGGTGCTGGCGGTCACGCAGGAGCGCTACGAATCGCAGGCGCTCCACCTCGTCGTAAACCTCGAAAACGTCTCGTATCTCAGCAGTGCGAGCCTGCGCGCCTTTTTGCAGCTCAATCGTCAGGCCGCGCGCCTTGGCGGCCAGTTCGCGCTGGCGGGGGTGCAGCCGTATTGCCGGGAGGTGATCCGCATTTCCGGGCTCGATGGCGCCCTGCCGATTTTCGAGACCGGAGCGGAGGCGCTTGCGGCGTTCGAGCCCGGTGTCGAGCCTCGCGAAATGCCTTGCGGCACCTTTACTTTCCAGCCGGGGAGTGACGAGCCGGGTTATGTCGAGGTGCTTGGTCACATCGACGACGTGCTGGAAAGCCGGGTGACCGCCGACAAGCTCCACGCAAAGAAATTTTCCGCGAAGGGATTTTCACTCGGACTGGGCGGGCTGGGGCCGTCCGACGCCGAGGTGCTTCCGCTGATTGGGGAGATGATGACCATCGGCGGGACCATGGTGTGGCTGCCCACGGATGGAAACGACACGCCCGATTTCCTCGTGCCAAAGGCCGACAGCGACCTGGTGACGATTCGCACGGCGTTCAACGCATCGTTGAGCGGGCCGTTTGGGGAGTTCGTCCAGTTCCGGGCCGCACGACCGGAGGGAGCCACGTTGACGGAGATCTTTCGCGCCATTTTCGATCTCGCGAAGGAACGCCGGCCGGACTTCCATGGTGGCGTGGGACTGGCGATGCGGGCGGATCTCGGCGCGGTTTACGGCTCTGGGGTGACAAAGGCGCCGATTGCCGAAAATGCTCCCAAGAACGGGAAGCGCATCATCGATCCGGAGAATTTCAACGAGTGGTTCGAGGTCGATCGCGAGCCACGCCATCGCGAGGTGACGGGTCTCGTGACCGCGGTGGGCATGGATTTGCGTTCGGACCTCAGCGCCTACAACCAGGATGCGCTGAACGCGGCATTTTACAGCAACCCCGCGAACGCGCCGGAGGCCGACTGCCTGTTGCACAGCCACGGGGTCCTGTTCAGCGCAATGCCATTTCCCGATCCGCCACGCGAACTCTCACGCGAGATCGAGGCGGTCGTCGAGGAGGGCGATTTCATCGACATGCGGCACCTGTTCGACCGGACGACGGTCACCCGCGCCCTCATCGGCCTCATCTACGTGCAGGACTTCCGTCCGGATCGCGAGACGGCTTAGCACTTCTCAGGACACGAGGAGGTTGGTGCATTCGCAAAGCCGCAGGAAATCGCTCCATTTCAAATTCAGCTCCGGGTCGAACTCTTCGATTGTGCGCAGGGTCGACTGGGCAATCTGCTCTTCCGCGCGACTTAGAAAACGGCTTACGCGGCTTTCATGCCAGCCCCAAATGGTGGCGATTTCACGCTGTGTCAATCCGTGCAAATGGACGAGCTGGAGCATCACGATCTCCTCGGCTCCGCACGCCGCGCATGCCTCGCGGAGCGCTTTTTCAAGTGCGGCGAGCAATTCAGGGTCGACCAGAGAATCCCGGTAGTCCCGTTCGATTTTGATCGACTGGCTGATCTGCTCGTGAGCGCGCACACAGACTTTGCGATGGCGACGATAGGAGATCCATCGGTTGACCACGATGGCGGTGAGCCAGGAACGCAAAGAGGACTCCCCGTTATAGAGTTCGAACAAGGCGGCTCGGTCGGAACTTGATACCACGCAATCAGCCCACAAGGATCCAAGCGCATCATCGCTTTCACTCTCAGTCGCTCCGTAGGAGAACAGGACGCTCTTGAGATAAGACGTATGTTCGGCCTGAAGCGTGCGAATAGCCGACTCCTCGCCTTGAAGGCAACGTTGCACCAAATCGATTTCGTAAAACTGGGCGGAACTCTCCCGAATCATCCGGGGCAATACAAAAATTATTTGGGTGTCGGGAAAAGGCAAATTCCGTGCCAACGAAATCTTTTGCAAATGCCCTGCCTTGACGCGTAATAGAGGTGTATTGAACGCCCGATTTGCGAGCTTGCTCCAGCTTCTTGAGAAGCTGGGCGGAGAAGTGAGGGGGAGGCATTCCTCCCGCCCCCCGCAGGATGTGGAGAAGCTCATCCGCGAGTTAATTGAAGGAAAACTGTCTCCCGATCAACGGGTGCGCGTTTGTGAGATTCTTCGCGAGCAGCCGGGGTGGGTGGGTTGGGTTGCCGAGCAGATCAAGAGCCAAAGAAAGAGATCACGTTAAGGTCTTTTCTTCTTCCTCTTTCCAAGACTTGACGTCGTGGTGGGGACGGTAAGGTGTGGGAACGAGCGCTCTCGGGAGACAGCCTTGGTCGCACCTATGTCCCGGCATGGTGTATTTCCGGGAAGTTCTGATTTAGCGTGAAATGAAAACGAGGAAGCGCCCCTCGACAACCCTGCAGGGTTTGCACCGAGTCGAGGAGCGCTTCCGAACCGCCTGCCTATTGGATACGCGCGAATTTCTGAGCCTTGCAGAAATGGCGGATCTTTTGCAGACGGGTGCCATGAATGCCGGTTCTATCGCGAACCAGGGGTCGGTGAAGTTGGGGGCCGTCGCAACACCGTTACCCTTGCCACTCGCGATGGATTGCCGGCTGCATCGATGGCACGAACCTGAACAACTGTGCGCCGCTTGGTCAGGGGAGCTTTGAATTTCCAAGACCTGCCCCCTTTGGCGAGTTGCCAGGGTCCCTTGGCTTTCCATTCCACGCGGTCGAGTTCTACGTCGTCGCTTGCGGTTCCCTGTATCAGAATCTTTTTCTTTGGCGTGCTTAACTTTTTGCCGGTCGATACGACGAGAGTGGGGGGGATATTATCGAGGACGGTGGTTCCTTCCGTTCCATACAATGTCAAACGGGCATTTGTGAGGATGCCGGCGTCGAGGCCAGCAAGGTCGTAGACCTTGAGCGTCCAGGTTCCGTTGGGATTCTCTCCCCAGTTGTGGACCGACATGAATGTTGCACCCAGATAGCCGTCGGTGCTGTCTGCGAAACGTTGATTGACCAGTCGACTCTTGGTGCCCGAGGGAGAGATCAGCTCGATCTCAATGTCGCCGATATATTGATGTTCCATATTGATCGTCACCTCGACGTGCTCGACCCGGGTGATGGATGTGTTGACTGAAACAGGGAGCGTTGAACCGGCGTTCGAGTTGTTCGGAACAAAGACAGGAACTCCGGGGAAATTGGCTGACCATTGACGTTGGGGACCAAGGTTGCTCCAGTTTGCCGCTGCTTGCACCGCCGCCGCAGCATCCACCAGCCCCGCTCCGTAATAGTAATTGAAGTGAAGTCCGGCAGCGTTGGTGATCCAGTTCGGATGTGTTGGGTCATTCTTTCGCGCGGTTCGCATGAGGATTTCCTGCACGTCGCGCCAGCCAAGATTCGGATTGCGGGCAAGCATAAGAGCAACTGCTCCTGCTACCTGTGGTGCGGTGGACGATGTGCCGCCGAAGTCGAATGTATAGTTGCCGGAACTGTAGCCGTCTTCTCCGGTGAGGTCAGTGGTCGTGGAGGCATCCACAGCGCAGACCACGAGATTGGTGCCCGGAGAGGAGTAGACCCATCGCCCCCTGTCATCCACGGCACTTACGGCGATCGTATAAATGGAACTCGCGCGACCATCGAGGTTGGAGTTGCCATAAGCGGCGCCGTAATCCTCGTCGTAACCTTGGTTGCCACCGGCGATCACGTAGATCGTGCCTCGTCCACCCCGGCCGTCCCGGGCGCCGGCTTCGAGTGCGGTGCGCGTGATGGCATAGGTCTCGAGGTGAACTGCCTGATTCGCGGAGCCGTAGCTCATGGATTTGATCTGGATGGCATCTGGTTCCCACCCCATAGCCAGGGCCTCCTGAAGAGGAGAAAAGTAGAAAAAGCCGTCCTCGTCCTCCTCGGCCAGGCGGATGCCGGCGATGCGTGCCTCGGGAGCAACTCCGCAGATTCCAATTGAGTTAAACCCAACTCCTGCGGCAATCCCCGCACAGGCGGTCCCATGAGCTTCAAATGTATATTCTGGTGACGGGTCGGGATCGTCGTCGAAGAAGTCCCGCGAAACATCGAATCGCGCATTTCCCACGAGATCGGGGTGCGAGAGTTCGACGCCCGAATCGACAATGCCGATGGTGACTCCTCGGCCGCGACCGGGATCCGTATCGGCGATCTTGTTCCAAACTTCTGTGACGTTGAGATCAATTCCTCGTGTTCCTCCGAATTGCCCGGTATTCTGGAGATGGATCTGATCCTCGAAGAGCGGATCGTTGGGAATAATGTGAGGGGTGTGTGCACGGGCGATTTGTGGTGCTACATGGGCGACCCCGGGAAGCGCGCTGATCGCCGTGCCGATATCCAGCGCGGTGTTCGGAATTGAGGTCACAACGCGGAACAGGTTCCCCCCGAAGGGAAGTTTTTCCACCGACTTGACACCCGGAACGGCCTTCAAACTGGCAATAGCTCGAGGTTCGATCTCGACGAGGATATCGTCCGTGAGAATCCCGCGGTGCTCGGAGTTGCGTTCCGCTCCATCTTTGTAGAGGACGAAGCTGGCTTTTTCCGCTGAACCGGACTCCACGAAACGTCGTGCATATTCCGCCAGCTGGGGGACGGAGTTCTGAACGGGAATGCTAAGCAGCTCGAGACCGCTGGCGTTTTTCACCATTAGTTCGTCCATGGCGAGCGTCCATCGATGCATCTGCTCGCCGTCTTGGATGGTCCAGGTAAACGGTTCGAGTGTGGACGCGTGTAACGAAGCGAACGGTGTGAAGAGAGAAAAAAGCAGGCAACAAGCGCCTGCCAAAGCCGACCGGGCTATCCGGATACGAGGCGAAGATGTTGGGTGATGGCTTGGGGAACGGCGGCTGATAAAAGTCGCAGGAGTTCCGGCCGGTGAGGATGGTGTTGAAGTGGCAGATGTCATCGGGTGCATATCCGAAATACGCGCCAATTTGCGCGTCTTGCAGAGATTGTCCGGCGAAGGGCCGAAAGGCTGGTCGTAATAGAGACGGCAACTGATCAGTCTGCGACTTGCCGGAGCAGCGCCTTGACCAAATGCACGTCGCGAAGCGGATGCACCGAAAGAAGTCTGGCCAGTAGGCCGGAAAGATGTGCCGCGGCGAAACTGCTGCCTGTCATTGTGCGGTGGCTGGAGTCCCGCCAGGGGACACGAACATTTTCGCCCTGTGCGGAAAATTCAACAATCCCCTCGCCATTGCGAGCAAGCTGCAGAGGTGTGCGTGGGGCGGCGTGACAATCCACACCGAGAACGCTTGTAAAGTGTGCCGGCCATTCCGGATTGCGAGATATGTTGCGAGTGCCTGCTGCCACTACATGAATCCCGGCGAGCGCGGCCCGGTCCACCCAGTCTTTGTAAATCGGCAGGTGTCCCGGAAGCATGCAGGCGAAGCTGCAATTCAAGAGGTGATAACCTCTTGAGATGGCTTCTTGTGCGGCGCAGGCAACGGCAGCTGTGCGCGCGTTGAGGTTCGGGCCAAGCACGCGAAAACTGCCGATTTCCGCTCCGGGAGCGACCTTCCAAAGGATTCCAGCCAGTGCTGTTCCATGGCCATAACGATCCACTCCATTTCCGGGTTGGGGAGATGATGCCGGTGACGACTCGAAGTTTATGTCGTCGCTCAGCGACCGGCCCATGAAATCTGGATGGGTGATCTCGATTCCGGAATCGAGCACAGCGATACGGACTCCGTGGCCGTCTCCGTGGGCAATGGCGCTACGCGCTTCTGCCGGGGTGATCCAGAGGTTCACCGGTGATCCATTTGTCGCTCGAGATCGCGGACTGCGGCGGTTACCCTTGCGAGGTCGGCAGCGGAGAATGGAGCGGGATCTGGCGCGGAAGGGGTCGCTGGCTTGAGCTTCACACACGAAACGACTCCGCGTTCCGCTCTCCTGAAGTGCAGCGGCACTGCGATCATTGCGCAGGTCAAAAGGCCAAGATGGCGGTCGAGTGTTGGGTCCTGGCCCGCGTTTCGGTAGATGCCGTTTTCACAAATAGCCTGTCCGGTCACGCACACGAGACTGACGAGACCTGCATTGAGTGGTTGCCGGTGGTGATTGACGATTCGGTGCGCGTTGGGCCCGGAATTCCAAACTGGCACCAGCGCCGTCTGCGCTTCGTCGAGAAGCCAGAGTGTGCCTTCATCGGCACCAACGACTGCAAAGACTTCGCAGAGCAGGGTCTCCTCGCACCTGGAGAAGGCCATGTCGTGAAGTTGAAAGAGCGTTGATGCCGAGGACACGTTCCAGCGAGGCGCCGTTGGGCCACAAATGTCAAGTGGGCCTACGGATTGTAGGGGCTGTCGATATTGTAGATGATCCCGGTTTCGTAATCGCCGCTTTTTCCGAGGAGGACGAGCAGGCAGTCTCCCATCTCATCTTCCAGGAACATGTCACTTTTCAGCTTGAAGGTTACTGTTTTCGGCACGCCTTTCTCCACCGTGTAGGTTTCGCTGCCATCGAAACGACCATTCGTCGTATGGAAGTATGATGAGCTCACAGGCCCTACGAGTGCGAGGGTGTAGCCTCCCTGAACCGACTGGACATGAGCAAAGTAGGCCCGAATCGTAATATCCACGCTGCTTGGGCCGGACGGTAGAATTAGCGAAAACTGGGTGTCTTGACCGGGAGTTGCGAGATCGCTCTTGCGGATCAAGTCCACCGGGCCGTTGACCGTGTAAAGTGGCGCGATATCGGTGAGTATGCCTTGTGCCTGTGTCTTTTGCCGTGTCGTTGTGCAGGCTGACAAAATGACGACGAAGACGGCGAGGATGCCGTGAAGGATATATTTTGCTTTTCTCATGGGTTTTGGTTGGTTGAAAGGAGGGACAGCCCGGACGCTTTCGAGAATTCGCCGTTTTCGTGCTCCGTGAAGGAAAGCCATTCATTGGGAGAGGCTGTGGCTCCTTTCTCCCTCCACCGAGTCAGCGTGTGGGCTTCCAGCCCGGCCTCGCTGGCTGACTCAGCGGATTTCAAAGTCGCCTCGGTTTCCGCGGCACATTCGATGCGATGTCTGGCGATGACTGCTCGGGCCGCCGCGGCGTAAAATGCGGCGTGTGCTAGGTTTCCTTCTCGAAGGGCAATCTCAGCAAGCGGGGCAAGGACGGAGTGGGTGTTGGTCTGGCCAAGTCGCACCTTGAGTGCGAGACCTTCGCGGAGCAGTGTCGCCGCCCCGGCCAGATTTCCGTGTGCCAGCAGTGTTTCGCCCAATGTGGAGCGCACGTCTGCCAGCATCCCTAGGTCGCCGGCTTGCTCGCATAATCTCATGCTCTCCTCAAGGTGCTCGCAAGCCTTGTCCAGCCATCCCTGTTCGCGGGCTTGGTTGCCCATGTGTGCAAGAACATACGCGCATTTCAGTGGCGCATCCCGTTTGCGAAACGCCTCAAGTATTCCCGAGTAAATCGCATAGGCCTCCTCGCGGTTCCCGCGTCGTGCTGCCACAATGGCGAGATTGAATTGCTCCGATATCATCTCGTCTTCGGCGCCCGCCTCTTCATAAAGCTCAAGAGCTCGACGGAATGCTTTTTCTGCCTCGTCGAGGGCTCGGACCTGCAAATCGAGGGCCCCGGCTGCGTGCCATCCATGCGCGCGGAGGATTGGTTTCACAGGCCCGCCGTCGGGTCGTTCCGGCAGAAGAGCACGTAGCGATCGATTCGATGAATGATTGATCGCGTAGTGGTGAAGGTTCACTGCTGCCGCAATCCTGTGCTGATTCGACGGAGCGCGATCGATTGCCGCGAGAAGATTGCTGAGTTCGGGTTCCACTTCCCGGGGAAGGTCGGCTTCCTGAGGGGTGCGGGCGCAAGCAGCGACTTTCCTGGCAAGTTGGCGGAAATACTCGCTGTGTTTTTCCACCGCCCGGGCAATTTGTTCACCGCCGCCGGCTTCCGCCATTTGACGAATCGGCTCGAGCATGTCGAATCGCATCGAGCCATTGTTGTCCGAGGCGCGAACGAGTGAGCAGGTGAGCAGATAATGCAGATAGGCAAGGGCGAGGCGCGGAGTGATCTCGTGAACGTTCGCGACAGCGACAGCTGTCGCGCCGCCACGAAAGACGCTGAACGTCGCGAGAAAACCGGCAATTTCCCGCGGAAGCAGGCTGCGACTCCATTCGAAGGTCGCCTGCAAGGTGTCTGATACACCTGGGATGCCTTTTCGATCCGACCCAGAGAATTCGGTTTGCAACGTGTCGAAGAGTTCTTGAGGGGTCAGCACCTGAAGACGCGTAGCGGCGAGTTCGAGGGCGAGGGGTAGACCATCCAGTAGACGACAAATCCCGGCGACAGCAGCCGCGTTTTCGGCTGTGAGGGTAAAATGATCCCCCGCGCGACGTGCCCGCTCGACAAGCAGTTGCACGCAGTCGTATCGCGCGAGGTTATTGAAGCCCTCTGCCTGTGCGGGCACCGGGAAGGCGCGCAATGCCACTTCCCGCTCGCCATCGATCCCAACCCGGGCACGTGAGGTTACCAGGAGGCGGACCTGTGGAACTACGGCACGCAGTCGCGAGAGAATGCCCGCGCCCTCGGCTTGGAGTTGCTCAAAGTTGTCGAGAATGAGTAGCGTGGGCGCATTGCCAATCGACTGCGAAATCTGCCTAAGCGGATCGCTGTCTGTTGTTGTGGAAACTCCGAGCGCTTTGAGGATTTCTCCGAAAACGAGAGTTCCTTCCGATACGCTTGCGAGAGGCACGAAATGAACGCCGTGGTCGTAGGCATTGAGGAGACGGAGCCCTGTCTCGATTGCCAGCCGGGTCTTGCCCATTCCGCCCGAGCCCGTTAGCGTTACCAGCCAGGCGTTGGACATTTCGGGCTGGAGCAAGCGCTCGAGTTTTGCCAATTCGTCACGGCGGCCCACGAACGTGTCCTGTGTGATGGGTAGATTGTGACGCCTGGCGTAGTCTGCATTGAGTGGCGGAAATGTTTCCCCACCGTTCAGTTGAAAAATTTCCTCCGATTCGCCAAATCCCCGCAGCCGAAAAGCGCCCAGCCGACGCCATGGGAAGCCTGAATCTTCCGATCCGGCGCGGGCGGCGGCGGATCCGAGAATCTGTCCGCCATGGCCGGCGGCGAGGAGACGCGCGACAAGATGGACGGGAGCCCCGCGATATTGTCCGTCGCGAAATTCCGCGTCGCCGCAATGGATGGCCATGCGCACACGAAGCGGTCCCGTTTCCGTAGGCCATTCAGCCACGCTCAACGCCTGCTGCGCGGCGGATGCGGCAGCCGCCGCATCGGCGGCGTTTCGAAATGCCAGGCAAAATCCATCACCCACATCGAGATACTCCTCGCCATCATGTGCCTGTGTGTGCCGGCGAATGATGTCGTGATGTTGTTGGAGCGCACGTTTATAGGCATTATCGGCGGTGTCCAGCAGTCGTGTGGAGCCCTCGATATCGGTGAAGAGCAACGCGACCTTCATGCTTTCGGCAGGATCGAGCGAACCAACAGACGCCCCCTTTTTCGAAGACCCCATATCGCCATGGCGCCGACGATTGCCAGGATCGTGGCAGGCTCGGGGACGGTGATCGGCACGACGTCCGAGAACGCCTCACCGATGCGCAGCTCGTCAAAGATCCATGCCACCCCGTCCCCCGATGAGGCGAGTTCCAGTGAGGCAATGCGATTTGTGTTGCCGTTTGTCGCGATGTTCAGATCGTCCCGAAACGCATCAGGTGAGAGGGGTGGGTTCGCACCCAGCGGAGGATTTATGTAGAGCTTTACGAGTTCGCTTGCCCCGGGAGCCGTGTCCCATGCGATGCTCGCAACAATGAGATAGGTCTGCCCGGCTTCAAACGCGATGTTCGTGAAAACGTCCGGTTTGGTGAAGGGAGTGTTTGAGCTGATGGCGAAGACGGTTTGACCGTCCGGGTTGTCGACTACGCCGAAAAAAGGCGCTTCGCTGACGGGGTTCGCCCGCACGCCAAGATGGGTTGGCTGGTCGGGGCTGACGGGACCTTCGGAGCGTAGCAGAAAGCTGATCCACGTGGTTGAGCCGTTAATCCCCGGGATCGGATTGATCGATCGGTTGTCCGTGCTGCCATTGACGGCAATTGATGTCTGCCTCAATGAATTCCCGGTAGTGGTAAGGGAGCCGTAAGTCAGGCTGCCCGTTCCAACGTGATCTCGTTCCGCGGCGTGGTCTTGATTGTCCTCCCACTTGCGATCTCCAAAGCCCACGCCGCCGCTTTCGCCGTGAATCTCCACTCCGGCTTCGTAATCGAATCCCTCGTAGACCAGAAGTTCCCCTCTAAGGATGCCAATGCCTGCGAGCGCACCAAATCCCAGGAGCGTTGCCACGATCATGCTGTGTCGTGGTATGCTCATGGTGGGATTCACGATTTTTCCGGAACGTGACGGTCAAGCCCGGCGCCGACCGTGCGAAAAAGCACGTTTCAGTCCGACCGCCAGCAGCAGACAGCCGACTGCCATCGCTGTGGTGGATGATTCCGGAACCACGGGGGTTACGTCGCTCCAGGTGTTGCCAATACGAAGTTCGTCGAAGCGCCATTCCACTCCGTCGCCGCCGGAGGCCAGTTCCAGCGAACTGAGCCGATTGGTGCCACCAGCGGTGGCGATGTTCAGGTCGTCACGAAAGACATCCGGTGAGGCGGGCGGAAGGGCCTGGAGGGTGGGATTGACGTAGAAGTTGACGAGTTCGGACGCTCCGACTGCGGTATTCCACGTGATGCTCGCGACGAGGAGGTAGGTCTGCCCTGGCGTGAACGAGATGTCGGAAAAGACCGTGCCGGCGGAATTGGAGCCGATACCGAAAACAATTTCGTTGGCCGCATTGTTGAAAACGCCGAAGAATGGAGCCGGACCGCTCGAATTGGGACGCACCCCGAAATGTGCGATCGTGTCTTCGCTCAACGTTCCCTCGAATCGCATCAGAAAGCTCATCCACGTGGTCGTGCCGTCGATGCCCGGAATGATGGTGAAAGAGCGGATGTCCGTGCTGCCGTTCACCGAAATGGAGTTCTGGCTCAGGGAATTCCCCGTCGTGAGCAGAGGAAGCGGGTTCGCGACCGACAGACTGCCGTCTGCGATGTGGTCCATTTCAGCAGATGAGCCTTCCTGGTTGTCTTCCCACTCATTGTCTCCGAAGCCGATTCCGCCGGACTGCCCATGAATCTCGGCACCGACTGGATAATCAAACGGCTCGTAAACAAGAAGTTCGGCAAAGGCACCGTGTGCGGCGAAGCTCGCGGCGACGAACGACACCGTCGCGATCGCGTGTTTACGCAGAAGGAGTGGGAGTCGGTGTCTCGGGGTTGGTATGGTAGTTTGTATCATGGGTCGAAGGTGGCTTGCCGGATGGGCGGTCGAGATCAATCGGGCTGACATGCATGTCGAAAAATAGGGCGTTGCGATGGTCGCGGTGCACTTTCTCGGGAGCCATTCCGTCGGGAACATTGAACTTCGTCTTATCTCGCAGCGGGACGAGTTGATCGGCGTCTTTGATCATCCACACGCGCGAATGCGCGGGTCCGTGCTCGTCGCTGATGTCGGAGAGCGACGTCAGCTGCATGGGCGGGAAATTCACGAAAGTCCCGAATGTGCGCGGATTCTGTGCGTTCGCGTAACCAAACGGAGTGACATGCCGCGCACCGCCTTGAACGGGAACTTCGATGTTAATCACATAGACTGGAGATTCCCCGACATATTTTCCGAGGTCCCTCATCATCCGTTTATAGGCGGGGCAGATGAACACATCGTCTTTTGTTTTCTCGCGAGATTTTTGCAACCACAGATAGTTCGCGAGATAAGTGGAAAGCTGCGTATAATGCTGCCAGTAGGGATATTGTGCGCTGTTCAGAGGACCGGGAAAACGACCGTCATGATCGTTTGCATAACTGAGAATCCCAACGCCTACCTGTCGAAGATTGGATAAGCACTTCGTATCTTCTCCAACGTATTTGGCGCGCTGAAATACAGGGAACAGTATGATGGCGCATACGCTTGCAATTGCCAGCCCGACAGTTGCCTCGACGACGCTCACTCCTGGGTCCCTGCGCCTCTTCATCCGCTGCTTCCGTAGCATGTGCATGCTTACGAAAGCAAGCGCGATATATTACGCGCAAGTCGTGGCAACTTGCGTCCCTTCTTACTCGAGGTGACGATTCGAGTTGGGTAAGGTTGGTCAGCTCCGCCTAGCGGCGGTGGCCGCCTCCGCCGCCGTGGTGGCCGCCTCCACCGAAATGGTGAGGGTGGAAGCCTCCGCGGGCGCGGGCGCCGAAATGCCGGTTTAGCTCCTCGCGATGGCGGTGGAATGCTTCGCCGTCCGCGCGGTGCCATTCGCCACCCCGCCGGTGCTCCCAACCGTTGCCATCGTGCCGGTAAATGTTGCCCTCGCTATCGGCGTAAACGTTGTTTCGGTTGAGGCGGTTTTGATCCCGGTTGATCCGGTTCTCATCATGCTGTTCCTGCTCGCGGTCTTCCTGGCGCTGGGCCCGGTCGGCTGGGTTGCCGCGGTCGCGTAGGATTTGGTTTTCGTCGTGTCGTTCCTGTCTCGCGAGGCGGTTCTCGTTATCCTCGAGGCGTTGCCGTTCCCTTGGGGTCAGGCGGTCCGGGTGGCTCCGGTAGATGTTTTTGTTGATGACGGTCCGGTTGATGTTGCGGGTGATGTCTACGTTCTCGTTCCAGCCGGGATTCCAGTTCCAGTTGCTCCAGCTGTAGTTTCCCCAGCCCCACCAGCCGCTGTTCCAGCCGCAGGCGAAGGAGCCGATGCCCCAGCCGCCGCCGAGTGCGAAGCCCCATGTCCCCCATGCCAGGTTGAAGCTTGCGCCGAATCCCCACGTGACCGGCCGCGGGATGAAATACGTCCCGAACCACGGGTCATAGGTCCAGCCGGTGCCAAAGACGATGGCACCGTCGTAAATGTAGCTCCCGGTGTAGCCGGGGAGATAGCCGCAGTAAACGACGTTGGGCGTGTAGGAGTAGATGTTGCAGAAGGTCACCGGATAGATCGGACAGGTCGGCGGGATCGTGTAGATGACCTCGGGAATTTCGACGCTCACCGTCCATGGTCCCACGGGGGCCGGCCCCTCGAACCACACGCCGTCGGAGCAGACGTAGTAGGTATCGTCCACGGCGACAACGGCGTGCGTGGTGTTCGCCGCGTAACGGACAGAGGAACCTTTCTCGACCGGCTCGAATTTCGGGTCGCCGTCGTAGCTGACGTTGGGTCCTGCGGCGCTGCGCTGGATGGCGGCTGTCTGCGGCACCATGGCGTTGAGCGCGGCATTTTTTGCGAGCTCGGTTCCCGCGACGCTTGCGAGGACGCCTGCCTTCGGCGAGCCGAGCGGAATTTTCGCGAAGTCGGCGGGAAGGGCCTTCGGCGCGACGTAGGTCCAGGGTCCCGATTGCGAGGGGGCTGTATACCAGCGGCCGGACAGCAGCACGAACAGCGTCTGCGTATCGATGTCCATGAAGACGTCGCTGTCCGTGTTGGTGACGTAGAGAAGGTTCGTGCCGTCGATGGGGCCGTATTCGGCCGGGCCGGTGGTTTGAATGAGTTCCGTGGGCTGTGTGGCGACGATTACGAGCGGTGGTTCGCCGGAGGTCGATGTGTCATCTGTGGACGGATCCTGATGGTTGGAGGCGAGGGCGCTGACGGCCTCCGGCACGTCGGTGGTGACGGTCCACGGGCCGTTCAACACGTCGCTCGAGCTCAGCCATTGGCCGCCGCCCCGGAGGTAATAGGTCTTCGTGGCCGGATCGAGCGCGATGAAGAAAGGCGTGTTGACCACCGTCATGATGTCGGAGCCCGGTGCCTGCACAAGTTTCGGCTCGCCGGCAATGGTGACGAGCACGCTCGGTCGGGTTTCGAAAATGATGTTTGGCGGCGTGTTGTTGAGGTTCGCCGCCGCGGCTTGTTGCTGCTGGGTGAGCGCGAGCTGGGCGAGAAGCTGGCTTTCGGAGAGGGTGAGATTCCATTCCCCGGCAGCGGCGTCGATGGCCTGCGACACCGTGTCCGCTGTCGCGCTGTCAACGGAGGGGAAAACGCATTTCGTTACATCGATCGACTGCACGGTGACCATGCCCGTATCGCGATCGGTGGCGACCTGGGCGGTGAAAAAGATGGCGCCGAAAAGCGGCTCGCCGGAGCCCTGGGCCACCGAGACCGCGGAATGTGCGTTGAATTGATTGCCCGAAAACGATTCGATCTGCGGCTGGTAAACGGTGACTTCCCCGGCGGAGGACGCTGCCGTCTGAGGCCAGGTGGAAACCTGGGCGTGGGCGAGGGAAAGGCCGCCGGCGACAAGCAGGGTGAGAAGGAGCTTCATGAAATGTGGGCGTTGGCAATCAGTCCACTCGCGCTCCCGCCCCCGGGCAAGGCAGGAAAATCTTCCGTGACGACTATTTTTCTTGTTGCGGCCGGGGAATGCGCGCATAGTCTCCGGCTCCTCATGCCAAAAGCAATCGCACGCAGCAAAACGAGAAAGGCTGTCGCAAAGCGGTTCAAAGTGACCGCTGGCGGCAAGGTTCTGCGCGCGCATGCGGGGCGCCGTCACCTTCTTTCCTCCAAATCCGCCAAGCGCAAGCGCAACCTTGCCAAGGCGGGTCTGGTGGCCGAAGGCGATGTCGGTCGCATCAAGTTGAACCTGCCTTTCTCCTGAACCCAGCGATTCCGTGGTCTGCCCTCGCGACCTGCGAGGGATATGGAGCAGACGAGGCCCGGAATCCCGATTAACGAACAGTCCGCTCCACGGAGGCTCCGGCGAAAGCCGGGGTTTTTGAGATATGCCAAGAGCAACCAATGCTCCCGCCAGCCGCGAGCGCCGCAAGCGCGTCGTGGATGCCTCGAAAGGATATCGCGGTCGTCGCTCGAAGCTCTTTCGCTATGCGAAGGACGCGCAGATGAAGGCCAAATACTGGGCCTATCGCGACCGCAAGACGCGCAAGCGCAACTTCCGCACGCTCTGGATCAGCCGCCTCAGCGCTGCTGTCCGCGCCCAGGGGATCACCTACAGCCGGTTCATCGAGGGGCTTAAGGCCGCAAACATCGGCCTCGACCGCAAGATTCTTGCCGACCTCGCCGTGAACGACGAGGCGACGTTCAACACGATCGTCAGGCAGGCGATCGGTGCCCTCGAGTCGAAAAAGGCCGCGTAGTCGTCCTGCCACGGATTCACACGGGTGAACATGGATTCGATCTGTGTTCACCCGGATGTCCGTGGGTGAAATTTCCATGGAAGCGCAGATCGAGTCTCTTCGTCACGAGGCGCTGGCCGCGATTTCGGCGGCGTCCACCGCACAGGAGCTGGAGGCCGCCCGCGTCAAATACATGGGTCGCGCCGGCGCGATTCCCGCGCTCAGCGAGGGAATGCGCACCGTGCCGAAGGAGGACAAGGCGCGCGTGGGCAAGGCGCTCAACGCGCTCCGCGTTGACGTCACCGCCGCCTTGGAAGCCCGTGAAAAGGCCCTGGCCGACGAAGCCGATGCCGCCGCGCTCGCGGGAATCGACCTTACGCTGCCGGGCGATGCCGCTCCGCTCGGCTCCATTCATCCGCTCACGCAGTTGCTTGATCGTGCGGTGCGGATTTTTCGCCGGATGGGATTCGCGCTTGCGGATGGTCCGGACATCGAAACCGAGTGGCACTGCTTCGACGCGCTGAACACCCCGCCGGATCATCCCGCTCGCAACGAGCAGGATACTTTTTATCTGCCCGACGGACGCCTGCTGCGCACCCACACGTCGACCGTGCAGATTCGCACGATGACCGCGCAGCCGCCGCCGGTTCGCATCATTGCCCCGGGTGCCGCGTATCGCCGCGACGAAGTCGACGCGACACATCTCGCGCAGTTCACGCAAATGGAGGGTCTCTGCGTCGGGCCGGACATTTCCCTCGCGGACCTCAAAGGCACGCTCGAGTTTTTCTTTCTCGAACTTTTCGGAGCGGACACCGAGGTGCGCTTCCGCCCGCATTTCTTCCCGTTCACCGAGCCCAGCTTCGAGATCGACATCAAGACCCGCGCCTTGTCGGGAAAATGGATGGAACTCGCCGGCTGCGGCATGGTCGATCCGGCGGTGTTCGAAGCGATTTGCGAGCAGCGCGGCGACCGGGCTTACGACCCTGAGGTCGTGAGTGGTTTTGCCTTCGGCTTCGGCCTCGACCGGCTCGCGATGAATCTCACCGGCATTCCGGATATTCGCATGCTGGTCGAAAACGACCTCCGGTTTCTCAAGCAATTTTAACCGTGGAGAACGCGAGGGGGGGTGACGATGAACGTCGTTTTCTGCCTCCCGTGATTTCCATGCCCTCCCTGGTTTCGCATCGATGAAAATCTCGCTCAGTTGGTTGAAGGAATTCGTGCCTTACGAGGGCCCGGTCGAGGATCTGGTGGCTCTGCTCACGCGCGCCGGCCTCGAAGTGGAAGGTGTCCAGCAGCTTGGCGCGGATTTTCCCAACGTCGTCGTGGCGCAGATTCTCGAATCGAATCCGCACCCGAATGCCGACCGCCTGAGTGTCTGCCGCGTCGATGACGGAAGCGGCGAGCCGCGACAGATCGTTTGCGGCGCGAAAAACTACAAGGTCGGCGACAAGGTGCCGCTCGCGCTGCCGGGCGCGGTGCTGCCGGGGAATTTCAAGATCAAGGTCGGCAAATTGCGCGGTGTGGAGAGCGAGGGAATGATGTGCAGCGCCAGGGAGCTGCAGCTCGCCGAGGATGCGGACGGGCTTCTCATTCTGCCGCAGGACGCCACGGTCGGCGCGCCCATTTCCGATCTCTACCCGCCGGAGACGGTGCTCGAGGTCGAGATCACGCCGAACCGCCCCGACTGGCTCAGCCATTTGGGGGTGGCGCGCGAAGTGGCCGCAAACGCGAAGCTGGGGGTGAAGATTCCCGCGATTCCGCTGCCGCCGACGAAGGTTGATGAATCACAGGCGCGCACGGAGGCGGTGGAGGCGTGCCCGTTCTACTCCGTGCGGCGCATTCGCAATGTGAAAGTGGGGCCGAGTCCCGATTGGTTGAAGCGCCGGCTCGAAGTCGTCGGGCTGCGCTCGATCAACAACATCGTCGACGTCACGAATTTCGTGATGATGGAGCTCGGCCAGCCGCTGCACGCATTCGACACGGCGAAGGTGAAGGGCGGCATTGTGGTTCGGCATGCGCGTGACGGAGAAAAGATCCTGGCTCTCGACGGGAAGGAATACCCGCTCGCGGCGACGGACCTCGTAATTGCGGATTCCGGCCGACCGGTCGCCATCGCCGGCGTGATGGGCGGTGAGGAAACCGGGGTCACGGAATCGACGACGGACGTTCTGCTCGAGAGCGCATGGTTTGCAGGCTCGGGCATACGTGCGACCGCCCGACGCCTCGATCTGCACAGCGATTCGAGCTATCGCTTTGAACGCGGCGTGAACCCCGAAGGCGTGCTCGCGGCGAGTGAGCGCGCGGTGCAGTTGATCCTCGAGCTGGCGGGTGGAACCGCGGACGACGCGGTTGTCGTCGCCGGCGAATTGCCGAAGGCCCGCGCGGAGGTGACGCTTCGTTTCGACCGCTGCCGGCGGTTTCTCGGCGTCGATTTTTCGAATGACCAGATTGCCGACGCGTTGAGCCGTCTGGGACTCGAGAAATTGAGCGACGATGGGGCGGGCAGTGTCTGGAGAGTGCCTGCGTTCCGTGGAGATTTGACCCGCGAGGCGGACCTGATCGAGGAAGTGGTCCGGATGCTTGGCATCGAGAATGTGAAGGGCTCGCTTGTGGCGCGTCCGGCTCCGACGACACCGGCCGACGCGGCCTATGACGAGGCGATGCAATTGCGACGCACGCTCAGCAGCCTTGGATTCAGCGAGGCGCGCACGAGCACCCTGGTGCCGCTCGCTTCGCACAAGGGCTACTCCTGCCTCAGCGTGAGAAACCCGCTGGGCGAGGAGCAATCAGCCCTTCGACCGACTTTGATCACCGGCCTGATCGAGGCGGTGGGCCGCAACCTCAACTTTGGCGCGAACCGTATCCAACTCTTCGAGATCGGCCGCGTCTTCGCGGCATCGACCGAGGAGGAGGTTGGAAAAGTCGGCCTCGCCATGACCGGTCAGAAATCGGTGCCGTCGTGGAGAAACCGCGAGGTCGAGTCCTTCGATTTCTTCGACATCAAGGGCATCGTGGAAAAGCTGGTCCCGGGCGTGAAGTTTGCCCCGACGGAGCATCCGCTTTTTGCGCTCGCTCTGGAGGTGAAGGTGGGGGATTCCACCGCGGGCGTTGTGGGGCAGCTTGCTCCCGCAGCAGCTCGTGAGCTCAATGCGCGCGGCCCCGTGCTTGCCGCGGAACTTCGACTCGATCTGCTTTCCGCGGCGTATCAGGTGCGCGAGTTTGTTCCGATTCCGAAGTTCCCGGCGGTGACGCGTGATTTCGCGGCGGTCGTGGCACGTGGTCTGCCGTATGGAGAAATCGAGCGTGTGCTCGCGGAGGCCGATGAATCCTTGCTCTGCGAGGTGCGCCCGTTTGATGTCTTCACCGATGACACCGGGGCGAAACTCCCCGCGAACCAGAAGTCGCTGGCCTTCTCCTTGACTTTCCGTTCGCCCGAGCGAACGCTGACGGCAGACGAAGTGAACGCGGCATGCGATCGGTTGAAGGCGCGGCTGCGTGAGAAGCTCGCGGCCGATTTCCGCGAATAGATCTTTCCGAGGAATTTGCCTGGCGGCCAGTGGTTGTCGGGAAAAGGTTTGCCCTGCTGTGTTCGAGATCCGGTTGTGACTCCCGGTCCGATGTAAACACTATTGGAGGCTTGGCGGGGCGGAATCATGACAGGCCTTTACTGGACGTCAGCGTTCCGTCTCGCGGTTATCCACCGTTCTCGAAAGGGAACGGGAAACACGACCTAACGGCACGTGTGGGGCATGCTTTGAGCCCGTCCGGCGTAAATGCGTCGGGCGGGCTTTTGCGTTTCCGGAAGTTTGGAAGGATCGCAGTTGAGTCCCGGCTTCAGCGCCGCCATAGTGCGTGCGTGGTCGCAATACTTGCATTGGAAGATGGCCGGGTGTTTCGCGGCGAAGGGTTTGGGGCGCGCGGCACGGCGGTTGGGGAAATTTGTTTCAACACCTCGATGACCGGTTACCAGGAGGTGCTCACCGATCCGTCGTATCGCGGGCAGATCGTGGCGATGACGGCGCCGCAGATTGGGAACTACGGCGCGAATGCGATCGACGTCGAGAGCGGGGGCCCGCATGTGCGAGGGTTCGTGGTCGAGGAGTTGAGCTGCATTCCGAGCAACTGGCGCTCCGAGTTTTCCCTTCATGATTTTCTCGAAAAACACGGGATTCCCGGCATCGAGGGCATCGATACCCGCGCGCTTACCCGGCATCTTCGCACGCGTGGCGCGATGAAAGCCTGCGTGACCACCGAGCTGGATGAAACGGCGGCCGTGCAGGCGGCGCGTGATGCGGTTTACGAAGGCTACGATTTCGTGCAGGAGGTGACTCCCGCCGAGCCGTATGAGTGGGACGCCGATGGCACGTTGAGCGGCGAATGGGTGCAGGCGGTCGGTCACGAGCCACGTGGCCGCGCGGATGAGCGGGGCAATCTTTTTCTGCCCGTCGAAGCGCCGGTGCGGCGCATCGTGGCCTACGATTTCGGGATGAAGAAAAACATCCTTCGTCTGCTGCGGCGAAAGGGATTTGCGGTGGAAGTCGTGCCGGCGAAGACGCCCGCAAAGGAGGTGCTCGCGCGCAAGCCCGACGGTGTTTTCCTCTCAAACGGGCCGGGGGACCCGGCGGCGCTCACCTACGCGCACGAGGCGGTGCGTGAACTCGTGCCGGAGGTGCCGCTTTTTGGAATTTGCCTTGGGCACCAGGTGCTGGGCTACGCGCTCGGTGGAAAGACGTTCAAATTGAAATTCGGCCATCGCGGTGCGAACCAACCGGTGAAGGACCTGCGCACGGGCCAGATCGCGATCACCTCGCAAAACCATGGATACGCGCTCGACCCCGACTCGCTGCCGGATGATGTCGAAGTGACCCATGTGAATCTGAATGACGGAACGGTGGCGGGAATCGCGCACAAGCACCTGCCGGCGTTCAGCGTGCAATACCACCCGGAAGCTTCGCCCGGACCTCACGATGCGAGCTACTTTTTCGATCAGTTCGCCAAAACGGTTGATGAAACCATGGCCCGGTGATACTTGGAGACGACTATGCCCCAGCTACGTATTTCCCTCTCCGCGGACAACCTGATCACGCACGAACTCACGGAAGAGAAGATCACGATCGGTCGACTCGCAGACAACGCGATCCAGATTGAGGATGGATCGGTCTCGAGCCATCACGCGGAGCTGGTGCAGGAGGGATCCGGTTACAAGCTGGTCGACCTGAACTCGACGAACGGGACGTTTGTCAACGGTCACCAGGTCACCGAGCATGTGCTCCACGACGGTGACCAGGTGCGGTTTGGGCAGATCGACGCGGTGTATGGAGTGCACGCCGCCGAAAAAGGCGAGGGTGCGCAGCCGTTGCCGTCGGCAGGCGGGGCTCAGGCTTCGCTGGGCAGCTCCAGTGCGCGTCCGGCTTCGTTCGTGAATGCTTCGCCGTTCCCGAAGCCAAAGGAGAAGGCGGATCCTCTCTCGGTGGCGGCGATGGTGATCGCCGCGATCGCCGCGCTGGGATTTCTCGCAGCCTCGATCATGTCGCTGACGCTGCAGGCGCCGGTGTAACGGCCCGTCGCCTCTATCGACGGTTTCCAGCGAGCTCGGCTACTCGCCGAGCTCGACGTTCCAGTAGGCGAAGTCGATGAAGTGCTTCCAGCTTTCGTGCTGGTGCCCCGCTGGAAACGAGAGATGCAGGAACGGCCGCCATTTCGGCCGCTTCGGCTTGCGGAGCAGTTGCATGCCCGCCTCGTGAGGAAGGCGGTTGCCCTTGCGTGAATTGCACGGGATGCAGGAGCACACCACGTTTTCCCATGTCGTCTGCCCGCCGCGGTCGCGCGGGAAGACATGGTCGAGATTCAGCTCGTGGCGCGGGAAAACCTGGCCGCAATACTGGCATGTGTTTTTGTCGCGCTCGAAGACGTTGTGGCGCGTAAACTTCACTTCCTTCTTCGGCAGCCGGTCGAACATCAACAGCACGATGACCTGGGGAATCCGGATGTTTACCGAAATGGTCCGCACCATCTCGTGCTCGGGTTCCGCCTGTGAGAGCTCGCGCCAGCTCTGGAAGTCGTGGGTGAAGAAATTGTTCTCCGCGTCGTTGCGGACGACCTGAGCGTGCCCTTGGAAGAGGAGCGTGAGCGCCCGCCTCACACTGCAGGTGTTCACAGCCTGCCAGAGGCGATTGAGAACGAGAACCGGTCTATCCAATACGGCGTCCATCGCTTCGCTCGCTGGGAGGGGACGTGCCCCGCTCCGCGCGCTCAGTAACCTCTCCGCGAGGTGGTGTCAAGGTGTGAATGAAATGTGAATAAATCGTCTCGCTCGCGGGGCGGTTTTCCGGTCTTGCGCTTTTGCCGGTGGCGGTTGATTGTGCGGGCTCTTTTCTGGTATCCCTTCCCGTTCTCACCATGCGATCCCCGCGCGTTTCCCTCGTGACAGCCGCGCTTTTTGCGCTGCTCCCTGCGTTGTGTCTCCGTGCGGTCGAGGATCCCTCCAGCGTTTTCATGCAGGCCTACAACGAGTGCCGGACTGCCGAGCGACTGGAGGCAAACGGGAGATTCGAGGATGCGCTGAAGAAATACGAGCTCGCTGCAAGTCTTTGCGAGAAGCTGCAGACCGAGAACCCCGACTACCAGCCGGTCGTGATCGAGTATCGCCTCGCCGAGAGTCGGAAGGGAATCGCCCGCGCCCAGGCGGGCAAAGCTTCCGCGTCGGCCGTTACCAGCGTTCCGGATCTCCCCGTGACAAACGCACCGCCCGCACCTCGCACGGCGCGACCGGAGTCGAAGCCTTCATTGCCCACGATCGGCGGAATGCGCATCCCGCTTCCCGGTCAGCGCACGCCGACCGTTCAGCCGGCGCCCATTCAATCCGCGCCGGTGCAGCCTGCCCCGGTGATTACGCCTCAATACCGACCGGGCGAAGTCATTGGCCAGGGAAAGGTGCGGGCACTCGAGGAGGAGATTCGTGCATTGCGGCTGAAGGTTAATCAGGCCGAATTGCGTGCGCAGGATCTCGAGCAGAAGCTTCTCGAAAGCCAGGCTCGCGAGCAGAGCGCGTTGACGGAGCTGGACCGCACGAAGGTTCAGGTTGTCGACCTGCGGGCGAGTCTCGCGCAGACCAGGCAGGCGCTCAACGACATGCAGGTTGTCCAGCAGCGCCTCGAAAAGGAGCGTTCCGCGGATGCCGAGCGCATCGCCTCCCTCGAGGCGGATCTCGAGGCGGCGAAGGCGGATGTCGAAGTGGCCGACGAATACAACGAGGAACTGCTCGCAAAGCTCGAGAAGGCGGCGGAGTTCATCGAGGCCTCGGAGAAGATTCGCACGCAGCTTCTCGCGGATCGGAGCGATTTGGCGGATCGTCTCAAGAATGGAGAGGCGTCGGAGGCTTTTGCGCGTTTGGAGAAGGAACGGGATGAAGCCCGTGCGGAAGTGGAGTCTTTGCAGGCGAAGGTGGATGCCGCAGAGGAGCTGCAGGGCGCCAACGCCGAACTCGAAAAGAAGCTGGCCGACGCAGAGGCGCGGCTGAAGGAATTGGAGGCGCGCGAGCCGGAGCGTGAGAAGATGGTTGCGGATTTGAAGGCGCAACTTGAGTCCGCAAACACGCGCATTGCCGAGATGCGAACCCTGCTCGCCGAGGGCGAGGCGCGGATGGCTGAACTCAACGAGCAGCTGGAGCAAACCTCTGCGGCCACGGCGAGCGCAACCGGCGCGATGGCGGCCGAGAACGCGCTGTTGAAATCGATTGTCTCGCGTCAGATCAAGGAGCAGGCCAAACGGCAGCAGGCGCGCAAACTCGTCGAGGAGGAGATGAGAAAACTCCGGATTCGCTCGACCGAACTGCTCCAGAAGCTCGAAGCCGTGGCGAGTGCCGAGGTCGAACTGACGCCCGAGGAACAAAAGCTCTTCGCCGAGCCCGCTCCCGCCGTGACCGCCGCCGGCACCTCGACCAACGGACGCAGCTTCGAACTCGTGGTCGCGAAGCCCGACGCCAATGCGGCTGTGGACGGACTCCCGGAAGAGCTCGTCGCCCAGGCTCAAAAAGCCAATGAGCTGACCCGGCTCGACAAGCTCGAAGAGGCGCGGGACATCTACCGGGAAATCGCCACCCGTGCGCCCGAGAGCTTCATGGCGGCCGTGAATCTGGGCGTCGCCCACCACTTGCTGGAGGAATACTCGCAGGCGATCGACGAGTTTCGCCGCGCGCTCAAGATTCAGCCCAATGAGCCTTTCGCGCTCATGAAACTTGGCATCTCCGAGTTCCGGGCCGGCAACACGGACGCCGCTGCGGAGTCACTGGAGAATGCGGTGAAGATCGACGACAGCAACTACCAGGCCCACTACTTCCTCGCTCTCGCCTACGACAAGCTCGGCAAGCACGAGGAAGCGCGTGGGGAGCTGCGCCGCGCGCTCGATCTCAAGCCGGACTACGCGCCCGCGCTCGAAGCCCAGCGCGAGCTGCAGTGATCTTTTCGCCACCGCCGCGCAAAAATTTTTCGCGAGCCGGTTTCGATGTCGATGCCCGCGAGCCGGCATAAACACAGGCTTCGCGGGTGGTGGAATTTTTCGAGCTCTTGCAAGGGCAAAAAAAATCGAAAAATTTCAGCAAAAACCGTTGACGATAAAACGCACTGTGATAGAAGTTTTCTTCCCACGACGGACCGGTCAGACCGGTAACGAAGTGAGGCGAAGTTCTCTCGAGCGGGTGCACCGCCTCGATGCTTGAAACTCAAAACGGGACTCACCGTCCCCGGATGAGACAGGCAGCGAAGGTAATGGGCCTCGCAAACGAAGAAGGTTATTTGAAAGTCTGATCTGAGTTTTTCGCAATCGCGAAAATTCAGAACGCAATAAGAAACAGCAAATTCAGCAAAAACTGAATTGTGCGTTCTTTCGTCGATTTTGAGTTAATCAAAAATTGATGACCCATTCCCGGCCTGTCTCACAGGCTGGAACAATGGATAGTCAGAAAAATTTCCCCAAGTTGTATCGGGGAGCAAATTCTTTACGGAGAGTTTGATTCTGGCTCAGAACGAACGCTGGCGGCGTGGATAAGACATGCAAGTCGAACGAAGCTTTAAGGGCTTGCTCTCAAAGCTTAGTGGCGGACGGGTGCGTAACACGTGAGTAACCTGCCCAAAAGTGGGGGATAGCTCGCCGAAAGGCGAATTAATACCGCATGTGGCCAAGGAAGACATCTTCCTGACGCTAAAGCAGCAATGCGCTTTTGGATGGGCTCGCGGCCTATCAGCTAGTTGGTGAGGTAACGGCTCACCAAGGCGATGACGGGTAGCTGGTCTGAGAGGACGACCAGCCACACTGGAACTGAGACACGGTCCAGACACCTACGGGTGGCAGCAGTCGAGAATCTTTCACAATGGGGGAAACCCTGATGGAGCGACGCCGCGTGGAGGATGAAGGCGTTTTCGTTGTAAACTCCTGTCATGTGGGAACAAGAAAGTGATAGTACCACAAGAGGAAGAGACGGCTAACTCTGTGCCAGCAGCCGCGGTAATACAGAGGTCTCAAGCGTTGTTCGGATTCATTGGGCGTAAAGGGTGCGTAGGTGGCTTGGTAAGTTGAAGGTGAAATCTCGGAGCTCAACTCCGAAACTGCCTTCAATACTGCTAGGCTCGAGGATTGTAGAGGAGAATGGAATTCACGGTGTAGCAGTGAAATGCGTAGATATCGTGAGGAAGACCAGTGGC
>CALLUD010000008.1 GCA_938011325.1 uncultured Spartobacteria bacterium
CCGGCGCCTCGATTCAGTTCACCTCCCAACTACCCACTCGATTCAGCGAAGAGCCGAACCAGGAGCGACACGGTCGAAGCCTCCGGAACGGCGACAATTTCCACCATGTTCAGAAAGCCGCGCGTTTCGGTTTCGGAGCCGTCGGAGGCGATGAATAGCGACTGTCCTTCGGCGATCGAGATCGTGACGGCATAGTAGTTATCCTCTTCGGTGAAGTAGGTGTATTGCCCATCATAGCCGGTCGAGGGATACCCGATGTTCAGCTGCGCTCCAGGTGTGACCAAACTGAAATCGAATGTGTCGGACGTCGCGCCCGCCGCGACGAACAGGTCCATGGGAACGAAGGCGGCGTTCGAGTTGGTGTTTCGCGCCATGATGTAAATGACGTAGTCGCCCGCTGCGAGACCATCAACGCGCAGGCCGATCGCGCTGCCATCGGGCCCGCCGCTCGATCCGGTGCCGAGCCAGCCAAGGCGTCCCGGCGCCGTGGAGAAGGTGTCCTCCCCGTAAACGGAACCCGGGCCAAGAAGCGATTGCTGGCCAGGAGCTCCTCCGCCCGAGCCAAGATTGACATCCGTGCGAATCGCGGCGGTGGACGTGAAGTCGAGAACGCCGCTGCCCGGGACCGACTCACCTCCGAACACGATGGAAATGCCGGTCGCAACGGAGCCGTCGCTCTTCAGCAGAGAGCTGCTGGGCGTGGCCGTGTTGAAATTGTTCCAGATGAACTCCTCAAGCGAGAGTCCGCCAATGGCGTGCGCGGGATCGGTGAGCAGATAGGGTTCGGAGACCGGGCCGGCGTCGGCACCCGCCGTGCTGTGGAAATTCAGCAGGAGGGTCTGCGCGGAGGCAAACGAGGGAACAAGAAGCAGGCCCGCGAGGGCGGCGAGGGGGGCTTTCATAAAGTGAGGGTTGACTTCCAACGAATGTCGGAGAGCGGAAAAATGTTAGCAGGGAATCGCGGAATTTTTTCGTCGTGGTGACCAGCCGCGACGGAGGGCGGCGCGCAGAGCGGCCGCCTCCGCCAGCGGGGGGGATGCGTCGTCAGGCCTGTTTGCGGCGGCGGGCGCTGGCAACGAGGGCGAGGAGGCCGACCATTCCGGCCGCGACGGCGGAAGGTTCCGGCACGGCGACGACCTGGACGGCGTTGACGAAGCCGCGGGTATCCACGGAGGGATTCGCGCCGTCGATCGCGAGATAGAGCGACTCCCCGGCCGCGATCGAGACATGGACCGCCACGTAGTTGTTGCCCGCCTGGAAGGTGTTGTATTGGCCGGCGTAGCCCTCCGAGGCGTAGGTGGTGTTCGATTGCAGCGACGGAGTCAGTGAGCTGAAATCAAACGTTTCCGCGGCGGCTCCCGCCGCATAATAAACTGATCTTGTTCCACGACGTATCCGTGAGCGGGACCGTCCCGGCCGCGTGGCCGGGGCTGGTGGTGAGGTAGGGAGAGGCAACCGTCGTTTGCCCGAAATCGAGCAGCAGCGACTGGGCGGGCGCGACGACGGCGGTTAACACAAGGGCGGCGCTGGCCGCCAGGAGGGTTTTCATGATTTGTCTGGGGTTTGGGTTGAGATGACGCCGGCAATCCGGCGATTGGTTTGATTTGCTCAACCCGATGACAAATCGGTTCGAAAACTTAGCGGGCTTTTTAAAATTTTTCCCACGCTGCTAAGTTTTTTCCCGGGCGGGTCATATGTTCTTTCGAACCCCCGCTGTTTTGATGAGCGAAAAAAATGACCCGGACTCCCATGTGGCCGAAGTGCAGGGCTTGTTTATCAAGCACCAGCCGGCCGTGCGCGGGTTCATCCTTTCCATGATCCCCGACTTCTCGCTCGCAGATGATCTCGTTCAGGAAACGTTCCTGGTGGTGACGAAGAAGGCTCATACGTTTGAAATGGGAACGAGCTTCCTCGCGTGGGTGGGCTCGATCGCGCGCTACAAGGTCCTCGAAACCTTGCGTCAGCATTCGCGGCGGAACTGCTTCCTTTCCGAGGAGGTGCTGGAGGCTTTGGTCGTGGAGCAGGAGCATCTCTCGACCAACACGGACATCTGCCTGCAACATCTCGCCACCTGCATTTCCAAACTGGCGCCGCAGGCTCGCAAGGCGATCGAGTTGCGCTATCGTCGGGACTGTCGCCCGCCCGAAGTCGCCCGGTTGATGGGATGCACGATGCAGTCCGCCAACGTCACGCTTTCCCGCGCGCGCGCCTTTCTGCGAAACTGCCTCGACCAACAAATGCGAACCTCCACCATTTGATTCCCCATGCTGGACGAGCCGAGACTTGAAACTCTGCTGAACGCCTACTTCGACCAGTCGTTGTCGGCGGAGGAGAAGGCGGAGCTCGAGCAGATGCTGCTTTCCTCGGCCCGTGCCCGGGAAACGTTTCGCCGGCACGCGGATCAACACGGCTTGCTGCGCGAGTGGGCCTTGCGCAATCAGGGCGCCGATCTCGCCAGCATGGCGGTGCCGCAGGCCTCGACTCGCGACTCCAGGGTGGTGCCCTTTCCGAAGAAGACCATCTACTGGCTGGGTGCCGGCCTCGCGGCCTGTCTGGCCGTGGCCCTACTCGCGTTTTGGCGGCAGCCATCCCCGGCGGACGAATCCTCCCGCGCCCGGACGGTGGCACGGGCGGATGGGGAGGTCCCCTGGAACAAGGTGGCCCTGCTCGCGGAGGCCGTGGATGTCGAATGGGCGAGCGATTCCATCCGGCCCGCGCTGGGCGGCGCCCTGCCCAAAGGCTGGCTCAAAATCCAGCGGGGCATTCTGCGGCTCGATTTCTACAGCGGAGTGCGCGTGGTGGTGGAAGGCCCCGCGGAGGTGCAGCTTCTCTCGCCGGAGGAAGCGCGGCTCGAACGCGGGAAGCTGACCGCCTACGTGACGCCGCCGGCGGTTGGTTTCACCGTGCACAACCGGGAATTCACGGTGGTGGATCGCGGCACGGAATTTGGCATGAATGCCACCGGGCCGAGCAGCTGTGAGGTTCACGTATTCAAGGGCGAAGTGGCCCTGCAGGGCGGCATCATCAAGAGCGGCGAGAAATTGCTCTTTGGCGGCGATGGCGTCTCGGTTCGTGACGGAAAGTTGACCTCCATCGCCCCTGACCCCAATCGCTTCGTCAATCCCGAGCTGCTCCGCACCATTTCCGATCAGGCGCTGGCGGCGAACCTGAGCGAATGGAAGGCGCGATCCGATGCGTTTCGCTCCACGCCCGGCCTCGGCGTGTATTTCGACTTCGAGGATATCGACTTCAATCGACAGGTTCTCCGGAATCGTTCGCTATCCCCCCGTAGTGGCGACGGTGTCATCATTGGCTGCGAATCCGTTCCCGGCCGGTGGGCGCAGAAGGGCGCGCTGGGCTTTGCGCGCACGAGCGACCGCGTCCGTTTCCGGATGGAGGAGGGCACGACCCCATCGCTGACCCTTCTCGCCTGGGTTCGCGTGGATGGGCTTCCGCTTCAGCATAACCAGATCTTCTCCATGGCCCCCATGCAGGTCGGCGAGGTGCATTGGAAGCTAAACGAAGAGGGGAAGATTCTGGTCGGCGTTCGCGCGGTCAACGAAGCGAGCTGGGGGGCCTGGGAGCGATTGGAAAGCCCGCCCGTCATCGGCGAAAAGGATTTCGGATGCTGGCTGCGGCTGGCGGCCGTGCTCGATGGAGAGCACGGGGTCATGAAGCTCTACCTGAATGGGAGGGAAGTGGCCTCGGGGCCGTGGAAACGCGTGGTGCCGATCAAGCTGGGAGTGGCCGATCTGGGGAACCTCGCGATGTTTTCCGCCGACGGTCAACCGGAGCCGACGGAAACGCAGGTGCGAAATTTTGGCGGACGCATCGACGAGTTTGCCGTGGTGACCCGTGCCCTGTCGGCGGCCGAGATCCGCGAATTTTCAAAGTGGCCGGAGATGCTGCGCGCGGGGCTCGACACTCCCGCGGAAACGTCCAAGAACTAGCAAGTCCGATCGGCATCCATGGGAGGCAGCCGGAACGTTTTGCCGAAGGGCGTTCCCGGGCTGTCGGGGTGTGATGCGTTTCGGCGTGGGTTGCGGACAAATTCCGCGCCCAAAATTCCGTGCCCTTTCGGGCCCGAGTGCGTTAGCCTTCGAGCGATGTCCAGATTTGCGAATCAGGTTGCCATTGTGACGGGAGCGGGCCGGGGGATCGGCGAAGCGATTGCGAAGCAGTTTGCGCGCGAAGGAGCAAAAGTGGCGGTGGTGAGCCGCACGGAGGCGAATTCGCAAAAAGTTGCGGACGCGATCAATGAATCGAACGCCGAAGCTGCGAAACCCTACGCGGTGGACGTGGCGGATTTCGACGCAGCGCAAAAAGTGGGCGAGCAGATCATCGCCGATTTCGGACGGGCCGATGTGCTGGTGAACAACGCCGGCATCACTCGCGATACCCTCGCGATGCGCATGAGCAGCGAGGAATGGGATGCCGTGCTCGATACCAACCTCAAGGGGGCGTTCAATTTTACGCGTGCCGTGCTGCGCACGATGGTCAAGCAGCGCTCGGGACGCATCATCAACATCAGTTCGGTGAGCGGACTGATGGGCCTCGCCGGCCAGGCGAACTACGCGGCGAGCAAGGCGGGATTGATCGGCATGAGCAAGAGCATCGCCCGCGAGCTCGCGAGTCGCGGGATTACCGTGAATGTCGTCGCCCCCGGGTTCATCGAGACCGACATGACGGCGGTGCTCTCCGAGGAAATTCGCAAGGGTGCGCAGGCGCAGATTCCCCAGGCGCGCTTCGGGGCTGCTGAAGATATTGCCGCAGCGGTGGCGTTCCTCGCGAGCGCGGAAGCCGCATACATCACCGGGCAGGTGCTCGCCGTGGACGGCGGAATGTCGATGTAACCATGCTGCTTTTCTTTCTCCGCCATGCCGAGGCCGAGGACGAAGCCCCGACGGACTTCGACCGCCGGTTGACGCCGAAAGGCCTCGAGCAGGCGGACAAGGTCGGGAAGTTTTGCGTCCGCTACGGATTGGTGCCGGACGTGATTCTCACGAGTCCGCTCGTTCGCGCGGAGCAAACGGCGCGATGTGTCTCGAAGCGGCTCGACGACCGGGAGGTGATCGTTGAGCGATGGATCGCCTGCGGGATGTCGCCGGAGACGTGCCTGGAGTCCCTTGCCGGCTACGCGAAATTCGAGCACGTGATGCTCGTCGGCCATGAGCCGGATTTTTCGTCAACCATCGCGACGTGCGTCGGACTTCCGGACCCGGGCGCGCTTCACGTTCGAAAAGCTTCGTTGACCGCAGTATCCATGCACCGGCTTCGCGCGGGGGCCGGCCGCCTGGAGTTTTTCCTTCCCGCGAGACTCATGTGAATTATGAACCCCGACATCATCCACTCGAAAGATTTCGTAAACGACGCCGTGGCGCTCATCGAGTCCGCGGCAAATGAAGCGATCGCAGCCCGTGGCTCGTTCAGCCTGTCGCTGAGCGGCGGCAACACGCCGAAGCCCGTTTACACAGCCCTGGCGCAGCGTCCCCTCGATTGGAGCAAGGTGCTCATCACGTTCGGCGACGAGCGTTGCGTGCCGCCGGACGACGAGCAGAGCAATTACCTCATGGCGCGCCGCACCCTTCTCGATGCGATCCCGATTCCGGCGGAGAATGTCCTGCGCATGAAAGGGGAGCTCGATCCCGCGGAAGCGGCGAAGGAATACGAGGCTGTATTGAAGGAGAAGGCGGATGGCGGTGTCTTCCGCCACGACCTGATCCTCCTTGGAATGGGCCCGGACGGCCACACGGCGTCGCTGTTTCCCCGAACCCCGGCGCTCGAAGAGAAGGAGCGGCTAGTTGTCGAGAATTACGTGCCGAAGATGAGCATGTGGCGGATCACCTTCACGTATCCGCTGATCGACGCCGCGCGGCACGTGTGCTTCCTCGTGAACAGCGCCGGCAAGGACGCGATTCTCGACGAGGTTTTCAGCGGCAAGTCCAGCTACCCGTGCGCGGCGGTGAACCCGACCGACGGAAAGCTGACGTGGCTGCTCGGCGCGTAGTTGTCTTTCATGAAGTCCCTCCTCCTTACCAACGAGTATCCACCCACCATCTACGGCGGCGCCGGTGTGCACGTCGAATACCTCAGCCGCCGGCTCGCCCGACTCATCGATGTCGAGGTGCGGGCCTTCGGAGATCAGGACCTCGAAGACGACCGGCTGCGAGTGAAGGGATTTCCGCTCGCCAAGGACGGCTGGACATGCCCGAAGCCGTTGCAATCCGTCTTCGGCGCGATACGTCGATGCACCGATTTCAACACGACGAACATCGATGCCGACATCGTCCACTGCCACACGTGGTATTCGCATTTCGGCGGCATCCTCGCGAAGCTGAATTACGGCATTCCACTCGTGATCACGGTGCATTCGCTCGAGCCGTTGCGTCCGTGGAAGCGCGAGCAGCTCGGCGGCGGCTACGATTTCACCTGCTGGCTGGAAAAGACTGCGATGGAAATGGCCGACGCGGTGATCGCGGTGTCGGAGGGCACGCAGGCGGACATTCTCCGGTTGTTTGACATCCCGAAGGAGCGCGTCCCGATCATTTACAACGGCATCGATCTCGAGGAGTATCGGCCCACACGATCGACGGCGGCGCTGGAGCGGCTGGGCATCGATCCGGCGAAGCCGTATGTTCTCTTTGTCGGGCGCATCGCGCGGCAGAAGGGAATCATTCACCTGGTCAATGCGATCCGGTATTTCCAGCCGGGATTTCAGGTGGTGCTGTGTGCGGGCGCGCCGGACACTCCCGAGATTGCCGAGGAAATGAAGGCGGCGGTAGCGGCCGCGCAGCAGGAACGCGACGGCGTGGTGTGGGTCGAGGAAATGGTCGACACCGCGATGAAGGTCGAGCTCTACAGCAATGCGAGCGTCTTCGTGTGCCCGTCGATTTACGAGCCGTTCGGCATCATCAATCTCGAAGCCATGGCGTGCGAGACCGCCGTGGTCGCGAGCGCCGTGGGAGGGATCAAGGAGGTCGTCGTGGATGGCGAGACGGGGGTTCTCGTTCCGCTCGAGCAGATGAACGAGAGTCCGTTCGAGCCGATCGATCCCGATGCCTTCTCGCGCTCGCTCGCCGATGCCATCAATGACCTGATGGCCTCTCCGGAGAAATGCGAAGCGTATGGCAAGGCGGGCCGTCGCCGCGCGGAGGAGCTGTTCGGCTGGGATGCCATCGCGAAAAAGACGGTCGATCTCTACGAATCGCTGCTGAATTAGACGTTCGCGCCCGCCCGCGGAGCGTGACGAATTTCACGATTGCCTTTGCGTCGCGCGGCTCGTTTGCGTGAGATGCACGCATGAAGTTTGTCGACCAGATTCGCGTGCACGCCATCGCCGGTGAGGGAGGGCGGGGGTGCGTGAGTTTTCGCCGCGAGAAGTTTGTGCCGAAGGGAGGCCCCGATGGCGGCAATGGCGGCGACGGCGGCGACATTATTTTGAAGGCCGACCCGCACACCGACAATCTGGTGGCGCTTTTTTACGAGCCCATCATCCGGGCGAAGAAAGGCGCGCACGGTCAGGGCAAAAACAAGCACGGCCGGAGTGCCCCGCCGACGATCGTGAAGGTGCCGGTCGGGACGATCGTTTATCAATTGCCCGACGAATTCGTGCCCCACGCGCCGGACCCGTTTTCCGACGAGGACGAGGCGCCGCGCGAGCGGCCGAAGATCGAGCCGGGGCAGCTGCCGGTGCTGGCCGATCTCGTCGAGCCGGGACAGGAATTTGTTCTGTGCGCCGGCGGCAAGGGTGGGCGTGGCAATACGACATTCAAAAGCTCCCGAAATCGCGCGCCGCGCCAATACACCGAGGGCGAGCCGGGCGAGGAAGGCTGGTTTCTCCTCGAGCTGCGCACGATCGCATTTGCGGGGCTCGTGGGATTTCCCAACGCCGGCAAATCCACGCTGCTTGGCGCGATTTCCTCGGCGCATCCGAAGGTCGCGTCGTATCCCTTCACGACGCTGAATCCCGTCGTGGGCGTGGTCGAGTTCCCCGACTACAAGCGGGTCACGGTGGCCGACATCCCGGGCCTCATCGAGGGTGCCCATGAGAACAAGGGCCTCGGGCACGAGTTTCTGAGGCACATTGTGCGCTGTCCGTTGCTCCTGTTCGTCATCGACATGGCGGGCAGCGAGGGACGCGACCCGGTGGCCGATTTCAAGACGCTGAGGCAGGAGCTCGATCTTTACGATGCCACGCTCGGCACGCGCCCGTGGGCGGTGGTTGCCAACAAGATGGATCTTGAACCGGCGGCGGAGAATCTCAAGCGCTTCAAGCGCTCGGTGCGGAAGGCGCCGATATTTCCGATGGCGGCGGGGCTCGGAGAGGGCGTGGAGGAATTGAAGACCTTCCTGCGCCAGCAGCTCGACTGACTCGGAAGACCTATTCGTGGATCACGGTCGTCGTCCGTTCCACGGTCCGATCCGGAGTCTCCTTCTCGACGCTGATGCATCCGGAGAGGATCGAGAAGGCGGCAAGGGCGGACAAAAGCAGGATGGTTTTCATGACTCCTGCGGATCGTTTCGCCCTCGCGCCCCGGATGGGTGAAAGCGGCCCGCGCGCTATGTCGCGACCGGCTCGGCGTTCACGGGCGTGCCCACGCTGACATTGGTGGCGTCCGGCGGCAGCACGACGCGATCGCAGAAATCGCCGAACCGTTCGCCCTCCCGCCGCTCGAGCGCGTAGCGCTTGATGATGGGCGCGAGCATTTGCACGGCTTCGTCCACGGTGACGCTTTGAGCAAGGAGTCGCGAAAGGCGGGTGCCATTGTAGGCCGCGCCGACGTAGAGCGCGTATTTGCGAGGTGCGCGACCGACGAGGCCGATCTCCGCCAGATACGGACGGGCGCAGCCATTCGGGCAGCCGGTGATGCGCAGACTGATCGCCTCGGAGGACAGTCCGGCCTCCTCGAAGACCGCCTCGAACTTCTCGAGCACCTCGGGCAGGGCGCGTTCACTTTCCGCAAGCGCGAGGCCGCAGGTCGGCAGGGCGACGCACGAGAGGGCGTTGAGCCGGAGTCCGGAGCGCGCGTTTTCGTTCGACAGGCCGTGTTTCGCGAGGATCGCGTCGATCTTTGGCTTCTGCTCGGCGGTGACGCCGGAGATGGTGAGATTCTGCGACGGCGTGAGCCGGAAATCGCCCGTGTGAATCTCGGCGATTTCGCGAAGCGCCGTTTTCATCGGCCATCCTTCGACGTCCTTGATGCGACCGCTGAGGATGTGGAGGCCGTAGAACCACGTTCCATCGACGCATTGGTGCCAGCCGTGCGGATCCTCGATGGTTTCGAAATGGAACGGGCGGGCCGGGGCCAGTTTGATGCCCGAGCGCTTCTCGACCTCGGCCTTGAACCAATCCAGCCCGCGGTCGTCGATCGTGTATTTGAGGCGCGCGTGCTTGCGATTCGTGCGGTCGCCGTAGTCGCGCTGCGTGGTGAGAACCGCCGTGCCAATCGCGTTCACCTGGTCCGGTTCAATGAAACCGAGCACGTCAGCCAGGCGCGGATACGTCTCGGCGTTGCCGTGGTTCATTCCCTGGCCTCCGCCGACGGTGACGTTGTAGCCGACGAGTTTGCCGTCCTCGACGATTGCGATGAAACCGAGGTCCTGGGAAAAGATGTCGACGTCGTTGGACGGCGGGAGCGCGAAGCCAGTCTTGAATTTCCGCGGGAGATACGTGTCGCCATAGAGCGGTTCGACCTCCGGTTCCCCGCCGGCCACCAATTTCTCGTCGAGCCAGATCTCGTGGTAGGCGCGGGTCCTCGGCAGCGCCCATTCGCTCCAGGCCTTCGCGTGTTCGTAAACCTGCTGCAGCACCTCGCTGCGCTCCGGATTTGGCGGAGCCATCACGTTGCGGTTCACGTCGCCGCAGGCCGCGATCGAGTCGAGCAGCACCTTGTGCATGCTCTGAATGAGGGGCTTCACATTGCCTTTGACGATGCCGTGGAACTGGAACGTCTGCCGGGTCGTGAGACGCAGCGACGGCGTGGCGAGGTCGTCGGCCAGTTTGTCCAGAACGAGCCATTGCTGCGGCGTGGCGCGGCCGCCGGGAAGGCGCACACGGAGCATGAAACCGTAGGCCTTTTCCTTGCCTTCCTTTTTCAGCGCGGTGCGCAGGTCGCGGTCGTCCTGCAAATAGAGGCCGTGGAACTTGCAGAGCTGGTTGCTCTCCTCGGAGATCGCACCAGTGGAAAGGTCGGCCATGTCCTCCGCGATGTGGCCGCGGAGGTGGTTCGATGCGGCTTTGATGCCTTCGTTGGGGACGAGTTTCACGCCCTCGGTTTCGTTACTCATTCAGGCTAGGGTATTCAATTTGGTCGTCCGCGCGTGGCGACGAGATGGCAAACTGGATCGCCGGCCGGTCCTGGCATTGCGCCCGGGCCATGCGGCGGGTGACCAATATGCATCAAAAATGGAATGCGGCCAACCGTCCAGCACGGGAAGGTGTGTCATGCCGCGAAGTTCCAAAGGCAAACTATCGGGGTTGCGCGGGAAATGCCAAGCCCGATAAGGGCTGCCGGGATCCTCGGCTGGCTCAATCGATGACGCGCACTCTGTAGAACCGGGCGTCCGCGCCGTCGGGATCGTCGTCGAACTCGAACCGCTCGCCGCTTCCGGTTCCATTGTAAATGGGCGTCCAGTTCTCGAGGTCGGTGCTCCACTCGATCACGTAATTTCTCGATGCCGGCACGACGAGCCGGAGTTTCACCGTCTCCGGCGCGCCGTTTGCGGGCGGGTCGAAGGAGAGATCCAGCTCCACCGGCTGGGTATGGATCGTGACGCCGGCCGAAGTGGTGCTTTCCCCGCCATTGTCGAACGCGATTGCGCGAAGCGTGTGGGTGCCAACGGGCGGCGAGGCCCAGTTCCATTCGTAGGGCATCGCCGTGCTTTCGCCGAGCCGTTGATCGTCGGCCCAGAATTCCACCCGCGTGATCTCGCCATCGATGTCGCCGGCCTCCGCGAGCAGGCGAACCGTTTCCTGCGGCAGGAAGGTCGAGCCGCCGGACGGCGAAGTGAGCGCAACCACGGGCGGCTCGTTTTCGGATTTCACGATGATCACGGAAACCGGGCTGGTGCGCGCGCCTCCCGTGGCATCGACCGCGCGTGCGGTGATCTCGTGGCTGCCAATGGGCGGTGCGTTCCACACGAAGGAATAGGGCGGATTCGTGGCTCTCCCGACTTCGGTGCCATTCACGAGAAACTCCACATGGTCAATGGTGCCGTCGGGATCGCTGGCATCGGCCACCAGCGTGATCGATGCCGGATTGGCAAACTCGGCTCCATTGAGCGGCTGCGCGAGCGCGACCCTCGGGACGAGGTTGGCCGCGACTTCGTGACTCTTGATCTGGATGAAACAAATCTTGGTGTTCACCGCGGACACGCCGAGCGAGACGGTGAGACGACCGTCCGTCACGCGGCGGGTTGCGGTGGCATCGAGGAAAGGCGTCTGGGCGTTTGTGGTGCCGTTGATGAGGGTCAGGCCCTCGACCATCACGTGTTGAGTGCCGTTTGGTGAGGCCGGGTCGCCGGCGACGACACGCACTTCGTAGGTGGCGTCGGGAACCTGAATCTCCCATTGCGCGCCCGAGCCGGCGCCGCCCATTGACAGGAAGGTGTTGTGCGGGAGGTCGGGACCGCCGGCAACTTCCTGAGCCGCCGGGGAATGATTTTCGGACCAGCCATAGACCAGGCCGTTCGGGCGCTGCGCGAAGACCTCGCCGGAGTCGACGTGGAATCCCTCGGGCACTGCGGAGCCGGCGGGCTGGAAGTTGATGCCGAGGTTGTAGGTCAACATGTCCGGGTGAACGAAGGTGAGATGATCGGCAGCAACCTGCGTGGCCACTCCATTGTTGTGGGACGACACCGCGATGCCCGCGTAGACGGTGGCATTCATGTCGACCGTTTGAGCTCCGCCGACCTGTGCCCAGCTCGTGCCGTTGGTGGATTGGTAGGCGCGGAAGGTATTGCCGGAGCGCACGAGCCGCATCCATCGAGGCGCCGCAATGCCGGTGGTCCGCCCGACTTCGATGGCGTCGATATCGGCGGTGGTGCGAGCCTGGAAGGTCGCGCCGTTCTGCGGCGTGATGGCGGAGAAGGCGAACGGGGAGCCCGGCTCGAGCGTTTCGCGGAACATCACCCCGGCCTTCGCCCAGGGATCGGTGTTCGCGAGAGAGACGATGCGCGCAATGACCTCTCCGTCGCCGGTGAATTTCCGATACACGAAGTGCATGCCATCGGCGGCGTTCCAGATGTCCGTGCCGGATGCAGCGATCGTGAACGCCCCGTCTTCATACGCGGCGCCGCCGGCGACTCCCACGTTCCCGATGTCCTGATGAGCCATCGGAGACGGGAAATATGACGACTGCAAATCCACGAGCACCACGGGCGACGCACCGAGATTTCCCGCGCGATCCGCGGCGACCGCGGTGAGGTAGTGGGTGCCATTCCACAGGCCAAACCAGTCGAACTCGAACGGTGCGGTGGTGTCGGTGCCCACAAGGCTGTCGCCATCGTAGAACTCGACTCGCGCGATGCCGTCCGCATCAAACGCATCGGCCCGCAGCCTCACCGGCAGATCGGTGGTGAGGAACTCCGAGCCGTTTGCGGGCGCGGTCATGCGAACGATCGGCGCCGGATTCGACTCGAGCGAGAGGAGCCATTCCTTGATGACCTCAACGCCATCGTGATCGACGAGATTTTTGGCCAGCGGCGGCATCTGGAAATTCGCGCCCCCCGCAAGAAGGATGCGCTGATACAAGACCGAGTGCGCTTCGCTGCCCGGGAAAATGACACGGCCAAGCGGGTCGCCGAGGTTGTTGACGAGCGGCCCGTAGATCAGCCCCTGGTGGCTGAGCGGTGTGTCGAAGCGCGCGTCCCAGAGGGCATTCACGCCGCCGGGGCGGTGACAGCTCGCGCAGTTGGCGTCGAGATAGGAACGCGCGCGCAACTCGATCGAGGCGGAGGTGTCGTCGAGCGCTGCGAGCCTGTCGAGGTTCGGAATCTCTTCCTCGGAAGGCGGTTCGTCGAAGAGCCCTATGTGCGCCCACGAGCGCAGCTGGTTGTCGGTGACGTTGTTGGGGTAGAGCAGGTTGCCATTGAGCTGGCGGGTCTTTGGCCCGAGCACGCCGCCGGCGGCGGAAGAGTGGCAGGAGAGGCAGTCAACGCGGCTCGGATAATACCAGGGCTGCAACCGCGCGTTCTGCAGATGGAAGACCGCGGTTGCCGGGGCGCCCACGTCGTGGGACGTCACGGCCGCTCCAAAATAGACCGTGTCGGGCAGGTCGAGCGTCTGCCGCGCGAGTTCCACCCACCACGCACCGTCTTCGCTCGTGTAGGCGGTGAAGACATCGCCTTCGCGGCGCAGTCGCAGCCAGGTGTTCGGGTAATTCACGCGCGGGTTCGGCGCCGTGGGATAAATGACGGTGGTGGGACCGCCGGTGTTTGCGCGGTATTGAAATTCGTAGCCGCCGTCGTTGTTGTTGCGGGCTGCGTTGGTCGGGAATGCGAGTGCGAACACGTGCCGGCTGCCTGCTGCGAGCGACTCGCGCGCCATGAGCCCCGCCTTCGTATAGAGGTTCGTGTTGCTCACGGACTCGATGCGCACGTAGACGTCGAAGTCGCCGGTGCGCTGCTGCCAGGCGAAATGGAATTGATCGGCGTTGCCGAAGATGTCGTTTCCGCCACCGGTGAGTTCGAGCTTGTCGCCGGTGCGCGTCGTCGAGCCCGCGATTGCGGGGCCGCCCACGTCCGTTCCGGTGAACCCGCCGACCGGTGCGGTCTTCACCGCAATGTTCTCCGTGAGGGAGCCGTCCATGAGGTCGGCGTCGCTGTTGTCCGCCCGCCATTTGTAGGTCGCGCCATAGACGGCGCCGGATTCCATCTTCACCAGCAGACGCGTTTCCAGCCGCTTCCGGACGGATGGATCCGTGTCGTCGACCGGAAGCTCGAAATGCTTCACGAGCACGCTTCCCGCCGGCCACGTCCATTCGCCCGTTGCCTTGAATCCGATGGTCGCGCCCGAGGGAATCGCCGCCCAGCGCGACTTCACGGCGCCGTCCGACCAGAACGGGAGGTTGAGCGCGTAGGGAATCAACTTGTCGCTTGGGGTGAGCGTCTCCATGTCGCTGAAGACGCCGGTTTCCGAGAGCGTGGCCGGCAGCTTGCCCGCGGGAGGCGGGCCGCCGCGCTGGAGTTTGTAGATGTAGCCGCCGACGCTGCTGAGCTGGCAAAGGTAGAGTTCGCCGTTGGCATCGTGGCCGAATGACGAGATGCCCGTGTAGTCCGCTCCGGCGCTTGGTCCGGAGCCCTTCGGCATGGTCGCGAGCAGGATCTTGCCGGCCTGTGTCGTCGGCGTGTGCGTCGACTCGTCGAGCACCCAGATCTTGTTCGAGACGTTGTCGGCGAAGAGGTATTTGCCGACCAGCTCCGGAAATTCCGAACCCCGGTAAACGTAGCCGCCTATGATCGCGAAGCCGTCGCTGCCGTGCGCGTAGTCGAGCACGGGACGGCGGTTGATTCCGATGTAGGGCGGCTTGAGGTCGCCGTTGTAGCCCTCGATCTTGTCCCACTGGAAGTTGAGGCCCGGGGGGTCGCTCGGCTCGATGATGTCGAGTTCTTCGCGCGCGCCTTCGCCGACGTCGCCGATGAAGATGCGACGTGTGACGGGGTCGATCGTCATGCGGTGCGGACTGCGCAGGCCGATCGCGAAAAATTCCTCGCAGGCGCCCGGGACGCCGACGAATGGATTGTCGTTCGGGATGTAGTAACTGTTTGGCCAGTTCGGGCCGACCTCGCCGGCGGGGCGTTTCGTGGGCGGGTGGCTGATGTCGCCGCCGCGTTTGTCCACGTCGATGCGAAGCACGCCGCTGAAGAGCCCGCCGGTGATGCGCTGATCGTGCGCGCGGATCGCGTCGTTTCCGTTGGTCAGGTAAAGAAAGCCGTTGTCGGGATGAAAGAACATCCCGCCTCCGTTGTGCCAGAGGTTCTCGGACATCTGCTCGATGATGACGTATTCGGACGCGGGATCGAAAATTCCGGTTGCCGGGTCCATCGTGTAGCGGACGAGCTTTTGCCGCGTTGGCGTGTTGGTGGGCGGCCGGGCCGTGGGGCTTCCGAGCGTGGTGCCGGGCGGCACCCAGTTATACCAGATGTAAACGTAGTGGTTGGTCTCGAAGTCGGGATGGAACGCGAGACCAAGCAAACCGCAGTCATCCCACCCCTGACATTGCTCGTGGATATCCAGTGCGAGCGTCTTGGTGGAGACATCCGGATCGTTCTCGAAGGCGTAAACGCGGCCTTCGCGTTCCCACACGACGAGCTTGTTTGTGCCAGGGATCGGCAGGAGGCCGAGTGGGTTCAGGAAGGTGATGTTCGGGAAGGCCTTTACCGTCGACCAGTTCGACGGGATGGTCGGCGGCTCGGGTGGCAGTTTCCCATCGAGGTAGGGTCCGACCACCGGTCGTTGCGTGAGTCCATACTCCTGGCCACGGGCGGGCGGAAGAAGGGCAAGGCCGGCGAGGAACGCGAAGAGACAAAGCGAACGGCGGGCAAGAAAATCCATCATCCTGGGGGAGGAGACTGCAGCCGGGAACTCTCGACCGCCTCGACGTGGTTGGCAACGTTCCGGCGCGCCGGGACGGGGATTTGTCGCACGATTTGCCCAAAACCAGAGGGCAAATTGCGTCATTGATGCGGCGTGAGCCTTATTCCCACCGGACGTTTGGCTGGCGCAGCAGATCGAGGGCTTCGCGCACGGAGATGCCATTGCGGGCCTTGGCGACCCATTCGGCGCGAATCTTTTCCCAGAGAATCCGTTCGTCCGGCGACGCCTTGTGCTGCCGGTCGTGCGGGAGCTTCATGCCGATAAACATCGAGTAATACCCTTCCAGGCCGAACTGGTGGAGGCCCTTGAAGAGAGTGTTGTTCGCGAGCGGGCTGGGGCCGTTTTCCCGATAGAATTCCAGCAGAGGCTCCGCGGAGTGCAGCGGTGTCGCCTCGCGGCAGTGACGCCAGAATGGCGTGTCGAGCAGGGTGTTGAACCGATAGTGGACCGCGAGGAAGTCACGGATGTCATACCAATCCTTGATCGTGAAATCGTTGTAGATCCGTTGCGCCGAGGGCGACGGGTCCAGCGCGGACTCCCAAAGGCAGACCGCGAGGTTCTTCGAATGCGCGCAAAGCACACCGAGCGCGGTCGCCTCGAGCGGCTCGACGAAGCCGGCGGCGTTGCCCACCGCGCAGACATTTCCCACCCACGTGCGGCGGTAGGTTCCCGATTTGAAAACGATGCGCCGGCGCGAGGTGATGTCGGGGTTCTTCCGCGCAAATTCCTCCTCCGCCTCGTCGTCGGAGACAAAGGCCGAGGAATACACGTAGCCGCGGTTCACGTGGTGTTCGTGGTCAATGCGCCAGCACCAGCCGTGGTCCATCGTCTCGACGGTCGTGTAGGGACGGATCGCTTCGTCCTCCTTGCGTTCCCGAGGCCCGGCGATTGCGCGATCGCAAAACAGCGTGTCCGAAAAATCGACAAAGGGTTCCTTGAGCGTCTGGCCGAGCAACTGCGAGCGGAATCCGGAGGCGTCCACGTAGAAATCGGCCTCCACGCGACGGCCATCCTCGAGCACCAAATGCGTCACGCGTTTGTCCCCGCGCCCTTCCTCGCAGCCCACATCCACGACCTTTGCATCTTCAATGGGGATGCCGTCCTGGGTGGCGCGCCATTCGAGATACGACACGAGATTCACGTTCTCGATATGATACGCGACGTTCCTGAATTGGATGTCCGGCTGCCCCTTCGCGTTGCGGATGAAGATCTTGTTTCTCTTCATCAGCGCCGAGTCGAGATTCGCATCGGTGAAGTCCGTCTCGCAGTAGTAGGCGTGGTTTCGAAGCAGCCCCTGGGTGAAGACGGTGAGCGTGGGCGCGAAGGTGTAGTGAAATTCCTCCCGGGGACCCCACAGAAAACGCAACCCCAGTTTCCACGTCGGATGCGCCCGCTCGTGGAACTCCCGATAGGAAATGCGCATGTGCTCGTGAAAGTGCGTGAGGAAGCCGGGGGTCGTGCCTTCGCCGACTCCGATGACGCCGATTTCCTTGCTGCGGATTACGCGGACATTGAGGAACGGGATGATGCGCTTGAGGGAAATCGCAGCGATGAGGCCGGCGCTCCCGCCGCCGAGAACAAGGACATTCTGGATGGGCATGGGGTGAAAGTTGCAGCCCTTACAATACCCGGTCGGTTCGGTCGAACGCAAAAACGTCCGTGGGGGGCAAATCGAGCGTCCTCACTTTGTCGCAAGGCGCGCCAAAGTTCAGCAAGCGACGCCAAGACGGATATTGAGCCGCCATATAGAGGTTGGCTCAGACAGCGATCCCTATTGAGGGGATCTTAACCCATTCCAACCTCCATCCCCAGACATCCATATGCCAACCAAATCCTCCTTGTTCACCGCGCGGTTTTTGATTCCCGCGGGCCTTCTCCTGCCGCTTTCGGCGGCAGTCGCCGCCGACGTCTCATGGGACAACCCGGGCACCGGTGCGTTTGTTGATGCCAACAACTGGTCACCCAAAACGGTCCCGGGCACCGGAGACAATGCCATCATCGCCAACGGCGGGACGGCACAGCTTTCACCTGACGAGTCGGCGTCGGTCCGTCAACTGCGTGTGAACAACGGAAGCATGACCGTTGAGGCGGCGACCCTTGAGACGGGTATCACCTCGAGCGGGTGGCAGACGACCGGAGACTTGCAGGTCGGTGCTTCCGGACAAAGCGGTTCGCTGACGGTCAGCGGTGCGTCTACGATCAATACGGGCCGCGTCCGTATCGGCGGCTACAATGACGGCAGCGAGGCCTCCAATGTTACCGGAAGCTTCTCGATGAGTGGTGGCACCCTCACGACCGCCAACGGGTATGATTTTTGGATCGGCAGCGGCAATGGAAGCACCGGCACCATGAACCTCAGCGGCTCCGCCTACATCAATGTGCAGAACTCTGGAACGGCGGGCCGAAATGGCGCAACAGCGACCGTCACACAATCGGGAACCAGCAAGTTCCAGGTGGCGACGAATTTCGCTTTTGGTGAGGACGGTGACGCGAATTGGACGGTCTCGGACAACGCCACGCTTCAGATCGGCACTTACGCGAACATTGGTCAAAACGCAGGCGCAAACGGCACCGTGAAGGTGCAGGATTCGGCCACCTTTACGACCGGTGGTATCTTGAGTGTTGGAGAAAAAGGAAAGGGAACTCTCGAGGTTGGTGGAGGCTCTGTTTCCTCTGGCAGTCAATTCTTTGTCGGAAACGCGGATTCAGGAGAATTCGGAGAAGGCACCTTAACGCTCTCGGACGGCTCGGTCACCTCATCAAGCTGGTTTGTCGTTGGCCGCAATGGTGCGAAGGGCACGCTGGAGGTGTCCGGCGGCACGCTCACAAAGAATGGAGCGGGCACTCACTTCATCACCCAAGGCGCGGCTGACAAGGTTGCGACGGTCACCCACACCGCTGGCACGATTATAAATACCGTTTCGGAGACGTGGCTGTCGGAACACCCCACCAGCGTTACTGAGTGGACGGCATCGGGTGGCACCGGAAACTTTGCTGACCTTCAGGTCGGCAGGGACGGCCTCGCGACACTGACCTTGAGTGGCACCGCGAATTACACCGCCACCACGGTAAGGCTCGGTGTGTATGAGAACGGTAATGGCGTTCTCCAACTCAATGGCGGCACCCTGACGGCGAATTCCATCACGGAGGTCGCAGGCAGCGGCACCGTCAACTTCAACGGTGGAACGGTTCGCGCAGCTGCTGACAGTGCCGACTTCTTCGGTGGATTCGAAAATGGTGACCTTGTTGCCCAGTCGGGCGGTTTGGTGTTCGACACGAATGGTCACGCAGTGGCCATCTCGCAAGGACTTACCGGCGCAGGTGGGCTCACCAAGGTGGGGGCTGGAGATCTTCTGCTCTCCGGCACGAATGCCTACACCGGAGCCACGGTGATCGAAGGCGGCTCGCTGACGCTCGGCGGCAGCAACGTCATCGCCGACGCCTCCGCCGTGACGCTCGATGGCGGCACGTTGAACATCAACAATTTCAACGAAACCCTGGCGGCGCTCACGCTCGGGTCCACCTCGACGATCGACTTCGGCAACGTGCCCGGAGCGAACACGCTCGTGTTTGCCGACAGCAGTGGCCAGGCGTGGTCCGGTTCCTTGATTTTGAGCAACTTCGAGGTCGGCGTCGATACGCTCAACTTCTCCTCGGCGGATGGCCTCACGCTCTCACAGCTCAGCGCGATTTCGGTGAGCGGCTACTACGCGACGGGCCTCACCGCAGGTGGTGACGTGGTCTTCGCCGCGGTGCCGGAGCCTGAGCATTTCGCGATTGGAGCCCTGGGCGTCCTCGGGCTGGCGATCCTCGCCCGGCGGAGACGGCAGCACGCATAGCCAAAGACAGGATTTTCATGCGGTGATGGGGATTGCCGCATTAAAAAACGAGAGGCGCGGCACTTTGGGGTTGCCGCGCCTCTTCCTTTTCGGCGCTTGGCTCCCTTCCTCAAAGTCGCAAAGAGCGCAAAAGAATCGCAAGCGACGCCAAGACATGCGGACCCGAAGAACCTAGCTTGGGGAAAATTTCCCCCGCATCGCGGGGACTACCCTCACAACCTTCAACTCCCCACTAACGCCATGTCACAAAAGTGTTCCTTGTTGTCCGCTGCCTTCATGATTCCAGCAGGGCTGCTCCTTCCGATGTCTGCTTCGCTGGCTGCCGATGTGTATTGGGACAATCCGGAGACCGGACTCTTCAGCGAAGCCACAAACTGGGACACCGGCATGGTGCCGACCTTCGAGGACAATGCGTTCATTGCAAATGGAGGCACCGCCCAGGTCGTGGCGGATGAGGTGGTCGAGGTAAATATTTTGCGCATTCAGGACGGTGCGCTCGAAGCAGTTGATGCGGTGATCACCACGGGTCTCACGTCGCCGGGCTGGCAAACGCCGGGAGATTTTCAAGTCGGCGGCATCGCCGGGCAGATGGGGTCGCTAACGACCAGTGGAGAGACTTCAATTACTACGGGCCGTGTTCGTATCGGCGGCTACAATACATCGGATGAAGGCGATTCTCCGGAAATGCACGGGGTGGTTACCATGTCGGGTAGCAGCACGCTGACAACAGCGCCGGGTGGCGCATACGACCTCTGGCTCGGCAATGGCAATGGCAGCACGGCGACGCTGAATATGAGCGGCACGTCGCGTATCACCGTGAACAGCAGCATGACCTCCGGTCGTGCGGGTGGCAGCGCCACCGTGAATCTCACGGAGGACAGTGCGTTTGAAGTCTCCACATACGGCAACATTGGCGAAGGCGGAGACGCAAACTGGACGGTGAGCGACAACGCAACGTTCACCCTTGGCGGGAATCTCAGACTGGGCGGAGGCGACACTCAGCTGACTGTGAAGGACTCCGCAATCGTGGTCGTCGGTGGGGAGTTCCAGATCGGGAATGGCGGTGGCAATGTCGGTATCGTAAACATACTGGGCGGAGAGCTCACCGCGAACAGCTGGATGTCCATTGGACGTGAAGGCGGCACCGGGTCCGTGACGGTATCTGGCACCGGCCACCTCGTGAAGCAGGGAGTCGGCAATTTGATCGTCGGCGATGTGTCAACCGGAACCATGGACGTGTCTGGAAACGCTACGGTCGAGACGGACAGCGACATCTGGGTCGGATTTGGCAATGGCGGCAACGGCACGCTGACCCTCTCGGGAGGCTCGACCCAGACCTCCGGCATTGTGATTGTCGCGCGAGGCAATGGCTCTCAGGGCACGCTCAAACTCAACGGAGGAACGCTGACCGCGAGTGCCATTCAGAAAGGCGACGACACAGGGGTCGGCACGGGAACGGTGGAGTTCAATGGCGGCACGCTTCGCGCCGGCGCGAATAGCGTGGACCTTATCAGCGGTTTCGAGAGCGCTGACGTTGTCATCCAAAGCGGAGGCCTCATCGTCGACACGAACGAGTTCGACGTCACGATCAACCTGGATCTCCAGGGCGTGGGCGGCCTGGTCAAGGTCGGCGACGGCATTCTGACGCTTACCGGCAACAACACCTACCAGGGCAGCACGGCCGTGTTCGGTGGAACTCTGAGCATTACCACGGGATTCCTTGCCGACGAGGCGAACGTGATCCTGGCATCCAATGTGACCTTCGACCTGAACTTCGCCGGTGTGGACACCATCAATGGCTTGAACATCAATGGCGAGTGGCAGCCGGTTGGAACCTACGGCGGCCTCGATTCCGATGCCGATTTCAAGCTGGCGATCTTCACGGGCAACGGAGTCCTCAGCGTGACTTCGCCCGTGCCCGAGCCAGGGACGATGGCCCTGATGGCGATCGGCTTCGGAGCAACCTTGTGGACGTTGCGCCGCCGCCGCAACTGATTACGTGACATTCCCGGAGGTCGCGCAGCGTTCGAAGGTGACAACGCTGCGCGCCTCGTTTTTTTCGAGACAATGAACAGACGTGCTGCAACGACGCTCGTTGCACTGGTGTTGGGAGTTCGCGGTCTTTGCGCCGTGGAGAATCCCGTGGTCGTGGGGGATGCGCGGTTTACCGTCATCACCCCCGAATGCATCCGCATCGAATACGCTCCGGGCGGAAAATTCATCGATGCGAAATCGCTCTTCGCCGTGGAGCGGAATGCGCGATTGAAGGATTTCAAACTCGAGCGGAAGCCGGAGGCCGTGACTATCGACACGGGCGCCATCCGGCTTCTTTACAAACCCGACGGCCAGCCGTTCAGTCCTTCAAATTTAAAGGCTGAAATCCGGAAGGGTGGGGAAACGGTGACGTGGACGCCGGGCGCGCCGAATCCCGGCAATCTTGGCGGAACGATCAGGACCCTCGATGGCGTGGTCGGGCCGGTGGACCTCGGTGAAGGGCTTCTTTCGCGGGATGGCTGGTATTTGATCGACGACTCGCGCACGCCGCTTTTCACCGACAAGTGGGTTGAGTCGCGTCCCGGGAACTCCGGAACCGACTGGTATCTCTTCGGCTACGGCGACGACTACAAGGCGGCGTTGAAGTCCCTGATCACAATCGGCGGACGGGCGCCTGTGCCGCGCCGCTACACACTGGGCATCTGGTTTTCACGCTACTGGCCCTTCACCTCGGAAGACTACCGGAAGATCATCCGCGAGTATCACGAGAACGACTTTCCGCTCGACATCATCGTGATGGACATGGACTGGCATCGCGACGGATGGACGGGTTGGTCCTGGAATCGGGAATTGATCCCCGATCCGAAGGCGCTGTTGCGCTGGTTCCACGAACAGGGACTTCAAGTGACGCTCAATCTCCATCCGGCCGACGGCGTGGGGCCGCACGAGGATCGCTACAAGGAGTTCATGCGCGCCCTCGGGGAGAACCCCTCCAGTCGCGAGACAGTGCCATTTGATGCGGGCAGCGAAAAATACGTGAAAGCGTTGCTGGATGAGATTCTGAAGCCCCTGCAGGAGGATGGCGTCGATTTCTGGTGGCTCGACTGGCAGCAGTATCCCTTCACGCGGTCGATTCCGGATCTGACGAATCTTTTCTGGCTGAACAAGATTCTCTTCGACAGCACGACGTGGAATGGCGATCGCGGCATCTCGTTCAGCCGCTGGGCGGGCTGGGGCGACCATCGGCATGTCATTCAATTTTCCGGTGACGCCGATACAGGCTGGCCGATGCTCGCATTCGAGATTCCGTTTACGTCAACCGCCGGAAATGTCGGCTGCTACTACTGGTCGCACGACATCGGCGGACACCAGGGACCGCGCAACGAGGAATCCTACACGCGCTGGACGCAGTTTGGCGCGATGTCCACGGCGTTGCGCTCGCATTCCACGCGCGACGAGCACCTCGATCGTCGCCCCTGGCTTTACGAGAAATGGGCGGAGGACTCGATGCGCATCGCGTTCCATCTGCGCGCGGAAATCCTCCCCTACGTTTACAGCAGCGCATGGCAGACGTTTCTGACCGGTGTTTCGCTCAACCGCCCGCTTTATCTCGAATATCCCGAGCGGGAGGAGGCGTATCACAACGGCCAGGAGTTCCTCTTCGGGGACAATCTGCTCGTGGCGCCGATCACGATGCCCGGTGTCGGCCCCGGCAGGGTGGGACGTCAAACCGTGTGGTTCCCGCCGGGCGACACATGGTTCAATTTCTTCACCGGAGAAAAATTCGAGGGAGACCAGACGCGGATCGTCTCCGCCGACATCAACGAGTTCCCGCTCTACGTGAGAGGTGGCGTGCCGATTCCGATGCAACGCTACAGCGAGCGGCCGGGCACGGCCGTTCTCGATACGCTGCGGCTGCGTTGCTACCCGGGGAAGGACGGCGTCGCCGGGCAATACATCCTTCACGAGGATGATGGCCATTCGGGCGAATATCTCTCGGGCAAGTATGCGGCGACGCCGCTGCGCTATACCCGGCAGGGCGATCGGGTTGTGGTCGAGATCGGGGCGACCAAAGGCACCTACAAGGGCCAGCCCGCGAAGCGCGGCTACGAAATCGAACTCGCCAACACGGTGGCTGCGACGGATGTCACCATCGATGGCCGTCCCGCGAAGGCCGGCTACGACGCGACGCTCGGCGTGAGCCGGATCGTTGTGCCGCCGTCGGACATCCGGAAGCCGATTCGAATCGAAGCAACCGCCCCGGAGATCGATGCGACAAAACTTGCGAACGCCGCCCAGGCTCGGCGGGCGCGGGGCATCGTGGGCGATGCTGCGGGATCGAAGTCCCTCGAAGCGTTGTTGAACATGGACAGTCTCTCGCGGGATGAGAAGGAGGCCTTGCTGGCGCTCGAGGGGGTCGGCCTGATGCCGTATCACGAATCGCCGACCTTTTTCGGCGAGAAGAAACAGTTTGCCTTCCTCGCCCCGGCCGGACTGCTGGAAGGGAATACGGTGCAGAAGATTGTCGACGACGAGGCGGGCGAGCACACGGAGACCGTCGAGGTTGGCAAGGGACCGATCCTGCTGGATGGCAACCGCTATGGCCGCGTGGAATTTCGAATCGCCGGCCGCGATTACTCGGTGGCCACCACCGGACTGCCGGTCACTGGCAACATTGCCCGGAAGGCACGCGTGTCCGCGAGTTCTTCGGAAAACGGGCATGCGCCGGAGGCGGCGGTGGATGGCTTGATCGGCGGCTACCCGGACAGCCCCGAGCAGGAATGGTCGGCAAACCGGGAGACGACGGGCGCGCGCCTCGAACTGGCGTGGGATGAACCGCAAGAGGTGAGTCGAATCATCCTGTTCGATCGGCCGAACCTCGTGGATCAAGTGACTTCGGCGACGATTCGTTTCAGCGATGGCAGCACGATCGAGGTCGGCGAGTTGCCAAACGATGCCTCGAAGCCGGTCGAAGTGACGTTTCCGGCGAAATCGATCACCGGACTCACGGTCGAGATCACCGGCGTGCGACAGGGCACGGAAAACGCCGGATTCGCGGAAATCGCCGTTTACTGATTCGCGGTGACGACGCTTGCTTGCGCAAGAACGATCGAAAATCGCAAGATACGCACAGAAATCCAGCCGGCTGCTTCTAGACTGTCTGGCAATCAACTGGCTGCGATGCGCCATGCAATGGAGCTGGAAGAGATGCCTTGAAAAGTTAGAGTGGCGGCGAAGCACGCTCTACTCGTGCTGACAGTCCCATGGCCCGTTCCCCCAAGTCTGTTCTCACGACCTCCATCGAGGTCGAAGGCGCGGTATTCGAGGCGGCGCTGATGCTGAAGCCGGACGCCCGGCGGGAGTTTCTGGAGCGCTTCTTCCGCGACGATCCCGAGGGCCTCGCCAACATGACGGCGCTGCTGGAGGTGGCGGGCGAATCCTCCGCATTCTTCCTCGAGGCGAGTGAGCGCCGGGGTGAACTCGCCGATGAAATCCTCGCCGACCTGCCCGGGGTGCCCGTGGATGATGGCGACGAGCCGTCGTCGACCGAGGAGATTGGCACGCGGATCGGGCCGTATCGGCTCGTGGAGCGGATCGGCGAAGGTGGGTGCGGCGTTGTTTACGAGGCCGAGCAGGAGCATCCGGTCCGGCGGACCGTTGCGTTGAAGGTGATCCGGCTGGGAATGGATACCGAACGCGTGATTGCGCGCTTCGAGGCGGAGCGCCAGGCCCTCGCGATGATGGACCACCCGAACATCGCGCGGGTTTACGACGCCGGCGCCACGGCGAATGGACGGCCCTACTTCGTCATGGAGCGGGTGAGTGGCGAGCGCATCACGACCTACTGCGACCGGGAGAAACTGGACGTAAGATCACGAATTGGTCTCTTTATTCAGGTCTGCCACGCGATTCAGCACGCGCATCAAAAAGGCGTCATTCATCGCGACATCAAGCCGTCGAACGTGCTGGTAAGCCGCGAGGACCCGGTGCCGAAGGTGATCGACTTTGGAATCGCGAAGGCGACCGACGACCGGGAGGTGGATCTTCACGGTCCGCGGACGGCTGGGGATCAATTTCTCGGAACCCCGCCCTACATGAGCCCCGAGCAGGTGGACATGAGCGGCAGGGATGTCGACACCCGCACGGACGTTTACAGCCTAGGCGCGCTTCTCTACGAGATGCTTGGAGGGCGTCCGCCGTTTGACGAGCGCGCGCTGAAGCAGGCGGGCATCTCGGAAATGCGGCGGATTCTCCTGCAGGACGATCCTCCCGTTCTCTCGAGGATGCTCGCGGCGCTGCCCCTCGAGGAGCGAAAGCAGATTGCCGAATGTCGAAGCGTCGATGCGGATCGCCTGGTCGCGCAACTTCGCGGGGACCTCGACGGCATCGTGGCCAAGGCGATGGCCAAGGATCGCGATGCGCGATACCAGACCGTCAACGCGCTGGCGGCGGATCTCGGTCGGTTTCTCGCCGACCAGCCGGTGATCGCGCGTGCGCCCGGCCGTTTGTATTTGTTCGGGAAGTTTGTCCGGCGGAATCGCGTGGTTTGCGCACTGGGATCCGCGGTGGCCCTGTCCCTGGTGGTCGGCATGGGCGCCTCGACCACCATGTATCTGCGGGAGCGCGATGCCCTCGCGGAACAAAATCGCCTCCGCGTGGAGGCGGAGGCGGCACGGGCGGTGGAATCGCGTTTGCGCGAGCAGGCGCAGGCGCGGGCAAATGTTTCCCAGGCCGCCGTGCTCCTCAGCGAGGGGCGCATCGAAGAGGCCGATGCGCTGCTTCAGCAGAAAACGCTGGAAACAGTCGAGCCGTCACGGGAGGCGGCGGGGGTTTTCCGCGAGCTGGGAAACTGGAATGCGTTTTATGAGCGCTGGCAGCGCGCGGTGCAGTATTACACGCTGCTCAACCAGGCGAACCGGCTCGATCCGCCCAGCGAGATCGTCGAGGGATGCGAGGTCATGGCGATTTCGTCGGCCTTGCTCGCGTATGGCGACACGGAGGGATATGACGAGTTTCGGCGCGAGATGCTCGACTTGTATCTGCCGGCCCGGACTTCGCATCAGGCCGAGCACCTCCTGCAGGCCAGCCTGCTCACACAGGCGGATGAATCCATCATCGACCGCCTGCACGATGTCGCGGCGGTTTGTGAGAAGGGTGCCTCGACGGAAATCGAGTCGCCTTATCCGGAATGGGAGGCTTTTTCGATGGCGCTCTATCACCATCGGCTTGGACATTCCAAGGCTGTCCTGCGTTGGGGAGAGCAGTGCATGTCGTATCCGCCCGAGACGACAGCCGCCTCGGGAGAGGCGCGCATTGCCGCCACGCATTGCCTGATGGCGATGGCGCGTTTCCGACTCGGCGAGCGCGCGGATGCGGAAGCGGAACTGCTGAAAACGCGAAGGCAAATCACCGAGGGACGTCGCGCCGCGCTCAGCGGGAAGCCCTCCATTCCAGGCGAGTGGTATACGTGGGTGATCGCCCAGCTCCTGTTCGACGAGGCCCATCAAATGATCTTTGGCAAACCCGACGAAACTTTGGGAAGGAACTGATGCAACCCGACGGATCACGCACCACGGATTCCCGCATCGCCGAGCTTTATCCGCAACTCCGCCGCCTTGCCGCGGCGCGAATGGCGATGGAGCGGCCCGATCACACGCTCCAGCCCACCGCGCTCGTGCACGAGGCCTGGCTTCGTCTTTCGTCCGATCGCTCGCATTCCTGGAGCGACGGTGAGCCGGGGCTCTTCGCCGCCGCGGCCGAGTCCATGCGCCGCGTGTTGATTGACCGCGCCCGGAAACACGCGCGATTGAAACGCGGCGGCGACCTCACGCGTGTGCCCATCGAGGCCGCCGAGGAACTCGACGTCACGGAGGACGACCAGATGCTGCTGATTCACGAGGCCGTAAACCGCCTCGAGGAAGAGGACGCCGTGCGGGCGCGGGTGGTGGTGCTGAAGTTTTTCGGCGGACTCTCGAACCGCGAAGTCGCCGACGAGATGGGCCTCACGGAACGCACCGTCGAGCGTTATTGGGCGCATGCACGGGCATGGCTCTACCGGGAAATCCGGAAAATGTAAGGTCCGATACGAGACGGTGCCGGGAAGGCGTCGCAATTTTTTCAAAAATCCCTGTCGGGATTTGCTCATGGAGGACGCGAATTGAGTTGTGACCGCATGGTCGCAACCCGAACCGATGACTCCCTCCGCACCATCTCAAAACCTGAAATCGTCGAGGAATTTCACCTTTGCTTCAGGAAGCGATGGGGAAGTTTCTCTGCCGCCCACCACCGAACTTCGGATCTGCATTTTCTTTGGCGCAGACCGTCTTGCGCTTTCCCTCCAACATCCCGATGGAAAGCAGGAGGAAATGATCCTGCCGCCGCGGACGATGATGGTGGTGGACCGGAAGGTGGCCGCAAGCCTGGCCTGGCGCGGTGCGGCCGACGTCCTTGTCGTGGGTTTGAATCGGAACGTCCTTGCCGAAGCCTCCCGGAACCTCGGAGTGCCAAAGTCTTTGCGTCCCGGCATGGCGAGAATGACCGATCCCGTCCTTCAAAACATTTCCGGGATGGTGCGCGACCTTTTCCTGCGGGATGGCGAAGTGCCGGCATCCGTTGCCGCGTCCGCCACCCAGCTGCTTGCGGTGAGGTTGCTCACGCAGATCGGCCGCAGTGCTCGTGAGAGCCGGCGTGAGCGTCTTTCACCCGCCGCCCTGCGCCGGACTTTGGAGTTCATCGACAGTCATCTCATGGAGGATTTTGGCCTCGAGGAAATGGCGCGCGCCGCAGGCTGCAGCAGGTTTCATTTTGCCAGGGCTTTCCGCAGCTCCACCGGCGTGTCACCGTGGCGCTACGTCACGGGCCGTCGTCTCAAGCAGGCGGAGGAACTTCTCAGAACCCAGGAGCAACTGTCGGTGGCCGATGTTTGCCACATGGTCGGTTTCCAGGACCAAAGCCACTTCACGCGCGCCTTCAAAAACGTGTTTTCGGTGACCCCCGGCCACTTCCGCCGCCGCGCCATCGGCAGAGCCGCCTGAAAAAAGTGCGAACGGAATTTTTGGGGCTGCAGATGCCTCTGCAAGGAGTGAAAAGCGGTCTGCAGCGCTGAAATGCTGCTTCCGAAAAAGAGGACCGCCGCGTGCAAGCGCAAATGGCACGCCGAGAAGCTGGAAGGCCTGCATGCCCCCCGTCGAAAATGCGAAGGCAGCTGAAGCGACCGGGAGAGGTTAGTGTGGCTATCGCTGGGGAGTGGCGGTCCCGTTTCCGTGGGATTTTTGGCCGCTCTTTTGAATGAGAATAACGATTTCCTGATTATAGGCGGTCGCAAATTCCACGGCCTGCAGCCCCTTCGGGTTGGTGCACCCCGCGAGACTTCCATTGCGCGGGAGGTGTGCCACCAGCTTTTTCTGCTCTTCCGTAATGCCAGGTTCAAAGGTCTCAAATCCCCCCGCTTTGTAAATTTGCGGGTGTCCCGAAGCAAAGTCCCGTCGAGCCTGTGCCCTCGCGGCCTTCGGAGATAGGTCTTCAACCGGAGGTGCCGCCTGAGAGGAGGCGAAGACGGCTGTCGCGACACTTAAAGATAGAATAAGAAGGCTCTTCATATTCGGATTGGCCGTTGCGTGAGATTTCTCGTTCGTTAATGGTTGGATTCCGTTACACCCTATTAGCTTTCCTGCAAGGGGTGATTTGCCAGGCAAGAATCTTCCATTCCATCTCTCGCCGAATGAAATGAGAGGCTACGTGGAAATGGCCTTCGACGGGAGTGCCATCGATATGGAGGCGTTCAAAGCAAAAATAAGTAAGAATTGGGGACGTGGAGGGACCGTGTATCGATGGATGCTCTATCGTAAACTCGACCAAACGAAGACGCTCGAACAGGTCATCCAGCAGATCCCTCTTCGACAAACGCCCAAAATAATTGATCTCGACAAAGTTCTCATCCAGCAACAAAGAGAGGGCCTTCTTGTCGCGAGTCAGCCAGGCATCGCGCCTCTTAATCTCAACCGCGAGAAGATGCTCAAGAAGGTTCATGCCAGTTTGATCGGCGGTAGCTTTCATCAAGTCGTGAGAGCAGGAGGCAGCTGAAGATCAAATATGGATCTGCACCAGCTTTGTTCGTGAAGACATTCCGCTTTTGATCAGGATGGCTCCTTTGGGGCAACGAAAGTGTTCGGAAAGGAGGGAAATCAACTCCTGATTGGCCTTTCCATCCACCGGCGGCGACTTGATATGCGCAAGCCAGGGCCCCTCCGCGGTTTCCTCCAACAAGCTCTTCTTTGAATTCGGTTTTACCTTTACTTGAATGGTTTTCACAGACGAAAGGATCCCACGCTGAGCTGTTTCGAATATACTTTGATAGAAAGTAACGCTCAAATCCGGCATGCTGCGAAGCATGATTTGAAAGTGATAGGGTTATTCAAAGCTCTCCAGCAACTCCGGTTTTCCCAAGGTTTTGCTCTCCTGGCTCGGGGGTCAGGATCGACCAGGCCATTCGAGGATCGATAACGAACCTCGCCGGATTTGGATCGATGACCTCCAGGCGGGTCACTTCCGCTGTCCATGTGATTGTTTTCACAAATCGCGCCATTGCCCGTGGGTCGTAATATGCTTCGACCGAGGCCCGTTTCGGAAAGGGGAAATTAAAGTCGTCGATGTCGATGGAGTCCCATTCCAGCACTTTGTAGGTGTATTTCTCTGTGGCTCTTCGCTGAATCGAGTGGGTAGTTGGGAGGTGAACTGAATCGAGGCGC
>CALLUD010000009.1 GCA_938011325.1 uncultured Spartobacteria bacterium
GCTGCTGGTCTTCTTCATGGTCACCGCAAAACCCATCAAACCCGAAAGTGATATCAGCATGGCGCTGCCCGGCACGGTCGCGCAGGAGCAGTCGCTGGAGATTCCGGACGAACAGCAGATTTATGTCTCTCCGGACGGTCAGATCATCCTGAACGAGCAGCTCGTCGCGGCGCCGGGCGACGTGAAGATGCCGCAGCTTGTCACGATCCTGCAGCGTTTCAAACAGGCCGCGGACGCCAACAAGAGCCAGGCACTGGTGACGTTGAATGTCGCCGATGATTCGAATCATCAGCGAATCGTCGACGTGTTGAACGTTTGCGCCGAGGCCGGCATTACCGGCGTGACGTTTACGGCGCCGACCGACGACGAAGGTTAGGCCTTCGCGAGCGAGCTTAAATCCTCGAGAAACTCGGCGGCGATTGGCGTCAGCCGACCCGCCCAGAAGGCTCCCACCGAGAGGGATGGGAATTTCTTCAATGGCAGCTCGCGAACCCCGGCGGGCAGCTTCAAGTGGGGCGTGCTCACCGACAGTCCGGCGCCCAGACCGCGGGCCACATACGGGCCGATCAATTCAGCCGAGGTCACCTGCAGGGCAATCGGCCAGCGGCGGCCGCGTCTCTCGAGTTCCTGCTGAAAGAGGCGGGAGATGAGCTCATGAGGAGGAAGTGAAATCAGGTCGAGATTGCCTTTCTCGCCACTGTGCAAGGCTTCCGCTGCGGACTGACAGGGAGAGTTCTCCGGGACGAGAAGCACCAGCGGGAGCTTGAGAAGAGTCCGGCACCGCAAGCCACTGGCCGGACCGGAATGCTCAAGCACCGTGACGGCAAGGTCCGCCTCGCCTCGCAGGATGAGTTGCTCGGCGGCGCGTTGCTCGGCTTCGATGAGTGTGAGTTGCAGGCGGGGATGCCGTTTCTTGAGGCGCGCGAGCAGGTCGGGCGCATGATTGCGCATCACCTCCGACAGGCCGACGAGGCGAAGTCGCTCGGTGGTCTCGCCTCGAAGCGTCTTCTCGAGAGTTTCCAGATTGCCGAAGAAGGGTGCCACGGCCTCGTAGAGTCGTTCCCCCGCAGGTGTGAGCTGAAACGGACGCCGGCGGAAAAGGCTCGTGCCGAGGTCCTCCTCGAGCCGAATCATCTGCGCGCTGACCGCCGGCTGCTGGATGCCGTAGGGAATATGCCGGCAGGCCGGCACGATCCCCTGATGCCTCGCGACGTAGTAGAACAGCTCCAGATGGTGAAGATTCAACATTGACGAAATCGATATGAAGCAAAAGAGGATCGATTAGGCAAATTCGGAAGCACGCGCCACCATCGCTTCATGAACGAGTGGACCTTTCGGCAAAGTGGTTTCGATCGCCTGGTGCAGGGTGTGGTGCGCACGGTGGTGCTGGGGCTGGGACGGCTGGTTTATCGCGTGCGTGTGGTCGGAGAGGCGCCAGCCGACGGCGGTGTGGTGATGGTGTGCAATCACGTGAGCTATGCGGACACGATTCCGCTCTCGCTGGCGACAGGGCGCAGACTGCGATTCACCTCGTTCGAGGGACTGTTTCGGATGCCTGGACTCGGGAGATGCCTGCGTGCCTTTGGCTCCATTCCGGTCAGTTCAACCAATGCGCGGGAGACCATCCGCCGCGTGGCGTCCTGTGCACGGGCGGGGGAGGCAGTGCTGGTCTTTCCGGAGGGCAGGCTGACACTTGACGGCGATATTCAGGACATCAAGGGCGGGTTTGAACTCATGGCACGGAAGGCGGAATGTCCGGTAGTCATGATTCACCTCGACGGATTGTGGGGGTCCCTCTTTTCGTTCGAGGGCGGGAGGTGGTTCGTGAAATGGCCCCGGACGTTGCGCCGCGATGTTACGGTGACGTTCTCGCGTCCCATGCCACCACAGGAGGTGACTGCGGAGCGACTGTCGGAGTTCTGGAAGGCATGCCGGCGCCTTGATCTGCCGTCGGCGGGTATTGCGAAACTGGAGGAGGCGCTGTCATGACCGGCCAACGGCGGCTGCGAGGAACGCTGGACCGGTGGGTGAGCGAAGGATTGATCGAACCCGCGCAGCGGGAGGCGATTCTGCGGTCGTGCCGGGATGCGGTGCCGGGGCGCTGGGCGCTTGCCTACGGGGTCATCGGCGGCGTGCTTTGCGTGGCGGGCGTCTCGCTGCTCATCGCGAGCAACTGGGGGACGATCCCCGATCTCGCGAAGCTGGGCGGCCTGCTGGGCTTGCTCGTCGCCAGCACGGTCGTCGCGGTCGAGGCGCGGGCGCGCGGCTGGAGCCGCACGTGGCAGGAGCCGGCTTTTCTTGGTAGCGCCGTGTTTCCGCTGCTGGGGCTCGCGTTGGTGAGCCAGATTTTTCATCTCGACGGTCCGGCAAGTGCGCTGGCTGGATGGTGGTGGCTCGCGATCTGCCCGCTTCCGATTTTCAGCCAAAGCCTGCTCGCGTGGCTGGTGTGGATCGTGGCCGGCTACTGGTGGATCGGCGCCAGGCTCGGAGAGGGGGCGGACGTCGATCTTTGGAGTGGATGCGCGGTGTTCGCGGTCGCGGGAGCGGCTCTCGGCTTCGGCTCGCAATTGTGGCGGCGGGCGCGCCACCTGCGCGAAAGCGGGGAGTTTCTCGGCGTTCTCACCGTCGCGCTGTCGGTTTATGTATGGGGCTTCGACAGCACCGGATGGCTCGCCCTCTGGGGTGCCTTGTTCGTTGGGGCGCTGTGCTGGATCGGCTTCAGCCTCTCCTCGGGCCGGATCCACCAACTCAATCTTTCCTTTCTCGTCGTCGGACTTGTGATCCTTTCCACGTTTCTGCGTCTCGCGGGAAGCATGGCCGACACCGGCACGCTTTTCGTGAGCGGTGGCCTCGCGCTCCTGGCGGTGGCCTGGGGATTGCGCCGGCTGCATCGACACCTCGTCCACCGACGCCCATGAGATTCGCCCTCTATCTTCTTCTCGGCCTCCAGGTCGCAGGATTGAGCCTGACGTATCATCATCTCGCCGCCGAGAAGGGGCCGCGCTACCGGCTGCGAGTCCACACGGCGGATCCGCGGGATCTGCTGCGCGGGGACTATGTCATTCTTCAGCCGGATATCGCGACGCTTCCGGAGAAAATGGCAACACCGCCTGCCGGCGAAGTCTTCGTGCGGCTTCAGGAAGAGTCCGACGAGTGGCGCATTGCGGAGGTGGTGCAGACGCGCGGCAGCCATGCCGGGCCTTGGGTGCGGGCGCGCTGGGACGGCGCACAACTGCGCTACGGGATCGAGAAATATTTCGTGCCTGAGGGCCGGGGAGTTCTGCCGAATGACGATCTGGTGCTCGAGATTTCCCTCGACCGAGCGGATCGTGCACAGTCGCGGCAGCTTTTCGTCGGTGGCGAACCCTGGCCTTGATATGCACTCGCATTTTGACTCGGCGGGCGTGAGCGCGTAGGCATTCTCTCTCGCTGTTCATGAATATTATCGACCGCTACGTCGGGAAAAACGTCTTTGTCACGATGCTGATCGGCGTCGTGGTGCTCAGCCTTGTGCTCGTGCTGGGCAATCTGTTCAAGGAATTGCTCGATCTGCTGATCAACAAGGACGTGCCCATCAAGACGGTGCTGGCGTTCATGGCGTTCGTGCTGCCGTTTTCGCTGACCTTCACAATTCCGTGGGGATTTCTCACGGCGTTGCTGCTGGTCTTTGGGCGAATGTCGGCGGACAACGAGCTGATCGCGTTGCGGTCGAGCGGGGTGAGCATCCCGCGGATTTGTGTGCCGGTTTTTACGCTGGCGATTGCCCTCACGGGCATTTGTTTTTGGATCAACATCGAGGTCGCGCCGCGGGCTGAACAGCGAATGACGCAGGCGATCTTCGAGATCGCGACGAGCAATCCGATTTCGTTGTTCACCGCGGACGAGGTGGTCGATCAGTTCCCCGACAAGCGGGTGTATGTCGGCGACAAGGAGGGCGACACGCTGAAGAACCTGATCGTGTTCGAGATCAGCAAGGACTCGGAGCCGTTGAAAGTGTTTTACGCAAAGACGGGACGCCTTCGGCCGGATCCGCAGAATCAGCGGCTTTTGCTCGAATTCAAGGATGCCCGCCTCGAACAGCGGGACAAGGACGATCCGCGCGACATTTCCAAGATTCAGCATGGAATTGTCGTGGGCGAAGGGCAGTTTGCACTGCCGCTCGATGCCCTCTATGAGGAACATCTGCGTGGGCGTCGCCTGGAATCCTACACGCTTCCGGAACTCCTGGAGCTCATTCAAAGCGGGGCGGACGGCAATCCGCAGCCGGCACGGGTGGAATTCAACAAGCGTTTCTCCGCCTCGCTGGCGTGTGTGGCGTTTGCGCTCGTCGCGGTGCCACTGGGGATCACCGCGCATCGAAAGGAGACCTCGGTCGGCTTTGCGTTCAGCATCGCGATCGCGTTCACCTATTATTTCTTCATCATCATCGCGAATACGTTCCGCGACAATCCCCACGCCTTCCCGGAGCTGCTGATCTGGATTCCCAACGTGCTGTTCCTCACGCTGGGCTCGGTGATGTTCTACCGACTGTCGCGCCGGTGACGGTCAGGTGAAGTAGTTGCGCTGCTTTTCGGAGATCGGCGCGCCGAGTTTTTCGAGCACCTTCAGCATGTCCTCCCACACCTTGCGCTTCTCCGTAATCGACTGATTGCGGAGGAGGTAGGCGGGGTGGTAGGTGGCGATGACGGGAATGCCACGATAATCAAGCCAGCGACCACGAAGCTCCCGCATGGGTGCGGTTTCGCCGATCAGGCCCTCCACGGCGGTGGCTCCCAAGGCGACAAGCACTTTCGGGCGAATGATCTCGATCTGCTTGGCAAGCCAGGGGAAACACGTGCGCATCTCCTCGGGGCGCGGCTTGCGATTTCCCGTGCTGCCGGATGGCATGTCGGGGCGGCATTTCAGGACGTTGCCGATGTAGACGGAGTCGCGCGTGAAGCCCATCGTCTGGATGATCTTCGTGAGCAACTGGCCTGCGCGACCGACGAACGGTTCGCCTTGAACGTCTTCATCCGCCCCCGGCGCCTCGCCCACGAACATGAGATCGGCATTCGGATTGCCCACACCGAAAACGACCTGCGTGCGGGTGCGAACAAGATGTGGACATTCCACGCACTTCAGTGCCGCTTCGCGCAATGTCTCGAGCGTCCATTCGCGGGTTGGTATAATGGCCGGTGACGTGCCTGCAGTGGCGTCGGTTGCCGTGAAGCGGGGCTCGGGTCGCCCGACGGCGGCAGGTTCGGCGGGAGATGCCTTGATCGTGAGACCGCGCAGTTTTTCGAGGTCGGCGACCGATGCGCGAGGCTGGCGACGAAACCCCGACTGCATCTGCCGGAGCAGCGGAAGCGTGGCGTCAATCGCAGGTTTAAGACGATCCATTGGAGGTATCGTGCCCGGCGGAATCGGGCGGCACGAGCGGAAAATCCGCGGGGACGGGTGCGACGAAATGCAGGCGCTGCGAGCTGCGCGGATGCTCGAACGAGAGTTTCCACGCGTGCAGCAGGTGACGGGAGAATTCTCCGCGTCGGCCGTAGATGGGATCGCCCACGATGGGATGGCCAAGGTGCTTGAGATGCACGCGAATTTGATGCGTGCGGCCGGTCTTTGGCCGGCACTCGACAAGGCTGAGTCCGCCGGCGGAGGTGAGGACGCGGTAATCGGTCAACGCTTCGCGTCCCTTGCCGGGTGCGGAGACCGCCATTTTCTGCCGGTGCGTGGGATGCCGGGAAATCGGCGCGTCGATGGTCCCGAGGGGCCGACGCAGCACGCCCTGCACGATGGCGAGGTAGGTCTTTTCAACAACACGTTGCGCGAACTGGGCGGAGAGCGCCTGGTGCGCGAGATCGTTCTTGGCGATGACGAGACAGCCGCTCGTTTCCTTGTCGAGTCGATGAACGATGCCGGGACGCTCGACGCCGCCGATGCCGGAGAGGTCCTTGCAGTGGTGTAGCAGCGCGTGAACCAGCGTGCCGGTGTCATTGCCCGCTCCGGGATGAACGACAAGGCCGGCGGGCTTGTTCAGAACGAGGAGATCGGAATCTTCGAACAGGACGTCGATCGGGATCGCCTCCGCCTGAGGGCCGGCCTGACGCACCGGCGGGGGGACATGCACGCGAACCTCGTCGCCGGCGTGCACCGTTTCCGAGGCACGGGTCGCGACGGCATTGCGCAGGATGTGCTGCGACTTGATCAACGCCTGGACCCGGGAGCGCGACAATTCCGGCATGCGACCGGCGACAAAGCGATCGAGCCGCTCGCCGTCGTTCTCCGGTCCGACGGGAAAAGTCACGAACTCCATTGGTGCAATTGATGACGAATGGTGGGAATGGTAGAGGAAACGTAATGTCCGACGCGACTCCCCAGATCATCGAAACCTGCCCGACGTGCAATCAGGAAATCGATGTCACGGATCAGGAGCCCTTCAGCAACGTTTTGTGCCCGGCGTGCGGTGCCGGGATGCGGGTGCGGGTTCATTTCAACGACTACACGTTGCTCGAGTCGCTGGGCGAGGGGGGGATGGGCGCCGTGTTTCGTGCGACGGACGACCGCCTGCACCGTGAGGTCGCGTTGAAGATTCTCAAGCGCGAATCGGCGGACGCCCCCGTCGACCACGCGAAGCTTGCCGAGGAGGCACGGCTGACGGCGTCGATCAATCACCCGAACGTCGTGAGGGTTTTCGCGTTCGGTGAGGATCACGGCCAGTTTTACCTCGCGATGGAACTCGTCAACAAAGGCTCGCTCGACGAGCTGATGGAGTTGCACAAGCGGGTGCCGGAGGCGCAGGTGCTGGACATCGGGATCCAGATTGCCTCCGGGCTCCAGGCGGCGGCGGAGCGGGGGCTGATTCACCGCGACGTGAAGCCGGGGAACATTCTTTTCGCAAATTCGCGGCTCGCGAAGATCGTGGACTTCGGCCTCGCGAGGATTCTTAGCGGTGCTTCGGACGATTCGGAGGAGATCTGGGGCACGCCCTTTTATGTGGCGCCGGAAAAGCTCGAGCATCGTCCGGAGGATTTCCGGAGCGACATTTACAGCCTGGGGGCGACGCTCTTTCACGCGATCGCGGGGCAGCCTCCGTTCGATGCGGAAACCGCGACCGAGACGGCGCTGATGCACCTGAACAGCACCGGGGTGGATTTGCAAAAAGTGGCGCCCGACGTCTCCGACGCGACGGCGTATGTGATCAATCGCATGCTGAACCGCGATCCGGACAAACGGTTCGCGTCGTATGCCGATTTGATCGAGCAACTGAGCTACGCGCGGCAGCGGTTGAAGGAGGCCGAGGAGGCGGCGAAAAAGCCGAAGCCGAAGAAGCAGTCGCAATTTCCTGTCGGGCTTACGCTCCTCGCAATCGGACTCTTTGCGGTCTCCGGGTTCGGCATTTACGCGCTCATCGAGCGGAACGAGGCGATGGCCCGTGCGGCGTCGAAGGTGGATCTCGATTTGATCGAGACGGAATTGCGGGAGGGGCGGCGGGCCTTGGTCCAGCAGCGGTTCGATGACGCGGTGGAGAGCTTCGGGAAGGCGGCCCAGGCCGCGCGCGGCGGCGGGCTGATCGAGGGCGAGGCGCTGGCGCAGCGGGGAATCGCGGAGTTGATGCTTGGACAGCAGGAGGAGGCAATGCGGACATTTGCCGAGCTCGCCGCGCATCCGCTGTATGGCATGGAGCTGCGCGAGCAGCCGCGCGCGAGGTTTCTTGCGGAACTTGGCCGGCGCATGTCCGACGGGCGCCCCGTCGAACCATCGGAGGTCGCGGGGCTCAGTGCGTCGGGCATCGAGGCGTTGGGCCTGCTGGCGTATGGCCTTCGAAACTGGGGAAGCGGGAACATTGACGCCGGTGGAGAGATGCTGAGCCGCTTCCGGGAGGGGAGTCCGACCGGACAGGACGCCTGGATTGCAGAGCTTCGGCCGATGGTGGACCAGCACGTCAAGGATTTCGCCCGTTACCGGAAACTGCGCGCCGCCGGAGAGTCGGATCGGTCGGAGAAATGGCTGGAGACGGTGCGGGAGTTTCGCGATCACGCAAGGACCGGCACCGGGCTAAAGAAGGGACTGGACCGCCTGCTGGCCGGGAATTCCGGAGAGTGAGTGTGGACACCGGAGGGTTGCCGGGTAAGTTCGAACCATGAGCAACGAACCGCCAAATATGACGCCGGAGCAAATCCAGCAAAAGCTTGCGGAGTTTTTGCGCACGGGTTTTGGCGCGCGAGTCGGCGCAGCGGTTCCTCAGGCGGCGGGGGATCCGCCGGACGTTGAGGAGGACGAAGACTTCGAGCAGGATGTTTTCGAGTTCAATCTCACCCCACGCGAAATCAAGAAGCACCTGGATCGGTTCGTCATCAAGCAGGACGAGGCGAAGAAGGTCCTGAGCATCGCGGTGTGCGATCACTACAACCACGCCCGCTACGCGCGCCGGCTCCGCGAGGAGGACGGGAATGCGGTGATCGAATACGCGAAGCAGAACGTGATTCTCGTTGGCCCGACCGGCGTCGGGAAAACCTATCTCGTGAAGCACATCGCGGAGCTGATCGGCGTGCCCTTCGTGAAGGCGGATGCGACGAAATTCAGTGAGACCGGCTATGTCGGCGGCGACGTGGAGGACCTCGTTCGCGAGCTGGTGCACAAGGCGGATGGCAACATCGAGCTCGCCGAGCACGGCATCATCTATATCGACGAAGTGGACAAGATTGCGGCCACTCCGGGTGGCGTCGGACGGGATGTGAGCGGCCGCGGCGTGCAGACGACATTGCTCAAGCTGATGGAGGAAACCGAGGTCCCGGTGAGGAATCCGATGGACCTGCAGGCGCAGCTTCAGGCCGCCTTCGAGATGCAGCGAAAGGGACGCGTGAAGCGCGAGTCGATCAACACGCGGCACATCCTCTTCATCGTGAGCGGCGCTTTTGACAAACTCGAGGATCAGGTGCGGCAGCGCCTCAAGCAGTCGCGGCTTGGCTTCAATGCGGAGCCGAGCGCGCTCGCCGACGACGAAAATGTCCTTCGCGAGGTGACGACGCAGGATTTCGTGCGCTTCGGAATGGAACCGGAGTTTATCGGGCGTCTGCCGGTGCGGGTGTTTTGCGATCCGCTGAGTGCCGACGATCTTTACGAGATCTTGAAGCGCTCGGAGGGCAGCATCATTCGCCAGTATGAGCGCGCATTTTCGGCCTATGGCGTCGAGGTGCTCTTCGAGGACGACGCGTTGCGCGACATTGCCGCCCGTGCGGCGGAGGAAAAGACGGGCGCGCGTGGCTTGCTCACGGTTTGCGAGCGCCTGATGCGCGACTACAAGTTCGAGCTGCCTCAATCGGGCGTGCGCTCGTTCCGCGTGACGCGCGAACTGGTTGCCGAGCCCCGAAAGGTTCTCGACGAGCTCTTGCGCACCGGGCACGCGGAGAAAGGGCGTGAGCTGGCGGCGATCGTCGAGCAGTTCGCCGAGCGGTTCAAGGAGCAGTATGAGATCACGCTCCAATTCGAGCCGGCGGCCGTGGACGCGCTTGTGAGCCGTGCGATCGCGGAGGATGCCGCGGTGCGGGACCTGTGCGAGACGCTTTTCAAGGACTATCAATTCGGACTGCAGCTCATTCGAAAGAACAACGGGCAGAGGGAATTCACGATTCCCGCGCGAGCCATTCAGGATCCTGATGGCGTGCTGAGCGATTGGGTGGTGAAATCCTATCGCAAAATCGAGCCGAATGAGGCAGGCTCTCCCGATTCCCCATGAGGTTTCTTAAGGCTACTCTCCTGATCAGCGCGATTTCGTTTGTCGCGGTGCTGGTGCTCGATGCAACGGGCTGGTTGCGCACTGCCGAGACGTTGAGCGCGACGGCGCTGAATCGACTTTCCGCGGAAGGCACGCTGCTCGCCACGCCGCGTGTGTGGATTTATCTGTCTGCATTCCTGGCGGCGCTCGCGTTCGCCTGGACGACCGTTGATATCTCGCGACCCGCGGCGAAGCTCGGCATCGCCATGGGCGGCTTGTTCCTGCTGCTGACGGGATCCGTCGTCTTCTCGCTCTACGGCATTTTCTTTTCTCCGTATCAGGCGGTGCTCGCGGTGATCTTCAGCTATCTGATCGGGCTGGGTTACAGTCAGAGTCGGGGCGGCTCGAGGAAACGGATATTCCAGCGGCTTTTCGGGCAGCGCATTTCGCCGGCTCAGTTCAACGCCCTTGTTGATTCCGACCTGCCGCTGCATCTGCCGGGCACGGAGCTGAATGCGACGGTCGTCGTCTGCGAGGTTCACAACCATGTCGAGCTCATGGACGCGCTGAGTCCCGAGGATTACGTTGCGATGACGAATCTGTATCTGAAGACCGCGTCGGACTATCTCGTCGATGTCGGCGGGTATCTCGACGAGTGCGGTGGCGAGAGCCTCCGGGTGGTTTTTGGCGCGCCATTGCCGCGTGAGGATCACGCAGTCGCGGCTTGCAAGGCGGCGCTGGAGCTGGCGACCCGCATCGAGACGCTCAACAAGGAATGCGATGCGCGCTGGCATCAGCGGCTCGACTTCCGGGTGGGCATCAACTCCGGGCCGATGATCGCCGCGGCCTACGGTGGCACGAAGCTGGGATCCTTCAGCGTTGCGGGCTCCGCGGTCGAGTTTGCGCGACGGCTTTGCGCGGCCTGCGCGAACTACGGCTGCCGGATCATGGTCGGGCCGGAGACGCATTCGGCCGCCGGGGAATTTGTGGAGGCGCGACCCATCGAGATGCTTCGCCGGGCCGACGGACGCCGCATCGAGCTTTACGAGATTCTGGCGCCGGTGAACACGCTTTCACCGGAGCGGGTGAGGAGCCGCGACCATTTCTGGAAGGGCGTCATTTACTATCGCGAGAAGCGGTGGGACCGTGCGCTGGAGGAGTTTTCCAAGGCGCGCATTGTCGGCATTCCCGATCCGGCTCTCGACCGGTTCATTCTCCGCACCGAGCGCGCCCGTCGAGGAAACGTCGATTCGGAGAGCACGCCGTCGCCGCTCGCCGAGATCAGCTGATTCGCGTGAAAACCGTCGACTACCCGGAGCCGTTCATTCGGTTGATCCGGCAGCTTGCCCGTCTTCCATCCATCGGTCCGCGAAGCGCGGAGCGGATCGCGTTGTGGCTTGCTTCGTCGCCGGATGCCCGTCCCGCGGAGCTCGCGACGGCCCTGACGGAAGCGCAGGGACAGGTTCGCGCCTGCACGCTGTGCGGCTTTTTTTCGACGGAGGAATTGTGTGAGATTTGCCGGAATCCGGATCGCGCCGGCCGGGAAATCTGCGTCGTCGAGACGGCGACCGACGTGCTGCCACTCGAGCGCACGCTTTTGTTTTCGGGCCGGTATCACGCCCTTGGAGGGCGTCTGGCGCCGCTGGAGAACATCGGTCCGGAAGACCTGAGAATCGATGCCCTGGTGGCGCGTGTCGCAGACGAGCGGCCCAGCGAGATCATTCTCGCGCTGAGCGCGGACGTGGAAGGCGAGGCGACGGCGAACTATCTCGCGGAGGTCCTCGCGCCGACCGGGGTGCCCGTCACGCGGATTGCCCAGGGATTGCCGGCGGGTGGGGGACTGGAGCACGCCGACTCGCTGACGCTTCAGCGAGCCCTCGCCGGTCGGCGGGGCGTGCGAGCTGGCGGCTGACGTATTTTTCGGTCGCCGGAGCGCTTCAAGCGGCCGTTTCAGGTGGCCGTAACCTCGCCTAGGCCGGGCCTTCAGACGATGCAGGAAGACGCCGTCGACCGACTCATGTATGCAGCCAATTATGATACGCATACAAAAGAGAACAGTTGACAGCCTTCAAGAAGTCATATTGTATACAAGACATGAACATCTCCGCTCGCCGGTGAGGTTCTCCGTTACTGAAAAAATGCACCCCCCAGCCCTTGACGCTTTCGCGATCGCGAACCCGCGCAAACGCGGGGAGTGTGTGTTTTTGGAGCCCACAAAAAACTCAACTCCCAAACTCCTATGTTAAAATCCCGCATCCTCTCCATCGGCCTGCTTTTGGTCGGTCTCGGCATTTGCCAGCCGGTTTTGGCCGCAATCAATCCCGGTGACCGGCTGTTGATCGACTTCGGTCCCAGCACGGTTCCCAACGATGGCTCGCCCATGGTCTCTCCCGACAGCAATGGGTTCTACTGGAACAACGCCATTCTGAATATGCGCCGCGGCGGTGGCGACCAACCCCCGAACGTTGTCAACATGGTGACGGACGCAAACATCGCGACCGGAATTGGCATTACCTTCTCGGACAACTGGCAGATGAATGGAAACTCAGCCGGCGGCCTGATGTCGCCGAATCCGGCGCTTCTTGGCGATCTGGCCCAGTTGAACGCCACCCGCGACTACATCTTCCTTAACTCGTCGGACTCGGGATCGTCGGCCTGGATGACGTTTACCGGACTGAATCCTGCGCTTACCTACGACTTCCAGATCTTCGCGACACGCGAGCATACGGAGACGCGGACCACGCGTTATACCGTCGAGGATGCCAACGGAACGTATGAACAGCTCCTCCAAACTTCGGGAGCTGGAATCGGTGCCGGAAACTATAATGGAAACAACAACAAATTCGCGGTCTTCACGGGTCTGGTTCCGAATGAGGCGGGAGAGATCAAGTTGACCCTCTCGGCGGCGGCAAGTCCGTTCGCCTACATCGGTGCGATGAGCATCACTGCGGTGCCGGAGCCTCATGAAGTGGGCCTGGCCCTCGCGCTGGGTTGCTTCGTATTGATTCTGGCCCGTCGGTATCAGTTGCGCCGTGCCAATGCCTGATCTTCAGGGGTAAGAGCTCGAAAGTGAGCGGATGGCGGCTTTTCCGAAAGGGGAGGCCGCCATTTTCTTTGTGAATGAAGCTCACGAGGCGGAGAGGGACCGAGGCCGCACCAAACCGTGGAAGCTCTTTGGGGGAGTGAGCCGTGAGGCCGTAGGGGGCGGTTCTCGCGACTGAAAGAAACGGACTCTTAGGGGTGTCATTCCGGGACGGCAAAGCTCGCCCACTTGGAAGCGATGTTTTACGAGCCCGCTATGAGGCGCACTTCGCGTCTCCACGTCACTCGATAAGCGGAAGATCTCTGCGGGTGATTTCGCGGCCTTCGAGTTCATCGACAGCACTTGGTTGAGAATTACGTTTTAAAGCTGCTCAAATCACAGGAACCAGCGTGGGCGCCGGTGTGATTGGTCGGAGAGGTGGCATTGCCTCTCGACGCCGCACGTGAGGCTGCGGAAAAACCTACGCGACTCGTCAACGTAGATGTCGTGCGGTTACAGGTGGCTCTGCGGATCGTAGAGCGAAACATCATGCGACGCAGCCGGCGCAGCGGATGCGTCCGGATCATCGAAGACTCACGCCATGCCTGTGAGCTTGAAACGGAATACCGGGTCGAGCCTTCGCGAAAGTGAGCGATGGTTTCGTCGTCGCCCAACACAGTGTCTGCTTCAGCCAAGAGGACGGAAGGGCGGGGAAATCTCGATCGTATCTCGCAGAGACTGCGGCCGCGCGTCGCGAAACGCGCCGACTTCCGGGAGCCCGGCCGAGGGAATATTCACGAGGTTTCGCGAGCCGAGCAACCGGCGGCGAATGAGTGCCTGCAACGCCGCGTGCGGGGTGTTGCCGCTCATGACTGAAGAATCGTGGACGGCGCCCCGGCCTTCGCAAAGTGCGAGCCGTGCGGATGAAAACCTCCAAAGATTCCCTGCATTTCACAGAGGTGTGGAAGTCGCCGGTCGCTGAGGAGAAATTGTCAAATGGGACCCTATCGCGACGAGCAAAGAGACCTGTTTGGATGCGTGTCCGTTTTGAAAACGTTCCGGGCAAAACAAAGGCCGGGAAACGCAAGCGCGTCGCCCGGCCTTTGATGAAAGGAGTGTCTTCTATGCGTTTCTGCGCATACGGCGCATCTGGGAGACGAGGGCGATCAGCCCGAGGCCAACGAGCGCGCAGGTCGAAGGCTCAGGGATGACAGTCAGCGAACCTGTGCCGGCGAGGAACTCGCTGAGATTGCTGCTGTCATACACGCCGAACTCCTGAAAAACATCGTTGATATACAGGGCGAAGATAACGTCCGTTCCCTCGAAGTCCAGGTTCAGCTTGACGCCGTCATAAAGGTAAAGCGTCGAGGAGTCCGCCAGATAGGGGGTGGCGAGGGAGAGCTCGCCTTCCTTAAGGATCGTATTGCCGGTGTAGTCCTGAGCGTCAAAGATAAACAACGCTCCCTCGCCGACTTTCGTGAAGGATCCCTCGCCATGAAGGACCGTGCCCTGGATGACGACTTCAAATTCCTGGGTGTCGAACGTCAACCCGCCCGCCTCAATCTGCACGTAAGGCCGGGCCGTATTGTGCGCGGTCACCTGGAAGAAGTCGGCTTGATGGTCCAGCGCCCGGATGGTGCCGCCGTTGGCGGTGATGTTGTTACGGGTGGCGTCGGGCTCAGCTCCGGCGTCTGTGCCGCCCTGGCGAATCGCCGACGTCACAAGCGTGCCTCCGTTGAGGAGGATCCGGCCGTTCATCCCTCCGTTGGTTGCGTTGTCGTCCCGACCGATCGTGACGACCGTGTTCACCTTGACCGTTGAATTACCGTTGATCGTGACGGTTGCGGTGGAGGTCGGGTCACCGAGGTGACCCACGGTCATTTCACCCAGTTCGAGAGACGAGTTTCCGTTCAAGGTGATGGAGGCCGTTCCGGAATTGGATGTGCCCCCGAAATCGGCAACCTTCCATTTCGACGTGGGCGCCTCGATGGAGGCGTTGTCGGACAAGGTGAAGTTTGCCACCGATCCGTTACCAAAGCCGATGCCTACGCTGGAGTTCCCGTTGATGGTTATCGTGGAGTCGCCACTCATGGTCAGCGTGGCTTTTGCGCCCTGTCCGTCCACCAGGCCCATATCGAGACGGCCGGCGATCTCGACAGTGGCATGATCGCGCAGAATCATCGTCGCGTCGGCGTTGGCGCCTTCACCGAGACGCACGTGGTTCTCGGAGATCACTGAGCCGAATCCTTCGACTTCCAGTGTCGCAGTCGAGTTGTCGCGAGCGACGGTGAGGAAGCCGCCATTTCCGCCTTTTCGAATAACGGCATTCCCGGAAACCAGGAGGTGACTGGTGGAGGTGGCGCCATTGCCGACATAAATCTCTCCATCGACCGTGCTGATCTCGGATTCGCCATACATCTTGACGTCCGATTGTCCTCCATTTCCGAGGTCCAATCGGGTTCTCGAGATGATGGCGGAGTTGTCGTTGAGCGTGACGTCTGCGATTCCCGAAGCTCCGTCGGCGATAATGAGACGGTTGGTCGTGCCCTTCTTCTCGATTTTGGCGTTGTCGTTCAGGACAACCGTTGCCTTGCCGCCCTGGCGACCGATGACAATGTAGTCATTCTCGTTGGTGATGACGGAATTGCCCGAGAGAGTCATGTTGACCGTCGACACGGTGCTCGAGTTCCCGTTGCCATCTGCGATGTAGAGCCGGCCGATTGCAGTAATCGAGGAAGGGGTCTCCGAATCGGAATCCGACATCGAGAAATTGACGGTGCCTTCCTGTGCATCGAACTCGTAATCGCCAATCCGCATGATACCAGTAACATTGGCGATGGAGCCCCCTTTCATGGCGAGACTTCCGTCGACGAACCGGACGGTGGAGACGAAGATATCGTCTTCTTCACCCACCTGGACGGCACCTCCGTTATTGATGATCGCCACATCGTCGGTCGTCGGGTAGTATCCCAGAGACCAATTGGCATCCTCCATCCAAGGGGCCGGCCCCTCCACGATCCAGAAATTGTTGTCGGCATACAGACTGGTAACGGCGCAGCCGAGGGCGATGGGAAGCAAGGCTTTACGAAGCCCTGAAGCGGTGGAAGAGGGGAATGTCGGGATTTTCATGAGGGACGGATCAACTGAGATACACTGGCGAGCTCTCATTGGAACCGCAATGTGGAATGGATAACGCAAATGGGTTAGAGGATGACCCAAAGCTCGCCCTCAATGAGTGGTGAGCAGCAATAAAATTCGCTACCGACAATCACGGAGCGATCGTTCTTACAAGTGGCGTTTAGGGAGAAGTCGGCGATTTTGCGGAGTTGATTTTGTGCCTCGTCCGGTCTGTGATGGGCTCGCCTGAACGAATAAGAAAGGCCGGAACCTTTCGGTTCCGGCCCTCGCGAGGAAGTCGAGGCTTCGCCTATGCCTTGCGTGCCTTACGACGGCGCATGATCGCGCTCAGAGCCAAGACCCCGGCAACGCCCACGGCGTAGGCCGAGGGCTCGGGGACGACGGTTAGCGAGCCGGTGCCGGTAATGAATCCGGCGAGATTGCTGCTGTTATACACGCCGTTCCCTTGTATCACGTCGTCGATATAGAGGGCGCAGATGGTGTTAGTGCCCAGGAAATCGAGGTCGATCGTTGCCCCGGTATAGAGGTAAACGGCTGCCGTATCGGCGAGATAGGCCGTGTTGATCGACAGGGTGCCGTCTACCACAAACGTGTCGCCCGTGTATTCCTGAGCGCCAGCGAGTGTGAGGATGCCTCCACCAATCTTGGTGAAGTCGCCGGTGCCATGGAGCACGGTCTGGATGCCGACGTTGAATTCCTGCGTGTCGAAGGTCAGGCCTCCTGCGTCGATGACGACATAGGGGCGATTCGTGTTGTGAGTTGTCGCCTGGAAGAAGTCCGCTTCGTCGGCGAGTGCCCGGATCGTGCCGCCGTTGACGCTGATGCTGTTCCGCGTCGGATCGGGTTCGGCACCCGCGGCGATTCCGCCCTGGCGGATCGACTTGGTGGCCAGCGTGCCGCCATTGAGGATGATGCGGCCATTCATTCCGCCGTTGGTGGAATTGTCATCCCGGCCAAGCGTGACGAAGTTATTCACCGTCACCGTGGAGTTGCCGTTCACCGTGACGGTCGCGGTGGCGTCGCTGTTGCCGATGTGGCCAACGGTCAACTCCCGGAGCGTGAGCGAAGAGCTTCCATTCAAGGTAATGGAGGTGGTTCCAGTATTTCCGGTGCCGCCGTAGTCGCCGACCTTCCATTTGGAATTAGAGGCGGTGATGGAGGAGTTGTCAGACAATGTGAAATTGACCACGGCGGTATTCCCCGCGCCGATTGTGGCGGTGTCGCCTCCGGAGATGGTTATTGCCGCGTTGTCGCTCATTGTCACCGTGGCATTCGATCCGCCGTTGTGCGTCTCCAGTCGGGTGGCAATTTCCATCGTAGCGTTTTCGCGCATAATCAAGGTGGCGTTCGCATTCGCGCCTTCTCCGAGCCGCACGTGGTTCTGCGAGATCACCTTGCCGGAACCTTCGATTTCAAGGGTAGCGGTCGCATTCTGCCGTGCCACAGTAAGGAAGCCGGATGCTCCGCCTTTGGTTACGATGGCGTTATCCTTGACCAGAAGATGGGCCTTGGCGTTGACGTGGTTATTGCCAATATAGATTTCCGAGTTTTCGGTCTTCAATTGGGAGTTGCCATTCAGCGTGACATACGCTTCCCCGGCGTTGCCGTCGCCCAGCACCAAGTGGTTGGTGGTGCCTTTCTTTACGATCTGAGCGGAGTCATTCAGCTCGACGGTGGCCTTGCCTCCCTGGCGCCCGATGACGAGCCAGTCGTTGTTGGCTGTGATTGTCGCGGTGTCGGAAAGCGTGACGTTTGCAGTGGAAACGATGGAACCCGCGTTATTTCCGTCGGCGATGTAAACTCTTGTGTTTCCAGTAATCGACGACGAACCGGACATGGTCAAATTCGCGGTGCCGGAGGTCGAATCGAAAGCGTAGTCACCGATTCGTATGTAATCGGTGCTGTTGGCGATCGAGCCTCCCGTCATGGTGAGGGTGCCGTTGATGAAGCGGAGATTCGAGATCGTGATGGTATCGCCAGCTCCCACCGTGGCTTCGCCGCCGTTCTTGATGATCGCGAGGTCCGCGTTTGTTGGCGCGTGGCCGAGAGACCAGTTTGCGTCGTCCGTCCAGGATGCAGGACCGGCGACGTTCCAAAAGTCATCTGCTGCATGGCTGGTAAGGGCCACGCAGCTCATTGCGATTGGCAGGAAGCGCAATGCTCTCGACGTGGAGAAACGGGGTTTGAGTATTCTAGGAGGAATCATACGGGTGTGTTTGTCGCCTGATATGCGTGCATGCGAAGGGAATTTAGCTCAAGAGGGTTTTCAAAACCGTATGGGATAGTCCTTGACCCATTGAGTGATGGTGAAAATTGATCGCTGTCGAGACACTCGCTTCACGAGGAGCGGATTTTTCTGTGAATTTCCCGGCGCTTTGCGCGAGAGTGGCGGCCGATGTCCTGTTCGAAGATCGATCCCGCTCTGCACCAGTCGAAAAAGCCGGAATGGATCAAGGTGCGCCTTCCCTCGAACCCCGTCTTCTTCTCCACGAAGGGGCTGATCTCGGATCTCAAGCTTCACACGGTGTGCGAGAGCGCCCAATGTCCGAACCGCTGGGAGTGCTGGAGCCAGGGCACGGCGACGTTCATGATCGCGGGCGAGCGCTGCACGCGCGCCTGCGGATTCTGCGCCGTTTCGACGGCGAAGCCATTTCCGCTCGAGGAGGATGAGCCTGAGCGGGTCGCGGAGGCGATTCGTCGGTTGAACCTCAAGCATGTCGTCATTACCGCGGTCGCGCGCGACGATCTCGCCGATGGCGGTGCGTTGCACTTCGCCAGGACGATCGAGGCGGTGCGCGCGGTCGATCCGGAAATCATCATCGAGGTGCTGACCCCCGATTTCAACGGGCGCGAAGCCCCGTTGCGCACGGTCATCGACGCGAAGCCGCACGTCTTCAATCACAACCTCGAGACGGTCGAGCGCCTGACTCCGCTGGTCCGCTCACGCGCGAAATACCGCCTGTCGCTCGACTTCCTGAAACGCGCGAAGGAGATGGATCCCGGCGTGGTCACGAAGAGCGGCCTGATGCTTGGTCTCGGCGAGACGGAGACGGAGCTGTTCCAGGCGATGGATGACCTTCGCGAAGCAAACGTGCAGGTGTTGACGCTGGGCCAGTATTTGCGGCCGACGCCTTCGCATCTGCCCGTGGTGGAATACATCCGCCCCGAGGCGTTCGAGCTTTACCGCGAGATCGCCTACAAAAAGGGCTTCGAATACGTCGCGAGCGGACCGCTGGTTCGCAGCTCCTATCATGCGGCGGACTACAATCCGGTCGAGCGCAAGCCGAGAGCCTAGATCGGCTCTTCCACGACGGGATTCGTCAGCGCGCCGATACCGTCGATTTCGACGGTGACGGTGTCGCCGGGCGCGAGCCAGCGGGGCGGGGTGCGCGCCATGCCCACGCCGGAAGGCGTGCCGGTGAGAATGACCGTGCCCGCCTCGAGTGTGGTGCTGCCGCTCAGGAATTCGATGATCGTCGGGATGTCGAAGATGAGATCGCTGAGGGGCGACTCCTGCATCACTTCGCCGCTCACGATGGTGCGAAGCGTCAGCGCGGAAGGATCGGGGATTTCGTCGGGAGTGACGAGGCATGGTCCGAGCGGGCAGAACGTGTCGAAGCCCTTGCCGCGGCACCACTGGCTGCCGCCGAAATCCTTCTGCCAGTCGCGCGCGCTCACGTCGTTGGCGCACGTGTAGCCGAGCACGTGCTCGAACGCGCGTTCGCGGGAAATGTTTTTCCCGCTCCGGCCAATGATCACCGCCAGCTCGCCTTCGAAATCCACGCGATCGCTCGCGAGATGGCGCGGCAGCTCGATCGGCGCGCCGGGATGCTGGCGCGTCACCGGCGGCTTCATGAAAAGCACGGGGCGCTGCGGAATGCGCGCGCCGGTCTCCTCGGCGTGGCGCCGGTAATTCAGCCCGATGCAGAGAATCGTCCCCGGTTCGATCGGCGTGAGAAGTGGCCCCAGCGTGACGGTTTCCGAGGTGACTTCGTAATCGGACAACAGGTCGCCGACGATCCGTCTTGCCGGGCCGTCCGGATCGAGGGCGGCCCACTCCGACGCGCCTTGCGGATTGCGATGGCGAACGATCTTCACGCTATTTCAGCGGCGACGCCTCCGGGCCTTCTTCGGTCGGCGTGATCGTCTCGATGGTGCCATCCTTGTGGAACGTCACCGGCTGAATGTTGCACTGGCGCACGCCGGTGAGCGGCGGCTCGTTTTTGTCCGACGGCCAGTAATGGTAGGCGATATACCACTGGCCGGTCTTCGGATTCTGGAAGAACGAATGATGACCCGGGCCCTTGTGCGTGGGGCCGGAGTTGAGGATCGGTCCCTTGTAATCCCATGGTCCGACCGGGGAATCGGAGGTTGCGTAGTGGACGGAGTAGTTCGGGTTGTTCCAGCCGCCGTGGCTGTAGGAGAGGTAGTAAGTGCCGTCGATCTCGTGCATGAACGCGCCCTCGGTGAATTCCGGCGGCGTGTCGACCTCGATTTCCTCGTCGAGTTCGATCAGGTTCGGCTTGAGTTTCCACACGCGCAGCTTCGCTCCGGCGCTTCCGCCCGCGTAGAAATACGCGGTGCCGTCCTTGTCGATGAACACCATCGGGTCGATCGCCTCGAAGCCGTCACCGCCGATCAGCAGTGGCTTTCCGCTGTCCTTGAAGGGGCCGGCGGGATTGTCCGCCACCGCGACGCCGATGATGCTCGGCTTCGGATTCTGCGGGCCGACGGAATAGTAGAAGTAGTATTTGCCGTCCTTCTCGACGATGCCCGGCGCCCACAGGAAACGCTCCGGCGCGCCGTCGTCCTTGATCCACGGAATGTCCTCGATTTTCAGGATGGGCTCGGTGGCGGTCCAATTGACGAGGTCCGGCGAGGAGTAGGCGACGAAATCGAAGGAGTGGAATTGCGCGTCGGGATTCGTCGAATGCGTCGGGTAGGCCCAATACAGGTCGCCGAAGACGGTCACGTGCGGATCGGCGCCGGGGAAAACAGGGTTGGCGTGAGCCAGTGCAGGCAGAGCAAGAACGGCGGCAAGAGAGAGGGAACGAAACATCGCGGCAATCCTAGCGGGCGCGGATTTTCCGCACAAGACGCGGTCAGCGAATTCGCGAACTCGGCGCGTTGTCGGTCATCTTGATGGGCTCGATGACTCCGCCCGGGCCGTATCGCACGCGGTCGATGGCAATTTTTCGACTTCCGTGGTAGGGGCCCTCCTTCTTCGAAGTTTCCCAGCGGTGGTAGACAATGAACTCCTCGCCGGTGCGCGGATTTCGGACGAATGAATGGTGCCCGGGCCCCTTGTGCGTGGCGTCACTTTGGAGGATGCAGCCACGATACGTCCAGGGGCCGACGGGGGAGTCCGCCGTCGCGTAGTGGACCGAGTAGTTCGAGTTGTTCCACGAGCCGTGGCTGTAGGAGAGATAGTAGATGCCGTCGCGCACGTGCATGAATGCGCCTTCGGTGAAATTCGGAGGGGTCTCGACGGGAATCTCGCGCTCGATGTTCACCATGTCCGGCTTCAACTCCCAGACGCGCAGTTTCGCGCCGGCACTTCCGCCCGCGTAGAGGTAGGCCCTGTCGTCCTTCGGATCGATGAACACCATGGGATCGATCGCCTCGAATCCATCGCCGCCCGTGATCAGCGGTTTCCCGCTGTCGACAAACGGCCCTTCCGGCTTGTCGCCCACGGCCACGCCGATCCGGCTCGGCGTGGGCCCCTGCGGACCGACGGAATAATAAAAGTATCCCTTCCCGTTTCTCGCGGCGATCGCCGGAGCCCACGCGTAATGACGCGGCGCGCCGTCGTCCTCGATCCAGCCGACGTCCTTGAAATCGAGAATGACGTCGTGCTTCTCCCATCTGCGCAGGTCCTGCGACGAATACACGGTGAACGACTGGGAGCGTGGTCCGGTCGGGTAAAGCCAGTAGGTGCTGCCGAAGACGGCGGCATGCGGGTCCGCTCCGTCGAGCACGGGGTTTGCAAGCGCCGGGAACGCGGCGGACAGCGCGGCAGGCAGAAGAAGAATACGTCGCATGGTCGGGGGAAGTCTCGTCGGCGCGACCGACGGGCGGCCCGCGTCCTATCCGGTCGTCCGCAGCCCGCTGGCGATCGCGTTCACAGAGAGTAACACACGAGGCAGCAGAGCGGTCGATTCCTCCGGCGACGCGGCGCGCCATTTCCGCAGCAACGAGATCTGGCGCTGGTGCAGAATCCGCAATGCGTCCGCGCGCATGCGGAGCGTCTTGAGCATGCGCGGGCGGCGCTTTTCGACCGAGCCCTGGAAGACATCGTCGAGCGCCTGCCGGGTGCGGTGAAACTCGTCGAGAATCTTGGAGAGAAAGGCGTCGCGAATGCGCGCGTCGGGCACAAGATCCGCATAGGCGGACATGATCTCGGGATCGGCGCTCGCGAGATTCGTCTCGACGTTGGTGAGCACGTAATAGAGCACCGGGCGCGTGCGAAGGTTTTCGCGGATGCTTTGGTAAACCTCCGGATGGGTCTTCGAAAGCGCTTCGAGGCCGGAGCCCACGCCATACCAGCCGGTGAGATAGTAGCGCGACTGGTTCCAGCTGAAGACCCACGGAATGGCGCGCAGATCGGCCAGGGTGCGGCGGCCGGTGCGTCGCGCGGGACGCGATCCGATGCGGGTGACCTCCAGCGCGTCGATCGGGGTGGCATGGGAGTAAAACTCGGTGAATCCCTCGGCGCGAACGAGCTCGGAATAGGCCGCCGTGCTCGACTTCGCGAGCGGCTCCCAAACCTCGTCGCGTTCGCGGTCATCCGCTGCGAAACCTGCCTGTTGCTCGAGGGTCACCGCCGTGACGCCTGCGAGGAAAAGTTCGAGATTGTAGGCGGCGGTGGGGAGGTTCGCGTATTTCTGCGCGATCGTTTCGCCCTGCTCGGTGAGGCGAAAGTCGCCCTGGATGGTGCCGCTCGGCAACGCGTCGAGGAAACGGTGCGTCGGGCCCGCGCCGCGACTGATCGTTCCTCCGCGACCGTGGAAGAAACGAATCTGCACGCCGGCCTCGTCGCCGGTGCGCGTGAGTTCGCGCTGGGCCTTGTAGAGTGCCCACTGGCTCGAAAGGATGCCGCAATCCTTGTTCGAATCGCTGTAGCCGATCATCACCTGCTGCACGGGACGCGCGGCGGTGCGTGCGGGCGTGCTTCGGCGGAGCGTCTGCTGGTAGCGCAGACTGGGCAGGGTGACGGGGTGGGCGAGGAACTTCGCCATGAGGTCCGCGCTCTTCTCGAGGTCCTCCTGCGTTTCAAAAAGCGGCACGACGGGGAGTTCGCAAATGAGGTGGCCATTCTCCCAGCGCGTCAGTCCCGCCTCGCGGGCCAGCACGTAGACGGTGAGCAGGTCGGAGAGCGAGCGCGTCATGCTGATGATGAGCGCGCCGATGCCTTCGTGGCCGTAGGCGTGGATGTGCTCGCGGAGCACGCGATAGCAATCGAGCACGGCGTCCGCCTCGGGGCCAATGCGCGAGTCCGAAAAAAGGAACGGACGCGGACCGCTCAACTCCGCGGTGAGAAACTCGACGCGGCGCTCCTCGCTCCAGCTTGCGAAATCCGAATCAGCGAAGCCCGCCGCCTTCAAAATCTGGCTGAGCGCGCGATCATGAAACGCGCTGTTCTGGCGGATGTCGAGCGATGCGAGATGCAGCCCGAAGACATCGAGGGCGCGGCGCACCGGCCAGACGGAGCTTCGCGCGAGGCGGCTGGCGCCAATCTCGATGAGGGAGTCGTTGAGAATCGCGAGGTCGAAATCGACCTGCTCGGCAAAGCGGTAGCTGCCATCCTGCTCGACGATCTGCGCGTTCTCGTCGCGGTTCTCGTCGAGCGGAATGCGCTTCTGCATCATCAGCACAAACTGACGCCACGGCTCGTCGGAGTGCTTGTGACGGATCTCGGAAACGACCTTCGGATCGAGCAGTTGCGCCATTTCCTCGAGGCGCTCGGTGAGGCTCCTTGGAGCGGGCTGCACGATCATCGAGAGCGGCAACGCGCCGGCGAGGGCGCGCAGCTCGCGATCGAGCACGAGAAAGGCGTTTCGGCGCAGCTCGATAAGCGTTTCGCGTGTGACCTCCGCCGTCACGAGCGGGTGACCATCACGGTCACCGCCGACCCACGTCCCGAAGCGCAACCGCGGCCATTGGGAATGCGACTCGATCAGCTCGCGCGGAAAGCCCGCCGCGTCCCACGCCTCGGAGAACGAGCGGTCGAGCAGCGCGAGCGCGCGCGGAAACACATCGCGCAGATGGAAAATGATGCCCGTGCGCTCGGTGGCGATTTCCGGTTTCTCGAGCAGAATTTCCCCGGAGCGCCACAGCCGCTCGAGCGCTACGACGACCTGCTCGCGAATGCGGCGTTGTTCGGTCGGCGGCATCGAGGGCGTGTCGAGTGATTCCAGCAGCGTGTGAAGCGCGCGATGCTGGGCAAGGACGGCCGGCCGCTTCGACTCGGTGGGGTGCGCGGTGAGCACCGGCTCGACGCGGATTGTGGGAAGCGTTTGCGCGATCTGCTCGGCGGAGAACCCGCCCTGGATCATGCGGCGCAGGTAGTAGGCCCAGGTGCCGGGGTTGTCGGCGGTCTTGTCGGCATTTTCGCGGAGCTTCCGGGTGCGTCCCGCGGCGCACTCCTCGACCATGTTGAGGAGTTGAAACGCGATCGAATAGGCCTGCTCGACGGCGTGCGATTCGCTCTCGACGGTTTTGTCCGGCGGAGGGCTGCCACACCAGGGAAGAATGCCCGCCGTCTCCTTGTCTCCGAGAGTGATCAGCACCTCACTGAGGCACTCGATGAGGTAGTGAATGTCTGAGTCGATTTTGGCGATGCCCGACGCGATGTAATCCTGTTCCACCCGCAGCGTTGGTTTGGTTCGCGGCTAGTTAGAGCGGACTTCCCGAAACGTCGCAACCTTGATCCGCATCAATAAAGCTCCACCGGTGAGCGCTTGCCGTCCTCGGGGCTGCGCCGGGCGGCGAGTCCCTCGCCGAGCGTGGCCACGCGCAGTTTCCAGACTTCCTCGTCGAGGAGGCGATGCGCCTCTTCCGAAAAAGGATCCGGCGGCACGAGGCCCTTCTTGAACCCGGCCACATTTTCCAGCGCCGGATCGAGCTTCGACGCCGGCAGGCTCGAGATCACATCAAGCGCCTCGGCGGCCATGGCGACCCGATGGCAGATCATCAGGAGATCGTTGCCTGCATCGAGCGCCATCCGCATCGTCTCGGCGAATCCGTAGTGATTGAGGATCGCGCCCATGTCGAGGTCGTCGGTCATCACGAGTCCGCCAAAGCCCATGTCCTGCCGCAGCAGCTCGGTGGTGATCGTGCGCGAGAGCGACGCGGGAAGCCCGCTCGCATCGAGGCCGTCGATCGAGATGTGGCCGATCATCATGCTGTCCACCTTGTCGGCAAAGTAGCGAAACACGGCGAGTTCGTGCTCCTCCATGAGTTCGCGGGAGCGCTGGAGTTTCGGCAGTTCGTGATGCGGGTCCAGCGTCGCGGAGGCGTAGCCGGGGAAGTGCTTTCCGCAGCTCAGGACACCGGTCGAGCGGAGGGCGTCGTTGAACGCGCCCGCCTTCGTGATGACCTCGGCGACGCTCCGGCCGTAGCAGCGGCCGCGCAGGGAGTTGTCCGCCTCGTCGTCGAAGGAAATGTCGAGCACCGGGCAGAGATCGAGGTTGAATCCGAAAAGGCGCAGCAGCTTGCCGGTGATGTCCCCGTGGCGGCGAATCAGCTCCAGATCGCCCTTTTGACGCAGCTGCTGGGCGTTTGGCGGCTCGTGGCCGATGAGCTTGAGGCGCGAGACGCGGCCGCCTTCCTGGTCAATCGTGATGATCGGTTCGATGTCGGAGAGATCGCGCAGATCGTCGATGAGCTTGCGGAGCTGCGGGGCGGTCTGGATGTTTCGGCCGAAGAGAATGTATCCACCCGGTTGGATTTTTCGGAGACTGGCGGCGGTCTCGGCGTCCAGCTCGGGGCCGGGCACGCCGATGAGAAGAAGTTGACCGGGATGCGACATGGGAAATTTGGATTTTCGATTTGGGATTTGCGATTGTTGAATGCGGGATGGCGCGTAGGACAGGACTTTTTGGCGGAAGCTTCGATCCGGTGCATTTCGGGCACCTCATCCTCGCCCGCGACGCCATGGAACAGCTCTCGCTGGACCGCATGGTATTCATTCCCGCGGCCATCTCGCCGCACAAGCTCGACGATCCGCCGGCGCCGGCCGATGCGCGATTGGAAATGCTCCGCGAGTCCGTGAAAGGCGAGCCCGGCTTCGAGGTCGATGATTGCGAGCTGAGGCGCGAGGGGCCGTCGTTCACCGTCGACACCGTGCGCGGGTATCGCGAGCGGTTCCCGGACGACGAGCTGTTCTACTTCATTGGCGACGACAACATCGCAAAGCTCAACACGTGGCGTGAGATCGACACGCTGCGACGGCTTGCGCGGTTTGTCGTGATGAGTCGCGAGGGTGGTGCGGTGCCGGACGAATTTCTGCGGGTGCACCGGCGGCTGGAACTGTCGTCAACGGAGGTGCGAAATCGCGTTGCGCGCGGCCTTTCCATCCGGTATTTGCTGCCGGAAAGCGCATGCGACGTGATTTACCGGAGAGGGCTGTATCGGCATGAGTGATGCCGGAATGAGCGAAGCGGAAAAGCTGGCCCGCGTGTGCGCGGAAGCCGCGGCCGACAAGAAGGCCGAGGACATCCAGATCATCGACCTGCGCGGAATCTCCGATTTCACGGACTTTTTTGTCGTCTGCAGCGGCACGTCCGATCCGCAGCTCAAGGCGATTGCATCGGGCATTCGCGCGAAGGTTCGCGAAATTTTCGGCACCGGCGCGATGTCCGAGGACGGCGCGCCCGGCAGCCGGTGGGTGGTCATCGACTTCTCGCAGGTCATTGTTCACGTCTTCCACAGCGAGGCGCGGTCGTTCTACATGCTCGAGGATCTCTGGGGCGACGCGCCAAGAATTCCGTTCGATCCTGAAACCTCTGCTTGAGGAATGTCCGAAATCGTAGGAGGCTGAGATCGCCATGGACATCGTCGAGGAAATCGAAGTCGTGTGTCCCCATTGCGGTGGTCGCTTCACCATCGAAATCGAAACCACCTCCCGTCAGCTCGACATGATCGAAGACTGTGCGGTTTGTTGTCACCCCCTGAACTTCCACATCTCCTGCGTGCCGGGTGAAGTGCGCGACGTGATTGTGGGGGCCGCTTGAGCCCTTGCGTGCGATGAGTTTGTGGAATACGTGATTGCGAAATGATGTTCGGTCAAAAAGAGGCGATTCTGCGGTTGTTGCAGGACAATGACCCGGAAACGGTCCGACTTGTGAAAGAGCAATTGGCCGAAGCCGATGAAGATGTGTTGAGCGAGCTTACCTCGCTGGCGACGACGGAGGACGGCGATGTGAACCGGCATGTCCAGGAAGTGCTGGACATCGTGGCGGGTCGTGAGGCGGAGAACGAATTCACGCTGCTTTGCCACCTGTTTGGCGATCATCACGACCTCGAGCGCGCAAACTGGATGCTCGCCCGCGCGCTGATGCCCGAGGCGGATTGCGCCGCGATGGAGCTCAAGGTGAACCAATGGGGCCGCCAGTTTTTGCTGAAGAGCTCCGGGGCCATTTCGAGTCGCGAGCGGGTGATCCTGCTCGCGAATTTTATGTCGGGGGAACTCGGTTTTCGCGGCAACTCCGACGATTACTACAGCGAGCGGAACTGCCTGTTGCCGTGCGTGATCGAGACCCGGATGGGCATTCCCATCACGCTCACGCTGCTTTACATGATGGTCGCCGCCCGCGCCGGGATGTGCGTCGAGGGCGTGAACCTGCCCGGCCACTTCATTGCGCGGCACGGGGATCTTTATTTCGATCCGTTCCATCGCGGGCGCATCCTCACGAAGGCGGATTGCGTGGCCATCCTCGCGAAGCAGCACCTCAGCCTGCACAAGAGCCATCTCGCCGACGCGACGGCGCGGCAGATCCTTGTGCGGGTGCTGGCGAATCTTCTCTACGTCTACGATCTCAAGCGGGATCGGGAGAAGCACGCGCGGGTCAACAGCTGGATTCAGGCCCTCACGGCCGACGAATGCTAGCGGGCGGGCTGCTGCGCGGGTTGCGGAACGAAGGGTTTGGGGGTTGGAATCCGAGGGCGGATGGGTAGGCTGAGCGCGGTTTGAACGTCGAAGTCGTCAATACGGGCACGGAGCTGCTGCTGGGTTCCGTGATCAATTCGCACCTGGCCTATTTCGGTCAGGCGTTGTTTCCACTTGGGCTGCGCATTTCACGCCAGACGGCCGTGCCGGATGGCGACGCGATGGAGCAGGCGATCGTCGAGGCGATGGCCCGTTGCGACCTTCTCCTTGTCACCGGCGGACTCGGCCCGACCTCCGACGACATCACGCGCGAGATCGTCGCGCAGCGTCTCGGGCTCGAGCTGGAGCTGGACGAGGGCATTTTGCAGGGCATTCGGGATCGCTGCGCCTACCGGGGATACGTTTTTCAAGAGCGCATGGCGCGGCAGGCGATGGTGCCGAGGGGCGCGACCGTGCTGCCCAACGAAAACGGCACCGCGCCCGGTCTTTACCTGCCGCCGGGCGGGGAGGGCGCACCACATCTTTTTCTGCTGCCAGGTCCGCCGCGGGAGTTGAAGCCGATGTTCGAGGCATACGTCCTGCCTCGGATCGCCGCGCTCACCCAGGGGGCGGACCGGACCGAATGCCGGATCTACCGCTGCGTCGGCATTGGCGAATCCACCGTCGAGGCGAAACTCGGCGGGACGCTTGCCGCGATCGAGGGGCTGGAGATCGGCTATTGCGCGCGACCAAACGAAGTGGATCTCCGTCTCATCGGCCTTCCAGCGGTGCTCGATGTTGCCGAAAAGTCGGTGCTGGCGGAGCTCGCGGAGTTTCTCGTGAGCACGTCCGGCGAAGAACTCGAGACCGTTGTCGTGAATCGCCTCATCGAAGCCGGTGCCACGGTCGCGACCGCGGAATCCTGCACCGGCGGCCTGCTGGCGAACCGCATCACCGACGTGCCGGGCGCGTCAGGCATCTTCCATCGCGGTTACGTGACGTATTCCAACGAGGCGAAAGCCTCGCTGCTGGGCGTCGATCCCGCGGTGCTCGCGGAGCACGGCGCGGTCAGCGAGCCGGTTGCCCGCGCGATGGCCGAAGGCGCGCGACGCAATGCCGGGGCGCGATTCGGACTTTCCACAACCGGAATCGCGGGCCCCTCGGGCGGCACGCCGACGAAGCCGGTCGGCACCGTGTTCATCGGCCTCGCGGAGGAGGGGCGTGAGCCCATCGCGTGGAGGGAGTTTTTCCCGACGGACCGCGCGACCTTCAAGCAGCACGTCACGCAGGCGGCGCTGAACGCTCTTCGCAAGAGGCTCGCAGAGTCTTTTTGATTTGGGGCGGATTCGGTGGCACGCTGTGGCTTTGCCCGTGAGCACCAGCGAAACATCCACCGAGGACCGGCAGATTGAAGTGCGGACGTATTTCGTCCGGGAGCGCAATGCCATGGTCGCCCGCGCCGAGTTTTCCTCGCTTTTCGTCGATTACTACCTGCATCTCGCCGACTGGGAAATGCGGGTCGAGCCCGAGGTCGCCGAGCTTGCGAAACAGGCGCTTGCGGCGGTCACGCTGTATTGCGCGTCGCGTCCGCGCGCGGACCGCGTGGCATGGACGGTGCATTTCGAGAATCCGCTGCTGAACATTTTCGCGGCGGGGGACAATCCCGCGGAGACCGTGGTGGTGAATGCGTTCACGGAAAACGTCCGCCAGGGCGATCGCTGCCTTTTCTACAGCGATCTCATCGTGGGGACGAATCCCCCACGGCGCAGTGTGGTCGATTTCGAAGGTGCCGATCTCCTGCGCGCCGTCGAGCGGTTCTACGAGCAGAGCGAGCAGCGCATGGGCCGGTTTTTCTGGCATGGCGACGAGGATCTCGTGCTGGTGACCTCGCAGCCGGATTGTGATTTCGAGTGGCTGGCGTCTCTCGACGACGCGGCAATTCGCGAGCTGGACCGCACGCAGGCGCTCTCCCTTCTCGAGCAGCGGCACTACCGCTTCGAGTGCGGTTGCAGCAACGAGCGCATGCTGAAGCTGCTCGTGCCGACCTTTCGTCAGGACGCCGAGGCGTTGTTCGAGGGTGAGGACTCGTTGCGAATCAGCTGCCCGCGCTGCGGAGCCCGGCACGTGGTCACCCGCGAGGCCCTGGAGGCCCGGGCCGCGGAGCGGTGATGAAGCTCGCGCTGGAGCCCGACCGACCCGCCGGCGAGGCGTTGCGGCGGGTTCTTCTGCGGCTGGCGCGATCGGCACGGCGGGACCTCGAGCGGCTTCCCCACGATTCCGGCGCGCGGATTCACCGGATCCGCACGACGATGAAGAAATACCGCTCGCTGCTTCGGCTCGCGAGGCCCGAGCTGGGGCGCAAATGCTGGAAGGCGGCGTTGCAGCATGTGCGCCTGCTCAAGGACGGACTCGCAGGCTCGCGGGATCAGGCGGTGATTTACCAGACCGTCCGGCGATTGCTGGGGGAGGCCGTCACGCAGCGGTTCGAGGTCGTCGAGCCGGCGGCTCCCGTCGAAGCCGTGGCTCCGGAGGAGTTGCTCACGGCGGCAAAGGAATTGGCCGCGTTCACGGAGCGCCTCCGGTTGAAAAAGCTCAGCGGAAAGAAGCTGCGCAAGCGCTGGTGGAAGACGTGGCGCAAGGCCTGCCGCGCCCGCGATGTGGCGGAGGCCACCGGCGGGGCGGAGGCATTTCACGCCTGGCGCAAGCGGATCAAGGACCTTTGGTATCAGGGCGCCGCGTTGCAGGCTCTCGACGCGGACATCGGCAAAACCCTTCACGCCGCGAAACAGCTGAGCGACGCGCTGGGCGGGGAGCACGACATCACGATGGCAATCGGAAGCATGCAACGCCTTGGCGGGGAGGAGCGCGGGAAGCTCGCGAACAACCGGGACCGCCTGCGGAGACTGGCCCGACGGCGCGCCCGCCGTCTTTCGGAGCTGATCAATCAGGGATGATACCGATGCAAGGTGGCAATCGGCACTTGAATGGGCCCGCTTCTCGCCTAGCGTGGGTCTGACCAACCAAAAACACATCATGGCATACGAACTTCCTTCACTTCCGTATCCAACCAACGCGCTCGAACCTCACATCGACGCGAAGACGATGGAGATCCATCACGGCAAGCACCACCAGACGTATGTGACGAAATTGAACGAAGCGGTGGCCGACAAGCCGGAGTTCACGGGCGTCACCGTCGACAAGCTCATTTCCGACCTCTCACTCGTGCCGGAGGCCATTCGCACGGCCGTCCGCAACAACGGTGGCGGTCACAGCAATCACTCGTTTTTCTGGACGATCATGAGCCCCAACGGCGGCGGTGAGCCGTCCGGCAAGCTCGGCGATGCGATCACCGCGAAGTGGGGCAGCTTCGACGACTTCAAGGCGAAGTTCGAGGCGGCCGGCGCCGGACGTTTCGGCAGCGGCTGGGTGTGGCTCGTGGTCACCGCGGCCGGTCTCGACATCGTCACGACGGCGAACCAGGACAGCCCGCTCATGGGCAAGGCCGTTGCCGGCGCCGAGGGCAAGCCGGTCATCGGTCTCGACGTCTGGGAGCACGCCTACTACCTCAACTACCAGAACCGCCGCCCCGACTACATGAAGGCGTGGTGGAATGTCGTCGACTGGAAGAAGGCCGGCGAAAATTACGAAGCCGCGCTCTAGGACAGGCGCACTTCCGAATCTCCAGCCCCGGTCGGGTCTCTCCGGCCGGGGCTTTTTCGTGTCCGCGTTTCCGTGGACGGTTCGGCTTCCTCGCGCCGGATGCAGGGCCTATCATCCTCGGAGCGACCCATTTCCCCATGGCTCTTCACGACAAACGTTCCGTTCAAGACAGGATCAACGACGAGGTCTACGCCTCCACCGATCTCAGCGTCAGTCTTCCGAAATATCGCATTCCCGACAGCGAGCACGATCCCCGGCACATTTACGCCGTTGTTCGCGACGAGCTCATGCTCGACGGGAATGCCCGGCAGAATCTCGCCACCTTCTGCCAGACGTGGTCCGAGCCCGAGGTGCATCGTTTGATGGACGAGTGCCTCGCGAAGAACATCGAGGACAAGGACGAATACCCGCAGACCGCCGAGATCGAGGCGCGCTGCGTGCAGATGATCGCGCATCTCTGGAACGCGCCCGCGGACGGCAATCCCATCGGTTGCTCGACGATCGGATCCAGCGAGGCGGCGATGCTGGGTGGAATGGCGATGAAGCGCCGATGGGAGGCGCGGCAAAGGGCGGCCGGAAAGTCGATCGACCGTCCGAATCTCGTGACCGGTCCCGTGCAGGTCTGCTGGCACAAATTCACGCGCTACTGGGGCGTCGAGCATCGCGAGATTCCCATGGAACCGGGCCGCCTGCTCATGACGCCTGACGAGGTGCTTTCCCGCTGTGATGAGAATACGATCGGCGTTGTGCCCACGCTCGGGGTGACCTTCACGGGGCAATACGAGCCCGTGGCCGCGGTGGCCGCCGCGCTGGACGATTACGAGAGGCGCACCGGCCTCGACATTCCGATCCACGTCGACGGGGCCAGCGGCGGCTTTCTCGCGCCGTTCTGCGCGCCGGAACTCGCGTGGGATTTCCGGCTGCCGCGCGTGAAATCCATCAATGCCTCGGGCCACAAGTTCGGACTCGCTCCGCTCGGCGTGGGCTGGGTGGTCTGGCGCGAGAGCACCGATCTTCCCGAGGATCTCATCTTCTGGGTGAACTATCTCGGCGGCAACATGCGCGACCTGTCGCTGAATTTCTCACGCCCCGGCGGTCAGGTTGTCGCGCAGTATTACAACTTCCTGCGCCTCGGCCGGGAAGGTTACCGCAAGGTCCACACGGCGTGTTACGAAACGGCCGCGTGGCTCTCCGACCGGATCGCCGCCCTCGGTCTGTTCGAGATGATCTACGGTGGCGACGCGGCAACGGGCATCCCCGCACTGAGCTGGAAGATCCGCGACGGTGCCGACCCGGGATTCACCCTCTTCGATCTCGCAGACCGGCTGCGGGTGCGTGGCTGGCAGGTGCCCGCCTATACCCTCCCGCCGAAGTGCGAGACCCTCGCGGTGCAGCGGATCCTTGTCCGCCACGGGGTGAGCCGGGATCTCGCGTCATTGCTGATGAGAGACATCGAGCAGGCGCTCGCGCATTTCGGGAAACATCCCGTGCAAAATCCGCTGGGAGAGGCGGAGGCCTCCGGCTTTCACCACTGACGTTCGCGGTCAGGCGCAGGCGGACTCGATCATCGAGCACGCGTGCTTCCATTGACGGAACGTCTCGGAGAGCTGCCTGCCGGTCTCGCGGAGCTGGCGCTGAAGGTTGGCGCGATACGCGCGTGAAGCCTCGACCTGCCGGTCGCGGAGCTTCTGCCATTCGGTGTGGAGGTTCATCCATTTTTCCAGCGCGTGGTCGAAGGCCGCATGTGCGGAGTCGAGCATGCCGGAGAATGCGCCGCCTGCGGCGGGATGGGACTCCAGCTTCGCGGCGAGCTGCCGGCGTTGCTCGGTCACTTCGGCCTGCAGAATCTTTGCGCGCGGGACGGTGCGCAGATTTCGCACAAGACCGGTGGCCTGCAGGATGCGGATCGTCCACTTTGTGGGATCCCACTGCCAGGGCTTCACGCCGTTGCGGTAGTCGTGCTGAAACTCGTGGTGATAGTTGTGGTAGCCCTCGCCGAAGGTGAAGAGCGCCATCAGGAAGCTGTCGCGCGCCGAGCACTTTGTGGAATACGGGCGTTTGCCGGTCCAGTGGCAGAGGGAGTTGATGCAAAACGTCATGTGGTGCACGAAGACGACGCGCGCCACTCCGGCGATGAGGAAGGCACCGAGTGCCGAAACCCAGCCACCCCACAGGAAGCCGATGAGGGTGGGCAGGACGAATCCGACTCCGAGCGCCAGTGCCAGGTAGTTACGATGCTGCCAGCAGGCGAGGCGGTCCTTTTGCAGATCACGCACCCACGTCAGCGGAGTGTCGGGACCACGGCGGAAGAGCAGCCAGCCAATGTGGGCATGCCAGAATCCCTTGTTGATATCGTAGGGATCGTCGTCGTGATCGACATGCTTGTGATGGCGACGATGGTCCGCGCACCATCTCAACGCGGAATCCTCGAACGCCGCCGCTCCGAAGAGCAGCGTGAACAACCGCACGGGCGTGGCCGCCTGGAAGGTGAGGTGCGAGAAGAGCCGGTGGTAGCCGAGCGTGATGCTCAGGCCGGTGGCGATGAAGAAGAAAAGAAAGAGGACGAGCTGGAAGGGATCGAACCCGAAGTGCCAGAGATAGGCGGGGACGCCGATGAGCGTCGTGAGAAAGGTGCCGAACAGAAAGACCGTGTTCAGCCAATGGATGTTTTTCATGGAACAGGTTCCGGGGAGGAACGGGAGAGGGAAAGCGCCCCCGGCCGCAAAAGCCGGAGGCGCTTGCGGAATTAGAAGCGGCGGGCGGGACGACGGTCGCGATTGTGACCGTTGCCGGCCGGACGTGCCTCGCGTTCACGGGCAATGTTCACAGCCAGGTTGCGGCCCTGAAAATCGCGATCGTTGAACTGGTTGATGGCCACCTCGGCCTCATGGGCGTTGCCCATCACCACGAATCCGAATCCGCGGGAATTGCCGGTGTCCCGGTCGGTGATGACAGTGGCCTCACGCACGGTTCCCGCGCTGGAGAAGAGTTCGTTGAGGTCGTTTTCGGTGGTGCCGAAGGCAAGATTGCCGACGTAGAGTTTGTTGTTCATTTGGTTCTTTCTGAATCGAGGTGCACTTCGCGTGGCTGACTCCGGTTATCGGATTATTATCGCCACTGACACGTTCGCGGCCTTCGCCGTAAAGAAACCAACTAGCAATCTATCATGCCCGGTTAAGGGCGCATCGACACCGCCACTAGAGACGGCTCTGGAATTTAAGCAAGAAGTTATTTTTCGGCGGAGCTGTCGGCGGGCGCATTTTACAGAGGTGGAGAGGCATAAAAAAATTTTCGCCCTGGCGGAAATGCCGGAGGGGCGAGGGACGAGGGACGAGGGACGAGCGTCGAGGGACGAGCGCGGCAACCCGCGACGGGCAACCTCCTGCGCTCCTTGCGCCTCTTCGCGGCAAAGCCTTCGTCCGGCTCCGCGCGCCAGCGGCACTCGACTTTTGGACTCTCAGG
>CALLUD010000010.1 GCA_938011325.1 uncultured Spartobacteria bacterium
GTTGTTGCTGGTCCTGCTGTTGTTGCTGGTCCTGCTGTTGTTGCTGGTCCTGCTGTTGTTGCTGGTCCTGCTGCTGTTGCTGGTCCTGCTGCTGTTGCTGGTCCTGCTGCTGCTGTTGTTGTTGTTCCTGCTTTTCCAGCTCTTCGAGCAGCTTCTTTACGATCTCCCGGTTCTCCTCGGCATTCTTGTCGTTGGGATCGATCTCCAACGCTGCGGAATAATGCTCCACGGCATCCTGCCAAGCCTTCTTCCTGGCTTCGGTCGACTTCGCCGCCTCTCCCTGCCGCACCAGGGCATTCGCAAGGTTGTATGCCGCACGCTCGCGCAGTTCCTTGTCTTCGGAAAGCAACGCGCTCGTGAAATGCTCCACCGCCTTCTCGTAGTTTCCCAGCTTGTAGGCCGACGCCCCCGCGTTGAATCGCGCCTTCTCGGGCTCCGGACTCGACACCGCCCCCTCTTCGAAGCCCTTTAACGCCGCCTCGTAGTTGCCGCTGTGGTAGCTTTCCATCGCCGACTCGCCGGCCCTCAACGACGCACCCGTCGCACATAGGATCACCGCAGCCGCGGTTGCCAGACGCTTCGTGCGAAACGGCCGCATTTTTCCCTCGCCGATCAAAATCCACAGCATGAGGCAAAGGAGCGCGCCCCCGAGAGGCCACTGGTATTGCTCGATCGGCTTGGACGCCGACATCATGCCTGTTTCGGAAAGCTCCATCGGCTCGATGCCTCGCGAGAACAACTCCGCAGCCACGTTCGGTCCGGCCGGCAGGTAGAACCCTCCGGTCGCCTGCGCGATCTGCTCGAGACGGGATGCGTCGAGTTTCGACATCACCGGCTCCCCCTGCGCGTCGCGCACAAAGTCATTTCGGCCATCCTCGGTCTTGATGGGAATCAGTGAGCCTTCCGGCGAGCCGATGCCCACCGCAAAGATCCGCACCCCTTGCTCCGCAGCCTTCTTCGCCGCCTCGACACCGTCGGCATCCAGCTCTTCACCATCCGTGAAAATCACAAGCGCCCGCAACACTCCTTCGGCTTTTCCAAACGCATCCAGCGCCGTCTGGATCGCCGCCGCAATGTTGGTGCCCCCGCGGGGAATCAAATCCGTGTCGAGCTCATCGAGAGTGCTCAGCACCGCGTTGTCGTCGAGCGTCAGCGGCGCCTGCAAAAAGGCCGATCCCGCAAAGGCGACAATGCCGATGCGATCACCCCGCAGAAGGCGCATCAAGTCCTGGGAAATCAGCTTCGCGCGCGCGAGACGCGTGGGCGTGACATCCGTCGCCAGCATGCTTCGCGACGTGTCGATCGCGAGAATCACGTCGCGGCCCTGGGTGCGGATCTCCTGCTTGATTTCACCAAGTTGCGGACGTGCGAGCGCCACAATCGTCAGCGCCATCGCGAGCAGCACCAGCGCGGCACGCAACACCCGTCGTCCCATGCTCACTCCCGACGCGAGAAGCCCGCGCAGACGCGGCGCGACCACCTTCGAGAGCTGGGCTTCGCGTCGCCGCTGCGCCCAGTAATAGAGGGCCGCCAGCACGGGCAGGATCAACAGCCCCCAGAACCACTCCGGAGCTCCAAACTCCAGGCCGGTATTTATGGCAGTCGTCTCCATATCGTTTGCGAAAACAGAACCTCCACCGCCAGCAGCGACACACCGGCGATCAGGAACCACGGGAAAAGATCGTTGTATTGCGCGATCTTCTCGACCTCGATCTTCGTCTTCTCCAGCTTGTCGATCTCGGCAAAGATCTCCTCCAGCGAGCGCGTGCCCGTGGCCCGGAAATACTCCCCCCCCGAGATGTCGGCGATTTGCTTGAGCGTGTCCTCGTCGAAATCCACCGGCACGTTCTGGTAAATCGTCTGCCCGAACTGCGTCGTGAACGGAAATGGCGCCATGCCTCGCGTGCCCGCGCCAATCGTGTAAATCCGGATGCCGAGCGCTTTCGCAGCCTCGGCCGCCGTCAGCGGCATCACCTTGCCCGAATTGTTGTCACCGTCCGTGAGCAGGACGATGAGCTTCGTCTTCGCCTTCTTGTCCTTCAGACGGTTTGCCGCGGACGCGATCGCCGAACCAATCGCCGTGCCATCCTCGACGAGGCCGATCTGCACACGCTCGAGATTCTTGATCAACCAATCGTGGTCGAGCGTGAGCGGACTCACCAGATACGGCTGGCCGGCAAATGCCACGATGCCGATGCGGTCGTTCGGACGTTCCTCAATGAACTGCTGGGTCACGCGCTTCACCGCCTCCAGCCGGTTCGCGCGCTGCGAGCCGATCGAAAAATCCTCCGCGAGCATCGAGCGCGAGACGTCGATCGCAAGCATGATGTCAATGCCGCTCGCCTGCGTCCGGGTGATCGTTTTGCCCAACTGCGGACGCGCCAGCGCCACCACGAGGCACGCAAAGGCAAAGAGCGAAATCGCCGTCAGCAAATCCCCAGCTCGCGAACGCCGGCGCACACCGATCGCACGAAGCGTCTTCGTCGAGGAAAACACGACGCCCGGCGTGCCGCCAAATTTGCCCTTCAGCCAGGCAAGCAGTGGAATGAGCAGCAAAAGCAGCAGCGCCCACGGCGTGGCGAAGGACACTCCAAACAACTCGAAGCCATTCATGCCGCCTGCTCCTCCTTCTTCGTCTGCCGGACCAGCTGCGTCGCGCGATCCAGCAATTCACGGCAGTCCGCCTCCCCGGCGTGCATGCGCGCAAACTTGATCAGATCCGCCTTCTCGAGAAAGGCCGACAACGCCGCCTGCTCCTCGAACGAGAACGCGTTCCTCGCGCGAACCGCTTCGAGAAACTCCATCGACGTTTGCGTCGTGGCCTCGAGGCCATGCGCATCCCGCAAAAACTCGCGCAGCACATCCGACACGCGGATGCTGAACACATAGGGATCAGCCCCGGCGACCTCGCTCCTCAGCACGGTCAATTCCGCAATCGCCCGCTCGTGCGGACTGAGCAGCTTCACCGGACGCTTGCGGAAAAAGATCAGCCAGACCAGCAGAGCGATGACGGCAAGCACCAGCACGCCGCCCGCCACCAGCATCCAGATCGGATACGGAAAAAAGGGAACCGGAGCCGCGATGTCGTGAATGGGAACCGGCGTCGGCTGCGGATTCATCCAACACGCCTCCTTTCACGCGTCTCGAAAAACTGCCGCAACGGCAGCAGGTAGTCACGGTCCGTGCGCAGAGGAATCATGTCGATCCGGCGCTGCCGAAACACACGCTCGAGCTCCGAATGCCGCCGTTCCTCGAGCGCGGCAAAGGCGTTGGCAACGGCACGATTCGATGTGTCGATGTCGATTTGCTCACCGGTCTCCGCATCCTGCAGCGTGAGGATGCCGACCGGCGGCAACTCCTCCTCGCCAGGATCGATAACCGGCATTGCCACGAGGTCATGACGCCGGCCGGTCACCGTCAGCGGTTTCGTGAAATCCTCCGCGATGAAATCCGAGATCATGAAAACGACGGCGCGCCGCGAGACGACCTTGTTCAGGTAATCGAGCGCCCGGACGAGGTTCGTGCCCCGGCCCTTCGGCTCGAAGTAGAGCATTTCACGAATCAGCCGCAGCGTGTGCAGGCGGCCCTTCTTCGGCGCGATGAACAACTCGACGTCATCGCTGAAAAGAATCAGCCCGACCTTGTCGTTGTTTTGAATCGCGCTGAACGCAAGGATCGACGCCACCTCGGCCGCGAGCTCGCGCTTGCTGTTCTCGACGCTGCCGTATTCGCCCGACGCACTCACGTCCACCAGCAGCATCACGGTCAACTCGCGCTCCTCGGTGAACTTCTTCACGTAGGGCGTGTTCATGCGCGCCGTGACGTTCCAGTCGATCGTGCGAATCTCGTCGCCGGGCGTGTATTCGCGCACCTCTTCGAAGTTCATGCCCCTCCCCTTGAAGACGCTTTGATACGCGCCCGCAAACGAGGCATCGACGAGCCGCCGTGTGCGCAACTCGATGCGACGAATCTTCCGAAGAATTTCTCCCGGTTCCTGCATACGAAACGAGGACGCCGGAAATCAGGGGACCTGCAGTCCGGCGAAAATGCGCTCGACGATCATTTCGCTCGTCACCGACTCCGCCTCGGCTTCGTAGCTCACCGCAACACGGTGGCGGAGCACGTCGGCGCCGACATCCTTCACGTCCTGCGGTGTCACGTAGCCGCGACCGGAGAGGAACGCCTTCGCCTTTGCCGCGAGCGTGAGGAAGATCGTCGCACGCGGCGACGCGCCGTAACGAATGAGCCCGTCGAGTTTGAGATTGAACGCCTTCGGATCCCGCGTGGCCCACACAACATCCACGATGTAGTCCTTCACGCGGTCATCCACATAGATCGCGTTCACCACGCTTCGCGCAGCGATGATCTGATCGGGATGAACAAGCGGACTGACCGACAACTTCGGCGCGGAGGTCGCCATCGCGTCGAGAATCGCGCGCTCCTCGGTGCGCGTCGGATAACCGACATTCACCTTGAGCATGAAGCGGTCGAGCTGCGCCTCGGGCAGCTGATAGGTGCCCTCCTGCTCGATCGGGTTCTGCGTCGCAAGCACGAGAAACGGATCGGGCAACGGAAAGGTCTGTTCGCCGATCGTCACCTGGCGCTCCTGCATCGCCTCGAGCAACGCGCTCTGCACCTTCGCCGGCGCGCGGTTGATTTCATCGGCCAGAATGAGGTTTGAGAAAATCGGGCCAAGCTTCGTGGTGAACTCGCCGTCGCGTGGATTGTAGATCAGCGTTCCGATGAGGTCCGCAGGAAGAAGGTCCGGCGTGAATTGCAGCCGTTGAAAACCCGTCTGAATCGACGAGGCAAGCGTGCGGACGGTCAACGTCTTCGCGAGACCCGGCACGCCCTCCAGCAGCACGTGGCCGTTGGACAAAAGGCCGATGAGCAAGCGCTCCACCAGCACCTTCTGCCCGACAACCACCCGACTGACTTCCTGGAGAAGGGGTTGAACCCACTGACTGGATTCCTGGACTTGCTGGTTCAGCTCTTGCGTGGTGAGGGACATAATGGGGTTGATTGGTTGAAACGGGCGGTGCCGCCCGCGAATGAAGATACTGACAGCCTTTACGGACGAATGTTCATTTTTTCGCTCGCAGCATTACCGCGCATCAACGGCCCGTTGTAAGACGCTTCCGAATCGCCTCCGCACGCGCCTCCGCCTCCCCGGTGGTCGCGCCGTAAACGCACAGGTGCCCCATTTTTCGACCGGGCCGCGGCTCGCGCTTTCCATACAGATGCAGCTTCACGTCCCCTTCGGAAAGCACGCCCGCCCAGTCGGGCTGGCCGTCCTGCCAGAGGTCGCCCAGCAAATTAAGCATCACCACGGGACGCAAAAGCTCGGTCGAACCAAGCGGCAGGCCGCACACCGCCCGCAGCTGCTGCTCGAACTGGCTCGTCACACACGCGTCGAAGGAGAAGTGCCCCGAGTTGTGCGGACGCGGCGCCAGCTCGTTCACCAGCACACGTCCGTCGCGCGTGTAAAAGAACTCCGTCGTCAAAAGCCCCACCACATCGAGCGCTTCGACGATTCGCTGCGCAAGTCGCATCGCCTCCTCGCGCGCCGGCTCAGGCACGGCGGCCGGAATGATGGACAGATCGAGAATGTGATTTCGATGCCGGTTCTCGACCACGGGGAAGCTGCGCACCTCGCCATTGAGCCCTCGCGCGCAAACGACCGAGATTTCATGCGAAAATTCCACCCAGCCCTCGAGCACGGCGCGATCCGCTCCAAATTGCGCCCACACCTGCGCGGCATCATCGCCGCTGTGCACGCGCATCTGCCCTTTTCCGTCATAGCCGAAATCCGCCGTCTTCAGCACGCCGGCCCCGTTCAACTTCGGCAGAGCGTCGGCCAGCGATTCCGCGGAATCGATCACGTAAAAAGGCGCGCAGGGAATGTCACTGGCGCGCAGAAACATCTTCTCACGCTCCCGGTTCTGGCAGACGTGCAGCACCTCGCCGCGCGGCCGCACCGGGGCAAACTCACTGCAAACCTCCGCCGCTGTGATCGGCACATTCTCGAACTCGTAGCTGATCACATCGACGCCTTGCGCGAACTCCCGCAGCGCCTCGGCGTCGGTAAAGGGGGCGTTCACCTCCACATCCGCGAGCTGGCCGGCGGGGCAGTTCGGCTCGGGATCGAAGACATGGAATCCATATCCCAGCTTCCGCGCCTCAATGCCAAACATCCGCCCGAGCTGCCCCCCACCGAGCATTCCAATCACCGCTCCCGGCAGAATCGAATTGCCTCGTGATGCTGCGCCCGTAGGCTCACCGTTTTCGTCAAACTTCATGGACCGCGTGGTTTACGCCATTGTGCTGGTGGTCGTCACGGCCATCCGCGCGCTTCCGCTCCCGGTATGCTTCGCGCTGGGCTGGTGCATCGGCGCCGTGCTCTGGGTGATCCTGCCCGGCTACCGAAAACTGGCAACGGAAAATCTCGCCCGCGCGTTTGACCGCGAGCTTTCGCCGTCCGCAATCCGCGCCCTGTCCTTCCGCCACTTCACAACGCTCGGGGCGAATACCTGCTGCGCGTTCCGCATGGCCGCGATGAACGAGAAGCAGATCAAAGCCTGCACGATCATCGAAAACCTCGACACGCTCGTCTCCGCCGCCAGACGCGGAAAGGGCGTCGTTTTCATCATCAGCCACATCGGGAACTGGGAGCTCTTCGCGCAGCTGAATTTCCTCGTGCCCGTCAAATGCGGCACGGTTTACCAGGCGATCCGCAACAAGCTCATCGACGACCTCATCAATCGCGACCGGCGGCGGCGCGGTGTCGCAACCTTCGACCGGAAGCGCGATCTCTCCAAGGCGATGAATCTCCTGCGCGAAGGCGGTCTTGTCGGCGTGTTGGTGGACCAGCATGCGGGCGACGCCGGTGTCTGGGTGCCGTTTTTCGATTCGCTCGCCTCGACTTCTCCGCTGGCCGCCACGCTCGCCGTGCGCACCGGCGCCGCGGTGGTTCCCTGCTCCGTGCAAACGGAAGGCTTCGCCCGCTGGCGGGTGGTCGTGACCGATGAATTGCAGTATGATCCCGCCCAGCCCGAGGGTCTGACCTGCGCGATCAATCGCGCGCTGGAGTCGCAAATACGACGCTCGCCCGCCGATTGGTTCTGGGTCCACAACCGCTGGAAGATGCCGCACCCGGACTTCCTGCTGGCCCGGACGAAACGCGGCGTCTATTTACCCGAAGGCTACGACCCGATGAATTTGCGCCCATTCCGAATTCTGATCCGTTCCTCAAACTGGCTCGGCGATGCCGTGATGAGCTCGCTGGCCGTGCGTGCGATCAAGCAGGGCCGGCCCGATGCGCGGGTGAGCGTGCTGACACGCGACAAGCTCGAGGACTTCTGGAAATCGGTGCCCGGGGTCGACGAGGTGATCGCCGTCCCGGAAGACGCCGGCGTGTTCAAGGTCGCCATGCGCATTCGCGGGCGTTTCGATGTCGCGGTGCTGTTTCCAAATTCCGCCCGCAGCGCGCTGGAAGTCTGGCTGGGCGGCATCCGGCGGCGCGTGGGTTATCTCGGCCACAACCGCCAGTGGATGCTCAACCAGATCATTCGTGAGCCGAAAAAAGAAATGCGGCCACGCCATCACGCGGCGCGCTATCTGCGCATCGCGACGAAGATGGGTGCCCCGTCGATTCCGCTGTCGTTCCCCACGGCGCCCAAGCCCGAGGGACCGCTTCGCATCGGCATCTGCCCGGGCGCGGAATACGGCGGCGCGAAACGATGGTATCCCCTGCGTTTTCGAAAGGTGATGCAGCGCGTGGCCGAGAAACTCGATGTCGAGTTCGTGCTCGTCGGCGTGGGTAGGGACGCCCCTCTCGCACGCGACATCATTTCCGGATTCGACGGCAAGGTCACGGATCTCGTCGGCCGCACCACGCTTGGCCAGCTCATCGAGGAGCTTCGCACCATGCAAACCCTGGTGACCAATGACACCGGCACGATGCACCTTGCCGCGTCACTCGGCGTGCCGGTCGTCGCGCTCTTTGGTTCCACCGAGCCGCTGCTCACGCGCCCGCTCGGTCCGGATCACATCATCATCCGGCACCAGGTCGAGTGCAGTCCGTGTTTTCAACGCGAGTGCCCGCTCGACTTCCGCTGCATGGAAGCGATCACGGTCGAGGAAGTTGCGGATGCCGTGCTGGACCTTGTCGCACGGCGCGACGAACTCGGCGAATAGCGTTACAGACTCTCGGGAAGCTCCTGCTCGGAGCGCAACTGCCGCTGCACATCGAAGTTCGCGTCCATGATGTCCATGATGCGCTGCGCGGGGACGACCTTGGTCGTGATGTAGTCGAGATTTCCGTCGGGGCCGATGATCGCGATCGCGAAGCGCTGCGAGACCTCGTAAAGAAACGCCACGCGCGGGCCATCCGACGCCACTACAAACGGGATGTTCGATTTGATCGTCCCACCCTCGTCGGTGAACGCCGCGAAGCACACGAGCTTCTGCGCGGCGAACCGCTGGTAGATCTTTTGCAACTGGCCAACCTGCGCGCGGAAGGCGCGATTCGTGGGCGACGAGGCGATCAACAACACGACCGGCTGGCCCCGCAGGCTCTCCAGCGTCTTCTGCTGTCCGTTGTAGTCGATCCATCCGAAATTCGGAGCAGGACGCACAACGCGCGCATACGCCGTGGCAACCAGCGCCACAACGAGCAGGGAGAGAATACCGATCGCGAGTCGTCTCATCAGACGGTCATGATCTCCTTTTCCTTGCCGGCGACGTGCTCATCGACACTGGCAACGTATTTGTCGGTCAGTTTCTGCACCTCGCCCTCTGCAACGCGCAAATCATCCTCGGTAATCTCGCCGTCCTTCTGCAGTTTCTTCACGCCGTCCATCGCATCGCGACGGCAGGCACGCACGCGGACTTTGCATTCCTCGGCAAGCTGCTTGATCGTCTTCACCAGATCGCGGCGCCGCTCCTCGGAAAGCTCCGGAATCGGAATGCGGATCAATCGTCCGTCAACCGCAGGCGCGATGCCAAGTCGCGAACCATTGATCGCCCGCTCGATGTCGCGGATCGTCGCGGCGTCGAACGGCTGGATCACGATCAATCGCGCTTCGGGCGTGGTGATGAGCGCGAGCTGCTTGAGTTTCATCACCGATCCGTAGGCCTCGACGTCGAGATTTTCGACAAGAGCAGGCGAAGCCTTGCCGGTCCGGATCGCCGCAAACTCGTGCGTCATGAATTCCACGGCCTTCTGCATGGAGTCCTCGGCCTCCAGCAAGATCTCATCTACATCCATAAAACTGACTATGCTGCCTCCTGATTCTCGGACACGAGCGACCCGACCGTCTCACCCATCACGGCGCGGCGGATGTTTTCGGTGTTCGACATGTCAAACACGATAATCGGCATCTTGTTGTCCATGCAAAGGCTGAATGCCGTGGAATCCATCACCTGCAGCCGGCGGGCCAGCGCCTCGCTGTAGGAAATCCGCTCGAACTTCTTTGCGTTCGGATTCTTCAACGGATCGCAGTCGTAAATGCCATCGACCTTCGTCGCCTTCAGGATCACCTCCGCGCCGATCTCGTTCGCGCGCAGCGCGGCGGTCGTATCGGTCGAGAAGAACGGATTTCCGGTGCCCGCCACGAAAATGACCACATGCCCGAGCTCCAGATGCCGGACCGCCCGTCGCAGGATGAACGGCTCCGCGACGTTGTTCATCTCGATCGCGGTCTGCACGCGCACCGTCACGCCGATCTCCTCGAGTCCGCTCATCAAGGCCATGCCGTTGATCACCGTCGCGAGCATGCCCATGTAGTCGGCGGTCGTGCGGTTCATGCCGCGATGACTCGCGGAAAGTCCGCGCCAGATGTTGCCACCACCGACAACCACCGCCACTTCCACGCCCATCGCGCGAACCTCCGCGATTTGTTTGGCGATGGAATTGACGATCTGCGGCGAGATGTTGTCGCGACTGCCGGGTTCGCGCAGTGCTTCGCCGCTGATCTTGAGGACGATACGCTTGTATTTCGGAGTCGAGGAAGCGGGATCGGTCATCTGCTGCCCGCGGATCAAACCGGATCGCGCCAGCATTGGGAAGGAAAATTCAGGTGCAGACCGCTCCGATTGCCACCGCGTGGCCGCGAATCCACTCCCCTGCCGTCATGCGCCGGCCGCCCTCGCCTTGAATCGTGCGAAGCAGAACACTCCCTCCGCCCGCGCCGACGAGAATGCCCGCCTCGTCCGCGCGCAATACCTGCCCGGCGGGTCCCCCCTCCCGGCGATGGACGATCGCGGAATGCACCTTCAGTCGCGCCGGACCGCCGTCGCGCAGAGGCATCTCGCAGAATGCGGATGGCCACGGATTCATCGCGCGAATGTGTCGCTCGATCGCACAGGCATCCCGGTTCCAATCGATGCGCCCATCTTCGCGATTGAGCCGGCCCGCATAGGTCGCCACGGCGTCATCCTGTGGCTCGCGGCGGGCGGTTCCCTGCTCGAATTGATCGAGTGCTTCCTCGAGAGCACTCGCGGCCAGATCGGCGAGCCGGTCGTGCAGCGTGCCGGCCGTTTCCCGGCGGCGAATCGGGATCCGCTTCGCCAGAATCATGTCGCCGGTGTCCAGCCCCTCCGCCATGTGCATGACCGTGATGCCCGTCTCGGCATCCCCGGCCAGGATTGCGGCCTGGATCGGCGCCGCGCCACGATGCCGTGGCAGAAGCGAAGCATGGAGGTTGATGCATGCGGTCTTCGGAATCTCGAGCACGCTTTTCGGGAGAATCTGCCCGTAGGCCATCACGACGATGAGGTCCGGCGAAAGCTCCCGCAGCTGCGCGACCGCCTCCTCGTTTCGGAGCCGCTCCGGTTGCAGCACGGGAATGCCCGCCTCGAGGGCGATTTCCTTGACCGCAGGCGCCTGCAACTTCCGGCCACGTCCGGCCGGCCGGTCCGGCTGCGTCACGGTCGCGACCACATCCGTTGAGGCCCTCGCAATCAATGCACGCAGACTCGGCAGACCGATGTCGCCGGTCCCCATGAAAATGACTCGCATGCGTGATGGATGCGATCAGGCCGCGCTGGCCGCCATCGTGTCGACGCCCTTTTCGAGATCGGCGAGCGTGTCCGCGGCAACGAGCTGGGCAATCTTCGAAAACACGACGATCGGAGGCTGCGTGGCGTCGATCTGGCAGATCAAGTCCGACCCGTAAAATTCCAGCAGCGGCTTCGACTCCGACTCGTAGGTTTCGAGCCGGTGCCGGATCACGACCTCGCTGGCATCGTCGAGCCGGTTGTCCTTGATCGCGCGCTTGCGAAGCCGTTCCACGAGTTTCGAGCGATCCGGGCACGACAAATGAAACACGCGCTCCACGTCGATGAGATCCTCCATGAGCTCGGCCTGGCGGATGTTTCGCGGGATGCCATCGAGGACGAGATGATCGATGTCGGGCTTGAACGAGCCGGCCTCCGCAGCCTTCTGAATTCGATCGGCCCACAGCTCGACGGTGATTTCGTCCGGCACCAGCTCGCCGCGACTGGAATACTCGACAAATTTCCGCCCGAGCCGGGTCCGGGTGTCTATCGAGCGGAAGACATCGCCGCAGGCGCAGTGGAAGAAGCGCGGAATCGAGCCTAGAGTTTTTCCCTGGGTGCCCTTGCCGCTGCCAGGGGCGCCGAATATGAGATACGTGCGATACTTTTGCATGGAGGAACGACAGAATGTTTCGCCGACGGTCGCCGACCGTTCCAATATCAACAATAACGCGCTCTCTCTGTCCACGGGTTTGACAACCCCGCCGGGCGCCCCTAAACGAAAAGACTCACCTCGAACCTTTCTTCCCAGTGCCGCTGAATGACGATTATGTAGTTGATATCCTCCTCGAAGCAGGGCTGATCAATCGCCCGCAGGTTCAGGAGGCCCGTGACGAAGCCGGCGACGGCAATGTGGTGGACGTGCTCGTAAGAAAGGGTCTCGTCACGAACGAAGACGTTTCCAAGACGCTCGCCGCCAACAGCGGCATGGAATTCGTCGACGTGTCGCAGCTTACGATTCCGCCGAACATCACCGGCATTCTCCAGCCGCAGGACGCCCGCCGCTACCGCGCGCTGCCCATCGCCGAGCGTGAGGATGGCGTGACCATCGCGATCGCCGACCCGATGGATTTCGAGACGTTCGACAGCCTGAGCTTCCTGCTCAAGCGAGAGGTCGAGTTTGTCTGCACCACTCCCGAGGCACTCGACCAGGCCCTGAATCAATACTACGGCCCGGCCGATGGCGATGTCTCCGGCAACGAGGGATTCGACGTCAACGAGGAATCCGCGGAAGGCGACGCGCCCATCATCAAGATGGTGACGACGCTGCTCCTCGAGGCCTACAAGAACCGGGCGAGTGACATTCACCTGGAACCGCTCGAAAAGAGCTTCCGCGTTCGCTTCCGTATCGACGGCGTGCTTCAAGAAATGCAGAGCCCGCCAAAGAAACTTCAGGCCGCCATCATCAGTCGTCTGAAGATCATGACCGGCACGATGAGCATCGCCGAGAAGCGCCTCCCGCAGGACGGCCGCATCCAGGTGAAGGTCGGCAAGAACGCCATCGACCTGCGCGTTTCCACAATCCCGACCGTCCACGGCGAGAGCGTCGTCATGCGTATTCTCGACAAGTCGGCGCTCCTGCTCGGTCTGCCGCAGCTCGGCTTCCTCAGCGACGACCAGCAAAAGTTCGAGCAGCTCATTCAGCTGCCCGACGGCATCATTCTCGTCACCGGTCCGACCGGCTCGGGCAAAACGACCACGCTCTACGCGTGCTTGAATTACATCAACAAACCCGACCGCAAGCTCATCACCGTCGAGGACCCGGTCGAATACCAGATGTCGGGCATCAACCAGGTGCAGGTGAATGCCGAGATTGGCATGACGTTCCCCGCCGCGCTGCGGTCCATTCTCCGCCAGGCGCCGAACATCATCATGATCGGTGAGATTCGTGACGCCGAGACCGCGAGCATCGCGATCAACGCGTCCCTCACCGGCCACCTCGTGCTTTCCACGCTTCACACGAACGACGCGCCGAGCGCCATCCCCCGTCTCGTCGACATCGGCGTGCAACCGTTCCTCGTGTCGAGTTCCGTCCGCGCCGCGATGGCGCAGCGACTTGTCCGCAGCCTCTGCAAAAAATGCAAGGCCCCCGCTGAACTCACCGAATACGAGCTGCACACCCTCGGCCTCGAGGCCAGCCAGCTGGCAAATGCCAGTCCGATGAAACCCGTCGGCTGTGAAGCCTGCCGCGGCAAGGGTTACAAGGGCCGAATGGGCATCTTTGAAATTTTCACGATCGACGACGAAATTCGTCACATGATCAACAACAACGCTTCCACGATCACCCTCCGGCACCGCGCTCGTGAGCTTGGCATGCGCACTCTTCGCGAGGACGGCGTTCGCAAGGTCCTCGCCGGTCTCACCACCGCCGAGGAAGTGATCACCACCACGATGACCGATCAGGCCTGACCCCATGAACACCACTCAAGTTCTCGAAATCCTCAAAGACGCCGGAGTCCTCGGAGCCGCGGAGGCGGAGGATCTGGAGCGCGAATGCGCAGAGACCGGCAAGCCGGTCGAGGTCGCAGTCGTCAACTCGGGCTACCTCACGGAGGATGTCTTTTACCAGACGCTCGCCGACTCCATCGGCGGCGAACGCTACGACCTGCGCGAGTTTGAGCCGGCTCCCGAGACGCTTGCGCTCATTCCCGGCGGTCTCGCCCGTCTCCATGGGGCATTGCCGATCGGCGCTTCGGAAAACACGATTTATGTCGCCCTCTCGGATCCGTTGAACGGCCAGGTCGTCGAAGACCTGCGCTTTGCGCTGGGTCGTGACATCCAGCCGTGCGTCGGCCAGCCGCTCTCGCGCATCCAGGAAATCATCGACGCGAGCTACGGCACCGAGGACACGAGCATGGAGGAAATCCTCGCCCAGCTCGGTGAAACGAAGCTCGAACTGGCCGAGGGCGAGATCGACAGTTTCAATCCCGCAGCCGCCGCGGCGGAGGCCAATGCGACGCCGATCATCCGCTACGTCGACCTCATTCTCGACAAGGCGATTCAGGCGCGAGCGAGCGACATTCACTTCGAGCCGTTCGAAAACGAGTTCAAGGTCCGCTACCGCGTGGACGGCGCGCTCTACGAAATGGATCCGCCTCCGCGGCACCTCGCGATGCCGGTTATTTCCCGCGTGAAGGTGCTCTCGAACCTCAACATCGCCGAGCGCCGACTCCCGCAGGACGGTCGCATTCAGCGCGTGATCGGCGGCAAGCAGGTCGACCTGCGTGTTTCGACGCTGCCAACCCAGTTTGGCGAAAGCGTCGTGCTTCGCGTGCTCGATCGCTCCTCGGTGAACCTCGACCTCGATGCGCTCGGGATGCCCGATTACATCAAGAGCTACATCCTCGAGACCATCGAGAAGCCGAACGGCATCTTCATTGTCACCGGCCCCACCGGCTCCGGAAAGACGACCACCCTCTACGCCTGCCTGCGTCGAATCAACACGATCGACGTGAAGCTCCTCACCGCCGAGGACCCGGTCGAATACGAAATCGAGGGCATCATCCAGGTGCCGATCCACGAAGGCATCGGCCTCACGTTCTCCCGCGTGCTCCGCGCCTTCCTGCGTCAGGACCCGGACCGCATCCTCGTCGGTGAGACCCGCGACATGGAAACGGCGCAGATCGCCATTCAGGCGTCGCTCACCGGTCACCTCGTCTTTACAACGCTGCACACCAACGACGCCACCGGCGCGGTCACGCGTCTTGTGGACATGGGCATCGAGCCCTTCCTCATCTCGGCGTCGCTGGAAGGCGTGCTGGCCCAGCGACTCATTCGCCGCATCTGCAACAACTGCCGCGAGGCCTACGAGCCCAGCGAGGCACTGTTGCAGCAACTCGGCCTGTCGCCCTACGACATCGGCGACAAGAACTTCTACTACGGCAAGGGTTGCGAAGCCTGCAACTACACCGGCTACAAGGGCCGAAAAGGCATCTACGAGCTTCTGCGAATCTCCGATCCGATCCGCGAGCTGATCAACCAGCGCGCCTCGGGCGTCGTCATGCGCCAGAAAGCCATCGAGCTTGGCATGACCACCCTGCGCGAGGACGGCCTGCGCTCGATCTTCGCGGGCGACACGACAATCGAAGAAGTGCTCAAGTATACCTGATCGCTCTTCTCCAAAGGCCTTGAGATGGGCGTCCTTTCGCGGGACGCCCATTTTCTTTTCAAGGCCTCAGCGCTTCATCGAGCTTCCGGCGTGCGGTCTCCACCTCACCCTTGAGCTCCGGCATTTCGGCCAGCCGGTCCAGCGCCTGATAAAGCCGCGGGTCCGGCACCGCAGTCACTTTGGCGAGGAGGTGTCGGGTCGTGTCGATATCCCCACCGGCCAGCTCGAAAGCCTCGAGCAGGTAATCCGCACGCATGCCAGGCTCCGTGGGGCTTTTCTCGACCATGTCCGCCAGCGCCCGCGCTGCAGATTGCCGCTGCGCCGGGTCGCTCTGCTCCTTCGCACGACTCACCAGCAGCATCCATCCCTCTGCGCCACCCGACCACTTGCCCATCGCAGTGAACCACGCAGCCCACTCATCCGGTTCGTCGGGAAATGCACCCGCCAGCATTTCCAGATCCTGCCCGCTTCCCGCCAGCAGGCCGAGAAGCACCCATCGTTTGTCGGACACCTGCTCCGCGGCAATCGCCTCCCGAATCGCCGCAAGCGCCGTCGGATCCCCGGTGGCGATTTGCCGCTCCAGCGCACGGGTCAAAGCCGCCTCATCCTTCGGCAAGGCCGCCAGAAGCTGGAGAAGAACCGGAACATCTGCCGGTGTGGAAAGTTTCACCACGCCTGAAATGGCCGCGCGGTGCAGTCGGGAATCCGGCGACGGCAGGGCTTTCACCAACCGGTCAAAGACCCCCCGCTCGCGTCGCTCAACCAAAACGTCGATCAACAAAATCGACTGCTCGTCCGCATCGAGAGCCGAAAGCAGGTGCGCACCCGCCTCCGGCGCGCGCCAATTCACAAGGGCGCCCTCCACTTCACGCGGATGGCTCTTCGCCAACAGCAGCAAGGCCGGCAACTCCGCGCTGCCCCCGCATTTCGAGAATGCCGCGCACGCAACAGGAACCAAGCCTGCATCGGATCCCGCCATCCGAACGAGGTCGGAAACGAGCGATGGATCGTCCGTCAGTTGACTCGCCACTGCGATCCGGCGGTCATCGGGCAGCCTGGGCAGCAGATCCACCACCTCACGCCCCATCGACGGATCCCGCTGCAATGCTGCGACGGCGGCCCGGAAGAGTGACTCATTCGCGGACGTGAGATCTTCGAGCGCACGCGTCCTCATTTCCGTGGGATCGAGCCGAAACCGGGCGAGAAAAACCGCGCCCTCAAGCGCCGCCGGTAAATTCTCAACCGAAGCCAGCCGTTCCAGCTGCCGCATCGCGAGCTCACGCGTTTCCTCGACATCCGCAAGGCGCCGCAATGCCACAACAGCCGCGTCGCCCAGAATTTCACGAACTTCGCGACTTCCCGCCCGGGCCGCTCCTTCCACCAGCGTTTGCGCCGCTGCGGGGTCACCGGATCGCACCAATGCGGTCGCCGCCGCGCGAACGACCTCCAGCGATTCGGCGCTGCCGAGCGTCTTCGCCACCGACATCAACGCAGCATCGTCAAAGGGTGCCACCATGGCGTTCAGCGCGTCCACCCTGGCGGCGTCTGATTTCGCCAGCGTCCCGGCCAGCACCGCGTTGCTCTCCTCGTCGCCAATCGCCCGAAGGATCGCCGCCCCGGCGCGAAGCTGCCCGGGCCGGTCAAGCATTGCCGCCGCGGGCTCCCGCAGCGTGGCATCCGCAAAGGCGACCGCATAAAGCGACACGAGACTCTTCGCGTCCGCCGTGGCATCGCTTGCAAAAAAATCAACAAGTGCCGTCACGAAATCCGACCGCACCGCCGGATCAGAAAATCCGGTCCGCACGGTTTCCTCCAGCGCGGCGACCGCTTCGCGGTTCTCACCGGGCTTCCATGACTTCAAGGCATCCAGCGTCTCCGTCGGCGTCGCGGCGATCGTGGCCGACATCGACAGGAGCAGCATCCACACGCCGGGCTTCATCAGATAAGACTCCACGGTGCACGCATTTCCCGACCGAGCAGCGGGAGCAATGCGGGGTCGTCGATAATCAATTCGGAAGCCGCGTCCCAGTGGATCGGCTTTTCGAACCGCATCGCCAGATCGGCCAGCAGACCGAGCGTCGCGCTGCGATGGCCCGCTTCAACGGAGCAAATCGGCTGCCGGCGCGTGCGGATGCAGTCGAACCAGTCGCTGAAATGATTCGTGCTCACGGGCAGAAGATCCTCCGTGGGCCGGAAACGCACTTCCTTCAAATGCCCCGGTCGTGTTTCAAGCAGGTCGCCGCGCGCGGCAATCGCGACTCCTTCCGTGCCGACAAACGCAATCATTCCGCCGGCGTAAGGCATTCCGCATTTCATCGGCAGTCCGCCCGGCCAGATCCACGTCAACTCCGCGACATCTCCTCCAGGCGGCAGAATCCACTCCGGCCCACTCCCGTCGAAGCCGAGCGCCCATTGCGCGATGTTCGGATGATGCGGCGTCCAGTCCGTCACGCGTCCGCCGGCAAACCCGATGTAATCGCGCCAATGCGGGTAATCGTGCCCGCGCATGTCACCGGCGGGCTCGAGTTCCGCGCTGTAAGGCACGACCTGCGACGGCCCCAGCCAGAAGTCCCAGTTCAGGCCGTCCGGCACCGGCTCGGCGGCCACGTTATACGGCATTGCGGGCGTCTGCGGGACATCGACCCAGATCTCCTTGAGATCACCCAGATACCCGCTGCATGCGAGTTGTGCGGCAACACGAAACGCACGCTCCGACCGCTGCTGGCTGCCGACTTGAAAGACACAGGCATATTGCTCGACAGCGTCGCAGATCGCGCGTCCCTCGCGAACCGTGATGGCAAGCGGCTTCTCGCAATAGACATCCTTTCCGGCGCGGATGGCTTCCACCGCAATGATCGAGTGCCAGTGGTCGGGCGTCGCGATGACGACGGCGTCGACTTCCGGCATGGCGAGAAGTTCGCGAAAATCCTCCACCGCCGCGACACCCCGGTATGCGGATTTTCCGGTTTCCGCAGCATACGCCTGTTCAATCTCGGACTTCGCGAGTTCGCGCCGAAAGCGATCCACGTCGCAAACCCCGATAATCTGCACGTCGTCCCGGTGCACCAAGCCTTCCCGGTGCATCGTCATCTGCTTGCCCATGCCAATCAGGCCGAGGCCAATGCGCTCGCTCGGCGCGGAGTTGGGCGATTGTCCGAACACGCGGCGCGGAACGATCGTCGGAAAAAGGCATGCCCCCACGGCGGCCAGCGAACCTCGACGAAGGAACTCCCGGCGGCGCAACATTTCGATTCCTCCGTTTACAAGGTTTCCGCCACTTCCCGGGCGAAATACGTCAGGATCATGTCCGCCCCCGCGCGCTTGATCGCGAGAAGCGACTCATCCCGGGTGCGTTCGTAATCAAGCCACCCCAGCCGGGCTGCGGCATGAATTTGGGCAAACTCTCCCGAGACCTGATAGGCCGCGAGCGGGAGCGTGGTCACCTCCCGCACGGCCCGGATCACGTCGAGATACGGCCCGGCGGGTTTCACCATCACCATGTCCGCGCCCTCCTCCTCGTCGAGCGCGACCTCCAGCAGGGCTTCCCGGACATTCCCCGGATCCATCTGATATCCCCTCTTGTCGAGCGGCGGCCCACTCGTAGCGCTGCCCACCGCGTCGCGAAACGGACCGTAGAACGCGGAGGCGTATTTCGCAGCGTAGGAAAGAATCGCCACCTGCTGAAAGCCGGCTTCATCCAAGGCCTCCCGGATCGCCGCCACGCGACCGTCCATCATGTCGGAGGGCGCCACCACATCCGCACCAGCCCGGGCCTCCCGCACCGCGAGCCGACACAAGGCCTCGACCGTCTCGTCGTTCAACACCCTGGTTTGAGAGGCATCCAGCAACCCGTCGTGGCCGTGGCTCGTGTAAGGGTCGAGCGCGACATCCGTGATCACCAGCAGGTCGGGATGCGCGGACTTCACGGAGTCGATCGCCGCGTAAAGGACGTTGTCATCCTCGCAGCCGTGGGATCCCTGCGGATCCTTCCTTGCCGGATCGACGCACGGGAACAATGCCACCGCCCTCACGCCGGCGGCGACGCACCGTCCACATTCCTCGACAAGCGAATCGATCGAATGCCGGCGCACTCCGGGCATGGATGCCACCGCCTCCGGTTCCCCCACCTTCACGAACAAGGGCTGAATGAGGTCGTCCGGAGACAGCGAAGTCTCGCGAACCATCGCCCGCAAACCGGCGGAAGACCGATTTCGGCGCATGCGACGGAGCAACTTCATGTGCCACGAATCGCCCTTCCGGGCCGGTTGGGTCAAGCGGCAACGCGATCTTGCACCCGGCCCTCTTGAAGCTATCGTGATGGCCTTTGTCCATGGACATCGTTCTCGCCTCGGCCGTCGACGCCATCGCCGGTTTCTTCATCAAAGGCGGGATCTTCATGATCCCGCTCCTGGCCCTCTCCGTCATCGCCACGACGGTGATGCTTCTTCGTGGCTTCGCCCTGCGCGAGTCGACCGTAATGCCGGCGGCCATCGAGGAGGAGGTCAGCCGCCTCGAGCCCGGCGACGAGCTCTCACGACTCTCCGAGCTCATTCACGAAAACCCCTCCCCGCTTTCCCGCATTCTTCTCACTCTCCTGCGGCACCTTTCCTGGCCGCGCGCGGACAATGCCGAGGCCGTGCAAACCCAGGCCCGTCACGAGACCGCCCGCATGGAAAGCGGCCTCGTCATTCTGGAGATCACCACCGGCGTCGCACCGTTGCTCGGGCTCCTTGGCACGCTCTCCGGTCTCATCGGCATTTTCGCAAATGTCGGCAATGGCGACCCAATGGTGATCGCGCGCGGCATCGCGGAGGCGCTCAACACGACCATCATGGGTCTCGCCGTCGCCGCGCCCAGCCTAATCGCCTACAACTATTTCATGCGGAAGATCGAGGTCATGTCGGTCGAAATGGAATCCGTCACCGCCGAGCTGCTGGCCAAGTGCTACCCGAACCCCGACCAGCAGCCATCCATCGAGCCGCTGGAATGAAGTTCTACACCCGCAAGCGGCGCAGCCCGGCGATCAACATCGTCTCGCTCATCGACATTCTCGCGATCCTGCTGATCTTCTTCATTGTCACCACGACGTTCAAAAAGACCCAGCCGCAACTCGAGATCAACCTCCCGCAGTCGAAGACCGCCGCGCCCGCCGCGGAAAACTCCACCGAGCCGCTTGTGCTGCGTGTGAAGAGCGCCGAGGAAATCACGCTCGACGACGAACCCGTGACTCTCGACACACTGGCGCAGGCGTTGACGGCGGCTCGCGAAAAATTTCCGGATCGTCCGATCGCCATGCAGGCCGATCGCGAGGCTTCTTTTGGCGTCGTGGTGAAAGTGCTCGATGCTTTGCAGGAGGCCGGCATCAAGAACATCCCCGCCTTCACCGATCCCGAAGCGCAAAAACCCGCACCCACTCCATGATCCTTCCCATTGTCGAATACGGCCACCCTGCACTCCGCTCAAAAGGCCGCCTCATCGAGCGCATCGACGAGCGAATCGTGAAGCTCGCGCAGAACATGATCGACACGATGAACGACGCGAATGGCGTCGGACTTGCCGCCCAGCAGGTCGGCCTGCCGTTGCAGATTTGCGTCATCGATGTGCTCGACGCCTTCGCACCGGGCACCATGACGGTCGACGGCAGGGAGGTTCCGCTCGAGGATTACATGCCCCTCGTCCTGATCAACCCGGAGGTCGAGCCAATCGGCGAAATCGAAACCGACACCGAAGGCTGCCTCAGCTTCCCCGGTCTGCTGGGAGGCATTCCGCGACCGAACTCGGTCCGCGTGAAGGCAAGGACGCTCGAAGACGAGGTGCTCGAATTCACCGCCACCGGATTGCTTGCCCGTGCGGTGCAGCACGAGCACGACCACCTTCATGGCATCCTGTTCATCGACCGGATGATCGAAAGTGATCTCCAGGAAATTTCCAGCGCCGTGGAAAGCCTGCGTCGGCGGAACGCCGTCGTCTGAAGTCGCCGCTGCGGGAAACAATGCGCCGACCCCTCACGCTATTTCTCCTCTTCGTGCTTGCCTACGTCGGCACGCTGGGATGGGCATGGCTGCCTCGCACTCCCACGCACGAGGAGCTGGTCGGCTACGCCGGCAAGCTTGTTTACCTCATGGAATGGGTGCGCCAGCCCGGCGAGCCCTCATGGTGGGTGCCCGGCTACCTCGGCGGATTCAGCGCCGCCGCAATCGTCGGCTACATTTTCGGCCTGCTCCCCTTCGCGCTGGCGGCCCTTGTGTTTCCGCCGATTGTCGCGCTGAAAATCACCGGCCTCGTGTTTCTCGCCGGCGGCGCCGTGGCCGCATGGGCATTCGGACGCCGCCTGACCGGCTCGCCCTGGACCGCCTGCGCGATCGGCATCGGCTACCTTCTCTCGCCGCAGCTCCTCCTCCGGCTCGGCTGGCAGGAACACATGACGATCGTCATCGCCTACCCGCTCGTTCCGTTGACGTTTCTCGCCATGTTGCGCGTGGCCGAGCGCGGAGCACGCGTCGACGCGCTGCTTCTTGCGATGGCGTTTTCCGCAACGATGCTTACCTGGAGCAAGATCGGCGCGACGCTCCTCGTGCCTCTCGCCGGCTTCGCGGTCTGGCTCTTCGCGACCCGGCAGGAAACCCGCGCGAATCTTCTTCGGGGCGCCGTCTGGTCCATTGTGTTCGGGATTCCGCTCGCGATCATTCCGCTGCTTCCGCTGGTCCGGGAATTCGGTTTCATGACGATCTTCGAATTCCGGCCGTTCGAATCCTGGCAGCACACCTACTCGGTGAAGTCCCTCACCTCCTGGATCGACAGCGGCTCGCTGTTTCGCAAGCTGCCTCCCATTTTCGCGATCGATCGCGGCGGCTACTATCTCGGCATCCCCGGGCTCGTCGCCGTGTTCTGGCTGGTCTTCCATCAATGGACGCAACGTCGCTGGACTGCCGAGCTTCGCAGCGCCCGCGCCTTCCTCGCGCTCACCTTGCTCGTGTTCTGGCTCTCCTTTGGGCCGAGATCCGTGCTCAGCGGCCATTTTCAGCTGCTGGAACAATCCCTCAACTTTCCCGACTGGGGGATCATTGCGCATTGGCTGATTCTCGGTGGAACGGGCGCGTTGCTCTACTGGCTCCTGCCCGTCCGGGTTCGCCATCCACTCGTGTTCCTCGCTCTCTTCGGAATCTTCCTCCTCGTTCCCGGATTTCGCATCATCGAGAAATTCCCGCTCTTCGACAGCCTGCGCGCCCCGGATTCATTCTGGATTCTCAACGGCGCCCTCTGCTGGTCCGTCGCCGCAGGCATCGCGGTGGCATGGGTGATTCGTTCGTTCCGCCATGTGGCGGCCCGCGTCGTGATCTCGCTCGCAGTGCTTGCCGTGGCGATGTGGACGACCATTCCGTATTCGAAATACTTCTGGAAGGACGGCCTGCCGCAGGCGCTCTACGACGACTTCCACGCCGCGACCGATTTCCTGAAATCCGCGCAACCAGCCGGCCGCCTGCTCTCCCTCTCCGGGCGTTACTTCGATCTCCAGCTGCCCGCGCTCACCGGCCATCCGCTGGTTTCCGAGGCCGCCCACCACAACTTCATGCTTCGCGACTTCGCCCGTCTCGAGACGGCTGCCCGCGCGTCGGCCTCCGACATGCTGGCGTTTCTGCAGCTCGCCGGCGTCTCGCACATCATCATCGACCGGCAGGATCACGACGTCCCTCAGCAGCAACAACTCTGGTTCCGCTCATTGCTTCCGGTCGCTTTCGAAAACGATTTCTTCACGATCCTCCAGAACGAGAAGGCGCTGTATCCGGCCTTCCTCGCCTCCGTGGTGCGTCCTGCCCAGCCCGAGCTTCCCCAATACCTCGATGCCCTCCAGTTCGCCTCGAAAGGCATTCTTTCCCTGCCTCCGGGCGAAGGCGGCGAACAAGGTTCGCCCGCGCCCTTTCAGCGCATCACCCCAAACGGCCCCGCAACATCCGCCGTCGCGAGTTTCGCGGTCACCGGATCGAGTGGCTGGCTGACCCTTTCCGAAGCATGGCATCCCGACTGGACAGCCAGCATCGATGGCACTCCCGCGCGTGTGACTCGCGTCGCGGGCGCATTTCCCGGCGTCGCCATCCCAACAGGGGCCCGCGAAGTGACATTCCGCTTCCAGCCACCGGCATGGTATACGCTCTGCCTTGCCATTGGCGGCGGCTCCTGGGTTCTCTCGCTTGCCTGGCTTGCACTGGTTCCCGTCCTGCCGGCGCGCATTCGCGCGAAATGGAATGCCTCCAGAACGATGCCGTCGTCATCAAATCCCGTGACGATTGATCGCGCCCCCATCGAGCGCCCGCTGGTTATCATCCCCACTTACAACGAACGCGAAACGATCACCGAGCTTCTCGACCGCGTCCTCACGCTGCCGTCGACGGAGATTCTGCTCGTGGACGACGCCTCCTCCGACGGCACCGCCCAGGTGGTCAAAAGCCATGCGGAATTCGGCCGCCGCATTCATCTCCTCGAGCGCCCTTCCAAACTCGGTCTCGGCTCCGCGTATCGCGACGGCTTCCGCTGGGCGTTCGACCACGGTCACGACGCCTGCATTGAAATCGACGCCGATCTCTCGCACGATCCTCAGGACATCGCAAAACTGCTTCAAGCCCTGCAGCACGGCGCGGACGCGGCCATCGGCAGTCGCTACCTCAACGGCGTGCGCGTGATCAACTGGCCGCAACACCGGCTCGCGCTCAGCATTGGTGCCTCGCACTTCGTGCACCTGCTCACGGGGCTCCCGTTGACCGACGCAACAAGTGGATTCAAGGCGATCCGGACCTCCGCACTCCGCGCTCTGGACTGGTCCGAACTCCACGCCGACGGCTACGGTTTCCAGGTCGAGCTTCACTGGCTGCTGTGGCAGTCCGGATTCCGGCTCGTCGAAATTCCGATCGTTTTCACCGAGCGACGTTCCGGTAAGACAAAAATGTCGCTCGGCATCGCCGTGGAGGCGGCACGGCGGGTTTGCGAACTCGCCCTGCATCCCAGGAAACCCGCGGAGGTTCACTCATGAGATCGCGCATCTTCTCCCGGGCCGACTGGATCTGCGCGGGCGTCTCCGCCGTAATCTCATTCATCATTTACTGGTGGAGTGCCGCGCCAAGCGTCACGTTGCTCGATTCCGGCGAATTCATCGTCGCCGCCCAGCATTTCGGTGTGCCACACCCGACCGGCTATCCGCTCTGGACCATCCTCGCGTGGCTCTTCCAGCTTCTGCCGATCGGCAACGTCGCTCACGAACTCGCTTTGTTCAGCGGGGTGTGCGGCGCACTTGCCGTCGGGCTGGCCACCCTGCTCATCCGCAACACGGTCGTGTGGATGCGGCCGCCGAATGCGCCGCGCTTCGTTCCCGACATCGTCTCGATCGCTCTCGGTCTGGCCTTCGCCTTCAGCTTCTCGATGTGGTCCCAGGCCGTGATCGTGGAGGTTTACACGCTCCACGCATTGCTCATCGGGCTTTACCTGCTCAGTCTTTACACGTGGTTGCGGCGACCGGAAAAGCTTTCGGGCCTCTTCTGGAGTTTCTTCACGCTGAGCCTCGCCTTCAGCAACCATCAGCTCTCCTTGGCGCTCGCGCTCCTTCCGCTGCTCGTGCTGCTCGTGCGTCGCGACTTGTTTTGGGACGTCATTCTCGGCTGCTCGGTGAGCGCGCTCATCGCGTATCTCACATTTGCCCTGCTTGCAAATGACGCGCTCGTCGTGAAGGCGTCGCTGCGCCTTACCTATCTCGTCGCAACACTGTTCGTTCTCGTCATTTTCTTCCGCCTTGGCAGTCGCGGCTGGCGCGCCCTTGCCGCAATGATCCGGCGTCGCCGGCTGCGGCGTCGCGCCCTGGGCATTGTGCTGGCTCGTGCGCGCATTCGCTGGAAGGTCATCGTGTTTTTGCCCGTCGTGCTGGCTCTGGGACTCCTTCCCTACGCCTACATGCCCGTCGCGTCCTCGACGAATCCGCCCATGAACTGGGGCTACACGCGCACGCCTGACGGCTTCTTCTTCTCGTTCAATCGTTCGCAATATCCCGGCAGCCTGTCCGATCAGAGCCTGCGCCTGCTCAGCAAGGTTGTCGGCACGGCGTCGCCTGATGCCAATGCCACGCAGCGTCGCGGCTCGGTCGACCAATTCCGTCAATGGATCGGCTTTTTCTGGCTGCAGCTCGCGCGGAGCTTCACGCCGTTCTCGATTTTGTTCGTCATCGCCGCATTTCTCGGAACTCTGCGAAAGCCGCTCGCCACCCGCGTGTGGATCTACGTCCTGTTCGCCGCATTCGGCCTTGCAGCCTTCCTCCAGCCCCTGCTCGACCGCGCGCGGACCGACCTTGCCGGGTGGTGGCTGCAGATGCCCTACCACACCTACACGAATTTGATCTTCGCCCTTCTCGCGGGGATCGGTGCGGCCGTCGTGCTCGATTTCATCGCGCGCCACGCTCCGCGACTCCGGCAGGTCATGTGGATGGTGCCGCTGCTTCCGCTGTGGCCGCTTTTCACGAACATGGACGAGGCCAGCCAGCGCGACCGCTGGTTCGGCTGGAAGTTTGGCTACGATATGCTCAAGGACCTGCCGAAAGGCAGCGTGATCTTCGGCGGGACGGATCCCGGACGCTTTGTCCCGACCTACATGATCCTCGGCGAAAGCACGCAGCCGCGTGCCAACCGCATCGATCCCAACTTCGATCGCCGCGACCTCTACATCCTCACGCAAAACGGCCTCGCCGACCGCTATTACCTCGCCTACATCCGCGACCACTACGCGGAGGATCGCCCGCGACCGAAGAACGCCTTCGAAAACTGGCTCGGTCGCGGGAAAACGTATCCCGCCGAGCCACTCGTCCTGCCGACATTCAGCGAATGGCAGCAGATTCGCCAGCAGGCGGCCGACGAGCTCAAGCAGCAACAGCAGTCCGAAACGATCGATCGTGGCGAAACGAGCCGCTACCTGCACTCCGCGGTGGCGAAGTGGATTTTCGAGAAAAACAAGGACCACCACACTTTCTACGTCGAAGAGAGTTTTCCAATGGCGTGGAGCTATCCCCATGCGATTCCCGATGGGCTCGTTTACCGCCTCAATCCCGAGCCGCTGGAAATGCTCCCGCCAAACGCGGTGAAGAAGGACCTCGAATTCTGGAAAGCCTACATCTCCGATCTTCTCGCGAACCCGCGATTCCTTCGGGACTACGATGCCCGCAAGAGCTTTTCCTCACTGCGCGTCACGGGCGGAAAGATCTACGACTTCCGCGGAATGAACGCCGAAGCCGAGATCGCCTATCGTCAGGCCCTCGCGCTCTTTCCAAGAAACTCCGACGCGCTGGAAGGACTCAGCCGTCTCCTGTGGGCACGCGGTGAATTCGACGAACCGGTCGAGTTGATCGAGCAGGCGTTGAAAATCGATCCAAACAGCGAGACGCTCCGGCAGAGTCTCGAAGTGACCCGGCTGCGCCGCGACCTGCAGGCCGAGATCGTGGCTGCGAAGGCGGCATTCGAGAAGTCCCCGGATTCGATCCAACTTCTGGAAAAACTCGTCGCGCTGAATACCCAGGCAGGCGAACACAGGCAGGTGGATGCCCTGCTCGACGAGGCCGCCCCCGGGCTCGGATCAAATCCCGACTATCTGCGCCTGCGCGTCGAAGTGGCCGAGTTCCGCAACGACTGGGATGCTTCGCGGCGCTTTGCGAAGACGTGGTCGGAGGTCGACGCGGCCAATCCGGAACCCTACTACCGGCTTGCCCGCGCGGAATACGCAGCCGGCGCGAAGCAGCAGGCCGTCGCGCCGTTAAGAAAGTCCTTCGAACTTGGTGGCCCCAACTTCCGCGAACGGCTGTTTGTCGATCCCGTTTTCGAGAGCGCCAAAGCCGATGCGGAATTCGTGAAACTCCTCTCGGCGCCGGCGAACTAGGCGAATTCCTCCATCGGCGGGCACGTGCAGAACACGTTGCGATCGCCGTGGACATTGTCGACGCGACCAACCGCCGGCCAGAACTTGTATTCCTTCAGCCACGGCGCCGGATAAGCGGCCTGCTCTCGCGAGTAACTGCGATCCCAGACGTCTGCAGTGACCTGACGCGCCGTGTGCGGCGCGCGCTTCAGCGGATTGTCCTTCCGGTCAAGGCGGCCCTGCTCGATGTCCACCAACTCTTGATGAATGCAGATCATCGCATCGCAGAAGCGATCGAGTTCGGCCTTCGACTCGCTCTCCGTCGGCTCGATCATCAACGTTCCCGGCACCGGCCAGCTCATTGTCGGCGCGTGGAATCCGAAATCCATCAGTCGCTTCGCGAAATCCTCGACATCGACTCCGGCACGCTCCTTCCATTCGCGCACATCAATGATGCACTCGTGCGCGACGCGACCTTTCGAGCCCTTGTAGAGCACGGGATAGTAGTCGCTGAGACGGCTCGCGATGTAATTCGCATTGAGGATGGCGACCTTCGTCGCCTCGGTGAGGCCGTCCGGCCCCATCATTGCGAGATACATCCACGAAATCACGACGATGCTCGCACTGCCCCACGGCGCCTGTGAAACCTCGCCGATCCCCCGGCCGCCACCCGTCTCGACGACGGAATGCCCGGGCAGAAAATCCGCAAGATGCTTCGCAACCGCGATCGGTCCGACGCCGGGGCCTCCGCCGCCGTGCGGAATGCAGAAGGTCTTGTGCAAATTGAGATGGCAGACGTCCGCACCGATATCTCCCGGCCGGCAGAGTCCCACCTGCGCGTTCATGTTCGCGCCATCCATGTAAACCTGCCCGCCGGCTTCGTGAACGAGATCGCAGATCTCACGAATGCTCTCTTCGAACACGCCGTGCGTGGATGGATAAGTCACCATGATTGCCGCGAGTTGCTCGCGATGCTTCTCGATCTTCGCACGCAAATCCTCGAGGGAGATGTTCCCGTGGTCGTCGCAGGCGACCGGCACCACGGACATTCCAGCCATGGCCGCACTTGCGGGATTTGTCCCATGCGCGGACGTCGGGATCAGACAGACCGTGCGCGAACCTTCGCCACGGGACAAATGCCACGCGCGAATGGTGAGCAGCCCTGCGTATTCGCCTTGCGAACCCGCATTCGGCTGCAACGACACCGCGGCAAATCCCGTGATCTCGGCAAGCCACGATTCGAGCTGGGCGAACATTCGCTGGTAACCCTCCGCCTGCTGCGTCGGCACAAACGGATGAAGGCCGCCGATCTTCTCCCAAGTCACGGGAATCATTTCCGCCGCGGCGTTGAGCTTCATCGTGCAGGAGCCGAGCGGGATCATCGAAGTGGTCAGCGACAGGTCGCGCGACTCGAGCCGCTTCACGTAACGCATCAGCTCCGATTCCGTGTGGTAGCGGTTGAACACGGGATGCGTGAGAAAATCCGAGGTGCGGCGCAGGCTCTCGGGGATGGCCGTCGCGGATTCGTCCGCCACAACATCCGTCGGATTTCCTCCATTGAAAATCTCGCCGAACTTGGCGAGCGATCCCGTGGTCTCGTTGAGCGCAATGGTGATCGTGTGATCGTCCAGCGCGCGGAGATTCACCCGATAACTCTCCGCGAGGCGCAGAATTTCCACCGCCCTCACCTGGCCGAGATTCACGCGAATCGTGTCGAAAAACGGTCCCTCGTCCACGCTCCATCCGAGCTGACGCAGCATCCCGGCGAGCGCCACGGCCTTGCCGTGCACGCGAGTCGCGATGGCACGCAATCCCCCGGGTCCGTGATAGACGGCATACATCGACGCGATCACCGCCAGCAGCACCTGCGCCGTGCAGATATTGCTCGTCGCCTTCTCACGACGAATGTGCTGTTCGCGAGTCTGGAGCGTGAGCCGCAGCGCGGGATGACCGTCGGCATCCTTCGAAACGCCGATCAAGCGTCCGGGCATCCGGCGTTTGTGAGCATCGCGAGTCGCGAGATATCCGGCGTGGGGGCCTCCGTAACCAAGAGGAACTCCGAAACGCTGCGAGGTGCCCACGACGATGTCCGCCCCGCATTCGCCCGGCGCCTGAATCAACGTGAGCGCCAGCAGATCCGCCGAAACAATCGCCATCGCGCCCGCGTCGTGCACCTTCTCGATGATTGGCGTCAGCGGATGAATCCGCCCGTCGGTGGCGGGGTATTGAATGAAAACGCCGAAGAAACTCCCCGGCTCCGCTGAAAATTCCGTAATCGGACCGCTCTCGATCTCGATTCCAAGCGGCTCTCCGCGCGTCTTCAGCAGCGCCAGCGTTTGAGGATGGCAATCGTCGGCAACAAAAAATCGCGTGCCCTTTGCCGTCGCGCGCGCCATGACCATGGCCTCGGCGGCGGCGGTGGATTCGTCGAGAAGCGATGCATTCGCGATCTCCATTGCCGTGAGATCGCAGATCATCGTCTGGAAGTTCAGCAGCGCCTCCATGCGCCCCTGCGCAATCTCCGCCTGATACGGCGTGTAGGCCGTATACCATCCGGGATTCTCGAGAATGTTCCGTCGGATGACCGCCGGCATGTGGCAATTCGAATAGCCCATCCCGATGCACGACTCGAAAATCTGGTTCTCCCCGATGATCTCGGCGAGATCGGCCAGCGCCTGCTCCTCAGTCCTCGCGGGAGGCAGCGACAGCGGCTTTTGGAGCCGAATCTGCGCGGGCACCGTCTCGTCGATCAGCGCATCAAGCGACGGCGCACCGACGCGGGCGAGCATTTCCTCAATCTCCGCGGGCTGGGGCCCGATGTGACGCCGCGAGAATCTTCCGAATGCGAAAGGTCCCTCCCCGCTCATTGGGAGAGCTGCTCGCGATAGGCTTCGGCGGACAGCAGGGCATCGAGCTCGCCGGGATCGGACAGACGGATCTTGAAAAGCCAGCCGCCCTCGTAGGGCGCGGTGTTCAACAATCCCGGCTCCCCTTCGAGCGCGCTGTTGACCTCCACGATCTCACCGGAAACGGGCGTATAAATGTCGCTCGCCGCTTTCACGGATTCCACGACGGCAACCGCGTTTCGCGCGGCAAACTCCACTCCCACCTGCGGCAGCTCGACAAAAACAATGTCGCTCAGCTCGGCCTGCGCGTGGTCCGTGATGCCCACGGTTCCCACGCCATCTTCGACGCGGATCCACTCGTGAGTATCGGCATATTTGAGATCTTCGGGAACATTCATAAAATCAGGCGCGCTTGAGGAATGGCTTTTTGACGACCGTAGCGGGATAGCGCTTTCCGCGCACTTCAATTTCCACGGTTTGACCCACCTTTGCGTGCCCGGGCGGCAGATACCCCATGGCAATGCTGTGGCCGAGACTCGGCGAGGGCGCACCGCTCGTCGTTTCCGAGACCTGCTCGCCATTCACCCAGATGGGATAGTGCGGTCGGATCGGGGGCGATTTCTCCGTGATGGCAAGAGCCGCCAGTCGCGACGGGAGGCCATTCTCCTTTTGCGCCACCAGGACTCCCTTCCCCACGAAGTCCTCCTTTGACAGATCGACAAAAAATCCGAGTCCCGCCTCGAGCGGCGTGCGGTCCGGCGAAAGGTCCGATCCATTCAGCGGGTAGCACATCTCGAGTCGGAGGGTGTCTCGCGCGCCAAGGCCGCAGGGCCGCGCACCGGCATTGACGAAGGCGTCCCACACGGCACCGATTACGGCATTCGGCGCCACGACTTCGAATCCATCCTCGCCCGTGTAGCCGGTCGTAACGACAAACACCTCTTCCCCCGCGAATTCCTTCGTGAGGATCCGATTCCGTGCCTCCGGAAGCGGTTCGTTGAAAACCTCGGCAAACAACGCGCGCGCCTTTGGCCCCTGCACCGCCACGGCTCCAAACGTGTCACTGCGGTCCTCGAACACGACGCCCTCTGCAAGATGCCCTCCGAGCCACGCTGCGTCCTCCTCGATCTTTGCCGCGTTGACCACCAGGAGATACGAGGTTTCCTCGATGCGATAAACGATCAGGTCGTCGATCACGCCGCCCTTTTCATTCAGCATGAGCGTGTATTGCGCCTCGCCGATACCGAGCGATGCGACGCGGTTGGTGAGCAGGCTGTCGAGCCACGCCGCAGCGCCCTCCCCGCGCACCAGAAACTCGCCCATGTGGGAAATGTCAAAAATCCCGACGGCCTCACGCACCGCGCGATGCTCCTCGAGAATGCTGGAATACTGAACCGGCATTTCCCAGCCGGCGAAATCAATCACGCGTCCACCGGCGGTGAGGTGGCGATCGTAAAGGGGCGTCCGTTTCGGCATGTTACTCGTCGAAGTTCAAATAGGTGTAGGCCGTGAGGGCGCGCTCATACTCGTCGAGCAATCGCATGCCTTCCTTCGGCTTGAGCTGGTCACTCTTGATCGCCGCATCCATCTGCGCCTTCACGCGGCGGGCGAGCTCGTTCGTGTCCCATTGCGTCAGCGACAGCACCTGAGCCACGGTGCTTCCCGGCAGCACCTCCTCGACGTAGTAACCGCTATCCTCATCCTCATCGAGGAAGATGTGCATCTCGTTTACGCGACCAAAGAGATTGTGCAGGTCGCCCATGATGTCCTGATAGGCCCCGGTCAGGAAAAAACCGATGTAATAGGGCTCCTTGCCGTTCCAGCGATGCAGCGGCAACGTCTCCTTCACGTCGAGGAGGTCAATGAACTTGCTGACCTTGCCATCCGAGTCGCAGGTGATGTCGACCAGCGTCGCGTTGCGATCCGGCTCCTCGTCGAGCCGGTGAATGGGCATGACGGGAAACAATTGCCCGAGTGCCCAGTGGTCGAGCAGCGACTGGAAAACGGAGAAGTTGCAAAGAAACTGGTCGCTCAGCGCGACCTCCATTTCCTTCACCTCCTCCGGCACGTAACGCGCTCCGCGGAACATCTCAACAACGCGCGCGGCGATCTCCCAATAAATCGTATCGACCTTTGCCTTTGCGGGAAGGTCCAGCAGACCCAGGTCGAACATTCCCTGCGCCCGTTCGCGAATCTCCTGCGCGTCGTGGAGGTTTTCGAGCCGGTTCTTGTTCTTCAGGTTGTTCCGGATCTCGATCAGCTCATGAACAAGCTTCGGGTCATCCTTCGAGGCCACGACCGGCTCGCGGGAACGGTTTTTCTCGATCGAGCCAAAGGTTTCGACAATCAGCACCGAATGGTGCGCAACAATCGCGCGTCCGCTCTCGCTCACGATGTTCGGATGCGGCACCTTCTCCGCATCGCAGATCTCGGCAATGCTGTAGACGATGTCGCGCGCGTATTCGTCGAGCGAGTAGTTCGTCGAACTGTCGAAGGTCGTCCGCGATCCGTCGTAATCGACTCCCAATCCCCCGCCGACATCGAGGTATCCCAGCGCATGCCCCATCTTGTAGAGCTTCGCGTAAAAGCGCGCGGCCTCCCGTGTCGCGCGCTTGATCGTTCCAATGTCGGGCACCTGCGAGCCCACGTGGAAATGCACGAGCTTCAGCGCGTCGGCGAGCCCGGCCTTCTTGAGCATCTCACTCGCCTCGACAAGCTCGGCGGTCGACAGCCCGAACTTCGCGTTCTCGCCGCCACTCGTCGCCCATTTCCCAGCGCCCTTCGAGAGCAGCCGCACACGGAGGCCGACCATCGGCGTGACATTCATCTTCTCCGCAATGCGAAGAATGTGCCCGAGCTCCTCGAGCTTCTCGACAACCAGAATGATCGTCTTCCCGAGCTTCCGGCCCAGCAGCGCCATGCGCACAAACTGCGAGTCCTTGTAGCCGTTGCAGATGATCAGGCTTTCGGAGTCGCGATGCATCGCCAGCGCGGCCATCAGTTCCGGTTTGCTGCCGGCCTCGATGCCAAAGTGGTCCGGACTCCCGGCATCCAGGATCTCCTCCACGACCTCGCGGAGCTGATTCACCTTGATCGGAAAAACGCCGCGGTAACACCCCTTGTAATCGTGCTCCCGAATCGCCTCGGCGAACGCGCGGTTGATCGTGCTCACCCGATGGCGCAACAGGTCCTGAAACCGCACCACCAGAGGAAAGGACAAACCCCGCGACTTCGCCTCCTCGACGACCTCCATGAGGTCGATCTCCTCCTTTTTCCGGGCGGTCGGACGCACGGCCACATGGCCATCCGAGTTGATCGTGAAATAGCCATTCCCCCAGCGATCGACGTTGTAAAGGGCAATGGCGTCAGCGGTGCCGAAGTCAGACATTACGGCGCTCAGTTAACCAACACCGGCTCCAAAATCCACTGCACATTCAGAAAAAGTTTCCCCCGCGCAGGAGGCCGGGCGTCACAGTTCGATAATGGTGAAATCATTCTGGCTGATGGCGTTGGCCTCCTCGATCGTAATCCACCGCTCGGCAAACTGAGGCCCCCAGGAATCGGAGATCGCGATCTCATCAGTTTCGGCGTTGTATCCAATAATCATGCACATATGTCCGCCATCGCGATCGATGCGGATGCGTCGGGCTTCGCGTCGCGCCGTTTCGAGCGTTTCCTTGTAGGCATTCCAATCCTCGATCTTCCGTCGCTGTGCGGAACGTTCCGTAATTCCCCGGTTGACGTCGCGGATCACATACATGCTCCAGAGCAGCGGCATCCCCTGATCGATATATCGCGAGACCATGCGGGTCGTGAGTCGACCGCCGGTTTTTGACATACGCCGACCCGCCGCACGGACAAGATCGCTGGCACCTGCCATCATCGCCGAAGTGTTGGTTCCTCCGCCCGCCGCCGTCTGCCCTGCCATCGCGAGAACATACATGTCGGCGGGAATTCCCATGTAGCGCAGCACCCGCTCCCAGGTGGCGGGGACGCAATACCCCTTGGGCCCCTGATTCACCATCGGCATGTTCTTCAAAATGACATCTCCGTTTTCGCGGCGCTCCACCCGCTTCGCCAACTCCTCGCGGAGCTTGGAATCCGCCACCCGCTCGGTTTGATCGGCATCCAGCAGTTCCGTGGGAACGATTCGCACGGCGACATATTCCCCGCGCGGCGACGCAAGGAGAATCGAATGCCCCTTCCAGTCCCAGCGATGAACGCTCTCGCGTGAATTCTGGGCCTTCCCAAAGCGATCCTTTACCGGCGGACCGAGAAGATTGGTGAGTGCGCCTCCAATCTGTTGTGTGTCAGCCGCAATGGATTTCGCGTAGCCATCGGCACGCGCCCCGCGTTCTCCTTCCGGCGGGGCCCAATCCCCCTTGTTTGCAAACACCATCGAAATCTGCGTCGGCGTCCCTTCCCTGCCATAGAGCGCGAGCGAGAACGGACGCGCTCCAAGGATTCGCACCTTCGAGCCCGCATAAGCGCGATAACTCGAATCCGTCTCCGTGCGGGATTCGAGCGGCCATTGCAATCGCTCGCCCACGGTCTGGTCCGGATCATCCCAGAGGTTCTCATCCACCCAGATCGGGGCACCGAAAGCCGCGTTCATTTCCTCGAAACCCGGCTCGGCCGAAAACGCGATTGTCATCGGCCAAACGACCACGGTCACAAGATTGCCGAGGAAACTGCGGTGTGTCATTTTGCCAGCTTAACGAATTCTTACGCGGTTATGCGAACCCTCTTCCTCGATTGTTTTTCCGGAATCAGTGGCGACATGGCCGTGGGGGCGCTCTGCGATCTGGGGGTCGGCGTTGATCAGCTTCGCGCGGAGCTGGCGAAATTGAAGATCGATGACGAGTTTCACCTGCATGTGGGGCGGCAGACCCGCTGCCAGATCGAGGGAACGAAGTTCGACGCCCATTTTCATGCCCACCACGGGCATCACCACGAGGAGACGCACGTTCACGGCCGATCGTTCGCGGACATCCGCGTCCTCATCGAAGCAAGCGACTTGTCCGATTTCGTGAAACAGCGCGCCGTTGCGGTCTTTCGCCGCATTGCCGAGGCGGAGGGGCGCATTCACGGCACGCCGGTCGAGGAGGTCCATTTTCACGAGGTCGGCGCGGTGGATTCGATCGTCGACATTGTCGCCTTCTGCGTGGGACTCGAAGCGCTCGGCAACCCTCGGGTGCAGGCGTCGCCGCTCGTGGACGGCAGCGGCTTCGTGGAATGCGCGCACGGGCGGTTTCCCATCCCGACTCCGGCGACGCTCGAGATTCTCAAGGGGATTCCGCTGCGGCAACTGCCCGACGAAATGGAATTCATCACGCCGACGGGCGCGGGCCTGCTGGCGGAGTTCGCCACGGCGTTTGGCCCGATGCCGCAAATGCAGATCGAGCGAATCGGTTACGGCGTCGGAACGCGCGACACCGCCGAAAGACCGAACGTGCTCCGTGCCGTGCTTGGCTCCACGGGCGAGGCCGGGACCACGGATCAGGTCACCGAGATCGAGTCGAATCTGGACGACCTCTCCCCGGAAGTCCTTTCCGCCGCCGTCGCGCGGCTGCTGGTCGCCGGCGCGCTCGATGTCTTCGTGACGCCGATTCAGATGAAGAAAGGCCGGCCTGGATTTCGCCTCACGGTGCTGACCGAGCCGTCACGGGCCGATGAATTTGCACGTATCATTCTCCGCGAAACCTCCGCATTTGGCGTGCGCATGCACGACTGCCGCCGCATCAAGCTCGTGCGCGACATCGTATCGGTCGAAACGCCATTCGGCTCGATCCGGATCAAGCGCGGCTGGCTCGACGGGGAACTCGTGCAATCCAGCCCGGAATTCGAGGATTGCCGGATCGCCGCGGACCAGTCGGGTGTGCCGATCCGTGTCGTTTATCAGGCCGCGATGACCGCGATCGGCTAATCGCCGTCCTCGGGCGCCGACGATCGGCCTCGCGCGATGGAGACTCCCCGTCGCGAGCTTCGCACGAATTCGATCATCTCCCTCGCCTCGGGACCCCACTCCTCGCCGGAAAGCGCCTCGAGCGCCTGCGAGACATTCAACCCGGAACGAAACAGCCGTTTGAAGACCCTTTTCAACTCCATTCGGACCTCCGACGACAATCCGGCGCGCCGAAGCCCGATGACGTTGAGACCCGCGAGCAGATTGTCACGATCCGCCACGGTGAACGGCGCGATGTCCTTTCCAAATCGTGTGCCGCCCCGCACCATCGCCAGCCGGCCCACGCGCAGATGTTGATGAAACACGGTGCCGCCACCCAGGACGGCGCCGTCCCCGATTTGCACGTATCCGGCGAGCAAGCAGTTGTTCGCGATGACCGTGCGGCTGCCGACCACGCAGTTGTGCGCAAAGTGCACGCCGGCCATCACGAAGTTGTCGTCGCCAACAACCGTCTCCCCACCCTGCCCGGTCCCGCAGTGAATGGTCACATGCTCGCGGAACGTATTGCCATTTCCAATCCGCACCGAACTGGCCATCGCCTCGTTGTATGCGAAATCCTGCGGCGGCGCTCCGATCACCGCGCCATGGCCGACGACGTTGCGATCGCCAAGAAACGTCCTGCCCGTGATCACCGCGTGGCTCAGCACGCGACACTGGTTGCCCAGCGTCACTTCCGGGCCAATCAAAGCATAGGGGCCGACCTCGACGTCCTCCCCGATTTGAGCGCCATCCTCGATGATGGCCGTTGGATGAATCCTCACAACAATCCTGCCTCCTTGAAACTGAAATAGGGGGAACGCTGACCATCCGGCGCACCAATGATGATGTGATCGACCAGATGCACCTGCAGCAATTCCGCCGCGTCGCGAATCCGTCGCGTCAGCCGTCGATCCGCCTCGCTCGGCGCGGGATCCCCCGAGGGATGATTATGCACGAGCAGGAAGCCATAGGCCGAGTGAATCACCGCCGGGCGCAGAATCTCCCGCGGATGAGCGATGCTTTCGTTGATCGTTCCGATGGAGACGACCTCACGCCAGACGAGGCGATGCCGTGTGTTTACCAGCAGCACCTCCAGGCGCTCCCGATCCATCGCCCACATCTCGGGCGCGAGGTAGTCATGGACGACCTGCGGCGAGTCGAGCACCGGTCGCGAACCCGTCCCGCGTGCCAGCCGCTTTCCCACCTCAAAAACCGCAGCCAGCTCCGTCGCCTTCGCCGGGCCGACTCCCTTGGCCGAGTTCATCAGTTCCTTCACCGAACATCGCGAGAGCGTGAACAGATCGCCACGCGACTCCAGAACGTCCTTCGCGACTTCGATGGCATTGCGATCACGGGTGCCGGTGCGCAGGAAAATCGCGAGCAGCTCCGCGTCCGTCAAACTGGCCGGTCCCCGCTGCGTGAGCTTCTCCCGCGGCCGGTCGCACTCCGGAATCTCACGAATTCTTGAGGCACTCCGCTCCATTCCGCAGGACGCTAACAGAAACTCCGCCGGACCATGAAGCACTGTCTCTCCATGGTCCGGCGAAAAGTGGTGTCACGCCGCGATTTTTTTAACGGGTCGCCGTGACGTTCTCGCTGATGGTCGCGCTCGTCTCCTGCCCGGGCTCCTTGGCCTGCGGATCACCCTTCGGCACCGCCGGAGCGACGGGCACCTTCGGACTCACCTTCCAGAAGCAGCCTTTGTGGCTGTCCCAGTTGCCAAGAATCTCCTTCGCGCGCGGGCTGTCGGTAACCTCGAGATGACGATAGATCAACGACTGGAGCGCCGTCAGATCCTCCTCGCTCTCGAGGCGACTGGCCGTGACGAGCTGCGGGTTCAGCTTGTCCGGAAACTCCCCGGCCGGATCGTAAACGTAGGCCGCTCCACCGGTCATGCCGGCGCCGAAGTTCTTCCCGGTGGATCCGAGAATCACCACCGTGCCATTCGTCATGTATTCGCAGCCGTGATCTCCAACGCCCTCGACGACGGCGGTGCCGCCCGAGTTACGCACGCAGAATCGCTCGCCCGCGCGGCCGTTCGCAAAGAGCCGGCCGCCCGTGGCGCCATACATCACGGTGTTGCCGATAATGCTGTTGGCGTGTGGCTCGTATTTGTGGTCGGGGCGCGGACGAATGATGATCTCGCCGCCGCTCATTCCCTTGCCGACGTAGTCGTTCGCCTCGCCGCTCAACACAATGCGCACGCCGGGCGACAGGAACGCGCCAAGGCTCTGGCCGGCGCTGCCATCGAGCTTCAGCTCGATGGTGCCATCGGGCAATCCGTCTCCGCCATGCTGATAGCCGATCTCGCCGGACACCTGCGTGCCCACCGAGCGGTTCGTGTTGCGGACCTTGTAGGAAAGGCTGATGGGCTTTGCGTCGTTGATCGCGTCGCGGGCGTCTTGCAGAATGAGATCGTCCAGCGTGCGGTCTTCGGGTCCGTCGTTCCGCTTGCGCGTCGCATAGCGAATCGCCGCCGAGTCGTCCCTGGCAACGTCGACCAGCAACCGCGAGAGATCGATCGTGTTGGCCTTCGGATGATCCGGCACGTGCCGCTGCCGCAGGCAGTCGACGCGGCCAACCATTTCCTCGATCGTGCGGAAGCCGAGGCGCGCCATGATCTCGCGAACCTCCTGAGCCACGCCGTTGAAGAAATTCACGACATGCTCCGGCTTGCCCTTGAACTTTCCGCGCAGGCGCTCGTCGAGCGTGGCGACGCCGACCGGGCAGGTGTTCAGGTGACACTGGCGCACATAGACGCAACCGAGAGCGATCATCGCCGCGGTGCCGAAGTTGTATTGCTCCGCGCCAAGCAACGTCGCGTAAACAATGTCCTCGCCGGTCTTCATGCCGCCGTCAGTCCGAAGCGTCACGCGGTTGCGCAGGCCGTTGAGCATGAGCACCTGGTGCGTCTCCGCAACACCCAGCTCCCACGGGCCGCCCGCATTTTTCACGGAACTCAACGGAGAGGCACCGGTGCCGCCCTCGTGGCCGCTGATCAAAATGATGTCGGCATGGGCTTTGGCAACACCCGCGGCGATCGTGCCAACGCCGGCCTCCGCCACAAGCTTCACGCACACCCGAGCCCGCGGGTTCACCTGCTTGAGGTCGTAGATCAACTGCGCGAGGTCCTCGATCGAATAAATGTCGTGGTGCGGCGGCGGGGAAATGAGGGTCACCCCCGGCACCGAATGCCGAAGTCGCGCGATATAGGCGCTGACCTTGTGCCCGGGCAACTGACCACCCTCACCGGGCTTCGCGCCCTGCGCCATCTTGATTTCGATCTCCTTCGCGGTCGCGAGATACGCAGCGGACACGCCAAAGCGGCCCGACGCGATCTGCTTGATCGCGCTATTCGCCCAGTCGCCATTCTCGCGACGCTCGAACCGCGCGGGATCTTCACCGCCTTCACCGCTGTTCGACTTGCCGCCGATCCGGTTCATCGCGATGGCAAGCGCTTCGTGCGCCTCCGGGCTCAACGCACCCAGGGACATGCCCGCCGTCGTGAACCGCTGACGAATCTCCTCGATCGGCTCGACCTCCTCGATCGGAATCGGCCCGCTCGGCAGCGGCCGAAACTCGAGAAGATGGCGCAACGCATTCGGCGTCGAAGCGCGGACCGCCTCGACATACTTCCTGTAGTCTTCGAGTTTGCCGGCTTTGTCCTCGCCCTTGATTCCCACGTAGGTGTGGAAGTTCTGAATGACCGGCGGCGTCACCGCGTGGACTTCGCCACCGCGGCGATACCGGTAGTAGCCGGGATCGTCGAGCTTGCCGGGCTCCACGGGGACCGCGTTGCCGTAGGCCGCGGTGTGGCGGGCCAGCGTCTCTTCGGCGATTTCCTTGTAGCCGACGCCTTCGATCTGTGTCGACGTGCCGGTAAAGCACTCGTTGATCAGCGCGCTCGACACGCCAATCGCCTCGAAAATCTGCGCGCCGCGGTAGCTGCTGACGATCGAGATGCCCATCTTGGACATGATCTTCAGCAAGCCGTTCTCGAGCGCGGTGCGGTAGTTGCTGACCGCGGCGGGATACGTCAGCGCCTCGGCCTTCTCGAGCGCTTCCTTCGCCTTGGCGAGTTTCTCCGGGTCATCGCCAGCCTTCGCGACACCGCGCTGCGCGGCCGCGACTTCGTTGTCGATGATCTCGCGGATCGTCTCGAGGGCGAGATACGGATTCACGCAGCTCGCGCCGTAGCCAATGAGGCACGCGACCTGGTGCACATCCCGGGCTTCGCCGGTCTCGACCACCACGCTGGTGCGCATCCGCTTGCCGACGTTGGTGAGATGGTGGTGCACGGCACCCATCGCGAGGAGCGAGGGCACGGCGACCTTTTCGTGGTCCACGCCACGATCCGAAAGAATCAGGATCCGCGCGCCGTCATCCACCGCGGCCTCCGCCTCGGCACGAATGCGCGCCACGGCCTTCTGCAAACCATCCGGACCGTCGGAAGCGGGCCAGAGAATCGAGACGACCGCCGCCTTGTGAGGCGCGGGCAGATTCTTGAGCCGTTCGACTTCGGAATTCAGCAGGATGGGCGTGTCGACCATCACCTGCTCCGCATGCTCCGGGGTTTCGCTCAGCAGATTCCTCCGCCAGCCGAGCACCGTGTGCAGCGACATGACGAGCTTCTCGCGAATCGGATCGATCGGCGGGTTCGTGACCTGCGCGAAGAGCTGCTTGAAGTAGGTGAAGAGCAGACGCGGCTTCAACGACAACACCGCCAGCGGGGTGTCGTCGCCCATCGAGCCCACCGCCTCGGCCGCAGTCCGGACCATCGGCGTGAGAATCATGTCGACCTCCTCGGTCGAGTAGCCGAACGCAATCTGCCGCTGGGTAAGACCGAGAATGTCCTCCTCGCCGCTCGGAGCGGGCTCCGCCTCCGAAAGCGGAAGCCGCACCGTGTATTTGTCGAGCCACTCGCGATATGGCTTGCGGCCGGCGAGCGACTCCTTGATCTCGTGGTCACGGAGCAGCCGTCCCGCGACGGTGTCGACAGCGATCATCTCGCCCGGGGCGAGCCGCCCCTTCTCGATGACCGATTCAGGCGGCAGGCCGGCAACACCGACTTCCGAGCCGAGGGTGAGGATGCCGTCCTCCGTAAGCTTGTAACGCGCGGGGCGCAGGCCGTTGCGGTCGAGGCAGGCGCCGATCGTCTTGCCATCGGTGAACACGAGCGCTGCGGGACCATCCCACGGCTCGCAGATGCAGCGATGATATTCGTAAAACGCCTGCAGCTCGGGAGACATGTTCTTCTCCGACCGCCATGCGGGCGGCACGAGCATCGTCATGGCATGCAGCAGACTCCGGCCCGACATCGTGATGACCTCGAGCACGTTGTCGAGGCTCGCGGAATCCGAACCGCCGGCCTGAATGATCGGCTTGAGCCGGTCCACATCCTCACCCCAGAAATCCGCCTGCAACTCCGCCTCACGCGCGCGGGTCCAGTTCCGGTTTCCACGCACGGTGTTGATCTCGCCGTTGTGCGCGAGCATGCGCGACGGCTGGGCCAGCGGCCAGGTCGGGAACGTGTTCGTGCTGTAGCGCTGGTGATAGACGCAAAGCGCGGTCTCGTAGTCGTCGCGCTTGAGATCGGGATAAAACTTCTCCAGCGACGCCGACACGAGGAGGCCCTTGTAGACGATCGTGCGATGCGAGAACGACGGAATGTAGAAATTCCGGATGCCATCGCTCTCCGCGATGTCCTCGATCTCGTTGCGCGAAAGGAACAACCGGCGCTCGTATTCCTCGGCGTCCATGCCGGCGGGCTTTCCGATCAGCACCTGCTCGATACGCGGCATCGTGCTCTGCGCCTTCTCACCGAGCACGCGAATGTTGATCGGCACCTCGCGCCACCCAAATAGGAAGAGGCCCCGCTTTTCGAGCACCTCCTCGGTGATCGCCTTCGCCCGCGCCTGCGCGTAGGCGTTGTCGTGCGGAAGGAAGAGGACGCCCACGCCGAGGTCATCGTCCTTGTAAAGCTGGTGTCCGAGCCGGGCGACCTCCGGCGCAAAGATCTTGTAGGGAATCTGCGTCATCACGCCCGCGCCGTCGCCGGTCTTCGCGTCCGCATCGAGCGCGCCGCGATGCATCAATGAGCAAATCGACCGCAGCCCGATCTTCAAAATCCGATTCGACCGCTCTCCGTTGACCTGGGCAACGAGGCCGACTCCACAGGAATCGTGCTCGTGTTCAGGCGAATACAGGGAGCGGGGCTCGATCGGAAAGGCGTGATTCATCGACATCCTCAAAGGCGGTTGCAGGTTTGAAAACAGGTTAAGGCACGGCGGGACGAACGCCCCAAGTGTCCTACAACCTATGGAGCAACTTCCATTCCACCAGCGCGCACGCTATCACCCGATTTTCCGTCCCGCAACCCTCTCGTCGTCAAGTTTCCGCATTCGTTTTTTCGAAAGCAGACTGTGCGGAGGCGATGCGAACCGCGTGAGGCTCCGGTTTGATGGGCCCGCGTTTCCGCAGGTGACGCACCTTCGTGAACTCCGCTCCAAGGAACAAAATGCACGAGGCGTAGTAGACCCAGAGGAGGATCACCACGAGCGCTCCGGCGGCGCCGAAGCTCGACGCCACGCTGTTTCGCCCGAGATACCACGCGATGCCCGATTTCCCGATCGTGAACAGGACTCCCGTGAAGAACGCGCCGGACCACACGTCGCTCCAGTGGAGCCGCACATCCGGGAGAATCCGAAATACCGCCGCAAAAAGCACGCCGGTCAATCCCACCGACAGCGCGAAATCCACCGCGCCCCACACCCACGGCGCCATGGCAAAGCGGGACGCGATCATCGAACCGAGCCCGGCGATCAATGAGCTGATCACCAGGGAGACGAGCAGCACAAAACCGATCCCAAACACCAGCGAGAAGCTCAGCAGTCGATCCCGCACGAGCGTCGCCACGGCACGCCCCGGACGCGGCGCCACGCCCCAGATCGTGTTCAGCGCGTTCTTCAGTTCGCCGAAAACCGTCGAGGCGCCGAAGAGCAGCACGCCCGTTCCGACGATCATCCCCCAGATGCCATCGCTCCGACGATCCCCCGTCGCGGCGAGGGCGGATTGCACCGTCACCGCCGCCTGGTCGCCCATCAGTCCCGAGAGCTGATTCGCGACTTCGCCGTTTGCGGCCTCTTCGCCGAAGACGAGTCCCGCGATCGACACCGCCAGCACCAGCAGCGGCGCCAGCGAAAACACCGCGTAGTAGGCCAGTGCCGCGCTCAGTCTCGATGCTTGATCCGCCCCCCACTCCTTGAACGCCGCCACGAGCAGGCCGAAAAATTCCTTCATTCCTCCTGCAATTCGATTTCACGAGGGACGCCGGCCGTCGCTTGGGAGTGAACGAATAATTTTGCACGCTCAGGGCGATCCCCGATCCCATAGTCGGAAACCTCTGTTATCTTTGACCGGATGTCGCCCGCTGAGAGAAGCGAATCGATCGCCGCTACCTGTCCCGGGCCCGCGGCATCGATCCTGCACCGTTCCGTCCTGGAATCGACGCACCTCATTGCGTTCGACACGGCGCAGCACATCATCTTCTGGACCGGGGAAGACGCGCGCATTTACGGCCTCGAAGCTCGCGACGTGATCGGTCGAAGCGACCGCGAGGTTCTTCGCTCGCAGTTTCCCGAAACGTGGGAGCGACTGCTCGAGAAGCTCGAGCGCGACCAGGAGTGGAGCGGCACCGTGGTGCATCACCGCGCAAACGGCGACCCGCTGCGCCTGCTGGCAAACTGGCGGCCGCTCCGCGATGAATCGGGAAAGCTCACGGGGGTCGTCGAGCACGTCCGCGGGGAATCCCTGGAGCGCCTCGCCAACAATCCGCTCCAGGCCGCGCGCACCCTCGAGGCGCTCATCGATGCCTCGCCCGTCGCCATCATTGCGCTCAATGCCGAGGGTCGCATCGACATCTGGAACACACAGGCGGAGGCGTTTTTTCAAATGAGCGAGGAATCCACGCTCGGGCACCGGTTCGAGGACCTTCCGCTCCGCTGGCACTACCCCGAGTCGATTTCGCGTCTGATGCAGGACGACGCGCCGGCCCACATCGCGACACGGGTCACGACGCCCAACCAGATCACGCTCGATCTCGGGATCTGGTCCTCACCACTCGTGGGCGACAACGGCGTGGAAGGCCACGTGCTCGTCGTCCTCGACGAAACGGAGAAGAAATTTCTCGAACAGGCGCTTCTTGAAGCCGGCGAGCGCGAACAGCGACGCATCGGCCAGCAACTGCACGACCACCTCTGCCAGCAGCTGCTGGGCGCCGCGTTCGGTGCGCAGGCGCTTTCCCGCGAGCTCCACCACTCGCAGTCACCCAGCGAGGAGCGCGCCTCCGAGCTCGCCCGCCTGATCAACGACTCCGTCGTCGAGGCGCGCAACATGGCACGCGGCATCAACCCCATCGAGCTCGACCCCGCCGGCCTGATGTCCGCGCTGCAGGAACTGATCGCGCGCGTTCCGCACGGCGTGACCGCGGAATTCGACTGCCCGAACTCCGTGCTGGTCGACAACTCCGAGCTTGCCCTCCACGCATTTCGCATTGCCCAGGAGGCACTCACGAATGCCCTGCGCATCGCCGGTGCCACCTGGATTCGCATTTCCCTCTCCTGCCGGGACCACGTTTGCACGATCCAAATCGCCGACAACGGCCGTGTCGCCCCCGACGACCAGGAATCCAATGCCAGCGTGGGCATCGGCATCATGCGATACCGCGCGCAAGCCATCGGCGGCCACCTCCATGTCGACCACGTCGACGGCCGTGGCACCACCGTGACTTGCACATTTCCCAATCCTCAATGACATCATTCCATGCCAAAGACGCCCGATAACTCCGCCACCCCCACCAAACGCCGCGTGCTTATCGTGGACGATCATCCGGTCTTTCGACACGGAATCTCCGCCATGATCAACGCCGAGGCCGATCTGGTCGTCTGCGGGGAAGCCGGCTCCGCCCCGGCCGCGCTCGAAAGCATGCGCCGGCTGGAACCGGACATCGTGCTGGTCGACATCTCGCTCCCCGGCACGAACGGCATCGAGTTGCTGAAATCGATGAAGGCGGAGCGCCCGAAAATGCCCATGCTCGTCGTTTCCATGCACGACGAGTCGCTCTACGCGCTGCGGGCACTGCGGGCCGGTGCGCTGGGTTACGTGATGAAAGCCGAGGCGCTTGACCTCGTGCTCACGGCGATTCGCAAGGTGCTGGAGGGCGAGGCATTCCTCAGCCCGAAGTTCAGCGAGCGACTGGTGTTCAAGGCGATCCGCTCCCTCGACGAGGGCCTGGGCTCACCGGTCGACAAACTCTCCGACCGCGAACTCGAGGTTCTGAATTTGATGGGACGCGGCTTCGGCGCCCAGGACATTGCCAACGAGCTGCATCTCAGCGTGAAAACGATCGAAACCCACCGGGCGCACATCAAGGAGAAGCTCGACTTCAACGACTCGAAGGAGATGGTGCGCTTCGCCATCGAGTGGGTTGCCCAGCAGAACGCCTGAGCAAGCACCCCTCCCGCCGTCGCCATGCCGGCCGACGACGGGAGGAGCCACGGAAACCTACATGATCTTGTCGCGCGATCCGCCGATCGCGTGTGTCAGCTTTTTCAATCCCAGCTCGATGCGTGTCTTCACCGTTCCGAGCGGGGTGTTGGTGAGGGAGGCAATCTCGCGCTGGCTGTGCCCTTCGAGATACGCGAGCGTCACCGCTTCGCGCTGACGATCCGGGAGGAGGTCGAGCTGACGGTCAATCAACTCGCGCACGTCGTCCTGTTGCGCCTCGAGTTCCACCGGGCGCGTCTCGCCGGCTTCCCAGTTCGGATGCTTCGTTTCGAGTTCGTAACGGTCCGTTGCGCGGCGATAGGCGCAGGCCTGGCGAACCCGGTCAATCGCCCGCCGGCGCGCCACCGTGGAAAGCCAGCTGAGGAGTCGGCCCTTTTCGGACGAGTAGGTCAACGCGCGATCCCAGACTTGCAGCAGCACCTCCTGCAGCACGTCGTCGGCCTCGGCGTCGTCGTGAAGCACTTTCATGATCACGGCCTTCAGCACGTGACCGTATTGGCGATAAAGCACCGACAACGCCTCCGGGTCGCGACGCACCATTGCGTCCATGATCTCGGCGTCGTCCATTTCTGTGGTGGGATCGAATGTGGTTTCCATGGGATGTTTGGTTTTTGCTTCGGCAAGCCTATCCCAATCCCACGGTCCCCCCAATCGGTGGGGCACACGATAGCGGCATCGGTGATTCCCCCAATGCGACGAGCCCGCCCTTACGGCTTCGCGCGACTCACTCCATCGCTTTCTCAGGGTCTCGCCTGATGGCGCCCTTCACCCTGGCCGTGTTTAATCGAACCGTTTCCGGTGAATACGCGTCTTATGAAGTCCAACAAACGCAAGCAGCCTTCCTCCTCGAAAAGCATGCAACAGCTCGTCATGCGCACCGAAGAGATGCTGCGAAAGGCGGCCCTGGCGGATCTCCGGAGAGCAAACTCCCTCAGCCAAAGTTGCGTGGTGCCCTACCGACGCATCATCGAGTAGCCGGGTTGCCTGAATCCACGGCGCGGAAATCCGTCCCGCCGCGCCGGGCAACGTCGCGCGTCTATCTCGGCATCACCACCCGGGCATTCGCAATGGCTTCCCGGGCGCTCCCGCGGGACGTTCGGTGGAAATCGCAAAACCCGCTTCATTTTCGATCGCATCAAGGGAACGGGCAAATAGCGCCAGGACCTCGTCAGACATGCGGATCGGGCGTGGCGAAGAAGCTTCACCACGCCTCGATCGAGTTCAGGCAAACTCGGGAATCACCAGCACGGGGCACGGTGCGGCATGGAGGATGCCTTCCGCCTTGCTGCCCACCATCATGTGTCTCAGAAACGAGTATTGGTGGGTCGATGTGATGATGAGATCGACCCCCAGCTCCTTCGCGGCGCATGGCACCTCATCGATGACATAGCCGGGCTTCACGATCCCCTCCGCGATCCGAATTCCCTCGTCACACAGCTCCCGCTGAAATTGCGAGAGCCGGGCCTTCGCGGCTTCCCTCAACCCCTCATTCAAGTCGTGCAACTGCCACGGCGTGGTGTGCGCGGGCGCGTAGGACTTTTCATCGTAAACATGGACCAGGATCAGCTCCGCCCCAAACCTCCGCGCGAAGCAATACGCCCACCTGACCAGTCTCTTCGATCTCTCGTCACAGTCCACCGGCACGAGGAACTGCTTGGTATCCGCCGAGTCGATGCCGACATTCACCTTTCGGTCCGACGCGAGCGAATCGCTGCGAACCGAGCGAAGCCAGGACAACGAATCTCGGGTCATGGGGAACGGCGCTTGCGTCTTCATGGAAGAACACTCGCTCCCGCTCCTCCCCGGAGCTTACCCCCGCTTGGCAATTCCTGTGTGTTTCTTGCTCCAGCGCAAATTCAGGCGCCCATTCAGAGCCTCAAGTGCGGATGAGCTTCACGCCAATTGACGCCAAGCCATGCGGCACAGCCAGGCGGATCGTGCCCCGTTGCAGAAGCGTGGCGGCCAGGGTTTGAAGCCAGGGACGCGAACACTCAATCCGCGTTGGCACGAAGGTGAGCCCGTCGGGTTGCTCCTCGAGCCGGTAGTCGATCTTCGCCGAAATGGGCTGGTCCTCGCCGATGAGGTCCGCGGTCAATTCGATCGTCTCACCCTCGAGCTTTAGCGACGTGATGTGCCCCAGCGATTTGAATTGGTGATTGAGGAAAGTGCGCACGGCACCGGCCAGCGCGAGGTTTTTTACGTCGGAGAGCCACATCGCCTATGGATCGAGTCTACCCGGAAGTCCGGGTGCGGAAAAGTGCCATCGCACCGGCGTTTTGCCTGAGGCCACGAAATCGGCGCATCATTTGCCACACGTGGTTCCTCTTCGCGGTGCGATCTCACGGCGATGAACAGCGTATTCTACATCATTGGAGTCATCGTCGTCGTGGTCGTCGTCCTGAAGTTGTTTGGCCTCTTCTGACGGAACACGACCCGGACGCCGTTCGCTCAAGTCCGCACACGATACTTTGTCGTCGTGCGCTCATCCGCCTTTTCCCGCGGTCAGTAAAATGGACAGGCCGCCGGGATTCCCACCCCGACGGCCTGCGACACCTTCAACCCGTGATTTACTCAGTTCAACCCGGTCGCCGGCTGAGCCAGCAGACTGGCAAAAATCTGGTCCCGTCTTCGGCGGGCGATCTGCGCCTGCCGCGTTTCGAGCGATTTGCGAACCCGCCGCTTCGTGTAATCCGGAAGGTGCAGCGTGTAGTGAATCCACCACGTGCCGTTGTTGTTCCAGAGGTGGTGGTCCGGGTTGTTGTCCGTGATTCGAATGGATGGTGTGCCCATGATGCGTTTGTCGTGTTTGATTTCGATTTACGCATCGAAGAGAGAGCGCCTACGGCGCTGCTGGAGACTGACCGTTCGAACCCGCTTTCGCGGACTCGCACATCGGTTCGGAAGAACCAGGCACCTCGACGTCTCCTCGTCAGGTTGCCGGACCTGCGTTTCCACAGGCCACTCTTGATGCTTGGAGCAGGATACGCATCCCGCGGCAGGATGCACGTGGAAAATTTGTCATAGTAAAAATCCCCCGTCGGTGGCACGGGATCGGCTGTCCCTCGCAGCAGCCCATGGAGTTCTTCGTGCATGTCGTTCGCGGCGCGATTGGAATCATCGCCTTTCTCGGCATCGCCGTCCTTTTCAGCACGAATCGACGCGCCATCGACTGGCGACTTGTGGCCGGTGGCGTCGCGATTCAACTCGTCATCGCCCTGCTCGTCCTGCACGTCGGTCCGGTGCGCGCGGCATTCGACGCCGTGGGCAGCTTCTTCGTGCAACTCCTCGCGTTCACCAACGAGGGAACGCATTTGCTTTTCGGATGGTTCGCGGGACTCGCCGGCGGCAATGTGCCGAAACTCCCCTTCACCGAAGGCGGGCCGGTTTTCGCGCTCACCGTGCTGCCCAGCATCGTGTTCTTCGCGGCATTCTCCTCGTTGCTCTACCGCCTGGGCATCCTCCAGCGCATCGTTTACGCCATCGCCTGGGTGCTCTCGAAAACGATGCGTCTCTCCGGCGCCGAGACGCTGAACGCTGCGGCAAACATTTTCGTCGGACAAACCGAGGCCCCTCTCCTCATCAAGCCCTACCTCGCAGGCATGACCCGCTCGGAGCTTCTCGCGGTAATGGTCGGCGGCATGGCCACGATTGCCGGCGGCGTGATGGCCGCCTACATCACATTCCTTGGCGGCAACGACCCCGCGGCGCAGGCGCGCTGGGCCACACACCTGCTCACCGCATCGGTTCTCTCCGCACCGGCCGCATTGCTCACCGCAAAGATTCTCATGCCGCAGGTGGAGGAAATCGACCAACGGCTCCACCTCTACGATCAGCGCCCCGGCGCCAATCTGCTCGATGCCGTCGTCATTGGCACGACCGACGGCGTGAAACTCGCCATCAATGTCGGCGCCATGCTGCTCGTCTTCACCGCGCTCGTGGCGATGGTCAACTGGATGCTCGCCAACTGGATCGGCTCATGGACCGGTCTGAATGGCTGGATCGCCACCGTGACCAATGGCCGGTTCGATTCCCTCTCGCTCGAGCTTGCCTTCGGCCTGCTCGGCGCACCCCTCGCATGGCTGATGGGCGTCGACCCCGGTCACCTTCTGCACGCCGGCCGGCTGCTCGGCGAACGCACCGTGCTCAACGAATTCTACGCCTACGTCTCGATGAGCCAGCTCCAGGCCTCGGGCGAACTCACGGACGAGCGCACATGCGCGATCCTCGCCTACGCCCTCTGCGGATTTTCGAATCTCGTCTCGATTGGAATCCAGGTCGGCGGCATCGGCGCACTTGCACCGGGACAGCGCGAGACCCTCGCGAAACTCGGCTGGCGCGCACTTCTCGGCAGCACCATCGCCTGCGCGCTCACCGCCTGTATTGCGGGAATGCTTCTCTAGCGCAGCGACACCCGCGCAAGCACCGGCCAGTGGTCGGAGACGAACACATCCCCTCGCTTGACCACGAGGTAACTGCAGGAGTCGACCGTGACGTCAGGATTCACGAAAATGTAATCGATCACGTTGGAGGGTCCGTTGTCGCGAAATCCATTGAACGTCGCGTCTCCACGCTCGCCGCGATCCGTCAGCGTCGCGGCTGATTTCAACGGAATCGTCGCATCGCTGGTCATCGCCTGAACCACCGGTGAATCCGGCGTCGAGTTGAAATCCCCGGTGACCATCACCGGTAGATCCGTTCCCAGCTCCGCCAGTTTCGCCAAAATCAGTCGCACCCCCTCGCGCCTTGCCACATTGCCGATGTGGTCGAGATGTGTGTTTAGAAAGAAAAAACTCCGCCCCGTCTCCCGGTCCTTGAACACCGCCCACGTCGCAATGCGCGGACACGCAGCATCCCAGCCCATGCCCGGCGAATCCGGCGTTTCCGAAAGCCAGAAATGGCCGGAACGAATCAACTCCAGCCTGTCCCGACGATAAAAAATCGGCGCGAACTCCCCGGCCTTGTCGCCGTCATCACGTCCCACGCCCACCCACTCATATTCCGGCAACGCCTTCTTCAGATCCTGAATCTGCCCGATCAGCGCCTCCTGCAACCCGGCAAGGTCCACCGCGTTGTCTTTGAAAACCTCGGCGGCCATCTCCTTTCGATTTGGCCAGGCATTCGCGCCATCCTTTGCATTGTTATAGCGGAGGTTGAAGCTGAGCACGTTCAACGCCTCGCCACCGCACGCGACCGAACCAAAACTCCACGCCGCCAGCGCGGCCAACAATACACGTCTCATTCGTTAAGTAATCTCGGTTTGAGGCTCGAGACCGAGGACAAAATGCCCATGATCATCGAATAGGCCACGATTCCGACAAACAGCGCGACCATCATGATCGTGATCGGCTGAATGAGATTCGTGATTTGCGCGATGCGGTTCGAAAACTCCCGATCGAATCGTTTTGCACTCCGCTCCAGCGCGCCGGCGATGTCACCCGTTTGCTCGCCCACCGTGATCATGTCGATCATCAACGCGGGAAACACACCGGCCGCCTTCATTGCCGACGACAGCGAACTTCCCTCACCGACACGATCCGCCATCCGGTGGAGAATCTTGCGCAGATAGAGATTCGAAGTGGCGCGCTCGAGCAGGCTCAGGCCGTTGAGAAGCGTGACGCCGTTCGCCACCAGCGTCGACAGCGTCTGCGAAAACTCCGCGAAGAAACGTCCCTGCAGCACCGCGCCGACGAGCGGAATCCGTAGCTGGATGCAATCCCATTTGAAACGTCCCTCCGGCGTTCGCCGCCACGCCTCGAAACCGAGACCGATCAGCACCACGATCACGCACATGAGCCACCACCAGGCGCCGACAAAATTGCTCACGCCGATCATCATGCGCGTCATGAACGGCAGCTTAGCCTGGCTCTTGCTCAGCAGCTCGGTGAGCTGCGGCAGGAGGAACATCATGAAAATGATCATCAGCACGATGCCGGCCGAAAAGACGATGCTCGGATAAACCAACGCCATCGCGACGCGCTTCCGCAAATCGGTCATGATCGCGAAATACTCCGCCTGGCGTTTCAGGATGGTCGGCAGGGCGCCCGCGGCCTCACCCGCCGCAACCATGCTGCAAAACAGCTCCGAAAAACATTTCCCGCACGAGCGAAGGGCGTTGGAAAAACTCACGCCGTCGCGCACCTGCTGCCTCAGATAGCTGGCCACCGGCTTGAGTTGCGACGTCTCACGCCGCGACTCGATCACCCGCAAGGCCGGCTCCAGCTGCAGTCCGGAGTCGAGCATTTCGGAAAGTTCCTCGGTGAACGTGAGAAGCTGCGCGGCGGGCAACGCGCGAATCTTGCTCCCATCGGCGGACTTCACGCCGCGGTCCGCGTTCTGCAACGGCGCTCCGCTTCCGACTTCGATCGAGACGGGACGAAGCTTGCGCGCACGCAGCGTGTTGTAGGCCTCCGCCTTCGAGCGCGCCTCCAGCGTGCCCGTTTCAATTCCGCCCGACTCGTTCGCCGCCTTGAAAACGAACTGCTCCATTACTCGTCAAGCGCCCTCACATCCTCCGCAGCCGTGACGCGCAGCACTTCCTCGACGGACGTCACGCCCTCAACGACGCGTTTCCAACCGTAATTGCGCAGCGAAACCATGCCCTGCTCCGCAGCCTTCTGCTTCAGCACGGACGTGGACGCCTTTTGCTGCACAAGCTCCTGAAGCTCCGGCGTCATGAGGCAGATCTCGTAGAGCGCCGTGCGTCCGCGGTAGCCGGTGCCGCGGCACGCATCGCATCCGCCGGGACCAAACGTCGAGCCCGCCCACTCCTTGGGAAAGCCGATGTGCTGGAGATACTGGGCGGAATGCGAATCGGCCGTGCGGCAATCGGGGCAAAGCCGTCGCACAAGACGCTGCGCGATGAACGCACGCACCGACGAGCCGATGAGGAACGGCTCCACCCCCATGTCGAGAAGGCGAATGATGCCGCCCACGGAATCGTTCGTATGGAGCGTGCTGAAAACGAGGTGACCGGTGAGCGCCGCGCGCACGGCGATTTCGGCCGTCTCGAGGTCGCGCATCTCACCGACCATGATGACATTCGGATCGCCACGCAGCACGCTGCGCAATGCCGTGGCGAAGGTGAGATTGATCTCGGGCTTCACCGCAATCTGAATCACGCCGGGCAGCTTGTGCTCCACGGGATCCTCGATCGTCACGATGCGGCGCTCCTTCGTGTTCAGCGACGAAAGGAACGTGTAAAGGCTCGTCGATTTGCCGCTTCCCGTCGGCCCCGTGACCAGCACGATGCCGTTCGGATTCTTCAACAGATCGCGAACGGTATTCTCCATCTGCTGATCGAGACCCAGCCTCGCGAAGTCGAATCGTTCCTGGCCGAGCAAGCGCAGACTGATGGTTTCGCCCGTGACCGACGGAATCGTAGCAACGCGCACGTCGATCGACTCGCCACCGAACTCGAGATTGATGCGCCCGTCCTGCGGCACGCGACGCTCGGCGATGTCGAGGTTCGCCATGATCTTGATGCGCGAGAGCACCGACGCCTGGAGAAGTTTGATATTCTGCGGCACCGGCACCTCGTGCAGCACGCCGTCGATGCGGTAGCGAATGCGCAGATCGTTGCCGAGCGGCTCGACGTGAATGTCCGTCGCCCGCTCGACCAGCGCCTCGCGAATGATCTGGTTCACGAACTTCATCACCGAGGCCTCGGAGTCCTCGCTGTCGAGGACGTTCACCTCCTCCGCCGCGTCGAGATCAATCTCGCCGTCCTCGCGTCCCTCGAGGAGTTCCTCGAACGTCTCGGCGCCGACGCCGTATTGCTCGCGAATCGCTCCGACCACGAACTTTCGCGTGCTGAACACGAATCGCACGCGGCCGGGAAATTGCTGGCGCACCGCAGCCCGGGCCGCATTGTCGAGCGGATCGTAGCCCGCAAGGGTGAGCTGCTCATCGCTCAGTCCGACGGCAACAAGGTGGTAGCGCAGCGCGAGGCGCGCGGGAAACGACTTCGCGAAATTCGGCGCACCCTCGGCGGGCGGCTCATACCATTCCACGCCAAGCCGCTCGCAGAGCGCCTGCAGAAACGGCTTTTCCGGAAGTCCGTCGTTTTCCAGCACCGCGCGCACCACCGAGCGCTGCTGCTGCAATGCCTCGGAGGCCGCATCGATCAATGAGGAGTCGAGCGGAACCTTTGCCGCTTCCAGCGACTCCGACACGAGGTCGAGAATCGGATTTCCAATCGTGGGAAGCGTGGGCGTCACGATCTACTGGACGAGTTCAGGTTTCGGATCGTTGACTCCCGGAAGCTCCGCGCGGCGAATCGGCGCCGGCTGATCAAACATGCCTTCCTTGAAGCTCGTGTTCGCGCGCTCGATGTAATTGACCTCCTTCAGCGCCACGTCGGAATCGACGATGAACGGCTGGATCATGATGATGAGCTCGCGCCGCGTAACGCCTTTTTGGGTCGTGCCGAAAAAGTAGCCGAGTCCCGGGATGTCCTTGAGAAACGGAATGCCGGTCTGCAAGCGCGTTTCCTCGTCGCTGATCAAGCCGCCAAGCACGATCGTGCTGCGATTGGGAACGGTGACCGTCGTGTTCAGCACCTGCGTGCCGATGACCGGCACCTGGTTGCCCGAAATCTCCCGGTTCTCCTGCAGGTTGTCGTTCTTCTGCTTGATGTTCAGCGTGACCTCGTGGTTCGAGTTGATCAACGGTCGCACCTCGAGCTCGAGCACGACGTTCTTGTAATCGATGTTCGATGCGATCGAATTGCCGAGCGTGTTCACGTTGTTCACGTCGATTGCGGAGGTGAGCGTGCTCGTCGGGACCGGCACCTGCTGACCCGAGGCAATGACCGCCGACTGTCCGTTGGCCGTGTAAACCGTGGGCGCGGAGATCACCTCGAATTTGTTCGTGCTGTCGAGGGCGCGAACGAGAAAGTCCACCGAGTTTCCAATCGCGCCAAAGACGGTCAGGCCCGACAGCGCGGGAATCGCCGCCGTGGCGGCCTCCGCGGCGGTGGCAACCACATCGTCTGTGCCGGGAACGATGTCGAACGAGCCGTTGCGATAGGCGAGCAGATTGCTGATGTCCGACGCCGACCCGCTGCCGAGAAACTTCACGTCGCCGGCCTTGATGAGGTAATCGACGCCAAACTCGATGTTGTCGCCGAGCGTGAGCTGGCCGATCACGCATTTCAGGTAAACCTGCTTCGGTCGCTGGTCGAGCATCGAGAGCACCTGCCGTGCCTTCTCACGCGACTCCGGCGGACCAAACACAATGATCTTGTTCACGCTGCGGTCGGCAATGATGCGCGAGTTGCCGACGATCACCGATTGCGGGGCCGTGTCCTGAGCCTGAAAAGTCGTGTTTCCCGAAAGGCTCACTCCACCGCTGCCACCGAGTGAATTCGAACCGAATCCACTGTCGTTGAAATCGTTCGACCGGTTGCTTCCGCCACCCTGATTGTTGTTCTCGCCGCCGACAATCTCGGGCTTGCCGCTCTTCTCGTCGTCGCCCTCGACCAGCAGATTGGCGAGCACCGGCAACACCTCCTCGGCGCGAACGAAGCGAAGCGGAATCTCCAGCGGCTCTTCGAAACCGACACCCATGTCGAGATTCTCGATGATCGACGAGATGGTCGGCATGCGGCTCTCCGGCGCGGAAACGATCACGCGATTCGTGCGCGTGTCCGCGAAAATCTGGATCTTTTGCGGCAGCGAAGAAACAAACTGGCCGGGCGAGGAAGCGTCCGGAGCCTGCACCGGCTGACCGTTTTCGTCCGTCACCTGGGGTTGCGGGGGCACGCTGCCGGGCTGTGCGGGCGAGCTTTCATCCGGCTTCTCGAACATTTCCTTCAAAATCTCCGCGACCTTTTCGGCATTCGCCCGCTCGAGCACGAAAAACTCGGTGATGGTTCGCGCGCCTTCCACGTCGATCACGTTCTTCAGCGCGATGAGACGACGCACCAGCGTCGACGTTTCCGTGATGACCAGCGCATTCACGTTCGGGACGGCGACAATGGATCCCAGATTTGGCCGCACCTGCACATATTGATTGAAGATGGTCAGGGCGTCCTCGCTCTTGAGGTAGCGGAACGGCATGAAGTAACTGACAATTTCCTCCTTTTCGGGCAGTTGCTCCGGGTTTGTGTAAAGCGGCACCCCTTCGCTCTTCGCCTGCTTTCCGGTGCCCAGCAGCTTCGCGGTCTTGTCGTCCACATTGACGATCGAAAATCCGTTCAAAAGCAGCGCCGACTCCAGCAGGGCGATCGCCTGATCCCGTGGAATCTGGCCCGGCACGACGATGGAGAGCTTTCCAACTCCGGCCAGATTCGCATCGCGAATCAGCGTCTTTCCCGAAAGCATTTCGTAGAGATTGGCGACCTCGGTGACGTCGTTTCCGGGCAACTGAACGTGGACCATGTCGTTGTTCGTCTGAGCCGGAAGATTCAGTGGCAGCGCGAACAACGCGAGAAGGAGGAGAACGCGGGGAAGCATGAAGTTATTTCTGGATATTGACGGGCGGACGGATGATCCGCTTTGCCGCGTTGGGCGGCGTGGGCGCGGGATTGCCATTGTTGGGTGGCGGTGGAACCGCGGCGCCCGTCGGCCGCATCGGAGGCGTCTGCGGGGCGGTTCCCTGCAACGGGCGAACAATCTGCGGCTCCGTCGCCGGAGTGGTCGAGGCGTCCGCGGTGGGCTGCGGAATGGCCATGTGTGCGCTCACCTGGAACACCGATGGATCGAACGAGAGGGAGGCCTGCTCCGTCCCCTGGCGGATCGTCACGGCGGAATTGCGAGCATCCTCGTTCACGACAATGGAAACCACTTCGAGGCCTTCGCCATTGGGCTCGCCGGCCACTACCGTAAGCGGCAGAAGCGAACGCTTGTCCCGCAGAAACACGACGGGCTTGCCCGCGACCTCAGCGATGCCGGTCAGCGCATATTTCGCCGCGAGTCCGGCGGAATCCTCGACGGCCTTCGTCTCCACGATAAAAGGCGAGCGTTCCCAGATCGTGGAAAATTCCTCCACGGGCGGCAGCTCGGGCGCAAAAACATCCGTGCCGGAATCCGCGAAGATGCCTGCAGGGCTCATTCCCACCACGAGCAGGAACGTCGAAATGAAAGTGCGCAAACTCATGGAGAAACGGCCATTTCGCTGGTCGTGAAGACCTTCCCCAAGACAACGTTAAGTTCCATCGTATTGCCGTCCTCCGCCTTCTTCAACGTGAATTTCCTCAGGAACTGATCATCTCCGGGCTTCTGGACGGAGTAAATCCAGCGCGTCATCGCCTCGAGCGAGCCCTTCATGTCCAGCTCGATGAGCGTCGTGACGAGCTGTCCGGAACGCTCGAGCGGCAGGAGAGTGTTCCGCGTGAGGGTAAGCCCGTGCCGTTCGACCGACGACCGGACGGTTTCGGTAAATTCCGGACCCGAGCGCTGTTCGTTGAAGACCTCCAGCGGGTGCTCGACGAGCCATTGCTTGCGCGCCATCCAGTAGGGCTTCTCCTCGAGGAGCAGGCGGACCTGTGCATTCTCGGCCTTGAGCCGCGCGACGGTCATCTTGGAAGCCCGAATCTGCTGCGCGATCCAGCGCACACCGATCAGGTTCGCCGCGAGAAACACGACAGTGGCGAGAACGGTCGCGAGCATGCGCTCCTTGGGAGTCAGCGCTCTCATGGCGTCGTCCCCTCCGCAGCCAGCGCACCGATCTCCGGCAGAATCTGACCCTTCATTCGAAAACTCGCGACCCCGGTTTGCTTGAGGGTCGGGAGCGCGTTATCCCACGTAATGTTGGCCAGCTCCTCCGATTTCTCGACCGCCTCGTAAAAGGAGGCGGCGAGCGGGTAGTTGTCCGCCTCCCCTTCAATCCAGATCTGGTCGCCCTCGATGCTGAACTTCGTAAGCCGGATCCCGCTCGCGGGAAGGGCCGCGACCACGTTGCGCAGAATCTCGAGCGGATACGTGTCGGTCTCGGCGGTCGGCGCGATCATGCTCCATTCCCGGGCGATCGACTCGAACGTCGCCACCTCGGCATTCAGCGCCTTCGACTCCGCGAGGAGTCGCGATGCCTGGAACTTCAGATACCCGAAATACGCGCCAAACACGACGATCAACGCGACGTAAGCCGCCGCCACCGCGAGCACCAGCGTGCGCACCCGCTCGCGCTGCGCCCTTGCCGCGCTGGCCTGCACGGCCTGTGGGGGACGCCATTCAAACTTCGCCCGTTCCAGCACCGGCAGGGGTTCGATCACCGCTTCCGACGAAGCCGTCCAGCCGGACGGAGCCACCCGGGCGGCCGCAAGGCCCTCGACCCAGCTAATAACTTTTAACGGTCCGGAAAGAATGCCCTCGCCCTGAAGTCGCAATGCCATCAGGCCAATCCAGGTCCGCATTTCGTCGGCTCCCGCATCGCGATCGATCGTCTCCCAGTAAACGACATCATTTCCCCGCCTGAACGCCGCGACGATGTCGCCTTCCTCCCGCCAGAGCGTCACCGAATCCGCCGGCAACGGAAGCAGAAAGGGCGATGCTTCGAATCGCTCCGTTCCATCGATGGCCGGCTCCTCGGGCCACTCCCCGGGAAACGCGGCCGCCACCACGAGCGTGCGCGCTTCCTCCGGGCGAAGCCGCAACGTGATTCCGTCGGCCCCCTGCCCGCGCGGCAAAAGGCCCCTCAGATCGAGTTCCAGACGCGCCGCCTCGACGACCAGTGATTCGTCATTCCCTTCGATCCACAACGCCGACGCGATCACACGCCGCGCGGGAACGGCAATGATCCGCCGTGCTTCCGTGACAAGCGGATCACCAATTCCGCCCAACCGCTGCGCAGCTCCGCCATCAGGCGCGAGTTTCCACGCCTGCCAGACATCATCGTAAAGCCGGAGGACCACCTCCGCTGCGGGACCGCGTCGATTCATTCCTCCTGCCAATCAATCAAAGTCGAATCGCGATTCCTCTCGCCGACATCCGCGATCACTGCAATCCGATAATCGATGCCGCCGAGTTTTGCCGTGCTCTCGATGCGCGTCGGACCGGAGTTCGCCGAGAACCGCGCGGCAATCGTCTCCGCATTGAAAACGCCGAGCTGTCGCAGGAATTCACGGGCATCCTTGATGATGAGGTCGTCCGCCGTCTGGGCAATCCCGTCCGGCCCGCGACGCAGTTCGTCGATTTGCTCGGCCTGGTCGATCGGAATTCCGCACGCCCGCATCACATCGATCGAGGCATCCTGCAGGTCCACGGTGCGGCCGCCATGCACGGTAAAGTATTCAGCCCAGTTCGGCTTAACGGCGGCGACAACATCCATTCCCTTTACCTTCTCCATCTCGTCAACGGAACGAAAGTCCCGATTCGCGGGGATCGAATATTGCGGTTGATCGACCAGATCCTGGGCCTCCGCGCCATTCAACGAGGTGAGGTCGTCATGGTCCACCCAGTCCGAAAGGCAGTCGACAATGGTGCTGATGAACTCCTCCGGCACTTCCCAGATTTTGAAAAGCTCCTTCAAGGTCCGGTGCCCCTCCTCGCGGAGCAGGTGATTGATGTCGAGTCGCGACGCCTCGCTCATGATCCGCACCTCCAGCTCGGCGCCGTCCGGACTCTTCGATCGCAACAGCGAGTCCCAGCGCTTCATTCGCGGATGCAACCCATAGGCCACGCCCGTAAGCGCCAGCTGCCGCGCCTCGAAGCGGCGGCTTTGCAACGTCTGCATCTGAACGTCCGTCTCGACCATGCGCGCCACGGCAAGAACGGTGATCGACAGCACCGCGACACACCACAGCGTCAGCAACAAGGCACTGGCTCGCCGGCGGTTCATTCGCGCCCTCCCCGGCCTCTTTGCAGAGGCGGCAGCCAGTATTCCTGCACGGTTTCCTCATCCGTCGAGAGCTGCATGCTCAACTCGGCGATGCCGGGCCGGCCATTCGCGGCGGTCCAGGTTTCCGAGTAAATGGGATTCCGCGCCGGGGCAAAACGCCACCGCACCTTTCTCACATCCGGCAGCAATCGCAGCCACGGACCGTCAGCCAGATCCCGGTCGCGCTCGTTCGGGCCGTCCTCCGCCCTGAAATAACCGATCGACATCACGTAGCTGCCCTTCCCATCAGGCAGCGCCGTGAGCGCGATCCCGTCCTTTTCATTGCGGCCAAACTTGAGAAATCCCGGCACCGGCCACGCCAGCACCTCGATTACGTCGCCCAAACCCTCGACCTGACGCACGCGCAATTCCACTTTCGCATCCGCGGGAAGGTTCGTGAAAAACCGCCGCACGAGATTCCGGAAGGCGTCCATGCGCTCCGACTCGAGCTGTTCCTCGACAATGGCCGTCGAAGCGTCGAATCCCGCGCGCACCGAGGCGAAGATCCCGCCGGCGAGCAGCGCGAAGATGGCAATGGCCATCAGGACCTCGACCAGCGTAAACGCGACTGTTCCCCGCCGTCTCATTCGTTTCGATAGATCAGGTGGGACACGGTCCACTTCTGCTCGCCACCGTCCTCGACCCATTCGGCTCCCACACTCAACCGCCAGAAGCCGCGCAGCACCGTCTGCTCATCATCCTCGATTTCCTCGCGTTGGACGCGTTCGATGTAAACGACGCCATTGAACTCCTCCTTGTTCTCGAACTCCCGCAACGCGCCGACCGACAGCCGGGCCAGACGATCCTGCATCTCGTTGCGAACCTCGGCCTCGCGTTTCGTCGCATTCGCGGCGCTCAGTGTCGTGTTCAGCGCAAGCATCAGCCCGATCACGGCAAACGCGAATACGCCAAGTGCCGCCAGCACCTCGACAAGCGTGAAGCCACGAGCCGATTTTCCCAAGACGCTACAACGCATACCGCTCATCCGCGACACGTCCGGTAAGGATATCGAAATCGGCCTCTATCCACGAATCGCCCTCCTCCAACCGCACCGTCCACGGCGTCACAAGGCCGGTGGGCGAAAACTCCCACTGCTGTCCGGCAGGTTTCTGCCAGTCGTCGCCCGGCAGTTTTACGGACAGCTCGACCTCCCTGGGCAGGGAAATGACCTCCCCTTCCTCGGGCACGCCAAGTCCCGTTCGGCGGATCTCCAGCACCTGCCGGCGCCCCTCCAGTTGAGCCCGATACCGCTCGGCGCGCACCTGCTCCGCAATCGCCTCGACGGTTTCGCGCAGGCGCCGCTCGCGAATCGATGGACCCACCATCGGGATCAATGCCGCAAAGACGATCCCGATGAGGGCGACCACAAGCATGATCTCGAGGAACGTGAATCCCCCGAGCGAAACGGACCTTGGAACTGTTCTTTTAACGGCCGACATCATCCTCGCTCGGGACGCCATCCGGGCCCAGCGAGTAGAGCGCATACTTGGTGGGATCGTTCTTGCTGGGATACTCGTATTGGTAGGGACGCCCCCATGGATCGACCGGCACCTTGTCCACAAGTTTCTTCCAGCGCGGGGGTTTTGGCTCGGAAGTGGGCATGGTGACCAGCGCCTCCAACCCCTGCGCGGTCGTCGGATACGTCATGTTCCGCATCTGATACATCTGGAGCGCCGAGGCGATCGCCTGTTTGTCGGTTTCCACACGCTGCTCCTTGGCCTCGTCGACAACACCTCCGAGCATGTAAATCGCCGAGCCGACCAGCACGGCAATGATGCCCAGCACGAGCATGATCTCAAACAGGGTGTAAGCCGCATCGCGGCGGAGGGGAGACGGTTTTTTCATGGATCAATAATGGATGCTAAAGTCTAATCCGCAACAGGAGTCGCCGTAATATCCACAGGCTCGGGCTGCGGCAACTCCGGTTTCGGAGCCGGCTCGGGTTCCTCGGCAGCTTCCGCCGAGAAAATCTCCAGCGCCGTGTCGCGAAGGTAAACCTCCTTGCCAGGCGCCTCGAGCACGATCGAGTTCTCGCCGTCCTTCAACGCACCCGGCTCCAGAAACAGCGACCCCTCCCGCCAGCCGGCGAAGATCGCCTTCCCGTCCTTTCGCAGGAATCCCGGATCGGTGAGGCTGGGAATCTCGGGCACGATTCGGCCGGCGAGTTTTCCGTTGATCCACACTTTCACGGGGCGCCCCAGCGGCAAACCCAGAAATCGGGCCCGCAGCCGCGCCTCGCCGGAATCACCCTTCATCGGCACAACAAACTCCACGGCTTCCGACAAATCCGCGACGCCATCCTGCAATGCCGCATCGAGCACCGGACCAAACCACACATCGGGCGGTGCCAGCATCGCGTCCCCCTCCAGCTCGCGCGACAGCATCACGTCGCCACCCATTAGAAACGCCGGCCGCTCGCGATCCACGGCCACAAAGGTCGGTGTCGGCGCACACCAGTCGATCCGCACCCGGAGCAGCTGTTTCTGCCGCCCCATCACAAACAGCCGGCCCGATTCCTCGAGCACCTCGTCAGGCAATGCGATGGTGCGGCGGTTCAATCCCCGCACGCCTTCGGCGAGGTCTTCGACCAGCGTGATCTGCTTGTCGCTCACATCGCCCGACCAGAAGACCGCCGGTCCACGCTCGCCATCCTCTTCGAAAATGAACGTTACGAAAATCCGTTCTCCCTTTCGCGCGCGCCGCAGCAGGAACTGCGTGTAGCCGACTCCCTCCGGCGTCATTACCTGTCGCGGCTTTCCGCTCAATCCTCGGGCCGTGATCCGCGCCTTCTTGATCGGAAAGTCAATCGAGACAAAGTCGTCCCCACGGGCAAAGCCGGCAGCCAGGCAAAGGGCCGCGGTCAGCCCGGCACCATGGCGCCACAGGCGGGGAATCAGCATCGCGCGAATATAGCGACGGAAAGATTCTGAAACAAGCCTCCGGACGGCGCTCCCGACGGTCGAAAATCCCTCGCCAACACTGTTCGTAGTGGCAGTATCTCGCGAGCATGTTCCTCCGTTTGTCCCTTCTCGCCTGTCTTCTCCTGGCCCCGGGTCTCCTGCTCGCCGGCTCCCCGCCTCCCCTTCAGCAGGCGCTCACGATCCACGACGACAAGGTCAATGCGCTGCTCGCCCGCATGACGCTCGACGAGAAGATCGGGCAAATGACGCAGGCCGAGCAGGATGCCCTCGAGCACCCCGCCGACATCGAGCGCTACCACCTCGGCTCCCTTTTGAGCGGTGGCAATTCCGATCCGAAGGCCGGCAATTCCATGGCCGCATGGCGCGACATGGTGGACAGCTACCAGTCCCACGCCCTTCGCACGCGGCTTGGCATTCCCCTGCTCTACGGCGTCGACTCGGTGCACGGTCACTCGAACGTCATCGGCGCCGTCATCTTCCCGCACAACATCGGCCTTGGCTGCACCCGCGACCCCGGCCTCGTGGAGGAAATTTCGCGCATCACCGCACTGGAGACCCGCGCCACGGGCATCAACTGGGTCTTCGCCCCGTGCGTAACCGTTCCCCGCGACATTCGCTGGGGCCGCACCTACGAAGGCTACGGCGAGTCGCCCGATCTCGCGAAAATGCTCGGCGAGGCCGCTGTCTTCGGGCTGCAAGGCTCCTCCCTCGACGCGCCAACCAGCGTGCTCGCCTGCGCGAAACACTTCATCGGCGATGGCGGCACCACATTTGGCACCGGCATGCCGCGCGAGGATGATCCTTCGAAAAACTGGCCGCTCGATCGCGGCGACACGCGCGTCGATTTCCAGACGCTCATGGATCTCCACGGGCAGGGCTACATCGGGGCGCTCAATGCAGGCGTCGGGTCGATCATGCCCTCCTACAGCAGCTGGAATGGCGAGAAATGCTCCGGCAGCAAGGCGCTGCTCACCGACCTGCTCAAGGACAAGCTCGGTTTCCAGGGCTTCCTGATCTCCGACTACAACGCGATCGACGAACTGCCCGGCACGTTCAAGGAGCAGGTCGCGCAATCGATCAACGCCGGCATGGACATGATGATGATCCCGACGCGCTACCGGCAGTTCATCAGCACGCTTCGCGAGCTGGTCGAGGAGGGCACGGTGCCCATGTCACGCATCGACGACGCCGTCCGCCGCATCCTGCGCGTGAAATTCGCAATGGGACTGATGGACCGCTCGACCCGCATTCACTCCGACAAGGCGCTTGTTGACGCGTTTGGATCCGAGGCGCATCGCGCGGTGGCGCGTCAGGCGGTGCGCGAGTCCCTGGTGCTGCTGAAAAATGAAAACGGCGCACTGCCCCTCTCCCGCGACATGAAGCACATTCACGTCGTCGGCGCCGCCGCGAACGATCTCGGCACCCAGTGCGGCGGATGGACCATCGACTGGCAGGGCGGCAGCGGCGACATCACCGAGGGCACCACGGTGCTGGAGGCGATTCGAGCCGCGGCACCCGATGCGAAGGTCACCTACGCCGCGGACGGCACGCTGGCAAAGGACGCGGACGTCATTGTCGCCGTGATCGCCGAGCCGCCGTATGCCGAGATGTTCGGTGATCGTGACGACCTGTCGCTGCCCAAGGCGGACGCCGACCTCGTCGCGAAGGCGGCGAAATCCGGCACTCCGGTCGTGACCATTCTCTTCTCCGGCCGCCCGATGATCCTCGGCAAAACCCTCAACCAGTCGGACGCGTTTATCGCCGCATGGCTTCCAGGCACCGAGGGTGCGGGCATTGCCGACGTCCTCTTCGGCGATTACGCCCCGACCGGCAAGCTGTCCTTCTCCTGGCCTCGCTCGATGGAGCAGGTCCCGATCCGCATCGGCGACAAAAACTACGATCCGCTCTTTCCCTACGGCTTTGGGTTGAGTTTTTAACGCGACAAGGCCGGCTCCCGCGCCTTAATCAATTCCGTTCAAGCATGGATAAGATACTCGTTCACGGCGGCTCGACATTGAAGGGCAGCGTCCGCATCAGCGGTTCGAAAAACTCCGCCCTGCCCATTCTCGCCGCCACACTCCTCACAAAGGAGCCGTGCATCATTCACCGGGTGCCGGACCTGAGCGACATCCACTACATGCTCACGATCCTCAACGAGCTGGGCGCCGAAGTGGAACGCGCCAGCGGCACCGTGCAGATCAAGGCCGAAAAGGTCGGCACCGTCGCGCCCTACGACATCGTGCGCAAGATGCGCGCCTCCGTTTGCGTGCTCGGCCCGCTGCTCGGCCGCATGCAGGAGGCGACCGTTTCGCTGCCCGGTGGTTGCGTGATCGGCGACCGCCCCATCGATCTTCATCTCAAGGGATTCGAAGCGCTCGGTGCGGCCGTGAAAGTCCATGCGGGAGACGTCAAGGTGCTCGCACCGCAGTTGCGCGGCGCCACGATCAACATGCGCGGCAAATACGGTTCGACCGTGCTCGGGACGGACAACGTGATGATGGCCGCCGTCCTCGCCGAGGGCACCACGGTCATCGACGGGGCCGCCGAGGAGCCGGAGGTCGTCGACCTCGCCAATTTCCTCAACAAGATGGGCGCCAAAATCGAGGGCGCCGGAACCCGCCGGATCATCATCGAGGGCGTGAAGGAGCTGCACGGCGCGGAGCACACCGTCATTCCCGATCGCATCGAGGCGGGCACGTTTCTCGTCGCCGGTGCCATTGCCGGAGAGGAGATCACGCTGCACAAGGTCAATCCCGATCATCTCAAGTCGGTCACCGACCCGCTTTCGAAGGCCGGCTACATCATCAATGCCTCCGGCGACCAGCTCACGATTTCCCGCAACGGCACGCGCCATCCGCTCGAGCTGGAAACCGAGCCGTTCCCCGGCTTCCCCACCGACATGCAGGCGCAGATGTGCGCACTGCTCTCGGTAAGCGAGGGAATCAGCGTCATCACCGAGCACGTCTTCCCGCAGCGTTTCATGCACATCGCCGAGCTCAAGCGCATGGGCGCCGACATCGAGCTTCAAAATGCAACCGCCGTCATCAAGGGCGTCGAGCAACTGAGCGGCGCCCCCGTGATGGCGAGCGACCTCCGCGCCAGCGCCGCGCTGGTGCTTGCAGGTCTCACCGCCGAGGGCACGACGGAAATCAACCGCGTCTACCACATTGACCGCGGCTACGAGAGCATCGACGACAAGCTGAACCAGCTCGGCGCCCGTATCGAGCGGGTCAAGGCCTGAACTGACGCGACCGGCTTACCACCGCCCGCATCGCCTGCCGCATTTCCTTTTCCAGACGACGGATTCGCGGCGAGGGTTTGGCGAGCAGATTGTTTCTCTCTCCGGGATCGGCCTTGATGTTGTAAAGCTCCGCGTGTTTCGACCCCATCATCGTCGTGTAGCGCCACCGGCCCACGCGGATGGAAAACGACCCCCAACCCACCATTGAGAGAATCGTGCGATCCGCTTTCAACGCGTCGCCGCGCAACGCAGGCACGAGACTCTCTCCCTCAACTTCCCGCGGAGTCGCCAGGCCGGCGAAAGCACAAACTGTCGGGTAGATATCGACAAGGCTCACCGGCACGTTCTCCCGGATGCCTCCCGCTGACCCGGGGCGAAGGTCCGCGATCAATAATGTCGACCGCGTCGAGGCCTCCCACAGGGTTTCCTTTCCAAAATGTGTCTTCTGTCCGAGGTGCCCCCCGTGATCGCTGAAGAGCACGACCACCGTGTTGTCGCGAAGCGGGGAATTCTCCAGCGCGTCGAGGATCAATCCCACGCACTCATCGGCAAAAGCCTGCGCCGCCAGGTAATGCCGGAGTGCCTCGGCAATGGCGAGACGCCCGCCATTCCGGCCGCCAATGCGAATGCCCTCCCGCCACACCTTGCGAGCATTTCCCGCGCCCTTGGCAGCACGAATCCTGGCCTTCGTCACCGCCGGCACGTCCTCCAGGTCCTCCGCACCATCCTCCAGCCACTTCCGGGGAACCTTCATCTCCCGCAACGGAAAGCGATCGATAAACTCCTGCGGCACAACCCACGGCGCATGCGGCCGATTGATCCCGCAGGCGATGAATGCCGGCTGGTCCTCCGGGAGCCTCACCACCTCACCGGTGGCGCGGTCGAGCGCTTCCCCGTCGCGCAAGAGATCCGCGACGAACCCGGCATTCCGCCAATCGTATTGATCCTCCTTCGCGCCGTCCTCGGTTCCGTAGGAGAGGAATTTGCGAGCCACAGGCGCCCATTGTGAAGGAATCACCTTCCGATGGGTCCCGATGGGACGGTTCACCCACACGTCCCAGGAATGAGCGACATCCGGGCCGTCCTCGAAGACATTCCCCACCCCGTCGAAAATCTGGGCGCTGGCGTGAAAGATTTTTCCAATTCCCACGGCAAAATATCCGCCCTGCCTCAATCGCTGGGGCAGGGTCACCGCCTCCCGCACCACTTTTTTCGGAAGCTGGCGAATGGGCGTGCCGTTGCCGCGAAAGACATTGGTGCGCGCAGGCAGCATGCCGGTGAGAATCGACAGACGGGACGGAACACAAAGCGGAGCGGCGCAATAGGCCTGGGTGAACGTCACGCCTCGCGCAGCGAGCCGATCGAGATTCGGAGTCACTCGCGCGGCGACCGAAGCCCGAACGGACGCGTTCGGATAGTATTCGCTCAAAAAGCCGCCCTTTTCGTTGGCAAGCGAACCGAGGATCGGCCGCATGTCGTCGATGGCGATGAACAGGATGTTCGGGCGTGCATCCGCAGCAGTGGCGGCGCCCGGGAAAAAGCTTCCCAGCATCGCAATCACGCCGATCGCACGACTCCAGCACTGCATCTCACGCACCATTACTTTTGAAAGGATGCAAAGCGTTAACCCGTTCCGCCAGCGAATCAAGGCCCGTCGAGCGGTCTGTCACGCGAACGGGTCATTGGAGAGCTGCATTTTCCTTGCGAGCTTTGCATGAAACGCGCTTTTCTGGCGGGCATGTCCGACGCATTTCAGACGGTTCGCACGTTCACCACAGGGGATGGAAAAGAGGGCAGATATTACTCGCTGCCCGCACTCGAGGAGGCCGGTGTCGGGCCGATTTCAAAGCTCCCGATCAGCATTCGCATCGTGCTCGAGTCCGTCCTGCGCAACTGCGACGGCAAGAAGGTTACGGAGAAGGATGTTCGAGCATTGGCGAACTGGAACGCAAAATCCCCGGCCCCGGAGGAGATTCCCTTTGTGGTCGCACGCATCGTGTTGCAGGACTTCACGGGCGTCCCGCTTCTTGTGGACCTCGCCGCCATGCGCAGCGCCGTCGCGCGCATGGGCAAAAACCCCGGCATCATCGAGCCGCTCGTGCCGGTCGACCTCGTGGTGGACCACTCGGTGCAGGTGGATTTCTTCGGCAGCGCGCAGGCGTTGCAGATGAACCTCGCGATGGAATTCCAGCGCAACCGCGAGCGTTATGAATTCCTGAAATGGGGTCAGCAGGCCTTCAAGACCTTCGGCGTCGTGCCTCCGGGCATCGGCATCGTGCACCAGGTCAACCTTGAGTATCTCGCCAAGGGCGTGCTCGAGAAAGATGGCATTTATTATCCCGACACCCTCGTCGGCACCGACTCGCACACCACCATGATCAATGGCCTCGGTGTCGTCGGCTGGGGCGTGGGTGGCATCGAGGCGGAGGCCGGCATGCTCGGCCAGCCCGTCTATTTCCTGACGCCGGAAGTCGTCGGCGTGCACCTCACCGGCTCTCTCGGCGAGGGCGTCACGGCCACCGACCTGGTGCTCCGCGTCACCGAGTTGCTCCGCCAGCACAAGGTCGTCGGAAAATTCGTCGAGTTCTTTGGCGAGGGTGCCGCCGCCCTGCCGGTCACCGACCGCGCCACGATCGGCAACATGGCTCCCGAATACGGCGCCACCATGGGGTTCTTCGGCATCGATGAAGAAACGCTCGCCTACCTCCGCGGCACCGGCCGCAGCGAGGAGCTTTGCGCCACGTTCGAAGCCTACTACAAGGCACAGGGACTCTGGGGCATCCCGCGCAAGGGCGATGTCGAATACTCCGTTGAACTCGAGCTCGACCTCGGCAGCATCGTGCCCAGCGTCGCGGGACCGAAGCGCCCGCAGGACCGCATCAACCTTCCCGAGCTCAAGACCACCTTCGAGCATCTCATCGAGAAGCCGCTCACCGAGGGCGGCTACGGCAAGAAGCCCGAGGATCTGTCGCTGAAGGTGCCCGTTCACATCAACGGCTCGCCCGCCCACGCCGAGGAGATGCCTTCCACCGATGCGAACGGCGCCGCCCATTTCACCGAGGGCCAGCCGCGCAATGTCGCGGAAATGACAAGGAATCGCCCCTCGCCCGACGACATCTCGTCATTCCCCTCGCCCTACAAAAAGGCGGACACCGAGATCGGCAATGGCAGCGTGCTCATCGCCGCAATCACGAGCTGCACGAACACGAGCAATCCGTCCGTGATGCTCGGCGCCGCGCTTCTCGCGAAGAAGGCCGTGGAGAAGGGTCTCAAGGTGAGCCCTTACGTGAAGACTTCGCTCGGGCCTGGCTCCCGCGTGGTCACCGACTACCTCGAAAAGACCGGGCTCCAGCCCTATCTCGACAAACTCGGATTCCAGACGGTCGGCTACGGTTGCACCACCTGCATCGGCAACTCCGGTCCGCTTCATCCCGCACTGGAGGATGCCATCACGCAAAACGATCTCGTCGCGGCATCGGTGCTCTCTGGCAACCGCAACTTCGAAGCCCGCGTGCACCAGAACATCCGTGCGAACTTCCTCATGTCGCCGCCGCTCGTGGTCGCCTTCGCGCTCGCCGGCACGGTGGACATCGATCTGAGCAAGGATCCAATCGGCAAGGGCAGTGACGGACAGGACGTCTACCTGCGGGACATCTGGCCTTCGCTCGGTGAAATTCGCGACGCGATGTCGGCGGCATTGAAGCCCGAGGTCTTCCGCAAGCTCTACACCGACTTCGCGGAGCAGAATCCGAAGTGGAACGAGATCCCCTCCTCCACCGGCGCCGTTTACGAGTGGAACCCGAACAGCACCTACATTCAGGAGCCGCCGTTCTTCACGGAATTCGGGATGGAGCCTGGGACCATTGCCGACATCAAGGGCGCGCGCCCGCTCGGCATTTTCGGCGACAGCGTCACCACCGACCACATCAGTCCCGCCGGTGCGATCAAGAAGACGAGCCCGGCCGGCAAGTTCCTGCAGGAAAACGGCGTCGCTCCCGAGGACTTCAACAGCTACGGCTCACGCCGTGGCAACGACCGGGTGATGACCCGCGGCACGTTCGCCAACGTCCGCATCAAGAACCTGCTCACCTCCCCGGTCGAGGGCGGCTACACGCTGTATTTCGGCGACAGGGACGTGCCCGCGCCCGACAAGGAAATCCCCTCCGACAAGGGTAAACCGACGTTCATCTACGACGCCTGCATGGCCTACAAACAGGATGGCGTGCCGCTCATCATCATCGCCGGGCAGGAATACGGCACTGGCTCCAGCCGCGACTGGGCGGCGAAGGGCACAAATCTCCTCGGCGTTAAGGCGGTTGTCGCGCAGAGCTTTGAGCGCATCCACCGCAGCAACCTCTGCGGCATGGGCGTGCTCCCCCTGCAATTCCCCGAGGGTGTCAGTGCCACGACGCTCGGCCTCGATGGCACGGAGACCTTCGACGTGGTGGGTCTGTCGAATGACATCAAGCCGCGTCAGGAAGTGACGCTCGTCATTCACAAGGCCGACGGCTCCACGATCGAGCAACCCGTCATCCTGCGCATCGACACGCCGATCGAGGTCGACTACTACCGCCACGGCGGAATCCTGCCGTTCGTGCTGCGGGAGATCGTCTCCACGCAGGCGTAGGACGCCGGCCGTTTCGGCTGAAGTTCATCAAACGAAACACCGCGCTTTCCGGGAGCTTGCGCTTCCGCGGCGCGGTTTTTCGTCAGCGGGTCAAATGCTCCGTCAGAACGTCACGCCCGCCTGCAGACCGAGAACGAGCGCATTCGGAATGTTGTAGGCGCCACCGGGGTTGATCACCCACTGGATGTTCGGCTGCATGAAAAGGAACTTCGTGATCTGCGCGCGGTAGCCCCACTCGAAAACGAGTTCGTAGTCCGGGTGCCCACCGCCCATTGCCTCGGTCGCCGCGGCGTAATCGTCGCTGAATTGACCGTAAACGACGCCGAACATCGTCTGGTCGTTATCGCGCCCCGGAATCAGGCCCTTGTAGGCAAGGCCGCCGTTCACCTGGAACGGCAGCTTCGCGATGTTCTGCTGCGGCGAGAATACGAACGCACTCCAGAGCGTGAGGCCCTGATCCGACCCCGGAGCTTCCTGGAAGACCATCTGGTCTGCATGCCAGTAGAAGCCATACGAGTTCCGCGCGGTCTCCGTCGTGCCAAACTGCGCAAACTCCCACGGCGAGTAATACACGCCAAACCAGTAGTGGCCCGGAAGCCCCTTCATCACGACCGGCTCATTGAAGCTCTTCGCGGAGGACTTGCCGTCCGGCTCCGCAACCGCCTTGCCTTCCGCATCCGGCACATTCTTCGCGGACACCTCGCGTTTGAAAAATTCCGGCGTCCAACCGAACTGCGAGATCAACAGCACGCCATCATCCGACCGGATACTCCAGTCGAGTCCGTGGTAGGCGCGGTCGAACACCCGATTCGACACCTGGTAAATGCCGAACATCCCATACGTCTCCTTGATCGGCTGCACCCGCAACCGCGCCGCCCAGACGGCCCACGGATACGCGGAAAATTGCGTGTTCACCGGCAACGCCTGCGGATTTCCGTCGATGCCGTTGTTCATGTAGAGCCAGTAAATCGGCGAAGACGCAAAATCGTCACCCGTCGCGAAGCGGCCCATCTTGAGGCTGATGCGGTCGTCGAAGAGTTTCTGCTCGAGTGCGAGCCCGAAGAACATCGCCGTCTGGCCGCCGTAAATTTGCTGCACCGTGAACTGATTCCCGAGCGCGATCTCCGACAGGCTTTGGCCATCGCGGTTCAGGCCGCTCACGGTCAGCGTCGCACCCTTCCATCCCACGAGTTTCTCGAGGCTCAGCTCCACGCCGAAGAGGAAGTTGTCGGTGTAGGTCGCGGAGAGCTGTCTTCCGCCCACGGGATTGCCCGCGATGTTCGTCGTGTAGGTCGCCGAAATCTCGACACCCTCCTCGTCGATGTAATTTCGGGTCCCCCAGAAATCGCCGAGCAGCGCATCGCCCTCCCACCACTCGCGGGAGCCGATGTAATTCGAGGGATAGGGATCGTAGTAATCCCAGAAACGCGAGTGCGTCAACCCCTCGGCGACCGCCCACTCGGGACTGGATAGCTGGGCATTCGCCCACGATACAACACCAAGAACCGCGACCGACAACGCCGCAGCGAATTTACGAATATTCATAGGGGAACGGCACGGAGCGTGCCCGATCCCCGGAGAAATGGCAATTTTAATGAACCGCACTCGCGTCCATTTCGCCGGAAATCAGCAGCCCTCGTTGCGATAACGCAAACTATCGCGCGACGACGTTCACGAGCTTTCCGGGCACGACGATCACCTTCACGATTTCCTTGCCGTCGGTCATCTCACGCACCTTCGAATTCTCCAGCGCGATTTGCTCGATCTGTTCCTTCGTCGCGGATTTGGAAATGACGACGCGCTCGCGTGGCTTGCCGTTGACCTGGAGAAGAATCTCCACCTCATCCTCGACCAGGAATTTCTCGTCAAACTCCGGCCAGGCCTGTTGCGAGGCGAGCCCTTCGAATCCAAGTCGCGTCCACATTTCCTCCGCAAGATGCGGCGCGAAGGGACTCAGCAACCTCAGCAGCACGCGCAACGCCTCGATCGGCCGCGGCTCGGCGCTCGTGAACTCGTTCACGAAAATCATCATCTGCGCGATTGCCGTGTTGAACGACAGCGTCTCGACGTCCTCGGTCACCTTCTTGATCGTCGCGTGCACGACACGCGCCTGCTTGCTCGTGAACTCGGCCTCCGCCAGCGCGGGCGAAACCACCCATTCGCCTTCCTGATTCTCCTCGAAGCCAAGTCGCCACACGCGCGCGAGGAAGCGAAACACACCTTCCACCCCCTTCATGCTCCAGGGCTTCATCTGCTCGAGCGGCCCCATGAACATCTCGTAGAGCCGCAGCGAGTCGGCGCCGTATTCCGCGATGACCTCGTCGGGATTCACGACGTTTCCTCGGCTCTTCGACATCTTCTGTCCGTCGCTGCCGAGGATGATTCCCTGGTTGACCAGCCGCTGGAATGGCTCCGGCGTGGAAACATAGCCGAGATCGAAGAGCACCTTGTGCCAGAACCGCGCGTAGAGCAGATGCAGCACGGCGTGCTCGGTGCCGCCTACGTAAAGATCGACGCCACCGGGCTTGCCTGCATCCATCCAGAATTTCTCCGCCGCTGCTCCGGCGAAGCGTGCGCCATTCCGCGGATCGCAAAAACGCAAATAATACCAGCACGAGCCCGCCCACTGCGGCATCGTGTTGGTTTCCCGAATCGCCGACTCCGAATAGCGAATCCACTCCTTTGCCTTCGCCAGCGGCGGCTCGCCCGTGCCAGTCGGCTTGAAATCATCCAGCTCCGGCTGCACCAGCGGCAGTTCGTCCTCGCTGATCGCGCGATGGCGATTGCCTTCCCACACGATCGGAAATGGCTCCCCCCAATAGCGCTGCCGCGAAAACAACCAGTCGCGCAGCTTGTAATTCACGCGCCCGGCGCCGACACCCTTCTCCTCGAGCCAGGCGATCATCTTTTTCTTTGCCTCGGGCGTTGGCAGTCCATCGAGGAATCCGGAGTTCACCGCCACGCCGTCGCCGACAAAGCCGCGCCAGTCCTCGTCGCCCAGCGGCTGCACGACCTGCACCACGGGCAGATCAAACGCCGTCGCAAATTCGAAGTCCCGCTCGTCGTGCGCCGGCACGGCCATGATCGCGCCCGTGCCATAGCCCATCAGCACGTAGTCCGCGATCCAGATGGGAATCTTCGCGCCATTCACGGGATTCACCGCGAACGCTCCGGTGAAGACCCCGGTCTTCTCCTTCGCGAGATCCGTGCGCTCGAGATCCGATTTCGCCGACACCTGCTTCCGGTAGGTGGCGACGGCATCCGCGTGTTCGGTGGTCGTCAACGTCTCGACCAGCGGATGCTCCGGCGCCAGCACCATGTAGGTCGCGCCAAACAACGTGTCCGGCCTCGTCGTAAACACCTCGATCTCCAGATCGTGATCCGCGACCTTGAATCGCACCGAGGCGCCCTCGGAACGGCCAATCCAGTTTCGCTGCAGCAGCTTGATCGACTCCGGCCAGTCGAGCCCGTCGAGCTCATCGATCAATCGCTGCGCGTAATCCGTGATCCGCAGCATCCACTGCCGCATCGGCCGCCGCTCGACGGGGAATCCACCCACCTCGCTCTTGCCGTCCACAACCTCTTCGTTGGCCAGCACCGTCCCGAGCGCCGGACACCAGTTCACCGGCATCTCCGCGACATAGGCCAGCCGCACGCTGTCGGGATCGTCACCGGTGTAGGTCTCGATCGGCTCCGCCTTGTTCGCGGCGGGGTTGAACCACGACCCGTAGAGCTTGAGAAAAATCCACTGCGTCCACTTGAAGTAATTCGGGTCAGTCGTGCTGATCTCGCGCGACCAGTCGTAGCTGAACCCGATCTTCTGCAACTGCTCGCGAAACCGCGCGACATTTCGCTCGGTGGTCACCCGCGGATGCTGGCCGGTCTTGATCGCAAACTGCTCCGCAGGCAATCCGAAGGCGTCCCAGCCCATCGGGTGGAGCACGTTGAATCCACGCATGCGCTTGTAGCGCGCGAGAATGTCCGTCGCCGTGTATCCCTCGACGTGTCCGACATGCAGACCTTCGCCACTCGGATACGGAAACATGTCGAGCACGTAGAATTTCGGTTTGGCAGGGTCGAATTCCGCGTCGCCGGGATTCGGCGCACGGAATGCGCCGCTCTCCAGCCATCGCGTCTGCCAGCGACTCTCGAACTCGTGAAATGGAAATGGTTTGCGTTGGGACATGATTCGCGAGCCGGCGAGTTTGCCTGCTGTCGGTCGAAAAGCAAACCGGGAACTGTCAGACCCCCTCGAGCACGAGGGACCCCAGCCGCTTGTTGATCAGCTCCACCTCCGCCGGATCCAGCTGGATCTCGCCGCCCCTGGCATTCGCCAGCGCCTGCTCCGCATCGCGGGCGCCGACCAGTGCCGCCGTGATGCCCGGTTGCGCGAGGGTCCATGCAATGACGAGCTGTGCAAGCGTCGCATCGTGGTCCTCGGCAAGATCGCGCAGCGTGCCGAGAAAGCCGTTCACCCGGCGGATGTTCTCAGGCGTGAAATACTCGTTGCGCCCGCGGTGGTCGGTCGGCGCAAACGTGTGATCGGGCGAAAACTTTCCGGTCAACAACCCGCGTTGCAACGGACTGTAGGCGAGGACCGCCTTGCCATGCTCCAGGCAATACGGGATCACGTCCGCCTCGATCCCGCGGTTCACCATGCTGTAGGGCACCTGATTCGAGACAATTCCGACCGTCAGCTCCGCCTCCGCCATCTGCGCCACGGAATAATTCGACACGCCGACGGCACGGACCTTCCCTTGATTCACGAGCGTCGCGAACGCCTCCATTGTTTCGTGAATGGGCGTCGTGGGATCCGGCCAGTGAAGCTGGAGCACGTCGATGTAGTCGGTGCCCAGCCGGCGCAGGCTCGCCTCGCATTCCGCGATCACGCTGTCGTGGCCCGCATAACGAAACGTGCGCACGCGCCTGCCGTCATTCCCTTCGCTCTCGAAAAAGAATTCCCCGACCTCGGCATCCCAGCGCAGTCCGCACTTCGTGAGAATCTGCAACTTCGAGCGGTCCAGTCCGCGAATCGCCTCGCCGACGATTTCCTCGCTGCGGCCCTGACCGTAAACCGGCGCCGTGTCGATCGTCGTCACTCCCGCATCCACCGATGCCCGGATCGCCGCCACCGCGTCCCTGTGTTCCGCACCACCCCACATCCAGCCTCCGATCGCCCACGCGCCAAACACCACCCGTGAAACCTTCACCTCGCTGCCGTCGAGCTGTCGCATTTCCATGCCGCGAGTCTGGCACTGCGACGGCCGGCGGGCAACGACGTTCGACCTTTGCGCCCGGGCGTGATACGGATGCCCGATGCTCGAACTTCTCGTCGCCACCCGAAACTCCCACAAGACGGCCGAAATCGCCGCCATGCTCGGCGATGGCTTCGTTGTTCGCGATCTCACCTCCCTCGACGGCGCTCCGGAGGTCGAGGAACACGGCTCGACCTTCGCCGAGAACGCCGCGCTGAAGGCGGCCGCCATCTCGCGGTTCATCAATGGCATCGCGCTGGCCGACGACTCCGGCCTCGAAGTCGATGCGCTGGGCGGCGCGCCGGGGGTGTATTCCGCGCGCTTCGCCGGGGAGAACGCGACCGATTACGCGAACAACCAGCTCCTCCAGGCAAAGCTCAAGGAACTGCCCGACGCTCCACGCACCGCCCGCTTTCGCTGCGTGCTGGCGCTGGCGCGCTGCGGCGAAGTCATCGCGACATTCGACGGCAAGGTGGAAGGTCGCGTCGTCGAGACTCCGGTCGGCCCCGGCGGGTTCGGTTACGATCCCCTGTTTGTGCCCGACGGCTACGACCAGACCTTTGGCGAACTCCCGCCCGAGACAAAGAACGCCATCAGCCATCGCTCCCGGGCGCTTGCACAGTTCGTCGAATGGTTGCGGGCAAATCCAATTTCCGCCTGACGATGCCGCCAGGGAAAGCGCGTCCGACCCCGCCGGAGATCTGCCCGGTCTGCGGCGAAGAGGTGCCGCGAAATGCCCTCGCCTGCCCGGAATGCGGCGCCGATCACCAATCGGGCTGGCGCGAGGACGCACAGGACGGGCTCGATCTGCCGGAGGCCGACTTCGATTACGACGATTTCGTCGAACGCGAGTTTGGCAGCGGCTCGAAACGGAATCGGCTCCACCCGGTGTGGTGGATCACCGCCCTCGTGTTGCTGATCGCGATGCTCTGGCTGCTGACGCGATGACGCGCCAACGCGCGCCCGGAAACAAACGGCGTCAGCTTTTGCGCACGACCAAGTGGAGTCGTGGCCACCACCAGGAGACACATCCATCCTGCTCCTCGAGGCGGAAGTATTCGCGGACCGTCGGCGAGGCGGAACGAACGAGCTCGCGAACCGCGTCCCGATTTTCCGGTGAAGTTCCCGCGGTCTCGAAATACCACTCCAGATCCGGCTGCTTCAATCGACTGATCTCGCAACGTTCGACGTGCAGTCCCGCGGCTCCGCAGAGCTTTTTCCATTTCGAGGGCAGGACGAATCGCCCGTGGCTTGGATCGCGCAGTTTCTCCACTTCATGAATCCACGCCTCCGCCTCCGGAAGCTCATCCGGCGCCGTGCCGTCCACCACAATCAACAATCCCGCCGGCTCGAGGACACGCGCGGCCTCGTGCACGAACGACGTCACATCGCTGAAATGGTGCGCGGCGACGCGGCAGGTCACAATTTGAAACTCCCGCCCCGGATACGGCAGTTGCTCGGCCGTGTGCTGGCGCGTCTCGCAAAGGAAACCCTCCTCGTCGAGGAGCCTGGATGCATTTTCCAGCATGCGCGTGGAGACGTCGGAAAGCGTGACGCGGTATCCGCGCCGCGCGAGCCACAATGCCGTGTGCCCGCCTCCGGTCGCGACATCGAGCGAATTGCCACGCTCGGGCATGACCACCCCCTCGACCGCGAGATCGAGATCAGACGTATCGGCAAGCACGTGCGTGCGCCCATAACGATCGCTCTGCCGGTCAAACTGCTCCTGCGAAGCGCGCTGTGAATCGTCGAGATTCATCGCACTTCGAGAATGAAAACCAGTCGGCCTTTGCCCCAGTTTGGGCCGCGAATGTAGAGTGGAGCCTCACGTGCCAGTCGCACCTCACTGGTCACGAGCAGCTGCTTCTTCACATAGAGTTCGACCACGACGGTGTAGGAAGTCTTGTCGCGATCAGTGCAGCGCACTTTCAGGAAGATCTGTTTCCGCGGCACGATCCACTCCTCCGTGCCTTCGCGGATCTTCTTCTCCTTGGCGTTGAGCAGATAGAACGTCTTGTAGCCAAAGACCGTCTTCAGTCCCCCGATGAATGGCTCGAGCTCCTTCGGCACGGGATCTTCCGACGTGTTCGGGCATCCAAGCACGAGCGCCGCCCAGATGCGGTCCTCCGCCCGAACCGTGGAGGCCACCGCAACGATCGCGAGAAGCAGGAGGACGCGTCGAATCATGCTCGATTACAGCTTTTCGTTGGCCGGGATGTAACCCGGCTCTTCGATCCAGAGCACCGCACCGCGTCCGCCCGGTGCCTGGAACGCGTAGGTATGGAGCGTCGGGTTGGCGACATGAGTTTCCACGATCTCCGAAACCAGCGGCCCGGAAGCACCGGCCCACGGTTTCACAAGCACCGAGAGCCCCGTAGCGAGAACGATCAAAAACGCACCGAGAAATGCCAGCCGGCCAATCGGAAGAAAGCCGCGCCGCGCGGGTTGACGCGCTTCCGCGGCCCGGGATTCGCGTTCGATCTCCGCGAGCACCTGGCTGTTCACGAAATCCGCATGCGGCATCCGCGCCGGCGCAAGGGATTCGCGCATCATGCCGCGCAGTTTTGCCCATTCCGCGCGATCCTTCTCCGCCGCATCCCGGTCCGGCAGCTCCCGCTCAAACGCGACGCGCTCCTCCCCGCTCAACTCCCCGTCGAGCCACGCCGTGTATCGCTCCTCAAAGTTCTTCATAGAGATCTCGCAGTTCAGTTTGCAGCTTCTTTCGGGCGTAAAACAACCGGGACATCACCGTGCCCATCGAACAGCCGACGGCTTCGGCGATTTCCTGATAGGACAAATTCTCGATTTCCTTGAGCAGAATCACCGCGCGGTGCTCCGGGCTCAGCGTTTGCAGCGCCCTCTCGAATCGCTCGCGAATTTCCCCCTGGTCCAGACTTTCGCCCGGTCTGTCCGGCTGCGCGGGAGTCGTTCGCGAAGCGGCGTCGATCGCCATCGGGGCGGACTCGAACTCCGTTTGCGGATGCGCCTGCCGGCGTCGCACAAGGTCGATCGCGGCATTCGTGGCAATCCGCGACAACCAGCTTCGAAAGCTCGCTGTTCCGTCGAACCGCGCCAGCCCCTTCCACGCTCGCAGAAACGTCTCCTGCGTCACGTCGAGGGCTTCCTCGCTGTTTCGGACGATGTGATAGGCCACCATGTAAATTCGCTCCCGGTGGGCCGTGACCAGCTGGTCGAACGCGCGCGTGTCTCCGCGCCTGCTCCTTTCGACGAGGCTTTCCTCGTCCGCCAGTTCGCCACTACCCATTGGAAAGACGCGGCAACCCGCGAAATTATTCAATCAAAGCTCCCCGCGGCGGCGGCGAAGCTCTTCGCGAAACTCCCCCATCATGTCCACGATGCATTCGCGAATGGGGAAAAGCAGCTCGTTGATCGAGTTCAGATCCTTTTGATCGATCAAACCCTGGTCATGCAGGCGCGCGCCAGCGCTCAACGCGTCGTTCGCGGCCTTCAGGCTGCGCTTGAGATAGGCAATCGTCATTCCGACCTCGGAAAAATCGTCGCCGCACAATGCCGCGGCCAGCTTTGCGCCGCAGATCGCGACCCGCGTGGCGAGTTCAACCGCGACGGGGTGGTCCTTCAATTCCTCGCGCTCCTCGACGAGCGTGAACACGCGCCGGTTGAGCTCCATGCTCTGCATGTAAACCTCGGAATGCTGGAGTTCGTCGATGCCTTCCTCGTCATCCTCGGCGACGACTTCGGCGTCGGCCTCTTCCTCGTCGATGACTTCGAGCCACTCGGAGTCCTCGCTGTCGTCCTCCTCCTCGACCTCGGTTTCGGGCTGATTCCAGCCCATTTCGCGCGCGATGATTTCATCCCGCTCCGGGTGATTCTCGTATTGCTCAAAGAGCTGAAAATACTGCTCGGTCTTGCGGTCCTGCTGCTGGAGGAACCGCTCCCACTGATACTCGTCCCAAAGCTCGGGACACCCGAAATCATCGTCAGGCATCAAATCCTCCTTAAAGCAGGGTGCGTGCCGCTGCAATCGGTTTTTCCGAATCGTTGCGGCGGTCGTCATCCATTGTCTTCAAACGAAGCTGGCCGCATGCCGCGGAGATGTCATGTCCTTTTTCACGACGAATGGTCGCCGCGACCTGATTGCGGCGCAACACCGCCATGAAGGCATCCTGCTGACGCACGTCGGGACGCACCCAGGGCAGGCCCTCGACGGTGTTGTAGGGAATGACGTTCACCTTGGCATTGAGCCGCAACGCCAGCCTGGAGAGCTCGGCGGCCTGCTCCGGCGTGTCGTTCACCCCTGCGATGAGAATGAATTCGAACGTAATCTTCTGTTTCTTGCGGCTGCGAAAATACGCGCAGGCATCCATCAGTTCCGCGAGCGGATACTTGCGATTCACCGGCATGATCTGGCTGCGCACCTCGTCGGTCGCGCCGTGCAGGGAAATCGCGAGGCGAAGCTGCAGCGGCTGATCCGCGAGATCGCGAATCCGCGGCACCAGCCCGCTCGTGGAAATCGTGATGTGCCGGGCGCCAATGCCGGGTCCCCACGGGGCATTGATGATGCTGATGGCGCGCATCAGGTTGTCGTAGTTCGCCAGTGGCTCGCCCATGCCCATGAACACGATGTTGCTCACGCGCTCGCCAGACTCCTCTTCGATCCGCAGGAGCTGGTCCACGATTTCGCCGGCATCGAGGTTGCGCTTCCAGCCGTCGAGCCCGCTCGCGCAAAACTTGCAGCCGTAGGCACAGCCGACCTGTGACGAAATGCAGATCGTCCGCCGATCCGAGGTCTCGCCGTAAAGAGCCGGAGAAGCCGGAATCAACACCGTCTCGACGAGTTGTCCATCACGCAGGCGGAAAAGAAATTTCTGCGTGGTGTCGCGCGAGCCCGTTTTCCAGACCACCTCCAGCGACCGCTCCTCAAACTGCTCGCTCAAACGCTGACGCAACGCCGCGGGCAGGTTCGTCATCTCCGAGAACCGGCCAACGCGCTTGAGATAGAGCCACTCGACCACCTGCCGCGCACGATACGCCGGCTCGCCCAGCGCCTCGAAGCGCTCGGTCAGCTCGTCGAGAGTGAGCGATTTGATCGATTGCACACCCGCACGATATCATTCGCCACCCGCGCCGAAAGATGGAAAATCCGTCAATGGACGTTCTCGAGCACTGCCTGCGTCTGCGTCAAATGGGACGCTCGCATGTGCTCGTCACCGTGGTTGCCGCGCGAGGCAGCACGCCGCAGGACGTCGGCGCAAAAATGGTCGTCACCGACACCGGCCGTGAAACGGGAACCGTGGGCGGTGGCCGCATCGAGGCGGCGGCGATCGAGTATGCGCAAAAGCTGCTCACCGGCGCGCGCGCGGAGCGGCTCGTGAAATGGAACCTCCAGCGCGACATCGGAATGACCTGTGGCGGCGAGATGCAGCTCTACTTCGACGTTTGCGCGGGCTCGTCGGCATGGCCGATCGCAATTTTCGGCGCCGGCCACGTCGCGCAGGCGTTGGTGCCGGTGCTCGCCCCCCTCGACTGCCGTCTCTTCTGCTTCGACACGCGTGCCGACTGGATCGCCCGCCTGCCGAAGGCGGCCAACGTGCTCGCCGAAACGCGAAGCGATCCTGCCGCCGCGGTGCGGGAAATCCCGGCCGCTTCGTTCGTGCTCATCCTCACGCAGGGCCACGCCACCGACCTGCCGGTGCTGAAGGCCGCGCTCGAGGCGCGATCGTTTCCATTCATTGGTGTCATCGGCAGCCGTTCGAAGCGGGCCACCCTGGAGCGGGAGCTTCGCGAGAGCGGCCTCCCCGACAAACTGGTATCGGGCTTCGAATGCCCGCTCGGCCTGCCCATCGGCAGCAATCACCCGCAGGAAATCGCCATCAGCATTGCCGCGGGGCTTTTAAAGACCCGCGACGAACGGGCGGCTACTCGATAGCGAGATCCTTCTCGCCGACGACCTGCCAGCCCCCGGGCCCTTTTTTGAGCGTAAACTCGCGGGTGAACCAGAATCCATCCCGCTCGGAAAACGACCCGACGGCCTTGACGGTTCCATCCTCCTCCAGCCCGACCCGATCCACTCGAAAGACCACCCCGTAGGCGCCGGTCTCGCGATCACGAATCGCCGCCTCGGTGATTTCCAGTGCCCGCGACGCCGGCACCACTTCGATCTTCTCCTTCTTCAGCGATTCCAGCTGGCCAAGCCGCTCGATCACTCCCGGCGGCGCGTCTTCCGCATGCGGCCCGAGTCCGAGCATGTAAGTGGTCGCATAGGGCGCAAAACCACGCTGCCGGTATTCGAAGAAATGCCGGAAAATCGCCTCCTGGATCGCCTCATCCTCCGCCTTCTGGGCGTATTGACTTTCCGGAAGTTCCGTCGCCCGCTTCCGATCCTCCATCGTCCACGAACGATTCTCCGAATACGACGGCTCGCCCGCGCCAAACTTTCGCGAGCGCAGAGGCATCGTCGCGTCGCCCGACACGGACTTCGCCATGTAAAAGGGGCCGGTTTCAGATTCCACGACGTTCGCCCGGATCGCCTCGTCGCTCGGCATGGTTTCGTGCATCAGGTCCCACAGCATCTGGTTCCAGGCCTTCTCGCTCGGGACCTTTTCCTTCGCGAGGCGCGGAGTCATGTAAACCTCCTCCTTCTTTTTGACCTGCCGAAGCTGGGCATGGGCGTGCACCGTTGCGATCAACGCCGTCAACAATCCGATGAGCACCCTCATTGACCGGGAACGATACCGGATTCCGCGATCCGGACAAGACCTCACCTCTGGGAAGTGCTCCCGAGCGAGTCAAAAAACTGGCGCGACGGCCGTCAGCGTCTATCTTCGCGTCCGATGGGTCGTAAGCGAGTTGCGGTGGGAAGACAAACGCTCGGGGGAAAAGAGCTCTTATTCATTCTGGGACCATGTGTGATGGAAACGCCTGCCTTCACCCGGCGGATGGCCCGAAAGATCCATGCCATCTGCCAGGACGAGGGCGCGAATTTTGTCTTCAAGGCCTCTTTCGACAAGGCCAACCGCAGTTCCGGAAAGTCCTTTCGCGGGCCGGGCATTGAAGACGGCTGCAAACTGCTCGCCGAAATCGGCGCCGATCTCGGGGTGCCGGTGACGACTGATATTCACCTGCCCGATCAAGCCGCGATCGCCGCCCCCTACATCGATCTGCTGCAGATTCCCGCATTTCTCTGCCGTCAGACCGATCTCATCGTCGCCGCTGCGAAGACCGGGCGCGCCGTCAACGTGAAGAAGGGCCAGTTCCTCGCGCCGCACGACGTCAAAAACATCGCGGCAAAACTCGAAGCCGCAGGCTGTCGCAATTACTGCTTCACCGAGCGCGGCACCACTTTCGGATACAACAACCTCGTCGCCGACATGCGCGCCATCCCCTGGATGCAGGAGTTGGGCTACGCAGTGGTCTTCGACGCCACGCACTCGGTCCAGCGCCCCGGTGGCGCCGGCGACTCCACGAGCGGCGACGGCGATCTCGCTCCCATTCTAGCGCGCGCGGCGGTTGCATCCGGTTGCGACGCTGTCTTTATTGAAACTCACGAAAATCCGTCACGCGCCCTTTCCGATGGCCCGAATCAAATCCCTCTTCGCAAACTTCCATCCCTTCTGCGCCAGCTTCGCGCCATTCGCAACGTCGTCGCTTAGCCTGCTGATCGCGATCCTGGTCGTCACTCTCGCGCCCGCGCGCGCGGAGGATGAGAAGGCCGCGAAGGACGAGGCCGCCGCCGAGGATGCGAAGTCCCAGGAGGATGCAATTCTTGCCGACATCCCGCCGGATCAGGTTTATCACGGGCTGCGCATCCCGCACATGGACCCCACCGGCCGGCTGCTCATGCTGTTCGATGCCGGCTCGGCCAAGCGGATCGATGATCGCAACATCGAGATGGAGGATTTGAAAATTGAGATTCACAATGACGACGGCACCACATTCCATGTGGAGATGCCCCGATCGGTTTTCAACCTCGACACCCGCGTGCTCACGAGCGACACGCCGGTCACCATCAGGCGCGAGGACTTCATCATCAATGGCGAGACCGCGGAGTTTCACACCAAGACGCGCTTCGGACGAATGCGCGGGAATGTAAAAATGACCATCAATACGGAACGGGCTGAATGAACCGACGATTTTTGACCATCCTCCTCTGTTGTGCCGCCGCGGCAACCGCCGTCGCGCAAAACGGCGACGCCTCCTCGGGAAAGAAGAAATCCGATCCCGCCGGTCTCGGCATTCTCCAGAAGGACCGCCCCAAGGGCGCCAAGACCGAGATCACCGCACAGCAGGAGGCGACCTTCGACAACAATGAGAGCGTCGCCACCTTCATCGGCAAGGTCGTCGTGAAGGACCCTCAGTTCAATCTCTTCTGCGACAAACTCACCGTTTACCTGAACAAGGACCGGAAAGGCATCGAGACCGCCGTGGCTGAAGGCAGCGTGGTGATCGTGCAGGAAAACACGAACGACAAGGGAGAACCGATAAAATCGGTCGGCCGCGCCGGAAAGGCGGTCTTCGAGCCCGCGACCGGTGACGTGACGCTTTCCATTTCGCCGTCCATTCAACAAGGGATCAACAACCACGTCGCCGCGAACGAGAAGACGGTCATGGTCCTGAATCGCGAGGGACGGATGCGCACGGAGGGCCCGAGTCGAACCATTCTCGTCGAGGACGGATTGGAATGAGTGACGTTCAAACCATGCCAGCCGCCGCCCCCGCGACTGACGAAAGTCAGCAGCCGCTCCTCCAGACCGACAAGCTGGTAAAAATCTATGGTGGGCGCGCCGTCGTGAATGGCGTGGACATCAACGTCAAGAAAGGCGAGATCGTCGGCCTGCTGGGCCCCAACGGCGCGGGCAAAACGACGTCGTTCTACATGATCGTCGGGCTGGTGAAGCCCAACGGCGGCCGCGTTTTTTTCCAGGGACACGACGTCACCCACCAGCCCATGTATGTGCGCGCCCGCCACGGCATGGGCTATCTGCCGCAGGAGGAATCGATTTTCCGCAAGCTCACCGTCGAGCAGAACATCATGGCAATCCTCGAGACGACGAAGCTCTCGAAGGCCCAGCGCAAGGCGCGTTGCGAGGAATTGCTCACGCAGTTCGGCATCGAGCACGTCGCGAAGCAATACGCGCTCACCCTCTCCGGCGGTGAAAAGCGCCGCCTCACCATCGCCCGCTCGCTGGTCACGAATCCCTCGCTGCTCATGCTCGACGAGCCATTCAGCGGCGTCGACCCGATCGCGGTGTTCGACGTGCAGCAGATCATCACCGATTTGCGGAAGCAGGGCCTGGCCATCATCATCACCGACCACAACGTTCGCGAAACGCTGAACATCGTCGATCGCGCCTACCTCATCTACGAGGGCCGCGTCGAAAGCCAGGGCAACAAGGACTTCCTGCTCAACGACCCCATCAGCCGCAAGCTCTATCTCGGCGAGAGCTTCTCGATGTAATAGAATTTCCGTCATGGCCGAGAAGAACCAGCACCGGGTCAAGCACATCACGGTCGGGGAATTCTACGCCAATCACGCGGAAACTCTGGGCCTCCGTCTCGAGGGGCTTTCCCTCGGCATGAATCGTCTCATTCGCGAGCCGACCGTGAACCGTCCCGGTCTCGCGCTCGCCGGATTTTACAGCTACTTCCCCCACCGTCGCCTTCAGGTCATTGGAAATTCCGAGCTCAGCTATCTGCGCTCCCTGAAGGCCCAGGACCTGCAGGAACGCTGCCGCCAGCTCTTTTCACACAAGATTCCATGCCTCGTCGTCGCACGCGGTGCGAAAATCCCCCCCGTGCTGCTTCAGGAGGCGGCCGCGGCGGAGACGCCCATTTTCCGCACGCCGATGATCACGATGAAGTTCATCAACGCGGCGACGATCGCACTGGAGTTCGAGTTCGCGCCGACCGCGTCCGAATTCGGCAGCATGGTCGATGTGCAGGGCGTGGGCGTGCTCATTCGCGGGGCCAGTGGCGTCGGCAAGAGCGAGTGCGTGCTCGGTCTCATCGAGCGCGGCTACAGCCTCGTCAGCGACGACATCACCAAGATCAAGGTCATCGAAAATCGCGAGCTCGTCGGCATGTCGGCCGAGCTTACCCGGTTTCACATGGAAGTCCGCGGCATCGGCATCATCAATGTCGCGTCCATCTTCGGCGTCGGAAGCGTGCGCCCCGAGAAGCGTCTCGACCTCGTCGCATCACTTATCGATTGGCACGAGGTGGAAGACATTGATAGATTAGGCATCGACCGCGATTACTACGAGATTTTGGGCATCCGCGTCCCCCACGTCACGGTGCCGGTGCGGACAGGACGCGATCTGGCGCGCCTCGTGGAAGTCGCGGCGATGGACCAAAAACTCAAAAGTATGGGACATAACACCGCCCTCGAATTCAACCAACGCCTGCTCAGCATGATGCAGCAAAACCCGGAACTGTAATGGGCCTCCTTTCCCGTAAGAAATCCACGCCCGACACCAACCGCTGCGCACGCGAGGTGGTCATTCAAAATCGGAATGGCCTCCACGCGCGCCCAGCGGCGATGCTGGTGAAGGTATCGAGCCGCTTCCGCTCGGAGATTTGGGTCGAGAAGGACTCCGAGCGCGTCAACGGAAAGTCCATCATGGGTCTCATGATGCTCGCCGCCGGCAAGGGGTCGAAATTGAACATCATCGCCGAAGGATCGGACGCCGAGCGCGCCCTGGAGGAGATTCAACAACTCATCGAAAGCCGATTCGGCGAGGAATGAGACTTTGACCCGCGCGGTGGAGCCTGCTACTCATTGCGACCGCAATGGGTGATGACGTCAGGCCCGCGGAGCAGCGGTTCGAGGGAATCGCAGTCGCACCGGGAATCGCCCGGGCGCCTGTTGTCGTGCATCGACTCCAGGAGGAGGAAATCCCGTATTGGAAGATTTCCGAGCGCGCGATCCCCGAGGAAATCGCCCGATTCGAGGCGGCGCTCATCGCCACGCGTGCCGAATTGCTCGAGATGCAGCAGCGGATTGCCGAGGCCATCGGCACGTCCGACGCGAGCATTTTCGACGCGCATTTGCTCGTCGTCGAGGACCGCACCCTGATCGACGAGGTCCTTCGCAGCGTCGAGACCGAGAAGCACAACGTCGAGTTCGCCTTTCACCAGGTCGCGAACAAATACTGCACAACTCTCAGCGAAATCGACGACCCCTACCTGCGCGAGCGCGTCGTGGACATCAAGGACGTCGCCGATCGCGTCATCCGCCACCTGCTGGGAAAGCCCTCGAGCGCCTTGCAGGCCCACGGCGAGCCACACATCCTCGTGGCGCACAATCTCACGCCATCCGACACGGCCTTGATCGACCGCTCGCTCGTCCTTGGCTTTGCCACCGAGGCCGGCAGCAAGACCTCGCACACGGCGATCATGGCCCGCTCGCTGGGCATTCCCGCCATCGTCGGGCTCCACGAAATTTGCAACGAACTCGAGTCCGACCAGGACGTGCTGATCGACGGCTACCGCGGCATCGTGGTCGTCAATCCGACGCCGGAAACCATCGAGGCCTACGAGGCCTTCAAGCGCGAAAAGAACGCCGTCGAGGAGCAGCTGGAGCTCATCCGCGACACCTCGAGCGTCACCGCCGACGGCTGCCCGATCACGCTTTCCGCAAACATCGAGCTGCCGGAGGAAATGGACGACGTGATCGAGTCCGGCGCGGAGGGCGTCGGGCTGTATCGCACGGAGTTCCTCTTTCTCAATCGCGACGCGATGCCCGATGAGGAGGAGCAGTTCGAAAATTACCGCATCGTCGCCGAGCGCAGCGGCAGACACGGTGTCATCATCCGAACCCTTGATATCGGCGGCGACAAGGCACTTACCGGCATCGAAATCCCTCTGGAGGAAAATCCGTTCCTCGGATGCCGCGCCATTCGTTTCTGCCTGGAGCATCCGCAGATCTTCAAGTGCCAGCTAAGGGCCATCCTGCGCGCTTCGGCGCATGGGAACGTCAAGATGATGTATCCCATGATTTCCGGCCTCGGCGAGTTTCGCCAGGCACAGGCGATCCTCGAGGAGTGCAAGACCGAGCTGCGCAACGAGGGCATCGCGTTCAACGAGGGGATCGAAGTCGGAGTGATGATCGAAGTCCCCAGCGCCGCCCTGTCTGCCGACCTTCTGGCACGGGAGGCGAAGTTTTTCAGCATCGGCACCAACGACCTCATCCAATACACGATCGCCGTGGATCGCGGGAATGAGCGCATCACCCATCTCTACAAGCCGACACATCCCGCCATTCTGCGATTGATCAATTCCGTCGTCGCCGCCGCCCACTCGAATGGCATCTGGGTCGGCGTGTGCGGCGAAATGGCGAGCGACATCACCCTCACCCCGCTCCTGCTCGGCATGGGAATCGACGAACTCAGCACCAGCCCGGCTGTCGTGCCTCGCGTCAAGAAGGCGGTCCAGAGCCTTGATCTCCCTGCGTGCCGTCAGCTCGCGGCGACCGCGCTCAACAGCACGACCTCCGCGGAGATCCTGCAACTTTGCACGGAGCTGGCAAAGGCCCGCTATCCGCAGCTGGTGAACTGACTACTCCTCCTCGCGCTGGCGATCGAGGCCCGAGCGGTCCTTATACCAAAGGATGCCGTGCCGGCGGAGATTGACGACCAGCGCACGGAGATTGTCAGCCATCGTGCGGTCGGAGATCAGCGTCCCCAACGGCCCTCGCCCGGATTTCGCCTCCTGCACGAGAGACCTCACCTCCACCATGGTCCTGTCGAACGACTTCGCCGCACCGGTCGCTGCCTCGAGCGTTTCATTGCTCTTCTCGGCGGTCTGTCCAACCTTCTTCACCGTTTCCGTGGCCTCGGTGACCGCCACCGCAGCATTGGAAATCACACTGTCGAGATTCTTCGACGCCTCGGCCAGCTCCTCGCTGGTCGTCTTGAGGTTCTTGAGCGACTCATTGATCGCTTCGACGCTCTTTTTGTTGAGCACCTCTTCGTTGATGCGTTTGACGACGGTGTCGATGTTCTTCACCGCCGTTTTCACGTCGTCCAACAACGCGCTTCCCTCGCCCGCCAGGGAACTCAACCCGCCGGATTCCTTTTGCCCGATCACCGTGGTGCCGGGTGCGATCGGAATATATTTTTCCACATCGAGATCGGCCGGCATGTTGATGTTTACATAGCTGTCGCCGAGCAGTCCGGAGCTGCCGATCGTGAAGCTGGATCCCTGCGGAACCTGCACTCCGTCCTCGATCTGCAAAATCACGTAAACGCCCCGCATGTTATCGAGGACATACGGGCCCTCCTTCACCGATCCGACCTTCGCGCCCGCCAGCAGCACGTCGGCGCCCGCGAAGAGCCCGCTCGCGTTCGGATACTCCACGCGCAGGTTGTAGTATTTCTTCAACCCGTCGCCGAAGCGGCCGAAATACACCACCATCACGCAAATGGCGATGAGTCCAATCAGGACAAAGATGCCCACCCGGGCCTGCGTGATTTTCTCAGAACTCATTCGAACTTCCTCTTCCTTTAATCGACCTCGTGGGAGCGTCCATCGATAAAATCGCGCACCACCGGGTCGGTCGTGTTCTTCAACTCGTCAACCGTGCCGCAAAAGTGAAGGCGGCCTTCGTTCAACAAAGCGACGCGGTCGGCGATGTGATAACAGCTCGTCATGTCGTGCGTGACCACAATCGAGGTCGCCGACAACTGTCGCTGCATGCGACGGATCAGCCGGTTGATGCTGTCGGAAACAATGGGGTCGAGACCCGCTGTCGGCTCGTCGTAGAGAATCACATCCGGCGGAGACACGATCGCCCGCGCCAGCGCGACACGCTTGCGCATGCCGCCGCTCAGGTTCACGGGCATTTTCTTCTCGTGTCCGGTCATGTTCACCAGCGCCAGCGTCTCCCTCACCTTCCCGGCGATTTTCTTCTCGTCGCGCTCGCCACGCTCACGCAGCGGAAACGCGACATTTTCGAAAACGCTCATCGAGTCGAACAACGCGCCGTCCTGAAACACCATCCCGATCTTCCGCCGCACCCACTCGAGTTCGCGCTCGCCGAGCCCGGAAATATCCGTGCCCTCCACGATCACGCGCCCGGAAACCGGCTTCATCAACCCGATGAGATGCCGCAGAAACACACTCTTCCCGCCACCGCTCTTCCCGAGCAGCACCAGCGTCTCGCCCTGATGCACCTGGATCGAAAAGCCGCGCAGAATCTGCTGCGCCCCGATCTGCTGCACAAGATCCTGAACGTCGATCAGCACCGCACTCATTAGCTGACTCCCGCCGGGAAGAAAATGTTGAGCGCCATCGTAAGGAAGAAATTCGCGATCAGCACGGAGAGCGAGCCAATCACCACCGCTTCCGTCGTCGCGCGTCCCACTCCCACCGCGCCATCGCGGGCATTCAGGCCTTCGCGACAACTCACGAGCACGATGATCACCGCAAACACGAGACCCTTGATCACGCCCATGAAGATGTCCTCCGCCTCGGTGAACTTATACATGTTGAGCAGGTAATACGGCGCACCCACACCGAGAATTTTCGTCGCAACGAGATACGCGGCGACGATGCCGAAGAAAATGCACTCGCCGACCAGCAACGGCAGCGAAATCAGCATCGCGATCGTGCGCGGCACCACGAGGTAGTCCACCGGATGCACGGCAAGCGCGCGCAACGCATCGATCTGCTGCGTGACCTTCATCGTTCCCAGCTCCGCAGTCATTGCCGCGCCGACACGCCCGGCGACCATCAAACCCGTGAGCACAGGGCCGAGTTCGCGGCACATCGCCACCGAAATCACGGGACCCACGGCGGATTCCATGTTCAACCGGGAAAACTGGAAGAACGTCTGTGCCGTAAAGACCGCGCCCGTGAAGGCGCCCGTGACGATCACCACCATCTGCGAGCCAAAGCCAATGTGGCTGATCTGCCGCAGCACCAGCCCGAGCCGGATTCGCCCGGCAAAGATCGAGCGAAACGTCTCGCCCGCCAGCTCGGCGAGTTGACCGAGATAGGCGCAAAAGCCGAGAAACGCCCCGCCGAGGAGCGCGATCGGGTTCATTCGAGCACCCTGCCCGCGGTGCACGCGAGCCACCAAGCGTCAATCACAGGGTGAGACGCTGCGTTTTCTTCCGGTCCCTGGAAACCTCCGGCGGAAGTGCGCCAACGAAGCGCGCTTCGAGGCCGGCTTTTCCAAAAATCGACTTCAACTCCGCAAGACCCGGCGCCGTCGATGGAAACTCCATATAGACGATGTCGTGGTTCGTATCGACCTTGTAGCGGAGTCCCGGCACCGTATCGAGCTCCAGCGCGAGAGCCATCATCTTCTCCGCACTGCGGACTCCTGCTGCATAGACCTCAAGCTCGATCATAGAACTCTGATCATTCGCCGGGCACCGGGACCATGCAAGGCACTTTTTGCCTCACGACTTCGGCGCCGCACCGGCGATCGCCATCGAGATCTTGATCTCGTCGGAGACCTTGTCCTCGTTCTGGCCGGGCTGGATGTCGAAATCGCTGCGCTTGATCGTGAAATCGGAGCGAATCACAAGCAGGTCGCCCTCGGCATTGGGCATCCGGTCCTTCAACCGGCCGGGCAGATACGTCACTTTTACGGGCACCGTGATTTCCTTGGAAACCCCGTGCAGTGTGAAGGTGCCGGTGGCGTTCGCGGTTCCGCCATTCTCGGTCTTCTGAATGTCGCTGAGTTCCTTCAGCTCGAACGAAATTTCCGGATACTTCTTCACGTCGAGCCACTTCTCGCCGTGCATGTGATCCTTCATCATCGGGTTCGGCACATGCAGCGACTCGCTGTCGACGACGATTTTCCCTTCCGTGGCCTCCGGGTTCTCCGGGTCGTAGGTCACCGTGCCCGAAATGCCGCTTGCCGTTCCACTGATCGACTCCAGCGGCGCGTCGAGGACAAACGTCACATTGTTGACGCCTTTCGGGTCCTTGAAGTCGAAGGTCTGAACCTCGGCAAAGGCCACGGAAGCCAGCGAAGCGAAGAAAAACGTCGGGAGAACGCGGGCGATTTTCATAGCGCGAGAGTGTGGCTTCAATCCGGTCGAAGATCAACCGGCATCGTGCTAGTCCTTCGGCGTGATGCGCACGAAAAGCGTTGCCGCAAAAATAATCACCGCTCCACCGACCCCCAGCGCCAGAAACTCGACCCCCGGCACCAGGCGGGTTTTGTAACGCACCGCTTCGATTCCCGTCACAGGATCCTCCTCGCGAATCGGCACGCTCGTTTTCGTCCAGCCAAACGTGCCGCCACAGGCCGCCCACACCCCGATGGTTCCAATCAAAAGGAGCAGCGCAAACGCACGGACCACCATCTTCATGGCACGATCGAAACCGCTTGCCGGACCAATGACAAGGAATCCTCGCACCAAACGGCGGGGTCATTGACCGCTTCGGAACCTCTCCCCTTGCGTTTCAACTCCCCGACATCTCTCCGAGTCTCCCGCCAATGTCTTCATCCCCCCGATCTCTCGCGCTTCCCTGTCGTTGCTCCCGTCCCTTTCGGCGAAACACGAGGTGATTCCCGGAATCCGGCCCGAACATTGCTCCCTCCTCCCCCGGCACCATCGGGAACCGGACGCCCCGTGACATTCGAACATCACGAACCGCCCGGTGCTGAAACGCTCTTCCACGTGAAAACCAACGCTCATTCCATCATCAGCCGGACGGCCGGCATGCAGCCGCCGCCGACAGGCCCCGTGGCACTCGTGGTTGACGTTTCCCGCCTCCATCTCTTCGATCCGGGAACCGGCCCTCGCATCTCGTGAAGCGCATTGCTCAGATTTCCTACGCCATCGCACGCGGCATCGCGCTCGACCAGACCGCCCGCCGCCGCGCGATGTTCATTCTCACCATAATCAGCCTGTTGATGGTGTTCATCGGCGCGGTGCCGCTCTGGCCTGTGTTTGTCGAGCACCCTCTCTTCTTTGCCATCTATTGGCTCATTTGCGCGTGGCTCACGGTTTGCGTGATCCTCCTTGCCATCTACGATCTCATCATCGTCCGAAAACGGCACCGGCAGGAACTCGAGGCCGTTCGGAAGGATCTTTTTCGTGACCCCTGATTCATGTTCAAAACCCGCGAGCAAATCGAAAGCGAGGAGACGCTGACCCTCGCCCCCTACGCGTGCAAGGCCGCCGAGTCGCTCGGGCGCGCGCACCGGGAATCGAAACACCCCTATCGCACCGATTTTCAGCGCGATCGTGCGCGAATCATTCACTCCGCCGCCTTTCGCCGACTCGATGGCAAGACCCAGGTCTTCCTCAACGGCACCGGCGACCACTATCGCACACGCCTCACGCACACGATCGAAGTCGCATCGATTGCGCGAACCATCGCGCGCGCGCTTTCGCTCAACGAGGATCTTGCCGAGGCCATCGCGCTCGCGCACGACCTTGGGCATTCGCCGTTTGGTCACAGCGGCGAGGAAACGCTCGACCGGCTGATGCGCCGGCATGGCGGATTCGATCACAACGAACAAAGCCTGCGCGTCGTCACGTTGCTGGAATCAAAATATCCGCGGCACCCCGGCCTGAACCTCACCTACGAGGTCATCGAGGGCTTGCAGAAGCATCGCGAATCCTACGTCGCTCCGGATGGCACCACGTATCATTCTCCTTCGCTCGAAGCGCAGGCGGCCGACTTCGCCGACGAGATCACCTACTCGAGCCACGATCTCGATGATGGACTCGATGCCGGCCTGCTCGACCCGAAGATGCTCGAGGAACTTCCCATCTGGGCCGAGGCCCGCATGCTCGCGGAGCGCGAGTTCCGGAAAATGGATCCCACGGAACGCCGCGGCTACATCATCCGCTGCATCGTCAATCGCGAAGTGGAGGATCTCGTGATCAACAGCGGCCGCGCGATCACGAAGTCCGGCGTGGCGTCGGTCGCGGACGTCCGCTCACAAAAGCGCCGCCTCATCCAGTTCAGCCCCGAGACGCGGCGTGGAAACGCGCAGTTGAGGAAATTTCTCTACGAAAATCTCTACTACAATCCGGCGGTCGCCGAGGCGAACCGGCGCGGGTGCGAGTTGCTGGAGGCGTTTTTCAAACGGATCGTCGAAAAGCCGTCCCTACTCGGCCGCAAGGCGGCGCGTCGCATCAAGAGCGAGGGCCTGCACCGCACCATCGCCGACTATCTCTCGGGCATGACCGATCGCTACTGCATCGCTCAAATGCGCGCGCTCGAAGGACGCTGACGCCAGCTCCGCGCCGGGCTTCCATTCGATCCGCTCGACGGTCCAGTAAACCGCCACGCACGCAATCAGTGCCGACGCCGGCCGCGCCACGCAACGGGAATACCACGGCTTGTTGCGCCACCAGCCCACCGCGAGAAAGGCCAGTGCCAGCACCGCGATCTGCCCAAACTCGACGCCGATGTTGAAGGCAACCAGCGCCTCAACAAACTGATTTCCCGGGAGCCCCAATTCCTCGAGGACACCGGCGAAGCCGAGCCCGTGAATGAGTCCGAAACCGAAAACGACAGCCACACGCCACGGCGAAACCCGGGTCGCGAAAAGGTTCTCGATGCAGATGAACGCGATCGACGCGGAAATGATCGGCTCGACGATCTCGGGCGGCAGTCGCACCACCCCGTAAAGCGAGAGTGCAAGCGTGACGGAGTGCGCAACGGTGAATGCCGTCACCTGCCAGAGCAGCCCGCCAATGCGCGACCCGAGAAAGAAGATTCCGAGCACGAAAAGGATGTGATCCAGCCCCTTGGGCAGAATGTGCTGGAAGCCGAGTGCGAGATACATCGCGAACACTCCAGGGAATCCACCGCCGACCTCCACCTCCGGCTCGCGAGGAGAAAACGACACCGCCACGTTTTCGCAAAAGCGTCCCGCCGGAGCCTTTCGGAACTGCGGCACGCCGCCCGGCAACTCGAACGAAACGAGCACGTCGCCGATTGCCTCGGGAAATTTCAGCGCCAGCTCGGTTGTCGTCACCGGCACCGATCCCTCGACGAGCAAACTGAGCATGATCGGCAATCGCGGCTCGCGCCCCGAACTCACCCATTCCTCGATCTGCCGGCGCGTCGGGAAATCCACCACGGTTCCCTCGAACTCCTTCCCATCGGCGCGCACCCGGAAGCTGTTCTGAAATCGCCGGCGCACCTTCTCCAGTTGCGCGTCGAGCTCGTCCGGTGGCGCCTCGATCATCGCCATCATGTCGGCGTCGGCGACCCGCTCCGGCAGGTCGTTCAACAAATACGCCGGCACGTCGAATCGCAGGCGCACCTTGTAGGCGCCGTTCGCGGAAAACTCCGCCGATGCTCCCGCGAAGACCCAGTTGTGCGCCCGCGCGCTCGAAGTCGGCCACGCCACGGCCGCCATCAGCAGCCATGCCGCGAAGATCGCCCACCTACCGGCCGACTTCACGCGATTGCCACAATTGCTCAATGATCTCCGGCGGCAGCGCGTCGTTCCAGACGGTCATCCCGCTCACCTCGCCCTTGAGTTTCCGCTCGCGATCCCACGGATCCACCGGCAGCAGCTCCACGACGCGATCGTCGTCCGCCAGCGCCACATCCGTCTCGGCGATGAGCTCCGCGTTCTTGTAGAGACGCATCGTCTTTCCATCGTAGGCCGCCGTCAGCATCTGCCATTTCCCGACGTCCAGCGGCGTTGACGTCCTGACATCGGCATTGGCCGTCCAGAAATGGATGCCACTGCCAAACTTCGCAAAATAGCGGCCCTGGCCTTGTTTGTCCTCGGTCGATCCAAAGCCGGCGATGAGCGTGCGATTCTCGGGCTGCTGAACAGGTCGGACGAAAAGATTCAGCGTCCAGGCATCCCTGGAAGCCGTCGGCAGGCCGTCCACTTCCATCCGGTTTGTGGCCCGTTCAATGCCATCCTTCTGACGGAACACCGGCCCCTTCACGACCACGTCCACGCCCTGCGCTTCCATGGCGTTGCGCGCGGGCGACGTGTCCCGGATGCCACGCACTCCGATCTGCATGTCCTGCTCGAGAGGCTTGTCGAGGATGATGAGAACGCTGCAATCATCGGCCTTCACCGCCTTCACTTTGCGATCCCGAATCGCAAAATTTTCCGGAGATTGTGCGCTTTCCGGGTCGATTTGCTCGGAAAATTTGAGACGGATCTGCGGCGAATCCACCATGGCATCGGCGGAGACAACCGTCGGCGGCGTCGAATCCTCAACCCGCACGGTGCGCGATGCCACCGGCCCGGGCTTCGAAGACAGGAAGGCTCTCGCTTTCACCGTCGTCGTCGATGCGATGCGGATCGGCCCGGTCACTTCCGGAGATTCCAGCGTCGGGTCGGAGCCATCCGTCGTGTAGCGAACCGGTCCATCATGATAGAGCGGCGGATGAATCGTCACTTCGACGACATCGTTCGATACGCCATCCGGTGCGACGATGCCCGGCGTGCGGCCACCGGTCTGATGCGATTCCAGCGTGTCGTAAAGCGGGCGCGCAGGCGTTACTTTCGGGAAGCCATCCTTTACCAAGGTCATGGCCGCGATGCGGATCCGGGGGTTGTCCGGCAACGTCACGGTCGTCGCATCCTTCGGCACGGCGAGCACGTATTTGAAAAGGTAGCTGTATTGGTAAAAGGCGTTGCCGTCCTTCGGATGATGCCGGTGCGAGGCAAACCACGCCACCGGATCCCGCCTTACATAGCCCGGCACGAGTCCGGTCCTTGGATTCGACCATTCAAACGCCTCCTCAGGCACGTCGCCGCCCCACAAGCGATTGTCCCACAGACCGACATAACCGCTCCAGTCCTGCACGTGCACCGTCTGCTCGCTGTTGCCGACCTTGAAAACTCCGCTCGCGGCACCGTCCGAAGCGGCTGCGAGCAGATGGAGCCGATCTCCGGCGTCGGCGGGCAACTCGATCGTCTGTCCTTCGCAGGCCACGGCATTGTTCGCGCCATTCTTCGTGGACCCCATCACGAACTTCACCCCTTCGCGCTCGATCTCCGCCGGAATCATCTCCGCCGGATACGTCCGACCCTCCCCGTCGAATTTTCCATCGCTCCGGTTCCGATCGGTGGACGCCACGTCGAGGTTGAACGGCAGTTTGACCGGCGTGGAAACCGGAGGCTCGACCTTCACCGGGGGGCTCGCGAGCTGCACCGCCAGCGTCTTCAATCCAAACCGCCCGATCTCGAATTCAACCGCGCCATCCGCAGGCTTCATCTCGGCCACGAGGTGCTCCTGTCCATTGAGCTCCGCGACCTTCTCGATCGCGGTGGCGGCCCGCAGCGTCACCTTCGCCGGCGATCCCGTCAGCTCCCGGAATCGAACGACGATCGCATCGGAATCCTCGGCCTTTTTGATGGCGATGATCGCGACCTGCGGATTGTCGACCTGGAACAGCGAGAACGTTTTGCCGAGCGCGCCTTCATGCGGACGCGTGATGAACGGGACCAGCGGCTGGTTCATGCGCGCCGCCTGCCACGCGACATCGCTCTGTTCCACCGGTCCCGGATGCCCCGCGAGCGCATACAAAATCCGGTGCCGACCGATGTCCTGACTCTCCTGGTCCTGATAAACCCCTCGCACCGCCGGCGTGTAAAGCAGCGTCAACCGCAGCGTGTCGTCGGCGGGTTTGTCCGAGCCGTATTTCGCCTCGGTGAGCACCGCGACGCCGTAGTCGTCCGTGCTCAGATCAAACCACTCGTGCTGCGGCACCTCGTATTTCTTCGGCTCGTTGTTGCCGCGCTTCACGATGCCAAGCTGCGAGTCGTAGGACGCCATCGGATTCGAAACGGTGAGCGGAAATGCCGCCTTGAAGCTCACTCCCTTCGTCATCCAATCCACGTCGAGCGGCATCTCGATGCGATTGCCCGAGTCTCCTGCGGTCAGGCGAATCTGCTGCACGAATTTCGAACCGCGCGCCTCGCGCTCCACCTCCAGTGCGACACGCACCGGGCCCGCCTCGGCAATCCGCACCTTCGCCGGGCCATCGACCACGCCAATCGGCGGCTTCTGCCGGTCGCTCCAGTCCATGTTCCATGCCGGGTATTCCTGCGGGCGCTCATGCAGGAACTGGAGTTGCACCGGCGCGGAAAGCAGCTCGCGATTCGCGACCTTGTCGAAAATCGAGGCGACATCACCGGCTCCATTGAGCCGCACGCGATACCGGGCGTTCTCGACCTCCGAGTTCGTCACCCGCAGCGGACTCTCGGCGACATAGCCCGTCTCGCTGGGACGCACGTCGAAGACCGCAACCCCCACCGACGGCACCTTCGCGAGAAAGAGAATCTTCAACGACGTCTCCGTGCGATCGAGAACCTGTGTCGGCACCGCGTTGCCCGCCGGATCGTGCACCACCACCCTTGCGGGCGCGCCATCGGGAAAGTAAACCGTCGCTTCGACGGGATCCTCCCGCTCGATGGAAAGCGGGTTGTAAACGATCAGCGGCGTTCCGGTCGCCGTGGTGTCCATCGCGGCCGCGACGCCGGCGACGGCGTTGATCTCCGTTTCCGCAAGCAGGTTCGCGGCGAGGATTTCGTCGTTCCACGCGTATTCATAGGCCTTCGGCAGACTCGTGCCCGGCAGGATGTCGTGCATCTGCGAGCCGAGGATCAAATTCCACGCGTCGTAGAAGACCTTCGAGGGATACTTCACTCCACCGAGCCACATCGCGGCGACCGATGCCCGCTCCGCCGCATCCGCCAGCAGCTCGTTCTTCTTGTTCCAGCGCTTCATCATCGCCTGCGAGGTGATCGACCCTGCGGAATGCTCCGTGAGCAAAAACTCGCCGTCGTAGCTGGGCAGTTTCGCGATCTGCTCCGGCGTCAGCGTCTTGAACATCGCATCCGCCTCCGACGAGATCACCCGCACCGGACCATCGGTCTTCACACTCTTCGAAATCCACTCGACCGAGTCCTCGCCAGGCGCGCCGCCTTTGTCGCCGGTGCCGTAATAGTGGTAGTCCACGTATACGCCGGTCGCGTCGCCGGTTTCCTTGATCCGATTCTCCCACTTCTCGCTGCGGGCGAGGTTTTCCTCGACCCTGCCGGTGTAGGCACCGGGATCAAGCGCCGCGACCACCTCCGCGCCGTCGGGGCCAATCCAGCGGCCAACCTTGAACGGAATGCCCACCGCGGAACCCCAGCTCAGCTTCTGCGTCGAAAAGCCGTCCAGTCCGCAATGTCGGAGAATCGATGGCAACGCCCATGGAAAGCCGAAACAGTCGGGCAGCATGAATTCCCGGCTCGACTTCCCAAACTCGCGCTCGAAAAACCGGTTGCCGTAGAGCACATGCCGGATCAACGACTCCGTCCCCGGCACAACCGAGTCGCCTTCATCGACCGACGATCCCGCCGGGAACCACCGCCCCTCGGCGACGGCCTTTTTTACGAGCTCGTAGTCCTCCGGATAATACTCCTTCATCATCTCGTAGCGACGAGAGCCCGTGAAATTGAAGAGGTATTCCGGATACTTCCGGATCAGCGCGATGTTGTCGTGAATCGTGCTCGGGATGAAATCCCGGATCGTCTTCACGTAGGTCCACCGCCACTCGGTGTCGAGGTGCGCATAGCCGACGACGTAAAGGGTCTTTTCCTTCGACAGATCGACCGGCTTCTTCTTGTCCGACTGGGCACGGCCCGGCGGAATGCCGCCGGCAAGCAAAACGACGGCCAGGAACGGAATGAGACGGAAAGGTTTTCGCATGGAGCCAGGGGAGCGGTCTTCGAAGCCCAACAAGGTGCTCGCCATCGCGCACCCGTGCAACGTTTTCCGCCCAATCTTCGCCTTCCCCTCGCCGCCCGTCTTCCACTACCTTGTCACCCTTTCACCATGAGCAGTCCCGAACTTGACGTCCGCTACGTCGCGAACCTCGCCCGCATCGATCTCAGCGAGGAGGAGATCAGCCGTTTCCAGTCCCAGCTCGGCCGTGTGCTGGAATACGTCGAGCAGCTCAACCAGGTCGATGTGTCCGGGGTGGAGCCGACCGCTCATGCAAATCCCGTCTACAACGTCTTCCGCCCTGACGAGCCGGGGAAGAGCCTTCCAAAGGAACTCGCCCTCAAGAACGCGCCGCACTCCGCCAACGGTCTCGTAATGGTCACCAAGGTCGTCGAATAACATGGAAATTTTCGAGCTCTCTCTTTCCGAACTGCAGACGCGGCTCCGCGCCGGCGAGCTTTCCGCCGTGGACGCCATCGACGCACTCGAGACGCGCATTTCCACCGTTGACCCGAAGGTCCGCGCTTACCTCTCGCGCGATCTCGAAACCGCCCGCAAGGAGGCCGCGCAGGCGGATCCTTCGAAGCCTCTCGGCGGCCTGCCAATCGGCATCAAGGACGTCATCAACGTCGCCGGCGAGCCCTGCACCTGCGGCTCGAAAATGCTGGAGAATTACCGCGCTCCCTACGACGCGACCGTCATCACGAAACTGAAGGCGGCGGGCGCGATTCCGTTCGGACGATTGAACATGGACGAGTTCGCCATGGGCTCGTCCACGGAAAACTCGGCCTATCATCCCACCTGCAATCCTTGGGACCTCTCCCGAATCCCCGGCGGTTCCAGCGGCGGCAGCGCCGCAGCGGTCGCGGCTCGCGAGGCATTTGCCACGCTGGGATCCGACACCGGCGGCTCGATCCGCCAGCCTGCGGCGCTCTGCGGCTGTGTCGGCCTCAAGCCCAGCTACGGGCGGGTCTCGCGCTACGGCCTCGTCGCGTTCGCCTCGTCGCTCGACCAGATTGGCCCGTTCGCGCGCACGACTCGCGATTGCGCCATGGTGCTCAATGCCATTGCCGGCCGCGATCCCATGGACTCCACGTCGCTCGACATTCCGGTTGACGATTGCACCCGGCTCCTCGGGCAGGACATCAAGGGCCTCAAGCTCGGCATTCCGAAGGAATACTTCGTCGATGGCATGGACGCGCAGGTGCGTGCCGCGGTCGAGGCTGCGATCAAACAGTGCGAGTCGCTCGGCGCCGAGCTCGTGGAGGTTTCCCTGCCCCACACGGAATACGCCGTGGGCGTTTACTACATCATCGCGACGGCCGAGGCCTCCGCGAACCTCGCCCGCTTCGACGGCGTTCGTTACGGGCATCGCGCGAGCAATCCCAGCGATCTGCTCGACCACTACAAGCGCACCCGCGAGGAAGGCTTCGGCAGCGAGGTGAAACGCCGTATCATTCTCGGCACCTACGTCCTCTCGAGCGGTTATTACGACGCCTACTACCTGCGCGCGCAGAAGGTCCGCACGCTCATCCGCAAGGACTTCACCGACGCCTTCGAGAAGTGCGACGCGCTGATCTGCCCGACGTCACCCGACCTTGCCTTCAAGCTCGGCGAGCGCACGGACGACCCGCTCCGCATGTATCTCGCGGACATTTTCACGATCGCGGCAAACCTCGCCGGAACGTGCGGCGTGAGCGTGCCCTGCGGATTCGGCGAAGTGGATGGCGCCAAACTCCCGATCGGCGTGCAGTTCCTTGGCAAGCCGTTCGACGAAGCGCGCCTCCTGCAGGTCGCCCACGCCTACGAGCAGTCGACCGACTGGCATCGTGCCGCGCCCGCGCTGTAAACGCGGGCGCCGTGAAAATCCTCACCGCACGTAGGCGCGACGCTTCTCGAGAGCAACCTGGAATTCCTCCCAGGTAACGGCGCCGCTGCCGTCCACGTCGGCTTCATCAAACGGCGCAGCCAGGCGGTTGCGGATCAGATCGCTTTTCATCGCCTCTTCCTTGGTGAGCTTGCCGGTGCCGCTCACATTGAGCTTCCGGAACGTCGCCGGGTCCCCGCCGTCCGCTACGAACTCGTCCTCGGTGATGAACCCGTCACCGTTCTTGTCGTAGAGGGCATACAACTGCTCGATCATGAAGTCCTCGTATTCCTTGCGGGACACGCGGCCATCGCCGGATTTGTCGGCCTTCTTGAACAGCTCCTCCACCGTCGGGGCTTTGGACTGCGACGTCGTCGCGCATCCACCAAGCACGAGGATTCCAAGCAGGCAACCGGAGACGAGAGGAAGTTTCATAAGTCTGGTGCATTCAGCGGAATTCCTCGGTGCCGGTCAATTTCCGATTCGCCGTCCCGCCCCGCGACCTGCCGCGAATCAGCTCGCAAATTCTCTGACCCCGATCAATATCTCCGCTGATGAAAACGATTCCAGTGGGGTTGGCAATTCTGACCTGCGGCGTGCTTTTTGCATCATCCGCCCAGGCAAAGCGAAAGGTCGACCTCTCTGGATTCGACGGGCGCTACAAGGGAACGGGATCCCTTGTGGCCGGAGGAGTGGAATTTTATCCCCTCTCCTCCACAGTGAAGTTCAAGGTGGGTCGAAACGGGCAGTCCGCGAAAGTAAACATTTCCGGCCTCGTCTTCGCCGGATCATCGGTGCCTTGGGGAACTGAGATCCAGCTGACCCGCAACGGCAGGCAGACTACCTCCAACATCGTTGCCCTTTACTTTTCCAACTACCCGGGGCGCGGGAAATACAAACAAAAGTCGCCGTCGAAAATCACCGGGAGCGCATCTCTGTTTGTCGAAGGGAATGTTGCCAAGCAGACCACGACCTTTTCCGTCAGACCGAAGGGCAGGAGAAAGAAGCAGCTGAAGCTCTCGCTCGTCGTCACGGCTAATGGATCACCCCTTTACGTCTACAAAGTAACGGCTACCGGTAAATAGCGCTCAAGCCCCGGAGCCATCGGCGCCTCGAGTCAAAGCAGCGCGCTGTCACTCAAAGCAGCCCGCAGGCGCTTCGATCGCTCGATAAGCCCGGCATACGGGGAATCCGCCGCAGGCACCGCGCGCGTGGACTCGTCGCAACGAACGAGTCTGGCCGCAAGCGCGGAGATGGATTCCCCGGAGCCCCCTTCCGCCTGGGAAGCCGCCTGGATGGCGGCTCCCAACGCGCCACCCTCGCCGGTCGCCAGACCGACGACCGGCGTCTCGAAAACGTCCGCGCAAATCTGCCGCCACACCGGGCTGAGGCTGCCACCGCCCGTGAGACGAATTTCGGTTGGCGAAACGCCGAGGGTTCGCAGTCGTTGCAGTCCGTAGCCGAGCCCCAGTGTCACCCCCTCCATCGCCGCGCGCGCGAGATGGGGCGCCGTGAAATTGGTCGTGGTCAGGCCGTGGAAAACGCCGCATCCGCGAGGCAGGTTCGGCGTTCGCTCGCCGGTGAGATACGGCAGCAACAGCAGCCCGTCACTGCCCGGTTTCACCGATCGAATCGCCTCATCGCAGGCGGCGTGATCCCAGCCGAAGAGGTGCCGCACCGTCTCCGTCACCAGCGTGACGTTCATCGTGCAAACCAGCGGCAGCCAACGATCGGTCGAATCGCAAAACGCTGCGATCTCACCTGCGGGATCGATCACCGCCGCCTCGGAGCACGCACAAATCGTTCCCGACGTTCCCAGACTCGCGGTGACAACGCCACTCCCGAGATTGCCGGTGCCAATCGCGCTCATCATGTTGTCGCCGCCACCGGCGCTCACCGTGACCGGCCCACTCAGCCCCCACTCCGCAAGCAGTCCGGCCTTCAGCGTGCCGACCGGCTCGAGGGACGAGCGCAGCGGCGGAAGCTTCTCCGCGAGATCCGGAGCGACAAACTCGACGATCGGCGCGCACCACTCGCGCTCCCGCACATCCAGCAGCGCCGTGCCCGACGCGTCGCCAAATTCCATTCGCTTCTCCCCGGTGAGACGGAAATTGAGGTAGTCGTGCGGCAGCAGCACGGACGCCGTCCGGCGCCAGTTCTCCGGCTCCCGCTCGCGGATCCAGAGAATCTTCGGCGCGGTGTAACCGGGCAGCATGGGATTCCCCGCCAGCTCGATCACGCGATCCATTCCACCGAAGTGATCGTGAATCTCGCCGCACTGACCCGCCGTTGACGTGTCGCACCAGAGCTTCGCCGGGCGCACGACCTCGTCGTTTTCATCCAGCACCACGAGGCCGTGCTGCTGACCGCTCACCCCGATTCCACGGACGTCGTCACGCCGGGGGCCCAGCGCCTCCAAAACTTCGCGAATCGTCGCCTCCGCGGCATCCCACCAGTCGGCGGGGTTCTGCTCCATCACCCCAGGCTCCGGGGCCGGCAAAATCCCGTAGGCGCGGTGCGCGGTGGCGAGCACCTGCCCGGTTTCCAGATCGAGGGCGATCGTCTTCGTGCTCTGGGTCCCGCAGTCGACGCCGAGGCAGATCATGCGCTCATGGTAAAAGGTCGGAGCGGGGATGCCACGCATTTTGCCGTGCATGCCGGAGGCTCCCGCCTAGCATTTGAACCATGAGTTCCCCCGAATTTTTCCCCTGCGGCCGAATCCTCCACGAGGGACCGAAATCGCGGAATCCTCTCTCGTTCAAATTCTACGATCCCGACGCGCTGGTTGAAGGTCGCCCGATGCGCGAGCACCTGCGCTTCGCTGCGGCCTACTGGCACTGCATGCGCAATTCGCTCGCCGATCCGTTTGGCGTCGGCACCGCGCTCATGCCATGGGACGACGGTTCGGACTCGACCGACAACGCACGGCGCCGGGTGGATGTCTTCTTCGAGTTTCTCGAGAAGATCGGAATCGAATTCTACTGCTTCCACGACCGCGACATCGCGCCGGAACGTGCCACCATTGCGGAAACCGAGGCGGCACTCGACAAGGTCGTCGCGCACCTCGAGCAGCGCCAGAAGGCGTCCGGACGGCGACTGCTCTGGGGCACCGCGTGCCTGTTCACGCATCCGCGTTATGCGCAGGGAGCGGCGACATCCCCCAGCCTCGATGTCTTTGTCTCGGCGGCCGCGCAGGTCAAGAAGGCAATCGAGGTGACCCATCGTCTTGGCGGCCAGGGATACACGTTCTGGGGCGGACGCGAGGGCTATGCGACGCTGCTGAACACCGATCTCAAGCGCGAACGCGAACACCTCGCGGCCTTTCTCCACATGGCGGTCGATTACAAAAGGGAGATCGGCTTCACCGGGCAGTTCTACATCGAGCCGAAGCCGCAGGAGCCGACCACGCATCAATACGATTCCGACGCCGAGGCGTGCCTGAACTTTCTTCGCGAGTTTGGACTGCTCGAGCATTTCAAACTCAACATCGAAACGAATCACGCCACTCTCGCCGGGCACACGATGCTCCACGAATTGCGCGTGGCCCGCGCCGCGGGCGCGCTCGGCTCCATCGATGCGAACCAGGGCACGCCGCATTGCGGATGGGACACCGACGAGTTTCCCGACGACGTTTATCTCACGACGCAAATCATGCTCGAGATTCTCGAGATGGGCGGCTTCACCACCGGCGGGCTCAACTTCGACGCAAAGCGCCGGCGCGACTCGTTCGAACCCATCGACCTGCTGCACGCGCACATCACCGGCATGGATACCTTCGCGCGCGGGCTTCGCATCGCGGCGGCGATCCGGGCGGATGGACGGATCGCCGAATTTGTGCGCGAGCGCTACGCGAGCTGGGATTCCGATCTCGGGCGGCGAATCGAGGCCGGGCAGTCCTCGCTTGCGGAACTTCATTCCATCGCCAAATCCATGCCGCCCGCACAGTTGCGCTCCGCCCGGCAGGAAGTGCTCACCGGCATCATCAATCAGCTGATGGCGGAGTAAGCCACCGGCTGCGACGGCATGCCATACGCTATGGCGCGAGGCCTTCGATCGCGGCGCGCAGTGAATCGGCGACGCGCTGCCAGCCGGCGCGGTCGTTGGGGACGTCGGCGAAGGATTGCGGCGCGCCGAAGCGCAGCGTGATCGGGTGGCGCTTCGGAAGTCGCGAGCCGGGCGGCATCGCGGCGAAGCAGCCGTCGAGGCGCGCAGGCACGACGGGCGTCGGCGTTCCGGCGACGAGCATGCCGATGCCGGCGCGGAATTTTCCCATCTCTCCGGTGCGGCTGCGCGTGCCTTCGGGGAAGAGCAGATAGATCAGGCCCTCCGTGACGAGGCGTTCGCGCAGAGTCTCCATCGCATGCGCCCCGCACGACTTCCGCCACATCGGCAGCGCATTGAGAAACACCGCGGCGAATGCGGCGGTCGCCTTTGTCTCGAAGAACGTGTCGCCGGCGGCGATCGGAAACGCGTGCACGCGCAGCGCGGGCGGAAGCGCGGCTGCGAGGGCGATCGCATCGAGGTGGCTGGTGTGGTTGGCGACGACGACGAACGGCGGCTTCGCGGGCAGGTTCTCCGCGCCGGTCACGCGGAAGTGGTGCCACATTCCGAGATAGGCGCGTGTCAGTCCGCACCACGTCATATGCGCAAGCGTGGATGGCAGGCCCGCCTCGCGACGCAGACTTCTCCATCGCTCCGCACCGGCGAGTCCGACGTCGGCGGCGGGCTTGTATTCCCAGTCGTTCATCAGAACCAGAGGCGCGCGGGTTGATCGAGCCCCACGCCGACGAAGTATCCCACGTAGTGAAACAGCGCCGGCCCGACGAAGAGCAGGCTGTCGAAGCGATCGAGCAGTCCGCCGTGCCCGGGAATCACGACGCCCATGTCCTTCACGCCGAGGTCGCGCTTCACGCTGGAAATCACAAGGTCGCCGAGCTGCCCGGCGAACGACAGCAGCGCCCCCATTGTCACGAGATGCACCGGCGCGGCGAGCACCGTGCCGGCGAAGACAAACCATCCGATCCCCGCGAACAACGCCGTCGTCAGCACGAACGCGCCGATCGCCCCACCCCACGTCTTGCCGGGGCTGGTGTTCGGCGCGAGCTTGCGCCGGCCGAAGAATTTCCCGCAGCAGAAGGCGAACACGTCGTTGAGCTCCACGCAGAGCAGGATGAGCAGCAGGAGAGGACGGTAGTTTTTGTCGTTCGCGAAATATCCGAAGTGCCCGAGACACACGCCGAAGAGCGCAAACGCAAACACCGCCAGCGCGACCCGTTGCAGATACCCCTTCGGCTGATCCCCGATGAGCGCGACGATCACGAGCGCGCACACCGTGAGCGACGACAGCGCCATGAAAAATCCATACCAGTGATCCGCCGACGCGAGCGTGATGAGGACGATCCCGAGCACGACCGCCGCGCTCAGCAGGCGGTTGCGAAAGAATCCCGTCGCCCGCGCAAATTCCCGATACGCGAAGAGCCCGAGCAGTCCGACCGCGAAGATCGTGAACAGTCGTCCAGCGAGCACCGGCACGAGCATCAGCGGCACGAGCACGAGCCAGGAGAAATACCGCGCATACAACTCCCGCCGCAGCTCGGGCGTGAGTTTTCCCATGCGATTCAGCACCTCGAAGATCACCGGCGCCACCGCGAGCAGCGCGACGAGAAACACGCTGATGCCAATCGTCGCCGGATGCGCAAATGCCCCGCTCATTGCCCGATCCTCCCGCCGATCCACACCAACCGCTGCACGCACGTCAGCGCACTGCCGGCCACGATCAATCCCAGCACGAACGCCATCACCTCGACTCCCGCAGCGCTCGCAAGGCACGCCACCGTGACGAAAAACATCCGTCGCGGTTTCGAGAACCATCCAAGAAACGCCTCGCCCGCGCCGTTCTGCGCGCCAATCGCGCGAATGTAGGCCGTCATCATCGCGAGCAGCGCTGCAGCCCAGCCCAGCTCCAGCACACTTCCCAGCGCATACCCCGCGCCGATCAGCGTCGTCGAATCGCTCACGCGGTCCGGGATTTCATTCCACAGCGGACCCAGCCGGGACTTGCGCCCGCCTTCGACGGCGACCATTCCGTCGAGCATGTTGCAGAGCAACCGGAGCTGCACGCACGCCGCCGCAGCCAGCCAGCACATGACCTGCGCCGCGCGGCCGTCCACCTGCGACGTCGCGGCAAGCACCGCGCCGCCCGCGATTCCAAAAACCAGCCCCGCCGCCGAAATCGAATCCGCCGCAACTCCCGCGCCTGCAAGCTTCGCGGCGAGGAAGCGGAAAACCGGCACGTTCCTCGACTTGAGCGGACGACGCGAAGCAGGCTCGGACATGCCGCGCAGTCTGCACGACACCCGGCCTCTTCGCCAGAGCCGAACCCGCACGCCGCGCGCAAAATCCGAATTCCCGTTTGACTCCCTCTCCGCAATCCGCTTAATTCTCCCCCTCCCGAAGCAGCCGTAGCTCAATTGGATAGAGCATCTGACTACGGATCAGAAGGTTTGGGGTTCGAATCCCTACGGCTGCGCCATTGACAATCAATGGCTTGCGACTCCTGATCCAGGCTCGGTGAGCCAGCCAGTATCCAATTTGAGATACTTTTTGGATACTCCGTGAGATTTTTCTTGGTGCCCTCGGTCCACAGCAGGACACAGTAGAGGTGCAGGCGATTGAGAGAAATCTCGCAAGACATGGCAACGGAACGATCTATCTGATCGTCCGCCGCAACGGACGTCTTCATCGCCTCTCGCTGAAGACCAAGGATCTCAATTTCGCCCGTCAGTTACTCAGAGAAGTGGGCATTGAACGTCTCTTGGAACGAACATCGCTCGCCCTCAAATCCCGCCTAGTAAGAAACTCCACTCCTGGTCCAGAGGCGACCTCCCCAACCATTTCGACCTCCCCAACCATTTCGACCTCCCCAACCATTTCGACTTCCCCAACCATTTCGACCTCCCCAACCAAAAATGGCGAGGGATCCATCTCCCCAACCATCCCATGCGCGGTTGCCCGACCGGATCTAGCCACGGCACTGGACGACCACGACCGACACCTCGTTTTGATGTCACATGGGACCCGCGAAATGGCGCACCGTGGCAATAAGACCGTTCGACGGTTTTGCAAGAGCTGGGAAACCTTTTCCAGCGTGGCGATCTGGAACGCTTACCGCCAGACGGGAATCCACCGTCATGGGAAAGAGCTGAGCTCTGCTGCCAATCATCTGCGTTGGTATCTACGCAAGTTCGTTCCGTGGGCAGTTGAAAAGGGTTACCTACCAAAAGACGCTCCGACGGAGTTGAAAAAGATTCCACGCATCAAGGTCAATCCTCGTCAAATCCGAGTTCCCGAACCGTCCGTCGTGAACGAATTCCTCCAGATGGTCTCCCAAGAGGATCCCATGGGAGGAACATTCCTCCGATTTCTAGCCTGCTCCGGTTTACGTAAGGCGGGAGCGTTACGGCTGACATGGAAAGACATTGACCTTCCGAGGCGGACAATGGGAGTCTTGCAAAAGGGTGGGACGCGGGTGGTTGTTCCCATCACGCAAGAAGCTTTGGAAATCCTGCTTATGCTTCGGGTGCAAGGAAGCATCGATCGACCTTTCCCGCTAGACGCCAACGCACTGGAGCGCTTGGAACGCCGAATGAAACGCTTTGCCCGGGGCTTTGATCTGGATCTGACCACGTTTCATAGCTTCCGCCACTACTTCGCAAGTCGTTGTTTGCTCGCGGGGCTCACCGTCCAAGAAGTCGCCCGACTTCTGGGACATTCTGACAATGGGGAACTGGTGCTACGCACCTATGGACACATTTGCAACGCGCGACTCCACTCGGCCATCGCGACGATCGTCCTGGCATCGGATCCCCATGCGCGCGTATCTGAACCGCAGTTTGAACCACCAACCCCGAGTGAGAGATGACAACGCACCCCCAGGCTTGCCAGCCCGATCCTCGCCTCTGCGGAACAAAATTCGATGAACAATCTTCTCCCTCGCGAGAGGAGATTGAGAAGCTGCTACCCAAAAACTTCGCTCTCACAGCGGGTGCGATGTCCAAAAAGCTCGTTTTCGAGCGGCACGCCAAAACCGTCCTATCGGATAGCCAGGATTTTGCTCACAAGCTCCTGTGCACGGGACCAACCCTCAATCTGGGAGATGCCTGTGTGTATTCCTGCCAATACTGTTACGTCAGCGCCATGATGTGGAGGCTGCTGGCTCCCCTGCTGAAGGCTGTCAACCTCAGCCACCGCGATATCGTGGTTAGACGGGGTAATTCCCTGCAGGTCTTGGAAAATCAGCTCCGGACACACGCCGGCATCCTTCGAGAATCAGAGCGCCGGAAGAAGCACGTGGTGTTTACTTCCACCACGGTGGACCCAGCCGGAAACATGGAACTCGTAAAGGAATCAGCCGAGCTGATGTGCCGGATCCTTGAAGAAACCAACTGGGACATCCGGGTGCTTTCCAAGTCGAACCTGCTTCCTCAGCTCGCAAAGCTCATCCCCGATAAATGGAAACACCGCGTCATCTACGGAGTCTCCTCCGGCACTCTGGATGATGATCTGGCTAGGGCCATTGAGGCTGGAACCGCGTTGGTCTCAAAGCGCCTCCAGAGCCTCCACTGGTTGCAGGACAATGGATACCGCACCTTCGGCATGATTTGTCCGGCCCTGCCCCAGACCAACTACGACGAATTTGCCGAGAAGATCTGCAATGCTATCCGGGTCGAGAAGTGCGAGGACGTGTGGGCCGAAGGAATCAACGCCCGTGGAAAGAGCTTCCCTGCAACTCTCCAAGCTCTCCAAACAGCCGGGAAAATGAGCGAAGCCAGCCTGCTTTGCACGGTGGCATTGCCCGGAACCCAGCGAGCAGAAGAAGAATACAAGCGCCAGCTTTTCCTCGCCCTCGCCGGCCGGATTCCTGCCACGAAGTTCAAATTCCTCCAGTATGTGGAATCCCCGGAGGATCACACCTGGTGGAAGGACCAGCAGAAGAACGGGGCTGTCCTCCTTGGAAGTTTGGTGCACTCGAAACCAAAGAAGCAAAAGAATCAACAGGAGTCCGTCCCACCCCAAGAAGCGGCACCTCCTGAACTGACAGCCGCGCAGCATGCTGCCAAGAAGGCATGGGTAACCAAGCGGGCCAAATACAGCGCAGCTGAGATCAGCGCCCGATCCAAAGCGGCAGCATTCAAGGCATGGGAAACCCGTAGAAGGAATCAACAGATGTCCTCATAGATCCTCCCCATCGGTCAGGAAGCCCGGTAGAATCACCTTCTGCCGGGCTTTCTCGTTTCATGGATCGTCTACTCCTCTCCATCCTTCTGCTGGTCTGGCAGCCACTCCAAGCAGCGCCGACATGGCAGAAAATGGACGGCTGCCAGATGATCGCCAATCCCGCCAATGATGGGGATTCCTTCCATGTAGACTACAACGGCAAGGAATACATCTTCCGGCTCTACTTTGTGGATACCTGCGAGGTGTCCACCCGATTCCCCGACCGGCTGAAGGATCAAGCCGAGTATTTCGGTATCTCTCCAGAGCAGGCGATAGAACTGGGCAAGCAAGCCAAGGAATTCACAATCGGCCACTGCCCTCGACGCTCGCCCCTGTTCCCTTGCGCCTCTTCGCGGCAATCCTCCATTCACTCCCTTCGACACTCGATTACCTGCCCCACGGCATGTCTCCACTGCGCTCCGGCTCTCGACGCTCGACCCTCGCCTCTCGACCCCTGTTTCCTTGCGCCTCTTCGCGGCAACCCCCCTCCTCGCCCCCGGAAAACTCGTCCCACTTCATGCATCGTGAGCCACAAAACTTCTTGACGGATTATTCCTCCAAAATATGATCAGAGGCACTCTTCATGTCCCCTCGTAAAGAGTCGCGACCAA
>CALLUD010000011.1 GCA_938011325.1 uncultured Spartobacteria bacterium
TTGGCGTTGGCGTTGGCGTTGGCGTTGGCGTTGGCGTTGGCGTTGGCGTTGGCGTCGGCGTTGGCGTCGGCGTGGGCGTTGGAGTCGGCGGCGGGTTCGGGTCCGTCGTCGCGCCGAAGGAGAAGATGTATTCGCCCGCCGGCAGCGGAGTGACGCCATCCGCAGACATGAGGTTGGCGTTGAACATGAGCCGGCCGGTGGTCGTCGTGCGCGGCTGCGCAACTCGAATCTGCACCGGTTGAGGAATGACGTTCCCGTTCAAATCCGCCACGGTCACCGATGCGCCGAGGAAGGTGCCGAGGGAATCGTCGCCAAGCACCCGGTAGAACACCGTCGTGAGGTCGTTGCCAGGGACCGCCGGGCCGCACGTGTCCACGTAGGAGAACCTCGGCAGGGAATACCAGTTTCCAAAGGAGGTGGCAGGGATGCTGGAGTGAACCGGCGTCATTCCGGCTTCGTCGTCGACGAAAAGGTCGAACGTGAACTTCGTGACATTGCCGACCTTGAACGTTCCGTTTGCCGGGTGGTTCGCCGGCAGCACGGCATCGATGGCAATGCGCGCGCCGTTGGAGAGCTTGTGCGGCTCGACCGTGGTCACCGTGATCGGCGGTCCGGAGGGGCTGACGCTGATGCTCTTGTTGTCGTGCGGGATGAACTCGCCGTGGGTGTCATCCGCGGGCCCCGAGTAGGGCAGCTTCTTGTTGAGCACCGGCCCCCATGGTGTCTGGATTGCCCACGGAATGGTCTTCACCAGGCCATTGGTGCCCGTGATCGAGAGTTGTAGCTGACTCGCGCCGCCGGCGCCGATCTGCGCCGTGTCGTCGTCGAGGGAAAATCCATAGCCCGTGAAATGGAGCACCTCGTGCACGAACCACACGTAGGGATCGAGGTTGTAGATGTTGAAACCCGTGCCCCATTTGTCGGTCTTCGGGTCCGGATACCAAAGCCTTACGCGAGGATTCACAGTCTCGTCCCACTCGCCATACACGGTGAAGTCACTCACGCCGCGCAACACCGATTTGATCTTGTCGCGGATCTTCGCAATGAGCATCTGGCCGTCTTCGGAATCCTTGCCGGCCTGCGTGAAGATGTAGCCCATGTTGCCGCCGACGATGTTCTGCATCGCCTTGAACACGGAGTCGCTGTTGCTCTGCCCCACTTGATTGAGCGAGGCCATGGCGAGGTAAACCGACTCCGAGAACTCCCACGGGTCCTGGCCTTTCTGGTGCTCCGCGGGGAATGAGAACGCCGGTTTGCCGCCTTCCCCAAACATGGGATAGCCGGGATCGCCCTCGTTCTCGGGCGTGTAGCGCAGCTTCGCCTTCGGAGCGGTCGGCGGATAGAACGTGTAGGCGGTATTCGAATGCGCGGAGGCCGGCACCTGGCTCAGGATCACCGACTTTCGATCCTGCGCGATCTCGAGGATCACCGGCAGTCCCATCGCGACGCCCACCTCGGTCATCGTCTCGGTGAGGTTCAATCCCGGTCCCTCCACCGACATGCCCACCGCGAGCTCGGCCTGCGGTTCGTGGAAATACATCGTCCCGGCATTCGCGTCGATGTGGTCGATGGTGATCGTCCTGCTCTCGCCGAGCTTCGGCGCATGCAGGTTCTTCGCATGCCACTGAGAGAGGTAGTGCTTCACCCAGGAATACCAGAGGCGGATGATGGCCTCCGAGGCATAGTCGTGCTTCGGACGGGTGAACGTCATCACCGTGCCGACAATGCTTCCGCTCCATGTATTGCTCAGCGTGACAACGCGGCTCGCGTGATCGACAGCCGTGACGGTCGTGTTCGCAGGAATCGGCCCGCCGGACGCGATCTGCCCCACCTCGATGAAATCGATCTTCGATTGGTCCTCGTTTGGATCGAGGCGAACCTGCTTTTCCTGCAAGCCGGTCTGGTCACCAGACACGCCGAGCACCGCCGAGATGCGCCCGGTTCCACCGCTCGAAAGGATATACTTTTCGTTGTCGTAGCTGGACCGGTCGCCAAGCCCCTTCATCGGACTGCCCGGGAAAATATTGGCGCCCGACGGGATCTTCAGCGGCACGTTCGGATCCGTGCCCGCGCCGGGGAAGTTGTAAAACGGCCATCCCTTCCCTCCGAAATAATTTCCAAGCAGCGTGTTGTTGTCCGCCGTGAAGAGCCTGATGCTGTCCTGCAAATCCTTGATCGAGCCGACCGCGCCCGTCCAGCCGACCGCCTCGGGCGCCGAACCCGGGATGTAACCGCCGGTCTCGTTCGGCCGCTGGGGATTTGTGGCGTTTTGCACCACGGTCTGGTTCGGAATGATCCAGACGTCGTTCGCGGCCATCGCCATCGGGAGGAAGAGATTATCCACGTTCGACACGTCGAAGTTCATCAACGTGACGATCTCCGTGTCCGGCATCTCGTGATTGCTCTCCGGAGAAATCTTCACCAGATAGCCGTTGTCGCGAATCGTGAACTCCGCGATTTGATCGTGACTGTCGTCACTGGGCGACTCCGCGGAATTCGCCCCCGGCGGCGGATTCACCCCGGGCGCGACGTCGTTGCGATACCACATCACGACGCCGTTCGGGATCGAGTTCGTTGCCGTGGAGTCCTCCGGCAGCGCCGACAGCGTGATCGAACGATGCGCCGTGGCGCGATTGCGCAGAGGATTGCCCACGTCGCCAAAGTGCCAGATGTATTCCGCCTCGGTTCCGATGTGGATGCGCGCGCCGTTCCAATAAACCAGCGGAATGTCCACCAGGATGCTCTCTCCCGGCTTCAAGCCGAAGTAATACTTCTGATCGCCGGGGTCCTGATAGCCGATGTAGCCGCGGTATTCCCGATTGGGCGTATCGAACGGGTCGTAGAGGCCCTTGTTCGGGTCTGACGCCATCGTCTTGTTGTGAGGGCTCCGCAGCATCGGATACACGGTGGCCGCGGTATTGTTCGTGAGGCGGATCGTCTTCTTGGGAACCGTGTTGCCTTTCGGATCCACGCCATAGACCTGGATCTTGTTTGTCGGCGAGTTCGGGTCCCGCGGGTTCGGATCAAAAGGCTGATGGCCGTCGTCCGGCGTGTCGCCCCCCTTCCCCGTCGGCATGAGAACCGGAGTCGGCTCGGGCGACTGGGCAAAAGAACTCACGGAGAGAGCGCCAAAAACCAGAGCCGCCACCAGACTCGTGCGCCTGAAGTGACAGGCTTTGAGAATCATCGGAAAGGTCAAGCGGGTGGCGGAAGAACGTTTCATGATGTGCTGGATGCAGAGGCCGTCGGATGGCGGGAGGTCGCCGCAAAGGAACCCGCTGCAGAAACCAAGGCAACATCAAGGGATAATGAGAGCCTCGGGTTGACAGGTGTTTTGCCGCTATTTTCTCGCGAACCAATAGTTTCGAACTCAATTGGTTAAAACAGATCGAGCCCCGCTCCAAGCCAATGATGCGGAAAAGTGAAATGCCGCGAACGACTCAGCGCGGCGGCTCGCAGAGATAGACCACTCCACCATCCACGGTGAGGACCGGAGCGCATGCGCGGCCGCTCCCCCGTGACGAGACAATCGCCGCAAAGACGCAGGCACCGACGAGAATCGCGACGACGATTCGCCTTTCACGGATCGATTGCGAGGCCTTCGGCACGGACACAATGTGCACCGTCCTCCGCTGGATCGCCACCGAAACTCTTCACGAGCCGTTGCAACAGCTTCACTGCGGTCAATCCAGCCATGGAGCGCATGTCAAAACGCGCACATCCAATCCGCTTTCCCGGCGAAACCGTGGAATCCCCTTGTTTATATCGTAATACGATATATTTTGATTCTCGTGTTGAGTTACCGCAGCTCGGTCGAGTCGGTTTCGCCGGCATGGGAGCAGGCCGGCCAGCGAACGGCGCTGTATCAATGGATTGCGACCGTCGACCACAAAAAGCTGGGTCTCATGTATCTGGGCGCCGGCTTTCTTTTCTTCGCCATTGGCGGAGTCATGGCGCTCCTTGTTCGCGCGCAGCTTTTCGTTCCGGAAAGCACCCTCCTTCATCCGGCTGCGTTCAATCGCTTCTTCACGATGCACGGCACGGTGATGATTTTTCTCGTCGCGATGCCGTGGATCTTCGGCTTTGCGAACTACCTGATCCCTCTGATGGTCGGAGCTCGAGACCTGGCATTCCCCCGTCTCAATGCCTTTGGGTTCTGGACCTTTTTTCTGAGCGGAATTCTTTTGATGCTCAGCTATCTGCTGGCGCCCGGTCTTTACGATGCAGGGTCTGCGCCGAATGTTGGCTGGTTTGCCTACGCTCCTCTTACCGAGCGGGCTTTTTCAAAGGGACACAGCACAGATTACTGGGCTCTCGGCTTGCTCCTGAACGGCATTGGAAGCATCGCCACTGCACTTAACCTCATGGTGACAATCCTCTGCCTGCGCTGCCGGGGGATGACACTCGGGCGAATGCCTTTGTTCGTCTGGTTGACGCTCGTGACGTCGTTTCTTGTCCTGATCGCCATGCCGGCTTTCACAGCCTGCCAGATCATGCTCTGGATGGACCGCAATCTCGGGGCGGTCTTCTTCGACACCCAGCGGGGCGGAGACGCGGTTCTGTGGCAGCACCTCTTTTGGATTTTTGGGCATCCCGAGGTTTACATTCTGGTCCTTCCGGCCTTCGGGATCGCTTCGGAGGTCGTCCCGGTATTCTCGAGAAAACCGATCTTCGGCTACCCAATCATGGTGGCTGCGACCGTTCTGATCGCATTCATCAGCACGGGGGTCTGGGCCCACCACATGTTCACCGTTGGGATGACCGCGTGGGGAAACACCTTCTTCGCCATTTCGACGATGATCATTGCCGTTCCCACAGGGATCAAAATCTTCAACTGGCTCGCGACGATCCACGGCGGGAAGGTGCGATTTCAGCTGCCCATGCTTTTCTGCATCGGCTTCATCTTCCAGTTCCTGATCGCCGGACTAACCGGAATCATGCTCGGTTGCGCTCCGTTCAACTGGCAGTTGAGCGATTCGTATTTCGTAGTCGCGCACTTTCACTACGTGATTCTCGGGGGCATCGTGTTCTGCTTTTTCGCGGGCTTCTATTACTGGTATCCGAAGGCATTCGGTCGGATGCCGGACCGGAAGCTGGGCCTCTGGCATTTCTGGCTTTTCACACTGGGCTTTCACCTGACCTTCGACCCGTTGCATGTCGCCGGCGTCCTCGGGATGCCGCGCCGGATATACACTTACGAAGCGGGACGCGGCTGGGAGATATGGAATCAGCTCGCCACGGTGGGCGCGTTTATCCAAGGGGTCGCCGTCCTCATCTTCCTGATCAACTTGATCCACTCCTATTCGAAGGGCCGCCCGGCGGGAGAGGATCCGTGGGATGCATGGACGTTGGAATGGGCAACAACGTCTCCCCCGCCCGATTACAACTTTGAGGCTGATCCTTCCGTCCGCAGCAGGCGCCCGCTCTGGGACCTCAAGCACCCAATGGCCCCTGATTGGCGATACGAGTGAATCAACACAATCTTATGACGAGAATATACAACGACATCACGGAGACCATTGGCAACACGCCACTCGTGCGCCTCAATCGCACGGCGGAAGCACATGAAGTAGACGCGGAGATTCTCTTGAAGCTGGAATTCTTCAATCCGCTTTCAAGTGTGAAAGACCGGATCGGACTCTCGATGATCCGTGAAGCGCTCGAGTCAAATGCCATCAACGAGGATTCAGTGCTCATCGAGGCCACGAGTGGAAACACCGGCATCGCCCTCGCATTCGTCGCCGCGGCCAAAGGCCTCAAACTCGTCCTCGTCATGCCCGACAGCATGACGGTCGAGCGGCGGAAGCTTTTCAAAATTCTGGGTGCGCGGCTCGTCCTGACAGAGGGTGCCAAGGGAATGCCAGGGGCGGTCGCGAAGGCAGCCGAGCTGGCCAGGAGAATCCCAAACAGCCACGTCCTTGGCCAGTTCTCGAATCCGGCCAACCCCGCCATTCATAGAAAGACAACCGCCGAGGAAATCTGGCGCGACACCGAAAGAACCGTGGACATCGTCGTGGCCGGTGTAGGAACCGGAGGAACGATCACCGGCGTCGGGGAAGTTCTAAAATCCCGGAAGCCTTCCATCCAAATTATTGCTGTCGAGCCGGCAACTTCCGCCGTGTTATCCGGCAAACCCGCCGGTCCCCATAAATTGCACGGCTTGGGAGCCGGCTTCATTCCGGAGATCCTGAACAAGTCCGCCTACGATGAGGTGATCCAAGTCTCCGACGCAGATGCCGGCGCGACGAGCAAGCAGATCAACCGGCTGGATGGAATTCCCGTCGGGATTTCTTCAGGAGCGTCCGCGTGGGCTGCGATTCAGCTCGCCAAAAGACCCGAAAACAAGGGCAAACGGATCGTCGCCATCACTCCCTCGTGCTGCGAACGCTATCTGTCCTCATGGCTCTTTTCGGACGTCGGAGTTGAAACAGATGACCTCGAGGACCTTCTCGGACCGTCGAAATCTGAATGACGAAAAGCGATTACGAAAAACTCGCCGCCTTCCGCTACGAACTGCGCAGGTTCCTGCATCTCAGCGAGCGCGCGGCCGCTGAGCAGGAGCTTGCTCCGCAGCAATACCTGGCGTTTCCGGGAATCAAAGGATTTCCCGGGCGGGAGCGGGTGACGGCGGGCGAGCTTGCGGAACGGCTCCGGATCACCCACCAGAGTGCCGTGGGACCCGTCGATTGCCTTCAGGAACGGGAACTCGTAGCGAGGGAGTTTCCGAGGGAGACCGCCGGGTCGTCTTCATCTCTCTCACGCCGTAGGGAAACCGTGTTCTGGAAAAGCTGGCCTCTGTTCATCCGATGGAACTTCGGAGAGTAGGACCACTTCTCGTAAGGCTTCTCAGCCGGGTCTCGGAAGCCACACAACCCGATGAACGGATGGATAACCGATCGTCCTTTCATCGCTGGCACCGCGCGGTCTTGGAACCAGTGATCGTGGACCAATCACGCACCCGCCACCAACGAAACCGCCCTTCCACCTGACCTCCCCATGAAGCGAATCGGACTCATCGGTGGGCTCAGTCCCGAGTCCACCGTGCACTATTACCAGCACCTTTGCCGCAAGCATAACGAGCGCTTCGGCAACCTGAATTTTCCGGAGATCACCCTCGAAAGCCTGAATCTTCAACGACTCATCGGGCTCTTCGAAATCAACGACTGGGGCGGCGTCGCAGAAATTCTGCTGGAAGCGCTGCAACGCCTTGAGAGAGCGGGAGCGGACTTCGCCGCGATCCTGGCGAACACTCCGCATAACGCCTACGACCGTCTTGTCGATGCGTCTCCGCTGAAAATTCTAACCATCATGGAGGCGACCTCGAAGGTTTTGATCCGCGATGGTCGACGGAAGGTCGCGTTATTGGGAACAAAACCAACGATGGAGTTCGGATTCTTCCAGAAACACTTTGCCGGGAATGGCATCGAAACCTGTGTGCCCGCCCCGACGCAACGGGCCGAACTGGACCGCATCATCTGGAAGGAGCTGTCCCATGGCATCGTCGAACCGGCATCCCGCGATATGGCGAAAGCCATGTTGTCCGACCTTCAGCAACACGGAGCGGAGGCGGTGATTCTCGGCTGCACGGAACTTGGACTGCTTGTTAGTGCCGACGACACCCCGATGCCCATCTACGACACGCTCACATTGCACGCGGATGCGATCCTCGAGTTCGCCTTGCAGGATTGAACTCCGGCCGACTCGTCGAAGCCGTCCACCGGCTGCGAACACGTTCGGATCAATGAATGTTTGACACCATCAAACTTTCAGAAGCGAAAGTGTCCTTCATTGACATTTTTGCCGTTCTTGCCATTTTTGCTACATGGCTTCCTCGGTATCGGACCTCATCTCGAGCCTTCCCTCGGTTTCGGCAACAGAGGTCAAAAATGAATTTGCCAGCGTCTGGGATCGCATGGTGAGTGAAGGCGCCGTCACGGTCACCCGGCATGAAAAGCCGAAGGCAGTTCTCCTCTCGATCGAGCGCTTCGAGGAACTGATCAAATCCAGTCAGCCTGCCTTGGATCAGCTGACCGCCGAATTCGACACCCTGCTCTCGAAGATGCAGTCTCCAAAGTCGCGCAAGGCCATGGCAGCAGCCTTCAAGGCAACTCCGGCGAATCTCGGTAAATCCGCCGTTGCGGCAGCCAAATCGCCGAAGCGCCGGTAGGCGGCAATGGCGATCTACGTCCTCGCAGGAGTCAACGGAGCGGGAAAGAGCAGCATCGGTGGTGCGACGTTTCGCACGCAGAATGCCGACTACTACAACCCCGACGAGGCCGCGCGAAAGATCCTCTCGATTCATCGACATCTCGATCAAAAAACAGCGAACGCTCATGCATGGGAGATCGGTCGCGGGCTCCTTGAAAAAGCGATCGCTGAGAACCTCGACTTCGCGTTCGAGACGACGCTGGGCGGAACAACGATCACTTCCATGTTGGGATCAGCGGCTGCATTCGGCATCGACGTCTTCGTTTGGTATGTGGGACTGGCGACGGCGGAGTTGCATCTCGAACGCGTTCGTTCCAGAGCCAAAGCCGGTGGCCACGACATTCCCGAAGCCGATGTTCGGCGACGCTGGAACACCACTCGCGAGAACCTGATCCGCCTTCTCCCGCATCTGGCGGGACTTCGGATGTTTGATAACTCTATCGAGGCGGATCCGCGCAAAGGCATCGCTCCCGCTCCCGCTTTGATTCTGGAGATGGAGGAGGGGCGGATCGTTGGACCGAAGTCCCTCGCGGCGACGCCTGTCTGGGCCAAACCGATCGTGGCCGCTGCGATCAAACTTCAGCCAGTGAAACGACGATCGCGTTAATCCGACCTACAGATCGATGACTTTGGTCAGAATGTAAACGAGCGCTCCCCCCACCCCGCATCCCAGGAAAAATACCGCAAGCCTCGAAACCCGTCGCGGACGCCGCGTTGTGGTCGCTTCAAGATAGCTGATTCTTCTCATCCGCCAAAGGGGCAGGATCGAAGCGCCGGCTGGCGTGGACGTCAAGCAAACCCGCCACCCTGTGAACGGCGCTTCAACTCGACGCGCTCCAACCACAGCTCACCGCGAGGGAGTTCCAAGATTTTCGCTCAACCATATTCCTTGTTGAGGCTTCAACACTTCGGACGAGCGGTGGCGGCACTGACTGAGACTAGATCGCGGAATCCGAGCGCGTCGAAAAATGCTCGTTCCATCCGAGGACCGCAGGTTTACCGAAACATCAAAGCGTGCCGGAACTCCTCGCCAGATTCACCAAGCTCTCCGCAATGGCCGCGTCGGATTCCGCCACGAGGGCTGCGGCCTGCGCCAGTGCAGCACGGGCTGCGGCTGTTTCCTGAACGGGCACGAGTCCGCGTTTCAGTCCGGCAAGAGAAGCCTCATAAGCGGACCGGCTGGCGGCCTCGAGCGCACCCGCTGCTTCCCGGCTCGCCACTGCATTCTTGGCCCTCACGTAAGCCTTCCATACATCCGCAATGACCCGCTCGCGGAGAAGCTGCATCTCCTCTTTCGCGGCGGCGGTGGCGGCTTCGGCCACCCGGACCTTGTTCTGATCAGCGAACCCGGTGAACACCGGCCACTGCACCGTGAGAAATGCTCCGTAGTTCTGGAAGTTCTGCTGAACCTGGTCGAAGGCGGAGCGGTTGTTGGTTCCCGGGGAGAACTGGTTGTAGAGCGCGATGGCATCCAACGCCAGGGTGGGAAGCCGTTCGGTGCGAGCAGCGCGCAGGCGGGCTTCCGCGGCCTGCACCACCGCGACCTGTGCCAGCAAATCCGCACGATCCCGTAGTGCAGACCGGATGTGTTCATCCAGCGGTTTGTGAAGGTTCGTCGTTAGTCTTGTGAAATCCGCCGGAGCAATCTGAAGCGGGGAACCCGGCGGAAGTCCGACCACGGTTGCGAGATCCACGCGGGCGATCTCAACGGACGACGATGCCGTCACCAGGCCAAACTCCGCCTGCGCCGCGGCTTCCCGGGCCAGCAGGAGTTCTGGTTCGGTGAGGAATCCTTGATCATACCGGGCCTGCGCCGCCGAGAGCACTTCCCTGGCGGACCGGGCGGAGACCGCCGCCGCCTGCTGCTGCCGGAGCACGGCCTGATAGGCGAAATAAAGTTCCGTCACGGAAAAGGTCAGCTTCTGATGCGCGTCATTGAAGCGCAGGTTGGCGGCAAGTTGATCGCTCACCGCCGCGCGATTGCGGTGATCTCTGCCCCCAAAATCAAACAGGAGCCACCGCAAGCCGGCTCCGCTCAGCAAGTTCGTGTAGGCATTGCCCATCCCCGCCTCGAGCACCATGCCCGTGCCCGTCGCTTGATTCACCAGCGATTCAGCAGCACCCGGAACCAGATTGGCCGATGCAAGCGCGCCGCCAATGTTGTCCCGTCCCGAGGTTTGAAAATCCATATAGCCGCCGCCATAGGACGCCAGCACCACCAGCATGGGATAGTAGTCGGCTGCGGCGATCCCCGCAGCCGCCGCAGCCGCACGGGCCTGCTGCCAGGCAATTCGAGTCGTGAGATTATTGCTCTGCGCCAGGGCGATCAGACGGGGAAGTGTCAGGACCTCTCCGGCCTGCGGGAGCTCCGTGACAGCATCGGCACCCAGTTTGTTTCCCATTTCCGCCAGCGGCCGGGCACGGGGATCGTCATAGGGTCGTGCCGCGGAGGGAGGACTCTGCCGGTAGGGAGCTGCCGCACTGCAACCGGCAAGAACCACTACGACGAATAACAGCGCGGGGCGATGAAGCATCCGGGATACTCAAGGAAACTCCCGTCGCGCGTTGCCAGAAAAAAGCGTGAAGAGCGACAGGGCCGGGATTACCTCCTGTAACATGCGTGCGCGCCTCAGCCTTGTATTCTGCCTGCTCAGCGGATGCTCGCCCACTCTGGAAATTGGAGGAGCGTATTTTCCCGACTGGTTGGTAAGCGCCATCGCCGGGCTCTTTGCGGTCGCCGGGCTTCGCGCCGCGCTCCTGTGGCTGGGGCTGGATGAGGCACTGGAACCGCGGGTTTTCGCCTACCCCGCCTGGGCCGTTTCCCTGACCCTGTTGATTTACCTCCTGCTGTTTTCCTGATCCCAATGAAACCGGCCCCCAAGACGAAAGAACAATACGCTCCGACTGGCCTGGAATCCGCCATGGACCTCGACCGGCCCTCGCCGCGCAAGCGCCTTCTCGGGCGCGTGATTGGCTGGGGTGGAATCGCACTGGCCATTGTCATGCTTGTTTTGGTCACTACGAAATCCCGGCGCGATCCGATTTCCAATGTGGCCACTCTGCAGGCCCCGCTGGTGGGCATCGCTTCACGGGTCGGCGGTCCGATCAAGGAATTGAAAGTGACTGACAATGCGACGGTGTCCGCCGGTCAGGAACTCTTCCTGATCGACCCCGAACCCTACGAGCTGGCGGTGGAAGCGGCCCGTGCAAATGTTCAGGCGCTGGAGGGGGACATCGCGAATGCACGGCATCAAATCGAGGCCCAAAAAAGCCAGGTGACCGCCAGCGAAGCGACCCTGCAGCAGGCCCGGACGCGACTGGCCGAGGCCACCGAGACGTATGAACGTTTGGCCCCGCTGCTGGAGAAACGGTATGCAACCCCGGAACAGGTCGACACCGCCCGTCGGGCGATGGAGAGCGCTGCGTCGGGCGTTATCGCCGCCGAGGCCGAAGTCGCGGCAGCCCGCTCGGCAGTCATCGAGATCGCACCGCTGGAAGCCCGCCTCACCGAGGCGCGCGCTCTGCTGGCGGAAGCCGAACTTGCCCTCCGCGATTGCACCGTCCGCGCGCCTTTCGACGGCATCGTGGTGGGAATGAACCTGGCCCGCGGATATTTCGTCAACCCCGGTGTCAAAGTCCTCATGATGGTCGACACCTCACAATGGCATGTGAACGCGGATTTTCCGGAGGGGGTCCTGCGAACCATCAAGCCCGGGCAGCCCGCTTCGGTCGAATTGATGACCGTCCCAGGTCGCCAGCTGTCCGGCGTGGTCGAAAGCATCGGTTACGCGGTGACTGATCTTCCGGAACTGCCCATTGCCCAGATTCCCTTCATCCGTCGGGAACTCGACTGGGTTCGCCTGACCCAACGATTTCCCGTTCGAGTTCGACTGAAGACCGACGGCGTATCTCCTGATGCTCTGCGGGTTGGCACCACCGCCACGGTGATTATTCACACTGCAAAAGACGAGTGAACCTGCCCATGTTGTGCCGGCAGATCTGGCAGGATCTGCAGCCCACTCCCGGACGCGCCCGAGATGCGTGGAAGGTGACCACGGCGGCGCTCTGCGTCTGCCTTTTCATGCTCTCGACTTCCATGCCGTTCGTCGACCTCGGCACGTATCTCGTATTCCTCCTCGCCCAGCGAGACTCGCTCCGCGTCCGCATGATGCTCTGGGGCAGCATCGCCGTCGCCGGCCTCGCCACGATTTTGGTGGTGGGGGTCATGAAGGTGGCCTGGGACATCGCCTGGCTGCGGTTGCTTCTTTGGACGCTGGTGTTCTTCGGCGGATTTTTCTTCATGCGGGTGGTCATCGAACCCGACCTTTTCCTCGGCGCTCTCGTGATTGTCGCGCTCTGCACCTTCATCGCCGACCAGGTTCCCCTGCCCAATCTCCTCCTCGACCAGGTCGGCTGGCTGTGGGCACTCCTGCCGGTGGTGGCCGGCACCGTCCTGCTCACCGACTGGCTGTTCGGGCGTTCCCCTCCGCAGCGCACCCTCCAAAAGCAGGTTTGGGGTCTGCTTGGCCGGGTGGAAAAAGCCATGCGCGAGCGGGCCGCCGGACGCACGCCGGTGCCGCTCGATTCCGAAGAAATTCATGACGCCATCGAACGCGCCTCACTGCTCGGAAAAGCGGGCATGCTTTCCAAAAACCAGGCCGGCCGATGCGTGGAAATCCTGAGGGGATTGCAGCACCTGGAAACCCGTGCCGAACAACTCGGCCCCACTGGCTGCCCTCCCGCTCAATGGGACGCCATAGCTGACACCCTGAGTGCTCTTTGCGCCTTTTTGCAAAGAGGCCCATCGGCTGGACAGGCCATCCCCTGGCCGCAGGCATCCGGGGATCCCGAACTGGGCGCGATCCTGAAAAATCTCCGCGAGGCAATGGACCGCATGTTAAGCGGAAGTGCCCCCGGACCGGATGGCGAACTGGATCCGATGCCGCTTCTTCTCCCTGACTGGACGACCAACCCCGCCTACCTGTCCTTCGCCTTCCGGGCCACCGCCGCCACGATGGGAACATACCTCTTCATGTCGCTCACCCATTGGAACGGCATTCACACCTGCATGATCACCTGCGTGGTCACCGCCCTCACTTCTTTGGACGGCCAAATCCGCAAACAGAACCTGCGCATGGGCGGGGCGGTGATCGGCGCGATCATCGGAGTCGGCGCCTTGTTGTTTGTTCTGCCCCGGTATGACTCCCTGCTGGGACTGGTCACCGTTCTCACCATCACCAGTTTCGCGGCAGCGTGGGTCGCCGTCGGGCCCCTGCGGATCTACTACGCAGGATATCAAATGGCCCTCGCGGTCTATTATGTCTTGCTGGCGGACCATCATCTAAGCACCGAGCTCGACCCGATCCGGGACCGGCTGATCGGAATCTTCGTCGGCATCGTCGCGATGCGCGCCGCTTTCGTCTGGCTGGCTCCATCGTCAACTGCAGAGAAAGGCCGTTGTCTCCTGATGACCAACCGGCAGTGAACAGTGCCAGCATTGTCCGCGCCCGAAGATCCCATATTTGCAACGAGATCCGGATAGCGCTCGGTGAAACCCTTTCCTCGGCGCAGTGTTTGTGGGCTTGGATGCGATATCCGTCGAACTTGATCTCGTAAATCCAGTCATCGCCTTCAGGCAGCCGAGCAACCGCCGCGGCATCCATACGCGGAACGAATGGCTTCGCTGACGGCGTCCTCATCTGCCGAAAGTCGAATACTCATGTGCGATCGGTTGCGGTTAGTCCCCCTTGCCCATGGTGATTCCGAGCGTGAGGCTGGAGTTTTTCCGATTGCCGACGGACATGCTGCCGTCCATCGAGACGGTATGCTCTGTGGGCTGAAGAGCCGGAGACATCTTATCTCCGGCGATGGTTGCCGCTTGGATGATCGCGCCGTTTAGAGAAGCGATCGAGAGGTAAAAGGCTGCTGAGCAAAGGATCGCCGTAATACAAATTGCGAGAATATTGGCGTTGAGCTTCATGGCTGGGATCAAGGAATGAAGACCGCGCGGACGCAGCCATCTTCCTTGTGTTTGAACATTTCGTAACCGCGAACGGCCTCCTCGAGCGGGAAGTGATGAGTCGCGAGATACGAGGGGTCGAGTTCGCCGCTGGCCGCATATTCCAGCAAACGAGGAAGGTATTTTTGTCCGTGTTGCTGAGCGGTGCGGATGGTCACCCCCTTGTTCATGAGGACACCGAGGGGAAACTCGGAGATCACCCCATAGACGCCCAGAACCGAGAGAGTGCCGCCCTTTCGGCAAGCTACAGCCGCTTGGCGCAAAGCCTGCCCGCGATCCGTCGCGATGCGTAGCAGTTGCTTCGTTCGGTCGAGGGCGTAGTCGAGTCCGCGTCCGTGTGCCTCCATGCCTACGGCATCGATGCAGGCATCCGGACCGCGGCCCCCGTGAGGTCGCGAAGGATGTCGAGCACGCCATCCCTCGTGTAATCGATTGGAATCGCTCCGGCTTTATCACGCGCGAGAGCGAGACGCTCCGGCAGACGGTCGATTGCGATGATCTGCTCGGCGCCGAGAAGACGGGCGCTGTGCATCGCCATCAGTCCGACCCCACCCGCTCCCCAAACGGCGACGGTGTCTCCGGGATGAATGTTGCAAAAGTCAGCGCCCATGAACCCGGTCGGGCCCGCATCGGAGAGAAACAGCACCTGATCGTCTTTCAGTCCCTCGGGCACGTGAAAGCATCCCACGTCCGCATGGGGCACCCGGATGTATTGCGCATGCGATCCGGCGTATCCGCCGAATCTCGCCACTGCGCATAGAGTTCTTCAGGACTGCCTCCAACGGTGATGCTGCTCCGCATGGCCAGCGGATCGCAGGCGCCTTTCCCGAGCGTTAAAGCGCAATAGAGGTCCGCGGCAGTGGCTCCGGCGACGGCAGCCGTTGCCGCTACGGTTCCCGTTTGCCGACCTCCTGAGGCCATCAATACTCCCAGGCATGCCAGGTCCAACACATCTCCGCCCACGCGGAACCAGATCGGTCCAGCTCCCGGACGACTTCGCGCAAGGATGACGAGACCGGCCGCTACCTCCCGCGATCCAAACGCGCAGATCCAGCCGGTGCGCCGCGTTCCAAGCATTCTTCCAATAGGGCTCGCCGCGAAAAGCTCCGCCGCACCAAGCGCGAGGCTGAACCAGCCAAGCCCGCGCGCCAATTTGTATGGTTCGATCATCATGCTCCGTTTCGCTTTTGCGATGGAAGCTTCGGGTCGGGCTCTTCCACGGCTCGTCCCTAGGGCTTGCGGACCTTCTCCAGATTGCCGAGCTGACGGCGGTTTCCCCGATGCGTTTCTCGTGGGAAACACGCACCGACGCTGAGGCGGTGACCGGCGATCTCGTGGCATGAAAATGATCCCTCGCAGCGTTCACGGCCTCCTCGACTATATCGTGGGCGCTCTTCTCATTGCCGCCCCCTGGATGTTCGGCTTTGCCGACGATGGCCCTGCAACACTCGTTCCAGTGGTCCTCGGAGCAAGCGCTCTCTTTTACAGTCTTCTTACGACCTATGAATGGGGCGTCCTTCGCGTGATCCCATTCAAGGTTCACCTGACATTGGATGTGCTATCCGGTGCGTTCCTGGCGGCCTCGCCGTGGCTGTTCGGATTCGCCGACCGAGTCTATCTGCCGCATCTGATCGTTGGATTGTTTGAGATCGGGGCCGGCTTGATGACCCGGAATACTCCAGCGTTCGTCGGGCACCGTCACGAAGTTCGCCATGCCTGATGTTGGTCTTACTTCGGCCACCGCGCCACTGCCTCCCGACGCGAGACTCGTCATCAAGTATTCCATCGAGGTCGAGGGACTCACCGTCTACCAGGAAAGCTATGATGTGGAGAAACTCGCCGCCGAACTCGAAGCGGATCGAGAACGGTTCCAGGAACTCTGGATGCGTCGGGTGGAGTGCGTCGTTGAGTCACGCCATCGTCCCGAATTTTCGGCGTCTGTGACCCGGTGCCTGGCGCGAGGACCGCAGGCCAGCGGCTAGCTTATGCAAGCGCACGTTCATATCTGCGGGCATCCAGTGCATCCGATGCTCATCGCATTCCCTCTCGGTCTTTTACCTGCCTCGATCGCTGCGGATCTCGCTCGAATTCTGACCGGCGGAGACATCTGGGGAATCTTCGCCTTCTGGCTCATTGTCGCCGGGATTGCTTCCGGCCTCGTGGCTGGCACGGTCGGCTTCGTCGACTGGATCCATCTGCCCGAAGGCACGAAGGCTCGGCGCGTGGGCGCCGCACATGCACTGGCGAACCTCTGCATGCTCATTCTCTTCGCGGTGAGCGCTGGATTACGTCTCGGAGATCCTGGAGATCCATCGGCCGTTGCGGTGGTTCTTTCGCTCGTGGGACTGTTACTCGGTTTCGTTGGAGGTTGGCTCGGCGGCGAGCTTGTCTTCCGGCTCCACGCCGGCGTTCACGAGTCCGATCCCCAGCGGATTGGGACGGACCTGTCACATTGACTCCGCTTTCCGGGCCTCGGCTGCGGCTCGAATGACTCCCCGGCCAGCGGCGCCCCTACGGAACGCCCAGACAAATCCCCGGCGGCTTGAGGAGTTCCGCTGACCGATTTCCTTTCATGAAATCCCCCTTTCCAAAAACCCTCATCACGGGCGCTTCCAGCGGCATCGGTTACCACTTGGCTCAGGAATTCGCCGCACATGGACACTCACTGGTTCTCGTGGCGCCTGATGAGGAAGAGCTGCAGTCCATCGCTGACGAGATCAGCAATGAGCACGGCGTGCCCATTGATGTGATCGCCGTCGACCTTCGAGATCCCGGCAGCATCGAGCGAATCGAGGAGACGGCTGATCAATCAATCGAAATACTCGTCAACAATGCCGGACACGGCAAAAGAGGAAACGCATGGGAGATTTCCCTCGAGGACGACATCTCGATGGTGAAGCTGAACATCGTCGCGGTGCTCCGACTCACCAACCTTTTCCTCCCCACCATGGTCGCCCGTGGCGCCGGTCGCATCTTGAACACCGCCTCCGTCGCCGGCTTCGAGCCGGGACCCGGTTACGCCGTCTACAGCGCCACAAAGGCGTTCGTCCTGCACTACAGCGAATCCCTCGCCACCGAGCTCAAGGACACGGGCGTCACGGTGACTGCCCTTTGCCCGGGACCGACGGATACCGACTTCTTCCTGAAAGCGGACATGCTCGAAACTCGCTCCTTTCAGCAGGCAAATCTCATGGCTCCACAAGACGTGGCGAAGGCCGGCTATGCTGCGGCGATGCGGGGGGACCGCGTCATTGTCCCCGGAGCTGCGAACAAGGCGATGGTGTTTATGCGGCGCCTGATCCCGGAGTCTCTCCAGGCGAAACTCAATGAAGTGCTCACCTCCGACGCGCCTCCGGAAAAACAAACCCGGGAGCGGGGAGACAAAGAGGCAAGGGCATGACGTCGACTGGACTCAACGCGGCCCGTCGCGTGATCGAATCCCTTGAATGAGGAGGTGACCACCCACAACCAACGCAATGCCCGAGACCAAGAAGAGCATGTCGAACAGGAACTCGTGCGGATGGCCAGGCAACACATGATGAATGCCCAGGAGCTGGTGATTGATGAGGCCTTCGACCAGATTGAAAATCCCCCAGCCCATGACCATCGCCCCGATTAGGGCGTCCCAATGCCAGTTCACGGGTTGGCGACGTGCAGCACCAAACAGCATCAGGATTCCAGAGGTCGTGATCACCAGCATTGCGAGATGGAACCAGCCGTCCTGAACCGTTTGCCATTGCAGCTCGCTGACTGAGCGCGGCTGACACGTATCCGTGAGGCAGACTACGTGGTGCCACCCGAGAATCTGATGCAGCACGATCCCGTCGAGAAATCCTCCCAAGCCAATTCCCAAGACGGTGCCCGCGCGGACAAGAGGGGCCATTCTGATGTTCAAGACCGCCGCCGGAATACGGGACGGGATGCGGATTTACTCTACCTCACCGCACGCGGGCGCTCACGTGTCGGTGCGATCCGAACCAAGCTGCTTCACGGTCTTGTTGTAGAGGCCCAGGATGAGAAACGTCGGCGCCCACTGGCCGACAAAGAGGGCTCCATGATCCTTTCCGACGCACTTCAACGTGAGGGACGCGGCAATCGATCCGATCGCCAGCCAAAGAAAGGTGTCTGATGGGAGCTTTGCCGTCTGTTCCTCGATTGCACGCGCAGTCGATCCTTCGGAGTGTTTTGAGGGATTGGTCATGTCCCAAAATCGCCGGCGCAGTTTAACGCCGCCGTAATCGATCGCCCCGATCTTCGTATAGGGACACCTCTTCCGAGGTGGGTTTCGAAAAAAAATGTGGGTCGCCGCGACGAGTGCCACGACGACCCACTGTTCCCCCCAGAACGTCGCCACACTCGCATGCTTTCGAAATCTCGCAAACGAAAACTTCATGAGTCCGGCCACTGCCCGACCTTCTACCCAGGAGCGAAATGGAACGTCGGGAGATCCGAGCCCTCGATCCTGCCGCGGAATCGCAATCGATCCCAAATCGGTAGCCAGGTCAAACTCGCGCCGATTAAGCAACTTCTCCACCTTTTCAACGGGAACCCGTATTGAGAATCCCGGGTCAGCTTCGAAATCAACTCGCCGGCGATTCGGATGATCTCGAATTCCTCGGTGCGTTCCGCCCAATGCAGGCGCGTCTCGGTGCCGGCGGAGTCTGTAGCGCGGAATCGGGGACTATGGTTGTCTCCTTACGCGTGCATATTCCACACCATGGATCCCACACGCGAACTCGAACGCCACGTCCGTGAACTCACGAACCTCGGCGAGCGGAACACTCTCACGCCGCTTGCGCTGCAAGCAGCGGCCGATTACATCCGGGCAGAGTTCACGGCCCTGGGACTTTCTGTGCGGGAGCAGACTTTCCATGCTGCGGGAGTCCCGTGCCGGAACCTGGACGCCACAACCAAGGGGTTCGATCCCGACGCTCCGCATCTACTCCTCGGAGCGCATTACGACTCCGCGCCTGGAACTCCCGGTGCGGACGACAATGCCTCGGCGGTCGCGGTGATGTTGGCGCTCGCCCGAAGGTTTTCAAATCACAAAGGCCTCGCTCGCCTGCGCTTTGTCGCCTTCACCAATGAGGAACCTCCGCACTTCCTGACGTCGACGATGGGAAGCCGGGTTTTCGCGCACGATTGTGCAGCCCGGAAGGAAGCGATCTCCGCGATGATCTGTCTCGAGAGCCTCGGCGTTTTCTTCGATGAACCTGGGACACAGTCCCTACCGGTCGATGTGTCTCGATTGAACCTTCCGGCAAGTTTCGATCCGACTGTCGGCAATTTCCTCGCGGTCGTCGGCAATGGACCATCCATGCCGTGGGCTCGTCGATTCGCGGAACGCTTTGACGGGTGCGTCCCGGCCATCGCCCTGGAACTTCCTGAAATGGAACTCTCGGACCACCTGAGTTTTTGGGAATGCGGTTTTCCCGCGATCATGATCACCGACACCGCACTCTTTCGAAACGCGCACTACCACCTCCCCAGCGATACTCCGGAAAAGCTCGACTACGATCGGATGCGTGAGGCTGCCCGGTGCATCGGCGATGCGATCGAGCGTTGGTTGAACGGGTAGTCGTGGAGATACCGCAGGCGATTCGATCTTATCCGCTCAAGCATCGGTTCGCGCCGGCCGATTCCATTCTCATCAAGCGCCCCAAGCATACGCCATTACCTCGGATCCGCCCGCATCATCGCATGGATTGAAGATCTGAAGACATGCAGAGATGCTGGTGAACCGGGAGAGACAAAGCCTGTCCCAGTGAGGTCCTAGCGGTCGTTCCCGGTGTCATAGGATTCCCAGATTCGCACCCATCGCCCTCACCGTCTTGGCAATCCGCCCTCGGAGCGCGGTTGGCCCAAGCACGCGCACATGCTCCCCCCAGCTCAGTATCCATGGAATGATCTCCTCGAGCGAGGAAAGCTTTACCGAAAACTCCACTCCTCCATCAGACAGCTCCTGGAGCTTTTGAGCAGGGTGCCACGTTCGTTCGCGGATGAACTGCGCGCCCCATTTCGTGAATCGCAGACGCACATGGTGCGTATCCCTGCCCACAAAGATCCCCATGCTTCCACTCAGATACTGGTCGATGGAGAAACTCCGATCTCGAGTAAACTCCACGTCGGATACGACGGCACTCTTCATCCGACACAACGCAAAGTTTCGCCATCCGTCTTTGTCGCGGTCGCGGGCGATGCAATACCACTGCCCTTGCACACAGGCGAGGTGGTAGGGCTCCACCGTGCGGCGCACGAACCGGGAGGCGCCGAGTTTCTTGTATTCGAAAGACACCAGCTTCGAATTGCGCACCGCCGTTCCAATGGCTTCGAAAACCGAAAGCTCCCCGGTGCTCGCCTGGTAGGTCCGGAACGAGACTCCATTGCCCAAATCGGACCACTGGACGCTGATCCGACCGTTCAAGCTACTTACCAGCTTCGCATACGCGCTGCGCAGAGGCTCTTCAAACGGCGTGCCGCGTTGCGCCGCCAACGCCTTCTGTGCGATGAATACCGAAACAATCTCCGACTCCGTCAGTTCCAGCATGGGAAACGAAGCAACCGATTCGGTGAACTCGTATCCACGTCGCTCCGGGTTGTAGGCGATGGGAAGATTCAACCGGTCCCGCATGAAATCGATATCCCGCTGGATCGTCTTGGTCGTGACCTCGATGGCCGTCGCGAGCTGCTCCCGATTGGGATAAGAGCCGGAACGAATCTCGTTAAAAATTTGCTGCATCCTGTCGAGCGGCGGCCGCGTGGACAGAGTGCTCCGTTTGCCGGGGGGACGTCGCATATTCTTAGCCGCCTATCAAGACAATCCGACGATTGCAAGCAGGGACAACGGATGTCTCACAGCATGGATCACCATTTGCGACATGAACACATCGCTTACGGAAATCGCCTTCATCCTCGACCGATCGGGCTCCATGCAGCCACTCGCTGAACAAGCCGTAACGGGCTTCAATAGCTTCCTGGCCGAGCAACAGCAGGCGAAAGGCAAGGCGCGAATCACCCTGGTTCTTTGATCACGAGTATGTGGTTCCGGCAAGTAGCGTCCCGGTCGAGGAGGTGTTGCCTCTCGATATGACCACCTACGTTCCACGTGGTTGCACGGCGCTGCTCGATGCCATCGGCCGCACCATCGATGACCTCGGGGCACGGCTTGCAGCACTGCCGGAATCGGACCGCCCCGCCACGGTGATCGTTGCAATTCTCACAGACGGAGAAGAGAACTCCTCCCGGCAGTTCACATGGCACGACGTCAGTGATCGCATCCGTCATCAAACCGATGTTTACAAATGGAACTTCCTCTTTTTGGGGGCCAATCAGGATGCGATTGCCACCGCCGCAAACCTTCATATCGATCGGAAGAATGCCTCGACCTTCGCGGCGGACGGCGTGGGGCTCCGCGCGAGCACTGCCGCACTCGCGAAGAAGATGGCTGCCTATCGATCCATGTCACTCGGATGCGCCTCTCCGCTTGAACAGGCGACCATCGACGAACCGCTTTCTGACGCAGTCGCTGACGAAGATCGAAAACGCCGCGGGAAGTAGGATGCTTTCCAACAGCCGATCAGTCGACGTTCAGCGCCTTCGTCGTCATTTCAATCCCTCGCTGCACATGTCATCGAGGAACTCCGAGGCCGGCTCCACGGCTGTGACCAGGAGATGATCGCGGGCGCGGGTGCAGGCGACATACAGCAGATGCCTCTCCGTGACGTAAACCTCATTGAGATCAGATTCGTCGCTGACTGCCTCGATCCGCTCCTGCCACGGGAGAACTTCGTCGTCGCACCCCATGACCGCGACCGCTCGAACCTCGAGCCCTTTTGCGAGGTGCATGGTCGAGACGGAAGCCGCCGCACCGGCATTTAGCGCACGCTCCTCCAGGATCTTGAACGGGACGCCGCTCTTCTCCACAGCCTCCCGCGCCCGCCCCAGTTCATTTTCCGATCGCACGAAAATTCCGAACTCCTCCGGAGAGACGCCTTTATCCCTGAGCTTGCGGATCCAGGTGGCGACGAACTCGATTTCTCCCGGGTGATCGGGAAAAGTGCGTATCTCCGGAATCGGCCCGTTGAATACGGAGATCGTGTCGCTGCGGGACTCGGTATTCCCATCGACATCGGCGACCTCCGGCCCGAGCAACCTGTCTGCTTGAATGCGAATCTGGTGCGATGTCCGGTAGTTCACTCGCAGGTTGCGGGAACGTCCGCGGATATCCACCCCGAGCGACTTCCAGGAAAACGCCTGCTGAAAAATCCGCTGCCCCAAATCCCCCGCAAAGAACAAGGCATCCGGTCTCTCTGCTCCCAGCGCCGCGAAGAAACGCAAGTGGGGCACCCCGAGATCCTGCGCCTCGTCGACAACCGCAAAGTCAAAGGGCGGTCGTTTGGATTCTTCCACCGTCTTTGCGAGATCGGTGAAGATTGCGGCTTCCGTTTTCACCCGCCGGGCAACGAGCTCCGATCGCACGCGCGAGAAGATTCCCCACAGCACCTCACGCTGACGCTCCGGAAGTCGCGTCTTCCGCCCCAGCCGGGGGACATCCCGATACTCCTCCCATGTCTGGAGCTGCCACGCGTCCACAATCTGATCCCACTCGCTTGCGAGAAAATGCAGCGAATAGCGATGGGGAGTTTCCGTGGCATCCGCCGCGGCCCGAAGAAGCTCGAGAATCAAGCTGCCGTCCGCCGTGGCAACCGGCCCGATCTGGGCTCGGTGCAAACGGGTTCCCAGAGTCGACAGGGAGTGAACCTCGATCTGCTCGGCCAGTTGGGGCTGGCTCCTGAGCAGACGGTTCAGCTTTGTTCGAAGCGCGTTGGCAAGCGCGTCGGAGAACGTGGTGAGGAGGACCCGGCTGTCAGGGTTTGTCCGGGCGAGATAGGCAGCTCGATGCAACGCGACGATCGTCTTTCCAGTGCCCGCCGTGCCGGATACGCGTGCCGGCCCGGAATAACTGCGCTCCACCCACTCTCGCTGCGAGGGATGAAGGAAGATCGTCCACTTCTCCCAAGGGAATTCGAGTGCCTGCTCGAGTTCCTCGACATTCGCGAGGACACGGAATCGCCGTTTTGCGTCCGGATGCTCGAACGGATCCGAAACCGGGCCGTGCTCCGTCAACTGCGGTTTTCCTCCCGTGGCAATCTCCAACAAGGCTTCCGCGGCTTCCGCAGGAAGATGTTCCGCGATCGTCAGATAAGTGTCCTCCGTGGCGGACCGAACGTCGGGAATCCATTCCTGCGGCACCCCATATCCGAGCAACTCCTCTTCGGAGATTCCTTCAAACAGCAGTTGGGGGCCCGGCTTCTCCTGCGCCACCGCCGGGGAATAAACCGGCACGACAACTTCCCGAACCGTCTCGCGAATCTCGACCAGCTGCGCCGCGCCGGTCTTCGGATGGGTTTCCAGACGACGACGCTCCGCCCATGCATAGGCATCGTCGTGGTGATCGACGTAGCAGAGCATCAAGCTTCCGGCAGTCTTGTGGACAATGATCCGGATGTCCTGATTCACGCGAACGGACCAGAAGTTCTTATCCTTCGCCCGGTCGATCCTGTGAAAGCTCATCCCGGGATTCGCGAGATTCATCTGAAGATCAAATGCCGTGGTTTTCACGGCCCTTTGCTCATCACCGGTGAGCCGTGCCAGACTGTCCGTAAAGCTATCCGCGATCAGGAAGTTCATGAGGGGAATTTAGGAGTCGAGTTCTTCGAGAAGCCGGGCGGAGAACGCCGGAAGGAATTTTCCTAAATCGATAAGATGGTCTTCCAGCGAACACTTCCTTTTCTCCGCAATGGCGCCGAGGTGTTGCATCACCTGCAGCGGCTCCAATTGAAACAAGGTCAGCAGATAATCCTGCGGATGCTTTACCGAGATTTTCCACGTCTCGAGGGCCGCGGCCGGGAAATGGCGGAGGTTGAACGTCAGAATCAACTCCGCCTTGCTGTGAATGGCACAGGCCAGGACGTGTGCATCATTCTGGTGGGTTCCGCAGTGTCCGATGATGTGTTCGAATCCCTCGACAAGCGCCTCGGGAAATGCGCTCCGCAATTCGAGGTGGAAACTATCGACGAGCTCATCCGGCCACCCCAGCTTGGAAACCTGCGTCCTGCGGGTTTCTTCCAGAATTTGTTCACTCCAGATCGGCAGATAAAGTCGCGGACGCTCCGCGAGCAGCAACAGGAGATTCGCCACGCCGTAGTTGGCGAGCACGCAAGCGTCGAGGACGACTTTGAAGTCCGCCCTCATTCACCTTCGGATCGGTCCGGGAAATAAAGCCCAGCGTCGATCACCTGATCCGTCAACCGATCCATCGCTTCCCTCCGGACCTGATCCCTCTTCTTTTCGTAAGCAAGAAGGTCCTTGAAGGTAACCCGTCGATGCGTGCCGACCTTGTGGTAGGCAATCTCCCCCTTCTCCAGAAGATTGACGAGATGCTGCCTGGAGACTCCCAGGTAGTTCGCCGCAGCCTGGGTCGTGAACGCCTCGTCTTCGGGAACCATGACGATGGCCTTCTTCTCCGCCATCAGCCGCACGATCCGCGCAAAATGTGCAAACAATGCTTCAGGAATCAGCGCGCGATTCCCATGCTCATCGACCAATGCCACATGCCCGCGACGCGTAATGAGCTTCAGCACTTCAGCAAGCTGATCTTCCGGAATCAGAGATGGATCGAGGCGGTTCGTGCGCGTGGTGAGCATGCTTCTACCGTTCCCAGAAACCAACCAACTATCAAGCGATATTCGCTATAAACGCAACAATCGCCACATTCGCTATAGCGCCAATACTTCCCGGAGCCGAGCCCATATCAGTTTCTCCCGGGCCGCCACAAACGCATCAAACACGCAGAGATACAGCTTCTTGCTTCCACGCATTTGGGTTGCTTCGCCACCTCCCCCTGTCCCTGGAGACATAAATGCCGCGCAGCCCGATATTGAGCGCTGTCAGCCGCTGCTGCCCATCGAGCACGAACACGACGTTGCTCGTGCCGGCTAGATTGGCAAGATCGTTATGAGTTCCCTCGTGCCGTGCCTCCTCCAGAAATTTATAGGACGCCCATTTCGTAGCCGCTGCTCCTCGTGGCTGCCAAAACAGCAATGAGCTGATGGGGTATCCGCGCATCACCGAGTCGAAGAGCCTCGTAATCTGATGCTCGGTCCAAACAAACTCCCGCTGAAGGGCCGGCAAAAAGAACGTGCGGTTCAGTTTGTGAATCGCCCCCCCGGATCGTGAGGGATTGGTATTTTGGCGCAGCCATCTTCCTCTACTCCACCCGGAACACCTTCATCACCTCGTCCCCGAGGTGGTTGATCACTTTGACGGCGATGCGGCCGGACTTGGGTTTGTCGAAGGGTCGGCTGGTGTCGCTGTGGAGGGAGGCCCAGGCTTCTTCGTGGATCTCGGCCTTGAGCGTGGTCTTGAGCGCCTTGTAGGGGTCGTTCTGGCCAAGGAAGTAGGCGTGGCGGACAAAGAAGCTCTCGCCGTTGTAGTCCGTATCGACGAACCAGCAGGCAATGCCATCCGCACTGTCGCTGCGCACCTCTCCACTCGTGGGATCGAACACATCAACGCCATTCACCTTGACCTGCAGCCGCCCTTCCGGCGCCGGCAGGATGTCGATGTCGGGCTCGCCGAAGATCACGAACAGATTCCCTTTCGAGGTCGTCTTGAGGTCGGCGGCCATGTGGAGGTCGGCGTTCATCCGCGCCTTGAGGATCGGAATGCGGCCCAGCTTCTGCAGCTCGCTCGCGTGGGCCTCGTAATTGAAGGCGCAGGCAATGACGACATCGAACCCCGCGTCGCCCGCCTCCCGCGCCGCCTCGACGAGGTCGGGACGGGAAACGGTCCCAAATTCGGGGCCAATGAAGATGCCGGCCCGCCTCTCCACGTCGCCTTCCAGATACCGGCCTTCCGCGCAGATGTAGTTGCCGGGCCAGCCCGTCAGGGCCGTAAAGGTGATGCGGTCCTCCTTGTGCGCCTGCTGCACGCCGGCGGCCTTGAGGTTTTCCAGGATGATCTGCTCGAAGCTCTGCCCGTAGGCTCCGGCGTCCTCGGCGACCTTGAGCGGGTCGATCAACTCGTCGTTCTCATCCACACCCAGCACCCGGTGCGGGCTGAGGCTTTCCACGGTGAACGGACCCGCCACGCGGACCTTCTTTTTGTCCTCGTAGGGCTTGTCGTAGAGGTATTCAAACTCCGCCTTCGCCGCGATCGAGGCATCGATTTCCTTCTGCCGGGCAATCCGCAGCTTCCAGAATTCTTCCAGCAACGGCTGCGCTTCCCTCGGCCAATCGGCGGGCAACTCGCGCGGCACCTCCCATTCCTGAATCTCTTCCGGCACCGGCGCGGTGTAACGTTGCTTTTTGCGATAGGTTTCCAGCCAGCCGGCAGGCAATTTCCCGGTCAATCGCTGGCGTAAGGGCGCGAGATCGTTTTCGAACTTCTCCCAGATCACATCGATCTCGACGTTGTTGGCGATCGACTTGAGGGTGATGTGTGGCACGCGCTCATAGATGAATCCGTGGCGGATATTGCCATGGACGGGCTGGCTGCTCGGCGCGGTGCGGGTGACTTCGGCTTCCTTAAGCTGGCCCTCGCGGGAATCGGCCAGCAGGTAATAGGGATAACGAGCACCCATGATACGGGCACGGGCCAGCGCAAGCGCCACGCGCGAGGTGTCAATCGTGATCCAGCGGCGGCCCCATTGCTCGGCGACGGTGGCGGTCGTGCCGGAACCGCAGGTGGGGTCGAGCACGAGATCGCCGGGATCGGTGGAAAGTAAAAGGCAGCGCTGTATCACCTTGGTGGGCGTTTCAACAACATACCGCTTCTTATCCCCGCTAAATCCAGCGATAGCAGTATCATCCCACTTGTTAGTAAACTCAGTTACCGGATAATCGTCCACAAACCGAATGTAGTTCGGAGTATTGCCATTTATCTGAATTCGACCGCAGTTAGCTAGGCGACGGATTCCGGGAACAGGATTGGTTTTCCAATGGTGACTCGGTCCACAGTCGAATTCCTGGCCCCGAAATGAGAACTTACGATTCTCCTCTGCACCAGAGTCTTGCGATCGGAGGTTTTGGGCCGAATAGACCTTCCAGCCATTTTTTACTGGAATAGCACCGATTTTTTCCTCCGGTGTAAGCCTACGTGTTGCGCCATCCCATGGTGACATCGCACTCGAGTAGCTGGCGAGTTCAGCCAAATCCTTTTCACGATACAATGGCCGAAATTTCAGCGTTTCTCTTTACTTGGCATACCACAAAACATAATCTCCTGAGCGAGGGAGGATGTCGGCTGCCTGCCCGGTCGTCGTTTGGAAATGTATTGAGGCAACGCAATTGTCTTCACCGAACACTTCATCCATCACCGCCCGGACGCGGTGGACATTCTCATCACCGATCTGCACGAAGATGGAGCCTGACTTTGTGAGGAGATCGCGCGCCACCGTAAGCCGGTCACGCAGATAGGTAAGGTAACTATGAATCCCATCACGCCACGTGTCGCGGAAGGCTTTCACCTGCTCGGGCTCGCGGGTGATGTGGTCGGGCTTGCCGTCCTTGACGTCGCGGCTGGTGGTGGACCACTGGAAGTTGCTGTTGAACTTGATGCCGTAGGGCGGGTCGAAATAGATGCACTGCACCTTGCCGCGTAGCCCCTCGCGCTCGGCGAGACTGGCCATCACCTGCAGGGAATCGCCGAGGATCATGCGGTTCGACCAGTTCTGGTCGTGCTGATAAAACTCGGTCTTGTCCACGCCCTTCGGGATGCCGTTGAAGTCGGCGAAAAGGTCGGCCGTGAGTTCCCCTGCCTCGTGCTGCGCCTCCTTCGACTTCCGCAGCAGATCGTCAATGAGCGCCTTGGGGTGAACCTTTTCCTGGATATAGAGCGGCGGCGCGTGGACGACGAGATCGCTCCAGTCCTGCTCATCCTTCCCACGCCAGACGAGCTGGGGATCGAGATCCGTATTCCGCGGATACTTCACCGTCTTCGGCAGCTTTTCCTCCCGCTCGAGCACCGAGCGATGCTCAGCCGTGGGGATATTCTTCCGCTTCGCGTCCTCGTGGGTCAGCGTTTCAACAGATTTCGGAGCAGATGATTTTTTTGGCGGCATGGAAATTTAGTCCTCCCAGTTGAACCCGTATTGGCGTGGCGGCTCGCTTTCGTCCGGTGGGCATAGCTCCCGGAATGGGAGGATCTCGCCGGGAAGCTGAACGTTATCCAGACTCGGCTTGAAGAACGAAAGCCCGTAAGCTACGGCAAAACGTCCAAAGTCCGTCTGAGCCGGTTTGGTTAAATCACGGGCCGAAGGCAGACTGAGGGACCGGGGTTCAAAAATTCCCGCACGGCTCATTCCATCGATAAAACCCCGCCCGTAGAAATCCATCGCCGCACCACCGCCAAAGAGATACAGCGTTGCGCGGTCCCATGTGCGTTGCCCCCTGGCAGTCCCGTGGTTCGGTTGGAACCGCAAAGCCTGCCGAAAAAGCGCGCAAAGCTCCTCTCGAAGATCCTCCATCAACTCGGAAGCACGACGCCGCTGCGCTACCATCTGATGCGGGTCGACCAAGTTCTGGGAACCCAGGGGAGACACTCTCGCCGAATAATAGCATAGATGGGTTTTGGTCTCATCCGTGTGTCGGCGAAACGCATTCAAGTCCACCGTCCCGGCGCCGACATCCATCGTAATGTAAAGACCATCCCGGGCATTGGGTGAGCGGAAAACCGTCTGCACGGCAGCAGCCACTTCCGGATAAATGAGGCAGCGCCACTTGTGGCGTTCGTGCAGCGTAGCCGGGTCCTCCGACAGGACTTTCTCGACTTGCGCAATCCACTCGGAAACCACGACCGAATGATGCGGATCCGAGGCGACGACGGATCGGAGCTCATAACTGGCAACCAGTGCGTCACGGAAAAACTTCTCGGTTACCCCACTGCCGAGGAGGCCGGTAGGAACCGCCAGCTGATACACGAAATGATCCTCGCTATTGCCCGAAGAATCAAAGTCCGACCATCGTGTGGAACTCCGGACAAAAGCCTCAACCTCGGTGATGACGACGGCGAAGTAATAGGCAAGCAGACTTTGAACAACACTCAGAGAATCCTTATCGGCACAGAGAGTCTGCATGATTTCCGGAATCCGGAGGGGATGCCCATCGTGGAGGCCATTGCCGTTGGACATATGGGCGGCCAGCATCTTGAGGTAAGGAATTCCCGGCTGCGCGGCTTCCGGCGCGGGAGGGAAAAGCCGGGTTCCATCCGAATAAACGATGCTTGGCAAAAGCCCATCGGAGAAATGGGAGAATGTTACCGCCAGGGCGCTCTGCCCGGGGGTGTTGTTGTCACGAAGAACGACCTTGGTGAAACTGGTTCCAAGATCAATGCCAGCAACGAGGAGGTATCTTGCCATATAGGGGGGGAACGGTTTTGGGCTAAGCGGGAACGACTTCGATCAAACCGCAGGAAACCTCCGATAGAGATTCCGTGATTTTTGCCGCGCGATCGCCGAGCTTCGCGAGCTGCTCGGCCTTTCGGGCTTCCAGGTTTATGAGCATTTGTTCGAACCCCCTGAGGCTTCGCGTTTGACCTCGCATCTGCGCAGTGGCGATCGCCTTCTGTTGGGAGGCGATCTTTCGATCAAAGTGGGCCAAGGCCTGCTGTTTGCGGATCCGGTGCTTCCTCGCTTGATCTTCACGGAAGATTCGTTGAGCGGATGCGATTTCCGCACCGAGTGCCTTCTTCAGGTCGTGCAGGATCCCGGAATAGTCAGGCGTGTTCCTAGGGAAAAGGCTTTCGCCACGATCCAGTGAGAGATTGATGAGCGACTCGGCCCTCACCCCTACAAAGGTCTCCCCTGAATCGACATTCCGCGCTGCGTAATGGAAGGCGTCCTTTCGAGTGAGGCCCTCCATGGACAGGCGGTGAACGAGAAACAGGTATCGTCCGGCCGGAAATTCGTTTGTCGGAAGACGGACAGCGACAACCTTGTGCCAATCGTTATTCCGCGACTCGTTCTCCTTGGTGATCCACCGAAAGAATGGATGAAGGTGATTGATCAGGACCAACTTGCGATACTTCGCCTTTTGCTTCTGGTGAACCGCCGGATCAAAGGTGATCTGGATGACGGGTTGCGTGATCGAAAAGCCGTCCGGCCAGGGGAGCTCGTTCACCTGGCAAAAGGCCTCGAAATCGGACATTGCCCGATAGCTCAACTTGCATTCGAGACAATCGAACGCTGGATTGTCGGCCACGATGACACAGGCATCGGCACCGGTATATCGCTGACCAAAGAAATCTTCGACATGCATCCGAAGCTCCTCGGGTTTGATGAAGCGCCCCAACCGCTGGCTCTCGCCGATTTGTTCGGAAAGGAGATCCTGAAACGCGACCAACGCACCCGTTGACTCTTCGAGTTCCGCCTCGATTTTTGAACGCTCGCAAATGGCGTCTGCGGTTTGTTCCGCTCGGCGGGCGATATCTTCGAGACTTAGATCGCTGCGAAAGATTTCGGTCGTCAGCTTTGCGACTTCCTCACCAAGAATGCCCTCCAATGAACCGATTGACCGCTCAAAGATACCAATTTTAGCGTAGAGGTTTGTGTAAATGCTGCCATCGATCGTCCCCTTCACGTGGAAATTGATCACGACGATACTTTTCGCATTTTGTCCGATCCGATCGATACGCCCGATGCGCTGTTCGACGCGCATCGGGTTCCATGGCAGGTCGTAGTTCACCAAGACCCGCGCAAATTGGAGATCGATACCCTCCGCTCCAATCTCCGAGCAAAGAAGGATGCGATTGGAGTCCGTGGCAAAGTCCCTGAGCAGACGATCCCGCTCCTCTCGATCCTTGATGTCTCCTGTAATTGAGACCGCAGGGAATCCGTCTGCGTTCAGGCGACGCTCCAGGTAAGCGATCGTTGCTTTGAAAAAAGCGAATAGAACGATCTTCTCGTTCGGTTCTACTCGAACTTCTCCACCGTCGTCTCCTCGCAAAGGCTTGTTTTCATCGATCAATCGAAGTGCCGAAAGCAGCGACTGATATTTCGAGTCTCCCCTCTCGAAATCATGCGCGATCAGCGCGGACACATCTTGCGGAACCGGGAGTTCGTCTCCACCGTCATCCACATCACCTTGGTCGAAATATCCGTCACTAATCGCTTCGAGCTCTTCCAAATCGCCCCACCGACCATCCCGGACCTCAGCTGCAATCACCGGAAGACTGCTGGACATCCGCAATGCGGGATGAATGAGGTGAAAGCTCGTGATGTCTCCCCCCCTCCTGCGAACGTTCTGACGAACCAACGCTAGAACAGTGTTGTAGAGCTTGAATTCGTCATCCGTGAGCGAAACCGGGAGAGTGACGGGCTTGCGAATCACCCGGTTTTCAATGACATCGCGTTTCCGGGTGCGGTTCACAAACTGCGTGAGGAGATTCATCCCCTCGACCAGATGCCGAATCTCCACACGGCTTTGTGGTGAGCCATCGAACTCACCTAAAGCGGTAAATATCCGCTCGCGATCGCGTGGTTCAGGCAACCTCGCAACAAGGGGCTCGATCTCGGAAGGCATCCAGGTCGTTGATGCCAGTGCATTCTGAAGTTGGACGACGGGACCGTTTCTGTCCCTGAGAAGGTCGAAGACAAATTCGTCCTGAAAAACGTTCCGGTCGATAAGCCGCAGCAGCGCGTAAAGGTCGCGACTCTGGTTGTGAATCGGTGTGGCCGATAGACACACCGCCGCGTTTGCAGCATCCGACAGGATTTCGCCCATGATATACGACGCGGAAGCCGTATTTCTCATCGAGTGCGCTTCGTCGAAAGCGACAAGGTCGAGGAAATGTGCTCCTCCGGTATCACGAGCTTCCGCACCTTGCTTCCGAATCCGATGTAGAAGTTGGACGCGCGGAGTCCACCGCTTGTCCTCACCTGTTACCTCTGCATCGACTTCGTCTTGAAGATCTTGAAGCTGCCGACGCTCCAATTCTCGAGGCCGCAAAGAATGATAGGACGTCACGAGCGCAAAGCTCAGCCCGGGACCGCGACGTTCAAAACGGTCGAGTAATGTCAGCAAATGCCTGGCATCGGTCTCCTCGGCCGCGATTTGAAATCTGTCTTGAAGTTCGCGAATCCACTTTTGCTTCAACATCGGCGGACAAACGATGAGAAGCCTGCGGGCCCTCTCCCGAGCCTGCCATTCCTGCCAGATCAACCCTGTTTCGATCGTCTTGCCCAAACCGACTTCATCAGCGATGAGCAGACGATTTGTCGCGGATTCGATAAAACGCAACACAGGTCGAAACTGATGGGCGTAGAACTCGATCTCGGATGTCTTCATCGAGTAGAAAACATCGGTGAGCATTCCGCGCAGCTTCTCGAAGGTCATGCGCCGCCGAAGATCATCGACCGTGCCGTAACGCCCTTGTTGCACATCCACTTCCATGGAAGCCTGTGCCGCAATATCACGACGCTGCAGCATGGAAACGTCCACGAACTCCCGCACGTGCCCCCAGTCCACCTGCGCCATCGTGAACATCGTTTCCTGGATTTCTCCGGTGAGAATTCCGAGGCGCCCTGGATTGGCGCGATGAAAGACGGGAATCCCGGGGGCGACTTCCGAGGCATTCATGGAACCAGTGCGTTCTCCTTCTTGCAGCTTGATGTCCTCTCGATCATTCGATCGAAATTCTCGCGGATTTTGCTTTCGAAACTCTCCTCGATCTCCCAGACATCGCAGAACTCTGCGAACGCCCAGCGGCCAAAGTTTTCGAGGTTGTTCACCCCGGGAATCCAGTAGGTGTCCATCGTGGACTTCTTCTCTTTGGCGTCTTCTCCCCGGTAACCCTTGATCTCCACGATCAGGTGAAGCAGATCCTCCTCACCGGCACCGTCATCGACCAGGACGATGAAGTCGGGAAAATAACGGCGCGTCTCGGAGCCATAGCGGTAGGGAACTTCGAGCCCCAACCCTTGATTTTTGACGTAAGCGCGCACCTTGGGATGGTTCTCCGCCACGCGGCAGAACTCGGCCTCCCACTCGCTGTCGAGCGCGACGTAATTGATATGGCATCGTGAGGAACTCGTTTCCCACACGCGCTTCGATGTGTTGAACCGGACGTGGTTGGTCGACCCTTTCGGATTGTATGGGTCTAACATCGCCTTGATAGGGCGCTCCTCCAGGAAACGATTCGTGATGCCGGCAGTGATCCGATTACAGGCTAGGTCGGCGAGCTGTTGATACATCAACAGCGCGGGATAGGTGCCGCCTTTGCACACCAGACACGTGTCGAGCCATTGCTTCGCGATTCGCTTCAGCTGGCCGAAGAGGTGCAATTTTGGTTCCTGCCCGGGATCACGAAACTTCGTGTAGAGGAGATGCTGCGTCAGGTGAAAGAGGAGCGTCGACGGACGCACGTCCTCGAGGTGCTCGACATTCAGCTCGACACTTTCACCGATGATGCCAGCGTTGAGGTTCTTGGTCGGGCCGACGATCTCGGGTGTCAGCTCCAAAATGGAATCGTCGTTGAAGCTGGCCTCGAGGCGATCTTCCGGAAGCTCGACCCGATACCCAACCACCCGGGGGAAGGTAATCTCGAGCGCGTCGCGATCCGGGCGAACCGCCTTCACGGTCACCGTCTGACGGGGTGGTTGCGGCGGAGCGACCACCGGCTTCGCAGTGAAATCGAAAGGAATACCCAAGACGTCGGCATACTCGACGTTGAACAAATTCTCTTCGTTGAGCTCGTAGGACTGTCTGCGGAGGGCTCGACCGATGACCTGTTCGCAAAGCAACTGCGTGCCGAAAGCGCGCACCCCGAGAACGTGGGTCACCGTGTTCGCATCCCAGCCTTCCGTCAACATCGAGACGGAAACCACGCATCGAATCGAGGCGCCCAGACGGTCGGGACGTCCGACCGTGTTCATGACTTCGCGAAGCAGATCCTGATCGGAGAGTTTGTCGGCAGCACGGGCGTCTCCGGTGCGCTCGATGATCTCGCGGCGGAACTGCGCAATCTCGTCCGCCGCCATCGCTCGGAATCCATCATCCAGCCCCTCTCCGGATTCCAGCTGGGAACTATCGATGAGCAACGTGTTCGGACGAGGCAGCGGATTGCCGTGATCGTCGAAGTTCCGAAACAACGGCAATCGGCCATTCACGAGAGAAGATGTGCCGTCATCGTTCTCCCGAATGAAACCGGAAACGAAATCGTAAACGAGTTTCGAGGTCGCCGTGTTGTTGCAGACGATAATGAAACACGGCGGCACTGGAATGCCCTTCTCCTCCCACAGCCGGAATGTCTCCGCGTAATGGCCATAGAGAGCTTCCAAAGCCGTCTGCAGCTTGATGGGAAGAGCGAGTGGGTCGAGCTTTCCACCCTTCCCGCGCCCCTTCTTGGGCATGTCCTTGCGGATGTGCTCCCAAAGGTTCCGGAAGATCGGGAGGTCATCATTCGTGGCCCCCGGAAGGTTTTGGGCAACCGGCACGCGAGGGAGCTTCACGATGCCGCACTCGATCGCATCCATGAGCGAGAAGTCGCTCATCGTCCAAGGGAAAAGAGTGCCTTCCGTGTATCCGGATCCGCGCAGGAAGAACGGAGTTGCCGAGAGATCGACGACTCGCGTGATTCCGAGTTTGCGGTTCACCGCTTCCAACCCGGAAATCCAAAGCCTCGCCGCCTCGTTATTCTCCTGCGCCTCCTTCTTCTCTTCGGCGGAAAGGTCATCGTCCTGGTGAGGCTTTTCCCGGTAGCAATGGTGTGCCTCGTCGTTGAGCACCATCACTCCCTTCATTCCCATCAGATCCGACATCACCCGCTGGATCATCTGCCCTTCCGTTTCGAGAGTGTTCAGCTCGCTACCGGTGCGCCCCTGTAGCAACTGCCGACCGCCCTTCGAGACCTCCATGCGCTCGCGGAGTTTGAACGCGTGGTAGTTCGTGATGACGATCTTCGCCCGCTGGATGTCGTCGAGCATGTCGGAAGGAACCAGTTCCCGATGCGCGTAGTAGTTGTCGGGATCGTTCGGTTGAAGGACACGCAAGCGGTCCCGGATCGTAATTCCGGGCGTAACAACGAGAAAACCTCGCGTGAAAGTCTTGCTCCCGGGATGGCGCACAGCGTTTATCGTTTGCCATGCGATGATCATCGCCATCACCGTGGTTTTCCCGGCCCCGGTTGCGAGTTTCAGAGCCAGTCGAAAGAGGTCGGGATTGGCCTCAGCGTTTGCGTTGGCAAGGTGCTCGAGGAAGCGCTTGCCGTATTTCGCCTGGGGGGCGACCTCGGTTAGCCAGATCGCGGTTTCCACCGCCTCCAATTGGCAAAAGAACGGTCGCTGGTTTTGAAACGGGTAGTGCCTCCAATGTTGGAGCAAGCGGGCGGTCTCGGGCGTGACCTGCCAGAGATTTGGATTTTCCAGCGACCGCCACTGATCGACGTATTGTCGAAGGTCGTTGATGATGGAGGTCAGCTCGTATTGCTGTTCCCTCGTGGAAAGCCCCTTGCCTTCATTGAAGACCATCTCCCCTTGGGTGGACGATCTGCGTTTTCGGGGTTTGGAGATGGGGGTGACGAAGTCCGCACGTCGGCGCGTCTCGATGATCTTCTGTGTCGGCTGCCCCTCGGCGTCCAACTCCCAATGTCGTGTCGGACGCTCATAGGGGGAATTGAGAATCGGGTGATCGAAGAATGGGTTCGACATGAAATGCTCTAGTTGTTGCGACTGCCTGCGAAACTGGAAAGGCTCACGCTTCCACCGCGGCCTCGACCGGTTACGATTTCGCCGGCATCGAGCAATGCCTGTTTGACGGCCATGTAGGTCGACTCACTCCACCCCAAGGCCTCGCGGAGGCTCTGATTACCGGCGCTGCCGCCGGCATTTTCGAGCGTGGTCAAAAACTCCTTCTTCTCCTCCTCGGAAACGGAATTATCGGCAACTTCCTCATCATCACCAGAAGAACCACCAGCTTCCACCGCAGAGCTCGAACTCGCGGCAACGGGGGTCGGGGAAATCAGAGTCTGCCGTGCACCGAGAGCCACGTAGTCAGAGGGATTGCAGGTGAGCACAATGACCTGAAGTCCTCGTGATGCCGCGAGGTCGAGCATGCGTTGCAGCGTTTGAACACGGTCCGGATCGGAATATGCGAACGCGTCGTCGAATATGACCGGGAGGCAGCCACCGAATCCGGTGCATAGAATCTCGGCCATCGCGAGACGAACGGCTGCGGCAACCTGCTCCCTGGCGCCACCGCTCAGCGTTTCGAATTTGAAAGCCGCACCGCCATGCGATCGCCGGACAAGCTGCAGGCCCTGAAACTTTTGTTCGTCGAAAACGACCTTGGCCCGGGTTCCCGGTCCAAACAAGCACTCGAGATAACCCGAGATTGTATCCGCGAGCGGCTGGGTGAATTGATCCGCCAGCGCACGCTGCTCCTGAGCAAAGAGGTCGCTCAACATGCGAATCGCGTCCGCCCGGCGCCGGACGGCCGCAAGGTGGGCCTGTGCAGATTGCTCCCGAGCCACCGCGTTCTCGAGATCAGCCTGGGGATCGTCGCTGCCATCACTGCGAAGGGTGGACTGCGCAACGGCCAACCGAGCTCGCGCATCTCCCAGGGATGTTTGTGCAGCATCGATGGCGCGCTGGATTCGCTCGACATCCGAGGAGAGGTGCTCCGCACCAAGCTCGCCAAGTGCAGCCTGAGTCGCCTTGAGTGCATTCGCTGCGGTCGATTGATCCTCACGAAGTTTCTTGAGACGCAAATCCCGCGCATCGTTGTTCCCGTGGGTCTCCTCCAGAAGTCGAAGCTCCAATTCGCGGTCCCGGATCTTCTGGCGACCCGCATCAATGGCAGTTACGGCAGTGGAGAGCTGTTCGTCCTGCTGCTTCGCGTGGGCGGCCGCGGCATCGCGGGCTGATTTCAGAGCGGTTTCCGCTTGCTCCATCTCCCGAAGCGCCGTGGAGATGCGATCGAGCTCCGTCCGGAGATCCGCCAGATCAGATGGAACCTCGACATCCGGGGACTGGGAACGCCGACGATCAAATTCCGCCTCTACGGCGGCGAGCCCCTCTTTCGCGGCCGCGAGCTGGGTGGCGAGCTTCTCGGGATCCCATTCCGCAAGGCTCGCGGCAGTGGATTGAATGCGCTCATTCAGATTCCGACGTTTGACGGCGACTTCCGTTGCGCTCTCGATCGAATCGACTCCCGCCTTTGCAAGCGCATCCGCATACGCACGAGATGCGGCCTGGAGATCGCTGCGGGCTTGCGCGAGCCGATCTCCTCCGCCCGGCCGAATCCGAACCCGGACGCGTTCTCCGATTGCGATCTCCGTATCTTCGGAAAGATGCAGTTCCTGTCCGGGAGTCAATTCCCGTCCACCCACGAAAATCGGAACATCGGTCTCGATGACGTCGAGACTCGCGGCCATCGCGCGGACCGCAGCCTGGAGAGTGTCCCGTTTTGAAAGCAGATTCCGAAGGGTCTCCAACCTGGCATCGTCGACTTCCGGAAGTCGGGCGAGTTCTTCGCGCAGTCCGGCCTCCCGGGCGCGAAGCTCATCCACCTTTTTCTGACGTTCCGTCAGATCGGCAAGAACGCGTTCCTGCTCCCGAAAGGAAATCTCAGCCTGGAGGAGTTCTTTTACCGCCCGCTGCTGCCGGGAACGTTCCAGCCCGGCATCGTATTCGCGGGAGGCATTCTCCATCGCGATGCGAGCCGCTTCGGCGGATGTCCGCAGCTTCTCGACGATCGTTTCTCGAGGCGCAAGATCGGCAGTGAGCCGTTGGATCTCCCCTGCGATCCCATTTACTTTCGCATGGATGGTTTCCAGCTCTGCGAGCTGTTTTGACACCTCGTCGAGAGTCCGAATCTGATCGGCTTCCGTCCGCCGGAGAGCCTCGACCTTTCGCGATCGCTCCTCGAGTGCCTGCCTTTGCTCGCCAAGTTTCGAGAGGCCCGCCGTTGCCTCGACAATGGCGCGACTCGCCTCGTCAAACTCCCGCATCGCATCGAACGAACGGTGCAGCCGGGCTTCAGCCTCCTGTCTCGCAGCTTCAGCCTCCGCGGCTGCAAACTGCGCCCGCTCCAATTCGGAACCCGCCCGGGGCTTTCCGCTTCCCACGAAAAGAGCGTCCCTCGCCGCGTGGAAACGATCCGCGAGCTCGGAATCCAGCGTGGACTGAACGGCGACCGCTCCTCCCATTTCCTGCAAACGCTGAAGGAGCGCGGCTTGTTGGGCCGTCGCGTCCTCCGTTGGATCGTCGCCACCAAATCCCTGTCGAACCCAGATATGCCCCCATTGCACGGCGACCGCCTTGCCAGTCACCGGCTCGCCAATGCAGAGCAGTCGGGCAACTTCGGACTCCGCTTCGTCACCGGAAAGTGTCTCCCCGCCTTCGCGAACAAGGGTGGTCGTTCCACGCGATCCAAATCGCTTTCTCAGGCGATAAGTTTTGCCGTGAACCGAGAACTCGACCTCGACTTCCGGTTCCCCGCCGTGAAGGGAACTCATCGCCCGGTGAAACTCGGTGTTGCCCTTTGCCCTCAGAAAGAAGGCCCGATGCAACGCCTCCACCAGCGTGCTCTTCCCGCACTCGTTGGGTCCCCCTATGAGCGTTCTGCGCTCATCGAACTCGACACGCAGCTCGCGATGGATCCGATAATTTTTGAGGTGCAGGGAACGCAGCTTCATCGTGAACGACAGGCAGCGTGGAGTTCCCGAAGCGCGACTTGTGCGACACGCGCAGATTCACCTTCTCCGGCAGCAAGAGTCGAAAGCTGCTGGGCAACCCGGGCAACCAACGGATCGGAAACGCGCCCCGTAAGCGCCTGCAACTCCGCTTCCGAGGGCGCGAGAACCGTCGAGTTCGAAAGCCGCAATCTGAGGAGGCGCGCGTGAAGGCTTTCCAGGAGGTCCTCGAGTTTCGTGGTCGCATGGAACCCGAGAGCCCCCGAAAGCTCCAGGCGCAAAAGGTCCTGCTGCGCCCGGTTTTCCAACAACGCATCGATCTCCTCCCGCAGCCGCTCCACGGCCTCATCTTCCATCAGGCATCGCTGCAGCCGATGCCAACCGAAGCGGGCGGTGCGCAGATTTTCCACGACACACGGCCGCTCACGTCCGGCCGTAACGAGAAGAACATTCCCGGGGTCGTTGAGATCTCCTTTCGGGAACCGGTCGATCTCTGGAGTGCCGCTATACCAAGCTTTCGCTGCAACCTGCTTCGTGCCGTGCCAGTCCCCCAGAGCGATGTAGTCGAACGCTGCTTGATCCAGCCTGGCCAGATCAATTCGGTTGGAGGTCTCCGAAAATTCATCGTCATCGCCGGAACTTTCGAATCCCTGCGTGCTGCCGTGGGCGAGGACGATTCGCACCTTGTTTCCCGCCCCCTCAAAAGCCCCACCATCGCGTAACCAGGCAGTCGTATCCACCGACTCGGAACGGCGGAGCAACGGACAGGGAAAAAGCACGGCATCCCCAACCTCGACGGGCTCGGGCGTTCGAAGGATCCGAAAATTTGGAGCAAGACTCGCCCGTTCACGTTCGAAGAACTCCTGCTCCCAAACGCTTCCCGGCCCCGCATGATCATGGTTGCCCGGGATCGCCAAAACGGGCAACTCAATCGACCCAATCGCCGCACAAGCCGCGGAGACCACGGATTTTGTGGGTGTCGGCGAGTCAAAAAGGTCTCCAGCAACCAGAACAAAAGATGCCTCGTGCTGCCGGGCCAGAGCACCGATTCTGCGAATGACTTCGACTCGTTCCTGCTGAAGTAACGCACGGTTGTGTGCCTCTTCAACGGAAGCGTAAGACTTGCCGATCTGCCAGTCGGCCGTGTGAACAAAACGGATCGTCCCTAACGTCATGCCCTGAAATTCTGGGGAATCGCAGCGCCCTGATTTAAGGGCAATTGTGACGCTTTCGTAAAGAGGTTCCTCAAAACACCTTCCATATCCCTCCTTACATCACACCTGAAGGGACAACGACGGTCCCCTACACGTCGCTCGAAAAGGGCCTCCTTCGTAAATTCCACGTTGCCCACGCTTCCCTACATGCCGAAGACGGACCCGAGAAACTTGCTCGGAAAGCCCGTTCAACGTCACGGTTCACGCTTGGAGGACAATCCGATCGATGGCGAAAACCATCGCGCAACGAAACCCGCGCTGAGGATTGCTGCCAATCCGCTGCCAAAAAATCCTGCAAATAGGGTCAAATGCGGTTGAGCGCGTTCGAATCGAAACAAAACGAAAAATTCCCGCAACTGCTTGATTCAACCACCTTCCGGCTTCGAGAGGTGGTGCGCGATACAGGGTTCGAACCTGTGACCCCTACCGTGTCAAGGTAGTGCTCTACCACTGAGCTAACCGCGCATTGGCCCGACGGTAAATCCCGCCTTCCCAACTGATGGGACGAAGAAATTATGAGCGGCCCGGCGAGGGGTCAACGGAAAAAGCCGCCAGACGCGTCATGAGCGCGAAATCTGCTTCGCTGTCGGGTTCCAGATGGAACGATGGCCGGAGACGGCCAGTTCCACGAGAGGAAGCGAACAAGGTCCAGCCATGATTGAAAACGAAGCACCCAACTCCGATGCCAGCCCGAATCCCTCTGCCGAACCGGCTGACAAATGCTCGTGCGAATGCGTGAGGGAATTCGCGCGCGACCACTTCTGGTGCGCGATTTTGTCGGCGTTCATTCTCGGCATCGGTGTCGGGACGCTCATCGGACAGCCCGGCACCCTCGGCTTTGTGCGGGAGCAATCGCGCCGGTTGAACCACCGGCTCCGCTCGTGACACGTCAGGGAAGCGCCGCGGGATTCAAGTCACGGGCAACTCGGCGATGAACACCAGCTCGCCGTCGTTGCCGAAGTCGCAGCGAACAGTCCCGCCCGCGTATTCCGCAATCTTGCGTGACGTCGCCAGCTCGAGGCCAAGAGCGGACGACGACTCGGAGTGGTCGACCGTCTGGTAGGGCTCGAAAAGCTTGTCAACCTCCTCGCGGGAGACTGCGCGGATTCCCGTTCCACTCACCTCGAGCCGCAGGATGGTGGAGCCCTCCGGCTCGATGAAGTCCGAGGAAATCGTGACGCGGATTCGACTCGAACGACGCGAGGCCATCTTCGCGAGCTTGCGCGCGAGCGTCAGCAGCGACTTGGCCGGGCCCCGGAACTTCCGGTCGATCGGAACAAGATTCGAGATTTCGACGTGCGCCTCGCGGTCGCGGAATCCCTGCGTGAGCGGATGGAAAAGGCTCGCGGGGGAAAATTCCGTGTCGATGCCGGCGGCGGCGAGATGCGATGCCGCGACATAGTCCACGATTTCCATGAGCACTTCGTGCAGCTGATCGCCGGCGCGCTTGATGTGCTGGCTCCACTCCAGCTGCTCGGGGTCCTCGACGGTCTGGGAAAGCAGATCGGCGAAGCCGAGAATGATGTTCAGCGGCGTGTTGAACTCATGGCAGAGCAGCGCGAAGAAATCGTCATGCACGCTCATGAGCCGCTGGCGGAAGTCCTCCTTCCGCGCGCGGCGGTTGCGGTAGTCGTCGAATCCCCGGGAGACGACCTCGCGCAGATGCGCGCGCTCGAACGGCTTGGTGAGGTAATTGAATGCGCCGAGATTCAACGCAGCGATCGCCGTCTCGGTGCTCTCATACGCCGTGAGAATGATGACGTTCTGCTGCTCGCGAATCTGCTTCAGCCGCTTGAGCGTTTCGATCCCGGAGAGCCCCTCCATGCACAGATCGAGGATCACGACCGGAAACTGCTCCCGCCGCGAGGCTTCGATTGCCTCCTCGCCGCTGGCGACCGCTGTGACTTCGTAGTCGTTGCGGAGAAGCAGACTGAGCGTCTGCCGGATCAATGGCTCGTCATCGACCACGAGGACCTTTTTGGGCTCTTCGGGCATGACCGTCATCTTCTTCTCCTCCGCAGTCCGTCAAAAAGATGCTTGGGAATGGAGAGAGGTTCCCACGCCCCCTCGCGATGATCTCGCGGGAGGGTAAATGAAAAAAGAAGTCCGCGGTCTTTTTTCATGCGTGCATGGAGGAGGCCGCCATGATGCCTTGCAATGAAGTAACTCGAAACCAAAAAAACACCGAATTCGCGCGGGTTCGATCCCCGTAAATTAAACGGATACAAAAGGCTTTCGGGGTTGAGGCCCTCCGGAATCGGCTCGAAATCCTCAAATTCAATCAATAACCCGGCCACTTCGCCGTCCACCCGCTGCGGCTGGACCCGGATGATCACCCGGCTCCCCTGCGGCAGGGAAACCACCTCTTCCGAGATCATGAAACGGAAGAGCCGTTCGATCAGCTCGGGCACGCCCCGCACGGCGGGCAGGTCCGCGGGCGCCTCCACCTGCACCTGAAGATTGTGTTGCTCGCGCAGAACCCGGGTGGCTGCGAGCGCCTCATCCAGTTTTGCGCCGACCGACACCTCCTCGAACACCCGGAAGCTCGGCGGGGCACTCACCTGCGCGAGGTCCTTCAACGTATTGGCCACCGTGTAAATGTGCTCCCTCATGCTCGTGAGGAACTCGATGGAGAGGTCCTTTTCCGCTCCTGCACGGTCGATCAATCGATCGATCAGCAGCGTGATCGGGCATAGTGAATTGTGCACGTAGTGGCCGACCTTCGCGGAAATCACGCCCACGTCGTAAACCCGATCCTCGAGGATTCGCGCCTTCAGCTCCTCGATTTTCAGCTCCATCACCTCGGCCGTGGCAAGCTGTTCATGGTGATGCGCAAGGGCACGCTCTAGCGTCTCCGCGAGGTCGCTCAGCTCCCAAGGCTTCGAGACAAAGGAATAAACGCAGCCCGTGTTGATCGCCTCCACGAGAGTGTCGAGGTCGGAATATCCCGTCGTGAGAATACGAACAGTGCTCGGGTAGCGATGCCTCACCACTTTGAGCAGCTCGACCCCCGTGGCCTCCGGCATCCGTTGGTCGGTCACGATCACCCCGATCTCACGATGCCGCTCCTCGAGCACCTTGAGAGCTTCCTGAGCGGAGCCGGCCGAATGAATGACAAAGCGATCCTGGAACGCCCTGGTAAAATACTTCAGGGCGAGCTCCTCGTCGTCGACCAACAGGATGGCTTTGCGATTCATTCAGAGAATTTCCCTCAACTACCTAAACCGGATCTCCCGGCATCACAACCGCGAGATATCCCACGACGAGAATTTCTCATAAAGCGCGCTGATCGCCTCGCTGGCCGACGCGGGAGCTTCGGCGGGATTGAAGACGAGCAGGCTCGGCGCCTCGTCGGTCGTCGGCGTGATGCGGATTTCCAGCGTCTTCTTCGATCGCGAGAGGGCGAGAAGTGCGGAGAAGAGCCGAAGCGCGACCTCAGGCACCTGCCGTTCGACGAGCAATCCGAACAGCTTCATCAAAATCTGTCCCATCGACTTCCGGATCGCGCGAATCTCGAAATGAACGGTATCGCCCGAAACCTTCAGCTCGTGTTCGTTCGCGGCGAGTTCGAACTCCGCAATCGCCGACGTCACAAACGCCTCGATACGGCTCGCGAGCGGCTCGCCGAGGCCCTTCAACTCCGGACGCACCTCGGCCGCGGCCTCCGTTTCAAAGGCTTCCAGCAAATCAAGGCAGCGCGTCGCGTTCTCGTATTCCTCGCGAATGAGGACACCGATCTGAAAATGCCGCGGGCTGAATGTCTCGGCCTCGGTAAGCACGGGATTCAGCAGCTCCGGCAACGCACTGATCAGCGAAACCATCGCGCGCTGGAAATCGTCACGCGCCCCGGCATCCTGGTCACGGCTCGAAAGGAGGAGCCATTTCACACGGTCGCTGCAGACGATTCGCTGCAGCACCGTCATCTTCAGCTCGAGCAGACCGTTGCGCTCGGACAGGACATGATAGTAGTCGGCGGCGCGGCGCAGCACCATGCGCAGGTCGTCGACGTCCCAAGGCTTCACCACATACTGGTAAATGTGGCCCTTGTTGACGGCCTGAATCGCGCTATCGAGGTCCGAGTAGGCCGTCGTGAGGATTCGCACGATCATCGGAAACTCCCGTCGGGCAATCTCCAGCACCTCTGCACCGACCATCTCCGGCATGCGTTGATCGGAAATGATGACGCCGATCTGCTTCGACTCGCGTCGCAGGATCTCGATGCCTTCCTGGCCCGATGACGCCGTGAACACCTTGAAGTCCGGCGAATACGCCATGCGGAAATATTTCAGCGCCTTCTCCTCATCGTCGATGTAGAGGACGCCACAAGCGGAGTTGGGAGTCTGATTCAGCATATTTTTAAAGCCGCTTCTGCGAGCGGAAGTTGGATGGTGAAGACGGCGCCGCCTTCGTTGTGTGCGCGGATGGAGCCGCGATGGGTCTCCATGATCGTCTGACAGATGCTCAATCCCATTCCCATTCCCGCGCCGACGTCCCGCGTCGTGAAAAAGGGGTCGAAGATGCGAGTCAGGTTTTCCTCCGGAATGCCCGGGCCGTTGTCGGCAAAGCGGATGATGCCCTCGCCGTCCTCGATCGTGCCGACGACCGTGATCTTCTTCACGGGCACTTCATGACGGGCGAGAGCCTTCGCGGCGTTGCTGAAAAGGTTGATGAAAAGATGCGTGATCTGCGTCTTCTGCCCCTGGACGGCCAGTCCCTCGGGGAGGTCGATCGTCACCTCGATCTCGTCGAGTTCATTCGAAACGATCTTCTTCGCCGAAAGGACGCACTCCTCGACCTCGAAAACCACGCCCTCCCCGGCCTTCTCCGGATAGGCGAAGTTTTTCAAATGCGTGACGACATCGCGAATGCGACCCATGCCTTCCTCGATGTCTGAGAGCACGTCCTGCATCTCCTCGCTGAGCGAGCTCCGGAACTGCTTCGCGAAACTCACGGCGGTCAGCGTGTAGTTGAGCGGATTGTTGATCTCGTGCAGCAGACCCGCCGAGAGTGTGCCGAGCGCGTTCATCTTCTCGCTCTGGATGAGCAATCGCTCGGTGCGTTGCAATTTCTCGATCGTCTCGGACAGCTCTTCATTTCGCGTCCGCAAATCCTTTTGAAGAGCCGCGACACGCAGCAGGTTCCCCACCCGCGTCTTGACCTCCACGCTGCTGAACGGCTTCGTGAGGAAATCATCGGCACCGGCCTTCAGCGCGTCGATCTTCGATTTTTCGTCGATCCGCGCCGTGAGCAGCATGATCTTGCGATCGCGGTTCACCGGATCGCTTCGCAACTCGCGACAAACCTCCAGCCCGTCCTTCTCGGGCATCATCCAGTCCAGCAGGACAACATCGGGCTCATGCTCCTTCACGAGATCGACGACGTTTCCTCCGCGCTGCGTCTGCACGACCCGGTAATCCTCCGCGAGGAGCGAGACGATATATTGCCTCATGTCGACCTCGTCGTCGGCCACAAGCACCACGCGATCTCCCGCGCCGATCGTCGGCAGCATCTCGCGGGTATCGGTCTCCGGCCGCCACGTGCGATCGGCGGACCGGAACGCCTTCTCGAACGGTTCCTCACCCTCGCTGGTTTCCGCGAGATCGGGCTCCAGCACCGGCTCCTCTTCGACCACCTCATCCGATTGCGGCAGCGCAATGCGAAACGTGCTCCCCTTCCCGACTTCGCTTTCCACGGAGATCCTGCCGCCGTGCTGCTCGACGATCTCGCGAACCAACGCCAGGCCAATTCCAATGCCCTGCAGCTGGTTCGAAGAATTGCCCCGCACCTGATGAAAACGATCGAAAATCTTCGGGATGTCCTCCGGCGGGATTCCCACGCCGGTGTCCGACACCTCGATAAGAACCTGATCGGCTTCCTGTTTCCATCGGACCGTGATCGAGCCGCCCGCCGGCGTGTATTTGATCGCGTTGGTGAGCAGGTTCACGAGCACCTTCTCGAGCCGCGAGCCGTCGGCGGCCACCTCAACGGCGGGATCCCCCGCTTCGACGTGCATGCGAATCTTCTTCGAGAGACCCAGATGCCGCACCGAGTCGACAACGCCACGAACAAACGTGCCGACCACAATCCTCCTCTTGCGCAGCACTTCGGAGCCCTGATCAAGCCGGGTCAAATCGAGGAGATCGTTGATCAGCTTGAGCAATCGGAGGCTGTTTCGCTGCACAAGGATCAGCACCTCGTGAACCGCGGGCTCCAGCGGCTGCGAACGACCGAGCAGCGATTCAATGGGGCTGAGAATGAGCGTCAACGGCGTGCGCAACTCGTGGCTGACATTTGAAAAGAACTGTGTCTTGAGCCGGTCGAGATCCTGGAGTTCGCGATTTTGCACGTCGAGCTGATGGCGCAGGCTGAATTCATCAAAGCGCGACCGCGCGAGAAAATAGGTGATCGTCACGCACACGCCACCGGTGATCGTGATGAAGCTGCAGTTGAAGGCGAAGATCGGCCCTGCCTCGGGCTGGGAAAATGTGGGATTCCACAGACATGCCGCCACGTAAAACAAAAGTGTCCCGAAGCAGGTGGCGGCGGTTTCCCACACCGTCCATGGCAGCATCACCGACATCGCCATCACGATGAGAATCACCGCGACGATGTAGGGCGACAGCGCGCCATTGGTCGCCCAGATCATCAGGCAAAACGAGAGACTCACGACGAGCGTCACGCCCACACCCAGCGCACCGATGAGACGTGGCTTGTTCTCCACCGGCCGCAACCGCAGCAACGCCGTGATGACTCCCAGAACGACGACGACTCCGATGCGAAGGGCGAGAAACGGGAGCAGCTTCGCGGGATAGACGAAGTAATCCAATCCCACTCCCGACATCATGCCGACAGCGGTGATGGCATTCGCGATCATGAGGCGCCGGATGCGCAACCGGCAATCGTATTCCCGGTAGGCCTGTCCCAGATCGTGGCTCGCCCTGCCCTCGCTCATACCTCCTTCCGAATCAGCATGAAGACGTTTACTCCGGTCTCATCGGTATAAACTTCGGGGTCCGTTCCCTTCGGCGCCAGCGCCGCCATCTGCGCCTCGTCACGATAGATCAAATACCACTCGAGCAGGTGCTCCATCGTGAACCGCTCGGGATTCCGCGGATGCACGTTCGTGGTCATCAGCGCGCCACCCGGCCTCACCCAGCGGTGATAAAGGGCCACGAGGTTGCGGCAGACATTGTCGGGGAAATAGTCGAAGAGACCCGCGCAATAAATGAGGTCGTAGGTCGGCAGGAACTGGCTCTGGTCCTGGTGGACGTCCTTGAGGAGTTCATCGATCGACTTCTGGATGAACTTCAACGTCGGCTTGCGGCCGGACTCCTCCATCGCGCGAGTCGTGCGGTTGCGCGCGTATTCGATGGTCTCCTCGTTGAAATCCATGAGGTGCAACGCGGAGTGGTTCGCGAGATCGGAATGCCGGATGAACCGCTGCACCTCCACCGCCGGGCCGCAGCCGATTGTCAACGCCGTAAAGATGCGCTGCTCGTCCACAGCCTTCTCCGCCTCCTCGATGAGGAGATTCTCCAGAATCTGCACGCGATTGCGGTGCGCGCGCGCCGCGGCGACGTTCGTCGTGAGGTCGTGGAAAATGCGTGCGTAGGTGTGCGTGCCGGTGTCGCTCGACTCCTTGAGCATCATGTTCACCATCTCGTAGTCGCCCGCGTAACCGAGCGGCTTCGTGTAGCAGCGGTAGGCAAATGGCGCGCAGAGAATGTAGGGGTGCAGCTCGCGACGAACGAAGGTCTTGTAGAGCTCGACATCCTCTTGCGGCGCCTTCGACGCCTCCTCCTCGAACTGCTGCATCAGCTCCGCGAGCTTCGACGCGGTCGGCTGCTCGATCGACTCGCGAAATTGCGCCGCACGTTCCTCGTTCTTCCCGACCTCGCCGACAATCGCCGTCTCCGCCTCCTGAATCCACCGGCTCGACTCCGCGAGGAAGTTCGAGAAGCGATTTACGACGAGCTGATAGCTCTCCGACAACTCCAGGCCCTCCTCCCAGTCGTGGATGAACTTCTCCATCTCCTTCCCGAGCGCCGGGCCCGGTTCGAGATCGGCAAAGCTGTTCCACGCGTCGATCAGCGTCACCGACGCGATCACCATGAGCCCCGTGCTCACGATGCTCGTCACGACCCCCTTGCCGCGGTAGATCACGCGCTCGCCGCGCATGATGCTGATCTCCTGCAACACCTCGCTCAACTGGATGAGCGAATACGGGTTGTAAACCTCGAACACCGCCGAGGTTCGCGAGATATGGATGAGCGTCCCTCTGCCTTTCACCCCGGAGGTATTGGTGAAGGCTACGAGGCTATCGAGGCCGGACAGTGCTTTTTCCACGGGTCAAAAGTTCGCGCGCAGTTTATTCCGATTGGTCAACGACGGATAGCTCAACTTGGCCACAGTCGCGCCACCGCCATGGCGGCAAGTTGTTCGAGGGTTGGCCCCTTGAGAAATTCCATCGCTGAAAATCGCGTTCCGATTTGCTCCTCGATGCCGAGGCTCAGTTCGAGCACCATCAATGAATCGACGCCCATCTCGTTGAGCTTGCGATCCACGGGGATGGATTCCTCCGGCTGGTTCAAGGTCTTCGAGAGCACGGCCTTCAAATGGCCCTCCACGGTGCGCAGGCGCTGCTCCCGGGACGCGCCGTGAAGCTCCTCGAGCAGTCGCAAAGCCGCCTCGTTCATCGTTCCATTTCCACCGCGCCCGCGCTGCTCGCGGAACCGCGGGTCATCCGCCAGTTTCGGATGCGACTCGAACCACTTGTCCCACTCGACGATGAACGCCCCCAACTGCGGAACCGACTCGCGGAGTCCCTGCGCCAACGCCGTGAGGGCCTGCCGATCCGTCAATCCGGTAACGCCGCTCGTGGACAGCATTGCGCCGAGTTTTTCGTCGCGAGCCACGACACCCGATTCCGCCAGGGCGCCCCAGTTCACCGACGTCGCGGGAACACCCTGCGCGCGCAGGCGGTGCGCCAGACCGTCGAGGAAGCTGTTCGCCGCGACATAGCTGGCCTGCCCGCGATTGCCGATGAGCGAAGAGATCGAGGAATAGAAAACGAAAAAGTCGAGCGTCTCCGAAGCACCGTTCAACGAGGTCGCGAGATTCCACGCGCCGCGCGCCTTCGGATCGTAAACCCTGCGGAAGCTCTCCGGCGTGAGGTTTGCGAGCATCGCGTCCTCCAGCACCATCGCGCCGTGAATGATTCCGCGCAGCACACCCGGTCCCGCGACAGCGCGTTCGATGAGCTTCCGCGCCTGCTCCGGATCGGACACATCCGCAGCGACGATCTCCACCTCCGTGCCGGCCGCTCTCATCTCAGCCACGGCCTCTTCGATGCCCGGCGCCTTCGGGCCTGAGCGGCTCGCGAGGATCACACGCCCGACTCCCTGCGTGGCGAGCCACTTCGCCGTCGCGAGGCCAAATCCCGCAGTGCCTCCCACGATCAGGTAGGTCCCATCCTTGCGAACCAGTGGCCGCTCCGTGGAAGTGTCGGGCACCTCCACCGCTCCCGATGAGAGGTCGATCCAGAGTTTGCCGACGTGACGGTTTGCCGACAGCTCGTCGAATGCCTTTGCGACCTCCGCGGCAGGCACGGCCGTCGTCCTGCGCTGACGGAGGGAGCCTTCCGCAAATCGCTCAAAAATCTTCTCCAACGTTTCGCGCACCCACTCCGGCCGCTTGCGCGCCAGCAGATCGAGATCGACGGACGCGAAAACGAGATTCCTTCGGAACGCGCTCAGGGCCAGCTCGCCATCCTCGACAAGGTCCTTGCGTCCCAGCTCGATGAAGCGTCCGCCCTCACGCAGGAAGTCCATTGCGATGTTTCGCGTCGTTCCCTCGAACGCACCGATCACGACATCCACACCGCCTTCGATGGTGCGAACCGCCGCACCAAATTCCCGCGAGTCCGATGAAAACACATGCTTCACGCCCTGCTCCCGCAGGAAGGCACGACGCTCCTCCGTTCCCGCACTGGCAAAAACCTCCGCGCCAATCCACTGCGCAATGTCGATCGCGGCAAGTCCCACACCTCCCGAAGCCTGATGAACAAACACCCGCTCACCCGCTCGAAGCCCGGCCACCTCAACGAGTCCGCGCCATGCCGTGAGATAGGCAACAGGAACTCCGGCTAAAGCGGCATCCATGCCGTCGGGCAATTTCACCACGAGCGCATCGGAGACGGTGGCATACGTCTGAAACAAACCCGGAAGCAGCGCGACCACCCGATCGCCAACGGAAAACCGGCTTCCCTCCGAAACGCGCACGATCTCGCCGGCGCATTCCATTCCCGGACCCGCCTCCCAGAATTCCGGCTCGCTGCCCGTTCGGTGGAACCGCCCATCGACCTTCCAGGTGTCGGCACGATTGATTCCAACCCCGAGCACGCGCAGTTCCACTTCGCCGGCGCCCGGTTCGCGACGATCGCTCGGCTCGAAATGAATCTCCTCGGGCCTTCCCTTCGATCCCACCCGCAGTCGAAGCGGCTCGTCCAGCGACGCGGATCGCGTGACCACGGTCTTCTGCGCCGGTCGATAGGCGCCGAAAACCCGCTCAAAGCGCGAGCCGTCGCGATACGCGATCTCGCCACGGGAGCGCGCCGCGATCTCCGCAGCGATCCACTTCGCCTCGTTCGCATCCCGCCCGGCAGGCAGATCGATCGCGCGGCAGTCGATGGAATCGAATTCGTTTTGCGCGACCAGCGCCAGCGCCGCGATTGGATATGCCGCGGCGTTTTCCGCCGCGTCGCCCTCCGCGACCCGGCAGGCATCCCGTGTCACGAGCGTGAAATCCAGATTCGCGATGCGGGAGCGCGCCGCCGCCTGGAACAACTCGATGAGCCGCTGGGAAATCCCCGCAGCCGCCTCGGCGGACGCCGTGGCCTTCGAGCCCCAGGTGACCACCACGTTTCTGCATCCATTCGCGAACAACGCCTCAAAATCCGCCGGGTCCTTCGCGAGCGTCGCTCCCGGAATCTCCTCCGCAACGGCCTCCGCCAGCTCGAGATCGGAGTTCTCCGAATCGCAAACGATGACCGTTCCGCCGATCCGCGAGGCGTCAGCCGTATCGAGCGCCGGCGACGGTTTCCAGCGCATCTCGTGCAGGATTCCATCGAGCAGATCGCGCGTCTCCGTTTCGATCACGTGACACGCGATTGCCCTGGCATGCGCGTGAATGTTTCCGTCGGCATCGGTGAGCCAGACATCGGCGATGACAGCGGATTCCGTTTCACGCAGCAGCCGCCCCACGGCGAAGCACTTTGCGCCGGGCCGGGACACATACTCGAATCGATCGACGGAAAACGGAACGAACAGCCGGTCCTTTTGCGAGCAGAACAGAACCGGTTGAATCGCCGCGTCGAACAAGGTCGGGTGCAAGGGATGCTCGTCCTCCCCGGCTGCAGCCGTGCCGTCGATCTCGATGCAAAAGCAGTCCTCGCCAACAAAGACCGCCGTCGTCGGCCGGAAGGACGGCCCGTAACGCAGACCGCGGTGCTGCAGGTCGTCGTAGAACTCATCGACCGCAACCGCGTTGGGGCACGCCGTCTTCCACTGCGAGAGGTCGATCTTCTCCGGCGCGGTCTCACTGCCAGGCAGAAGACGCCCGCGACATTGCCGCTGCACCTCATCCTCCTCACCCTCGATGCGGCTTGCCACGCGGAACCTTCCCGAGTCGCGATCGAAGCTCGTCACGAGCACCTGGATTTTCGAGGAATCCACCACGAGCACGCGCTCGAAATGAACGTTCTCGAGCACGATGGACGAGGCATTGAAAATCCGCTGACCGACCGCAATGGCAGCCTCGACGTAGCCCATCCCGGCGAAGACCGTCTGGTCCTGCACGCCGTGATCGAAAAGGAACGGGAAGTAATTGCGATTCACCTCGACCTCCCACGTGGGATTCGGCGCGGGCACGGTCCGGTTCAAATACACCGGCCCCGGCAGACCCAGTCGCTCCATGCGGGAGCGGTCCGACTCGACCCAATGCGTCTGCCGCTTCCACGGATACTGCGGTCCCCGAATGAAGCGTCCGGAAACCGGAGCGACGGCCGACCAATCGATGGCGACGCCCGCGCAATACAACTCGCCCAGCGTCGTGAGAAAGCGCGGCTTCTCCGGTTCCGCGCGTCGCAGCGAAGTGAAGCAATGGACCCGCCGTCCAAGCGTCGCCGCACATTCCTTGATGGAATTTCCAAGCACGGGATGCGGCCCGACCTCGAGGAACGAGGAATACCCGTCCTCCATGAGATGCTGGATCGCCGCGGCAAAGCGCACCGGTTGCCGGACATTCCGCCACCAATACTCCGCATCCCACGACTCGCCCGGCACGACGCCGCCATGCGCGGTCGAGTAAATCGGGAGGCGCGCCGGCTTCGGCGCGAGGCTGGCCAGCGACGTGAGCAGTTCCTCCCGCAGCGGGTCCATTTGCGGGCTGTGGTAGGCCACCTCGACGCGCAGGAATTTGTTGAACACCCCGCGCTGCTCGAGTTCCGCCGCAAGTCGCTTCAAGGGCTCGGTGTCGCCCGACAGCGTTACCGCATTGAAGCTGTTGATCGCGGCAATCGACACGCCCGGCGAGTTGGCAATCAACTCGAGCGCCTCGGCTTCCGGCAGTCCCACCGCGAGCATCGACCCGAGGCCGGCCGCCGTCTGCTGCAACCGGCTCCGGTGATAACTCACGAGCACCGCTTCCTCGAGGGTGTAAATTCCGGCGACATACGCGGCGGTCACCTCACCCACGCTGTGACCGATGACCGCCGCTGGTCGCACGCCATGGATTTCCCACAGCCGTGTGAGCGCCACCTGCAGTGCAAAATTCGCCGGCTGTGCCAGCTCCGTCCGCGCCATCCTCGACTCCGCTTCACTCGCCAGCATCGCGTCCTTCAACGACCAGCCCGAGAGCTTGCGGAAAGGTGCATCAATCTCGTCGATGGTGTCCGCGACAATGCGCTCGGAGCGAATGAGCCCCTGCCCCATGCCCCACCACTGCGGGCCCATTCCGGTGAAGACGAAAACCAATGGCGGATTCAACGCACCGGTCACGACGCCCGTGACCACGCGTTCGTGAATTTCCCCGGTGGACGCGGCGATGAGCTGCTCGCGCAACTCGTCCACGTTGTTCGCCGTCATCACCATGCGATGCGAGAGATGGCTGCGACGAAACGCCGTCGTGTAGGCAAGGTCCGCGAGCGTGCCGTCCAGATTTCCCCCAAGCAGGAAGGCAAACTTTCCGGCGAGATCGCGAAGGGCCTCCTCATTGTGCGCGGAGAGCGGAATCAAATGGGGCCCTGCGGCCGATGCCGACTCCTTCGGCGCGGCGGGAGGTGCGGACTCGAGCACGACGTGCGCGTTCGTGCCGCCGTAGCCAAAGGAATTCACCGCGGCAAACAGCGTCGGCTTCTCCTCCGCCGCCGGCAGCGTGGACGACTCGCCGGCAACGGTCACGCAATACTCGGAGAAGGGAATGTTCGGATTCGGATTCTTGAAATGGAGGTTCTTCGGCACCTGGCGGTGCTTAAGCACGCCGACCGTCTTGATGATTCCCGCCACACCGGCCGCGGCTTCGAGATGGCCAATGTTTGTTTTTACCGAGCCGACGATGAGCGGGGCCTTCCGGCCGGGGGAGAAGTTGCGGTTCAGCGCGCGAAGCTCCGCGGAATCGCCCGCCTGCGTTCCCGTGCCATGGGCCTCCACGTAATCGACCTCCGCCGGCGAAATGCCCGCGCTCGAATAGACCGTGCGCAGCAGCGCCTCCTGCGCCTCGCTGTTCGGCAGGGAAATACCGTCGGTGTGCCCGTCTTGGTTCACCCCGCTGGCACGAATCACCGCGTAAATTTCATCGCCCGCCTCGAGTGCATCCTCCAGCCGTTTGAGAAGGACCACCCCCGCCCCCTCGCCGCGTGCGTAACCCGCCGCGGTTTCGTCAAACGTGTGGCACTCGCCATGGTGCGACAGGAAGTGCCCCTTGCTCATGATGATCGGAAACTCCGGCCGCATCATCGCGTTCACTCCGCCAGCGACGGCCATTTCACATTCGCGCAGTCGCAGGCTCTGGCATGCGTAGTGCAGGGCCACGAGCGACGATGAGCACGCCGTGTCGAGCGTGAGGCTGGGTCCGCGGAGATTGAACGCATGCGAAATGCGGTTCGACAGCACGGTCATCATCACGCCGCCCGCGGAGTGCGCGTTCACGAGGTGACGGTTCGACGCCTGGGCCTGCAGCAGCAAATGGTCGAGGCAGAATCCACCGATGAACACTCCCGTGGGCGAGCCCGACATCCGGTTCAGTGGCAACCCCGCATCCTCGAAGGCCTCCCACGTGACCTCGAGCAACAGGCGCTGCTGCGGATCAAGCGATGCCGCCTCGCGGGGAGAAATGCCGAAGGCCAGCGGATCGAACGTTCGCAGATCCTGATCGAGCGACGCGGCCTTGGGCGCGTGGCTTTTGCCGGGGCGGTTCGGGTCTTCGTCGTAATACTGCCGCCAGTCCCATCGATCGGCCCGGATTGGCCTCAGCGCATTCCCGCCGCGCATCAGGAATCGCCAGAACGTCGCAAGGGAGTTTCCGGCAGGTGGCATCCGGCATCCGATGCCGATAATCGCTATTTTCTCGCAGCCCGTCGTCCCCATTTATTCGTCAAATCGATCCTCTACTCACAAGAATTGGCTAGGACTAAATTCCTAACGCGGCCGCTTCCTTTCGCATATTTGCGCGCTCGTTGTCACCACCATTTCCGCATCATTCGCAGCCTATCAAAAGCACCTTCCGGCGAGCGCGCAGGAGCCGCTCAATCCGGGGTATTGATGGGGTCGTTGGGCGCTATCGGCAGCAGAATCGTCATGCGCGTTCCGCCCGCCTCCGAACTCGCTGCGGTGATCGTTCCTCCGTGCAAATCGACGATCTTTCGGCAGACGGTGAGCCCTAGACCCAAAGCGCGGCCGGTGCTGCGCGTCGTGAAAAACGGGTCGAACACGTTTCCGAGATTTTCCTTGGGAATGCCGGTGCCCTCGTCGGCGATCTCCACACTCACCACCCAATCGCCCATGCGCGCACGCTGACCCGATCGCAAGCCTTCGTTTCGATCGACATCCGCCTGCGAAATCTTCCGCTTCCCGACCGTCACCGTGAGCTTCCCGCCCTCCGGCATTGCGTCAACGGAGTTTTGAAACAAGGCGGCGAGCACCTCCTGGAACCTCGCGCGGTCGAGTCGCGTGGCAGGCACCGCTTCGTCGAATTTTGTTTCCGCCGTGATTCCCGCCGCCTGGAAGACCGGCTCATGAGCGGTCAGCGCGGCCTCGATCACCTCGATCACATTGCACTCCTCGAGCTGAAGATTGCTGGCTGCGGAGGCATCCATCAACGCACGGATCACGCTGTCGGCATGCGCGATCGCGGCGCGCATCGTCTGGATCACCGGCGCCTTCTTCTCATCAGCGTCGGCGGACAAATACTCGACCGCCATGTTGAGCGTGTTGAGCGGATTGCGAATTTCGTGCGCGAGTCCAAAGGCCAGCCGCCCCAGCGACTCGACCTTTTCCGCCTCCACCAGATACTTCTGCGTCGCCTTGAGCTTCTCGTTGGCGGCACGCAAGTCCTCGAGCGCCGAGCGCAGCTCCTTCTCGCGCTGGGCGAGTTGCTCGTTGCTTCGTTGCAGCGATTCTTCGAGCGCCTTCTGCGCCGTGAAATCCTTCGAGATGCCGCACGTTCCGAGGATGCGCCCGGAAGGATCACGCAACGGCATCTTCGTCGTGATCGCCCAACCCACACGGCCGTCGGGAAGCGTTTCCTTCTCGACCTTTCCCACGATCGGCTCGCCGGTGGTCATCATCCGTCTTTCATCCTCGTAGGCCGGACGCGCGTGCTCGGGCGTAAAGAAATCGAAATCGGTTTTTCCAACCGCGTCCTCGGGATCCGCGATGGAAAAAAACTCCGCCATCGCGCGGCTGATTTTAAGAAACCGGCTCTCGCGGTCCTTGAAGTAAATGCGGTCGGGAATCTGCTCGAGCAGAAAATGCAGGAGCCATTGTTCGAACTCCGCCTTTCCGGCGATGGTGGGAACGGTGGGGGATCCTGAAATTTCCTTGTCCATGAGGGGAAATGCCGCGCGTTACACAGCCGATTTCTCGCGAGCATTCCTTAGGCGCGGCGGAATCACAAGCCATTCGTCCGCGCCAAATGGATCACGCTACCGACCACTGCGCATTCGCAACGCCTCGAGCTGCATGCGGTGATGCAGCACACCTGGGTCCTGCGTCTTGTGCAGATAAGTGATGACGCCGAGTGTCACGAGCACGAGCAGCCCGAGCGTGACGATCGCTGCGAGCAACACCGAGCGCATTCTCTCGCCGATCTCGATGCGGACCTGACGCACCTCCTCCGCCTTCTGCGGCGCAGGCATCGGCGAAGGAGCAAGCGTCAGCGCGGGCTCACCGGAAGCCGGCACCGGCTTCATCTCAATCGGCTGGGACGGCACCGGCTGGAGAGGCTGCGTCTTCGGTTTTGAAGATGGTGGCGTTAGAATTCTCGCCGTCGCGGGACGCGATGCCCTCGGCACGGACGCGGGCTGCGGAGTTGCCGGCGGCGGCGCGGGCGGTTCAGCGGGATCGGCGAGCGAAGCCTGATCGGCTCGACGGGGCCTCACCGGTTTCTCGAGGCGCATCCGGCCCCCCAGTCTGCGCAACTTCCGCTGGCGAATCGGCTCGACGGGAAGCGAGTGGCGAAACAGCTCCGAGATTGCATTCTCGAATTCCGGCATCGTCACGATCTCGGGCGGAACCGCGCCGGTGTAATACCGCACCTTGCCCGTCGAGCAGTCGTAGAAAAACCGGACCGCGATCGCCTGCGAATCACTGCGCAGAATCACCGGGAAGCACACCTGCGAAGCCGGCGTCACCGGATGATCTCCGGCATCAACCTCGGGAAGCCACAACGACCACACCTCGTCATCGTGGGAAAATTGCGCCGCCGCTCCCTCGAACGATTTGAGAAAGGCAATCAGCTCGACTCCCAGCGCAGCACTCTTCATCTCAACAACGCGCCCACGATCACGGTGAAACCTAGCCGATGCCGCGCTTCGTGAAAATCGGAATCGATGAATCGCGCGATTTCGTGAGCTCCGCTCCACTCAATCAGTTGCGGGAAACGCCAACATGGTCGATGTTGCAGCGCTACCACATCATGGGTTGGTTGGTGCATCCCCGGTGAGGGGTTTATCCCCTCGCCGGGACTTTTTCGTCGCCGGAAACCAACGGTTCCCCACCTGGTTTTCCCGATTGCTCAGAGCGGCACTTCGCGAAGCAATTCCTGGCACGCGACCGCATAGCCCGCGGGATCGGGGGCCTTCAGAATTCCGGAAACGATCACCACGCGGCGCGCACCCGCAGCGATCACCTCGGGCAGGTTCCCGGACTTGATTCCACCGATGCAAAAGACGGGCACCGGAGATTCTCGATTCACCGTGGCGACATCCTCGAGCCCGATCGGCACGTAATCCGGCTTGGTCGGCGTGGCAAAGAGCGGACCAAATCCGATGTAGTCCGCCCCCTCCTCCCACGCGGCGCGAGCCTGCTCCAGACTGTGCGTCGAGCGTCCCACGATCGCGGCCCGTCCCGCGGCCGCGCGTGCGTCGGCAATCGGGCCATCATCCTGTCCGATGTGCACGCCGTTCGCGCCGGTCACCGGCACGAGATGGGGATGGTCATTGATGATGAACGGCACGCTCGCGGCCCGGCACCGCGCCGCGACTTCGCGGCCGAGCCTCACAATGGTGTCCTCGGGCACTCCCTTCGCCCGCAACTGGATCACGTCGATCGGTCCCGCCAGCATGCGATCGAGCATCGGCAGCGCACCGGACGACGGCAGGTAGCCGAGGTCGAGAATGCCGTAAAGACGGGCTGTCGGGAAAATTGCGCGCAAAACCTACCCCCTGCTTTTCGCGGACCCCGGCCGCGTCGTCAAAATTCCGGAAGCCCGTCGCTCAACATCCGATCGATAAAGCCGGTCGAGTATTTGCCCCGGCGGAAATCGGAGTTCCGCATGATGGCCTGCTGGAACGGAATCGTCGTCTTCACGCCGGTGATCATATACTCGCCAAGCGCGCGGTTCATGCGGGCAATCGCCGCTTCGCGCGAGGACGCCGTGCAGATCAGCTTCGCGATCATCGAATCGTAATTCGGCGGGATCGGATACCCCGCGTAGGCGTGCGAATCGATGCGCACTCCGCGGCCACCCGGCGCGTAGTAAAGCTCGATCTGCCCCGGGCTGGGCATGAAGTTGTTGAACGGATCCTCGGCATTGATGCGGCACTCGATCGAGTGGTGGCGCGGCTTCGCGTTGACCACGTAATCCGACAGATGCTCTCCCGCAGCGACCTGGATCTGCTGCTTTACGAGGTCACAGCCATACACCTCCTCGGTGATCGGGTGCTCGACCTGGATGCGGGTGTTCATCTCCATGAAGTAGAAGTTGCCGTCGTCGTCGACGAGAAACTCCATGGTGCCGGCGTTGTAGTAGCCGACGGATTCCGCGAGCTTGATCGAGGCGTCGCCCATCTTCTTGCGAAGATCCTCCGTCATCAGCGGAGACGGGCATTCCTCGACGATCTTCTGATTGCGACGCTGGATCGAGCAATCGCGCTCGCCGAGGTGCACGATGCGCCCGTGCTCATCGCCCATCACCTGAAACTCGATATGGTGCGGGTTCGTGATGAATTTCTCGATGTAAACCGCCGCGTTGCCGAAGGCCTTTTCCGCCTCGAGTCGCGCGCTGTGGTAGCCCTGCACGAGGCTGCCCTCGTTGTGCGCGACGCGCATGCCGCGACCGCCGCCGCCGGCGACCGCCTTGATCATCACCGGGAAACCAATCTTGCGCGCAATCTTGAGCGCCTCGGCCTCGGTGTCCACGGTGCCGTCACTGCCGGGGGAAACCGGCACGCCGGCCTTCCGCGCGGTCTCGCGGGCGGTGTTCTTGTCGCCCATGAGCCGGATCGCCTGCGAGGACGGCCCGATGAACTTGATGTTGCAGCTCGCGCAGACATCCGCGAAATGCGCGTTCTCGGCGAGGAATCCGTAGCCGGGGTGAATCGCGTCAACGTCGGCAATTTCCGCCGCGCTGATGATGCGGTCGATCTTGAGATAGCTCTCCGCGCTGGGCGCCGGTCCGATGCAAATCGCTTCGTCGGCGAGCTGCACATGCAGCGAATCGAGGTCCGGCTCCGAATACACGGCCACGGTCTGCACGCCGAGCTCCTTGCAGGCGCGAATGATGCGCAGCGCGATCTCGCCGCGGTTGGCGATCAGGATTTTCTTGAACATGCGCGCGTTACTTGACGCGGAACAGGGTCTGCCCGAACTGCACCGGCTTTCCGTTCTCGGCGACAACCTCCGCGATCACGCCGGCCACCTCGGCCTTGATTTCGTTCATCACCTTCATCGCCTCGACGATGCAGACGACCGTGTCCGGCGTCACTGTCTGGCCGACCTCTACATACGGCGGCGAGTCCGGCGAAGGCGCGGAATAAAAGGTCCCGACCATCGGGGAGGTGATCTCCTTCAAATTGGAAGCCGCGGGCGCTTCGGAGGCGGCCGGTGCCGCTGCAGGCGCCGCAGGCTGCTGGGGCGCGGCGATCTGCGGAGCCACCGCGTAAGTCGGAACCGGCGCGCTCTCGGCACCCGCCATTTGCAGCGTGATCTTGAACCCCTCCTTTTCCATTTTGAAAACGGCCAGGCCGTTTTTCTTCATCAGGTCAATGAGGGCACGAATTTCTTTGATATCCACGTGGCGGAAAGAGTTAAGACAGGGTGCCTTTTTCGCGGTTGGGCAAACGGGGGTCAAGATTTATGGCTCCGCAAGGTGTGAAGCCACCGGCAAAAACCACACCGGCTCCACGCTTTACAACTCGGCTCGTTCTGGCATGGTTGCCAGTTCTCCATGCACATCTTGCTTTACTTTCTCCTTACGGTGCACGTGCTCGTGTGCCTGCTCATGATCCTGCTTGTGCTCATGCAGCGCCCGCGCAGCGAGGGTCTGGGCGCGGCCTTCGGCGGGGGCATGACCGAGAACATTTTCGGTGCGCAGACCACCAACATTCTCGCCCGGCTCACCACCTGGCTCGGCGGCACCTTCTTCGTGCTCACCCTCGCGCTGGCGATCGTCTACTCGCATTTGAACAGCGTCTCCCGCCAAACCGCGCTGGAAAAGGAACTGCTCGCCATGCCGACGCCCACCCCGGCGCCCGCGGCATCGCCGACCCCCGCCCCGGTCGGAGAAGCGCTGCCCGAGCCGGCCGCAGCACCTGCCGAGCCCGCTCCTGCCGTCGAGGAAGCGCCTTCGGCTGAGCAGCCCGGCGAAACGACGCCGACCGGGACACAGCCCGCTCCGGATGCCGCCGCCACGGCCGTGCCGCTCCAGCCGGTTCCGCCGGCCCCGGTCGAGGAAGAGGCCACCGCTCCCGCCGGCAACTAGTCCGTTGGCCACATGAAGATCGCGAAGACGATCGGCTCCGCGAGGGCCTTCGTCCGCCAGTGCCCGAGACCGCTCGTGCTGGTGCCCACGATGGGCGCGCTTCATCAGGGCCACGCGCTCCTCATTCGCAAGGCCCGCAAGCTCGCCGGGCGCAATGGCAGCGTCGCCGTCTCGATCTTCGTGAACCCGACCCAATTCGGGCCAAAGGAGGATTTCGCACGCTACCCCCGCCCGTTGAAGGCGGACCTCGCCGTTTGCCGGAAATTCGGTGCGGACCTCGTCTTTCACCCATCGGTGGAAGAAATGTATGCGCGTGACGCGTCGGTCTTCGTCGAGGAGACCCTTCTTTCCAGCGATCTCTGCGGCGCGCGGCGGCCCGGGCATTTCCGCGGCGTCTGCACCGTCGTCGCGAAGCTATTTCTCATCCTCCAGCCCGACATTGCCGTCTTCGGCGAGAAGGACTGGCAGCAGCTCGCGATCCTGCGCCGCATGACGCGGGATCTGAACTTCCCCGTTCGCATCGTCGGCCATCCGACCGTGCGCGAGGCCGACGGTCTCGCGGTCAGCTCGCGAAATGCCTACCTCACTTCCGAGGAACGCGCCGTTGCACCGGGCATTTACGCCGCGCTGAAGGCCGCCGCTGAAGAAAAGACCCCCGCCCGCATCGTCGCAAAGGCCGAAAAACAAATCTCCCGCATCCCCGGCGCCCGAATCGACTACGTGCGACTCGTCGATTCCTCCACGCTTCAGCCCGTTCGCCGGCTCGACCGCGAGACCACGCTCGCCGTGGCCGTTTTCCTCGGCAATGCCCGTTTGATCGACAACGTGCAGATCCCGGCCCGCTCATGATGGAGTTCGACTACGTCGTCGTCGGCAGCGGCATCGCCGGGCTGACGTTTGCGCTGAAGGCGGCGGACAAGGGCTCCGTCGCCATCGTCACCAAGCGCAAGCTCATCGACTCAAACACCGCCCGCGCCCAGGGCGGAGTCGCGTGCGTGATCAGCGACGAGGATTCCTTCGAGCTTCACATTCAGGACACGCTGGCCGCCGGCGCGGGACTCTGCCACGAGGACGCCGTGCGCACGGTCGTCACCGAGGGCCCGGCACGCATTCGCGAGCTCATGGAACTCGGCCTTCAGTTCGACGAGCGCGAGACCGACTCCGGCGGCCGGGAGCTCGACCTCGGCCGCGAGGGCGGCCACTCGAAGCGCCGCGTGCTTCACGTGCAGGACGCCACCGGCCGCGAGATCGAGAAGACGCTGGCCGACCGCGTCCGCGAGCACCCGGGCATCACGATCCTCGAGAATCACATGGCCGTCGACTGTATCACGACCGGCAAGCTCGGCTACGCGATGCAAAACAGCTGCGTCGGCCTTTACGTGCTCGACGAGGCCACCGGCGAAGTCCTGACCATCCGCACAGACGTCACCGTGCTCGCGACCGGCGGTTGTGGGAAGGTTTACCTTTATTCCACGAACCCCGACATCGCCACGGGGGACGGCGTGGCCATGGCCTGGAGGGCCGGCGCGACGATCGCGAACATGGAATTCATCCAGTTCCATCCGACCTGCCTCTATCATCCGCAGGCCAAGACGTATCTCATCACCGAGGCCCTCCGCGGCGAAGGCGGCATCCTCATCGACAAGAACGGCCGGCGGTTCATGGAGAATCACCACCCGCTCAAGGAACTCGCCCCGCGCGACATCGTGGCCCGCGCGATCGATGCCGAGATGAAACGCACCGGCTCGGCGTGCATGTATCTCGACATTTCACACAAGCCCGCCGACTTCCTCCGCGAGCGCTTCCCAAACGCCTACCAAACCTGCCTGAAATACGGCATCGACCTCACCTCCGAGCCGATTCCGATCGTTCCCGCCGCCCATTATCAATGCGGCGGCGTAAAGACCGACCTGAATGGCGAAACCAGCCTGCGCGGACTTTACGCCATCGGCGAGGCCGCCTGCACCGGCCTCCATGGCGCCAACCGCCTCGCCAGCAATTCCCTGCTCGAGGCCCTCGTCCTTGCCCATCGCGCCTTCGAGAAATCCACCAGAAACCGCCCGCCCCGGGCCACCTACAATCTGCCGGAATGGCGCGCCGGCCAGGTCACCGACGTCGACGAGCTGGTCGTCATCTACCACAACTGGGACGAGATCCGGCGGCTCATGTGGGACTACGTGGGCATCGTCCGCACCGACAAACGCCTCCTCCGGGCCGCCACCCGGCTGCGAAATCTCCACGCCGAGGTGCAGGAGTTTTACTGGAATTTCAAGGTCACCACGGACCTCCTCGAGTTGCGCAATCTCGTCGATGTGGCATCCTTGATCGTCGACTGCGCCCAGAGCCGAAAGGAAAGTCGCGGGCTCCATTTCACCCTCGACTACCCGGAAACCGACGACCGGAAATTCGGGCGCGACACCACGATCCGGCGGACTTGAGCGCGCTCCATTCCCCGCACCACTCTCGATTTTACTCTTGCAACCATGTTTCCCCTGACCCATAAACCCCGCCTGATGCGACACCTGAAGGGAATCCTTACAGGACTGACGGTGGCATTCGTCGCCATGGCTTCGCCGACGACGGCTCGCGCGGAATCCGCCCTCTCCTCGGGATCGGACTTTGCCAAATACGCGATGAAGCTCCGCGAGAAGGCGCTTCTGAAGATCGAGCCCCAGGTCACCACCTCGCGCACGTTCTCCTTTGGCTTCAACAAATACCCCTGGAAGCGGAACATTGTGACCACCGTTTTCTGGGTCGGTGAGCACGCCGCTCCGAACAACCCTGTTCCCAACTACAAGAGTTCGTGGGACCCGAATTGGGCGAAAAACTACGGCGGCTACGACAATCCCGATCCCGCCGCCCGCCGCAACTTCATCCCGAAGGACTTCGTCCCCCGCCAGAATCCCTTTTACGTGGCGCTCCCCTATAACGACGTCACCCGCGGCACCACGAAACCCGAATCCCGCCGTGTGATTCCCTGGTTCCGCGAAGCCTTCGAGCGCGAAGGCAAATCCGTCTGCAAGGGCCGCTGGGTCGCCATCCGCTACAAAGGCCGCGTCGCCTATGCCCAGTGGGAGGATTGCGGTCCGTTCCGCACCGACCATTGGCAGTATGTCTTCGGCAACGAACGGCCGAAGCCCAACCTGAACCAGGGCGCCGGCCTCGACGTGTCCCCGGCCGTTCGCGACTACCTTGGAATGAAGAGCAAGGACGTCTGCGACTGGAAATTCGTCGACTTCAAGGACGTACCGAAAGGCCCCTGGTCGAAATACGGCGACAACAACACCTTCGTCCTCCAGAGCCGCGGCGAGAATCTCTACTACGTCGACCGCAACAACGCGGCGAGCGCCCGGCGATAATCCGTCCGCCCTCCCCTGCGGCACTTTCTTGTGCCGCCAGATTATCCGGGTCAAATCTACCGCGATGAAAAGGTTGCTCGCTCTGGCTGTCGTTTCTTTTGTCGCGCTCACCCAACCCCTCCGTGCCGCCGCGGACTTCTCCAAGTTCGAAGGCACCTACCAAGGAAACTACTCCCTGGTGGGGAGCGGCATGAGCTACCCCGGGAAGCTCACTGCCGTGGTCACGCCCTCGAAAAACGGAAAGGCCGCCACCGTGGTTCTGTATGGGTCGGTGACCCAAGGCGGAGTGACGATCGCGTCCTATGGGAAGTTCACCTTGAAATCCAATCGCAAGGTTTCCTCGAACAGCGTGTTGCTCGGTTACATTGCCCTCTTCCCCGCCAGCGCGAAATACGCGGGACAAAAAGACACCTTCAAATTCACCCTCAGCGCAGCCTCAGTGGGCGCGTCCGTGAACTACACCCTCAAATTCACCGGTAAAAAGCTGGTCTTGAAGGGCTCCGGCACCATCGCCGGAAGCCCATTAACAATCAGCCTTAACGCGAAGAAGAAGAAATAACCCACGTCTGCTGACGGCGACTCGTGGAACGCCGGCGGATCTCAAGAGCGACGGCTGAATTTATTTAGCCGGAAACTTGTTGCTACAAATTATTTGGGTAGGTTTTCGTCGATGAAAACCTTGCTCGCCCTCGCTGTCGTCGCGCTCGTCTCCCTTGCCCGGCCTCTCCCTGCTGCCACGGATTTCTCGGAATTTGCAGGCACCTACAAAGGAAACTACCAATTCGTGGCGGACTCCATCGTTCTCAGCGGAAAACTCGAGGCCGTCGCCACCCCGTCAAAGAACGGAAAGTCCGTCACTGTGGTAATCTCCGGGGCAGCCTCGCAGGGGCCCCAGAGCGTCGCATCCTATGCGAAGATCAAGTTGAACTCGGCAAACCGGAAAATCAGCATGAACAGCGTGCTGGTCGGTTATTACGTCCTCCTCCCGGGCAACGGAAAATTTACGGGGAAGAAGAACAAGTTAAAATTCACTGTCAGCGAGGGCTCGTTGAGCGCAACCATGAGCTATGTTCTCAAGTTTACCGGCAAGAAGCTGGTCTTGAAAGGCACCGGGAACGCGGCCTCGACCCCGATCACCGTCACCTTCAACGGGAAAAAGAAATAGCCCATCATGGCGAGGCCGCCCCGTTTCCGAGGCGGCCTCCGTTGGCTGGCTGTAAGCCGGATTCTGTCCACCCGCCGGAGCGGGCTGTGCGGTCATTTCTCTAAGCGACTAATACCCGGGGTCTCGCTCTCGGCTCTCACCTCGAGCATCCGGACAGGCTGCCCGTTCCCCTGTTCTGTCTTGCACCGCCTGGGGTTTTTCGTGCCCCCGTCATTACTGACGGGGCGGTGGGCTCTTACCCCGCCTTTTCACCCTTACCGGCCGGGAGTCCCGACCGGCGGTATGTTTTCTGTGACACTTTCCGTCGAAGCGGACTTGCGCCCGCTCCTCCCGCGCATTCTACGCGGCAGGTTGCCTTGTGGTGTCCGGACTTTCCTCCCGCCTGCCTCGCGGCAGACGAGCGACCGCCCGCCAGTCGTGAAAACTTCTCTCCAGAGGAATGATTTCGCAAGCCCCGGAACAAACTTTCGCCAAAACCACCTCCCGGAAAATCCGGATCGCAATCGTCTCAGTGAAAATCGTGGGAGGCGGGCATCGTCGTCTGCGCCCCGAATGGCAGCCGCTCGATGTGCCGGGCTTTCACGTGAATGACCCGGTCGACATTCTGCACCTCGCCGCGAATCCGCAAAAATCGCTCCTGCGTAATCACAAGCCGCAGTTTCTCGAACAGCGCCGGAGTCACCACCGCATTCGCGACTCCGGTCTCGTCTTCGAGGCTGATGAACACAAATCCCTTTGCCGTGCCCGGCCGCTGACGGCAGATCACCAGCCCGCCGATGCACACGCGCGTTCCGTTTTTCGCCTGCCGCAAATCCGCCGCACGCCAGAGCTCCGGAAACTGCTCGCGGACCAATGCCATCGGGTGCGGCCCCGTCGTCACACCCGACCCCGCGTAGTCTGCATTCATCCGTTCCAGTGCCGTCATCACTTCCAGCGGAGCCAGTCCGACCTCGTCGTCCTCGAACAACTCGCCATTCCGCACCGGTCGCTCCACCAGCCACAGGCTCTCGCGACGATGTTCGCCCAGCCCATTCAGTGCACCCAGCCGCGCCAGGGTTCGCGCCGCATCCCGGCTCACGCGCACACGGCGTTTGAAATCCTCGATGGACTCGAACTTCCACCGCCTCCGCTCCTCCACGATTCGCGTCGCCTCCGCCGCGCCCAGCCCCTTCACCATGTTCAACCCGAGCCGGATCGTCTGATCATCCTCCACCGTGCATTGCACGTCCGAATCCAGCACCGAGACCGGCCGCACCTTCACTCCATGTGCCTTCGCGTCCCGCACGAGCGTGGACGGCGAGTAAAATCCCATCGGCTGGTTGTTCAGCAGCGCCGCATAAAACTCCGGCGCCCGATGCGCCTTCATCCACGCACTCGCATACGCGATGTAGGCGAAGCTGATCGCATGGCTCTCGGGAAATCCGTAAACTGAAAACGCCTGGACCGATTGCACGATCCGCTCGGCGGTCTCCGTCGCGACACCACGGCGCGCCATCGCCTCCCGCAGTTTTTTGCAAATCCGCACCATCTTCTCGTGCGAGCGATGGAAGCTCAGCGCCTTCTTGAGCTCCGCAATTTCCTGCCCGCTGAAGCCCGCCAGCTGAATCGCCATGGCCAGCATTTGCTCCTGAAACAATGGCACACCCATCGTGCGCTCGAGCAGCGGCACCAGCTTCCGTCCGATCTCGCTCTCCGGATCGACGCCGAAATACTCCACCCCCTCGCGCCCCATTCGCCGCGCCAGATAGGGGTGCACCATTCCGCCCTGGATCGGCCCCGGACGGATGATCGCGATCTGGATCGCGATGTCGTAAAAATTCTTCGGCTGCAGACGGGGCAGCGTCGCCATCTGCGCGCGACTCTCAACCTGAAACAACCCGATGGTATCCGCCTCGCCCAGCATCGCATAGGTCCTCGGATCGTTTTCCGGGAGGTTGTAGAAATCATACGTGTCCCGCCGTCGCTCGCCGGCCAGCGCAAAGGCATCCTGCATCACCGCCATCATTCCGAGCCCGAGAAGGTCCACCTTGATGATGCCCAGGTCCTCGCAATCATTTTTGTCCCATTGCGCGACCACGCGCCCGGGCATCGACGCCCGCTCCAGCGGCACGACGGAACTCAGCGCATTCTGGCAGATGATCATTCCGCCCGAATGCTGCCCGAGATGCCGCGGCAACCCGTAAATCTGCTGGCAAAGCTCCAGCGCAGCACGCCAGCGTGGATTCCTCCGCGAGATCCCGGCCTGCGCGATCTGCTCACCGAGTGGCAACGACTCGGGAAAATCGCCGTTCGCATAAAGATCCGAAAACCGGCTCAGAATCTCCGGCGGAAAATTGAGCGCCTTGCCCACCTCGCGCATCGCGCTCCGGCCGCGGAACGTGATCACGTTCGCCGTCATTGCCGCGCCGTGCTCGCCGTAACGTTGATACACCTCCTGGATCACCTGCTCGCGCCGGTCGCCGCTCGGCAGGTCGAGGTCGATATCCGGCCACGAGGGACGTTCCTGCCCCGGCAGCGGAGGCGCAAGAAATCGCTCGAACAGCAGCTCGTATTTCATCGGATCGCACGCCGTGATCCCGAGGCAGAAGCACACGGCACTGTTCGCCGCACTGCCGCGCCCCTGCACGAGAATGCCCTGCCGCCGGCAGTATTCGACGATGTCCCAGACGATCAAAAAGTAACCCGAGAATCCCAGCCGCGCGATGAGCTCCAGTTCCTCATTGAGCTTGCGCCGCACCTTCCCGCTCACCTTCCCGCGGTATCTGCGCATCGCCGACCACCACGTCTGCCGGCGCAGCATTGCGTTCATCTGCTCGTGGCTCATGCCTCGATACCGCGGAAATTCATAGCCCAGTTTCTCGAGCGAAAATTCCAGCCGATCCGCCACCCGTGCGGTGTTTGCCACGGCCTCCGGACGATCCGCGAAGAGCGCGATCATTTCCGCGCCGGACTTCAAATGCCGCCGGTCGTTGCAGCTGAGAAGCCGGCCCGCCGCGTCGAGATGCGTGTGATGCCGCGCGCAGGTGAACACATCGAGCACACGTCGCTGGGACGGCTCGGCATAGCACACTCCTCCCGTTGCCACGACCGGCAGGTGCATCGCCTCCGCCAGATCCGCCAGAGCGTCGATGCGCCTCTCCTCGCCGCGCACCAGATTCCGCTGCAATTCGACAAACACATTCTCCCGCCCAAACGCCGCAACGAGCCGCTCCACCACGTTGCGCGCGGTCGCGAAATCCTCCTCATCGATGCTTCGCACCACCGCGCCATCCTCGTCCCCCGTCAGCGCGAGCAATCCCTCCGCAAATTCCCCCAGCTCGTCCCAACGCACCGCGCTTTCCTTCTTCGTGCCGCGCAATTTCGCGCGCGTGATGAGCCGGCAGAGATTCTGGTAACCCGTGCGATTCGCCACGAGCACCGGCACCACCGATCCATCCTCCATGGTCAGCTCCGCGCCAACCCGCGCGGAAATGCCATGCTCCTTCGCCCGCCCGTGCAACCGCGGCGCTCCGTAAACACCATCCCGGTCGCAGAGCGCGATGGTGTCGAGACCGCGCTGCGCCGCCACGTCCACGAGGTTCTCCGGCTGCGCCGCGCCACGCAAAAAGCTGAAGGCGCTGCGCGCGTGAAGCTCAACATACCTCATACGCACCCTCCAGTCGCCAGCGTCCCGTGGCGTCCTTCGAAATCCGCAAAAGATCGCCGCTGACCAGTTCGACGTCCCATTCCTCGGTCATCCACGGCTGCGCGTCCCACCAATCGCCCGAGAGGCAATAGGGACCCGCCGAGTTCGCCACCGGCCCCAGCTTCTCCAGCCACATGGGGCGGCCCTGCGAAAGCTTCACGCCGATCGGCCGTCTGTCCCGTCGCAACGGCAATCCATATTGCCGTCCGGGCGTTCCCGCGTCCGTCACTTCCGAAAATTCCTCGATGACAAATGCGTCCGGCCGATGAGTGTTCGCCGGTTGCGGCACCCCGACCTCTCCGTCACCGACCAGCGCCTTGAGCTGCGCAAGCGTCTCGCCAAATTTGTTCGGATCGCGGAGCGCGCTCTCGAAAAGGTGCAATTGCCGCCCAGCCGCCCCGGCCGCCTCCACACTCAGCCGCACTCCGATCGGCTGATGCTCCAGCGTGAGCGACTCGAGGTGCGTCGAAAGAATGCGAAACCACACGTCCGCATCCGAAGTCGGAGAGGGAATCGAAAACGTTCGCGTGTAATCCGGTGCGCCATCCAGCGGGAGTGTCAGCGTCAGCGCGGAGGCGACCCGATAGCTGGCTCGCAGACGCGGCGCGAGAGAATCCACAAATCGCCGCAGCAAAAACAACAGTGGCTCGCTCGCTTCGATCGCGTAATCGAAGTCGAAGGCCTCCGCAAACTGCTCCACCGGACGCTCGAGCCGCAGCACGCGCCTGGAACGTCCACTCGCGCGCCGGCGCAACTCCGCCGCCTCCGCGCCAAGCCGCTCCACCACATCCTGCGCAGGCAGTCTTAAAAACTCGCCGATCGTGCGAATGCCCCAGTCGTTGAAAATCTCCGCCAGCTCCGGAGACGGCTCGAGCACTTCCAACGGCAGCGCCGCGCAAAACGGCGCGCCATCGTAAACGACATTCACCGGCTCGGCGCGGAGAGCCGCAAGCCACGCGTGATCGGGATGCGGCGCGATGCCCACCCGCACGTGAAACCGCTCCGCCACAGCGCGCGCGATCATCTCCTCACCCATCCGCTGCCAGCACGCCCCCCTCGGTGCCCCGGTCAGGTCGAGCGTGCAAAGTCCGGGCATCGTCGACTCGACCCGTGGGGAAAATCCCATCGCCAGCTCGACCAGCAGCGCCTGGCATGCCGCCTCCTGCGCGGGCGAGCGCAGCACGATCTGCAAATCCGGGCACCGCCCCATTGCCTGCGCCGGCGTGAGCCCCGGTTGCACCCACGACCGCGCCGCGGCTTCGTTCACCTCGAGCAGGGTGCCCTTCCGCGCGTCACCATCCACCAGCGCAATCGGTCCGCTCAATTCCCGCCATCGCAACGCAGCCTGCAGCCGAAATTCCGGCAGCCACAACGCGCCAAACATCACGCAATCCTCCGCTCCGCCGGACTCCACGCCGCGACGGATTTCTGCCGCACCCGCAGCGGCATTCGCACCGCCAGCTCGCGCCGCTTCACACGCATCGCGTCCAGCCCGAGCCGCCCTTCAGACTCGATGCGCACCCGCGCGCCTTCGACCATCGGCCATCGGCTCAGCACGACCATTGCCACACCCGAGCTTTCGACCACGCGCTGAAACCGATGCCAGACATTCGCCGGAATGCGCTTCAATTGCCCGACCGGCACGCCCTGCAGATCCAGCACGATGAGCGGCAGATTTCCATCGCGCAGCAGAAGATCCGCCGCCCGCAGCGCCTTGCGCGCCTCGTGGCAGCGCACCCAGAGCACGCGCCGCAGCAACGTGGCGTCCCAGTCCGCAGGCTCGAATTGATCCGCCGCATCGATCAGCGCGAGATGCCATCCCTCGCGCGCGACCAGATCGAGCAGCACGGAAAGAAACAGCGATCCCTGCCCGGTCGAACCCGAAAATTCGCTGACCGCCCCCTTGCGCAGACCGCCGGTTTCTCCGTCGAGCTGTGGCAGTCCCGTCGCCACGCACTCCCGTGCCACGGGCCGCGCCGCGCCAACCTGCGTTGCCTCCAGCTTCGCCCGCAGCGCCCGAAACGCCTCGAGCCGGACGATGTCACGTGCGGCTTCCATCGCGGATCAATCCCCGGAAAACTCCCGCCACTCTCACCTGCTCCGCCGGCACCACGAGATCGCGATAGCCCGGATTGCTGGCACGCAGCCGCACCCGATCCCCTTCGGGAAGAAAATGCTTCAACGTCGCCTCGTGCGCATCGCCCACCACCACCGCCGCAATCTCTCCCGCATGCGGCTCGATGCCCGGGCGCAGCAGCACCTTGTCGCCGTCGAGAATTCCGTCGCCGATCATCGAGTCGCCTTTCACGCGCAGCAAAAAGTCCCCCTCCTTCCACGGGAGCAGCTCGCCCTCGCCGAGCACCTGCTCCGCATGTTCCACCGCCTCGCTCAAGGGGCCGGCCGGAATGGCACCAAGCAATGGCAACCCGCCCATTCCCACCGCGCGTCGACCGGCCGGCGCAAGCGTCACGACGCGCGGCCGTCCCTTCACGCCACCACCGCGAACGCGAATCGCTCCCTTCCGTTCGAGAATGCCCAGCGTCTGCGTAAGGCTGCTCTCCGCCGCCAGCCCCAACCGCCGCACGAGCTGCGGGACCAGAACAGGCTCCCCTTTGCGGTCGAATTCCGCAATCGCCTCGAGAATCCGTTGTTGGGATGGAGTAAATGCAGGCATCGTGATATTACACGATGTGCCGGAAATGGAATCTGCGCCAGTGGTTTCCGGAAAAATGTGGGCCATCCCTTCGAGGCTACCCCCGGCTCATGGACACTGGCGGTCCAATGCGCGAAAGAATTGAGCGGCCCTTCAAAGTGGCTACGATGACGCTCCATGTTCTTCAGGATTCGCTCCCTCACCGCCATTTTCTGCGCCCTCCCACTCCTTGGTGCCCTCGCCGGGGATCCCATCACCGTCTCGGGTGCCTGGGTGCGTGCGGTGCCTCCGAGCTCTTCGGCGACCGCGGCATTCTTCACGATTCATAACAACACCGACAGCATCGTGCGCCTCGTCGGGGGAAGCTCCCCGGCCGCCGAGGAAACGGAACCGATGATCACCACGCGCAAGGAGGTCGACGGCCAGAACGTGATGGGAATGGAAACCGTGCCGGGGCTCGAGATTCAGCCCCACGACACGCTTGTTCTCGAGCCGGGCGGGGATCACCTCATGCTCATGGGCTTGACGGCTCCGCTCCAGGAAAACGAGGAAATCGAAATCACCCTCCGATTTGAACCCGGCGAACAGGAGGTCTTCATCAAGGCACCAGTTCTCCGAAACGCTCCGGACAGTGAGTAGTCCGAAACGCGGCCCCGACCTCGCAATCTGGCTGATCCTCGCCGGGTTCGCCATCCTCGCGGCCGGCATCATGATCGGCCTGCCCGCCTTCTTGCGCTCCCAGGAGCCCTATCGCTTTCACGGCAGCCACTATTACGACTCGAAAGTCGCTCCCGATTTCGAGCTGATCGGCCACCATGGAAAGCCGGTTCGGCTCAAGGACTTCACGGGGAAAATGGTCCTGCTTGAGTTCGGCTTCACCCATTGCCCGAACATCTGCCCGATGGAGCTGGCAAACACTGCGGCGTTTTACCGCAAGCTCACGCCCGAGGAGCGGGAAAAGGTGCAGGTGCTCTTTGTGACGGTCGATCCGGAGCGAGACACGGTCGAGGTGTTGCGCGACTACGTTCCGTTCTTCGACGAATCGTTCATCGGGCTCACCGGCACACCGGAGCAAATCGAGGCCGTGAAAAAGGAATACGGCGTTTACGCAAAGCAGGTGCCGATTCCCGGCAAGGACGATGACTACACGGTCGACCACTCGGCGCACATGTATATCCTCGATCCGCAGCACCGCCTCCGCGTGACTTACGATCACGACCGCCTCGGCGATGCCGGGCCGATTCTCGAGGACATCCGTTACCTGCTGAACGAATCGTGATCCGGCACGCGCTTCTTCCCGTCACGACGGCCATCATTCTCGTGGCGTGCAAACCTCCCGCCCACCAAGGTGTGAACCTCAATCACGGCGCCGGCATCTATTTCGAAAAATGCGCCACCTGCCACGGACCGGACGGCACTCCCACCACTCCCACATATCCACCGCTGAGGGAATCCGAGTGGCTCAGGGCTCACGCGGCCCCACTCATTGCCATCGTGCTGGACGGGGCGACCGGAAATTTTGAAGTCGGTGGGAAAACCTACCGGGGCGTGATGCCCGCGTGGCGCGACGTGCTCGACGACGCCCAGATCGCCGCCGTGCTGAGCTTCATTCGCACGGAATTCGGCGACGGCGCGTCGCCTGTTTCCGCCGGGGACGTCGCCGCCCTCCGCGAGCGGACCAAGGACCGCCGGAAATTCTGGACGCAGGAGGAACTTCGGGCGTTCGCCGCGCAGCCCCCGCACTGACAGAGATTCTTCTTTTCAATCTTTGCGCATCAATATATCGTATTGCGATATAAATGGAACCCATGGAAAAAAGCGACTACGAGACGCTTGCGGCGTTTCGCTACACGTTGAGGAAATTCCTGCGCTTCAGCGAACTTGCCGCGCAGGAACACGGACTGACGCCCCAGCAGTATCAGGCGCTTCTTGCGATCGAAGGATTTCCGGGACGCAACGAGATCACCATGGGCGAGCTGGCTGAGCAGCTCCAGATCGCCGCACACAGTGCGGTTGGACTCGCCGATCGACTTGAGGAGGCTGGCTTGATCACGCGCGACCGCTCGGCGGAGGACCGTCGATGCGTGCACGTCCGGCTCACGCGCCGGGGTCGAACGCAATTGGAGAAGCTAGCGGGCGTTCATCGCCGGGAATTGCAGAACGTGGGCCCGCTGCTGACCTCCCTTCTGGAAAAAGTTTCCCGCCCATGATCGCGACCTATCGCTACGGAGACCCACGGACGGATGATGCGTTGCGCATTGGTGTGGCGCGTCAGCCTCCGCGTGGTGTGCGTCGAGAGGACTTTCCGCTCTACTTCGACCTCTGGCTCCGCATTCTCGCGCCATCGACGGAGTTGCTGCGTGCCTATCGCGCTCGCCGGATCGACTTCCCTGCGTTCGAGCGACGATACCGTGCCGAGATGGCCCAACACGAGCCGCGACAGGTCATCGATCTCGTTGCAACGCTTTCGCAGCACCGCGCGATTCGCGTTGGCTGCTTTTGCGACGACGAGTCGCGCTGTCACCGATCCGTTTTGAAAACACTGCTCACCGCCGCCGCTGCAAACCTGCCCACTTCACAGCCACGTCGGCGTTACGCCAGCCCCGCGTGCTTCGCAAACGAAGACGAGTTCTAACCATGGCCATCAACGTAGAAGACCTGAAACGACAAAGCCGTGGACTCCGCGGAAACATTCGTGAAGTTCTGAGCTCCGGTGCCACGCACTTCGAGGAGCCGGAATTCCAGCTCATGAAATTCCACGGCTCCTACCAGCAGGACGACCGCGATGTGCGCAACCAGCGCAAGGCCGAGGGCCTCGACAAGGCCTGGCAGTTCATGGTTCGCAGCAAGATTCCCGGCGGCGATCTCTCCGCGGAGCAGTATCTCGTTCACGACCGCATGGCCGACGATCTCGGCAATCGCACGATCCGTTTCACGAACCGCCAGGGAATCCAGATGCACGGCGTGCTCTTCGGCCGGTTGCGCGATTGCATTCATCGGATCAACACCTGCGGCCTCACGACTTGGGGAGCGTGCGGAGATGTCGTCCGCAACACGGTCGCCTGCGCCGTGCCGATTCACGACGCGGCACACCTCGACGCCCAGCAGCTCGCGCGCGAAATCAGTCGCACGTTTTACCCGGCCAGTCGCGGCTACAGCGAAATCTGGCTCGACGATCAGCAAATCGCCGGCCCGCCCGAGCCGGAGGAGGATCCGATTTACGGCGACGCGTATCTGCCGCGGAAATTCAAGATCGGCATCGCGGTGCCGCCGCACAACGACGTGGACATCCTTTCACACGATGTCGGGTTGGCCGCCGACGTGCGGAACGGCGTGATTCGCGGATTCAACGTCTTCGTCGGAGGCGGATTCGGGATGTCGTATGGACAGCTCAAGACACGCCCTGCGCTGGGCCAGCCGCTGTTCTACATCGAGCGGCCGCACATCATCGAGGCGCTCAAGGCCATCGTCACCACGCAACGCGACTACGGCCGTCGCGACGACCGCAAACAGGCGCGCCTCAAATACGTGATCCTCGATCACGGCATCGAGTGGTTCCGCGAGCGCGTGTTCGAACGCTTGCCCGTTCCCTCGGCGCCACCACGGCCGATCGAACACGGATCCACGGAGGATATGCTTGGCTGGCACGAGCAGGGAGACGGCCGCCTTTTCTATGGGGTCTGGATTCCCGATGGCCGTGTCGCCGACACACCGAGGGAACGCTACCGCAGCGCGCTCCGCGCGATTTGCGAAACCATCGCGCCGCGGTTGCGGATCACCCCGAACGCCAACGTCTACCTGTATGGAATCGACCCCGCCGATCGTGGTCGTGTGGACGAAATTCTCACCGCCCATGGAATCGCCTCCAGCGAAACGATGACGCGCGCGCGTCGCATGTCGCACGCCTGCGTGGCCCTGCCCACGTGCGGACTCGCCCTCGCCGAGAGCGAACGTGTGTTCTCCACGCTTCTTTCGCAGATCGATGAAATCCTTCGCGAGCTGGGCCTCGCTGAGGAGCCGATTCTCTTCCGGATGAGCGGCTGCCCGAATGGATGCGCGCGTCCCTACAACGCGGACTTCGCCTTCGTCGGCCGCTCACCGGGCAAGTATGCGATTTACGTGGGCGGCTCGCATCGCGGCGATCGGCTCGCGTCGCTTCTCGCGAAAAGCGTTCCGTTCGCGGAACTCGCGAGTCACGTCCGGCCACTGCTCGAGGAGTTTCGGGACAACCGGCTCGAAGGGGAAACCTTCAGCGACTTCTGGGGTCGCACCCGCCCGCGCGCGGAGGTCACCGCCGAGCAATTTCATCTCGAACCTGCCGCCGTTGCTGCGGCATCCTGACGCCGCGCTTACGCCTCTTCGCCATGAAACCGGAACTCTACCAATTTCCCTACAGTCCGTTCTGCATTCCCATCATCCGCGTGCTGGAAGCCGGTGGCGTCGACTACGACTCCGTGGAGATTCCGCAGTGGGATCGAAGCGAAATCATCAAACTCACCAATGGCGCCTACTACCAGGTGCCGGTGCTCAAATACGGATCGACCATCGTTTACGAAACCGGCGACGACACCCAGGACGTGGCACGATTCGTGAGCGACACGTTTCTCGGTGGACGGTTGTTCCCGGCATCGGCGCAGGGGCTGCACGAGATTGTCCTGCGGTATCTGGAAAACGACGTGGAAGGCGTGTCGTTCCGGTTGAGCGATCCCGAGCGCATTGATGGCATCGAGGATCTCGTCGCGCGCACGGTCTCCATCCGGCACAAGGAGCGGAAATTCGGCCGCGGCTGCCTCGAGCAATGGCGCGCGCAGAAGGACTCCATCCGCCGCGAGGTCACCAACCTCCTCCGCCCGCTGGACAGCCGGCTTACGCAATCCCGCTTCCTCTTCAGCGACGACTCGCCGGTCTACGCGGACTTTCTGCTCTACGGCCTGATCGGCAACATCCTGTGGGGCGGATTCGAGGAAATCCCGGCCGGCCTCGACGCGGTCGCGCGGCATTACGCGGATATCGGAAGTTTCTCCTTCGCCGCGAAGAGCTGACCGATTTGCCTTTTCCCGGGACGCGGTCTATCTTGACCGCGTGATGAAAACCGCGTCCAAGACCTCGCTGCGCCTGCATGGCGCGTTGCGCTCGGACGTCGTGTGCTCTCCGACGATCCCTCGTCGACACTGCGTTTCCCGTCTCTTTATGACGGGAGCGGGCGATTATCGCCAGGCCCGCTGATCGCGCCGCCGCGGTAATTCCGCCCGCTTCTCCCATTCGCCCCTCCGGCAAAACTGCCGATCCGCGTCTGCGGTGACGCACCTACCCGTCTCTCACGGGACGCCGACTCCGTTCCCCCATCACGGCACAACCAAACCGCCGTGACCCTTTTCCAACAAGAATCCCAACAACCTCATTGCCATGAACAACACCATCCGAATCAGCCAGGCTGACTACAACCACCTCCAGGACCTCCTCGCCCGCGAAACCGGCGGCACCCCGGAGGAAAAGAATACCCGCGAACAGCTCTTTCGGGAGCTGATGCGCGCCCGCATCGAACCCGAGGTTCCTCCCGATGTCATCGGGCTGCACAGCCGCGCGCGACTTCTCGACATCGAGAACGGAGAGGAAATGGAGTTCACGCTCGTTCCGCCGGACGACGCCGACGTGGATGCCGGACGCATTTCCATCTTCGCCCCGCTTGGCACGGCCATGATCGGTTTCGGCACGGGCGACGAGTTCGAGTGGCCAATGCCGGGCGGCACCGTCCGCATGCGAGTCCTCGAGGTGCAGCCGCAGCAGGTCACGGCGGGCGCTTCCTGATCCGACTTCGGCGGAAAACGCCGCCAACAATTCATCGCGCGGGCATTTTTCTTTTGACACCACAAGATATTGAGTCACTATCCGGAAAAACTGCCCGCGCGACACAATGCGTTGCCCCAAGTGCGGCTCTCTCGAAGATAAAGTCATTGATTCCCGCCTTTCCAAGGAAGGCACCTCGATCCGTCGGCGGAGGGAATGTCTGGAGTGCGAGACCCGCTTCACCACCTACGAAGAAATCGAGCGAATCGAGCTTCGCGCGATCAAGCGTGACGGGCGCCACGAGCCCTTCGACCGGCACAAACTGCTCAACAGCTTCCTGAAGGCGTGTGAAAAGCGGCCGATCAGCATCGAGGATATCGAGCGCACGGTGCAGGAAGTGATCACCGAGCTGGAGGCCAGCAACGAACGGGAGATCACCACGAAGAAGATCGGTCTCATCGTCATGGAGCGGCTCCACAGCCTCGATCCCGTGGCCTACGTCCGCTACGCGTCGGTCTACCGCGAGTTTCAGGAGATTGGAGATTTCATCGAGGAGATCCAGTCGTTCGAAAAACGCAGCGTTCGCACGCCCGCCCAGCCCGACCTGTTCACCGCATGATCGCGTTCAAGGACAACCTTCCGGCACTCCGGTTCGATGACGACCGTGTCATGGAGCTCGAGCAACGATGGTTGTCGGAGGGAATCGCCCGCGCCGCAGCCCGCGCCGGCTACCAGAAGTGGTGGCTCACCTCCCATGTCACCGAAACGGTGATGACCTATTTCCGCAACGACTTCGAGGCGCCCACACTGGGGCTGGCTCAATTGAAGACCGCGGTGCAATCCGTGCTTCAGGTCATCGGCTACGCGGATGTCGCATCGCATTTCGAGCCGATGCCGCCGCCGGTGCGCGTGTCGCTGGCTCAGCTGGCTCGAAAGGCCGACACCGGTTACGAGCTGGCGTTTTTCCAGCTCCTCCGCGAGGAACTGCGGCAGATCGTCCAGTCGTCCTCGTTGCGCGTGGAGTTTTTCGATCTCAATCGATGCGTGAAAATGCTGCGCAGCGCCAAGAACTGGCGCGCCGACTGCAACGGCCTGCGGGCGGAAATCGTCCGATACGTCCGCAGCGAGCTCGACGCGAGCAATCGCCCGCTCGAGTTGCAGCTCCAGCTCTCGTAAGCTTTCACGCACCGCCGACTTGTGGTTGGCTTTGCCGCATGACGCTGTTCGAGAAAATCATCGCACGCGAAATTCCCGCCGACATCGTTTACGAAGACGATCAGTGCATCTCGTTTCGCGACGTCAACCCGCAGGCGCCCACCCACGTGTTGCTGGTGCCCAAGCGGGTGATCCCACGAATCGGCGAGGCAACGCCGGACGACCAGGCCTTGCTCGGACATTTGCTCCTTAAGGCCGGCGAGGTCGCACGGCAGCTCGGGCTCGCCGACGGCGGATTCCGCCTCGTGGTCAACCACGGTCCGAATGGCGGCGAGACCGTTCCTCATCTTCACATTCACATTCTCGGCGGCCGCCCGCTCGGCTGGCCTCCCGGCTAGTATGCAGCTTCCTCCGGCGTTCACCACCGTCGTCCTCCTCACCATCTCGAACGTCTTCATGACGTTCGCGTGGTATGGCCATCTCAAGAACCTGCGCACGGCACCATGGCTCGTCGCCGCGCTCGTCAGCTGGGGCATCGCGCTGTTTGAATATTTCTTTCAAGTCCCGGCAAACCGCATCGGCGCCACCGCGCTCACGCTTCCGCAGCTTAAGATTCTGCAGGAGGTGATCACGCTCTCGGTCTTTGTGCCGTTTGCGGTGCTTTACATGCGACAGCCGATGAAGCTCGATTTCCTCTGGGCCGGACTGTGCCTGCTCGGCGCGGTTTATTTCGTATTCCGGAAGTAGCGCTCTGCGGCAGCGAGCGCCTTTAAAGCACGATCTCCGTGCCAATGCCGGCGTTCGAGAAAATCTCGACGAGCAGGCCGTGTGGAATGTGCCCGCCGATGAAATGGACCTTGCCGACGCCCTGCTCGAGCGCCTTCACCGCGCTCTCGACCTTCGGGATCATCCCGCCGGCGATCACCTTCTCCTTGATGAGCGTGCGCGTTTGCGCGCTGGTCACCGAGGGGATCAGCGAGTCCTTTTGTGAGGGGTCGCGCATGATGCCCGGGACGTCGCTCACGAAGAGGAGCTTGGTCGCCTTGAGACTTCCGGCGAGCGCCGCCGCGGCGACATCCGCGTTGATGTTCAGGACCTGACCCTCGGTCGTCGCGCCGATCGGCGAAATGACGGGCACGATTTCCTCCGCCACCGCGGCGGTGACCTCCTTCGTGGAAACCCCCACCGCCTCGCCGACGAATCCGAGATCAACCTCGCCGCCATCGACACGCACGGGCGAAAGCTTGCGCGAGACGAAGACATTCTTTCCGGACAATCCAAGCGCGCGACCACCGTGGTTCGTGATCGATGCAACGATGCCGGGATTGATCACCTCGTCGAGCGTTTGCTCGACGATCTTGATCGAAGCCTCGTCGGTGACGCGCAATCCGTTCACAAAATTCGGAGACAGTCCGGCCTCGCGCATCCGCGACGAGATCGCCTTGCCGCCACCGTGGACGAGCACGGGGTTGATGCCAACCGCCTCGAGGAACACCACGTCCCGCAACAACCGCTGGACCTGATGTTCGTCCTCCATCGCGCTGCCGCCGTATTTGATGACGAACGTGTGCCCGCGAAACTCCTGGATGTAGGGCAGCGCCTCGATGAGCGTTTCGGAACGCGCCGCGGGAGAAAGCGAGTGCGACATGATTATTCTCCGAGATTGAAGTTCACGTAGGCCTCGGTGAGGTCCGTCGTATAGACTGTGTAACCGGCCTTGCCGAGATGGAGATCCACGGTGACCTTGAACGCCTTCTTCGCCGCCACGGCCTGCAGTTTTGAAAACGGCGTCTTAGCCGGCATGCCATTCCGCACCGCGGCGACACGGTCGTAATCAATGGACACCTTGTCCGGGTGGAGCGCCGCTCCCGAGTAACCGGCGGCGTCGAGGATGCGCCCCCAGTTCGGGTCGCCGCCTGCCCACGCGCATTTCGTGAGCGTGGAATTGGCGATCGCCTCGGCGGCAAGTCGGGCGTCCTTCTCCGATTTCGCGCCGCGCACCTCGACCTCCACGAACCGGCTCACTCCCTCACCATCGAGCACGATCTTCATCGCAAGGTCATGCGCGACCGCGTCGAGCGCCGCCTGGAACGCATCGTCCGCCGGCCGCCCCTGCACCCCGCTTGCCAGCAGGATGACCGTGTCGTTCGTGCTCATGTCACCATCGACCGTGATGCGATTGAACGAGCGCTCCACCGCCAGCTTGAGCTTCTGCTTCAACTCGGCCTTCGAGAAAGCGGCGTCGGTGGTGATGACGCACAGCATTGTCGCCATATTCGGATCAATCATGCCGGCGCCCTTCGCAATGCCACCCACACGATACTTTCTTCCTCCGCTCACGAACTCCCGCGCCGCTTCCTTCTGCACGGTGTCGCTTGTCATGATCGCCGCAGCCGCGGCCTTGCTCGATTTCCCATCGAGCTTCGCGACCAGCTCGGGGATCTTCGCGACCATCTTCCCGATCGGAAGTTGCACGCCGATGCGTCCGGTCGAACAAACCAGCACCTCCGCCGGCTTCACGCCCAGTCCCGCCGCCGTTGCCTCGCACATCGCGCGCGCATTCGCGATGCCAGGTTGCCCCGTGCACGCGTTTGCATTGCCGCTGTTGAGAATGACCGCGCGGCAGCTCTTCGACTTGAGATGCTCCATCGACACCAGCACCGGCGCGGCTTTCACCTTGTTGGTCGTGAACGTCGCGGCCGCGACGCACGCCCCGGTTCCGGCGACCAGCGCCATGTCGTCGCGAGTGCCAACCGGATACTTGATACCCGCCGATGCCGCCGAAGCAACAAACCCCTTCGGCGCGCACACGCCGCCCGCAATTTTGCGAAGTTTCGTCATTAAAGCAGTGCCGTGGTCTCGTCGAACCCGGCCATGAGGTTGAAATTCTGCACCGCCTGGCCGGCGGCGCCTTTCACCAGATTATCCTCCGCGCTCAGCAGGATCAGCCGCTTTGCGCGCTCGTCGTAGCGGACGGCGATGTCGCAGAAGTTCGTTCCATTCACCTGCTTGGTGTCGGGCAACGATTGCCGCACCCGCACGAAAGGCTCCGCGTCGTAAGCATTCTTCAAAGTCTGCTCGACCGCGTCCCGTGTCGCGTTACCGATCAGTCGCGCGAAGATTGTCGTGTGAATCCCGCGCGTCATCGGTGCCAGATGCGGCACGAACGTGATGACCACCTTCGATCCGGCCGCCGCACTCAGCTCCTGCTCGATCTCGGAGATATGCCGGTGCTTCGGCAGTCCATACGCGCGCAGGCTTTCGTTGCACTCCGCGTAGAGGTAGCCGACCTCCGCCTTGCGGCCCGCGCCGCTGACTCCGCTCGCGCTCGAAACGGAAATGTCGGCAGGATCGACCATCCCGTTTTTCAAAAGCGGAACAAGCGGCAGCAGGATGCTCGTCGGGTAACAGCCCGCGGACGCGACCAGTTTCGCCCTGCGAATCGCCTCCCGATACAACTCGGGAATTCCATACACGGCCTCGCCGAGCATTTCCGCAGCGGGATGCGCCTCGCCATAAAACTCCTCGTATATCGACGCATCGCGCAGGCGAAAGTCCGCGCTGAGATCGATCACCCGGCGGCCCGCCTCGACCAGCGGCAGCGCGAACTCACTCGCCAGACTGTGCGGCAATGCGAGGAAAAAGAACTCCGCGCCCGTGGCAAGGAGCACATCGATTTTGGAATCGCAAAAAACGAGATCTCGCACCGCCGGCTGGCCGGTGAGACGCGGGAGAACGTCACCAATCGGCTTTCCCGCATGCGTCCGGGAGCTGACACCAACAATCTCCACGCCGGGATGCCGGCAGAGCAGCGCACAAAGTTCCTCCCCCGAGTAACCGTTCGCTCCAACAATCGCGACTTTCTTCGACACGCCCGAACGCTAACGATCCCGGTCCCTTCACGCAAGAGAACGGCTCGCCGTCAACCGCTCCGTCGGAGCACGGAAAAACCATCACGATGGGCTCTGGCTTCTCGAACGCGAAGGATTAAGTCGGCTCGGCGCACTTGACCTCGGCGCCACTCCGGCGTTTACTTACCGGTCCCGTGGCCCCGAGCCGCGGATCGTGACGGGCCGTGGCTCAGCTTGGTAGAGCGCCTGAATGGGGTTCAGGAGGTCGTGGGTTCGAATCCCGCCGGCCCGATTTTGCACAGGGAGCTTCCTCCATGTGTCGATGACTCTGGGGGGGCATCGTCAGCACGGGATCTCGTCGACTTCCACCGGGTCTTTTCGAGGGTGCTTTCGCGACGCGATCAGGAAAATGCCGATCGCAACCCAGATGAATCCGAACGAGATGACATGACGGAACGTGAAGGGCTCGTGAAAGAGCAACACGCCCGTGAGCAGCTGCAGCGACGGGGCAAGGTATTGGAGAAACCCCATCGCGGACAGCGGCAGCAACTTCGCCGCGGAAATAAACAACAGCAGCGGGACGGCCGTGACGATTCCTCCACCGATGAAGAGCAGCGTCAGCCCTGGCGAATCGACGAAGTGCATCGAGCCCCGTGAGGCGAGCAGGAAAATGAGAAGCAACGCGACCGGCGTGATAAGCGCGGTCTCCACGACGAGCCCCGGCAGCGGATCGACCGGCACAACCTTCCGCAGCAACCCGTAGAGGCCAAAGCTCGCGGCAACGCCGAGCGCGATCCACGGCACCCGCCACAGGTGATAGCCGAAGTAAAGAACGCCGATCCCCGCGAGAATCACCGCCAGCACCTGCCCACGGCTGAGACGCTCGCGAAGAAAAATGCAGCCGAGCAACACGCTGAACAGCGGATTAATGAAGTATCCCAGACTCGCCTCCACCACCCGATCCGTGTTGACCCCGAGGATGAACAGGAACCAGTTGACGCTCAAAAGCAGCGCGGTGAGCGAGAGCGTGCCGAGCAACTTCGGTTGCCGCAGAGCCCGCAGACACGGCACGAGCTGCCGCGTCATCGCGGCAAGCGCCACGAGAATCACCAGCGACCAGACGAGCCGGTGCGAGATCACCTCGAGGATCGGGATCGAGCCGAAGCCCTTCCAGTAGATTGGAAAGATTCCCCACGTCCCATACGAAAGGAGCGCGTAGAGAATGCCACGGCGATTCAGAGTGGGTGCGGGTTTCTGGCTCATTTCGATCGGGTCAAGTCAACGCGTGGCAAGGGTCTCGAAGTGATAGCAGAATGAGTTGCGAACGCAGCCTCGATCGGAGTCCCTTCACGAGAGGCGCCACATCCGCCGTTCTACCGGTTGACGCTCCCGCGCCGGGAACTCAGGCTGAGGAACTCTGACGACGATCCCCACATACGTTGCCATCATCGTGCTGCTCGGCGCGTTGATTCACGCCCTCTGGAACGCGTGGCTTCGTGGCGGGAAGGATCAGCTCAAGATCCGCACGATGATGGTGGTGTCGAGCAGCGTGCTCTGCCTGGGGTTGCTCTTCTTTCTGCCCATCCCATCACCGGCTGCCTGGCCGTTCATTGCTCTCTCGGTGGTCGGGCATCTCGCGTTCAACCTCTTTCTTGTGCAGATGTATCGAGAAGGCGATCTGTCACAGACCTATATCATTTCCCGGGGCACGCAACCGCTGCTGATCTCGATCGGTGGAGCCATCTTCGCTTCCGAAGTGCCGACATTTGGCGTCCTCGTGGGGATCATCCTCGTTTCTGCGGGCATTCTCCTTCTCGTGAATATGAATCGCGTGCGCTCCTCGGCGGCTAAATACGCGCTCCTCACGGGTGGTGTGAGCAGCGTCAACAGCATCCTCGCCGGCATGGGCATCCGCGCTGATGAAGGCGGCGTCCTGTCCTACATGAGCTGGATCGTTGCACTGAACGGCATCCCAATGTGCGCGATCTATCTCGCACTCCGTAAGGACCTGCGCATTTGGGAAATGGAGCGCTTCGACTGGATCGCCGCAATCTTGGGCGGATTCTTCGCGACTGCCGGCTACGCGCTCACCATCTGGGCCATGCGACATGCTCCCTTCGCGGCGGTTTCCGCATTGCGCGAGACCAGCATTCTCTTCGCCCTCCTGCTCGGGTGCACGATGCTCCGCGAAAAACTCACCCTTCGCAAAATCATCGCCAGTTTGCTGACATTTATCGGCGCCAGCCTGATCTCGGCGGACTAACGCGCGCCGCTAGCTCTCGTCGGCGTGCACGCGAATGAAGAGCCGCTCGTGATTCGCGGGCGCGCTTTCCGGCACAAGCAGCTCGACCTCCTCATAACCAGGGCTGGAGGGAATGGAATTCACGGACACCACGGATGGACTCACGGGTTGCCAGTCTTTTAGATCGGACGAGATCGCGTAGTGGAAGCGAATCCCCGAGTTCAAAAAGTCCGAGAGCCGCCGGTGACGCAGCCGAATTCCATCCGAGGCTCCAGACACCGCGATCACCGGCATGCGCAGCAGCTCGTCCGCTTGGTTCGGATTCGTCCCGAAGATCCATTCATCCCGATTGCTCGAGCGATCATCGTCCTTGTCGGCATCCGGTCTCGCATCCTCGCCATCCAGTCCCGCACGAAGGCCGTATTGCACGGTGAGAGCATCCGCAAGGGGCAGAAGACGCACGGCGAAATTGTCCATCAGCGCGAACACGGATGCGCGCGCCGACAACCCGATGTAGTTTGCGGAACTCTCGTCCCACGTGAACGTCAGCGTGTCCGACGGGGCATTTGGATTGATGTCGAGCCGGGATCCGTCGAAGTAAACGGAAACGGTCACGGTGGCCCCGGCGGCGAAGCTGTCGCATTCGAACGCCGCAAGCAGATTGCCGGTGTTGCGCCCTACGGGAACGGTCGCGCGAAGAACTCCTCTCGTCCAAACCTTCACGTTGCCATTCAGATCGAGCTCCACAAAGCAGTCGGCAACGCCGATGGAGTTACCGCCATTGCCGCGGAAAGGCCGCGGCGATGTGCTGCCGATGTCATTGCCCGCCGCAGCCTGCGCGGCGTTCAAACCCACACCGAATCCCACGAACCGGTTCGCGCTGTCACTCGCTTCGGTATTGATGCCCAGAACATCGAGCGAAACGGAGAACCCGCCCGCATCGAGAATATTCTGACCGACGAAGTTGTGGTTCAGCCCGTTCTCGCTCATTCCGAGACCCGTCGCCATCTGCAGCACGTTGTCGATGACCTGGATGGAGTCCACGGTGCCACTTCCCTCGAAGCCCTCGAACCACGTCGCGTTCGTCGCGATCGGCGGCACGCGCCTTCCCCATACCCCCGTCAGCGTGGTGTCGATGTCCATCGCGTTCGGACGATTGAAGGTATCGACAAACAAGTCTCCGTCCGTCTCGCCCGGCGTGAGATTTCGCGGCGGTGGAGTCAGCCACCTCGCCTGCGGCACGCCAGCACGCTGCGCCCAGTCGTTGAAATCGGCCACCAGCGCACGAACCACCTCCGGGTTCGAGGCCGCGATATTGTTCGTTTCGCACGGATCCTCGACGATGTTGTAGAGCTCACGCTCGTGAGCGGGTGACGAGCCGTCGTAGAGCATGAAGTTCTTCGTCACCAGTTTCCAAATTCCCCGCTGCACCGTGCGGTTCACCTCATGCTCGACATAGAGTGAGCGCTCGGGCAGCTCCGTGCCGTCCTGAATCTGCGGCAGAAGATTCCGCCCCTCGAATGGCAGCACGGGATGACCCGCATAGGTCGTCGGATAGGTCGCTCCGGTGGCCGCGGCGATGGTCGGGAGAATATCGACGATATGCCCGGGTTGTTCGCGCCAGACATTCTTTGCGGAAACTCCCGCCGGCCAGTGAACGATCAATGGCGTGCGAATGCCTCCTTCGTGCGTGGAATGCTTAAAGAGCCGCAACGGCGTGTTGCTGAGATTCGCCCACCCGCCCCCGTAGTGGATGTTGTCCGCCACGCCCGGCTGTCCCATGTTGGCAAGCGCCGCGCCCGTCAGCGGGCTTCCGCTGTTGCCGAACTTCCCATTCTCGTGGTTCCCCCCGTTGTCGGAGAGGAAGAGAATCAGCGTGTTGTCGAGCTGCCCGGTCTCCTCCAAACGCCTGATGACCTTCGCGACATTGCGATCGACCTCCTCGATCATCGCAGCAAAGAGCGACATGCGGCGCACGAGGTCCGCCTTGCGGGCCGCAGGCAATGTATTCCACGCCGGAATCTCCTCGATTGGCTCGGCCTGATGCGGTGCGGTGCCGCCGCGCGGAGTCAGCTTGTATCTCTCATCGATCACCCCCATCTCGAGCTGCCTCTGGAATCGCTCCTCGCGAAGCACATCCCATCCCTTCTCGTAAATGGGGGTGTATTTGTCCGCCACCTCGGCGGGCGCCTGCAACGGGAAATGCGGCGCACCAAAAGCCATGTAGATGAAGAACGGCTTGCCGTCGCCTTTCGAGAGGCTGTGATTGATGAAGTCCACCGAATAGTCGCCAATCGCGTCGGTCTGGTAGAATTGCTGGCCGTTCGCCGTGTAGTTGCGGAACGCGATCTCGTTGCCGGGCGACACAAGCTGGTATGCGCCTTGATTCCAGAAGTTCGCGCTGTGCGCACCAGCGTCCGAGAAACGCCACACATGGTCGAAGCCGCGGTTCTCCGGCAGTCGCGCACCGCCCCCGAGATGCCACTTTCCGGCCATGTAGGTGCGGTAGCCGTTCGACTTCAGCAGCTCGGCGATTGTGACGTTGTTATCCGCGCGCAGGTTCGGAAGCGGCGCCGCGGGATCCACCGCCACCTGCTGCGTGTAGAGGCCGGTCAACAGCGCGCAACGCGTCGGGCTGCAGCGAGCGGCGTTGTAGAACTGGCGGAATCGAACACCGTCGGCGGCGAGAGAATCGATGGTCGGCGTCGAGATTTCACCGCCGTAGCAACCCAGATCCGACCACCCCATGTCGTCCACCAAGATCAGAATCACATTGGGCTTCTCGGCGGCGGCAAATGCCTGGGCCGCGAATGTCGCGGCAACCCCAATCGAAAACAGCGCGGCTCGAAGAGACATGGTGGAAAATCGGTAGGGGTGCCGCCCCCAAAATTTTTGCGACACCCCTACCCCGCTAGGAAGAGATTTGGAGCCCTGTCGCAGGGAACGCGACACGGCTGTTGACTCTGGAAAAACAAGTGTTCATGGGGAAAAGCAGACGGTTCTGAAGGGGATAACGCCGCAAACGTTACCTCACGCGCCTGTCCGCACAATGAGTTCGCCCGTCGGATTACTGAGATCCTTTACAGCGAGAAAATGACGGCTTTTCAGCGGGAAAACTCGTCCACCGAGTTCTCCAGACGCCATTGGGTGGGCGTGATTCCAAACACCCGCTTGAATTGCACCATCATGTATTCGGGATGATCGAACCCCGCTCTTTCCGCGATCCGCTCCAACGTCCAGTCGGTCTCGGAGAGCAACTGTTTCACGCGTTTGAGTCGCACACGGCGAAGCTCTTCGTGCGGGGAACGATCGAGATAGCGTCGAAAACCACGTTCGAGAATCGGCCGCGGAACCGACAATGCCGACAGCACGTCCTCCACGCGCCAGCCGTCGCAGGCGTGCTTGCGGATCAATTGAATCGCACGTGCAATCAGCGGATCGGGCACCGCGAGCACGTCGGAGGATTGTCGCGTGACCACCTCAATCGGCGGCACCAGCTTCTCGGGTTCCTCCGGTTTCTGCCCGGACATCATGCGATCGAGCAATGCCGCCGCCTCGATGCCGACCCGCTTCGTGTTTGGACGCACGCTCGAAAGCGGGGGCGTCGCGATGTTGCAATAGGTGGCGGAGTTATCCACGCCCACGACAGCGACTTCCTCGGGAACGACGAGATCCAGCCCACGGAGCGCATCGAGCACGTGGTATCCGCGCACGTCATTGCAGGTCACGATGCCAACGGGAATAGGCAGCGTCTTCAGCCACTTCACGATTCGCTTGCGCTCGCGCTCCACTTGAAACTTCTGCACGTCCTTGATGTCCGATTCCAACGCGCCGCAGAAATTCCCCACGCCGGAGACCGCATCCTCCACCCCGCGACGCCGCGCCAGCGACCATTCCATTTCTGTGAATCCGCAATAGGCGATGTTGCGAAACCCGCGCTCGAGCAGATGCTCCGCCGCCATTCGGCCGATCGCGATCATGTCCGAGCCGACCCGAGGGAGCTTCAAGTAACCGAAGCGATCGTTCAAATCGACGACCGGAATTTTCATCTTCCGCAGATGCTGCGCCAGCTCGGGAGTCGTCCACCGGCAGATGATGCCGTCGCCCTCCCATTTCAACAGCCAGTCGGGCAGCGGCGAACGCTCCTCGCGCTGCTCGAGATAGATCGACCACTCGCCGTGCGTGCGAAGATACGTCGTGATCCCTTCGATGATCTCCCGCCCATAGGCTGTCGATGTCTCCACCAACAGCCCGACATCAGGCCGCTTTCGCATGCGCGAATTGGAGCGGCTCATGCGAGCGCGTCAACGCATTTTCGAAGACGCGATCAAAATTTGAAGTAAGTTGAGAGCGGCGATGACGAACCAATCGCAAAAATGAAAACCGCAAAACTGCTCGCTCTCGGCCTCTGCGCGATCGTCATCACATCCACGTTCGCCGGCGAAAAGTCGGAAACCGCCGTGCTCGCAGCGGGCTGCTTCTGGTGCCTCGAAGCCATTTTCGAACAGCAGCCCGGCGTCATCAATGTCGACCCTGGTTACGCAGGCGGCACGATGCTGAATCCGACTTACGAAAATCACGGCCACGGTGCGGACTCACACGCCGAGAGCATCGAGATCACGTTCGATCCCGAAAAAACGAGCTTCGAAAAGCTCCTCGACGTTTACTGGCGTTCGTTCGATCCCACCGAGGGACGCGGCGTCGCGCCGGATTTCGGCCCCTCGTATCGCCCGATCGTCTTTTACCTCACCCCCGGGCAGAAGAAAACGGCCGAAGCCTCGAAAGCGGCCCTGCAGAAGACGCTCGACAAGCCGGTCGCGGTCGAGATCAAGGCATTGGATAAATTCTGGCCGGCCGAGGAATACCATCACGACTACGCGGAGAAGAATCCAAACTCCCCTTACGTGCGCAGCGTCACCTACGAGCGCATGGATCGCGTCGGTGCCGAGCATCCCTAGCGGCGGCGGACGCGGCGCTGCCTCTGATCCTCACGCAGCGCATCACGCAACAACACCAGCACCGCCGCCTCCTCGGGCCGCAAGCTTCTTATACCGGTCGCCAGCCGCTGCTCGGCCACGCGCTGCAAACGGGCCACCAGCGACCCGTCGAGATAGGTTCGGAGAATGACCGGGTGCACGTAGCATCGCCGACAGATTGCCGGTGTGTTTCCGAGCATTCGGGACACGGCATCAATGGCACTCCCGAGATTTCGCTTCGCCTCCCGTTCGCTCGTGAACTGCTCAAACTCCTTCAACGCCCGCGCCGCCAGCACCGTGCCGGCCCATGTGCGGAAATCCTTCGCCGTGAATCCCTCGCCGCCAATCTCGCGCAGATATTCATTCACCTGCGTGGACGTCACATCGACCGGCTCCCCGGATTCATCGACGTATTGAAACAACTCGTATCCTGGAAGGTCGCGGCACTTCCGGACGATGTTTGCAAGTTTGCGGTTGTTTACGTCGATCACATGCTTGCGTCCCGACTTTCCGCGAAACGTGAACGTGATCGCATCGCCCCGCACCCGCACGTGGCGGTCCTGCATCGTGGTAAGGCCGTAGGACTTGTTCTCGCGGGCATATTCGTCGTTGCCGACACGAACGAGCGTCGTCTCCAGCAGTTTCACGACCGTTGCCAGCACCTTCTCCCGCGGAAGCCCGCGCCGCCTCAAGTCCCGCTCGACACGGCGCCGAATGCGTGGCAGCGCCTTTCCAAAGGCAATCATCCGGTCGAACTTTGTCTCGTCGCGTGTCTGCCGCCAGCCGGCGTGATAGCGATACTGCTTTCGTCCCCGCGCGTCGCGACCGGTGGCCTGCAAATGCCCGTCGGCACGCGGGCAGATCCACACATCCGTCCATGCAGGCGGAATGACGAGCTTCCGAATGCGAGTCAGCGTCGCCTCGTCGCGAATCACCCGCCCTTTCGCGTCGAAATACTCGAAGCCACTCCGGCGCTTTCGCCGGCCGATGCCGGGCTGGCTGTCGTTCACATACCGCAGGCCGGCCGCTTCGGCAGCGTCCGGCGGCTCGCAATCGACAACATCGGACATGACACTGGAAGAACGCGCGCGCATCCCTGTCCGGCCGTGCTCACGCGTCCGACAGCCCCATTTCCGTCGATTCAAAATGATGGACCGCGAAGCTCACCATTTGCCCGACGCCGGGTGGTGCCCGAACAGCCACCTACCGCTGCTCATCTATCGGAATGTCGAATCGGGCACTGACCTCGCGCGCCGCATGGAATCACGGTTCGCAGCCAACGGCTGGCCTCCCGCGTGGCGATACACGATCTACGACTACGCTCACTTTCACAGCACGACACACGAGGCGATCGGCGTCTATCGGGGCACCGCGAAAGTCTGCTTTGGCGACCGCGCGGGAATCACGGTCGATCTTCACCCCGGAGACATGGTGCTGATTCCCGCAGGGGTGTCGCATGAGCGGCTGGAAGGCAGCGACGATTTTCATGTCGTGGGCGCCTACCCCGAAAATTGCCGACCCGACCTGTTGACCAAGGACAACGTGAACCGCGCGATCGTCGACGCGAATCTCCGTCGCATCGCTATTCCGCGAAAGGATCCGGTTACGGGAAATTCTCTCGCGGAAACGTGGACGCACTCGACCGCATGACACATGCAAGCCGTTCGTCTCGCGTGAAGATCCGCATCGGAATCTCCGGCTGGACCTACAAGCCGTGGCGCGGCGCGTTCTATCCCGAAGACCTCCCGCAGCGGGAGGAACTCGAATTCGCGGCGAGGCAGTTTCGTTCAATCGAGATCAACGGCACGCATTACGGCCTCCAGACTCCGAAGTCGTTTCAATCCTGGCGCGAACGAACCCCGGACGATTTCGTCTTCAGCGTAAAGGGCGGCCGCTACATCACCCACCTTCGTCGCTTGCGCGAAATCCGGAAGCCCCTGGCGAACTTCTTCGCCTCCGGCGTGCTCGCGCTCGAGGAAAAGCTCGGCCCGTTCCTCTGGCAGTTTCCGCCGACCTTTCAATTCGATGCCGGACGCTTCGAGAACTTCCTTCAGCTCCTGCCGGCGGACACCGAAGCGGCGGTGAAACTCGGTCGCGAACACGATGATCATCTCAAGGACCGCGCATGGCTTCGTCCGAAGGTTCAGCAAAAGCTCCGGCACGCGGTGGAGATTCGTCACAAGAGCTTTCTGGTTCCGCAATTTGTCGAGCTGCTGAGGAAATTCGGAATCGCGTTCGTCCTGGCCGACACCGCCGGCAAATGGCCCTACGTCGAAGAACTGACAGGCGATTTCCTTTACGCACGCCTCCACGGCGACAAGGAACTCTACGCCAGCGGATACTCCGAAGAAGCGCTGCAGGACTGGGCCGGCCGGATCCGCGGATTTCAGGCCGGGAAGCTGCGGACCGAGGCTCCACGCGTGACGAACTTGAAGCCGCGCAAACCACGAGAGGCGTTCATCTACTTCGACAACGACGTGAAGGTAAAAGCCCCGCGCGACGCGAAGCGGCTTGCCGAGATTTTGCACGCGACATGATCCGCGGAAAATTCCGTGAATCCACCTGCACGCCCGGAATCGATCCCCGGATATGAAGGCGGTCGCGACGCATGAGTCATTCCCCCATGACGGAGACATCCACTCACGTCATGGCGGTTACTATCTCGCCGTTGTCTCCACCGTTCTCCTCGTGACGGATGGACTGTTGATGCTCATCACCTCGGCACTGGCCGGCGTCTATCTTTGGGGACCGGAAACGACACTCGACGGGTTGTTCACCCGGTCGATCTTTCCGGTGGCACTGTATTCCATTTGGGGACTCGGCGTCTTCGGAACCGGAGGGGCGATCTGCGCAATCGCCGTTTATGGTTTTCGCGAACGGTGGTTCTGGCGATGGCTCGTCGTGGCCTCCATCATGTGGCTCATCTTTCCACCGGTGCACGCCATCATCGGGCTCATATCCCTGATCATGCTGCTCAGCTCTCGGAAGCACTTCGTGAAGCGACAGCCTGCCGGCCACTGACATCGCCGGCAACCCGCCGTTGCTAAACGAAGCACTCGCGCCCTCAGGCGTGAATACCCTCCGCGAACTCCTCGATCATCTTGCGATTGAATGCGGGAATGTCGTCAGGTTTGCGGCTCGTCACGAGTCCGTTGTCGACGACAACCTCCTCGTCCACCCATTCGGCACCCGCATTTCGCAGATCCGTCTGAATCGCCGGCCACGAGGTCATGCGTCGGTTCTTCACGACGCCCGCCTCAATGAGCACCCACGGCCCATGGCAGATCGCCGCGATCGGCTTGCCGGCATTCGCGAACTTCTTCACAAACTCCACCGCCGCCGGCGTCGAGCGCAGCGTGTCGGGATTGTAGAGTCCGCCGGGAATCACCAATCCGTCGAACTCCTCCGCGTCGGCCTCGTCGAGCGTGAGATCGACGTCCACCGGCGATCCCTTTTCAGTGTGGTTCATTCCGGTGATCTGTCCGGCTTTTGGCGAGACGATGGAGACTTCGGCGGAGGCGGCATTCAGCGCTTCGAGCGGACCTTCCAACTCCTCCTGCTCGAATCCGTCTGCGGCAAGGATGGCAATCTTTCGATGGTTCAGGGCTGTGTTTGACATGTCCGGGGATCGCGACCGCTCGGAATGCCGGTTGTAGCGGAATTCCCGGGCGCGCATTGATACGCATCAACCCCTGGCCGGCCGCTCGGGGGTAATGTTGCGCCATGTTGTTAGAGCACCCCGTTTCCACGCCTCCTCACCGACAAAAACCCAACCCGCGACAGCCGCTCGTGGCCGCAGAGCTGAATCCGAATCCATTCGTCGTCTTTGGAGAATGGTTCAACGCGGCCCGGGCCGCGGAAATTCCGGAGTGCAACGCCGCGAGCCTCGCCACGGCCGACGCGAATGGCCGCGTCACCTGCCGCACGGTGCTGCTCAAGGCGTGGGACAAGCGGGGGTTTGTCTTCTTCACGAACTACACGAGCGAAAAGGCCCGCCAGCTCGATGAAAATCCGCACGCCGCACTTCTCTTCCCGTGGCTGCAAATGTCGCGCCAGGTCGAAATCACCGGGCGCGCCGAGCGCATCAGCACCGCCGAATCGGCTGCGTATTTCGTGACGCGTCCGTTCAAGAGCCAGGTCGGCGCGTGGATCTCGCAGCAGAGCTCGGTGATCACCTCGCGCGCGATGCTCGAGGCGAAATTCCACCAGATGCTGCGGAAGTTCCGTGACGGCAAGGTGCCGTTGCCCGACCACTGGGGCGGCTATCGCATCGTGCCGGACACGTTCGAATTCTGGCAGGCCGGCGCACACCGCCTTCACGACCGTATTCAATACAAGCGGGCCTATCACGGCGACTGGCGCCGCGTGAGATTGCAACCCTAGGTTCAGCGCCACCAAGGGACGCCGCGTGGGATTTTTCTCACGCGGCGTTTTTCGTTTCTTGATGAGGGTCAATGCCTCGTTCCCCGGGCTGGACTACTACATATCGCGCTCTCGATCCCCGAACACCACAACATGTAGCCATCCATGCCCGCCGTTGCCTCCCCTTTCACCTCGATCGATCCCGTCTCGTCGCTCAACGAATACCTCGACCGCAGCGACTGGCGGGTTCATGCCAACGCGAACCAGGGCTACTCGCTCGGCGGCATGATTCTGAATGTCGGCGGCAAATTGACCGCCAACTACTGGCTCGACCACATCTACCCGCCGGAGGTGAGCCGCGCGCATCGCGAGGGCGATTTCCACATTCACGACCTCGACATGTTCTCCGGCTACTGCGCCGGGTGGTCGCTCCGCACCTTGCTGGCCGAGGGATTCAACGGCGTGCCGAACAAGGTCGAGTCCGGCCCTCCGCGCCACCTCCGCACCGCGCTCGGACAGATGGTGAATTTCCTCGGCACGCTGCAAAACGAGTGGGCCGGCGCGCAGGCGTTCAGCTCGGTCGACACGTATCTCGCGCCCTTCGTGCGTGCGGACGGACTCGACGAGGAAACCGTGCGGCAGAACCTCCAGGAGTTCGTTTTCAACCTCAACGTCCCCTCGCGCTGGGGCACGCAAACGCCCTTCACAAACCTCACCTTCGACTGGGTCTGTCCCGAGGATTTGCGCAACCAGCATCCGCTCATCGGCGGAAAACCGGCGTCCTTCGTCTACGGCGACCTCGAGGAGGAGATGCGAATCATCAACCGCGCCTTTCTCCAGGTGATGGTCGCGGGCGACGCGAAGCAGCGTGTCTTCACCTTCCCGATCCCGACCTACAACATCACCAGTGACTTTCCGTGGGAAAGCGACGCCGCGGAGCTCCTTTTCGAGGTCACCGCGAAATACGGGCTCCCGTATTTCCAGAACTTCCTCAACTCCGATCTCCAACCCGGCATGGTCCGCTCCATGTGCTGCCGGCTTCAGCTCGATCTCCGCGAGCTGCTCAAGCGCGGCAACGGACTCTTCGGCTCCGCCGAGCAAACGGGATCCCTCGGCGTTGTCACGATCAACACGGCCCGCCTCGGCTGGGCCTACCCCGAAAACGAAACTGCGCTCTTTGCGCGCCTCGACGAGCTGCTCGATCTCGCGAAGCAAAGCCTGGAAATCAAGCGCCGCGTCATCGAGGAGCAGATGGAGCGCGGACTCTACCCCTACACGCGCCGCTACCTCGGCACGCTGCGAAACCACTTCTCCACAATCGGAGTGAATGGCGTGAACGAATGCATTCGGAACTTCACGCACGACGAAGAGGACATCTCCACCCCGTGGGGACGCGACTTCGCTTTGCGACTGCTCGACCACACGCGCGAGCGAATTGCGGAGTTTCAGCAGGAAACCGGTCACCTCTACAACCTCGAGGCGACCCCGGCGGAGGGAACGACGTATCGGTTCGCCCGCTCGGATCAGCAACGTTGCCCGGGCATCATCCAGGCCGGCTCGTCCGACGCACCGTATTACACAAACTCCACCCAGCTCCCGGTCGGCTTCACCGACGACCCCTTCGAAGCGCTCGATCATCAGGAGGCGCTGCAGGGTCGCTACACCGGCGGCACGGTCTTTCACCTCTACCTGCCGGAGCGGGTGTCCAGCGCCCGGGCGTGCCGGGAACTCATTCGCCGCACGCTCAGCCGCTACCGCATCCCCTACCTCACGATCACGCCCACCTTCTCAATCTGCCCGACACACGGCTACCTCGCCGGCGAGCATCCCTTCTGTCCCATCTGCGACGAAGAACGCCTCGCCCGCAAACGCGCGGCGCACCTTGCCATTCTATGAAAACCATCGAACTCGACGACAGCGAACGCCAACCCTGCGAAATCTGGACCCGCGTGATGGGCTACCACCGCCCCGTCTCGCAATTCAACCCGGGCAAAAAGAGCGAATATCGCGAACGCCGCCCCTTCCGGGAGACGTCCGACCGTGACGTGCGCGCCCTTGCAGCCTGACCGGCTGCGGGTTGGCGGGCTCACTCCATTCTCCACCGTGGATTATCCCGGGCGGCTCTGCGCGGTCGTCTTTTGCCAGGGCTGCCCGTGGAGATGCCGATACTGCCACAATCCCCACCTCCAGCCGACCACCCACGGCTCGTGGACATGGCAGGCGGTGGAGGAGTTTTTGAAGTCGCGCCGCGGCCTGCTGGAGGCCGTCGTTTTCAGCGGCGGTGAACCGACGATCCAGGTCGCGCTCGAACCGGCGGTCCGTGCAGTGCGCGCCCTCGGCTTCGAAGTGGGCCTCCACACGGCCGGAATCAACGTGCCACGGCTCCAACGCGTGCTGCCGCTCGTAAGCTGGGTGGGACTCGATATCAAGGCGCCGTTTGACGAACGCTACAACGCGATCACGCAGTCGAAGCAAAGCCACCTCGCCTCGCGTGCCGCGCTCGAGGCGGTGCTCGCCAGCGGTGTGGACTACGAGGTGCGCACCACCGTTCATCCCGCGCTGTTGAGCGACGAGGACTGCGAGGCAATCAACCGCCAGCTCGTCGCACTTGGGTCGAGACCATCGCGATGGCAGAAGTTTCGTGCGATCGGATGTCAGGACGAGGCGTTGAACGATCCGGCCGGCTCTTGATGCCGGACAACGACATCACACGCGATCGGAGGGACGTTGCAAACAATGTCACGTGAAGTGTCGTCAAGCGACCGCCCTGTCATCGTCATTTGGGAGGTCACGCAACGCTGCATGCTCGCGTGCCAGCATTGCCGCGCCGAGGCGCAGATGCACTCCCATCCCGACGAGCTCGACCGCGCGCAATGCGAGATTCTTCTCGATCAGGTCGCGGAGATGCAGCCGCGATTCTTCATCCTCACGGGCGGAGATCCCGCAAGCCGGTCGGACATCCTTGAAATCATCGCCGGCGCCACACGCCGCGGGCTGCGCGTGGGATTCAGTCCCAGCGCGACACCGCGCCTGCTGCGCATGAACTTCGACGATCTGCGCATGGCCGGCGTCCGGCAGATGTCGCTCAGCATCGATGGAGCGACCGAGGAGTCGCACGACGAATTTCGGGGCATTTACGGCACATGGAACTGGACCATGGCCGCCTACACTGCGGCCCGCCGCGCGCGGATTCCCGTGCAGATCAACACGACCTTCTCGCGGTCGAATATCGACCAGTTTCCGGAATTCGTTCGTCTCGTCCAGCAGCTGCAACCCGTGGCATGGAGTGTCTTTCTTCTCGTGCCGACAGGCCGCGCAGATCTCGACGAAATGCTCGATGCCGACAAGACGGAGACGCTTCTCGAAGCGCTTTCCAAGGTTCCTGCCCAGACCGGCATTCCGGTAAAGACCACCGAGGCGCCACACTACCGCCGCGTCGTCATGCAATCGCTCGCGACGCTGGATACCGGCCGGCGGCTCTGGCGTTTCGCCCCGACCAACGATGGCCGGGGCTGCGTGTTCATCTCCCATACGGGCGAGGTGCGCCCCAGCGGATTTCTTCCCATCGACTGCGGCAACATTCGACGCGAGAGCCTCGGCGAGATTTACGCGCATTCACCGGTGTTCCGCGCCTTGCGGGATCCCGATCGCCTCCTTGGCAAGTGCCGTCGCTGCGAATATCGCATGATCTGCGGCGGTTCACGCGCACGCGCCTACGCCGTCACCGGCGACTATCTCGCCGAGGAGCCATGTTGCGCCTACCAGCCGAAGGGCGCTTCCGAAGTCAGCATCCTGCACGCATGATCAACGTCACCCGATTGTTTTGCGGCGCGTCACAGCCTGCGGATGCCCTTCGCTCCGGCCGTGGTCACGGCGCCCCGGGCACTGCTGGATTCATCGCCTGCTTTTATCACCGCGCGCTCTGCATGCCCACGGAGTCCGTGGCCGACGATCCCGGGTGCTATTTGACCGACGACGAGATTTTTGCGGGATTCGAAGCCGCCGCGTAATCTGAGCGAAGGCAAAATTCGAGAGGTTTTCCCCAACCGGTGGTGAGTATTGCCGCCGGAAAAATTCGAGAGTGCTGCCATCGATCAAGAAACCCGACGAACAACGGGGACGGTCGACAAAGCACATGAAAATGGATCTGACAAACACTCGAACCAGGGAAGCCCTCGCCGCTCGCGGGTATCCCTGTGCACCGACCCGGGCTGATGCGTTTACCCAACGACTCAGCAATTACCTCCACCCTCATCATGGCTCGGAGGACATCTCCGGCTTTCGCGTGGAGGCGCTTTGTTACTTTCTCCGGAACACGAAGCTGCTCGCCGACCTTCCGGAGCAGGATCTGCGCGATCTCGCCGCAGACGCCACCGTAAAGACGCTCGCCAAGGGTTCCTACCTCTTTCACAAGGATGAACCGTCGCCCGGCCTCTGCATCGTGCGCCGCGGCATCGTGAACTTTCACCGCGTCGCCATGGACGGCCGTGAGATCGTGATGCACTTCTACCGCGAGGGCGAGGTGCTGCCAGGCATCTCGGCCGAGGGCGACAACGGCAGCCCCGCCGATGCACGCGCGGTGATCGCCAGCGAAATCATTGTCATTCCGCGACGCAGCTTCCTTTTGAAGGTTCGCAACTGCCCGGAGCTCGCGTTTCGCCTGCTCTCCGCGGCGGACCGGCAGATCTACGAACTCGCCGATTCGTTCGAGGACTTCTGCTCGAAAAATGCCTCGGCCCGATTCGTCCAGTGGCTCCTGCGTCGCTGCGGCAATCCGACCAGCCGCGACTCGGTGGATATCGATGTCGGCACGACGAAGCGGGCGCTCGCCAGCGAGCTGGGAGTGCGTCAGGAAACCCTCTCGAGGACCCTGCGGCAGCTGACCGAGTCGGGACACCTTCGCGTGCGTGGCCGAAAGATCACCATCGCGAATCCTTCACGGTTGCGGAACGCCTGGGCGGCGGAAACACGCGCCGCGCGGGCCGCATAAGGCGAATCTCAATTTCCTCCGCCAGATCGAGGGCTGCGGGGCAACCCGCAGCCTTCGCATTTGCAGGAGCCCTTGCGACGCCGAGCCCGCCGCACGACAAGGTAGGTCACGGCTGCGGTGATGAGCAGAAGAACGAGGATCTGATCGAGCATCATTGAAAACCCAGCAATCGCCCTCCCTGATACACCAGTAGTGCGCCCCCATAGGCGAGCAATGTCATGTAGGCGAACTGGAGAAGCGGCCAGCGCCAGCTGTTTGTCTCCCGGCGCACCACGGCAAGCGTGCTGATGCACTGCATCGCCAGCACGTAAAACACCATCAAGCCGACGCACACAAGCGGGGTAAACACTGCGGTGCCATCCGGTCGCTTCTGCGAGAGCAGGATTTCCCGAAGCACCTCCGGCTCCTCGCTGTCGTCTTCGACATTGTAAACGATCGCCATCGTGCCGACGAAAACCTCCCGCGCCGCGAAGGACGCGATCAATCCAATGCCGATCTGCCAGTCGTATCCCAACGGCTCCAAAACAGGCTCGATCACACGCCCGATCCGGCCGGCGAAGCTCTGCGACAGCGCCTCGGATCCCGTGGCATCGGCGTTCGCGGGCTTCGGATACGTCACCAACGCCCACAGCACGATCGACAGGGCGAGAATCACCGTGCCCGCATTCTTAAGAAAGAGCACCGCCCGCTCGCGAATGCGGAGCAGCACCGCGCTCAGGGCGGGTCTGCGATACGGCGGCATTTCCATGAGCAGCATCGACGTCGCGCGACGCTGCGAGAAGCGATTGAAAATCCACGCCGTGCCGAATGCCGCGACCACACCCAGCAGATACATGGAAAGCATGATCCCGGCTTTCGCCCAGGCACTCACCTCATTGCCCGGAAAGAGCAGCGCGATCATCAGCGCATAGACGGGCAGTCGCGCCGAGCAGCTCATGAATGGCGCGACAAAAATCGTCGTCAACCGTTCGCGGCGATCCTCGATCGTGCGCGTGGCCATCACGCCGGGAATGGCGCACGCAAACGAGCTCAACAGCGGAATGAACGACTTCCCCTGCAAACCCACCAGCGCCATCACCCGGTCCATGATGAAGGCCGCGCGCGCCATGTAGCCACTGTCCTCCAGCAGTCCGAGGAAGAAGAAGAGAATCACGATCTGCGGCAGGAAGATCACCACACCTCCGACACCCGCGACGACTCCATCGGCGAGCAGACTCCGCAAATCGCCCGGGGGCAACACCTGCTCGATCCAGCCGGCAACGACCGCCGTTCCCTGCTCGATCCAGTCCATCGGCCACGCGGCCACGGCAAAGATCGCGTAAAAGATCAGCGCCATCGTCGCGGCGAAAAACACCCAGCCCCACACCGGATGGGTGAGCACCGCGTCGAATCGATCGGTCCACGTGCGCGGTGGCTCGCCTGGCTTGTGCACGCACTCCGCGCAGATGTCCTGCAGCCACACGTAGCGCGCCGAGACGTCCTTCTCATCGAGCAAACCAGCGCCGCACACCACGTCGTCCAGCGGAGCGGAGAGCAGGCTTTTCAATTCGATGAGGCCCACGCCTTTTGACGCCACCATGGGAACAACCGGCACGCAAAGCCGCTTCGCCAGCGCCTTCGGATCGACGCGAATGCCGCGCGACTCCGCGACGTCCACCATGTTCAATGCGACAATGACGGGAATCCCGAGCTCCAACAGTTGCGTCGTGAGATAGAGGTTGCGCTCGAGATTCGACGCATCCACCACACTCACCACGACATCGGGCCGCGGGGTGTCGTCGCGTCGGCCGCGAAGAATGTCCCGCGCAATTTCCTCATCGGGACTCCGCGCCTCAAGGCTGTAACTCCCGGGAAGATCGATGATTTCCAGCACCTCTCCGTGCAGGCCCCGGCAGCGCCCGGTCTTTCGCTCGACCGTTACACCGGGATAGTTCGCGACTTTCTGCCGCAGCCCTGTCAGCGCGTTGAAGAGCGTGCTCTTGCCGCAATTCGGATTTCCAATGATCGCCACGACCCGCTGGGCCGTGCGGACCGGAGACGCGGTCGCGGTCATTTCCACTCCTCCACGCCGATTCCGCGCGCCTCCACCCGTCTCACGGAAAGGTGGTAACCGCGCACGCGCACTTCGATCGGATCGCCAAGCGGCGCAAAGCGAACCACCTCCACCGAGGTTCCCGGCACGAATCCCATTTCGAGCAGCCGGTGCGCCTTTTGCGGAGGAAGATCGATTCCCGCCACGCGCAGGCGTTGCCCCGGCAACGCCTCGCCGAGATGCCGGCAGGACGTCGCTCCGCGACGGATCGAATCGCGACTCAGTCTCAAAATGCGGTCAAAAATTTCGGAGATCATCGCGGTTCAAAAATCGACCTCCATGTGGATGCCGAAGAGATTTGCATTCCCGATCGTCCCTCTTCCTCCCGGTCGAATAACATACTGCCAGAAGGGCTGAACACTCAGGAACTCGGTCAATTGCACGCCATAGTCTACTTCCACCACGCCTTCGTAGCTTTGATGGCGGCCAATCCCCTCCGCATCCTCCGCAATCCACTTGTCGCGACTGAAGCTCCCAAAGGAGAACGCCGCGCCAATCCGGTCCCTCTCCCGCCCCGGAATCAGGCCTTTGTAAACCAGCCCGGTGTGAAAGTAGAACGGCAGCGCGTTGTTGGCGGGAGGTGCATAGGTGAGGAAGCTGAAGGCGCTCAATCCCTCGTCGGCGCCCTCCTTTTCGCGAAACAGCATCTGCTCGGCCTGCCAGTAAAAGGCAAACTTCCCATCGCTCTCGCCTCCGCAGAAGGAGGCATTCTCGACCCCCCAATAGAGCGTGCCGAACGCGTATTTCCCCGGCAGCTTTGCCGGCCCGATCTTCGGCGTCACTCCTGTCTCGGCGACGAAGAAGAGGCCGTTGCGACTCGGGTCACGGGCAAATCCGGCAAGATCGAAACCGTGATTCTCCGTCGCGGCGCCATCAGGAATCGCTAGATAGAGTCCGGCCATCGTGTAGTGCCAGTCGGCCGGCCTGACCTTCAAATACCCTCCCCAGGCCGCATAGCTGCTGCTCCACGGGAAGCCGTTCAAGCCGCCGAGTCCCTTCGTCGCCGCGATCGAGTTGTTGATAAAGAATCTCGAAAGCGGCTGGTCGGCGAAGATCGAGTAGGCATTCTGCCATCCGCCGGAGATCGTCAGGAAATCCTTCACCCCGAAGAGCTCCGGTGTCGTATAGGTGAGCGTAAATGGCAGCAGCCGCCAGCCGAGGCCGCTGCGGTATTTCGACGGCCCGAAAGTCGAGGATGCCCCGACATAGCAATTTGGATCCCGCCCATCGCGCCACCGCACAGCTCCTTGCGCCGTGAGTCCCTCGATGCCCGCGAGTCTTCCAAAATCGAGCGTCACCGCCAACGTGATCTCCTCGTCGAAGGCTCCATGCGGCGCGTCGAGTCCACCGCTCGTGAGACCGAAGAAGGTTCCCTTCCACCCGCCGGAGAAGGTGATGCCGAACTCCTCGATCGTTCCGCGTTCTCCGAACCAATTTCCCGTCGCCCCCTTGCCGGCCACCCACTCCTCCAGATCCGAGCGCTTTCGCCGCGCCTGGGATTGAACGGCTCCCGCCTTGACCGTGCCGATCACGCACAAGGCAAGACCGCCAAGAATCAGCCCGATCACCATCGGCGTCCGCCGAAACGAAAGATTCATCACCCCACGCTCACTCCCGCCAACCCTGCAGAATCCGCAGGTAGTTCGTGCGTTCGAACGCCGAGGGATCCGGACAATGCTGCAGACTCATCGAGCCCTTCAATTGTTCCACCGATTCGTATTCATGCTCCTCCATCCAGCGCGTGAGATCCTGCAGGATCTCTCCGAGCCGTTGCGGACCGTGTTGCAGCAAGGCGGAGACAATCTGCACCACATCGGCACCGGCCATCAGCGCCTTGATGGCATCCTTCGCCGAGTGCACGCCTCCACTCGCCGCGAGCGATACATCCACGGAGCCCCGAAGAATCGCGAGCCATCTCAGCCGCGTCCTCAGCTCCGCGGGCGTCGAAAACTCCAGCGTCGACAGGACCTCCCGCTCATCGATGTCGATGTCGGGTTGATAGAACCGATTGAAAAGCACGAACCCATCGGCGCCGGCATCCGCGGCACGACGTGTGAAATTTGGCAGTGACGAAAAGAACGGCGAGATCTTCAGCGCAACGGGAATCCCCACGTTCCGTCTCACAGATCGCAGAATCTCGATCGCGTCGTTTTCGAGAATCTTCGCCGTCTGCGTCGGCGACGACGGCAGGACGTAGTAGTTCAGCTCGATGGCATCCGCCCCGGCCATCTCGATTTGCGTGGAGAACTTCGTCCAGCCACCGGTGCTGATTCCATTCAACGACGCGATAACCGGCACCTCGACCGCCTCCTTGATCCGGGCGATCTGCTCGAGATACTGCTCCGGCGTCAGCGAGAAATCCGACGGCTCCTGGAGGAACGTCGACGCTTCGCTGAACGAGTCCTCGAACCGCTCCACGTCGCGCATCCAGGCGTTCTCCTCGAGCACGAGTTGCTCTTCGAAGAGCGAGTGCAGCACGATCGCTGCGGCGCCGGCATCCTCGAGGCGGCGCACGAGATCCAGATTGTCGGCCATCGGCGATGCGCCGGGCATCAAGGGATTCCTGAGCCGCAATCCGAGATAGTTTGTCTCAAGTTTCATCCGGCGTTCTCCTTCGTCTGCGCCGCGGCCAGGCGCTTGCACCGCTCCCATTGACGCTGCACCTCGGCCTGCGCCACCGCCTGAATCTTTTCGAATCGCCCGGGGTCCGCCTTCTCGATCGCGCGAAAGCGAAGTTCGTTCCTGAGATAGGCCGACACGGGCGTCTTCGGTTCTCCGCTGTCGAGCTGGAATGCGGGCAGGCCGGCTTCCTCCCGCCGCGGGTCGAAGCGATACAGCGGCCACACACCGGAACTCACCGCGAGCTTCTGCTGCTCGAGGCCGTTGCGCATGGCATAGCCGTGCGCGATGCAATGGCTGTAGGCGATGATCAGCGACGTGCCCGGGAACCTCTCCGCCTCGGCGAAGACCTTCACCGTCTGCGAGTCCTTCGCGCCGAGCGCGACCTTCGCAACATACATCGAACCGTAGCTCATCGCGATCGCCGCAAGATCCTTCTTCGGCTGCATCTTGCCGGCCACCGCAAACTTGGCGCTCGCGCCGAAAGGCGTCGACTTCGACTGCTGGCCACCCGTGTTCGAATACACCTCCGTGTCGAGCACGAGGATGTTCACATCCCGCCCCAGCGAAAACACATGGTCGAGACCGCCAAAGCCGATGTCGTATGCCCAGCCGTCGCCGCCGACGATCCACACGCTTTTCCGCACCAGCGCGTCGGCAAAGGCATCGAGTCGTTGCGCTGTGGGGTCGGCGCTGCGTGCAAGCATCGAGCGCAGCTGTTTCATCCGCTCGCGCTGGGCGGCAACCCCTGCCTCGCTCGACTGATCGGCGTTGAGGATCTCCGCAACAAACTCGTCTCCGAGCTGCGGCGCAAGCGACTGCAGAAGCTCGCGTGCGACCTCCTCCTGTTTGTCCAGGGCGAAGCGGATTCCGAGTCCGTATTCCGCGTTGTCTTCGAAAAGGGAGTTCGACCATGCCGGGCCGCGGCCGTCGGAATTCACGCAATACGGAGTCGTCGGGAGATTGCCGCCGTAGATCGAGGAACAACCCGTTGCGTTCGCAATGATCGCACGGTCTCCAAAGAGCTGCGTGAGCAGCTTGATGTATGGCGTCTCGCCGCATCCCGCGCACGCGCCCGAAAACTCGAACAACGGCTCGAGAAACTGGCTGCTCTTCACTTCCGGCTTCGCCGCAGCCCGGTCGGGAGCGGGCAATCCGAGGAAAAAGCGATAGTTTTCGCGCTCGCGTTCCCGAAGCGGAAGCTGCGGCGCCATGTTGAGCGCCTTGCGACGCGGATCCGACTTGTCCTTCGCCGGACAGACCTGCACACACAGCGTGCAGCCGGTGCAGTCCTCCGGGGCCACCTGCAGCGTGTATTTGTGCCCGGCGACTTCTTGCGAGCGGAAGTCCGCGGAGAGAAATGTCCCGGGCGCATTGGCGAGCAACGCCGCGTCGTAGTGTTTCGGCCGGATGCAGGCGTGCGGGCAGACGAGGGCGCATTTGTTGCACTGGATGCACAGCGCCGGATCCCACACCGGAATCTGCTCCGCGATGTTCCGTTTCTCCCATTTTGCGGTCGCGGTCGGCCACGTTCCATCGACGGGAAACGCACTAACCGGCAGGGTGTCGCCCTTGCCTGCGAGCATCACGGCGGTCACCCGTTTCACGAAGTCCGGCGCATCCTCCGGGAAGGCCGGCATCTCGTCACCCGGGAGTTCGGATTCCGCCGGCACAATCATCGGCTTCAGCTCCACGAGCGCCCGATCAACGGCGAGACAGTTCTGCTGCACGATGTGCTCGCCCTTTCGTCCATACGACTTCTCAATCGCGTGTTTGATGTGAGCGATCGCCTCGTCGCGGGGAAGCACGCCGGACAGGGCAAAGAAACACGTCTGCATGATCGTATTGATCCGCCCGCCCAGCCCGGTTTCGTTCGCGACCTTCGCAGCGTCGATCACGTAGCAACGAAGCTGCTTTTCCAGGATCTCTTCGCGTGCGGCCTCAGGCAGCCGGCTCCAGACCTGATCCGGCGCGAATGACGTATTCAACAGCACCGTCGCACCCTGCGCCGCATACCCGAGGACATCGTATTGGCGCAGAAAGTGGAAATGGTGACAGGCAACGAAGTTCGCCTGGCGGATGAGGTAGTGCGCCGCGATGGGCGACGGACCAAACCGCAGATGCGAGATGGTCATCGCCCCCGACTTCTTCGAGTCATAAACGAAATACCCCTGCGCGAAGTTTTCGGTCTCTTCGCCGATGATCTTGATCGAGTTCTTGTTTGCGCCAACGGTGCCGTCCGACCCGAGCCCGAAGAACACCGCGCGAACGACCTCCGGCGCCTCGATATCGAACGACTCATCCACCTCGAGCGACCGCCGTGTAACGTCGTCGTTGATTCCCACCGTGAAGTGGTTCTCCGGATGCTCCTTCTTCAGCTCGTCGAAGACCGCCTTGCACATCGCGGGAGTGAATTCCTTCGACGACAGGCCATAGCGTCCCCCGATGACGACCGGATCGACCTCGAAGTTTGAAAACCCCGCCGCACGCGCCTCGACCAGTGCGGTAACCACATCGAGATAGAGCGGCTCGCCAACTGCTCCCGGCTCCTTCGTCCGATCCAGCACGGCAATGCTCCGCACCGTCTCGGGAATCGCGTGAATGAAATCCGCCACCGAGAACGGCCGATACAAATGCACCTTCACCACGCCGACCCTCTCTCCTCGGGCATTCAATGCATGCGCCGTCTCCTCCGCGGTTTCGGCGCCTGATCCCATCGCAATGATCACACGGTCGGCCTGCGGATCCCCCTCGTATTGGAAAAGATCGTAGTAACGTCCCGTCAGCTCTCCAAACCGGTCCATCAAATGCTGCACGACGCCGGGAACGCGGTCATGAAAGGGATTTGCCGCCTCCCGGGCCTGGAAGAACACGTCGGGATTCTGCGCGGTGCCGCGAATCACCGGGTGCTCCGGCGTGAGCGCCCGCTCGCGGAAATGCGCGATCCACCGCTCGTCGAGCAGCGCCCACAATACTTCGTCGTCGAGCAGTTCGATCTTCGCAATCTCGTGCGACGTGCGGAATCCGTCGAAGAAATGCATCACCGGCACGCGCGTGGCCAGCGTCGCACAATGCGCGATGCAGGCGAGATCCTGCGCTTCCTGCACCGAGTTCGACGCAAGCATCGTCACTCCCGTCTGCCGGCACGCCATGACGTCCGAATGATCTCCGAAGATGGACAGCGCATGCGTGGCGACCGTGCGCGCGGTCACGTGAAAGCAGAACGGCAGCAGCTCGCCGACGATCTTGTAGAGATTCGGAATCATGAGCAGCAGGCCCTGCGAGGCCGTGAACGTGGTGGTCAGCGATCCCGCCTGCAGCATTCCGTGCACCGCTCCGGCCACCCCCGCCTCGGATTGCATCTGCACGATTCGGGGCACCGTGTTCCACAGATTCGGTCGCGACTTCACGGACCACTCGTCGCACCACTCCGCCATTGGTGAGGAGGGGGTGATTGGATAGATCGCAATCGTTTCGCTCAGGCGATAGGCGACCGATGCCACGGCTTCATTCGCATCGAGAGTGGCGCACTTCATACGCCTTTACAAAAGACCAATCCCCGCGCGGCTCCTTTGTATCGCTTGCTCGAAGGTATGCAGAATTTGCCAAAAATGCCTTCGGTCCGATTTCCCGATGGCGGCTCCGCCGGGTCACGATCGCCGCATTTCGCGACGAATGACAACGCACGACTAATCCCCGGCAAAATCGGTGTGGTCGCTCTTGGCGAAAGAGCGTTGTGTGAAATCGCAGTCCTATCGACCGCGAAGCAAAACGAACCCCATGTCCTCACTTCCTTTCGTCAGTGCCGAAGAAGCGGCCTCTTTGATCAACAACGGCGACCTCATCGGTTTCAGTGGATTCACCCCCGCCGGCGCCGCCAAGGCGGTGCCCACCGCAATCGCGAAACGCGCGGAGGAGCTCCACGCCGCGGGCAAGCCTTTCAAAATCGGAGTCATGACCGGCGCCTCGACCGGCCCGTCTCTCGATGGCGCGCTTGCAAAGGCCGACGCCATCTCATTTCGCACGCCCTACCAATCAAACGCCGACCTCCGTCGGCGCATCAACGCGCGCCAGACAAAATTCTTCGACATGCACCTGTCGATGGTCGCCCAGGCATTGCGCTACGGGTTCTTTGGCCCGATGCAATGGGCGATCGTCGAGGCCTGCGACGTCACGCCAAATGGCGAAATCGTCCTGACCTCCTCCGTCGGCAACTCGCTCACCTTCTGCAATTACGCGGATAGGATCATCGTCGAGCTGAACCGCCGGCACCCCACCGCACTGCGCGGCTTTCACGACCTTTACGAGCCCCTCGATCCTCCGCGACGACGCGAGATTCCGCTCTATAACGTCTCCGATCGCATCGGCACCGACTGCATCAAGGTCGATCCGCGAAAGATCGTCGCCGTCGTTGAAACGAATCTCGAAGACGAAACCGGTGCGTTCAAACCGGAGACCGAAGTCACGCGGCAGATCGGGCATCACGTGGCGAGTTTCCTCGCCAAGGAGCTCGCGGAAGGCCGCATTCCGCGGCCTTTCCTGCCGGTGCAATCGGGCGTGGGCAACATTGCCAACGCAACACTGGCGGCACTCGGCAGCGAGGAAGGCCTGCCGCCGTTCGAAATGCTTACGGAGGTCATTCAGGACTCCGTGATCGAATTGATTCGTGCCGGCCGCATCACCTTCGCAACCGGCACATCGCTCACGCTCAGCCCGCCGGTGTTGCAATCCGTCTACGACGATCTCGATTTCTTCCGCAGCAAACTTCTGCTCCGTCCGCAGGAAATCACGAACCATCCCGAACTCGTCCGTCGCCTGGGCCTCATCGCCATCAACACCGCCATCGAGGTCGACCTGTTTGGCCATGTGAACAGCAGTCACGTGATGGGGCGTGACATGATGAATGGCATCGGCGGTTCCGCGGACTTCACTCGCAACGCCTATCTCTCGATCTTCACGTGTCCGTCGGTCGCTCGCGACGGCGCGATCAGCGCGATCGTGCCGATGGTAAGCCATGTGGATCACAGCGAGCATTCGGTGCAGGTGCTCGTCACGGAGCAGGGTGTCGCGGATCTGCGCGGCAAGGAGCCACTTGAGCGCGCGGAATTGATTGTCGAGCGATGCGCGCATCCGAGTTATCGCGACGAACTTCGCGCCTACCTGCAACTCGTCACCAAGGGCCATATTCCGCAGACGCTCTCCAACGCGTTTGCGATGCATGCGCAATACCTCCAGACCGGCAGCATGCACGGCGTGGAATGGCGCCAGGAAGCGCCGCCGCAGCCGGCCGTCCCGCAGGAAGCGACCAAGGAATCCGTCCTCGCGCCGTTGCAATAACCCGAAACAGCAAATGCCGACGAGGAATGGACAAGAACCGCGAAGCCCCGCTCTCGCGGTCCGCGTATAGACAAGATCGAAGGATCCTCATGAACGCTGGCCACTCGACTCTCGAAACCGAAGGCGACACCTCCACCGCAGCAGGCCCTGGTCGGGAAACGAATGCGCCACTCACCCTCGATGAATTCCCTGCAGCAACTCCGGAGGAGTGGCGGGTCGCGGCGGAGTCGACTCTCAAAGGTGCTCCCTTCGAAAAGAAGCTCATCACTCAAACGCCGGAGGGCATCGCTCTCCAGCCAATCTATTTTGCCTCGCCGGATGCCCCGGCCGCGGCAACTGCTCCCGTCAAATACGGCGGACTTCTCGCACAGGAGATTCCATTCAGCGAACCGGCCGCATTCAATCGCGCGCTCCTGGCGAGTCTCATGGCCGGACAAAACTGCGCTCCGATCCCGCGTCATCTTGAAATTCGGAATCTCGCAGACCTTCGCGCGGCTCTCGACGGAGTCGACCTTTCCGCCGCCCCGTTGATTCACTGGGCCGGCGCCAGCGCGCTGCCAATGCTCGCTCTCGTTGCAGCCATCGCCGAGGAACGCGGAGTCCAGATTGCCAGTTGGACGGGAAGCGTGCTGGGCGATCCCCTCTCGGAATGGGTCGAGAATGGGCTCCCGGATCTCACGCCGTCCGCGGCTCTCGACGAAATGGCGACGACACTTCGCTGGGGCTACGAAAAAGCGCCGCGTTTCCGACTGATCGGCGTGCGCGCGCACCTCTGGGGCGATGCCGGCGCGACCGCCACCGACGAGCTGGCATTTGCGCTGGCTACGGCGACGGAATACCTGCGCGAGCTGTCGCAGCGCGGACTTGCGGTGGAGGACATCACGCCCCGTCTGTGCGTTTCGCTGTCACTCGACTCGCGCATCTTCATGCAGATCGCAAAGCTGCGCGCGGCGCGCGAGGCATGGGCGAGAATCGTGGAGGCCTTTGGCGGCGATCCCAAGGTTGCGCGACTCTTCATTCACGGCCGGAGCTGCACATTTACCAAGAGCACGCTCGATCCTCACACAAACCTCCTCCGAACCACCGCCGAGGCGTTCGCGGGAATCGTCGGCGGAGTGGACAGTCTTGAGCTCTCGGCCTTCGACGCGGCGATTCGTCAGCCGGATGAATTCTCCAGTCGGCTCGCCCGCAACATCCCGATCATCCTCGAGGAAGAGTGCGGACTTGCCGACGTCGCCGACGCCGCGCGCGGCTCGTGGTATGTCGAGCAGCTGACCCAGGAGGTCGCCGAACGGGCGTGGCAGCGATTTCAGGAAATCGAAGCCGCCGGCGGAATGGCGGCGGCTCTGCGCAAGGGCGAGCCGCAGCAAATCACCGAAGCCGCCGCAACCGCGAGAGAACGCGCGGTGGCTGCCGGCAGGGAGCTTTTTGTCGGCGTCAATCTCTCCGCGAACCCGCAGGAGACTCTGCATTCACGCCGCCCTTCCCCATCATTCCATTCGTCCGCATCGAGGAAATCGCTCGCGCGAACCGAAACCCGAATTTCCCTGATCCCAAGCGCCATCGAGGCATTCCTGAGCGGATGGACGATTTCCCAGGTTCGCGCCGCGCTCACCGGCTCCTCGGCCGGCGAGCCCGACGTGGAACGTGTCCAGGCACGCAGCGCGACGCGGGGGTTCGAGACGCTGCGTGCCAGGGCACTTCAGATCGCAGATGGCTCGCCCCCCACGGCGTGGCTCGCGACCTTCGGCCCGCCGCGGCAGCACCGTGCGCGCGCGGATTTCTCCCAGGCATTTCTCGCATGTGGCGGCTTCGATGTGCGCTCCGGAAAAGGGGCTTCCGAAATCGACACTGCGGTCGACGCCGCAGTCGTCGCGAATGCGCCGGTGGTCGTCATCTGCTCCACGGATGAAACCTATCCGGAAATCGTGCCGGCCTTCGCAAAGGCGCTGAAGCAGCGGCACCCCTCCGTTCATCTGCTGCTGGCCGGCGCTCCCGGCGAACACGAGTCCGCTTATCGCGAAGCCGGCGTGGACGACTTCATTCACCTGCGGGTCAATCGCCTCGAGTTCCTCGACCGGCTTCTCTCCACCCTCAGCACCAAGAAAACGTGAGCTCTCCCGACTTTACGACGATCCCCTTTTCAAGGTTAAGGAAACCGGTAATCGCTCCGGCGTCCACCCCGTCGACGATGACCAACGAAGGGATCGAGGTCCGTTCGCATTACGGACCGGAGGACCTCGCGAACTGCCGGCACCTCAACTTCACAGCGGGAATCCCGCCTTTCCTGCGCGGGCCGTATGCGACGATGTATGTCCTGCGGCCATGGACGATCCGCCAGTATGCGGGGTTCTCCACCGCCGAGGAATCGAACGCGTTCTACAAGCGCAACATCGCCGCGGGTCAGCAGGGGCTGTCCGTCGCCTTCGACCTCGCGACGCACCGCGGCTACGACTCCGACCATCCGCGCGTCGTCGGTGACGTGGGCAAGGCGGGCGTTGCAATCGATTCGATCCTCGACATGCAGATCCTCTTCGACGGCATTCCGCTCGATCAGATCAGCGTGTCGATGACGATGAACGGCGCGGTGCTGCCCGTGCTTGCGTTTTATATCGTCGCCGCGCTCGAACAGGGCGCCACGCTCGAACAGCTCTCCGGCACCATTCAGAACGACATCCTCAAGGAGTTCATGGTGCGGAACACCTACATCTACCCCCCCGAGCCCTCGATGCGAATCATCGCGGACATCTTCGCGTTCACTTCGCAGCACATGCCGAAGTTCAACTCGATCTCGATCTCCGGCTACCACATGCAGGAGGCGGGCGCGACGGCGGATCTGGAAATGGGCTACACACTCGCCGACGGGCTCGAATACCTCCGCACCGGCATCGCGGCCGGGCTCGACATCGATGCGTTCGCACCGCGTCTCTCGTTCTTCTGGGCGCAGGGCAAGAACCTGTTCATGGAGATCGCGAAGATGCGCGCCGCCCGCGTGCTCTGGGCGAAGATCGTGAAGGGCTTCAATCCGAAGAACCCGAAGTCGATGGCGCTGCGCACGCACTCGCAGACTTCCGGATGGTCGCTCACGGAACAGGATCCCTTCAACAACGTCGCCCGCACGTGCATCGAGGCGATGGCGGCCGCGATGGGACATACGCAAAGCCTGCACACGAACTCGCTCGATGAGGCGATCGCGCTGCCCACCGATTTCTCCGCCCGCATCGCACGCAACACGCAGCTCTTTCTGCAAAACGAAACCGGCATTTGCTCGGTCGTGGACCCGTGGGGCGGCAGCTACTACGTCGAGTCGCTCACGCACGACCTTATGCAGCTCGCCTGGAATCACATCCAGGAGATCGAGAGGCTGGGCGGCATGGCGAAGGCCATCGAGAGCGGCGTGCCGAAAATGCGCATCGAGGAGGCCGCGGCGCGGCGCCAGGCACGGATCGACTCGGGCCGCGAGACGATCGTCGGCGTCAACAAATACCGGCTCGAGAAAGAGGAACCGCTCGACATTCTCGATGTGGACAATGCCGCCGTGCGCGAGGCGCAGATTCGTCGGCTCGAGAGGTTGAAAGCCGAACGCGACTCCGCGGCGGTTCGCCGCACACTCGACGCGCTCACCGAAGCCGCCGGCGATCCCTCGAAGGGAAATCTCCTCGCACTCGCGGTCGATGCCGCAACGGCGCGCGCGACGCTCGGAGAAATCAGCGACGCGCTCGAAAAGGTTTACGGCCGCTACCGGGCCACCATCCGGACGATCAGCGGCGTTTACAGCTCAACGTTTGGAGAGATGGATACGATCAAGGATGTGCGACAGCTGGCGGCGGATTTCGAGACGCGCGAAGGGCGCCGGCCGCGCATCCTCATTGCGAAGATCGGCCAGGACGGTCACGACCGCGGCGCAAAGGTCGTTGCCACCGCGCTCGCGGACCTCGGTTTCGACGTGGATATCGGCCCGCTCTTCCAAACGCCCGAGGAAACCGCAAAGCAGGCCGTGGAGAACGACGTTCACATCGTCGCGATGTCGTCGCTCGCCGCCGGACACAAGACGCTTCTCCCGCAATTGATCGGGGAGCTCGAGAGACAGGGTCGTCCCGACATTCTCGTCGTGGCGGGCGGCGTGATCCCCGCGCAGGACTACGACTTCCTCTACAAGGCGGGAGCGTCCGCAATTTTCGGCCCCGGCACGGTCATTCCCGAGGCCGCGAAAAAGCTCATCGAAATTCTCAACCACCAGCTCGCGACATGCCGGTAATGGAGCCGCCAAAACCCATCCGCCGTGCCAGGCACGCCGATTCCATGCGGCGCGCGGCACCGGGCGCTGCAGACGCTGCCGCGCTCGCGGAGGGTGTGTTGCGCGGCGACCGGGCCATGCTCGCACGGGCCATCACGCTCATCGAGAGCAACGCCCCGGCACACCGGCCTCCCGCGCGGGAGGTTCTGCGAGCGGTGTCCGAAATGACGGGCAATGCCATTCGCATCGGCATTTCCGGCGTGCCGGGAGCGGGCAAGAGCACGTTCATCGAATCGCTCGGAAATCATCTTTGCGACCACGGCTGCCGCGTCGCCGTGCTCGCCGTGGACCCCAGCAGCTCGCTGAGCGGCGGCAGCATTCTCGGTGACAAGACGCGCATGGAAACCTTGTCACGCCGCCCGGAATGCTTCATCCGGCCCTCCCCATCCAGCGGAAACCTGGGCGGCGTGGCACGCAAGACCCGCGAGACGATCGCGCTCTGCGAAGCCGCCGGATACGACGTCATTCTCATCGAGACCGTCGGCGTCGGCCAGAGCGAGATCACGGTCCGCTCGATGGTCGACTGCCTCATTCTCCTGCTGATCGCCGGCGCCGGCGACGAGTTGCAGGGAATGAAGAAGGGCATTCTGGAGATCGCCGACATCTTCGTCGTGAACAAGGCCGACGGAGAAAATCGCCCCCGCGCCGAGGCAACTCGTGCCGAATTCGAGCGCATCATCCCGCTGCTCAGTGGCGCTGTTGCCGGATGGAAACCGCCTGTGTTTGCGATTTCGTCGATCGAGCATCGCGGCACCTCCGATGTCTGGGATGCGACAAGCAGGCTTCATCGCCACCTGCGCACCACCGGCCAGCTCGAGGAACTTCGCCGCAAGCAAACGCTCGACTGGTGGCGCGAACTCGTCGAGCAGGAGCTGCACGCCCGCTTTCTCGCGAGTCCCGGCGTCGCCGAGCATTCGCGCCGGCTCGAACACGACATCCTCGAAGGCCTCATCCCGCCTTCCCTCGCCGCCGAGGAACTCCTCGACCGCTTTGTTCCCCGTTCATGAAAACGACACCAAAGATTCAACGCATCGATCACCTCGGCATCGCCGTCCGATCCATCGAAGCCACGCTTCCCTATTACGAAAAGGCGCTCGGATTGAAATGCGAACACGTCGAGGTCGTTCCCTCGCAAAAGGTGAAGACGGCCTTTCTCACCGTAGGCGAGGTTCATCTCGAACTGCTCGAGCCCACCGCTGAGGACAGCCCCGTGGCGAAATTCCTGAACGAACGCGGCGAAGGCATTCATCACATCGCGTTCGCAACCGACAACATCACCGGCCAGCTCGAGCAGGCGCGCGACGCCGGCACGCGACTGATTCACGAGATCCCGATTGAGGGAGCCGGCGACAAGCTCGTCGCCTTTCTTCACCCGAAGAGCACCCACGGCGTGCTCACTGAATTCTGCCAGCCGAAACCGCACTGATTATGCCCATCGCCCAGGAACTTCTTGACGACCTTCACGCCCGCCGCGAGCGCATCATGGCAGGTGGAGGTCAGGACAAACTCGAAGCCCGCCGCAAGAAAGGCCTCCTCACCGCGCGCGACCGGCTCGAGGCTCTTTTTGAGCCCGGCACGATGCTCGAGACCTACATGCATGCGCGGCATGGCTGCCACAACTTCGGCCTCGAGAAAAAGGAACTGCCAGCCGACGGCGTGATCACCGGCACGGGGCTCGTCGACGGACGCCCCGTCGCCGCGTTCAGTCAGGACTTCACGGTCGCCGGAGGCTCGCTCGGAAGCCGGCATGCTCAAAAGATCTGCGAATTGATGGACTACGCCGCGCAGTCGGGCATGCCGGTGGTGAGCTTTAACGACTCCGGCGGCGCGCGCATTCAGGAAGGGGTCGACTCGCTCTCGGGCTACGGTCGCGTGTTTTTCAAGAACGTCCTGCTCTCCGGCGTCGTGCCGCAGATTGCCGTGATTGCCGGTCCATGCGCGGGCGGAGCCGCCTACTCACCGGCGCTCATGGACTTCCTCATCATGGTCAAGGATTCCGCGAACATGTTCATCTGCGGGCCGGACGTGATTCAGGCCGCCACGGGCCAGAAGTGCACGATGGCCGAGGTCGGCAGCGCCGCCGCTCATGCCACGATCAGCGGGAACATCCACTTCGTCGCGGAGAACGACGCTCACGCCGTTGCGCTCGTGAAGAAACTTCTCTCCTACCTCCCATCGAACAACATCCTCGATCCGCCGCACTACCTCGGCACACCGCTCTCGCTGGCAAGCGATCCCGTCATGAATGAGCTCGTTCCTGCCGATCCCAAGGAACCGCTCGACGTTCTCCCGATCATTCACCGGCTCGTCGACGATGGCGACTTCTTCGAGGTGCAGATGGATTGGGCAAAGAACATCGTCGTCGGTTTCGCCCGGATTCAGGGAATCGTCGTCGGCATCATCGCCAACCAGCCGAAAGTAAAAGCCGGCACACTCGATATCGACGCATCCGACAAGGGCGCGCGATTCATCCGGTTCTGCAACATTTTCAACATCCCCCTCGTCACTCTGGTGGACGTTCCCGGCTTCCTGCCCGGCCTCCAGCAGGAGCGCGGGGGGATCATTCGTCACGGCGCGAAGCTCCTCTTCGCGTATGGCGCCGCGACCGTTCCAAAGATCACGGTCATTCTGCGAAAGGCCTACGGTGGCGCCTATCTCGCGATGTGCAGTCAGGACATGGGCGCGGACTTCGTTTACGCGTGGCCGACCGCCGAGATCGCCGTGATGGGCGCGGAAGGCGCTGTCCGCATTCTCTATAAAAAGCAGATCGAGGAGCATCCCGAAAAACGCGACGAGCTCATCAAGGAGTATCGCGAGAAGTTCGCTTCGCCCTATCAGGCGGCTGGAATGGCGATGATCACCGACGTCATCGAGCCGGCTCAAACCCGGGCGGTCGTCTCGCTCGCGCTCCGCAACACGCTTCCGAAACGCGAAACCCGGCCGCCGAAGAAACACGGCAACATCCCGCTATGACACCGCTTTTCGCACAGGCCTCGCTCACGGATCCGTCGCACCTTGGCGTGCTGATTGGCACCATCATCGGGGTCGCCGCGCTGATGCTGGGCATTCGTGTGCTCGGCCTCGTGCTGGCCGCCACGCATCCCGATCCGGCGCCGGCAACCTCCGGGAGGTCGAAAGCAGCAACCACGCAAAGCATTCCGGAACATCACGTCCTCGCGGTTATCGCCGCCGCAACGCATGAAACCTTGGGAAAGCCCCACCGCATCCTGTCCGTCTCACCGGTGGCGCCCCCCTCGGTGGAATCGCTCATGCTGCAATGGTCCATGGAAGGCCGTCGCGCCATTTACTCATCCCATCGCCTGCGCTGATCCGCCATGTCCACCGCACTCTCCACCGCGCTCTTCATCTACGGCCTTGCCTTTGTCGTATCCATATGCGTCGCCGGGATGATCTCGGCCGTCTATTGGACCGTCCGTTTCGCAACCACTCGAAAGGAGCACAGGAAGTGAATCTCCCCGACTTCCTCGACCTCTTTCAGGGCATCGGCACGCTGGTCAAATCCAGTCCGCTGATCCTCATTTCCCGCATCGGGTTCATGCTGCTCGGCCTGCTCCTGATTTATCTCGGCAAAAAGGGGGTGCTCGAGCCGCTGTTGATGATTCCGATGGGGCTGGGCATGTCGTCCGTGAACGCCGCCGTTCTCGTGCTCGCCAACGGAGAGCAGGGCACGTTGTTCGTCGACCCGCTGGTCACCGACCACACCGAACTTCTCAATCTGCTGCAGATCGACTTCCTCCAGCCCGTCTACAACCTGCTCTTCAGCAACGGTCTCATCGCCTGCTTTGTGTTCATGGGCATCGGCGTGCTGCTCGATGTCGGCTACGTGCTCGCCCGGCCGCTGCTCAGCATGTTCCTGGCAATCTGCGCGGAGCTCGGGACCGTCGCCACTTTTCCAATCGCCGTCGGGCTCGGTTTGAACTTTAACGACGCCGCCTCAATCGCGATGATCGGCTGCGCGGACGGCCCCATGGTTCTCTACACGTCGCTCATGCTTTCCCGCGACCTGTTCGTGCCGATTGGCGTCGTCGCCTATCTCTATCTCGGCCTCACCTACGGCGGCTATCCCTACCTCATCAAGTTTCTGGTGCCGGAAAAGCTGCGTGCTCTGCCGGTGGTGGAAAAGAAGACTCTCGTGATCACCTCGTCCGAAAAGCTCGCCTTCGCCGTGGTGGGGTGCACCGTGCTGTGCCTCCTCTTCCCGGTCGCGGCTCCGCTTTTCTTTTCGCTCTTCCTCGGTGTCGCCGTGCGCGAAGCGGGACTTCACTACTTCGTTGATTTCATCGGTGGTCCGCTCCTCTACGGCGCCACGCTCTTTCTCGGGCTCACACTCGGCGTGCTCTGCGAAGCCAGCACGATTCTCGACCCGAAGGTTCTCACCCTCCTCGTCCTCGGGATCCTTGCTCTGCTGCTCTCCGGCATCGGCGGCATCGCGGGCGGTTACGTCATGTATCTGGTCAGCGGGCGCAAATTTAATCCCGCCATCGGCATTGCCGGTGTGAGTTGCGTTCCGACCACGGCAAAGGTCGTCCAGAAATCCGTTTCCGCTGTCGCTCCCAATGTCGTCGTGCTCCCCGTGGCCCTCGGCGCGTGCATCAGCGGCGTCATCACTTCCGCCATTCTCACCGGCATCTACGTCACCGTCATCCCGCACCTGAAATGATCCGCAACCTCGCCAACTTCACCAACTGGATCGGCGGCTGCCTGCTGGCGCTTGCCGGCACCGTTGTCGCCTACTGGCCCGTGCCGGCGGACACCGCGGTCTGGACCCTCAATGGCGGACGGCTCCTTGGTCTCGCCGGACTCGGCTGGATCGCCATCGGCATCAGCCGCCGCGCCGCTCGCAGAACCCACGAATCATGAAACGCCACCTCCGCATCACCGTAAACGGACGCTCCTACGACATCGTTGTGGAGACGGTCGTCGAAGCGCCGAAACCCTCTGACAATCGCACCCCTGTCGCCAGAACATGAAAAAACTTCGCGTCACCATCGAGGGCAAGACCTACGAGGTCCTTGTGGAAGAACTTGGCGAAACTGAGAGCGCCGCCACACCAACTCCGACTCCGGCGACTCCAGCGCCGGTCGCCTCAACGGGCGTGGAAGTGCCGGTTTCTTCGCCGACCTCCAGCAGCTCCGCATCCGCCGCACCCGGCGATGTTCCGAGCCCGTTGTCCGGGAAAGTCGTCGCGATCGACTGCGCGGTCGGCCAGGAGGTGGACGTTGGCGACGCACTGGTCACCCTCGAAGCCATGAAGATGAACACCTATGTTCACGCGCAGACGGCGGGAAAAATTTCCGCCATCCATGTGAAGGTCGGAGATCCAATCGAGGAAGGGCAGCCGCTCTTAACCATCGTGTAGAGCCATGGCCGTGTTGCTCGCTCTCGTCCCCCCGAGTGGTCATCCCGGCTTTCTCGAAAATCTCAGCTACCAGGCCGCCGGCCTTGCCGTCGTTCTGGTCTCCCTCACCGCCCTCTCGATCATCATCGCCTTCTTCGGGCGTTTGTTGAATCGCCCGGCCCCCTCGCCCGCAACAGATCGCCCCAGGCACGCGACGGCCTCCGCGACAACGGAGATTCCGCCGGAAACACTTGCCGTGATTGCCGCAGCCGTTGCCGTCAGCATCGAGCACCCGCACCGGATCGTCCAGGTCCGAGGGCCCAGGGAAAGTCTCTGGCTCCAGGCATGGTCTGTCGAAGGGCGTCGGCAGATCTTCCAGTCGCATCGCATTCGATGACTCCCCGCTTCCTCCCATGAACGACTTCCTCAATTTCCTGAACCTCACCGGATTCACCGCCATCACGTGGCAGATGCCCGTCATGTGGGTCGTCGCGGCCGTGCTCTTTTATCTCGCGGTCTATCGAGGCTTCGAGCCGCTGCTTCTCGTGCCGATCGCATTTGGGGCCTTGCTGGCAAACCTTCCAACCTTCGGCCTCGTGAATCCACCGCATGACGGCGAACCCGGCGGATTGTTTTACTACATTTCAAAAGGCATCGAATGGGAACTCTTCCCGCCGCTCATCTTCCTCGGCGTGGGAGCGCTGACCGATTTCGGCCCGCTCATTGCGCGCCCGGTTACGCTTCTCCTCGGTGCCGCAGCCCAGGCCGGAGTCGCCGCCACGTTCCTCGGTGCCATCGCGCTGGGGTTCACCACCGGCGAGAGTGCGTCGATCGGCATCATCGGCGGAGCCGACGGACCAACGGCGATTTTCCTGTCCTCGAAACTCGCTCCGCATCTGCTCCCAGCAATTGCGGTGGCTGCCTACAGCTACATGGCGCTCGTCCCGCTCATTCAGCCGCCCATCATGCGAGCTCTCACCACGCCGGAGGAACGCCGAATCCGAATGCGTTCCCTTCGTCCCGTGGGACGATTCGAGAAACTGCTCTTCGCGCTTACCGTGTGCGTTTTCTGCATTCTTCTCGTGCCGGCGGCCTCCGCGCTGATCGGCATGCTCATGCTCGGCAACTTTCTTCGCGAATGCACGGTCGCCGAACGGCTCGTCAAAGCCGCGCAAAACGAAATCATCAACATCATCACTATCTTTCTCGGCACATCGGTCGGGATCACGATGACGGGCGAACGCTTCCTTCAGCCGCAAACGCTCATGATCATTGGCCTGGGCGTGGTCGCGTTCGGTGTCTCAACCGCAGGCGGCCTGCTCATGGCAAAATTCCTCAACCTCTTCCTCCGCGAGAAGATCAATCCCCTCATCGGTTCCGCCGGGGTCTCGGCCGTTCCGATGGCCGCCCGGGTTTCGCAGGTCGAAGGTCAACGCGCCGATCCATCGAACTTCCTGCTCATGCACGCCATGGGCCCGAATGTCGCCGGGGTCATCGGCACCGCCGTGATTGCCGGTTACTACATCGCGACGATGCGCGGATGAGCAGCTCTTGCTGCCTGCATCTGTATCGCACGGAATTGTTGCGGACTGTCCCTGTCGGGTTTCGCCGATCCCGCCGAGAGTGGGGCAGGATGACAGCGATACTCACACTTCTCGGAAGAGTCCGCCGCCGGGTGAAGTTCCCCCGCATCCGTTGGATCTCGGACCCGTCTCAACAGCCCTCGACCGGTCCGCGCATGATGCTGGGAGGCCGGCTCATCGTGCTGGAGATTCACCGCCGCGACGCGTCTCATTGAGGGGCGGCTGCTCATTCCCTTCGTTCGCACATGAAAGCACCGGAGCCGCAAGTGACAGGGCCCCTGTTTGGAAAGGATGGACAGCACGCCATGCCTGCGCGAGTTTTCCGCCGTGCGTGTGTCCGTGCCAGTCATCGCCCTCTGCCTTGCGGTCGCCGCTCTGTCCGCCAATCACGCCGCCGCTCAATTCGTCGAGGCACCCAAGCCAAAACCGCTTCGCAAACTCCCGAACAGCCAACGGTCCATCTTCGGTTACGTCACCGTTCCCGAGAATCGCTCGAATCCCGGAAATTCCCGCACGATCCAGCTTGCCGTCCTCATTCTGCCGGCGCAAAGCGCGAACCCGCAGCCGGATCCCGTCTTCTATCTCGTGGGCGGCCCCGGTGGCTCCGCGACGCTCTCCAGCGGAAGGTTGCCCGTCTTCAACATCCTGAACCAGGATCGCGACATCGTTTTCGTCGATCCGCGTGGAGCCGGCTTCTCCCTGCCGAATCTGTTCATACGGCGGGACGGCTTCACCGTTGCGACCTTCGCCAGCATCAACCAGGACTACTTCGAGCGTCGTGGCATCGACCTCGCCGCCTACCGAACCACTGAGATCGCCCAGGACTACGAGGATGTCCGCATCGCCCTCGGTTACGGGCAGATCAATCTCTTCGCCAGCTCCTACGGCACATTCGTCGCTCAGGAAATGCTGCGCCGCTTCCCCGGATCACTGCGGGCGGTGGTCATGTCGGGAAACTCCCCGGCCACCGATCCGTTTCTCCCGACCGTGCTGAAACACGAGCGCAATGGCATCAATGCGCTGATTCGCGACGTCCGCCGTGATCCTGCGGCGCGCCGCGCCTTTCCGCAATTCCGCCGCACCTTCCTCCGGCTCGTGACCCGGCTCACCCTGCGCCCGATCCGCCGCACGTTCGAGAATCGCGACACCGGCAAGCCGGAGCGCGTCACCATCGATGCGCCGAAGTTTCTGAACCGGATCACGATCATGCTCCAGCGCACGGAGACCATGCGATTCATCCCGCTCATGGTCGGACAGATGAGCCGTGGACACTACGTGGGACTGGTGCGCCGTTTCTTCCGGCCCCGCGAGGAACTTCGGCGGGAGAACCCCTTCGGCATGTATCTCTCCGTGCTCGCGTCGGATTTCGCTCGCGGCGGCTACGTCGCCGAGACCCGGCGCGGAACGCTCCAGGTGAAAAACCCCACGCTGGTCAACGCGGAGGTCGACGACCTCCTTCTCGTCGCCCGCCTCGTGCAGAACTGGCGGGTCCCATACAATCCCGGCACCACGCGTCAGCTGCCGCAGAGCACCGTCCGCACCCTGTTGGTAAATGGCGAAATGGATGCGCAAACACCCGTCTCCGGCGGCGCGCAGATCGCCGCAGGCCTGCCAAACTCGACAAATTACATCTACCCGCGCGTGGGCCATGCCGTGGGCTTTCTGCACGGACCCGACCTCGATGCCGCGGTGGCATTCATCCGCGATCCCGACAATCCGCCGGCATTTTCCGTGGGATCGCTGCGCCGGCCGCGCTTCTATGTGACGCGCGAGCCGCGGTCGCGGGTGAGCGCCATCGACGATTGGGAGGACCGAACGATCGATTTTCCGGTGCGTTAAGGGAAATTTGCGGTTGATTTCCCGGAAAAATCGGGGATTCTACCCGGCTACCACCATGAGCCAGCATCCCAGTTTAAAAGGAAAAGGCGCCATTAAGGCCAAGCGCAGCGTCCTCAAACGCTTCGAGCGCGTGGAGTTGATGAAAAAGCGCGGAGTTTTCAAGGAAGGGCAGCGCGTCATCGGTCTTCCCAAAACGAAGCCCGAGGAATAGTCGTTCGTTCCAGTTTGAATTTCGACAGGCCCGCCTCAGGCGGGCCTTCTTCTTCATGCGTATCAACCGCTTCCTCGCCGCCGCCGGACTCGGCTCCCGCCGTGCCTGTGAAGAGCTCGTTCGCGAGGGACGCGTGTATATCAACAATGTCGTCGTCACCGACCTCGCCACTCGCGTCGAGCCGACGGATGTCGTGCGGGTGGGACGTCGCATCGTTCGCGCGCAGAGCCACGTCTATCTCCTGCTGAACAAGCCGCCGGGGTATGTTTGCACCCGCTCCGACGAGCGCGGGCGCAAGACCATTTTCGATCTCGTGCCCGATCACGCGCGGCTCTTTCACGTCGGCCGCCTCGACAAGGAAAGCGAGGGCCTGCTCCTCCTCACCAACGATGGCGATCTCGCCGAGCAGCTCACGCATCCGTCGCATCAAATCGACAAGGAATACGAGGTAACAATCGACCAGCCGTTCGATCCCGAGCACACCGCGAAGTTGTTGCGCGGAATCACGATCGAGGCGGGCCGCGCCCGTATGGAATCGGTGCGTGTAATCACGCCCACGAAATTGTCCGTGACCCTTCGACAGGGTCTCAAGCGCCAGATTCGCGAGATGCTCTGGCGGGTCGGCTATCGCGTGAAAAAGCTGCAGCGCGTGCGAATCGGTCCGCTCTCGGACAGCCGCCTCAAAAAAGGCCACTGGCGTCCGCTCAGCCATGAGGAAATCGCGGCCCTTAAAGAGCTGGGAAGGTCGCCCCGGAAATCACGGCGCTGAATCGGCCGATTGGCCGTGGACACGCTTCGGATCGGTCTTACAATTTCGACGTGGCCTCTCCCTCCCCCTCGAAATGGCTGATCTGGATGCTGCCGTCCGCAGCGGTCGTCGCAGCCATGGCCGCGATCGCCCTGTGGGACAGCCCGCCCGCGCCGTCTGTTCCTACGGCCGCGAAATCGCACCATTCACCACGAGCGCAATCTGTCACAGCGAGCGAAGAGCGCGAACGTTTTCCGGAAATTCCGACATTTGCCGGGAAAACGTCCTCGCACCCGCCGGCAGTGGAATCCTCCAAGGATTCCGCGACGCACTGGCGCAAGACGGCGCGAAAATTTGCGCGCCGTTCCCTCACTGAAGCCCTCCAAATGGCCTGCGGTCTTTCCCTTCGCGGCAGGGACGCGACGTTGAAGACATTGCGGATCGCATTGGTGCGGGAGAGGCACCGCAACCCGATGGACCCGTCGCTGATTCTCGCCGCACGCCTCCTGTTGCCAAAGGGCGAGCGAGGCCCGTTCATGGCCGAAACCGTCGAATTCCTCGCGCACAGCGATCCCGCCACGGCTGCCGTGTGGGTTGATGCGATTTCGGATAGGCCATCCCGCCGGCGGGCGATTCAGTCGGTGGCATCCACCTGGGCCGGACGGCAGACCCGCGCGGCATTCGATTGGGCGGACCGCATTGCCGACTCCGCGGAGCGCCAGCAGGCGCGGCAGGCCATCCAGTCCGTCGCCCCGGTCGGCGTGGGGGTGGCGATCACGCGCGACAACGATTCCCCTTATCCGCGCGCGATGAACATCATTCCGCAAAGCCCGGCAGGTCGGAGCGGACAGATTCAACCGGGTGATCGCATCGTGGGCGTCGCCGACATGCAAAGCCAGTGGGTCGACACGCGAGGGCAGGATATCAATCGCGTCGTGCAAATGATCCGTGGCGCGTCCGGCCAGCCGGTGCAGCTGCGCGTGCTGCCCGCCGGCAGCACCGACCTCGCGAACACGCGGGTCGTGACGATCGTGCGCGAGCAGTTGTTCTTCGGCGCAAACTGACGCGGACTCCGCCGCTGGTTCGACAGCGTTTAGAAGAAAATCGGAATGATCAGAATCGCGAGGATGTTCACGACCTTGATCATCGGATTGATCGCGGGTCCGGAGGTATCCTTGTAGGGATCGCCAACGGTGTCGCCGGTCACCGAAGCCGCGTGAGCGCTCGAGCCCTTGCCGCCGAAGTTTCCTTCTTCAATGAATTTCTTGGCATTGTCCCACGCGCCGCCGCTGGAGGTCATTGCCAGCGCCTGGAAGAGCCCGGTCACGATGGTTCCAACGAGCACGCCACCCAGCGCGAGCGGGCCGAGCATCGGAATTGCGGCCACCGCAATGACCACGACGACCGGCAACAGCGCGGGAACGATCATTTCGCGGAGCGCCGCCTTCGTTACGATATCCACGCACTGGCCATAATCCGGCGTGTCGCGGCCTTCAAGAATGCCGGGCTTGGCTTCGATCTGTCGGCGCACCTCACGCACGACCGCACCGGCCGCCTTGCCCACCGCGTCCATGCTGAAAGCCGAGAACGCAAACGGCAGCAGGCCGCCAATGAGCAGGCCGACAAGCACCCGCGGATCCTCGAGCGAAAACGCGACGGCGGTGCCGGCTTCGCCGAGGTGGAAACGCAACTCAAACACGTAGGAGCCGAAAAGCACCAGCGCCGCCAGACCGGCCGACGCAATCGCGTAGCCTTTCGTCACCGCCTTCATCGTGTTCCCCACGGCGTCGAGTTCGTCGGTGATGGCACGGGTCTGCGGCGGGAGCTCGCTCATGACCGCGATGCCGCCGGCGTTGTCCGTGATCGGACCAAAGGCGTCGAGAGAAATGATGATGCCCGACAGCGACAGCATGCTCATCACCGCAATCGCCACGCCGTAGAGGCCGGCAAGATGGAAGCTCGCGAGAATCGCGATGACGATCAGAATTACGGGCAGCACCGTCGCGTGATTGCCCACGGCGAGACCGGCGATGATGTTCGTCGCGTGGCCGGTCTCGGACGCCCGCGCAATCTTCTGCACCGGGTAGTGCTTCGTGGACGTGTAGTAATTCGTAATGACGACCACCGCGCCGGTCATCAAGAGGCCGATGATCGCGGAAATAAAGAGCCCGCCCGCGCTGTAAACCACTCCGCCGATCTCAATCGGAGTCGGGAACATCGCCTGCGTGATCGGCCAGAATGCCGCGGCCGACAGCACCGCGCTCACCGCAACGGCGCCCATCAACGACATCGTCGGGTTTCCGCGATTCACGTTCACAAAGAGAATGCCGATGATCGAGGCGATCAGCGAAACGCCGCCAATGAGGAACGGATAGATCACGGCCTGCGGCACTCCCTGCAGGGCAAGGAATCCGATCAGCACCGCGCCGATCAAGCTGACGGCATACGTTTCGAAGACGTCCGCCGCCATGCCCGCGCAGTCACCCACGTTGTCGCCCACGTTGTCGGCGATCGTCGCGGGATTGCGCGGATCGTCCTCATCGAGATTCTGCTCGATCTTGCCAACGAGGTCGGCGCCGACATCCGCCGCCTTCGTGTAAATGCCGCCGCCGAGTCGCGCAAACACGCTGATGAGGCTCGACCCGAGCGCCAGCCCCACGAGGCTCATGATCGCCTGCTCCTCTCCAAGAAGTCCGCGAGCGATCACGAAATAGCCGCCCACCGCGAGGAGGGCGAGCGCCACGACGAGAAGACCGGTCACCGCACCGCCGTTGAAAGCGGCTTTCATCGCGGGAAAACGCCCGACGGTCGCAGCCTGCGCCGTGCGAACATTCGCCATCACGGCAATACGCATGCCGACATAACCCGCAGCCATGGAGCACCCGGCGCCGATCAGAAACCCGATCGCGGTGAGCGCGCCCTTCAGAATGAACAGCGCCACGAAAATCACGAGGGCGATCAAACCGATGGTGACAATCTGGCGGTTGAGATACGCCTTCGCCCCCTCCTGCACGGCACCCGCGATGAGGGCCATTTTCTCGTTGCCCGCGGGCGACGTGAGAATCGTTCTGATCAGGTAAAGCGCGAAAAGCAGACCGATACCGCCGCAGGCCAGCGAGAGCGGCACACCCAAGTCTGTAAGAGATGCAAAAACAAACGTCATACGAAACGGGGAAAAGGGAGGGGATATTAGCCAAGGGGGGCTTGTGCGCAACCTAAGAATCCGGAAATTCCCGAATTCCAAATGACCCAAAGCGCTTTCTTGAAGAGACCTATGGCGGCGCATAGAACGCTCCGATGCTGAATTACATCTGGCTGGGCCTCGTGCTGATCGCCTTTGGCCTCGGTGCCGTAACGGGCCGGCTCGGCGAGGTGGCCACCGGCGCCATCGACATGGCCAAGCTGGCGGTGATGAACATCGCCCTGCCTCTCGCAGGCGTGATGGCGCTCTGGCTCGGCCTGATGCGGCTCGCGGAGCGATCGGGGCTGGTGCAGATCCTCGCCCGGGCCCTCCGACCTTTGATGCGATGGCTTTTTCCGGATGTGCCGCCTGATCATCCGGCCATGGGCGCGATCGTGATGAACATCGCGGCCAACATGCTGGGCCTGGCAAACGCGGCCACTCCCCTCGGCCTGCGGGCCATGCAGCTGCTCGAGCGTCTGAACCCCCGGCCCGGCGTCGCGACCAACGCAATGTGCACCTTCCTCGCGGTCAATACGAGTTCCGTGCAGCTGGTGCCCGCCACCGCAGTGGCCATCCTCGCCGCGGCAGGCGCGACCAACCCGACTGCAATCATCGGCCCCGCCTTCGTCGCCACGCTTTGCTCCACCATTGCCGGCATCACGGCCGTAAAGCTGCTCGAAAAACTTCCCGGTTACCGGCTGCCATCGATGGAGAATGCGCCGGTCGCCGGCGAGCCCACTGAGGACGAATCCGCCGGCGAGCCGCCTGCCCTGCCGACGGCTGCTCCCATGCCGAAGTGGGGCTATGGCGTGCTGGCGCTCTTCTTTGCCCTCGTGCTCTACGGCGGGGTCTCCGTTTTCCGCTCGCCGGGAGAAGCCGCATCCACGGATACCGTGAGCCTGATCGTGCACGCGATCTCCGTGCTTGCGATTCCGTTTTTGATCGCCTTCTTCCCGCTCTACGCCGCGCTGCGACGCGTCTCCGTTTACGAGGAGTTTGTCGAGGGCGCCAAGGATGGCTTCCTCACCGCCGTGCGGATCATCCCGTTTCTCGTGGCCATTCTTGTCGCCATTGGAATGTTCCGCTCGGCCGGCGGGATCGAGCTTCTCGCGCAATGGTTTGGAAAGCCGCTTGCCGCGATCGGATTTCCCGTCGAACTGCTCCCGCTCGTGCTCATGCGCCCGCTGAGCGGCTCCGGCGCAACCGGACTCTTCACCGATCTCGTCAGCAGCGCCGGACCCGACAGCATTCTTTCCATGATGGGCGGCGCGATCATGGGCAGCACCGAAACGACCTTCTACGTGATCGCCGTTTATTTCGGATCGGTGGCCGTTCGTCGCACCCGCCACGCCGTGCCCGCAGGGCTCATTGCGGACCTCACCGGCGTGATTGCCTCGATCGTGATCTGCCGGATCATGTTCCGTTGAGCGCCATCCAACGATCTGCCGCCAACTGGTCGATGACGCCGGGCGGAAATTCTGCTATGGCCTGCGCCAACACCCGGTCATGAGCGAGCCCGCCTATTCCGACGGCCACCCGTTGGACAAAGTCCACTACCGCGAATACAAGATTCTTCTCAAACCGGAGCGCTTTTTCCGGCGGGAGCGTTTCGAGGAATATTGGAAGATCCTCTGCCAGATCGCCGACCACTGCGGGGTCGAGGTCGAGACCAGAAAGCATCCGTTTCACAACCTCGTGCGCGAGGTGCTGTTCTACGACACGGACAATTTCGATCTCTACCGAAACGCGTTCATCCTTCGCAAACGCACGTTCTACAAGGACGGCTGGCCCGAGCCGGATCACGAGCTCACGGTGAAGTTTCGCCACCAGAACATGGAGATCGCGGCGCGATCCGACATCCATCCGCGCATCGAGGGCGAGAGCCGCATCAAGTTCAAGGAGGAGCTGCTTCCGCTGCGCGACAAGATCGGCGGGATGCGCAGTCTCTATTCGCACAACTGCGTTCTCATCACCCCGAAGATCGTCCTCGACCAGGGACTTCGCGACATCGCGAAGGCGTTTCCCGCCATGGCGGCGATCGACGTCTCACCGGAGACGAAGATCAATCTCGTCAACAACGTCGCCGTGGAGGAAGTCGAGGTCGAGCCCGGCTATTTCCACTTCGGGCACGGTTACGAGGCGAAGGCGACGATCGCCGTGTGGCGCAATCGCGCCTCGGAGACCTCGCTCGTCGGCGAGTTCGCCTTTCAGGCGAAGTTCCATCGCATCGACGACATTCATCAAAAGGCAAAGGCACTTTCGGAAAAATTTTACCGGGCCGTGCAAACCCGCGCGCCGGAGTGGGTGCAGTTGGGCACCACGAAGACGGCCATGGTTTACAAGATGGGCGGCAAGGCGGCGCCGGACCATGAGTGACGAGCCGCTTCCGCCTCCGTCGGAGACCAGCCAGGAGGCGCTGCTCCCGCCGGCAAGGATCACGCTCGCGGAAATTTTTCTGACGTTTCTGGCGATCGGCGCGACGAGCTTCGGCGGCGGCGTGGTGGCCTATTTGCGCAGCAGTCTCGTCGAGAAAAAGGGCTGGCTGAACGACGACACGTTTCTCGAGGTGCTGGAAATCTCGCAAACCCTTCCCGGCCTGAATGCAACAAACATGGCCGTGCTCGTGGGCGACAGGCTCCGCGGCTGGCCCGGTGCGCTCGCCGGCTTTCTCGGAATGATGCTCCCCGGCGCACTCATGATTTTTATTCTCGGCATCGTCTACGCCAGCCATGCGCAGAATGAAAACGTGAACGCCGTTCTCAAGGGCGTCGGCGCGGCGTCCGTCGGCCTGCTGCTTGCGGTGACGCTCAAGATCGGGCGCAAGCAGCTCGAAAAGCCGCTCGATATCGCCCTGGTTGTCATCACCCTCGTGCTGGTCAGTTTCATTCACGTGATGCTCCCGATCGTTCTGCTCACCGTCGGGCCGGTCGCCATTTTTCTCTACCGTCCCAGAACCCACCTGCCGCACAAGGCGGACGACCACTCGTTCGACAAACGCCCGGCTGACTGATGAACCTCGGCTCCCTTTTCTCGCTCCTCTGGGTCTTCTCGCTGCTCTCGATCATGGCGGTCGGCGGCGGCACGTCCGTCCTCCCCGCGATGAAGGACTTCACCGTGGAAATCCAGGGATGGGTCAACGAAAGCCAGTTTCGCGACATCTACGCGCTCGGCCAGATCGTTCCCGGCCCGAACATGCTCATGGTGATCGTCATCGGCTATCACGTCGCCGCGATTCCCGGCGCGATCGTTGCATTTCTCGGATTCTTCGTTCCCAGCTCCGTGATCGCCCTCGCCACCGGGCGGGTGTGGAATCATTTCGAGGGTTCACCGTGGCGCACCGCGATCCAGCGCGCCTTTGCGCCCATCGTCGTCGGCCTCATGCTCGCCGGCACCATCTCCATCGCCCGCACCGCGATCGTCGGGGACAACGATCACCTCCAGATCTGCCTCGCGCTGGCCGCAATCGTTTTCGTGATTCTTTACTTCGGCAGAAAGATCAACCCGGCGCTCCTCATCCTCGCAGGCGGCGTGGCGGGTTGGTTCTTCCTGCGCTGAATCCGGTTGCGCCGGACCGCGAAAGAGCGCGGCTCCGCACAGGAACGGCTTACGATTGCGACATCTGCTCCCCTTCCGCTTCGGCGGCGGCATTCATCGCCATGCGCTCGGAAGCGATGGCTGCCATCTTCTCGCGAATGTCCGGATACCGGCGCAGAAACTCCCGGAAGTCGCGCCGGCTGAGCGTGGCGAACCGGCTGTAATCCGTCGCAGTGACGTCGGCCGAGCGCGGTGCGTCGTTCAACAACGCCATTTCGCCGAAATAGTCGCCCGGCCCCAACCGGATGCGCCGTCCCCTGGTCGCGACCTCCGCTTCGCCCGAGGCAATGAAATAGACCTTGTCCGCCTCGTCGCCCGCGCGAATCACCCGCACACCCGGCTCCGCGGTTTGCGGCTCGAAGTGCAGCACAAGCACCTCCCGCTGCTCCGGTGTCAACCCGGCGAACAACGGGAAACGCTCCACCAGCTCCTCGGGCGTGAATGTCTTGCGCTCGGCGGCCTTTGCCTCCGCCCGCTTTTGCGCGGCCTCGAGATCCGCGCGAAGCAGGTCGTAGCGCGCATGACGGCAATCCTCCAGACGCGCCCGCAGCGCGGGGCGCTGACGCACCTGTTTGCAGAGCCAGTCCGCGCCGGCGAAGACGAGCGGGTTCAGCGTGATCGAGAGCAGCGCCCCCGCGAGGATGAGGTTCAGCCCCTCCGCGGTCATTAATCCGTAGGCGATGCCCAGGCCGCCGAGGATGAATGAAAATTCACCGATCTGGGCAAGCGAGGCCGAGACCATGATCGCCGTGCTGATTGGAAACCCGAGCACCCACACGATTCCCATCGCGGCGAGCGACTTGCCGACGAGAATCACCAGCATCACGCCCAGCACCATCCACGGCTCGCGCCACAGGATCGACGGGTCGAACAACATGCCCACCGATACGAAAAACAGCACGGCAAACGCGTCCTGCAGCGGCAGGGAATTTTCCGCCGCCTTGTGGCTCAGCTCGGATTCGTGGAGCACCATTCCCGCAAAAAACGCGCCCAGCGCGAACGACACTCCAAAAAGCGAGGCGGCGCCGAACGCGATGCCCAGCGCGATCGCGAGCACCGACAGCGTGAAGAGTTCGCGGGAGCCCGTTCGTGCCACCTGCCGCAAAAGCCAGGGCATGACCCGCGGCCCGAGCCACAGTGAAAGCGCCACGAACACCGCGACCTTCCCGAGCGTGAGCGCGAGCGTGATCCAGAGGTTTCCTCCGGTGTCGGCACCGTGATGATCATCCGCGGGAGCGGCGCCGCCGAGTGCCCCCGCGAAGGACGGGATCAACACCAGTGCGAGCACCATCGCGAGATCCTCCACGATCAACCAGCCCACGGCGACGCGGCCGTTTGGCGTGGACACCGCGTTGCGCTCCTCCAGCGCCTTGAGCATCACCACGGTGCTCGCCACCGAGAGGCTCAGTCCCAGCACGATCGAGCTGCCGAGACTCCATCCCCATGCCAGCATCATCCCGGCGCCGATCGCCGTCGCGATGCCGATCTGCGCCACTGCACCGGGAATCGCAATCCGCCGCACCGCCAGCAGGTCCGCCACGGAAAAATGAAGCCCGACGCCAAACATCAGAAGCATCACGCCGATCTCCGCGAGCTGGCCGGCGAGCTTTTCGTCGGCGACGAACCCCGGCGTGTAAGGTCCCGCCAGAATGCCCGCCACCAGATACCCCACGAGAGGTGGCAGCCTCAACCGGCTCGCGACGAAGCCCAGCACAAATGCCAGGGCCAACCCGATCGCGATGGTGGAAATCAACGAGATATCATGGGGCATACGGCAGCGCATTATGCACAGCTCCTGACAATGCGCCACATCAGGCCGCCACAGACGGCGAATTCATGGAGCCCTGTCATATCCCGCCCCGCCGCTTGCATCCGCCCCGGGAGCCGACTACTTTCGGCCCTCCGACACATGAGCACCATTCTTGATCCGGCCCGTCTCGAGGGCATCGAATTGAGCAACGACGAAGTGGCCCGCTACTCGCGCCACCTCATCATGCCCGAGGTCACGCTCGAGGGCCAAAAGAAGCTGAAGGCTGCGAAAGTCCTCTGCATCGGCACCGGCGGGCTCGGCTCACCCATTGCCCTTTACCTTGCCGCGGCCGGTATCGGCACAATCGGCCTCGTCGACGCGGACACGGTCGATTTTTCAAATCTGCAACGCCAGATTCTCCACGGCACCAAGGACGTCGGCCGCAAAAAGATCAACAGCGCGCGCGATCGCATCAAGGACGTCAATCCCAACGTCCAGGTCGAGCTTCACGACGCTTTCTTCACCAGCGCAAACGCCCGCGAGATCGTCGAGAATTACGACATCGTCATTGACGGCACCGACAACTTCCCGACGCGCTATCTCTCGAACGACATCTGCGTTTTTCTCAAGAAGCCCAACGTCTACGGCTCGATCTTCCGTTTCGACGGCCAGGCCACCGTCTTCGCGCCTTCGCTCGGCGGTCCCTGCTACCGCTGTCTCTATCCGGAACCGCCGCCGCCGGGAATGGTCCCGAGCTGCGCGGAAGGCGGCGTGCTTGGCGTGCTGCCCGGCGTCGTTGGCGTCATCCAGGCGATCGAAGCGATCAAGCTGATCGTCGGCATCGGCGAACCGTTGATCGGACGCCTCATTCACTTCGACGCGTTGAAGATGAAGTTCCGCGAGTTCAAGCTGCGCAAGGATCCGAAATGTCCGGTCTGCGGCGAGAATCCCACGGTGACCGAGCTCATCGACTACGATCAATTCTGCGGCATTCCGCAGGCCGACGCCGCGGAGGCCGAGGAGGCGCCCGTGCCGACGATCACCGTCGAGCAGTTGAAGGCCAAGCAGGTGGCCGGCGAAAACTTCGTCCTTCTCGATGTGCGCGAGAAATACGAATACGACATCGCGCGCATTCCCGGTTCGAAGCTCATCCCGCTCGGCGAGCTGCATTCTCGCATGAGTGAGCTCGATTCCGCGGACGAAATCGTTGTGCACTGCAAGGCAGGCACCCGCAGTGCGCAGGCTGTGCGCGAGCTTCAGGCCGCCGGCTTCGGCAAACTCTGGAACGTCGAAGGCGGCATCCTCGCCTGGGCCGATCGCATCGACCCCACCGTCGCAAAATACTAGGACGCAATCCGCGCAACCGGCGGCGTGACACGCAGCACGCCGCTGGTGAGGATTCGGGCGCGCAAACCACCCCGTCCACGCAACGCCTTCATCGCGCCGGGAGCGAACGCCGTTTCCATCCAGTGGCACGGCGTCGCCTCGCCCGCACCGCGAAACCGCACGCCCTGAATCTCGAACTCGGCGTCCCTCCATTCGTTGAGGTCCACCCCGCGCGTGATCACGTTGCGGCGAAACGCGTCCGGTCCCTTGTCCGTCACCCCGAACTGACGCGCAACGTCCTCGAACGTCTCCCAGGCAAAGAACGTCACCTGCCCGGCGTAACCCTCCGGAAAGCGTTCCGGCTTGAAGTCGAAGAACCGGTCACCCACGAGTCCCTTGCCCGCGACGCATTCCACCTCGTCCACGGAAATGCTCGGATTCGTCCCCGGTGGTCGTCCGTGGTGCCCAAAATAGTTGTGCCCGGCCGATAAAAAGATGCGGACCACCTCGACGGAATTCTCCATGATCCGACTCTAACCCGCCTCCCCTCCCTCTGTCGCTCCCATGCTGCGCCATTGCGTCTTGTTCCTCGTCGTCCTGATGCTCCCGCTCGATTCGCGGGCAGCGACCGCGCGGGTTGAGCCGAATGAGGTGCTCGTCGGGTCATTTCGCGGCTGGGGCACCTCGTTGTGCTGGTGGGCAAACGTGATCGGCGGGCTCAAGAATCACGAAGAGTTCGCGGACGCCATTTTCACGGACCTCGGGCTCACCATCGTTCGCTACAACATCGGCGGCGGCGAGAATCCCGCCCTCCCCACGCTGCCATCCGATCCGCGCGCCCGCATGGAGGGCTTTCAAGACAAGGACCGAAACTGGAACTTCGAGGCGGATGCGAATCAGCGGCGCATGTTGTGCGCCGCCGTCGCGCGCGGCGTGGAGCATGTCGATGCCTTCGCGAATTCTCCGCCGTGGTGGATGACTGTCAGCAAAAGCGTGACCGGCAATCTGAATCCCCTCGCGAACAATCTTCGCAAGGACGCCGAGGAGGATTTCGCAAACTACCTCGTCACGGCTATGGCAGCCCTCGAAAAGCAGGATGGCGTCCGCTTCGACACGATCACGCCGATGAACGAGCCGCTTTCTCCGTGGTGGCTGGGAAATCGCCAGGAAGGCTGCCATATGAACGCCGAGCAGCAGGTCCGCGTGCTCGATCACCTTCACGCCGCGCTGGAAAAGGCGAAGCTTTCGGTCGGTCTCGTCGCGCCGGAAACCTTCAGCACGGACGAGGCGATTCGCGCGCTGAATGAATATCCGGAATCCACCCGCAGCCGGCTCCGCGCCATCGCCACCCACGGCTACGACACCCGCAAGGCCTCCGAGCTTCGCGCCGCAGCGGGAAACACCCCGATCTGGCTCTCCGAGCACGGCGACAGCGACGCGAGCGGAATGGAGACCGCGCGTGCCATCCTCGAGGATCTTCACGCGCTCCATTTCGAGGAGTGGGTCTACTGGCAGGCCGTGGAGCCCGACAACGGCTGGGGGCTCATCGTCAACGCACTCGACGGCAAATCCACGGAATGGAAAACGACGCCGCGATATGACGTCCTGCGTCAGTTCACGAAATTCATCCGCCCCGGGAGCCGCATTGTTTCCACCGGAGATCCGGATTCCATCGCCGCACTTTCCTCCGACGGCAATTCACTCGCCATCGTCGCGCTGAACGACCGCGAATCCCCCGAGCCGTTCACCGTGGATCTCTCCAAAACGGATTTTCAAGCCGAAGAGGCGACCGCCGTTCGAACTTCCCCAACCGAACGCTTTGCGAACCAGCCGTCGTTGCGGATCGAACACGGCAGGCTCGACACCACCCTGCCGCCGAAGTCCGTAACGACCTTCGTGATTTCGAAGCCGTAACCGTCACCCCAAGGCGTCGCGCAGCCGGGAATGCGCCACCCGCCCCACCCGCAACGGCTCGCCGATTCCGGCAAGGTGCAGCAGCGTATCGTCCCGCGACACGCGCTCGATTTTCGTGATGCGGTCCATGTTCACGATTCGCGAGCGATCCACGCGCAGGAACGGTGGGTTGGGCAGCTGACGCTCATACGCCCCAAGGTTCTGGCAGATCATCAGCGCGGGCTCACCCGCCACGAAAATCCTCGTAAAATCACCGTCCGCCTCGAGCACGGTCAGGGTGTCGAGAGTTGCCACAAGCGTTCGTCCCGGCGTGCGAAGGCAGATGCGATCCCCGGGCGAATAGGTGCTTTCGGCCGCAGCGTTCAACCCGCACGCCGCGCGCAGGCGTTGCACCGCGATCGCGAGCCTCGTCGCCCGCACCGGCTTGAGAAGGTAGTCGACCGCCTCGACTTCGAAGGCGCGCACCGCGTGCTCGGAATGCGCGGTCACAAAAACGACCTTGGGCGGTCGTTCGACCTCCTTGAGCAGCTCGAAACCATCCGCGCGTGGCATCCGGATGTCGAGAAACACGGCGTCCGGCTTCTTTGCGCTCAACAGGCTCCGCGCAGCGGCCACGCCATCCGCCTCCCCGACAATTTCCAGGTCCGGCATGCGCGCCAGCGATTGCCGCAGCGCCTGGCGCGCCAGCCGTTCATCATCGACGAGCGCTACGCGGAGCATGGTTCGCCTCGAAGTTGAAGTTCCGCCGTCACGATCCCATCCATCTGGCTCAATTCAAACAACGCCCGACCTGGATAGTGAAACTCCAGTCGCCGTCGCAGCGTTTCCAATCCGACGCCTTCCACCACCTCGAGGTTCTCCGGCAGGCGTCCCGGGTTGCTCACGGTCACGGTAAGCATATCGCCGTCGCAGCCCGCCCAGATCCGCAACTCGCACCGTTCCTCCTGCAACCCGTGCTTCACCGCATTCTCGATCAACGGCTGCAGCAGGAAACTCGGCACCATTCGCTGCCGCGCCTCGACCTCGGCCTCGACGCTCGCCGACATCCGGTCGCCAAAACGCGCCTGCTCGATGCGCAAATACGCCGTCACCGCGTCCAGCTCCGCAGCAAGCGGCGCGAGCACATGATGACGGTGGTCCAGCGAGTAGCGGAGGTAGTCCGACAGCTCATGCACCATCTCGAGGGCGGCATCGGGATTCGTGCTGATTTCCGACGCGATGCCGTTGAGCGAATTGAAAAGGAAATGCGGGTCCAGCTGCGCGCGGAGCAGTTGAAGCTCCATCCGCTGGGCCTCGCTGGCGGCCTGTGCGGCGCGCTGGTGCTCGATGCGCGCCGCGTCGCGCGTCTTCAAGGCAAAGAACGTCAGGCTCCACGTCAGATACAGCAGCGAAATGAAGATGATCCGAAAGAGCCACTCCTCGCGCGGGGTCCATCCCGTGGTATGCCAGCCGGCGATTTCCACCACGCCGCGCACGATCGCCGCCTGCAGCAGGCCCGCGGCGACACAAAGAAAGATCATCCACGCCGCGCTCTTGACGCGAAACGGATCGCTCAGTGAAGGCCGCCGATACACAAGGTAAAGCCCGCCGGAGATCAAAAAGGCAAGGGGCTCCTGCAACAGCGTCAGGCAGAACGCCCGCTGGGCATCCGTGATCGCGGCATACCGGATGAGAAACCCGAAAACCCCGAAGACGCTCCAGATCACGAGGTTCAGCTTCCAGAACGTAGCCGGATTCGAAACCCACGATGTCAGGCGGTCGCGCACCGGCACATCGTGCGGGTCCGTTCTGGGTGGGTCAACGCTGCGCGCCTTGCTTGCTGCCGTGTTCATCGAGTTTTTCGCCCGGCTCACCGAGCGGAGGAGGACAGCCGTTATTTCATGACCAAATTTCGAGGCGCATCAACCCACCATGATGACCACACGCCTTTTCCGCGTTTCCCTCCTTCTGTCCACGTTCCTTGGTCTGTTCCGTCCTCTGGACGTGATGGCCCATGGCTCGATGGCGAATCCCATCAGCCGCTCGTATCTCGGGTATCTCGAGAATCCGCAGAATCCGAAATCCGCAGCAATCAAGGCGGCGGTCGCCGTTGGCGGCACGCAGGCATTCTACGACTGGCACGAGGTCAACGGCCTCTTTCCCGCGCGGGACTACCAGGCACGAATCCCCGACGGACAACTCCCCGGCGCCGGCCGCGACAAATACAAGGGCTTGAACCTCGCCCGCGCCGACTGGCCCGCCACGACCGTCGCACCCGGGCCGTATCAATGCGTCTTCTACGCGCACACGCCGCACGAACCGAGCTACTTCGAGGTCTATCTCACGAAGCCCGGTTACGATCCGCTCCAGCCGCTCAAATGGTCGGACCTCGAGCGGCTTCCCAATCCCACCGACACCGTGCTCGACGGGATGAACTACCGGTTCACGATCAATCTGCCGCAACGCACCGGACGTCACGTCCTCTATGTGATCTGGCAACGCATCGATCCCGCGGGCGAGGCGTTCTTTTCGACAAGCGATCTCGTCTTCACCACGGGTGGAGGCGGAAATCCGCTCCCGACACCCACTCCGGTCCCTACGCCTCCGACTCACTCGCATCCGCACGTTCATCTCGACGTCACCAGCGACTGGGGCGCCGGATTTGTCGGCAAGGTCACGGTCGAAAACAACACCGGCGCGAACCTCCGTGAGTGGACCGTCCAGTTCGACCTGCCTCGCGAGATCGTCAACATCTGGGATGCAAAGATCGTCTCCAGGGTCGGCAACACCTACACGATCCGGAACGAAAGCTGGAACGGCACGGTGCCCGCAGGCGGCTCGTTCACCTTCGGATTCCAGGCCGCCGGCGGAAACGGAAACATCTCGCTGGAGAATTTCACCCTGACCGGCTCCGGTGGTCAGACACCAACGCCCACCCCTGTTCCCACACCGGTCCCCACCCCGACCCCGGCTCCAACGCCCGTCCCGACTCCAACCCCGAAGCCTACTCCCGCTCCGACTCCGAGCCCCACACCATCCCCGACCCCGGTCCCAACCCCCACGCCGAATCCGGGTTCACGAAACACCACGGTTCGCATTGGCGACGTCACGGTAACGTTCAGGGTCGTCAACGACTGGATTTCGGGATTTCAGAGCGAGGTCACGATCAAGAACGAATCCTCGGCAGTCATTCGCGACTGGCAGCTCGCTTTCCGGCTGAACCGCACGATCAGCTCGATCTGGAACGCGCGCGTCGCGAGCCAGAGCGGATCCCTGCTCACATTCGACGCGGCAACCTTCGCATGGAACAAGGTTATTCCCGCCAAAGGCAGCGTGAGTTTCGGCTTCGTCGCGAGCCCGGGTGCATTCACCACTCCTCCGACGGATTTCTCGTTCAAAGGCTCCGCGCCGAATCCCACCCCCACCCCGAAGCCTACTCCCACGCCCACGCCGTCTCCCACGCCCAAGCCAACACCGAACCCCACACCCGTTCCGACGCCAGGTCCCACACCGGCGCCGACCTCCCCGCAACTCTCGGTGGCGGACGTCACGGTAACGGAACCGTCATCCGGCACGACCTCCGCAGAGGTCGCGATCACGCTCGACAAGGCTCCGTCGCTGGCGGTCACCATGCTCGTGCAGACCGCGGATGGCACCGCCACCTCGCCGGCGGATTACTCCTCCGTTTCCCAGACGCTCATCTTCACCGCCGGCCAGACGCGCAAGACGATCAACATTCCCATTCACGCCGACAACGTGAACGAGCCGGATGAAACGTTCACCGTCCGGATCTCCGGGGCGGTCGGAGCGACCATTCTGGACGGCACCGGCGTCGTCACGATCCGCAACTTCACGAAAGGCGGCGGCTTCAACTACGCGGAGGCGCTGCAGAAATCGCTCTTCTTCTACGATGCACAGCGAAGCGGCGATCTGCCGGAGGACTTCCGCATCAATTGGCGCGGCGACTCCGCACTCGAGGACGGCGCCGATGTCGGTATCGACCTCAGCGGCGGTTATTACGACGCGGGCGATCACGTGAAATTCGGGCTCCCCATGCTCAGCAGCATGACGCTGCTCGCCTGGGGCGCCATCGAGTATCCGCAGGGCTACGCCGCCGCCGGGCAGAAAGCGACCATCCTCGATGCGATCCGCTGGGGCATGGATTGGGTCATCAAGGCGCATCCGAGCCCGAATGTCTTCTACGGCCAGGTCGGCAAAGGCGGCACGGACCACAGCTACTGGGGTCCGCCGGAGGTCATGACGATGCCGCGTCCCGCCTACGCGATCACCGCCCAAAAGCCCGGCAGCGAGCTCGCCGGCGAGGGAGCTGCGGCGCTCGCCGCCGCATCCATCCTCTTCAAGAACGAGGATCCCGCATATGCCGCGACCCTGCTGCGGCACGCACGCGAGCTCTTCGCGTTCGGGGACACCTATCGCGGCAGCTACGTCAACGCGATTCCCGACGCGAGGGAGTTCTACAACTCCCATTCCGGTTACATCGACGAGCTGATCTGGGGCGCCGTGTGGCTCTACCGCGCGACGGGCGAGCAAATCTATCTGCAAAAAGCCGAGTCGCTCTACGCACAGCATTACACCGGCGCCTCGTTGCGCTGGACCCACAATTGGGACGACAAGATCTACGGCGCATCCATCCTCCTCGCGCAGCTCACGGGCAAGTCGATCTACACGACGAACGCCGAGAGATTCCTCAACTACTGGACCGTCGGCGACAACGGCGCGAAAATCACCACGACCCCCGGTGGCCTCGCATGGTTGCAGCAATGGGGATCGCTGCGCTACGCGGCAAACACCGCGCTGCTCGCATTCATCTACGCCGACCGGGTGCGCGACTACAACGGCCGCTACCACGACTTCGCGAAACGCCAGGTCGACTACGCGCTTGGCAACAACCCGCTCGGCCGCAGCTACGTCGTCGGCTTTGGCAACAACCCGCCAGTCAATCCGCATCATCGCGGCGCGCATGGATCCTGGGCCAACAGTATCCAGGAGCCCCGCAACAACCGGCACATCCTCTACGGCGCCCTTGTCGGGGGCCCCTCCGCACCGAACGACACCGCCTACGAGGACGATCGCAGCAACTACATCACCAACGAAGTCGCGCTCGACTACAACGCGGGCTTCACCGGCGCACTGGCTAAGCTCGTCGAGGAAAATGGCGGCACGCCGCTCGCCAACTTCCCGCAGCCGGAAACGCCGGACGACGAATTTTTCGTGGAGGCATCGATCAACCAGCAGGGCAACGGTTTCACGGAGATTCGCGCCCTGTTGAACAACCGCTCCGCCTTCCCGGCCGGCGCGTCCGAATTTCTCTCCTTCCGCTACTACGTGGACCTCACCGAGACGATCGCCGCCGGCATCCAGCCCTCGCAGATCAATGTCGTCACCAACTACAGCCAGGGCGCCCGCGTGTCGAAGCTGCTCCCCCACGACGTCTCGCGAAACATCTACTACGTCGAGGCGGACTTTACCGGCACGCTGATCGCCCCCGGCAGCAGCTCGACCTATCGCAAGGAAGTGCAGTTCCGCCTGAGCCTACCGGCCAACGCTCCGGCCAGCGCGTGGAACCCGGCCAACGACTTCTCCTACGCGGGCCTGCGAACCGGCAACGCAAACACCGTGAAGACAGACCGCATCCCCCTCTTCCAGGAAGGTCAATTGCTCGGCGGAAGATTGCCGTAGTCGCTTTAGTGGCATAGGCGGAGGTCGCCCTCATCGTTGGGGGCGGCCTTCGCTTTTTAATCCCGAAAGACAACCGTCTTGGCGCCGTGGATCAACACGCGGTCCTCGAGGTGGTAGCGCAGGCCACGGGCAAGCGCGAGCCGTTCGCAGTCCCGGCCGAGTCGGCGCAAGTCCGCGAGGTCGTGAAAGTGCTCCACGCGCACGACCTCCTGATCAATGATCGGCCCCGCGTCGAGCTCCTCCGTCGCGTAGTGGCACGTGGCGCCAATCAACTTCACCCCGCGTTCGAACGCCTGCCGATACGGGTCGGCGCCGGCAAAAGCGGGCAGGAACGAGTGGTGGATATTGATGAGAGAGCCGGCGAATTGCTCACAGAACCACGGCGGGAGAATCTGCATGTATCGCGCCAGCACGATCGTGGTTGCCTGCGCTTCCTCGCAGAGACTGGCGACCCGGCGAAAACTGTCCTCGCGATTTGCAGGGTCCACCGGCACGTGATGGAACGGGATTCCCTCCGCCTCCACGTGCTCCCGGCAGACCGTGTGATTCGAGATCACGAGCGGGATGTCGGCATTGAGTTCTCCAAACTTCCGCCGCCACAGCAGCTCCGTGAGACAATGCGTTTCCTTGCTCACGAGCACCGCGAGCCGCTGCCGTTTCTCGATGCGGCGGAGCGACCAGTCGGCCCGCACCCGGGCCGCGAAATGGGACAGGCCTTCTTCGAGCCGGACGAAATCCCCCCGGCCCTCCATGGACTCGATGCGAAACCGCGCGAAGAACCACTTCGTCGCGACATCGCTGTAGGTATGCACCTCGGCAAGGTTCAGCCCCTCGCCAGCGATCAGGCTCGTCACCTGAGCCACCAACCCGATCGCATCCGGGCAGCTCATTTTGAAAATCAATCCCGTCTGGCTCATCCGCGGTCCGGAATATCGACCCCGGCCGGCGGAGTCCAGCGAATGCCGGGGCCCCCCAACTATCCGGGGCAAGTCCCCCGCCATTTTATGGAATTTCCTATGACAGGAATTTGCATTGACCAATGTATACAAAATTTCCGAAAGACAGCCCAAGCGTGCCACCAGCGCACCGCCAACACATCGCGAGATGACTTCTTTACAGAAGCTTCGACTTTCGGCTGTTCGCAAGCCGCGGTCTTCTCCGAAGAGCGCTGGGGTCTCCTTTCGCGATTCACTGCTCCCTGCCTGCGGTATGCTGCGCGCCGTTTTCCGATTGTCCGGATGCAAGCCGCTTTCCGAACCCCCTCCCTCCTATGAAAACGACACGCACCAAAAGATACCGCCACACAGGCGTTGCCGCCTTGGTGGCCCTCACCGCAGCACTCGGCAGCCATACCGCGTCCGCCACTGATATTCAGTGGATTCTATGGGACGACGAGGGCCCGTTTACCACCGCGGCGAACTGGGATACGGATACCGTGCCCGGAGAAGAAGACCATGCAATCTTCAACGCGGGGGGGATCGCAACGATCTCGGAGGAAGACAACCTCACGGTCAATTTTCTTACCATCAACGAAGGCGGACTCCGATTTGAGGGAGGCAGCCTGACATCCGCTGCCACAGGCGGTGATGTCCGTATTGGTGCCGGCGCCGGCACCGCATCCGTGACCATGGAGGGTGGCACGCTGAAGGTGAACAGCACCCTGCGCGTCGCGGACAATGGCACCGCCACCTTCGATCTGACGGGTGCCACCCTCGAACACACGAATGGCTTCCTGAGCTTCGGGGGCGGCAGCTCCGGAAATTTCACCGGGACCTTTTCCGGAGATTCCAAATTGTATCACGTCGGCAGCTGGTTCCTCTTTGGGGACGGAGAGGGAACTTCCGCGACCGTCACCTTTCAAGACACCACGGAGGTGATCTCCAACGACTGGACGTTCTTCGGCAAGGGCGGCAGGGCGGATGTGACCTTCAAGGACGACTCCAGTTTCACAAACACCGGCGGCGCCACCATCATCGGAGAGGGAAATCCCGGAGAAGCCCCCGCGAAACTCACGCTCACCGGGAAAGCCACTCTGGAACATCAAGGTAGCAGCATGTTCCCGGTGGGACACAATGGAGGCATCGGCGCGCTTGAAATGAGCGGAGAAAGCACGGCTTCCGTTGCCGGCGAAGTCTACATCGGAAACGCCACCCGTAACGAAGGCTCCATTCTCAGTTACGGCATCGTCGATCTCTCGGGCGATGCCGAGTTCAAGACCGTGGGCAAGAAGTTTGTCATCTCCCGCTTCAGCGGCACCGGAGATGTATCTGTTTCCGAAAATGCAGTCCTGAATGCCGGAGACGGCATCAGCGTTGGAGGCGTCAACGACGGCATCGTGGTCGGAGAAAACGGAACGGCAACCCTGACGATTTCGGACTCGGCGATCGTAAAGACCGCCCCCACCGATCACATTTTCATCGGCAGCAGTCCCAACTCGAACTCAGCGTTTATCGTCGCAGACGGCACGGTGAACCTCAATGGCGGCAGCCTGACCGCGACCGACGCCAACATCTTCCTCGGACTGAACAACAACAACAACACCGGAGGAGCGAACAACAACATCGGCCGTCTCTACCTGAATGGGGGAACGGTCTCCGCGAACCTCTTCGTCAAGGGAACTGGCTCCGCCATCATTAAATTCAACGGCTCGACGGTGAAAGCGACCGATTCGAGCGATGACTACTTCTCGGGATTCGACAGCGCCGACCTGGAGGTGCAGAGCGGCGGGCTCAAGTTCCACACCAACGGGTTCACCGTAGGAATCAGTCAGAGCCTTGCCGGCGAGGGCGGGCTGCAGAAGCTGGGAACCGGCACGCTCACGGTGGAAGGTGCCAATACCTATACCGGCGCCACAACAGTGTCTGAAGGAACCCTGCTGGTCACCGGCTCCCTGGAGGGCAGCACGTGGTTGAGCGTCGCCACCGGCGCGACTCTCGAGATCGCAAGCAACTTCTCCCTGAATGACGAGATCGTGCTGGCGCTGGTCACCGGTTCAAACGTCGTGCTTTCTTTCACCGGCACGGAGACCATCGGCGCGCTTTCCATCAACGGCGAGTATCTCGAGATCGGCGAATACTCACTCGCCGAGCTGCAAGCCATCGCCCCGGAGATCTTCAGCGGTAATTCCAACGCCATGCTCAACATCACCTCGGCCGTGCCGGAGCCGGGCGTCGCAATGCTGTTCGGGTTGGGAGCCGCCGTGCTCGTCTTCACCCGTCGGCATCGCCGCAGCGCCTGAGCTGCAGAAGCCAGCCGCAATGGGAAGGCCGCCCCCACCGGGGGGCGGTCAGGCCGCCGCCAGCGATCAGGCTCGTCATCCGAGCCACCGGCCTCAATCGCATTCCGGGCCCGCTCATTTTGCTCGACGGCTTTCGCAATGAGGTGCGGGACGGTTCAAAATGGATCCCCCGCCGTTCTCGGCGTGGCCGCGATCTGCGCCGACCCGACATGGACGATCTCCCGCATCCATGGCCACTCTCCTGGAACTCGCGCGGGCCGCGAATACCCTGGTGCCATCGATCGCATTCATGGTCGTCGAAAATTCGGCCCAATGGAAAATGCTCGAGCGCACGGAGAAAAAAAACATGAAAGGCCACGGTGCGCTGGCGATGCCCGAAACTGAGTCGGCGCCGAAACCCTCCACCATCGCCCTGCTTCTCGTGGCGCTTGCCACCATCGCCGTCGTGAATTCCCGGTTCCGCACTTGCCTCCTGCGCTGGATCGCGCAGGCTCGGAGCCGATGGATCCCGCATTGCTGAGCACCCTGTGCTGCCCCGAGACCGGACAGGCGCTTCGAGAGGCCACCGCCGAGGAACGTTCCCACTTTCGTGACGCCCGCGAGTTGCTGGTGCGCGAGGACGGGCGCGCGGCCTACCCGGTGCATCACGGCATTCCCCAGCTCATCGTCGAAGAGCAGGTTCGCGCGGAGTAACCTAGTTGTTTCACTAGACCACCGCGCGTTCTTCGGCCAAAGTTCAGCCCGTGCGCCTGACCACCGCCACCACACGAACGCGCCGGTAGACTCCATTCGGAGCCTGCCCCCTTTCTCGTGGTCTCCATGCGCTTCGTGGTAACCTCCTGCGTATTTTCTTCATGACCGAACTCGAAACGATCCGCCACTCCACCGCCCACGTGCTCGCCACGGCGATTCTGCGCATCTGGCCCGAGGCCCAATTCGCCGCCGGCCCGCCCGTCGAGCAGGGCTTCTATTACGACGTCGAGCTGCCGCATCGCATCACGCCCGATGATTTCCCGCGCATCGAGGAGGAGATGCAGAAGGAGATCAAGGCCAACCACAAGTTCGAGCGCATCGAGGTCAGCCGCGAGGAGGCCATCCAGCTCGCAAAGGAAGGCCGCCTCGCCTCGCTCGGTCCGCGCCCCGAACCCAGCAAATTCAAGCTCGATATCGTCGAGCGCATCCCCGAGGGCGAAACGATCACGCTGTATCGCAACGGCGACTTCACCGACCTCTGCGCCGGCCCCCACGTCTCGCACACGAGCCGCATCAAGGCCTTCAAGCTCACGCACGTCGCCAGCGCCTACTACAAGGGCGACGAAAACAATCCGCAGCTCCAGCGCATCTACGGCACCGCCTTCGCGAACAAGACCGACATGCAGGCGCACTTCGCGATGCTCGAGGAAGCGAAGAAACGCGACCACCGCAAGATCGGCGCCGAGATGGGCCTCTTCGCGATGGACACCGAATACGTCGGCCCCGGCCTTCCGCTCTGGCTGCCAAAGGGCACGGTCATCGTCGAGGAACTCGAACGCCTCGCCAAGGAAACCGAATTCGCCGCCGGCTACGTTCGGGTCCGCACCCCGCACCTCGCCCGGGAGAAGATGTATAAGACGAGCGGCCACCTGCCCTACTACGAGGAGAGCATGTTCCCGGCGATGGAACTGCAGGATGCTGACGAAAATCCAGACTCGTCGGACAAATACTACCTCAAGGCGATGAACTGCCCGCATCACCACCGGGTGTTTGCGGCGGAGCCGAGGAGCTATCGCGACCTGCCGTTGCGGCTCGCGGAATACGGCTGCTGCTACCGCTACGAGCAGTCGGGCGAGTTGTTCGGCCTCATGCGCGTGCGTTCGCTGAACATGAACGACGCGCACATCTACTGCACCGAGGAGCAGTTCGCCGAGGAGTTCCGCGCGGTGAACGACATGTATCTGAAGTATTTCCAGATCTTCGGCCTTGAGAAATACGTGATGCGCTTCTCCACGCACGATCCCGGGAAGCTCGGCCAGAAGTTCGTCAACGAGCCCGAACTGTGGAAAAAGACCGAGGACATGGTGCGCCGCGTCCTCGTCGAGTCGGGCATCAACTTCGTCGAAGTGCCGAACGAAGCCGCGTTCTACGGACCGAAGATCGACGTGCAGGTCTGGAGCGCAATCGGGCGTGAATTCACCATTGCCACGAACCAGGTCGACTTCGCCGTGCCAAAGCGCTTCGGCCTCACCTACCGCACGCGCGACAACACCGACGCCACGCCGCTTTGCATTCACCGCGCGCCGCTCGGCACGCACGAGCGATTCATCGGATTTCTCATCGAGCACTACGCGGGCAACTTCCCGCTCTGGCTCGCTCCCGAGCAGGTCCGCGTGATCACGATCGGCACCGAGGAGCCCCTTGTCGAATACGCGAAGGGCATCCACGCCGAGCTGCGCCGCCATCAGGTCCGCGCCGAACTCGACATCGGCACCGACAACATGAAGGGCAAGATCGCCGACGCCGAGAAAGCGAAGGTCCACACGATGCTCGTCATCGGCAACCGCGACCTGGAAGCCGGCAACGTCTCCGTGCGTCTCCACGGCAAGGGCAACGTCGGCGCCAAACCGCGCGACGCCGCCATCGCCGAAATCCTCGAGTCGATCCGCGAGCGGCGGGGATAGGATTCCCCGACAGGCTCCTCACAAGAAGGCGCGCCTCTTACCGCACCAAGGCGGAAACCGCCTGCCCGGTATCGAGCGCGCCACTTGACGCAACGGACGCCGCTATCCTCCGAAACTCCGCGCGTCGTCGGTTTCGAGGTAATCGAAGAGCGTGAGGGTCTTCGCGTCGAGGCCAAGGCGTTCGGCTTCCCGCGTGATGAAATCCCTCATTGCGGGAACCTCGTAAGGAACGAGCTTTTCCATCTGCTCGTTCCACGCCTCCTTTTCCTCGGGCGTCTTGGGACGGCCCACGCCGTCGAGCCAGCGCGCGATTGCCTCATCGTCCGCGCCACTCTCGACCTGCTGACGCAGGTCCGGGTATTCGACGCCTTTCCAATCGAGGAGCAAGTGGTCCGTCGGGCAGTCGGTGTGGTAATCGCCGACAGTTCCGGCGATATCCGCGCGGCACTTGTCAATCGCGCGGCCAAGAATGACGTATCCGCCCACCCGCTCGCGCGGGCTGCGTGGTGGTTGTCGGGTCAGATCGGGAGCTTCCATGGTTATGGGATTCGAATTCCGCGCGTCCATTGCGCGGAATTTATGGAAATCTCCCTGCATCACGCTGTGCCGAAGGTCAACCCAAGGCGGCGGACGTATTGGCGGTAGGCAATGGCCAGCCGGTCCGAGGGCAGGTGGAGCTCCTCCGCCAGGTCGAGGGGGAGACGCTCGGGACGCTGCGACGTGACGATGGGGACATCCTGCGCGAAGATTTGATCCTGAAACGCCGCCATTCCCGCATCATCGGCTGGATCTCCGTAGTTTACGAAGATTGTGAAATAGCCCGTGCTCTCCGCCTCGGCGACCGGCGCCACCGCAAAAAGCAGCGCGAAGACCTTTCCGTCCGCCATCCGCTTGCGCAGATACGCGGAAAATGGCGAGAGCACCCCGTATTCGTAGGTCACCTCGCCCGCCTGCCCCGTGCCCTCCGGGTTCGGCTGAAAAATACGAATGTCCCGCGCGAAGGGCCTGCCGTCGATCCACTCCACGTCGTAAGGCGCGATCTCCGCCTGGCTCGCGACCCCCAGCGCGCCCTCGTGAACGATGGGCAGGTGCGCCACATCGAGAAAGTTCTCAAGCAGCCGCGGCGCACCCGCTTCGGCAGAATAAGGGCCGCACGGAATCGCGCGAAAAGCCGGATCGGAAAACTCGTCGATCACCGGCAGCGGCGGCGGGTTTTCCGAGAGTGAAGCCCAGAGCAGTCCGCCGGCCTCCCGCGATGCGAAGGTTTTCACTCGTGCGCGCGGCGGTGGATTCATCGACGGATGCGCCGGCATCCTCACGCAGCGCCCCGACTCGTCGTAGGTCCACCCGTGGTAGGGGCATCGCAACGCGCAGCCGCTCTCGACACGTCCGAGCGACAGCTTCACGCCGCGATGAATGCACAGGTCCTGCCAGACGTGCACACCTCCCGTCCCCTGCCAGACCACGACGTCCTCACCCAGCAGTTTCGCGGCCTTGATCGCACCGGCGGCCAGCTCCGCGCCGTGCGCCACGGGATGCCACGCATCGACGACGACAGGATCGCTGGAAAGGAGGTTCGCCATGGGCCGCGCCGATGATAGCGACCCCGGTTATTTTGCTCAAAACTTCCCGGTCCGGAATTCCCTTCCACAGAGAGAGACGCGACGCCGCCAGTTGCATCGATCCCTGTTTGGGTCGACAGTCTCCTCATCAACGTCCTTCAGACGTCTCCATTAATGCGTAACAATTCCATCCTTCATTCCCTCGGCATTTTCCTGTCGTCGGTGGCCTCGATCTTCTCGGGCCACGCGCTCCACGGGTCTGCCATGGACATGAAGGATTTTTCGAAGAAGAAGTTCCGCCCGGCCAACTCGATCGGCGGAAAGAAACCTTCGGCCATCCCCGGTGAATGGGCGAATCCCAATGGCCGCGACCGTTACCCATGGCGGACCGGCATTGTCACCACCACATTCTGGATCGGCGAAAAGCCCACGCAGAACAACCCGGTGCCAAATCACAAAAGCTCTTGGGACACGAAGTGGGCCGAAAACTATGGCGGCACGGACACGCCCGACCGCAGGCGACGCACCGCCGACTACACCCCTGCGGGATTCACGCCAGGGCAGAACCCGTTCTACGTCGCCCTGCCCTACAACGATCTGACTTCAAAAGGGCACAAGCCCGAGGCGAGAAAGGTCATTCCGTGGTTCGACGAAGCCTACGAGAACGACCACAAGTCCGTGCTCAAAGGGCGATGGATCGCGATCCGGTTCAAGGACCGCATCTGCTACGCGCAATGGGAGGATGTGGGGCCGTTCCGCACCGATCACTGGGAATACGTCTTCGGCAACGAACGCCCCAAGCCGAACCTCAATCGCGGCGCCGGCCTCGACGTGTCCCCCGCCGTTCGCGACTACCTCGGCATGGCTGATACGGACGTAACCGACTGGAAATTTGTCGAGTTCCACGAGGTGCCGCCCGGCCCTTGGGCGCGCTACGGAGAGAACAACACCTTCGTCATCAATCGTCGCGCCGCGGCCGAGGCGCATGTGGAAACGGACCACGAATTTCCCGACATCGTCGATGTTGAGGAATTGCGGAAATGATGCTGCCACCGGAGGCTTCGAACGCGACTGCAATTTGCAACTTTTTCCGCTTGCGCACCGGCCGGCTCTTTTGCACCTTCACCCACGCATCTGAGTATCGATGCACGATTGTTCCGAAGATTGAGCATGCCATTTACCCTTTGCGAAAACTGATCTCATGCGGTGCATGAGTGTCCATTTTTCGTGCCGATCTTTCGGACCGCGCCCTCACCTTCCATGAGGTATTTCGCGCCCATTCACTTTAACCAACCACGTCTATTCCTATTCGAAACAAACGTCCCTTGAACCGCCGCGATCGCCGCGAACCCGAACATCGTGTGAATGAGCGGATCCGTGCCCGCGAAGTCCGCGTCATTCTCGCGTCCACCGGAGAGCAACTCGGCGTCATGCGCACCGATGAAGCGATTCGAACCGCAAAAAGCCACGGTCTCGATCTCGTCGAAGTTGCGCCGAACGCCCAGCCGCCCGTCTGTCGCATCGTCGACTACGGAAAATTCCGTTACGAGCAGGCCAAGCACGAGAAGGAAAAGAAGCACTCGGTCAACAAGGTCAAGGAGATCAAATTCCGCGCGAACATCGACGAGCACGACTACCTCACGAAGATCCGTCGCGCGGAGTCGTTCCTCAACAAGGGCAACAAGCTCAAGGTCGGCCTGCAATTCCGCGGGCGTGAAATGGCGCACCAGGAAATCGGCCGCGCCGTGCTCGAGCGCGTGAAGGAAGACCTCGCCACGATGGCCCATGTGGACATGGAGCCGAAAATGACCGGCCGCGCGCTCGGAATGACGCTCAGCCCGCTGCCCGCGAACAAGCGCAAGCTCCGTTTCACGGCGCCCGACGACCATTTCGACGACGAGGACGATCACGACCACGACCATCACGACGACGACGATGGCGAGTGACGGAGGGCGGCGTCTGCTGCTCTTCGACATTGACGGGACGTTGATCACCTCCGGTGGCGCCGGCGAAAGCGCCCTGCGCGAAGCGGTTCGGGAACGCTTCGGCGAGCACGAGGATCTTGAGGGAATTGTCATTGCCGGCGCAACCGACGCGCTCATCGCGCACCAGCTGCTTACCAAGCACGGCCGGCCGATCACCCCCGAGAATATTTCGGCGATTCTCGACTCGTATCTCAACCACCTGCCGAAACGCCTGCCCCAGCACAAGGGCCGCGTGCTGCCCGGAATTCTCGAACTCCTCGAGCGACTGAAAAATCGCAGCGACTGCGTGGTCGCCCTGCTCACCGGCAACTTGCGACGCGGCGCGGAAATCAAGCTCACCCACTACGGGGTCTGGCATTACTTCGAATTCGGCGCGTTCGCCGACGACCACCACGATCGCAACGAACTCGGAAAATTCGCCGCGGCCCGCGCGCAGGAGAGGCACGGCGAGGAGTTTCCGCCTGAGCGCATTTACATCATCGGCGACACCCCGCGGGACATCGAATGCGGAAAGGCGATCGGCGCGAAGACGGTCGCCATCGCGACCGGGAACTACCCCCTCTCCGTGCTGGAGAGCCATCAGCCGGATTTTCTTTTCAGCGATCTCAGCGACACCGAGGCCGTGCTCAGCGCACTGCTCGACTGATCACTTCGAGCGTTCGTCTCGTATTTTCGGCGACGGAATACCGGCTCGCCAGCTCCCGGCAACGGGAACGAGCCTCGGCGGCGCGTTCCCGCCAGAATTCAAGAGCCTGCCGTAAAGCGCCAGCGTCTCCGGGCTCGAAGACCGTTCCATGTTCGCCGTTGGAAATGATCTCGGAAAACCCGTTCGCCGAAGTCGTCAGCACCGGCAGTCCCGCGGCCAGCGCTTCCAGACACGCATTGGAAAACGGATCGTAAATCGTCGGCAACACGAACACATCGGCGGCCGCAAAGTCCGGCTGGAGATTCGACTGGGGGCCGAGAAATGTGACACCGACCGGCACCTCCCGGGGCGGACGTCCCTTCCCGGCGACGAGCATCTTCACGCCACGCATGCCCTTCACGGCAGCGATCGCCGTCTCGAGCCCTTTCCGCTCCCAACCACTGCCGGCGAAAAGCGCCACGAAATCCCCATCCGCCAGTCCGAGTTCCGCGCGACGCGCTGCGCGCAGATTCTCCGCAACCAGCGGCGAATCGTATCCGTTGGGAATCACCTCGATATTCCCGGCCGGATACCCGTAGTGCGCCACGATCTCGTCGCGCACCATGCGGGAATTCGCGATCACGAATCGCGCCGCACGTCTTGCAAACATCTCCGCCTCCAGCTCGAGCAGCTCGCGATGTTTTCCGTTCGTCCATCGGGTCCAGCGCTTCCACGCCGGCTCGAACTTTGCGCGCCGCTCGAGCCAGGCCCGATGCACTCCGTCGCCCGCTCGATAGACATCGCAGGCGGCAATTCGCTCCAGACTGAAGACCACATCACATCCCGTCGCCGCGCGCTGAATTCCCTTCGAAAACTGCAGCGGTGAACGCCCGTCGATTCGCACGATGTATTCATTCGGCCACCGATCGGCCGGCCACTCCTTCGAGGTCAAGAGAACAGGAGTGTGTCCCCTCGCAGCGACGCCATCCGCGAGCCGAAGCAGATACGCTTCCGCGCCCCCGGTGGGCGAATAACCGCGACGGACAAATCCCACTTTCATGCGCAAAATGGTAGGGCGCTTCGGCAAAAAGCGCCGTAGAATTCCGCACCTCGTGACCACTTCCCGCAGTCAGCCACGCTCGCTTCTCTACTCGATCGCCGCTGGAATCGGCGGAAGCGGTCTCGATCAGGTAGCCGGGGAATCCCTGCGCCTTGCCGTCGAGGAAGACTTCCTTGGCAGGGCAATCGCCTATTCCAACAAAAAGCGGATCGTTCCCGCCGATCGCATCGAGCTGCTCCACCGCCATCCCGTGAAGCTGCTCTCGTTCATGGATCGCGAACACTACGTCGGCGCGAGAAAGCATGCACTCGATGCGCGCGCCGCACGGAATCTGGCCACGCGGAAATTCGATCTTCTCCACACGTGGTCCGGCGAATCCGTGCGATCCCTGCGCGTTGCCCGCGAACTCGGAATTCCCTCGGTTCTGGAAATTCCCACCTGGCATCGCAACAAGGGAAAAATCAAAAAGGACAAGACATGGAGTGAGATTCAGCGCGACGCCGCGCCGTTCCCGAGGAGCGTTCTGAACCGATTGCTCGTGACCCGGCAACAGGTCATGGAGGAATACGCCCTCGCCACGCTGATCCTTGTGTTGTCCGAAAAGGCGCGTGAGACGTTTCTCATCGCGGGTGTGCCCGGGGAAAAACTCTTCCTCACATCACGCGGCGTCGATGTTGATCGTTTCACGCCCGCGCCGGCACCACCGGAGAAGTTCCGCGCCATCTTTGTCGGCTCGCTAATCAAGCGAAAAGGCGTGCACCATCTGCTGGATGTCTGGAAGAAACTCGCGCTGCCCGAGTCGGAGCTCGTGCTCGTGGGCAGCCCCTCGAAGGAAATCGCGCCACACCTCGCCGCAGCCCCTTCGAACGTGGTCGTGCGCGGTTTTGTCGAAGACGTGCCCTCGGCGTTGCGTGCCGCGGCCGTTCACATTTTTCCAAGCGAGTGCGAGGGCAGTGCCAAGGCCACCTACGAGGCCGCCGCATGCGGCCTGCCGCAGATCACCACGCGCGAATCGGGCGATGTCGTCGTCGACGGCGAGAACGGCCTCGTGATCCCGCCAAACGACCCCGACGCGCTGGCCGAAGCAATTCGAAAACTGCACGCCGACCGCGATCTGGCGGCGCGAATGGGAGCTGCCGGGCGCAAACGGGTCGTCGAGCAGTTCACGTGGGATCATTTCCGCGAACGCCTGCGCAACGCCTACCACCGGGCCATGGAACTTTCCCGATGATGCGTGTGCTCGTGATCCAGTTGAAGCGGATCGGCGACCTTCTGCTCACCACGCCATTGCTTTCCGTATTACGCGAGCAGGTGCCGGATATCCATCTCACGCTCGCCATCGATGCCGCCACCTCGCCGCTCGCACCCGCCATCGACGCGGACCGTGTGCTGGTCTTCCAACGCGGCCTCGCCGGCCTCTCCTTTTGGCGCGCCATCGCCGCGGAACGCTTCGACCTCGCCCTGGACGTCACCGGAAATGACCGCTCCGCACTCGTCGCCGCACTTTCGAAAGCCAGAAAACGCGTGACGTGGCAGCGCTTCCAAAAGCGTCCGTTCCGGAAACTCGTCTACACGGATTTCGTCGATTCCTCCGTTCGTGATCGCCACACCGCCGACCACCACACGGACCTGCTTCGCGCACTCGACATCCACGTCGAGGGAGTCCCCACGGAGCTTCGACTGCCAGCGAAAGCGGTGGAGGAAGCGGCGTCCGTGTTGAAGGATCTGCCACCGCGATTTGCGGTCGTGCACCCCGGCACCGCGCGTGCCGAAAAATTCTGGCTGCCGGAGCGCTGGTCGGAGGTCATTCGATTTCTCGAGGAGGAAATGGGCCTTCCGGTCGTGGTGACGGGTTCCAACGCACCGATGGAAAGGGAACATATCGCTGCGATCGCTGCGCACCGGCCAATTCGCTCTCTCGCAGGGAAACTGAGCCTTCTCGGAACGGCGGCGCTGATTCAGCGCGCCACGGTCGTTTGCTCGGTCGATTCCGCGCCGGTTCATCTCGCGGACGCGCTGGGCACGCCGGTCGTGGCACTTTTCGGTCCCACGAATCCCTTTCACTGGCGTCCCCGCCGCAGTCGATCAATCGTCGTCCGATCCGCGGGCGCCGGCCCGATTCGACCAAAGGACCCCGGTTCTCCGATGTCCGAAATTTCCACGGATCTCGTGCGTGACGCGGTGAAACAACTATTGAGCGGGAGCCGCTAGTTCTCCGGAACGAACTCCGTGGTCGGCTTCCCGCCGTAGGCGGTCACGGTCCGCGGAGCGCCTTTGCCACTCGCATACTTCGCGTATTCGACGATTCCGCGTGCAATGGCATCCGCCAGCTCATCACGCCAAGCGGCCGACTCGATGCGTTTCGCCTCCGCGGCATTCGTGAGAAATCCGCATTCGATGAGGATGGCCGGAACTGTGGCGTAGCGAAGCACCGCAAACCTCGAGCGCTTCAACCCCCGGTCGTAAAAATCCATGCCGCCCAGAATCGAGTGCAGAACGGAGGCCGCCAGCACGGCGTTTGTGCGCTCGAGGGCGTGCCCGGGCTCCTTCTCGTTATCGCGGGCCTGCACGCCTTTTTGCCCGGTGGGTGGTGTGCCTCGCGCGCTGATCGCGTAAACCTCGATGCCGTTCGCCGCACGGTTCCAGTCCGCCGAGTTGAAATGAATGCTGACAAAGATGCTGTTCTTGTATTTGCGAGCGATGCCCGGGCGGCTCGGCAGCTCGATAAACCGGTCGGAACTTCGCGTGAGCTGCACGTTGAATCCCGCCTTCTCCAGCTTCTTCCGCAAGCGCTGCACGACATCCAGCGTGTATTCCTTCTCGTAGCCGTAGGGACTCCGCGCGCCACGGTCGTGGCCTCCGTGACCTGCGTCGAGGACAATCGTCTTCACCGGTGACGCCCCTTCAACTTTGTCGGGACGAAATGCCGGTTCAAGCGTGTGAACGACATCCACCCGCGAGAGGTAAGGCGCTCCACCACGTTCCTTGACGTCGAAGGCGAGCCAGGTGCGGGCGCCATTCACAATGGCATCGCGGCTGTCGAGCTTCACCCGGAGCGATCGTCCGTTTCCCGAAGCTCCAAACGCCTTGCGACCGATCGGCTCGGGTTTTCCCAACCCGTAAAATTCCGCAACCTCATTCAGCGAGACGTAATCACGCCCGCCGATCTCGACGACATTCCAATCGGCGCGCGCCGTCGTCATCAGCAAAGCTGCGGCCAGGAATGTCATCCATCGAGTCACGACGTGCAGCCTTCCACAGGGAGCTGATCGATTCAAGACACGGCGGCCACACGGCACATCGGCGCTGGAAATCACCCGCGCCGGTTCACTCACGCGGACTTTTGCCGGCGCGCCCTGCGGGCCGACCTCCACACGAAAATTCCCACGCCCGCCGTGGCCAGCAAGACGCCGGCGCGTGGTTCCGGCACCGGATACAGAAAGGGCTCCAGATAACCCATCTGGGGCGCGTCGACTCCGTCCTGCGGATTGAGATTCAAAAAATAATCGTCCGGCCACCACGGCCCGCCGGCCCACCACGTCCAGCCCGCCCACACATCGGAGTTGGCCTCCATGTATTCGAGCATTTCGGTAACCGCGGCCTGCTGCACCTCCCCCACTCCCACGCCGAACTCGCCGAGAAATCCCATGTTCCCGGTGAGTCGCAGCCACTCGGTGAAAGCCTCGAGCACCGCCACGCCATTGTGGGCGATCACGGGCGAAGTGCCGCTGTAGTTTTCGTCGAGATACTGGTGGGCCTCGAAATACATTTTCGTTTCAAAGCCCTCGACGCCGGGGTCGACGACGTTTCCCATCACCTGCGCATTCGGAGTGCCGTTTCCATTGCCGCTCACCCAGCTCCACGCGCCGCTGTAGTAGTTGCCGGACACGAGGATCGTGTTCGTGGCGCCGACACCTCGGATTGCGTTGATCGCGGCCTGCGCGGCACCCGCCCATTGCTCGGTCGTAATGACCGGGGTGCCGACCGGTTCATTCATCAGCCCGAAAAGCACCTTCGAATTCGATTTGAACTCGAGCGCGAGGTCCGACCAGAAGCTGGCAAAATCCTCGACCGTGACCTGCGGCGAGCCGATGGCGTAGGCCGTGCCATTCATCACGTATTGGGCGTAGTCGTGCACGTCGAGAATCACGTTCGCGCCGGCGGCCGTGACTTGATCGACGAAACTGGAAAGCATCGCCCACTCCTCGCCGTCGAAACCGCCTCCCAATTCGGGCTGCAACCGCTCCCAGAGGAACGGCAGGCGGATCGTGTTCATGCCCTTCCCGAGGAAATACGAAACTTCGTCGAGCGTCGGGTAGGTGTAGTCCTTGCCGGGCTGGCCGGGAATCTTCGAGGGATACCCAAATTCCGCGCCGGCGAGATTCACCCCGACGTATTGAAGCGGCTCGGCTCTCGCGGCCGCCAAACAGCCGGCGATCAATCCGATCAGTATCAACGCGCGGGGGAACATGCCTTTCGAGGAGAGCCCGTGCCGGCTCCCAATTTCCATTCGGAGATCCTAGCCCGACTGGTCGGCCTCTCCTTCTTCGATGGGCTCGTCTTTTTCAGGGGCGCTCGGTGCAAACACCTTCTTGAGGACCTTTCCAATCAACGGCGCGGCATGCGAGCCGCCGTGCACGCTGTTGTCGCCGGGCGCGCCTTCGTAAACGGCTGCGAAGGCATACCGCGGATTTTCCGCAGGAGCGAATCCCGTGAACCACGCCGCGGTGCGCGCCTTGCTGCTGTCCCGACCGCCGCCCCATTGCGCGGTGCCCGTCTTCCCGGCAACGTGAATTCCATCCACCTGCGCGCGATGCGCGGTGCCGTTGCCATCCTCGGTCACCTTGACCAATGCCTCGCGCAGCTGGTCCATCACCTCGGGCGTCATCGGCAGCTCGTCGCGGATGCGGTCCGGATAAGCGGCGACGACCTTGTTGTCGAGATTCTGGATCTGCTTCACGAGCCGCGTCTGATGAAACTTGCCACCGCTCGCGATCACGCCCATCGCCTGCGCCATCTGCACCGGAGTGATGAGGATGTCACCCTGGCCAATGCTCATGTTCGCGATGTCACCGTTGAGGATCTTCCGCTTGTGGACACGCAGCATGTATTCGTCGGTCGGGATGTTGCCTTTCTCCTCGGCCTTCAGCGGAAGTCCGGTGCGCTGGCCAAGCCCGAGACGATGCGCCCAATCAATGATCGGCTGCGCGCCGATCTTCAGGCCAGCCTGATAAAACCACGTGTTGCACGACTGCGTGAGAGCCTCGACGAAGTTCAGCGAGCCGGCGTTGTATTTCTTCCAGTTGTGAAAAACGAAATTGCCCACCGACAGCGCGGTCGGGCAGCTGAATTCCGTGTTGGGCTTGATCTTGCCTTCCTCCAGACCGGCCAGTCCCACGAAGGTCTTGAACGTCGATCCGGGCGGATACGCCGAGCGGAACGCGCGCGGAAGCAGCGGCACGGTGGGATCGCTCTGCACCGCGTCGAACTTCTCCTTGTCGACATAGGGCACGAAAATGTTCGGGTCGAACGTGGGCCATGAAGCCAGCGCGAGGATTTCCCCCGAGTTCGGGTCGATCACCACGATCGCGCCGCGTTTGCAATTCTCGGCCAGCACGTCCTCGCAGATCTTCTGCAGGTCGGCGTCAATTGTCGTGATGACGTTGTAGCCTGGCACCGGCGGCTGCGCGATGCGCTCGGAGGTCTTGCGGCCTTCCGCGTCGAACGTCACGTGAAGCTGGCCCGGAATGCCGCGCAACTCATCGTCGTAAATTTGCTCAAGGCCCTCGCGTCCCTCGTTCTCGGGAAAAATCACGTCGCCGTTCTCGATCGGCCGAAGCGAAAGGGGGGCCTTTACGCCGACGTATCCGACGATGTGCGCCGCCAGCGACTTCTCCGGGTAAAACCGCACGTAGGTCTGGCGAAGAATGAGCGTCGGCGTCACGCCCGCCGCCACCACGGCCAGCTCCTGCGGCTGCAGGTCCTCGACGATGTCGTAGGGCAGCACGGCGCGGTTCCTGTAATGGTCGACCACCGCCTTTTCGTTCAGCGTGATCTCGCGACCGAGCAGCCCCTTTGCGAGGGTGACCTGCTGCCGCGCAAAGGCGAGAACCTCGTCGTCCGTGAAGTTCAGCGGCGTCGGAAAGCTGATCGCGAGGTTGTAGCTGAGCCGCGATTGCGCGAGCGGCTTTCCATTCCGGTCGGTAATGAGCCCGCGAGGCGCGGGAATGCCAAGCTGCCAGGTGCGCGCCTGCTTCTGGGTCTCCCACGTGGGTTTCGGGTTCTCGACCGTGCCCTGCGCCTCCAATATGGGCTCCTGGGCGAGTGCGGTGGATGCCAGGAAAAGAAAAAGGCGGGACAGCAACTTCATTTCGGGACCGTCATTGCTAATTCACGATCCGCCTCCGCGCAACCTCGAGCTGGCACTGTTCTTCGGCGTCGTGATATGCGCCGGTTTCAGATAGAGCGGCTCGAGCGTCCCCTCCACCGGCGAATCCTCCGCCGCAAGTCGCGCAAGGATCACCGCATCGGGGCAGGCCACCTGAACCTGCGGAAACTGTCGCAACGCAGCCGGCGCAAAGACGGGCAGGTGTTCCTGCACCCGAAATCGCTCCGCCAAGGCCTCCTCCGGCAGCAGCTCAAAATCCCCCACCAGCTCCCGAGCCGCGATTTCCGCGCAATAAAACACGCCTCCCCGCGCATCGCTCACCGCGAGATAGCGATCCGCATCACTCGGCAGTGCCCGCACCGACACGATCCCGACCAGCTCCGCGCCGGTGGCGATCCTCAATCCTTCTGCGGCCGCGATCGCGGTGCGCAGGCCGTTGTAGGAACCCGGGCCGATACCGACGCCGATGCGATCCGGACGCCCGCACTGCGTGACCGCCCGTTGAAGCACTTGAAAAAGTCCCGTGCCGCGCCCTCGGGGCGACTCGAAGGTCTCTGAAAACATCACCCGCTCCTCATCGAGCACCGCGAGGGATCCGACCGGTGCGGAACAATCGAACGCCAGCAGCTTCATTCTCCCGCCGCCCAGCGAATCCGCCGCGCATTTCCGTCGATTTCCACCACCAGTCGCCGCGCGTCCGGAGGAAGCAGCCCGGGAAAACGGTCGCCCCATTCCACGAGCACCAGCATGTCATCGCTCAGGTAATCGTCCCACCCCAGTCCCAGCACCTCGTCGGCGCTCTTCAGGCGATACCAGTCGAAATGCGCAATCGGCACGCGCCCGCCGCAGTATTCATGCACCAGCGTAAAGGTCGGACTGCTCACCTCGCCGTCGTGCCCAAGCGCTTCGGCGATGCCTTTCACGAGTTGCGTTTTGCCCGCCCCCAGCGGACCTTCCAGCGAAATCACTCCCCCCGGTTCCAGCTGCTCCGCAATGCGGCCTCCGAATGCCCGCGTCTCCTCAGGACTTGAGCAGATGGCATCCCATTGCGGTTTTCCGTTTGTCATGCTCCTGCGAATCTAGTTTCTTCGGCTCCATGGACTCAACCTCCCTCTGGTCGCGATTTCAGAGCACGTTCCTTCGTTACACCGACCTCGGCATCTCGGTCGACATCAGTCGCATGAGTTTCGGCGACGACTTCTTCGACACGATGAAGCCAAAGATCGAGAAGGCCTTCGCGGACATGGCCGCACTCGAGTCCGGCGCCATCGCGAATCCCGACGAGAACCGGATGGTCGGTCATTACTGGCTGCGCGACGCCTCCCTCGCGCCGACCCCGGACCTTCGGGCGGACGTCGAGGATACGAAGAACGAGATTCTCGAATTCGCAAGGGCCGTGCATGCGGGCGAAATCACCGCGGCAAACGGACAAAAATTCACCGACCTGCTTTCCATCGGCATCGGAGGATCGGCGCTCGGTCCGGAACTCGTCGCCGACGCCCTGTGGAGTCCGGAGAATCCGGTCCGGCTGCATTTCTTCGACAACACGGACCCGGACGGGTTCGTGAAGGTGTTCGACCAGATTGGCGACCGCCTCGCCACCACGCTCGTCGCGGTGATTTCGAAATCGGGCGGCACCAAGGAATCGCGCAACGGCATGCTTGTCGCGCAGGACGCCTTCAAAAAGGCGGGCATTCCTTTCGAGAAGCATTTCGTCGCAATCACCGGCCGCGGAAGCCAGCTCGACCAGACGGCCGAAGGCGAAGGCTGGCTGCGCCGCTTCCCGATGTTTGACTGGATCGGCGGCCGCACTTCCGTGATGAGCGCGGTCGGATTGCTGCCCATGGCGATCCAGGGCCTCGATATCGAAGGATTTCTGCGGGGGGCGAAGGACATGGATGCCAAGACGCGCGTCCCGGAACTCGGCAGGAATGCCGCCATGTGGCTGGCGCTCATGTGGTGGTTCGCCGGCGGCGGCAAAGGCGCGAAGGACATGGTCGTCCTGCCCTACAAGGACCGCCTCCTCCTGTTCAGCCGCTATCTCCAGCAGCTCGTGATGGAATCGCTCGGCAAGCGGCTCGACCTCGATGGCAAGGTGGTGAACCAGGGCATCGCGGTTTACGGCAACAAGGGCTCCACCGACCAGCACGCGTATGTGCAGCAGCTCCGCGATGGCGTGAACAATTTCTTCGTCACGTTCATCGAGGTGCGCAAGGCGTCGTCGCAGCCCGAGATCGAAGTCGAGCCGGGCGTCACCAGCGGCGACTACCTGCACGGCTTCCTGCGCGGCACACGGAGCGCGCTTCACGAAGGCGGCCGCGACACGATCACGGTCAGCATTCCCGAGGTGAATGCCTATTACCTCGGCGCCTTGATCGCCCTTTACGAGCGCGCGGTCGGATTCTACGGAACGCTGGTCAACATCAACGCCTATCACCAGCCCGGCGTGGAGGCCGGCAAGAAGGCCGCCGCGAAGGTTCTCGAAATTCAGGCAAAGGTCATCGCTGAGCTGAAGAAGAGCGGCAAGGCAAGCACTGCGGACGAGATCGCCGCCGTAATCGGCGAGGATCCGGAAACCATCTTCCACATCGCCACCCATCTCGCGGCAAACAATCCCTCGGTTCGCGCCACCTCCGGAGCCACACCGGCCGAGGACACCTTCCAATTCGCCGAATGAAACGCCTCGGCATGCTCTGCGTGCTCGCTGCCTTTGCACTTGCCGCCTGCGACAGTCCGCAGCGGACGGTCGAGCAGCTGCGCGCCGAGATTGCCGCCTACAAGGCCACCCCCACCGACGAGGCTCAGGAAAAGATCGAGGCATCGTTGGAAAAACTCGAAGCCCAGATCGACGAGCTCGAAGCGAAGGGACGCACCGCCGAAGCCGCAAACCTCCGTGCCAGCGAGCAGAATCTCCGCGCGGATTATCGCGCGGCGCGCATGATTCGCACGATGAAGGACGCGCAATCAGCGATCGAGGGCATCGGCAACGCATTCAAGGAGGCGGGCCGCTCGATCGGCGAGGCGTTTCGGGAGCTGAAAGAGCCCGAAGACCCGGATTCCACCTCGGAGTAATCGATGGACCCGCGGCAACAGCGAGTGAAAGCCCTGGCCGCCGGGACGATCGCCGTGGGCGCCTTTGCTCTCGGGGCCATTTCGATCGGCGCCATCGCGATCGGCTGCCTCGCAATCGGCAAAGTGAAGATTTCCTCGTTGCGCATCGGCCGCCTCGAAGTCGACCGACTCGTCGTGCGCAACCCGGGCGACTAGCCGCTCCGGCGCTCCCGACGCGTTGCGGCGCGCGCGCCCTCAATCACGAGGCAGATTTCACCCTTGGGAGGATGCGCGGTGTAGTGCTCCACCAGCACGCCGGGGAATCCACGCCGGAACTCCTCGAATTTTTTCGTCAGCTCGCGAGCGACGCAGACGATCCGCTCCGGCGTCACCTCCGCCAGAGCCGACAGCGTTTTGAGAAGCCGATGCGGCGATTCGTAGAAAATCGTGGTCTCCTCGCGATCGCGCGCCTGTTCGAGCAATCGCGCCCGCTGTCCCGATTTCACCGGCAGAAATCCCCCGAAAAAGAACGCCTCTGCATCGAGTCCGCTGCCGACCAGCGCGGTGATGGCCGCACATGGGCCGGGAAGAATGGAATACTCGAGCCCGTTCTCGATGCATGCCGCGACGAGCCGGGCTCCAGGATCCGAAATCGACGGAGTTCCCGCGTCCGTGATCAACGCGACATGCGCCCCCTCCCGCAGTCGCTCGATCAACTCCGCCGTGCGCATCGCTTCGTTGTGCTCGTGGAAGCTGAGCATCGGCTTCGAAATGCCATGATGCTGCAGCAGCATCCCGGAGTGCCGGGTATCCTCCGCGGCAACAATGTCGGCCTCGCGCAACACCTCCAGCGCCCGGAGCGTGATGTCCGCAAGGTTGCCAATGGGCGTCGGAACTACGGTGAGCATTTTCGAATTCGACTCAACAGCGCTCCCGCGGCGATCGAGACCTGCGCTCCGTGACGCGAGACCGCCTAGAATCCTTCCGCAATCCTGCCAACCAGCTTTTGCGCGAGTTCATTGATCGCGGTAATGATTGCCTGGCGTTCGTCGGTCTGCAGGTCGTTGTTGATGAAGAACGAGGTGTCGCCGGTGATCGTGCCGCGCTGCAACGTCACGCCGGTGACGCGATCCACGAGCTCGTATTTCAGCTCGAGCTTCAACGTGAACTCGCGAGTCGCGAGCACATTGTTCAACACCGCGCGGGCCTGCCGTCTCTCGATTGAATCGAGCGTGCAATACAGGATCGCATCGGCGCGATCATCGGAGACGATCTCGTAGGTTCCATCCTGCTGAAACGCCTTCACCGTCGAATCGGCGAGCAGCACTTCGATACGGGGTTCGAGCGTCTTGTTCTTGAAGGTCGGGATCGCGAGCTTGGTGACGTTTCGTAGAAGCGCCGGTTTCGCGGAACCCAGTTGATAGCCACACGAGGAGAGAACACCGACCACCGCGCCAATCAGGAGAATGCGAAAAGGCGTCTTCATTCGGTCGGCAGTTCGGGTTCGACGGCTGGCATTGGACGGACGTCATCGACCGACGTGCGCATCTGCGGCGCACTGATCGGCAGCTCATCCGGAACAATCTCACGTTTTGGCGGGCCGTTGTAATCGGCAAGCGCGGAGGTTTCCACCTGGGCCTGGAGGCGGCGCCGCAGCGCCATCTTCTCGCCGGTTTCCGCCTTCTCGGGACCCGTGCGCAGCGCGTCGTCGCCATACTGGCTGCGGAGCTCCTCGATCCGGGACATGGCGATATCCGCCTGCTTGGTGTTCGGCTGACGGCGGATCACGTCGTTGTAGTAGATGAAGGCGGCCTTGAGATCCTTGTGAAACTCGTAGAACCGCGCGATGCGGAAAATGTCATCCGACTCCGCGTCGCCGAGCATGGCGAGATTCTCGCGGGCCTGCGGGGCCTTTTCGCTGTTCGGATATTCGATGAGGAAGTCTTCAAACGTGTTTCTCGCAGCCACGAGCGAGGAAAGGTCCTGCGATTGCTGGGCAAAGCCAATGCGCAGATACACGTAGGCAATCTGGTAAAGCGCGTCGTCGCAGACGTCGCTGTTCGGGTAGGTGTCGAGGACCTTCTGGTAGGCCTTGATCGCCTCGAACGGCTGGCTCTGCTTTTCGTAGGAGAGGCCGAGGTTGAACTGTGCAACCGGCGCGTATTTGCTGAAGGGCGCGTTCGCGAGGATGTCGGCATACATCTCCTGCGCGCGCTTGGCGGAGTTGCCGACGGGAATGCCGAGAAATTTCTGCGGACGTCCCTCGAGATATTTGTTCGCAATCGCGACCTGCGCGGCGACCGCACGTTCGAAATTCGGCGTGTCGGGATAGCGGGTCAGCAGCGCCTGGTAGGCGTTGAAGGCTCGTGAAAGATCTCCACGTGCCTCGAGCAGCTCGGCGAGCCGGTATTGGGCCTTCGCGGCCTCGGGAGCCAGCGGATATTTCTTCAACGCGGCACGATACTGGGCGATCGCCTCGGTGACATTGCCCGCCTGGTCGTTCGCCTCGGCGGAGGCGTAGAGCTGGGTGGCCGCAGCGACATCTGCGGAGGACGGCACCACCTGCAAATCCGGCTCCTGGGAAGGCGGCGAAAGCTCGCGGGAATCGCTCAGCTCCTGCGGGCGGATCCGCGACGGTGTAAGCGCCTGCGCGGTCACCTCGGTCAGCGAGGCAAACAGAAACACGCAGAAGACCCCGGGCCGCACAAGCCGTTCACCCAGAGTGCAAATACCGCCAAGCATGAGGAGCGTGAAACTATTGGGTGCGTGGTAAAGCGTCAAGGCCCGGACAGAGTTCGACCGGCGGGCGCAATCCGGAATGGGGACGCGCGACGCCGGTCGATTCAAAGTCCGATTATTCCTCGGAGGCCTTCTTCCTGGCCGCGGGCTTTTTCTTCGGCTTTTCCTCCGCAGCGGGTTCGGCCGCGGCTTCAGCAGCCGGCTCCTCCTTTGCCTTCGCAGACTTTTTCGGAGCGGACTTCTTTGCCTTGGTCTCGGCCGGCTCGACCGGCTCAGCCTCGACCGGGGCGTCCACCCACTCGATGAATGCCATCGGAGCGGCGTCGCTCTGGCGCTGGCCGAGCTTGATGATGCGGGTGTAACCGCCGTTGCGGTTCGCGGCGCGTGGCGCCACCTCCTCGAAGAGCTTCTTCACGGCGTCCTTCTGGCGGAGATAGGAAATGGCCAGACGGCGGGCGTGGAGATCGCCACGCTTGCCGAGGGTGAGCATTTTCTCCGCGAACGGACGGACCGCCTTCGCCTTCGCGAGCGTGGTCTTGATGCGGTTGTGCTGGATCAGGCTCACGACCTGGTTCGCAAGCAGGGCGTCGCGATGGGCCTGGGAACGGCCGAGCTTCACGGTTTTTTTACGATGTCTCATGGGATGATGGGCCCTCGATTACTGCTGATCGGACGGCAGGTCGATGAGGCCGGGTTCGAATTTCATGCCAAGGCCAAGACCGAGCTGCACGAGCTTGTCCTTGATCTCGTTGAGCGACTTCTTGCCGAAGTTGCGATACTTGAGCATCTCCGCCTCGGTCTTCATCGCCAGCTGGCCAACCGTGGTGATGTTCGCGTTGTTGAGGCAGTTCGCCGCGCGAACGGAAAGCTCGATCTCGTTTACGCTCATGTTGAGCAGCTTCTTGAGACGGCTGTTCTCCTGGCTGACTTCCTGCGGCGTTTCGTCAAACTCGACCTGCGAATCGTCGTAGTTGACGAACACGTCGAGATGCTTGCGGAGGATCGCCGAGGCCTGGAGCAGGGCGTCGTCGGGAGTGAGGCGACCATCGGTCCAGATGTCCAGCACGAGCTTGTCGTAGTCGGTGCGCTGGCCGACGCGGGTCTGCTCGACCGCATACTTCACGCGGGTGACCGGCGAGAAGATCGAGTCGATCGCGATCACGCCAATCGGCATGTCGGGGCGCTTGTTCTCGTCGCCCGTGGCAAAGCCGCGGCCCACGCGGACCTCAAACTCGGCCTCGAACTTCTGCTTCTTGTCGAGCGTGCAGATGTGCTGGTCGGGATTGAGCACCTCGACCTGGTTGCTCTCGCTGATGTCGCCGGCCGTGACGGCGCCGGACTTGTTGACCGAAAGCACGAGATTGCGGATGTCGCCGTTCTCGTGCGCCTTCAGCTTCACCTTCTTGAGGTTGAGAATGATGTCGACCACGTCCTCGACCACGCCGGGAAGGCTGGTGAACTCGTGGGGTGCACCCTCGATTTTGACGGCGGTGATGGCTGCGCCTTCCAGCGAGGAAAGGAGCACGCGGCGCAGGGAGTTGCCGAGGGTGTGGCCGTAACCCGCCTCGAACGGCTCCGCGACAAACTTCGCGTAGGTATCCGTGGCGGTGGATTCGTCCTTGACCAAGGACTTCGGCATTTCAAAACGACCGAGACGAACTGGCATATGTATTCTATTTGGCGATTTTCGGATTTCGATTTCGAAGCGCTCGACGCGGCTTGCGCGTCGTCAGATTTCAGGAATCGACATTCGAAAATTCACGCACCGGGTTCCCCCTGGCGCGGACGAAGCATTGTCGAAGACAAGCCCCCAGGGACCAACGGCGCTTTCATCTTTGGGATTTCCGCGCGAGCCCTGACACATGGCACAGGATCGTCAGTCCGTAAAGAAGAATTCCACCCGCGGTTAAATTACCTCCACGACGACCGCCGTGGTGTTGTCGCGACCCGAACGCTGCAGCGACTCGTGGACGAGGGTTTCCGCAAGATTCAGCCCTTCTTCGCGCCGGCCGAGAATCTCCGCAATCTGGGCGTCGAACAACCCGTCGATCACCCCATCGCTGCATAGAAGAAACCGGTCGCCCGGCTGATAGCCCACCGCACCGACCTGCGGATCGACAAATTGATGGCCGGCGCCCAGCGCCTTTTGCAACGAATTCTTCGCCGGGTGGGTCCGGGCCTCGCGCTCGTTGATCATCTTGTTCCGATAGAGCCAGCCCACGTGGGTGTCGTCGTGCGTGAGCTGCTTGATCCCCTCCCCGCTCATCGGGAGGTAGTAAACCCGGCTGTCGCCGATGTGCGCGAAATACATCCAGTTTGGCATGAACCAGCACAGGCTCAACGTCGCGCCCATGCCACGGCACTCCTCGTAGCTGTCGCCGAGGAACAGCAGCGCCTTGTGAATCTCGCCATACAGCTCCTCCAGCACGTCGGCAAAGCCCGCCTCCAGGCCGACCGCCGCCTGGCGAAACGAGCGCGGAAGCAGGCGCGTGATTTTTTCCACGGCAATCCGGCTCGCAAATTCCCCCGCCGCCGCGCCGCCCATTCCGTCGCTGACCGCGAAGAGGTAATCCATCTCCCCGAGCGATGCCTCGCCGATCTTCCCGAGCAGGTTCACCTCCTGCGCGTCGAAGCGCAGCCCGAGAAACGAGTCCTCGTTGTTTTTGCGCACCGTGCCCGTATGGGAGAGACCAAACCACCGGATGTGGGTGGCCGCGGGTGGATCAATGCGAGGATCCATTTTCAAATCCCGGCAAAATCTCCGCGAACTCGAAATCGACCACGCAAAACCGGCCATCCGTCTGGCGGTAGGTCACGTTCCGGGTCTCCGGGTCATCGTGCTTCACTCCATATCGCTGGAGCTCCTCGAAAAGTTCATTCCGGCGTTCGTCGTCCAGATGCTCCACGCGCGACCCGCAGCTGCTGGTGACGATCCGGAGCTCGTCCGGATAGGTTTCGAGGAGTCTCGGAACGAACGGGCAGTTCTGCCGCTGTAGAAATTCGAGCACCCGCACCTCGTTCTCGTATCGCTCCTGCGCCTTCGGCCCCCGGAATGTCTTGTGCACCCGGCCGTCATACGTCATTCGCACCGTCGCGCGGAGCGTGTCCTTCAGCTCGTGCATCCCCTATGCTCATGGCCCGAACCTGAGGCGCATTCAAGATTTTCCCCGGAAATCGACCGCGAGGGACTGATGGACAAGCATTTGCTGCAGTTACCGCTAGGAATGTGGCATTGATCCTGCTACCTAGCCAGATGCCACCCCAACATGCGCGGCAGCGGGGAAAATGGCAAAAAAGCACCCATTTACGGGCGATGCCGTCGCCGCCCGGTCAAATTCAGACATCTCAACCCTACATTATGGCGAAGTATAAACTGGAATACATCTGGCTGGACGGATACGAACCCGTCGCCAACCTCCGCAGCAAAACCCAAATCAAGGAGTTTGACAGCTTCCCGAAGCTGGAAGACCTCCCGTTGTGGGGTTTCGACGGAAGCTCGACCCGACAGGCTGAAGGCCACAGCTCCGACTGTATCCTCAAGCCCGTCGCCTGCTTCCCGGACGCCACTCGCAAGAATGGCGTGCTGGTGATGTGCGAAGTTCTGCTCCCCGATGGCAGCCCGCATCCCTCGAACTCCCGCGCAACCATTCTCGATGACCCCGACGCATGGTTCGGATTCGAGCAGGAATATTTCCTCTACAAGGACGGCCGCCCGCTCGGCTTCCCCGAGGGCGGTGGATTCCCTTATCCGCAGGGCAAATACTACACCGGCGTCGGCTACGAGGCCGTGGGCGACATCGCCCGCGACATCGTCGAGGAGCACCTCGACCTCTGCCTCGAGGCAGGCATCAACCACGAAGGCATCAACGCCGAGGTCGCCAAGGGTCAGTGGGAATTCCAGATCTTCGGCAAGGGTTCGCGCACCGCAGCTGACCAGTTGTGGGTTGCCCGCTACATCCTCATGCGCCTCTGCGAGCGCTACGGTGTCGACGTGAACTGGCACTGCAAGCCGCTCGGCTCGGAGGTCGACTGGAACGGCTCCGGCATGCACACGAACTTCTCGACGAAGTATATGCGTGAAGTCGGTGGCAAGGAATACTTCGAGGCTCTCATGGCAGCGTTCGACAAATACAAGAACGAGCACATCGCCGTGTATGGCCCGGACAACCACATGCGCCTCACCGGCCTCCACGAGACGCAGTCCATCGACAAGTTCAACTACGGCCTGGCGAATCGCGGCGCTTCGATCCGCGTTCCGCACAGCTTCGTGAACAACGGCTACAAGGGCTATCTCGAGGATCGCCGCCCGAACTCGCAGGGCGACCCCTACAAGATCGCCAGCCGTATTCTGCAGACGATCTCGGAAGTGCCCACGCCGTAACCACGGCCGGGCCCACAATTATCGGAATAAGGGAGAGATTCCGAAAGCAACGCCGCTTCGCTCACGCGAAGCGGCGTCTTTTTTCCGAAGGCGGATGCCTCCAGCCAAAATGCCGTTGCTCTTCACAAATATGGCCGTAAATATGGCCGCATGAAGACTACGATCGAAATTGATGAGGAGAAACTGGCCCGCATCATGAGGTTGACGGGGCTTCGCACCCGAAAAGAGGCGGTGGATTGGGCGCTCACCGAGGCGGAAAGAATCGCCAGCATCAACCGGATCGCCGAAGAGCCTTGGGACCCGGCGTTTCTAAAGGACGCAGTCGATCCTTCGTATGACATCCTCGAAATGAGGCGGCAGTCCGTGACCTACGGCAAATGAACCTCCTGGTCGATTCTGCGGCATTCATCGATCTGCTGCGGGCAGGAATCGATTTCCGTCAGCGTCTGCTACCCTATTTGCGCGCCGGCAGCCTCTACAGTTGCGGGATCGTGCGGGCGGAAGTGCTCCGCGGCATCAAGTCCCCATCCGCCCGCGATGCCATCGAGGCATTTTTCGACATCATTCCAGAGGTCCCTGCGGATGCACGCCTCTGGCGCTTCGTCTCGCATCTTGGCTGGGAATTGGGGCGACAGGGAAAATGGCCTCCCATCACGGATCTCGTCATCGGGGCAAGCGCCCTTCGCACAAATGCCCGGCTCGTCTCCCCAGACGCCCATTTTCGGAACATTCCGAATCTAACCGTGATTTCAGAAATTCCGGATTACTGATCCAGGTTCTCCGTCAGCTTCGGCAGCGCCTGCACCGGACTCGCTCCCAGCGGGCGCACGTAGTCGAAGATTCCTGGCGCCACCTCGACTCCATTTCCATAGCCCTGGAAGATCATTTCGAGGCGGGCGTCGAGGTTGTCGACATAATGCAGCGCGATGGCCTCGGGGGTCTTCGGGACAATCGGCGAACCGAACTCGAGCGCTCCGTGATGCGACAACACGAGGTGAATGAGATGGAGTCGCACGTCATCCGACGGAGGCGTCAGGTCCACCCAGCCTTCGCGGTCCAGCTCGCGCCAGAGCGTGTTGATGACCTCCACCCCGATGTTGATGTGTCCCATGAGTTCGCCGCGCACGTCCGGCTTGATCGCAAACCCCTCCTCCGGCGGGCACGTTTCCCACAGCTTCCCGCAGTCGTGAAACAGCACGCCCGTGATCAGCAGGTCGCGATTGAGCCTTGGATAAACCTCACAGATCGCCGCCGCCGCGCGCATCATCTGCGCCGTGTGCTGGAGCAATCCGCCACGCCTCGCGTGATGATTGACCCGGGCGGCCGCGGCACGGCGAAACCGCGATCCGCAGGTTTCCAGAAATTTGACCGACAACGATCGCAGTCGCGGATCGCGGAGCCCCTCCACCGTCCGTTCGATGTAGGCAAAGTCCTCGTCCAGCGCCGCCCGCTGCGCTTCGGTGCCCCCGTAGAGCGCCTCCTTTTCGTCGGGATACAGACGCCGCAACTCCCAGCGCCGGGCATCCAGGCCAAAACTGCCGTTGAGATAAAACTCCCCTTCAATCGCGACGCTGTCCGCCTCCCCGAGCGTCTCGCAGACCCGGACATTCGGCGAGTCGGACCATACGCGCAGCGTCAGCGCGTCGCTCGCATCCCGCAGTCGCAACTCCCAGAACGGCTTGCCATTCGAGCCTTCCTTTTTCAGGCACTGCTCAACCTGGGCATGGAGCTCGGCGACGATCGCCTGCTCCTTCACCGCCCGCCGAATCTCCGCGATCGTGGATGCCATGCTCCCGTTTTCCGCAGATTCGGCGCGGTCTCAAGCCTCAACTGCGCTCAGTTGAGCAACTGATACCAGTTGTTGCGGCGATGCGGTTCGTAGCCGGCCTCGCGCACCAGCCGTTCGATCTCCTCGGAGTTGAGACGGAACGACGTGCCCGCGCTGCTGACCACGTTCTCCTCCATCATCACGCTGCCAAAGTCGTTCGCGCCGTAGCTGAGCGCGATCTGCCCGATGCGCGGTCCCTGCGTGACCCACGAGCTTTGGACGTTCTCGAAATTATCGAGGAAAACCCGGGCCAGCGCCTGCATGCGCAGATACTCCGCCGATCCGACCGGCTCCGCGCGAAGCCGCGTGTTTTCAGGCTGGAACGTCCAGCAAATGAATGCCGTAAACCCGCCGGTCTCGTCCTGCACGTCGCGCAGCCGCTGCAGGTGCTCGAGGCGGTCTTCCAGCGTCTCAACATGGCCGAACATCATCGTCGCGCTGGAATTCATCCCCATTCCGTGCGCGATGCGCATCACTTCCAGCCAGTGATCGGAATCGCACTTCAGCGGTGCGATGCGATTCCGCACCCGATCGACGAGGATTTCTCCACCGCCCCCGGGGATCGACCCGAGACCCGCCTCGCGAAACTTCGCAATCACCTCCGCGACCGGCATTCCAAACACCTCCGCGAAGTGATTGAACTCGGGCGGGCTGAAACCGTGGATGTTGATGTGCGGATACTTCTCGCGAATGTGCGAGAGCATATCGAGGTAGAAGTCGATCTTCAGGCCCGGGTGATGCCCGCCCTGCAAAAGCACCTGCACCCCGCCGGCCTCGGTCAATTCATCGAGCTTCTGATCCAGCTCCTCGTGCGTGAGCACGTAATGGTCGGCATCCTTCTCCGTGCGGTAGAACGCGCAAAATTTGCAGTAAACGTTGCAGACGTTCGTGTAGTTGATGTTGCGGTCGATGATGTAGGTGACGATCTCATTGCCGCGCCCATCGTAGGCGTCCGCCTTCGCCATCTTGCGGCGCGCGTCAGCGAGGGCGCCAAGTTCGTTCAACGGCAGATGATAGAGCGCACGGGCCTCGTCACGGCTGATGCGTTCTCCATCCAGGACTTTGTCGACGAGCGACTGCGGCTGGGCGAGTGAAACCATGATTTTCGAAAGTTAAGCGGCGCGGCGGTTCAGTGCAATCACGCTACCCCACGGTGCGGCGGTGAATCCATACGCTCTGCAGCAGCCCGAAGCTGATCATGATGACCATCAAAAACGAGCCGCCGTAGCTCACCAGCGGCAGCGGCACACCCGTGATCGGCGTCACTTGAATCGTCATGCCGATGTTCATGAAGACATGCGCGAAAAGCAGCATCGTCACACCGGTCGCGATGAGGCGCCCGAGGTCATCCCCCGCCAGCAGGATGACGTAAATGGCGGTCAGCAGCAGCAGCGCGAAGGTTCCCACGAGAATCGCCCCGCCCAGGAATCCGTGCTGCTCGCCAATCACCGCGAAGATGAAGTCGTTGTGCACGATCGTGCTGGGCAGGAAGCCCAGCTCGTTGAGGGTATTCGGCGCCTTGAAGCCTTTGCCCGAAAAACCGCCGGAGCCGATCGCGATCAGCGATTGATTGATCGTCCATCCCGCCCCCTGAGGGTCGCGGCTGGGATCGAGGAACACCAGCAGGCGCTCCTTCTGGTAGGGCTTGAGCACGAAATTTACCGCCAGCGGCACCGCAGCGAGCCCGAGCAGAAGCAGCGCGGACAGATATCGAAACGGGATGCCTCCAATGAAGAACATGCCCAGCACGATGGGGATCCAGATCAGCGCAGACCCGAGGTCGGGCTGGATCAGAATAAGAATCCACGGCGCGCCCACGAGCGCTCCGCACGCCACGATTTTGAAAAACGGATGCAGGTTCTTGAACTGGCTGAGGAACAACGCCAGCACCATCACCCCGGCCAGCACGGCGAGCTGCGACGGCTGGAAATTCATGAATCCGAGATTCAGCCAGCTTCGGGCACCGTAAACCTTCGTGCCAATGAACATTGTGGCGACCAGCGCCGCGAGACTCACCAGATACACCGGCAGCGCGCCCCAGCGAATCCACCGATAGTCGATCAGCGAAACCACCACGAACAGCGGAAGACAGACAAAAATCCACTTGAGCTGGTCCCTCCAGAATGAGTCATCCCGCATCCATGTGGCGCTGTAGATGGCGTAGATCCCGAAGATCATCAGCCCCAGCATCAGGACGAGCAGGATCCAGTTGAACCCTAGAAGTTTTCGAAGGAGCGGATGCATGCGGTCAGCCGCGTAGCATGGTGCCAGTCGCCACGGCGCGCAAGGTCGACATTAAAGCGAGGGGACGGCCGCCAGAAGCTTCCGCGTGTATTCGTCCTGCGGATCACTGTAAATCGCCTCCGCGCTCGCGCTCTCCACGACCTTGCCGTGGTGCATCACCAGCACGTGATCGCTGATGTGCTCCACCACCGCCAGATCGTGGGCAATGAAAAGATAGGCAATCCCCAGTTGCGCCTGCAGGTCCTGCAGCAGATTCACAATCTGCGCCTGCACGCTCACGTCGAGCGCGCTCACCGGTTCGTCGCAAATGATGAACTTCGGCTCCACTGCGAGCGCCCGTGCAATGCCGATGCGCTGCCTCTGCCCGCCGCTGAACTCGTGCGGATAGCGGCTCATCATTTCCGGCTTCAAACCGACCTGCTTCAACAACTGGGCGACGCGCTCCCGGCGGTCGCTTGCCGACATCGACTTGAAATGAATCTCGAGTGCCTCGCCGACGATGCTGCCGATCGTCATGCGCGGATTCAGCGAACCAAACGGGTCCTGAAAAATCATCTGCATCTCACGGCGCAGCGGACGAAACTGCCGCTCGGTCATCCCAAGGATTTCGCGTCCATTGAACTTCACCGACCCGCCGGTCGCCGGCACGAGTTTGAGGATCGCACGCCCCACCGTCGTCTTGCCGCTGCCGCTCTCGCCCACGAGCCCCACGGTCTGCCCTGCTTCGACGGTAAAGCTCACACCATCGACCGCCTTCACCTCCCCGATCTGACGGCGAAGCACGCCTCCCAGGACGGGAAACCAGACCTTGAGATCCTGGACCTCGAGCAGCGCCACTACGACTTCGCCCCTTCAGACGTCGTGTCGATTCCGAGCGCCTCGTAGCACTTGCAGTTGCCGGTGAAGCCTCGATAGATCAGCAGCCCGCCCAGACCCGTTTTGAACGCCCGCCGGGACAACAGGCCTTTCAGAAATAGAAGCGCACCAACAACAAGGCAGACCGCGCGTTCAACGTCGCCGACATTGGTCTTGAGCGAACTGGATGCCATGCGGAAATAGTGCGCCAGAAAACCGCCCGGGACAACTCGAATTAAAGCGCTTCCGTCGCCTGCATCAGCAGCTCGACAAATTCCTGTCCCGTCGACGCCGCCAGCAACTCCGCGAGGCGGTCCGCATCCCGGCAGATCCGCACGATCGAGCCGACGTGCCGGAGGTATTCCGCATCGAAGGCCGCGGGGATGCCGGCCACGAAGAACAGGCGCGCGGGCTGTTTCGCGTCGTCGCAGGGGAATCCCTGTTCCGAGCGGCCCACGGCCATCACCAGCCCCTTCACCGCCTTGGTCCGTCCGTGCGCGATGCAGATGGCGCAACCCGCCGCGTCGATCGCCGCGGCGTCCCGCTCGATCACGGCATCACGCAGCGCCTCCCAATTCGTGACTCGATCGTCACCGCGCAACTGCGACAGCACTTCCTCGACGACGGCCGTTTTGTCGTCCCCGCGCAGAGCAAGATTGATGTCGGATGCACGAAGAACTTCGTCGATCCTCATATGTTGCTTCCGCTCCACTTGAGCTTCTGCCGCAGCACCTCGGAGAACGGACGTTCCGGCAGCATTGCGAGGGGCAGAACCCGGTCGGACTTCGAGACTCTCAGCACATCCCCAAGCCGCATTTCAACCGATGCCTGGCCGTCCACGTTGATGAAGACCTCCTGCCCCGGAACGATGAGCCGCGCCTCGACGACGGAGTTGTCGCTCACCACGGTGGAGCGATTCGTGAGCACGTGCGGGCAAACGGGGGTGACGACCATTACACCGGAATCCGGCAGCAAAATCGGGCCTCCGGCCGAGAGCGAATAAGCCGTCGAGCCGGTGGGCGTGGAAAGAATGAGGCCATCCGCGTTGTAGTTGGTGAGCAGATCGCCATCGATCCGCACGTCGATCCGCACGAGTTTCGACCGCTCGCCGCGACTGATCACGACATCGTTCAACGCGTAAAACGTCTGCACCGGCGCCTCGCCGGCGAGCAGCTCGACTTTCAACAGATTGCGCGGGCTCTTGCGAAACTCCCCGTTCACGATCGCGTCAACGGCACGCGTCACCTCGCCTGGGCCCACACACGTGAGAAAGCCGAGCGAGCCGAGATTGATTCCGAAAATCGGCCGCAGTTGATCCTCCAGCCGATGCGCCACCCGCAGAATCGTCCCGTCGCCGCCCATCACCACGAGCAGATCGCTCACCGAGGCCACCGCAACCTCGTCCAGATCGGAATCCCGCCCGATGAGCTTCGCCGTCTCGCGCTCCATCACAAAGTCGATCCCCCGGCTGTCCAGCTCGGCCACCACCTCGCCGACGAGCTGTCGCGCGTCGGCCTTCTCGGAATGGGCAATGAGCCCGATCATGGCCGCAAACAGGCGAGAAACTCGCGATTGCCCGTGGCGCCGAGAATCGGCGACTCGATGTGCCCGACCCAACGATGCCGAAGCTCACCTTCGGTGAAATCACGAATTTTCCGCACCGCCTCCTCGTGCGCGGCCGGATCGGTCACGACTCCGCCGCGTCCCACCGCTTCGCGGGAGAGCTCAAATTGAGGTTTGATCAGCACCACCATCATCCCGTCGGGTTCGAGCAACTCAAACGCGGGCGGCAGGATCAAAGTCAACGAAATAAAACTCACGTCGGCGACCACGAGGCTCACTCGCTCGCCGACATCGTCGAACGACAGATACCGGCAATTGATCCCCTCCTTCGCGATCACCCGCCCGTCATTTCGAATGCGCCAGTGCAGCTGATTGCGCCCGACATCAAAGGCGTAAACCCGCGCCGCGCCGCGCTGCAGCAGGCAATCGGTGAACCCGCCGGTGGACGCGCCGATGTCCAGACACACGCGTCCCGCCGGATCGATCCCGAAGGCATCCAGCGCCGCCTCGAGCTTCAGCGCGCCGCGCCCCACGTATTTCTCCGTGCCTTTCACGGTGATCTCGACGTCTTCGCGCACCCGCTGCCCCGGCTTGCCCGCAGGCTGCCCGTCCACCTGGACGAGGCCGGCCATCAATGCCCGCTGCGCCCGCTCCCGCGATTCGAAAAATCCCCGCGCCACCAGCAACGCATCGAGGCGAAGCTTTTCGGGATTGTGGCTCATGGGGAACTGATTCAGAGTTCGCGGGCTCACAAGCAAGTTGTTTCGCCGATGTCCGACGTTGATCTGAATTCCCGCATCAAGGAGATGATGGTTTCCAGCCTGATGCTCAAAATGGATCCTTCCGAAATCGGCGACGACGTGCCGTTGTTTTCTCCGGAGGGCCTTGGGCTCGATTCCATCGATGCGCTGGAGCTTGCCGTGGCCATCGAGAAAAACTTCGGCGTCGCCACGCAGAATGCCGATGTCGCACGTCACGCGTTTCAAAGTGTGAACACGATCGCCGACTACGTCCGGCAGAGTCAGGCGAAGTGACCGCCTAGTCGTCGTAGCTCACCAGCGAGAGCACCGGCGTGGGCGCCAGCGCCGCGCGGCCGTTCAGAAACGCCAGCTCGATGAGAAACTGCGCCTGCACGACCGTCGCCCCGAGGCTCTGGATCAAATGCACCGCGGCGGTCGCGGTTCCGCCGGTGGCCAGCAGGTCGTCGATCAACGCCACCCGTTCGCCGGCCTCGATGGCATCCGTGTGGATTTCCACCTCCGCCTCGCCGTATTCCAGCGCATACGCGTAGGAAACCGTCTTGTAGGGCAGCTTCCCCTTCTTGCGGACCGGCACGAACCCGACGCCGAGTTCGTGCGCCACGGTCGCGCCAAAAAGGAAGCCTCTCGCATCGATCCCCACGATCCTGGTGAGATCCTTGCCCGCGCATTGCTGCACGAAGTGCTGGATCGCAGTCCGGAACACCTGCGGGTTGGACAACACCGGTGTGATGTCCTTGAAGACGATGCCGGGCTTTGGAAAGTCCGGCACGTCCCGGATGGACGCTCGCAGGAGATCGAGCGAGTCCATGTTTCTAGTCGCCGAAGTAAATCTCCACCGAGCGGGCGGCTTCGATCATCTGGCAATGCGGATCCACGGTGCGCAGACGATGGACCGCCTGGGCGATCGGCACCGCGGTGGTTTCGTAATTCTGGTAGCTCACCATCATTCCGAAGCGGCCTTCCTGGATCAGCTTCACGGCCTGAACGCCAAAGCGGGTGCCGAGAATCCGATCGAATGCGGTCGGAGCGCCGCCACGCTGCAGGTGGCCGAGCACGCACACGCGGGTGTCCTTGCCCGTGCGCTCGCCAATCTCGCGGCCGACCATTTCGCCGAGACCCCCGAGACGGTATTCACCGCTCGCGGTCTGCATGCGCATCTGGGTGCCATCCTTCGGGCTCGCGCCCTCCGCGACGACGATCATCGTGCTCTTGGCTCCGGCGCGATCCCGCGCCATCACCTGCTCGGCGACCTTGTCGAGGTCGAACGGAATTTCGGGAATCAGGATGATGTCCGCACCACCGGCCACGCCGCCATAGAGCGCGATCCAGCCGGCATGGCGTCCCATCACTTCGAGCACCATCACGCGCTTGTGGCTCGTCGCCGTCGTGTGCAGGCGGTCGAGCGCATCGGCCACGCAGGCGACGGCCGAGTCGAAGCCGAAGGTCATCGCCGTCGCTTCGAGGTCGTTGTCGATCGTCTTCGGCACGCCAATGACGTTGAAGCCGTTCTCCATGAGCTGGAGCGAGGTGGTCAGCGATCCATCGCCGCCGATCGTTACGAGCGCCGTGAGGCCGAGCTCATCGTAGGTCTTGCGTGCGCGATCAATGACGTCCTGCGGAATGGCCGCCTTCTCGCCGGCACGCACTTTCGCGACGAAATGGCCGCGATTGGTCGTTCCAAGAATTGTTCCCCCAAGGTGCATGATGCCCGCCGTCGCACTACGGTCGAGCGTGACATAGTCTCCCGGAGGGAGAAGGCCCTCAAAGCCGTCGCGGAATCCCACGACTTCCCATCCCAGGTCGCTTGCGGCGCGCACCACACCGCGAATTACTGCATTCAGGCCGGGACAATCCCCGCCACTAGTTAAGACTCCGATTCGTGTTTTAGCCATTCGGCTGATAGTTTTCCCAAGGTTGCGGGCGACGTTTACAAGGTGTCGCTCCTCTTCATTTCACGCCCTCCCGCAGCCCACTGGTCATACAATTGCCAGCCCTTCCGAATGACACCAAGCCCTTCGGAAGTTCGGTCCTCTACCCCCAGGAGCACGACGATGATTCGCCGTGGAGTGACGTAAACGGTTTCCCCCTCCCGACGCGACTCGGGCGTGCGATCCGAGGACAGGATGATGCAATCGCCGGCCTTCGCCGTGCGACCGGTCTTCACCCCGTCGATGCCCTCCTGATCGAGGAGCGGGTTCGTGTTGCGCAGCCAGATGTCGACCGGCTGGCCATTGCGGAAAATGTGAATCTCGCGCGTCTTCTGCGCGACGTAGAAGGGGAATCCGGATTTCGAATACGCGTAGCGCGTGAGCCGCGCCAGATCCGCGGCGGTCGAGTATGGAAGCGCGCCCTTGACGTTGTCGAGGCCGCTTGGATTCAGGAAGCGCGTGCGCTTCATCTTCAAATTGCGGGCAAGCGCATTCATGTGCGAGACGAAGTTGCCCTCCGGATCGAGCCCTTCGGGATTCGGCAGCCGCTTGCCGATGTGATACGCGAGCGTATGCGCCGCGACGTTGTCCGACGCCATCAACGCGCTGTAGAGCAGGTCGCGCAGCGAGACGAGATCGCCCGCCTGGAAGCCCGCGGGGTTCACTCCGCCCACCTGAATCGCCGACGCGGGCACCGCCACCAGCTCGCCGAGATCCGCATTCGTCACCTTTGCCCAGTCGAGCACCACGAGCCCCGTCGCAATCTTCGTGAGGCTCGCGATCTGCCTCTTCTCGTCCGCATTTTTCGACGCGAGGATGTAGCCGGTTTGATTGTCGACAATGATCAAACTCTCCACGGCACACACGGACCTCGCGGTCAGCAGACCGAGGAGCAATGGCAAAACGAGCGAGAGAAAACGCAAACTCCGCATAAGAGCAATACCGCCGAAAAATAGGCGGACGCCTCGATTTGGCAATCTGAATCCCCTGCATTCAAGCGGGATTTCCGCGCACCCGGTCGCAGGCACACAGCCATCAGACAGCTTACTTCCGGGGCGCGCGCGGAAGCTCGTGATCCGGGAAATCCGCGGCATTCGCGAGACGCAGCACACGTTGCTGACGCTGCAACACGCGCGAACTCGGTTGGCTCGGATTCCACTCCTTCGGGTTCGGCAGAATCGCGGCGAGCAGCGCCATCTGCGATTTCGTGAGTCGCGACGGCGGCCTGCCAAACCACGTTTCCGCGCCCGCCTTCACCCCGTAGATGCCGTCGCCGAGTTCGATGACGTTGAGGTAAAGCTCGAGAATCCGCTGTTTCGACAGCAGCAGCTCCATGAGCACCGTGTAGTAGGTCTCGAGCGCCTTGCGAATCCACGACCGCCCCTGCCAGAGAAACAGTGAACGCGCGCACTGCATCGTGATCGTTGAGGCGCCGCGCGGCTTTTTCCCGGTTTTCTCCGCCTCCTTCAACGCGAGTTCGATTTCGTCGAAATCAATTCCGTCGTGCTCGAAAAACCGCTGGTCCTCCGAGGCCCAGATGTAGCGGATTTGATCGCGCGGAATCTCCTCCAGCGGCATCCACTCGTAGCGGAGACCGCGCTTCCGCGCCGCTTCGTTCTTCCCGAACCATTCGAACCGCAGCATCTCGGGCGTGCGCGGCGGATTGATGAAGCGCACGCATCCGACCTCGAGGATCGGAAACACGATGACGAACAGCACGAGAAACAGCGGCCATTTCAACGAGCGGAGGAGCCCGCCGGATCTGCGGCCCTTCTTCAGTGCGTTTCGACGGGGCATTTCGGCAATGCCGCCAGAAACCGGCGGCCATAGGGCTTCGTCACGATACGGCTGTCGAGAATGACCACGATGCCGCGATCCGAGCGGGAGCGGATCAATCGCCCCACCCCCTGCCGCAGCTTCAACACCGCCTCGGGCAGCGAGTATTGTTGAAACGCGTCACCACCCGCCGCCTCGATCGCCTCGAGCTTGGCCTCGATCAACGGATGGTCCGGCATCGCGAAGGGCAGCCGCGTGATGATCACGTTCGACAGCGCCTCGCCCGGCACGTCCACGCCGCCCCAGAAACTGTCCGTTCCAAAAAGCACCGCGCGTCCCGAGTTTTTGAACTCGATCACCATGCGCGTGCGCGACATTCCCTCGCCCTGCACAAACAGCGGCCACCCCCGCGCTTCGAAGGCGTCCCGCATCTCCGCCGCCACGCGATGCATGAGCGCGTAGCTTGTGAAGAGCACGAAGGCGCGCCCGTCCGTTTTCTCGACGAAATGGAGAATCCATTTCTCCAGCGCCTCCTCGTAGCCCTTGGCGCGCGGGTCCGGCATGCGCCGCACGACGTGGAGCGTCATTTGCCTTTCGTAGTCGAACGGGCTTCCGATGCTCTTCGCCGGCACGTCATCCGCGCCCACCCGCTCGCGGAAATACCGCAGGTCCGGCCCGCCCGTGGAGAGCGTGGCGCTCGTGAGCACCGAGCACGCGCCCTCGCGGAAAAGCAGCCGGCGCAGGCAGCCGGCGAGATCGATCGGCGCGGCGTGCAGATTGTGCAGCGTTTCGCGGCGGCCGCTCTGCTCCACCCAGTAAACATGATCGCGATCGACCTGATCCAGAAAGTCGCCCAGCCCGATCTTCGCATCGCGAATGCGCCGCGCGAGGTCCTGCAATTCGGCCTTCGTCAGCTCGTCGTCGCCACATTTCGCGATCGCCAGTCCCACGAGTTCGATCAATCGCGTGAGCGCCGTGTTCAGCTCCGAGGCATCCACGAGCCCTACTTCGCGCACCCGATACTCCCGGCCCTTGCCGAAGTTGCACACCCGCCCGACCTCGTCGAAGAACGCATCGGCCACCGGCAGCACGTCCGCGACCGAGCGCACGCCCTCCGCCTGCCGCAGGAGCTGGAAGAGCCCCTTTTTCGTGCGCGGGTTGTAGAGCCGCTGCATCGCGCTGCGCAGGCCGTATTGCGAAACGGAAAATCCGATGTGCCGCGACGCGACGCCCTCCAGCGTGTGCGCCTCGTCGAAGATCACGAAATCATTCGGGAAGATGAATCCCCGGTCGTTGCGTCCCTCCAGCTCCTCCTCCGAGCCGAGCAACGTGAAGAAGAGCGTGTGGTTCACCACGACGACGTGCGCGTGGGCGAGCCGCTTGCGCACCGCCTGGTAGAAACACCGGGAGTTCGTGCCGCACGTGCGTTGCGTGCAGATCGCGCGCTCGCTGCACACCTGCGCCCACACCTCGGGATCCGGCTGCTCGGCGAAATCACTCAGCGAGCCGTCCTTCGTCATGAGACTCCACTCGCGAATGCGTTCCAGCTCCGCGCGCTGGGTCGTGGTGAACAGGCCGTCCGCCTGCCGCAGCGCCCGGTCGAGCCGCGTGCCGCAGCAGTAATTCTGCCGCCCCTTCAGCAGCACCGCCTCGAAGTCCTCCGGCAGCAGCGCCTGCAGGGCCGGGATGTCCTTGTAAACGAGCTGCTCCTGCAGGTTGATCGTGTGCGTGGAAATCACCGCCTTGCGCTTCGTGCGCACCGCGTGAAGCACCGCCGGCACGAGATACGCGAACGATTTGCCCACGCCCGTGCCCGCCTCGATCACGAGATGACCGCCCTGCTCGAGCGTCCGCGCCACGGCGCAGGCCATCTCCTGTTGCTCCCGGCGCCACTCGAAGCCGGGGCGCGCGGAAAGCAGCCCTGTCTCTGAGAAAATCCCCGCAATCTCCCGCTCAAAGGCGCCGGTCACCCCCGCGCCTGCTCCTTCCACCAGTGAAATCACGAGCTTTGGAGTTGAACGCGGCCTGAAAGACGCGAATATCTGCCGTTCGTGTTTCCGCCGAGGCGGGACATTGGATTGCCCATGACCATTCTTGACCGCTACGTCCTGAAGAAGTTTCTCGTTCCGTTCTTCTACTGCTTCTTCGGGTTCATCGCAATCTGGCTTGTCTTCGACCTGAGTGACAACGGCCCCGACTTCATCGACGGCAAGGCGTCGCTCGGCTTCATCTTCGAGTTCTACATGAGCCAGATTCCCGAGATCGTCGTGATCAGCCTGCCCATCGGCATGCTCCTCGCCCTGCTCTACTCGCTCACGCAGATGTCGCGGTCGAACGAGATCATCTCGATGCTTGGCTCCGGTCGCAGTGTCGTGCGCGTGCTGCTCCCGCTCTTCGGGGTCGGCCTGCTTCTTGTCGGCGTCACCACCTATTTCAACTACGAGGGCGCCCCGCACGCCGCGAAGACGAAGAAGGCGATGCTCAAGGAAATCAACAGTGGCAAGAAGCGCGAGCCGACCATCTCCGGCCACCTCTTCCGCAATCGCGAGGATCGCCGCACCTGGTATATGCGCAAGCTCCGCCCCGAGGAGAACGCCATCGACGACGTCCAGATCATCCAGCAAAACAAGAACGGCGCCATCATCCGCCAGTGGTATGCCCGCGACGCCACCTTCAACCCCGGCAACCAAACCTGGACCCTCGAGGACGTGAAGATCCTCAAGATGGATCGCAACGGCGACATCACCGACACCGAGCTGCACGAGGAATACGTCATCCCGAACTGGAGCGAGACCCCGTGGCGCATCGCCAGCTCCGTGATGAACCCCGACTACCTCTCCGTGCCCGAGCTGCGCGACTACCTCAAGCACAACTCCGACTTCCCGAAGGCGCGCCTCGCCCCCTTCCGCACCCACCTCGAGTATCGCTGGGCCCTCCCCTGGGTCTGCCTGCTCGTCGTTTTCCTCGCCGCCCCCATGGGCATCGTTTACTCCCGGCGCGGCATCCTCGGCGGCGTCGCCGCGGCCATCAGCCTTTTCTTCATGCTCATCTTCGTGAGCAGCCTCTGCATTGCGCTCGGCAAGGGCGACCGCCTCGACCCGGTCACCGCTGCGTGGGCCCCGCTGGTGATCTTCGTCATCATCGGTCTCGTGCTGCTCTGGTTCCGCTCGACGAACCGCGACATCCCGATCCCCAAGATTTTCGGCTGACACATGCAACAGGACTGGGAAATCAAGAGCCGGTCGCACGCGTGCACGCGCACCGGCAAACCCTTCGAGGAAGGCGAATACTTCTACACGCTCCTCTTCCGCGATGAAGAGGGATTCCGCCGCGAAGACATCTGCGAAACCGCCTGGAACGAGCGCAACGACAACATCGAGCCCTTCTCGTTCTGGCGCACCAAATACGAGGCCCCGCCGCCTCCCCCGCCCGAGCCGCTCAAGAAAAACGACGCCGAGAGCCTCCTGCGCGCGCTCGTCGAGGCCAACGACCCCCGCTACGAGAAGGTCATCTACATCCTCGCGGTGATGCTCGAGCGCAAACGCACGCTCAAGCCGATGGACTCCCCCGACAACGACACGCTCGTCTACGAGCGCGCCGGCACGGGCGAGACCTTCATCCTCAAAAACCCGCACCTCGGCATCGAGCAGATCCCCGAGGTGCAAAAGGAAGTCGCCGCCCTCCTCGACGCCTCCCTCCAGCCCGCGCAGTAAGACGCTGCGCGTTTCGCAGGGCGGGGTTTTGCGCTACAGTGCGCTGCTCATGCACGCCGCGCTTTCAGATTTTCCGCTGTTTCTCGCGCCGATGGCCGGGGTCACGAACACCGTGTTCCGCCGCATCTGCCGGAATCTCGGCGCGGACGTGCTGACGTCGGAGTTCGTCTCCGCCGAGGGCATCTTCCATCGCAACGAGCGGACCCGCGAATACCTCGACTTCGAGCCGGATGAACGCCCGGTGGGGGTTCAGCTTTTCGGAGCGAACCCCGACCACCTTGCCGAGGCCGCGCGTCAGGTTGTGGACTGGGTGAATCCGGACTTCATCGACCTGAACTTCGGATGCCCCGTGAACAAGGTCGTCTGCAAGCAGGGCGGCTCGGCGTTGTTGAAGGATTGCCCGTTGCTCGAGCGCGTTGCGGGGGCCGTCGTCAAGGCGGTGGCGCCACTGCCGGTCACCGCGAAGATTCGCATCGGCTGGAATGCCGCCACGATCAACGCCACGACCACGGCGCGCATTCTCGAGAACGTCGGCGTCCAGCGCATCGCCGTTCACGGCCGCACGAAGGAGCAGAGCTATTCCGGGAAGGCCGACTGGGACGTCATCGACCAGGTGGCGCGCACGGTGTCGATTCCGGTCATCGGCAATGGCGACATCACCTCGGCCGAGGATGCCCTTCGCCGGCGACACGAAACCGCCGTGGCCGGCTTGATGATTGGCCGCGCGGCGATGACGAACCCGTGGATCTTCACCGAAATCAAGGCCGCGATGGACGGCAGCTCCGGGCGCTTTCGTCCGCCCACGCTTGCCGATCGATGGACGCTCATCGTGGAGCATTGCCGGCGCGAGGTGATCCGCCGTGGCGACGAGCGCCGGGCAATGCACGGCATGCGCGCCCGGCTGATGGCTTACAGCAAGGGAATGCCGAATGGCCGGCACCTTCGCGAGCGGCTCGCGCGCGTCGAATCCGTCGCGCAGGTCGAGGACCTCGCCGCCGCCCATCTGGCCGACAGCGAGAGCACCGGCGACGCGGCTATTCTTCGGAATTCCTCGACGACACGCTGTTCAGCAGCGACTGCAGAAACGCCTTCTCCTGGTCGGTAAGCGAAGCGCTTTCGAGCACCTGCCGCGCATTGGCGGGGTCGTTGTCCACCAACCCCGAGAACGCCGACAACATCGCTTCGCGCCGGATTTCCGGATCCTGCACGCTGATGGCGCGTTCCCACGCCGGCTGCGGGCTGTCGAAGCTCAGCATGTCAACGATCGCGGCATTTGCCTGATCCCGGTCGCGACCGGCGGGCAGGGTATCCACCCAGCTCTGCGCCGCGTCAGCATTTCCCTCGTCGAGCCATCCACTGACGACACCAATCACCGCGCGCTCGCGAACGGCCGGATCGGAAATCGCCTGCGCCTGTTTGGCTGCCTCCTCGGGGGAATTGTAGGCCCACGACTCGAAGATCCATTCCGCTGCCTCGTGATTCTGCGAATGTTTCGTCTGGAAATACTCGAACGCCGCCTTCGGATCGTTCTCCGCCCACCCGGCCAGCGCTCCGACGATTGCCTCGCTCTGCGCGGGTCCGGCCGGCAGCGCCTCCGCCCATTGCAGCGCCTGCGAAGGATTCACCAGTGCCAGCTCCTCGGCGATGGTGCTGCCCACGCTCTCGAGCAATGCCGGGTCGTTGATCTGCTGGATCTCGCGGGCCGCATCGGCCGGCGCGGATTCCGCCATCGCCCAAAGCACCTCCTCGACCGCCGTGCTCTGCTCATTTTTGTCGGTGAGTCCCTTTGCCCACTGCAGCGCCTCGTGGGGATTCGACTCCCCGAGCGCCGCGCCGATATTTGCGATCGCTTCAAGCTTCGCCGCGGGATCCGTCAATCCGCGCACGATCTCCATCGCCTGCGGCAGCGACGAACGGGAAAGCTCGCCGGCAATCGTTGCGAGCGCGGCTTCCTGCGTCTCACCCAGCAGCGTCTGGCGCGCCCAGTTGAGCGCCTCCGGGGCATTCTGCTCCGCGTAGTAATCCGTCATCCAGAGCACGATCTCCTCGAGATCCTCGTCTTCGCCGGCCTCGGCGGCGAGCTTCGGCAGCGCCGAGACAAATCCCGGCACCAAAATCGGCCAGGCCTCCGCCCCGCCCGATTCGCTGGCCTCGAGGTCATCCAGATAATCGAGGAAGCTCGACTGGTCCTCGTTGAGCCACTTCACGAGAATCATCTCCACCACGCCGGCGCGCAGCGAGGCGTCCTGCAACGCGAGGGCCTGATTGAGCAGCGGCCCGAGACCGTCCACCGATGCCGAGCCAACCTCGGCGTTCCAATCCTCGATCGTGTTCAGCGGCTTCCCGGCGCTTACCGGACCGGATGTCGACTTCGTCTGCGCCGCAGTCGTCTGCCGGGGCGTGGCACCGGGTGAATCCGTGATCTCCTGCCTGGGCTCGGGGGAACCTCCAAGGAACAGGATGGCGCCTGCGACGACGCCGACGAGCCCTCCCACGCCGACGATGAGAAGCCAGGAAGGAACGCCGCCGGAAGATGCTGGTTGCTGATCTGCACTCATGAAAAATTAGCTGGGGGCTTACCATGCCGCAGTCCCCGAAAATTGCCAACCGCGATCAACGCAGATTCTCGATCACCCGCCGGATGTCCTCGAGCGTGACCGCCTGCGACACGAACGCACTCCCGAGCGCCTCCAGCAGCACGAAACGAATCTGACCGGCTTCGAATTTCTTGTCCTTCCCCATCGCGGCAATGATCGCGTCGGTCGAAAGATCGTCCGGAAGCCGCACCGGCAGATCGAACTTCTCCAGCGCCTCGCGCACCCGCTCCGCGTCAGCCTCCGTGAGGCCCGCCTTCTCGACCGAGAGCGCAAGCGCCGCGCAGAGCCCGAGGCTGATCGCCTCGCCGTGGAGAAACCGCCCGTAGCCGGCGGACTGCTCGATCGCGTGCCCGATCGTGTGGCCGAAATTCAGGAGCGCCCGCTCGCCGGTCGTCTCGCGCTCGTCGGCGGCAACCACACGCGCCTTGATTCCCACATTGCGCGCAATCAGCGGGGCGAGATTCGTCCGCTCGCCCGGTCGCAATTCCTCCAGCATCTCCGGATCACGGATCGCCGCGTGCTTGATGATCTCGGCAAACCCTTCGTTGAACTCCCGGTCCGGCAGCGTCATGAGCGTCGCCGTATCCGCGATGACGAACTCCGGATGATGAAACGCGCCGATGAGATTTTTTCCGCCCGGCGCATTCACGCCCGTCTTTCCGCCCACCGAGCTGTCCACGAGCGACACGACCGTCGTCGGCACCTGCACGTAGGGAATCCCGCGATAGTAAATCGCCGCGACAAACCCCGCGAGATCCCCCACCACGCCGCCGCCCAGCGCAATGAGCAGCGACTTGCGGTCAAACCCCGCCGCAATCATCCGATTGCACACGTCCGCCACGACCTCCATCCGCTTCGAGTTTTCACCCACCGGCACGGTGAACAGCTCCGGCTCGCAGCCCGCCTCCCGCAGCTTCTCCAGCAGCGACGTCGCATAAATGCCCGCCACCGTCTCGTCGCTGACCACCGCCACGCGCGGCGACTTCAAAAACGGGCGCAATCGATCGGCCAGCGTCGACAACAGGCCATCGCCCACCCACACGGTGTAGCCATTCCGCTCCAGCGGCACATCCACGGTCAGCATCCCGGTTTCGCTCATGCGCCCAGCATTCTGACCCGGACCGCCGATGTCCATTCAAAGCCGCCGGAGCCTCCGGAACGGCGCCGGAAACCTCAACCGCTTGAATGCCTCATCCCCCGCCCTCGCGGAGACACTCACGGATGGCCTCCAGCTCGAGCACGGCGTGACGATCGCGCGGCAGGCCCATTGCCCGCTTCGCGTCTACCGCCCCAGTTGATTCGCGATCGCGGAGCGGTCGATGAGCGAGTGGACTTCGTGAATCTTCCCGTTCCGCAACGTGTAAAACACGTGTTCCGCGAAGGCGACGCGGCGACCGTTGACTTGCATGCCAAGGAATTCCCCGGTCGGCGTGCAGTCGAAGAAAAGCCGCGCGGCAACGAGATCGTCCGTCGCGGCGAGAAGCTCGATCCGGAAAAACAGATCGGGAATCGCCGCGAAGTTCCCGGCGATCATCGCCTCGTAGTCCAGGCGCGAGAGCGCGCGGCCGTTGTAGGTCAGCTCCTCGTTGACGAATTCCTCGAGCCCGGTGCGAGCATTCAGCGCATCGATGTAACGACGGTAGAAGGTCTCCTGAGCATTCATCGCATGCGGTTCGCATCCGACCGCACCAACGGCCGCAACGCCCCCGGGTCCGCCTGCTTCATGCCTTCCGTCTCCGGCGCCTCACACCTGCGTGACCCCGCCGTCAACCACGAGGTCGATACCGGTCACGTAGCTGCTGTCGTCGGAGGCGAGGAAGACCGCGGCCCTGGCAATTTCGTCCGGGGTGCCGACGCGGCCCAGCGGAATCTGCGGCAGCACCGCGCCGATGACCCCGTCGTCGATTCCGAGCTTGTCGTAGGCCGGCGTGGGAATGAATCCCGGGCTCAGCGAGTTCACGCGAATCCGGCGTTCCTTGAGATCCGTCGTCCACGTCCGCGCAAACGATCGCACCGCCGCCTTGGACGCCGCGTAAACACTGAAGTTTGCCGGCCCCGTGGACCCCGCGATCGACGCGTTGAGAATAATTGAGCCGCCGTCGGGTATCAGCGGCAGCGCCTTCTGCACCGTGAAGACGAGCCCTTTCACGTTGGTGCTGAACGTCCGGTCGAAATGCTCCTCGGTGATCTGCCCCAGCGGCACAAATTCCCCGCCGCCGGCGTTGGCAAACAACACGTCGACGCGCCCCTTCTCCTCCCGGACACGGTCGTAGAGCCGGTCGAGATCCGCGAGGTTCGCGACATCACTCTGCACACCGGTTACATTTCGGCCGATCGATTGCACCGCGGCGTTCAGCTCCTTTTCCCGCCGCCCCGTGATGAACACATACGCGCCCTCTTCGACGAACCGCTTCGCCGTCGCGAGTCCGATCCCGCTGGTGCCACCGGTCACCACCGCCACCTTGCCTTCGAGTTTATTTCCCATGCGTCACAGCTCGTCCAACTTCCCCGCCGGTCAACGCCGGAGGCTCTGACGCAATTGCATCACGATGCAGAAACGCCGGCTCAACAATCCGCCGACGCGGTGATTCCACAGCACGCGAAGGCGCGAAAGCCTCCTCGCCGACGCGGCCCCCGGGCGCACTCAACTAGTTTCCGCCGCGGCTCTGGGAAAAAAGCGAACTGGAAAAATGGAAGACGTTCGTTTCCTCAAACTCCACGTCGTAGATGCTTCGCGTTTCCGTGCGCGTGATGCGGTTGCGCTTCCACCGGATCACCCCATTGAGGGAATAAGTGCCGTTGGCCGAGGTGGCCGAATAGCTGATCGCCCGTGCCTTCACGCGCGCCCGCCCGGTGAGGGTAATCACCCCCGGCGCTCCGCAACCGCAGACCGACAGGAACGTCGTCTGCATCGTCAGCTTCCTCCCTTTCCTCACCCGCAGCACATCCCACGACGACACCGCAAAGCCCTCGCTCGAAGCGACCATCATCGAAGAGCGAACCGTCCCCCGCGTTCCGGAGCGGAAGTCGTTGATGGTCTGCTGGATCGTCCCAAACATCGGCGGAAACAGCTCCGGACTCGCCTCGCTGGTCAGCGAGATCCGTCCGAAGGAATTTCCCCGGAATTGTGCCTGCGCTCCCAGGCAGGTGAACCACCCCAGCAAAACGACGAAGGCGAGCGTTTTCATTCCACAAGCAAAGGGAAACCGTCGATTCGTGGCAAACCATATGCACCGAAACGTTGATGCCCCCGGAATCTCCGCGTGAAGACCAGCTGACGCGGCAATCGCCGGAGCGGCGCGTGTTGGCGAACCCGATCGGACCCGCGCGGGAATGTGGCAACCTTGCTCCCCCCCACACACACGATTCCGCCGCTTTCATTCGCCGACGTATCTCCCTGCGTAAGGCAACTTGCAAGGCAGGAAAATTTTCACCACTCCCCCAATCGGCCCATTTACCGTCGGTTTCGGAACTGATACGCCGACGCCCGTCATGAAGTTGTGCTCCCTGTTTTCCGTCCTGCCCTCCCCATTTTTCCGCCGGCTCGCCATCGTGCCTGCGGTGCTTCTGGGGGTTCTCTCCGCCCCCGCCAGGGGAGCACTCCTCGGCGACTACCCGCTTCAGGGCAACTTCGACAACGCGGTCCCTGGCCTGGATGCGCTCGTCCCGCATAGCGTCGGATCCGGATCCTCGTGGTCGTTCACGTCGGAAGGTTGGAGCTTCCAAAATGTCGCCGGCGTGGGGCAAACGGGACTGAGCCTCGAGATCCCCGCGACCCTCTCCACCTATTCCGTCGGAATGGTGCTGCAGCTCTCCCACGTCACGGCCTACTCGAAGCTGCTCGATTTCAGCGGCCTCACCAGCGACACGGGCCTCTACGTCTACAACAACGCACTCAACCTTTATGTCGGCGGGTCCTCGTCCGGAGGCAACATCGAGTCCAATACCACGTTCCCCGGCGGAAATTCCGAACGCCTTCCCCACGGCGGTCCCGGAACCCGGCGTCTGCGGTCTGTTGATGGCGACCGTGCTTGGCGGTGTGGCGCTGCGCCGCATCCGCAGGAACACCCGCAAGGCCTGATCACCCGCAGCTCCTGAAGCAGATCAAGGAGCGCGCTTGCGCTCCTTCGTTTGCACTATTTCGCAGCGAGGCGTGCGTGATCGACCGCGTTGCCCAGTGCATCGAGCATCGCGCGCAACGCGGCCGAGGTTCTTCCACGCTGCCACACGACGAGGAAATCCCACTTCGCCGTCTCGTCCGCGAGTTCCACGCACACGATGCCGGGCGAGGGATGCCGCGGAAAATAGCCGGGCAGGATCGCCACCACGCCCTCGCTGTTGATCATGGAAAATCCCTCCGCGAGCGAATCCGGCGAGGGCACGAAGCGCGGACGGAATCCCGCGCGCCGGCAGAGCTGCGTCACCCATCGATCGCGGCCCGGCACGTCATGCTCCGGCGCGCTGAGAAATCCTTCGCCGCGCAGTTCCTTCAAACGAATCCTCCGCTTCCCCGCGAGCGGATGATCATCCGGCAGCGCCGCGACGACACGCAGCGTCGCGAGCTTGCGCGTGTAGAATTCCGACGCCGCAAAGCCGCCCTCCTGTCCCGTGATCGCGAGGTCGAGCTCTCCCTTGCGCAGTCCGTCGATCTGCTCGCCGGGCGTGAGGTCGAGCAGCTTCACCTTCACGCCGGGGTGCGACTTGCGCAGCGAGGCCAGCGCGGGATCGAGCAGGATTTGCCCAACGGAGCCGAGATAGCCGACGCGAATGAGATCGCGTTGTCCCCGCGCCAGACGCCGCGCCTCGGCAAGCGCCGCGTCGAAATCCGCCAGCACCCGCGGCAGCGAGGAGGCCAGCGCGTGGCCGACATCCGTCGGGCGCACGCCGCTCGTCGTGCGCTCCAGCAGCGGGCCGCCGATTTCGTGCTCCAGCGCCTGCACCTGACGGGAGAGCGCGGACTGCGACATGCGAAGTCGCGACGCCGCGCGGTTCAGGCTCCCCTCCTCCAGCGCGACCAGAAAGACCCGAAGCTGCGAGAGCATTCCCGGATGCTATGCACGAAACGCATAACGGCAATCGCAAACCGGCATTAGCCGCGCCGCGCCAAAGGCCTAGGCTTTCTCCCAACAAAACGTGAACCAATGAAAGTTCTCACCACACTTCTCAAAACGGATTCCTCCATCACCACGGCGCTCCTTCGCGTCACGCTCGGCGCCGTGTTCTTCCCGCACGGCGCGCAGAAGGCACTGGGCTGGTTCGGCGGCCATGGCTTCTCCGGCACCATGGGCTTCTTCACGAGCCAGATGGGCATTCCCGCCCTGTTTGCCTTCCTCGCCATCGCCGCGGAGTTCGCCGGCGCCATCGCGCTGATCCTCGGCGCTGGCACCCGCATCGCCGCGCTCGGCATCGCCTCCGTGATGGCCGTCGCCATCGCGACCGTCCACGGCCAGTTCGGCTTCTTCATGAACTGGACCGGCACGCAACAGGGCGAAGGCTTCGAGTATCACCTGCTCGCGCTTGCCATGGCGGTCACACTCGTGCTGCGCGGCGCCGGCGCGCTGTCCGTCGACGAAGTGCTCGCCCGCAAACTCGAGCCCGTGACGGAGCCGAAATCCGGCGCTCTCGCCCCGGTGCTCCGCAACAGCTGAGGCTTCGTCGAAAACGAAGCGCTCCCCCCGACAGGCGCGGCGGTCGCAACCCGCCGCGCTTTTCCATGCCTGCCTCCGCCGCACGACGACCGTGCGCACGCTCGAGCGCTTGCCGGCCACATCCTCCGCCGGCCGGCAACCCGCAGCGCGCCCGCTTCTTCAGTCTTTCAACACCAGCCAGTTCGGCATGTGGAGCTGCCAGTGAATGGCCGCCGCGCGCAGCAGGAAACTCACCGTCACCCCCGCGACCGCGCCCTCCAGCCGGTATTGCGGCGCAAACGCCAGCACCGCCGCAAAGAGCACGCACCCGATCGTCAGCGGCACCGCATACAGCTCGCGCGACATCAGCAGCGTCTTGCGTCCCGCCAGCACGTCACGCAGCAGGCCTCCGCCGATCGCCGTCACCACGCCCAGGATCACCGGCCCCGCCGGCAGGCCAAAGTCGTATTTCCACACCTTCTCCGTCGCCACGATCGCAAAGAACGCCGCGCCAAACGCATCGAGATACAGGAAGATCGAATACACCTGCCCCTCGGTGAACAGCGACCGCGTGAAGAACGCGAGCGCCGAGGCGCCCAGCGCCACCCAGAGATAGGTGAGGTCCTCCGCCCAGAAGATCGGCGCGTTGAGAATCATATCGCGCACCGTGCCCCCGCCCACCGAGGTGATCGCCCCCAGCACCAGCACGCCGAACAAATCCACGCCGTCGCGCTTGATCGCCGCCACCGCCGTGATGGCAAACGCGGCCACCGGCGCCAATCCCGCCCAGTAACTCAACTCTGCGACAGACATGCCGCCCATCATGTCCCGCGCCCGCCCGATCCGCGAGGCAATCCCGCGTCATCACTTCGGCCGTTCCCCAGGAAGGTCTCGGACCTGCCTCGCGAGACTCAAGGCAGCTCGCGGACCCGGTAGGTCGCGGCATTGCCTCGCGCGCTCCCGCGCGTCCCGCCCTGCGGGCTGACCTTTCGCTCAGGCTACCTCGATCGCGCCCGCCCCGAGCGCTTCGCAGAGCGAAGCGGCTCCAGCGTGCCTTTCACCCCCGCGGCCTTCGCGGCCCTGGCGTGACATCCCCTTCGTGTCTTCGTGCCTTCGTGCGAGGCCCCTCCTGCCTTCTGCCTCCCGCCCTATTCCCGAGGCTGCAGGGTCCAGTTCCCTTGTGAAAGGAGACCGCCCACGGAACTGATCCTGTAGAACTTCCCCCGGATTCCGTCGCTCCCGCCACCCGCCGTGTAGATCGTGGTGAAAATGCGCTCCGGTGTCTTTTCCAACACCTGAAAGAAAACCGACCTCCCCGCGACTTCGAGGGGAGCTTTCTCCCCCGAATCCGGAAACTCGATGGTCAGCCTTCCCTCGCCGTCTTTGGCGATCACGACATTCCTCACCGAAGGATACGTCCCATCCGTCGCGGGCATATGAATTCGAACGAGCTGGTAATTCCCGGGCTCGATCTCGATCGGTTCGGCCTCGACAGCATCACCCAGCGGCGCGCGGAGGATGGCTCTATTCATTTCCGAGGATGCTTCCTGCGCCTTGCAGGCACACCGCAACGGAGAGGAACGCTAGGGTCAGGATTGTGGGTTTCAAGCGGGGGTCTTTGCACGCAAAGGGGCGCGGCTGGGTGGCGAAGGGCGGGCTTTTGGGGGCGGAGACGGAGGACTGGGGAGCCGGACGGGAGTTCTGCGGGGAGGAAGGGGGCGGTCGGGAGGTCGGTCGCGCCCCCGGGCGGGGGCCAGAGGCGTGGCGGGAACCGCCGGGCGTCGCGGATGGCGCAAAGCGCGAGCCCGGCGGTCCCGCGGCTGCCTTGGGAACGGAGCCGGAGAGACTTTCGGGGGGGGCGAGGACGGGACGGCGATTCCGACCCGGAACCACCGGGAATGCAACGACACCGATTGGCAGGTGAGTTGGCATTGCCTGATAGGTAAGTCGGGGAATTCCCCGACCTGGTAGGGACGTTTGCCCCACCAGAGATAACAAGGCAAGAAAAAGTTCGCTGCTTGAACCTCAAGGCACCGAATCAGGGGGCACGAAGCCCTCGAAGGATCATGCCGGGCCTCACACGAAGGCGCGCGCATGGATACCGTCTAGCAATCAGGCAACAAACAGGCAATCACGACGATGACAGGGAGAGGCGCGCGTATCTGAAGGCAGGTCGCGGAATTGCCTCACGCGCTCCCGCGCGTCTCGAGGTAGGTCGCGGAATTGCCTCGCGCATTCCCACCCGTCTCGCCCTGCGGGCAGGCTACCTCGATCGCCCCCGCGATTCGATGTTCCGGGTCGCGACAGCGATTCTGCCGGCCCGGAACACCGGCCTTGGGAAAGGCCGGGCCTGATTCTGTCAGCCCGCAACCCCCTTTCAAGCAACGACCTTTGGGAACGCGCCCGCAGCTACCTCGGCCTCGTGACCCCACGCCTTTTTCGTTGACCCAAGGCGCTGTTTTGCACCTCCTTGTGCGGCGTTGAAATGTCAGCGAACTGAAGGTTCCGTGACACATTCCGCGTTCCCAACACGTCGTGTCATGAAATTCTTCCTCCGTTTGATTCGCCCTGCATGTCTCATCGCGATTGGCGGGGTGCTTGCCTCCCCGATGACGGTCGCGGCCCAATCGTTTTCGGGCAAGGTGGTCACGGATCGAAACTCTGCGTGGATCGGGGTTGGTGGTGAGGGATCGTTTCGGATCTTTGGTGGTTTCGAGTGGGGGGATTCCGGGAGCGGCCTCTCGATCGGAATGTCGGGCGGCTCCGGATACGTGGAGATCTCCAGCGGCAGCATCACCGCGGCAGTCATCCACGTATCGGGCGCATCCTCGACGGGGACTTTCAATCTCAGGGGCGGAGAGACGAGGGCTGGGGCTCTGTCGATCCATGGCGGAGGAACCATGCTGGTCGAACCCGGGGCCTTTTTCAGTGCGAACTACCTCCAAATACAAGACGCGGCCGGCGAGCCTCCGGCGACGCTCATCCACAAAGGGCTGCTGGAAGTGAGATACTTCTGGCGATCGGGATACGGGAGCAGCTCGAGGGTGGAAATCGACGGCGGCACCATCCGCTTCAATTCCGCGACGTCGAACATTTACGGCTTCCTCCCGGGGGATGTGACCCTGGCCAACGCGGGCGGAATATTTGATACGCAGGGTTTTTCGGTGCCCATCGATGTCACGCTGGGAGGCGCGGGCGCGCTGACGAAGACGGGCAGCGGCACGCTCTCCCTCAACACCAGCCAGAGCTACACCGGCGCCACGCACGTGAACGAAGGGACTCTCAAGGTGCGGAACGGGACGTTCGCCTCGGCCTCCGTGGCGCTCGCGGAAGGAACGACCTTCGAAGCGGAAAATGTCCCCTCCTACTCCGGCGCGATTACCGGAGAAGGAAGATTCGTGAAGCTGGGCCCGGACACAACGACTCTCTCCGGCGAGAGCACCTACACCGGCACGACGACGATCACCGAAGGCAGGCTGGTCGTGAATGGCTCGATCGCAAGCAGCGCGCTCACGACGGTGGGCAACGGCGGCACGCTCTCGGGCTCCGGCACCGTCGGCGCGCTCGTCGTCGAAGGCACCCTCTCGCCCGGCAACAGCCCCGGGACCCTGAACGCCGGCGATACGGACTGGCTCAGCGGTGCGACCTACGTGTGGGAGATCAACGACGCCACCGGTGAGGCGGGGACCAACTGGGATCTGCTGAGCGTTAACGGCACGCTCTCGCTGACCGGCCTCGACGCGGGCAATCCCTTCACGATCGCGCTGCATTCGCTCGGCCTCGACGATGAGCCTGGCCTCACGGCGAACTTCAACCCCACGAAGAGCTACACGTGGATTCTCGTGACCACGACGTCGGGCATCTCGGGCTTCGACGAGAGCACATTCGTCATCGACGCGAGCGGCTTCGCGAACGCGCCTCACAGCTCGCGGTTTTCGATCTCCAGCGACGGCACGACGCTCTCCCTCATCTACTCCGCGGTTCCCGAGCCTGCGACCTGGGGCGCGATGATCGGCATCGGCCTGCTCGCCATGGCGGCGCTCCGCAGGCGGCGCGCGTAGGGCGAGGAGCGCACGACGCCGTATGAGTTCGCGATCATCTCCGGCACCGCGCGCGACAATCACAAGGTGAAGTGGGTGAAGATCCGGCGGAAGAGCGGGAACTACCAGCGCACCAGCGGGAACAGCAAGCTGTGGTATCGCCTCGTCGATCTGGAGCCGGGCCGGCACACGTTCCTCGTGCGCGCCATGGACCACTCGGGCAACCTGTCGCGCAGCGTGCGGGTGACGGTGATTCGCAAGTAGCCGCGCCGCGAAGGCGGCGCTCCCGCAGCGCGGCGGCGACTACGCCCCGGCGGGTTCGCCGGGATCGTAGAGCGCGAGATCACTGAGCTCGCCGGGGCGGTGAATCACGAGATGCGGAGATTGCGCGGCGAGGACCTTCTCGGAGTTGTAGCCCCACGTGACGGCCACGCAGCGAATGCCCGCGCGCTTGCACGCCTCGATGTCCCGCGTTTCGTCGCCCACGAAGAGCACGTCCTGCGGGCCGAAGCCGTGGTTCTTCATCGCCTGCCGGATCTCGCGCGCCTTTCCAAGCAGGCGCGAGCTGCTGCGCACAAACTCGAAGATCTCGAGGTCGTGGTTGCGGAGGAAGACGCCGACGTTTTCCTGGGAGTTCGACGTGACGATGCCGAGGCGCACGCCCCGCGCGTGGAGCTTGCGCAGGACCTCGGGCACGCCGGGAATCGGCTGCACCTCGCCAATGCGGGCCCGCAGCTCGCGCACGCCCTTTCGCGCAATGAGCGGCAGGCGGCGGTTCGGAATGCCAAGGAATCGCATGAGCTGGCGCGTCGTCATGTCGCGCGCCTTCGGCAGGTCCTCCTCGGTCAACTGCCGGTAGCCAAACTCGGGCGCCATGCGGTTGAGAATTTCCAGCCCCTGCCAGAAGGTGTCCGCAATGGTGCCGTCGAAATCGAAGACGAGGACACGAATCGGACCATCACCAAAGACGACCTGCCGTTTTCTGCGGCCAAGGCCGACCAGTCTCGCAAAGCGGTTCATTCAGCGGAAAGATCGTATCCCGGCCATGAATCAGCCCTGTGCCGCCACAGTCGCCACGACATCGTCCATGGCGCTCTTGAACTTCGGCGTCTCGAGCTCTAGTCCGAAATTCTGACGTCCATCTCCAAAGTTTCGAAAATCGGAGCCCACCTTCGTCGCGATCGGGATCCCGTCGCGCCGATCCGCGAAGGCCTTTGCAATGAGTTCCTCGCCGCGGCCGTTTCCATACGTGTCGGCGGCGTCGAACAACCTCACGCCCCGGTCGAACGCGCGGCGCATCAGCACCACGGCCTCCTCATTCGTATAAGTCCCCCACCATCCCGTCGAGACGGCCCATAAACCGAACCCGACCTCGCTCACCCTCACATCGGTGCCGCGGAATGTGCGATATTTCATTTTGAGACACCCCTACACGGGCGCGGCAGGCGTTTCCAGCGAAAGCAGGTGGATTCCATGCTTGCCAGCGGCGCGGATCATCAGAACGTTTCACGAAACCGCGTCATGAGCCCTCCTCCCCGAATTGACCGCCAGCCATGATTGCCATCGTCGGAGCCGGACTTGCAGGACTGACCTGCGCAAAAGTGCTGCAGGAGGCGGGCGCGGATTTCGTGCTGCTCGAAGCGTCGGACGCCGTGGGCGGCCGCGTGCGGACGGAGGTGGTGGACGGCTTCCGCCTCGATCGCGGATTTCAAATTCTGCTCGATTCCTATCCGGCCGTGCGCCGGCATCTCGGCCTCGCCGCGCTCGATGTGCGCGCGTTCGATTCCGGAGCGCTGCTTTGGGAGAACGGCGACTTCTGCCGCGTGATGAATCCGCTTCGCCACGGCGAGTGGCTGGTGCCGGCGGCGCTGTGCCCGGCGTTTCCCTTCGGCGACCGCTTTCGACTGGCGACACTCGTCGCAAGCTGCGCGGGGCATTCCGACGCCTCGCTGCTCCGGCGGTGCGAGTCGCCCGCCGAGGAATCGACCTACGAACTGCTCTGCCGGCTCGGATTTTCCGAGGAATCCATCTTCCGGTTCTTCCAGCCGTTTTTCGGCGGAGTCTTTCTCGACGAGAGCCTGGAAACGAGCGCAGGGCTGTTTTGCTATTACCTGAAGAAATTCGTGACCGGGCGCGCGCTGCTGCCGGCCGAAGGCATGGGAGCGATCCCCCGCCAGCTCGCGGCGAAAATTCCCGCCGAACGCATCCGCCTGAACAGCCGCGTGGCGGCCCTCGAGACGAGCGGAGCGCAGGTCACCGGCGTCGTGCTCGAAGACGGCTCCCATCTCGGAGTCAGCAAGCTCATCCTCGCGACGGATGAGCCAGCGACGACCCATCTGCTGCGCCGCCCGCACGAAAGCTGCCGCCCCGCCCAGCGCGTGGACACCGTTTATCTCGCCAGCACGCAATCGCTCTATACCGGCGCACTGCTCGTGCTGCCCCGAGGCAATGGCCGCCTCGTGCGCCACCTCTGCCAGGTCTCGAATGTCGCGCCGTCGCTCGCGCCCGACGGCCGGCACCTGATCGCCGCCACCGTGTTGAATCGCGGTGCCCACACCGACGACGCGCTCGCCGCCGCGGTGATCGAGGATGTTTCGACCATTTTCACCGAGGCGCGCGGACGCCTCACGCCGATCCAGGTCGTATCCACACCCTACGCGGTGCTGCGTCCGCTGCCGGGCTTCGCCTCGCGGCCGGCAACCCCTCCTCGTCCCTCCAACGTCCTCCTCGCCGGAGACCAGACCTCCGCCAGCAGCATCCAATTCGCGATGGAATCCGGCGAAAATGCTGCCAAACGCGCGCTCGCTGCGTAAATTTCCGCCGATGCTTGCCCTGTCCACCTGCTGGAATTCACACCGCCACACCAATGGCGAGGAGATGCTTCGGGAAATCGTCGATCTCGGTTTCAAGAACATCGAGCTCAGCCACGGCCTCAACGTCTCGATGTTCGACGGCATTCTGAAGTTCGCCGAACGCGGCGAGGTGAATTTCACGAGTCTGCACAATTTCTGCCCGCAACCGGTCGAGGTGATGACCGACTCGCCGGACTGCTACGAATTCACGTCGAGCCGGCCCGAGATTCGCCAGCGCGCGGTGAAGACGACGCTGCAGACGATCGAATATGCCGCGCGACTCGGAGCGAAGCGGATCGTGATTCACTCCGGTTCCGTGAGCGCCATGCGCGGCTTCACACGCAAGCTCATCGGCATGATTCTCAACGGCGACTTCGTGTCGAAGGCGTATGCCGAGGAAAAACTCCGCGGCGTGCAGGAGCGCGAGGCCGTTTCGCACGATTACATCCGCCGCGTCTCCGAAACGCTGAAGCCCGTGATCGAGGCCGCCGGCGAGAAGGGCATCCGGCTCGGCATCGAGAACCGCGACAGCTACGAGGCGTTTCCATCGGAGCGGGAATTCCCCGAGTATCTCGACGCACTCGGGCCCGTCGCCGGCTACTGGCACGATTTCGGCCACGCGCAGCGAAAGGAAAACATGGGCTTTCTCGATCACCGCGAATGGCTCGAGAAAATCGCGCATCGCGCCATCGGGTGCCATCTGCACGACACGCGCTGGCCGGTCGAGGACCATTGCGTGCCCTTCACCGGCGACATCGATTACCACGAGCTCGTGCCGCTGTTTCCGAAGGACATCCCGTTTGTGATCGAGCTGCATCCGAAACGGGAGGCCGCGCAAATCGCCGCGGCCGCGGAACGCTGGCGACGGGAGTTCGGGGAGTGATCGCCGGCCGCGCATGAAACGCACCCTCACGACGATCCTTCAGGTCGCGATCTCCGTCGCCCTGATCGTCTGGATTTTTCACGATCCGGAAAAGCGCGCCGAAATGGCCGCGGCCCTGCGCAAGGCGGAAATCGGCTGGTTCCTGCCCGGGCTCGCGGCAATGGGCCTCGTGTTGCTGCTGCAGGCCTACCGGTGGTTTCTCCTCGTGCGGGCAATCGGCATCCCCCTCACGTGGTGGCGCACCGCGCAGCTCTATATGATCGGCATGTTCTTCAACCTCTTCCTGCTCGGCGCAACGGGCGGCGACGTGGTGAAGATTTTCTACGCGATGCGCGAGGCCGGGCGCGACAAGGCGGCGGCGTTCCTGAGCATCGTGCTCGATCGCGTAATCGGCCTGCTCGCGCTGGCGACGGTGTCGGCAGCGGTGGTCGCGTGGAAATTTCAGGCCTACATGGCCACACCGGTCGCGCAGGGTCTGCTGGCGACCATTGCCCTGATCCTCGGCGGCGCCATCGGAGTCGTCGTCGTCGCGGCGCTGGTCGCGATCTTGAAACTCGAGAATCGTCTGCCCGAGCGAATGCCCATGCGTCGTGCAATCGTCGATCTCGCCGTCGCGACCCAGCGTTATGCGAAAACGCCCGGCACGCTCCTTGCCGCCTTCGCGCTCTCGATTCCCGCGCACCTTCTCCTCTTCTCGACGTTTTACTTTTCCGCGCGCGCCTTCTCGGCGGCGCTCAGCCTCGGCGACACATTTTCGGTGATGCCCATCGTGAACACGATCACGTCGCTGCCGATCAGCTTCTCGGGCATCGGAGTTCGCGAGCAGCTCTTCGAGAATCTGCTCGATGGGCTCTACGGCGTTCCCCAGGCGACGGCGGTGCTCATCTCGATGGGCGGTTATTTGATCAGCGTCGCGTGGTGCCTCGTCGGCGGAGCAATCTACCTTTTCTATCGACCCGGCGATGTCTCCCTCCGCGAAATGACCGCGGAGACGGAGCAGGTCGCGGAACATCCCACGCCATGAACCGGCGCGAACGTCCGAAGGTCCTCGCAAACTTCGCCCTCTCGGCGGACGGAAAGGTTTCCACGCGCGCTTATTCCCCGGCGAACTTCACCTCGAAGCGTGACAAGGAACGCCTGCTCGAAATTCGCGCCCTCGGCGACGCCCTGCTCGTCGGCGCGCGAACGCTCGCGAAGGACACGATGCGCATGACGCTCCCGCGCCGCGATCTCCAGCAGCAGCGGCTGGAGCGTGGCATGGCCGCGCAGCCGTTGCGCGTGATCGTCAGCCACAGCGGAAAGGACCTGCATCCCGATGCGCGCGTCTTTCAATCCCGCGGCGCAAAGCGGATCGTCTTCACAACCTCGCGCATGCCCGCCGCAAACCGCCGCGCTCTGGAACCGCTTTGCGACCTGCATGTGGCTCCCGGAAGGCAGCTCGACATCGCGGACGTGCTGCGCGTCCTTCGGCGCGACTACCGCGTCCGCACGCTCGTTTGCGAGGGCGGCCCCACGTTGCTTCGTTCCCTCGTGGAGGCGGATGCCCTGGACGTTCTCTACATCACGATGGCACCGGTGATCTTCGGCGGAAAGGACGCGCCCACGCTGCTCGGCACGCGCCCGGATTTTCTGCCGTCCATCGTCAATCTTTCGCTCGATTCCATGCAGGTCATCGACGGCGAGTGCTATCTTCGATATCGAGTGATCCGAAACTGAACCGACCGAGATCTGAACACCGAGACGTCCATTGTCATCCGCGCACCAAAGCGCGCCATTTTCGAATCGGCCTCCGATCTCTCCCGCTGGCCGGCCGTGCTGCCGCATTATCGCTACATCAAGTATCTCGAGCGCGGAGAGGACCGCCACGTCGTGAAAATGGCCGCGCATCGGGACGGCATTCCGGTTTCCTGGGTCTCCGAGCAGACCATCGACCGCGAGCGGATGGAGATTCATTTTCTGCACCTGCGCGCGTTCACGAAAGGGATGGCCGTCGTGTGGTCGTTCGACGAAAAACCCGAAGGCACGCTCGTGCGAATCGTTCATGTGTTGAAGTTCCGCGTTCCTTTTCTCGCTCCGCTCGCCGATCGCGTGATCGGCGGGTATTTCATCGACGACATCGCCAACAAGACGTTGCGAGCATTCAAGGCCCACCTCGAATGAGGCGCCGCGCTGTTGTCACCGGCATCGGGCCGATCACCTGCCTCGGCATCGGGAAGGACGCCCTGTGGCGCGGCCTCCTCGCCGAGCGCTCACCCATCTCACGACTCACGTATTTCGACACGACACCCTTCCACGCGAAGTGCGCGGGCGAGATCCGCGAGTTCGATCCGCGCCGCTGGTTCCCTCCGCACCGCCTCAAGCGACTCGATCGCTACGCCCAGTTTGCCGTCGCGTCCGCCCACCTCGCGCTGGAGGACGCCGGCCTCGACTACCGCAAGGACGATCCCCGGCCGCGCGTCGGCGTGAGCTACGGCACCGCGCTCGGCGGAATCTCGAACGCGGAAACGGAAAAGGAACGCTTTCTCACGAAGGGGCCGCGCGCGGTGAACCAGACGATTGCCCTGCAGGTGTTCGGCGGCTCCGCGCATTCGAACATTGCGATCGAGTTCGGATTGACCGGTGTTGGCACGACGAATTCCAACAGCTGCGCGAGCGGGCCCATCGCGATCGGCGAGGCGCTGCGCTACATCCGCGACGACATGGCGGACGTGATCATCGCCGGCGCCGCGGAGGCTCCGCTGAGTCCGCTCACCTACGGGGCATTCGACTTCATCAAGACGATGAGCCGGCGCGAGCCCGGGGTCGCGTGCTGCCCGTTTGACCGGCGGCGCGACGGTTTCGTGATGGGCGAAGGCGCCGCCTCGCTCGTCATCGAGGAATACGAGCACGCGAAAAAGCGCGGCGCGCGCATTTACGCGGAGGTCCTCGGCTACAGTCTGAGCAACGACGCGCATCACATGACGTCGCCGCATCCGACCGGCGCACCGGGCATTCGAACCATTCGCGAAGCGCTCGCCGACGCGAGATTGAACCCGGACCAGATCGACCACATCAACGCCCACGCCAGCTCGACGCAGATGAATGATGCAAGCGAGGCGCGAAGCATTCACGAGGTCTTCGGCGCCCATGCGCGGAAGATCGCGGTGAGCGGCACGAAGCCCTACACGGCGCATCCGCTCGGGGCGACCGGCGCCATCGAGGCGGCGATTTGTTGCCTCGCGATGGAAAACTCGTGGGTCCCGCCCACGCTGAATCACGAGGAGCCGGATCCCGATTGCGACCTCGACGTCGTGCCGAATCACGGCCGCGAGGCAAAGCTTCGCTACGTGATGAGCAATTCGTTCGGCTTTGGCGGGATCAATGCCTGCATCGTGCTGGGCGCAGTGTGATTGACCGGCCGCGCCGGCTGCGGGAAAACCTGTCGCTTCCATGTCGCCTTCCGAAATCATCGCGCTGTCCGTCGCCGCGCTTCTCGCCGGCGCGATGAACGCCATGGCCGGCGGCGGCACGGTGCTCACGTTTCCCGCGCTGCTCTTTTTCGGGATGCCCGCCATCGAGGCAAACGCGACCAGCGCGACCGCGTTGGTGGTCGGCACGATCGGAAGCATCTTCGGCTATCGGCGCCACGTCCCGGCCGTGAAGCCGCTGCTCACGCGCCTCAGCCTCGTCACCGCGATCGGCAGTCTGCTCGGTGCCATGCTCCTCAAAGTGACGAATGAGGAGACCTTCAACCACCTCGTTCCCTTCCTGCTGCTCTTCGCGACCGTCCTGTTTCTCGCGAACAATGCATTTCGCAGGTTCCTCCGGATCCAGGCCGCGCAACACGCCCATGAAATCCTCGCGGGCCGGCGATTCTGGCTGGCCACCGGTTTTCAATTTTTCGTCGCCATCTACGGCGGCTATTTCGGAGCCGGCATTGGCATTCTCATGCTCGCCTCGCTCGGCCTGCTCGGAATGCAAAACATCCACGAAAGCAACACGGTGAAGAGCGTCCTCAGTGCGCTCATCAACCTCGTCGCCTCAACCTATTTCATCTTCGCCGGCCTTGTGATCTGGCCTCAGGCGATCGTGATGACGGTCGCCGCGACGCTCGGCTACTTCCTCGCCGCCCATTACTCGCAGCGCATCTCGCAGGACGCCGTCCGCGCAATCGCCGGCGCGATCGGGCTGGGCGTGTCGGCGTTGATGGTGTGGAAGCAGTTCTTCGCGTAGCGGTCAGAGCTGCGAAAGCAGATCCAGCCAGCGGTCCCAGCCCTCCTGACGCGCTACGCGATTTGCCTCGCTGGCATCCGGGGCCTCTCCGGCCCGCATGAATCCATGGCCCGCGCCCGCATAGGTCACGGGAACGAATGTCTTCCCCGCGGCGTCCATGAGTTCCTGGGTCTTGGGGATCGTGGCGTTCACGCGGGCGTCATTCTCCGCATAGAACCCGTAAACCGGACACCTGATCGGCTCCACGCCGGAGGCCGTGTCGGGGCCCGTTCCGTAGAAAACAAAGGATGCCGCGAGATTCGGATCCTTCGCCGCATACTCGAACGCCTTCGTGCCGCCCCAGCAAAAGCCCGCGACCGAGTAAACCCCGCTCGCCGCCGGCAGCGCTTTCACATACGCCGCGGCCGCCGCGGTGTCGGCCATTACCTGCCCGGCCGAAAGGGCGGACACCTCCCGGCGTGCGTCGTCCACGCTCTCGAAGGTCTTGCCACCGAGATAATCGGGCGCAATCGCGAGATACCCCTGCTCCGCGAGCTGATCACACACCCCGCGCACCCAGTCGGTGAGACCGAAGATCTCGTGAATGACCACGACCGCGGGCGCCTTCTCACTGCGTTCGGGATAAACGATGAAGCACGGAATCTCGCGATCGCCGGAGGCGACGTTCACGAACTCACCGTGTCTGGGAGAGTTCTCCAGGCGTTCCTTCGCCCAATCCTGGGCAAGCGCATTTCCAACGAGGGTGACGACGGCCGCGAGGGGGAGAAGCGTCTTCATGCCCCGCAGGTTAGCAACACCGGTCCGCAGGCGCGACTTCTATCGCAACGGCGTGAGCTACTTTCGAAGCACGATCGCCTTTGCAGACGCGCGCTGTCCCAGCCCGTCATCGCAGGTCAGGCGAAAGACATTCCGGGGCTTCCTGGCCTTCACCTTCAGCGTCCACTTTCCGCTTTTCGCAACAGTGGACGCACCCTTCGTGGAGATCCGCAGCGGCACGAGCGAGGTCGCGGTGCCTTTGAGCTTCACTGTGGTTTTGGTGGTCGTGATCGTCTTCTTGCCCTTCAGCTTGAGGACCGGTCGGGGAGTGCGATCAAACGCGATGCCGCTCAATGCCACGCCCGCCACCGTGCCCACCCGCGTGAGCACCTGCGTCGCCGGGTTCAGCGTGTAGAGTTCCGTGCCACCGTTCGTTCGAAGGCCGCAGTAGATCGTGCCGTTGGAACGTGTCGCCATGAAGTTGTCGATCTGGGTGTTCGCTCCACTCAGGGCGAACGGACCGGTGATGACGGCGCCGGTCGCCGGATTCATCGTAAAGAGGCCATTCGTCCGCACGAGGTAAAGCGTGCCGTCCAGACCGAAGGTGAGGCTCACATTCGGGATGTCGTTCTTCGCGCCGATCTCCGTGATCGCGCCCGTCGTGAGATCGATCGTCAGCAGTTTCTTCGTCAGCGTGCTGACGCCAAAGCCATACATCACGCCGTCGGTCGGCCGCAGCGCGAGGTCCGAAATCGCATATTTCGATGCCAGCGTGGCGATTTCCGCGGCTTTGCCGGTCTTTTTGTCGATGCGGTAGAGGTGCTTGTTGCTGGCTCCCGCCGGACTCAACTGCCCCTGCACCGCGTAGAGGACGCCGTTCTTCACCTCGATGCCGGTGAGATTCACCGTGTCGGTCGAACCGACTCTGCCAAGCAACTCCCCGGTGTCCGGATTGATCGCATAAAGCGACGAAGCCGCACCCTGCGCTCCGGTGACACCCCAAATGAACTCCGCATCCGCCAGCGCCAGCGGAACCCACGCAAAACACGCAACTGCGCCCAACAACAGCTTTTTCATGAATCGTTGGAAAACAGCTAGGCGCAAAACAACACGCCGGCGAGCGAAATCCGCAGGCGCTCAATAATAAGGCGAGATCATCAGATACACGAGGACGCCCGTGATGCTCACGTAGAGCCACAGCGGCATCGTCCAGCGCGCAATGGCGCGGTGCTTTTCGATGCGATTCGTAAGCGCGCGAAAGACGGTGACGAGCGCGAGCGGCACGATCACCGCCGCCAGCACGATGTGCGTGATCAGGATGAAATAGTAGATTGCCTTCAACGGCCCTTCGCCACCGTAGCGCGTCGATTCCGACAGGAAGTGATAGGTGAGATACGTCAGCAAAAACAGAGCGGTCGTGCCGAACGCGCAAAAGATGAAAAATTTATGCAACCCCACCTGCTTGCGCAGGATCGCGATCAGCGCGGCGACAAGGAAAACCGTGGTGAAGCTGTTCAGCACGGCGTTGATCAGCGGGAGAATGCGAACATCGAAGCCGACCGGGCCATCGTAGCCCTTGACGAAAAACGCCACGGCGACGAGGCCGTTGATGAGAAGAGTGAGGGCGATCACCCAGCCGCGATACGACGCGGCGGACGGCTGCTGGGTTTCGGTCGTCATGGATGTCCGGGATTCTCCGGGAACAACGCCCGGAATTCAATCACCACGGTCAATTACCACGGCTCATTCTCCTCCTCGACCGCGGGAGGCTGGTAAAACGTGGACGGCGCCGCCTGGACCTCCCATTCCTCGTAAAGGCCCTCGGGCAGCTCGTTGAGAAATCGCGACGGCCGCTGAAACGCCTCGCCGTAGCCGGCATTCAGGCGCAACTCCGGATACGTGAGGTAAAGCTCGTCCTTGCAGCGCGTGACGGCGACGTAGAACAACCGGCGCTCCTCCTCGCACGCCTCGTCTTCATCAATGGCGCGCGAACTTGGAAACATGCCGTCGGCGAGCCAGATCACGAAGACGACGCGCCATTCGAGTCCCTTCGCCTGATGCACGCTCGAGAGGGTGACCTTCTCGTCGTCGTCCCGCTGCGTGCCGAGCGCATCACCGGTCTCCACCGCGCCAAGCAGCGCGAGCTGGGCGAGAAATTCCTCCGCGGTCTCGAACTGCTTCGCGTAATTCTGCAGCGTGTTGAGATCCTCGCGGCGCGCCTCGTAATTCGCGAATTTCGAGCGCATGTAATCGTCGTAAACCGCGAAGAGCACACTATCGATCATTGCCGAAGGCGGCACCGGCTTGTCACCGGGGCACAACTCCTCAAGCGTGTGAACGAGCTGCTGCCACGATTTCACGGACTTCGCAGGCACCTTCTCGCGGTGCAGGTCGGAAAGGCGTCCGCCGGAGCTCACCAGCGCCAGCGTGCGCGTCCACAAACTCTCCGCCGACTTCGCGCCAATCCCGGGCAGCAGTTTCACCATTCGCTTGAACGCGACCTCGTCGCGCGGGTTCACCGCGAATTTCATGAATGCCGCGACGTCCTTCACATGCGCCTGTTCGAAGAACCGCAACCCGCTCGTGATCGCGAAGGGAATGCCCCGGCGCGTCAGCTCGAGCTGCACCTCCAGCGAGTGGAAGTGCGCGCGATACAGCACCGCGATCTCGCGAAGATCGACGCCCTCCTCGCTCAGCTCGAGAATGCGCTGCGCGACGAATGCGGCCTGCGCATTGTTCGTCGAGAGCGGCACCATCGCCGGCTTGATTCCCGCCGAGGGTCGCACCGCGCGAAGCTCCTTCCGGAACTGGCGTTCGTTGCCGAGGATCGCCGCGTTCGCCAGTTCGAGCACCTCGGGCATGCTGCGGTAGTTCGTTTCGATTTTATGAACAACCGCGCCGGGATGCTTCTCGGGAAAGCGAAGGATGTTTTCGAAATCCGCCCCGCGCCACGAGTAGATCGATTGCGCGTCGTCCCCGACGACCATGATGTTGCCGTGCTTCTGCGCGATGCGGTCAACCAGTTCAGCCTGCAGGCGGTTCGTGTCCTGGTATTCGTCGACGAGGATGTGCTGAAACTGGCGCTGATACCGCTCCGCGATCTCCCGGTTCGTCTCGAACAACTCCAGTGTCTTCGACAGCAGGTCGTCGAAGTCCATCGAGTTCGCGTCCTTCTTGCGCGCCTCGTAGGCGATGGCGATGCGCTGAATCTGCTCCTGGAGATGCAGAAAATACGGATAGCGCCGGCTGAGAATCGCGGGAATCGTTTCGCCGCAATTGATCGAGAGTCCGAAGATTTCCGCGAGCACGTTGCCCTTGGGAAACCGCTTATCGGACGTCCGCATGCCCTCGTGCGCGACGACGGCCTCGATCATGTCCTCCTGATCCTCGCGATCCATGATCGAGAATCCCGGGCGGAATCCCACCGCCTCCGCATGACGCCGCAGAATGCGATTTCCAATCGAGTGGAAGGTGCCGCCCCAGATTTCCTCAGCGCCGCCGGGCACGACCGCGGCGACCCGCTCGAGCATTTCCCGCGCGGCCTTGTTCGTGAAGGTGAGCAGAAGAATCGACGACGGTGGAACGCCCTGCTCGAGCAGCCATGCGACCCGGAAGGTGAGCGTGCGCGTCTTGCCGCTGCCCGCGCCGGCAATGACCAGCGACGCGCCGGGCGGACTCTTCACCGCCGCCAGCTGCTGGGGGTTCAACTCCGCGGCGTAATCGATCCGGGACGGCGCGGGATGCGCGTGAAGCGTGTAGGAACGGGACATTTGCTCAACCTCTCATCCCGCGTTCCCCTTGGATCGTCATCGTCATTCGGGTCTCCTCGGCGGCTCGACAACTCGCAAAGGGATCAAGCGGACGATCAAAGGGAAGAGGAAGATTTTTGATCACTCCTCGTTGCGTGCAAATTCCTGCCGGTTGATGCCGAGCCCGTATTCGAGCAGCTTCGCAGCGTCGTCCCACACATGCGCCTTGTTGCTTTTCAGCACGACGGCAATCACGTCGCGCCCGCCATGGGATCCGCTCGCGACAAGACAGTGGCCGGAGAGAATCGTGTAACCGGTCTTCATGCCGTTGCAGAACGAATAGGTGCGGAGCACACGATTCGTATTGGTGAGCGTCGCGACCTTGCCGCTCGCGTATTCGAAGGTGTAGGTGCGGCGGTTGATGATGTCGCGCAGAATGGGGTTGCGATACACCGCGCGCGCGATGCAGGCGAGGTCGCGCGCGTTCGAATACTGCCGCTCGTCGGGCAACCCGTTGGGGTTCGTGAAATTCGAGTTCTTCGCGCCGAGCCGGCGTGCCTCGGCATTCATCTTCTTCGCAAACGCCTCGACGCTGCCCGCATTATCCACGGCCAGCGCGACCGCAGCGTCGTTCGCGCTCTTCACAAGCAGGGCGTTGATCATGTCGAGGCGGCTGTATTTGTCGCCCTCCTTCAGGTAGAGCTTCGTGGGCTCCTCGAGCGTGGCGACCTTCGGAATCGTGAGCTGGGCCTGAAGGTTGCCGGAGCGCGCAACGATCAACGCCGTCAGCAGCTTCTGCGTGGACGCAATCGGCGTCTTCAGCGTGTCGTTTTTCTTGTAAAGGACCTCGCCCGTGTTCGCGTCGAAAAGAATCGCCGACTTCCCGAAAATCTCCGGCGGCGCGGCGAGCAGTGTCGAGAGGCTGACGGCGATCGCGAGAGCAATCAGCGGCACGGTTCGCAACGGTCGCATGGGTCAGGGCTTCGGCGTGTTCAGTTTTTTTTCGATTTCGGGATCCGGCTGTCCGCCGAGTTCGATCGAACGATAGTAGTGCCTTCGGGCGAGTTCAACCGCGGGCGGCCTCTGTTGCAAATAAATCACCGCGAGGTTGTAGTGCGCATCGCGATAGGCGGGATCGATCTGCACGGCGCGGCGAAGTTCGGCTGCGGCGCCGTCGAGCCAGTCCTTCGCGCCGAAGACCGCGCCGAGGTAATTGTGCGCGCGGGGGTTTGCCTTGTCGTAAAGCACGGCCTGCGCGAGCGCGGCATGCGCTTCGTCGAGACGCCGGTTCTCGTAGTAAAGAATGCCGAGCGTCAGCCAAGCGGGGGCGTTGTCGAGCTTCTTGTTGACGGCCTCCAGCAGCAGCTTCTCGGCCTCCTCGTGATTGCCGGCGCGAAATTCGACCGCGCCCAGATTCACGAGGCCGACGAGATTCCCCGGCGCCAGATCGAGCACGCGGCGATACGCCTTTCTCGCGGTTTCGTAGTCCCCCTCGAGAAATGCGCGATTTCCCTCGGCCGCAGCCTCACGGGCCACCTCCGGCACGAAGGTCGCCGAGTCGGACGACGTCCCCTGGGCCAGCGCGGTCCATGCCGCGCACAGACCGATCAACAACAAAGCCGCGCGCCTCATGCACCAAACTCGCGGGAACGGGCCGCCGCCGCCTTGACCGCGTCGCTGATCGCCGCCCGCACCGCCGCCGCCTCGAGCACCCCGAGCCCCGCCGCGGTCGTTCCGCCCGGGCTCGTCACCGCCTCGCGAAGCACGGCCGGATGTTCGGAAGACTGGCTCGCGAGCTGCGCGGCACCGAGCACGGTCTGCGTCGCGAGCTGCGTCGCCAGCGCGCGCGGCAACCCGGCCGCCACTCCGCCATCGGAAAGCGCCTCGATGATCAAAAAGACATACGCAGGTCCGCTGCCGCTCAGCCCGGTCACCGCGTCGAGCAGTTTCTCGGGCACCTCCACCGCGAGACCCACCGCGCCGAGAATCCGGCCGGCCAGCTTCAAGTCATCCGCCGTGGCCGAGGGCCCTCCCGCATAAGCCGTCGCGCCGGCGCCCACCTGGGCGGGCGTGTTCGGCATCGCGCGAACGATTCGCGCCCCCGGCGCCAGGCCCGCGAGCGTGGCGATCGAAATACCCGCCGCGATCGAGATCACCAGCCTGCCATCGAGATTGCAGCTCTTCAGCGCGGCGGGAACGTCCCCCGGTTTTACGCAAACAAGCACGACGTCGGCGTCCTTCACCGCGTCTTCATTCGTGGCGGTTCCCACACCAATCCCGCCCGCCAGCGCCTCACAAGCCGCGGCGACCGGATCGGCAACGACAATCTGCGACGCCTCGCACACGCCCGATTTCACGAGTCCGCGCACGAGTGCGCCGGCCATTCGCCCGGCTCCGAGGGAAGCGATCTTCATGGCTGCGAAGGTATTTTGCCGATGGAGAGGCGCAACGTTCTTTTACATCGAAATCAAAGTGTTTGCCGGCACGCGGGCGTTGCCCTATTTAGGAACCATGCTTCGCTTCTCCCGATTCCTGGCGACCCTCACCGTTCCCGCACTTCTGCTGGCCGGCTGCGCCAGTGGCCCCGAGGTCGATCCGCAAATCACCGCCGCCCTCGCCGCGCGAGAAGTGAACCCCACGACCTACCAGAAGGTCTACAACGGCCGCCCGCTTTCCTACACCGACATCGCGAATCTCGTGCAGAAGCGCGTGCCGACGCAGATCATCATCAGCTATCTCCAGAGCACGGAAAAGGTTTACAATCTCAGCTACTCGCAGCTGAAGGCGCTCCGCCAGATGGGCGCCTCCAAGCAGCTCCTGAACTACCTCACCGAGACGCAGGGCTTCTACGGCTACAACCCGCCGGCCGCGGCGGAGCGCACCAGCAAGGTGCAGAAAGACCAGTATTACAACGACTCGCTCTACCAGGACGAACAGCCGTTCGCCTACAACGAGCCGATCATCGACGACTGGTATGACTCCGCCTACGAGGAGTCGCTCTACAGCCCGTTCTCGACGGACTAGTCGGCCGGACACAGCGAGTTTTCGAGTCATGGCGAAGAAGCTTCGTGATCAATTTCCGCGCCTGCTTCCGGCTCCGGCGCGCAGGAACATTTCCGCGGCCGACCTCATCGACGGCGCGTTCAAGGCCTACAATGGCGGCCGTCTCGCCGAGGCCTGCCGGCTCTTCAGCGAGAAAATGCTCGCGGACAACGGCACGGTCGGCATGTCGCTCACCGGCGCGCTCACCCCGGCCGGGCTTGGAAAATCCTGCCTCGTGCCGCTGCTGAAGGCGGGCTTCGTCGACTGGATCATTTCCACGGGCGCGAATCTCTACCACGACCTCCACTACGGCCTCGGCATGGAACTCTACGCCGGGTCGCCCTTTGTGGACGACGTGCAGCTGCGTCACGAGGGGGTCATCCGCATTTACGACGTCCTTTTCGACTACGACGTGCTGCTCGATACCGATGCGTTCGTGCGGCAGGTCATTCAAGGACCGGAGTTTCAAAGGACGATGGGCACCGACGAGTTCCATCACCTGCTCGGCAAATACGTTTACGAGCGCGAGCGCGCGTTGAAGATCCCCGAGCACAGCCTGCTCGCGGCCGCCTACAAATACCGCGTGCCCATTTTCACCAGCTCACCCGGCGACAGCTCGATCGGCATGAACGTCGCGGCGATGAGTCTGCGCGATTCGAAGCTGGCATTCGACGTGAATCGCGATGTGAACCAGACCGCCGCGATCGTTTACGACGCCAAGAGCAGCGGAGGCACCTCGAGCGTGTTCATCCTCGGCGGTGGATCGCCGAAGAATTTCATGCTCCAGACCGAGCCGCAGATTCAGGAAGTGATGGGCATCGAGGAGCGCGGCCACGACTATTTCCTGCAGTGCACCGACGCCCGCCCCGACACCGGCGGCCTCTCCGGCGCCACTCCCGGCGAAGCCGTGAGCTGGGGCAAGGTCGATCCCGATCGTCTGCCCGATTGCGTGGTCTGCTATCTCGACTCCACGATCAGCCTGCCGCTCATCACGGCCTACGCCCTCACACGGACGAAGCCTCGCAAGCCCAAGCGGCTCTACGAGCGGCGCGACGAAATGCTCGAGGCGATCCGCCGGCAATACCTCAAGGTCGGCAAGGTCGAAAAAATCGAGCACCGCACCGATCTCTCGAAAAAGCCGCGGCGAAATCTCGCCAAGCGCGCGTCGGGCGTCGGGTCGAAGAAATAAACGGCGGTTATTCCGCCGTTTCGCCCGCCGAGGCGGCCCTCGCCTTTTCGATCGCGGCCCGGATCTTCGGCTGCATCTCGAGCATCAGGCTCTGCATGCGCTGCATCACCGCAGCCTGCACCTGCGGCTGCTTGCCGATGAACTTCTGCCCGACCGGACCTTTGAAAAAGTCGATCATGCCCTGCAGTTCCTCGGCCGAGAAAACGTCCGCGTAGATCTTCACGAAGTCGCCCTTGATCGCGTCCCAGCTCATGATCTTTCGCGTCTCGGCAAGCGAGGCATCCATCACGGCCCGGCGTTTCGCCTTCTCGTCGTCCGACAGGCCGTCCTGATCCATCATCTTCTCCTCCATCAGCGTCACCTGCGCGAACGCCGCCTCCATGTTCTTGTCCATGTCGAAGAGCGTGAGCAGTTTCTCGGCGAGTGCCGCCTTTTCATCGAAAGCCTCCCCGGCGGGATCCTGCGCCGTGGCCGGCACGATGGAGAGAAGGCTGACGAGAGCAAGGAAGCCCAGGCGGGAAAGAAGCGTTGGCACGTTCATCGCGACGGGAGTTCACCACAACGCGGGGGAAAATCAAAACGGGAAATCCGATCGAATCCCAAATTGCACAGCGAACTTCAGCATTCCGCACAACGTCTGTTACTTGACTCCAAACACCCGCACATCGACTCCCGGCGAGTAAACCGCATGATCCGGCGGACGCATTTCGAGGTGGATGCCATTCCAGACGAGCGGCGCCATGCTCCATTGCAACACCTCCACGGGCTGAATCTGATACGGTTCGTGCGCCACGCGGGCCGTGCGCAACCGCTTCGGAAACGCCGTGAACAACCGGTATCGCTCGATGAGAAATTCCTCCAGCGACCCCGGCTCGGCGCGGCCCGCCGGCCCCACGGCTCGGTAGCGGTAGTTCGCGGCAACGTTTGTTCCGCTCCGGCGGCAGGTGTATTCCGTGCGGGAAAGTCCAACCTCCTCCGACATTCGCGCCCGAAAGTATGGCAGCCGAAACAGCGTCCGCGCGCCCCACACCGCCAGAGGCTGCGAGCAGTCGAGCGAGAAAAACCACACGCCGCTCATGCCCGACTCATCGCGCACATACGTGCGCACGTTCAGCTCGAGAAAGTTCGAGACGCCGGGCAGTCCCGGCATCGCGACTGGCCGCACCCGCTCCATCGCGAACGGCACGATCGCGAGCCACGCCGCGCCATCCCACGTTTCCACCCACAAGCCGGACGGCAGGGACGCCTGCACGATGCCCGGTTCCATCGCCCAATGCAGAAACAGCAGCCGACGCCAGTTCTGGCGCATCAGGGGCCGGCCTTCCATGTCGGCGCTGGGGGATGACGTATTCATCGTTTGAGTGGGCCGGACTATCGACTACCATGAGACATCCCGGTCGTCGCGACGAGATTGCCCGGTGGATCTGAAAAATGGAGCGTTATTGGCTGTTCGCTGCGGCGATTTGTTTTCTGCTGAGCTTCGGGCACATGCTGTTTGCCCTCGGGCGGGGCACGTTTCGTCCCGCGCGCTTCAATCTCGCCACGATGGCGGGCGGATTCGCGGCCGAGTCGGTCTGTCTCTATTTTCCGCCCGCCCGTCGCATCGCTGTGGGCCCGATCGCCATTCTCCTCCTCGCGCTCATCACCCTGCCCGGCATCCGGCATCTCTCGATGCCCCAAGCGCCATGAACGTGCTCTGCGTCGGGATCAACCACACCATCGCTCCGGTCGAGATCCGCGAGCGACTCGCGGTGCCCAATCACAAGCTCTCCGACACGCTCGGCGCCCTGCGCGCGATCGAGGGGCTCAGCGAAGCGGTGATCGTGTCCACGTGCAATCGCGTGGAATTCTACGCCGCGAGCATCCGCCCGATTCAAACGCTCGAGGGCTTGCAGAACTTCCTGCGCACCCGCGCCGGCCTCGACGCCCCGCTCTATCATCACGACACCCCGCAGAGCATCCGGCATTTGTTTCGCGTCGCGAGCGGCCTCGACTCGATGGTCCTCGGGGAAACGGAGATCCTCGGCCAGCTCAAGCAGGCCTACGCAGCCGCCGCGCAGGCCGGCGCCACCTCCCGCACGTTGAACAGGCTGTTCCAGCAGGCCTTTCGCGTCGCGAAGTCGGTGCGCACGGAGACCCAGATCACGCGCGGCGCCACGTCGGTCGGCGCCGTCGCGGTCGAGCTGGCCGGCAGGATTTTTGGAGACCTCGCCAACCATCGCGTGATGGTGCTCGGCGCCGGCGAAACCAGCGAGCGCACGGCGCGAAGCCTCGTCTCGCGAGGAGTGAAAACCGTGATCGTCTCGAATCGCACCTTCGATCGCGCGGCGGCTCTTGCCGGCGAGATCGGCGGCATGGCGATTCATTTCGACCACTGGCAGAGGGAATTTCCCGACGTCGACATCCTGATCAGCTCGACAGCCGCACCGCGCCCGATCATCACCCGTGAGAGACTCGAACCAATGATGCGGCTGCGTTCCGGCCGGCCCCTCTTCATTATCGACCTTGCCGTGCCGCGCGACGCCGATCCCGAGGTGAACGACATCGACGGGGTGTTTCTCTACGACATCGATTCGCTGCAGGATATCGCGAGTCGCTCGATTGCCGTGCGGCAACGCGAGATCGAGCATTGCGAGCGCATCATCGACCGGCAGGTCACCGACTTCATGTCGTGGCTTCGCCGCCACCCGGAGCTGCACGCGTGAAGACGTTTCTTCTCGGCACCCGCGGCAGCGATCTCGCACTCGCGCAAACCCGCACCGTCGCGAAGCTCTTGCGCGCCGCCCATCCCGACCTCCAGCCGGAGGAAAGGATCATTCGCACAACCGGAGACGTCCGCCTCGACGTGCCGCTCAGTGCCCCGGGCACGCTCGACAAGGGATTGTTCACCAGGGAACTCGAAGACGCCCTGCTTCGTGGAGAGATCGACGCCGCCGTCCACAGCCTCAAGGACATGCCGACCGTGCAGCCGGACGGGCTTGTGTTGAGCGCCTTTCTCCCGCGGGAATGTCCCGACGATCTCCTTCTCTCGAAAGTCACCGGCGGCCTCGATGCCCTGCCGGCTGGCGCGTGGGTGGCCACGAGCAGCCTGCGGCGGAAGCTGTTCCTCCAGTGGCAACGGCCCGATCTGGAAGTCGTCGAAATTCGTGGAAATGTCCCGACGCGGATTCGCAAGCTCGCCACGTCGTCCGACCTCTCGGCGCTTGTGCTGGCCGATGCCGGCATCCGGCGTCTCGAAGCCGCCGGCTGCGAGCTGGACCTCGGGCAGCTCCACCTGTCGCGATTGCCCTTCATGCTTCCGGCCCCGGGTCAGGGTGCGATCACGGTCGAGTGCCGGATCGACGACACCGAAACACGCGAGATTCTCCAGCCGTTGAATGACGAGCCGACGGCGATCTGCGTCGGCGCCGAGCGGGCCGTGCTTTCCGGTCTCGGCGGCGGCTGCCATCTGCCCCTTGGCACGCGCGCAACGCTTTCGGATCAGCGCATCCGCCTCGAGGCGGCGTGGTTCCGGACTTCCGGAAGCGAGCCTGTGATTGCCGACGTTTCCACGGACATTGCGGACTGGCGCTCCGCCGTCCGGTCCGTGCTGGACATCCTGCAGGCCTGACCCGCTACCTGCGTCGCAATCGGTCGAGCGCCGGCCCGGTCTTCGTCTGGACGAAGAGCCCGACGCCAAAAAGAATCACCAGCGCCACAAACTCGACGGACGGCGCGACGTTCATCGCCTCCGCCATCATGTAGGCGCCCATCAGCGCCGACAGCACGATCAACGCCGGATCGAAAATGACCGACAGCACCACCGCGACCAGCGCCGCCCCCACTACGAACGCCATCCATTGTCCCGCCTCCGTGTGCAGCCCGATCAACGGAGCAAGGCGCACCGCCAGGATTCCACCAGCCACACCGCCGGCCAGCATCACCGCCACGCGCTGAAGCACGATGGCAAGCAACGCGCCCACAACGCCAAGCGCCAGCGAAAGCAGAATCAGCGTCCCCTCCCCGAGGTCGGAAAACACGATCCCGCCATATCGCAGCCCTGCAAAAAATCCCACGGCCCCGACGAAGATCCAGAACAGCCGCCGTCCGAAAAGAACCAGCAAAAGGCCGGCAATCATTTGCGCTCCGGGACTAAACTGTAAGGAATCGCCCATGCGGAAGACAGCGTAGCAGCACTTTGGCGCTTCGCCAGCCCGATCCAACATGTTTCGGTGGCCCGACAGCCCGGCTCCGCTTAGGCTCACGCCCCATGAGTCATGGCATTTGTTATCTCGTCGGCGCGGGTCCCGGCGACCCTGGTCTCCTGACACTGCGCGGCAAGGCGTGCCTCGAGCGCGCCGACGTCGTCGTTTACGACTACCTCAGCAACCCGGAGCTTTTGCGCCACGCGCCGGAGAGCGCCGAGCGCATCTACGCGGGGAAAAAGGCCGGCAGTCACACGCTTGGCCAGGACGAAATCAACGCCCTGCTTGTCGAGAAGACCTCCGCCGGGAAAACGGTCGTGCGCCTGAAGGGCGGGGATCCCTTTGTCTTCGGACGCGGCGGCGAGGAGGCGGAGGCACTTGCCAGGGCCGGCGTGCCATTCGAGATCGTGCCCGGAGTTTCCTCCGCCATCGCCGGGCCGGCCTACGCGGGCATCCCGGTCACACATCGCGAGCACAATGCCGCGCTGACCATTTTCACGGGACACGAAGATCCCACCAAGCCCGGGAGCACGATCGACTTTGAGGCAATCGCCCGCACTCCCGGCACGAAGGTCATGCTGATGGGGGTGGAGCGCATCGAGGAGATCGCGGATTCGCTGCAGAAAAACGGCCTCGATTCCGCCACGCCGGTCGCGCTGATCCGCTGGGCGACGACGGGTCGTCAGGAAACCCTCACCGGCACGCTCGGCGACATCGCCGCCAGGGTTCGGGAAGCCTCGTTCACCGCTCCGGCCATCGCCGTGATCGGCGGGGTCGCCACCCTGCGGTCCACCCTCTCGTGGTTCGAAAAGCGCCCCCTGTTTGGAAAAACCATCGCGGTCACCCGCACGCGCAAACAGGCCGGCGTGCTCGTCGAGCAGCTTCGGGAGCTTGGCGCCGACGCCTACGAGCTGCCGACGATTCGCATCGAGCCTCCCAAAAACAAGCGGGAGTTCCACGAGCTCGTCAGCGACGCCCACACCTACGACTGGCTCGTCTTTACAAGCCCGAATGGCGTCGAGGCATTTTTCGAGGCGTTCTACACGATCTACAAGGACGCGCGTTCGCTCGGTGGCGTGCGCATCGCGGCGATCGGTCCCGCCACGGCGGAGAAGGTGCGGAGCTATCGATTCGAGGTGGACCTGCAGCCCGACAAATCCGTCGCCGAGGAGGTCGTGAAGAAATTCCAGGAAACGACCACCGTCGAAAATCTGAAGTTCCTGCTCGCGCGCGCCGAAAACGCCCGGGAGGTGCTCGCCGCCCAGCTCACCAGGCTCGGCGCAATCGTGGACGAGGCCGTTGCCTATCGCACCGTGCCGGAAACGGGCGACCCGACGGGCGGCATCGCGCGTTTTCGAGAGGAAGGCGCCGACGTCATCACGTTCACCAGCTCATCCACGGCCGAAAACTTCGCCGCCCTGCAGCTTCCGCTGCCGGAACGCCTGCTCACCGCGAGCATCGGACCGGTGACCTCCGCAACGATGCGGCAGCTCGGTCTCGACGTGGACATCGAGGCGGAGTCGCATGACATTCCCGGTCTGGTGGATGCCATCCGGCGCCACTTCGGGCGTTAGCGCTCCGGCTTCCTCGCGGCGGCAAGCGCCTCGAGGAACTTCGCGTGCGGCCAGACGACCATTTCGTCATCGCGCAGCCGGCCCTTGCGCGCCACGCTGCCGCGCAGCTCGAGATCGAACACGGACCCATCGACCGTGAATTCCACACTGTCGATCACGCCGGTTCCGCTGCTCCACGAGACCGTCCGCACGCTCTTCGGACTCCTGATTTCGAAATCGTGGAAGATGAACCCCGGCTTGAACATCGGGTCCTCGACACGCCGCTCCCCGAGATAACGCACGGAAAAATCCACGAACTCGACGACGCGATCCTTGCGGAATCGAACCGGCTCGCCATACGGCGCCACGGGCTGCGCACCGGCCATGACCAGCAGCGGAAGCCCGAGAAACCATGCGAGCAGCGTCTTCATGAGAACGGCAAAACCTGTAACGCCGCCACGCGATTTGCGCACGAACGAAATCCGCCTTCCCGCCGCGGAGAGGAGCTTGCATGCTGGCCGGGTGAATGCCAGTCCCTCGCTCTTCGGCGCCGATCCGCAGGAAAACATCGTCGCGGTCGAGTTCGACGGCAGGAATGTCGCGCGGCTTTTTGTTCGCGAGCCCGATGGCGGCACGAGGGTCGAGGAGCACGCCTTCCAGCCCTTTCGCTGGACCTCCCAACCCGGCCTCGACGACGAGCTGCTCGAGGGCGCGCATCCGCTTCGCGGCCTGCAACGCTTCGAGACTTGGAAGGAGCTGCAGAGCGCCCGCAGTGCGTCGCGCGGCGGCGGGGCGCTGACCTTTTCGCTGAACGACCCGGTGCAGCAATTTCTCACGCTCACCGGAAAAACGCTGTTCAAGGGCATGACATTCGAGTCGCTGCGGCGCATGCAGATTGACATCGAGACCTGCTGCGCCGAGGGCTTCGAGTTTTCGAATCCGGAACGCGACCCCATCGCGGCAATCGCCATGTCCGACAGCACGGGCTGGGAGGAAATCCTCGTCGTGAAATGCGACGATCCCGACAGCGAGCGGGCGGCTCTGGAGCGCGCGGCGGAATTTGTTGGGGAGCGCGACCCGGATGTCATCGAGGGACACAACCTCTTCAAGTTCGACCTCCCCTACCTCACGGCCCGCGCGAAACGCCACAAGATGAAGCTCGCATGGGGTCGCGACGGCAGCCCGCTCACCTCGCGTTCCTCGCGACTCCAGATCGCGGAGAAGGCGATTCAATACACGCGCTTCGGCGCGTATGGCCGCCACATCGTCGATACGTTCGTGCTGGCGCAATACTACGACGTCGGCACGCGCGAGCTGGAAAGTTTCAGCCTCAAGGAGGTCGCGCGGCACTTCGGCGTCGCCGAGCCGGATCGCGTGCGACTCGCCGCCCGGGACATCGAGAAGGCGTATCGCGCCGGCTCCCCCGACTTCGTGACCTACGCGCTGCAGGATGTTCGCGAAACGCGCGCACTCGCTGCGGCGCTGAGCGCGAGTTATTTCATCCAGGCCCAGATCTTCCCCTACAACTACCAGGACGTGATCGTGCGCGGAAACGCGACCAAGATCGACGCGCTGTTCCTGCGTGAATACCTGCGCCAGGGCCATTCGCTGCCGGATGTGCCGGAGGCGCGACCGTTCGAGGGCGGCTACACGGACATCTTCTTCACGGGTGTCGCGGAGAACGTGTGGCACTGCGACGTCGCCTCGCTCTACCCGTCCGTGATGCTGCGCTTCGAGTTGCTGCCGGCCACGGATGACCTCGGCGTCTTCGGCGGCATGTTGAGCAATCTCCGGACGTTCCGGCTCGAGGCCAAGCGCCGCATGCGCGAAGCGCCCAACGAAATGGAGCGCCGTCACGCGTCGGCGCTGCAGAACACATTCAAGATTCTCATCAACAGCTTCTACGGCTACCTCGGATTCGCGCAGGGCCATTTTGCCGACTTCGACGCGGCGGCGGCCGTCACCGCCAAGGGCCGCGAGCTGCTTCGCACGATGGTGGACTGGCTGCAGCAGAGCGGCTCGAAGGTCATTGAAATCGACACCGACGGCATTTATTTCCAGCCGCCGCCCGGCGCTTCGATCGAGGTGCTGGAAACGGGCCTTCGCGAGGTTCTGCCCGGCGGGATCGAGGTGGACTTCGACGAGCAATACGCGGCGATGTTCAGCTACAAGGCGAAGAACTACGCGCTGCTCACGAAGGATGGAAACCTCGTGCTGAAGGGCGCCGCGCTGAAATCCCGCGGCATGGAACCCTACCTCCGCGAGTTCCTCGAGCGGATGATCCGTCACATTCTTCAAAACGAACCGGCGGCCGTGCCGCGACTGCGGGAGGAATTCGAGCAGGCGATTCGAAACCGCGCCTGGCCGATCGAGCGGCTCGCGAAAACGGAGTCGTTGCAGGACAACCCCGCGTCCTACGCGCGAAAGATCGCCGCATCGTCGCGCAACCGCTCCGCGGCCTTCGAACTCGCGCTGGCCAGCGGCCGCGACTATCGCGCCGGCGACGCGATCACCTACTACATCACCGGCACGAAGAAAAAGGTCACGGCCTACAACCACGCCCGCATGGCGTCCGAATGGCGCGCCGACGCCCGCGACGAAAACGTCGAGTATTACGTCGCGAAGCTGAACGAACTTTACGCGAAATTCGCCGCCTTCGCCCCCGAGCCGGACCCGCAGGCGGCGCTCGGGCTGTAGCGATTTTGCGTTGTCAGTCCCGGTATCATTTCGCAACGTGCGCCGGTGCTCGAGCTCGAGAAGGTTTCCCTCCACGTCGGTCGCGGTGATGCCGAGCAGGCAATTCTTTCCGGAGTCGATCTCCGGCTTCCGCGCCGCCATTTCGCCGCCATCATCGGTCCATCGGGTTGCGGCAAAAGCACGCTGCTCAAGACGATTGCCGGCATCATGCACGGACGCGAGGAGGGCTCCATCCGCTGGCAGGGCCGCGACCTCACGCAGGACGACTTCGCGCCGGCGGAAATCGGCTACGTGCCGCAGTTCAGCATCGCCTACGACGAGCTGACCTCGCGCGAATGCGTGGAGGCCGCCATCCGGTTGCGGGTCAAAAACGCACGAGGCGAAGCCCTCCGCCGTCTCGCCATGAGCACGCTGGAGGAAGTGGGCCTCGCGGAATTTTCCGAGCGCCGTGTGAACGTGCTCTCGGGCGGACAGAAACGCCGCCTCGCGCTCGCCATGGAGATTGCCAGCGCACCCGCGATTCTGCTCTGCGACGAGGTCACGAGCGGCCTCGACGCGCAGGCCGAGGATGAAATCGTCCATCTGCTGCACGAGCTCGCGCAGCACGACCGCCTGATTCTTTCGGTCACGCACAGCCTGCGGCATCTGGGTTTTTACGATTCCATCATCGTGCTGCATCGCGGCGTGCTCGCGTATCACGGGCGGCCGGAACATCTCGCGCATTACTTCGGGATCGAGAATCTCGAGGACCTCTACGCGAAACTCGAAGAACGGGAGCCCGCGGAGTGGGAGGCGACATGGCGCGAATACGGCGCGGCGTATCTCACCGGGATGCCCGGGGATCAGCCCGGCGAGCCGTTGTTCACGCTGCCCGGGGAAGAGGAGAAATCTGCGAAGCCGGACACCGTTGCGGAACTCCCCGGCGCGATCAGCCAGTTTGCGACGCTGTTCGCGAGGCGGGTGCGCATCTTCTCGCGAAGCAAGGGCCAGATTCTTCTCCAGCTCGGGTTGATCTTCGGCTTCCCCGTGCTGGTCGCGATCTTCGCGTGGAACGGCCTGCCCGAGGTGCAGAACCTGAGCGTCGGGCTCAACCAGAACATCCTCCAGCAGCTCACGGAGGCCACCGATTTTCTGCGGCAGGCAAGCAAGGTCGGTAGCCTGGTCTCGGGCATCGTGATGTTCCAGGTGATTCTGCTGACGCTGATGGGCGCCAACAATTCCGGCCGCGAGATCGCCGCCGAGCGCCACATTTTCGAGAAGGAGAAACTCAGCGGCCTTCGCCCCTCGAGCTACATCGCGAGCAAGGCGGCGTTTCTCTCGCTCCTCGTCGTCGCGCAATCCCTCTGGATGGGTCTCTTCGTGCACTTCGTCTGCGGCTTTCCCGGCGAGCTTTTCCAGCAGCTGCTCTTCCTCCTGCTCGTGAATGCCGCGATGACGTCGATCTGCCTCGGCATTTCCAGCTGGATGCCCACCGCCGAACAGGCGTCGCTCGTCTCGATCTACCTCGTCGGTTTCCAGCTTCCGCTTTCCGGGGCCGTGCTGGCATTGCCGGAGTTCATCGGCCAGCTGGTGCGGCCGTTCATTTCCGCCTACTGGAGCTGGTCCGGCGTGCTGCAAAGCCTGCGCGGCGATCGCTACTACGACATCGTGCAAATGGTCGCGCAGACCGCCCTCTCACCGGCGGGGCTGTGCATCTGGGTGCTGTTCGCCCACATCGTCAGCGGGCTCTTCCTTGCCTGGGCGGGTGCCCGCGCGAGCCGGATCCACTGAGATGATTCCGTTTGATATCATTTCGGTCGCGACATAAACCCGGTCAGTGGCACGACGTTCCCGATCCTCGCTTCACCCCCTCTGGCTGATCATCGGCGGCCTGGCCCTCCTTCTGGTTTTTGCGCTCGGGGCGTTCCTGCTGCTGCAAACGGGCGAGGCCTACCGCACCGTGGCGCCGCTGGACGTCGCCGCCTACCTGGAAAATTCCAACAGCCTTCGCGGCAACACCTACAAGGTCAGCGGAGAAGTGCTGAACGTCCTTGGCTATTCCCCCACCCAGGGCCGGTTGATCTCCGTGGGAGTTGATGCGAAAGATGATGTGATTCCGATGCTCATCCCGACTTCGCTGAGCGAGGTGAATATCCAGAAAGGGCAGAAATTCATCTTCCTCATCGAGGTCACGGATCAGGGGATCCTGAGAGCCCGGGATTTGACGAAATCATGAAGCGTTCCCTCTTCGCCGTCGCGCTGCTGGCGCCGGTCGCTCTGACCGCGCAGGTCGTCGAACCGCCGCCTCCGGCCGAGCCCACGCCGCCGCCCTCCTCGCAGCCGCCTCCGTCGAACAATGGCGGCGATCAGGAGTCGGAATTCCTCGGCAAGGACGTCCCGTTCTTCGATCCGTCCACGGAAACCATCACCTGGGACGGCAAGACGTGGAACGTCACGAACAACCGGGTTTTCCGGGCCCGCTTCGAAAAGTATCTCAACGCCCCCGAGGAAAGCGGCCAGCAGGATGTCGAATACAATGCGATCCTCGCCAGAATCCTCGACCTCCTGAACCCGCTGAAGGTCAATCCGAAGAACCTCGACGAAGCCTTCGCCCTTCTGCCGAAAGCCTCCGAGTTTCGCCGCGACGCCGGCCTGTGCGACACGATCGCGAACCAGGTGCTCGCCGCCTGGCAGGCGCAACGTGCCCGCAACCGGCTTCAAGCGGCGACGAGCGCCCTGGAGGAGGAGCGCGCCCGCCTCGAGCGCAACAAGCGCATCGCCCTCGAGACCGCCCGGTTCTCCGTGAGGGCCCGTCCGGCGGATGGAAACACGTTTTCGGCGGATCAGCGCCGCGAGCAGGCCCTGCTCGACGCGACGACGAACCCGATCGACCAGCGCCTCATCGAGGTCAACACACTCATCAAGACCAACGAGGCCAAACGGGAGCTGCGCGAGCTGCAGGCGAAGATCGAGTTTCAGTCGCTCATCATTCAGCTCTTCCTGCAGCGGCGGTTCGAGCACGTGCTCATCGCGACGCGCTTCTACCGGCATGTCTTCAACGACGGGAACCAGGAGCTGCAGGTAAAGGGGGCCTCGAAGGACCTGTTCGAGCACTCGACCGGCATGCCGCCCACCGTGAGCACGCTCGATGCACTGGCGAATGAAATGATTCGCGACGTCGCGGAAGGCGTCGATGCCTTCGAATACCTGCTCGAGCGCGACGAGCTGGAGAGCGCCACCAAGCGCCTCTCCGAGGCCTTCCTGATCGGCGAATACATGCCGAGCATCCGCACCCTGCCCCGCGAGACGAAACGTCGCGCGCTCGCCTTCGCGCAGAAATCGAACCAGCTCGTGTCCGCCCTCGAGGTGAAGGACTACGAGCGCGCGGAGAATCTCGTCAACGAGCTCGAGAAAACCGCGAAGGACTTCGACAACTCGAAGCCGATGGCGGCGATCCAGACCGCCAAGACGATCGCCGCGATGCACATCGCGAAGGCGCGCAACGCGGCCGTGGGCGGCGATCGCGTCACGCTCGAGGCCGAACTCGCCGCCGCCACCGCGATCTGGCCGCGAAACCCGGAGCTCCGCGAGGTTTCGACGATGATCTTCTCGCAGGGCAACGAGCAGAACAAGGCGCAGGTCGATTTCGACCAGCTCCTCAGCCAGAAAAACTACCGCCAGATTTTCGACGACAAGGAGCGCTTCATCGCCGCGATGGCGTTCGATCCCGAGCGGCAGGACCAGCTCCGGCAGGTGCTGGCGGATATGACGAAGATCGAGAGCGCGATCATTCGCGCGCAGGAGATCGAGAAGCGCGGCGACTTTGCCGGCGCGTGGGAAAGCGCCGAGACCGCCTTCCAGGCCTACCCGATGGACCCGAAGCTCAACCAGCTTCGCGCGAATCTCACGACGAAGGCCGCCGACTTCGTGCGCGCCTTGCGCCGCGCCGAGGAGCTGGAACAGAACGGCCAGATCGGCTCGAGCCTCGCGTGGTTCCTCAAGGCGCAGCAGGAGTATCCCAACAGCGAATTTGCGCGAAAGGGGATCGAGCGCCTGACGAACGAAATCCTCCCCGACGCGACCTAGCCGGAGAGCCGCATCGTGCGGGAGAGCTTCCGCGCCTGCACCTGCGGCAGCCGCTCGTAGTTCGCGATGATGCGTTGAATCTGCGGATCGTCGTGGTCCGCGTAGGCGCGAAGAATTTCGAGCGCCGCCTTGTAGAAACGCTCGGCCTTCGCATGCAGGCCGCGGGCGTGATAGACGACGGCGAGGTTCGCCATCGATTGCCCGACATCCGGATGCGAGCTCCCGAAGGCACTTTCGCGAATTTGCAGCGCGCGCAGATGCACGTCCTCCGCCTTCGCGTAATCGCGGTGGTCCGTGTAGGCGACGCCGAGGTTGTTTGCGATGAGCGCCACCTCGGGATGGTCGGGCCCATAGACCTGCACGGCCTCCGACAACGCCCGCCGATACATGCGCTCTGCGGCCTTGAAGTCGCCGGCCGCGCGGTGCAGGCCGGCGAGATTGTTCATGAGCGTGGGCAGCTCCGAGCGGTCGTGGCCCTCGTCGTGGGCATCGATGGTGATCGTGTAATACTTCCGCGCGCCGTCGTTGTCGCCGAGCTCCTCACACAGCAGCGCGAGCTTCGTCGCGATCCGGGCTCGCTCCGTCAGCGACGCCTTGTCGTTGGCAAACTCCAGCGCCTCCTCGAAGCAACGCCGCGCCTCGTCCATCGCTCCGGCGGACTGATGAATGTCCCCGGCAATCTCGATCGCGTCACGCAACCGGGCGGGATGTTGATGGAATGCCTCCCGGGCGGCCTTCTCGAAATTTTTGGCGGCAAGACTCTGTTCAGCAGCGGTTTGCTGCTTCCTCCGAGTCTCCAGCTCGGCGCACATCAGATCCCAGAGATTCGCCGTGTTCTGCATTCCGGCAGAAGTTTAAACCCGAATCAGGCGGTCGCATATCGAATTCTTCGCCGGCGATCAAAGCGTTGACCTTGACAAGCCCGGCCATTATCGGTTGCGACCATGTTCTTCCGATTTCTTTCGTGCCTGGCGGCAGCGTCGATCGGCCTCGCGGCCGCGCGGGCGGAAGTCCTCGCCAGTTACGATTTCACCACGGGCAGCCTCGGTCCCGCCTCCACGGTCAACGGCAACATCACCGCGGGCGGATTCTACGCTCCGAGTAATTCCAAGGCCGCCGTCGGCTCGGGAGGCAACTACGCCTACATCCTCATCAAGAAGAAATCGGAGGGCGTGAATTCCGCGATCAGCAACGCACAGTTTGCCCAGTTCACGATCAGCGTGAATCCCGCGACACCCATCCAGCTCGACCAGCTTCAATTCACCGCCGGGCGCGGCGGCGAATCCACCCCGCGCGGCATCGTTGTGCGCTGGAGTCTCGACGGCTACACGAACAACCTCGCCGTCATTAACATCAACAGCCAGTGGCCCAAACGGCAGACCTACACCTTCCCGACGAAGTCCTACGTCGGCGACTCCGTCACGTTCCGCCTTTACGCGTTCGCCGAGCAGGATCGCGCGGAGCCCTCGGTTCGTTTCTCGAATCTCAAGGTCATCGGCGGCTTTGTGCAGCAGCCGCCCGTCGTCGGTCCCACGGTGAATCCCTACAAGACGCGGCTCACCACCAGCAAAAACCGTCGCAAGGTCAACGGCTCCGCCAATGCGTCGGCCGGCATCCAGTCCGTCGTCGTCTATACCGACAAGAATGACAGCAATGATTTCTTCCTGGCCAACGGCACCACAAGGTGGAACTTCGTCGCCCGCAACCTCAAGCCCGGCTCGACGAATCGCTACTACGTCGCCTCGGTGGACAAGAACGGCAACGAGTCGAAGCGGGTGAAGGTCGTCATCAAGCGCCGCAACAAGGGCAACTAGCGCTTCGCAACGAGCCGGTAGATCAGCAGCAGGATGACCGCGCCCAAAATGGCGAGGCCGAAGCTGCCAAGGTTGAAGCCGTTGACGTCACCGAGACCGAGCTGAACGCCGATCCATCCGCCCACGACCGCGCCCACGATACCGAGCACGATCGTGAGCAGGCAGCCACCGGGATCGCGACCAGGCATGATCGCCTTCGCGATGGCGCCCGCGATGAGTCCGAAGAGGATCCAGGAGAGTATTCCCATGCCGGATGATCGCACGTCGGCGATGCTCCGGCCGGATGCCTCCGGAAATTATCAGCCCTGCGGCGAGGTCACGTAGCGCATCTCGTAGTCGAAGAGTTCCTCCGGCTTGAAGAAGCGCTTGAGCTCGATCGCCGCGTTTTCGAGCGAATCGGAGGCGTGCACGATGTTCACCATCACATCCACGCCGAAATCTCCGCGCACGGTGCCCTTCTCCGCCTTCTTCGAGTCGGTCGGCCCGATGATGGCGCGCACGCGCTCCACGGCATTGTCGGCGGCCAGCGCCACGGCGATAATCGGAGTCGATTGCATGAATGCCTCGAGCTCCGGGAAGAACGGCTTGTCGACGAGATGCGCGTAGTGCTCCTTCAGCAGGGCGAGGTCGGCCTTGAACATCTTGCAGCCGCGAATCTGAAATCCCTCCGCTTCGAATCGTTTGATGACTTCGCCGACGCGGCGTCCAGCCACGCAATCGGGCTTCAAAAGAATAAGCGTTGTTTCCATGCGCGGCGCATCGTAGCGGGCCGCCCGGTCCGGGAAAGCAGATTCTACGGCCCCGCGTCGCCGGATCGCGAGGAAGCGTGATCCTGGATAAATTCCTCCTGCGGCGCGTCGGTCTGGTCCTTCTCGGCGCGGGGAAGCTTTGGCGGCTTCTTCCGGGCAAAGGGCAGGCAGCACAGCACCACGATGCCGACGACCAGAATGGCGGGAATCATCAGGAGATAGTCCACGCCGGAAGATCGGGCCCCGCCACGGCCCCGCGTGTGCCGTTCTATTCGGCGTCGCGCGCTTCGCTCATGATCGAATGGACCTCCTCGACCGCGGCGTTTACCAGTTCGACGAGCTTTTCCGCGCACTCCGCGCTCACGTCTTCGCGGGACGCCAGCTCCTCCGACAGCACCTTCGCATACATGGCCGCTCCAGTGAGCTGCTGGCAGAGACCGTCGTGCAGGCGCTTTCGCGTAATGAATACTCCGGAGCTCATGTGGTGAAAGATTAGGAAGATTCCAGCGCTTTTCCACGGCCGCGTCAATTGGCACCTGAAGAACCAGGCCTCTCACACGAGCAGGCGCCCCCTCCGCTCCGAACGTCAGATATGAAACGTCGCTACGTAGAACCCGCCGGCGGCAAGGAATCGTCCTTCGAGGTCACGGCCCAGGATCCCAACCGCCTCATGCCTCTGATGGAAGACCCGCTCCCCGAGACTCGCGACATGAGCGAGGAGCAGCGCCGGGCCTTCATCCCGCCCGACACCGAGGAGGAGCGTGTCGAGCGCTCGAAGGGCGACCAGGGCCGGACCTGACCGTTCCAGCAACGCAGCCTCCGCCTTTGCTCCGCCACTCATGTTGCGGAGATCGGATTCGACGCGCCGGGAAATCCACGTAAATTTCCCGGCAATGCCGTTTTCGTCCTGTCTCGACACCGCTCTCGACTCTCCGTTCGCCAATCGCTTCCGCCGATTGCTCGAGCCCATGACGGACGCGCAGCTCAACCGGCTCGCCGCGGAATCCGCCGCGATCACCCGTCGATTTTTCGGCCGCACGATGCGGCTCTTTGCGCCGATCTACCTCTCGAACGAGTGCATCAACTCCTGCTCCTACTGCGGCTTTTCCCGTGAGAATGCGATCCTGCGCGTGACGCTCGACGTCGAGCAAATGCTCGTCGAAGCGCGGCATCTCGCCTCCGAGGGGTTCCGCAACCTCCTCCTCGTCGCGGGCGAGCACCCGAAGTTTGTCTCGAACGGCTACCTCGAGGAATGCATCCGCCGCGTGCGCGAGATCGTTCCCGCGGTCTCGCTGGAGGTCGCGCCCATGGAAACCGCCGATTACCTCCCGCTGGTCGCCGCCGGGGCCGAGGGCCTCGTCGTTTACCAGGAGACCTATCACCGCCCGACCTACGCGGAGATGCACCGGTTCGGCCCGAAGAAGGACTTCGACTGGCGGCTCGATTGCCCCGAGCGCGCCTACGAGGCGGGCTTTCGCCGGCTCGGGCTGGGCGCGCTCTTCGGGTTGTGGGACTGGCGCGACGAGGCCGTCGCCCTGGCCGCGCACCTCGACCACGTGCTGAAACATTGCTGGAAGGCGCAGGTCACCGTCAGCCTCCCCCGGCTCAAGCCCGCCGCGGGCGACTTCGAGCCGCGCCATCCGCTGCCCGACCGGGAAATGATCCAGCTCATCTGTGCGTTGCGCGTCACCTTCCCGCAGATCGGCATCGTGCTCAGCACGCGCGAGCCGGCCGCCCTGCGCGACGTGCTTGCCCGCATCGGAATCACCATGATGAGCGCCGGCAGTCACACCGAACCCGGCGGCTACACCGGCCAGGGCCGGGAAAAACTGCACCTCACCGTGAAGGGCCGGCAGGTCGCCTGCGACGCGCCCGCGACCCGCGCCACGGAGCAGTTCTCCATTTCCGACGAGCGTTCCGCGACCGAGGTCGCCGAAACTCTCGCCCGCCTCGGGCTCGACCCGGTCTGGAAGGATTGGGACACCGCGCTCGCCGGCTGACAACAAGGCGGCAATCCGCCACAATGCGGCGCATGAAGCTGTTGTTCGTTGCTCCCGCGCTTTCCGCGCTGCTCGCCATTTTCCCGCCCTCCACGGCGAAGGCCGTTCCCGCCGATGCCATATCGCGCATGGCGAAGGAATACGTGCAGTCGGGCCGGGTGCCGGGAATCATGGTCGCCATCTCCACGCCGGGCGAGCCGGTCACCTTCATTGCGCACGGCGTTTCCGATCGCGCCACCGGCGCACCCATGTCGCGCGCGAACATCCAGCGCATCGGCAGCATCACGAAGTCGTTCACCGTGACGCGCCTCCTGCAGCTTGCCGACGCCGGCCTGCTCAGCCTCGACGATCCGATTTCGAAATACGTGTCGAACATCCACAACGGCAACGCCACCCTCCGCGAGCTGGCCGACATGACCAGCGGCATCTTCAACTACACGGAGGACACCGACTTCGTGCTCGATTTCGCGTTTCACCGCACCAAACGATGGACCGACCGCCAGCTCGTCGCGGTCGCCAACCGTCACAAGCCCTACTTCCCGCCGGGCCGCGAGTGGTATTACTCGAACACGAACACGATTCTCCTCGGCATGGTCGTCGAGCGTGTCACCGGCAACCCGCTCGGCGACGAAATCACACGCCACCTCATTCGCCCCCTCGGGCTCACCCGCACGAGCTACCCGACCGGCGTCACGCTGCCCCCGCCCTTTACGCACGGCTACACGGTCCTCGATGAAGACATCGGCCTCCAGGACGTCACGGAGCTTTCCCCCTCCGCACTGTCCGGCGCGGGCGCGATGATTTCCACCGTGGACGACCTGCTCGTGTGGGGACGCGCCCTCGCCCGCGGCTCCCTGGTCAGCAAGGAATCCCAGCTCGCGCGCCTGCAAATGATCAATGCCGCGCAGGGCACCGGCCCGTTCTACAACCGCTACGGGCTCGCGCTGGGCCGCATCAACGGCTGGCTCGGCCACACCGGCGACCTCTTCGGCTACCAGGCCCTCGTCATGCACAATCTCGTCTCCGGCCAGACCGTCGTCATTTTCGTCAACGCCTCCACCCCCTTGCATGTCCCCACGGTCCTGTTCCAGCGAATGACCTCGCTCCTCCCCTCCGCGCTCCCGGCCTCCCGGGTGCGTATCAACGCGGAGCGCCGGCTCAAAACCACCCGCCCGCGCATCACCGTCCGCGGCCGTGCCGTCAGCCCCGCGGGAATTCTTCTCGTCCAGCGCGGGCCCACCCGGCGTCCGGCGAAGCTCACGCGCGGCACGCAGTCGTGGAAGTTCAAGCTCTCGCTGCAGCCCGGGCGCAACGTCGTCTTCGTGCGCGCGACCGACCTCCTCGGCCGCACCTCGCGCGCTTTCCGCGTCGTCATCGATCGGAACTGAAGCCCGCCAGGCCTTGCGGGGCGCGCCTCGCTTCGCTACATGGAGGTGTGCGCCGTATTCCCTCCCTGTTGCAGACGTTCGTCCTTGCGCTGCTGCTGCTCTGCCAGGCCGCATCGGGCAAGGTTCTCGAGAATCTCCCCTACAAGCCCGCCGACGGGCTCACCGACTACGAGAAGGAGCGCTGCCTGCTCGATCTCTACATTCCGGACGGACGCAGGAATTTCCCCACGCTCATCTGGCTCCACGGCGGCGCCCTCACCGGCGGCTGGAAAAACGACGCTCCCGTCGTCGCGGTGGCCAAACGCTTCGCCAGCGCCGGCATCGCCGTCGCCGTCGTCGGCTACCGGCTGAGTCCGCACGTCAATTTCCCCGCATACATCGAGGACACCGCGGCGGCCTTCGCCTGGGTGCACAGCCACATCGCCGAATACGGCGGCGACCCGAACAAGGTCTTCCTCGGCGGCCACTCGGCGGGCGGCTACCTCTCCTCGATGGTCGGCATGGACCCGCGCTACCTCGAGAAGCACGGCCTGGACCAGCACGCCATCGCAGGGCTCATCCCCGTGAGCGGCCAGATGATGACGCATTTCACCGTCCGCAAGGAACAGGGCATCGACGAAAACACGATCATCGCCGACGAGAAGGCGCCCATCTACTTCACCCGCAGCGACACGCCGCCGATGCTCATCATCTTCGGCGACCGCGACTGGCCCGCGCGCCTCGAGGAGAATCAATATTTCGCCGCGGTGCAAAAGGCCGCCGGCAACAACGCCATCGAGCTCCAGGTGTTCAAGGACCGCGACCACGGCAGCATCGCCGACCGCCTCGCCGACCCCGGCGACCCGGCCGCCCGCGCCATCGTCGAGTTCATCCAGCGCGTCTCGAAGCAACGCGACGCGCGCTGACGCCGCGCCCCGTCACTCCTTCGCCGGAACGCTGCCATAGTTCCGCATGCCGCTCACGGCTTGCTTCGCGAACTGAAGCTTCTGGTCCATTTGCGTCTTTTGAACGCTGTTGACTTGAATCCGACCGGATGGGACCCTGGTAGGGTCAGGTTATTTTGAACCCATGAAAAGCCCCACCATCCCCTACCAACTGAAGCGACTCCCACGTTTCTCGATCTGCCTGGCAGCCGCCACGCTGGCTCCGCTTGCTGTCCAGGCCCAGGCAATCTGGACCGGAGAAGAGAGCGACGTTTACATGAGCGGCGGCAACTGGAGCACCGGCACGCCTCCCACAAGCCTTGATGAGGTCCTCATCGACAACAGCGACCTCAATCCCGCCGTGCATGCGTCTGGCAACCTCGAGCGCTTCGCCAATACGACCATCTCGGGAACCGGACAGCTCGCGATCAACTCGGGCCGTTTCATCAACGGCAATTCCACCTTCACCGTCTCCGGGGGCTCTTTTACCCATACCGGTGAGTATTTCCTCGTCGGCCACACCGGCGTGGGGCACTTCGTTCAAAGCGGCGGCACGGTAACCACCAACCACAGCAGGGGATTCTTCCTTTCCAACAACGAAAGCGCCGAGTCCGGCTCGTCCTACACCCTCTCCGGAGGCACCCTGATCGTGAACTCCACGGCCGGCAACCCTCCGCCGGAATGGTGGCTTCGCAGCGTGTGGTTCGGCAAAGGCTCGGGTGGAGCGAGCCCGCTGGTCGGCGACAAGTTCCATGCCACCGGCGGCACCGCGATCTTCACCCGCACCGGCACGAATGAGGCCGGAGTGATGATCTCCCGCAATTCCAAGATCCAGGTGAGCGGCACCGCGGAGGTTACCTTCGCCGACTACTCCCACTTCTATGTGGGATACAACAATGCCGGCACCACCGGGAACGAAATCATCGTCGATGGCGGCACACTCACCATCAGCGGAGAGACGAATCTGGACGTGGGATTCGAGGACAGCGGAAAGCTGACCATCTCCGCCGGTGTCTTCAGCCTCGAGGGTTATCTAATCATTGGTGGTTCGGGTGAGGGCCTCGTGACCATGACCGGCGGTCTCGCGTCGCTCGGCGGAATTACCCATAACAGCGGAACCTTCGATTTCTCGGGCGGTATTCTCAAGATCGAGGGAGACTATTCCTCGATCGTCGACGAATCATGGTTCAACACCGCGGGCGCACCCGAGGGGGTTTCCGTGGAATTCGACCCGGTGTCGAACATCACGACGATCGTCGCCGTTCCCGAGCCTGCGACGTTCCTTCTCGCGGCCGCCGGCCTGGCTGTCGTGACCGTCTTCAAGCGCCGCCGGCACAGCTAAGGCGATACCTCACTGGTGTGGTCAACGACCCGGCGAGGATTCGCCGGGTCGTTCTGTCTTTCTCCCCAGATGCTGCGGCTCTCTCCGCAGGAAACTCCCCGCTTCCTTCCGATGCTTCTCCGCCGCACGCTCGTCCTCGCCGTTCTCGTCGCGTTTCTTTGCGGCCCGTTCGCATCACGCGCCGCGACGACGATCCTTCTCACCGGCGACTCGATCACCAATGGCGGGCGCAACTACGTAGGCTATCGCTACGACCTCTGGTTTGACCTCCTGAACGCCGGCTACGACATCGATTTCGTCGGCAACAACCACACGCTCTCCCCGACGGAGAGCAGAGGCACGCCCTACCCGGACCTCTACCCCGACTACGACACGACGTTCGACAGGGACCACGACGGCTATTGGGGCATAAAGTCGTCCGAATACCTCAGCCAGAAATCCCCGGCCGCCGCCGCGCTCGCCCCCGACATCGCCATCATCAACCTCGGCACGAACGACATTCCCGGCGGAGGCCAGGGCGCGACGAACTACCAGGCCTCGATGAACAACATCAGCGCGATCATCGACCAGCTCCGCGCGGTGAACTCCGACGTGAAAATCGTCCTCACGCAACTCACCCCGCCCTCGACGGCCTCGCCGAGCTTCGGCGCCTACGGCGGCAAGTTCCCGATCTTCAACCAGAACATCGCCGCCCTCGCCGCGTCGAAGTCCACCGCGCAGTCGCCCATCGTCGTGGCGAACCAGTATCAGGGCTTCGATCCGGTCGCGATGACCGACGACGGCATCCACCCCAACAAATACGGCCAGCAGCTCATGGCCGCCCGCTACACGATTGCGCTGCAGACGTTCCTCTCGCCCGGCGAGCCGCCGAAAAGCCCGGCTCCGCGCATCGGCAACACGAGCTTCGACGACATCGTTCCCGGTGGCAGCGCCTTGAGCGACGGCGCCAATACGAGCGCCCCGGGGAAATCCGCATGGACGTTCTCAAGGGTCGGCGGCAGGACGGACGCGGGGCTCTTCAACCCCGGCCCGACCACCTACACCGGCGCGGCCGGCGGCGGCACCCCGATCGGCGCCGACGGCTCGCAGATCGCCTACCTCTTCAACAACGCCGCCCTGTCCTCGAAGGACGAACTCCCGTCCATCTCCCAGACGATCGGGTCGATCCTGCTTCCCGACATGAAGCTCGCCCTCACCGTCGCGGTCGGCAACCGCCTGCCCGGCGACGCCCACACCTCGACCTACGGCGGCTACCGCATCGAGCTTTGGGCCGGCGACACGCTCATCGGCTTCACGGAGGACGAGATCACGCCGGAGGACGGCACCTTCGCCGATGCCACGCTCTCGCTCTTCACGAACGACCTCGACCCCGCGCTCCACGGCGGGTCGTTCACCATCCGCATGACCATGACGAGCCTCGAGCGGCGCGCGGCGACGGATTTCGACAACGTCCGCTTCGAAATGACGCCCATCCCGGAGCCGGGCACCATCGCGCTGCTCCTCCTCGGCGGCGGACTCTTCGCGCTTCGGGGAATGCCCCGCCGCCGCTGACCGGCGGGGGCATCACCCCCTCGCGGGCTCACCCACCGGCGCAACCGGCCCCCCGTCACTCCTTCGCCGGAAACGCCTCCCGCAGCGCCTTCGCCTCCTCCGCGCCCAACTTCACCACGCTTCCGTGCCGCGCCGCCGGCGGGAACTGCACGTCCTCCTCGATCGTCCAGTTCAGCAGATCGGGCGACGACGACGCGCCGAACCGGTCCGTCATGCAATAGTCGTAGAGCAGAAGCCAGCCCGGCTTGAGCGGGTCTGGCATCACGCTCGGGCCCTCCGTGATCGTCGGCACGATCTGCCCGTCGTTCAGCGGCCCTTCGTGAATCTCCCACGGCCCCTCCAGCCGCTCCGCGCTCGCCACGCGGATCGCCCGGCGCTCGCCCGTCTCCGGGCCAAACTCCTCCTCCTTGTGGAAGAGGTAAAACCGTCCCTCGTGCTTCACCAGCGTGCCGTCGATCACCGAATACGGCGGCTCGAAGAGCACCTGCGCCGGCGTGAAGGTCTTCCAGTCCTTCGTTCGTGAAAACCACAGCCTGCTCTTCTTCCAGCCCGTGTCCTCGAACGACGACGACCACAGCACGATCGTCTCCCCCGTGTCCGGATCGTGAAACCACTCCGGCGCCCAGATGTTCCCCGCCGGCCGGCCCTGGTCGTCCGTCACCCCCGCCATCAGCGGCAGCGACCGCGCGTCCTCCCAATGCACCAGATCCCGCGACACCGCCGTCAGGCACACCGGCCCCGCGCCATCGCGTTTGCCCACACGGCCCGTCCCCATCAACCGCCACGTGCCATCCGGCTGCCGCTGCAGAAACGGATCCCGCAGCCGCTGCCCCCACACCGGCTCGTTGCCGTTGAGCGGCTCCCAATGCCGCCCGTCCGTCGAGATCGCGTAGTGGAGCTGCTCCACCTCCATCGCCCCCTCCAGCGGCACCTGATACTCCTTGCCATCCGGCCCGATCTCCACGCGCCCCGGATACCGCTGCCGGAAATACGCCAGCAGCCACGCCCCCTCCTCTTCCTCCGCCGCCACGGCGACGGCACCGCCCTGCGCAATCAGGGCCAATCCAAGAAACACAAGCAGCTTCATTCCAGGGGTGTTGAACCCCCTTCCATACCTGCCGTCGCGCGGAATCACAAACCCCGCGACGAAACGAAAGCCG
>CALLUD010000012.1 GCA_938011325.1 uncultured Spartobacteria bacterium
GGCGCCTCGATTCAGTTCACCTCCCAACTACCCACTCGATTCAGCGAAGAGCCCAAGCTTGCTGGCCGTCAGCGCTCCAACATCCGCGCACCAAAGCCTCAAAATCTCTCGAAATTGAGCCTCCGAAATCCTCGCATGCGCCAAATATCTGTTTCTCACTGTCTCCCAATAGATTACACAGCTCCAAGCCGTCTAATCTAGGAAAGACCCTAATCTAATCTGCGTTACAGGTTACGCAGGAATCGACGAAACTCTTTCCAGAGGTGTGGAGGAAGAACTATCGAAGCATCCAGAAATTACTGGATTAGTCTATTGGGCGGAACACGCACCGACCGGTCGAAACTGGAGCTATTATAGCTTAACTAGCCGCCTGCCGGAGCTTACCCTATCGATCGATCGAGAAGAATTTTATCGCGCGTCACGAGTGCGTCACCCGGTAGAAAATCCCAAGACGGGGCGTCCAATCCGGAGCCTGGCAGAACTGCCCGATTATCTAAATAGCCTAGCAGTGACCGCCGCTTGAAGAGCCGGACGATAGCTTTGGTTCTCGCTGCGACGGGCTTCAAGCATGCGTGTTTCAGCCGATTAATCATCCGTGCTGACACCTCGAAGTCCGAATCGAAGGAGGTGAACGCTGGGAAAGGCCCACCGTCCTAAATCGACCGCGCACGCCGGGAACGTCGGCGAATGACCGCAAAGCCACAGCCCCGACGATGGCGAGGCCGGTCAAATCGGGTTCGGGGACTGCGGCGACGTGGACGAGGACGGTGTCGGAGACGCCGCCGAAGCTGAAGGTCGTGAGATATTCGCCGGGGGTGAGTCCAAGCGAGGCGATGCTGCCGGGGATCGTCGCCGAGCTGGAAATCCAGTGCTCCGAGACGTAACCGGCCGGCACGGCCATCCCGCCGGGATCCAGACTGCCAAGAACGCCCCCGTGAGGCGGATGGACGCCGGGAAACCGGAAATGAGAACGATCGAGCAGAAGCTTGCCGTAATAACGTTCGTGGCTACTCTGTAGCCATGACCGTGAACGTGAAGATTCGCAAGGTGGGGAATTCCTTGGGCGTGGTGTTGCCGAAGGAGGCGCTGGCGCATCTCAAGGTCGACGAGGGCGACACGCTCACCCTGACCGAGGCGCAGGATGGCGTGCGGCTCACCGCGTCGAATCCCGAATTCGACAAGACGATGGCGACCTTCGAGTCGCTGAACCGCCGCTATCGCAACGCGCTCCGCGAGCTGGCGAAGTGAAGCAGCCCTACTGGCTGACGAAGGAGGAGTGTCTCGCGCTCCACGATCTCATGCTCGCGGACTACGGCGGAGCGGCGGGCGTGCGCGACATGGGATTGCTGGAATCCGCGCTCGCGCGGCCGCCGCAGCTTCTCCATTACGGAGAGCCCACGCTCGCGGAACTGGCCGCGGCCTATGCGGCGGGCATCGTGAAGAACCATCCCTTTGTCGATGGCAACAAGCGCACCGGGTTCATGATGGGGGCGGGTTTTCTCGAGCGAAATGGCCGCACCTTTCGCGCCGCCGAGGCCGACGCGGTCATTCAGACGCTCGCCCTCGCAGCCGGCGGGATCGACGAGGCGGCGTATGCCGAATGGCTCGCGGCGAATTCGTAAAGAGCCAGACGGGGCGGTCGCACCGGTGCGGGGAGAATGGCCGGGGGATTCACGGGAGGACGCGACGTTCACCCGCCGCCGACCGCGCGGAACGGCCCTCGCGCCGACGCGCTTTCGAGATTGGCCTAAAACAGCGATTTGCGCCGGGAACGGCGGCGGATGACGGCGAGGCCCGCCACAGCCCCCACGACGGCAAGGGCCGTCAAGGCAGGTTCGGGGACCGCGGCCACATTGACGACCACGGTGTCGGAGACGCCCTGGAAGCTGAAGGTCGTGAGATATTCGCCGGGGGTGAGTCCAAGCGAGGCGATGCTGCCGGGGATCGTCGCCGAGCTGGAGATCCAGTGCTCCGAGACGTAGCCGGCCGGCACGACCACTGAAACCGGACTCCCCAGGGCGGCTGGCAGGATGGCGAAAGCGCTGCCGAAGCCCGATCCCGAGGCCAACCCGTCCGCGCCGTATGGAGTGAGGTCGTAAATGGTCGTGCCGTAAAGATCCCCGATGCCGATCCCGGTGGCCACGCCGCCGTCACCCGGGGAGAGGTAGGAGGAGCTGATGGACACCTGGCCCACGTAGTTGACGAGGGCATCGAGGTTGAACGTGCCCGAAGTCTCGACGTTCACCACGCCCGCGCCGCTCGTGATGTTGATCGTAATCGCCGCCGCCGCGGGAGAAAGGGAACCAAAAAGAAATCCGCCGCCAATCAGCACCGTCCCGACCAAGGTTTTCAACAACATGGCGGCGAAGCTCTGTTGGCGGGCCGGACAAGTCAAAGGCATTCGCCGTCGGGTGCGCGTCACCGCCCGGCGAACCGACGCGCGGCATTCGCGTAAGCTGTTCAAGCGGGGATCGCGCGGTCAGTGTGCTTCGCAGGAGAATGCGATGGCCAAGTATCTGATTTCCTTCCCCAGCGCGGCAATGGTCGTTTCGGACAGCGAATTCGAGGCGGTGGTTCGCGATTCCCATGCGGTGATCGAGGAGGCGAAAGCCGCCGGGGTTTACGTGTTTGGCGGCGGCATCGACGAAAGCGTGCCGCCCGTGCTCGTCTCGGCCGACGGCCGCGTGGCCGGGGGAGGGTATCCGTGGGCGCCTCCGCTCAACGGGGGCTTCACCGTGCTGGAGCTCCCCGCCCGCGAGGACGCCGTGCCAGGGGCCGCCCGGATCGCAAAGGCCTGCCGCTGCGATCAGGAACTGCGCGTCTTCGGATTCGACCCGCAGTCCTGAGGCGACCGATCGCGCCCGACCGGGAACTTTCGTTGGTCGGCGGATCGCGGGGAAGTGGTCGAACGGTTCGCTCAGAGCGGGATCACGTTCGATCGCCCGTCCCACGCGCCATGCTCGGCGAGGGGCTTGAACCGCAGTGTGGTGAACTCGAAATGGAAATCCTTTCGCTCGCGCTCCTTCATCGCATCGGCATGCCGCTTTGGCCGCTCGACCGCGCTGTGGCCGTGAACCATCGCGACCATCTCCTTTTGCGAGGTCCAGATCGAGAACGTTGAAACCGTTCGCGGCAGCCGCATCGACGCCGAAGCGAGAAGCGCGCCGGGATGATCCCGCACGAGTTCCTCGACGGGTTTGCCCCAGCGAATGAACCGCGGCACCTCGGGCAGCCGCATCCGCGCGAGCGTGACCGCGACGACCGGCGCATCGGGATCGGACAGCCCCGCGCTCTCAGGCAATCCATCGAACTCCCGCACCGATCCCCAGCGGCGCAGGAACGTCATGCGCACATGCCAGCCCGCCGCGAGCCTCCGGCCGAGAGGCGTGTTTGCCAGGAAGTCGTCGATTGCCGTCTCGCTCTCCCACGCGGCAAACACCGTGAGGTTGCGCAGCTGCATCCGCTCCGGGGAAAGGACCGGTGCGCCCAGCGTCATCCGCGCCATGCACTCCGCGTGGATCAACCCCGGCACCTGCCCCCCCTGCGGCGGACGATAGAGCGCCGACAACGTCACGCCAACCGGGCAGCGGACGAGGTGGTAGGTGTAAATTGCCATCGGGATGCGGGAATCTTAGCCGTCGGATTTCACGCATGCGACTGCACGTTCCTCCGGCATGTCCTTTTTCGCGATCGCATACGTCATCCGGAAAACATCGAGCGACCACAGCCCGAGCACATGTTCCGCCTCGAGACTGCCGTCCTCGCGTTCAGCGACGTAAAGGGTCTGCTGCAGGCTTGGCAGATGGTGTTTCCACAGGCATCCACGCCCATCCTCGACGAGGAAGTAAAACCCCGGGTCGCCATCCTTCCGGCCCGACCCCACCAGCCGGAGATTCCCCCGCGCATCGACCTCCGGCCGGAAGAGCACCGTCGCGTTGCCCTGCGGCAGCGGAAAAATCGCCTTCACGCAAAACCCGCCCGACGGAATCCGGCACGAGGCGTAAATCCCGCAAAATACGACCTCGCCGGTCTCCCGCAGACTCCGGTGCCAGATCGTGAACTCCGGCTCCCCATCCTCGCGAACGAGCTTGATGATCTCCGTGTCGAACTCCACCGCGCCGTCGCGCGGCACATTCAGCTGCTGCACGCGCCGGCTGAAGAGATGCGCCACGAGATACCCCAGAGGCCCGAACACGGGCCGCCACGACGTCCGCACCGAAAACCCGTAGTCCGCCGTGTGCCGGTAAAACTCCGCAATCGCCGGCCGCACCGCGACACCCCAATCCTCCAGGCTCTCCACGAGACCCGCGCCCGGCCGGCCGCGCTCAATCCGCAGCCCCCGCTCCCGCGCGACCCGTTCCACGAATCCCGCGGCATCCTCGCCGACCGCTCCGATCGGCCCCACGAGCCACGCATCGGCCTTTGCATCCACCCGCCTACCGAGAAGGATGTTCCAATACTGCGTCGCCCAGTCGCGCAGATCCTGCCGCACGGGGAACGCCATCCCTTTGCCGAACATGCAACTGCTGCCAGCCTGAAGGATGCCAGCCCGTATTCCAAGCCCGGCCGCCAATCCCCTCGAACTGCAGCCCCACCGCCCGGCGGATACTACTTCGACCGACGACGGAGCACCGCGAGCGTTCCGATCAACCCGACCAGCACAAGACTCCACGCTTGCGGTTCCGGCACCGCGGTGAGCTTGAATTGGAGGGAATGCTCACCCGGGAGGAACGTGCCTGCGAAGCCTCCGCCATTCGTGAAGGTGAAGTTGGTGCCGGTGAACGTGGAGTGCCCGAACGCCAGCAGCGTGTAGGTCTGGCCGACCTGCCAGTCTGCGTCTTCAAAGGTGAACGCAAACGTGCCTTCACCCCCGCCGGTGAAATAGTCCATGTCGATGCTGTCGCTGGTTTCCCCTCCGAGCCGGAGGATGAGCGTGCCACCGGAATTCCACTCGAGGATCTCCGTTTTCAATTCGCCCAGCGGCCGAAGTGCGGAACCGCTCTCGAGGGTGATCTGTCCGTAAACCGTGCCGCCGCCGCCGAAGATCGCACCGCACTGCACGGTGACGTCGCTTGTGATCGAGCCATCGACGAGCAGGGTCCCGGCGTTGACCGAGGTCGCGCCGGTGTAGGTATTCCCGCCGGTCAGGGTGAGCGTGCCGGTGCCCGCCTGGGTGAGGGTTCCCACACCGCTGATGACACCGGAAAGGGTGAACTCATCGGAACGATTGGCGATGAGGTGGCCGGTGCCGAAGATTCCACCGCCGAGGGAGATGTCGCCGACCACGGAGCCCGTGGAGCCGCCGTTTCCGAGTTGGATGGTGCCACCGCCCCCTGCGATGGTGCCGCCGGTGTATTGATGGTTGCCGGTCTGGATGAGAGTTCCTCCGACCGAGATGACGAGACCGGTGCCGCTGATCACGCCCTCAAACGTATGGGTGCCCGTGCGGTTGAACCACAAGAGGCCATGGTTGACGACGTCGCCGGTGATCGAGCCGGTCGCACCATCGCCGATCATCAGCCCGCCCTCCGTGATCGTGGTGCCGCCGGTGTAGGTGTTTTCGCCGGTCAGGGTGAGCGTGCCGCCGCCCTTTTTCACCAGCCCGCCGACTCCGCCCAGCCCCTGGGCGGTCGTCACGTCGAACCCCTGGGTGTCGATGGTGCCTCCGCCGGAATCGAGCGTTACCGAGCCCGGTGCAAAGCCGCTGAACAGGTCGCTTTGGTGGCCGGAAAGACGCAACGTGCCGCCGCCGAAGCTCACCGTTGCCGGTCGGGGAGCCGCCCTCACGACCTGACCCGTCGTGAGAACGCCGCCGGTCAAGGTGATGGTGGACGGTTCCGCTGTATCGAAAAACGCGTAGCCGGTGGAAACTTCCGTCGCCGTTACTTCGCCGCCGGAGATCGTGAGGTGGCCGGGGACGAGACCTCCCACCGCGATGCTGCCGGTATTTGTCCAACGGCCGCCCGAAACCCGCACTTCGCCTCCGACAATGGACGCATCCGAATTGGTCACCGATCCGTTCCCGCTGATTCCGAGGACAGCCGTCGGGCCCGAGACCCAGAGTTCGGCGTCCGGGTGGTAAATCGAGCCTGTAACCGACAGGGTCCCGGCGGAAACGGCCGTTCCCCCGGCGTAGGTGTTGGCTCCGCCGAGGGTCAGCCTGCCTTCGCCATTCTTGGTCAACCTGCCCGGACCATCCAGACCCTCGGAGGCCGTGCTGACGTCAAATCCCTGGGTATCGATGGTCCCGCCGCCGGCTTCGAGGGTCACGTCTCCCAGCTTGATATTGGAAAACAGATTCGCCCCTGCCTGGGACAGGCGGAGCGTTCCACCGTTGAACCGAACGACCCCTGGCCCGCCACCGCCGAACCCTCCGGTCGCAGCCCCCCACACGGTGGTCGTTGTAAGGACTCCGCCATTCAGTTGGAGCGTGCCTTTCGAGGTCCCGCCATAGCCCAAATACACTCCGCCTGCGGTGACCTGGCCGTCGTTGATCGTGAGGGTCCCGGTCCTGCTACCACCGACGACGATGTTGGCGGCATCCACACTTCCACCATTCACCTCGGTCAACTGGCCTGACACCACAAGCTGGGAGACTGACATCACAGCCGAGTCCCGAATCACCAGTTTGCCGGAAGCGTCGAATTTCTGTGCCACCTCCAGCGAGGCGTTTCCAGAGAGATCAAGCGAGGCGAAAGAGTTGATGTTTCCGTCGTTGGCCGACACCGTAGCCGACTCCTGGACCATCATTTCTCCGGTCACCAAAAGAGTTCCTGTGTGTATCGAGCCACTCCCGGATACGCTCCCGCCGCGGAAGGCCACCTGGGTTGAGGCCGACATCGAACCGTTCCCCGAAATTTCCACACCTCCCACATTCAGATTTGAGCCCGACAACGCGCCCGAATCCCGGATCACCAGTCTCCCGGAATTATGGAAGGACGCCGCCGCCACCGAACCATTCGCGGAAATATCCAGAAGGTTGTGAACAGCCAGCGACTTGGAGACGTTCCACTTTCCCCCGCTCACATACGCCTCCGCGTTCTCCAGCTCCGCCTCCCAGCTGGTCACCAGGCTGGCGTCAGAGATCTCCAGCGTGGCCGCCTTGCTACTATCGCCGACGAGATCGAACCTTTCGCCGGTGGATAACGTCCCGCCGGCAACCTGAATCAAGATGCTCGTGCCCGCACCTGCTTCCGCGCTAAGGAAGGATTGTATGGAATCCGGCGCGACGGCGGCCGGGTCAAAGGGAAGCGTAACCGTCCCCCCATTGCGAACGATCAACGTGGCGCTGCCCGGATTCCCCAGAAAGAAAAGCGGGCCGGCATTCAGCGTGCCGCCATTCACATCGATAACACCTGATAAACCCTGCCCCACCCCGACAAGTAGCATACCTGAGACAAGCACCGTCCCGCCACTGTTGATCGTCAGACGCCCGTCCGATACCGAGTCCCCAACCACCGCCACGTCTCCGGCGTCCCATGTCGGAGACGAGAAGGGATTGCTGCCGCCAACCGCGCCGGAGCGGGTGATCTGGGCGCTGCCGGGATGAGGCAATCCGGCAACCAGAAGCGGAAGCGCCACCCAACATCTGGCGACGGTTCGGATCCTCGAAAACACAAGGCGACCGCTGGAGGTGGGGGGCACGGGCTCACGGGTGGGAGTAACGGTTTCGCTCCACCGGGCTTTGGATGGTCTCGTCATTCGCTTGCAAGGACGTTGCCCCACCCCGCCGTTGAAAACCACCCTGCTAAATAGAAGGGGGCTGTTGATCAGCCGCCGCCCATCCAGAGGGACATGAGTCCGGCGCGGCTGGAGACGTTGAAGCTGCGAAAGATGTCGGTGACGTATTTGTGCGTCGTGGCGCGGGTGAGGCCGAGGGTGGCGGCGATTTCCTTTTCCGTCTTTTCCGAGAGAAGCTGCAGGAGCAGGCGCCGGTGGGCCGGGGAAAGCGGGGCGTTGCCGACGAGCAGGCCGTGGTTGAGGAGGAGCTGGCGGTGGAACCACTTGATCCCCCGGAGCGCCTGCGCCACGAGCTGCTCGTGCTCGAGCGTGAAGCGGATGCGCCGGCGGATGCGGTCGAAACAAAACAGCGACTCGGCGTCGGGATTCACCGGAAACACGCACCAGATGCGGTCGGTGATGCCGCCCTGCTGAAAATACATCTGATACTGCGGCGTGTGGCGGAACGCCTCGAAATCGATGAAGCCGTCGCGCAGCCGGTAACTGCGAAACCGGCCCGCCTCGCTGATGATCTTCCGCGTGCTCATGCCCGGATCGCGCTCCATGTGGGCAAGCACCTTGCGGATGAATTCCTGGTTCTCCTCCGTGCGCGGAATCCAGCGCTCCGCGGCGCGCAGGCGCCATCCATAAAGGACGTCCTTCTCCGCGGCGGAAGTATCCCGCACCCGCGCGACGCCGACCCAGAAGGCGTTGTCGGCACCGATCCATCCGGAGATCCGGCGGAAGAGCAGATCGATCGCCTCGCGGGTCTCGATCAGCGGACGATCAGCCAGCTCGTCCCAGAGCTCGTAGATTTCGTGGGGAAGACTCATCGCCGCTGGATCTGCTGTTTGTGTGGCGCCACGGGGACGGCTCGGTTGTTTCGCCCGGAGCTCATCACAGCCCCGTTATAGCGACCGGCTTGCGGCCTTGGCGAGCGCCAGGCGCCGGTGAGTAAGGGCGCAGCGTCTTCGAGATGCGGAGCGGGCGACACCCCATGTGTGGGGATACCCGGAAAATCAGCCCTCTGATAACGAGGCGGAACCGGAGGGATCTCACGATGAAAAAATTCTGTCTCAACCTGCTTGTGGGATTCTGCCTGGCGATCCCGACGCTTCCCCTGCGCGCGGAGGGTTATCCGTTCAACGGGATGGTGGTCTTTGGCGACAGCCTCAGCGATGGGGGGAACCTGAACTGGCTGCTCGCGGAGGGGGTCAGCGAAAAGACGGCCCAGTGGCTGACGGGCTGGGATCCCAATTACTACTACAACTACCGCTTCTCCGACGGCCCGATCTGGGTGGACCAGCTCAACACCATGCTCGGCTTCGGCAACCTCGGAACGCTGCTGCCGAACGACGGGGTAAACCACATGAACGGCACGAACTTCGCGTGGGCCGGCAGCCGAAGCGGGGCGGGCACCTACGGCGGAATCTTTCCCAACCTCCACCTGCAGATCGGCAACTACGCCGCGCAGCTGGCCGACGGGAATCCGGCCCTTCCAAACGTCGGCACCACACTCTTCACGATCTGGAGCGGGGCCAACGACGTGTTTGCCCACGTCGAGAAGAACGACCCGATCACGCCGCAGCAGGTGGCGGACAACATCGCACTGGCGATCACCACGCTTTATTCGGAGGGCGGGAGATATTTCGTCGTGCCGAATCTGCCGCCGATGGGACAGATCCCCAGCTACGTCAACGATCCCGTCAAGGGGCCGATGGCCACCGCGTTCGTCGACACCGTCAACGCCCTGCTCGACGACCATTTCGAGAATTTGTCCGGCAGCTTCGCGGATATCACCCTGTTCAAAGTCGATGTCCACGGCCTGTTTCTGGAGATCATGTCCGACCCGTATGAATACGGGTTCACCAACGTCACGGAGACGGCCTACGTTCGTTACGGGACGGAGCCCTATGAGCCGAGAGACCCGCCGTATGGGACAGTGGTCTCCAATCCGGAAGGCTATTTCTACTGGGATGCCGCGCATGGCACCACGCTGACAAATTATTACATCGCGGAAGCGACCTACCAGGCGGTGGTCGCCGTGCCCGAGCCGGCAACCTGGGCGGTGGTCCTGTTCATCGGATTTTTCCTCGTTGCAGCCCGGGCGAAGCGCGCCCGCGGATGATCCGAAACCCCCTTTCCTCTCAACCCAACTCCAACCCCGCCCGATCCATGAGCATTGAAGAATTGTCCCCCGAAGCCGCCTCCGCCGCCGTCGCCAGCTACTGGCATTGGTATGGGGTGCCCACGTTCCTGCGTTGTCCGCATCAGCCGGATTTCCAGGACACCGACATCGGCATCATCGGCTATCCCTACAGCGGAGGAAACGCCATCGAGCGCATGCAGTATCTCGGGCCGCGCGCGATTCGCTGCCGGTCGTCGAGCTACCACCGCGTTCACCGGAAGTTCCGCATCAATCCCTTCGAACTCGCGCGCGTTCGCGATCTCGGCGACGTGCCGTTCCCGAACGTGCTGAATCCCGACCTCTCCGCCGAGGACGCGCAGGCCCATTTCGCGAAGATTTTCGAGGCGGGAATTCTGCCCGTCGGCGTGGGCGGCGACCATTCGCTCACGTGGCCGCTGCTGCGCGCCCGCTTCGCGCATTTTCGCGAGCCGGTGGCGATCATCCACTTCGACAGCCACACCGACGCCGCGCCACCCTGCTCCGGCACGCGCAACACGGCGTCCGGTTTCCGCATCGGCGCCGAGGACGGCGTGATCGACCCGAAGAAAACCGTTCAGATCGGCATTCGCGGCCCGCTGGGCGACCTCAGCCAGGACGACTGGGCGATGGAAAACTTCCGCTCGGTAATCACCACGGAGGACTTCGTCGAGAAGGGCGTGGAGGCCGTGGGGAAAATCGTGCGCGAAGTCGTCGGCGACAGCCCGACCTTCCTCAGCTTCGACCTCGACGCCATCGACCCGGCGGATGTGCCCGGCGTGGCGGACCCCGAGATCGACGGCATTCGCATCCGCGAAATGATGCAGCTGCTTGACGGATTCCGTGGCCTCAATCTCGTCGGTGCCGACGTCGTCTGCCTGTGCCCGCCGCTGGACAATCCGTCGCAAATCAGCGCCATGACCGCGAGCCTGCTGCTGCACGAATTCGTAACGCTCATCGCTGACCGCCATTTCGGGAAGTAGCCCGGACGCCGGGCGGCGGCACGCAACCTTCCAACCGGAGATCGCACGATCGGCAAACGCGGCCAACCGGCCCGGAGCAGGGACTGGCGCTACGGCATCGGGCTGCTGCTCTTTGCCGTGGCCGGGCTTTCCATCGTGGTCGGCGTCGTCGCCGTGCTCGCGGGCAAGTCTCGCGGGGAAACGGTCGATTGGCCGGTCTGGCTGCTGGCCGGCCCGGCGGAAGTCCTTTGCCTCGTCGCGGCCGCCGTCCTCGGAAAGGAGAAGTATCAAAAACTGGCCCGGAAGGTCCGTCCGACGAAGCGACACGCCGCCTCCGACGCGCGGGCGGCCCGTTTGCGATATTATCTCGGCCTGGGCGGCTGCCTGTTCAACGGCGTGCCGCTCACGCTCTACGCCTACGTGCCCGATTTGATGCCGGGCGGCGGCACGAAAACGAGCATCCTGGTCATCGCGGACCTCGTGTTTTTCGCGAGCCTGTTTTTCGCGGGTTGCGAATTCTGGGAAAAACTGCGGCGGCTGTTCGTGTGGGAGGGTGGCACGTCCCGCGCGGGATGATGGCGACGCGCAGCGCGAGTTCCAGCGCCCTCGGCAATCGGGAGCAATCGTCCTATCGAAGCTGGGCGATGGCGAAAACCGTCGCGGCGTAGCGGTTTTCGACGCCGAGTTTTTCGAGGATATTCGAGACGTAGTCCTGCACAGTCGCGAGGCTCAGGCCGAGGAGGGTGGCGATCTCGCGGTTCAGCTTTCCCTCGGTCATCCAGAAAAGCACCTCGCTCTCCCGCGGCGAGAGGCCAAGCTCTTGCAGCTGCCTGCGGCAGTCGAGCTCGCGGCGATCGGCCCACGGGTTTTTGTGCCGCTGCCATGCGAGACGCAGATGCGGACCGAAGGCGTCGAGCAATTCGCAGTCGTCGCGCGTGAAATCCGGCGAGCGCCGGCTGAACGACAGCGCGACCACGGTCGAGGCATCGATCTTCACCGGCAGCACGACGCAGTGAACGAGACCGAGTCGCTGGAGGCAGTGGTGGTAGTAGTCGCTCCCCAGCCATTCCTTCTCGTCGATTACGTCGGAGACGCGCAACGCGGGTGCGTCGGGGTTTTCAAAATAGTGGCGCCCGAGCGGATGCCCGTCGGGATGCGCCGTGTAGTAGGCGATTTCCTCCTCCGTGTAAGGTGCGGGCGGCGACATGTGCGTGAGAATGCGCTTCGTCTCGCAATCGAGGACGTGGAAGACGACCACGTCGGCCGCAATCATCCGGCTCAAGCCCTCGACCACCGTCTCGCTGAAGCTGGTGCGACCGTCGGCGGAGTTCATCTCGTGGATGATGTCGAGAAGTTGGCGCCAGGTTTTGTGGGCAATCGCCATGCGGGAAGGAGGAAAGGACTTCCGAGGGCTAGCAGATCGGACCCCGCATGGAAACCGGGAACGGCACGCCGCCGGAGCGAGGCGTCATCAACCGGTCACGCGGGCGCGGAGGCGCTTCGTCTCGCCGCGGCGGCGTTTGCTCTCGACCATCCTGCGTTTGGTCCCGGGGCTGCGGCGGGCGCGCTGGCGGCGACGTTTGGCGGCGGCGGCCTTGCGGGCCTGCGCGGCGTCGGCGCGCTGTTGCTCGAGCTTTTCGACGAGGCGGAGCAGGGCGAGCCCGCGGTTCGTGTGCTGCGAGCGGGAGTCGCTGCAGGTGACGGTGACGCCGGACGGGACGTGGGTGATTTCGACGGCGGTGGAGACTTTGTTGACGTGCTGACCGCCGGGGCCGCTGGCGCGTGTGCATAGAATGCGAAGGTCGGACTCGCGGAGCCCGAGCTTTTCCATGCGCGCGCGCAGGGCGTCGTCGGGCTTCATTGCCGGCCGCGCGTTTTCACGAACTTGAGAATCTTCGCGTCGTCCTCGTGAGCGGCCCACACGGCGCGGAGGAAGTCGGCGGGGTGGAGTCCGAACTTGCCAAGGAATTTCCGATCGCCACCGCAGCAATACATGATGTCGTGGCAGAGGCCGCCCTGGAGGAAGCAGCGGGCCTTGGCGATGATGCGCGGGAGCCACGGGATGCCGTCCATCTCGGCGTTCTTGGGCGGGAGCTGGTCGGCGGAGGTCTCGCAATTGTTGGGCACGCCGTTTTGCTCGTAGAGAAAGTAGTCGCGGCGCGCGGCCATGATGAGCAGCGCGGTGTCCCAATCGGGTTCACCGGCATCCACGAAATCCTCGACGTAATCGTAGACGTTGATGGGGCGGATGCCGATGGAGGCGAGGAAGGCTTTTTCGTCGCCGGTGAAGTAGCCCGCGAGATCGCGGTCTCCGCCTTGATACCTTGCGAGAGCCTTGTCGTAGATTTCCCGCAACCGTCGTGTCCACACCTCGAGTGCCATGAGGGGCACCATAGGCACGGGGGCGGGGGAACGAAAGTCGACAAAACCGGTCGCGGGCCGGGGCGCGTTTTGTTACCACGAACGGCACGATCTCATGAGCTGCATCTACCAGGTGGAATCCGACGAGTTCGGCACATACGACGTGCTGGAGAATGCCGCGACGGGCGTGCGCGTGAAATTGCGGCGCGTGGGAGCGGAAATGGTGAGCCTCGCGCGGCTTGCGACGGACGGCACGTGGCGCGGCTTTTTGTATCGCGATGGCGAAACGGCACCGCCGGCCTCGGGCTGGGCGAATCACGCGACGGTGATGGGTTACTACCTGCACCGGCTGCTTCACGAGCGCACGCTCTACCGGGGCGTGGAGATTCGCGGCGGGAACCACGGATTTTTGCGCAGCTTCCCGTTCGACGCGCCGACGTTCGATCCGAATGCGAGTTCGCTCACGTATCACGTGCCGGTCGATCGCATTCCGCCCGAGGCGTATCCGCTGCGGGTCTCGCTGAATCTCAGCTACCGGCTGCTCGACGACGGCGTGCGCGTGGAGTTTGCGTTTTCCAATCTCGAACCGGAGCTGGAGGCGCACGTGAGCTTCGGGCTGCATCCGGGCTTTGGCGTGAGTTCGGTGGAAAGCGCGCAGGTGTTGATGCCGGCGGGGACGTATCTGCGGCATTGGGCGCCGGGGAATTTTCTCGATGACCGCGTGGAGGCCGTGGAGCACGCCGGTGGAGAAATGCCGTTCGACAAGGCGAAGCTGCCCGACTCCTATCTGGTCGAATTGTCGAAGATCTCCGGGCGCGTCTTCTGGGTGGCGGATCCGGAGTCGGGACGCACGACGCGGCTCGATTTCTCCGAGGTGCCCTACCTCACGCTCTGGAGCGGCGGAGAAGGTTTTCTCTGCGTGGAGCCGTGCTGGGGACTGCCGGACAGCGATCCGCAGAAGCCTTTCGAGAAGAAGGACGGCATCCAGGTCATCGCGCCCAACGGCTCGTTCGTCGCCGGCTTTTCCATTCACCCCTCGCTCACTTCATGAACATCGCGCTGTTCATCTACCGGGTCGTGCTTTTCGTCGTGGCGACGTTTGCCTTCGTGGTGCTCTTCGACCACGGGCCGCAGAACTTCGGCGACCATCTCGCGAACGACGCCCGCGCCCTCGTGCAATGGGCAACCGCACGATGAGGTGGCTCACCGGCCGTCCTTGGAAGAAAACGGCTTTTCAAGCCGGAGAGTCTCGGGCAAATTGAACGTTCCTTCCTATGTCCGTTAAGACCGAAAAAGACCTCCCGGAATCGCACCGTGCCACCTGGCTGAAGGCGCTGAGTGCGATGCAACTGAAGAATTACGGATACGTGATCCAGCTGATGAGCGGCGTGCTTGCCGCCGAGCCGGATTTTCTCGCCGGGCGTCAGTTGCTGCGAAAGGCGGAGATCGCCAAGTCGGGCGGAGGCAAGAAGGGCCTGCTCTCCGGCGGCGGACTGTCGGCGATCAAGATCAGCGGCATGATCAAGAAGGACCCGAAGGCCGCGATCGCCGAGATCGAGAAGGGACTGGAGAATGATCCGTTCAACCAGGCGCTGAACCTCCAGCTGCGCGACGCGGCGATGGCCGCAGGCATGCCCGAGACGGCCACGTTTGCGCTCGAAACCATCGTGCAAGGCGCGCCGAGGGACACGAAGATGCTGCACGAACTCGCGAAGCAGTATCTCGCCACCGACCTCGCCGAAAAGGCGGTCGACGTTTACACGAAGATTACCGAGATCAACCCCACCGACCTTATTGCGGTCAAAGCCGGGAAGGACGCCGCTGCGAAGGCCTCGATGAAGAAAGGCGGCTGGGAGAAGGAAGGCGCAACCTACCGCGACCTCATTCGCGACAAGGAAGCCGCCATCTCGATGGAGCAGCAGAGCCGCGTTGTGCGCTCTGCGGAGATGATCGAGCAGCAGCTCATCGAGCTCGGCCAGAAATACGAGGAGAACCCGGAGAGCGTCGATACCGCGCGCAAGATCGCGGAACTTTACGAGCAGAAGGAAGACCTCGCGAACGCCGTGCAGTGGTATACCTACGCGGCCGGTCTCACGAACAACACCGACTCCGCGCTCGTCCGCAAGGCCGCGGACCTGCGCATCAAGCAATACGACCAGAGCATCGAGGAATTCGAAGCCTACCTGGCCGCCGCGGATCCCGAGTCGGAGGAAGCCAAGCAGGCCCGCCAGCAGCTCGAGGACATCAAGAAGCAGCGCATGGAGCTGGAGTTGCAGGAAGCGCGCGCCCGCGTGGACAGCAACCCGACCGACCTCATGTTCCGCTTCGAGCTCGGCGAAATTCTCGTGCGCCTCGGCGACTACAAGAACGCGATCCCTGAGCTGCAGAAAGCCCGGCAGAATCCAAGTGTGCGCCTCCGCGCCATGAACCTGCTCGGCCAGTGCTTCGTCGCGCGCAACATGCTCGACCTCGCGGCCAAGACCCTCGAGGACGCCGCCAGCGAACTCGTCGGCATGGACAACGTGAAGAAGGACATCGTTTACAGCCTCGGCCTCGTTTACGAGAAGATGGGCAACAACGAGAAGTCCATCGACTGCATGAAGCAGATCTACGAGGTGGACTACGGCTACAAGGACGTCGCCGAGCGGGTCGAGAGCTCCTATACGGGCTAAAGGGCCGTCCTTCCGATCCGCCTCTGATCGTTGCAGCCACTCCGCGGTTGCGGAGGCGGCATTGCTTGATCACGCTGCGCCAATTTTTCGCGCGCGGATTCCGAAGCGGCCCGGCGGCTACGGGCTGATCAGCTCGAGATCGTAGCCGATGAAGAGGCCGTTCTCGATAACGCCGGTGATGCTGTTGATCGCTTTTTCGAGGCCCTCGTCGATCTCCGCGAATCGCGTGTCGAGAATGAGGTTGCCGGACTCCGTGATCGTAGGTCCGTCCTTGCCCTCGCCGGAGCGAATCTCCACGGACCGGGCGCCAAGCGCGGTGAGCTCCGTCTGCACGAGGGGAAGCGCACCCGGGAAGACCTCGATGGGCACGGCGAAATGGGTGCCGAGCTTCTCGACGCGCTTCGAGGCATCGACCACGATGAACCGCTTCTTAGCGGAGCGAAAAACGATCTTTTCCTTAAACAGCGCTCCGCCGCGGCCCTTGATGAGCCAGTTGCGGGCGTTCACTTCATCGGCGCCGTCGAAGCACCACTCGGGCTGCGCCGTGCCGAGCTGGGCGACATCGATGCCGAGTTCGCGGCAAACCATCGCAATCTCGATCGAGGTCGGAACCGCGCGGCAGTGGATCCCTTCCTCGCGAACGCGACGGCCAATCGCAAGCGCGGTAAGGTAGGAGGTCGAGCCCGACCCGAAACCGATCGTCTGGCCATTCTCGACAAGGGCGGCGAGCCGGGCGGCGACGGCTTCCTTTTGCTCACGGTTGGACATCGGGCGGCCCCAATCGGTCGCCGTCGGGATGTGCGAGCTCATCAGGCGGGAACCGCGGCTTCCTCGAGGGCCGGCGGCTTCGGGAGGTCGGAATAGGGAGCCTGCGGCGAAAGGCCGAGCTCGCGCAGGAGCGCCATGTCCTCGTCCTCGGCAGGGTTCTGCGCGGTGAGGAGCTTTTCGCCGAAGAAGATCGAATTGGCGCCGGCGAAGAAACACATCGCCTGTCCCTCCCGCGTGAGCAGGGCGCGGCCGGCAGAGAGACGAATCTTTGCGTTCGGCAGGAAAATGCGCGCCGTCGCGATGAGGCGGACGAGCTCGAAAATGTCAACTGGCCTGGACCCGGCGAGCGGCGTGCCTTCCATCGGCATCAGACAGTTGATCGGCACGCTCTCGGGCGCGGGATCGAGCGAGCAGAGAATCTGGAGCATGCGAAGCCGGTCGGTCTCGCTCTCGCCCATGCCAAGAATGCCGCCGCAGCAGACGGCCATGCCGGCGCGCTGGACGGACGCGATCGTGTTGAGCCGGTCCTCGAACGTGTGCGTCGTCACGATGTTCCGATAATGCTCGGGGCTCGTGTCGATATTGTGATTGTAGGCGGTGACGCCCGCTTCGCGGAGCTTGCGCGCCTCGACGTCGCCGAGCTGCCCAAGCGTCACGCAAACTTCCATGCCGAGTTTGCTTACCTCGCGGACGGTCTCGAGCATCTGCTCGAACCTCGGGTCGCCATCACGCACCCCCTTCCACGCCGCGCCCATGCAGAACCGCGTCGCGCCATTTTCCGCCGCGGCCCGGGCAATCGGCAGCACCTCCCCCGCGGTCATGAGTTTGCCGGCCTTCACGCCGGTCTGGTAGCGAGCGCTCTGGGCGCAGTAGCCACAGTCCTCGCTGCAGCCGCCGGTCTTCACGCTGAGCAGCGTGCAGAGCTGCATCTGGTTGTCCTTCCAATGCTCGACGTGCACGCGGTGCGATTCCGCGATGAGATCGAACAACGGGCGGCTATAAACAGCCTGGAGGTCCTCGAGCGTGGGCATTGCAGGGATGTTAGGCCGGCGCCACCGGACCCGCCAATCAAAACTGCCCGTCTTTGATGGCACGGATCAACCCGTTCTCCAGAAAATGGAGCAGGAAGATGAGCGCGAGAGCAATGAGCACGGGATTCAATCGCTCGCGGCGCCCGGTCACCAACGCGAGACAGGTGATGGAAATGAGGCCGATGCCCATTCCGGCGCTGATGCTGAAGGCAAGGGGCATGGCAAAGATCGTGAGCACGGCCGGGGCGAACTCGACGAGATCGCTGGAATCCAGCTCCGTGACGGACTGGAACATGAAGATTCCCACAAGCACGAGCGCCGGCGCGATCGCGACGGCCGGCAGCGCCACGAACAATGGCGTAAAGACCAGCGCCGCGAGGAAGCACAGGGCGGTGACCACGGCGGTGAGCCCGGTTCTCCCGCCGGCTTGAACGCCGGTGGCCGACTCGATGTAGGTCACAACGGTGGAGGTGCCGAGCAGCGAGCTCAGAATGGCGGCGCTCGAGTCGGCGACCAGCGCGCGACCGGCCTTGGGAATTTTATCGTTGGGGCCAATCATGCCCGCGCGTCGCGTGACGGCGATGAGCGAGCCGATGTTGTCGAACATGTCGACGAAGAGCAGTGCGGTCATCAGCACGATCGCTTGCAGCGGTGAGCTTCGGAACAGATCGAAATTGAGTTTCAGAAATGTCGGCTCGAGCGAGGCGGGTGCGGAAATCCATTCCGCAGGCAGCTGCGACACGCGGCCGCCGTGGCCGTCCGGGACGAAGATGCCAATGGCCGCAATCGCGAAGATTGAAATCAAGATCGCTCCCGGCACCCGCAGCGCCACGAGCGCGGCGGTAAGCAGCAGACCACCGAAAAACAGGGCCACCGGCGGGCTCGAGATATCTCCGAGCGACACCATGGTGGCGGGATTCGCGACGATGAGGCCGCCGTTTTGCATGCCGATGAACGCGATGAAAAATCCGATGCCCGCGGTCACGGCGACCTTCAGTCCGTGCGGGATGGCATCGATGATCCTTTCGCGCAGGCCAGTGACGGAAAGCAGGAGGAAAATGCAGCCGTTGACGAAGACGAGCCCCAGCGCGCTTTGCCACGGCACGCCCATGCCGATGCAAATCGTGAAGGCGAAGTAGGCGTTGATGCCCATGCCGGGCGCGAGGGCGATCGGAAAATTCGTCAACGCCGCCATGAGCAGCGTGCCGATTGCCGCGCTCACCGCCGTGGCGGTGATCAGCGTATCTCGAGGCATGCCAGCCTCGGCCAGAATGCCGGGATTCACCGCAAGGATGTAGGCCATCGCGGCAAAGGTGGTGAGCCCGGCGAAGCATTCGCGCGGGACGGTGGTGCCGTTTTCCCTGAGCTTGAAAATCCGTTCCAGCACGCGGCGTTTGTATCGTGCCGGGCCGCCGGCGAAAAGCGCAGGCTGCACTCGCTTTTTCAGCGGTTGCCTTCAGGGTGCGACGCGCTACCCTGAAGCCCGCCCCCAATGCCTCCCCTTCACCTCATTAATGCCGTTCTCCCGTTCCCTGCTTCGTCTCGGAATCGCAGCCGCTCTCAGCTCGATCGTTGCCAGCAGTCCGGCCGCGCAACGTCCTGACATCGTCGTCTTCCTCGCGGACGACCTCACCATCAAAGACATCTCCCCCTACGGAAAATCCGAGGTTCCCACGCCAAATTGCGAGGAGCTGGCGAAGGCGGGCATGACGTTCGAGCGCGCCTATGTCGCCTCACCGAGTTGCGCGCCGAGCCGGGCCGCGTTGTTGAGCGGTCTTTTCAGCGTCCGCAGCGGCGCAATGTTCAACCACCAGCGCGTGCGGAAGGAGGTCCGCGGATGGCCGTCGTATTTCCAGGAGCTGGGTTACGAGGTCGTCGCCATCGGAAAGGTCTCGCACTACAACCACGTGAAGGACTACGGCTTCGATTACGCCGCGTTCTTCAACTACCACGAGGACATCTGTATCGAGAAGGCCGTCGAATGGTTGAGCACGCGGAAGTCGGACAAGCCGCTCTGCCTGATGGTCGGCACAAACTGGCCGCACGTGCCGTGGCCGAACCGGGAAGCTCTGCCGCCGCAAAAGATCTCCCTGCGACCGAAGCTGGCCGACACCGAAAAGACGCGAAAGGCCTTCTCGAACTACCTCTCCGCGGTGAAAAACATGGATCGCGATCTCGGGATGATCCGGGATGCCGTGAAGCACTATCTGCCGGAGGACACGCTGTTTCTGTTCACCGCCGACCACGGCTCGCAGTTTCCCTTCGAGAAATGGAACCTCTACGAGAACTCGCTCCGCGTGCCGCTCCTCGTCGCATGGCCCGGTCACGTAAAGCCGGGCTCGCGCACCACCGCCCTCGTAAGCTGGGTGGACATTCTACCGACATTGCTGGAAGCCGCCGGTGCGGACATCGCCACGCTGGCTCCGGACCTGGATGGCCGCTCGTTCCTTCCCGTCCTGTTGGGAAAAACCACGCAGCATCGTGACAGCGTCCACGCCACGCACAGTGGCGACGGGAGAATGAACTTCTACCCGAGCCGTGCCGTGGTGGAGGAGCGATGGAAATACATTCGCAATCTCGATCCCGCGCTCGAATTCCATACCCATGTCGACCGCGCCCATCAGGACACTGGCTACTGGCCATCATGGGTCGAAAAAGCCAAGAGCGACCCGGTGACCGCCCAACTCGTGGAGAAATATCACCACCGCCCGGCCGAGGAACTTTACGATCTCGAGAGCGATCCCGAGGAACTGCGAAATCTCGCCGGGGATGCCGCACACGCCGGTGATTTGGAAAGGATGCGGCGCTCCATGGAACAGTGGATGGACTGGCTCGGGGACAAGGGGCTGGATACCGATAACGCCGCCCGCCCCAAGGAATGAGCTGTCAACGGGGGCTTCCAGGACCGTCCCGGAGCCCGCTTTGCCAACCGACATTTTTCCACCCGCGGAAGCCACCGCCCCCTCTGTAACGCGCCGTCAAGGCTTTCATTCCTTGTCCATTCGTTTCCGCATGTTGCCGAAAATGTTGCTACCAATAACGCGCAAATTATTGATAGCAGGCAATTTGCGCCAGAAAAATCGGTCGCGAATCACCGGCCCCGGCCGTAGTGGGGAACCATGAAAATGTTTCCTCACTTCGCGACCTACGCCGCCATTGCGGCAGGGGCCGTTCTATTGATCTCGCCGGTCCATGGCGCGGGAAAACCCAATTTCACACGGTTTAGAGGCACCTACAAAGGGGATCTCTCCATCGTCTTTCAGGGCTACTCGTTCCCCGGCACGGCGAAAATCCGGTTCAAAGTGCCAGAGAGCGGAAGAACCGGGAAGGTGTATATCAATGGGAAGGTCTCGGTGGACGACACGGTCGTTCCGGTCCAGATGCTGGTGGCTCTGAAACAGAACGGCAAACTGCGCGTCAGACGGATCGACCTTGGCAACGAGGCTTCCGCCCCCGCCGCGAAGGGAAAATACAAGAAAAGCAGTCCCTCCGGCCTTGAAGGCACGGCTCGCACCACCCTCGCCGGAGAGGAGCTCGGATTTGACTGCGCGATAAAATTAAAAGGAAACAGATCCTCCCGGACACTTCTCGGAGACTTCGGGATGACGTTCGGCGGGGATCACATCGCGACGGTTTCGCTGCAGGCGAACGCCGTTGGTCGGAAGTAGCGCCCGAATGCCGGGAACGGCCGGCGTTGGTGATCAGTTCACGGCCGGCCATAGGCGACAAAGCGGCCGTCCTTTTTGAAGAAAAGGAAGACGCGGTAACCGCCCATCTTCTGCTCGGGGCGGAAGGGATAAATATCCGGGCCGCTCGATCCCTGCGAACCCGCCATCATCATCCGGCCGGAGGCGTCGGTGCCGAGATAAACCATCACGTGCGTGATGGGAGGTTTGCGCACGGGCTTGTAGGTGTTTTCCCAAAAGAGCAGGTCGCCGGGCTTCAGCTTTTTCCGCAAGGAGCGCGAGTCGGCGCGCGCCTTCCACAATTTCCGGCGGGCGCGCAGCCACTCGTATTGATCCGACGCCGTGCGCGGCAGCTCGATGCCGAGCACTTCGCGGTAAAGCCAGCGCGTGGTGTTTGAGCAATCCATCACCCACGGGCTGCTTTCGCCGGGTGGCGTCCAGCGGCCGCTGTAGGGAATGTTCTTCGACGCGGGAAGCGCGATGGCGTCCCGAAAATCGCGGCCCGACGCGCGCCGCGACGAGGTTTCCTCCTCGACGACTTTCCGCACCGGAGCCGGTGCCGGCGTCGGCGGGGCCGTTTCGACAACTCGTGTTGCGCGAGGCGCTTCACGAATCACCGGCTCGGGCGTGGACACCGCAACGGGTTCCGCAGGCGCCACCGCCACCGGCTCAGCCCGGCGCGCGGGAGGGTCCATGGGCACATCTCCCCCGGGAATGACCAGGCGCGTGCCCGGCCTCAACGACGAGCCGGTGAGGCCGTTTGCAGCGCGGATGCGTTCCTCGCTCACGCCATACAAAAAGACGAGCCGGGGCAGCGTGTCGCCCGATCGCACGACGTGCACCCGCTCCTGCGCGAGGGCAAGCACCGGAGCAACGAGAGCCAGCAGGAGAGGTCTCAGGCGCATCGCAGGATATGAATGGTGATTTCCGGCGGGCAATTCAACCTCGCGGGATACGTGCAGCCTCCCGTCCCTCGGGAAGTGTAGCCGGGCATGCCATCCTCCTCCCACGCGCCCGCGAGCAATGCCGTGCGAACCGGAGCCTTGCGCACGATAATCCCGCCGCCCGGCAGACAGATCTGTCCCCCATGGGTGTGCCCGCTGAGCTGCAGCGCGTAGCCAAGCGCCGCGGCCTGCGCGGCCACCTCCGGGCTGTGCGCGAGAAGAATGCGGCATGCTCCGTCGGGAATGCCAGCGGACGCTCGCGCGAGGTCGTGCGTGCCAAAGGAATGCGGATCGTCGATGCCGCACAGCCAGATCGAGTCGTCACCACGGCGGAGACGCACATTCTCGTTGAGCAAAACGCGCAGGCCCGCCGCCTCGAGGGGTTCAACCACGGCGAGAAAATCGTGATTGCCGAGGATGGCCAGCGGATCCGCCCCAAGGTGCGGGATGAGTTTCCGCATGAGCTCGAGGGCGTGGTCCCACGGTTTCCCGATGGTGTCCGAATAGTCGCCGGTGACGACGCATTGATCGAAGCCACCCTGCGGAATTCGCTCAATCACGCGGTCCACGAGCGTGTCGTCGATATCCGGGTGGAGATCGGAAATCTGCATCAGGCGAAAGCCATCGAACGCGCGCGGGAGATTGCGAATCCCCACGGTGTTCTCCACCGCCCGAATGTCGAGAAACTCGCGGTAGGCGCGCCGGCGCAGCCCGAGAATGGAGAGTCCGAGATGAATCACCACCGGCACCCGCACCCAGCTCACCAGTGCCCAGGGGCCTTCCCGCCGTTTCCTCCGCCAGAGCGCCAGCTCGCGGCGACGGCGCCGCTCCGTGAGCTCCGGACCCAGCCGGGCGAGCAGACCGGCGGAAGTCGGAAACGGTGGTGACATGCCGCGCTATTAGAGCGGGGCGGCGAGGCATGCAAGGCTTCCCAAACCCATGATGCTTTGCCAGACTTCGCGGCGTTGATTTTACTGCGCCGTTTGATTCGAGGAGGTTTCCCCCGCTCCGCCCGCCTCTGGCGCGGCTTTTTCTCCACCCTGCTCGCGGGTCTTGCAATCGTCGTGCTCGCCTCCTGCACCGGACCGAAGGTCATCGTGCAGCCGGACGACCGCCCGGGCCACGCCCCCGTCATCTTCGATCCGAAGCCGGTCTCGGTGCAGACGGGCAAGGCCTCCTACTACTGGCAGGACACCCGCACCGCGAGCGGTGAACGGTTCAATCCGGAGGGGCTAACGGCCGCGCACCGCAAGCTGCCCTTCGGCACCTGGGTGCGTGCCGTGAACCTGCGCAACGGCAAATCCGTCATCGTGCGGATCAACGACCGCGGCCCCTACATTCGCGGACGCATCATTGACCTCAGTCGCGGCGCCGCACGGCAGATCGACATGATCAAGGCCGGCGTGGTGCCGATCCGCGTGGAGGTGCTTCGCGAGATCAAGGTCGTGCAAAAGCCGAACATCCGCCTCACTTCGGAAATCAAGCAACGCGCCCAGGAGCGACTTCGCGAGCGACAGAAGGAGGAAAAACCCGCGCAAAAGCCCGCATCGACGGAGGAATCGGGCGAGCGCCGGGGAACCCGGACCTCACGCGTGCGCGGCCGCTAGGGCGATTCGCGAGCAAACAAGGCGATTGGGGGTTGCCTTCGGCACGCAAGTGCCGGAAAAGTGCCTGCCGTGAGAATGTCCGCCGCCATTCTGCTCACGTCGTTTGCCGTGGTCGTGAGCGCGACCGCGCAGCAGGTGATCATTCGCAAGGCGGAACGCGTCGAACCACTCACGATCCGCCGCGACGGCCTCTCCATCGAGCTGCCGAACGGCTCCATGCACAAATCGTTCTCGGGCGGATGGATTTTCCGCCGCAGCGACCAGCCGATGACGGCGACCTTCCAGCCGTTTTCCGATTATGGCCTGTTCGTGAAATACACCGCCGAGGCGCGCACCGAGGAGGGATTCTCCGTGGGCAGCACACCCGGGCGCTCACAATTCATCGGTCTCGGGCACAGGCCGGCTGTCGTCGCGCAGTTTACCGAGGAATCCTCCCTCGAAGCGGCGCTCGATCATCAGCTGCGATTCGATCGCGAAGGGAACTCGCAGTCCGAACGAAAAATGGAGCTCGTTGCCCGCACGACGTTCATTCCCGGCCTTACCTTGAGCACGGCCGGTGGCCAGGCCGAGGCGAGTGACTTCGCGGGAATCGTAAAGGATCGCGTTTACGGCAATTTGTTCGCCGAGCAAAAGTTTCCCTTCCTGCCCGTGCGCCTGCGCGCCACGCCCTACCTTGCACAGGAAACGACGCGTTACGTGTCGGAAAGCGAGCGCATCCTCACGGGCCTGGATACCGCCCTTCTCGTGGACGCGACAGCCGCAACCACGCTCACCGCGGGCGCGACGACGTTTTCGACGGAGTCGGTCTTTCACGACGATTCGTGGGAATCGCACACCTACTACACCGGCATCGAGCAGAAGCTGACGCCGACCACGACTGTGCGCCTGCGCGGCGGCTATGAGGAGCAGCGATTGAATTCCACGCCCACCTCCGCCGGCGTCGTGCTGGGAGCCGAGTCGTCGTTTTCGCTGACCAACGCGCTCTCGGGCGGACTCCAGCTCCGCCATCGCGCGCTGGAATTCATCGAAGCCGCCGAGGCCTTGCCGGAAACGATTCTGTCGCTCTCGATCGGCGGGTCGTTCTAACGGCCGCGGCTCCAGCGCGGAGCCCAGGTGGGGCGAAGTTTCGCAGATACGAGAAACGCAACACCGATTGCGATGAGAAACAGCGAAAGGAACTGGCCCCGCGTGAACGGCCCGGTCAGCGGCGCGTCGGGCTCGCGGTAAATTTCCCCGGCGATCCGCAGCAGCGCATACCCGATGAAAAACGCACCGGTAAGCACGCCATTGGCGAGCCGGACGCGCGTCCGCAAAATCCAGAGCAGCGCAAAAAGCACCACGCCTTCCAATGCCGCCTCATAGAGCTGCGACGGATGCCGCAGGTGCAGCATCGGCGCGAGCGCCTGGCGCAGCGGCTCGGAATGGATCGTTGCCTGCTCGATCACCGGGATGGAGTTCCACGCGGGGTTGATTGCCCTCGCCGTGGCGATGGCGGCGTCCTGCTGCGCGTAGGACATTTCGTAAAGTTCCTTCGGGAACCTCATCGCCCATGGCACCGCGGTCACGCGGCCGTAGAGCTCGCCATTGATGAAGTTCGCGATGCGGCCGAAAAACAGGCCGAGCGGCGCCACGACGACGAGGTTGTCGCCGATGTTCCGCCAGGAAACGTGATGCCGGCGCGCATACCACAGCGTGTAAAGGGCCAGCCCAATGATGCCGCCGTGACTTGCCATTCCGCCGTCCCAGACCCGGAAGATGCTCAGGGGGTCGGCAACCATCTCCCGGAAATTGTAGAGCAGCATGTAGCCAAGCCGGCCGCCGACCACGACGCCGAAGATCGCACCCCAGACGATGAAATCAGTCACCGCGTCGGGCTTGAGATCGGAATAGCCTCTCTTCGCGAGCCAGCGATAAAGGACGATGCCCACGAGAAACGCGGCGACATAAGCCAGACCATACCAGCGAATGCCCCACCCGTTTCCGAATTCGATCAGAAACGGACTGAAGTGATGAACGGCTTCGGCAAACGGCATCGGCGTCGTCAGGTTGCACAGCCGGCACGCGCGCATCAACTCCTTCTCACGCGCTTCTGCTTTGACAACCCGCGGTGGAATGGGTTTTCTCAGCGCGTGAAAGTTGCCCTCCTCTGTTTGTCGTTGCTTGCCGTCGGCCTGTCGGCCTGCACCACGCTCGCCAATCGCCGCGACATGTATTGCGGATACGGGCATGTCTGCGGCCCCTACACCTGCGGCAAATACAAGGAGGCCCGCGAGCCGGTCGTCATCAAGGACAGCGACTACAAGAGCGTCGTCAAGTAGACGGCTACAGGAGCAACGGAGAGGGCGCCCGATAAACGGAGCGCCCGCGCACAAACGTCTCGACGACTGCCTGCGGCCCGCCCCGGTAGACCAGCAGCGCGATCACTTCCTCCGCCGAGAGGTCGGCGTGGACATTTCCGCGTGGCTGGCCGGGCAACGCCTTCGCGAGATCGAGCACGACGAGGTCGGCGTCCTTCCCGATGTCCAGCGTGCCGAGGATGGTTTCCTTTCCAAGCGCCTGCGCTCCACCGAGGGTCGCAAGGTGGAAAACCTCCGCCGGTGTCGGCACCCGCACCCCGGCCTCGTAGAACGACCGCGCCTTTTGCGACTCGATCGCCGAGCGCATCACCTGCCAGAGATTGAGCTCGGGGCCGCCGGCGACATCGGATCCAAGCCCCATCCGAAGCCCGGCCCCCAGGAGCCGGTCCAGCGGCATGATTCCGCTGTTGAGGAAGAGATTCGAGGTCGGGCAATGGGCGACGACCGCATTCGCCTCGACGAGCAACGCGATCTCCTCCGCGGATAGGTGAATGCAATGGCCAAGCACGCTGCGATCGGTCAGCAATCCGCATGCTGCATAAACAGCCGTGTAGCTCGGGTGCTGCGGAAACCGCTGGCGCACCGCGTCGATTTCCCCGTGGTTCTCGGAAAGGTGCGTCTGGATGTAAGCGTCGAACTTGCGCGCCAGCAGCGCCGCCTCGCGCATCATTTCCTCGCTGCAGGTCACGGCAAACCGCGGACTGAATGCATACTCGAGGCGGCAGTTGTCCCGGCCGTGCCATTTCCGGCAAAGCCGCTCGCTCTGCTCGAGGGAGAGCGGAAGGATTTTCTCCGGTGGCAGCCCTCCGTAGCTGCTGTCGTCCATCATGATCTTGCCGATGATCGCGCGCATCCCGCTCTGCTCGGCGCATTCGAAAACGACGTCGCAGCTCTCCTCGTAGATCGTCGTGTAAAGCATCGCGCAGGTCGTGCCATTCCGCGCCAGCTCCTCGAAAAAGATCGGCGCCTGTTCGCGCGCCGTGGCGACGTTGAAATTTCTCTCGAGCGGGAAAATATGCCGCTCCAGCCAGGGCAGCAGCGCCTCCTCCACGCTCGCCACCGCGGGATACTGCGGCAGGTGCGCATGCACGTCGATGAGGCCCGGGGTGATGACGGCCTCGGGCGAGTGCTGCCAGCAAATGCCCTGCGCTTCCGGCACCCGGCGCACCTCTTCGTAGGGGCCCACCGCGATGATCGCACCATCTTCGATGAGCACGGCACCGTCACGAATCCCGCGGAGCCCGCCGGCCTCCGGCGCATCCACGAGAAACCCACGCAATCCTTTCCGATTGTTTCCTGTCACCGCTCTATCCGGCTAACTCCCCGCCTTGCTCACGGGAAGCGATATTTTGAAAACGCATCCCATTCCCGGCGTGCTTCGCACCGAGACGTGGCCGCCATGGGCCATCACGATGTGCTTCACGATCGAGAGGCCCAGCCCCGTGCCACCCGCCTCGCGGGAGCGATCCTTGTGCACGCGGTAAAATCGCTCGAAGATGTGTGGTTGATCGCGGTAGGGAATCCCCGGGCCGTTGTCGACGATGGAAATTTCCACCTCCTCGTTCCGCCGGCGCGCGGTCACGCGGATTTCGTTGCCACCGTGCTGGAGCGCGTTGCCAATCAGGTTGAAGAACACCTGCTCCATCTGGTGCGCGTCGACCTCGATGTTTCGCTCCGCGAGATCGAGTTGAATACCGGCCTCCCGCTCCCGAATCTGCGCGTCGAGCTGCTCGACCACCCGGCCAATGAGCTCCCCGAGATCGGCAACCTCCGTTTTCAAGGCCGGACGTCCCTGCTCGAGTTGCGCGATGGCCAGCAGGTCGTCGATGAGCAGGTTCAGCCGCTTTCCATGCTTCTGAATGATCTGAAGTGACCGCTCGGCCATCGGACGATCGTCCAGCGCGCCGTCCAGCAGCGTCTCGACATAGCCGCTAATGATCGCCAGCGGCGTGCGAAACTCATGGGAGACATTTGCGACGAATTCCCGTCGCACCGCCTCCAGCGAGCGAACGTCCGTCACGTCGTCGAACACCGCCAGCACTCCTTCGGGGGAGGACCCGCCGGTGGGCATCAGGGGGGTGAGATGAATCCGAAAATAGCGATCCGGGCGCGAGTCGCCCACGCGCGATTCCTCGTGAATCTCCAGAATCACCGTGCGCACCTCGCGAAACGACCGGTCGATCGCCGCGACCAGCTCGGGGTGGCGAAAGACCTCGAGCACCGAACGGTTGATGGGCGGTTGCGTGAACTCGAACATCGTCTGAACCGCGTCGTTCGCGAGCCGGATGCGCTGCGCGGGATCGACGATGATGACACCCTCGACCATGCTTCCGAGAATGGCGCGAAGGCTGAAACCCTCGTCGGCCAGCCGCTGGCGCTGGCGTCGCAACCGGTCGGCGACGCGCCGAAGATCGGCGGAAATCTGAGTGAAAGGCCGCAGCGAGGATCGCACGATCGGCTGGGAGGCTTCGCCGTTTGCAATGGCGCGAATCAGATCCCGCAGATCGAGCAACGGGCGCACCCACGCCCTCCAGAGCAGCCACCCGGCGATTGCCACGGCGACTGCGACCACCGTCGCCGTGATCAAGGCTTTGCGACCGCGCGGAAGCGGTAACCTTCGCCGCGAACAGTCTCCAATCGCTCTGCGTGCCGGCCCAACTTTTCGCGCAGGCGCCGCATGTGCGTGTCCACGGTGCGTGTGTCGACGACGTTCTGGTAGCCCCAGACCTCCCGCAGCAGGGTCTCACGGCTCTGCACCCGGCCGCGACGCTCGATGAGCAAGGTCAGCAGCTTGAACTCGGTCGTCGTGAGATCGAGCCTCTTGCCTTCAAGGCGAATCTCGAAGGCGCCCTTGTCCACGCAAAATTCGTCGACCTCCAGGCAGTCGCTGCGGACGGATGTCTTCAACCGGCGGAGGAGTGCCTGCACGCGAAGGACCAGTTCCTTCGGACTGAACGGCTTCGCCACGTAATCATCCGCGCCAAGCTCCAACCCCTTGATCCGGTCGGCGGGATGCCCTTTCGCAGTGAGCATGATGATCGGGATGTGCGCGGTCGACGCATCTTCCTTGAGGGTTTTGCACACCTTTTCGCCAGGTGCCTCGGGCAGCATGAGGTCGAGAATCACGACATCCGGCCGCTCGGCCCGCGCTTTCTCGATGCCGCGTAGTCCGGTCTCCGCGGTGGAGACGGCATATCCAGCCCGCTTCAAATTGTAACGGAGCAGGTCTACGACATCCTGCTCGTCTTCGACCACCAGCACCGTTTCAGGCATGGGCTCCCTCCTAACAAATGGGCTCTTCCGCAGCAAGCCCGGTAAAAATGATTCGGGCCACCTGCGGATGTTCAGAAACAAAGAAAAACTGAACCGCTGTGGCCCGAATCGCTGCCTTAACCGATATGTTTGACCCTTCGGCCGACAGCGCGTTCAAAGTTTTCTCCGAAAATTTATCGGGGACTCAAAATTGAGCCGGTAAATAGCTAACGATCAGCTTGTTATGCGGATCCTTTCGATCCTCCCGGTTTTTTACCGCGGGCTCGTCTGCTGCACCATCTTGGCGACCAGGGCGGTCCAGCCGGTCTGGTGGCTCGCTCCAAGGCCGCGGCCGGTATCCCCGTGGAAATACTCGAAGAACCGCAGCAGCCCACTCCAGTGCGGGTCCGAGCGGTAGCGCTCGTCATCGCCAAAACAGGGGCGCCGGCCGTGCTCGTCGCGCTGGAAAAGGGAAATGAGCCGCCGCTCAAGCTCCAGGCTCGCTTCCCAGAGATTGAGGTGATTCCCCGAGCCGGTGGGGAATTCCACCTTCAAATCGTCGCCAAAATAGTAGTGGAACTTTTGCAGCGCCTCGATGAGCAGGAAATTCACCGGCACCCAGACCGGGCCGCGCCAGTTCGAGTTTCCGCCAAACATGGCGATCGGCGAGTCGCCGGGGCTGTAGCACACGGTGGCGTGCTCGGAGCCCTCGCTGAACGTGTAGGGCTGGTCGGCATAGGCCCGCGACATCGAGCGGATGCCGTGCGGCGAAAGGAATTCGTCCTCGTCGAACAGGCGCTTGAGGATGCGGCGCACGCGATCCTCCGGCACCAGCGAGAAGAGCTTCTTGCCACGGGCCCAGCTGAAGTCGAGGTGCTCGAGGGCGGCCAGAAATTGCGGACGATGCTGGCGCAGCCAGTCGAGCCGGCGCTGGAGAAAGTCGCAACGCTGCAGAATGCCTTCCTCGAGCGTCTCGACAGCCAGCAACGGCGTGAGTCCCGTGATGGAACGCAGCTTGAGAAACGCGCTGGTTCCATCGGGCCGTCGCAACACGTCGTAATAAAAGCCGTCCTCGTGATCCCACAGGGAGATGCCGTCGGGGCCGATCGTGTTTGCGACCCACGCGAGATGGATGAAATCGAGGAGAAACTTGTCCGCCGCCGGCACGAATGCCTTGTCGTGCTGCGCCAGCTCCACGGAGATGCGCAGCATGTTCAGCGCGTAGGTCGCCATCCAGGCTGTGCCGTCGCTTTGCTCGATCACGCTGCCATCGGGCAACGGGTAGCGGCGATCGAAGACGCCGATGTTGTCCAGCCCGAGGAAACCGCCGGCGAAGATGCCGTTGCCGGTTTCGTCGACGCGGTTTGCCCACCAGCCATAGCCGAGCAGGAGCCGGTAGAACGCCTCCCGCAGGAAATCGAGATCGGCCTTCCCGGAGCGCGCGCGGTCGATCGAGAAAATACGCCATGCCGCCCACGCGCCGATCGGCGGGTTGGAATCGGAGAAATTCCACTCGTAGGCCGGCGTTTCCGCGCCCGCTGAAATGTAGTTCTCCCGGCGGATGACATGAAACTGGTCCTTCGCGAATGCCGGATCGAACGGCGCAAACGCGACGCTCTGCATGTCGAGGTCCCACCCGCAGAAATAGGGATACTCCCATTTGTCGGGCATCGAGATGATGTCGTGCGCGTAAAGCGTGCGCCACCCGAGATTGCGCCCTTGTGCACGGTCCCGCGGCGGTTTCGGCTGGGTCGGGTCGCCCTCGATCCACCGCTGCACGTTGTAAAAGTAAAACTGCTTCGTCCAAAGCAGCCCGGCCAGCGCCTGCCGCTTGATCATCAGGCACTCGGGTGAGGCCTCCGGCGCAAATGCCGCGAAAAACTCATCCGCCTCGATCTTCCGATCCGCAAAGGCCCGGTGAAAATCCTCCCCGTGCGTGGGCCGGGAATCGCCCCTCGCGAGCCGGAGGTTGATCGTCCACTCCTCACCCGGCTCCAGTGTTTTGTGCAGGACCGCCGCCGCCTTCGTGCCGCGATGCGCGGGATTCACGGCACCGTGCTCGCCATTGATGATGTAGCGGTGAAACGCGTCCTTCACATAATGCGACGCATTCTTCGCGCCGAAGAGGCGGGCGGCATTCGTGTCGTTGCCGGTGAAGATCCATTGCTCCGCCGCTTCGCAGGTGAGCGTGTATTCATCGCCCGTTTCCAGCCGCGCACGCACGGCATCGGGCCCCTCGGCGCGCAGCTCGGGCGGCGGCGGTGCATCGAGATCCCACGACCACGTGTTGCGAAACCAGATCGTCGGCAGCACGGTGAGCGGCGCGGGATCCGGACCCCGATTGATCGCGCGCAGGCGGATGCAGATGTCCTCCGCCTCGGTCTTTGCGTATTCGACGAAGACATCGAAATACCGCGACTCGTCGAAGATGCCCGTATCCACAAGCTCGAACTCCGGCTCGGCACGCGAGCGGCGCGCGTTTTCCTCGATGAGCTGGCGGTAGGGGAACTCTCGCTGCGGGTATTTGTAGAGCGCCTGCATCCACGAATGCGTGGGCGTGTTGTCGAGGTAGTAATAGTCCTCTTTCACGTCCTCGCCGTGGTTGCCTTCGGGATTTCCCAGGCCGAAAAAGCGCTCCTTCAATATCGGGTCGACGCCATTCCAAAGCGCCGGCGCGAAGCAGATCCGGCAGTCGCGATCGCAAATCCCAAGCATGCCGTCCTCGCCCCAGCGGTAGGCGCGAGACCGGGCGTGATCGTGCGGAAAATACGTCCACGCGTCCCCGTCGGCGGAGTAATCTTCGCGCACGGTGCCCCACTGGCGTTCGCTGAGATACGGCCCCCATTTCGCCCAATCGACCTTCCCGGAATCTCGCTCCACCATGCGGGCTCGCTCGGCATTCATCGCGGACAGCATACCCGTTCGCCGGCCGATTGGAAACGCGCTTGCGTCGATCGCGCCGGAAAGGCACGGTGCGCTTCTGCCCCAAAAACATGGCTTTTCGCTACGAAATCCTTCCGCCGCAACGACTGATCATCGAACGTTTCAGTGGCCCCATCGGATTTCGCGAGGTGGTCGAAGCCATGGAACTCGTTTGGGCCGACGAACGCTACGACCGGACTTACGATGGAATCTGCGATCTTTCGCAAGCCATGACCGGCGAGCACGTGAAGGAGGATGTCGCGGCGCTTCAGCAGTTCTTCATGTCGCGAAATGAACGCAGCACCGGACGCTGGGCCATCATCGTGCACGATCCGTTGATGACGGCGCTGACGATGATCTATTCGCAAAACACGACGATGGCGATGAGCATCTTTTCCACCTGGAGCACGGCGTGCTGCCATCTGAACGTCGAGGTTCCGGCCAACGTGCTGGATTGATGGACCCGCTGGAAACCGGCCTTCCCCATCGGGAGCCTTTCATTCTCATCGACGACGTGGTGTTGGTCGAAAACGGCGTGGCCACCGGCGTGAAGACCTTTCAGGCGGAAGAGCCGTTCTTCGCGGGACACTTCCCCGGCGACCCGATCGTGCCCGGCGTGTTGATCACCGAGGCTCTCGCGCAGATCGCGGGAATTGCCGGCGCCTCGCGGGAGCCGGGCGCGCAGTTTCTGCTCTCCGCGATTCGCGTGATGAAATTTCACCGGGCCGTGCGCCCCGGGGAGCGAATCGAGCTTCGCGCCGAAGGCGCCGGCGGCATGGGCGAGCTTTTTTCGTTCGACGTCACGGCAAGCGTGGCGGGCGAGATCGTCGCCGATGGCAGGGTGGTTCTTTCGCGTCGATCCCCTGCGGGCTGAAGCATTCATTTGCCAATCGCCGCGCGGTGCGCTTCGTATGGCGCATGAAGTTCTGGTGGTGGATGCTCGCACTGGTCGCGCCCGTTGCGAAGGGCGAATGGTCGCTCGAGTTTCGCAAGGAAATGGCCACACTGCCGGGTGGCGCGGAATTCATCGAGCGGGAGGCGATTCAGGATGGCCGCGCCGTGCGGGTGCAGGGGGTTTTCTTCTCCGCAAAACAGGGGCGCATGAAGGTCATCGCAAATCCGACTGCGAATCAGGGCACCCTTGCCGAAGCAATGCAGGCCGCCGGTGCCATTGCCGGAGTCAATGGCGGCTATTTCCACGCCGACTGGAAGCCGGTGGGCCTGATGATTGCCGACGGCCGGGAGGTCAACGGATTCGAGCGCGCGAAGCTTCTCAGCGGGGTGTTTGTCGTGACGGATGGAAAGCCGCGCCTGCTCCGCTCGTCGCAGTATTCGCCCTCCAAAGGTGACACCGACGCCCTGCAGGCGGGTCCATTTCTGGTCGACGGGGGATCCGCCACCGTGGGTCTGGACTCGAATCGCATCGCCCGCCGCACCGTGCTGGCCACCGATGGAAACGGCCGCTGGGCGATCCTGCTGCTCTCGCACGTCAGCCTGGCCGACGCCGGCGCCGTGCTGGCGTCATCGGAGGTTTTCCCGGATTTCCCCATCGAGCGGGCGCTCAATCTCGACGGCGGCTCGTCCAGCGCCCTGTGGGTCGATACAAAACCGAAGCCGTTCTACATGCGGGAGCACGGCGCCGTTCGAAACTATCTTGCCATTCTTCCCCAATGAGCCTCAAAGCCCCACCGCATTTTTCTAGCGCGCGACGGGCCGCAGGTTCAAATTAAGCCTATGCAAATTCACCTCAGCCCCAGGCACCTGACTCTGACAGCCGCGATTCATTCCCACGTGGCTGAGAAGGTGGAACACCTCGAGACCATCACCGACAGCATTCTTGCCGCCCACGTCGTGCTCCTCCACGACGACACGAAGACCAAGAAGTTCGTGGTGAAGATTCATCTCGCGGTGCCCGGGCCGGACATTCATGCCCAGGATGCCGAGACGGATCTTTATGCCGCCATCGACAAGACGGTCGACAAGCTCGCGAGGCAGCTTCGCAAGCGGAAAACCAAGCTGGTCAGCACGAAAAAGCACAAGAGTCAGCTCGCCACCGAGAGCCGCAAACGCGGCTACGCCCGCCGCTAGGCCCCGCTAACAACCAGGGCCACACGCGCGCATGGAGGGCGAATACAAAGTCAAACTCGACGTCTTCGAAGGTCCGCTCGACCTGCTGCTCTATTTGATCAAGCGGGACGAGGTCGACATCTACGACATCTCGATCGAGCGGATCACGAAGCAATACCTCGAGTATCTCGATGCGTTCAAAATGCTGAACATCGAGCTCGCCGGCGAGTTCATCGTGATGGCCGCGAACCTGCTCTACATCAAGAGCCGCATGCTGCTCCCCGTCGACCAGCAGATGGCCGAGGAGGACGCCGACGAGGATGACCCGCGCTGGGAACTCATCCGCCAGCTCATCGAATATAAAAAGTTCAAGGAGGCCGCCGCGCACCTTCGCGACCGGGAGGCCCTTCAGGAGCAGCTTTTCGCCCGGGTGCCCCCGGCTCCCGACCTCGCGCCGGAGCCCGAGAACCTGCTTGTCGAGGAGGTCGGCATTTTCGACCTCATTCGTGCGTTTCAAAACGTTCTCAAGCGCCGCGCCGAGAAGCAGGAGGACCTGCGGGAAATCTTCGAGGAGAATTTCACCGTCGCCGACAAGATCGAGCACGTGCTCAAGATCGTCAGTGCCGGCGTGCCCGTGAAATTCGAGGACATGTTTCCGGAACGCGCCACGCGCACCGAGATTGTCGTCACCTTCCTCGCCATGCTGGAACTCATCCGCATGAAGCAGCTCCGCGTGCGGCAGGACCAGCATTTCGGCGAAATCTGGCTTGAGCGCCAGACGGGGGTCGCGCCAGTCTCCACCCCTGCAGTCGAGGAAAAGTGACCGATTCTCCGAATTCCACAGATGCTCAGGCGGCTCCCGAAGGCCCGGAGCTGAAGCACGTCGTCGAGGCGCTTGTTTTCGCCTCGCAAAAGCCGATTTCCGCAAAGGAGATCGCGGCGGCGCTTCGTGGCGCGGCGGAAGCTGCGAAGGAAGACCCCGTCGCCCAGCGATTCGCGAAGACGAAGGAGGACGCGATCATCGATGCCATTGACGCGCTGTCGGAGGATTATCGCGCCGCGGGCCATGCCTTCGAAATTCGGGAAACCGTCGCCGGCTGGCAGCTCGTCACCGCACCGGCCTTTGCCCGCTGGCTGCGCCAGCTCTTCCCCGAGGCCAAGCCCGCCAAGCTCAGCGCGCCCGCCCTCGAGACGCTTGCAATCATTGCCTATCGCCAGCCGACCACACGTGCCGACCTCGAGGCTGTGCGCGGCGTTTCGGTCGATGGCGTAATGCAGACCTTGCTGGACCGCCAGCTCATCCGGATCGCAGGCCGTGCGGACATTCCGGGCCGCCCTCTGCTTTACGAGACGACCACCCATTTCATGGAGCATTTCGGGCTTCGCTCGCTCGACGAGCTCCCGAACGCAGGCGAGCTGCGTCGCGCCGCCAATGCGCTGGTCGAAGCCAGTGCCCAGGAGAAACCCGCCGAGTCCGAAAGCGCGCCCGCCGAAAACGCAGCGCCCGCCGGGGAAACCACGCCTGCCCAGGATGCGCCGCCGGCGGAGAATTCCGCTCCGGCGGAAGAAGCCTCCTCGTCCCAGGAAACGCCCCCGGAAGAACCGACCCCGCAATCATGAGCGAGATTTCCGACATCCGGGAAAAGATCGATGCCATCGACACGCAGCTTCTCAAGCTGCTGAACGAGCGCGCCCAGCTCGCGTTGGAAATTGGCAAAATCAAGAGCCGCGACGGACTGCCCATCTACGCACCCGATCGCGAAATGGCGCTGCTGCGAAGCCTCGTGGAAAAGAACGACGGCCCGCTCTCGCCCGTGGCCATTCGCGCCATCTATCGCGAGATCATGTCGGCCGCGCTGGCGCTGGAGAAAGACGTGGTGATCGCCTGCTTCGGCGCGGAAGGCGGATCGTGCCACCAGGCCGCCCGCGCCCGCTTCGGCTCGAGCGTGAAATACTCGTTCTTCTCCGACGTGCCGGAGCTCTTCGAGTCCGTCGCCAGGGGCGAGGCCGATTGCGGCGTCGTTCCCATTGAGGACGCCGGCCATGGCGCGGTCAGCCAGACGCTCGACGCGCTCGCCCAGACCGAGCTGACCATTTGCGCGGAGATCGTTTCCGCGCCGGACGGCACACCAGGGGAAAGTGCGGAGTGCTCGCGTTATTTCGTGCTGGCTCGCACCGCGAGCGCAATGTCGGGCAACGACCGCACCACTCTACTGCTGCGTGTGGAGGACAAGCCGGGAGCATTGATGGATGCGCTCGAACCGTTCCGAAATGCGGACCTCAATCTCAGCCATTTCGCGAGCCGGCCGGCGTCGAAAGGCAGCGACGATGTCTTTTTCTTCGTCGAAGTGGACGGTCACGCGCGCGACGAGGGCTTTGCCGAGGTGCTGCGCGAACTCTCGCGGAGATGCCGGGCGGTGAAGGTGCTCGGCAGTTATCCCCGGGCCGAAATCTAGTCATCGCGCAAAACTCCCCGGCGTCGAAGCGCGATGCCGGCACCGCCCGGGGCTTTTGGCAACCTGCAGCCAACGGTGCGTCGCGCCATTGGCATTTATCGACATCAGTCTTGCATTGGCGGCCATGATTGGCACTTTTCCAGCTAGTGACTGAGGGGATGTTCAGCAACTACGACGTCGGGGGATTCTTCGACGAAATGTTCGACTCCTCCGGAAATGTGCGCCCTCACTACGCGACACTTCTGCGGCGATTCGGGCAAATGGACCCCGAGGAGTTCGCCCGCAAGAACACCATGGCGGCGAATTCCTACCTCAGCCAGGGAATCACCTTCACGGTTTACAGTGGTGACGAGGGGACGGAGCGCATTTTTCCGTTCGACCTGATTCCGCGCATCGTGCCCGCCGATGAATGGGCACACATCGAGAAAGGCCTCGTCCAGCGCCTCACGGCGCTGAACATGTTCCTGCACGACATCTATCACGAACAGCGCATCATCAAGGAAAAGGTCATCCCCGAGGAGGTCATCCGCAGCGCCAAGCATTTCCGGCCCGAGTTCATGGGCTTCGACGTGCCAAAAAACATCTACATCCACGTCTGCGGCACGGACCTCATTCGCGACAATACCGGGCAGTATCTCGTGCTCGAGGACAACGGGCGGTGTCCGTCCGGCGTGTCCTATGTGCTCGAGAATCGCCAGGCGATGAAACGCGTCTTCCCGCGACTTTTCTCGAAATACCCCGTCCGCCCGGTGGATCGCTACCCGCAGGAGCTGCTCTCCGTGCTCCGTTACATCGCGCCCGGTGGAAAGCCCGATCCCGTCTGCGCCGTGCTCACACCCGGCATCTACAACTCCGCGTATTTCGAGCATTCGTTCCTCGCGCGAGAGATGGGCATCGAGATCGTCGTGGGAGCGGACCTCGTTGTGGAAAACCGCCGCGTTTACATGAAGACGACGCGCGGACTCCAGCAGGTGGACGTCATCTACCGCCGCATTGACGACGATTTCCTCGATCCGCTGGTCTTCCGGAAGGATTCCGTGCTCGGCGTGCCAGGTCTTGTCGACGCCTACCGCGCAGGCAATGTCGCACTGGCAAATTCCATCGGCACCGGCGTCGCCGACGACAAGGTCACCTATTACTACGTGCCGCGGATGATCGAGTTTTACCTCGGCGAGAAACCAATCCTGCCAAACGTCGAAACGTATCTCTCCTCCGAGGAAAGCGATCGCAAATACATCCTCGAGCATATCGACGAGCTCGTCATCAAGTCCGCGAACGAAAGCGGCGGCTACGGAATGCTCATCGGTCCGCACGCGACGAAGGAGGAGATCGAGAAATTCCGCCAGGCAATCATTGCCGATCCCCGCGGCTACGTCGCGCAGCCGGTCATTCAACTCTCGCGCTCGCCCTCCTATTGCGACGGCGTGATCGAGGGCCGGCATATCGATCTCCGACCCTACATTCTCAGCGGCGAGAAAACGACCATCATTCCCGGCGGCCTCACGCGCGTCGCGCTTCGCAAGGGCTCACTCGTCGTCAACTCCTCGCAGGGCGGAGGCAGCAAGGACACATGGGTGCTCGATGATTACGATCCGGGGCTGTCGCAGTATCAGGACGACGGCATGCAAACACAATCGATGGGCGGCATGACCCAGAGTCAGTCGTGAGGAGGTTGCCATCATGCTGAGTCGTGTTGCCGATTCCTGTTACTGGATGAGCCGCTACATCGAGCGGGCCGAGACCAACGCGCGCCTGCTCAATGTGAACATGTCGCTCATGCTCGATCTCGAGGATGCGGACGAAACCTCGGTGAAGCGCTATTGGGAGCCCGTGCTCGCCACGCTCGAGGATCAGGAGTTGTTCTACAAACTCTACGACCGCATCTCGGCCGAGACGGTCATGGAGTTCGTGACGTTCGAAAAACAGAACCCGAACTCCGTTCTCTCGTGCATCTCGCGCGCGCGCGAAAATGCCCGCACCGTGCGCGAGCAGATTTCCAGCGAGATGTGGGAGCGGCTCAACAAGCTCTATCTCTACATTCGCAGCGACAAGGCCCGCACAGACTTCCGGAACACGCCGTTCGATTTCTATCGCAGCGTCATCGACGACTCCCATTTGTTTCAGGGCATCACCGACGCCACGATGACCCACGGCGAAGGCTGGGACTTCATCCAGGTCGGCAAATACCTGGAGCGTGCCGATTCCACCTCGCGCGTGCTCGACATCAAATACCACATCCTTCTGCCCACCGGTGAACCGGTCGGCGGCAATGTCGACCTCACGCAATGGATGGCCGTGCTGCGCTCGTGCAGCGCCGTCGAGGCGTATTTGAAGGTGCGCGTCGGCCACATCTCGGCCTCGGAAATCGCGCAGTTTCTCATCCTGCACCCGAGCTTCCCCCGCTCGATCCGGTTCTGCGTCGATCAAATGGACCGCGCCATCCACCGCATCTCCGGCAGCAGCGTCTTCGGGTTTCACAATGACCCCGAGCGCCTCTCCGGCATGCTGCGCGCGCAGATCGCCTACGCGACGATCGACAGCATTTTCCTCTGCGGCCTCCACGAATACCTCGACAACACGCAACTGCGTCTCACCGAGATCTCCAACGCCCTCGTGAAAACCTACTGCGAGTGGCTCGACGAACCCAAGTAATGCCTCGCTCGTTCCGCGTTTATGCGGGATGCCTCGTCGCCATGGGGGCGGCGATTGCCGGCCTTTGCGCCGCGCCAAGCTTCGAAGGAACCTCGTGGACGGATCGGCCGATCGTCGTCCTGACCGATGTCTCCGGCGCGCCGGACACGGAAACCGACGACGTGCTGCTCGCGGCGATTCGCCGCGCCGCCGACCGCTGGAATGCAGCATTGCGCATCCCGCTCATCGAGATCGCTCCGGCCAGCGTCCAGCAGCCCTTCCTCGGGAACGGACTCACGGAACTCTACTTCTCGACCGTGATCGCGCCCGGGCTGAACTTCGGAGACCAGTTCGCCTACACGGATTCCATTCGGCGGCTCTTCGGAAAAACCGTCGAGAGTCACCTCGTGTTCAATCCCCGCCATCCGTGGAAAGTTTACGCCGGTCCGCTCCACTACGACCCGGAGGGCAATCGCATTCCCGATCTTTACCGTGTGGCGCTGCACGAGTTCGGCCACGTCCTCGGGCTGGCCCATCCCGACTTCGAAGCGGATGACACGATCATGCGCAGTCGCGTCTCCGACATCGACGACCTCACATCGCGCGATCTCGCCGACGCCCGCGCGATCTCGCTGACACTCGCCGTCGAGAACGCCCCGCGCCTCCGTTTCTCACGAGGAAAGCGTCGCATTGCACCGTCGGATCGAATCTCGATTCGCGGCGTCGCCACACCGATGTTTCTTCGCCGAATCGTGATCCGCGAGGAGTCGGGAAAACGCGTGCGTGTCCGTCCGCGCCGGCATTGGCGTGCCCACGTTTCCTTGAACCCCGGCGCGAACCGACTGCGCTTTTACCTCCGCGCCCCGCACGGGCAGCTCCGGCGCTTCGCGATGCGCACCGTGCTCTTTGAACCCTGACGCGCAGCCCTACGGCTTCACGGCCGTGGCCAGCACGGTCTGAAAATGAGGCGCGGCCCTCTCCCGCGACACCGTCGAGATCGTGATGTCTTCGAATCCCGCCTCGCGCAGCATCTGGTCGAGCTCGATTTCCGAGAAGCCCAGCCAGACATGCGCATACAGTTCGCGGGCCTGCTCGTAGCTGTGGCTGGCGAGGTCGAGGATCACAATGCGACCGCCCGGCTTGAGGATGCGAAAGGCCTCCGCGATCGCCACCGGTGGGCGCGCCGCGTGATGCAGCGCCTGGCTGAACAGCGCGATCTCCACGCTCGCATCGTCGATCGGTGGCGCCTCGATGTCGCCGAGACGATATTCCAGATTCTTGAATCCGTGCTCGCGCGCGAGATTCGCTCCGAACTCGACCATCTTTTCCGAGCTGTCGATGGCGATGACCTTCTTCGCGCGCCGCGCGAGCAGTTGCGAAAGCGTGCCTTCGCCCGCGCCGAGGTCGGCGATCACCATCGGCGGCAGCAGGTGCAGCAACGCATGCGCGAGCGCCTGCCAAGACCGCCCGGGAATGTAGGTGCGGCCAAATTTCCCCGCGAGCCGGTTGAAATATTCCGCCGCCCGGTCCTTGCGTTTTTTCAACGTGAGCTTGAGCGCGGCCTGATCGTTCCGGGCCTCCGGAATCTCCTCGCTGGCAAGCTGCACGAGATTGGCGAGCGGCGAGTCCTCGGGCAGCGTGGCTCGGTAAAAGATGTTCTTGCCGACGCGCCGGTCGGTCACGAGGCCCGCACGCTTCACCAATGCGAGGCTGGCGGAAATCCGGCTCTGCCCCATGCCGAGGATTTCCTGCAACTCGGCGACCGTGAGCTCCTCGTCACGCAGCAGCCGAAGCAGCCGGAGACGCGTGGGGTCCGACAACACACGGAAGGATTTGACGAGCGAGGCCATGGGAACGCGCGGAACATCGCAGGTTTTCTCGAATCAGAAAACCCCTCGCTTCAGGCTTGTTTGGTTGCGCTTTCGCTGGGTCTCGCTGACGGAAGCGGATCTTCGCGACCCAATGAAGGCCCGGTTGCCCGCGCCGCTTTCCCGTTTGACAGCGGACATACAACAACCGATGAATACATGCTGATATCTTAATAAGTTCCAACCACCATGCCTCGTCGCTACATCTTTTCGTCCGAGTCTGTTGGTGAAGGCCACCCCGACAAGGTCGCCGACACCATTTCCGACGCCATCCTCGACGCCTGCCTGACCTTCGACAAAACCGCGCGCGTGGCTTGCGAGACCTTCGTGAAGTCGAACACGGTGGTCGTCGGCGGCGAGATCACCCTGCCGAAGCTGCAGGACAAGAAGACCGGCAGGACGAAGCCGATCGACGAGGCGTTCAACGTCGACAAGGTCATTCGCGACGCGATTCGCGGCATTGGTTACGTGAACGACGACGATGTCTTTCACGCGGACACCGTGTTCATCACGAACCTGCTCACCGCACAGTCGGCGGACATTTCGCAGGGCGTGGATGCCCGCAAGGCCGAGGGCAAAAAGACCGCCGAGCAGGGCGCCGGCGACCAGGGCCTGATGTTTGGTTTCGCCTGCGATGAGACGCCCGAGTTGATGCCTGCGCCGATCATGTTCGCGCACCGCCTCGGCCGCGAGCTCACCCGCCTGCGCAAGAGCGGCAAGGTGAAATGGCTTCGCCCCGATGCGAAGAGCCAGGTGTCGGTGGTTTACGAGGACGGCAAGCCCGTCGCCATTGCGAACGTCGTCATTTCCACCCAGCACACGGCCGACGTAAGCCACGCCGAGATCGAGAAATTCTGCATCGAGCAGGTCATCAAGAAGGTTCTGCCCGCGAAGATGCTCACCAAGGACACCGAGTATCTCATCAACCCCACGGGACGCTTCGTCATTGGCGGACCGCAGGGCGACTCGGGCCTCACCGGCCGCAAGATCATTGTCGACACCTACGGCGGCATGGGCCGTCACGGCGGTGGTGCCTTTTCGGGCAAGGACCCGTCGAAGGTTGATCGCAGCGCCGCCTACATGGGCCGCTACGTCGCGAAGAACGTCGTGGCCGCCGGTCTCGCTGCGAAGTGCGAGATCCAGTTTGCCTACGCGATCGGCCACCCGCACCCGGTGAGCGTGCACATCGACACCTTCGGCACGAACACGATTGCCGAGGAGAAGATCGAAGCCGCGGTGAAGAAGGTCTTCAGCTTCAAGCCGGCCGACATCGTCAAGCAGCTCAACCTGCTGCGCCCCATTTACTCGAAGAGCACGAACTACGGCCACTTCGGCAAGGAGGACCTCGATCTCCCGTGGGAGAAGACCGACAAGGTCTCCGCGCTGAAGAAGGCCGCCGGCGTCAAATAACAGAAATCCATCAACATGAGCACGACCCTCGAAAACACCGCCGACTACAAGGTCGCCGACATCAATCTGGCCGACTGGGGCCGCAAGGAAATCACCATCGCCGAGGCCGAGATGCCCGGCCTCATGGCCATCCGTCAAAAATACGCCGCCGAGAAGCCGCTGGCCGGCGTGCGCGTCACCGGCTCGTTGCACATGACGATCCAGACGGCCGTCCTCATCGAGACGCTCGTCGATCTCGGCGCGACCGTGCGCTGGGCCTCGTGCAACATTTTCTCGACGCAGGACCACGCCGCCGCCGCGATCGCGAAAGCCGGCGTGCCCGTCTTTGCCTGGAAGGGCGAGACGCTCGAGGAATACTGGGACTGCACATGGAAGGCGATTCTCAACCCCGAGGGCAAGGGCCCGCAGCTCGTCGTCGATGACGGCGGCGACGTCACCCTCCTCCTCCACAAGGGCTACGAGATGGAGGAAGGCGACGGCTGGGTGAACACCGAGTCGTCCTCGCACGAGGAGCAGGTCATCAAGAACCTCCTCAAGAAAATCCACGCCGAGAATCCCTACATCTTCCACGAGATCGTGAAGGAATGGCGCGGCGTTTCCGAGGAAACCACCACCGGCGTCCATCGCCTCTACAAGCTCCAGGAGCAGGGCAAGCTGCTCGTGCCGGCGTTCAACGTGAACGACTCCGTCACGAAGTCGAAGTTCGACAACCTCTACGGCTGCCGCCACTCGCTCATCGACGGCATCAACCGCGCGCTCGACGTGATGATCGCCGGCAAGGTCGCCGTCGTCTGCGGCTACGGCGACGTCGGCAAGGGCTGCGCGCAGTCGCTCCGCGGCCAGGGCGCCCGCGTCATCGTCACCGAGATCGACCCGATCAACGCGCTGCAGGCCGCCATGGAAGGCTTCGAGGTCACCACGGTCGAGGACACGCTCGGCTACGGCGACATTTACGTGACCACCACCGGCAACGTCGACGTCATCACCGCCGATCACATGGCGAAGATGAAGGACCAGGCCGTCGTTTGTAACATCGGCCACTTCGACAACGAGATCCAGGTCGACAAGCTCCTCGCGACGCCCGGCATCGTGCGGGAAAACATCAAGCCGCAGGTCGACAAGTTCACGTATCCCGACGGCCACGCGATCTTCCTGCTCGCCGAAGGCCGCCTCGTGAACCTCGGCTGCGCGACCGGCCACCCGTCGTTCGTGATGTCGAACAGCTTCAGCAACCAGACGCTCGCCCAGCTCGACCTCTGGAAGAACAAGGACGTCTACAAGCCCGCCGTCTACGTGCTGCCGAAGAAACTCGACGAGGAAGTCGCCCGACTCCACCTCGAGAAGATCGGCGTCAAGCTCACGACGCTCACGCAGAAGCAGGCCGACTACATCGGCGTGCCGGTCGAAGGCCCCTACAAGCCCGACCACTACCGCTACTAAGGCGGATATCTGCCCTCTTCGGAAAGGCCCGCCCGCAACGGCGGGCCTTTTCTTTGTGCGGGACACGCTGGTTTGGTGACCAAAGAACTTCTTTCGCGAATCCAATTCTGGATTACGTTTTCGCGTCCAGATGAATGCGTTCCTGCGGGCGATTCGAAACTTCTACTTGGGTCTCTTCAACGGCATCGGCAACGTCGTCATGATCACATTCGGATGCGCGCTCGCCGCCTACGCGACCTACGCCCAGTTCCAGCCCCTCCACAACACGCCGCTCAACGCGACCCTGCTCGGATGCGGGGTTCTTTTCATCGTCTCGGACACCGTTCGGCGATTCGTCTGGATGCTCGTGCTGCTGACCCTCATCTGGGGAGGTATGATCTACTCGCTCGTCTCAGCCCGTGACCTCCCGCACCACGATCCGGAGCTGACGCCGGGTCTGCTCGCTTTCATGACCGTCCCACCCCTGCTGGCAAGTTTGGTGTTCGCCATGCGCCGCCCGCGCGAAGAGGATTCCCTGGAAACAAAGGACTCCCAGCCGAGTTCCTAGAGCCTCTGCCGACACGCCCGGATGAACCAGTGCCGGGCTGCATCCGATGAAGATTCGCGCTCCTTCCCAAAGGTAGCATTCGTGCCGCGACGCGATTCGATTTAGAAATGAAGAAGCCCGCAGCACCATAGTCCTGCGGGCTCTTCTGTGAGGTGGGAGCTGGGTTGGCAACCGCCACCTGACTCCGCCTCAGATGGTCCGACCTCTAAGACAGAGGCCGAAGTCCGGCTTTTGCTATGCCGCCATTCGAACCCGGCGCGAACGGCTGTAGATGAGAAGCGCCAAAAGGGCCAGCATTCCGATCGCGTATGCTTCAGGCTCAGGCACGACGGCAAAGATTTGCTCGTTGGTGGCGTCCGCACCAAGAGCATAGAGCGCCGAAATCTGGCTGTCGTCCAAAGCGCCCGAGTAAATGCGGAAGTCGGAAATCGTTCCTTGGAGCACCTCATCGGGCCAGGGGCTGTTGCCACCGATTCCCATGAGCGTCGTCAGTGACGACAACTGGAAAGCCGGATCGATGTCCGTAATGGTGCTTTGCAAAACTCCATTGAGGTAAAATGAAGCAATCCCGTCACTAAACGTGGTAATTACCTGTGAAAGTTGATTTTGTGCATTCGGAGCACCTAAAGCCAGTTTCTCGATTCCGTTCCATTTGAAAGCGGAGCTTTGCTCACTGCCCCCACGCTTTTGCACGGCGATCAGGTAATTATCCCAATCTTTACCTTCGCCACCCGTAAACGCGAAAAGGGTCTTATAAGCACTCTCTCCGACCCGGGTATACCAGACTTCAATGGAGAACGCTCCATCAATCCCCGCGACAGCATCCGCAGTAAGATTCACTCCCTACCCGCTGTCCCCAGCTGGATTCACACCATTTACTGGAATGAGCACACCTCCGGAAATGGTAGCACCGCCGACCAACAAGCCGTTCGCACCACCAACCGTATCAAAAAAGGTTTTGGTAACCGGGTCGTAACTCATATCCCACCGGTGCTCAAATGAGACCTGGCTGAAGCCGGCGGAAATGCCCATCAGCATGACAGCTGCCGTGGCGGAGACCAAAGTTAGGTATTTTTTTCGCATATGGATTATTCTTTGGGGTTTATGATCCTCGGCACCTTGAAGGGTATCATTGCCGAGCAATTCGCCAAAAGGCGTCGGGGGATAGCAGCTCGTATAGCAAACTATTCGGCAACGAGTCAATAGATTTGTTTGCCGCCATCTGCCGCGAGCCCCATTTGCCAGAAAAACCAAAAGGAGTTGAGGCTCTCCGCTATCGGGGCGTTGAGTTTTCAGTCTTAAAGAACAGCTTTGGCGATCCGGGTAAGCGAAGGAGTTCCGGTGTTGTCTTGCGCAGGAGGCTCGTCTGGACGGCGCTGAAACCGGTGGTTACAAACGATGCCCACAGAACTAGGTTCTGTGGGCAATCGGTGAGGCGGAGGCGGACCGGGCACTGCCGCCAGCTCCGCCTCATGAACGAGTTCTCGGACCCGAGGGCCGGAGCCTGCTTTACGCCGTTATTCGAATCCGACGCAAGCGGCCAAAAACGAACAGCCCCAGAAAACCAACCATCGCCATGGCGTAAACCTCGGGCTCAGGCACTGCGGCAAAGATCTGGTCATTCGTCGCGTCCGCGCCGAGACCATTAAGTGTCGAAACCTGGGTGGCGTCCAAGGCTCCTGCATAAATGCGGAAGTCGGAAATGGTTCCCTCAAGCACATCGTCGGGCCAGGGGCTGTTGCCGCCAATTCCCATGAGGGTCGTCAGCGAAGACAGCTGGAAAGCGGGATCGATGTTCGTAAAGGTGCCCTGCAGAACTCCGTTGAGATAAAACGACGCGGTTCCTGCTCCATCGTAGGTTGTGACCACCTGCGAGAGCTCATTCACGGCATTGAGATCACCTAGAGTCAGGTATTCAGCCCCATCCCATTTGAATGCCGAGCTCTGCGTATCTGCCGGATCTCCACGCCTTTGCACCCCGATCAGATAATTGTCGGTGTCGTTCCCCGCACCGCCGGTGAAGGCATAAAGCGTCTTCCAGACCCCGTCTCCGGTGCGCGTATACCAAACTTCGATCGAAAACGCTCCGTCGAGGCCGGCGACCGCGCTCGTCGGAAGATTCAACCCGTTTCCGGTGCCGCCGGCTGGATTGTCCCCATTTGCCGGGATAAGCACACCGCCTTCGAGCTGGGCCCCGGGAGCCAGTTCGCCATTCGCACTGCCAACGATATCGTTGACGCTGTTCATGTCCCATCGATGCTCCAGAGAGACCTGGCTGAAGCCGACAGAGGTGCCCATCAGCATTACGGCCGCTGTGGCTGAGACCAAGAGTGAGGATTTCTTTTGCATGGTATGGTTTCTGGGGGTTCGGGAGCCTCGCGGCTTTGACGCTAAAGGTATTTGCAAGCTATATGCAGGATCCTTGGCGGCGTGTCAAGACTTTTGCTAGAAACTTGCAACTCCCAACCTCATTCCAGCTGAACCGGGCGCGAGCGACCAAGGGAAATGCGCATTTCCCCTTCGAACGGCGTGTGTGCAGAACGTTCCGCTCTCCGCTTAGTGCGGCTCTTCCCGCAGCGGGATGTGGAGCTCACCCGGCTCCGCTACGAAACTGATGCGCAGCGGGCTCGTCAGGTTGGAATACCAGACCTTTCCGTGAGAAAGCACCTGCGCGAGGACCAGGTATTCCCCGCCCGAGGCGACTTTGCTTTCGGGAAACGTCAGCTTGAAGGGGATGGAATCTCCGGTCTTCGCGGGAAACTCGCCTTCCGCCACGGGCTTTGAACCTGCACGGTCACTTGCCGGGACCACGGTCACTCGCGCGGTCGTGCCGGCGGGCAATGCAGTCGTGCCGGGCAGCGTCAGAACTCCGGAGAGACGTTCCATTTTTGGTCCCTGCTCGGGCAGCGCCGAACACCCGACCAATACCAGACCAAGCAGACAAAGGACGGTTTTCATTTCGGGAATCGTAGCATTCTATTCCGGTTCGCGCATCTCGACGGACGCGCCGTTCGACACAGTGTCCGGGGGGTGCAGGATCACCTTGTCGCCGACGTCGAGGCCACTGACAACCTCCGCGGCGATACCGTTGTTGTGGGCAATTTCCACCTTCGTAAGTTGCGCGCGTCCGTTGGCGAAACGGAACGTCATCCAGTCATTGCCACGGCGGAAGAGCGCGCCCGTCGGCACCTGCAGCACATCGTCACCGGCCCACGTCGTCACTCGCGCCTCGACGCGGTATCGGTCGCCAAAAACGCCTTCCGGCAAATTGTCGAAATCCACCCGGACGAGCGTCCGTTGCTCCTCCACGCCAAGCGCGGAAATCTTCGTGTAGCCGCCGGGCTCGACGAGCACCACATGCCCGGGCAACGGCTGGCCTCCACCCCATTGTTCAATCGCCACCTCGGCACCCGGCTTTACGTTCACCGCATCGGTGGAAAGCATCTCGATCTCGCATTCCAGATCGCGAGGGTCGCCGACCTCCATGATCGGCTGCCCCGCGGCAACCATCCGGGCGCTTTCCTCGTAAACGTTCAGCACCTGCCCGGTCACCGGCGCCTTGATCTCCACAAGATTGTCGGCGCCCGAGCCCGGCGACTCCATCTGCAGAAGGGACGCCTTCGCCTGCTCGAGTTCGAACTGGGCGACCTTCAACGCAAACTCCGCCGAGTCGAGATTGCGCTTCAACACATCCACGCGATTCACCGCCGCATCGTGCTCGGCCTGCGCAATCGCGCCAGTCTTCTGCAGGTGCTCGCTGCGTTTGAGATCCTTTTGCGCAAGGTCGAGTTCCGCACGCACGCTTTCGACCTGCGCGGTCTGCTGCTTGACCGCGGCCTGAGCCGATTGCACGGCGGCCTCCGCCTGAGCGCGCGAACGCGGATCCAGAAAACTCGCGGGCGCCGGCGCGAGGCGCGCGAGCACCGTTTCGCCCTCGACGATCTCCGCCCCCTGCCGCAAGGGCACGCGCTGGAGAAACGCCGGAATCGGCGAGGAAATCGTGTAACGATGGCGGATACGCGTCTTGCCTTCCTCGAGCACGGTCACCTCGAGCGGGCCGCGCGTCACCTCGCCGACATCCACGGGAATCGGCTTCGGCAGCAGGCCCCAGATGATGAACAGGAGGATCGCCGCGCCGATGGCCCACGGCACGAACTTGCGCAGCGAGCGAGGCTTCCTCCCGCGCGCCGATGTGGCGGTGCTCTTTCTCACAGGCGCTTCCATCAATCGCGGGCCTTCAACACTCCCAGCAGGTCGAGGTTTCGAATGCGCCGGCTGACCACCCAGAAGGAAACCAGCGCGGAACTCACGACAATGAGCACCGCTGTCGCGTAGGTGCGGGGCGTGAGAATCAACGGCAGGCGGATCGTCTCCGTGCTCGCGGCACTGACGATCCACGTCGCCAGCGCGGACCCGACGAACAATCCAATCGGGATCGCGATCAGCGTGAGCATCGCGAGTTCGCCGATCAACACGGCCGCGACCTCGCGATTGCTGAAGCCGATGACCCGCAGCGTTGCCAGATCGCGACTTCGTTCCGAGAGCGCGATGCGCGCGCTGTTGTAGACGACGCCAAATGCCACAATGACCGAAAACGTAAAATAAAGACCCTGAATCAGCGAAATGGATTCTGCGATGGTGTTTCGGAAACTGTCGCGCACGGAATCCTTGATGCCGAGGCTCGCGACACGGGGCGCCTCCTTGACCTCCTCCATGAACGCCTCGCGCTGCACCGGATCGATCGCGACATGCGCACCGCTGATCGTGCCGCCCTCGCGAATCAGGTGACGCAGCGCGTCGATATCCATGTAGGCCTGCAACCCTGCGTAATCGGTGATCAACGCCTGCACGGTCGCAAGCACTCGCGGTCTCCGGCCTTCCTGCACCTCGACCCAGATTTGATCGCCCGGCTTCGCGCCGAGAATTTCCGCGAGCTTGGCCGAGAGCAAAAGGCCGTCGGGCGGAAGCGGGAGGGGCTTTCCAAATCGGTCGAGGGCCCGGTTCAACCGCGTGTTTGGCGGCACGCCGGTCACGGCGGTTCGATAGCTGCGATGGCCAAATCGCAGACGCGCAGGGACGGCGCGAAAAGGCTCCGCCGACATCACGCCCCGCATGTGCAGGATGTCATTGAACGCCGACGCCGAGCCCGGCTCGATGAGGCTGACGGTCATGTCCTGCCGCTGCGCGAGATCCCATTGGAAATCGAGCAGGTAATGGACGCCATCACGCATGGCTCCCGGGACGATCGGAATGCCCGCTGCGAGGACGAGGCCGATCGCGGTGAACGTCGCCTGCCACGGCTTGCGCTCGAGATTTCGCAATGCCATTCGCAGCGACGGGCTGAAAAACCGCTGCAAGCCGAGCCGTTCGAAGGCCGAGGGCTTGAAGTCCGCCGGTGGCTCGGGGCGCATCGCTTCCGCCGGTGGAAGTTTCACCGCCTGCCGCACCGCGCCGATCACGCCCAGCAGCGCGGCACCGCAGCTCACGACAAAGGCGACCGCAATCGCGCGGTAATTCGGCTGAAAGTCGAGCGACGGAAACTGGAAGAACTTGTGGTAGAGCGTGACGATGTTGTCGCCGAGCCAGAACCCGGCGACCGCGCCGATCGAAAGTCCCAGGATCACGATGACGAGCGCGAACTTGAGGTAGTGCACGCCGACCTGCCGCGACGAGTAACCGAAGGCCTTCAATTGCGCGATCTGCTCACGCTGCAGGCGAATCAATCGCGACAGCACGGCGCTCGTCATGAACGCGGCGATGCTCAGAAACACGAGCGGGAACGCGACGGACAGGCCGTTGAGCACCGCGATCTCATCATCCAGCTGCCGGGCCGAGGGATGGTCGCGGCGGTCGTGCGCCACGAGTCCGCCATACGGCTCGAGCAGACGATCGAGCGCGTCGATCACCGGCGCGGTGTCCTCACCCGGTGCCACGTCGACGATCACATTGTTGAATGCTCCATCGAGATTGAAGGCGTATCCGAGCTCGCGCTCGTTCATCCAGAAAACGCCAAACCGCTTCGCGTCGGGCAGCGTGTCGCCCGGCCGCGCTTCAAAGACGTATTCCGGAGAAAGTCCGATGCCGACGATCTTCAGGGTCTCCTCCGCGCCATACATGATCACGTCGATCGTGTCGCCGGGCTCGAATCCATGCTCCTTCGCGAACGCCTCGCTCACCACCACCTCGTTCGAGGCGCTGCGCTCGGGCATGCGGCCGCGTCGAAGGAAAAGCTGGTTCAACCGCATCGGGTGATCCTCGGGAATGGATAGGATCGTCCCGTCCGCCGGCTCGTCGAGGCCGGGGAGATTCATGCGAACGCGACCGGAAATCCGCGTTTCCACCGCCGCCACACCTGGAATTTCCTCGATGCGCTCCCGCAGACTGTTTGGCGCGCGCTTGAGATCCGAGAACACATCGGCAAAGCGATAGCGCTCGTAGTAGGCGGCCCGCGTCGATTCGAGCGAGAGGATGAGACTGCGCGTCATGATCATCATCGCCAGCCCGCAGGCCATGATCAGCGCCACCGCGAGCATCTGCCCCTTCATGTGGCCGACATCGCGAAGGAGCTTGAGATCGAGCGGATGAATCACCATTCGAGCGACCGGGCGGAGCGACGGCTTGAGTTGTGATCGATGCCCGAGATCTTCCCGTCGGACAGATGGATCACCCGGTCGGCCATCTCGGCGAGGGCGACGTTGTGCGTGATGATGACCGTGAGTGTGCCGAGTTCGCGATTCACGCGCTCGATGGCCTCCAGCACCGTGATGCCGGTTTTCACATCGAGCGCCCCGGTTGGTTCGTCGCAGAGCAGCACCTCCGGTTGCTTCGCGATGGCTCGCGCAATGGCCACCCGCTGCTGCTGCCCGCCGGAGAGTTGCGAAGGAAAGTGATCCATGCGGTCGGTGAGATCGACCAGCGCCAGCGCGTCCTCGGGTGCCATCGGGTTCGGCGCAATCTCGGTGATCAGCGCGACATTTTCCCGCGCGGTGAGGCTCGGGATGAGATTGTAGAATTGAAACACGAAGCCCACGGCATCGCGGCGAAAACGCGTGAGCATCTTCTCGTCAGCGCCCGTGAGATCCTCGCCCCGATAGGTGAGTTCACCCGAGGTGGGCACGTCGAGGCCGCCGAGATTGTTGAGCAGCGTCGATTTCCCGCTTCCCGACGCGCCGAGCAACACGACGAGTTCTCCCTCGTAAAGATCGAGGTCGACGCCGTCGAGCGCGCGCACCTCGACCTCGCCCGTCACGTAGATCTTGCGGAGATCCCGCGCGCGAAAAAGCAATTCCCGGCCACCGCCCGCGCTCTCCACCGGCGGCGGCTCAGCCGCCGTCCCTCCAAGCGTCGTCATCGAAGTCCCGGCAGTCTCAGGACGCTCAAATCGAGTGTCGTCTGCCCGTGCATCAGCTCGCAGATCACCGGCACGACGCTCATTCGCTCGAGAGTCGCGCGATTGGAATGCGCCGCCGGCTCATCGGGCACGTCCACGTTGTTCAGCACGAGACCCAGGCACTCGAGTCTGCGAAAGCCAATGTGCTCGACGGTGAGCCGCGCGTGATTCAATGCCCCGAGGCGATTGCGCACCACGACGACGACCGGCAACCCAAGGTCGCAGGCGAGGTCGGCCACGGAATAATCCGGCGTCAGCGGCACCAGCCATCCGCCGATTCCTTCGACGATCACCATCTCGTGCCGTGCCGCCAGCGCCCGATAGGCCTCGAGAATTTTCCGCGGCTCGACGACACGTTCCTCGGCAAAGGCCGCGGTCAACGGCGACGCGGGCATCGCGAAATGGATCGGACACAACGCCGCGCGGTCCTCGACTCCACCGGCAGCATCCACGAGCGCATCGACATCCCCCCATCCGCCGCAGGCCACGGGCTTGAATCCCACGGCATCAATTCCCGACGCGCGCAGCGTGCGCACCAGCAAGGCGGTAAAGAAGGTCTTCCCGACTTCGGTGTCCGTGCCGGTGACGAAAAAGTTCACGACTTCGAGGTCACCTCGAGAAAGACCTTCTCGAGCGTGCGTTGAGGACGCCGAGCCTCGACCAGCTTTGCCCCCGATTTCGCGACCAGCGCCTCGATCTCAGCCTTGAGCTCGGGCGGGGCGTTCTCCACGACGTATTCGGTCTGCGTTTCCACGGAAATGAGATCGTCGAGGCGGCCTTCGCGAAGCAACTCGCCACGGGCCATGATGCCCACGCGGTCGCACACCTCCTGCACCTGCTCAAGCAGGTGCGAAGTGAGCAGCACCGTCATTCCCCGCTCTTTCAACCCAAGAATCAAATCGCGAATCTGCCGCGATCCCGCCGGGTCAACGCCCGCCGTCGGTTCATCGAGCACCACCAGCCGCGGGTCCTGAATGATCGCCTGCGCGAGGCCGATGCGCTGCAGCATTCCCTTGGAATACCCGCCGACCCGGCGATGCCGGGCACCCTCCATGTCCACGAGCGCGAGCAACTCGTTCACGCGCTTGTCGAGCGCGGAACCCTTCATTCCGCAAAGCTTCCCGTAGAACCGCAGCGTCTCCTCGCCGGTCAGAAATTTGTAAAAATAGGGATTTTCCGGCAGGAACCCCACGTCATTGCGCGCGGCAAAGGCGCGGCTGTCGTGCCCGAAGACCTCGGCCGTTCCGGACGTCGGCGTGACGAGGCCCAGGATCATTTTCATCGTGGTGCTCTTGCCCGAGCCGTTTGGTCCGAGCAGGCCGTAGACTTCGCCTTCCTGCACCTCGAGCGAGAGATCCCGCACGGCCACGAGGCGCTGCCGCTTGAACGGAATCGAAAAAACGCGCGTGAGATTTCGAAGGGAAACCGCTGTCGCCATATGCGGAAGCTATCACAAATCCGCCGCGACTCCGGCGAGATTTTCTTGATCAGTGAACGATCTGAAATCCTCGAACCGGCTCGGGATTCGGGTCGTCGGACACGATTTCATTGCGTATGTGCCCCGCCAGCGTGCTGGTGCGGATCGCCTCGAGGAAGGCATCCAGCTCCCCGGGATCGTCGGATCGCGCATGCAGCTCCACACGGCCGTCGGGCAGGTTGCGCACGGTCCCCGTCACGTCGAACCCGCTGGCAATCTGCTTCACCGTCCAGCGAAACCCGACGCCCTGCACGCGGCCTTCATAAAAAACGCACTTCGCACTCATCGTCCGGAGTATTCGAGGTTACTCGCGAATCTGGCCGGTTCCGCGAATCAGATAGCGGTAGCTGGTCAATTCCGGCAACGCCATCGGGCCGCGCGCGTGCAATTTGTCGGTGCTGATTCCGATCTCTGCGCCGAAGCCGAATTCCCCGCCATCGGTGAAGCGCGAGGAGGCATTCCAGTAAACCGTCGCGGAATCGACCTCGTTGAGAAACCGCTCCGCCGCCGCCTCGTCGCGCGTGACAATCACATCACTGTGGTGCGAGCCGAGCCGCTCGATGTGATCGATCGCCGCGGCGATATCGGGGACCACGGCGACATTCAGGATGAGCGCGAGATGTTCCGTGCGAAAGTCCTCCTCCGTCGCGCGAACGACATGCGGATACTCGAGCGCCGACAGCGCGGCAAAGCTGGCTTCATCCGCTCGCAGTTCGACCTTGTGTGACACCAGCAACGGCACCGCCGCCGCAAAAAATTCCTTCGCCACATCCTGGTGCACGAGCAGCGTTTCGAGGGCGTTGCACACGCCCGGACGCTGGCATTTTCCGTTGATCAGGATGCTCGCCGCCATCTGCACATCAGCCGCCGCATCCACGTAAAGATGGCAGATGCCGTCGTAGTGCTTGATGACGGGCATGCGCGCGTGCGTGACGACGGTTTCGATGAGCGACTTGCCGCCCCGTGGGACGAGGAGGTCGATGCAATCGTCCATTTGCGCCATCAGCTTCACGGCCTCGCGATCCGTCACGGGAATGAGCTGGATGGAATCCTCCGGCAGCCCTTCCCGCGCGCCGCCGGCCTGCAGCGCCTCGGCGATGGCAAGATTCGAGCGCAGGCTTTCGGAGCCGCCGCGCAGGATCACGGCATTGCCGGTCTTGATGCACAGCACGGCCGCGTCGCTCGTGACGTTCGGGCGCGACTCGTAGATGATGCCGATCACGCCGATCGGCTTGCGCACCTTGGAAATCCGGATGCCATTCGGCCGCATCCACTCGTCGAGGACCTCGTTCACCGGGTCGTCGAGTTCCGCAACACGGCGCACCCCCTCGGCCATCGCGCGAAGCCGCGCGGAATTCAGCCGCAGACGGTCGATCGCGGCCGCATTCAGCCCGTGCTGCTCGGCGCCGGCGAGATCCTGCGCATTCGCCTCCAGAATCGCCGCCTCCCGGGCGAGCAACTCGTCGGCCATGGCACGAAGAATCGCGTTCTTCGTGTCGGTCGACAAAATGGAGAGCGAGCGCGACGCCCGGCGGGCACGACGCCCGATTTCGGGCAACAATTCGGAAAGCTGCATCAGATGGAAACGGAAGAATACTCGATGCCGAGCGATTCCGCCACCGCCTTGAGGGTCAGTTTGCCATCCTGAATATTGATGCCCTGCTCCAGACCCGGCAACCGCCGGCACGCCTCCGCCAGTCCGTAATCGGCGATCGCCTCGACGTAGCGGTAGGTCACATTTGTGAGCGCCTGCGTCGCGGTGCGCGCGTAGGCGCCGGGCATGTTGGCGACGCAATAGTGCACGATTCCCTCCTCGACGAACGTCGGCGAATCGTGCGTCGTCGCCCGCGACGTTTCCACGCAACCGCCCTGGTCGATGGCAATGTCGACGAGCACCGTGCCCGGTTTCATCATCCGCAACATTTCGCGCGTGATGAGCTTCGGCGCCCTCGCCCCCGGCACCAGCACCGCACCGACGAGGAGGTCCACCGTCGGCAGCAGCTCGATGAGGCTCGCCTCGCTGGAATACAGCGTGTGCGCGGTGTGCATCGTGATGTCGAGAAAGCGCATTCGCTCGAGATCGACTTCGAGAATGGTCACGTCCGCGCCGAGCCCGGTCGCCATCCGGGCGGCGTTCACGCCTGCGGTGCCGCCGCCGATCACGACAACCCTGCCCGGCAGCACGCCCGGCACTCCGCCAAGCAGCACTCCCTTGCCGCCGTTGTGTTTCGCCAGAAAATGGCCGCCGGCAATGATCGACATGCGCCCTGCGATCTCGCTCATCGGCTCGAGCAGCGGCAGGCGGCGGTTCACCTCGACGGTCTCGTAGGCGACGCACGTCGCGCCGCTTTTCATGAGCGCTTCCGTGAGGCTCCGGCTCGCCGCGAGATGCAAATAGGTAAAAAGAATCTGCCCTTTGCGAAGTAGCGGGTATTCGGAAGGCAACGGCTCTTTCACCTTCACGATCAGGTCCGCTGCGGCGAAGACCTCCGCATGATCCTGCACGAGCCGGGCGCCCGCGTGTTCGTATTCCTCATCCGGATACCCGCAGCCGGCTCCCGCGCCTGACTCGACCACGATTTGATGGCCGCGCTTTGTCAGCTGGTAGGCCGCCGACGGCAGCAGCGCGACCCGATTTTCCTGCTCCTTCAGCTCGCGAGGAACACCGATGACCATGCCAGACTATTCCGCGCGCTAAGGGCCAAACGAAAGCGGAATCTTGGCGACGACGGCTCATTGGACAAGGAATGCGCATTATGGCATGCTCCGGCCTCCATGATCCTTCGTCCATCGGCGGCGCTCGTTCTCGTAGCCATTCTCGGTTTCCGGGTTGGCGTCGCGCAGGACGTGTCCGGGGACATTCCCGAAGGTATGGAGGAGAGTGCCGAGGAGCACATGCGCGAGGAGCTCGGTGTCAATGAAGTCACGGCTCCCCAGATTCAGAAGCTTCTTTTCGACCTCGACAGTTTTCAGCCGATTCCGATGGCACTCGTCGAGTCGACGGATCTCAACGCGACGTATCCCAACCGCTTTCAAACCGCGTTGAATTTCGGCGGCCTGGTTGCCGATGGATTCGTCATCGTCATCAACAAGCGCGCGCAGGACATCCAGAACATCGGCCGTGCCTTGATCAAACAGGCGCGCGCCCTCGGCGTGGGCGACAGCCTCACGCGTCGCGCCGCGAGTTTGATCGATCTCGGGCAACGCGGCGACTGGGGGCGGCTGCGCGAGGAACTCATCCGCACGCAAAACGACGTCGAGGCTGCGATGATGAACCTCCACGACGAGGAACTGGCCCATCTCATCAGCTTCGGCGGGTGGTTGCGCGGATTTCAGCTCGCGGCAAACGCCACGGCCAACAACTACACCCCCGCCCGCGCGGAAGGGCTCCGGCGCCTCGATGTGATGAGCTATTTCGTGGACCGGCTCGACACGCTGAATCCGCGCCTGAAGCGCACCGAGCTCGTCTCGCTGCTGATCGCGAAAATGAAGACGATCCGCCAGATCGCCGGTCAGGCCGAGAACCGCCCGCCGTCGGAATCCGAGGTGAAGGAAATGCGCGATCTCGCCAACGAAATGGTTGCCGCCGCGCAATCCAAGGTCGACGACGAGGGCAACCTCCTCGACATCCAGCAATAGCGCCGATCGCGTCTCGTCGTCTGCGCCGGCGCGGGTATAGTCGCAAACGATGAAATCCCAGCCATCTTCCGTGAGCGCGTTCCGGCGCATCGCCGATGATTATCTCAAGCAGACTCACGAGCGATTTCCCGAGGACGCCAGCGCGCTTGGATTGAAGGAGTTCGACGCCGGGCTCAGCGACAATTCGACGGAAACACACCTCGCCCAGGACGACCTCGTCGCCCGCACCCTCTCGGCCGTGGAGGCGCTGCCGGAGGCGGACTTCACCGGCGACGATTATCTCGACCGGCGGGGATTTCTCGCGATGCTGCGCACGAGCCGGTTTTTCGAGACGGACCTCGAACGCTGGCGGAACAATCCCCAGCGCTCCATCAACGGCGCGACCGAGGCGATTTTCGATCTCGTCGTGCGCAATGCGAAATCGCTGGGCAAGGTCCTTCCCGCCATCGAGTCACGCCTGGAAAAACTGCCCGCGTATCTGCGCGAGGGCGCCCGCAATCTCCGCAAGCCCGTCCCGCTCTGGACCCGGCTCGCCATCGAGTCCTGCGACGGTGCGATCGAGTTTTTCGCCGGTCTCGAGGCACCGCTCACCAAGGTTTCGGGTAATCCGCGCCGCACCGCTAAGCTCCTCGCGGGGGCCAGGCAGGCGGCCGCGGATTACGCGAAGGCGATTCAGCGCAAGACGCCCGGCAAAAAGAACGGCTACGCGGTCGGGCGCGAGGGATTCGAGTTTCTCATGCGCGAGCGGCTTGGGTTCGACCAGTCCCTGCCGGAAATTCGCGCCAACGGGCTCGCACTCATCGAGAAGCTGCACGCCGAGTTGCAGGCCGAGGCGAAGCGCTGCGGATTCTCGAGCGCGGCCGAGGGGCTGCACCAAACCGCCAGCCGCTGGAATCCCGACCGTCCCCTGCTCGACCTCTATCGCGAAGTGACGACGCGGGTTCGAGACCGTGTCGCCGAACTGGGGCTTGTCACGCTGCCCAAGGGCGAATCCCTCGACGTGCTGCCGGTGCCGCCATTTCTCCGGCATCAATTTCCCACCGCAGCGTATCATCAGCCGCCGCCGTATTCGCGCCGTCAGGTCGGTATTTTCTGGGTGAACGACCTGAGCCTGCTGCAAAGCAACCCGGCGAAGAGGCTCGCGGAGATTCGCCAGCACTACGGTCTGGAGCTCACCGCCGCACACGAGGCGTATCCGGGACACCATCTGCAATTTGCAATTCAGAACCAGCATCCGAGCAAACTGCGGCGCCTCTTCGCGCACTCGATCTTCTACGAGGGCTGGACGCTGTGGTGCGAGAAGATGTGCGTCGACCAGGGGCTCGTCGATCTGCCAAACGTGCGTCTCCAGCAGCTTCACGATGCGTTGTGGCGCGCATACCGAATCATCATCGACTGCGGCCTTCACGACGGATCGCTCACCTACGATGGCGCGTGTCGCGTCCTGATGGATGGCGTGGGCTTCACCCGGGCACGGGCGCGTGGCGACGTGAACTGGTATACCTCCTCGCCGACGGTGCCGATGAGCTACCTGCTCGGCCGCCTCGAGGTCGAGCGGCTGCACGAGCATTTCTGCGGACGCGAAGGCTGGACACTGCGGCAGTTCAACGACTGGATGCTCCGCCACGGCGCGCTGCCGTGGCGGTGGATTCTCGAGGCGCGCATGCGAAGCCGGGCATGACCACTGCGGAGCGGATCGAGGCGATCGCCGCGGCGGCTAAGGATTTTCCGATCCTGGGACCGGTGCGCCGCGAAGATCTCGTGGCGCTCCTTCGCGCCGAGCTGGGACACGAGGAATCGCTGGAGGGATTCCGCCCGCACGGCTCGCACTTCACGAAGGCCGTGGCGCCGTCCACGATTCTCCACGTCGTGAGCGGCAACACCCCGCACGCCGGACTGCAGACGCTCGTTCGCGGCCTGTTGCTCGGTTCGCGAAACCTCGTGAAGGTCCCCTCGGCCGGACTCCCGGAGGTCGGCGCGTTTCGCGACGCGCTGCCGCCGTCGCTGCAAGACACGATCGAGATTTCCCCCACCCTTCCGCCCTCGTGGCTGGACCAAGCCGATGCTGTGGTCGTGTTTGGCGACGACGAGACCATTGCCCACTTTCGCGCGAGGGTCCGGCCCGGCATTCCGTTCCAGGCCCACGGACATCGCGTGAGTCTCGGAATTGTCTTCGATGATCCGGACGCCTCCTCGGCGCCGGCTGCGGCGCGGGATGTCTCGCTCTACGATCAGCAGGGCTGCCTGTCGCCGCATGACATCTACGTTGACGAGTCGTGCGGGCTTTCCGCACGCACCTACGCCGCCCGTCTCGCGGAGGCCATGGAGGAATTCAACCGCGCCACTCCTCGGCGCGAGCTGACCGTAGGCGGGAACGCCGCCATTGCCGACTTGCGTGCGAGCTATGCGTTTCGCGCCGGGAGCGACACCCGGGTGCAGATCTGGTGCAGCGAAGACTCCACCGATTGGACGGTGATTTACGAGGAGGACTCGTGGTTCGCGACGTCACCATTGAACCGCGTCGTCTTCGTCAAGCCGCTGCCGGCAGACCTTCCCACCGCCCTTGCTCCCATTCTTCCCTGGCTCGCGGCGGTGGGTATTTTTCCTGCCACTGAAGCTTACGCCAACCGCGTCGTTTCACTCGGCGGATCGATCATTCTTCCCCTGGGCCGGATGCAATTTCCCCCGCTCACCTGGCACGCCGAGGGCCTCCCAAATCTCGGTTCCCTCGTAAGATGGGTTGATTTCCTCCCAAACCCGTAATACATGTGCCGGCTCATGCCGAAAGAGGAAGCCATCGTCAGCCAGGGAGTCGTCACCGACGTTTTGCCAGGAACCATGTTTCGCGTGAAGCTGCCGAACGGCCATCAGGTCCTCGCCCACATTTCGGGGAAAATGCGCAAACACTTCATTCGCATCGTTCCTGGAGACGCCGTGACCGTGGAGCTTTCCCCCTACGATTTGAGCAAGGCTCGCATCACCTTCCGCGAGGCGGGCACGCCACGCGGACCTCGACCGGGAAGATAGCGGACTCATGTCCGACCCGATCCGTCCCCGGAACATCGCGGATCTCTTCCGCCTTGCGGCGGCGCGTTATGGCGATGCTCCCGCATTTTGTTCGCGCAACCGAGACGGTTCCTTCACGCCCACCAGCTATCGCGGACTCTACGAACGCGGGCTGAATCTCGCGACCGGCCTCATCGATCTGGGCGTCGAGCAACGCGAGCACGTCGGCCTGCTCGCCGACAATCGCCTTGAGTGGATTCTCTGCGACTGCGCCGTGCAAATTTGCGGCGGGGCGGACGTCCCACGCGGAACCGACATCACGCCGGAGGAGATTCGCTACATCCTCGAGCACGCGGATGTCCGCATCTCGTTCGTCGAAAACGCGGCGACACTGGGAAAACTTCGAGCGAGCGGAGTCACCGGTATTCGGAAGGTCATTGTGATGGATCCTTCCTTCGAGAGCGACGGCGACGCGCTGACGCTCACCGAAGTCGAGAGCCGCGGACGCGAGCTTCGCGCGAATGGAGATCGTCGCGCCGAGGAGCGGATGGAGCGCATCGAGCCATCCGATCGATTCACGTTGATCTACACCTCCGGCACGACCGGAACGCCCAAAGGTGTGCAACTGACCCATGCCAACATGGTATCGCAGATCGAGAATCTCCCGCTCGAACTGCGTCACGGCGATCGCGCGTTGTCCATTCTACCGATCTGGCACAGCTACGAGCGTGTGTTCGAGATGCTCGCGATCAGCCGGGGCCTGGTGACCTACTACACGAGCCTGCGGCACATCGGTGAGGACTTGAAAACCGTGAAGCCGACGATCATGTGCTCGGCGCCGCGGTTGTGGGAGAGCCTCTATCAGAAAATTTTCGCGAACGTCGACAAGGGCTCTGCGGTGAAGCAGGCGCTGTTCACGCTCGCCTACACGAGCGCCGTGCGCGTGCATCGGGCGAAGCGCTTCTTCATGGGGCAGCAACTCGACACGACCGGTCGCACCCTGCCCGAGTCGCTCGCTCTGCTCGCCGGGCATTGTGTGAACCTGCTCGTGTTCACCGTCCCGTTTCGACTGCTCGACGGCGTTGTTTTGAAAAAACTTCGCGCCGTGGTCGGCGGAGAGTTTCGCGGAACGATCAGCGGCGGCGGTGCGCTGCAACCGCATGTCGACGAATTTTTCAATTTCATCGGCATTCCCGTGCTCGAGGGCTACGGGCTTACCGAAACGTGTCCGGTGCTCGCCGTTCGCACGTGGAAAAATCTGGTGATCGGCACGGTCGGCCCGCTTTTCCCGGGCACCGAGGTGCGCATTGCCGATTTGAACACCGGAGAAATTCTTTATCCCAACCCCTCGAAAAAGGGCCAGGGCCGCGGGCTTCGGGGAGAGATTCAGGTGCGTGGACCGCAGGTGATGGTCGGCTATTACAAGGACCCCGAGGGCACCGCCCGCGTGATGAAGGACGGATGGTTCTGCACGGGCGACATCGGCATGGTGACGTTCAACGACTGCCTCAAGATTCTCGGGCGCTGCAAGGACACGATCGTCCTGCTGAGCGGCGAGAACGTGGAGCCGCTGCCGATCGAGAACAAGCTCACGCATTCGGAACTGATCGACCAATGCATGGTCGTGGGACAGGACAGAAAATACCTCGCGGCGCTCATCGTGCCGAATGTGGACGCCTTCAAGGTGATGGGCATCGCGCCGGATTCCGAGGAGGCGCGAAAGCGGCTGGAAGCCGAGGTGCGCCGGCTTGTTTCCGACGAGACCGGTTTCAAGCCGTTCGAGCGGCTTGGCGCGGTGCGGATTCTTCCCAAGCCGTTCGAGGTGGGCGACGAGCTGACCGCCACCCTGAAGCTGCGGCGTCACGTTATCACCGAGAAATATTCGGCACTGATTGACGAGATGTATCCGCCCGCAACCTCGCGGTGATCCATTTCGTGGCCTCGTCCGCAATGGTCGGCGCGTCGAGATCGAAGAGCAATTGGTGATAGCTCTCCAGAAACTCGAAGTGCGATTTTTCGGAGGTTCGAATTTTTTCGAAAAATGCCCTCGTCTGCCCGGCGGAGATGAACACGTCGTGGCCGGCTGAAAACAGGGCCACCGGCACGTCGAGGCGTTGCGCCGCGGCGTCGCTCGCATCAATGAGGTCGCCCATTCGCGCAAGAAACCCCAGCGTCAACGGCCCCAGCCGGTAGGGAGCGGTTTCAAGCTCGTGCTGCCGCTCGGGAATTCGCGTGAGTTTCGGAAAGCTCCCCTTGCCGTGCACGAACCAGCTCGGTTTGAGGCTGGCTCCCGGGGCGAGTCGTGAAATGACCCGCAGCACGGTTTTGACCCAGGGCGGATTTCGCTGGGCCAGCGCCACGACCGGCGCGAACAGGAGCAATCCCATTGCCCGGTCCCTCCACGGTTGCCGCGCGGCCGCCTGCAGCGCGAGCAACGCTCCCATGCTCTCCCCCGCGAGAAAAACCCGATCCGCACCGATGAAATTCGCAAACCCCTCGAGATCCTCGAGCATTCCATCGACTTCCAGCCATGCCCCGCGCCGGCTCTTCTGCGGATCGAGCCCCTGCCCGCGGAGATTCCATGCGGCAATGGCGATCCCCGCACGATTCATCGTGTCGACAAGCGGCTCGAAGTCCTCCGCGCGGCAGCTCAATCCATGCATCGCGACCACCCACGCTTTCGTTTCGCCCTCGGGCTTCCAAATGCGGTAGCCGAACTCGGTGCCATCCGCCGCGATCCAGGTTGGGTATTCGCTCACTGCTTTTCTGTTGCACGCTTTGGAGCCTTCTGAAAAGCCTTTGCGCATGCGCTTCCCGATCCTCTCTCTACTCGCGGTGCTCGTTACATCCACGCTCGCGCACGCCGGCCAGTTGAATCTCGCCGTCCTGCAATTCACCGACGCGCGCGATCCCTCCGAAATCGCCTCCGCCCTCGCGCAGGTCGATCTTCTCAAAGTGACCAACTCGGATCGCATTGAAACCAATGTCGCCGGTCTCCGCGGCGGATACGTCGTCTTTGCGCAGAGCATCGGTGTTCCGTCCTCCGGAAATTTCGGCAATTCGACCCGGATCGGCAATCAGCGCGCCGATGTTTCCGGATCTCTCGGCGGCGGCAGGGTCAATGTCGAGATCGCCATCGAAGAAGGCGTCAAAGTCGGTCTCCGCAAATTCACGCGCTCGGTTTACTCCGGTTCGGGCGAAATTTCCCGGGTGCCTCAGATTATTTCGATCAAGCAAAGCAAGGGCCGCTCGCAGATCGCCATCAAGGGCGACGCCAAGCTCACTTCCTACAATTTCACCAGCGTTCTCGTCGCCCAGTATCTTCCCTAACGGCCGCGCAATTTCCGACGTGAGAAAGTTGTGAATAACCTCTGAATTCTTGTGTCAGTTTGGGGGTTATTCGAGGATTTCCACGAGTTGTGGACAGCTGCTGCGGGCTCGGTCCGAATTCATTCACAGCCTCAAATCGGCGTGGAACACCCTTGAATTCATCGAGGAACAACGGTCATTCGAGTTGTTCACAACGTTAAGAAGAAGAAGAGGTTTGGGACGTCCATGATCCCATACCCTTAACGTTGTGAACAACTTGGCCCTCCAGAGTCGGAAGGCGTCTCAGTAACGCAGGATTCGTGAAAGGAAACCCTGGATTTCCGGGGAGCTACGCTCGGAAAAAATCTCCTCCGGCGGGCCCCACTGAATGACCCGCCCATTGGCGACAAAGGCGACCTGATCGGCGATGGTTCGGCCGAATCCCATTTCGTGGGTGGCAAGGATGAGTCGCCGACCGGTGGTGTGAAGTTCCGCCAGCAGGTCGAGCACCTCGGCGGTCATCTCGGGATCCAGGGCGGAGGTCGGCTCGTCGAGAAGCAGCAGTCCGGGATCAGGAGCAACGGCCCTTGCGATGGCCACACGCTGACGCTGACCGCCAGACAGCGCCGCCGGCTTCTTGTGGGCATGGGAGCCGAGCCGGAAGCGGTCGAGAATCTCCATGGCGCGAGAGGAAGCTTCCGCAAGGGAGAGTCGGTGGACGGCCGTGAGAGGGAGGCGGACGTTTTCCAGCGCGGAGAGGTGGGGGAAGAGGTTGTAAGCTTGGAAGACGATGCCAAGGGCTGATCGATGAGTGCGAAGATCGGATTCCGAATCAGGCAACGGAGAGCCATCGATAAGGATTTTTCCTGCGGTGGGAGTGATCAAGCCGGCGATGAGGCGTAGGAGGGTGGATTTGCCTCCGCCTGAGGGGCCGATCAAAGCAAGGGTGCGCGAAAACTCGAGCGTGAGCGAGAGTCGATCGATCACCATGTGCGATCCGAAGGCAACGGAGACGTTCTGGAACTCAAGTTTCATAGCGGAAGCGGTGTTCCAGAAATCGCGAGAACATGGAGATGGGCAACGTGAGGATCAGGTAGCCCAGAGCCAGCGGAAGGAAGCTTTCAAAGGTGCTGAAGGTGGCGGAGTTCACCTGTTGTGCGCTGAGGGTGAATTCGGAGAGACCAATGACCGAAAGAAGCGACGAGTCCTTGATCAGCGATGCAAGCTGGCCGGCCAGCGGCGGAAGGATCTGGCGAATCGCCTGAGGGAAGATGACGTAACGGTAAATCTGAGTGGGGTGAAGTCCGATTGCGCGAGCGGATTCCAGTTGGGACTCGGACACGCTTTCGATGCCGGCGCGGATCATTTCCGCAAGGTAGGCGGCGCTGAAAGCCGAGAGGATGAGAATGCCGACGAAGAGGCGGTTGGTGAGGCCAAGCTGGGCGGCGACCACATACCAGAAGAACAGAATCTGAACGAGAAGCGGAGAACCGCGAATCAACTCGACGTAAAGCACGGCCAGCGAACGCAGCGGCAGAAAGGTGGAGCGCCGGGCGAGGGCGACGGCAAGCCCCAGGACAAGGCTGACGACCAGCGAGACCGCAGCGATGAGGATCGTGAGCAACCAGCCGGAGAGGAAGACCTGACGGTAGCGCCAGACTGATTCCCAGTTGGAGAGCGAGCCTGCCAGGAGCCAGCAGCAGATGGCGGCGAAGCCCGCAAGAATCGTGAGGAGCACGGCGATGCGAGCCCAGAGAGGAGCGGGCGCATTCGGTCGGTCGAAGAAGATGGAACTCACGCGACTTCTCGATGGAAGAATGTGCGGACGGCCCGGCCAAGGAGAAAGTCGCACTGGGCGCGGGCATTCGGTGGGTTATGCTGTCCGGCAAGTCGTTCCATCATGATGAAGCCGCTTCTTTCGTTGGTCATTGCTTTGATTGTCGCCGGAACAGCCGTTGGCGCGTCGCTTGAAACGAGGACAGGAAACTTGAGCAACGCAGCGTCAAGCCTCTCGGAAGGGGTGAAGGAATATTTGAAGGCCGAGAAGCGTTGGAAACCCAAGGGAGCCGACGAGACGTTCTGGAAGTCGGTGGAGCGGTTGAACAAGGACGCGACGACGTTGAACGAAACCGTGAAGGCGCGTAAGGGCCGCGTGGAAATTGGCGCAGCGTTGGACACCGTTGCGAAAGATACCCGGCAACTCAGCCGTGACGCACAGGCGGTGAAGCTGAACAAGAAAACGCTGAACGCGATTCTGGGCATTCAGGACACCGTGTCGGGCATCCAGCGGGAGTATGCGAGCAAGACCGCGACCCACCCGACGCCGACCCCTTCGAGTGCCAGCGATGCCGAAAAGGCCGTGAAAGCGGCGAAGAAGTATCTTCAGGAAAAGGGAGTTCCCAAGGACGACATCAAGGAACTCAAGCATTCCAAGAATGGATCGAGCTATGACGTCGTTCTCTTCGGCAAGGGCAAGGTCTACACGCTGACGGTGAATCCGAAGGACGGCAAGGTTTCGGGAGAGAAGTCCTACAAGCCCTGAGGCTGGTGACGCGGCGCAAACCGCATAAAATGGACGTTTCCGCGTGATCCAGCGAATCGCCATGCTTCAGGCCCGAGATGCCAGGTTCATCTTGAGCGGCTCGAAACGGAGCGGGGGAGCAATCGCGCGGCCCGCACTGTGAGGGTAGGGGAGTGACCTTGGCGTCGTTCGTCGGATCAATCACCGCGATGTGGTGAATCGTTTGTGGCGCGAGGCGCGGAACGTCGAGCCGTCGAGAACCTGCCGTGTGCGTTGTGCAAAAACCTCATGACGCCCGTCGCCTTTCCAAGGGCCCACCACGAAAACCACGAAATCATGAGGCGCTGGGATTTCGTGCGCTGGTTCCGCTTCCCGCATGGGCGGGATTCCTCGCCTGGATCACGTTGCAGATCGTCGGTGTCGTGATGCAGACAAAAGGCCTCAGCAACACCTCCTCGCTCGCGCACCTCGGCGGAGCGGGAGTCGCGTGCTGGCCTGGTGGGTAATGCGCAAGCGGGAGGCCCGCTCCGACAGCCTTTACGTGTGAATCGCGTGTCCCTCGGCGGCGAGCGCGGCTTCGTGCACCGACTCGCTCAGCGTCGGATGCGCGTGAATCGTATCGTGCAATTCGTCGAGCGTGAGCTCGCAATTGATGGCGAGACCGAGTTCGGCGATCATCTCCGTTGCGTCGGCGCCGATGATGTGTGCGCCCAGGATTTCGCCGTGCTTCTCGCCGACGATGAGTTTCACGAATCCCTCGGTGTCGCCGATCGCGCGGGCCTTGCCGCTCGCCATGAAGGCGAACTTGCCGACCTTGTAGGGAATGCCCTTTTCCTTGGCCGCACGCTCGGTGAGACCGTAGCTCGCGACCTGCGGATGGCAGTAGGTGCAACCCGGGAAGAGACCGACCTTCTTCGGCTTGCAGCCGGGGATGAACATCCCTTCGATGGCCTGGATCGCCTCGTAGCTGGCCACGTGAGCGAGCCAAGGCGGCCCGATGATGTCGCCGGCCGCATAGACGCCGCGAACCGTGGTCTCGTATTTGTCGTTGACCTGAATGTAGCCGCGGTCGGTGAGGCCAATCTTGAGCTTGCCGCCGGGCAGCACGGGCGAGACGCCGATGGCCACGAGGCAGAGATCGGCTTCAAGCACCTTCTCGGCGCCCTTGGCATCGGCGACGGTGATTTTGACCCCTTTGTCGGTGGCCTCGGTCTTGGTGGTCTTGTGATTTGTGAGAATCGTGATGCCCTGCTTCGAGAGCGCCTTCTCGGCGGCCACGGAGATCTCGGTGTCCTCGACCGGGAGAATGTTGGGCATCATTTCGACGACGGTCACCTTCGTGCCGAACGCATTCCAGAAATAGGCAAACTCGATGCCGATGGCGCCTGCGCCAATCACGATGACGCTCTTCGGCTGGGCCGGCAATTGAAGGGCGTCCTTCGAGCTGATGACGGTCTTGCCGTTGAAAGGGAAGCCCGGCATCTCGCGCGAGACGCAGCCGGTGGCGATGAGAATCTTCGCCGCGGTGTGCGTCTCCATTTTGCCGTCAGCGAGCGCGACCTTCACTTCGCCCGCCTTGTCGAGGCTGGCGGTGCCGCGGATGAAATCGATCTTGTTCTTCTTGAAAAGGAAATCGAGGCCGGCGGAACCCTTTTGCGAAACGTCGCGCGAGCGTTTGATGATCTTTTCCCAATCGAACGAAAGCCCCTCGATCTTGAAGCCGAACTCCGCGGCGCGGTGCTTCATGTCGTGGTAGAGCTCGGCGTTCTTGAGCAGCGCCTTCGTCGGGATGCAGCCGTAGTTGTTGCACGTGCCGCCGCCGCGCTCGAAATCGACGACCGCGACTTTCTTTCCGAGCTGGGCGGCGCGGATTGCGCCGACGTAACCGGCCGGGCCGGCTCCAATGACAATGAGATCGTAGTTGGCCATGAGTGTGGTGCGGGGTGCGCGAGCTACAGGAGCATCAGCGCGGGATTTTCGAGCAGCTTGCGAAGGGCGGCGAGGTATTCGGCGCCGACGGCTCCGTCGACGACGCGGTGATCTCCGCTGAGCGAGATGTTCATGCGCTGGCCGGCGACAATTTCGCCTTTCGCGTTGACGACCGGCTTGTTGACGATCGCGCCAACCGCGAGGATCGCCGCCTGTGGCGGATTCACGATCGCGTAGAACTGCTCGATGCCGTAGGCGCCGAGGTTCGAGACCGTGATGGTGCCGCCGGCGAATTCCTCCGGCTTGAGCTTCTTGTTGCGGGCGCGGTTTGCGAGATCCTTCACCGCGGTGCTGATCTCACGAAGCGAGAGATCCTGGGCGTTGCGAATGACCGGCGTGACGAGACCGTCCTCCACGGCAATGGCGACGGAGATGTTCACGCTGTCGTATTGGACGATGTGGTCGCCGCCCCAGGCGGCGTTCACCTTCGGGCACTGCTTCGCGGCGTGCGCGACGGCGAGCAGGACAAAGTCGTTGACGGTCGTCTTCGGCTGGCCGGCAGCTTCGTTGGCCGCATTGACCTCCTTCCGCAGACGCATGAGCGGAGCGGCGTCGATCTCGATCGAGAGGTAGAAATGGGGAATCTGCGTCTTGCTGGCGAGCAGCCGCTCGGCGATCACGCGGCGCATGCCGGTGAGTTCAATGCGGGTCTCTTCGCCGCCGGTATTTTCGAGTTTGATCGGGGCGGGTGCGGTGGCTGAGGCGGGGCGGGCGGCACCTGCCTCGGGAACGTCCTTTGCGACGATCCGACCGCCGGGGCCGGATCCGGTAATGCCTTCCAGGCTCACGCCTCGCTCGGCGGCAATTTTCCTGGCGAGCGGCGAGACTTTGATGCGGCTGGTTGAAGCAGACTTCGGCGCGTCGGCGGCCTTCTTTGCGGAGCCGGCGGCCTCGGTGCTCTTGCCCATTTTGCCTTCCTCGGCACCCTGGGCTTTGTCGGCGGCTTTCGACGCGGGCTTTTTCTCGGTGGCGGCCTCTTCCTCTTCGCCCTCGGCGAGAATCAACGCCAGCTTGTCACCGATCTTCGCCTTGCCACCTTCCTTGACGTAGATGGTCTTGAGGATGCCTTCGTCGAAGGACTCCATCTCCATGGTCGCCTTGTCGGTCTCGATCTCCGCAAGGATGTCGCCAATTTCGACGGTATCTCCTTCTTTCTTGAGCCACTTGACGAGGGTTCCCTCGGTCATCGTGTCGCTCAACTTCGGCATGTTGACTACTGGCATCGCTGGGAAAGGCTAAGGCTGATAGGTGAAGAAAAAATGACGACGGTTAAAGGATCCCGAGCGCCTTCTCGATGATCCGCTCGGCCGTCGGGAGCTGGTTCTTCTCGATGGACGGACTGTAAATCGCCGGGGCGTCGATCGTGCACACGCGGCGGATGGGCGCGTCGAGTTCGTCGAAGATGTTTTCCTGGATCATCGTGGCGATCTGGGCGGAGACACCGCAGAACGGCTTGTTCTCATCGACCAGCACCACGCGATGGGTCTTCGAGACGGAACGATAGATCGCCTCCTCGTCGAGCGGGCGAATCGAGCGCAGGTCGACAACTTCCGCCTGGATGCCATGGTCCTCGTCGAGTCGCTCGGCGGCTTCGAGAGCCGTGAGGGCGGCGCGTCCGTGCGCGATGAACGTGATGTCGGATCCCTCGCGCTTGATGTCGGCCTTGCCCAGCGGAATGAAATACTCCTCCTCCGGCACTTCCGACTTCTCGCCGTAGAGCAGGGTGTTCTCCATGAACATCACCGGGTCGTTGTCGCGAATGGCCGTCTTCATGAGGCCCTTTGCGTCGTAGCCGGTGGCGGCGCTGACAACCTTCAGGCCGGGGATGTTGGCGAGCCAGTTTTCGGGAGTGTGCGAGTGGGTCGCGCCGACGTTCGTGCCGCCATTGGCCGGACCGCGAATGACGATCGGGCAGTTGATGAGGCCGCCGGACATGTAGCGGATGCATCCGGCGTTGTTGATGATCTGGTCGTAGGCGACGGTGCAGAAGCTCCAGAACATGAGCTCGACGACCGGCCGGAGGCCGAGCATCGAAGCGCCGACGGCCAGACCAATGAAGCCCGCTTCACTGATCGGAGCGTCGATGAGGCGCTTGTCGCCGTATTTCTTCCAAAGACCCCGGGTGACCTTGTAGGCGCCGTCGTATTCAGCAACTTCCTCGCCGATGAGGAAGACATTCGGGTCGTTTTCGATTTCCTCGGCAAATGCCTGGTTGAGGGCGTCGCGATATTCGATGAGTGGCATGTCGGCGCGAACTTAGTCGTTGAAAAAGTGGCGGCCCGTGCGGCCGGCTTCGGTCTGGCGGTCGACCTCGTAATAGACGTCTTCCTGAATCGAATCCATGGAGGGAGCCGGGCTTTCGTCGGCGAACTTCACCGCTTCCATCGCTTCCTTGCGGGTCTCCTTGTCGATTTCGTCCGCCTCCTCCTCGGTGAGGATGCCTTCCTCGATGAGGCGCCGGCGCCAGATGACGAGCGGATCGTGGGACTGCTTGTATTTCTCGATCTCCTCGGCACTGCGATAGCCGCCTTTGTGTTTCGCATCCGCGACGGAGTGGCCGTAGTGGCGGTAGGTGTCGACCTCGAGCACTGTGGGCCGGGATTCGCGATGCGCGCGATCGATCGCGACCGCGGTCTTGGCGCGGACTTCGTAGAGATCCTCGCCATTGGCGACGTCCCAGACGATTCCGTAGGCGTCGGCCCGCTGGGCGAGGCAATCCTTGTAAGCCGAGGAGCGCTCGATGCTCGTGCCCATCGAGTAGCGGTTGTTCTCGATGATGTAGATGACCGGCAGATCCCAGAGCGCGGCGAGGTTCAGGCTCTCATGGAAGACACCCTGGTTGACGGCGCCGTCGCCGAGGAAGGTCATGCAGCAGCCCTTGAGGCCCTTGTATTTCAAAGCGAAGGCAATGCCGAGGCCGAGCGGGGTCTGTCCGGCGACGATGCCGTGGCCGCCCCAATAGTTCTTGTCGGGCGCGAAGAAGTGCATCGAGCCGCCCTTGCCTTTCGAGCAGCCGGTGGCCTTGCCGAAGAGCTCGGCCATGCATTCCTTCATCGACATGCCGACGGCGAGGGCGTGGCCGTGATCGCGGTAAGCCGTGATGACGTGGTCGTCTTCGCCCATGAGTGAGCACGTGCCGACGGCGACCGCCTCCTGGCCGATATAAAGGTGGAGAAAGCCGCCCATTTTGCCCTCGTTGTAGTATTTGAGGGCGATGCGCTCGAAATTCCGGATCGCACAAATCTGCCGGAGGAATCGGATTTTATCCTCTTTGGTAAGGGACGCGTTGATTTCCGCTTTCGCGTAGTCCACCGGACTGACTTCGGGATCGGCGGTTGTTTGAGTCATGCGATTTAGGACAATGGGCAAGGTTTCTTCAGGCCGGCGTCTTTCGTGTCAGGAGAAAGTCCAATGCCAAGCCTCCAGTATTCTCCGAGCCGTGAAGGATTGGCAACAGGGAAAATTTGCGCGAGATCAGAACTGGCGTGTGCAAGCAAACCGGGCGGCGGCTTCCCGTCCCGGCTGATCAGAAAAGCTCGAGCTGGCCGGCGCTGACGCGGCGGAATGCCGCGGTGGAGAGCTCGAAGCGGCGTTGGTTCAATCCGGCGCGACGGGCCGCGACCCGGAAGAGCCGCCCGATCTCTTCGGCGAGGAATCCCGAGCCGCGCATGCGCTCACGAAAATCGCTGCGATTGAGTTGGCCACGGCGCATTTCGCGGATCCGGCCCAGCACGCGATCCACCCGATCCGGATAATGTGTCTCGAGCCACGACTGGAAGATGTCCTTCACCGCGTGGGGCAGGCGGAGCACCGTGTAGCCCGCAAAGGTCGCGCCGGCACGGGCTGCGGCATCCAGCACCGCGGGAATCTCGTGCTCGTTGAGTCCGGGAATGATTGGCGCGACCAGCACGCCGACCGGAATTCCAGCTTCGGCGAGCAGACGGATTGCATCGAGGCGATGCTCGGGCCGCGACGCCCGGGGCTCCATTTTCGAGGAAAGGTCCGCATCCAGCGTCGTAATGGAGAGATGAACGGCTGCAGCGCGATGGCGCGCGAGTTCCCCCAGATGATCGCGATCGCGGGTCACGAGATGATTCTTCGTGACGATGGCAACCGGGTTGCGGAATTCAGCCAGGACCTTGAGGCAGCCGCGGGTGATCTCAAGCTTGCGCTCGATGGGCTGATAGCAGTCGGTCACTCCCGAGATCGCGAGCACCTGCGGTGACCATGTCTTTTTCTGCAGCTCGGAGCGGAGGAGTTCCGGGGCGTCTGTCTTGACCATGATGCGCGACTCGAAGTCGAGCCCGCTCGAAAAGCCGAGGTATTCGTGATACGGCCGCGCGTAGCAATAGGCGCAGCCATGCTCGCAACCCCGGTAGGGATTGATGCTCGTGTCGAAGCCGATGTCGGGGCTGTCGTTTCGCGAAATGATCGAGCGGGTCCCGTCGCGATAGAAGTGTGTTCGCGGAGCTGTCGGCGATTCCGCGTCCTCGTCGAGTGAGACGGAAAGACGCTCGAAGCGATTGGGCGGGTTTGTGCCCGTGCCGCGTCCTCGCGGGGGAGTGGTGGCGCCGGGCGTCATGCCCGGAATCTACGCGGATTTCGTCCCGTGGCGAAATTTCTCCAACTTCGGCGCAATCACCGCGCACACGTAGGGGTGGGTCGGGTTGTTGGCTGTGAAGTTTTGATGGTAGGGCTCGGCGGGATAAAACGCGGTGAGCGGCGTGATTTCCGTGACGATCGGGGCCGAGAAGCTCTTTTGCGCCGCCGCCTTCGATGCTTGGGCGATGGCAGCTTCCTCGTCGTTCTGCGTCAGGATGATCGAGCGGTATTGCGTCCCGCGATCCGCGCCCTGGCGATTCAGCGTGGTCGGATCATGGGCCTTCCAGAAGACATCCAGAATCTCTCCGTAGGAAGTCACCGAGGGGTCGTAGTTGACCCGGACCACTTCCGCATGCCCGGTGCGGCCCGTGCAGACCTGCTCGTAGGTCGGGTTCGGCGTGTCCCCACCGGCGTAGCCCGATTCCACGGACACGACGCCCGGGACGTTTTGATAGATGGCCTCGACACACCAGAAGCAGCCGCCGCCCAGATAGGCGGATTTAACGGGCGGGGTCATGGTAAGGTAGGCGTAGGTTTGAATTGCATCGCGGGGCCGGATCGCCGGTTACCAGTGTTCGAGGAGCAATGCGAGGTCATCGAGCAATGAATCGATTTTCTTGAGATCCTTGCGTCTGCCCTTTTCGGGTTTGATCGAAAACCCTCGGAGAAGCGTGAGCATGTCCCGCAGGTCGCGCAGTTTCGCGGCGGGGATTTTCTCCTTCGAGGAGAGTTTGAGCACCGTCTCCTGAAGTCCGGCAATGTCCGCCTCCACCCGCGTCGCGTAGTTTTCCAGAGCGGAGCGAAATTCCGCGCGGAGATGGTCCAGCTCCTCGGAAACAGCCTTGACGGGTGATGCCTCGAGACCGGCGGCGTCCATATGTTCGCGACTAAAGCACCTCTCTGACCCGGCGCAAGGAAACATGGAATCGCGGTATATGACATGAAATGTCCGATACCGGTTTCGGCTTGCTGGTGCCGGGGCTGTCGGGGAGATTCGCGCTGTGGAAACGGAATGGATTGAGGAGGCCAGGCGGGCTCGAGAGCGGGCCTATGCGCCGTATTCGAACTTCGCGGTGGGGGCCGTGCTGGTTGCTCGTGACGGACGCACGTTTACCGGCTGCAACGTCGAGAATGTCAGCTACGGCCTCACGATTTGCGCGGAGAGGGTGGCGGTGGGAAAGGCCATCGATGCCGGAGTGCGTGAGTTCCACGCGATTGTTCTGGCCACCGATTCCACGGAACCGGCCTGCCCATGCGGCGCCTGCCGGCAGGTGCTGGCCGAGTTTGCGCCTGCGCTGGAGATTCTCTCGGTGACGATAGCGGGGGAGCAGCGGCGAAGTTCTCTGGCGGAACTGCTGCCGCGACCGATGGCGGGAATCCTGGACAAACCGTGATGTTCCACGTGGAACAGGATTTTGCATGAGCGCGTTTGACTATCCAAAGACCTATGACGTCATCGTCATCGGAGCCGGTCACGCAGGGATCGAGGCGGCGCTCGCTTCGGCACGTCTCGGTGCGGAAACCCTTTTGCTGACGCAGAACGCGGACACCGTCGGCCAAATGTCCTGCAATCCGGCGATTGGTGGTCTCGCGAAGGGCCATCTCGTGCGTGAGATCGACGCATTGGGGGGCATCATGGGGGTCAACACCGACGCAACGGGAATCCAGTTCCGGATGCTCAATGCCCGGAAGGGTCCGAGTGTTCGGGCTCCGCGGGCTCAATGCGACAAAAAGGCCTACCAGTTTCGGTTGAAGGCGATTCTCGAACGGACCCCCGGGCTCGACCTCAAGCAGGCGAGTGTGAGCCGGCTGCTGGTGAAGAACGATCGCGTCGAGGGGGTGGAGGCGCAGTTCGGGGTGCGCTTTTTCGGATCTGCGATTGTGGTGACCACCGGCACCTTCCTGCGCGGCCTTCTGCACGTCGGAATGGAGAATCATGTCGGCGGCCGAATGGGCGACACGGTCTCCACCTTGAGCGACAGCTTGCGCGAGCTGGGGTTTGTCTCCGGGCGCTTCAAAACGGGCACGCCCTGCCGGCTATTGGCGAAATCCATCGACTTCAGTCGATGCGAGCTGCAGAGAGGGGATGATCCTCCACCGCGGTTCAGTTATCTGCGCGAGTCTGACCCAGACGAAGGTTTTCTGACGCTGAATTGGTGGGACAGTGAAAAGTTCCACGTGGAACAGATTCCATGTTGGATCACCCACACCACCGAGGAAACCCATGAACTGATCCGTCGTAATCTCGACAAATCCCCCCTTTACACCGGCAAATTCGAGGGGATGGGACCTCGTTACTGCCCTTCGATCGAAGACAAGGTCGTAAAGTTCGCCGAAAAGCCGACCCATCAGATTTTTCTCGAGCCGGAAGGGCGTCAAACGGACGAGGTCTACGTGAATGGCGTTTCGACCAGCCTTCCTTATGAGGTCCAATACGCCTTCATCCGGAGCATTCCAGGACTGGAACGCGCGGAGATTCTGCGCCCCGGTTACGCGGTGGAATATGACTACTTTCCTCCCACGCAACTGAAGCGCACGCTGGAAACCCAGCGGGTCGAGGGTCTCTATTTCGCCGGCCAGATCAATGGCACCTCCGGTTACGAAGAGGCTGCCGCACAGGGCCTGGTGGCGGGAGCGAACGCGGCGCTGAAAGTCCGGGGAGGAGGGGAACTCTCTCTAACCCGGTCGGATGCTTATATTGGCGTGTTAATCGACGATCTGGTTACCCGCGGGACCAACGAACCTTACCGAATGTTTACCAGCCGGGCGGAGCATCGCCTTCTTCTCCGGCAGGACAATGCCGACGAACGCCTAACTCCCATAGGCATCCGGCTCGGGCTCGTTTCCGGAAAGCGGCGGGAGGAATTCGAGGAGAAACAGGGGAGGCGCGAGCGCCTGGCGACCGCGCTCTCGACGCTTCAACTCGATGGAGTCCCGATGGATCTATGGTTGCGCCGTCCCGAAAATAGTGTGGAGAATCTCCCACAGGAGCTTCTGCACGAGTTCGGCATCGATGTCTGGCGATTGCAGGAGATCGACGCGAAATATGCGGGATACATCCGGCGTCAGGAGGATCAGATCCGCCGTGCGGCAAAACAGGAGCGGCGAAGGATTCCGCCTACCGTAAATTATGCCGAGATCCGCGGCCTGCGTAAGGAAGCGGTTCAGAAACTCTCGGACGTGCGTCCGGAGACTCTTGGGCAGGCGTCCCGGATTTCCGGAGTGACCCCCGCAGACCTCAGTCTTCTGGCGGTCTGGCTGGAGCGGTTTCGCTCTCCTGAAGAAAGTTTGACAACGCCAGCACCGCTGGAGCGTCCGACTGAGGATTGATCTTCAGGAGCGTCCTCAGCTGGCCCTCTCCATGTTCAAAAGGGATCAATGAGGTGCAGCAGAGATCCCTGCGGGCTGAGCTGCTGGCGGCGAATCCAAGGCCAATCGCCGCCAGTCGCTCGCGATGTTCGAGGGAGCCTGCAATCGCGGAGAGTGGCGTGGCTTGGTGGAGCACCTGGGTCAGAAGCCAGGTCTCAGCGACAGATCTTTCGTTCTCCGGAGAGATCAGAAATACTTCTCCAACAAGATCTTGTGAAGATATTGATGACCGGTCCGCAAGGCGATGCTTGGCGGAAAGCGCCACGCAAACGGCCGCTCTTTCCAGCTCGAAGCCTTCTTCCTCCGCGTCTTGTGTGGTCAGAATGGTTGCGTCAACCGGTCCTTCTCCATTCGTTACGATCTCCAGTTCGATCCCGCGGCATTTCCGTTTCAACTTGCGCAGACGTTTAAGGAGCTTTGGCGACCATGCCTCGTCGTCGACGCGCAGCCGCACGACTCCGGCGCGTCCTGCGATGCCGTCCTGCAACCGGGCGACAGCGGCATCGAGCTCCTTCAGGGCATTGCTTGCGCTGGAGAGAAAACTGCGACCCGCAGGGGTGAGACTGACCTTGCGATTGCCCCGCTCGAAAAGCTTCAGTCCGAGATCTTCCTCGAGTCGCTGGATCTGGATGCTGAGTGATGGCTGGGCGATTCCGAGTCGTTTCGCGGCTGCGGTGAAACTTTCGGTCTCAGCCGCGGTTAGAAAGTATCGCAGGTGTCGCAGCTCCATGCTCTGTGAATATCCAATCGATTTCGGATAGCCAATATCTATTCGACAAAGTGGTAATGCCATGAGCGCTGGAGATGAACACCGCTGGACAACTCTGGTATAGACACCTATTTTCGCCACCAATGCTCCTCCCCGTGCGTTCGCTCACTCTGCTGTCTCTGGCAGCACCTTTTCTGGCTTTTTCCCAAGCCACGACCCCTGTGGTGAAGGATGATCCGCCTCCCAAACTCGACGTGGTCGAGGAACAGGTGAAATCTCTGGCGGAAGTGCGTGAAGCGGGACGGATCCGATTCCTGAAGGATGTCTATGCCAAGATCATCTCGGTGCTGAATCAGTCGGGGGCCGCCGGTGACTTTGTCATCGACTGCATGCGGACGGTCCGGTTCCGCGGGCAGGAGAATGGAAACGTCGATTTTGCGGAATGGAAGAAGGCGAACCGCAATCTTTATAGCGACCGCGATTTCCAAAAGGCGGCGGAATTGCACCTGCAGTATCTTGCCCTCACGCTCGAACGGGCAACCCTTGAGTCTTCGGAGCCTCTGCAGAAAAAGGTGTGGGCGCATCTTGCCCGGTTGGTCGATGCGGTCGATCTGCATCGCAATATCGACAAGCCGGACCAGCGCGTGAAGTTCCGGGTCGTGAACGAGCAGCGGGAGGTGACCGGCGAGATCGTTGGCGACATGAACTCGATGGGCGAAGCGCAGGTTCAAAACGGAGCCAGCCCCGCGGAAATCAGGCGTTATGTCGACGACATGCTGACGGGCAACGTGGACAGTGGACTCGTTGCGCAGGCCATGGAGCTGCGGGGGCATTTCAAGGATCCGGAGAACTGGTCGATGGTGCCCGGAGATGTGGGCGCGATCCTGGAGGAGAACATCCGGCCGTTCCTTCGGGAGAAAAAAGATCCCTCTCTCGCGTGGACGTGGGACTACGAGATCAGATATCGGATGGAGGTCCTGAAGAAGAAGAACAACGACAAGGAAACCGAGGAGTTTCGGAAGGTGGAACTCCCGCGTCTGCTTTGGAAACAGGCTCAGGACTGGAAGGTGATTGGAGCTCCCAACAAGGCCTTGGCGCAGGAGCTCAAGATCGCGCAGGACTACCCGACCCACCGGGATTTCGAGCGCTGGATGAACGAGATCGAGCGTGACGTTGCAGCTCTCAAGAGTGACAAGAAGGAGGAGGCCACCGTGGAGGAGGGTATCGACGCTGCGACACCGCCTGGGACGGCGACGGATGCGCCGGCGGTCAATCCGAGTTCGACTTGAGTTCGAACGGCGTCTCACCGACCCGCAGTGCAATGGAGGTGTCTGTGGGCGGGTCCGATTGCGATGCCCCGGGCGGCCATGACATTTTTCGATAGGTCGATCCGTCGCGAACGATAAGATCCCGCCAGCCGTCCGGATTTCTGCACAGGATCCCGTTTTTCCAAGGGGCCCATGTGCCATTCTGAAAACGGTTCACGGAATTCGAGATGCTGCCATCGCTCCGAACCGCGAGATAAAGGTAATCGCCTTCGGGTTCCGGGTTCAGGCGCCAAAGGCCGAGCAGTTCGGTTTTTTCTCCCTCGATCCTGGTGGCGCTCCATCGAGCGGTGTCTTTCCCGCCGAGCGCGGACCACTCGACGACATCCCCACGAGCGTTGAGGGCAATGGCTCGTGCATCGTCGAAAATCGCGGTGATGCCACGTCGGTCAGGACGCCAGAAGCCGCGGGCGCCGAGGCGGCTTTTCGGGGCGGGCGGGCCGAGCCACACGGCCTGTCCGTTTTTGTAAAGATGCAGGTCAGCTGGCCCATCCGGGGTGGTGAGCTGCCAGGAACCGGTCCAGTTGCTCGTGGTCCGCGAAGCGTCGGAAAACAGCGCACAGCCGCTGAGGAGCATCAGCAGCGCCGGCGCAAAAATGGTCGCACCCCACTTCATGGCACAAGATGAAGGTCGGACGAGCCCACACGGAGCGGCCGCGATTCGACGGGTGGCGTGGAGCGGGTGGGGACGCGCGGAGGCCAGCTTCGGAGCTGGGGTCCGCGGGGGAAGAGAAGATCGATCGCGCCGTCGTCCCATTCGCAGCGAATGCCTTTGCCTGCTGGCACCCATGTGCCCGCCATCCCGTCGGCGAATACCTTTCCATCGGATCGAATCGTGACATAGCGGGAGCCGGCGCCGCTCGCATTCTGAAAAATCCAGACACCCACGACATCGGCGGTCGTGCCTTTCAAGCGCAGGGCCGGACCCTCATTCGTCGGCTCGCCGTCGATCGGAGTGCCGAGCTGGTAGCCTTGGTGACGGGTCTCGCCGCTTTTGTCGGTCGAGAGGCGGTCCGTCCAACCGTCGACGAACAGGACGAGCGTGTTCCTCCCGAGGCGATGCCAGATTCCGCGTTCGCCGGCGGCACCGTCGTTCCCTTTCACCCAGGTCGACACGGCGGTTCCATCGGGCCAGAGCAGGAGGTCGAACGTCTCGCCGTCACCATCCTTGCAGGCCCAAATCTCCGGGACCCTTCGGGGCTCGGCACAAACGCTCCCGCAGGCCAGCAAGCACGCGACCAGCACCCAGACACGCATCGCGGCCGAAGATTTCACCGGACCTTCACGCGCACAACTCTTTTTCCAAAATTGCCCGGCAGGTCGCGAGCAGGCGTGCCCGCAGCGGCCGGGCCCGCTCCGCGAATTGGCGCTGGTAACCCTCGTAGGTGCGCCGGCCTTCCTCCGTTTCGATTGGGATCGGCTCGAAACTCAGTTCGCGGAGATCATACGGACTGGCGCGCATGTCGACTTCGCGGATGTCCCACGCCAGCTCGAACGCATCGGCGATCAGCTCCGATGCCGTGAATGGCGCGAGTTTGTAGGCCCATTTGTAGAGGTCCATGTTCGCGTGGAGGCAGCCGGATTGCTCGTTTTGCTGAACGGTTTCCCGCGTGGGTTGCAGTCGATTCAAGGGACGGGCCGCAGGCGTGAAGAAACGAAACGCGTCGTAGTGGCTGCAGCGAATCGGCATTGAATCGACGACCGCCGCCGTGCCCGCGGCACCCAGCCGCAGCGGCCACCGGGGGTGTCGCACCTCCGTCGTGCGATAAACCATCGCCCATTCGTGAAGTCCGAAACAGCCGAAGGCCGGCGGCCTTTGATCGACCGCTGCGAGCCAGTCGGCGATCCATTGAATGGCGGCGAGCCGTTTCGCGCCGAGATGGTCGGTGGAGATCGTCGCGCTGTTGTCCACCCACTGATACGGCGGTTGGGTGAAGGTTTCGTCCGGCTCCTCGATCACCACACCCACGCCCGGGTGCCAGCGCCGGAGCTGGCCGGGCCGGAAGGAATAGTATTCGAAAAGGAAATCGTAGACCGGATGCCGCTCGCCACGCGATGCCCGCTGCAGGTGCGGTGCGGTCCAGCGTTCCACGCGCTCCACATGCCGAGTGCGCCGCGCCCTCCATTCATCCGGGCGCAGCCGCGTTGGCATCACCTCGGGGAACGCGACGTCCATGGCATGCGGACTATTGCGTGCCGCGGGGTTCCTCCAGCGATCCGATGTTGAGAAAGGGCATGACGCTCGAGCCCTGGATTCTCGGGAGAACGCCGTCCCATTTTTCGACTGCGCGAAGCTGGATGAGCTCCGGGCTCTGGCGAAGTGCCTCGGCCTCGCGACGGATCGCCTCGGCACGCGCCTTGGACTGAACCTCCGTGGAATACGCCTCCGCGTCGGCGCCGAGCTGTCGCTCCGCGGCCGATGCCTCGGCCTGCGTCACGCGCATGAGCTTTTCGTTCTTCGCACGAAGGGCTTCCTGCTCGGCCTTCACCTTCGACTCGATCGCGCGATTGAACTCGTCGCTAAAGACGAAGTCCGTGATCGCGACGTTGGCAAGCTGCACCGCGTTATCAATGCCCTTCTCGTTGAGCGTCTTGTTGATGAAGTCCTCGATGGCCGCCTGGATGGCCTGCTTGACCAGCGCGCGCTTCGTGACGAGCTCCTCCGCCGTATACTGCGCGGTCACCGCCTTGACCGACTCCTGAATGGCGGGTTCGACCAACGCGGCGGAAACCTTCGCTGTGTCGCCGATGCGCTGGAACGTGAGCGGGGCGAGTTCCCCGTTCAGCGAGTAGGCGACATTCACCTCGGTCGAGACCGTCTGAAGATCCCGCGATGCCGCCGTGGCCTTCGCGTTCGTGGGCATGAGCCGGATGTCGATCTGCTCCACGGCGTCCATGAACGGACGTTTGAAATGGAAGCCCTCGGCCAGCGGCTTGGGCTGCACGGCACCGAGCCGTTTCACAACACCCACGTGTCCTGCATCGACGATGACAAACACCGTCGAAAGAGCCGCGAAGATAACGAGCAGAAGAATGAATACGGGGATGAGTCCCCTCAGCGCGGAGTTCATGCGCCGATTCTCGTGATGATCTGCTCGCGTGGGAAGCGAACTTTGGCTCGTGCGGCGGTGTGGTCGCTCGCCGCGCGATAGCCGGCGGGACAGGCGGCCACGGTGAAGTAGCCGGTGCCTTCCAGCCCGAGAACGCGGTCGTAACCGGCGGGATCGATGCCTTCCATCGGACACGCGTCAATGTTCATGAGCGCGGCGGTGGTGAGGAACGTGCCGAGCGCGATGTAAACCTGGCGCGTGGCCCATTCGCGAAGGTTGAACGAAGACGGCGGATTCTCGAGGAAGCCCAGGATGATCTTCTCGAGCTGGGCGAGGGTTTCGATTTCGATCTTCTGCGTGGCGGCGGTGTGCTCAAGATGCCGCCGCACGTGATCCGCATCCACCGGGTGCTTCACCGTGAAAACCACGACATGCGACGCGTCGGCCACCTGACGCTGACCCCACGAGAGCGGGACGAGGGAATCCTTCACCGCCTGGTCGGTTACCACGAGGAATTTCCACGGCTGCAGGCCGAACGACGACGGCGAGAGCACCAATGCCTGCTCGAGCGTATCCCAGTCCTCGGGCGGGATGCGACGCGATGGATCGAATTGCTTGGTCGCATAGCGCCACTTCAGTGCGTTCAAAATCGTTTCGTTTTCGACGGGTTTCATGTCGTGAATCGAGCCTGAAGCAGCGGTTCAGACAAGTGCAAATCGTGGCTTACCGATTGACTTGCTCCTGGGAAGCTAAGAGCTTTCCGGAAATATCATGAAGTCGGCCATCCTTGGATTTTTGGGCGCTCTGGCGCTGGCGAGCACGAGTCAGGCGATCACCATTCAGCTCGACTACGAGTTCGCGGGGAACTTTTACAACAACAACCCCGCAGCCAGGGCAGCGCTGGAGAAGGCAGCCGCGGATCTCTCGAATGCGCTGACTCCATCGCTGAATTCCGTCAATCAGGGCTTTTTCACGAGCGATCTGGTTGATCTCTCCTGGGGAACGAGTTTTACAAATCCGAGTGCGGATCCGGTGACGGGTCCGATTGTCGAGAAGGCCTTTTCGCCGATCGCAGCCGATGTGGTGAAGATTTACGTTGGCGCGTTCAGCTTCGCCAACCCGGGGACATTGGGAGTGGGGGGACCGGTTTCCATGACTCTCGAGCCGGCATGGATCAACGGGGCCTCGAAATCGCAGCTTCAGGCGGATGTCGACAAAGTGTCCGCGGAATCGAACGCGGTGATCCGCCGTCCTTCCGGGCCGCAGATTGGGACGATCAATGGCACGCTGGAGGCGAGTGATGGTGACGTCAAGATCTCGCTGGTTTACGGCCTTTTTGGCGGCACCCTGACCATGGACACCGACGCGGACTGGCACTTCGACATCAACTCGCCTGTCGAAGCCGGGAAGTTTGATTTCTATTCCGTCGCGCTTCACGAAATGGTCCACGCATTGGGCTTCGGCACATCGGAGACGTGGGGCGATCAAGCCAGCGGGGCCAACTGGAGCGGCTCCAACGTGAACGCTCTCGTCGGAAACGGAATGGACCTCCTCAGTCTCGATCATCCGGGGCACATCGCGGACGGAACGATGAGCTTCAACATCTACACCGGTATCGAGCAGGAGGCTCTGATGGATCCCAACATCCTACCGGGCACTCGGAAGGAACTCACCGCGCTGGACCTCGCGTTCCTTCGCGATCTTGGTTACGGCACGATCGTGGCGGTGCCGGAGCCTGGAACCGGGGTGCTTTTCGCGTTCGCCGCTGTGGCGGTCACCTTCGCCTGGCGCCGCAGCCGCCGGGGCGTGTCTGCCTGAGGTCGGCTGCCGTCGCGGATCGCCTCAGAGCGCCAGCTCGATGCTGATCGGGCAGTGGTCGCTGCCGAGGATTTCCGGGTGAATCTTCGCCGACTGCAGGGAGGGGCGCAGCCCGGGTGAAATCAGGAAATAGTCGATGCGCCATCCGATGTTCCGCGCCCTCGCGCCGCCCATCGGGCTCCACCATGTGTAGTGGCCGCCTTCCTTCACGAATTCGCGGAACGTATCGATGAACCCCGCCGCCACGAACGCGTCGAAGCCCGCGCGTTCCTCGGGAGTGAACCCGTGATTCTTTTCGTTGCCCTTCGGCCGCGCGAGATCGATCGGCGTGTGGGCGACGTTGAGATCGCCGCACCAGACGACGGGTTTCGTTTTCTCGAGACCTTTGAGATAGGCGAGAAAATCGCGGTCCCAGGCCTGACGATAGGGCAGGCGGGTGAGTTCGCGCTTCGAATTGGGGACGTAAACGTTGACGAGATAAAATCGCTCGAACTCCGCAGTGATCACGCGGCCCTCGCGGTCGTGCTCCTCGATGCCGATGCCGTAGGTGACCGAAAGCGGCGGTGTCTTCGTGAAGATGGCCGTGCCCGAGTAGCCGGGTTTTTCGGCGGAGTTCCAGAATCGCTCGTAGCGCTCCGGCCAGGCGACTTCGGCCACCTGCTCGGGTCGCGCCTTGGTTTCCTGCAGACAGAGGATGTCGGGATCCTCGCGATCGAGCCATGGGAGGAAGTCCTTCCGCAGCACGGAGCGGATGCCGTTGACGTTCCAGGAGACCAGTCGCATGGCTTAGAGCGTGCTCGCGATGCGGAAGCGGCCGAAGAGCGCGTGGTGATCGGAGCACAAGGTCGGCACGACCTCGACGTGCTCGACCCTCAGCCGATTGTTGAGGAAAAAGTGGTCCATCACGTAGGGCATCCGCCGCCAGGTGGGCTCCTCGTTCTGCGCGGTGCGCAGGCCGGCTTCGGCGAATTGCTGCACGAGCGTCTCCTCCGGCGAGCAGTTGAAATCCCCGGCGAGCAGCACGGGGCCGTCGACCCCGCGCACGGCATTGAGAACAAGGTCGCGCTGCTCGCGATGGTCGTCGCTGGAGCCGTTGATCATGAAGAACGCCTGCAGGTGCGTGTTGAAGAGATTGAGGGTGTGCACCCCGAGCCGCACCTTCGCGGAGATGAGCTGGCGATGGGAGGGGCACACCTTTCTGCCCTCGAATTCGAACTCGATGGGCGCCGGCGGCAGGTCGCTGGCGACAAAATCGGTGAGCGGCGCCTTCGCGAAGATCGCCAGCGCAATGCCGAACGGCAGCTCGTCGGGATTCACCTTGGGATACGCAAAAACGGAGTGGTAACCCGTGAGCCCGTGCTTCAGCGCCATGAAATTCGGCGGAGGCCAGATTTGCTCGCCGCCGGGGCGTGCCTGCTCGACTTCCTGCAGGAAAATGATGTCGGCGTCGAAGCTCGAGATGAACTCAATCGTGTCGTCGAGGACCACCGGCGCGTTGTCGGGATCGGTCGGATCCCACGACTGGCCGAACTGCATATTGAAGGTCAACGCCGTGAATTTCACTCTGTAGAAAGGGTCTCCGGCGCTGTTGCCCAACAACGGAGGTGGCGTCTGTATAAACGCGCTTTCCGCCCTTTGCAACCCGCACAAGAGTCTGTGGGCCCACGGAAAATATCGCTCGCCGTGTGGCTGAAATATGGCACCGTTTTGGAATCGTATGAACCGGCTACTCCTCGCGGGATTGATCGCGCTCAGTTCCAGCGCGCTGGCGGATGACAAGATTCGCGCGGAAGTCCGTGGCTGGGTCGAGACGGAGGGAATCGCCGAGAGCGGCGAGTTCGTGGGTCTCACGGTCGAGAGCAGTGCGCTGCGGGCCGTGCACGGGAAGGTCAACATCACCGCGAAAAACGGGCAGGTGCGCCGCATCGAGACCTACACGGAGTGGAGCGCGCCGAACGAAGTGCGCCTGAAGATGTGGGAGAAGCTCTGGGTCTCGGGCGGAAACTTCGTCGGCTGGGTGGAGTCGAACATTGAAACGCCCAACGACAAGCGCTTTGCGCGAAACCTCATCGAGGGCGAGATCGAGCAGGAGATCCGCGAGTCGGGGTCCGGCTACATCGAGTGGACCACGGTGGGCGGAACGAACGGGATCGAGAGCCAGGCCCCGGACGAGGACGATTTTGACGAAGACGACGAGGAACTGGAGCCACTGCCGCCGGTGGAGGTGCAGGAGGTCGGGGAATTTGACGGCGTCTCGAATCGTCGCATCGAGATCGACTCGGATGGCGAGCTGACCTTCGAGGTGGAAGGCTTCGAGCGGGTGATCGTGCGCAGGGAGACCCGGAACGGCTTCGAGGCTCCGGTCGTGTGGAACGAGGAGGTTTACGTGAACCAGTCGATGAAGCTGGAGGGCGATTACAAGGGCAGCCTCGCCTACGACCCGGATGCCGGGGAGGAGCCCAGCCCCTCGCCGAGTCCCACTCCCATCCCGCCCCGTCCGACCCCGACGCCCGGCCTTTTCCCGACGCCAACGCCGACGCTCCCGGGCGTCGACTTCGACGACGACGATTTCGATTTCACGTTCTAGCGCGTCCCGCCCCGGCTGATGGGGCGGAGGGGAAGGCATTTCGCGGTGCAAAGGGGGCCGCTTGAGTTATCAGGCAAGGGTCTTTGCATGCAAAGGGGGGCCGGTTGGGTTCTCAAGCAGGGCTCTTTGCACGCAAAGGGGGCCGGTTGAGTTTTCAAGCGGGGGTCTTTGCACGCAAAGGGGGCCGGTTGAGTTTTCAAGCAGGGGTCTTTGCATGCAAAGAGGGCCGGTTGGGTTCTCAAGCAGGGGTCTTTGCACGCAAAGGAGGCGGGTGGCGTCTCGAAGCGCGAGATGGAGGGGCGGAGTCGGGAGACCGTTATCGCGTGAGGGCCTCTGCGGCGATGCCGAGGATTCCGCCGAGGGCCAACGCGAGGTCGGCCCACACCGTTGCGGCGTCGCCGCCTGCGGCGCGTTCCACCCAGCCGGCGGAGGCAATGAGCATGGCGGCGCCGAGGGCACCCACTCTCGCCGGAGAGCCGGCGCCGGCGAGGATGGCCCCGAGCAACACCACGGCAACGCCAATCGCCAGCACGCGGGCGGGCCGGGCGTCGGGCGGGAAGATTCTCGCGATGGAAACCTCGCCCCGCGCCAGGTCGCGCCGGTGCTCGATGCGGGCAATGAGGATGCAATTCGCGATGCACACCACCGCAAAGGTCGCGATGTCGGCCGCGAGCGACCACGAGGGTTGGTAAACAAAAGGCACGAGCCCGGCGCCGGCGGCGAAGACGAAGCTCACGACCAGTTCCTTCAACCAGCCGCGGCCGAGCCGCTCGCCGGCGAGGTGATTCCACGCGAAATAGACCGCCACCACGCCGCCGACCGCCAGCCCGCCGAGCGTGACCGCGACGGGAACGGCCGTGGCGAGCAGCCAGAGTTCGACCGCCACCGCGCAGAGAATCGCCCCGACGAGCGGCCGGGCGTGGCGGTGGCTGAACCGATGGCGGTGCGACATTTCTTCGCTGACCCGCAGCCGGATGCCATCGATCACCCGGTCGGTCGCGTAGATCACAAACACGGCAAGGAACAACGCTGCGCGCTCGCCGAGGGTGAGGGTCACCCCCGCCGCCCGGGCAAAAAGCTCCTGCCAGACGAGGGTGATGAGGGGTGCGTCGAGATTGAGGACATTCGGCCAAAGCCACCATGGGACGCGCATGGGGTTGTCAATTCGCATGAGGTGGCTTACCTACTCAACCGCGAGGGATGCGTTTTCAACATTATGAGGTTCTGCGCCGGGACGACGGCTCGTTGTTCGAGTTGGGTCGTGGCGCCATGGGCATCACTTACAAAGCCTTTGATACCAATCTGCGGACGAATGTCGCGCTGAAGGTGATCAACTCCACCTACCTCAACAGCGAGGTGGCGCGGCAGCGGTTTCTGCGCGAGGCGCGCGCGGCCGCGGCGATCCGGCATCCGAACGTCGCCGCCGTGTTTCATCTCGGAAACGAGGACGACGCCTATTTCTACGCGATGGAGTTCATCGACGGCGAGACCGTCGAGGCCTACATGCAGCGCGAGGGGGCCGTGCCGACATTGATGGCACTGGAGATCGCCGCGCAGGTCGCGAAGGCGCTCGCCGCCGCCGAGAAGCAGGGGCTCGTGCATCGCGACATCAAGCCCTCGAATCTCATGCTCGTGCGCGAGGACGGCGGCGACGATTTCATCGTGAAGGTGATCGACTTCGGCCTCGCCAAGGCGGCCGACAAGGAAAGCGCCGACACCGCGACGTTGACGATGGGCGGATTCCTCGGCACGCCGCATTTCGCGAGCCCGGAGCAACTCGAGGAGCGCGAGCTCGACACGCGCAGCGACATCTACAGCCTCGGCGTCACGCTTTATTACATGCTCGCGGGGCGCACGCCCTTCAGCGGATCGCTCGCGCAGGTGATGAGCCAGCATTTGCACCGCGAGCCGCCGCTCGAGCTGCTGGCGGATCAACCGCGGCAGGTCGTGGCCTTGCTCGAGCGGATGATGGAGAAGGACCCCGACCGGCGCCCGCAAACGCCGGCGGAGTTGCGCCGCGAGATCGAGGCGTGCATCGAGGCGGTTCGCGAGGCGCAGTCCGGCTCATCGGGCGGCGCGCCCGCCGAGGGCGACCCGGATACCGAGACGCTCGTGGTCGAGGAAAAGGGCACCAGCGCGCTCGAGCCGGCGCCGGGGGTGGTTCTCGCGGAGCGGTTCGAGCTGATCTCGCGCTACGAGCCGGGGCAATACGGGAATACGTTCAAGGCGCGCAATCTCGAGACCGGCGAGATCGTCGCGGTGCTGATCCTGAACCCCAATCTCCTGCCGACGAGCGAAGCCTACACGCGCCTCGAGAACGAAGTGAACGCGTTGCAGGCCGTGCGGCACCCGGCGGTGATGCGGGTGTATTCGCTCGAGCGTGCGCATCATCTCAGCTTCGTGTCGCGTGAGTGGGTGGAGGGCGAGTCGCTGCTCGATACCATGCGTTCGCAGGGACGCCTGCCTGTCGCCGACGCGATGAAAATTCTCACGTCGCTCGCAGGCGGCCTCGAAGCCGTGCAGCGGGCGCAGGTTCCCTGCCCGGAGCTTTCGGCGAGCTGGATTGTCCTCGCCAAGGACCCGGCGACGGGAACGATCGTTCCCAAGTTCAATGCGCTGAATTTCTCGCATGTCGCGCCGGCCAGCCCGGACCAGACGCTGGTGGCGAGCCCCTCGGCGATGCTGCGCGGCTCGTTCCACGGGAATTCCGCGGGGGAGTTTGTGTTTTCGCTGGCGGCGATCGCCTATCAAGTGCTCGGCGGCGTGCACGCCGCGAACCCGACGGAGACGTTTGTTCCGATCCCGGGACTTTCCGAGGAGGCGAACCTCGTCCTGCGGCGGGCGTTCGATCCGGCAAGCGGCTTTTCGTCGCCGGTGGCGTTTGTCTCCGCGCTCGTCGATGCAGCCGGCGATCCGGTTGTTTCCACGCCCGCGGCGCCGAAGCCTCCGCCCGTGCCCGAACGTGTGCCGGCTGCGGCGACAACCGGCTCCGGCAAAGGCGGGCGTGGCATTCTGGTTCTGGCCGGAGTGCTGGTCGGAGGTCTTCTTCTCATCGTCGCCCTGCTGGCGATGCTCGTGGTTCCGCGATTGCGCAACGCGATGGTCGCCGGCCAGGAGATTGCCGCCGCCACACCTGAGCCGGTGGTCGAACCCGCCGCCACACCCGATCCGACGCCGGAACCGACCCCCGAGCCCACACCCGTGGACCCGCGTCAGCTCGCGTTGGAGAAGGGTCTTTCCGAAGCGCAACAAATGACCGCCAACGACGAGTTCGCGGGGGCGCTTCACGCCCTCGACGACCTGCGGCGGGAATTTCCGGACGAACCTCTCATCAAGGAGCGCATGGAAATGGCGGCCGCGAAGCTGCGGGCGCAGAGTCCGGTGCTGAGCGACGTGCAACTTGCCCGCCTCAAGGAACCGCTGGAGCTGGCCGCGCAGGCGGGCTCGGACTCCGCGGCAATGCTGCTGGGGGATTCCTTGATGGAGTCGCATCCCGAGGAGGCGTTCACGCACTACCTGTTGGCCGCGGATGCCGGAAATTCCGAAGCGATGCTGGCGGTGGGGGATATGTATGCGAAGGGGAAGGGCACGGACAAAAGTCTCGAGAAGGCCCTTCGCTGGTATCAGGACGCCGCGAACAAGGGGAATCCGGCGGCGATGTATGCCGTGGGAGAGTGCCTTTATTTCGGGAACGGGACCGAACAGAGTGTCGGGAAAGCGGTTTACTACCTGACGCAGGCTTCTGCGTTTAACGACAAACGCGCGAAGAACCTGCTCGGCGACATCTACCGCAAGGGCGCGGGCCCCATTAAGCCGAATCTGGCGGAAGCGTATCGCCTCTTTTTCGAGGCGGCGAAAGACGGCAACCTCGACGCGCAGGGCAATCTCGGCGTGATGATTGCCAACGGAGAGGTGCCCGGCGAACCGGCAAATCCCGAGAAGGCCGTAGGCCTGTTTCGCGAGGGTGCTGAACAGGGCAATGGCCCCTGCATGTTTTACTACGCCCTGTGCCTCGAAAAGGGCATCGGCATTGGCAAGAACTTCAGCGCCGCGAAATCCTGGTATGTGAAGGCTGCGGAGGCCGGAAATGACCCCGCCCGGCAGTGGTGCAGCGAAAACGACGTGAAATTCACGCCTCCAGCCGGAGACTGATCGGGTCCGCCCTTGCAATGGGCTGGATGACGGGATAAGCCGAAAGACCGCACGATTTCCAATCATGAAACCTCTGACATCGCGTCTTACTGTGGGCACCGTTGCCGTTGCCCTGGCGGTCTCGGGCTGTTCCAGCCTCACGCCCGGCGAAAATGCCGCGGTTTTCGGCACCACCGCGGGAGCGGCAACCGGCATCGCGCTGGGAGCCTCGGGGGTGCCGTCCTACATCACGGTTCCCGTGGCGATCGGCGCCGGAGTGCTGGCGGGCACGGCGGCCTACGTAGTCGCGAAGCACCAGGCCACCGAGGAGCAGAAGCGAATCGCCGAGGCGCGGGCCAAGCTTTACTACGCGAAACTGGACGCGGAGCAGAAGGAAGCGATGCAGAAAAAGAAAGTCCGCTACATCGCGGTGGACACCGAGAAAGACGACAAGATCCAGGGAGAGAAAGCCGTAATGGTATTTGATACGCAGACACAGCAGCTCGTCGGCAACGACGTCTACGATGTGAAGGACGCCCCGAAGGTGGGCCAGACGACGAAGTTGGACACCTACACGGCGCAATACGTCGGCACCGGCAGTTAAGGGAGGAACGGTCGCTCGACGAATGAACATTCACGAATTTCAGGCCAAGCAGCTTTTCGAAAAATTCGGCGTCGCCACGCCGAAGGGATTCTCCGCCACCACCGCCGCCGAGGCGCGTGAGGCCGCCCAGAGGCTGGGAACCAACAACCTCGTGGTGAAGGCGCAGATCCACGCCGGCGGCCGCGGCAAGGGCACCTTCAAGAGCGGGTTCAAGGGCGGCGTTCATCTCGCCGACAGCGTGGAAAAGGTCGAGGAACTCGCGGGCAAAATGCTCGGCGAGACGCTCGTCACCCACCAGACCGGTCCGGCCGGCAAGGTGGTCAACACGGTTCTCGTGGCGGAGAGTGTCGAGATCGAGAAGGAGTTTTATTTCGCGATCCTCATGGACCGCGCGATCGCCAGCCCGCTCATCATTGCGAGCACCGAGGGCGGCGTGGAGATCGAGAAGGTCGCCGAGGAGAGTCCGCACAAGATCCTGCGTGAGCCGATTCATCCGACGCTGGGCCTGCAGGCCTATCAGGCGCGGAAGATTGCCAAGCAGCTCGGCTTCACCTCGGCGCAGATGCCGAAGGCCGCGAAGCTCTTCCTTTCGATCTACAAACTTTTCATCGAGTGCGACTGCTCGCTCGTCGAGGTGAACCCGCTCGTGGTCACGAAGTCCGGCGACGTGCAGGCGCTCGACGCGAAATTCAACTTCGACGACAACGCCCTGTTCCGGCATCCCGATATCGTGGCGTTCCGCGACGTGTCGGAGGAGGATCCGCGCGAAGTGGAGGCCTCGAAGTCGAACCTCAATTACATTGGCCTCGACGGAAACATCGCCTGCCTCGTAAATGGCGCGGGCCTCGCGATGGCGACGATGGACATCATCAAATACCACGGAGGCGAGCCCGCAAACTTCCTCGATGTCGGCGGTGGCGCCACCGAGGAGCAGGTCACCGAGGCTTTCAAGATTCTCATCGCCGATGAGAACGTGAAGGCGATTCTGGTGAACATTTTCGGCGGCATTATGCGCTGCGACATCATTGCGCAGGGCATCATCAACGCCGTGAAGGCGGTGAGCCTCCCGGTGCCGCTTGTCGTGCGCCTCGAGGGCACGAACGTCGATCTCGGCAAGAAGCTGCTGGCCGAATCCGGTCTCCCGATCGAGACCGCAACCGGACTCACCGAGGCAGCGACGCTCGCCGTCGCCGCCGCAAAGAAGGCCGCCTGATGGACGGAATAGGCATTCGATTCGCAGCCTTCACCGGCTATCCCGCGACCGACATCGCCCGGGCGCGCAAGTTCTACGGGGAAATCCTCGGTCTGCGCGAAGGCAGTATTTTCGAGCACGAAGGCGAGGTCGGCTGGGTGGAGTTTGAGATTCCCGGCGGACACACGCTCGCGATCGCCCGGGCCAGCGACCAGTGGCAACCGAATCCGAACGGCGGTGGACTTTGCCTCGAAGTCGAGGACCTCGACGCTGCGGTGAAGAAGCTCGAAGAAGCCGGCGTCACCATCGTGATGCCGATCCAGGACTTCCCGATTTGCCGCATGGCGCTCGTCGCCGACCCCGACGGCAACACCCTCGCCCTCCATCAGCAGAAACCCAATCATCCCGAACGCTCTCTCTAGGCCGCTCTTCCATGTCCGTTCTCGTCGATAAAAATACGCGCCTTCTCGTCCAAGGCATCACCGGCAGTGCCGGCGCATTCCACGCCCGGGGCTGTCTCGAATATGGGACCAATGTCGTCGCCGGCGTGACCCCTGGAAAAGGCGGCATGATGTTCGATGACAAGATTCCGGTCTTCGACACCGCGCACGAAGCCCGTCACGAGACCGGTTGCAACGCGACGATGATCTTTGTGCCGGCGCCCTTCGCGGCCGACGCCATTCTCGAAGCCGCCGACGCGGGCATCGAGCTCGTCGTCTGCATCACGGAAGGCATTCCGGTCGTTGACATGATGCGGGTGAAGGCCGCGCTGGCCGACAAGCCCTGCCGGCTCATCGGGCCGAACTGCCCGGGCATCATCACTCCCGGCCAGTGCAAGATCGGCATCATGCCCGGTTACATCCACAAGCCCGGCACCGTTGGCGTGATTTCCCGCTCGGGCACGCTCACCTACGAAGCGGTCTGGCAGCTCACGAGCCGCGGCTACGGCCAGAGCACGTGCATCGGCATTGGCGGCGATCCGATCAATGGCACCTCGCACCTCGATGCGCTGAAGCTTTTCAACGACGACCCCGATACCGAGGCGATCATTCTCATCGGTGAAATCGGTGGCACGGCGGAGGAGGAGGCAGCCGCGTGGGCACAGGCAAATTGCTCGAAGCCGATGGCGGCCTTCATCGCCGGAGCGACCGCGCCTCCCGGGCGCCGCATGGGCCACGCCGGTGCAATCGTCAGCGGCGGCAAGGGCACCGCGAGCGGCAAGATCGAGGCGCTGCGCAATGCCGGCATCGCCGTTGCCGAGTCTCCGGCCGACATGGCCGAGACACTCATCGCACGGATGAAGGGAAACTGATCGCGCGGAAGCGCGTGGAACTTTCCAGCCGCCGGGTGCACGCGCCCGGCGGCTTTTCTTTTGTGCGCGTGGCCGGCAGCGGAATCTTTGTTTGCGCCCCCGGCCGTGGTTGAATCACGCCGATGAACGATCAGGAAAAAGCATTTCTATTTGAGCTGCTCGCGACGCCGAGCCCAAGCGGGTGGGAGGCGCCAGGACAACGGGTATGGGCGAATCGCATGCGCGAGCTGGCGGACTCGGTGCACAGCGACGCCTACGGAAATGCCTGGGCGACGATCGCGGGCGAGAACGGGTTTACCGTGATGCTCGAGGCCCACGCCGACGAGATCGGCCTGATCGTCAAACACATCAGCGACGAGGGTTTCATCACGATGGCGCCGCTGGGCGGCTCGGATCGCACGATTGCCGGCGCGCGGCGCCTTCGCATCTTTGGCGACAAGGGCGAGGTGCCGGGGGTGATCGGCAACACGGCCCCGCATTTGCGCGACACGGGCAAGGACAAGATCATCGAATGGAAAGAGCATTTCGTGGACGTTGGCGCCTCTTCGGCGGAAGAAGTCGCGAAGCTGGGAATTCGCGTCGGTCATCCCGCGGTGCTCGCCGATCAGGCGGAGGAGCTGCCCTCGGGCCGCATGGTCGGCCGCGCGATCGACAATCGAATCAGCGGCTTCCTGCTCACGCGCGTGTTTGCCGAGCTGAAGGCCTCCGGCAAAACCTGGGCAAGCACCGTGGCGGTGAACGCCGTGCAGGAGGAGATCGGTTCCTTCGGCGTGCAAATGGTCACTCACCGCCTGTTCCCCAGCGTCGCGCTTTGCTTCGACGTTACGCACGCGACCGACACACCGGGAATCAACCCGAAGGAACATGGCGAGATCGTGCTCGGGGGCGGGCCGACGCTCACCCATGGCATGTCGAATCACCCGCTCGTCGTGCAGCGGTTGATTGACCTTGCGACGCAGCATGGAATCCCGATCCAACACGAGGCGGTGTCCCGTTCCACCCGCACGGATACCGACCAGATTTTCGTCACGCGTGAAGGCGTGCCCAGCGCGCTGGTCTCAATTCCGCTTCGCTACATGCACTCGCCGACCGAGCTCGTGGATCTGCGTGACGTGGAGAATGCCGTGAAGCTCGTCGTGGCCTTTGTGCAATCCCTCCGCCCGGGCGACACCTTCTTCACGAAGATCTAGAGCGCGGCCGCGCGCGGGATGCGGCCGCATTGCCGGCAGAGGACCTTAGAACGACCGGACGTGGCCGTCGGCGTAAAGCCGGTTCGAGCGCGGCCGGCCGTTGTGCGTGCCGTGGATGGGGAGGAAGTCCGAGAGAATCCGGATGCGGCTCGCGGGGCGGGGGCGCATTTCATCCGACCGCCGGGATGCCATTTTTGGAGCGGTGAAGATCTCGTCGTCCACGACCGGGCTCCACATGTAGCTCGTGCCTTCCTTCGCGTAGTAATTCGCGCCGCGCACATCCGTCTCGCATTTGAGCATGGCGGGCGTCACCCCGTAGGGGCCGAGCACACCGAGAAGCGAGCCGGCTTCGTCGTCCGCCCCGTAGTAGCTGTAGGACGGGGACCCATCGATTACCGGGAACCGATTGTTGTGCTCGCCCGCATACATCACCACCGCCGCGCCGATGCCGCGGAGGTTGTTGGCGCATTTTACGCTCTCGGCACGGCGCTGGATGGTCCCGAGTTGCGGGATGAACAATGTCGCGAGCATTCCGATGATCGCGACGGACACGATCAACTCGATGAGGGTAAAGCCGGAAGAAAATCGCCGCCGTTTCATGTTACGATGACTGTTTGATCGCTTTCTTGCGCTGAATGTATTCGCGATAACGTTCCGCGCGCCGCTCCGGGCTGCGACGGTCCTCGCGTTCGTTCTGCCGTTCCATCATGCGTTCCTGCACCGCGGGATCCTCGAAAAACTTGCGCGCGGCCTCGCGACGCTCACTCTCCGGAAGCTCGCGGATTTTGTTCCAGAATTCCCGCATCTCATCGAACTCCGCCTGCGCCTGCTTCCGCTCCTCGGGTGGGAGCTGGGCAATCTGCTGCTCCATCCGCTCCGCAATCCACTCCGGATTCACATTGCGCCGATCGCGTCCGCGGGAAGGGCCGCCGGAAGAACCGCCGGAAGGACCACCAGGTCGGCTGGCAACCGGGCGCGGCCCCGATCCGTTCTCGCGACCTGCCCAGCCCGACGCCCGCAGGTAGAAGATCTCCTCGACATGGCCCTTGACCGAGGAAATCAAATCCCGGATCGCAGAGGATGCCTTCCCGCCTTTCGGAGGTTTGGTCACCTCGGGATTCCACTCCTCCGGGACCAGCGCCGCCGCGCCGGTCTTGATCGCAAACTGCTCGAGGTAGGATTGCAGCTTCCCGTTCTCCGAGGGGGACACGTTCCAACGCATCTTCCGCGGGTCGACCGCGACGGGCAGCGAGCCACTCATGAAGCCGCCCCCGCCACTGAAATACTCGTAATCCCGACCCGCGTTTCCGTCGGAGAGCGAAAGGACCGCCGTGGCGACCTCGGGTTTGCTCGCTCCCGCGACATAGGTGACCGACCAGTTTGCCTCCAGCCACGAGGCCACCGTATCGATGGCTTCCGCGGGGGGGACCTTGACGACGTCGATCGTGACGGGAGTGGAGGGGTCCGCGTTCGTAATGATCTTCACGTTGCCCTGTCGCTCGATCGACTGGATTACCTTCGACAGCGGCTGTCCGGCGGCATGAATGGTCACCAGCCCCCAGCCGGAGATCCAGTTCCAGAGGACCACGGCCAGCAGGACGGCTGCCACGCCCAGCAGGATGTGCAATCGAGTCATATACTGAAGTTAACGTGGTTCCTGAGGTAAAGTTGCATACTTTCGGTCCGACGGTCCGGCGTTCGGTGTCAAACAAACTTGATCTTCCGCGTATTACGCCGATACTCGGCGCTGTTAAGGGTGTAAATTCGTGCACACGGCGGCCAAATCAATCGCAACTCTCTCAGCCAGGCCATTTTATGGAGTCGCTTTGGTCTGGATGTTCTTGCGTTCGCTGCGCCGCCTTTGCGTAACGTCGGCCAATTCGCATCAGAGCGAGGGTCGTTCCATCGCAGAAAACGAGGCATCCTTTGATCAAGAATCGCGGCACGAGGTGACGGACTCTCCCTCGTCGCTGGCACACGCCTCGCGTGGCGCCCGTTTCGCCGCATACCGTAACTACAAACATGTCAACCAATTACACTACAGAAGCACCCCGCCGTTCGCGGGGCGGACGCCGCCGGTCTCGTCGCGGCGGCAGTCGGAATCGCTCTTCGAGCAGCAACAGCAACACCTCCAGCTCACGCCCCCGGCGTTCCGAGAGCCGGGCTCCCAAGAAGCTTTCGCTCTGGGAGAAAATTGTTGCCTTCTTTACCGGAGGCAAATCGACGACCTCGCGAAGTTCCTCTTCCGCCCGCCAGTCGTCGCCGCGCACTGAGCCGGCGGCCCGCAGCACCGCCACCCCGGCGGCTGAGGAGAAACCGAAGACCCCCCGCACCGGCATGCGCAAGCCCGAGGCGGTGGAGGTGACGACCCCTCGACTCTATGTCGGCAATCTCTCGTTTGATGCCGTCGAGAGCGATCTGTTCGAACTCTTCAACGGAGTGGGGCTCGTCCAGAACGTCGAGATCGTCTGCAACCGCCAGACGCAGCGTTCCAAGGGCTTTGCCTTTGTCCAGATGCAGACCGTGGACGAGGCCAAGCGCGCTGTGGCGGAGCTGCACGACAAGGAATATATGGGCCGCAAGCTGGTTGTGAGCGGGGCGAAGGCCGCCGAACGCCGCGACGAGCGCTCGCAGCAGCCCGAGCAGTAACCCACATCAACCTCTTCAAGGGCCGGTTCGCAGATGCGGGCCGGCCCTTTTTCTTTGCCTTGTGCGCGGCGCATTCGAAAATTCGCACATCGAATCTCCACCGCCCAACGTCGTGTTTCTCGTCGGCCCCACGGGGGTCGGGAAATCCGCCCTCGCCCTCGAGCTGGCGGCGCGGCTCGACGCCGAAATTGTCGGCGCGGATGCGTTTCAGGTCTATGCCGGCCTCCCGGTCCTCACCGCGCAGCCATCCGCCGCGGATCGGGCGCGTGTCCCGCATCATTTGATTGGAGAAATCCCGGTCGAAGAGTCCTTCGACGCATATCGCTACGCGAAACTGGCGACCTCCGCGCTGGCCGACATCCATGCCCGCGGAAAATGCGCCCTCATGGTGGGGGGAACCGGGCTTTACGTGCGGGCGTTGACCCTTGGTTTTGACGACGTGCCGCCCGCCAACTCCGCCCTGCGGGCGGAACTTGCCGCGATGGACCTTTCCGATCTGGTGCGCCGCCTCGAAAAAGCAGACCCACACGCTCCGACGTTGGTGGACATCAAGAACCGGCGGAGGGTCGAGCGCGCGATTGAAATCTGCGAGCTGTCGGGCCGACCCCTCGCGGAATTCCGCTCCTCCCGGAAGGTCGAGGCGTGTGGTCTTATGCTGGTCCGCGAGCGCCAGGAGCTTCGCGATCGGATCGCACGAAACGTGCGCGCAATGCTCGAGGGCGGCGCGATCGAGGAAGTGCGCATGACTCAAGACCTGGCCGGGCCCACCGCACGTCGCGCCATCGGATGGAGCGAGATTTCCGCGATGCTGCGAGGCGAATTGACCCGGCAGGAATGCGAGGAGGCAATCGTCACCGCCACCCGCAAATACGCCAAAAGGCAATTGACCTGGTTTCGCAACCAAACTACGTTTCCGTCGTTGGATTTGAGCGACACGCAGGATTCCCTTCACGCTCTCGAAAGCGCGCTTCGCGCCCTTCGTCTCTCATGATCGAGCCCCGCCCCCGCGTGTCCGAAAAGGCGATTCTCGTCGGTCTCGAACAGCAGGGGGTTAGTCGCTGGGATCTGGAGGATTCCCTCAACGAGCTGGGTCAGCTGGCCCGAACCGCCGGCGCGCAGGTGGTTGAAACGGTCGTCCAGAAACTCGAGAAGCCGACGGCGCCCTATTACATCGGCAAAGGCAAGGCACAGGAGGTCGCGCGCGAATGCGGCCGCACGCATGCGACGTCGCTGATTTTTGACGACGAGCTTTCGCCCGCGCAGGGGCGAAATCTCGAGAAACTCACGTCCCGCAAGGTGCTCGACCGCACCCAGCTGATTCTCGACATCTTCGCGCAACGTGCGCGGACCCGCGAAGGCCGGCTGCAGATCGAGCTGGCGCAGCTGCAGTATTTGCTGCCGCGCCTTACCCGAATGTGGACGCACCTCTCGCGGCAGAGCGGCGGCATTGGCACGCGCGGGCCCGGAGAAACGCAGCTCGAAGTTGACCGCCGGCGGGTGCAGGAGCGGATCGCGCGCATCGAGCGGGACTTGAAGGACGTGCGGAAAAACCGGTCCGTCCAGCGCGAAGGCCGGCTGCGGCACAACTGGCCGGTCGCCGCATTGGTCGGCTACACGAATGCCGGAAAATCCTCGCTTCTCAACCGCCTCACCGGCGCCAGCGTGCTCGCTGAGAACAAACTCTTCGCGACGCTCGACCCCACGACACGGCAGGTCGTTTTGCCGAACAGGCAGAAGATTCTCCTCACGGACACGGTGGGCTTCATCCGCAAGCTCCCGCACACGGTGATCGAATCCTTCAAGGCGACGCTCGAAGAGGTTCGGCTCGCGGACTTGCTGGTGCATGTCGTGGACATCAGCCACCCGCATTTTCACGAGCAGATGGATGCCGTGGACGCGACGATTCGCGAACTCGACGCGCAGGGGAAACAGACGGTGCTTGTTTTCAACAAGGTCGATGCCGTCGCGGATCGAGCGATCGTGGAATCGACGCTGGCGCGGTATCCGGGCAGCGTGGCGATTTCCGCGCGATCCGGCGAAGGGATCGAGGATTTGATCGGGGAACTCGAACTGCGGCTCAGCGCGTGGCGAATGCGCGTGGAGTTTCGGATTCCCGTGGTCGAGTCGGCCTTGCTCGCGGAGCTGCATCGCGTGGGGCACGTGCTTTCCGTGCGCTACGAGGGCGAGGACGCGCTCGTGACGGCGCACGTGCCACCGGAATCGAAGGCGAAATTCGCCGCATTCGAGATCGCGTCCGCGTAGGCGAAAATCGTTCGCGCTCGCCACGGCATCGTTTTACCCTAGCCGGTCATGCGTCCGGTCCCCCTCCTCTCGCTGCTTGTGCTTGCTGCCGCGTCCGTCCTCGCGGCGAATTACCCTGAGAACCGTCCACCATTAAAGCCCGTTCCCTATCTCCCGCTCCCGCTTGGAAGTGTGAAGGCGGAGGGCTGGCTCAAAAAGCAGCTCGAGCTGCAGCGCGACGGGCTTACCGGCCATCTGCCGGAGATCATGGATGCCGTCGGCCCCGACAGCGCCTGGCTCGGAGGAACGGGCGAGGATTGGGAGAAAGGCCCCTACTACGTCCGCGGCCTCCTCTCGCTCGCCTACGGCCTCGACGACGAAGAGATGAAGAAGGAGGCGCAGAAGTGGATCGAGTGGACCCTCCAAAGCCAGCGCAAGGATGGCTTCTTCGGGCCGTCATCCAACAACGATTGGTGGCCCCGCATGGTGATGACACACATCCTGCGCGATTACGCCGATGCGACGGGCGACGAGCGCATCATCCCGTTCCTCGAAAAGTATTACGCGCACATGCTGCGCGAGTTGCCGAAACGCCCGGTGGTGGAGTGGGGCCGCGCGCGTGCCGGAGACGAAATCGAAACGGTCCTCTGGCTCTACAACCGAAATGGCGACAAGTCCCTGCTCAAGCTCGCGGAGCTGCTCAAGGAACAGGCGTATCCCTGGGCCGACATTTACACGAACAACCGGTTCCTCGACTTCGGCACGGACTATCATCCGAAGCACAATGTGAACGTGCCGCAGGCGATGAAGCTGCCGGCGCTGTCGTATCTGATTTCAAAGAACGAGACGGAAATCGAGGCGATCGAAAAGGGCCTCGAGCATTTGAATCGCGATCACGGTCTGCCGCTCGGAATGAATGGCGGCACGGAATTTCTCGCGGGCAAGAGCACAACGCAGGGCATCGAGACCTGCTCGACTGTCGAGCGCATGCTGAGCGACGTGATCGTTGCGCGAATCCTCGGCGATGCGTGGATGGGCGACAATCTCGAGGAACTCGCATTCAACGCGCTGCCCGCGGCGCTGACGCCCGACATCAAGCAACACGTCTACTACGCGCTGCCGAATACCGTCACAGCCGTCCAGGGGCACCTCAGCTTCAATCAGGACTACCCCAACGGCATCACCCCTGCGGCGCCGTCGGGTTACCCGTGCTGCATTTTCAATTTCCACATGGGCTGGCCGAAGTTCGTCCAGAGCAGTTGGGCGGCAACGACCGACAAGGGACTCGCAGTCATTGCCTACGGGCCCACCACCGTCACCGCGAAGGTTGGCGACGGTGTCGAAGCCACGATCCAGGAAACCACGGACTACCCGTTCGCGGACCGTATCGCGCTGGATGTGAAGGTCGCGAAGCCGGTGAAATTTCCGCTCGAATTGCGCATCCCGGGTTGGTGCAAGGCGCCGGTGATCCGGGTGAATGGAGAGCCGGTGGCGAATCCGAAGCCGGGAACGTTTCATCGCATCGACCGGCAGTGGAAGACGGGCGATCGCGTGGAGATCGAATTTCCGATGGAAGTGCGGGTCGACCGCGGCGTTGTGAATTCCATCTCCGTGCATCGCGGGCCGCTCCTTTATTCGCTGCGGTTGAATCAGGACTGGCATGTGAAGGAGAGCAGGCCGGGAGGGTTCGACGCGCTTGAGGTGACGACCGCCGATCCGTGGAACTATGCGCTAGCGATCGAGCCCGATCCTGCGTCGGCCATCGAGTTCAAGGCTGAGCCGATGCCCGAAAATCCCTACGACCCGAAGACGCCACCGGCAATCCTCGTCGCGAAAGGCAAACTCGTTTCCGACTGGACGCTGGCGTGGAACGGACGCGTGGCGCTCGATCCGCCGCCGAGCCCTGTGGAAAGCGATGCGCCGCTCACGACGCTCGAACTCGTGCCGGCCGGCTCCCAGACGCTGCGGGTGACGAGCTTTCCGTGGCTCGGAAAACCGCAGTCCGCGCCAAAGGAGCTTAGCCCGGACTTTGAGGAAGAAGGGTTGAGCCGGTGGATTCCCTACGCGGGTGGATGGATGATCGAGAACGGTGCGCTGAAAGCCACCGCGCATTCCGCGCCCGGCGGCAAGGCCGTGGCGTTGATGTCGAAATTCTCCGACCTCGAGTATGAGGCGGACGTGACGGTTGGCGAAGGTGGCGAAGCCGGTCTCATCTTCCGCGTCACCAAGCCGTCGCAGGGAGCCGATGCCTACAACGGCTACTACGTCGGTCTGCAACCGGAAAAGCGGGTGGTCGTGCTCGGCAAGGCCGATGGAAGCTGGCACGAGCTCGCCACCGCATTGGCACCGATCGAGTTCGGAAAATCGTATCGTCTGCGCGTGGTGGCGAAGGGCCCGAAGATCGACGTTTACCTCAACGACAAGCAGGTTCTCAGCGAGGAGGACCTGTCATTCGCGGAAGGTTCGGTCGGCGTCCGGGACTATTTCCCGAACGGCGACCAGCGAAATGCGACCTTCAGCGGAATCAAGGCAAAGGCGTTGTGAGCGTTATTCGAGCCACACGGGCATCGTGAACGCGCCATTGGCGGCGATGTCCCATACCTCGACGCGCGCCCACTTCTGACCTTTCAGGTCGACCGTGGCCTTGAACGTGTCGCTGCCGAATTCCGTGGTCGTCGTCAGCGGGATCCGCTCGCGCTGGATCCTGCTGCCATCGCCCGAGACCACTTCGATGAAGGCGAGCGGAAACGTCCATTCCGCCGACACTTCCACGGGGACCGACGAGGACGCACCCAGTTTGAGCGTTTCTCCGCCCTGCTTTCCGCCGATCGTCACCTTGGGAATCAACACCTCACCGGTCGTCACGAAATACTTCCCTTCGCGCAACGCATCGAGCACCGGCGCCCAGCCGTCGCCAAACTTCGGCAGCTCGTCGAGCGGGAGGTAGTTGATGTTCATGTGCGCGTAGTTTTCGAACTCGGGATCGAATCGGAACACGTCAACCTCGCCGAGGATGTGCTTCCGATAGCCCCAGTTGTTCATGTCGCTGAGCAGGTCGAGCACGCGCCAGCCGAGCGTGTCGCGCGAGAGGTCGGCCGGCATCGCCTTCCACGCGGCGCCGAAGAAGTGTGGTGATTTGAAAAACTCGGTCTCCTTGTAGTCGTCGGGGAAGCCGGTCGAGCCCTTCAACCGCGCATGGGCGGTCCACATCAGGCCGTTTTCCTTTTCCATCACCTTGAGGACATCGGCCGGACTGCCAACGCTGTAAACCGTGCCGATCCCCGGCACCTGCTGCTCGAACGGTGCGTTGCCGTGGCGGTTGAGCACCCAGTAAACGGGTTTCGGGAAAAAGCTGAGCCAGTGCCCGCCGAGATGCACGTTTGGCTCCTCGCCCGGCAGCACGAGGAGGTTGTCGTCGGACAGCCGCGCGCACTCCTCGTGCATCGCCTTCAGCCACTGGAGACGCTTTTCGAGGTTCCAGTGCGGCGTGTCGCCAAAATGAAACTCGCCGAGGTGCACGATGTTCACGCCGAGCCGATGGAACGACTTCACGAATCCCGGGGTTTCGAGTCCCTCGGGCACGCCGTCCGTCTTTTGCTCCTTGCGTTTCCGCAGCAGCTCCTCGGTGTGCTCGATGTGGTAGTGGCTCGTGAACGTCTTGTAGCCGGGAAGCGGCTTGTAGCTGTCGTGCCGCGTGTAGGTGGCGACGGATTGAATTGCGTCCTCACCCGTTCCCGGGCTCAGCAAATAAAAGACGGCGAGATGCTGTTCGGTTCCGGGAGGGGCGTTGAACCACGGAACCCAGCGATCGTCGCCCTCCGGCGGCTGCCGGACGCCGAAACCATACCCCGGGGCCTTGCCGAGGAAGTTCGTGCCGCGCCAGACGAACTTGTAGTTCTCCGAGAAATCGAGCGGGTAGAAGTATTGATGCGGTGCGGGGAAGACAGCCACGGCGCCATTCTCGCTCTGCGCGGCGATCGTCCGGTAACGCACGGCAAGCGGCTCGGCATCGACCTCCTTTTCGACCGGCTCGGATTGCGCTTCGTCGGTGCGATTGTCGATCCACGCCATCGTTTTCCAGGAGGGATCCTTCGCGATCAGGCCGGCGTCGTAGATGATGGCGCGGGCATCCTCCTTGGTGCTCATCACGGCTTCCGCGCGAACGAACGGGCTGCCGGGATAAAACGTGAACTGGAAGTTTCCGGAGAAGGGGCCTGCGGAAGTGCGGCCGACGGAGACAATCGTGCGGTTGCCTTCCGACCGGGCGAAAGCCTCGCCGCGCTCGAGTTGGACGAGGAAAGTCTCGTAGGGCCGCTTTCTCGGATTGTCGAAGAACGCCATCCAACCCTGGATGCGCGTGAGGTCGCGCGTGCCAACCGTGAGCAACGTCACAGGGTCGACGTTCTCGAGGACCGGCTTTGATTTGCCATCGACCGTCGCGGAGAATTCGCGGATGAGCGGAGTTTTCTCATCGAGGCTCAACGTCACCGAGCGGCTCGAGCCATCGCGAACCGGCCATTCCACGCGGATCAGCTCACCCTCCTGCGAAACGCGGATTTCCGAGCTGGCGTCGTATTTGGAGAGGTCGATGGATTCAGCCCGCGAGGGGGTGGCGGCCGCCGCGAGCAGAGTGAGGGAAAAAAGGGACCAGCGAAGGATTGGGGACGGTCGCATGCCAGAGGACTAGGCAGCGAGGTCTCTATTGGCAAGTTTCTCTCAATTGGCGGCCGGCCAGTGAACGGCGAGCCAGATCGTGGGATCGCCGGTTCGCGTCACGCGATGGCGTCTGTGCGCTTCAATCAGGAACGAGTCACCACGGCGGAGCGTGATCACTTCATTTGGAGCTTCAAGCGCGAGTTCGGCTTCGCCTTCCACGACGAGCACCCACTCGTGCCATGCCTGATCATACCAGAAGCCTTCGGGCGTGACGTCGCCGCGCGAAACAATGCGCTCGATGCGCACGCCATCGCGGTTTGCCAGATCGCGAAATTCCTCGCCGGCTCCCGGTGCGGGGAGGATTTCGAAAAGGTTCAGCGCGTCTCCAGCCATGCGCGGCATCTTCATTTACGAACGCGAGCCGGACAAGACTGCGTCCTTTCCTCGAATGCGCCGGGGAAGTTAGGCTTTGCGGATGCATCGTTTCTTTGTCGAACCGTCACAGCTTCTCACGGACCGCCTCGTTCTCTCGGGTCCCGAGGCGCACCACTGTCTCGGCGTTTTGCGACATGAGGAGGGGGATCGGGTGGTTGTGTTCGACGGACAGGGCAACGAGGCGACCGCGCAGATCCTGTCCACGAACCGCCGCGAGGCGGAGCTGAGGATTCTTCATCGCGCGAAGTCGGCGCCGCTCGCCTGCCGCATCACCCTCGCGCAGGCGGTGCCGAAGGGGCGGAACATGGATCTCATCATCGAGAAGGCGGTCGAACTCGGCGCGGCGGCGATTGCCCCGCTGCTCTCGGAGCGCACGGTGGTGCAGCTCGATTCCGCGGAAGCCCAGGCCAAGCAGGAGAAATGGCAGACCATCGCTCGTGAGGCGTGCAAGCAATGCGGACAGAACTGGCTTCCAAAAGTCTCGACGCCCGTTTCGCCGCGGGTGTTCTTCGAACAGCACAAGCCTTCGGGCCTGATGCTCATCGGCTCGTTGCAGGCGGATTCGCGGCCCATCAAGCAGACGATTGCGGAGTATTCCGAACAGCACGGCCGGCCGAAGGAGGTTACCGTTTTCATCGGCCCGGAGGGGGACTTCACGCCCGCGGAGTTGAGCCTCGCGAAGAGCCACGGCTGCCTGCCGGTGACGCTTGGCCCGATCATCCTGCGCACCGAGACCGCGGCGATTTATTGTCTGAGCGTGCTCGGCCACGAGCTCTTTGCGGAATGAAAGCGCTCGCACTCGCGCTTCTCCTGTTGCCGTTCTGCCTTCGTGCGGAGGAGGGCTATCTGCCAAAGGTAAAAGTGACGCCGCTGGAAATGGCGGTGACGGATGCGGCCGGCCAGCCGATCAAGTATCCCGGGACGGATCAACCGGAAGTGCGCGCATTGATTGTCGAAATTCCGCCCGGGGCCCAGACCGGGTGGCACCGGCATCCATATCCCTGCTACGCCTACATGCTCGAGGGCGAGCTCGAGGTGGAGATCGAAGGGGGCCGCAAAAACCGGATCAAGGCGGGTGAGGCGTCCGTGGAGGTTGTGAATCTCTGGCACAACGGCACGAACGTCGGCGACAAGCCTGCGAAGCTGGTGCTGTTCGTTACCGGCGAGAGGGGCAAGCCGTTCACGACCCGCTCGGAGTAACGCCGCAATCGCGCAGCGTTGAACGCGCGGGCGGGTGCCCGTGTCGAAGACCGGTGAAGTTCAATTCACGAAGTCATGAAAATGAAATCGCTGAAATTTGAATGGAGCCAGTTGAACCGCCGCGGGAAGCTCCTGCTGGCCGGTGGCGCGGCAGTCGTCTTTCTCGGGCTTGCGTTGTCGACCGGAATTGGTGCCGCAGACCCGCCCGCGGCTGATTCGAAGCCCACCGCCGCAGTCAGCAACGCGAAGGTGGAAATGACGGAGAACGCGGAGAGTTACGTCGTGTCGATCGATGCGCCGCGTGACCAGCAGTCCCGGATGACGATTCGCATGGACGGCAACAGCCTCCTGATTGGCTCGTCGGCCACGCCGGGCGGCGTTCGATTCGAGCAAAGCTTGCGGCTTCCAGACGCCGACACGTCCAAGACTCCGACCTTCGACCAGCAGGGCAGCAGGCTTGTCGTCACGGTGCCGAAGGGGACGCCGAGGAAGAATGCCGCGCCCACGATTGGGCCGTCGCCGTCGCTCCTGACGTCCAGCGCCGAATCCTGGATGCAGCATGTGATGGGTCAGTTCCAGCAAATGCAGCGGCGCATGGACCAAATGATGCATCACGCGATGAGCAACTTTGGGCAGGCGGATCCCTTCGCGGACTTCAGCAGCTTCGCGAGCATGCCCGGGCTGACTGGCGTGAACATCGAGGATGAGGGGAACCAGTATGTGGTTCGCGCCAGTTTGCCGGGAGAGGCGCTGGAAAACGTGGAGGTGACCGTGGACAACGAGCGCGTGCTCAAGATCACGGCGAAGAACGAGTCGAGCGGCGCGAATCGCTATCACTCTTCGAACTTCACGCAGGTGGTCACGCTGCCCGGTCCGGTGCAGTCGGACAAGATGCAGCTAGACCGGAAGGACGGCGGGCTGTTGATCAAGCTGCCGAAGGCTTGAGCGCCATGCAGAGGCGGCTCTCGACGCGGGAGCCGCCTGCTGTTTTTGTGAAAGGGCAAAACCCTATCGGGAATTCCAGATTCCAATCATCTCGTCGACGGTGACGAGATGGCCCCAGATGCCGCCTTCCTGCTCGACCATGCGTTCGCAGGCGCGGCGGATTTCCGGATCGAACGTCGAAATTGCATCCCGCACGTAGTAGCAGTCGAATCCGCGGTCGGTGGCCTCACGCAATGTCGTGTGCACGCACACGTCCGCCGTGACCCCGGCAAGGGCAAGCTTTTTCACACCGGCATTTTTCAGGATCGATTCAAGGTCCGAGCGGGCGAAGGCACCGTAGGTGTTTTTGTCCATCACGTGTTCGCCGGGCAGAGGAGCCAGCTCGTCGATAATGTCCTGTCCGTATTCGCCGCGAATCATGAGCCGTCCCATCGGGCCGGGGCTTCCGTATTCGGCGCCGGCGGCCTTGGACCGCTCGAGACGCTCCGGCCAGAGATCGGAGAGGTCGCACGCGTAACCCTCGCGGGTGTGAACGATGAAGACGCCGGCCGCGCGTGCGGCTTCGAGCAGACGGCGTGCATGCGGGAGAATCGGCGTGACCCAGTCCAGCCCGCCGCAGCGGTCGCTGTAGCCGCCGGGCGCGCAAAAGTCGCGCTGAAAATCGATCATGAGAAGGCCGAACATGAGGAATCGAGGGGAGTGGGCGGTGCATGGCGCACCCCCCGTTTGGAATTCAGGGGAGATACCCGGTGTTGATGAGGGTTTTGACGTCCACATCCTTTTGGATGGAGCCCTGGTTTCTGAAGAACTTCGCCAGCTCACCGGCGACGGTCGGAATGTTCTCCGCCATCTGCGCCTTGCTTTCGGCGGCGTCGTAGAGTGTCACCTTCGTGAGCATGTCCTCGATCTCGGCGGCGGGGAGTTCCACAACCGGAGAGATAATCTCGGCTGCTTCCTTCGGGTTGGCTTTTACCCACTTCGTGGCTTCGTTCAGCACCTTCAGGAAGGCCTTCGTGGCATTGGCCTTCGATGTGTCGGTGGTGATTGCGACGCAGTCGAGGAGAACGTTAGGTGCGTTGGCCGTGCTGTAGAGGACGTTTGAGCCAGCGCCGGAGAGCTGGGTGATCCAAGGTTCCCACGTCACGGCGGCGTCGACGCCGCCGGCCTTCAGCGCGGCGCCTGCAGCGTCGGGATCCATGTTGACCACCTCGATGTCGGCTTCGGTCATGCCGGCGGATTCCAGTGCCTTGACGAGGAGCACCTCATTGCATTCGCCAACGGTCACAGCGACCTTTTTGCCTGCGAGGTCTTTCACGGATTTCACCGACTCGGCTACAACGACGGCGTCCGCACCGGCGGAGGTGTCGATGAGGCCGACGACCTCGAGCTTGCCGGGCGACTCGGCGGATTTCAGGACGACGGCGTCGAGCGTGGTGAGGTGTGCGTCGAGATCGCCGGTGAGGAGCGGGACGAGGCCCTCGCCGGGGGCGTTGAACGACTTCGCCTCGATGTCGAGGCCGGCGTCCTTGAACATTCCCTTCTCCTGCGCCACGAAGAAGGCGATGAACCCGATCCAGTTGTTGAAGCCGACCCGATACGGCTCGGCCTGGACGGTGCTGGCGAAGGCGACCCCGAGGGCCGCGACGATGGCGGTAATGGTGGCTTTCATGTGTTGTTTGCGGTGTTGGTGTGAGGCTCGCCTTTAAGGCGGGCGAGAATGGCATGGCGGTCGAACCCGGTGCGGCTGCCGCCGTGGAGCAGATCAAGGAGGTGGCGCTTGAGGCGCAGGAACTCGGGCTCGAGCTTGATGTCGAGGGTGCGGTCGTCGGGAAACGGGATGGCGATTTCCTCGATGAGCCGCCCGGGGTGTGCGGAAAAGACAAGCACGCGCGTGGAGAGGTAAAGCGCCTCCTCGATGTCGTGCGTGACGAAAACGATCGTGGTCCTCTCGTGCAGGCGCAGCAATACCATCAGCTCCTGCATTTCCTCGCGCGTCTGGGCATCGAGCGCACCGAACGGCTCGTCCATCAAGAGAATGCGCGGCCGGTTCGCCAGGGCGCGCGCGATGGCGACGCGTTGCTTCATGCCGCCGGAGAGTTGACGCGGGAGACTGTCGGCGAATCGCTCCAGCCCCATGATTTCGAGGAGATGGTCGACATAGGCGGAGTCTCGCAGGATTTCGCCGACTGGCCGCGTGTAGTCGATGTTTGCCCGAAGCTGATGCGAGAAGCGCACGTTCTCCCGCACGGTGAGCCACGGAAAAAGCGTGTAGTTTTGGAAGACCATGCCGCGTTCGCGTCCCGGATGTCGCAGCACGCGCCCGTCGAGCGAGACGGTGCCCGATGTGGGTTCCTCAAGGCCGGCCGCGATGTAAAGAAGTGTGCTTTTGCCGCAGCCCGACGGACCAATGAGCGAGACGAACTCGCCCGGTTCGACCGAGAAGCTCGTGGGCTTCAGCGCCTCGATCGTTTTGCGGCCGGAGCGGTAGGTCTTGGAGATGTCGGTGAGGACGAAGCTCATTGCCAGCGGAAGAGGAGGCGATGTGCGAGCCGGAAGAGGACGTCCATCACAAGGCCGACGACGCCGAGCACGATGAGGTAGACGAAAATCTTATCGGTGAGCAGGAACCGCTGGTATTTGAGGATGCGGAACCCCATGCCTTCGTTGGCCGCCACGAGCTCGGCGACGATGAGCCACGTCCACGCCCAGCCCTGGCAGAGCCGCATTGCGTCGAAGATGCCCGGCGCTGCGGCGGGAAACAGGACCTTTGTGACCGCCTCGTCCCAATGTCCACCGAGCGTGTAACAGGCCTGCACGAGGTCGTTCGGGACGCGGCGGATTTCATCCGACACCATGAGGAGCAGCTGAAACACGGTGCCCAGGAAGATCAGCATGATCTTGGGCGCTTCCCCGATGCCGAAGAGCACGATGAGAAGCGGAATGAGCGCGGGCACCGGCACGTAGCGGATGAATTCCGATACTGGTTGAAGGAGCTTTTCAAAGATGGGGAGTGCACCCATCAGAACGCCAAGCGGCACGGCGACCAACGTGGCGAGCACGAACGCCAGGGCGACGCGCGTGAAGCTGGCGCCGAGATCGGTGAACAATGTGGTGCGATCGCGCACCGAATCCGGGGAGCTGCCGGTGTAGTGTATGGCGGATTTCCACACCGCCTCCGGTGAGGGAAAGAGCACGCTGCGGCCGGCTCCGGCGTAATGGTTGCTGGCGAGCTGCCACGTGAGGAGCAGCAGACCAAAGCCGACGGCAATCGCGAGCCAGGGAATCGCCGTCGGTAAAGGCGCGCGAGGACGAAGCACCCCAATCGCAGTTTGCCAAAGGGAAGTTCCGGTGCCCATCGATGTGCAACTTCAGGAATTCTCCAGACGTGTGGAAATAGGTCTTCGGACCTATCGGGCCGATCCCGCGAGCCAGGCCAGCATCGCGCCGCGCCGGTTCTCGACGCCAAGCTTTTCGAGGATGCGTTCCACGTGACGCTTCGTGGTGTGAATGCTGATGCCGAGGATGACGGCGATCTCGGCGTTGGTCTTTCCCGCAGCGATCCATTGCAGCACCTCGCGTTCGCGACAGGTCAGGGTTTTCCTTTCCGCCGGCCCCTCCTCTTCAATGATCTCCGGTTCGACGTCGATGCCGGCCACGCCGAGAAAGCGATCCGATCTCATCAGCGGAACGATGTGACAGGTGAAGAGGTGGCGCTTGCCGGAAAGCGGGACGTATTCGCTGAATCGCACGGTTCGCTCCATTCGCGTCTTGCGCGGGATTTGGTAATAGGCGCCGAGGCTGCCGGGCTTGTCGTAGTTTGTGTTGGGCTCCACGGTCATCCGCCCGCCGTCGCGAAACCAAAAGGGCAGATAGCGTCCTGTGGTGTCGTGCCCCGGATGATTGCGAAACCGGCGGTCGTTTTGATCGAGCGCGTTCGGCTCCCAGACGGTCCACGAGCCGTAAATGCGGGGATTCGACGCCACCACCTCCTGCAAGACCTCGTCGTAAACGTGGCGGTTGCGCACGCCGAGTTCCGACATCGCGCAAAGGGTGCGGGCAAGAGATCGTGTCGTCGTAACAAGCTCGTTGAGGGTCATGCGGACGAAGGTTTTTTCCTTCGTTGTGAGCATGATCCGAGCCAGCAAGCACGGGAGGGGACTTCGAACGCGACGTGGCTTCCCGGATCTGGCCGCTCCATCAAGGAGTGCGGCACGAGGCTTGCCCTATGCGACCAGGAAGATCGACGCCTGATTTGAAAAAATCGGCATCGCGCCACTTGAGTCTCCACGCCTAAACTCACGCCCGGCTCATGCCCAATCCCCTGACCGCTTTTTACGAGCAACTCGACGAAGCCTATCGCGATCGTCCCTTCTTTGTCGGACGCAAGGCGCGGCTGCTGGCGACGTTCAATTTCATCCTGCTGGTGCTCGCGCCCCTCAACATGGCGAAGGTCGCGTGGTTGCAGATGCCGGCGGTGGGCTTCCGGCTCGGGTTCATTTCCTGCATCTGGCTTGCCTCTCTGGCCTCGCTCGCTCTCGTTCGCAGGGGTCACCTTCAACTTGCAGGGTCAACGCTCGTGCTCGCCGGCATCCTGCCGACGCACCTGCTCGCGTTCTTTCTGCCCGACTACGTTCAGCCGCTCAGCGGTGCGGTGCAGTTTATTCTCGTGGACTACATTTTCGTCCTCATGGCGCTCGTCTTCGCGTCCCGGAGGACCGCCATTTTCGTGCTCCTCGTCGTGGTGTGCAGCAACGTCGCGTTCCACATGGTCGCGCTGCGCGATCCGATTCCCGGCACGCTGCGTTTCACGGCGGACCTTCTCCTGCGCGACGGGTTGATCATGCTCGGCGTCGTGTTCTGCCTCGGCTTCGCGCTGGATGAAATCATCGCCGTGGCCCACAGACGGAGTGAGCAGGCCTTAAACGAATCCCGCGCGGTGAACGAGAACCTCGAAGGCATCGTCGCCGAGCGCACACGGGAACTCGAGATTGCCACGAGGCACGCCAGCGAGGCCTCCCGCGCCAAGGGGGAGTTTCTCGCGAACATGAGTCACGAGATCCGCACGCCGCTCAATGGCATCATCGCCTCCTCCGAGCTGCTGCTCGCGCGATCCGATCTGCCGTCCGGCGCCGCGGAAAGCGCCCGCCTCATTTCCGAATCGGGCGAGTTGTTGCTGCGAATCATCGGCGACGTGCTCGATCTCTCGAAGATTGAGGCCGGCCAGCTCGAGCTGGACCAGCAGCCCTTCCAGCTCACGACGCTGGCCGATGATTGCGTCGGGTTGCTGCAGCCCGCCGCCGCGCGGGCCGACATCCGGCTCCGTTCCCGGCTCACGCCGGAGCTCGGCGGATTCCATCTCGGCGACAGCTTCCGCCTGCGCCAGGTGCTGCTCAATCTCCTCTCGAACGCGATCAAGTTCACCCCCGCCGGCGGCTCCGTGACGCTCTCGATCACCAGCGAGCCTCCTCCGTCGGAAAACGCCAGCGCGGTTCGTTTCGAAGTGCGAGACACCGGCATCGGCATGGACGACGAAGCGCAGCGAAAGCTGTTCCGCCGGTTCACACAGGCCGATGCCTCCACCTCCCGCCGCTACGGCGGCACCGGCCTCGGCCTGGCGATCAGTTACCGCCTCGTCGAGCTTCTCGGCGGAAAACTTGCGGTGGAAAGCGCGCCCGGTCGCGGCTCCGCATTCTTCTTCTCGCTCCCGTTGCCGGAGACCGCCGTTTCCCGACCCGCGCCGCCCGTTGCGAATCCGGAGTCCGCGCGTCTCGGCCTGCGCGTGTTCGTGGCGGAGGACAACGCGATCAACCGGCGCATTCTCGCCGTCCAGCTCGAGAAGCTTTCGTGTTCCGCGACCATGGCGCAGGATGGCGCCGAGCTGCTCCAGCTCCTCCAGCAGGACGAGCCGCTGCCGGACGTCATCCTCATGGACTGCGAAATGCCCAATCTCGACGGCTGGGAGGCCAGCCGGAGCCTTCGCAAATGGGCGTCCGATCCGGATGCCACGCCGCTCCAGCAGCGCGCCGCAGCGCTGCCCATCATCGCGCTCACCGCCGCGACGATGCCGGAGGACCGCGCGCGCTGCTTCGAGGCGGGCATGACCGATTACCTCGCGAAGCCGATCAAGCTCGCGAGCCTCCAGCACGCGCTCCAGACGGCCACCCGTGCGCAGCCCGAGCTGGCCGCAGATTGAATTGACCTCGCGCCCACCGTCTTCCCGGTTCAAAATTCCGTCCATGCAAAGCCCGCTCGACGTGGCGTTCGCCGGCGCCCCTCTCGCCCTCGATCCGAAAATGGCCAACCGGCACGGCCTGATCGCCGGCGCGACGGGCACCGGGAAAACGGTGACCCTGCGCGTGATGGCGGAGAAATTCAGCGAGCTCGGCGTGCCGGTTTTCCTCGCCGACATCAAGGGCGACCTCGGGGGGCTCGCGCAACCGGGCGGGTCGAATCCAAAGATCGACGAACGCGTGCAGGCATTCGGCCTCACGGATTTTTCCTTCTCCGGCTACCCGGTCTGTTTCTGGGATGTCTTCGGCCGGAAGGGACACCCGGTTCGCACAACGCTCAGCGAAATGGGGCCGCTGCTGCTCTCGCGACTGCTCGGCCTCACGGAGGCGCAGGAGGGCGTGATCAACGTGCTCTTCAAATATGCCGACGACAACGGCCTGCTCCTCCTTGATTTGAAGGACCTGCGTGCGCTGGCGCAATTCGCCGCCGAGCATGCCGCGGAAATCCGCGCGGAATACGGGCAGGTCTCCAGCGCCAGCATCGGCGCGATCCAGCGCGAGTTGCTCGCGCTCGAGAACGAGGGCGGCGCCGGGCTCTTCGGCGAACCCGCATTGAAGCTCGCGGACCTTCTTCGCGTGGCGCCCGACGGCCGTGGCGTGATCAACATCCTCGCCGGCGACCGCCTCATGCACTCGCCGCAGACCTATGCCACGCTGCTGCTCTGGCTGCTGTCTGAGTTGTTCGAGGAATTGCCCGAGGTCGGCGACGCGGACAAGCCGCGGCTCGTGTTCTTTTTCGACGAGGCGCATCTGCTCTTCGACGAACTCCCGAAGGTCATTCGCGGCAAGGTCGAGCAGGTCGTGCGTCTCATCCGCTCGAAGGGGGTCGGCGTGTATTTCGTGACGCAGAGTCCGCTCGACATTCCCGAGGAAATCCTCGGCCAGCTCGGCAACCGCGTGCAGCACGCCCTGCGCGCCTTCACGCCGCGGGATCAAAAGGCCGTGCGCGCTGCGGCGGAGACGTTTCGTCAAAAGCCCGGCGTCAACCTCTACGAAACGATCCTCGAACTCCAGGTCGGCGAGGCGGTCGTGTCGTTCCTCGATGCGAAAGGTTCGCCCACGCCTGCCGAGCGGGCGAAGATCTACCCGCCACGCAGCTCGCTTGCTCCGTTGCCCGATGCCGAACTCGAGCGCCTCGTGAAGCAGTCGCCGCTCTTCGGCACTTACGAGCAGGAAATCGACCGCGAGTCCGCCTACGAGCGGCTGCAGAAAAGTGTGCGCCCGGCGGAAAAGCCGTCCGCGCCGAAGCCTTCCTCGCGAAAACCCGCCACCACGAAACGATCGTCCTCCTCCCGTTCCGACTCGCCCGGCACGGCCATGATGAAAAGCCTGCTCCGCAGCGCGGGCACCGCACTTGGTTCGGCAATCGTGCGCGGGCTCATGGGCTCGTTGAAGAGCAGCATGCGACGCCGGCGTTGAGCCTCGTCGCAAAGACGGCCGAAGCCCTTCGCGGATACGATGCAAGGGGGACATGCGTCTTCTTCGAATTCCTGTTCTCTTCCTCGCGGCGCTCGTCGTTTCCACCGCGTCCGCCCCGGCGGAGTCCGCGAAACCGCGGGAAGGATTTCTGCTGCGCAAGGTGCGCGACGTGCTGGGCATCGACGCGGTGCGCCGGGAATTCGTTTACGCGAAGATCCCGGGCGAGGATCTCCAGCTCGATATTTACTATCCACGCGCCGCGCCGCCAAAAGGCGGATACCCGCTCATCATCTGGATTCACGGCGGCGGCTGGATTCTCGGCAGCAAACGGCAGGACGTCTTCGTGCGCCATTTCCCGCGCTACGGCTATGCGGTGGCCAGCCTCGAATACCGCCTCGCCGCGGGCGCGGACTTTCCGGCGCAAATCCGTGACGTCCGCATGGCGACGGACTGGTTGCTGAAGAACGCCCGCCAGCTCGATCTCGATCCCGCCGCCTTCGTGGTGGCGGGACAATCCGCCGGCGGCCATCTCGCCCTGCTGCTCGGCCTCACGCAGGGCGAGTCGCATCCCGGTTGGGGCCCCGCTCCTCCGCGCGGAAGCATCAAGGCGATGGCCGCCCTCTATCCGCCGACCGATCTCCTTGCGCTTGTTCCGCCCTCCGCGCGCGACAATCCGCTGCACCCCGTCGCGCTCCTTCTTGGAGAGCGCGTCGAACGACGCATGTCCAATGCGAGGGAGGCGAGCCCCACCCGCTACGCGAGTGCCGGCGATCCTCCGACGCTTCTCTTTCACGGCAGTGAGGATCCCATCGTTCCCCTGGAGCAAAGCCGGATCATGCGCTCGCGGCTCGAGGCGGCGGGGGTCCCCGTCCGCCTGCTCGTGACCGAGAAGGGCCACGCCTTCACGCTTTATCCGGACCGCATTCCGGATGTGCTCGAATTTCTCAACGAAGTTCCCGGCCTTCCAAAAACGCCGGTGCCACCGCGCTCGAAAAAGGCGCCCGTCGTCGCGGACTCCGTGTCATCCGACTAAGCCGCGAAGTTTCCGCATCAGCCCGACTGCGAGCCGAACCCCGGGTCGCCGAGGAAATGTTTGCGAAGCAGTGCGTCGCGCATCGTGTCGGGGACGTCTCGGGCGAGCAGCTTCAGCAAATGCCCGCCTTTGCCGACGAGCTTGCGCGCCGGGGGCTCCTTCTCCTGCAGCACGGAAAGCACCGCCTCTGCGACGACCTCCGGAGGACTGCCTCCCGTCTCGGACTCGAGCATCGTCTTCGTGAAAGCGCGAAGCTGCTCTCCATAGCGCCGCTGCCCGTCCGGAGGGAGCGCGGCGATGGTTTCCTCGGTCTTTGCAGCAATCTTCTCGGCGGAACCCGAGTTGATCGACGCGGGCTGGATGCAGGTGACATGGATGCCCGCCGCGTAAAGCTCCAGTCGCAGCGCGTCGCTGATCGATTCGATCGCGTGCTTCGACGCGGTGAGCGCCGAGCCGAAGGGAATCGTGATCATGCCGCCCACGGACCCGATGTTGACGATACGTCCGCAACCGCGGTGCAGCAGCGGCAGGAACGCCTGCGTCGTGGCGACGGTGCCGAAGACATTCACGTCAAACACCTGCCGGAAACGCGCCATCGGCGTGAACTCGAGCGGCTCGAGGTCGCCGATGCCGGCATTGTTCACGAGCGCGAAGAGGCCGTCGTCGCCGAGTTCGGCCTCGAGTTCGCGGCGGCCGTTCGCGAGCGATTGCTCATCCGTGACGTCCAGAACAAGCTCTCGAAACTCCGGAACCGCTTTTCCCGACGCGCGATGGACGCCGGCAAAGACCCGCATTCCCGACCTGCCAAGCAACGTGGCAATGGCCAGGCCAATGCCCGAGCCGGCGCCCGTGACAAGAACCGCTGGTGAGCTTTTCACGGGCGCAGCTTATCCGCGAACGCCCGCAGATGTCAGCGATTTCGGCGGCGTTACAGCGTCGCGAGGATTTCGTTGAAGGTCGGGCTTGGCCGCATCGCGGCGGAGACCTTCGCGTCGTCGGGTTTGTAGTAGCCGCCGATGTCGACAGGATGACCCTGCACGGCGAGGAGTTCCTCGACGATCTTCGATTCGTTCTCCGCGAGCTTCTCCGCGATTGGGGCGAACGTCGCCTTCAACTCCGCGTCGGCGTCCTGCGCCGCGAGCGCCTCGGCCCAGTAGAGCGCGAGGTAGAAGTGGCTGCCGCGGTTGTCGATCGTGCCGAGCTTGCGGCCGGGCGAGCGATCGTATTCGAGGAACTTGCCGGTTGCGGCGTCGAGCGTCTCGGCGAGGATTTTCGCCTTCGGGACATCGAAGGTCGCAGCGATGTGCTCGAACGACGGGACGAGAGCGAAGAATTCCCCGAGCGAATCCCAGCGCAGGTAATTCTCAGCAAGGAACTGCTGCACATGCTTCGGCGCGCTGCCGCCGGCGCCCGTCTCGAAGAGGCCACCGCCGTTCATGAGCGGAACGATGGAAAGCATCTTCGCGCTGGTGCCGACTTCGAGAATCGGGAAGAGGTCGGTGAGGTAGTCGCGCAGGACGTTGCCGGTGACGCTGATCGTGTCGAGACCGCGAACAATGCGCTCGAGGCTGAACCGGCACGCGTCGGCCGGTGCGAGGATCGGGAACTCGAGGCCGGTCGTGTCGTGCTCGGCGAGATAAGTCTTCACCTTCTTGATGAGCTCGGCATCGTGCGCGCGGCCCTGGTCGAGCCAGAACACGGCCGGCACGCCGGTCGCGCGGGCGCGGTTCACAGCGAGCTTCACCCAGTCGCGAACCGGTGCGTCCTTCGTCTGGCAGGCGCGCCACACGTCGCCCTCCTCGACCTGATGCTCCATGAGCACGTTGCCCGCGGCGTCGACGACGCGGACGGTGCCGTCGGCGGGAATTTCGAACGTCTTGTTGTGCGAGCCGTATTCCTCGGCGGCCTGCGCCATGAGGCCGACGTTTGGCACGGAGCCCATCGTGCGCGGATCGAGCGCGCCGTGCTCCTTGCAGAAATCGATGACCGCCTGGTAGACGCCGGCGTAGCTGCTGTCGGGAATCACCGCGAGCGTGTCCTGCGTCTTGCCCTCGGCGTTCCACATTTTTCCGCCTTCGCGGATCATTGCCGGCATCGACGCGTCGATGATCACGTCGCTGGGCACGTGCAAGTTCGTGATGCCCTTGTCGGAGTTTACCATCGCAAGCGCGGGGCCGGTGGCGAGGGCTTCCTTGATGTCGGCCTCGATCTCGGCCCGCTTGTCCGCAGGCAGCCTGTCGAGCTTCGCGAGGAGGTCGCCGAAGCCGTTGTTGAAGTCCACGCCGAGCTCCTTGAACGTCCCGCCGTGCTTCGTGATGAGGTCGGCGAAATAGACCTTCACCGCATGCCCGAAGAGAATCGGGTCGGAGACCTTCATCATCGTCGCCTTCAGGTGCAGCGAGAAGAGCACACCGAGCCGGTGCGCCTCGCCGATCTGCTCGCGGAGGAAACTCACGAGAGCCTTCCGGCTCATGAACGTCCCGTCGAGAATCTCGCCGGCTTTCAGCGCGAGCTTGTCCTTCAGCACGGTGACCGTGCCGTCCTTCGCGACGAGCTCGATCTTCACCTCCGTCGCCTCGGGCACGGTGACGGATTTCTCGTTCGCGTAGAAATTGCCACCGTCCATCGTGGCGACGCGGGTCTTCGAGTCCTTCGACCACGCGCCCATCTTGTGCGGATGGGCCTTCGCGTAATCCTTCACGGCCTTCGGCGCGCGGCGGTCGCTGTTGCCCTCGCGCAGCACGGGGTTCACGGCCGAACCCTTCACCTTGTCGTAGCGGGCCTTGATTTCCTTCTCCGCGTCGGTCGTGGGATTCTCCGGATAATCCGGCAGCGCGTAGCCCTTCGCCTGCAGCTCGGCAATCGCGGCCTTCAACTGCGGGATGGAAGCGGAGATGTTCGGCAGCTTGATGATGTTCGCGTGCGGCTCGAGCGTGAGCGCACCCAGCTCGGCGAGGTGGTCGCCAATGCGCTGGTCCTCCCGGAGAACCTCGGGAAATTGCGCAATGATGCGGCCTGCGAGCGAGATGTCGCGGGTTTCCACGGTGACACCCGCGTGCTTCGTGAATGCCTGGACGATCGGCAACAGCGAGTAGGTGGCAAGCAGCGGGGCTTCGTCGGTTTTCGTGTAGATGATGGTCGGCGTCCTGGACATGTTGGTCCCTTTTGGCTACCGCCCGGCGCGCCGCGAAGTCCACCGAAAAGGCTCGAAATGGTGTTTTTCACGGTTTCGTTGGCTGGCGCAGTATCGCTGGTTCGCTGCAGGTGGCTGCTTTGCCAGCGGATTTGCAAGGGGAGTGGGAACGGACGGCCGATCCATGTCATGTGCCGGATTTCGGAGCGAATCCACTCACTTCCGTCTTTCACCGGCGGGCAACCTTCGCCATGTTTGACGCTCCTCAAGACTTTCCCCGCATGAGCAACGCCATCGAATCCCACCTGATCGAAAAACGTGTCTTCAAGCCGTCGCGCGAGTTTTCCAAGGCCGCCCGCGTCACGAACATGGCCGAGTATCGCCGGCTCTATGAAGCATCGATCAAAAACCCCGAGAAATTCTGGGCTGCGCAGGCGGGCGAACTCCTCTGGCAGAAGAAATGGGGCAAGGTGCTCGAGTGGAAATGCCCGTTCGCGAAGTGGTTCGTTGGCGGAAAGTTGAACGCGAGCGAGAACTGTCTCGACCGCCATCTCAACGGAGCGCGCAAGAACAAGGCCGCGATCATCTGGGAGGGCGAGCCCGGCGAGAAGCGCACGCTCACGTATCACCAGCTCCATCGCGAGGTCTGCAAGTTCGCGAATGTCCTCAAACGCAACGGCGCGAAGAAGGGCGATCGAGTGCTCATTTACATGCCGCTCATTCCCGAGGCGGCGATTGCCATGCTGGCCTGCGCGCGGATTGGCGCGATTCATTCCGTCGTCTTCGGCGGCTTCAGCTCGGAGAGCATCAAGGACCGCCTCGCCGACAGCGGCGCGACCATCGTGGTGACCGCCGACGGAGGGTATCGGCGCGGCCAGATCGTGACCTTGAAGCAGAATGTCGATCACGCGCTGGAGGAAAACACGACCGTGAAACGGGTCATCGTTTTCCGTCGCACGAACATCGACATCCACATCAAGGAAGGCCGCGACGTCTGGTGGCACCGGGAGATGGATTACGTCGATGCGAACTGCCCCGCCGTGGGCCTCGACAGCGAGCATCCGCTTTTCATCCTCTACACGAGCGGATCGACCGGAAAGCCGAAGGGCATTCTCCACACGACCGGCGGCTACCTGCTCGGCGCCTACACGACCACGAAATTCATCTTCGACCTGCGCGAGGACGACATCTACTGGTGCACCGCCGATGTCGGCTGGATCACCGGCCACAGCTATCTCGTTTACGGCCCGCTCGCCAACGGCGCGACCTGCGTGATGTATGAAGGCGCGCCAAACTGGCCGGAGCCCGACCGGTTCTGGCAGATCGTCGAGCAATACGGTGTGACGATCCTTTACACGGCGCCGACGGCCATCCGCGCCTTTATCAAGTGGGGCAACGAATGGCCGGCGAAGCACGATCTTTCCTCGCTGCGCCTGCTGGGCACCGTGGGCGAGCCGATCAACCCGGAGGCGTGGATGTGGTATCGCGACAAGATTGGCGGTGGCCGCTGCCCGATCGTGGACACCTGGTGGCAGACCGAGACCGGCGCCATCATGATTTCCCCGCTCCCCGGCGCGACCCCGACCAAGCCGGGCACCGCGACGCTGCCGTTCTTTGGCATCGACGCCGCGATCGTTGACGACAAGGGCAACGAGGTCGCCCACAACGAAGGCGGCAAGCTGGTCGTCCGGAAGCCGTGGCCGTCGATGCTGCGCACGATCTACGGCGACAAGGCCCGCTACCGGAAACAATACTGGAGCGAGGTGAAGGGCTGCTACTTCACCGGTGACGGTGCGCGCCGCGACAAGGACGGGTATTTCTGGATCGTCGGCCGCATCGACGACGTGCTGAACGTGGCCGGCCACCGGCTTGGAACCGCCGAAGTGGAAAGCGCACTCGTTGCGCACCCCGCCGTCGCGGAGGCCGCCGTGGTGGGCCGCCCGGACGAAATCAAGGGCCAGGGCGTGGTCGCCTTCGTCACGTTGAAGGGCGGCGTGGAGCCCACAGCCGATCTCAAGGAGAAGCTGCGCAAGCACGTGGGCAACGTCATCGGCCCCATTGCCAAGCCGGACGACATCCGCTTCGCCGAGGCGCTGCCGAAGACCCGCAGCGGAAAGATCATGCGCCGTCTCCTCAAGGAAATCGCCGGCGGCGGCAGCGTCACGGGCGACACGACGACGCTGGAGGACTTCAGCGTGCTCGCGAAGCTCAGCAAGAGCGACGAATAACGGGAACGCCCGGTTCGCATCGTCGCGACCGGGCTCCCTCCTTTGCCCGAAAACGAAACAGGCCGCGCTTTCGCGCGGCCTGCCCGGCAAAATCGGAAACCGAGATCGAATTACTTCGAGCTCTTGTCCTCGATGTATTTGATGACGTCGCCGACGGTCTGGAGCTTCTCGGCGTCCTCATCCGGGACTTCGACGTTGAATTCCTCTTCGAAAGCCATCACGAGCTCGACGGTGTCGAGCGAGTCGGCGCCGAGGTCTTCGATGAAGGAGGCATTCGGAGTGACCTGCTCGGGAGTGACGCCGAGCTGCTCGACGATGATGTCTTTGACTTTATCTTCGATGGATTTTTCGGACATAAGAGAGTGCTTGATAGGTTGGGTGGGGCTAGCTGTTAGGTCTGGCGTCGGGCTTTGACAACAATTTATTTTCTGGTCCGGCAAAAAACGCTTTTCCTTCTTGCGGTCAAGCGAAATTCCGAACGGGCGGCGTCGGGTTTTTCACAGGTTTGCCGGTCTCTGTGAATCCGTGGGGACCGTCCATGCCCTTGGTCAGGGTTTCGACGAATTTTTTCGCGAAGATCAGCCCTGGATCGGTTCGTCGGTTTGCGCCTCGCCCGACTCCGGAGCGGGGGTGGGTGTGGGCGCAGGCGCCGCGTTGCGAGTGGACAATTCCGGGTGCGGCTGGAGGTTGCGCGGCTTGCCGGTCGGGGTGACCTGCGCGGTCTTCACGAATTCCGGGTTGTTCGCGAGGGACGCCTCGATCGTGTAGGTTTTGCCCGGCTCCATTTCGCGGGTCGAGATGCGCTCCTCGTATTGGATGCGCTCGCCGGGATTGATCATCACCACGCCGGCTTCGTCGCGGAACGCGCGGTCATCCGACCATCGCTCGACGATGTTGCCGGCCGGGTCGCGCACGAGAATCTCGATGCGTTGCGAGGTCGGGAAATCCAGTTTCAGCAGGCGGCCGGTTTGATTTTCGACGGTGAAGGTCACCGAGACCTCGCGGCGCTCGTCGACGGAAAACTTCGAGGGCTCGACGCTCAGCTTGCTGGAAGAGCGCTTCTTCACCAGCTTCACCGACGAGAACATGTCGGTGAAGAAGCTGGTGAACATCTGCGCGGCACTCTGCTCGGCGCCCCGGTTGCGCGGGTAGTCGAACTCGGGGCCCCTCAGTTCCCGGCGCGCGCGGCGTCCCGGATTCATTTCCTCGTCGTTGAGCACAAAGAACGGACTTTCCTCGACAGGGATCTCGGGCACGACCGACTGGCCATCCTGGGCGCGCGCGGGCGAAAGCGTGCCCCCGCCAAGGGAGACGACGCTGGTCAACAATAGGGCCACGCGCAATGCCTGCATCGCCCCTCGGTTAACGCACCCCGGGCGCGGTTGCAAATCCTATCCGCTCCGCTACGATCCGTCGCATGAGGCTCCTCACCGCATTGCTCGCCCTGTTTTTGGTCGTTGGGTCCCCCGGCATGCTGCATGCCGGCTCCCAGAAGAAGAAGTCCGCGGTGGCGATACGTTTCCACGCCGAGGGTGGCAGCGAGGGCGGCCATTTCTCGCAGGAAGTGGAGCTCATCAATGGAAAGAAAACCTATCTCCAGCAGATGCCGCTCATCAGCGAGCGCGAGGTGACCGCGTATTATTCCTTCCCGGCGCAGGACAACTCGGGGACCTTCGGGGCGTATTTCAAACTCGACGATCACGGCCGCAACCTCCTTGCCCAGCACACGATGTCGCGGCGGAATTCCTACCTGATCGCGTTTTTCAACGGCCGCCACGTCATCGATCTTTACGTGAACCGCCCGGTGCAGGATGGCATCATCGCCATCCCGAGCGGTCTCACGGCGCACGACATCTCGTTGCTCGAGATGAGCTTTCCCGTGATCGGGCAGGAGCACGTCAAGCCGTCCCGCAAGGCGAAGAAGCAGACGGAACCGAAGAAGCAGGCGGAGCAGTAGCGCAGCAGATCGGGCGGTTGTGAAAGTCTCGGGAACCTGGCTGGTGATCGGCCTCGTGGTGGTGGGCATGTTTTTTGCCGCCGCGACCTGGTTTCATTACCACCAGCTGAATCCCACCGATCCTTCGGCGCGTTTGCTTCGTCGCGGCGAGGGCTGGGTGGTCGAGGCGACCTTTGCCGGAATCTCACCCCGCCCGGGCACGCGCGTGGTGGCGACGACGCCGGAGGCACCCGATCAACTGATGAGCGGCGAGATCGAATCGGTGAATCCGGATGGCAGTGTGGTCGTCGCGCTGAAGGTGCCGCCACCCTCCGATGCGCAACCCGGCCCGTGTCGGGCGACGCTGGATTCCGCAACCACTCCGCAGTGAATCGCGCACTTGCCAAAGTCCGCAGTCGCTGGTCGCCTGTGCGCCGATGAGACACCTGTGGCCCTGGATTCTTGCCGCGCTGAGCGGCCTGTTGATGGCCCTGGCGTTTCCCCCGGTCGAGCTGGGGTCGCTGGCATGGGTCGCGCTCACGCCACTCATCGTGGCGGTGTGGTTTGGCTGCACCGATGGCCGCTGGCGGGTGCTCCGCCTGTTTGGGCTCGGTTATCTCACGGGGCTGGTCTTCTTCTGGGCCGCGTTTTTCTGGCTGACCGAGGTGACCGGGCTGGGGTGGTTCCTCCTGGCGTTTTACCTCGCGATTTATCCGGCGCTTTGGGCGTTGTTTGCCGGGTTGGTGTGCCGTCCGCGCCGGGAATCGGACGACACCGCTCCCGGCGTGGAGTGGACGCGCTCGTTCAACAATCTGCGCCTGGCCTTTCGCGCGGCGGCGGCATGGGTTGGGCTGGAGTGGGTGCGCGGCACACTGTTCACGGGTTTTGGCTGGAATCAGCTCGGCGTCGCGCTTTGGAAAAACACAGCGCTCATCCAGATTGCAGACATTACCGGGGTCGGCGGGATCACGTTTCTCGTCGTGCTGGCGAATCTCATGCTCGTCATCAGCGTGAAGCGGCTGTCGGTGGAGGCCGGTCGCATGCGCCTGCGACCGCATTATGACTTCAGCCTCACGATCATGCTGATTGCCGCGACGTTTTGTTATGGCGTGAGCCGGCTTTCACGCGATCCGGGCACGACCGCGCCGTTCAGCTTTGCGGCGGTTCAGGCGAACATCCCGCAGCATGAGAAGTGGGATCCGGCGTTCGAGCAGAGCATTCTCGATACCTACCAGCGCCTCTCGGAGATCGCGATCGCGCGCAGGCCCGACCTGCTCATCTGGCCCGAGGCGGCGCTTCCGCGCCCGCTGCTCACGGATGACGAGATGAAGAAGTTCGTCACGGGCATTCTCGCGAAACACGGCAGCGACATCCTGCTCGGCACGGAAAACTACAACTACGCCGGCGGGTTCAACGCCGCGGTGATGCTCGATGCTGCGGGCGGCGTGCAGCTTTATCACAAGATGCACCTCGTGCCCTTCGGGGAATTCATTCCCTTCCGGCACAGCTTCCCGCTTTTCGCGTGGGTCGTCGGCGATCAGGTGCCGGGGGATTTCGAGGCAGGCACCGAGGCGGTCGTGATGATGACGCAGGGCCGCAAGAAGCACTTCCGGTTTGCCCCGCTTATTTGCTTCGAGGACACCGTGGGCGAGCTCGTGCGGCAGTTTGCTGACAAGGGGGCGGAAATCCTCATCACGCTCACCAACGACGGCTGGTTTCGCGAGAGCTCCGGCTCGCGCCAGCACATGATCAACGCGATCTTCCGCTCCGTGGAGACAAAGCTCCCGCTGGTGCGCGCGGCGAACACCGGCGTGACCTGCTCGGTCGACCCCTGGGGTCGCGTGCGGGAAATCCTGCAGACTCCCGATGGCAACACGTTCATCGAAGGGTTTCTCTACGACGAGTTTGACGTGACGGTGCAGCCGCAGAAGACGTTCTACACGCGCTACGGCGACCTGTTCAGCATCGCATGCTTCTTCGGCGCGCTGCTGTCGATTCGCACCCATCTTGTCACCGCCCGTCGTCGCGATCTCAGTGAAAATTGAACGCACGCCTTGAACGCGTCGCCCGAACCCCGCAATCTACCCGCCATGAAAGCCGTCGTCACAGTCATGCCAAAGAAATCGGTGCTCGATCCGCAAGGCGCCGCCGTCGCCCAGGCGATGGACCACCTAGGCCTGAAGAACGTCGGCAAGGTGCGCGTCGGCAAGTCGATCGAGATCGAGCTGCCGGAGGGCGCCGATGAAGCGAAGCTCCACGAGCTTTGCCGGGATTTGCTCTCGAATCCGGTGATCGAGGACTACGAGCTGGAGATCGAGCGCTGATGCGATTTGCGGTCATTCAGTTTCCCGGGTCGAACTGCGACCAGGACGTCCTGCACGCGCTGCGCAGCTTCGAGGGTGTCGAGGCGCACTATCTGTGGCACAAGGACACATCGGTCGGCGACGCCGATGTGATCGTCGTGCCCGGCGGCTTTTCGTATGGCGATTACCTGCGCTGCGGGGCGATCGCTCGATTCTCGCCGGTGATGGGTGCCGTGAAGGAATTTGCGGCCCGCGGTGGCACGGTGCTGGGCATTTGCAACGGCTTCCAGATCCTTTGCGAGAGCGGGCTCCTGCCCGGCGCGCTCGTGCGCAACCGCGACCTGCATTTCATCTGCGAGCATGTCGATCTGCGCGTCGAAACGAACAATTCGCGGTTTACGCGCGCGGCGACTCCCGGAACGACTTTGAGAATTCCAATCGCGCACGGCGAGGGCTGCTACACCGCCGACGAGGCGACGCTGGCCGAGCTGCGGAAGAACGACCAGGTGCTTGTTCGCTACGCCGGCCCGAACCCCAACGGCTCGCTGGACGACATTGCCGGCATTCGCAACCGCGAGGGCAATGTCTTCGGCCTCATGCCGCACCCCGAGCGCGCCTGTGATCCACTCCTCGGCAGCGCGGACGGCCGCGTGATCTTCGAGTCGATCCTGGCAGAAAGGAACTGAGCACGATGTCCGATCCCGCCATCACTCCCGAAGTCATTGCAAAGCACGGCATCACGCCGGAGGAATACGAGCGCATCCAGAAGATCCTCGGCCGCGACCCGAATTTCACCGAGCTCGGCGTGTTCTCCGTGATGTGGAGCGAGCACTGCTCCTACAAGAACTCGAAGCTCGAGCTGAAAAAATTTCCGACCACCGGCGAGAAGGTGCTCGTGAAGGCCGGCGAGGAAAACGCCGGCGTGATCGACATCGGCGACGGCTGGGCCATCGCGTTCAAGATGGAAAGCCACAATCACCCGAGTGCCGTCGAGCCGTTCCAGGGTGCGGCGACGGGGGTGGGTGGCATCATTCGCGACATCTTCACGATGGGCGCGCGCCCGGTCTTTTCGATGAACTCGCTCCGGTTCGGCCCGATCGAGGGTGACGACGAGGAGGCGAAGACGAACCGCCGCCTGTTCGCCGGTGTCGTGAGCGGCATCGCGCACTACGGGAATTGCATCGGCATCCCGACCGTGGGCGGGGAGATTTATTTCGACGAAAGCTACAGCGGCAACCCGCTGGTGAACGTCTTCAACCTCGGCATCCTGCGGCACGAGCAGATCGCGCGAGGCGGCGCGGTCGGCATCGGCAACCCGGTCTTTTACGTCGGCGCGGAAACGGGCCGTGACGGGCTTGCAGGTGCGGCGTTTGCCTCGCGGGAGTTGACCGAGGAATCGAAGGAGGACCGTCCCGCGGTGCAGGTGGGCGATCCGTTCCGCGAAAAGCTTCTGCTCGAGGCCTGCCTCGAATTGCTGGCCAGCGGCTGCGTGGCGGGCATTCAGGACATGGGCGCCGCCGGGCTGACCTGCTCGACGTGCGAGACGGCGAGCCGTGGCGGCACGGGCGTGGAAATCGATTTGAATCTCGTGCCGAAGCGCGAGGAGGGGATGACACCCTACGAGATTCTCCTCAGCGAATCGCAGGAGCGCATGCTCGTCATCGTGCACAAGGGGCAGGAGGACAAGGTGCGGGAGATTTTCGAAAAGTGGGACCTCCCCTACGCCCAGGTCGGCGAGGTGAAGGACGACGGCATGATGCGCGTGCGCGAAGGCGACCGCGTCGTGGTGGAGATCCCCGCGCGTCAGCTTGCCGACGAAGCCCCGCTTTACTCGCGGGAGGCCGCACCGAAGAAGGAAGTGCGGGCGCTCGATCTCGCGACCGTGCCGGAACTCGACCCGACGGAATCGCTCCTGAAACTCCTCTCGCACCCGAGCATCGCCAGCAAGCGGTGGGTGTGGCGTCAATACGACCACATGGTGCGCCTGGGCGCGACCGTGCTGCCGGGCTCGGATGCCGCCGTGTTCGTCGTGCGCGAGGCGAACAAGATTCTCGCCGCCTCCACCGATTGCAACGCGATCTACTGCCGGCAGGACCCGCGTGACGGCGCGCGCATTGCGGTCGCGGAATGCTGCCGCAACCTTGCCTGCTCGGGCGCGGTGCCGCTGGCGCTGACGGACAACTTGAATTTCGGCAATCCGCACAAGCCGGAGAATTTCCTGCAGCTCCGCGAGGCCGTCGAAGGAATGGCGGAAGCCTGCCGGGTGTTCGACACACCCGTCACCGGCGGAAACGTGAGCCTCTACAACGAAAGTCCGATCGCGGCGATCGACCCGACACCGACGGTCGGCGTGGTCGGCATCATCAGCGATCCGAAGCACATCACGACCTCGGCCTTCAAGGAGGCGGGAGATGCGATCCTGCTCATCGGCGATCTCGGACACGAACTCGGCGCGTCGCATTACCTCAAGGTCTGCCACGGCCGAAAGGAAGGCGCACCGCCTTTGCTCGACTACGATCGTGAGCTCGCGGTCCACAACGCGGTCCGGGCGATGATCCGGCTCGGGTTCGTAAAGAGCGCGCACGATTGCTCGGAAGGTGGCCTTGCGGTCGCGGTGGCGGAATCGTGCCTCGCGGCGGGCCCGCAACTCGGCGCGAAGCTGAATCTCCATACCAACGGGCTCCGTCCCGACCAGGCGTTGTTCAACGAATCACAGTCCCGCATCGTCATTACGACTCCGCGGGGAAATGCCGCCGCCGTGCTCGCGTTGCTCTCGTGGCGTGGCGTGCCCGCCCGGCGCCTCGGCGAGGTGACCGCGGACCAGGCTCTCGACATCACGGTCGATGGCCGGCAATACCGCTGGGGGATCGACGCTCTCGAGGAAAGCTGGGGCAGGACGATCGAGAAACTCATGTCGTCCTAGTCCGGCGATCGCCCAGTGATCCGCAGGTCGAGAGTCGAAGCCACGTTGCAGCAGCGGGCGTGGTGCGACGATTTGCCGCCGGAAAAGAGCTTGTTCCGACAGATGCGCCCCTTATTTTGTGCGGCGGCGAGCCCTCCCGATGCATAGTTCCTTGAAGACCAAGATCGTTCTTTGGTTCGTGATCATCGCGCTGGTCCTTGGGACCGCGGCCTTGATGGGCTACCGCCGGATTTACGACCAGATCCATGCGCAGGCCGAAGCGCAGATGGGCGCGAAGCTTGCTCACGTGATCGACGTGCTGGTCGCGACGGACCAAATTTGCATGGACCTCGTGCGTTCGTCGATGCGGGTGCTGAAACTGGAAGCCCAACGTCTTGGCGAGCCAAGCCTGCGAACGGTGCGGGAACCGGACGGGAAGACGCGGGAGGAACTATTCTTTGGCGACCACGCGATGTCCGGTTCCTTCGAACTCGTCGACAAGGTCAAGGCGTTGATGGGTGGCACCGCGACCATCTTCATCAAGGATGGCGATCGCTTTATTCGCATCACGACGAACGTGGAACGGCCCGAAGGTGGTCGCGCGGTGGGCACGCAGCTTGATCCGAACGGGAAGGCGATTGCCAAAATCCGCCAGGGCGAGGCGTTTTACGGAGTCGTCGACATTCTCGGAAAGCCTTACCTCACGGGTTACGAGCCGATCTTCGATGCGTCGGGCCGGATCATCGGCGTTTACTATGTCGGTTACGCGCTCGAGACGCTGAAGGTGGTTCATCAGGCGCTGGAGGAGCAGCGCATTCTCGACGAGGGATTCTTCGCGCTGCTGGATGCCAGGGACCGCGTGGTGTTTCCGGATGAACGCTCGCCGCTCTATGCGAAAGCGGAGGAACTCGTTTCCGGTCAGGACACGAAGAACTGGAAGGTCGAGCGTCGCACGTTCCAGCCGTGGGACTACGAGGTGATGGGCGCGCTTTATCTACCTGACATCCGGGAGGTGACCTTTCAAATGATCTGGCAGGCCGGCCTGCTGGTGGGTGGCGTGATCATTGCCGTGATGGTGGTTTCCTTCATCCTCGCGTCGAAACTCTCCGACGCGATCGAGCGCGCGGAGGTGGCCACGCATGCCGCCATCGAAGCCCGCGACGCCGCGGAATCGGCAAACCGCACGAAGAGCACCTTCCTCGCGAACATGAGCCACGAACTGCGCACGCCGATGAACGCGATCATTGGCTACAGCGAGATGCTCATCGAGGAGGCCGAGGACCTCGACCAAAACGAATTCATTCCCGACCTGCAAAAGATCCGGAATGCGGGCAAGCACCTGCTCGCGTTGATCAATGACATTCTCGACCTCTCGAAGATCGAGGCCGGGAAGATGACGATCTACCTGGAGACGTTCGACCTGCAGACGATGATCCGGGAGGTCGTCGAGACGATTCAGCCGTTGCTCGAGAAGAACAGCAATCGCCTCGAGCTGAATATCGCGCCGGACATCGGCAGCATGAAGGCGGACCTCACGAAGGTGCGGCAGACGCTCTTCAACCTCCTCAGCAACGCGAGCAAGTTCACCGAAAAGGGAACGATCACGCTGTCCGCCTCCCGCATTGCGCGCGAGGCGGGCGAGTTCATTTGCTTCCGCGTCGCCGATACCGGCATCGGCATGAGCAAGGAGCAGCTCGGCAAGCTGTTCCAGGCGTTCACGCAGGCGGATGCCTCCACCACGCGCAAGTATGGCGGGACGGGGCTCGGGCTCGTGATCAGCCGGAAGTTCTGCCAGATGATGGGCGGCGACATTTCCGTCGAAAGCACCGAAGGCGTCGGCACGACCTTTACGTTCGAACTACCCGTGGAAGTGCAGGAGCCGTCGGAACCTTCGGTAACCACGACGCAGACGACGACCGGCACGATGACGACTCCGCGCGCGGGGAAGACCGTGCTGGTCATCGACGACGATCCCGATGCCAACGACCTCATGGCCCGCGCGCTGGAGAAGAGCGGCTTCGCGACGCTCCGTGCGCACCGGGGCGGCGATGGCCTCGAACTCGCGCGCAAGAAGAAGCCCGATGCCATCACGCTCGACGTGATGATGCCCGGCATGGACGGGTGGAGTGTGTTGAGCGTGTTGAAATCCGATCCGGAGACGGCATCGATACCCGTGGTGATGGTGACGATGTTGCAGGACCGCCAGCTCGGATTCGCGCTCGGCGCCTCGGATTTCCTCACCAAGCCGGTGGATGCCGACAAGCTGCGCAACGTCATCACCTCCCGCATCGGCAAGCCGAAGGCGAACGTGCTGGTCGTCGACGACGAACCGAACAATCGCGACATGCTTTCCCGCCTCCTCGAGCGCGAGGGGCTCATCGTCACCACGGCGGAAAACGGGAGCGTCGCTCTCGAGAAGCTCGCCGCGCAGGAGCGGCCGGATTTGATCCTGCTCGATTTGATGATGCCGGTGATGGACGGGTTCGAATTTCTGCGCGTGTTGCGCGGAGAGCCGCAGCTGGCCGACATTCCCGTGGTGGTCATCACGGCCAAGGATTTGACAGCGGAGGACCGCCGGATTCTCGACGGCAGTGTTCAGGACATCATCGCCAAGGGTGCCATCGACCGCGAGAAGCTGCTTCGGGAAGTCGTTACCATGGTGAAGGAATTCAACCAGGGGACGTAAATGACGCGGCAGGGGACATCGAGGTTTCGCCACACCGGTCTCCTTGCGCTTCTCGTTGGCATTGCCCTTTTGCCCTTTGGTTGCGGTCGCAAGGCAGCCGCACCGCCGATTCGCGTCGGCATCCTGCACTCGCTCAGCGGGACCATGGCGATCAGCGAAACGGCGGTCGTCGACGCGACGAAACTCGCCATCGAGGAAATCAATGCGTCAGGCGGGCTGCTCGGGCGTCCGGTCGAGGCGGTCGTGGCTGACGGAGCGTCCGATCCCGATGCATTTGCCCGCGAGGCTGCGCGATTGATCGACGACGAGAAGGTCTGCGTGGTTTTCGGATGCTGGACCTCCGCGAGCCGCAAGGCCGTGAAGCCCGTGTTCGAAGAGCGCAATCACCTTCTCTTCTATCCCGTCCAATACGAGGGCATCGAGCAATCGCCAAACATCATTTACACCGGCGCGACACCGAACCAGCAGGTGATGCCCGCGGTGAGCTATGCGCTGCGGCATTTCGGCAAACGCGTGTTTCTGGTCGGCTCCGACTACGTGTTTCCGCGAATGGCGAACGCGATCATCGTGGATCAGGTTCGCGCGCTGGGAGGCGAGGTGGTCGGCGAGTCCTACGTGCCTCTCGGTGGGAAAAGCGTCGCGCCGATCATCGAGCAAATCCGCCAGGCAAAGCCCGACGTGATTCTCAACACGATCAATGGTGACTCGAATGCCGCCTTTTTCCAGGGGCTCCGTGAGGCGGGCATCACACCCGGGGACATTCCGACGATTTCATTCAGCATCGGCGAAACGGAGCTTCGCCAGATGGATATTGCCACCCTCGCCGGCGACTACGCGGCCTGGAACTATTTCCAGACGGTCGAGACTCCCCAGAACGAAGCGTTTGTCCGCGCGTTCCGGGAGCGATACGGCGGAGATCGAGTGACGTCCGATCCGGTCGAGGCCGCGTATTTCGGCGTGAAGCTGTGGGCTCAGGCCGTGCGGGAGGCGGGCACCACCGATCCCGCGACGGTTCGAAAGGTGCTCGGCGGCGAGGGGCTGCTGGCCCCCGAAGGCGTGGTTTACATCGACAACGAGACGCAGCACGCGTGGAAATTTGCGCGACTCGGGAAGATCCGGACCGATGGGCAGTTCGAGATTGTGTGGTCGACGGAAAAGCCGGTGCGGCCGATTCCCTATCCCGCGTTTCGCTCACGGGCGGAATGGGAGAGGATGCTGATGGACCTGCACGCGGCCTGGGGCGGCAAATGGGTGAATCCAAACCGGGAGGAGGAGCAGCCGTGAAGCGTCCACGCGCCCGCATTGCCGTCCAGCTTGCACTGTGGTTTCTCGTGCTGGCGCTTGTTCCGCTGGGAGTCGGCACGTGGCTCACCTACGAGGCGTCGCGCGAACTGCTGACCAACCAGATTCAGACGAATCTCCGCGCCATCGGCCGGCATCAGGTCGCGCAGATCCAGGCGTATTTGCACGCGCAGGAGCGCGATCTCGTCGTGTTGTCCGGCAGTGAGACGACGGCAGCGGCGCTGGAGGCCTTCACCGCGGCCTGGACAAACGGGCGGCTGGACGATGCCGCGTTTTCCAAAGCGGCGGAGCGCTTTTCGCGCTATTTTGAGCGCGCGCGGGAAGCCCTGGAGCTGGACGACATCTATCTGGTCTCACCCGAGGGGCGCGTCGTGTTTGCCGCGAGTCGCGGTCCGGATTTCGGGGTCGACCTCAGCGTCCCTCCCGCGTCGGAAACGGGCCTCGGCAAGGCGGCGGAGTCGGCGATGATGACGCTCGGAATCGAGCAGTCCGACTTCGAGTTCTATGCGCCGGACAACGAGCCGGCGACCTTTCTTGCCGCGCCGGTGCTGCCCGGTGGAGTTCTTCGCGGTGCAGTGGTTCTGCAGGTTCGCGCGGAGGCCATTTACCGGGCGCTCGCCGACGAGACCGGTCTCGGACAAACCGGCGAAATCGTGGTGGCGGTGCGCGATGGTGACGCCCTTGAAGTGGTGGCGCCGACCCGGCATCGGCCGGATGCCGCGTTCAACCTGAGGGTGCCGCTGGACGCTCCGCAATCCCTTCCGCTGCGGCAAAGCGTGCAGGGCGATCGCGGCAGCGGAATCGCGGTCGATTATCGCGGCCAGAAGGTGCTGGCGAGCTGGGAGTATGTGCCCGCGCTTCAGTGGGGCGTCGTGGTGAAGATTGATGCCGCCGAGGCCTATGCACCGGTGGCGAAGCTGGGTCAGCTGGCGGCGATCATCGGCGTCGTCACGCTGGTGCTGGCGGCGGCCGCCGCATTGCTGGTGGCGCGGTCGTTTTCCCGTCCGATCGAGTTGCTGACCGGCGCCGTCCACGACGTGGCGTTGGGGAATCTGCACCGCACCGTCACGGTTCGCTCGCGCAATGAGATCGGCGCGCTCGCGCAGGATTTCAATCGAATGACGGAGCAGCTGCGTCAGCTGGTCGAGACGATGGATGAGAAGGTGCGCCAGCGGACGGCCGAACTGGCGGAGGCCCGTGATGCCGCCGAGGAGGCGAACCGCACGAAGAGCGCGTTCCTTGCAAACATGAGCCATGAGCTGCGCACGCCGATGAACGCGATCATCGGCTACAGCGAAATTCTCATCGAGGAATGCGAGGACCTCGGCCAGGAGGATTTCATCCCCGACCTGCAAAAGATCCGCTCCGCCGGGAAGCACCTTCTCGCCCTCATCAACGACGTGCTCGACCTCTCGAAGATCGAAGCCGGAAAGATGACGCTCTACCTCGAGGAGTTCGACGTTGCGCCGATGCTCGACGAGGTCGTCGCAACGGTGCAGCCATTGATCGACAAGAATTCGAACCGTCTCGAACTCAAGGCGGGACCGGATCTCGGGCGGATGCGCGCCGATCTCACGAAGGTGCGGCAGACGTTGTTCAACCTCCTCAGCAACGCCGCGAAGTTCACCGAGCGCGGCTGCATCACGCTTTCCGTCGAACGTCGCGGCGACCGCATCGAAATGAGCGTGCGGGACACCGGCATCGGCATGACGCCGGAACAGCTCGGCCGGCTTTTCCAGGCGTTCACGCAGGCGGACAGCTCGACGACGCGGAGGTATGGCGGCACGGGGCTCGGTCTCGTGATCAGCCGGCAGTTCTGCCAGATGATGGGCGGCGACATCACCGTCGAGAGCGAATATGGCGAGGGCTCCACCTTCCGCGTCGATCTGCCGGTGAATGTTCCCGAGCGCCCCGCGGAGCCTGCCGCCCCGGCGACCGCTCCGGCTGCGCCTTCGACGCCGACGGGCACCGGCGAGCTCATTCTGGTGATCGACGACGACGCGCAGGCGTCCGATCTTCTCCGGCGCGTGCTGGAAAAGGGCGGTTACTCGGTGCTGATCGCGACGAGCGGACCCGAGGGCATCGCGCTGGCGAAGGAGCGTCATCCTTCGGCGATCACGCTCGATGTGATGATGCCCGGAATGGACGGCTGGTCGGTGCTCTCGGCATTGAAGACGGATCCGGCCACGGCGGACATTCCGGTTGTGATGGTGACGTTGCTGCGCGACCGGCAGATGGGTTTCACGCTGGGCGCCGCGGACTTTCTCACGAAGCCGGTCGATGGCGAGCGGCTGCGGCGGATCATTCACCGGCTTGTGGAAGGCGCCGGAAAGACCGCGCTGGTGGTCGAGGACGACCCCGCGAGCCGGGAAATGCTCGTGCGTGTGCTGTCGAAGATCGGCATGGAGGTTCTCGAGGCGGAAAATGGGGCGGTCGCTCTCGAGCGGGTGCGGGCCGTGCGGCCGGCGATCATTTTGCTCGATTTGATGATGCCGGTGATGGACGGGTTTGAATTTCTCGCCGCAATCCGGCAAGACGATAGCTTTGCGGAGATTCCCGTGGTGATCGTAACCGCCCGAGACCTTTCCGACGAGGACCACCGGCGCCTGCGCGGCAGCGCGGAGGAGGTCATCCGGAAAAGCTCGATCGACTACGACCACCTGCTGGCGAAGATCTGCAATCTCATCGGAAAAACCCGCCCTCACTGAACATGGCCAAGATCCTTCTCGTCGAAGACAACGAAATGAACCGCGACATGCTCTCGCGCCGGCTCTCGCGCAAAGGCTACGAAGTGGTCATCGCCGTGGATGGCCAGCAGGGAGTGGACATGGCTGCGTCCGAGGCGCCCGACTTGATTCTTATGGACATGAGTCTGCCGGTGATCGACGGCTGGGAGGCGACGCGGCGGATCAAGGCCGACGACACGTTGAAGGCGATCCCGGTGATCGCGCTCACCGCTCACGCGATGGCCGGTGACCGCGAGCAGGCGCTCGGTGCAGGCTGCGACGACTACGACACGAAACCCATCGAGCTGCCGCGGCTTCTCGAGAAAATCACCGCCCAACTCGAACGGGTCGGCAAATCGGCCCCCAGCGCGTGAGCGACGCATCGACCACGGAAGGGCCGAAGAAGGAGAGCGCGCTGGCGAAGCTTCGCCACGACCTGCGCACTCCGATCAACCACATCCTCGGCTACAGCGAACTGGTGGCCGAGGAGCTGGAGGATGCCGGCGTGACCTCGGTGGCCGCGGATCTGCAGAAGATTCGCAACGCAGCCAGCCAGCTTCTCGCGATGGTGGGCGATCATTTGTCCGAGGAAGGCTTTGCGCGCCTCGCAGCGAACGATCCGAGCGATCCCGTTGATTCACCCACGGCGGTTCCGGAGCCCGCCACCCATGCGCCGCCACCGGTCGAGGCGACGACGGACGAACCGGCTTCGGTCACGGGCCGGATTCTCGTGGTTGACGACAATCTCGAAAACCGGGAAACGCTGGCGCGCCGCCTGCAGCGGCAGGGTCACACCACGACGATGGCCGCCGACGGTGAAGAGGCGCTGCGACTTGCCCGCGAGGGATCCTACGATCTCGTGCTGCTGGACGTGATGATGCCGGTGCTCGACGGATACGGCACCCTCGAGGCGCTGAAGGCCGATGAAAATCTGCGCCACATTCCGGTGATTATGATCTCGGCGCTCGACGAACTGGAGAGTGTGGTGCGGTGCATCGAGCAGGGAGCGGAGGACTATCTGCCGAAGCCATTCAACGCGACCCTGCTGCGCGCGCGAATCGGCGCCAGCCTGGAAAAAAAGGCGCTTCGCGACCAGGAGCAACGCTACCTCCGCCAGATCGAGACGACGCAGGCGATGCTGAAGGCGGAGTTGAACGAAGCGGCGAAATATGTCCGGTCGATCTTTCCCGAGCCGGTCACCGAGCCATTCCGGATCGACTGGTCCTACGCGCCATCCATGGAGCTTGGCGGCGATGCCTTCGGCTACCACTGGATCGACGACGACCACCTTGCGATCTACCTGCTCGACGTGTGCGGCCACGGTGTCGGCGCCTCGTTGCTCTCCGTCACGGCGATCAACGTTCTTCGTTCCGCTTCGCTGCCTGAAACGGACTTTCGCGATCCCGCGCAGGTGCTCGAGGCGTTGAACAACGCCTTCCCGATGGAGAAGCAGAACAACATGTATTTCACGATCTGGTATGGCGTGTATCACATGCCGACCCGCATGCTTCGCCATGCCAGCGGAGGGCATCCTCCCGCGTTGCTGCTTCGTCCGCAGGAGGGCGGTAAGGTCGAGGTGATCGAGCTTCGCGCACCGGGAATGCTCGTGGGCGCGATGCCGGACATGGTCTATCGCTCGGAGACGTTCGAGGTGCGGCCCGGGGACCGCCTGTTTGTTCTTTGCGACGGCACTTACGAGATCAAGCGCGTTGACGGCACGATGATTGAATTTGCCGACTTCACGCGCTTCATGCGGGAGCATGGGTTGCAGCCCGACGGGCTCGGGCGGCTTCTGAACTGGGTGCGTGAACTGCGCGGCGGGCAGCCGCTGGAGGACGATTTCTCGATCGTTCGTGTGGAGTTTTAGTATGGAAAGCCGGCTCAGCCTCCAGATCGAAAACAACTTCGCGGCGATCAATCCCGCGAGCGAGAAAATGCGCGCCCACCTCGCAAGCTGTGGAGCGCCCGGCGAGGCCGCGTTCCTGGCCGACCTCATCGTCGAGGAACTCGTCACCAACACGATCAAATACGGTTACGACGACGATGCGCGGCATTTCATCGACGTGACGGTCGATTTTCAGGAGGGACGACTCAGCATCGAGATTCGCGACGACGGGCACGAGTTCAACCCGCTGCTTCAGGAATCGCCGGACACCACGCTCTCGGCGGAGGAGCGGCAGATCGGCGGGCTCGGGATTCATCTTGTTCGCGAAATGACCGACGACGTGCGTTACGAACGCCGCGGACACGAGAATGTCGTGATCGCGACAAAGACCTTTCCGCCCAACCCGTCTGCGTGCTAAGCGCTTGATATGAAGATCGACGAATCACGGGAAGGCGGCGTGCTGGTTCTCAAGCTGGAGGGGCGGCTGGATCACGAAGGAGCCGCGATTTTCGAGGAGGTCACCAACCGCCACATCGCCGCAGGTGAAAAGGCAATGATCGTGGATTTCGGCGGCGTCGATTTTCTCGCCAGCATGGGGATTCGCGCCCTGATTCGTCCGTATCAGCAGCTCGCGCCGCAGGGCGGCAAACTCGTCGTCACCAATCTCGGCGAATCGGTGCGTGCCGTCTTCAAGGTGGCGGGAATTGACAAGGCCGTGCCGATTTACGACTCGGTGGACGAGGCGATCAAAGCCGAGTTCTAATCAGTTTCCTGCACCGGCTCCGCCCTGCGTTCCGGCGCCGGTGCAAATCACGCACGCGGACGCCTTCGCGAATCAGCCCGCGGATCCCGGCGGTTTGATCCGGTAGGTCTTCGAGGACACCCCGCCGCGCATGTCGCGGCTCCGCACAAGGAGCTTCGACACCTCTCCTTTTGGCTGGAACTCGAGCGTCCAGAGTCCGACCCGCTTGCCGCGCCGCGACTGGGTGCTCAACTTCACGAGCTTGCCGTTCACGCGCACCCGCAGCTTCTTGATGCGGTCGTTGTCGCGAATCTTACCCTTCAGGCGGACGAGCTTGCCGACCTGCTGGATCTTCACGGCCTTCGAGAATTTCGCCGGCTCGTCGGGTTGCGGCGTGGGCTCGGGAGTCGGAGTCGACTCGGGTGTGGGTTCCGGCGTTGGTTCCGGTGTGGGGGTCGGTGTCGGCGGTGGGGTCGGCTCCGGAGTTGGCTCGGGTGTTGGCTCCGGCGTGGGAGTCGGAGTCGGCGGAGGGGGCGGTTCGGGAGTTGGAGTCGGCACGGGGGTGGGCTCCGGCGTCGGTTCCGGAGTGGGAGTCGGAGTGGGTGGAGGAGTTGGCTCTGGAGTGGGGGTTGGAGTGGGGGTTGGAGTGGGTGTCGGCGGTGGCGTCGTCGTGACGAACTTCACGGCATCCGCGATGACGCGGCCATTCGTGCCGGCATTGCGGATCTTGAGGAAGCCCGCCGTGCCCTTGGTAAACGTGTAGCTGCCGAGGGAGATCCATTGGCTGCCCTGAACGCGCTGATCGATCGTGAGTGCCTGAGTTCCGAGGGCGTGCTTGATTTCGACCGGCACGTTGCTGGCGCGGTCGGAGCCGCCCGTCCAGCGGAGGAAGACCTCGTAGGTGCCTGTCGTGAGAAGGGTCGGACGGAAGGTGATCTCCTTGGTTCCCTTCCCCGTGTTGTTGTCGGAGAGGTAATTCGTGCCGAAGTATCCACCGCCGGCGGTGCTTGTCGCCCACGTTCCGGTCATTTCGACTCCGGTCGCTGCCGAGTTATCGACGGTCGTCTCGTAGAACGTGCCGGGCTCGCCGTAAAACTCGGCTTCCGAGATGTTGCAGTGGCTGCCGTCCGGCCCGATGTAGCGCACGTAGCGGAATTTCGTGGGATTGTCGATTTTGACTGTTGACCACGCCCATTGTGCCGGCGCGGTTTCCACCGTGAAGAGCGTCGTGGCGTCGGAGAAGTCGGCCTTGTTTGCGCCCTGGAATCGCCCGCCAATCATGCGGCGCTGCCAGTCGCCATTGTTGCGGGGATTGTAGCGAATGGCGGTGATGCGCTTGGCGTTGTTGGGCCCGAAGTCCATGCCGGCCCAGTCGGTGCCGTTGCCGAGCTGTGCGTCGAAGAACGTGGAGGTGTTTTCATCGAACACGCGGTCGCGCGTGTCGGGGCCATCGTTCGAGCCGCTGGAAGTCCAGGCGCCCTCGGTGCCAATCACGATGCCGCGCAACTTGTTCCTGAGGTCGGGGAGCGCGTCGAAGGAAAACGACGGGCCGTTTGTGCTGATGGCCGGAGCGGCTTGATAGTCGGGGCTGACGGCCTCAATTTCGATATAGCCTTCGTTTTCGTTGCTGATGCGGCGAACTTCCGGCGCGAAGAAATAGTTGTTTGGCGTGGCGCCGAGCCAGACGCGCTGGCTCACGGTGCCGGCGGTGAGCGTCCGGCGATAGTAAACGTTGTAGTGGAGGACGGGGTCCGGCGACGGCGTCCAGTGCATCCGCAACTGGCTCGCGTAGGCGTCGTCCGGCTTTCCGGCGACGGCGTCGATGACAAGGTTGCTGGCGGGAGCGGGCGCGGTGCCACCGGCGTTGCTGATCTGGATGCGCCCGATGCGCGCGGAATAATTGGCGATCGTGGTGGGGCTCGAGAATTTCAGCGTGAGGACCGCGATCTTTTTCCCCGCGTGGGCGCCGAGCGGGAAATCGAGCGTCAACCAGCTGCTGGTCGAGGTGGCGGGAGCGGGATCCGAGTAAACGAAGGTGTTGGGAGCGTCCTCGAATGCGAGGCCAACCTGGATCGTCGAGGAGCCGGAAACACCGGGCTTGTAAACCATGCGGAGCGTGGTCGACACCTCGACGGGCAGGCTCATCTGGTAGAGCTTGATTTCGTTCGGCTGGCCGCCCACCAGCGTGCCCGTGACGCGGAGACACGTGCCACCGTAGTAGGCATCGCTGAAATCGAACGCCGGCGCGAGTTTGAGGGCCCCCGCGCTGTTGACGATCCATTTCCATGTGGGCAGGACGTCCTGCAGGCTCAGGTTCGTCCACTGGCCGGTCATCCGTGAGGAGCCGTTGATCCGGAACTGCTCGCCCTGGCCGATGTTGAAGTTCGTGACGAACGGGAGGGAAGTGATGGGCGAGTTGGCGGGAATGTAGTGGGCGATGCCGTGCCAGTTCGGGCGATCGGAGCCGGGGGGGATGCTCGTGTCGGCGGGGTTTTTGTTCTGCCCGCACCAATAGCGGATCTCCGTCTCGATCGCCGAGGCCGGAGAGTTCGACCCGTAAACGAATGTCCACTCGGGGCGGTAAATGCCGAGCGAGAGCCGGTGCGGCTGGCCCTCGGGAAACAGCGCCTCCCAGTCGATCGGCGTGTTGCCACCCCACGTGTTGCGGCCGCTGTCGCCGGCGCCCTCGGTGTCGATGCCGGCATAGACGTCGTAGGGGTCGCGGCCGAGGGAGATCGCCTTGGTCCGCGAATTCGGAATGCGCGACGACCAGCCCCAGTAGAAATCGAGAAACATCATGTCGGAGACGACCGTGCTCCCGTCCTGGAAGAACATCTGGTTCGAGTTGTTCAGCTGCCGCTGCCAGGAAATCACGCCGCTGCTGACCATCGAGTCATACCACGTGAGCAGCAGCTCCGGCGCCTTTGCTTTGTAATACTTCATGAACTGCTGCATCAGCTGGGCCGTGGCGCTGTTCTGGCCCTCGGTCTCCATGTTGATGAACCAGCCGTCGAATTTGAAATAGCGCGCCGCCTCGATCATTTTGTCGGCGACCGGGAACGATCCGTCGGGATTCTTCTTCAGGAAATCCGCCACGCGCTGGTCGGTGCCGCCGTAGACCTTCGGCGCGAGAAAGACGAGGCCCATCACGGGCACGCCATTGCGATGCGCGGCGTCGGTGACCTGCGCGGTGGGAATGGAAATCGGCCCGCCCGTGCCGCCCCAGAATCCAAGGTTGTCGATATACTGCCAGGCCGTCGGAATGTAGGCGTGCGTCGAGCGCTGGCCCTGGGCATTGACCGCGGACTCGCCGAAATTGATCAAGGCCTGCACCCGGGCTTCGCCGGGGCGCGCGTGGGGGTTGACGTTGAGTGCCGCATTGAGGGCGGCATTTTCAGCCGCCGTCGGAGGGCGAAAACGATCCGCCAGCGGCACGCGGCTGATGTTGAAGGGCGAGGCGGGATCGTTCTGCGGACTCCAGTTCACGATCGCCGCCGGCTCCCAGCTGGGTGGCACGGGGTTCAGCGAGGCGGCGGAGACGGACGATGCGCCGGCGGCCGCGCAAAACGCAAAGACGGAGAGGCACTTCAAACTACTGGGGGAACGACACATGGGGATGGGGAACCGCAAAAATAGTTGGCATATGCACGGGTTGCAACCGCCACTTCCGCCGCTCCGCCGCAACGGGCGCGCGGAAGTTTCCGTTTGCCAATGGCGATCGATGCGGAGCAACCTTCCTTTCACGATGATCTCGCCGAAATCCCTCCTGCTGGTTGCCGTCTGCCTGCTTTCCGCATGCACCTTGTTCCGTGAGGCAAATTCAGGCTCCACGGAGCAGACGCTCATCGCCGCCGGCTTCCAGGCACGACCGGCCGACACACCGTCCAAATTGGCGCGCCTCAAGAGCCTGCCTCCCTTCAAAGTGGTTCCGGTGCAGGCGGAGGGTCGCCTCGGTTACGTGTATGCCGATCCGAACCAGTCGATGCTCTATTTGGGCAGCCCGGCCGAGTATCAGAAGTTTCAGCAGCTGACCATTCAGCAGAACATCGCCGAGGAAAACGAAATGGCGGCGGCCGAGAACGAGATGGCGGCCGACGACTGGGCCTGGGACGGCTTCGGTCCCTATTGGTGGTAGGCCGGGTTCTTCCGGCCGCGACAAATTCGCGTCGGGCTCAAGGCCGCGCGATGGAGAGATATTGCTCCGAGAACAGGACCCACGTGTCGTTTTTGTCCTCGAGGCTGTTGCGGCGCGCGATGTTCAACGTCGTCTGCAATTCCTGCAGCGCGCGGTCGAAGCGGTTTTTCTCCGACCGGTGCGTCATCCCGAGTTCGCGCCGCAGCTCGCCGGTCGTCATGGGATCGAGCTTGATGACTTCCGCGATGCGGCGCGCGAGCGGGCTGCATTCCTTGAGCGGGCGATGCGTCTTAGCGTAGTGCGTGCGCAGCGTGTCCATGCTCATCAGCACGGCGAGACCGCCGGGAATCTTCCCGTAGAAAATCTCGTCGGGGAACAGGGCCGGAAGCTCGTTTTTCCATCGCCAGATGGCGATCACCTTTTGTCCCCAGCCTTTCTCGCCGGGCTTGCGATGCGGCAGGTCAACCACGTCCCAAAGGCAGGGCATCCTGCCACCGGCATCGGAGAAGATTCCGCACATGCCCACCTCGAGCACAAAGCGTCGCGCCTGCTCCAGCGTGCGCACTCCTTTCGATTTGCGGGGCATGCTTCTGCCTCGCCGATTTTGCGAAGACGGGCAAGTCCCGACGCAGGGGCGGCCCGCGCGGGCTTTCTGCTCGCCAAGGGCGGCCCGCTCATTTGATTTTGAAACACGATGGACGCCGAGATGCAGGAAGCACTGCGCGATCTGCCGACTCTCGACTTTGCCGCGGGTGACGTGATCATTGCGGAGTCGAAGCCGGCGCGGAGTCTGTTTTTTCTGAAGAGCGGCGTGGTCGACGTGTTCAAGGGCCCCACGCGGGTCGCGACCGAGTCCACGCCCGGTGCGGTTTTCGGGGAAATGTCCCTGCTGCTCGAGAGCAGCTCCACCGCGACCGTGTGTGCGCGGCAGGACAGTTCGTTTTATTTCGCCGAGGATGGGGCGGCATTTCTGCACGCGCATCCGCAGGTTGCGCTCAACATCGCGCGGCTGCTCGCGACGCGGCTGGAGTCGATCACCCGCTACGTGGCGAACGTGAAGGAGCAGTGCCGCCAGGGCTCGGCTCACCTCGACATGGTCGACGATGTCGTGGAAACGCTGATGGCGAAGCAGCCGCGCCGCATCGAGCGGAAAGGCCGCGGGCATTAGGCGGGCGTGAGGAAGCGCGTGTCCGTTTCTTCGAGATTCCGGTATCGCGCCTCGAGGGTTTCGAGATCGAGTGTGATGAAGGATGGGATGCGGCCGATCTGGCAGCCGCCATTGAACACCCAGGTGCCGTCGAGATTTGCGACCCATGCGCCGTCGGCGTAGAAGGGTGCGTTGTGAATGTGCCCGGAAAAAACGATGTCCGGGTGCAGTTCGCGAATGAGGTTGTTCAGGAAAGGATCACCGGCGTAGGCCTTGCCATTCCAGCTCACCGGGCACTGGTCGGGCGGAGAATGGTGAACCCAGATCCAGCGGCGTCCGTGGGGCTCGAGAGCGGCGTCGGCGCGCAATTTCTCGACCATGCGGGCCCGGGAGACATCGGTCTCCCACCACGGGCAGATCGAAACACGATCGGGACCGAGCAGAAACGTGTCGCCGTCGATGTAAAGATCGTTGGCGTGAATCTCGCGCAGCCACTCCGCCGCGAATTCCCCGGTGTCGACGCGCACGTCGCCATCGTGATTGCCCGAGCAGACGGCGAGCACCGTGCGCTGGCTGATCTCGCGCAGGTATTTCGTGATCACGAGAATCTGGACGTCGGGTTCGACGGTGGACGAGAGGTCGAGCAGATCTCCCGCCAGCACGACCATGTCGTAGTTGATCGCCCTGGCGACCAGCCAGTCGAACTGCGGCAGGGCGTAATGGAGATCGGATGCCGCGAGAACCCTCACGCGGGAGTCTTTTAGTCCGGGCGTCCCGCGGCGGCAAACGAATCCGGCAATGCCGATTTGTGAGTCGAGTTCCGGCTTCTGCAGAAATGTCGAATCAGCGCGCGCGGCCGATCCGACAGCCGCGGACCGCGTAAAAAAGGATGTAAAAATACGCCGGGACCGTGCACCAGAAGAACGCGTGCCGGGTGTCCATCGACCGGGAGAGCGAGGCGTAGATCTGCGGAATGATGGCGCCGCCGGCGATGCCCATGATCAACAGTGCCGACCCGATGCGGGTGAATCTGCCGAGTCCATCGATTGCGAGCGGGAAAATCGCCGGCCACATCAAGGCATTCGCGAGTCCGAGCAGGGCGATGAACGTGATCGACACGACGCCCGAGGTGACCAGTGCGCCCACGGCAAAGACGATGCCGACGATGGCCGAAAGCATCAGAGCCGTGTTCTGCCGGAGAAATCGCGGGATCGTCAAAATCCCAACAACGTAGCCGACAAGCATCGCGAACATCGTGCAGGACGTGAGATTCTTCGTGACGTGCAGGTCGAGCCCGAGGGCGCTCGCATAGAGCGTGATGACGTCGCCGGCCATCACCTCCACGCCGACGTAAACGAAGATGGCAACCACGCCGAGAAGCAGGTGGGGAAAATGGAAAATGGATGTGGGGGCGTTGCCCGGAGGGGCCGGTTCTTCACCGGCGCTGTCGTCGATGTCGGGGAGCGGTGAAAAAAGAATCATCGCGCCGAGCAGCGACAGCACAATTGCCATGACGACATAGGGCACGATGACGCGATTCGAGAGCTCCTGCAGCAGGGCTTCGCGGCCGGTCGTGGCCGAGGCGAGCTTTTCCTGCAGCTCGATCGCGCCGCTGAGAAGAATCGCGCTGAGGATGAGCGGGCTGATCGCGCCGGCGGTCTTGTTGCAGATGCCCATTACGCTGATGCGCCGGGCGGCGCTCTCGATCGGACCAATCACTGAAACGTAGGGATTCGCCGCGGTCTGCAGAAGGGCGAGTCCCATTCCCTGAATGAAAAGTCCCGCGAGAAAGAGCGGATAGCTGCGAGCCGTTGCGGCGGGGATGAAGGCCACTGCGCCCGCCGCCATGATTGCGAGGCCGAGGGCCATGCCGCGCTTGAATCCGGTCGCGCGCAGGATGAGAGAGGACGGCAGCGCGAGGCAGAAATACGACATGTAAAACGCGAAGGTCACGAGCAGGGCCTGCTGGTCGGTGAGTTCGCAGGCGAGCTTGAGAAATGGAATCAGCGAGCCGTTCAGCCAGGTGACGAAGCCGAAGATGAAATAGAGAACGCCGATGATGGCGAGCGAGAGCAGATAGCCCTGTCGGTTTCCGGGAGCGGCCGTGTGGTGCACGTTATTGCTTCTCCTTCGACGCGGAAAGCGTGTCGATGTGTTTGCGCCAATCCGCTTCGGACATCTCACCGATCGGGTTCGCCGTGGCGACGACGAGCCGGCGCAGTGCTGGAATGAAAACCAGCTCGCAGGCATCGTGCGGAGTCGCGGCTTCCTCGAGTGTCTTGAGCTGGTCGTTCATCCAGTCCGACGATGCCGGTTCGCCGGACTGAAATTTGCCCGCGGCCTCGAACCCGATGGATGCGGCGAGCCGCACTCGCTCGAGAAGGGGCGTGAGCGCCTGGACCCTCGGCGACAACGTCCGTCGTCGGTCGAGGAGAGCCTCGGCGGCGGCCTGCCATTGAGCCAGTGCGTCGATTGCAGGCTCGATCGAGGCATCGGTGAAGATGGCTTTGTCGATCTGATCGGAAAGCTCGCGTGCGGGGCGGCTGTCGGGCCGTGCAATGTCTGCAAAGCCCGTAAGGGGCGACAGCTGGGTGGAGTTTGGCTGCTGCTGGCCGCGTTGATATCCCTTCACCGGCTCAATGATGTCGGCAATCGCGCGGAGGTTGCGAAGATCTTCCGGGGTCGCCTCGTCGCCGGCGAACTGGCGGATCAGGGGATCGACGTAGCTTCGATGGCGAAGTCCGATTTCCTCGAGCCGCAGACTGATCACCGGCAGGCGGCGATACATGGCGTCGACATCACGTGTGTCGCGTGGCGACCACAGGCGCTCGGCGATCGCGGCGGTGCGCGGCCAGATGCGTGAGTCGATCGTTTCCGGCGTCACCCACTCGGCCCACATCGTGGCCTCGCCGCCGAGGATGCGGCGCGCTTCCTCCTCGCTCAGTGACGCGTCTTCGGGCAGCGGATCGTTGAGGTAATGGTCGGAGGCGGGATAGCTGAGGTCGATGTAGTAGCCGTTCGAAAGAATGCCCGAGTAGCCCTTCTTTGCGGCCTCGGCGAGCGAGTCGGGGCCGCGCCACGATTGAATCACCGCCGTGGTCGGAAGTCCCGGCTGCAGGATTTCGTCCCAGCCGATCATCCGCTTTCCATGCTTCGCGAGGATCTCCTGCACCCGCTGGGTGAAATACGTCTGCAGCTCGGCGTTGGAGTTGAGTTTCTGCTCGCGCTTGAATTTTTGAATCTGCGGGTTGGCGTCCCAATGCGTGCCTTTCACCTCGTCGCCGCCGATGTGGAGGAATGGATCGGGAAACAACCTCGCCATCTCGCCGAGGAATCCATCGAGCAGCACGTAGACCTCCTCGTTGGTGGGATCGAGCACCGGTTCGAAGATCCCCCATTTGCGCTCGATCGCATACGGACCGGGTCGGCTGCCCAGCTCCGGATGCGACACCAGCCAGCTCGTTGCATGCCCCGGCATGTCAAACTCCGGCACCACGCGAATGCCCCGCCCGGCGGCGTAGGCGATGATTTCCCGCATCTCCTCCTGCGTGAAGAAACTTCCGTCCGAGCCCATCTCGTGGAGCTTCGGAGCGGAACGGCTTTCAATGCGGAAGCCCTGATCCTCGGTGAGGTGGAGATGCAGAACGTTGAGCTTCACGGCGGCCATGCCGTCGAGCGTGCGCTTGACCACTTCCATCGGCTGCCAGTGGCGGCAGACATCGAGCATGAGTCCACGCCAGGGGAAGCGCGGAGCGTCCTCGATCTCAACCGCGGGGAGAAACCAGCCGTCGGTGTCGGAATCGAGCAGTTGCTCGAGCGTCGCGAGGCCCCGGAGCGCTCCCGTGGAAGTCGGTGCGGTGAGCTCGACGCCGGTGGAATCGATCTTCAACGAGTAGCTTTCGTTTTCGCCGAGCTCCGGAATCGCCGGGCCTTGCGATTCGGATTGAACCACGACCGATGATTCCTGAGGCACGCCGGCAAAGGTCATGCCGGTGCGGGCCTGCCAGCGTTGTTTCAATCGGTCCGCCGCCGCGTTCACCCGTGGGTCCTCCGCGCCGCGGACCTCGATCGCGAATTCGCTGGTGACCGGAAATCTGCCATCGCCCGCTTTCACGGATGCCGGCATGGGCATCAGATTTTCCACCGGGCCGGCCTGCGCGAATCCCGCAAGCAATCCAAACATCGCAATGCACTTTCGCAGATTCATGGGACGGGATGAGGAACAACGGCGCCGCCGGGGAGGGGAGGAGCAACCAACAGCGCGGCTGGCCAAAACCGGCGGGGGGAGGTTCATGGCGGCAAAATGACAAGGCGCCCCGCCGTCTTCAAGGTCGCAGGCCGGAGGGATTGGCGTGAGGCAGGAAATGCGGTGATGGACTTTGCGTTTTGCCGACACATCCTGCGTGCCGGACAGAGGCGAACTGTCAAAAACAAGACGATGCAGTCGTTGACAGCTCCGAATGAAACTCTACCTTGACGGCGTTCAGTCTGGGGAGGCGCACGTCGCGGCCGCAGTCGGTCCAATCACTACCATCGTTTCGCAATGTTCGCTTTCCTCCACCGGGTCCGCTGGATCAACACGGTATTTCTCATGGGCACCTTTCTCACCACGGTCGTGGCGGTGCCGCTTTACATCTGGCACTTCGGCCTGAGCGCTTTTCAGATCGGACTTTTCCTCGCGTTCTTCATCGCGACGGGTCTGAGCATCACGCTCGGGTATCACCGGCTTTTCTCGCACCTCACCTTTCAGGCGAGCCCGATCGTGAAACTGTTCACGCTCGTCTTCGGTGCGGCGGCGTTTGAAGGATCCGCGCTGGTCTGGTGTGCGGACCACCGCCGGCATCACAAATTTGTCGATCACGACGACGACCCCTACGACATCTCGAAGGGCTTCTTCCACGCGCACATCGGGTGGCTGCTCTTTCGGACGGGGCCGGATACTCCGCTGACGTGGGTGCGCGACCTGCAAAAGGACCGCCTCGCGGTGTGGCAGCACAATTACTACGTCCCGCTCGCATTCGGCGTGAGCTTCGTGCTGCCGACCTTGATTGGTTTTCTCGTCGGCGGCTGGGTGGCGGCGCTGGGCGCATTCCTCATCGCCGGGGTGGCGCGCGTGGTTTTCGTCCACCACATGACGTTTTGCATCAACTCGCTGTGCCACTGGATTGGCGAACGGCCGTATTCCACGAAGTGCTCGGCGCGCGACAGCCTGATCATGGCGTTCTTCACGTTCGGCGAGGGCTATCACAACTTTCACCACGAGTTTCAATACGACTACCGCAATGGCGTGAAGCCCTGGCATTTCGACCCGACGAAATGGACGATCTGGCTGCTTCACAAGGTGGGGCTCGTGAAGAACCTGCGCACGGTGCCCGAGGAGAAGATCCTCAAGGCGGAGATCGCCGAGCAGCAGAAGCGGCATGCGGAGCGCCTCGCCGCGCACCCGACGCCGCTGGCGGAGTCCGCGCAGCAGATGATTCACACGATGCAGCAATCGATGCACGATGCGCTGGCCCAATGGGAGCATGCGCTCGAGCAATGGCGGGCTGCGCGCGAGCGCCGGAACGAAGTGTCGGCTGCGCGCCGTCGCGAGCTGCGCGCGAATCTCGATGCCGCCTCGCTGCGTTTGCGGCAGGCCCTGCACCAGTGGCAGGAAGCGCACCAGCTTTAGCGGCTGATCGTCTCGCGAAGCGCCTTCACGATTTCGCGCTCGGCTTCCGGGTGCGTCTGCGCGTCATGGCCGGTGGGCACGATGATTTCCTCATCCGCGGCGGGAAGATGCGTGCTCCAATAGGGCACGACGCCGTCGGAGCTGTTCGGTGAATCGCCACGGCCGCGATCGCCGATGATGGAGTAGATTCGAATTCCGGGAGCGAAGGGCGAGTCGTTGAGCGCGGCGAAGAGCGGTGACCGTGGCGACATGGAATTGATTCCGTTGGAGTATTCCTTCGGCGAAATGCCCGGATCCAGTGCGTCGCCGATCGCGCGGAACACGCGCATTTGAAACTGCAGGATGTCGCCCGGCAGGCGCACGAGCCGGCTGCCGAGCTGCGCGAAATACATGTCGACCATCTGCGCGCCACGATGCGGCGTTGCGATGAACACCACGGTGCGCAGACCGGGCACCGGGTGCCAGAAGACGATGTTTCGCAGTGCCGCCTTTTCCTCCGGGGAGAGCGGAACCTCGTCGAGCGGTTTGCGCGAGAGGGCGTTCCAAAGCCGGTCGCCCACGTCCGTGGAGAGTATCTGCGCAATGATGCCGCCCATGCTGTAGCCGACGATGACAAGGTTCCTCGACGCGACGGAGGCGTGGTGCGGATCATCGTGGTTGCGGATGTCGGCGAGCGAGTTGCGAATCGTGGCCGCCGACTGGACGAGCGGAACGCCGGTCGGGTAATAGGCATACCAGAATTGAAACCGTCGCCGGACCTCCGGCACGGTCATTGCCTCGGCGACGATGTTTCTCCACACGAGCGGTGAGGAGCTCAAGCCGTGGATGAGCAGCACGGGAATCCGCCGGTCATCGAGGGGCGTGGTGAGATAGATGCCGGTGGCCGACTCGAAGCGTCCGGCGTGAAGCAGTCCCTGCAAGCCGAGAAGCAGGTCGTTGATTCCACCGAACGAGATTGCGAGCGGTGCCGTGAAATCGGCGGCAATGGCCGCGTGCCCGCCAGCGACCGGAGCGGTGATGGTTTCGGTGGGATCGAGAATTTCGATGATCGCATGGTCGTTTTCGGGGAAGCGCGCGATCGCGCTGAGCGGTGCGTTGACGCCGGTGCGGGGAGGTTGAAGCGCAAGCTCGGCCTCCCGTTCATCGGTGCGCTGGCGTTCTCCGACCAGCGCGACGCCGAAGTCGCCCACCGCGGAACGCTGTCGGAATCCTGTGATCTTGATCCGATCCGCGATGAGCAGGTCGTCGAAGTAGCCGGGTCGATAGGTGTCGTGATCGGGAAAACGCACGTCCACGTTCTGCACGCCAATCGGAGTCTCGACTGTGAAGGAGGATCCGCTCGCGATCCCGGTGGAGAGCGGCGCGATGAATGCCGCGAGGGCGCGGTTGTAGGTGTTCAACGCGTCGCGGTTCGTCCGCTGCCAGTCGGCGGGTGCCGCACCGGAAGCGATCAGGCTCTGCCACGCGAGCCGCGCGGCGATGAGGGCGTAGCCCGGTTCCAACCCGGAGCCGGCGACGGGCCGTGCCTCCGCCTGCTGGAGGATGAGCGATGCGGCCCGCGACAGGCGTGTGGAGTCCGTGTCCGCCCACCGGACGAGAGCCCGGGAAAGCTCGGGCCCGGAGAGCGTCGAGGCGCGCGAGGGGGACGTGCCCGGCGTCACCAATGCGACCTTTGGAGGGGCGCCCGGAGCGGGTGGGGGCGTTTCGCGTGTGACGATCGTCGAGCCGCAGCCGGCGACGAGGGTTGCGAGTGCCGCAGCGGCCGGGATTCGAAGAAAAGTCCTCTCCACCCGCGAAGCTCAGCATGGCGACGGGCGGAGAAGAAGGCAAAAGCCGGTCACTCGATGCGAAAGTGATTGCCGTAGCAATCGACCTCAAACGGACGCCGCAGCCGCACATTTCCGTCCTGCAGCAGCTTTTGATAAACGGCGATTCGATCGACGGCATGCTGCCAGGTGGCGTCCGCGCGCAGCACGCGAAGGCGAACCGCGAGGAATTTCTTCAGCCACGCGCGTTCGGAAACGCCCCGCGTCTTCGGAGTGCCTCCCGAGCGGCGGTCGGTTTTTCGCACGAGTTTGCGAATGCCGCTCTCGCCGTGATTCACGTAGGCGTCGTAGAGCTGCCCCCGCGTGACTGGAAGCCGCGCCCCGATGCGGCGGGCGAGTTTGCGCGCGGGAATCCACGAGAGTTTGTCGGCCATGTTGTGCTGCGCCTTGCGGAAGAGCGGATCGTTTCCGAGCGAGCGGAAGACGTCGGGAAATTCCTCGAGGCCGCGAGTGTCGGGGTTGCGTCCCTCGCGGTCGTGCGGGCCGGCGTCGATCCTGCGAAACGCCGGGAGAAATCGCGCGAGCGGATTGCCCGGCCGGAGCCGGATGTATTCCTCGAGAAACATCGTGCCGGAATACGTGCCGCTGGTGAATCCCACGAACCCGAACGTCCAACCGCGTTGATCCCCGATGTTCTCGCAGAAGGTGTATTGGAATTCGGGCGTGCTGTTCTCGAAGATCGAGGTGAGTCGCTGGATGGTGTCCTTGACGCCGGCGAAGGCGCCTGTAGCAAGACCGAAAGTGGCGGTGGCGATCACCGCGAGAGTGCGCAATCGCATGGCGGCTACTCCGGTTTGCGAATCAGCGCGAACGTTCCGGAGATCGATTCCGTGCCCCAGCCGCCGATGATCCAGAACGAGCCGTCGAACCGCTTCGGAGTTTCGCTCGGACTGCTGACGGTTGCCCCGGCCGAATAAACGCCGGTGCTGAGGCCAAACGGCGTGTAGGGCGGCTGCTGAATCTCGATGAGGATCGCGTTGTCCTCGGTGCGGATGGCGTGTTTCGAGGCGCCGTTTGCAGCGGGCATGGTGAGGAAGGTGCCGTTTTCATCGTTCGACACCGTGACCTCCACGACCTGTGGAACGAGAAGCGGCGAGGTGCGATCCACCTTGGCCGGAACCGTGACGAAGTAGTAGTTGCCGGGCGGCACCGGGGATTTGGGAGCCGCGGTGGCCGCGCTGCCGGGGAGGAGGGATGCGACGAGAAGGCCGATCGTGCAGAGAGGTCGGAGCGTCATGGAATGTTGAAGAAAGCTTACCACACCTGCTCTCCGGCGAAATCGGCAAAAGTAGAAACGCAGTTGATCAGTAGCTTGACTTTGTGTGTCCGGGGCGCGAAGCCACCCTTTGCCTCGGGACGTCTCCGGGAACTGCGCCGCTCAACCTTTCAACAAATATGATCCCCTTGCGCCTTTTCCTCTTTTTCGCCGTCGCGGCGTCTTCGGTCCCGACGATGTTTGCGCAGCTGATCGTTACCTACACGGACGGCGAGACGAACACGAACAGCTACGAGCTCGCACACCCGCTCACTCTCATGGTTTCGGATGGTGCCGCGACTCAAAGCGGCGAGCTCTACGGGACGGGCGAACTCGTCAAGGACGGCGCCGGTCTGCTCGCACTCACCGGTGTAAATACCTACCAGGGCCCGACGACCATTTCGGCGGGGACCCTTGTCGCAGTCCCCGGGGCGCTGTCCACCGACTCGGCGGTAACCGTCAATTCCGGGGCAACGCTGCGAGTTCTGGAGGATCCGTGCGAGCCCGAATCCTATGTGGAGATCGGTTCCCTGGCCGGTGGCGGCACCGTGGAGCTCGACGATCTTGCGTTTCTGTCGGTGGGCACGGATGGCACTGATACGACGTTCTCGGGTTCCATCATCACCGTTGGCGAGCTCGGGGCTTTTGAGAAAACCGGCGGCGGAACCCTGACGCTGACGGGAGCAAGCACGATCAGTGGCATCCTCAGCCTGTGCGGCTGCACACCCGACAATGCGCTGAAGATCGACGGCGGTTCGGTTTCGGCAACCTTCACATACTCGTCCGGGGGTGCGCTGTCCGTGACCGGGGGCGGCCAACTTGCCACGGATGCGCTCATCACCTTTGGAGCGGTGGAAATCACGGGCGCGGGCTCGAGTGCGGAAGCGGACCTTGTGATTGTTGGCGACGCATTTGTCGAAGGGGGCTCCCTCCACGTCGGGGCCGGTGCCGAGCTCAACGCAGAGGAAATCGAGGTGGCAGGCACCGGGGTTTTGAACGTGGACGGCACAATTTCATGCGACTCGTTCACGGTTGTTTCGTGGGGTGGCGAGATTTCCGGCAACGGCAGCGTAGGTGATTTGCTCATCGACGAGGGAGGGGTGATTTCTCCCGGAAATTCAACGGGCACGCTGACCGCGGAAAATGTCTGGTGGGAGAGTGGCGGCGCCTATGTGTGGGAGATCAACGACGCCACGGGAAAAAGCGGCGGCGACGCTGGCTGGGATTGGCTGAACATCAATGGCGGACTCTCGCTCATCGGTATCGACGGGGAGTATCCGTTCCTCATCACCGTGAGGTCTCTCGACGGCGACACCGAGGGAGACGCCGCGAATTTCGATCCGTCGCAGAGTTACTCGTGGATCATCGCGACGGCCCAATGCGGCATCATCGGATTCAGCCCGGAACGATTTGTGATCGAAGCCTCCGGATTCTCGAACGCGCCGGACTGGCGCCGTTTCTCGATCACCAGCGACGGCGCAAATCTCATCCTCAACTACTCTCCGGTGCCGGAGCCTGCGACGTGGGGCGTGATGATTGCGCTGGGCTTGCTCGGTGTCGCCGCACTGCGTCGTCGTCGTCTCGTTCGTGTGAGCTGACTTGTGCCGCGATGCGCGCGGCCAGCGCAATTCGGCTTCATTCCGCCTGCCGGCTGCCTTTGCGCTTCACCTGTGGCGCGATCGCATTAAAAGCTCCTGAATGCTCACGAAGGTCTTCTCGGCGGCGTTGAGGGGAGTGGACGCGCTCGAAGTGGAGATCGAGGTCAACAGCGGCAGCGGCGAGCCGCAGATCGTTATCGTTGGTCTTCCCGATGCCTCCGTGAAGGAAAGCCGTGACCGCGTGACGACGGCGATCGCCAACAGCGGCTATCGCTGGCCGCGGCATCGCACGACGGTGAACCTCGCCCCTGCGGATTTGAAAAAGGAAGGGCCGGCTTTCGATCTGCCGATCGCCATTGGAATGATTGCCGTCGCGGAGGATGCCGATGTGCCGCGGCTCGAGCGTTGCCTCATCGCGGGCGAACTGGGATTGAACGGCGAGGTGCGGCCGATCAAGGGAGCGCTCTCCATCGCAATCGAAACCCGCCGGAGGAGGAAAAAAGCCCTCATCGTTCCGATGGCGAATGCCGCGGAGGCCGCCGCCGTCGAGGGCATCGAGGTTTACGGCGTGAGGTCCCTGCGCGAGGCCTATGAGTTTCTCACGCGCCAGCGGGAGCTCGAGCCGGTCGTCTCGCAATTTGGCAACGGGATTTCGCAGGAGCACGAACTCGATTTTGCGGAGGTCAAGGGACAGGAGCAGGTGAAGCGCGCCATCGAAGTCGCCGTGGCGGGAAATCACGCGCTGCTCCTCATCGGCCCGCCTGGCAGCGGCAAGTCGATGCTCTCTAAACGCATCCCGACGATCATGCCGCCGCTCACGCTCGAGGAGGCGATCGAAACCACGAAGGTCCACAGCGTCGCGGGTCTGCTCGATGGCGGGGGCTTCGTGACCGCGCGTCCGTTTCGCTCGCCGCACCACACGATCTCCGACATCGGACTCATCGGCGGCTCGGCGAATCCCGCGCCGGGGGAAGTCAGTCTTGCCCACCATGGCGTGCTGTTCCTCGACGAACTTCCGGAGTTTCGACGCTCGACGCTCGAGGTGCTTCGCCAGCCGCTCGAGGATCGCAAGGTCATCGTGAGCCGCGCGGCGGGAACGGTCGTCTTTCCCGCGAACGTGATGCTCGTCGCAGCCATGAACCCCTGCAAATGCGGGTGGTTCGGAAATCCGAAACGCGAGTGCCGCTGCTCGCCGCGCGAGGTGGAGAATTATCGCAATCGCATTTCGGGTCCGCTGCTCGATCGCATCGACATTCACGTTGAGGCGCCGGCGGTCGAGTTTCGCGAACTTCACAGCGACGAACGCGCCGAGCCGTCGGCGGCGATTCGTGAGCGAGTCGTCGCCGCGCGGGAAACCCAGGCGGAGCGTTTCAGGAACAGCCGCATCCGCACGAACGCGGAGATGTCACACGGGCAGCTCAAGACGCATTGCCGTCTCGATGCGGAGTCCACCGAAATGCTCCGGCTTGCCATGAGCGAACTCCAGCTCTCGGCACGCGCCTATGATCGCATTCTCAAGGTTGCGCGCACGATCGCCGACCTTGCGGAGTCCGCCGCCATCCGGTCCGAGCACATCGCCGAGGCGATCCAATACCGCACGCTGGATCGGAATCTTTGGCGATAACCGGGCTTTGTTGAGGAGGACGCCGCCCCGATCTCTTCACCGGGCGTGGGGGGAAGACGGGTCGCGGTCTCGACATCGACGGTCGTGATCTGCGCATCGACCGTTGTGTTCTGCCTTTCGACGGTCGTAAAACGCCCGCTGGCCATCAAACACAGGGGGATCCTTCGCTTTCGCGACGACGTGGAATGGTGAAGGGCGTGCGACGGCTCCCGCGGTGCGTCGGTGCCGCACCAGGCGTGTCGCGGTTATTCCTCTCGGCAAGATCGTTCCGGCGGTCACCGTTGAAGGACCCGGGCGTCAACGCGCCGAAAAACGAGTGAATATCCACGCAGAACTTGAGACCTCCCTTTTCCGCGCCATAAAATGTGGCTCCCAAATGTTCATCGCGGACTCCGAACTCCAGTTTTGCTCCGATCTCTGGGATTCGCTTGCGGACTTTCCCGCATCGCGAGCGGACGACGCGCTCAACCACCTGATGCGAACGATCTCCGCCCGATTCCATGCCGAGGATGTGGTCTGGGTGGGTGCTGCCCGGCTGAACAACGGCGCATCCGCCCGGCGCGACTTGTTGCGCGGATGGCGCGGTCTCGCGATTCGGCACTACAATCCGTCGGCGAGCATTCTGGAGCGCTCAAGATACGCCTCGCAGACGCAGGAAACCGCCCCCGACCTTACCACGCGCGCTCTGGTCGCGGGTGCCGGGCGGCTCCGCGTGCATCGGTTGCACGATGGATTTGTGGACCTCGAAGCCATGAAGCGGACCGAGAGTTATCGCGTCATTTACCAGGAAGCGGGCATCAAGGACCGCATGTTCGCGGGCGTCCCGGTCAATGCCGATGCGGAGTCCTTCCTGCTGGTGGACCGGTATCGCGGAGGCTGCTTCACGGTCGCAGACTCCAAGGCGCTCGCATTTGCCATGCGGGGTTTGAGGTGGTTTCACCGTGAGCTTCTCCTCAGCAACGGCCTCCTCATGGCGCAGGAACCGCTGACTCCGACCGAGCGCCGCATTGTGCATCTGCTGCTGACCGAGCGCAGCGAACGGCAGATCGCGGAGGTGATGAGGCAATCGCCCAAGACCACTCACAAGCACGTCACGACGATTCTGCAGAAGTATGGCGTGAACAGCCGCGTGGCGCTCATGGCTCTGTGGTTGAACCGGATGTGATTGGGCCGGCGCCGGTCATGCCATTTCTCATGTTCTCCTCTAAATAGAGGGCGACAGCCGAGAGTCCGACGACGCACAATCAATAGCCTGACCATGGCGAATCGGAGGAGAGCAGGCAGGCGCGGGATGCACCGGGGAGTCTCCGTTGGGATCCGACGCATCGTCAGCAGCGAAACCTACTCTTGCATGATATGAAAACGTCGATTCCGACCCGCCGCCGCCGTCCTTCCTCGTGTCCGGCATTCTGCAGATTTCCCGTCCGCTCCCTCGCGGTGCTGGCGGTGTTGGCCGTGGCCTCCACGCGCGCGGCGGATCCGACGCCCACACCCACACCCGTCCCCATGCCGACCGGCAAGGGCGGCAACACACCGGACGATGGTCACCAGCCTTTCGACCCGAACCCGAGGGATCCGCAATCTCCCACGAACAAGGTGATGGTCTATGGCATCGACCACAACGGCAACGTCGTCCCTCAAAAGACCATCCGCATCACCAACAACACGGATCAAATCGTCTATCCCGTTCTTCGAAGCCCGAATAACGCGACGATGGCCAAGAACAATCTCAAGGGAAAGTATGACCCTTTTGATCCCCCGAATCATGAGTATCGGGGGTATGTCGGCTACAAGGGCACGGACGGGAAATATTACTTTGGGATCCGGCCCAATGAGACCGTCGTGGTGGACATCCCGCTCGTGTATTGGAACGGGTGCCGCATCCATACGGGCACCGAGGCGGAATACATCTGGAAGATGGGAGATACCAACAACCCCTTCCATAACCGTGCCACGGCGGTCCGCTCGATCACCCTGGCCTGCCCGAAGAAGGAAGGGGATACGCACGATCCCGACGAGAACCATGTGGTGATGTGGTATCGCAACGGCTCCGCCGAGTCGCCCACCGACGACAACCACGACCAAATCTCCGAACTCACGATTCGCGACAACGCCTACATGGCGAAGATCTCGCCGGAGAGTAACAATGAGATTCCCGATACGGAGATCGTCACGTTGATCAACTATGACGTCTCCTACGTCGACAATCTCTTCCTTCCGATGTCGATGGCCGCTCTCGACTCGTGGGTCATTCCGAACGTCACCGACCCGAGCAAGGCGACGGACAAAAGCCGTCCCAACCAGACAGGAGGGTATATTCCAGGGTCGCACCCCGAGGCGATGGGCTGGATCGGAGCGGTGGGATCGGTCTCGGATCTTCAGGAGCAGTTCAGGAAGTTCACCGCTGAGCCCAACACGCTGCTGGGAAACTATTTCGAGGGAGGAAAAGGGTGGCCCTTTTATAATTACCCCGGCTTGACCGAGGGAGGGGACTCGACGGTGCCTCTGAAGATCCCTTCCGGGGCAAATATTTTCGCCAACAGTCCGGCAAAAGGCGATGGCGACAAATCGAGCTACAACAACCTCATCTACATGCTGTCGAGCGGGGGGACGGGGGTGATCCAGGTCAGCGTCGGTGTCTCGGGAGATCAGTCCAATTTGCAGGAGAAGCAGATCCGCCTCAGCCCGAACGAGTCGAAATCCGCCATCGATTTCATCGAGGTGGGCCAGATCGTGTCCGGAAACCCCATCCCGAACGGCACCAAGGTCGTCGACGTTGATCACGCGAACCGGGTGGTGACGGTAAGCAACACGTGGCCCGGGAGCCTCGGCTCGGCGGTCCTGACATTTTCCCGGCCTCAACGCGATTACGTGTCAGAGGCCGCGATCCGGCTCTGGTTTTCCTGGGTGAAATACTACCTCTCGCAGTGGGCCGTGAAGCACCCGGACGCGCCCACGGCGCCGAAGGATATCGTCATCGACCACATCGGCGCCCACCAGGGGACCATGCATTTCAAGGAACCGCATCCGGAAATCGTTCCCGGCATGTCCGTGGAAGGTCCCGGCTTGAATCTCGAGGAGACCCTCACCGAGACGGATGCAAAAGCCCAGGGACTGCCCGTGATCCTGGAGGTCGCGCAAGATCACAAGTCGGTCATCATCAGTCAGGTGCCTGCCACCGCGCACTCGGACGTCTCGTATCGATTCTATCCGCCGATGCATGAGAAGGCGAAACTGCGCTTCACGCCCGAGTCCGAGGACGTGATTGGTTATCCGCTGTTCGGAGAGGGCGGCAAACCGGCATTCGATTTCTCGAAGGTCGATCAATCCGCGGAGGGCCGGGACCCGTTCAAATTCGCGGAGTCCATCTATCTGGTGATGGCTTCTCTCAATCAGGTGGGCCACCCCAACAGCGACACCGTTTTCAAGGCCATGCAGAACATTGTCGGCGGGAACATGGGCTACATCTTCACCCAGGCCGCCAAGGATGCGCCCGATGGCCAGATGCTCATCGCCAAGATCCGCGACCGCATCAAATCCATCCTGCGCGGCGTGAGCGACTTCACCGTTTACGGCGAGCAATACTGGCATCCCGATCCGAAGGACGACCATTGGGGCACCGGCTTCAATGTCTTCAACCTCAATCCCTACGTCTGGTTCGTGCACAAGGTGCTCGGCTTCACCGGCTATGGATTTTCCCTGGATGACGACAAATCGCAGGTCGGTGCGGGAGGAGCAAACAGCATCCAGCTGTCCGTCACTGGCGAGGGCGGCCTGCCGAAGGATATCCCGTGGGAGATCCAGACGCCATGGGGTCCCGTGCTCAACGTGAAGGTGCCCTACTCAGGCCCTGCGGATGATGATCACGGGACGCACGTCCAATGGAACAACACGAGCATCAGCGTCAGCGCTCAGGGTCCCGTCACGGTGACCACCATTGATCACAAGCTGGCCGACGGCGCCCGCATTTTCCTCGGCGGCCTCCTCCCGGTGGACCATCCCCTCAATCAGAAGAAATTCCGTGTGGGGAATGTCACGAAGCTCACATTCGATCTGTTCGATGACGCCTCCGGGGCGCCCGTTGCGTCCACGATTCCGGTGACCAACCCCGGGTTCTGGTATGCGCTGCCTCAGTTTCCTTATGTGGACACCACCCAGCCCGACAGTGATCCAGCGCGTCACGCCGAAGACCTTGCGAAGGTGTTTTACCGGGTATTTGGCGACGACTCGCTTGGAACCTTCCTCGGGGCGCCGGTGACCGTCGCCGATTTGTCGGGGAATCCCATTCCTCAAAACGAGGCGATCCGCGTGGTGGATCGCAGGGAGTTCGATACGGGCCGGCTCATGCTGAACGCAAACCTCGTCGGCGCGGATAAAAAGCCGCTGCCCGCTGGCGAATACCTGTTCTCTTTCGGCGTGTCTTCGGAACCCGGCCCGACCCCGACCCCGACGCCAAGTCCAACGCCCACCCCGACTCCGACCCCCACTCCCACGCCCACCCCTACACCGACACCCACTCCGACTCCGAGTCCGACGCCCAAGCCGACCGCGACCCCGGCGCCAACGCCGAACTACCAGCCGGTCATCAACAAGGCGCGGCGGTATCTGGAGAAGTTCCGCAATGGGATCAAGAAGGCGCGGAAACAGCTCTCCGGCAAGGAGCGCACGCAGACGGTTGCAGAGCTGCAATTCTGCATAAAGGTTGCCCGCGCGGTCATCGCCGATCCCTCCAACAACGCGCTGGTGAAGCTGCTCGACGACGCGCTCGAGGCCACAAAGATCAAGGACCTCAAGCAGCGGGCGAGGACCTTCGCGAGACTCGAAGCGCGCTTCAATAGAATCCGCTGAAGCGATCCCCTCGTCGGTTCAGGCGTCCACCCTGTGAGAGCCTTCCCGGAGGTTCTCACAGGGCACTTGCCAAATAAGAGAAGGAGAATTGGCGGCGGAAGCATCGAACGGACCGGAAGCGTGGCTCCTTGGGCCTCGGCTCAGGACCGCGATTTGCCGCGGGTTTTCCCGGAATCGGTGGAGGCAAAAAGCCGTGTGTAGGCGTGTTCCGTGATGGCTGCGGCCACCGGATTCTTAACGAGACGCTCCGCGGTGATCGCGTAAAAGACACTTCCGCACTCCGGCACGGTTGCGATGGCCTTCAGGCCGTAATGTTTCATCGCAGCGCGACTCACGGCGGTCGGCACCGCCGTGAAGCCCAGCCCGCCCATTGCCGCGGCCACGGTCATCAAGGTCGCGTCCTCGAATTCCCCGACGATCCGCGGCCGGATTTCCTGTTCGTCGAACCACGATTCGAGGGCGACCCGCGCTCCCATATTCTCGGTCGGAAGCACCGCCGGCGCTCCATTCAATGAACCGGGAAACCCGCGCCGCAGCTTCTCGGCAAGCTCGGGCGGGGCGCAAAAGGTCATGCTGGACCGCCCCAGGCGGTGGTTGAAAACCTTCGCCTTGAGGGCGGTCGAAGCCGGTTCGTCGGAGAGCACCAGATCCAGCCGATGTGTCTGGAGAAGCCGCACGAGTGGTCCGATTTCCGCCTGCCGGCAGATGACATGCGTCGGGTGTGAATACCGAAACGCAGGCTTGAGAATCTCGAAAGCGAGGAGCTTCGACAGGGAATCCGTCATTCCGACATTGAACCGCAGCGGACGATCGCCGGGCCGCTGCTTCACCGCATTCATCAGTTCCCGCCCCGCCGAGAAAATCTCGTCGGCGTAACTGAGCACGGTTTGCCCGACTTCAGTCAGCACGAGATGCCGACCGCTCCGCTGGAACAGCTTTTCCCCCAACGACTCCTCGAGGAGTTTGAGTTGCGCGCTGATCGATGGCTGGGACACACCGAGTTCGCTGGCCGCGCGGCGCACCCCGCCTTTCCTCGCCACCGTCCAGAAGTAACGGAGATGGTGGTAGTTCAAAAACTCCATTTCCGGGACTCTTAGTTAGGAATCTCTTATCTGTCCAATCTCTCCATAGCTTTTCATGACCGGTTTCGGGCCACGACGGAGGCTTGAAGAGTGAACATTTGCGGTATTCCAGCACCGCCCGGGAGCCCCTGGAAAACCGGCTTCCCGTCAGGCTTTCGACACGAGCGGCCGGCGACGTCGTCACGGAAATCGAAGGACATCCCAGCGATAAGGAAAAGCGATCGGATCGATAAAAACACAGTATGAAGCAATATGTTAAAGCCGCGTTATCTTGGATGCATCAACCCAGTCATCACCGCCATGCCAACCGTTTTTCCGAATCTCCACCGCAATGCACGCCCCCCGAATCTTCACGGGGCTTCTCCGTTCGCGAATCCCGCGGATGCGCTCTGGCATTTGCACTCCACGTTGGTGAATCCCGCATCGCCTCCGGATGAAGCCTGGGCCGCCGGACGGGAGATGGTGCGCATCCTGGCGAGGGAAGCCCCGCCGGTCACCAGGCTCAAAATTCCCGCGAAGCGCCGACAGGCACCCTTCGATGTCCATGAGCGGAACTGCCGCGAACCGGCCGGACTGGTGTGACTGCGGCCAGCCAGATCAGACAACGCAATCGTTCAGCCATGATTTCCCTCTCTCCACCTCGATCCAGGCGTTTCCAGAACTCTCGATCCTCCAAACGCGATACCGAGATTCCACGCAGACCTTCGTGGGAGTCGGACCCCGCGTTGTTGCGTTGGATCGACCGTTGGGAAAACGAGGGCGGCAACTGGCTCGGATTTCATCCGGCGGAATCCCAATCCACTTATGAATGAGAGAACCACCCCAGCATCACTGCCCATCCACATCACCCCGCATCACCTTCGACTGAGCCCCGCGCTCGAGGAGTTCGCTCGTGGAAAGCTCGCGAAGGTTCCGCGTTTCGCCAGAGACGTGCAGGCTGCGGACCTTGTCCTGCGTCGCCACCATGGCACCTCGAAGGGCCGGCAGTTCTCGGCGAGCGCACGGCTCGCCGTGGCCGGACGCGATATCCACGCGACCGCGACTCATGCAAACCTCTACGCCGCAATCGTGAAACTGGTCGGATTGCTGGCCCGTCGCTCGCGGAAGAGAAAGACGCGCCTTGCCCGGCCTGTGTCCCTCCGGGCTGCGACCCCTCCAGCGCGCCGCAGCCGGAGTGTGACCCGAAAAAGATTGGCATGAGCTGACGAGGGACGAGCAGCGAGATGCGGAACGGCGCGCGGCTCGTGTCAAGAAGGATGGCGGCGCGTGCCGGCATGTCATGCGAGGTTGACCTGAAGGGAAAGCGGTCCCGGATTCGTCGAAGATCGCGGCGTTTCCTTTGGCGGAGATTGCGGGGATCGCACGTTCAAGCTCCTCATATTTGAGAGCAGCTGAAGATCGCCGTTCGCATGGATGGGCGATGGTAGCTCCCGACATCGCGGAGTCGGCTGCGCGGGAGCCGTCGGCCCGAATCGCCGGCGCGGAGGGGCATCGTCTCTTGCAAGCTTTGGATTTCCTCCAGGGAGCATGAAGAGCCCATTCAAGACTCGGGCTCAGCGTAAGAAATAGAAGAACCTTACCGGATTCAGGAAATGGCGATTCTGTTGCCAGGGTCGCGTGCTGACGCGACGGACCTCCGGGGGCGCATCGTTCAAAAAAGTGGAATTGTATACAATCATGGCGTATGGGAAGGTTGACAGGCAATCCGGCAGAACGGGACTGGCTCGACGGGATTGCGCGTGAAAGTTTATGAGTGTTTCCCCAAAAAGATTTGCCCTTTCCCTGTGCGCTGCGGCGTTTTCTCTGATTGTAAGCGCCTCCGCCCGCGCCGAGCTGCTTGCATACGAAGGTTTTGACCATCCTGCCGGCTCCCTGGTCGGCCGAACGGGTGCCCTGGGTTTCAAATCCCCTTACACGGCGATGGGCTCCGGCCTGAGTGCCGCTTCGCCGGGGATGGTGTATGCAGGATTGCCGACGACCGGTAACAAGGTCGCGCTTTCCGGCACCGCGAACGGAATTTTTGCCGAGCTGACGCACTCTCCCGAGACGCCGGGCACGACGATCTATTTCAGCTACCTCGCGCAGGTGACCAGCGGCAGCAGCTACGCGGGCGTGTCGCTGTTCCAGGGTGACACGGAGATGCTCTACACGGGCCGGATCAACGGCTATTTTGGCGTCGACACCCACGATGGCACGCAGGCGGCCACGGCCACGCCGGTCAGCAAGCTTTCGCTGATCGTTTGCCGTGTGGACTTCGCTGCGAACTCCGCAACGATCCGGCTCTACGTCAATCCCACCTCGCCGATCGAGCCGCCCTATGCGCGCCTGACGGTCACCAGGAACTCCCCGATCACGTATGATCGTATTCGCATCGCGTCGTCGGGAGTCACGGGATCGATCGACGAGTTTCGCCTTGGCACGACCTTCGCGGATGTGTGCCCGGTTGCGCCGGGAGCTTCACCGGAGAAGGTCGTGGTGCTGGGATCCTCCGTCGCGTGGGGGCAGGGGGCGAGTCCGCAGAGCCAGGGCTGGGCGTATCGTTTGCAGAATCTCCTGCAGAATCAGGCCCCGATCGTGCCGGGTTCGGAGGTGAAATGGCAGGTGGCAAACGCGTCGATCCCCGGGGATACGACGGGCAAGGTGCTGGCCCGCTTCCAGAACGACCTCGTGAATGCGCATCCCGACGGCGACATCGTGATCATCGGATTGTCGCTCGCCAACGAGGGGCTCGTGGGGGCCAACGACGCTGCCGCGCAAAGCGTTTACGAGAGCTTCCGGAGTGGAATGGCGGAGATCATCAGCCGCTGCCGGCAGAACGGCTACTATCCCGTGATCGGCCTCGTGTATCCGAACGGAAACTACACGGCCTCCCAATACGGGTTCGTGAAACGGATGAACCTGTTGCTCAACTCGTGGAACGTGCCGAGCTTCAACTTCCTTGGCGGCCCGGACAATGGCTCGGGCAAATGGGCGCCCGGGCACGAGACCGATCCCTACCACCCGAACAACGCCGGGCACGGCGAGATGTATTACACGATTGTGCCGTCGTTGTTTGACGCCATCGCGGCCGGAAAGACCGCGCTGCCGGGAGTTCGCGAGCCGAGCGTGAATACCTACCTGCGCCTCACGCGGAATGACGCGCAGCCGGCACCGATCAGTTTTGTTCCTCCGCATCCCATGCACTCGGCCACGATGGCGTTCCGCGTGCGCCTGACGGGCACGGGAACAATTGCCGCAATTGGCGCGGGCGCAAATCGCGCAACGCTCGAGGTGCAGGACGCCGGGGTCATTTACTACGGCCCGAACGGTGCGGCCCAGAGCATCATTGTCGACATCAATGACGGAAAGTGGCACGACATCGCGCTCTCTCACCGCTACGCGACGAATCAGACGTTCGTGTTCATCGATGGCGTGCAGCGGGCGACCCTCAACGAGACGTTTGCACCCGATCGCTTCGTGCTCGGCGGTGCGGATGGTGCCGCGGGACGCGTGCCCGCCCCGGCCCAGGCGGATTATCGCGAGCTGTGCATCTATCGCGCATCGTGGACTCCCGAGGAGGCAATGGCGCAGAGCAACGGCGCCACGCAGCAGGCGAGTCTGGAAATTTTCTCTCCGCTTGCGGACAGCGATCCGGAATCGGGCAAGGCACTCGAAAACCGGGCGCAGAGTCTCACGAACGCAGTCCTCAACACGGCCAGCTTCACGAAGATCACTGCGCAGCCTCCGCCGGACAACCTGACCGCGTATTCGTTCGCGCCCGGCACCACGAGCCTCACATGGACGAGCATGGGCTACGGTGGCAGCGGTTTCACGATCGAGCGCCGTCGCACGGGTGTGGCCGAGGCCTGGACCACGGCGGGCACCAGCCCCGGAAATGTGCCGGGATTCGAGGACTCCGGGTTGATATCCGGGCAAAGCTACGATTACCGCGTCTCGACCGCGGAAGGCGCGCTGCAGGGTGATTACAGCAAGGTCGTGACCATCGTCGCCGGCGGGCAGAGCGCGCTTTCCTACGACGAGTGGGTGGCGGAGCAGTTCGCTAGCAACGCGTCCACCTACCTCATCGACTTCAACACGACAGCTTCGCCGAATTACGACGGCACGACCTGGAACACGATCAGCAGCTCGACCAACACCACGCCGCGTGCCCTTGTGGATACGAACGGAAGTTCGAGCGGCTACACGTTTGCCATCACGGATGGTTTCGACCAGACCCGTGACGATGGCGGGTCCGTTTTGGCGGACTACCCGGCGACTGCGCAGAGAACGATGTTTGCCCTGCGCGACGACAACCCGCTCACGGGCAGCATGACCATCTCCGGGCTCGATCCCAACAAGACCTACGACTTCGCGTTCTTTGCGCGGCGCGGCTCGCTGGTGGCGGGATACGATTACACCGGCATCTACACGTTCACCGGCGGCGGGACTCCGGTATCCGTCATCGTGGACGCGGCAACGAATACCGAGATTACCTCCGTGCCCGGCCTGCAACCGTCAGCCGGCGGCACGATCACGCTGACGATCACGGGTGGCCCCGGCGCGGGGAATGATTTCCCGGTCATCAACTTCCTGCGATTCAGCGAAAACGATCCGCAATACGAACAGGACATTCTCCCGACGAGCGATCCGGACGGCGACGGGATCACGAATTTCGAGGAATACGCGCGGGGCCTGAATCCGCACGTCGCCGACGATGAGCCGTTCGATTTCGACGACATCGAATCGCAATCCGGCGCGAACCTCCGCCTCAAGATCACCAGGAATCGCAAGGCAAAGGACGTGACCTACGCGCTCGAGAAATCGACCGATCTGGAACTTTGGGAGCCGGCGACGGGTTCCACCACGTCGGTGGACGGGGCGTTCGGTGCCATCGAAACGCTCTCCTACGACACGATGATGGAGGAACCGTTCATGTTCTTCCGCGTGCGGATGGAGTAGCCGCGAATTTTGAGCCCGGGTCGCGCGGGGAAGGGGAGTCCATCGCGTGGCACGGGCGTCCGCAGGGCGGGGGAATCCTTGTCTTTTCTGGTGCAACCTTTGCGCCGAAGGCAGGTTAAATTGGCTTCGCCCTCATGCCTGTTTCCATCACCCATTTTCTCGTTGCCGCTGGAATTGTTGCCACGGCTGTCGCCCAATCTCCCGTCGAGCTTGCCAATCCGCTTGTCGGCACCGCCTCGCTCGACCCCGAATTCATTGGAAATGCTCCGCCGCCGGGAGAGGAGGCCTACACGGGGTTTACCCATCCCGGCCCGGGACTGCCGCATCGATGGGTGCAGGTCGGTCCGATCAACAAGGTGCTCGAGGAAACCGCCGGCAACCACGGCATCCGCTCCTCCTACATTCACTCGAGACGGACGATGCTCGGATTCTCCTCACCGATGCCGGGCCTCACGATCATGCCGGTCGTCGGGGCGTGGAATGTCCCGCCCGATCGCAGCTACGCGTCGCCATGGAACAAGGAGACCGAGACGGCGTCGCCGGGCTACTACTCGGTGGAGTTTCCCGACACGGGTGTCCGCACGGAGCTCACCGCGACCGAGGGCACGGGCTACTATCGCTTCACGTTTCCGAAGTCGAAGCGCTCGACGGTGCTGATCGATCTCGGGGGGCGCGGCGGCGAGGTGGAGATTGTCGGGGATCGCACGGTGCGCGGCCGCGCGGGACGGCGGAGTTTCGTGGCGGAGTTTTCGCGGCCGTTTGATGGATTTGGAGTTTTTCGTCAGAACCCACCTCACCTGGATGGCGGACTCGTTCGAAGGGACGATTTCATCGAAGCCGGGAGGCGCGACGTGTCGGGCGACTACGCCGGCGCGTATCTCGAGTTTTCGACTTCCGAGGGTGAGCAGGTTCTGGTGCGCATCGCAGCCGGCCGCGATGTGGAGGCTGCGGAGGAAACCTTGAAGGCGGACCCGCAGACATTCGCCGAGGCGCATCAGGCTGCGGAAGACATCTGGGCCGAGAAACTCGGGCTCATCGAGGTGGAAGGCGGCACCGAAAAACAGCGGAGGCTGTTTTACTCGACGCTCTATCACTCGTTGCTGACGCCGCGGTTGATCGTGAAAAAGGGAGAGCCGGTCCGTCGGCGCGGCGCGGAGGGCGAAGTGGTGGCTCCGCATGATATCTACACGCCGATTGCGCTGTGGGACACGGGGCGGAATCAGGTCGTGCTTCTCACGCTTCTCGAGCCGGAGGTGAAGGCCGACATTTTGAAGAGCCATCTCGCCATGGCGCAGCGCGAGGGCTTCATGCACACCTCGTTCCACGGCGACAACGGCGTGATGATGTATCTCGGCGACTGGGAGCGCGGCATCCCGTTCGATTACGAGGCGATCTATCCCTACCTGCGCAAAAACGCGATGGACCCGGAGGGCCCGCGAGGCGGCCTCGCGGAGTATCTCGAAAAGGGCTGGATTCACGATGATTTCCAGGAGAATGGCAGCCCGCCGCGAGCCGATGGAAATTCCGGCGTGGACAAGACGCTCGAATACGCGTGGAGCGATTACGCGCTGGCGCAGTTCGCGAAGAAGCTCGGCAAACAGGAGGACTACGAGATGTTTCTCAAGCGCGCCTCGAATTACAAAAACGTTTACGACGCTGAATCGGGATTCATGCGCGGGCGCACCGGGGATGGCAAATGGATCGAGCCGTTTGACCCCTACGAGCCCTACTACAATTACATGTTCAAGGAAGCCAGCGGCTGGCAGACGCTCTGGCTCGTGCCGCACGACGTGCAGGGGCTGATCCACCTCATGGGCGGGCGTGATGTGTTCAACGAGCGGCTCGATTATTTCTTCAGCACGCCTTACGAGCCGAAAGGCATTGCCCGCGACGTGACCGGAATGGTGGGGCTCTACTGCCAGGGCAACCAGCCCGACCAGCACGCGCCGTATCTCTACTGCTACTCCGGCCAGCCGTGGAAGACGCAGAAACTCGTGCGGCAGATTCTCGAAACGATGTATGGGAGCGACAAATACGGCCTCGCGTTCCCGGGCATGGACGACCAGGGCGCGACGGCGTCGTGGTATGTCTTCAGCGCGCTCGGTTTCTATCCGGTAGATCCCTCGAGTCCAAATTACGTGATCGGGTCTCCTCTCTTCGACAAGGCCACCATTCACATGGGCAACGGCAAGGATCTCGTCATCGAAGCAAAGAACAACTCGCCGGAGAATTGCTACGTCCAGTCCGCGACGCTCAACGGCAAGCCGTGGGACAAGCCATGGTTCAGTCACGCGGACATTGCCGAAGGCGGGCACTTCGTCTTCGAAATGGGGCCGCAGCCGAACAAGGAGTGGGGAAGTGCTCCGAAGGATGCGCCACCGTCAATGACACCGGTGACTGACGGCGATTAAGAAGCGCGCAACGTCATTGCAACTTGTAGTTTGAAGGCTCCGGAGCCTGTCATTTCTCGCGCCGTGGCGTCGCAATCCCGACTTGGTTTCGGTGTCGAGGTTGATTGAAAAGACGGTTCTTGATATTCAGTATCGATCCAGAGGATCGGGTCCTCTCTCGCGGGCGGGACTCGCCATGGTCGTCAGGCTGCCGTCTCATGAATCCTTCAGTTCCCCCATCGGAGCACGGAAGCAATGATGCCGGGCTGTTTGCGAGCGCGTTCGAATTCGCTGCGATCGGCATTGCGCTTGTTGCGCCGGACGGACGCTGGATCCGGGTGAATCGCGCGCTTTGCGAGATGTTGGGCTATTCCGAGCCGGAGCTGCGGGAGCGCAGTTTTCAGGAACTCACGCATCCGGACGATCTCGCAAGGGACCTCGAATTGATGTCCCAGCTGCTTGCGGGGAAGCGCGAGACCTACCAGATGGAGAAACGTTACGTCCACAAGTCCGGCGAGATCGTGTGGGGGCTGTTGAGCGTGTCGCTCATCCGGGATGAGAATTCGCAGCCGCGGACTTTCCTCTCGCAGATTCAGAACATCACGGAGCGAAAACGTGCCATCGGCGAGCTCGAGCAATTCTTTTCGCTTTCGCCCGATCTGCTCGCAATCACCGGGCTCGACGGCTATCTGCGGCAGGTGAATCCGGCCTGGACGGCCGTCCTCGGCTGGAGTGAAGCGGAGTTGCTGAGCATGCCGGTCATTGAACTGGTGCATCCCGATGATCGAGCCGCGGCGCTCGAAGCGCGACGGCAGCTCGCAGCGGGAAAACCGGTGTTGGATATCGAGAATCGCTACCGCTGCAAGGATGGCAGCTACCGCTGGCTTTCGTGGCGGTCGGTGGCGCTGGCTGACGAGGGAATCGTCTTCGCGGTGGCGCGGGATGTTTCCCGTCGCCGGGCCGAGGAGGAGGAGCGGCGCGAACTGGCCAATCGCCTGGAGCTGGCGCGCGAGGCGGCGGAAAGCGCGAACGAAGCGAAGTCCGAGTTCCTCGCGATGATGAGCCACGAGATCCGCACGCCGATGAACGCGGTGATCGGATTCTGCGAGCTGTTGCGGCACACCGAGCTCTCCGCCGAGCAGGCCGACTACGTGGCAAACATCGAACGCGGGGGCTCGAATCTCATCGAGATCATCAACGGCATTCTCGATTTCTCGAAGATGAAAGCCGGCGTGGTGGACGTCCACTATGCCCCGCTCGATCTGCACGCGCTCATTGACGAGGTGCACGACCTGCTTTCGCCGCTGGCGCAGATGCGCGGGATCGATCTGCGAAAACAGCTCGCGGCGGACGTTCCCCGGCTCATCGAAAGCGATGCGCGTGCACTCAAGCGAATCCTCACGAACCTCGTCGGCAATGCGATCAAGTTCACCGAGGCTGGCCGGGTCGAGATCGATGTCGCCTGCAAGAGCGGCAGGCACGGTCGCATGCTGTGCGTGTCGGTGACTGACACTGGCATTGGCCTGACCGCGGAAACCCTTGCACGCCTGTTTCAGCCGTTTGTGCAGGGCGACTCCGCGCATCATCGGAAGTTTGGCGGCACGGGGCTCGGACTCTCGATATCGCGGCATCTCGCGGAGGCCATGGGTGGCTCTCTCGGTGCCTGGCCGCGTGGCGACGCGCGTGGGTCCGTCTTCCAGCTTTCCATTCCGCTGATGGTTTCGGACGAACCCCAGCCGGGGGGTGATAACGCGACCAGCGTGCCTGCGGAAATTGCGCCACCTCCCGGGTTGCGAATCCTGATCGCGGAGGACAACGCGACGAATCGCCGCCTGCTCATCAAGCTGCTCAAGCGGCTGGGCTGCCAGTGCAACTCCGTGGGCGACGGTCGGGATGTTCTCGATGCGATCGAGCAGGAGGAGTTTGACGTGATCCTGATGGACGTGCAGATGCCGGTGATGGATGGCATCGCGGCGACTCGGGAAATCCGGCGTCGGGAAGCGACGGACCCCGGGCGGCGGAGGCTCTACATCATCGGCCAGACCGCGTATGCGACGGTCGACGATGCGAAGCGCTGTCTCGACGCGGGAATGGACATGCACCTCGGCAAGCCGATCCGGCTCGAGAGTCTTGCGCAGGCGCTGGCGGCCGGCGGCGCAGCGCTGAAGGTTGCTGCAGACGCTTGATTTCAGGCGCGGGCAGTTGCTCAGGGGCGCATGATACACTTGTGCCATTGACCGGTTTTTCTCTGTTCGGGACAAAGGCGTGGACCCCCACAGAATGGCACACGCCGTCCGTCGTCCCACGATCCCTGAATTAACGGCAGAGGCCTTGCGCGCTGGAATCCGCTCCGGAAGCTGGCGGCGGGAGCTCCCCGGTGTGCTGCGTCTCGCAGAGGAGCTGAACGTTTCCAAGGTCACGATGCGCGCGGCGCTGCGTTTGCTGGAAGCGGAAGGGGTGGTGGCACCGGAAGGGCCGCGGGGTTCCCGTGTGGTGATCGGCAGCCGCGCCAGCAAGCGCTCGCTCGCGCGGCGGGTTCTGGTGTTGTTTGACCGGCCGGAGAGCGACATGGAGCCGGCGGAGCGGGAGCTTATTCTGCATCTCATGCAGGAGCTCCGCGCGGCGGATTGCGAGTGCAAGCTGCCGCCGAAGTCGCTGGTGGAGCTGCAGCATCAACCGGAGAAGATTCTGCGCTATGCGGGCGAGGTTGAATCGGATGTGTGGCTCGTCGTTGGCGCGCGAAAGGATGTTATTGAGACGCTGAGGAAATCGGGACGGCCCGTGCTCTCCTTTTGCGGAGGCAAGGTGGAGGGAACTCCGCAGATCGGAAAGGACATGGCGGCGATGGTGCGCGAGTCGGTGCGCCGATTTGCGGATCTAGGGCACCGAAAGATGGTGTTCATCCTGCGCGAGCGCTTTCAGTTGCCCCATTCGTCAGTTCCGCGGGAAGTGCTCGACGAACTCACGCGTCGCGGCATTCCCGCCAGCGCGCCCTACAACACACCGGTCTGGGCGCAGCAGAATGGAGGCCTGCGCTCGCTTCTCGACGAGTTTTTCCGGGTGACGCCGCCCACGGCAATCTTTGTGCAGAACATGAAGCTGCTCGTGGCATTGCAGCTCTTCCTTGCTGAGCGCGGAGTTCGCGTGCCTGCCGACGTGTCAATCATCTGCGGCTACCTGGACGGCGAGTGTGAGATCGATCTGCTGCCGGCGCATTTTCGCACGGACTGGAAGGAAGTGATTCGCCGCGCTGTGCAGTGGGTGGATGGCGCGCTTCGGGGACACCCAACCAACGAGTGTTTTCTCGCGCAGGCGCAGTTTCATTCCGGTCCGTCTCTGGGGCCAGCCCCGGCGGATTGGATGATGGGCGGGTATCGCGGTGGCGATGCTTTCCGGGAAAATGGCGGGGCAGTGAACCGTCACGGCGTTTCGAGAAAATCGGGGTCCGCGAGCTGACGCGGCTGGCTTTGCGCCGGGACGCTGGATTCAGGTCCGTGAGGGTAGGGAGGTGATTTGCTGGCTTGTGGAAGCCTCCCGGAAAAAGCAAACTCCCGGGAAGCCCCCAATGCCTCCCGGGAGATGCAGGTGTTCCCTTGTCGAGAAGGAACGCTTTGTGACTAGGAGCGGATGGATGTCCGCCGGCGCATGCGCAATGCGCCCACGCACGCTCCGATGGCAAGGAGCGCGAACGTGCCAGGTTCCGGCACAGGGGTCACATTCAACACTGCGGCGGCATTTCCGGAGAAGTTCACGCCGCCGGCAAGGTTCTGGAGTTCAGCCAGCGTATATTCGTCGGAGGCGACCGCCACGCCGTTGATCCGGAGTTCGGAGATGGTCTGGGTCCCCTCGAAGTCGAGCACGACATTCGCGCCCGTCACGAGATTGAGCACGATTGCCTGATCGAGCGAAAGGGCGCCCTCCACCTGCAGGGTCGCGCCATTGGCGACCTCGAGCGTGCCGGTGATCGAGGCGCCGTCCGCGATGACCAGCGTGCCCTCGGCGACCTGCGACACCCCGATGAAAGTGTTTTGTCCCTCGAGGGTCAGGATTCCTTCACCGAGTTTCGTGAGCCCGCCTGTTCCGTTCATGCCCTGGGTAACCGTGACGAAATAAAAGTCGGTGTTGAACTTCAGCCCGCCCGCTTGCACATGGAGGTTCGCTCCGTCGAGTCCACTGAAGAAGTCGGGGCTGTCCGCAAGAGCAATCACCGTTCCTCCGTTAAAGTGGACGGTGCCGGTGCCGGACCCCTTGGTGATGCCGGAGGTCGTGAGCGAACCGCCGTTGAGATTCAAGGTTCCCGAACCCAGTCCGGTGCCATCCGCAGCGAGCGTGACGCCCGATGCGACCGTAACCTGTGCGGATCCTGAGATCGTAGCGGTGCCGTTACCGTCGTTTCGGCCAATCAGCAGATGCTCGTGGATGCTCAACGAGCCTCCGGAGACCTCCAGGGTGCCCACGCCCGCGGCGTTGTTGCCGATCGTCATGCGGGTGGAGGTGACTGATGCGAAATCCTGGATGTAAAGCCGGCCCGTTCCGGTGTCGCCAACGGCGAATCGAAGGTTGCTCGTTCCCAGGTTATCGAACATTGCGGTGCCCTTTACGGTCATCGTGCCGTCGGAACCGGCGTTGGCTCCAACGATCACCTGACCTGATCCGGAGGGAATGGTCATTGACCCCCCGGACATCTCGAAGGTTCCGACATGGGTGTTCCCGTCGCCAACACGGAGATTGGTGAGGATGACGTCGCCTCCGGTCTGGATGACATGGGCTTCCGCGTCTGCCGGAGAACCTCCGCGAGTGATCCGCAGATAGTTAAACTCGAGAGCGTCTCCTTCGGCGATGTTCACAGTGCCGCCATCGACAAGTGCATTGTCGCCGATGCCGGGCACTCCTTCAGGGCTCCAGTTTACAGGATCAGTGAAAGCTCCTTCATCACCGAACCAGGTGTAGTCCACGGCGAGGGCTGGAGAGGCGAAGAAGGTCGAGGTGGCGAGAGCAAGTCCAAGGACTGATGAGCCAAAAATGCGTGTGTTCATGACTTCTATGGGGTTGGGGATTTTTTGGTAATGAGATCGAAAAAGGACGAGGACCCGCGTGTGCCGCGGGTCCCCTGTCACGGAATGTTAGCGAATCGAGGGAACCATGCGCCGCCGACGGGCGACGATGGCGATGCCGAGAAGAGCACCGATTCCGAGGGCGTAATCCGCAGGCTCCGGCACGGCGACAACAAGAGCACCCGTGCCCGTGATAAATCCGGAGAGCGTGCTGCTGTCATAGGTGCCCGGACCTTGGGCAATTCCATCAATGTAGAGTTCGCAGATCTGATTGCTGCCCACGAAGCTCAGGTCAAACGTGGCGCCTGTGGTAAGCCAGACAGCCGAGCTGGACGCGAGGAACGCTGAGTTGATCGACAGAGTGCCCTCGTCGATGATCGTGTCTCCAAGATAGCCGACGTTGATCGAAGAGAACGTCAGCGTGCCCGAGCCGAGTTTCGCCACGCCGCCGGCACCGCTCAGGGCCTGCGTGATCGTCACGTCGTTGCCGTTCGTATCGAACTTCAGGCTGTCGATGAGCTGAAGGTCTTCGCTTTCGAAGTCCGCGAAGAAATCGTCGCTGGCGGCACCAGCCCGCACGATTCCGCCGTTGAACTTGATCGTGCCGGATCCGACGCCCTCGGTGATCGCATTCGCGACGATGACGCCGCCGTTCAGTTCGATCGTTCCGACAGGAGCTTCTCCTCCGCCACCGAGAACGTCCGCCACCACGATAGTGTTGGTGGTCGAGACCACCGCGTTGTCGTTCACGGTCAGAGTGCCGTGTGATCCTCCCCGGCCGACGGTGAATGTCGTGCCGGTGCTCGAGAGTTCCGCGTTGTCGGAAACCGTGACGGAACCGGTGGCAAATGGGCCGAAGCCAATTCTGAACTCTCCGCTCGTGGTGAGCTTCGACGAGCCTTCGAGAGTGACATCAGCCTCACCGCTGTCGCCAACGGTAAACAGGACGCTCGTGGAGAACTGCGCGTTGCCGCTCATCGCCAGCGTGCCCTTGCCGGAGTTCGCTCCCATCAATGTGGAGCCGCCGTTGACGAACATCTCGGAGCTGCCGGAGAGATTGAGCGTTCCGACGTGTTGACCACCGACCTCTCGATTGCCATCACCGATTCGCAGACCGGAGCCACCGGTCATGGTGACCTTTCCGCCGGTCTGGTTGACGGTGGCGCTCATGACACCATCCGCATTCCGTGTGATACGCAGGAGTGCAAAGGTGAGGTCGTTGCCGGTGACGATGTTCGCCTCGCCGTTCAAGACCCGCAGCTCGTCTCCGGCGCTCGGGACGCCAGCGGGGTTCCAATTGGCAGCATCTGCGAACAGGTTCAAGCCGCCGCCGACCCATTCGCGGGTGGCGGACATTGCCGGGAGGGCGGTCATGGTCGTGAGCACGACCAGGTTCTTCAATACACGACGACGGCAGGCCGTCAGACTGGACAGTCTTTTCATGGGGATTTTTTTTGGTTAGGGGATTAAACGCGGTTTTTGGGGTTTTGACTGAACCGCGAGCCGATCCAACAACCCGGAGCGCGGCGTCACAAGACGTGGAAATTTTGATTTGGGTCGGTGAATGACCCAGTTTGCGAAACCTTGCGAAGCCGACCGCACCACCAACGTGCGTCGAAGCAACCGGAACCCGTGGCTAATTCCATAGCTCACGAGTTTATGAACAATCCCAGTAGGGCGCCGAACGCGATTAGCGTGACCTCCCACCCGAACCGGGCAAAAGAAAACGGCGGGCTGGATTTCCAGCCCGCCGTTTCGAGGTTCTTGTAAGGGTTCGTGCTTACGCCTTGCGCCGACGCCGGCTGAGAGCGATCAGGCCCAGCATGCCGCCGATTCCCAGAGCAATCGTGCTGGGTTCAGGAACCACTGTAAGCATGCCCGGGCCCGTGATGCGATCCGTCTCGAATTGAGCCCCGGAGCCGATGGCACCCCAGGTCCCTAATGCTTGTGCCACTCCATCGAAGTAGAGACCGCGAACGGTATCCGTGCCGACAAAGTTGAGGTTCAGAACACCGCCATTCAGCAGAACGGAGGAATTATCCGCGAGATACGGATTCTCGATCGACAGTTCGCCCAGTCCGATCAAGGTATCGCCCTCATAAGTATTGAGGCCCATGAGAGTGAGGATGCCTTCCCCAATCTTTTCCAAGCCACCGACACCCGACAGATCCTGAGTGATCGTCACGTTGAACCCGTTGGTATCGAACACCAATCCTCCTTCCAGGATATGGATGTCGCCAGATGCCAGATCGCCAAGGAAATTGGCATTGTCGGCACCCGCTCTGAGAGTTCCGCCGTTGAAATTGAGGGTGGCAGTCCCGGACTGGAACACAGGAGGTTCTCCCGAGTAGTGTCCTTTGGTGAGACCGTTGGCTGTGAGAATGCCGCCGTCCAGGTTCAAAGTTCCATTCGAACCGGTATATCGGGCGAGAACGACGTTTGTGGCGGTGACTTCTGCTGTGTCGGAGATGGTCATCGTTCCCGTGCCGCCCCGGCCCACTTGAAGCTCTTGCAGATTGGCGACACCGCCGGAAGCGTTCCATACACCGGAGCGATCCCCGAACTCAGCGATCCAGGTTTCGCTCTGAACGGTGAGCGTTCCACCGGTCTGATTGAGGGTGGAGCTGTAGCCGTTGAGGACGAAGTTTCCTTTGGCCGCCGTTTTGGTTATATTGGCGGTGCCACTGATGTTCATCGTGCCGTTTGAGCCGGTGCCGTCGCGGCCAACCGCCACCCAGTCGTTGAAGGTGACGGTGCCGCCACTAATGTCCATCGTGCCTTTCGAGTTGGTGCCACCATTGGCGATCCAGACCTGGCCCTGAGCATCGAGAGTGCCTCCCGTCATATTGAAGGTCGAGTCGGCCCCGCCCATGCCGATAAGAAGACTCTCATTGTTGGTGTTGGTTACGGTCAAGGATCCTCCCGAAAGGTTGTAGATACCGGTGTTGCCCGCGCCATCGGCGAGACCCAAGATATGAGTCGTCACCGTGCCGCCGCTTTGGTTGACCGTTCCGGTGACCGACGCATCGTTGGACCAGCGCGCAGGGTTATACCACCCACTGACGGTGACTTGCCCGCCCGTGATGTTCAACGTTCCGCTCCCAACGCCGCGTCCGCCATCGTCGTCACCGGATCCGGGAGTCAGCTCCGAAACGTTGATAATGTCGCCATCCGCGATGATGGCGGTGCCCCCATTTGCGATGGTCGCGTTGTCACCGGCCACGGGGACAGAGTCACCCACCCAGTTGGTGGGATCGGTAAACGAGCCGGTCGTGCCGTCCCAGTTGACCGTCGCTGCAGACGAGGTGTGGATGCAAAAGACCGGCAGTGCAGTAGCCGCCAGAAATTTCGCGACAAGGGCAGAGGTATCCTTCAGGGATGATTTCATGACTATGGGGTTTTTTACGTGGGGGTGGCTCGAAGCGAATTGAGCGAGGGAATCATCAGGTTCGCCTCCTAGCACTGTCAAGCCTGCATTGCCAGCCAGTTAATCTTTTCTCATCCAAGTGCCCGCCGCGGTCGAGTGATGGTCTCGACGCCGGTGAGCTTCGTGCGAAGGTTTCTCCGCTGAAGCGCAATCTGCTGAATGCAGTGGTCCAACCCGGTCACGGACTGCCTCCAAGGAAGCGGCGGGCCGGAGTCCAGCCCGCCATTTCGAGTGTTTGGATGGATGGTTGGTCAAGCCTTGCGTCGCCGCAGGCTAAGGGCAATCAGGCCCAGCGCGCCGATGCTTAACGCAATCGTGCCCGGTTCCGGCACCACAACGAGCAATCCCGTGCCAGTAATGCGATCCGTCTCAAACTCAGCTCCGGAGCCGACAGCACCCCAGGTTCCCAGCTCCTGGGCAACCCCGTCGAAATAAAGAGCATGGACGGTGTCCGTGCCGACAAAGTCGAGGTTCAAAACACCGCCATTCAGCTGAACGGAGGATTCGTCTGCGAGACACGGATTCTCGATCGACAGCGTCAGATCAGGCGATGCTCCGGACAGGACAAGCCCGGGAACGGCCTTTGCAACACGCGGCGAAACCGCCCGCTGGAAGCATGCGGGCGGTAACTCGCGACTGGTCTGAATTTCTTATCCGCCCGAGGGGTTACCCCGCGCTGGGCAGGCTTCGAATCGGCCGGATGGGATTGGTATCCGCGTTGTAGTCGATGCCGTCCATGCCGAAGCCGAAGAGCCGGTAGAATTCCTTCTGGTAGCCGGCAAAATCGGTGAGCGTGTCGATGGTCTCGGTGGTGATGCTGTCCCACACGGCGCTCACCTCGTTTTGCACGTCATCGCGCATTTCCCAGTCGTCGATGCGAATGCGGCCCTTGTCGTCGAGTTTGGGACCGTCGGGGGCGCAGTAGTGGTCGGCAAACAGCCGGTGCATCTGCTCGATGCAGCCCTCGTGAAGCCCTTTTGCCTTCATCACCTTGTAGAGCAGGGAAATGTAGAGCGGCACCACGGGAATTGCCGAGCTGGCCTGGGTGACGAGCGCCTTGTTTACCGACACCAGCGCGGTGCCGGTGCCGAACTTCGCGCTCAATTCCTTTGCGGTCTGCTCGAGGTGCGCCTTCGCGCGACCGATCGTGCCATCGGTATAAATCGCCCAGGTGAGCTCGGGCCCGATGTAGGAATAGGCGACGGTCTTGAAGCCGTCGGCGAGCACGCCGGCATCCGCGAGTGCCTCGATCCAGAGTTTCCAGTCCTCGCCGCCCATCACCTTTACCGTCTGTGCAATCTCGTCGTCAGTGGCGGGCTCGATCGTCACGGACTCGATTTCCTTTTTGTCCGTGTTGAGGTTTTTGTTCGTGTAGGTCCTGCCGGTCGGCTTGAGAACGGATTTGTAAACCTCGCCCGTGACCGGATCGGTGCGGCGCGGGGACGCGAGGCTGTATACGACCATGTCGACCTGGCCGAGATCGGCTTTGATGGCCTCGATGACCTGCGTCTTCATCTCATTCGAGAAGGCGTCGCCGTTGAAACTCTTCGCGTAGAGACCGTCCCGCGCGGCCGCCTCCTCGAAGGCGGCGGAGTTATACCAGCCGGCGGAGGCCGTCTTTTTGTCGGTGCCCTCCTTTTCGAAAAACACGCCGATTGTCGACGCACCGCCGCCGAACGCGGGCACGATGCGCGACGCGAGCCCGTAACCCGTGGAGGCGCCCACGACGAGCACGCGCTTCGGACAGCCTTCGAGCGGTGGCTTCGACTTCACGTAGTCGATCTGTTCCTGAACATGTGCCGCGCAGCCGTCGGGATGCGCCGTCGTGCAAATGAAACCGCGGATTTTCGGGGAAATGATCACGCTCGCTTTGTGACGCCTTTGGCGCGGCCACGCAAGGATTTGAGCAGGGCATGATCCGGTGAAATGGCACGCGAAGCGCTCTTCGGGCCGCAATGACTGGGAAATACGCAAAGGGACGTCCGTTGCTGGAACTGCACCTCGGCACCGGGGGCGCGAGGATCGCGGAGGCGCGATCGCCGGAGCTGACCCGCTTCGTGGTCGAGCACGGCTTTGCCGACATGTATACCAACGATGCGCTGGACCAGCGTGCGCGGAAGATCGCCATGCTCGCGTCGTTGATCACCTCCGCGAGTCTGCCGCAACTCGAGTGGCACACCCGCGGCGCGCTCGAGAGCGGACTGCTGAACAAAGCGGAGATCGAGCAGATCGTGATTCAAATGACCATCTACATCGGCTATCCGGCCGCCTACAACGCGATGGGCGTCGTGAAGAAGGTATTCGAAGAGCTCGAGGCTTGAGCGTCGCGCTTTTCTCGCAGCGTCGTTCCGAGCAAACTGTGGCCATGGATTCCCTCGCTCGCGCCCGCGAATTGATCGACGCCGCCCACACCGCCGACCCGAAGCGTGCGCCCGATGGCCGTCCCGCCGAGCTTGCCTACGCGGATGAAATGGAAAAGTGGGTCGTGCGACTGGTGCCGGATGCTTCGCCGCTCCTGCGCCTCGCCGCGCGTTGCCAGCACCTCGAGCGCTGGACCGTTCCGCGGGATACGTTTCCCGAAGGCCGCCCGGGCTACCTCGCGTGGCGCAGGAGCCTTTATCAAAAGCAGGCCGATCGCGCCCGCGAACTCCTGCTCGAAGCGGGAGTGCCGGAGGCCGATGCCGCCGAGGTCGCGAGGTGGATCGCGAAGGAAGGGCTGATGAAAAATCCCGGCACGCAGGCGCTGGAGGATGCAGCGTGCCTTGTTTTCCTCGAAAAGGAAATCGGCAGCTTCGCCGCGCAGCACAGCGAATACCCGCGCGAGAAGTTCGTCGGCATTCTCAAGAAGACGTGGCGGAAAATGACGCCCGCCGCGCAGAACGCTGCGCTGGGGCTCGAATTGCCTGCGGAGATTGCGGAGCTCGTGCGCGACGCGGTGGGCAGCTAGCGCTGCTGGCGTAACCGTCAGCTCAGCAGTCGCTCGGCCTCGCGCAGAGCTTCGTCGATTTTCGAGGGATCCTTGCCGCCGCCGCGGGCGTTGTCGGGACGGCCTCCGCCCTTGCCGCCGACGATCGGGGCGATTCCCTGGATCAGCCTGCCGGCCTGGATTTCCTTCGTGCGTGCGGCGGACACGGTGGCGACGAGAGCGACATTGCCATTCGAGCTGCCGCAGAGCACGACCACGCCGTCGAACCGGCCCTTGAGCGCATCGGCGACCGCCTGCAGGTAATCGCCATCGGCATCGCCGAGGTTTTCGAGAATCGCAGGGGCCTTGAGACCCGCGCTGCGCACCTTGTCGAGCAGCTCCGTGGCGACGCTTGCGGCCTGCTGCCGCTTGAGGGTGGCGAGTTGTTTCTCGAGAGCCTTCTGCTGCGCGAGCAGAGCCTCGAGCTTCTTCTCCATTTCGGTCACCGGCGCATTCAACGTGCCGGCGAGCTGCGAAAGACGGTCCATGTCGGCACGCGCGCTCTCGTAGGCGGGCAATCCGGCCACGGCTTCGATGCGTCGCACGCCGGCGGCGATTGCCGACTCCGACACGATGCGAAACACGCCGATCTCACCGGTCGCGCGGGTGTGCGTGCCGCCGCAAAGCTCCATGGAATAGCCGTCGAGTTCTTCGGGGCGGCCTCCAATCTGCACGACGCGGACGACATCGCCGTATTTGTCGCCGAAGAACTGCATGATGTCGGGGCGCGTCTTCACCTCGACGTAGGGAACCTCGCACCACGTGACGCCGGCGTTTTCGAGGATGCGCTCGTTGACCAGTCGCTCGATGTCGCGAACCTGCGCCGGCGTGAGCGCTGCGCTGTTGAAGTCGAACGTCAGCTTGTCCGGTCCGACAAACGAGCCCTTCTGCGTTGCCTCGCGGCTGACGACCTCGTGCAGGGCCCAATGCAGCAAATGCGTGACCGTGTGGTGGCGCTGGATCGCCGCGCGCCTGGCGGCGTCCACATGCAGCGTGACCGATGCCGGCGCGGCGGGGATCGCCGATGGAACCTTGAGGTAAAAAGCGCTGCCGCGTTTGAGCGTGTTTGTAACGGGGTAGGTCTGGTCGCCGATCGTGATCGTGCCGGTGTCGCCGACCTGGCCACCCATTTCGGCGTAGAGCGGCGAGATGTTGACGACTGCAAACGTGTCGTCGTCCTTGTGAATGACCTCGAGGATCTGCGCGTCGGCGCTCAGCTGGTCGTAGCCGACGAATTCCGTCTCCGCCTCGATGGTCCGACCCTCGGCGGAAATCACTTCCTTCTTCTGCGCGGCGCGTGCCCGTTCGCGCTGCTCCTCCATCAGCGCTTCGAAGCCGGCGTGATCGACCGCGAGCCCGCGCTCTCTCGCCATCAGGTCGGTGAGGTCGAGCGGGAAGCCGTAGGTGTCGTAGAGCTTGAAGGCGTCTTCGCCGGAAATCTGCGGCGTCGTGCTCAGCACCTTGCGCCACGCGCCGGCGAGCAATTCCGCGGCATCAAACGTCGCGACGGTCTCGCCGCCGCGTGAGAAGCTCACTTCCGCGACATCGATTTCCTCGGGCGACCGGCCGGGCTCGGGGACGAAGAATGCCTCCGATTTCACGACCATCGCCATGCCATCGGCCTGGGCCGCGGTCGCAAGGGCGCGGGCGAACACCTCGCTCTCGAACATCTTGATGCCGCGATCAAGCGTCTTGTTGAACGCCTCCTCCTCCCGGCGAATGACCTCCTCGATGTGCTTCTGCTTGAGTCGCAGCTCGTGGAAGACATCGCCCATCGTGCGCGCCAGCACGTCGACGAGTTTGTAGAAAAACGGCTCGTGCAGGCCGAGCGTGCGACCGTAGCGGACGGCGCGACGAAGAATGCGTCGCAGCACGTAATTGCGATCCGTGTTTCCCGGCTGAATGCCGTCCGCGATCGCGAAGCTCAGCGTGCGGATGTGATCCGCAATCACGCGGAACGCGACGTCCACGCGCTCCTGCTCGGTGTCGCCGGTCGATCCCGGCGCCGGGAGCGTGCTGCCATACTTCAGGCCGCTGATCCGCTCCAGCTCGTCGAAGATGGGGCGAAACACATCGGTCTCGTAGTTCGAGATCGTCGCACTCGCGAAGTCGGTGAAATTCTTCGTGCTCTGGATGATCGACGTCACGCGCTCAAAGCCCATGCCCGTGTCCACGTGTTTCGCGGGCAGCGGCGAGAAGGTGCCGTCGGCATTCGCATTGTATTGGATGAACACGAGGTTCCAGATCTCGATGCAGCGCGAGTCGCCGGCATTCACCAGCGAGCCCTTCGTATCGCCGGCGGGCGTGAGATCGACGTGAAGCTCCGAGCAGGGACCGCACGGGCCGGTGTCGCCCATCATCCAGAAGTTGTCCTTCTTGTTGCCGTTGACGATGTGAACGGCGGAGTCGAGTCCGGCTTTTTCGAACAGAGCCTTCCAGTGGTCGTAGGCCTCCTGGTCGAACTCGCCGGGGTCACCTTCGCCCGGCGCATAGACCGTCGCGTAAAGCCGCGCGGCGGGAAATCCCCAGCGCTCCACCACGAGCTCCCATGCCCACTGGATGGCCTCCTTTTTGAAGTAGTCGCCGAAGCTCCAGTTCCCGAGCATCTCGAAGAACGTGTGGTGATACGTGTCGAGACCCACGTCCTCGAGGTCGTTGTGCTTGCCGCCGGCGCGGATGCACTTCTGGGTGTCCGCGGCGCGCGTATCGAGGCCGGGAATTGCGTTCGCCCACTTCGAGACATCCGCCGTTTTCTGCCCGAGGAAGATCGGCACAAACTGGTTCATGCCCGCGTTGGTGAACAAAAGGTTCGGGCTGTCGGGCATCAGCGAACTCGACGGGACGATGGTGTGCTGCTTCTCCCGGAAGAAATCGAGATAGGACTGGCGGATCTCGGCGCTGGTCATGGCGAAGCGATACAGACTGACGCCGCGTCGCGGGGAGTCAAGCCGACGGTGCCGGCTCGGGGATCAGATCGACCTCGCCCGCGTCCTTCAATTCGATCGTGCCCGGCGGGGCATCCGCGCCCTCCCGCACCTCGCCACTGAGCCCGTCCGTTACCCCGGAAAGGCGGATGGAGGGCCTCCGCGGCTTGCTGGTGAAGAATCGCGTGCCTTCGGGGGCGGAGAGGGTTTCGCCGAGGACGGCGCTCCAGGCGTATTCCCCGGAAGGGAGCTGCACGAGCTGGCCCACGAAGCGCGCGGAGGATTGCGGAGAGTTGCGATCGGTGAAGACGCCGCTGACCGTCTGATCCTGGTCAAGGCCCCGGGAAATGATCAATCGAATCGCCTGCGGGGGAGCATCGGGCTGCTTCAATTCGCCCTCGAAGGTCCTGCCGGTTTTCAGCCGGGCCCGCAGAATTTCCAGCGATCGCTCGGCGGCACGGCGACGCTCGGCGAGATAGTTTTCCTTCAATCCCTCGAGGCCGCCGACGATTTCCGCGAGCTGGCGCAGCGCACTGGCGTGCAGTTCGGAATTCTCGATTAGAACACCATCAGCCGCTTCCGGCGTGCCGCGATAGGACGCGGTGTTTTCGACCTCCTCGATCTTCCAGGCTTCTCCTTCGCGGCGCAGCCGCAGGGTGACCATCGCCTCTTCCTCCGTGCCGGCTGGTTCCTCGACGCGCTTCACCTGCAGCTCGACGGGGGGCGATTCCTCGGTGATCGCCTTCCGCACGGCGTGGTCGGGCGGAAGGTTGGCCAGTGCCCATTGCCGCACCGCGCTGGCTCGCGCACGGATTTTTCGGCCCTCGGGATTGGACAGCCCGTCGTGGAAGGTGAACGTGGGCGTGGTCAGCCGATAGCGCGCCGATACCACGGTTGTTACGACGTCGTCCGATTCCCTCACGAAGTGGAAGTTGTCGTCGATCGCCACCAGCTCGAAGTTCACCGGCGGGTTCGCGGTCACGAACTCCACGACCGCGCTCCGTCGCGTGTCGTGGCACGCGCTCAGCAGGCACGCGAGCGCGAGAAGGGTGAGTGAAGCGGCGGTCGATCGGGTCACCCGTCTAAGTATTCATGAGCGCCGGAAGATGACAAACTCAGTCGCCGTCGGGCACGAAGACTGCAAGCTTGCGGCCCTTGAACTTGATTCCGCCAAGCTGGGTGACCACCGCGTCGACGCAATCATCGGCAATGTCGACAAGCGTGTGTTTCGGGAAAATGTGGATGGCGCCGATCGCGTCGCGGGGAATGCCGGTCACGCCGATGATGGTGCCGACAATGTCCGCGGGGCGCACGTTGCTGAGACGGCCGGCGGTGAAGACAAGTCGTGTCATCCCGGGTTCGTCGGAGACATCGCCCACCTCGCGTCGATCGTTCTTCCGCCGCTCCGGCTTTCCACGCTCCTCGAATCCGCGGGATTCCTTGCGTTCACGGGATGGCGGGATGTCTTCCGCCTCGCCGCCGCGCGCGGATTCCGCGCTGAGCAAATGGAGCAGAGCACTGGCAATGTCCGTTGGCGCATGCCCCTGGTCGAGGAGCCGGTCGATCAAATTGTCCCGTCGCACGTAGTCGCCCTTTTCAAGCGTTTCGCGGAGCAGCTCGAAAGTCTGGTTCGTCCGCTTTTCCTCGACCTCCTCGAGGGATGGCACGCGCTCGCGACGAATGCGCCCTTTCGTGAGACGGATCATGCCCTCGAGCTTCCGAATCTCGCGACCGGCGACAAACGTGATCGCGCGCCCGCTGCGACCCGCGCGACCGGTGCGCCCAATGCGGTGCACGTAGTCCTCGCCGTCCTGCGGCAGGTCGTAGTTGAAGACGACTTCGATGTCCTCCACATCCAGACCTCTCGCCGCAACGTCGGTCGCGACGAGAAATTCCACCTTGCGATCCCGAAAGCGCCGCATCACGCGCTCGCGCATTGCCTGCGTCATGTCGCCATGCAGCTTGTCCGCCATGTAGCCGCGCGCGACGAGATGCTCGGCAAGTTGATCGCACATCATCTTCGTGGCGCAGAAAATGATGGCCAGTTTCACGTCCTGAATGTCGATGATCCGGCACAACGCCTCGAGCTTCGAGCGGCGATCGACCTCATAGTAAACCTGGTCGATGGCCGGCATGGTGAGCGCTTGCGGCTCGATGCGGATGCTCTTCGGGTCGCGCGTGTAGTTGCGAATCAACTCCTGGATCGCACGCGGCAGCGTGGCGGAAAACAGCACGGTCTGCCGGTCCTCGGGAGCCTCGCTGAGGATTGCCTCGATGTCTTCGCGGAAGCCCATGTCGAGCATGCGGTCCGCCTCGTCGAGGACGATCATTTCCAGCGCGTCGAGCCGGAGCGTGCCGCGCTCGAGGTGATCGATCACCCGGCCCGGCGTGCCAATCACGATCTGCGCGCCATTTTTCAGCCCGCGAATCTGCCGGTCGTAGGACGCGCCGCCGTAGATGGGCAGCTCGCGCACGCCGCGTTTGAAGGCCGCGAGCTTGGCGACCTCCTCGGCGACCTGCACGGCGAGCTCGCGCGTCGGGCACAGGATCAGCACCTGGGTGGCGTTGGAGCCGGGATCGACCTTCTCGATTGCCGGAATCGCAAATGCGGCCGTCTTCCCGGAGCCGGTCTGCGACTGCCCAATCAAGTCATGCCCCGCCAGGAGAGGCGGGATCGCGGCCGACTGAATCGGGGAGGCCTCCTCGAAGCCCATGCGTTCGATTGCTTTGAGGATCTCCGGCGACAATCCGAGTTCCGGAAACGGTTTCTTTTCCATGGCGGACCGTAGAACGCTTTTTGCGACCTGCCCAGCGAAACCCCGCCCGTTGTTTCGGGTTCCTTGATGGAGCTTCGGGCCCGCTCCCGCACCTTCATGTCCGAATCGGTGCTGTGGCGGGCGGTGTGGCCTGAAAATTGCGTGCTTTACCAGTGAAAAAGAATGAGGAACAGCAGCATTGCTACGACAGCGCGTGCCGGCGTTGGGAAATTCTGGGGAATTGTTTACCATTGTGGCCGGCGCTGGTATGCGTGTGCGGGTTCCCGCTTATGAGATCGCTCCCCATCCCCTTTGTTGCCGCAATTGCCTTGTTCTCGATCGGAGCGGCCCACGCGGTATCCGACGCGGCGGCGAACCGGATTCTCTCAACCCCGCCTACGAAGGAAATGCTCGCCAGTCCTCAGGCGGCAAAGGCACGCATCGCGGAGATCGACGAGATCATCAAATCGACGCCGACCCGGCAGGTCGAGTTCGAGGCCTACAAGATTCCGCTCCAGCGCGTGGTGGACAGTGCGGCTGCGAGGAGCCCTGTGGCGAAGGCCGAAGCGGAGGCGCAGCGCCGGTATTTGATCATCGTTCGTGCTCCTGAGGGAGTGATGCTTCTGCGTGTCGTGAACGCGAGGCAGCAGGGCGAGGCAATTGTTGTCGAGGATGTCGCCGGCCGGCGAAGCGTGTGGGATCGCAAGAGTGTCGTGGCGGCCATGTCGTGGCCGACCGACGAGGAGATCGCGAAGCTTTCCCCGGAGCAGGTGACGAAGTTGGTTGCGCGGTATCAAACGCATGCCTCGCTGAACAAACCGGTGCAGGCCGAGCTGCTCGCGGAGGCGGAGCGGATTGAAAAGACCGCCGCCGCGGCGAGCGCCCAACCGACAGTCGACGAGCCGGATCAACTGCAAGCCTTCCTCTCCCGGGGGTTTGCCCCGTCGCCGACGATGCAGCCGAGGGAACTCGCGCAGCAATTGCTCGTTGCCGAGGAGCTGCGGAAGGCCCATCCCGAGGCGGTCGAGCAGATTGACTCGGTCGCGGTGCCAATGCGCGAGGCGCTCGAAAAGCTGTGGAGCGGCAAGGTCTTCGACGGCACGGAATGGATCGACGGACGCGAAGCGAAGAAGTTCGCCACGGCGGAGGAACTTCGCACCGCCCGCGAGGAACTCCAGAAGTCCTATCGCGCGGTGCTCAATGGCGGCGCGCTGACGAACGGGGGCGTGTGGTCGACCCTGCAATGGGCCTTTGGCATCTACGCGCTGGCGGTGCTCGTGGGAACGATCTGCCTGTTGAGCCGCGGCGGCATGTGGCGCGTCCTTGGTGTGTTGATTGTGCTGGGCGCGCTCGGGTGGGGTTACTTCCGGTTCAAGCCATTGTTCGAGCCCGCGCCGGCAATGGCGGAGGCTCCCGGGGGAGGCAATGCCGACGCGGCAATGGAGATCGTTCTCAACTCCGCCGAGGCGGAACTCGGAGCACCCCCGCGCGAGGAGAGCAAGCGCGTAAGGGTCGTCAATGAAGCCGACATCAATGCGTTCATCGAAGAGCGCGTCACGTTCAGCGATCCATCGCCCGAGCATGTCGTAACCCGCAAGGACCTGCAGGTTGCCCTCGAGGCCAATCGAGTCATCGTCGAGGAGCTGCTCGAGTGGGAGGGACGGACGTTTCTGGTCCGCTACGACTTCCCGGCGGAGCCGCGGGTCAATGACCTCGTGCTCAAGGATCCCGCGGTGACGATCAACGGAGTGGCCATTTCCTCACGCGCCGCGCGGCCACTGGTCGAGAGCCTTGGCGAGGCGGTCGGCGCGGCCATGAAGGATGCCTACGTCCGCGCGACCTACCGACTTACGCGGGTGGATCCCGGCGCGCTCGAACTGACCGCCATGGCCAAGCCGTTGCCATCTCCGACACCGGCGCCAACTCCGAAGCCGACCCCGACTCCACGCCCGACGCCAGAGCCGACCCCGACTCCCAAGGAGCAAAACATCTACGAAATGCTCGGGCTCGAAACACCGCCCGGCGAGGAGTAGGAGGACGCAGGCAGGCGCAGCGTCGCGACGGCGCCTCCGCCGGAGGCGTTCTCGAGATGGGCGCTGCCATCGTGAAGAAGGGCGGTCTGCCGCACGAAGCAAAGGCCGAGCCCGGAGCTCTTGCGCCCGGAATCCGGGCGGGGAAGCGAATAGAAGCGATCGAAGACACGGGACAGTGCATAGTCGGGAATGCCCGGCCCCTTGTCGCGAACGGTGATCACGATCTCCCCGCCATCCGCTCGCGCCTCCACATCGATCGGCTCGGCCTTTGGAGAGAAATCGAGAGCGTTCTGCACGAGATTCCGGACCGCAGTCTCGAGCAGGAATTCGTCACCCAGCGCGGGCAGCGGAGTCTTTGCGGTCAGATTCACGCTGGCACCGCGGGAGCGAACCTCGTCAACCACGCGCCGGACCACCTCGGCAACATCGACCACCCGTGGATTTTCCAGTCGCCTCCGGGTTTCGAGGGACGACAGCGCGAGCAGTTGTTCGATGAGATTCTGCAATCGCGCCGATTCGGTTTCGATGTTTGCCAGAAACTGCCGGCGACGATCAGGCGGGAGACTGCTTTCCTGCAGCAACTCGCAGGCGCCGCGGATCGCTGCGACGGGGGTTTTCATTTCGTGGCTCAACGTCTGCACGTAGGAGGCGACGTAGTTGCGATCCTCGAGCGCATCCCTCATTCGCTCCAGTGACTCGCCGAGAATGCGAAGCTGGCGCCCGGGCATTTTGGGTGGGGGAGGGTGTTCCCCGCGCGTGACCGCCTCCGCATATCGGGTGAGTCGCGCGAGCGGCTCGGTGACCCAACGGGAGAGCAGGAACCCGAAGAGGAGGAAGGCGGCGATGCCGGCGAGGCCGAGGGTGAGGATCTCGCGACGGGTTTCGGCGACGAAGCCGCGCAGACTGCGCTGGGGCTTGTAAACCGAGAGCACGCCCACAATCTGCCCGTGCACAATCAACGGTGCCCCGACATACATCACCGAGGAGCCGGAATCCGACTCGTCCTCCCGCGTGGAGCGCGCGCCGTATTCGCCGGCAAGGGTGAGGCGGACGTCGTTGAAGAACGACAAGTCGGCGCCGACGCGTGTGGGCTGGCCGGAGTCAAAGATCACGATGCCGCGGTCATCGGTGATGTAGGCGTCCATCGAGATGGATTCCTTGCGAAGCCCATAGATCGCGACATCGAGCTCACGGCGGGCGGCGCTTTCGATGCCTGGTCCCAGCGAATCGGGCAGGCGGCCGGATGTTTCCAGCTCGCGGGAAACGATTCCCGCCAGCAGCTCCGCGGCGTCCACCATCGGCTCCTCCGCGGCTTCCAGATACTGCCGCTCGACGCGGTCGAGAATGGGATTGAGCAAAAAGTAGAGTCCGGCGAGGGCCAGAAGAACAAAGCCGGTGAGGATGCGCGAGGTGAGGCTCACGTCTCGAGCGAGTAGCCGAAGCCTCGATGCGTGCGGATCGGGTCCTCATCCGGCCGGATGGCCCGCAGCTTAGCCCGCAGCGACTTGATGTGCGTGTCGACCGTGCGTTCCATCGACGCTTCAGGCTCCTCCCATGCGGCATCCATGAGCTGTGCGCGGGAGAACACCCGGCCGGGACTCGCGATCAGCGCGGCGAGCAGGCGGTATTCGTAGCGCGAAAGCTCGAGCGGTTGATTGTGGTAGCGAATCACAAAGCGCTCGGTGTCGACGACAAACACGGAGCCGTTCCCGCCCATGCAGCCATGCCCGGTCCGGCGAAGAATGGCCCGCACCCGCGCGCTGAGTTCGCGCGGACTGAACGGCTTCGTCACGTAGTCATCTCCGCCGATTTCCAGACCGACGACGCGATCGATCTCGTCGGAACGCGCCGTGAGAAACAGCACGGGCACCGTGGACTTGCGGGCGCGAAGCTCGCGGCAGACGTCGAACCCGCTCATATCGGGCAACCCGACGTCGAGAACGATGAGATCGCAATTCCCGGCCTGCTCAAGCGCTTCGCCGCCGGTCGAGCAGCAGTTCACTGAGCATCCGTCGGTCTCGATGGCGTATTGTGCGGCGTCGCGAATCGATGGCTCGTCCTCCACAATGAGGATGCGGGGGCGGTCGGCGGCCATTTCGGGATCGTAGAAAGACCCTGTCGCCAAATCAAACCACCGCTGGGGTCTTCGGCTTTCGCGCAAATCGCGCCGACCAGTCGACCCGCGCCGAGGCGACCATCAGGACAGCAAGAGTGATGACGGCGCCGATGGTGATGGTAAGTCCGCTCGCGCCTTCGAAAAAGAAGCTGTAGCTGAAGAGCACCATGTAACAGAACTGCGCCGGCAGCGCGATGCTCGCGAGTGCCCGGCCGCCGACCAGGTAGAGGTATCCGCCGACGAGGAGCATTGATACGGCCGCCGAGATCGCAAAACTCGCGTGCACCGGAAGATGGTCGACGAGGTAGGCGAAGAGGAGCTGAAAGGCGAAGCAGCCGGCGGCGAGGAAGAAATAGTTCATCGGATGCAGATTGGTGCCGCGCACCGCGCCCAGGATGAGGAGCACGGCGAAGAAGAAGACCAGCGAGATCGGCGCGAAGAAGCTGATGCGGGCGGCTACGGGGCCGGCATTGAGAACGTTCGGCATGGCAACGCCGATGCGATGCGGATCGATGACGTCGGAGTAGCTCCACTGCAAATTCCATCCTCCATTCGGACGAACCTCACGACGCGACGGGGAAGTGGTGCCCGCCGGAAAGTCGATCTCGTCGAAATTCGTGACCGCGGTGAGTGAGAAGTCCCGCAGACGATCGATGCCGCTCAGGTCGTAGGACCAGACGTCGCGACCGCGAGTGGAGTAGCCGACCCGCAATGGCACCGAGCCACCTGAGGGAATGACAATCGCCTGTGTGAGCGCCTGATTTTGCGGAGCGATGGAAGTGACGGCGTTCTCGCCATCTCCGACCTGAAACTCGACGCCCTCGAGTTCGCTTCCGCCGTCGGGAAGCTGAAATTGCACATAGATCGTCTGTGCAATCGGGGTGGGGTTGGTGATCTGATATTCCCCGCGAAACCGCACGAAATAGGTGCGATAGCGCAGAAGCCCCTTCGATTTTGGCTCGTAGTCGAGATCGACCGTGATGCGGGACTGCGTGGGACGCAGCATCCGACGGCCTTTCTCGCCGGTGGGCGACAGATACCATGCCTGCGGATGCGATTGGGTGATCGCGCTGCCCCAGATTTGGTTGACCGACGTTCCCAATTCGCCATCCCGCTGCTCGGTGCGAATGAGAATCGCCGAACCGAGCACCAGCCACGCGATTGTGGTGCAGACGAGAATAAAGCCGATGGCGAGAATGCGCAGAAAGGTGAGTGGATGGGAGTTCATGGTCAGTGCTGGATTTCGCGTTTGCGGTAGTAGATCTCCAGGGCGGGAGCCTCGTTTCGCACGAGGCGCTTGCGGAAGGTGAGCCCGTGCTGGCCCGGCACGGGCTCGACGTTTCCTTCGAAGGCGGTGGGCTCGTAGCGGTCGGGAAGTAGAATCGTCCACGAGAGCTCCTGGATGAACAGCGACGTTCGCAAGAGGGAATCGGAGATCCGGCCCTCGACGGGAGCGAGTTTGTCCGTGCGGGAAATGTAGGCGAGCGAGACGCGCGAGGTGGCGTCGGCGTCGGGCGCGAGGTCGTCGCCCATGGTGAGTTCGAGCTGACGATCTTCGAGGACGATCGGATTTTCCGCGCGCCCGTCCACCTGGCAGCTCAGCAATTCGCAGTCCTCCGGCAGCGAAAACCGCCACCGCAATGGACCGCGATGCTGGAACGACAGTGCCGCCTCGCACAATCTCGCGCCATCCGGCTCGATGCGGCTTTGAAAACGCGCCTCGGGAATGCGTGCCGTGTCGACTTCAAGCCGGGGTCGCGGGCGCGCCGTCACGAGAAACGAGGGCTTCCCGGACACAAATACCGATGCGCCGGACGCGAGCGGGCCGACCCACGCAGGAACATCGGACGCGACGAGTTTGCCGTCCTTTCCTTCGAGTTGTGTTCCGGGCAGCGGGATCACAGCCACACGGCATTGCGAGCCGGTTGCTTCCGGAACTTCCGGGGCGTGGACCGTCCACGAGCCGTCTTCCGCACCAATTGGCAGGTCGTAGCGAATTAGAACCTCGCGCTCCAGCAGACCGGGTGTGCTCCACTTGAGCGTGAGGGATCGGGATGCGGGGACGTCCGCGGGGAGAAGGTCGGTGCCTTGCACGGAAATGTTGATCGCGTGATTCGGGAGCTGGATGGTTGCCGCGACTCCGCTTCCTTCCTCGCCCACCAGTCGAAGAACTGTTTCGCAGACAAGGCGCCCCTCCCGTTGCCGCACCATGGTTTTCGCGTCGGCACTCCATCGTGTCGGGAGAACCGGCGTGTCTTTCGCGAGGCGAAGGATGGTTTCCTTGTGATCCGTCGAGATGGAGACCGGTGTGCCGACCGCGATGGGCAGACCCGATTCGAACGTTGCTTCAACTCCTTCCGGCAATGACTGGATCACAAGATCGGCGGCGGTCGCCGGAGCGAAACGCAAAGGGAGGCGACCTAGGCCGAGGAGTTGTGGCGGGACCTCGAAGTTCAGCGTGGCCGTCGTTCGCCCAGGCTTGTTGGTCACCAGACAGAGAATGCCGTCCTTTTGAACGATCGTAGCCTGATCGCTCGAGACCTCGGCCAAACGGAACAGTGCACCGATCAGCGGCACGACCTGCCATCCTTGCGCAAGGACTTCGACTTCGAATTGCGCGGTGGCGGTGGGAGTCTCCCCGCCGAGTGACAGTTCGAGCGAGGCTTTCGTTACTGCCGCAGGGATTGGCGGCTGTTCATCGGTCGGGGCCGATGAGGCGGCATCGAGCAGTTTGCGAATTTCGGCAAAGGGCAGCGTTACCTCGGCACGCTCGCCAATGGAGAGTGATGGCTCCGCGGTGGCCTGGTTGAGGGCCAGGCCGAGGAGCATCGCGGCATTCAGCGATTTCATGGACGAGCATCGTGAAGCCTCGTCGTGAACGCTTGATGAACGCTTCGTGAAAAGCCGGTGAAATCAGCGCGGCCTGACGGCGCTGATTATTCACGGGAGAGTTGCCGGGAGCGCCGGTCGGTTACGTCACCACGCGGAGGTGGATGGAGTCGAAGCGCTCCTCGCCGGCCTGGATGTCGCTGAGGACGACGAGGCGGTTGCCCGGCTCGACGAGGCCAAGTTTCTTCAGCATGGCTTCGGCGTCCGCGACGGTGTGTTCCGGGCGGGGGTCGAACTGGAGTTTCAGCGGATAGGTGCCCCAGTTCAGGCCGAGGTAACGAACGACGATCTCGTCGGGCGCGAACACGTAGATGGGCGAATGAATCGGCCGCAGATGGCTCGCGTAATCGGCCATGATGCCGCGGCGGGTGAACACCACGAGTTTGCTTTCCGGGAAGGAATTCGCCAGCACGATGGCGGATTTCACCGTCTTGTGGCGGGGGTCGGTGATCACGGCATTCTCGGCGTAACCCGCGCCCCCGCTGCGCTCGATGCGCCGCGCGACCCGGTCGAGAATCTTCACGCATTCGACGGGATATTTGCCGACGGTGGTTTCGCCGCTGAGCATGATGGCATCGGCCTGCTCGAAGACGGCGTTTGCGACATCCGTGATCTCCGCGCGGGTGGGAAGCGGATTTTCGATCATCGACTCGAGCATGTGCGTGGCGACGATGACCTGCCGTCCGATGGCAATGCAGCGCTTGATTATCTTTCGCTGAATGATCGGAAGCTCCTCCATCGGGCACTCGATGCCGAGATCGCCGCGCGCGATCATGATGATGTCCGATGCCTTGATGATGGCGTCGATGGTTTTGACCGCGTGCTGATCCTCGATCTTTGCAATCACGCGCGCGCGGCTGCCGTGCTCCTTGAGCACGCGGCGGAGTTCCTCGATGTCGGCCGCCTCGCGGCAAAAGCTCAGTGCGACAAAGTCCACGCCGACCTCGGCGCCGAGCGCGACATCCGCAAGGTCCTTCTCCGTGAGCGGCGGAAGATTCACCTTCACGCCGGGAAGATTGATGTGGCGGCGGGAGCCGAGCGTGCCGGCGGTGAGCACTTCGCAGCGGATCTTGTTGTCCTGCTTCGCGAGCACTTTCAAATGGATCACGCCATTGTCGACGAGGACGGTGTCGCCGACGGCGATGTCATTGATGAGGCCGTCGTAATTGACATCAACCGAGTAGTTTTCCTCGCTCACGGCGCCGCGCACGGTGAACTCGAGAATGTTGCCGGGCTTGAGGTCAAGCTTGGTCCCGAGATCGCCGGTGCGGATCGCGGGGCCCTGCGTATCCATCAGGATTCCCGTGTTTTTGCCGAGATCCCGGGCCGTCTGGCGGATCGTGCGCACGACGTTGCGAACCCAGTCGTGATTGGCGTGGCTCATGTTCAGCCGGAAGACATCGGCGCCGGCTTCGATGAGAGCTTTGATCATTTCCGGCGATTCCGTGGCCGGCCCCAGAGTGGCGATGATTTTTGTCTTCCGCAGCATGGCTTTCTTCCAAGAACCCGATGTTGCCGTGGAAGGCAAGCAGCGGGCGTGCGCAATGGCGCCGAACGTTCCGACGATTCGCCGGCTACTGGATCTTCATGGTGGTTACGAGGTCCTCGACCGCGGGCGTGAGGTCGCCAATATCCTCGAGGACCGGCATTTTCGAGATTTCCTCCTCGGGCGGGAAGCTCGCGGGGTTTTTGCGGTCGGCTTCGCTGAGGAGTTCGCGTGCGGCGAGATTCGGATTCAAATAAGGAAACTCGTCCGAGATCATTTTCGAAATCTTCGGCCGCAGGACGAAATTCATGAACAGCTCGGCATTGCGCGGGTGCTTTGCCTTCGCGGGGATGGCGAGATTGTCGATGAAAAGATGGGTGCCCTCGGAGGGCAGGATCCATCGAAACTTCCGGTCGGCGCGAAGGAGCAGGGCGGCTTCTCCGCTCCAGACGATGCCCAGTGATGCATCGCCGTCGAGCAACCGCTGGCTGGGCCGGTCCGAATCGTAATACCGGACAAGCGGCAGCCATCTGGCGAGCACGGGGCGGGTCTTTGCGAGGTTTTCCTCCGTGATGTCGTTCATGGGAATCCCCAGCGACGCGAGCGCCCAGCTCACGATCTCGCGGGAGTCGTTCACGACAACGATGCGGTCTTTGAACTTCTCCTGGAAGACGTCCGAGTAGCCGGAAATCGTGTCCTGAACGAGGTCGGTGTTCACGACGATGCCGACGGTGCCGGCCATCCACGGGACCGAATACTGATTGCCGGGGTCGAAGGGTCGGTCGAGAAACTCGGGGGCGATGTTTTTGAGATTCGGAATGTTCTCGTGCGTGATTGGCGCGAGCTGACCCGCCTTCACGAGCGCATCGACCAGATATTCGCTGGGCTGGATGAGGTCGTATTCGTCGGAACTCGAGAGCATCTCGAGCATTTCCTCATTCGACTCGCAGGTGGTGACGTTGACCTTGATGGCGGTCTGCTTCTCAAACGCGTCGATGACGCGCTGGGGAACGTATTCCGTCCAGCAGAGAAGGTTGAGCACCGGCGGCTCGCCGGTATCGACGGGCTTTGCCTCCGGCGTATCGTCTTCCGCGAGCTCCGGCTCCTCGTCCTCAAGGGCAGGGCTCGGAGTCGGCGTGGCGGCTGCAGCTTCCGGCGCAGGCGGCTTCGCGTTGTCGCAGCCGGTGGGGAGCAGGCTGGAAATGCCGAGGAGCAGCGCGGCAAGCAGACGGAACGGATGATGCATGACCAACGACGCAGCGGGTTTCGTGCTCAGCCGGCTGGATGAAGCCGCTCGGCTGCGGTGACGGTGTTTGCCATGAGAAGAGCGATGGTCATGGGTCCCACGCCGCCCGGCACCGGAGTGATCGCGGAGCATTTCGGGGCAACGCTGTCAAAATCGACGTCGCCGACGATGCGATAGCCTTTCTTCGAGCCGGGATCCTCGACGCGGTTGATGCCGACATCGATCACGACAGCGCCTTCGCGCACCATGTCGGCTGTTACAAAGCCGGGGCGTCCAATGGCCGCGATGAGAATATCCGCCTCGCGCGTGATGGCGGCAATGTCCCGTGTGCGCGAGTGGGCGACGGTGACGGTGGCGTCGCCGCCCCTGCCCTTGGCCATGAGAAGAAGCGCCATGGGTTTTCCGACGATCATGCTGCGGCCGAGCACGACCGCACGGGCGCCGGAAGTTTCGACGCCGGCCTCGAGGAGCAGGCGCTGGCAGCCCTGCGGTGTGCAGGGAACAAAGCCGGTCGGATCGTCGAGCGCGAGCTTGGCGACGTTGATCGGGTGAAACCCGTCGACATCCTTGTTCGGGTCGATGGCCCGCACGATCGCGGCCTCGTCGATGTGCGGTGGAGGCGGCGACTGAACGAGGATGCCGTGAATGGCCGGGTCGGCATTGAGTTCCTCGACAAGGGCCAGCAATTCGTCCTGGGTCGTCGATGCGGGCAGCTCGTGCTTTCGCGAGTAAATGCCGAGTTCGGCCGCGCGTTTGTCCTTCGACCGCACGTAGGCCATGGATGCGGGGTCTTCGCCAACGAGCACGACGGCGAGACCGGGCGTGACGCCGCGCGCTTTCAACGCCGCGATGCGGGCGACGGTTTCTTCGTGGACTTTCTTCGCGATTTCAGTGCCGCTAATCAGCTTCATTTCGGAGCAGGGTTTCGATGCGTTGGCGCTCCGCCTCGAATGCCTCCTCGGTGGGCGTGGGCGGAATCGTTTCGTAGGGTCCGATGGTGACGTCCACCCGCGAAAAGGGCAATGGGATGCGAAAGCCGTCCCAGCTTTTCAGCTCGAGGGCGCGGGAGAACTTCACGTGCATGGGCAGGATGCGGGCGCCGGTGGTCTGGGAAAGCAGGATCAATCCCGGGCCGAGATGGTATTTTGGGCCCTTCGGCCCGTCGGGAGTGACGGCAAGGTCGGCGCCGGAGTTCAAATGGTCCGCGCATTCCCGCAAGGCGCGTGAGCCGCGGCGCGAGCTGGAGCCGCGAATGGCGCCCATGTTGAAGCGTGCCATGAGCTGGGCGAGAATTTCGCCGTCGCGGCTCGGGCTGGTGAGCACCGAGACGCCCTTGCGCGTCTTGTGATGGTAGTAGCGCATGTGTGCGATCGTGATCGCGAGGATGCGGTTGTGCCAGAAGGTGAAGATGACCGGGAAGTCTGGTGATTGCTTGATGAAGCCGGACTGGTCCTTGATGCGAAATCGCAGCGTCGCGAAAAGCGCGCGGGCGATGAGCGAACCGATGAGGGCCAGAAATTTCTCGCGGTTCATGAGAGCATCGTGCCGAGTGCCCTGTGAAGAACTGGGCGAAGGGTGTCGGCAAGGGTGGGGTTGGCGAATGCAAGCCAGGAGACGGGCGACGTGGTGTCGAGTGGCGCGTCGGGAAACCCGCCATAAGGCGATTCGTAGATGATGCCGGCTTCGGAGAGCACCAGCGCCGCGGCGACATCGTAGGGATGGCAGACCAGCGACGAATCGAGATCGAGCGCGGCGTAGATGAGCGGCCGGATGTCGCCGATGAACCGGTCGTGCCCCGCAAGCAGCTCGTAAAACTGGCCGCCGGTCGAGATGTATTGGTCGTCGAAAATGGAGGGGGATCTCGTGCTGCCGAGCCCCACGAGTTCGTCCCAAACCTGCTCCTCGATCTGCGCGTGGAGCGTGCGGCCCTCCGGAAAGAATTTTGCCAGCGATGCGAAGCCGTGGCGGAAATCGGTCGCCCCGGACGGGCGAAGCTCGAGCGGAGTGCGCGAACCGTCGAGGACGTTCACGGCTTCGGCGACCACCCCGGATCCCTTGACGGCGCTGATTTGATCGGCGCGCCATTGCTTGGTGAGCGGGATTTCCGTCATCGCCGCAACGACGATATCCGAGAGCATCGTGGCCTCGCCAAGTTGCGGGGCGAGGCCTGCGAGCGCCCAGGCGGGGCGTTTGTCGGTCATGATCCCGCGCGTGCCATCAATCGGATCGAGGATGCACTTCCATTTCGTGTCGATGGCCGCGGTGCCCTGCGGAAAGCACGGAGGGTGGTCTTCGTCGATGCCTTCGAAAATCAGCTCGACCGGCTCGTCCGCGGGCCAGTGTTGCGCGAACCACGCGAGGATCGCGTCCTCGCTGAGCTTGTCGATCGCGTAGATCGTGTCGGCTGCGGATTCCGCCGCCACGGCGGAAAGCTGTTCCACGGATTGCCCGCCGCGCCCCGCGATCACGGCGTCGCGAATCGCATCGCCAAGCTGACAAAGCAGCACGCGGAATGGCTCGAGGTCAGGCATGCCGCAGACGATAGGATGCCTCGAGTCGGGCTGACGAGGATTTCCAAAGAAACCGCCATGAAAGCACAACGCTCGCCGTGAAAAGCCCGAGCGCAAGTCCGCTCCAGATGCCTTTCGGACCGAAACCGGCGGGAAATGCGAGGAGATAACAGGCGGGGAGCTCGATGAGCCAGTAGGAGAACATCGCGAGCGCCATCGGGACATTCACGTCACCAAGGCCGCGGAGGGCATTCATGGCAACGACCTGCGTGCCGTCAACGAGCTGGAAGAATCCTGCGATGACGAGAAGGCTCGCCGCGAGATGCAGGAGCGCGGGGTCTTCCGTGAACAGGCTCGCGATTGGCCGCGCAAAGGTGAGAAAAACGATCGCGGAGCCGGACATGAAGGCCACGCACATCGCAAACCCGCCAAAGGCGATTGGTCGCACGCGTTCGAAGGCGCGGGCTCCGACGACCTGGCCGATCCGCACCGTGAGCGCCATGCCGATGCCGAGGGAGACCATGAATGTCGTCGCGGCGCAGGTGAGCGCGATCTGGTGCGCGGCGAGCGCGTCCACGCTGATCCAGCCCATCATCATCGTCGCCGCGGCAAATGCGCTGACTTCGGCAAGATACTGTCCCCCGGCCGGAAGGCCGATGCGGAGCAGATCGCCGATCTCCCGTTTCAAACTTCGCTCCGCGGCAATGCGCTGAAGGAACGGCTGGAAGTATTTCGCGCGACCGACATAGAGCAGCATGGCGATCAGCGTGGCGATGCGCGCAAGCAGCGTGGCGAGCGCGGCGCCGGCGAGGCCCATTTTGGGAAACCCGAGCGACCCGAAGATGAGAAGCCAGTTGAGCAGGACGTTCAGCAGCACGCCGCCGAGCACGATCCAGAAGGGGGGCCATGGTTTCGAGAGCGACTCGGAGAATCCTTTTGAAGCCGTAGCCATCATGACCGGGATGATCGAGAGTGCGGTCAGGATGAGGTAGTCGCCGACAACGGTGTTGACCTCCGCCGGCTGCCCGAACCAGTCGATCACGGCGAGGAGCGAAATGACGATCGCGGAAAGAATGGTGCCGAGACCCACGCCGAGGACGAGCCCCGAGCGGTAAACCTTTTCCGTTCCACGTCCGGCGCCGAACGCCCGCGAGGCCAGCACGGTGACGGCCGACATCACGCCAAAGCCGAAGATCATAGCGACGGAGAGCAGGATGTTCGCGAAGGCGCATGCTGCGAGCGCGGTGACGCTGACGCGACCGAGCATCACGGTATCCGCCCAGTTCATGAGCATCTGCCCGACGTGGCCGGCGATGATCGGCGACGCGAGCGCGAGCGTTTTTCGATTTTCGTTGAGAATGGCAGTAAACATGGCCGCGGTGAGGTTCGGAACCGACGGCTACTGCGGAGGAAGCAATCGTCGCCGGTGGAGAGTCGGCGACGGAAGAAATCGGGTTCTATTCCGCGCCGTGCAGGACGACCAGGACGGGGACCGCCGGAAGAATGGCGGCGTGGCCGAGGTCGATGAGTCGAAGCGTGGAGACGTTCTTCACGGGGCTTAAGGGAGCATTCGTGCGCTCCTTTGTCAATTCGCTCAGGGGAAGATGCCGGCGGACAGGTAGCTGCGGCACACACGATCGATGGCGACGTAGTAAGCGGCGGTGCGGAGGTCCGGCAGGTCCTGCGTGCGCCAGGCCTCGTGAATGTGATGGTAGGCGAGTGCCATCGTTTCGGCGAGCGCGGTGTGGACGAAGTCGATTTCGCGGGGTCCCGCGGTGGCGGCGGCGCGCTGGTCCGCATCGAGTTTCCGGCCGGTGAGTGTCTCGATCGCGTCGACGAGTTTCGTCTTCGACATCTCGGTGTAACGCGAGTTCATGCGGTCGAAGCTCACGTGCGAGAGGTTCTTCAACCACTCGAAATACGAGACGGTGACTCCGCCGGCGTTGAGATAGATGTCGGGGATGATGAGGATGCCGCGCTGGCGAAGGATTTCCTCGGCTTCGAAATCCACGGGGCCGTTTGCCGCTTCGGCGATGATGCGCGCCTGGATGCGTGGTGCGTTGTCGGCAACGATCTGATTTTCCAGCGCCGCGGGGACGAGAATGTCGCACGGCATCTCAAGCACGGCTGCGGGGTTCTCGATCCACGTGCCGGAGCCGAATTCCGCGAGCGAACCGTGCTCGCGGAAATGCTTGATCGCCTTGCTGACATCGATGCCCGCCGTGTCGTAGATGGCGCCTCCCCGCTCGCCGATGCCGACAATGCGGGCGCCGGCCTTCTCCAGAAAATGAGCGGCATGTGAGCCGACGTTGCCCAATCCCTGGATGATGACTGTCTTTCCTTCCACGCCGGGCGTGAGGCCGAGTTCGTCCATGTCGTAACGACGCGACACGCATTCCTTGATTCCCAGATACACGCCGAGCCCCGTGGCTTCGCGACGGCCGGGAATGCCATGCATGCCGATCGGTTTGCCGGTGACGCACGCGAACGGATCGGAGCTGTGGAAGTTAATCGCGCGATAGGTGTCCGCGATCCACGCCATCTCCTGTTCACCGGTGCCGTAATCCGGCGCGGGGACGTCGATCGATGGTCCGATGAAATTCTTCTTCACCAGCTCCGCGGTGTAGCGGCGGGTGACCCGCTCACGGAAGCCGGGCGAGCAACTGCGCGGATCGAAACAAACACCGCCCTTCGCGCCGCCGAATGGCAGCCCGACGATGGCGCACTTGTAGGTCATGAGCGAGGCGAGCGCGATGACCTCGTCCTGCGTGACGCTGAGGTCGTATCGGATGCCGCCTTTGCACGGGAGGCGGTGCTGGCTGTGCTGCGCGCGATAGGCCTCGATCACGACGATTTCGCCGTCATCGTCCTTCACGGGAAACTTCATCCGGTAGACGCTGTTGCACGCCTTCACCTGGCTGAGCAGACCGGGAGGGAAATTCATGAGATCGGCGGCGCGATCGAAGTAAATGCTGACCGACTCGAAAAACCGGCTGCGGGGAGCGGATGAACTCATGATGAGGCATCTTATCCCGGCTCCCGTGCCGGGCAAGGAAGCTCAGGCCGCGAGCAGGGCAGAGAAGAGCTTGTAAACGACCAGTCCGACGAGCAGCGACATGCCAATGGCCACGAGCAGGACGGCGCCGATGATCAGGCTTACAAAGATCCAGTCGGTGCGCGTGGAATTTCGGGCCGCGCCGGCATGTTTCCGCAGGAGCGCATAGTTTCGCTGGTTCGACTTGAACCATGCGGAAAACACGTCGCCGGCCACGGGGATCGCGCCGACGAGCGAGTTGAGGAGAATGTTGAGTGCCATGCGCACAAGGACGATGCGTGGCAGGCCCGCCCGGAGTGCGTGGATGAGAATCAGCGAGGAAAAGACCGCTGTGGAGCTGTCGCCGAGGCCGGGAAACAAGCCGATGAGCGGGTCGAGGCCGATGCGATATTTCGTGCCGGGTATCGGGATGAGGTCATCGAGAATCCACGCGATGATCCGCGAGAGGTGCATGTCGTCGCGGGTGCTCCCCGGCGGGAGAACCTCGAACTCCAGCGGCTGCGCCTCGTCTTTCATGCGGGACGGATCGTCCGATCGGATGGCATTTGCAACGGGCAATCAATCGTCGGCGGCATGCGCCATGAGGTCCTCGAGCGTCACAAACTCGAGCACCGATGCGTGAGTCGCTGAGAGAATGATCGGCGGCGCGACGCCGTCTTCGAGTGCCTCCACCCATCGCGACACGCAGAGGCACCAGCGGTCGCCCGGCTGCAGGCCGGGAAAATCCGATTCCTCGCGTGGCGTCACGAGGTCGTTTCCCCGCTCGTAGGAGTAGCGCAGGAATTCCTCGGTCATCTCCGCGCAGACCGTGTGCAGGCCGTGATCGCCGGGGCCGGTGTGGCAATAGCCGTCGCGATAAAACCCCGTGACGGGGTTCATGCAGCAACACTCGAGCTCGCCGCCGAGGACATTTTTCGCCATGGCGCTTTATTGCGCAACGGGGGCCGGCTCGCGAGGTGGAAAATCCGCAAGCGGCGTGCCGCCGTGCTCTTCGACGAGCGCCGCCAGCGCGCCGGTGAAAGCCGCGTTGTAATCGAGCGCGACTTCGTTGGAGATGTAGTTCGTGCGATCGTCGACGTAGGCGTTGTCGTCCGGCGCGGAGGGTCCGCCGACGAGCGCCCCGTAAAGGATGTGACGGTTCTCCACGGGATCGTTGATGTTGTTCGTGGTCGATCCGTGCGCGGCGCGGTGGTGCGGGTTGCGCGGCGGATTGACCCCGAACCCGACCACGTAGCTGCTGCGGCGGGGGTTGTCGCCGAGCATGTAGCGAATCTGGCGCAACGCGAAATCGCGATAGCGCTGCGCGTCGCGAACCTTGGGGTTCTTCGAGAAGACGAGCGCGAGAAACGCCGTGTTTGCGGAGTAACGGAGCGAGCCCCATTGATCCAGCCACGCGAGGCCCCCGGGTGTCGTGGCGATTCGTTTTCCTTCGTCGCCGACCGTCCAGTAGTTCAGCCACTTCGTGACGTCGGCGATGTATTCCGATTTTCCGGTCAATTGCGCGAGCAGGACAGCCGTGCCGTATTTCTTGTCGTCCCAGCTGTGCGTCCAGCGCCATTCGCCGCCGCGCAGGGATTCCGCGTAGATCTTCTCTGATTGCTCGAGGTAACGCTTTTCGCCCGTCGCCCATGCGAGCCATGCGGCAGCCCATGCCAGCTCATCCTCGTAACCGCTGAACGATGTGTAATAGGCGCGCGAGTCGGGGATCGCGTCGTTGTAGGTGCCGCGATACGTGTCCGCGAAATCGAACAGCTGCTTCGCATGTTCGAGGCATTTTGCGGAATAGTCCGGGTCAACATCGCGAAAGAGAATCGCCGCCGCCGCCAGTGCTGCCGCCGCTTCGCCGGCAAGATCGGAGCCGGGATTCTGTGCGTCGATCTTGAACGCCGGGCGCGGCATTTTCATCAGCTCCGGAGGGCCCCAGAAGGCGTGGTCGAGATCTCCGCGACCGACCTGGCCGTAAAAGACGTTCGGCTCGGGGTGTGCCTTCATCAGCCAGTCGTCGCCCCACCGCACGGCGTCGAGCAGGTAATTCCATTGCGCGCTTTCCTCGTAACCCTTGCGAAACTCGATGCCTCCCCATGCGAGCAGCGTCATGGCTCCCGCCATTGGGAGTGCGAATTTCACGCCGTCGCCCGCGTCGTAATATCCGCCGGTGAGGTCCAGGCCGACATCCGCGCCGTCTTCGAGTGCGGAGTCGCCGCGCCATGCCACGCGCGAATCGGCCGGGAGCCGGCCCGAGCGTTGCGCTTCGTAGAAGAAAAGCGATTTCTGCAGAGCTTCGGCGTAGTTGAACGTCTTCGGCACTTCGGGAAGCGGCGTCGGCTTTGGTGCTGGCGTGGGACCGGGAACGACGGGTGTGATGATCTGCGGAACGTGCGGGGTGGTTTCGTCGGCACTCATTTCGTTGAACGCAATGTCTTTCGGGCCGCCCACGACGCCGCCCGGTGCGCCAAGGAACCCGAAGACAAGCTCGCCGCCCGATGGAATCACGCGGTTATAGTCGGCCGCGCTGATGATATAACCGTTGCCGGTGATGCCCGTAATGCGCGCGTTCCACATCCCGGTGATGCGGCGGGGCAGCGCAAACTCGAGCGACCAGTTCGGGATCGGCTCGGAGCCGGTGTTGCGGATTGTCACCTGGGCCTGGAAGCCCGAGCCCCAGTCCGAAAGGACGCGGAAGCGCACTTCGGCACTGCCGGCCTTTGCATCGATGTCGGTCGCGCCGCCGTAGATGGGGCGTTGCTCGACGTTGCCTTCCACCAGGGCCGTGGTGTCGGCAGGGGCGTCTCCCGCAATGAGCGGCTGGAAGACAATGTCCTGCGGGCCCTCCGAGTTTCCCGGCTCGGCCTGAAATCCGAAGACGACCCGCTGGCCAGGGCGGATCTGGCGGGACCAGTCCTCCGGTTCGAGGAGATAGGTTTCGCCGGCGTGCTGGAGAATCTTCGCGCCCCAGAGCCCCTGGATTTGCTGCGGCATTCGAAAGCGCAACCGCCAGTCTTTCACGTCGTCGCTTCCGGTATTCGTGAGCGCGAATTCTCCGACGAATCCACTGCCCCAGTCGCTTTGCTTTGTGAACTGCACGTCGACGGGAGCGGCAGCCATCGCCGCCGGGATGCACGCGAGGAACAGCCAATGCAGGGGACGCAATGCCATCACTGCGGCATTTTATCGCTCCCCGGCGGGTTGCACACTTTCGTTTCGTGCCGGCGCTGCATGCACTGCGCGATGACGTCCCGAAGCTCGTTGGTGCGAATCGGCTTCGTGATGTGATAGGCCATGCCGTGGGCCGCGGATCGCTCCCGATCGCTCGGCATCGCATGCGCCGTGAGCGCGACGATGCACGGCGGGTGTCCGTTGCAATTTGCGAGAATCTGCGTTGCCGCCTGGTAGCCGTCCATTCCCGGCATTTGAATGTCCATCAGGATCAAGTCGTAGCGGCGTCGCGCGGCGGCCGTGACCGCGGCGGCGCCATCCTCCGCTTCGTCGGGCTGATGACCGAGCCGCTCAAGCATCAATCGCGCGAGACGGCGATTCACCACGTTGTCTTCCACGAGGAGAATCGCGAGATCGGCAGGTCCGGATGATTTCGCCACCCGCGTCGAAGGCAGTCGCTGCGTATCGCCCGGGCCTGCCGCGATCGGCAGCATCACCTCGACGATGAACGTCGTGCCTTCGCCGACCTTGCTCTTCACCTCGATGTTCCCGTGCAACATGCTCACCAGGCGGTGCACGATGGTGAGGCCAAGCCCCGTGCCGCCGAAGCGTCGCGCCATTGAGACATCGACCTGCTGGAACGGATTGAACAGGTCGGGCAGATGCTCCTCGGCAATTCCGATGCCGGTATCCGAGATGGTGAATCGCAGCGCGGCGCCGCGAGCCTGCATGGCGCGGAGATCCAGCGAGACGTGAACCCCGCCCTTCTGGGTGAACTTCACGGCGTTGCTCACGAGGTTGGTGAGGATCTGATGAAGCCGCAGGTTGTCGCTGGTGACAACGTTTGGCACGTCGTCGGCAACGGTCCACGTGAGACTGATGTTTTTTTCCTGCGCGAGCACCCGGAAGGTTTCCACGGCGGAGCGGACGAGCTCCCGCAGATCGACCTCCTCCTTCTCGATGGAAAGTTTTCCGGACTCGATTTTCGAGTAGTCGAGGATGTCGTTGAGCACGCGCAGCAGGCTCGCGCCGCTTTCCCGAATCGTTCGCACGTGCTCGCTCTGCGCCTCGTCGAGCTGGGTTTCCGCCAGCAACTCGGCAAAGCCGAGCACGCCATTGAGCGGCGTGCGGATCTCGTGGCTCATCATCGCGAGGAAGTTGCCCTTCGCGCGGTTGGCCTCCTCGGCGGCCTCCTTCGCGATCTGCAGCAACTGCTCCGCCTGCTTTCGCGCCGTGATGTCGATGAGCGTGCCGATCAGCCGCCTGGGCTCGCCGCGTTTGCCGAAATGCGCCTTCGCATGGGCGAGAATCCAGACGTAGTTCCCGCTGGTCGTGAGCATGCGATACTCGGAACGGAAGATTTCCGTCCGTCCTCGCAGGTGCCGCAGCATGCCGCGCCGCACCTCTTCCCGATCGTCGGGATGTATGAGTTCGAGAAGCGCCTGCGGCGTCGCGGGCAGTTCCGAACTCTCGTAGCCAAACAGCTGTTTCCAACGCTCGGAGTAGAACAGCTCGCCGGTGCGGATGTTCCAGTCCCAAACGCCGGCTTCCGTGCCCGCGAGTGCAAGCTCCCAGCGTTCGTCCCGTTCGCGGAGCGCCGCCTCGGACTCCTTGCGTTCGGTGACGTCCATGATGAACCCGTTCCAGTAGAGCGCGCCGGCTTCCTTGTGTGGAGACGCGCTGGAATGCACCCAGCGAATGCTGCCATCGCGATGGCGGATTCGAAACTCGCACTGGAAGGAGCGTCCGGATTCCTGGGCCGCATGGAGAGCCTCCTGAACGAGCGGAGCATCCTCCGGCACAACGCTGTGCCATGATGCCGTTACATCGCGCAGGAATTCCTCACGCGGAATGCCGTAAATTTCCTCGATGCGCTCGCTGACGTAGGTGAATCCGCAGCTTCCGTCCGCACCCATGCGAAATTGATAGATGGCTCCCGGCACGCGGCTCGTGAGATGTCGCAGCACCTCCGTCGTGCGCGCCCGCTCGGCCTCGGAACTCATGCGCTCGGTGATGTCTTCCGAGATTCCGATGATCGCCACCAGTTCGCCGCGGTCGTCGAAAACCGGCGCCTTCGTTATGTGCATCCAGCGGGTGCCGTGCTGTTTTGATTCGACGGCTTGCAGGGGAACGTCGAGCGGCTTGCGAGTCTCGAGCACCTGCTCGTCCTGCGAGATGGCGGCTTTCGCGAGGCTCGAAGGGTAAACGTCTTCCGAGGTTTGCCCGAGCACTTCATCGGCGGATTTTCCGTGGAGCTCTGCGGCGGCGCGATTCCACAAAATGTATTTGCCGAAGCTTTCGGGCCGGGCGCTTTTCGCGAACGCACAGACAGGCAGGTTGTCGAGGAGGGCGCGAAACAAATTCCGCTCGTTGCGCATTTCGAGCAGGGCCTTGTCGAGATTGGTGATTGCCCTTTTCTTCTCCGTGATGTCAGCCGATACCACCAGCAGCGCGAGAGGCTCGCCCTGGTCGTCGAAAATCGGCGTCTTTATCGTGTGGAGATACCGCTCACCACGCGTGTGACTTAAAATGCGTTCCTCGGGGATCTCCAGTGTTTGTCGCGAGGCGACGACGGCGCGATCCATTTCGAGAAAAAAGTCCGCGCAATCCTTCGGGAAGAGATCGTAATCGCTTTTGCCGATGACGTCCGCGGCCTTGAAACCGAGCCACTCCTCGGCGACGCGATTCCAAAGCAAAAACTCGCCAAAGCTTTCCGGCCGGGTGCTTTTGACGACGACCTGCATCGGCAGCGCATCGAAGAGCATTCGAAAGAATCCCGGCTCATTAAGAATGCGCATGAGCTGTCGTCCATCGAGCTCGATCGAAGGGGGAATTTCCATGAATGTAAGTGCGGCGCCTGGTTCGGGCCTAAACGCGTTGCACCCTTAGCAAAGACGCATCGAGGTGTCCACGATGGATGACCGCTCTTCGCTAAGACTCCCGCCAGCGGCAGGCATTTGGCGAGCGAATGCCGATCTGGTCGAGAATGCGCCAGACGACGGTGTCGACCAGTTCCTCGATCGTTCCGGGTTTGCTGTAGAACGAGGGCATCGCGGGCAGCACGCGCGCGCCGGCCTCCATTACGCGCACGACGTTGCGAGCATGAATGAGGTTCCAAGGCGTCTCGCGCGGCACGAGAATGAGCGGCCGCGATTCCTTGAGAAAAACATCGGCCGCGCGCAGGATCAGCGAATCACTGGTGCCGGCGGCGATGCGGCCGAGCGTGCCCATCGAGCACGGCACAATGAGCATTGCGTCGAAAAGGGCCGAGCCGGAGGCGAACGGCGCATTCATCGAGCGATCGGAATGCTGGATGAGGGAATCGGGCACGCGCAGCTCGCCCAGTTCCTCGTGGATCACCTGCTGCCCGTAGCCGCTCGCTACGAGGTGCATCTCGTGAGGCCCGTCGGCGGCGATCGCGTCGATGAGTCGCTGGAGGTAGATGGCGCCGCTGGCACCGGTGGCGGCAATCACGATTCGCATTTGTCTTTTCTATATCCGCGATTGGGCGGCCGCGCAGGATAATTTCGCGCCCCTTGCGCGGTCCGGCTCAATCAGCGATAGCTAAGAAACGATGTCTGAAGAGGGAACCATCCAATACCGCATGGGCAATGAAAAGCTCATCCGGGTGAGTGAAGCGGCGAGCCGCAAGCTGCGCGCTTTGCTCGAGCGGCAGGGGCGGGCGAATGGCGCTCTGCGCGTCGCGGTGATCGGCGGCGGCTGCTCCGGACTGCAATACAAGATGGATCTCGTCGACGGTCCGGCGAACCGGGACATCATGGTGGAGTCGCGCGACGTGCGGATCGTCGTGGATCCGAAGAGCGCGCTGTTCGTGAGCGGCTCGGAGCTCGACTTCAGCGAGGATCTGCAAAAGGGAGGGTTCAAGGTCCGGAATCCGAACGCCGTCGCGCACTGCTCGTGCGGCGAGAGTTTTTCCGCGTGATTCACCGCTGCGCCTCGAGCGTGTCGCGCCATTCAATTTCAAGGCGGTGATTCCCCGCGCTGGAAATCGCGCCGGGCAATCCGCCGGCAAAATCAAATTCGTGGATGGCAAAGTGCCCGTCTCGGCAACGCACCTCGGTGATTTTCCCGTCGTGATATTTGCATTCCGTTTCGGAGAGCGCGCCGGCAATTCCGCATCCCTTTGCTTTCAGCGCGGCCTCCTTCGCGACCCACTGGCGCAAGAAGGCGGAGGCATGCTCGTGCGGCGGCAGCGATTCGAGGCGCCGGAAGTCGGCATGTGAATAAAAGCGTTGCGCAAGCGCGAGGGGATTGCGGGGCATTCGCGTCTCGACATCGATGCCGACCGGCACATTTCCGACGACGATCGCAAGCCAGTCCGCGGAATGTGAGAGCGAAAAATGCAGCGCGTCCGCTCCCTCAACGAAAGGCTTTCCAAACTCCGATCGGGAAATCCGGATTGCCGCGGGCCGAACCCCGAGAATCCCCGAGAGCACGCGACGCAATGCGAAGCGTGTGAAAAGATGTCTGCGGCGAAGGACCGGATTCTCGATGGCCACCGTGGCAAGGCGCTCCGCCGGCGGGAGATCCTCGGGGGTTCCCTCGCCGATTCGGAGCATCCAGGCCCCAACGTTCAAACGATTAGAATTCAAGAAAAGTGGAAAACTTTGTTAAATTCGTATTTGCGCTGGCTAAGCTAATCCATTAGTTAACGGCTCATGGACCTCACCAAACTACATCCAAATACCCTTCGCGAGCTTCTCAAGCTTTCGGAGAAAAAGGCGGCCCTTCAAAAGGAACTCGACGCGCTCGATGCCCGGATCGCCGCCATCGGCAGCGGCGCTCCCGCTGCGGCTGCGCCTGCGAAACGCCGTGGCCGGAAGCCGGGTCGTCCGGCAAAAACCCCTGGCCGGAAGCCGGGTCGTCCCGCCCGCAAAGCCGCTCCAGTAAAGGCTGCGGCGCCGAAGGCGGCAAAGCCCCGTGGCAAGCGTGGCGCGCTCAAGGACGATATCCTGAAGCTTCTCGAAGGTGCCGGCCCGGAGGGGGCAACGGTCAAGGACATCTCCAGCAAGCTCGGTGTGAAGAATCAAAACGTGCATGTCTGGTTCAGTACGACCGGCAAGAAGCTCCCGGAAGTCAAGAAGGTCGGCGAGGCGCGCTACGCGCTCGTGAAGTAAACGATTACGCCAAATTAGCATTTCCGACTGGCGGTCGCGTGAAGGCGTGACCGCCGGTTTTGTTTCCAGCCGAAATTCCGCGGGAAATTGCTTCTGCAACTCCTTTTCCACAAGGATGTTGTGACACAAATCCTCCGGCGCGAGCGACCGTTTCCTTTACTTCCTTAATCGCGTTTCCCGGGCACGCGGGATGTTTCGCAAAGCGGCCATCCAGCATGGACAAGTCGTTAAAGTGATCGCCCGCTGCCAAAATTTCTGCAGGCCCTATTTTAGTCAAACGACTTAGCTCTCCCAAAACGGTGCCTTTGTTATAAGCGCGGTGGCAGAATCGCAGATAAATGGTGTTTCGTTGCCACGAGAAATCGGGATAGGTTTGCGAGAGCGCTGCGAGTTTCTCTGTGACCCGGTCCATCGCCTCTTCGTCGAAGCCGATCAATCCGGCGAGATGACCATCCTCGTTGATCATTCGAACGTCGGGCATGGTCGCGACGATGGAGCGCACCTGTTCGAGGATTTCGCCGGTTTCGTGGAAAAGCGCGGCGTGCCGGGCGCGGCACACTTCGTTCCATTCACCGAACGCCACCCAGCGGCCTCCGTCGAAATGGTAAAGTTCGCGTTCGTGCGTGAGGAGAAAGTCCGGCTGGACCGGCGCGCGGAGTTCTTCGAGGCCTTCCAGCGTGTGTTCGACGGAGCGTCCGGTATTGATCGCCCACAGCACACCGAGGTCCTTTGCCGTCTGCAGGGCAGCGGCGAGTTCCGGCACGCAACGGCCGTCCGACGGGTGGCCCACGAGGGTGCCGTCGAAATCGGTGCTGATGAGCCGGATGGACATTTCGTCACCATTTTCCGGGTGGAGGCCGGCGACAAGAGAGAAAGATTTGCATCGCTGCGCGATCGGGAGTTTCAGATAATTTCCCCATGAAATCCGCATACGAGATCGCCATGAGCCGGCTCGAAGCGACGGAGCCGACCGTGAAGTTGACCGACGCGCAGAAGGCCGAGATTGCCGAGATCGACAATCTCTACGAGGCGAAGATCGCAGAGCGGCGCGTCTTTCTGGAATCGCAGATCGCAACGGCCGACCCGCCGGAGAAGGAGGAGCTTCGACGGCAGCTGGCGTCGGAGGTAAAGCGGCTCGAGGAGGAGCGCGAGGAGAAGAAGGAGCGTGTTCGGCGGGCTCGCTGAACCGCTCAGCCAAACAGTCCCTTGCGCTTCTGCGGCGTGCGGGTCATCGCCTCGAAGCGCGCGTGATCGCGGCAGTTCGCGAGCGCTTCCTCCTTCGAAATTTGGTGCGTCGTGTATAGCTCGGCGAGCGAGTCGTCGATGGTGTTCATGCCTTCGCGTCCGCCGATCTCGATCAATCCCACGAGCTGCTCGTAGCGCCGGTCGCGAATGCAGGCGCGGATTGCGTTGTTCGCAACGAGCGTTTCGGTGGCAAGCACGCGTCCGGATTTGTCCTCGCGAAGCAGCAGGCGTTGCGAAACGACCATTTCGAGGGCGTTTGCGATCTGCGCGATGATTTGCGGCTGCTGATCGCCGGGGAAGGCATCGACGATGCGGTCGATGGCCTTCGGGGCGTCGATCGTGTGCAGCGTTGCGAGCACGAGGTGACCGGTCTCGGCCGCGGTGATCGCGGCGCGGATCGTCTCCAGGTCGCGCATTTCGCCGACGAGAATGACATCGGGGTCCTGACGCAGGACGTGACGCAGCGCGTCGGCGAAGGACTTTGTGTCGTTGCCGACCTCCCGTTGTTTGATGACGCTGCGGGCGTTGGAAAACACGAACTCGATCGGATCCTCGACCGTGATGATCATCGCCGAGCGTGTCTCGCTGATTCGTTTCACGATCGACGCCATCGTCGTGCTCTTGCCCGAACCGGTGATGCCGGTGAGAAGGACCAGCCCGCTTTCGAGCTGGCATGCGCGCTCGATGGACGGACGATGCCCCAGCTCGGCGAGACTGGGAATTTCCTGAGGGATGTAGCGAAATGCCGCCTCGACAGCCCCCCGGCTGTAGTGGGCATTGCCGCGGAAGCGTCCGAGATTTTCGACCTGCAGGGCGAAATCGAGTTCCCACTCGTCTTCGAAACGCGCGCGTTGCGCTTCGGTAAGCGTGTCGAGCAACAGACGGCGGATCTCGTCGGGCTTCAACGGCTCGGTGTCCATGCCGGCGATCTCGCCATTGATGCGGACCAGCGGCGGCATGTCCGCGACGAGATGGAGATCCGAGGCTTTGAGGGCGACGGCGTCACTGAGGAGCGAAATGAGGTCGCGCATGGAGAATCAACGGCGTTGGGTGAGGTGGGAAATTCCGCGGAGGATGCGGCTGAGCTCGCCCGGGCGATCGACGGCGGCAATGGCCGCGGATTCGCTGATGACCCCGCGACGGCAAAGGGCGGCGACGCTTTGGAGCAAACTTTGCGCATGGGTACCGTCGGAGCGTTCGATGAAATCGCGCAGTTCGTCGGAGCGGCCTTCCTCAATGTATTTGCGGGTGGCGCCGACGTTGGAAAAGAACTCGTAAGCCAGGGCGACGCCTTCGCCTCCGGCCTTCGGGATGAGCCGCTGGGCCAGCACGCCAAGCAACTGCTCGGAAAACACGCGCCCGAGCATGCGGCGATCCGCTTCGGGCAGCAGTTGCGACATGCGTTCGATCGCGTCGCCGGTATCGGAGCCGTGAATGGTCGCCAGCACGAGGTGGCCGGTCTCGGAGGCGTGAATCATGGTGACGGCGGAATCGGTGTCGCGGACCTCGCCGATGAAGAGAACGTCGGGCGCCTGGCGGAGCGATTGGCGGAGCCCATCGGCGAACGACGAGGTGTCGATGCCGACTTCACGCTGGGTGAACACGCTGCAGTTGTCGCGAAAAACAAACTCGATCGGATCCTCGATGGTTACGATGTGCCGCGCATATCTCTCGTTCATTTCCTCGAGACATGCGGCGAGGGTCGTCGATTTTCCGGAGCCCGCCGGCCCGGTTACGAGAATGATTCCGTTTTGCTTCGAAAGCCACTCGCGCAGTGCCTGCGCGGGAACGCCCAGATACTCGAGCTCGGGAATGGTCGCGCGGATGTGACGAAGCACCGCGCCGCGCCGGCCGAGGTTTCGGAAGAGATTCACGCGAAATCGATGGCCGGAGTCCGCCACGAAGGAGGAGTCGAAATCGAGCGCCGACTCCGGCGCGCGGCAGGCCGCCCAAAGCTCGTCGAAGACCTCCGGGGGGACGTCGTTGGCGTCGACGCGTGCCATGCCGCCCCCAATGCGAAGCGCCACCGGGGAGCCTTCGTGAAGGATGAGGTCGGAGGCGCCGTTGTTGACGGTGAGATCGCAGAGTTGCTGCAGGTTCATTCGCGAATGGGGCTTATGATCGATAAACCGAACTAGGCGGGTCGTCGAGCAACTAGCCGAGATCGCGCAGCGCCTTCACCACGGCGCGAACATCCGCCGCCTCGCGCAGGTCGCGGTCGATTTGCAGCAGACCCTGCTGGTGCGCGGCGGACGCGAGGAACTTCGGGGAATCCGCCGCCCGTCCAAAAAGTCGCTCCGCGATCTCGCGCAGTGCGGAACCGGGAGCAGGACCGGGCTCGCGAAGCCAGGCAGCTTCATGGTGGAAGCCTCGGGAAAATGCGACGGGGTGGAAGACATTCAGGAGAATGTCCTGGCGCCGCTGCGTGCCGATCAAGGCCTGTGGCCTGGGCATCTTTGCGCCGTTCAGATTGTAGCGCATTGACCAGAACGGGTGATCGAGAGCGGCGAGCCGATGGAGAAACTCGCGTCGCGATCCGGTGGCAAGGGCATCGCGAACTGGACTCCAGGAGGCGGCGACGACCGCGAGTGCGGCGACGCGACGATGGGGGTGATTGATCGGGCGGTTACCGCCGAACTTCCAGACATTGGCTGGCAGAATGAGGCGTGCATGGGCGGCCCGGCGTTTCCACCATGCCTGCCAGAGCGAGCGAAGGTGTTTTCGAGCTTCCGCGTCGGCGACCACCGGCTCGGGCGCTTCGAGAAAGCCAGCAAGGCCGAGCAACGCAGCTTCTCCAGCGGGGCTGGCTGCCAGCTCGAGTCCCGTGCGTTGGGCGAGGAGGCGGAGATTCAGGGCGTTGTGCTTGTAACCAAGTGCGGCGGCGATTGCCTCGAACCATGTTTCATCCTCGCCGCGCCATGCGACCTGGCGTTCGATCGCCGCCGCCTTCGTTTCAAGACGATGCTTCGCTGCGGCGCGGAGAATCGAACCGGCCAGTTCGGGATCCTCGGTGATCAGAAACGCAGGCGGTTTCGTGGCGGAGGGAGCACGGGAGGGAAGGTGAAGCTGGAAGACGTCACGATGATCGCAGGTGCGCGTGAAGCATTCCTGAGAGGGTTGCCGGAGGAAGACGTGCAGGATCGTGTCGCGAAAATCCGGATTGGTCGCGTGCCCGTGCCGCTCCCAGTCGCGCGGGTCGAGATCGATCTCGACCGGGCCGCGGAGGAGTTTCCCGTCAATCCGGACACGGGCATCGACAAAGTCCGGGCCAGGTTCGCGATTCCATCGTCCGAAGTCCTCGATGACGATGTGCCGGCCTTTCGAATCCGTCCACTCGTTGCCCAGCTCTCCAGTCAGCCAGCGCGCCTGGATTTCGAGCTCGGAAATGTCGTCGAACGAGCGCGTGCCCTCGCCGATGGTGGACCCGCCCGCGAGAAACGCCGAGCGGTAGGAGGTCACGATCCGCCTCCTCCGGGGTTCAGTTTCAGCGCGAGTTTGCCGAGCACACTTTGCTGCTCCTCGCTGCGAAATTCCTCAAGGGCCCGGCTCAATTGACGCATGGCCGCGTCACGATCCCCCATTTGCCGGAGGACGGCGATCTGCTCGAGAGCGAGGCGAAACCGGATGGCCGTGCTCTTTTCGATCTTCTCCGCTTCGCGATAACTGGTGAGCGCGGAGCTGAACTTTTTCTCCGCCTGCTGCGCCTGGCCGAGCGCCTCGAGCGGCATCGAGTTCTTTCGCTCCTCTGCCAGCTTGCGAAGGTCGTCGGCCGCCTTGATGGGATCACCGCCCGCGTTGAGCACAATGCTGCGATATTCCTGCCAGATGCTCGGCCGGTCGGTCGTGCTGAAATCCGACCAGCTTGCATAGGGGCGATAAAGAGGGTCGCCGATGATGACGTTCATCCACGAGAGCCCGAGGTGCGCCATGTAGGCGGCTTCGCCCAGGGTGAAGCCGGACATCAGGCGGTCCTGCAACACGTCGAAATGCACCGTGAGACCGAGATAGGGCTCGTAGACATTTCCCATGGTGACAGTCGCCCCGCGCGCGAGCAGCGGTGCGGCCCAGGCGACGTTGGGATCGCGAATGGTGCGTGCGCTGAACGAGTGGAGGTGAATTGCGATCGCACCGGGAAGAAACCGGAACTTCGGCTGCGCGAAGACGCCGGTGACTTCACTCGTATACCATCCGTAGTAAACGGCGGCGTCGGTGACCGGAAAGCCGCGGGGCAGCACATCGGGATCGATGTCCGTGATGACGGGCAGGCCCTGCGAGCGCATCGACTTCGCGGCGGCAAACAGCCAGTTGTCGCCTTCGACGTAGCCGGCCGATTTGATGCTGCGTGCGTCGATGTAGGACCACCCCCACAGCCCGGTGCGCTCGGTCTCGATCGCGTTTGTGATCATTTTGCGAACGATCTCGTCGCTGGGGCCGTCGAGGCGGCAAACCAGCAGCGGAGTCTGCGAGGGGAGCGTCTCGAAAATGCGGGTGAAGCGGCGAAAATAGGGATTCGGAATGAACGCCGGAGGCTCGTCGAGCAGCGAGAAAAGCGCGGCCAGCTCTGAATCGACGGAAGCTTCGTTTTGCTGGACGAGCTTTTCCAGCGGGGCTCCGGGCTTGATGTCACCCAGCACTCCGGAGGACCGGACCTTTTCGTCCGATCGAATTTTCATCGGCACGCCGCGCATGATCGCGACGAATCGCTTGTTCGAAGACGCGACGAAACGGCGGCCGTTGTCGTCGCGTTCAATCTTCCACCAATCCCGTTTGGTGAATGCATCGCGAAGCGGCGCCTCGATGCGGACGAGATAGTGGTCGCGGGTGATCTCCTCGTCGCTGGAGCAATTCAGCCCGAGGACCTGATCGAAAGGAATTTCCCGCTTCTCTGCATAGAACTTTGCCAGTGCGCGGGATTCCGGATCGTTGCGGTTGTAAAGGACGACGGTCGCCCGGGCCTCATTCGACGGCTCCGCAAGCACGGCGGAAGTGCCGCCGAGGACGAGCAACAATGCGGTGGCAAGAGCTTTCATGCGGCGATGCGAAGACCGTCGAACGCCAGACGGACGTCCTCGGGAAGGGTGCGTTCGGTTTCTTCGTGAGGAAGGTCGTGGCAGATGTGCGTGAGGAAAATTTTGCGCGCTTCGATTCTGCGCCCAGCTTCCATGGCTCCCGCGACGGTCATGTGCGTGGGGTGGGGGCGGTGGCGAAGGCCGTCCACGATGAACCATTCCGCACCTCGCGCCGCCTCCTCCGCCTCGGCCGGGACCGCGCTGCAGTCGGTCATATAAGCGAGGCGTTTCCGTCCATTCTGCGAAAAGATGTAGCCGGTGGTGTCGAAGCGACCGTGAGGAAGCTGCACCGGCACAATGTCGAGGTCGCCGATCTGGAACGCGCCGGTGACTTCATGCGGGACGGGGCGAATGTAGTTTCCGCCTTGCGTGCTGCCGTCGAAGGCAAATTGAAAGACCCGGCGCAGGTCGGCCATCACGCGGGGCGTGGCGTAGATCGGAATATTGCCCCCGTTGAGCTCGCAGAATCGACGCAGATCGTCGAAGCCCATGATGTGATCGGTGTGCGAATGCGTGTAGAGGACGGCGTCGATCTCGTTGATCCGCTCGCGCAGGCACTGGGTGCGAAAATCCGGCGAGGTATCGACCACAATCCGCACAGCCGGGGTGCGAATGAGAATCGAGGTGCGCAGTCGATTGTCGCGGGGGTCTTCCGAAGTGCACACGGCACATTCGCAGCCGATCATGGGGACCCCGTGAGAGGTGCCGGTGCCGAGAAAGGTGACTTCGAATTCCGGCGCTGCTTTCATTTCGAGGGCGAAGCTGTCATATTCCGACTCGCTGCTGCAATGCTCGCCTCGCTCCGTATCCGCAATTTCGCCCTCGTCGATCTGCTGGAATGGACCGTGCCGGCCGGATTTGTCGCGATCACCGGCGAAACCGGAGCGGGCAAATCCATTCTCATCGGGGGATTGCAGCTGTTGCTCGGTGATCGCGCCGACAAGTCGGCCATTCGCACCGGAGAAAAGGAATGCGCCATCGAGGCGGCGTTCGTGCTGGATAGGAAATCGCCGGTGCACGGGATTCTCGAGGAGGCCGGCGTGGACCCGTGTGAGGATGGCCAGCTTCTCGTGAAGCGAATCATTTCCGCGACCGGAGCGGGGCGGCAGTTTGTGAATGGCTCGCCGTGCACGCTCGCCTTGCTCAAGCGGATCGGTGACTGTCTCGTCGATCTTCACGGCTCGCACGATCATCAGTCGCTTTTCGCCACGGAGGCGCAGATTCGTCTGCTGGATGCCTTTGCGGGAATCGAGGAGACGGTGAATGAGTATCGTCGCGCGAGGTCCGAATGGCTCGCGTTGGAGAACGAGCGAAACGAGGCGGACGATGCCGCGCGATCCCGCGAGCGGGAGATCGATCTTCTCGAGCACCAGACGGCGGAGATCGCCGAGGCCGCGCTGCAGGAGGATGAAGAGGAGACGCTGGTCGCGAAGCACCAGGTCGCTGCGAATGCGCAAAAGCTGAAACAGCTTGCGGCGTCGGCGGCCCAGTTGCTCGCGGGCGATGAGGATTCCATCCAAAGCCGCATGGCGGAGGCCGCGCGCCTGCTTCGCGAGATTTCCCGGCTCGATGAATCCCAATCCGCGCTGGTGGATCGGCACGCCGCGCTGGCGGAGGAGCTGGACGAGCTTTCGAACATGGTCTCGTCCTATGGCGAGCGGATCGACGCCGACCCGCAGGTGCTCGCGACGATCGAGGAACGGCTGGATTTGATTCAGAACCTGAAGCGGAAATACGGCACGACACTGGCCGAGGTCATTCACTACGGACGAGAGGCGGAGACCCGACTTGCGGAGTTGCGCAGACAGGTCGAGCGACGCGAGGGATTGGACGAGCAGATTGCCGCGGCGCGCGAGAAGACCCTGAACCTCGGCGCAAAAGTCAGCGCGGCGAGAAAAGCAGCGGGACCGAAACTGGCGGCATCCGTGCGTCGGCATTTGAAGGATCTCGGGTTCCTCAAGGCGGGATTCGAGATTGAGCTGACTGCATGCGAATCCGGCCCCGACGGACTGGAGACCGTGGAATTTGTGTTCGCGCCGAATCCCGGCGAGCCTGCGAAGCCTTTGCGGGCGATCGCATCGAGCGGCGAGATTTCGCGTGTGATGCTCGCGTTGAAGACGTCATTGGCGGCGCAGGACGATGTGCCGGTGCTTGTTTTCGACGAAATCGACGCAAACGTCGGGGGCGAAGTGGCGCATGCTGTCGGACAAAAGATGCGAGAGATCGGTGAATGCCGGCAGGTGCTCTGCATCACGCACCTGCCGCAGGTGGCCTCCTCTGCGGGGGCGCATTTTGTCGTGGAGAAATCCGTATCGGGAGGAAGAACTTCCTCGAGGCTCACGGAGGTCGAGAAGGCCGAGCGCGAAAAGGAGATCGCGAGAATGCTGGGGAGCCGGAGCGGAGAAGCGGCGCTGGCGCACGCGCGGGAGTTGCTGGGCGCGTGAGACGGTGGGTGCTGACGCTGGGCTTTGCGGCGATTGGGATCGCAGCGATTTTCTTTGAGGCCACGCCGTTTGCCCGGCCGGTGGGGAACGAGATGCGTCGCTGGCTGGCGGGCCAGACTCTCGAAAGGGAATCCGTTGCCGTAACTGAGGTGCGATTCGCCGGGGATGGTGAATCGATTCCCGCGCTCGATGCCGTGCTGTTGATCCGCGCCGTCGAGCGATTCGCTCCGCGGATGATTGTTTTTCTCAATCCGATCAAGCCGGATTCGTCCGCGTCGATCCTTCGATCGCGCCTCAGCGAGGTGAAAGTCCCGATCGTCTTTTGCGGAATCGATGGCGTCCCGAAGCTGCCGCGGGTCTCGGCAACCGATTCGATCGCACCGGCGGTCAGCGTGGAAATGCTGGAGCCCGTTTCGTGGCCGGCGGGGGCTTTTGTTTCGAGTCCCGGGAGCGTGACGCTTCTCGCGCGACTCGGTCGGGGGATCGTGCCGACGGTGACGCTCCAATCGGCACTCGTGGTGCGTGACGAGGCGCCCGGTGCCCTCGAAGGATCGGCGCCTGGATTTCTACACGCGGGAGGCTGGCTCAGTCCGGTGGATGCAAAGGGCGCGACGGAATCCAATCCTTTGGCCGGCGCGCTGACTTCATCGGTCGAACTCGAGGATATATTGCTCCGCGTCGAGCGCGGCGAGCAGGGGGAGATTGACCTGTCGCTGGAGGGAATGATTCGCGGAAAGGTGCTGGCCGCGTGTGTAACGGGGGATCCAGGTGGCGGCGGCATTGGAGTCGCGGCCGTGTGCAATCGCCTCACGGAAAGAGTGAATCCGCCGTGGCTGGCGGTTGTGGCGGTGCTGGTGGTTGCGTCGCTGCCGTGGTGGCCGGGAACGCGTGGTGAGCGACTGCTGTGGGCCGTCGCGGCGTCCCTTTTGTGGGTGCTGCTTGCGCTGGGAATTTATCAGGAATTTCGGCTTGTGGCGTCGTGGGCCGTCGTGCCGCTGATGCCCCTGCTGGCCTTGATTCTGTTTTTCATCGGGAACCGAGCGGATCGAAGGCGGCAGGTCGAAGACCACAACGATCAGCCGATTCCTCCCGCGAGCGCTGCGACGTAGGCGGGGAAGTTTGGAAACTTTTGATTTGATGAACCCGCCGGCCCGACTATGTAGCCGCGATGGAGTTTGTCAGCCTGAATCGGGAGATCGAGATCGGTGCGAACTCCTATCTGATCGAAGTCGATGGGCGGCGGATCGTCCTCGATTGCGGGATGCACCCGAAACGGCGCGGGCATGCGGCCATGCCGGACTACTCGCTGGTTTCCAGTGGACCGCTCGACGCGATCGTCGTGACGCACGCGCATCAGGACCACATCGGGACCCTGCCGGTGCTGACTCGCGACCAGCAGGGCACGCCGGTTTTCATGACCGATGTCACGCAGCGCATTGGCGAGATCATGCTCCACAATTCCGTGAACGTCATGACGCGGCAGCGGGAGGACGAGGGCGTGATGGACTACCCGCTTTTCACGCATCGCGGCGTTGAGTTTTCGCGCGAAATGTGGCGGCCGGTGCCCGTTCGCAAGGTCTTCACGCTCGAAGGCGACAAAGGGGAGGGCAATGGAACCGAGCCCACTCTCGAGTTTTACCACGCGGGCCACATTCTGGGCTCGGTCGGTGTGATGCTTCGTGGCGAAGGGCGGAGCGTTTTCTACACGGGAGATGTCAATTTCGACCGGCAGACGCTGATGGCGCCGGCGGATTTTCCCACGGAGGGTGTTGACGTGCTCGTGATGGAAGCAACGCGCGGCGATTCGCCGCAACGCCCCGAATGGACGCGCGCTGACGAAGAGGAGAGGCTTGAGACGGCGATTCGCGCTGCCTTCGAGCGGGGAGGCAGCGTGACGATTCCCGTGTTTGCGCTCGGGAAGACGCAAGAAATTCTCACAATGTTGTGGGAAATGCGCCGCAGGCTCAGTCGCGACGTGATTCCCATCTACATCGGCGGGCTGAGCACGAAAATCACGACGGCTTACGATGCCTTCGCGCATTCACCGGACCGCACCCGCCCGCAACTCCAATTGTTGAACGAAGTCGCGCCCTACGTCCTTTCCGGAAACGAGGTTCATACCTTCTCGCCGCGCAGGAACTGCATCTTTGCGCTCTCGAGCGGCATGATGACCGAGCACACGTTGTCGAATTACTGGGTCCGCAAGATTTTGCCGGACGCGAATCAAAGCCTGTTCTTCGTGGGATATTCCGATCCGGAGAGTCCGGCCGGGAAGGTCCGCGCCGCGAAGCCCGGTGATCTCGTGGAGCTTGATCCGGAGCTGCCACCGGTCGAGCTGCGGTGCCACATCGAGGAGTTCAATTTCAGTGCGCACGCGTCGCGCGAGTCCCTGCTCGACTATGCGGTGCGGCTGCGGCCGCGGAAAATTCTGCTCGTGCACGGAGACCCGCCGGCGGTCGCCTGGTTCGAGCGGGAGCTTTCCGCGAGGCTGCCGGAAACCGACGTGATCATCCCGCACCCGGGTCGCCCCGTCCCGATCTAACGCTTCCGAAAAAGCGGAAGGCCGGATGCCCCCCGACATCCGGCCTCACTACCAACCCACCAACTAGCCAAATCCGTCAGGCAAAGACCTCGGGACGAGGCTTCTCTTTCTTGTTGAGTGCCTTGCGCATCTTGTGCAGCGCGATGTTTTGCAACTGCCGGATGCGCTCGCGCGTGACGCCAAACTTCTCACCCACTTCTTCGAGCGTCTTCGGCTTCTGGCCGTCGAGCCCGAATCGAGAGTTGATGATCTTGCGCTCGCGATCGTCGAGGACGTCGAGCAGGTCGCCGACCTCGTCGCGGAGATCCTTGTCGCGAAGCAGCTCGAACGGGTCCGAAGCCTCGGCATCGCCAACAATTTCCCCAAACTCCGTGGAATCCTCGTCGCCGATCGGCGCGTCGAGCGAAGCCGGACGAATCGCGGCTGTCTTCAGTTGTGAGACCTTCGCGGCCGACATGCCGATCTCCTCAGCCAGCTCGTCGTCGGTCGGCTCACGACCAAGTTCCTCGCTCATCTGAATCGCCACGCGACGGATCTTCGAAATCTTGTCCACGAGATGGACGGGCAGGCGGATCGTCTTGCTCTGGTTCGCCAGCGCACGCTTGATCGACTGTTTGATCCACCACGCGGCGTAGGTGCTGAGCTTTCCGCCCTTCTTGGGGTCGAAGCGCTCCACGGCCTTCATGAGGCCGATATTGCCCTCTGAGATCAGATCCAGGAGCGGGAGACCCAGCCCCTGATAGTCGCGCGCGATTTTCACGACGAGGCGCAGATTCGAGCGCACCATCTGGGCTCGGGCATTTGCGTTGCCTCGCTTGATCTTCGCCGCAAGCTTGACCTCCTCTTCGGGGGTCAACAGCGGGAACCGCGCGATTTCACGCAAATAGAGCTGAAAACCGGTATCTGTATCTTCAATCGCCATTTAATGTGAGGTCGCTTCCGACCTTCCTCCTTGGTTGGGACGTGCGACGGATGATTTTTATTCAATCCAGTCTCGGTCCCTTTATTTAACGTTGTTAATCTTTGACAGAGGCCTCGGTTGCTCGTTCAAAGTTTTTTTATCTCTTTTCCCTCTGTAATTCGCCGCAAACCGGGCGGTTGGGTCTTCAAATTTTGAGAAAGTTCACGTGTGGGACCGAGAGAGGCCCGCGGCGTTCAGAGCGGGCGCAACGGCCGGGAGACAAGCCGTTGCCTTTCAGGTGATTCCGCGTCGCTTTCGCGCGATCGAGACGGTGAAAATCCCGTGATCGTCGGCGAGCGTCTGTTCCTTCCTGAGGCCGGCGTCCTCCACGAGAATGTCCATCTCGGCCTGGGAGCGGCGGCGCATGAGCCATGGGCGTCCCTCGCGGTTGGGCAGCACGCGAGCGATCAATTCCAATTGGGGATGCCTCGGCTGGCAGGTGTAGATGAGGATTCCGTCGTCCTTGAGCAACTGGTGAATGCCACGCAGTGAGTGGATGACCGCCTCGTTGCCAGGAAAAAGCTCGTAGAGTCCGGAAACGACCACGATGTCCGCTTTTGGCGAGAGGGCGGCAACTTCGTCTTCCGCAAACGCATCGCCCCGCTCGCAGTGCACCCCGGAAAGTCCGGCTGCTGTGGCCGCGGCGCGTGCGTCCGCGACATTGATCTCCGACCAATCGCGGAGAAGAGCGGTGCAGCGGGGGAACTCGCGCAGGACCTCGATGTCGTAACGGGCTCCGCCGGACGCCAGGTCGACCAGATGGCATTGGCCGTGTTTCGAGTGGATCGCCTCTCGAAGAGCCTGTTTAAGCAGCTCACGGCGCTGACGGATGCCCCGCCAGCCGATCGCGTTCAGGTAGGCGCGGTCGATGGCCCTGCCAAGCGCGGTGAATCCCTGCGGCTTGTTCGCGTAGACGTAATCGAGCGAGCGGCCGGAATCGAAACCGTGACGCAGGCCGATTTGAATCCCGCGGCTCAGCCGTCCGAGCGTGGAGAGGGCGAGTCGCTGAATCGCGAAAACTCCACGCCGTCCCAACGTCGCAGGTCCACTGAGATTCACGAATTCCTCGTAGGTGTGGCCTTCGGAGTCGGCGCGACGCAAGTGGGTGGGGCGTTTGTCGGGACGAGTCAAAATTTCATCCAGGAACTGATCGATCACGTGCAGGACGTTGTCGCGGCCGCGATCGTGCAGCAGGGCGTGGCGCATGGTGGGGAATCTCACGAGCCGCTTTTGGTCCGTTCCCAATCGGGCGTGGAAGCGCTGCTGGGCCGCCTCGTTCACAACGCAATCCTTTCCGGCGATCAGCACCAGAGTTGGCGTATGAATGGCGGGTGCGTCGTCGACGATCCGTCGCGCCGTTGCGTGGAACTCGAGCAGCAGGTGCGCGGCGATGTCGCGCGTGATCAGGTGATCGTGCCGGTATTTTGCCATTTCCTCGGGATCGCGAGTCAGAAGCCCCGGGCTCACATAGCTCTTGATGAACAAATTGGAGTGAACGAGCTGTGCGGCGCGAATCAGAGGCCGTGCAAACGGCACGTAAAGCCGGATGTCGAATGCCGGAGCAAGCAGCACCATGCAGCGGATTCGCGGTGCGTAGTCGTGCACCCACGTCGCGGCAACCACGGAGGCAATGCTGTTGGCGACGATGCAGATTTGTTCCGGCGCGTAGCCGTGTTTCCGGGTGATGTGACGCACGAAGGCATCGAGATCCCTCACGAGAACCGAAACGTTTCGAGCTTCTCCCCGGCGCCCCGGAGATCGACCGTGCCCGCGTGCGTCGTAGGCGAAAACGGTGTGCCCGCGTGCCACGAAGTGCTTCGCAACTTCGTTGAGCCGACCCGAGTGTTCATGTCCGCGATGCAGCAGAAGGATCGCGCGGTCCGCACAACCGACCGGCGATTCCCAGATGCGATAAAAAAGAAGTGTCCGTTCCGACGCCTCGAACCAGCCCTCGCGAGGCGTGGTTCGAATTTCGTGTGTTTTCATCTCGCGCCGAGACTAGCGCGAGGGAAGAAAGTGCCTGAATTGATAGTTAGATAGGGAACATTGAGGAAATCAATGATCCTTCGGGATCAATCCCGCCCGTTCGAGAATGGGTCTCGCTTCGGCGCGCAGTCGGGGAAGCCAGAGATAAAAGGCGGTGACGATGACAATGCAGGCGGTCGCGTTGAGGCAGGTTGTTGCCGTCACGCCGATGCGATCGGCCAGCGCGCCGGTGAGCACGCCGCCGATTGGCATGCCGCCCATGAAGGCCACGGTGTAGATGCTCATCACCCGGCCGCGTTTGTCTTCCTCCACGAGGTTTTGAACGAGCGTGTTGCTGGATGCAAAGACGAGGATCGCGCCCATGCCCGTGAAGACGAGGCAGGGAACGGCGAGCCACAGCGAGCTGGAGAATGCGAAAATGAACAACCCGATCCCGCCCAGACAGCCGCCGATGGCAATGGTTCTGCCCAGACCGCGCAGACTGGACCTCCCGGCGAGATACAGCGCCGCGAGAATGGAGCCCACCGCCGAACTCGACATGAGGTAGCCGAGTGTGCGTGCGTCTCCGCCGAAAACGTGGCTCGCGTAGGCCGGGATCAGGACCGTGAACGACCATCCGAACATTCCGACGGACCCGGTGAGCAGGATCAGCGCGCGAATGGGCAGAATGCTCCATGCGTAACGGGCGCCTTCGCGCATCTCCTTCCACACGGAGTTGGTGCGCGGCGCCGGCTTCGGCGTCGCGAGGCGCATGGACAGAATCGCCGCGAGCACCGCGATGTAGCTGAGGCCGTCGATGAGGAAGCACCATCCGGCGCCGACTCCGGCGATGATGAATCCCCCGAGTGCCGGCCCGACGAGTCGTGCGAGGTTGAACATCGAGGAGTTCAATCCAATGATCGCCGAGAGATGTTCGCGCTTCTCGGCGAGCAGGAAATTGAGCGATTGGCGCGTGGGGAGATCGAAGGCGGTGATGACGCCCTGGACCATCGCGAGCACGGTGAGGATCCAGATGTTTATGTGCCCCGAGAGGGTGAAGACCGCGAGAGCAAGCGACTGAATCATCGCGAATGCCTGCGTCGCGGTGAGCAGTTTCAGTCGATCGAGACGATCCACCCACACACCGCCCAGCGGACTGAGGAGCACGGCGGGAGCCTGCCCCAACAGCGTGACCAGACCGAGCCACGCGGGAGAGCGGGTGAGTTCATAAACCAGCCACACCGTGGCCGTTTGCGTGATCCAGGTTCCGAGCAGGGAAATGAGCTGGCCACTGAAATACAGCCGGTAATTCCGGGACGAAAATGGGACCAGCAGTCGTTCGAAACTCACGCAGGCTGCAGCCTACGCGAGGGTGCGGTCCGCGCAACCACCTCGTTGATTCGCGCCGCCTCCCATCCGCAGAGTGCGATCTTGCGAGGTGCTCCCCAGCGATAATTTCCAAAGGCGCCCGTTTTGCGAATGACGCGATGGCACGGCACGAGAATGGAAATCGGATTCGCGCCGACTGCGGTGCCGACCGCCCGGCATGCGAAAGGCACGCCGATTGATTCGGCGAGGTCCCCATAAGTCACGAGGTCGCCGGGTTTCGTGGTGAGCAAGGCCTGCCAGACCTGAAGCTGGAAGTTCGTGCCGCGAAGATGCAGAGACGGGCGTGAATCGGAGAAGATCTCCCCCGCAAGTTGCTTCGCGCGGCGACGATCTTCGACAAGCGAGGCGGCAGGCCATTCGCGGCGCAGGCGCTCAATCAACGGTTCGGGGCCGGCGTCGGTTGCAAACTGCACCGAGCAGATTCCGCGCGGGGTGGCGGCAATGAGTGCTTCGCCAAACGGGGTGGGAGCGAATCCGTAACGAATCTCCACTCCCGTTCCACCGGATCGATATTCGCCCGGCGTAACGGCTTCGCAGGTCACCATGAGATCGTGCAGGCGCCCGGGACCCGAGAGTCCTGCGTCGAGCGATGCGTGGAGGACGCTCATCCCAGAGCGAAGCCGTGCTTTCACCTGCTCCTTCGTGAGGAAGCGGAGGAAGCGCATTGCCGACACTCCCGCCCATCTTGTGAACAGCCGGTCGAAATGGGCCTCGCTCAGTCCGACATGAGCAGCGACCTCCGCGAGGCTGGGCTGGGAGTCCCACCGCGCATCGAGAAACAGGATGGCCCGTTCAATCTGCGCATAATGGCGGGCTGAAAGCGTGAGAGAGTCCATGGGAGCAAGGCTAAACGCGGGTGGCGAAGGTCCGACACCCGATTCTTGCTCGCGTGGCGCCGGGTTCAAAGATTCATTCTGAATCCACGAGAGCCGACAAGGCTTCCGCCGCCTGCTCCCATTCGGCGGTGGCACGCTCCAGCGCTTCGGCAATGCCCATCAGCTCGCGATTGGCATTCATGGTCGCGGAAGGGTCGTCGTAGGTCTCCGGACGCTCCAGAATCTCGGTGAGTTCCTTCTGCCGCGTTTCCAGCGCGACGACTTCCGCCTCGAGCTGATCGACCCGCGCGCGGGCTTCGCGGCGTGCGCGTGCGCGGGCATTGCGGGCCTCGGCCTCCGCGCGTTTCTCCTCCTTCGTCTTGAAGATGCGCTCGCGCTGCGGCCTGGCCTCGGCGGGTGCGAAGGGCATCTTTTCGCCGGCCACCAGTGCGTCGCGCTCGGACTCCGCCGAGGTCTTGTCGAGGAAATACTGGTAGTCGCCCGGGTAGAACGTCGTCTGACCCGCCTGCACATGCAGCACCTGCTGCGCAATGGCGCGGATGAAATAGACGTCGTGACTCACGAAGACGAGCGTGCCGGAAAATTGCTGCAACGCATGGATGAGCGCGTCGATGCTCGGGATGTCGAGGTGGGTCGTCGGCTCATCCATGAGCAACAGGTTCGGCGGATCGAGCAGGAGCTTCACCAACGCGAGCCGGCTTTTCTCGCCCCCGCTCAACACGCCGACGTTCTTGAAGACGTCGTCGCCGCGAAAAAGGAAGGCGCCCAGCACGGTGCGCACAAACTCCTCGTTCGCGTTGCGAGCGCCGGCCTGCGCTTCCGCCAGCACGGTTCGCGAGGTGTCGAGCATGTCCACGCGATACTGCGCGTAGTAGCCGATGCGGACGTTGTGGCCGGGTTCGCGACGCCCCTCCTGAAATGGAATCACTCCGGCAAGGATCTTCAGCAGGGTGGATTTTCCGGCGCCGTTTGGCCCGACGAGCACCATGCGCTGGTCGCGCTCCAGCTCGAGGTTGAGCCCGCGATAGACCCAGTGGTCTCCGTAGGCCTGGTGAATTCCCGAGAGCGTCATCACCCGCTGGCCGCTGCGCTCGGGCTGCGGAAATGAGAAGCGCACGGTTTTCTGCAACGCCTCCGGCGGCTCGATGCGTTCCATGCGCGCGAGCTGCTTGATGCGTTCCTGGGCCTGCGCGGCCTTGCTGGCCTTGGCGCGAAAGCGATTGATGAACTGCTCGAGCTTCGCGATTTCGCGCTGCTGGTTTTCGTAGGCTGCGAGCTGCTGCTCCTGCTGGGCCTCGCGCTGCGCGAGAAACTGGTCGTAATTGCCCGTGTAGCGCCAGAGGCGCTTGCTGCGGATCTCGATGATCGTGTTCGCGAGGGTGTTGAGAAACTCGCGGTCGTGGGAAATGACCACGAAAGCGCCGGGGTAGCTTTTCAAATACTCCTGGAACCAGCGCAATGCCTCGAGATCGAGATGGTTCGTCGGTTCGTCGAGCATCAGGAGGTCCGGTTCGAGCACGAGCAATCGCGCGAGATGAGCGCGCATCACCCAACCGCCGCTGAAGGTGCGTGCCGGTTTGTCCAAATCCGTTTCGCGAAATCCAAGCCCTGCCAGGATGCGCTTTGCCTTCGGCTCGCGTTCGAGCGCCTCGATCTCCGCGGCAAAATCCGCGTCCGGGTCCTCGGGGTCGATCTCACCAGGAGCGTGGGTGCGTGCGGTGGCGAGGTCGAGCACGGTCTCGTCGCCGGCGGGTGCGCTCTCCTGCGGCAGGAACCCGACGGTTGCCCCGCGTTGCAACGACACGGAGCCTTCGTCCGGAGAGTCCTGCCCGAGAATGAGCGAAAACAACGTCGTCTTGCCCGCGCCGTTCACGCCGACCAGTCCGATGCGGTCGCCACGGTTCACCTGCATGGAGGCGTCCTTGAACAGGACGCGCCCTGCAAAGGATTTTGAGACGCCGGAGATCGAAAGCACGGGGGGAGAAAATGCGTGCCGGCCACACGAGGTCAACCCGATTCCCGCCTTGCCTAACACCCGGGTTTGGTTTCGTCTGCTGGGCTAACCTCCCATGACAACGTCCAGACCTCCCGCTGCCACCCTCCGGCTCTCGGTGATGATGTTCCTCCAGTTTTTTGCCTGGGGGTCCTGGTTCGTCACCCTGGCCCTCGCAATGGGCAACCACAACCTCGCCGACTTCATCGGCGGTGCCTACGAAAGCGCGCCGATTGCCGCCATCGTGGCCCCGCTGTTCCTTGGCCTCATTGCCGACCGCCTCTTCGCGTCGGAACGGGTCATGGGCGTGCTGATGCTCATTGGCGGCGTCATCATGGGCGCCATTGCCGTGATCGCTCCACAAGGGGCGGAAAAAGGCGGGCTCATCGTCTGGCTGATGATCGCCTACATGCTCTGCTACATGCCGACGCTCGGGCTCGGCAACTCGATCACGTTTACACACCTCGCGCAGGAGGATTTCCCGAAGGCCCGTGTCTGGGGCACGATCGGATGGATCGTGGCCGGTCTATTTCTCGGCGCAGCGGGATGGTCCGCTTCGCTGAACATCTTCTGGCTCGGCGCAATCTCGAGCTTTGCGCTGGGCGTTTACAGCTTCACGCTGCCGCACACGCCTCCGCCCGCGCGTGACAAGCCGCTCGACCTCGGCTCGCTGCTCATGGTGGACGCCTTGAAATTGCTCAAGAATCCGCCGTTCCTCGTCTTTGCGATCTGCTCGACGCTCATTTGCGTGCCGCTTGCCTATTATTACGGCCAGACCTCTGCCTACCTCGGTGCGGCGGGCTTCAAGCAGCCTGCATCGACGATGACTCTCGGCCAGATGTCGGAGATCTTTTTCATGATCCTGATCCCGTTCTTCTTCCGGAAGCTCGGGGTCAAGGCGATGCTGCTCATCGGCATGGGAGCGTGGGTGGCGCGTTACGCGCTGTTTGCCTTCGGTGCTCCTGATCAGGTCGCCTGGATGCTCCTTCTTGGAGTCGCGCTCCACGGCGTCTGCTACGACTTCTTCTTCGTCACGGGCTTCATTTACACGGACAAAAAGGCGCCCGCCGAGATTCGCGGGCAGGCGCAATCCCTGCTCGTTTTCCTCACCCAGGGGATCGGCATGTTCTTTGGTTTCCGGATGGCTTTTGGTGGCAAGTTCCCGTTCACCGACATCGCATTGCCCAACACGCTTGGCATTTACGGAGCGCAGCCGACATCGCATCTCGCCCTCATGGAGGACATCACGCGTGCCGCCGGCGATCAGCCGCCGCCCACATTCCTCGAAAGTCTTACGGGCATGTTCGGCAAGGGTTATCCCGAAGGCGTCGATCCCGCGCTCATTTCCGCTGCCATGAACCAGTGGAAGGACTACTGGCTGTTTCCCGCCGGCATGGCGGCCGTCATTTTCGTGACCTTTGCCGTGCTGTTCTGGGACAAAGTTTCGGCGAAAGTGGAATCCGGCGAAGTCGCCCGGGATGCCGCTCCAGACGCCGAAAGCGCCGTGTAAACGCGCGCGATCGGCGCTCGTTGCGTCCGGAGTGTGCTAAACTCCGCGATGATCGAGGTGCGATACGAGCAGGGCGTGTTTTTGCCCGCCCAGGGTCTGTGGCTCGATCCACGTGGCCCGCGCGAATTCGCCTTCATCTCCCACGCCCACAGCGACCATACCGGTCGGCATCGGGAGACGATCCTTACCGATGCCACGGCTCGGCTTATGCGCGCTCGAATGGGCGGGGCGTCCGGGCGTGAGATCACGCTTCCCTTTCGCAAACCGGCTCGAATTCGAAACTTTGAAATTGAGCTTCTGCCGGCCGGGCATGTGCTCGGCTCGGCGCAGGCGTTGATTCGCACCGAGGCCGGCAACCTGCTCTACACCGGCGATTTCAAGCTTCGTGAGGGGCTGAGCAGCGAGCGGGCGGAGCCGGCGCACGCGGAGACGCTGATCATGGAGACCACTTATGGGTTGCCGAAATACGTCTTTCCGCCTGCTGAGGAGGTCATTCAACGGGTGGTGCGTTTTTGCGTCGAGGCGCGTGAAGATGGCTTAACGCCGGTCCTGCTCGGTTATTCACTGGGCAAGGCGCAGGAGATTCTCTTCGCGATCGCCGGCGCGGGACTTCCCATCATGCTGCAGGGCGCGGTCCACGAGATGACGCAGATCTATGAATCAATGGGTGTGCGTTTTCCGGGCTACGAGAAATTCGTGCCCACGGAAATTCGCGATCACGCCGTGATCTGCCCGCCTGGCGCGACGAACACGATTCGGAAAATTCCCCATCGTCGTGTCGCCAGTCTCACGGGCTGGGCGATGGACCCGGGCGCAATTTACCGCATGCAGGTGGACGCGGCATTTCCGCTGTCGGACCACGCCGACTACTCCGATCTCCTGCGTTACGTGGAACTCGTGCAACCGAAGCGCGTTCTCACACTGCACGGCTTCGCACGGGAGTTCGCCCGTGACCTTCGGGCTCGCGGTGTCGAGGCATGGGCGCTCACCGGCGCGGATCAACTGGAACTGCCGATTCCCGGTGCTCCGCCGCCGGCGCGTCGTCGTCCTCCGGCGTCTCGCAACGCCGTCGATGGCTTCGGTGCGTTTTCCGTGCTCTGCGATGAAATTGCCGCCTGCACCGGCAAGCTCGCGAAGATCCGGCTTCTCTCCGCGTATTTTCAAAGTCTTCCGGAAGACGATCTCGCGCTCACAGCCACGTGGCTCACGGGCCGTGCATTTCCACAAACTTCCGCCCGCCCGCTGAAGCTCGGCTGGGCGGTGATTCGCGATTCGCTTCGTGCGGTCTCCGGGTTGTCGCCGTCGGACCTGCAGGCAATTTCCCGACGAAACAACGACCTTGGCCTGACCACCGAGGATGCTCTTGCTCATCAGGACGTCCCGCGTTCGCCTTCCCTCGCCGGGATTCACGAATTCTTCGTGCAGGTCGAGGCCGCACGCGGTCCCGTTGCCAAGACGGCGCTGCTCGAGGACCGGTTGCGCGGGCTCAGTGCTCGCGACGCGAAGACGCTTGTGAAGATCCTCACAGGCGACCTCCGCATTGGCTTGAAGGAAGGCCTCGTCGAAGAAGCGATCGCCGCGGCGTTTGACCGCTCGTCCGAAGCGGTTCGCGAGGCGCACATGCTGCTTGGCGATCTCGGGGAGACCGCCGTCCGCGCCGCTGCCAACACGCTGCGAGACGTGCAGCTCCAGCCCTTTCGCCCGATCAAATGCATGCTCGCGAGCCCGGAGCCGGCCGCACTCGAGGTCTGGCAGCGCATGACCGAACATGGTGAAACGGAAGTCTGGCTCGAGGACAAGCTCGACGGAATCCGCGCGCAGCTCCATTGCAGCGCGGGTCGCTCAGCCATCTATTCCCGCGATCTTCGTGAGATCAGCACGACATTTCCGGAGATCGCGGCCGCCGGCATCGGTGGAGAATTCGTTCTCGACGGCGAGATCGTCGCATGGCGTGACGGACGTCCGCTCGGATTCTTCGAGCTGCAAAAGCGACTCGGCAGAACGGAGCGCGACTTGTTCATGAGCGAGGAGGTGCCGGTTACATTCACGGCGTTCGATCTGCTCTGGATGAATGGCCGGTCCGTGTTTCGCGAGCCATTGACCGTTCGGCGGGAGCTGCTCGAGAGGCTGGAATTGAAAATGCCGTTGCAGGTGATTCCGATCCGGCGCGCGACTTCCGCCGAAGCGATCGACCTCGAGTTCGATCGTGCGCGCGATCGCAACAACGAAGGGTTGATCGCCAAATCGCCACACAGCAGCTACGCGCCCGGTCGCCGCGGAATGGCGTGGATCAAGTTGAAGAAAGCTTTCGCGACGCTCGATGTGGTGGTGGTGTCGGTGGAATACGGTCACGGCAAACGCCGCGATGTCCTGAGCGATTACACATTCGCCGTTCGCGACGAGAACGGAGGGCTCGCAAACATCGGCAAGGCCTACAGCGGACTCACCGATGCCGAGATTCTCACGCTCACCGAGCGTTTTCAGAAATCGATCCTTCGACAACGCGGGCGGGTGTTCGATGTCAAACCCGAGGTCGTTCTCGAGATCGCCTTCGACTCGGTCCAGCCCAGCAAACGTCACGCAAGCGGACTCGCCATGCGGTTTCCGCGCATTCATCGCATCCGCACCGACAAAACCGTGGCGGACATCGACACGATCGAAACCGCGCGTCGATTGGTGACGTGAACGAGGATCGATGGCGGTCTAGATGCCCGCCATGCAGACGTATTTCATCACGAGGTAATCCTCGATGCCGTAGCGGGATCCCTCGCGGCCGAGGCCGGATTCCTTCACGCCGCCGAACGGGGCCATTGCATTGGAAATGAGTCCGGTGTTCACGCCGGCCATGCCGTATTCGAGGGCTTCCGCGACGCGCCATGCGCGGCCGAGATCGCGCGTGTAGAGATAGCTCGCGAGGCCGACGTTCGTGTCGTTTGCCATGGCAATGGCTTCCTCCTCCGTCTCGAAGCGATACAACGGCGAGACCGGACCAAAGATTTCCTCCTGCGCAAATTCCATTTCCATCGTCGCGTCGGTGATCACCGTCGGCTCGTAGAAAGTTCCGCCAAGCGCGTGACGCCGGCCGCCAAGCAGCACCTTCGCGCCCTTGTTGACGGCATCGGCAACGAGCGTCTCGACCTTCTCCAGCGCCTTCCCGTCGATGAGCGGTCCCTGGGTGACGCCGTCCTCGACGCCATTTCCGACCTTGAGTGCTTTCGTCGCGGCAACGAGTTTTTCGGCGAAGGCGTCGAACACACCCGACTGCACGAGGATGCGGTTCGCGCACACGCAGGTTTGTCCCGTGTTGCGAAATTTCGACGCCATCGCTCCCTCGACGGCGGCGTCGAGATCGGCATCATCAAACACGATGAACGGCGCATTCCCGCCGAGTTCCATCGTGACTTTTTTCACGGTGCCGGCACATGCCGCCATCAACTTCTTTCCGACGCTCGTTGATCCGGTAAATGTGAGCTTTCGGACAATCGGACTCGATGTGAATGCCTCGCCGATTTCCGAGGAAGGTCCCGGGAGCACGGCAATGAGTCCGGGCGGAACCCCTGCGCGCTCAGCCAGCAACGCGATGGCCAGAGCCGAGAGCGGAGTCTGCGACGCAGGCTTGCAGACCATCGCACACCCGGCCGCAAGCGCCGGTGCGAGCTTTCGCGTGAGCATGGCGTTTGGAAAGTTCCACGGCGTAATTGCCGCGCACACGCCGACCGGCTGACGCAGCACGACAATGCGCCGATCCGCAGACGGCGCGGGAATCACGTCCCCGTAAATCCGCTTTGCCTCCTCGGCGAACCACTCCACATACGAGGCACCGTAGAGGATCTCGCCGCGCGCCTCCGCGAGCGGTTTGCCCTGCTCGCTCGTGAGAATGAGCGCAAGGTCGGCGGCGTTCTCGATCATGAGATCGAACCAGCGTCGCAGCACTTTCGAGCGTTCGAGCGCCGAGCGTTTCTGCCATTCCTTCATGCACGCGGCGGCAAAGGCGATCGCCTCGTGAGCCTCGTCGGCCGAGAGTTCCGGCACTGTTGCGACCAACTCTCCCGTCGCGGGGTTCGTGACATTCATGACGCGGCCGGATCGAGCGTCCCGCCATTCGCCGCAGAGATAGGCTTTCGTCACCAGCAGGGAGGGATCGTTCAGCTTCATGGCGTCCGGAAACGCTAGCACGCTCCACGTGCCGGTGCAGTCCAAAGCTGGAGGCGGCTGAGGTCAGTGCCGCCGCCCGGTCGGCTCGACATCGGGCAGGAACACGGTGAGCATGCCCAGCAGCGGGAGAAACGCGCAGAGCTTGAACACAAACTCGATGCTCGTGAGGTCCGCGAGTTGACCGAGCGCGGCGGATCCGATTCCCGCGATACCAAATGCGAGACCGAAGAACAGACCGGCGATCATTCCGACCTTTCCGGGCACGAGTTCCTGCGCATAGACGAGAATGGCCGAGAACGCCGATGCGAGGATCGATCCGATGAACACCGTGAGCACCGCCGTCGCGGCAAGTCCCACATAAGGCAAAAGCAGCGAAAACGGCGCCACGCCAAGGATCGACGCCCAGATGACGCGCTTGCGACCAATCCGGTCTCCCACAGGGCCGCCCACGATCGTGCCCAGTGCGACGGAGAAAAGAAACACGAAGAGGAGCATTTGCGACGTCTGCACCGACACGTCGAACCGGTGGATGAGGTAGAACGTGTAATACGTCGTCATGCTCGTGAGGTAGACGTATTTCGAGAAGACAAGCACCACGAGCACGGCAATCGCCTGCACGACACGGGCGCGTGGCAGCGGAGAGTGACCGACGGTTGTGCCGGACGGCTTCTTCGCGATGCGGTGCAGGTTCTTTGCCTGCCAGCTGCCGATTTTCCACAACACGATCACGCCGATGAGCGCGAGCAACGCAAACCACGCGACGTGTCGTTGTCCGCGCGAAACCACGATGAGCGCCGCCAGCAGGGGCCCGAGCGAGGTGCCGGCATTTCCGCCGACTTGGAAGAGGGCCTGCGCAAAGCCACGACGAGGCCCGGCTGCCATGTGGGCGACGCGCGATGCCTCCGGATGAAAGATCGCGGAGCCAAGTCCAACGGTCGCAGCCGAAAGGAGGATGTGCGGATAGCTGTTCGCCATCGCGAGCCCGAGCAGCCCCAGCACCGTCAGCCCCATGCCCACGGCCAGCGAGTGAGGCATCGGCTTCTTGTCGGTTACCCATCCGACCAGCGGCTGGAGCAGCGAGGCCGTGCATTGAAAGGTGAAGGTGATCCAGCCGAGTTGGGCAAAGCTCAGATCGAACGAGCTTTTGATCATCGGATAGATCGAGGGAATGAGTGCCTGGATCGTATCGTTGACCAGGTGCGAGAAGCTGATCGCGAAGAGGATCGCGAGCGTGGTGGTCGAGGCTCCGGGGCGAACGCTGGAACTTTCGGTGGAAGCTGTCGACATGAAGAGGGGATAAATTTCCCCATCACCGGCGTGTTCTCAACGCCATCGCACGGCACTAATCCGGTTTTCGATGGTATTTTTCCCGGATTTCCGCGCGAAACTCCGCCGGAGTCCGGCCGGTCTCCCGCCGGAAAAACCGCCCGAAATAGGACGGATCCTTGAATCCGGTCTGATATCCGACCTCCGCGACATCGAGGTCGGAATGGGACAACAACCGCTTCGCGTCGAGCAGACGGCGCTGGCGAATCACCTGTCCCGCCGATCGACCGGTGCGCTCATGCACGATCTCGCTGAGATAATCGGCGGTCACTCCGAGGTCGCGGGCGTAGTCCGCAAGCGTGCGGCGCTGACGAAAGCTGCGCTCCACCGCGAGATGAAACTCGCGCACGAGCCGCGTTCGCGCGTCGACGACTTGTTCCGGCTCACGCAGCGCATGCAGCCGCATCGCACGCGCAAAAAGAATGCGCAGCCACGCGCGGAGAACGTCCGCCGCACCGGATTCTGCGGCGGTGAACTCCCGTTGCATTTCCGGGAACACCTCCGCGATGCGATGCGGATCGCGCTTCGGAATCCGAAGAATGGGAGCGGTCCCGGGCTCGAAAAATACCGGCAAGTCGAGCAGAGCGCTCGGGGGCGGCGCCGTGTGGTCGAAGAATTCCTGCGTGAACGAGACAATCGTGGCTCCGAAGCCTTTCCTCGGCCGGATCGTGTGAACCTGGCCCGGCGCCAGAAACAGGAGCGTTTCGCCCGACACCGCGAAGTCGCGGAAATCGTGCATCACCGCCCCGCGCCCGCGCAGCAGCATCACCTGAAAGAAATCGTGGTAGTGCGGATGAAGCCGCGCGGGGTCGTGCGACAGCGATTCCTCCAACGTCGTGACGACGATTCCTTCCTGCCGCAGCGACTCGCGCCCGACCTCGCTCATCGCGAACGAGGGAATCGAGCGGCGGTTCATGGGGAAATTCCCACTCCGCCGCGTCGGGATGTCCAGCGGGAATGTCGCGCCGTCCGCCGTCTCCAGGCAATCAACGGGGAAGATAGCCGGCGGCGACGGAGCGGAATTCGTTCACCTGTGCGTCGATCCACGCCTGGTCGCGTCCGAGTTCCTCCGCCATCAATGCCGCCACGCGCGGGGCGCTGTCGATGGCCGCCTGCGCGTCGAGAAACAGGAGTCGGGACCGGCGCGCGAGCGCATCCTCCACCGTGCGCGCCATCTCCTCGCGCGCGGCGCGGCGAACGTCCGCCTCGGTGTCCGCGCAGCTCGCATGAATCGGCTCGCTCGGGCCGGCTTCGCCCGCGTCGTGAATCGGCAGCGTCTCAGTCACGCACTTGCGTTCGTCGAGACCCGCGATTTGCAACGCGCGATCGATCGTATCCTCCGCCATCTTGCGATAGGTCGTCCATTTCCCTCCGACGATCGTCACGAGTCCACCATCGGAGATGAGCACCTCGTGGTTTCGCGAGATGCGCTTGGTGGCCGTGCCATCCGCGCGCGGCGGCCGCACGAGCGGACGCTGCCCCGCAAAGACGCTCCGGATGTCGCTCCGGCGCGGATCGCGGGCGAGGTAGCGATTCGCATTGCGAAGGATGAACCCGATCTCCTCCTCGAGTGCGCGCGGCTCGAGTTCGGGCTTTTCCATCGGCGTATCGGTGGTGCCCACCAGCACCTTTCCGTGCCAGGGAATCACGAAGAGCACGCGCCCGTCATCGGTGTGCGGCACCATGATCGCCGAGTCGCCCGGCAGGAATTCACGGTCGAAAACGAGGTGCACGCCCTGGCTGGGCTGCACGGCCGCCGGCGTCTCCGGCTCATCGAACTGACGGATGCGATCGGCGAAGATGCCGGTTGCATTGATGACGACCTTCGCGCGCACTTCGATCCCGGCGCCCGTCTCGACATCGCGTGCGGTGAAGCCGTTCACCAGCCCGTCGGCCTTCGTGAGACCGGTGGCTTCCACGTAATTCAACACACACGCCCCGTGATCGGCGGCCGTGCGTGCAAGCGCCACGGCGAGTCGCGCATCGTCGAACTGCCCGTCGAAATACTCCACGCCGCCGAGAAGGCGCTCCGTCTCGATGTTTGGAATCATGCGCATCGTCTCCTCGCGATTGAGGAGGCGCGACTTTGCGAGATTCAGCTTTCCCGCGAGCAGGTCATACATCTTGAGTCCAAGCCCGAAGAACGGCCCCTCCCACCACTGATACCGCGGCACGATGAACGAGAGGTGGTGCACGAGGTGCGGGGCGTTGCGATGGAGCAGGCCGCGCTCGCGCAGCGCCTCGAGCACCAGGGGAATGTCGCCCTGCTCGAGATAGCGCACGCCTCCGTGCACAAGCTTCGTGCTGCGGCTCGACGTGCCCTTGGCAAAATCGTGCGCCTCAATGAGGAGCGTCCGGTAGCCGCGACTCGCGGCATCGACGGCGCATCCCAGACCGGTGGCCCCTCCGCCGATGATTGCCACGTCCCATTCCGGCTCGCTTCCGAGCCGCTTCAGCATGTCTTCTCGGTTCATAAACTCAATCGGCCCACGCGCGGGCACGCCGCACGGCCTTTTTCCAGATTTTCATTTTGGCCCGGCGATCCCGGGCGGTGGTCATCGGATGAAATTCGCGGTCCACGGCGCGCACCTCCGTGAGCTCTTCGACATCACGCCAAACGCCCGCGCCGAGCCCGGCCATCATGGCCGCGCCGATTGCGGTCGTCTCGACGTTCCTCGGTCGCTCCACACGCACGCCGAGAAGGTCGGCCTGGATCTGCATGAGCAGATCGCTCGCCGCCGCGCCGCCATCGACCCGCAGGGTCGTGATGCGATGTCCGGAATCCCTCTCCATCGCCGTCGCGAGATCGACGACCTGATAGGCGATGCCCTCGAGCGTCGCGCGAGCGATGTGCGCGTCGGTCGTTCCGCGCGTCATTCCAAGGAGCGTGCCGCGCGCGCTCGCATCCCAATACGGTGAGCCCAGACCGGTGAATGCCGGCACGAGCACAACGCCGCCGGCGTCCTGCACCTTCGCGGCAAGCTCGTTGACCTCGGGGGCCGTGCGAATGATCCGGAGTCCATCGCGCAGCCACTGGATCGCCGCCCCGCCCATGAAAATGCTGCCTTCGAGCGCGTATTGGGTGGGGGCCTCGCCGAGTTTCCACGCCACGGTCGTGATGAGGCGGTTCTTGCTCGTCACCGGCTCAGCGCCCGTGAATTCGAGCATGAAGCACCCGGTCCCGTAGGTGCATTTCACCAGACCGGGCGCGGTGCAGAGCTGCCCGAACAATGCGGACTGCTGGTCACCCACCCCGCCGCACACGGTGACCGGCCGGCCGAGGAAACCCGGTTCGGTTTCGCCCAGCGGCACGGCATTTGACATGATGCGCGGCAGCAGCGATGCCGGAATATCGAAGAGCGCAAGGAGATCCGGATCCCACTCGCCGGAATGGATGTTCATGAGCATCGTGCGGCACGCGTTGGTGACATCCGTCACGTGCTCCCGGCCGCCGGTGAGTTTGAAGATGAGCCACGAGTCGATCGTGCCCGCGGCGAGTTCGCCGTTGGCCGCGCGTGCCCGCGCGTCGGGGATCTGACGCAGCAGCCAGTGGAGCTTGCTGGCGGAGAAATACGAGTCCAGCACGAGCCCGGTCTTCTGCTGGATGAACGGCTCCTTGCCCGCTTCGCGCAGTGCGGTCATGTAATCGGCGGTCCGGCGGTCCTGCCACACGATGGCCGGCGCGACCGGCTGCCCCGTCTTTCGATCCCACACGACCACGGTCTCGCGCTGGTTCGTGATGCCGATTGCCGCGATGTCCGCCGCATCGATGCCGGCCTGCCGCACGGCATTCCGCGCGACCTCTTCGACGCCGTGCCAGATTTCGCTCGCGTCGTGTTCCACCCAGCCAGGCTGGGGGAAAAGTTGGGTAAACTCTTTTTGCGCTGAGGCGATCGGCGTGCAGGTGGCATCGTAAACAATCGCGCGGGAACTCGTCGTGCCCTGGTCGAGAGCGAGAAGGTATTTCATGGGAAACGTCAAAATCTGCCGAGCGCGACATAGGCGCCGACGGCCAGCGCCGCGCCGACGAGCGGTCCGACGATGGGCACCCAGGCATACGCCCAGTCGCTGTGGGTTTTTCCGGGAAGCGGGAGAATGGCATGGGCAAGGCGCGGACCGAAATCGCGGGCGGGATTGATGGCATAGCCCGTGGGACCGCCGAGCGAGAGGCCGATCGCCCACACGAGCAACGCGACGGGCACGGCCCCCAAGGCTCCCAGATCGATGGGAATTGCCGAGCCGCTCATGGGATCGCCCTCGAAGGCGCCTTTCATCGCGAGCACACCGAACACGAGCACAAACGTGCCGATGATTTCGCACATGACATTCGACGGGTAATTACGGATCGCGGGCGCCGTGCAGAAAACCGCGCGCTTTGTGTCGCCATCCGGCGTTTCCTTCCAGTGCGGAAGATACGCCAGCCACACGATCACCCCTCCGGCAAACGCCCCCGCCACCTGCGCGACCATGTAGGCGGGCACCTCCGCCCATGGAAAAACACCATCCAGCGCGAGCCCCAGCGTGACGGCGGGATTGATATGCGCGCCGCTCACCCGCGCCACGACGGCCACTCCGAGGAACACCGCCAGCGCCCAGCCTGTCGCGATGACGATCCAACCGGACCCTTCACCCTTGGATTTTTTTAAAAGGACATTCGCCACAACGCCGTCACCGAGAACGATCAACAGCATAGTGCCGACGAATTCGCCGAACGCGGGGGTCACGCATCTACCGTAGATCAACGGTGCGGATTGTCGAGACTGGCCATTCCACGGCGGGAATCCTACGTTCGTGCAAAACCGTCAACCCATGAGCCTGAGCCTGCTTGCCGGAAAGCCCGCCCCGACGTCGATTCTCACGAACATTCCGCGTCTCATCGCTGCGTATTATTCCGAGCAGCCCGATCCTGACGTCGCCGGCGAGCGCATTGCCTTCGGCACTTCCGGACATCGAGGGTCGTCGTTCAAGCGCACGTTCAACGAGACACACATCCTCGCGATCGCGCAGGCGGTGTGCGACTACCGCGCCAGCGTCGGAACCACGGGTCCGCTTTTTCTCGGAATGGACACGCATCCGCTTTCCGAGCCGGCATGGATTTCCACGCTCGAGGTGCTCGCGGCGAATGGTGTCGCCGTGATGATCGATGCGCAGGACGGCTACACGCCCACGCCCGCGGTTTCGCATGCGATCCTCACCTACAACGCGGGTCGCACGAGCGGCCTCGCGGATGGAATCGTCATTACTCCATCGCACAACCCTCCGACCGATGGCGGCATCAAATACAACCCGACCAATGGCGGCCCCGCCGACACCGACATCACCGGCTGGATGGAAGCGCGGGCGAACGAGCTGCTCGCTGGCGGATTGAAGGACGTGAAGCGCATCCCGCTCGCAAGGGCGCGCTCTGCCGCGACGAAGTTCGACTACATCGCCGACTACGTGAGCGACCTGGGGGCCGTGATTGATTTCGACGCGATCAAGGCTTCCGGCCTGCGCATCGGCGTGGATCCGATTGGAAATTCCTCGGTCGCCTACTGGCAGCCGATCGCCGAACGCTACGGCATCGGCCTCACTGTGGTGAACACGGAGATCGACTTCACGTTCCGGTTCATGAGCGTGGATTGGGATGGAAAGATTCGCATGGATTGCTCGTCACCGTATGCGATGGCGAGCCTCATCGGGCTCAAGGACAAGTTCGACATCGCCTTTGCGAATGACACCGACGCCGACCGCCATGGCATCGTCGCTCCGAGTTGCGGCCTGATGAATCCAAACCACTACCTGGCCGTCGCGATCAATTACCTCTTCGCGAATCGTCCCGAGTGGCCCGCGGACTGCGGCATCGGCAAGACGCTTGTCAGCTCAAGCATGATCGACCGGGTTGCCGGCAGGCTCGGCCGCAAGCTGGTTGAGGTGCCGGTTGGGTTCAAATGGTTCGTCGACGGGTTGTTCAGCGGGACTCTGGGTTTCGGCGGCGAGGAAAGCGCGGGTGCATCGTTCCTCAAAAAGGACGGCCGTGTGTGGTCCACCGACAAGGACGGCCCGATCCTCGGACTGCTCGCGGCGGAGATTACCGCAAAGACGGGTCGGGATCCCGGCCAGCATTATCAGGCGCTCACCGAGGAATTCGGCGCGCCCGTCTACGAGCGCATCGACGCGCCCGCCAATGCCGAGCAGAAGAAAGTCCTCAAGGCACTTTCGCCCGAGCAAGTTCACGCCACCGAGCTGGCCGGCGAACCGATCACGCGCATGCTGACCACCGCTCCCGGTAACGGCGCCGCGATTGGCGGATTGAAGGTCGAGACGAAATCCGGCTGGTTCGCCGCCCGCCCGAGCGGCACGGAAGACGTTTATAAGATCTACGCCGAGAGCTTCTTGGACGCCGATCACCTCAAGCGTATCCAGGCCGAAGCGCAGGAAATCGTTTCGAAGGCCATAAGCAGGTAGGTTTGCCTTGGGGCCCTGCCGCCTCGACGGATAACAATACCTGCGGCGGAACCAGATCGACGGGTGGAAAAACCGAGGCGATCTTTCGGCATCGACGGAGCATGAGTGCATCCTGCTTCAACGAGGTCGCGGTTATTCAGCGGAGACAAGCTCGGTGAAGCGCAATACAAAGGCTTTGAGATGCTTCAACGGAGCCGCGCTGTGTTCAGCGCGGAAACACAGCGAGCTCGACGGGGCGCGAATGTCCCAGAGATGCTTCAACGGAGCCGCGCTGTGTTCAGCGCGGAAACTCGGCGCCACCATTCCACGACGCGCTTGTTCTTGGAGCTTCAACGGAGCCGCGCTGTGTTCAGCGCGGAAACTCCACCCAACAGAAAGGCAACGAAATGGGCATCCTGTTTCAACGGAGCCGCGCTGTGTTCAGCGCGGAAACGGAACGGAAAGCGGCGGCGAAGGCGGCACGGATACCGGCTTCAACGGAGCCGCGCTGTGTTCAGCGCGGAAACGTGGCGTTGTCGATGACATTGTTGCCGCTCATCTATTTGCTTCAACGGAGCCGCGCTGTGTTCAGCGCGGAAACCAAGGCCGATGGCAAGGCCGAGCCGACGCCCGACGCGCTTCAACGGAGCCGCGCTGTGTTCAGCGCGGAAACCGCGTGCTCGAGGGGCCCGTGCTCGACCAGCTTTCGCTTCAACGGAGCCGCGCTGTGTTCAGCGCGGAAACACGAGCTTCCGCTCCGGCT
>CALLUD010000013.1 GCA_938011325.1 uncultured Spartobacteria bacterium
TCCGGGCTCCTTGCAGCGCAACTTGCAATCAACCCAAAAAACCAACAAACATTACAACCCATCCCCGCCTGAAACTTTACTTTTAACCTGTCTCACTTTCGGGGGCAGGCCAGGGGAGCGTGATCGCTGATTGGGCCATACCACGTGTGATCTTAGTTTTGACGAAGGGATGAGAGCAATTTCCAATTTGCGACAACTCCGCTAGTTTCTGAACAGATTTTCATGCGCTTCCTCCAACTTTTCGCAAAATACACGCGGCCCGGAGGCGAAGAGGGATCTGCTGACCGGATTTACCATCGGATCAAGCAACGCTACCCGATTGAGCGACTCTGGATTGAGAATTCAGAATGGGAGGCAGCGGGAGCACCACCGCGCTGGAGGCAGGCAATGCTAGCCTTTCGGAATCCGGATTCCATCAAACGGGTTCTGGCGGCTCATCGCGATACGAAGGCGGATTGCTGGATTGTCCACAACCCCTACCCCATTTTGTCACCGGCGCTTTACGCCGAAGCAAAGCGCCGCGGGATTCCCGTGATTCAATGGGTGCATAACTACCGGCCTTTTTCGGTTTCCGGTTATCTTTGGGCCGGGCATGAGGTCGCTGCATCCGGCCTGAAGAAGAATTTCCTCCCGGAAATCCTGGCTGGAACCTGGCAGGGCTCCCGGCTTCGGTCTTTCGTTATGGCAGCCGTTCTTTGGAATGCACACGCCCGCGGCTGGTATGACGGTGTAACCCGCTGGGTGATGCTTTCCGCGTTCATGCAGGATCGTTTCGTCGAGGCCGGCATTCCACGGGAAAGAGTTTTTGTGGTTCCACACTCGAGAGCGTTAACGACGATTGCCGATCGCGCCGCCGATCACGGATACTATCTTTTTCTTTCGAATCTCATCGAAGCGAAGGGCGTCCGCACCCTTCTCTCCGCGTGGGAGCGACTTGCCGCCAATGGCCGTGCGCCCAGGCTGGTAGTTGCCGGCGACGGGCCTTTACGCTCCGAGGTCGAACAATGTCGCAGCCGGTTGCCGTCCATCGAGTTTGTTGGGTGGGTCGATGGACCTCGCAAGGCGGAGTTGATTGCCGGGTGCCGCGCGGTGATCGTCCCCTCCATATGGTGGGAGCCACTGCCTACGGTCGTGTTTGAAGCGTTCGATGCCACCAAAGCCGTCATTGGTGCGGCTTCGGGCGGAATCCTCGACATGGTCAGACATGAGGAAAATGGCTACCTCTTTCCGGCAGGTGATGCTTCCGCTTTGGCTGACCTTGTGGCTCGAGCGGAGAGTGCTCCTGAACGACTTTCAACACTTGGCCGGAATGGTCGGAGAATGCTGGCTGAGGAATTTTCAGAAACGCTCTGGTTTGAGCGTTTCGAGAAGGTGGTCCGTTCTCTCGGATAATTCCGCTCGCATCACGGGTCTCTCCGCGTAAAAGAAAACCATGTTTGGACATCTCGCAGACCATCGCAATCCCCGTTCGATGGCCTTTCGACTTCGAAAAAAGCGTCTGGAGCTGTTCTTCGAGATGTTACGGGGACTTCCGGAACCGGTTTCCGTTCTGGACATCGGCGGAGTCCGACAATTCTGGACCAGTCTGGCCCCCGAGTTGCCTGTCCGCTGCGAGATCACCTTGCTTAATCTTGAGGTGGACCCCAACGCGGAAAGTGCCGGATTTCGCAGCGTGGCCGGAGATGCGCGGAAAATGGAGGCGTTCGCCGATGGCAGCTTCGACGTCTGCTTCTCAAACTCCGTGATCGAGCACGTCGGCACCTTGTCCGATCAGATCTCGATGGCAAAGGAGGTGCAGCGCGTCGGACGTTATTTCTTCATCCAGACCCCCAACCGTCACTTTCCCATCGAGCCTCATTTTCTCTTTCCGCTCTGGCAATACCTGCCTGCCGCCGTGCGTGCCGCGTTGTTGCGGAGACGCTCGTTTGGCTGGATGAAACAAACTTCCGACCCATTGAAGGCCCGCGCGGAAGTGGAGCAGATTCGCTTGCTCAACCACCGGGAAATGCAGGCGCTGTTTCCCACCGCCACGATCTACCGGGAAAAGGTCGGGCCTTTGACAAAATCGCTTATTGCGCTGTCGCGTCGGGATTAGCCCTCCCGGGGTGACAGCAAAACTGGCGGGCGATTTTGAGAAGGAATAACGGATTGTTGAGCAGATACCGCCTCCAAAGCCGTCTCGGTTCCTGACACAGTCGAAACAGCCATTCCAGCCCCGCTCCCTGCATCCAGAGTGGTGCCTGCGGGACGGTGCCGGAATGCATGTCGAACGCCGCACCCACGCCAATCATGAAATTCACATCGAGCCGGCCGTTCATCGAGGCCATAAACCGCTCCTGTTTCGGGGTGCTGAGGCCCACCCAAAGGATGTGCGGTTTGACGCGCGAGATCATGGAGGAAAGCTCTCGAATCTCGGCTTCGTTCAACGGCCGGAAGGGCGGAGTGTAGGTTCCGCAGATGCACACTCCGGGAAACCGCTCTCCGAGGGCACGTTTCAAGGTCTCCGCCACCCCCTCGTTTCCGCCATAAAGGAAATGGCGCACGCCTCCATCCCGTGTCGAGGCCATGATCTGTAACATGAGGTCCGGACCATATACGCGAGCCATGTGGCGATGCCCCTGCAACCGTCCCACCCATGTCATCGGCATGCCGTCCGGCGTCACCATCCACGCGGAATTGAAAATGCGCATCAGCTCCGGGTCTCGCTGGGCTTCCATAACGCCATGAACGCCGGTGACCGTAATGTATCCGCGTTCGTTCGCCTCGATGGCGTCGAGCAACAGTCGCGTCGCCTGGTGGAGATGCACCGCACTGACTCCCACGCCCAATACATTCGCGCGTGGCACGGGGGCCCGGGAGATCATTGGATGGCGGACGAACGTGTTGCGAAATCGTCTTTCGTGATCGGGCGGCGCAGGAGCACCCGCGACAGGGTTGCGTCAACAGACGGGGAAATCTTCATGAATACGTGCAAATGGAAGTTCAACCAGCCGGTGGTCAATCGAGCAATCTAATGTAGAATCGCCGTGAGCGAACAAGCGATTTGCCCTCACTCTCCAGACTCACGAAACTCCCTTGCGAGGCAAAGGGCTTCCCCCTACGTTGTGGCGCTCTGCATCTCCACGAACCCGACACGTGAAATCTGACTCCTCCATCGCACGCAGCATTTCTCCACTGATGTGGATTGCCCTGGCGACGGCGATCGGAGTTGTCATCTACTTATTCGGAATTTTTGGGTATCTCACGGCCTACGGTCCTCACCTCTCGGTCGTGCAGAGCATGTTCAAGCTCTACGGCTACGAGGAATGGCAACACTGTGTGCTGGTGCCTTTTCTCTGCCTTTTCCTGGCATGGACGAAGCGAAAAGCGTTGGCAACCGCTCTACCAAAACCTTCGTTTCTCGGACTTCTTGTAGCGATCCCCGCTTTCGCGTGCTTCTGGCTGAGTTATCGATTGGACGACATCTATTTTGCGTTCATTTCGCTCCAGCTCCTCGCGGCGGCGTTGATCCTGCTCTTTGGCGGGTGGACGTGGATGAAAATTCTCTTCTTCCCGTGGTTGTTTCTCGCATTCGCCTGGCCGCTCTTCTTTCTCGACAACCTCATTGCGTTTCCCCTGCGGGTGGTGATGTCGACGCTGAGCACGTTCGTGCTGAACACCATCGGAATTGCCTCCGTGCAAGTGGGCACTTCCATCCAATCTGCGCCAAATCCCATCAACGGCCTTCCCGCAGGTGAACAGTTTCAGGTGGATGTCGCGGACCCGTGCAGTGGCATGCGATCGCTGTTTGCGCTGATGATGGTGACGGCACTCTACGGTTTCTTCACGATGAAGACTTGGTGGAAACACGCCATCCTCTTCCTCTCGGCAATTCCGCTCGCGATCGTCGGAAACCTGATTCGAATCCTCATGCTGACGATCGGCATACTTTTGTTCGGAAACGACGTTGCGATTGGAACGCTGGAGGATCCTTCCTTCTATCACATGCTCTCGGGCTTCGTCGTGTTTGGTGCTGCGCTGGGCGGCATGCTGATCATCGCCGCCATTCTTCAGGGGAATTACCGGCACTGGTTCAACAATTTGAAAGGGCCGGGGTCGCCGCAAGCCTCATCGCCTTCCTCGACGCACCCGGTTGACTCTTCGCAAACCGCCCCTGATCTTTACTGATGCCAGAGCAGCAATCGATGAAGACGAATGTGAGCGTGAAATGGGTCGCTTATGGCGTCGCATTTCTTCTGCTCGGCATCGGCACGTATGTCGCGTGCCGCCTCACTCCCGAGCCCGATGCAGCGCCGAAGGCGGGCGTCACCATGAAACTGCCTGAAACCGTCGCGGGCCTCAGCGGCGAGGATTTCGAACCGACGGAGGCCGAGCTGGCAATTCTTCCGGCCGACACGCAGTTCGCGAAACGGCTCTACAAGAGCGAAAATGGCGCCGAGCAAATCTCCTGTCAGATCGTGCTCAGTGGCTCGGATCGTCGGAGCATTCATCGTCCGGAGGCCTGTCTTCGCGGCCAGGGATGGGTCATCGAGAATGGAGGAGTCGTTCCCATCAAGCTCAACGATGGCTCCACGCTCGACGTGATGAAGCTCACGATTGACCGCTCTCTTCGCGCACCAAACGGCAAAACCGCGACGTTGCGGTCGCTGTATCTCTACTGGTTTGTCAGCAAGGAGACCACGACTCCCTATCATTTCGCGCGCATCCAGCGCACCTATCTTGACCTCCTCCTCCACAACCAGACCCACCGCTGGGCCTACTGCATCGTGAGCGCGCCGGTGCTCAAAGGCTTCGTCCCCGGCGGGAAGAATGAGGAACAAACGCTGGAAATGCTGAAAAACTTCATCGCGGAGTCCGCACCCCAATTCCAGCGACTCGGCGAAGGCGTCGATATCCCGCCGGCGCCGAAGCAGGTGAAGGCGGACAAACCGGGCGCGGACACCGCCGGATAATTCGACTAGATCTCGCTGGGCCGGCGGTCGCGGAACGTGAGTTCGGCGATGCCCGATTTGTCGAGTGCCCCCAGCCCGGCTTTGACCATCAGGTCGTATTGAGCCTTTGTCGCCGCGGCGAGCGGAGTAACAACGTTGGCCTCCCGGGCCAGCTCAAGCGCGATTCCGGAATCCTTTGCGGCGTGAGCGGCGGAGAAATAGCAGGCGTGGTCGCGGTTCTGCATGTCCTCGCCGTCCGTCTTGAGCACCTGTGAATTGGCTCCGGTTTGGGAAAAGACCTCTCGCAGCATCGTGAGATCGAGTCCCAGCGCGTCCCCCACGGCGAGGCCCTCGGCGAGCCCCGCGGTGTTGATGTTCATGACCATGTTGACCAGTGCCTTCACTTTCGCCGCGCTGCCTGTTGGCCCGATGTAGCGCAACGATGCGCTCAACGCCTCCAGCACCGGACGCACCGACTCGAATACCGCGGGATCTCCTCCGACCATCAAATACAGGGTGCCTTCGCGAGCCTGTGTAATGCTGGAAGCCATGCAGGCCTCGAGCGTCTTCGCTCCGGCGGCCCGTGCCTTTTCCTCCACCTCGAGATGCACTGCTGGAGTGACTGTCGCGAAATTCACGAACGTCTTCCCAGCCGCGCCGTGCAACAGCGACTTCTCCGATCCGTCGAAAATCGAACGCATCGCGGAATCGTCCGTCACCACGGTCAGGATGAGATCACTTTCCGCCGTGACGTCCACGAGATTGGCGCAGGCCTTTGCTCCCACCTCTGCCGCCACCTTCCGGGCGGTATCCGGATGCAGATCGTTCACCGCGCTCACCGTGTATCCCACATCGCGCAGTCTCAGCGCCATGTTGGCGCCCATGCGCCCCACCCCGACAACTCCGATTCGCTCATTCATACGCTCAGGAAAAATGGATTGGCCACCCGCTGCTCGCCGACGGTCGTCAGCGGCCCGTGCCCGGGACAAAGCACGGTTTCATCCGGCAGCGTGAAAATCTCTTTGCGGTTGGTGCGCAGCGCATCGGCGTAGGAGACGCCTCCTCCGCCCATCGATCCGGCAAACATCGCGTCGCCGCAGATGGCAAGTGGCCGCTCGAGTCCGCGCACGACATAGGTCACTCCCCCTTTGGAGTGTCCCCACGTGAGTCGTGTCTCGACATCGAGGTTGCCGATTTTGAACGCCCTGCCCGCCTCGAACGGCTCCGCTCCCGGGACGGACTCCTTCTGCGGCGCCCACGCCTTGGCCCGGGTTTTTTCGATCAACCGATCGAGGTCGTAAATGTGATCCCCATGGGAGTGCGTGATGAAAACCTGCTCGATCTCGAGCCCGCGTTCCCGGGCTGATTCCACGAGGTCGCCGACGTCGGAGCCGGTGTCGAAAGCCGCCGCCTTTTGGCTGGCGGGATCCCAGACGAGGTAGGCATTCACCGTCATATCGTCGAACGGCGTGTTGAACGCCGCCAGGCCTTCCACCGAAACGACCTCCGGCACATAACGGCCGCCGCCCAAAGCCGCGAGAGCATCGGGATTCAGATCGACCACCCTTGCGATGGCACGAACAACACCCTCGTCGAACTGTCCGCTCAACGCCGCACGCATTTGCTCGAGCGTCACGCCGGCACGCTCCGCGACCTCACCGGGAGCTTCACCACGCCCGCGCAGTGCTTTTCCAAGCACGTCCTGAAATCCATCTTCGAGAGGCACCTTCATGCGTCGAGCCTACACCGCCACGCGCAGCGGGCAACGCCTTACGGAGCGCGTGTCTGAATTTGCAGCCGCAGGATGTAGTAGAGAGCGAAAAATCCCGCGAGCGTGAAAAACACCAGCACTCCCACATTGAACGTGAGCACGCTGGCGCGCACGCCGAAGTATTCCTTCCGCGGGCCGAAGAAGACGTTGAGATGCTTGTTCCGGCTCGCGTCGAGGCGGTAGTCGAGCTGCTCCATTTCGGCCTTTGACACGAGATCGGTGACCTTCTGGTTCACGTAAAGCTGCTCGGCGGAAACAGGCCCGCTCACGGCGCGGAGCCTTTCGGGATCGTATGGCGCGCCCGCGATGACTCGGTCGATCTCGGCGAACTTCGCATCGACGTCCTTCGGCGAGTCGCCTTGCAGCCCGGACACGAGCGCGAGCAATTCCTTGAGCGTGTCGAGACGTTCCTCGTCGGCCTCGGTGGGGTTCTTGTTCTTCGCAAGTGCCGCGATCTGACGCTGGATAATCTCCTGCCGCCGCGTGAGCGGATTCAATTTCGCCTGCGCGTAGATGAGCGCCTCATAGGACCAGCGCATCGGCATGAACTCGCAGATGAGCGGCACCTGCAGATCGCTGCGAGGCGGAAGCGCGCTTTCCGGATGCTTCGAGAACCACTGCTGGACGGTGTAAACGAAGTCCAGGTTACGATTCATTTCCTCGTATTTGATGAGCGCGCCTCCGAGGATGATTTGCGGAATCAACACGGCGGGAATGATGTTCACCGCCGTTTTCCCTTCGGGAACGAGCGCGGAAATGATGAGCCCGATGGCGATGCCGCTGATCGCCGTGAGAGTCATCGCGACGAACAGAATCCAGAACAGTCCGCGCACCGACAGCAGCCAGTTTCCAAGGACCGTGTAGGCAGCGCACTGGACGATCGCAAACAGCGTGAGCGTGAATGCCTTGGCGAACACGTAGTAGCCGAGGCGCACGTTGAGATTTCTCTCGCGAAGCAGCACGGGACGGTCGCGGATGATGTCGTCCACGCTGTTCGTCAGACCGAGGAACATCGCCACGACGAGCGATAGAAACAGATAGGTCGGAATGTGAAACGCCGACGCGAAATCGTAGGTGCCACCCTCGCTGTAGCGAAGGACGACGCCGATGAGGAGCGCCAGCAACGGAGCCTCGACCAGCGTCGTGAGCAGGTTCGCACGATTGCGGAACTTGCTGATGAACGCGCGTTGCAGAAGCACGGAAAATTGATTCCATTCCTCGCGCCAACGAATCGGCTCCCGGCGACGGATCGAAGGAGTGCTCACCGGCACGGGCGGAGCAGGCGCGGGCTCCTCCTTCTCGACCGGCGTGCTGCGCACGTCCTTCACGAGCCGGTAGGCTTCGTATTTGTCGCGCCAGTAATCCGGCGAATAGCGCCGTGCCGGGACGAGCTGGCCGCGGTTGTTTTCCTCGAAAATGATGTCGCCGCTCAGATCGCGCAGCGGGGTCTCGAGCACGTCGAAAATGAATTCCGGTCGCGCGGTGTCCCCGACGTCGGCGGCGCCGGTCGTGCCGAAATGCTGAAGGTGCTCCGCGTCGGCGAAATACTGCAAGGTTTCGTGCGGCGTGCCGAAGAACACGACCTTCCCCCCCTTGTCCAGCAGCAGGACCTTGTGGAACATGTGGAAGATCCGCGAGGTCGGCTGGTGAATGGTCACCATCACGATCTTGTTGTGCGACATCGAACGGATGATCTCGATGACGTGCTCGGAATCCTTCGACGACAGTCCCGAGGTCGGCTCGTCGAAAAGAAAGATGTCCGCCGAGCTGATCATATCGAGCCCGATGTTGAGCCGCTTGCGCTCGCCGCCGGAGAGCGTCTTCTTCTGCGAGCTGCCCACGACACTGGACCGCCGCTCGTTCAGGCCGAGCTCCGCCAGCTTGCTGTCGATGCGGCGCAGACGCTCGCGACGTGAAAGGTGCGGCGTGCGAATCGCCGCCGCGAAATCGAGGTTCTCCTCGATGGTCAGATGCTCGTCAAACGCGTCGTATTGCGGCACATAGGTGACGTATTTCCGCAGAGCGTCGTAGTTGGCATACAGCGAGCGGCCATTGAAAAGCACTTCGCCATGCACCGGCGCGAACTGGCCTGAAAGCATCCGCAGAAGCGTGCTCTTGCCGCATCCGCTCGCGCCCATCACGCACACCATCTCGCCGCGCTGCACGGTGAAAGACACGCCGTCGAGAGCGACGTCTCCATTGCGGAAGCGGCAGACAACATCGCGCACCTCCATCGTCCGGATGATGTTGCGCTCCTCCTCGATCAGGCGCTCGGAGAAGTTGCATCGCAACACCTGCCCGGCATCGATGCGGATCGTGTCGCCATCCGCCAGCGGTGCGGAATTTCGGACCGGATTCCCGCGCACGAGGATCGGACGATCCGACTTCAGCACATCCACGCGGCCTTCCTTGCGGTCGTAGTCGCAGTAGATTTTGAGCAACACGTCTCCGCCGGAGCCTGGAGAAAGCAGGATGTCGTCCTCGTTCAGGAGCCCCGGGTTGTTCGAGACGAGATACTCCGATTTCGACGCCTTGAGCTGGAAACGGCCGCCGTAGGAGCGCGCGCGCCGGCGCAGGTCGTCGAGTTCGAGCTCGCTGTCGTCGTGGAAGATGATGCGATCCTCGAGCGACGCCTCGACCGTTGTTCCTTCCGTCAGACGCGTGTTCTTCAGCACGGCATCGACATCCTTCAACGCGACCACGCGCACCTTGAGACCGAACGTCACTTCGAGACAGCTGTCCCTCGAGCGATTCTTTTCGAGCCGCACCTCGTCGTCGTCGCTCACCGCGACGAAAATCGTGGCCACCGACACGTTCTTCTTCGCGTTGAAGTAGAAGACCAGATCCTGATGCGTGAGGACCTGCTCATCGATGATGATGCGCTGTCCCGGATACAACCGGCAGAAATCGTTCGGCTTGAGGACGCGGCCCTGCACGATGAGGTTCCGCCCGCTCATGTTCTTGAGAATGATCAGATCGTGATAGCGATAGGCCAGCAACCGCTGGTCTCCCGTGAAATCACGAAGCGCGACGTCCGCGCGATCCTCCGCGCCGAAACTCACCGCTTCGAGTGGCGACGTGCCCTCCTGATAAATCAACGCATCACCCTGCTCGTTCGCATTGAGCTGGTAGACGATGTCGATCGCCTGCGCCGCCATGCCAAGCTGCGACATGAACGAATAGTAGGCGATCACCTGCTCCTGTTTCAGTCCGGCCTTGGAAATGAGGTCGTAGAGCTGGACGCCAAGCAGGATCTTCCGGTCATCGCTCAATTCACCCGCGAGCTTCTGCGCGATCGCATTCAAGTCCTGCTGCTCGTGAAGCGCGTCGCGAAACAGCTTCCTCAGCTCGGAATAGACCGCATCCGGATAGTCGTAGCGCAGAAATCCGAGGCTCGAGTCGATTTCCTCCTCGAGGACCTCGCCGTCCGCTCGCGCGAAGGCGGCGAGCACCTTGATGAGCGTGGGCAGAAGATTCGGGCTCTCCGTGACGGTGCGCGGCTTGCGCATCATCCGACGGAGAAGCCTTCTGCCGGCCTGCCGGGTTCTCGAGGCGAGCAGGAGAAACCCCTCCAAGCGCTTCTGTAGAGAGGGTTCCTTCACATCTGTGGCCACGGGCGGAACCTAGCACGAGCCGTTCAAGACTCGCAAAGCGATTTGCAGGTTGGGATTGCACGGAGGGCCAATCAGGCGGATACTGCTCCCCTTTTTCACATATGACCACCGCCACAGAATCCGCCGGAGCTTCCACCACCGGCGCCGTGGAAAACCTGCGAATTCGCGGGGTTTCCAAGCTGATCACCCCTGTGCAAATCAAGGAGCAGCTTCCGGCTCCCGAAGCGTCTCTCGAGACCGTTCTCAATGGCCGTGACGCCGCCCGCAGGATCCTGAATCGCGAGGATCCGCGTCTGCTCGTGATCGTGGGTCCCTGCTCGATCCATGACCCCGCCGCCGCGCTCGACTACGCGACCCGTCTCGCGGAACTTCGGCAGGAGCTCGCGGATCGCTACGAGATCGTCATGCGCGTTTATTTCGAAAAGCCCCGCACCACGGTGGGCTGGAAGGGTCTGATCAACGACCCGCATCTCGACGACTCCTGCGACCTCGCCCACGGACTGGCAATCGCCCGCAAATTGCTCATCGACATCACCGCGATGGGACTCCCCGCCGCGACGGAATTTCTCGACCCGATCATTCCGCAATACACGGCGGATCTTGTCTCCTGGAGCGCGATTGGAGCCCGCACCACCGAGTCGCAAACCCATCGCGAACTCGCCAGCGGCCTTTCCATGCCGGTTGGCTTCAAGAACGGCACCGACGGCAGCGTGCAGACCGCGATTGACGCGATGAAGTCGTCGCGTTCTCCGCACAGTTTTCTCGGCATCGATCAGGATGGTTCGACGAGCATCGTCAAGACGACGGGCAATCCGCATTGTCACGTCGTTCTGCGCGGCGGCCGAAACGGCACGAACTACGAAGCTCCGCAGGTCGCGGAGGCTGCCGAGAAGTTGCGTGCGGCCGGACTGCCGGATTCGCTCATGATCGATTGCAGTCATGCGAACTCCGGGAAGGATCCGCGTCGCCAGCCGGATGTGTGGCGTTCCATCCTCGCGCAACGGGCCAGCGGCACCCGCGAGATCATCGGTGCCATGATCGAGAGCAACCTGCATTTCGGCAGCCAGCCGAATCCGGGCACCGGGCTTGCCAGCCTGAAATACGGCGTTTCCATCACCGACGCCTGCCTCGACTGGGAATCGACCGCCGCACTGCTGCGCGAGTAGCCGGCAATGAAGGCCCGCGATCTCGAATTTGCGGCCATTGATTTCGAGAGCGCCGGGGTGCGCCGTGGAGAGACGGACGTGCCGATTCAAGTTGGCATTGCCGTCATGTCCGGCGGCGTAATCCGGGACACCTTCAAAAGCTATCTTCGCTGCGACCGGCCGGTCGCCTGGACGGCCCGGCGTGTGCATGGCATCAGCGAGCACGATCTCGCCGATGCCCCGACATTGCTCGAGCTCTGGCCCGAGCTGCGATCGCGCCTCGCCGGCCGCTGGGTTGTTTCCCATGGCGCGGGCACCGAGAAACGCTTTCTTCGCGCGTTTCCGGCGCATGGATTTGGACCGTGGGTGGATACCCTGCAGTTGTTTCGCGCGGCCGCCCCGAAGGCGCCCTCTCACGCACTTTCCGCGCTGGCTGCCTATTGCGGCTGTGAGGCAGCCTGCCTGGAAACCACGCCGGATTTCCGGTGGCACGACGCGTTGTGCGACGCGGCGGCCACGCTCGTGCTGCTCCGATTTCTGATCGAGCGATTCGAGCTCGACGCCGACGCCCTGCTCAACCCGGACGCGTCGCGGTATCGGGCATTTCGATCCAGCCGCTTTCTGTGACCACCGCATCCATGCGGACATCGTGCGGCTCCGACGGCACCTCTTCGACGACCTGCAGGTCGAAGCACACGCCGATTTTCAGCACCTGCGGTCCGGTCACTGCCAGAAATCGATCGTAGAACCCCCCGCCCCGGCCAAGCCGCCGCCCGAGCCGGTCGAACGCCACTCCCGGCACCAGCACCGCGCGCGCCGACGAAATCGGCGCCACCGTTCCCAACTCATTCACAGGTTCCCGTGTCCCAAAGGCGCCGGAAACCAGCACATCCAGCGAGTCTACGTGGTGGAAGACAAGGCGCTCCTGCTCGATTCTCGGGAGTGCAATTTTCCACCCCGCGGCAAGCGCAGCCGTCCAATCCGGCTCCTGCCGCAGCGGTGCAAATCCGAAGATCGTTCCGGCATTTTCCCCCAGCCGCTGCACCAGATTTGCCGCGACGGCCGCCGAGGCGCGGACCCGTGCATCAGGCGACATCCTGGAAAGTTCGGCGCCAATGCGGCTGCGCAGCATTTGCTTTTCGGAAGAAATCATGGAAACTGGCGCCAGTTTAGTATGGTTCAGCGCCTCCTCACGAAGGGAATCCGCAAGGCCCGCCGCAAAATTGCCGTTCGCGCGGGCCGCCGCCGCAAGGATCGCCCGGAGCATCACGCGTCGATGAAACTCGGGCCTGGCTGGCACGAGCGGAATTTCCTCACCGAGGTCATCATTCCCACGATGTTCGCCCGCCGGGACGGGTCGAAGCTCAAGCCCGAGTTTCCGGCCGTTAGCGAGGGACAGGTCTGCATCACCTGGATCGGCCACGCGTCGTTCCTTATCCAGACTTCCCGGACGAGCATCCTGATCGACCCGATCTGGGCGAAGTGGTTGAAGGTTTTCAAACGGATCAAGCATCCGGGGTTCGAGATTCACGACCTGCCGGACATCGATCTCGTCCTCGTCAGCCACGCGCATTTTGATCACCTCGATCGCAAGACGCTGCGCACCGTCGCGGCCGAGCAGCCGATTGTCGTGCCGGAGCATGTCGGAAATCTCGTTCATGACCTCGGCTTCAACCGCGTGCATGAGCTCAAGCGCTGGGAATCCATCGAGCACGAGGACCTCAAAATCACTCTCACGCCCGCCTACCATTGGGGCGCGCGCATGCTCCACGACTCGCATCGTGGGTTCGGCGGATTCCTGCTCGAGTTCGACGGCCGCTCGATTTTCCACTGCGGCGACAGCGCCTACGTGGAGAATTTCTTCCCAAAGATCGCCGAGCGAAGCGCCGTCGAGATCGCCTTGCTGCCGATTGGCGCCTACGACGCGCCGACGAAGCGCAATGTGCACATGAATCCCGAGGAGGCCGTCCAGGCGTTTGTCGAGTTGAAGGCGCAGAAGCTCGTCCCGATGCATTACGGCAGTTTCCGTCTCAGCTACGAGCCGCCTCACGAGCCACCGACGCGATTGATCGAACGGGCTCGGGAAGTCGGCATTCTCGACCGCGTGCACGTCCTCACCGAGGGGCAACCGGTGGTTTTCTAACGGCCCGCCGCCCTATTAAGCGCAATTTCTCCGCCGGGAGAGTGTAAATCCGCGTTGGCCGATTCGCGGAGCTGTGCCACCATTCCGCGCCAATGGTCACCTACATCCTGCGCAGGTTGCTGGCATTTGTCGTTGTTCTGTTCTGCGTCGTCTCGGTGACCTTCTTTCTGATCCGCCTCTCTCCCGGCGGGCCGTTCGATGCCGAGCGACGAATTCCCGAGGCGATCGAGAAGCAGCTCCTCGCGAAATACAAACTCGATGGCACGCTCTGGCAGCAATATTCCGGCTACATCGCCGATCTCGTGCGCGGCGATCTCCGACTCTCGACGAAATACCGGAATCGATCGGTCAACGAAATCCTTGCCCAGACCCTGCCGGTCACCTTCGCGCTCGGGAGCATTGCGTTTCTGATTGCCACCGTCGCCGGAGTGTGGATCGGCACCTTCGCCGCCTGCCGGCGCGGCACGCCCGGCGATACACTGGCGATGCTTGGCGCGCTGTTCGCGATTTCCCTTCCATCATTCGTCACCGGTCCGCTCGCGATCCTCGTCTTTGCGCTGTGGTTGAAATGGCTGCCCGTGGGCGGCTGGGGCGGCTTCAGCCATCTCGTGCTGCCGGCGATCATTCTGGCCGCCCCTTACGTGGCCTACATCGCGCGGCTCATGCGCGGCAGCATGCTCGAAACGCTCCAGCAGGATTTCGTGCGCACCGCGCGGGCAAAGGGTCTTGGAGAACGCACCGTCACGTATCGTCACGCGCTGCGCATCGCCATTCTTCCGGTGGTCTCCTACCTCGGACCGCTCGCCGCGCATTTGCTGACGGGCTCAATCATCGTCGAGACGATCTTCAACATTCCCGGCGCGGGCGGTTTCTTCGTGAACTCGATCTTGAATCGAGACGGCTTCCTGCTCGGTGGCGTGGTGATCGTCTATTGCACGCTTCTCGTGCTGTTCAATCTCCTCGTCGATATCGCCTACACCTTCCTGGATCGGAGGATTCAACTCGATGGTTGAGCCGCTCGTCTGGCGCCGACTTCGCCGCAGCCCCGTTGCGTGGGTGTGCTTCATTCTTCTCGGGTTGATCGCGCTTGCCGCGTTCGTGATTCCTCCGCTCCTCCCGGCGTCCTATGCCCATACGAGCCCGCTTCAATATGCACCTCCCTCGTGGCAGCACCCCTTCGGCACCGACCTCAATGGCCGCGACCTCTTCTATCGCGTGCTCACCGGCACCCGCGTCTCGCTGGTCGTTGGGCTATGCGGCGCATGCGTAAGTCTCTGCATCGGCACGGCCTACGGCCTGATCGCGGGCTATGCCGGCGGACGGGTCGACAACGTGATGATGCGGCTTGTGGACATTTTCTACTCGGTCCCCCGCCTCATCTTCGTGCTCATCCTCATCAACTCGTTCAACAGCGAGCTGCAGGACTTCGCAGCCGCGCGAGGCTGGCAGTGGCTGGTTGACTACTCGAGCATCGTCATTCTGATTCTCTCCCTCGGCATCATCGAATGGCTCACGATGGCGCGCATCGTGCGCGGTCAGGTCCTTTCCTTGAAAACCCGCCAGTTCGTCACCGCCGCCCGTTCGCTCGGACAATCGCATTTTCTGATTCTCCTCCGGCATCTGCTGCCGAATTTGACCGGCGTGATCGTCATCTACCTCACGCTGACCATTCCCGCGGTCATCATCGACGAATCGTTCCTCAGCTTTCTCGGCCTCGGGGTGCAGGCGCCTCAGGCCAGCCTGGGCTCGTTGCTTTCCGACGGCGCGAGCGCCATCAATCCCCTGCGAAACATCTGGTGGATGATCGTCTTTCCTGCGGCGGCAATGGCCACCACCCTGCTCGCGCTCAATTTCCTGGGCGACACCCTGCGTGACGCGCTGGACCCGAAGCGCGAGGACTGATCAATGAAAGTGCAGTTCGAAACACTGCCACTCCGCGGTGCGGTGAAAGTCGCGCTCCGTAAGCAACGCGGTTGAGGAGAGCACCGGACGCAGCCGCCCGCGCGTGTGATCGTAGCGCGCGAAACACATCCGCACCTTGCTCCGTTCCCACGGCACATCGCTCTCGAAGATGCGTTTCAGCGGAATCTCCGCCGTCACATCCCAGCCCTGCCGGATCACCCGCGCCTGCGCACGAATTCTCCAGCGATCGATCTTGTAGGGTGCCAGCGGGTCGGCCGCACCGCTCCAGTCCAGCGGCAGGCTTCGCATCGATGCCGGCCATCGCAGCTGCAGCAACGTCCCTCCCGGCGTCACGTGAAACTCGAAGTAGCTTTCCTGCCCTTCGGGCTTGATCAGCATTTCGAAAATATCCCCGTGCGGAAACGCCGCGGTGTTGAACCGCTTCACCGGATTGAAAACATCGCGATCCTTCAAGGTCGCGTGCACCGCGATCGCCATTCCCGCCAGCCCGACGCGCACCTGCCCCGGCGCAAACAACGGCTCCGGCTCCTCCAGCCACGACTGACGCAGCGGAAGCGCGGGATGACTCCGCAGCGCGTGGCGTCGGGATTCCCAGTCACGCGTGCCCTTTGGCCCCAGCGGCGTGAGCGGGATCGCATCCATCAATCGAGCACCGCGATCGCCTCGATCTCGACGTCGAAATTCAGCAATTGCGCGCCGAGCGTCGTTCGTGCCGGTTTGTCCGTCCCGAAAAACTCCTCATACACGCCGTTCATCTCGGCGAAGGTTTCCTTCGTGAGCGGCTGGAGATAAACGCGGCAATGCACCACGCTGGCCAGCGAAGCCCCGGCGGTCTTCAGCACACGCTCGAGATTCGTCAGCACGATTCGCGTCTGCTCGGCAATGCTGCCCTTCACAATTCCACCGGCCTGCACGTCGTAGGGAATCTGGCCGGAGACAAAGAGAAATTTCCCTTCGGCAACGACCGCCGGAGAATAGGGACCAATGGCCGGAGGCCCGTCTGGAATCGTGGAAATACGCTCGCGTGACATGAAACGGAGTCTGCGCAACCCGAATCGGCGACGCAAACCAAACCACGAGGCGCGTCCACGGTCAGGTCTCGGGCGGGTTTGACTGCCCGCTGATCGGCTCTATAGTTTCCGGCTCGAATGAACGGAAACGGCAGGCGCGTGCTCGTCGGCATGAGCGGTGGTGTGGACTCCAGTGTCTGCGCCTGGCTGCTCAAGCGGGACGGATGGGATGTCATCGGCGTGACCATGAAGGTCTGGCCGCAGGACTGCATTTCGCGCGCCGAGGACAAATGCTGCGGCCCTTCCGCGATCGCCGATGCGCGCAGCGTCGCGCACAAGCTTGGCATTCCCCATTACGTCGTGGACGAGGCGGACGAATTCGAGAAGCTGGTGATTGATTACTTCTCGAGCGAATACCGCGCCGGTCGCACGCCGAACCCGTGCGTGATGTGCAACGAGAAGCTGAAGTTCGGCAACCTCTGGACGAAGGCTCAGGCACTCGGCGCCGAATACATCGCGACCGGCCACTACGCGATCATCGAGCACCACGAAAACCATGCCGTCCTTCGCAAGGGCGTGGACGCGCGCAAAGACCAGTCATATTTCCTGTTCAGTCTGCGCCAGCCGCAACTTCAGCGTGCACTCGCGCCGCTCGGCGGAATGACCAAGCCGGAGATTCGCGAGATCGCCCGCGAGATCGGCCTCAAGGTCGCCGACAAGGTCGACAGCCAGGAAATCTGTTTCGTGCCCGGCAACGACTACAAGGCCTTCCTTCGCTCGCATCTCGGTGAAAGCGAATTTCATCGCGGCGGCATCTACGACACCGCGGGCAATTTTCTCGCGGAGCACGAGGGCATCGAGATGTTCACGATCGGCCAGCGCAAGGGCCTGCCCGGAGGATCGCCCTACCCGCTCTATGTCATCGATATCGATGCGGAGAACTCACGCGTGATCGTTGGCCCGGAAAGCGAACTCGTGCGCGACGAATTTGAGATCAACCAGGCGAACTGGCTCATCGACGAGCCCACCGAGCCGCTGGAGGTCACGGTCAAGATTCGCTATGCGCATCCCGGCGCAGCCGCGATTGTGGAGCCTGCCGTAAACGGCCAGCACGTGGTGCGTCTCGTCGAGCCGCAGCGCGCCATCACCCCCGGTCAGGCCGCCGTCTTCTACGTCGGCGACCGTGTGGTCGGCGGCGGCTGGATCGTTCGAAAGGCCTCAACCCTCAAGCTGCATGCCGCCGCTGCCTGAGCTTCGGTGCATCGTCACCACGTTCGAAACGGAGGAGCAGGCCGCGGAGGTGATTCGCACGCTTGTCCGCGAGCGCCTGATCGCCTGCGGCACGTTTATCCACGGCGCGCGATCCATCTACATCTGGCAGGGGGAAATGCACGACTCTGAGGAGATTGTCGCCATCCTCAAGACCACCCGACCCGACGAAGCCGCCTCCCGTCTTGCCGAGCTGCATCCTTACGAGGTGCCGGAGATTCTTGTGATGACTCCCGAATCCGTGAACGAAGCCTACCTCGGTTGGACGCGGGATTCGGCGAACGCCTGATTTTTCCTGCATTTCGACGGCCCTTTCCGGATACTTCCGCCGTGACGTTTCTCGACCAGATTCTCTCAGACGTGCGCAACGAGCTCTCGTCAACGAAAGCACGCCGCACCGCAGCGGATGTGCGGGCGATGCTTGCCGACGCGCCCGCTCCGCGTGATTTCCACGCGGCGCTGGAAGGCTCCTTCGGTTTGATCGCCGAGATCAAGGAGCGCTCACCCAGTGTGGGCCCCATGCGCGCCGAAAATGTCGCCGAAGCGCCCGGTGCCTACGAGGAATCGCCGGTCGTGCGCGCCCTGTCGGTCCTCACAAACATGCAGTATTTCGGGATGAGCATTGAGCGGCTGACCGAGGTGCGGAATCGCGTCACGAAGCCCATCCTTCGCAAGGACTTCATGGTCGACGAGTATCAGGTGCGCGAGGCACGTGCATTTGGGGCGGATGCGATCCTGCTCATGGCAAACGTCCTCGACGCGTCCCGCCTCGCCGGCTTTTACGACCTCGCCCGCGAGCTCGGCATGGAAGCGCTCTTCGAGGTGCATACGGAGGAGGAAATCTCGAAACTGCCGCGCGACGCGAGCATCGTCGGCATCAACAGCCGCAAGTTCAAATCGACCACTGGTTTCGTCGGTTCCACCGGCTCGTCTTCAAAGGATTTCAGTCTCTCGCTCGACACCTTCGACCTTGCGGACAAGCTTCCGCAAAACGCACTTCGCGTCGCGGAAAGCGGTCTGTCGATCGACAACATCGGGCTCGTCAGTGAACGATTCGACGCCGCGCTGATTGGCACCTCGATCCTCCGCGATCCCGAGGGAGCGCGAAACTGCCTGGCGAAGTTCGAGAGCGCGCTGAATCCCGCCCTGTCCTGACGCTTTCTCCGTGCTCTCGACGCCTTTCATTGGTTAGCTTCTCCCGATGCTTCCCGAGGAAGTCCGCCACATCAACGACACGCCGGACACGCCGTTCGACATCTCATTGCGTCCCCCGCTCTTCGAGGAGTTCTCCGGCCAGGAGAAAACCGTCGAGCGGTTGAAGCTCATGGTCGAGGCGGCGCAGATGCGTGGCGACGTGTTGCAGCACATCCTGCTGAGCGGCCCTCCCGGCCTTGGAAAGACGACACTGGCCTACATCATCGGAAATGCCGTCGGCGCGGAGGTCAAGACGACCAGCGGCCCCATGATCGAAAAAGCGGGCGACCTCGCCGGCCTGCTCACGAATCTCCAGCGTGGTGATGTGCTTTTCATCGACGAAATCCACCGTCTGCAGCCCGCGATCGAGGAATACCTCTACCCGGCGATGGAGGACTTCAAGGTCGACATCATGATCGACCAGGGCCCCAGCGCTCGCAGCGTCCGGTTGCACCTCGCGAAGTTCACGCTCGTCGGAGCAACCACCCGCAGCGGCATGATCAGCGCACCGTTGCGCTCCCGGTTCGGCATGAATTGCCGCCTCGACTACTATGCCGTCGACGCCCTTGCTGCGATCGTGCAGCGAAGCGCGGGCATTCTCGACATCGAAATCGATCCGGAAGGCGCGATGGAAATTGCCCGCCGCTCGCGCGGAACTCCTCGCATCGCCAACAACTACCTCCGCTGGGTCCGCGACTACGCCCAGGTTCGCGCACAGGGAAACATCACCGCCGGGGTCGCGGCCGCCGCGCTCGCGATGCTCGACGTCGACGAGGACGGCTTCGACGAAATGGACAAGCGCATCATCGAGTGCCTGATCATGAAATTTGATGGGGGTCCGGTCGGCTTGAATGCACTCGCCGTCGCCGCGGGCGAGGAACCCGGCACCCTCGAGGAGGTCCACGAGCCGTATCTGATCATGCAGGGTTATCTGAAGCGAACCCCGCAGGGCCGCGTCGCCCTCACCCGTGCCTACCGCAAGCTCGGCCTCGACGCCCCCCAAAAAGCGCAGACCGAGCTGTTCTACGAATAGGCCGCGCCACGGCCACCCGCGCGTCTTCTACTGCCGCCAAGATCCCGAATTGTCGCGTCCAGCTTTCGAAGGGCGATCGATTTTCCCAACCAAGTTCCTCCCTTTGAGGGTGTTGAATCCTTCAAGGGATTACCTTAATACCTGTCTCAGTTTTTGCATCGATGAGACAGCATAGGGTTTGGATGTTGATCCCCCTCCTCTGGATCTTGACTGCCGCGTGGCACACACGATCCCGAATTGTCGCCTCCGGCTTTCGAAGCGCGGTTGATTTTCTCTATCAAGTTCCTCCCTTTGAGGGTGTTGCATCCTTCAAGGGATTACTTTAATACCTGTCTCAGTTTTTGCATCGATGAGACAGCACAGGGTTTGGATGTTGATCCCCCTCCTCTGGATCGTGGGGTCGAGCACTCAGGCGCAGCAGGCCTTTTACTGGAAGGGCTATGACAGTTGGGGGGCGGAAATTTTCGCCTGGGGAACAAGTCCCTACCCGTATGGAACAGCCCAGTTCAAATGGGGGTATGATTATTCCATCGCGGTCTTCGACGGAGGCTCGATCCGGAACATCCATGTCGTTGGGCCGGTCAATACAGGCGGAATCGTGTTTCAGAACGGCAGCTGGACGCTCTCGGGCGGTTCCCTGAGACTTGCGCCTTCCTCCGAAATCGACACGGGCACCGGGGCGGTGACGATTACCTCTGCGCTCACGGATGCCTCGCTCGTGAAGATCGGTGCCGGATCGCTCACGCTCAGCGGCACAAACACCTACACCGGCCCCACCGTCATCAACCAGGGCACGCTCCAGTTTGCAAAACGAAGCGCGCTCTACAACGGCACCACGGCGAACTGGACCGCCGCGAATCTCATCGTCCATCCCGGCACGACGGCCGCGTTCCACATCGGGGGCGAGGGCGAGTTCACGGCCGCCGATCTCAACCTCCTCAAGACCCTTGGCACCAATACGGGGGGATTCATGGACGGCGCCTCTCTCGGCCTCGATACCTCGAACGCCTCCGGCGGAAATTTCATCTACAACTCCTCCATCGGCAATTCGAACGGCGGCGCGAATACCCTCAATCTTGTGAAGCTGGGTTCCGGCACCCTCACCCTCGGCGCCGCAAACACCTACACCGGCTCCACCACGATCAACCAGGGCACCCTCGCCATCGCCGCGAATGACCGTCTCCCCACCGCGACGGCGGTCTCCATCGCCTCCGGGGCCACCCTTGATCTCGCGGGCTTTGACCAGACCGTCGGCTCCATCGCCGGTTCAGGCAGCATCACCCTGGGGTCCGGCTCGCTCTCCGTCGGCGGCAGCAACGCCTCCACCACCTTCTCCGGCGTCATCTCGGGTTCCGGCTCCCTCATCAAGACCGGCTCCGGGACCCTTTCCCTCGGCGGCGTCAACGCCTACACCGGCCCCACCATTATCAACCAGGGCAGGCTCACCACCACCTGGCATGAACGTCTCCCCGACTCGACCGCCGTCTTCATTGCCTCCGGGGCCACCTTCGATATCTCTTCCTACAACGAAACCGTCGGCTCCATCGCCGGCGACGGCAGCATCAACATCTACGGTGGCGTGCTGACCGTCGGCGGCAACAACACCTCCACCACCTTCTCCGGCGTCATCACCGGCACCGGATTCAACGGCGCCCTCACCAAGGTCGGCTCCGGCACCCTCACCCTCTCCGGCGCCAACACCTACAACGGCCCCCTCATCATCCACGCGGGCACGGTCGCCATGGGGGGCAATGACCGTCTCCATTCCTGGACCGATGTCACCGTCGCTTCCGGAGCCACCTTCGATCTCGCCGGATTCAATCAAACCGTCGACGCCATCACCGGCTCGGGCAACATCACCCTGGGCTCCGGCTCCCTCACCGTCGGCTCCTTCATCAGCTACACCCCCTCCACCTTCACGTTCGACGGTGTCCTTTCCGGTTCCGGTTCCCTCACCAAGACTGGACTCAGCACCCTCATCCTTGGCGGCGAAAACACCTACACAGGCTCCACCTTGATCAATCAGGGCACCCTCGCCATCGCCGGCAACGAACGCCTCTCCGACTCCACCAACGTCTCCCTAGGCTCCGGAGCCACCTTCAATCTCGCCGACTTCCACGAAACCGTCGGCTCCATCGCCGGTTCGGGCAGCATCGCCCTGGGCTCCGGTTCCCTCACCGCCGGCGGCAGCAACACCTCCACCACCTTCTCCGGCGTCATCTCCGGCTCCGGCTCCTTCACCAAGACCGGCTCCGGCACACTCACCCTCTCCGGCGAAAACACCTACAACGGCCCCACCCTTGTCAACGCGGGCACACTCCGCGTGGAGGGTTCGATCGTCGGCGCAACAACGGTCAATGCCGGCGGCACGCTGGCCGGAACCGGCTCGGTCGGCCCGGTGACCCTTGCCGCCGGAGGCACCATCTCGCCCGGAAACAGCCCCGGCACGCTGACGACCGGCTCGCAGACGTGGGAAGGCGGTGCGACCTACATCTGGGAACTCAGCCACGCCTCCGACTCAGATGACGCAAAGGGCGTCACCTACGATTGGCTGAACATCTCCGGCACGCTCGACATCGCCGCGACTCCCGAAAACAAATTCATGATTTACGTCACCTCGCTCACCGAGGACCTCACCCCCGGCGCGACGTCCGGATTCACCCCCGGCCAGAGCTACACTTACATTCTCGTGACCGCCAGCGGCGGCATCACGAATTTCTCCGCCGCGAAGTTCCACATCGACACCAGCGCCTTCTTCACCGATCCGCCGGGCGACGGGCGTTTCGCGATCTCGCAGATCGGCAACAACCTCGTGCTCACCTACACCGCCGTTCCCGAGCCCGCGGCATGGAGCGTCCTGCTTTGCCTGGCGCTCGCCGGTCTGGCCCTGCTGCGTCGGAGAAGCGTGCGACGCCCGTCAGTCTCCCCTCGGTTGTGACCGCCGGGGGCGGGCAATGACAGCCCGTGCAGAGACCCGCCGCAAGGCAGCCGGACCGCGGGGAGCTTTCCCGGAATTCCCGCGCCTCTTGACTTCCACCCGGCACGCGCGATGCTTTACGTGCAGTTCCGATGATCCACGCCAATTGTCGTGCCCGGCTCACGGCGGACGATTTCGAGTTCATCGTCCGGTCCCTATCCCGCTCCCCCGAAAGCGCCGTTTCACTGCAGGAACTCCTGCTCGATCCTGAGACACGCGACCAGATTCTCGAACACGACGCCCTCGCCGCGGCGATCTTCGATTCGACGGACTCGCTGAAGATTTCCACTCCGCTGTATTTCTACGTGCTCTGCCGGCGCGTGCTGAAAAACACCTCCGTCTCGAGTCGCGACGCCGCCGATTACATCGCCGCGATGCTCGACGCGTTCATGCACACGAGCCGCGTGACGAATCCGCAGGTGGCGAGTCACGACGAGGAGATGCGCTATCTCTCCGACATTCTGCTGGCAATTCGCAATGCTCCGCCTCGCGAGGCATTTCTTCTACGGATTCATCTGGCGAACTACGCGTTGTTCCTCACCGGATTGTTCGCCGAAAACATCGACAAACGGGCCCGCCGCGGCGCGCCCGACATGTCGTTCTATGAAAACCTCGGCCGCGCGAGTTTCGGCGAAGCTTCCGAGCACCGGGAAGCCCGGAAGTTCGATTTGCAGCGGATCTTCCGCGAACTTGCCGATGGCTTTCGTGATGCGCGCCTCGCGCTGAACGACCTCGGCGAGCGGCTGCTCCATTTCGAATCACCGGCGATGCCATGAGAACCCTGTTCAGCGAGATCCAGAGTCTCTTCGAACGAACCTACACGAGCGTGGGAATCAATCTGGAGGAATGCCTGGTCGACTCGCACCGCAGCCGCCAGCTCACGGCGCTCGCCGGCGCGCAGGCTCGCGAACTCGCCGAGACGGCACGCACCTTTCTTCGCACCACGGACGATGGGTGTCTGCGCATCGGGATCTATTACTCACAATGGCTCATCGAGCAGCTCGAGCGACACGACCCCCGGGCCGGATTGAGCGACCACAACATTCGAGAGCTCATCGCGTTCGTCGAAGAGATCAACCACGCGCTGCATGCGGCGATTCAATTCCGCAACGGCATCGTGCCGGTGAACGACGAGAACTACGCGCGCAATCTCGAGCTGCAGGCATCCGTCGACACGTATCTTGTGCTGACGCTCTTCATGGCGTTCTTTCGAAAACCGAAACCTCTCACCGCGTTCGATCGGAAGTGGCTGCGGTTTCATCTCTTCGAGTCGCGTAATCCAGATGACTACTCCGATCGGGAGCTCCGCGGTCGGTATCTCGAGACGACAGTCCTCGCCCGCAAATACACGCGCTTCCTCGAATCGCTTTCCGCATCGCGCCGCGTCGAGGAGATTCGGCGTTTTCACGCCCTTTCCTACGTCGAAAAGAAGGAGCGCATTCTCGCACTCTGCGACAAACCGCCCGCGCAGAATTCATCGGCTTCCTCCTGACAAACGTGTGAATCCGCGCTAGTTCACACGCATGAAACTCCTCGGCGGCCTTGCCGCGTCCTTCGGCATGGGATTCGTGTATTTCATCGGCGCGATCCCGGCCGGCGCCGCATTGAACGTCCCCCTCTGGCTCGCCGCCTTCACAGCGTGGCTCGGTTATTCCATGGGCGCGGTGGTCGTCGTGCTTGCCGGAGTTCCGTTTCGCGACTGGCTCACCCGGAAGCTCGGAATTCGCATCGACCAGGAAAATCCCGGCGTGGTTCTTCGCGCGTGGAACCGCTTCGGCCTTCCGGCTTTGGGCCTGCTTGCGCCGGTCACGGTCGGTCCGCAGGCGGGCTCGCTCATCGCTCTCGCGCTTGGCGCGCGGCGTGGACCCATCGTTGCCGCCATCGCCTTGGGTGCATTGCCGTGGGCGGTGGGATTTGCCGTGCTCGTCGGCCTTGGCGTGAAGCTCGTGAAATAAGTCTCAGCCCGCCTTCTCCGGTTCGGCGGATGGCGGCGGATCGCGATGATCCTCCCCCTTCGAAGCAAACTTCTCGACGACGTAGAAGGTGACGGGAATCAGGAAAATGGCGATGAGTGTCGCGGCCAGCATTCCACCAATGACCGCGGTTCCGAGAATGCGCCGGGAGACGGCGCCGGAACCCGTGGCAGTCCAGAGAGGCACGCAGCCGAGAATGAACGCAAACGCCGTCATGAGAATCGGCCGCAAGCGCAACCGCGCGCCGGCAAGCGCCGCATCCACGACGGACTTGCCCTTCTCGTATTCCATCTTCGCGAACTCCACGATGAGGATCGCGTTCTTCGCCGTGAGGCCGATCAGCATCACAAGACCGATCTGCGCGTAAACGTCGTTCTCGTAAAACGTGCTCTGGAAACGCCGGAGATTCAGCGCGACGTAGGCGCCAAAGACGGCGATCGGCGTGCCGAGCAGCACGCTGAATGGCAGCGTCCAGCTCTCGTATTGCGCGGCGAGAATCAAAAACACGAAGAGCAGCGATAGCCCGAAGATGACGGCCGGCGACACGCCTTCCGCCGCCTGTTTCTCCTGGTAGGACATGCCGAAATAATCATAACCCATTTCCTCCGGCATCGTTTCGGCAAAGACCTCCTCGAGCGCCGCCATGCCCTGTCCACTGCTATAGCCGGGTGCCATCGTCGCATCGATCTGCGCGGAGCGATACATGTTGTAGCGCATGGTAAACTCCGGCCCGGTGCGCGGTGTCACTTCCACGACCGAAGAAAGCGGCACAGCCTCGCCGTTCTTGTTTCGCACATAGAAGAGCCCCATCTGCTGAATCTCCGTGCGGAACGGTCCGTCGGCGGCGAGATACACCTGCCATTGGAGGCCGAAGCGGTTGAAGTAATTGATCATCGTGCCGCCGAGAAACGCCTGCAGCGTCGTGTAAACGTCGCTGATGTCGACGCCCTGCTTCATCACCTTCTCGATGTTCACGTTCACGCCGAGCTGCGGCACGGACGGCAGGAGCGTCGTCGAGATGCGACTGAACTCGGGACGCTTCTGCGCGGCCTCGAGGAAGGTCTGCGTATTCTTGGCGAGAAACTCGACCGTGCTACCCGAGCGATCCTCGAGGATGAACGTCACCCCGCCCGACGTGCCGATGCCGGGAATCGCCGGCGGCGGAAACGCGAAACCCACTCCGCCCGGCACCTGCGAGAATGCGGCATTCAAATTTCGGAGGATTGACGGAATCTGCAGGTCCTTCGTCGTGCGCTTGTCCCAATCCGTAAGCCCGATGAAAAAGAACGCGCTGTAGGTCATCTGGACCTGGCTCAGCATGTTGAAGCCGACCACGGTCGTGCAGTGTTCGACGCCCGGCGTGGCCCGGATGAGCTTCTCCATTTGCGCAGCGACCTCGGAGGTGCGTTGCAGCGATGAGGCCTCGGGCAATTGCACGAGACCGTAGAGATAGCCCTGGTCCTCGTTGGGCACGAATCCGGGCGGCAGCTTCCCGCCAAGGAAGACCGCCAATCCCGCGATGATCGCCAGGAAGATCAAGGAAAACGCCGACTTGCGAATCAGACGCGCGCAGGTGCCGACGTAACTGTCCGTGGCGCGTCCGAAGACCTTGTTGAACCAGCGGAAAAACGCACCGAGCGGACCGCGGGCCTCCTTTCTCGGCTTCAAGAGCATCGCCGCGAGCGCCGGACTGAGGGTCAGCGCATTGAAGGCCGACAACACGACCGAGACCGCGATGGTGACCGCAAATTGCTGATACAGCTCGCCCGTGATTCCCGGGATGAAGACCGTCGGGACGAACACCGCCGAAAGGATGAGCGCGATGGCCACCACGGGCCCCTGCACTTCCTCCATCGCCTTGAACGCAGCCTCCTTTGGCGACAAGCCGCGTTCGATGTGCGTTTCCACCGCCTCGACGACCACGATGGCGTCGTCCACCACCAGACCAATCGCCAGCACGAGCCCGAAGAGCGAAAGGGTGTTGATCGAGAACCCGAGCATCGGGAACAGCGCAAACGTGCCGATGAGCGACACGGGAACCGCCATGAGCGGGATGAGCGTGGCCCGCCAGCTCTGCAGGAAGACGAACACGACGATGATCACGAGGATCAGCGCCTCGATGAACGTTTTGACGATCTCCTCCATGCCCGCCTTCACGGCGAGGGTCGTGTCGAGCGCGACATCGTAGGTCAGTCCGTCCGGAAAGCGGTTCGACAGCCGCTGCATCATGTTGCGGCACTGCTGGGCGCAATCCAGTGCGTTTGAGCCGATTTGCTGGTTGATGACGATGATGGCCGATGGTTCGCTATTGAATCGGCCCTGGAGAAGATAGGTCTCCTCACCGAGCTCCACGCGGGCGACATCCTTGAGCCGAACGATCGAGCCATCCGGGTTCTCGCGGACGATGATGTTGCCAAACTGCTCCTCGGTAACGAGGCGTCCCTGGGCGATCACCGAGTAGGTAAACTCCTGCCCCGGCGGCACCGGCGGGGCGCCAATCTGACCGGCAGGATTCACCGTATTTTGCGTATTTACTGCGTTAACTACCTCATCGACAGTGATATCCAGCTTCGCAAGTTTATCGGGTTGAACCCAGAACCGCATTGCGTATTGCCCTGCGCCGTAAACGGTGACCTGCCCCACACCGGGCACGCGGGCAAGCTCGTTGGTGAGGTTGATGTAGGCGTAGTTCGCCAGAAAGCTGGCGTCAAATTTACCACCCGGCGAGTAGAGCGCGAAGACGATGAGGGGCGAGGAGGCCGCCTGTTTGACGGTGATGCCGTAGTTGCGAACCGATGAAGGAAGCTGGGCGGTCGCCTGCCCCTGCTGCATCTGGGTGAGGATCTGGTCGGTCGTCGGCTCGGTATCGATGCCGAAGATGACGTTGAGGACCATCGACCCGTTGTTCGAGTTGATGGAATACATGTATTCCATGCCCTCGACGCCATTGACCTGCGACTCGATGGGGGTGGCGACGGATTCCTCGACCGTAAGCGCGTCCGCACCCACATACGTAGTGCTCACCTGAATCTGCGGGGGAACGATGTTCGGGAACTGCGAGACCGGCAGCCCGAGCATGCTGACGACGCCAAAGATCACGAGGATGATCGAAATCACCATCGCGACGATCGGGCGATTGATGAAGAAACGGGACATCAGTCCTTCGTGACAGGGGTGGGAGTCGGAGTGGCATCCGCCTCGGGATCGGAGGCAATCTCCTGCGGATCCTCCTTGTAGGGCTGTGGATTAACCAGAGTTCCCTGTTTCACTTTCTGCGTGCCCTCGATGATCACCCGGTCCCCCGCTTCGAGGCCCTTGAGCACGATCTGGTCGCTGCCGGTGGTCGGACCGAGGGTCACCTCGCGAATATCCACCTTGTTCTGCGCATCCACCACGGCGAGCATTGGGATTCCCTGGAGATCGATGACGGCGCGCTGGGGAATCACCATCACACCTTTGTCGATGCGCGTCACGGCGGTCACGAGGCCGAACTGCCCTGGTCGCAGCAGATTGCCCGAGTTCGGGAACAAGCCCTCCATGAGCAACGATCCGGTGTCCATGCTCACCGTGTTATCGACACTGGTGAGCTTCCCCTTCTCCGGATACAGCTCGCCGTTTGCCAGTTGCAGTGTCAGTTCCAGATTCGGCCCGCCGGCCTGTTTGCCGACCGGTGACTTCGACGGATCATCAAAGAATTGCGAGATGAATCGCACGTAATCCTGCTCGGGCACGGCGAATTTCACCTTGATCGGATCCACCTTCACCACCGTCGCGAGCACGCCGCTCGAGGGGCCGACCAGATCGCCAACCTGCACCGTCGCGATGCTCGCGAGGCCCGAGACCGGCGCGACGATTTTTGTGAAGTTCAAATTCAGCTGCGCCTGTTCGACCTGGGCCGCCGCGGCGTCGTAGGCCGCCTTGCTCGCCTCGTAGGTCTGCATCTGGTCATCGTATTGCTGCTGGCTGATGACCTGCTTCGCATAAAGCTCGGTCGAGCGCTTGGCATTCAATTCCTCCGCCGTGAGCTTTGCCTGGGCCTGCGCCAGGGTCGCCTTCGCCTGATCCAGCGTCGCCTGGAATGTCCGCGGATCGATCTGGAACATCACCTCTCCGGCCTGCACGTAGGCGCCGTTTCGATAGAGCTGCGACTGCAGGTAGCCGGAAACCTGCGCGCGAATCTCGGCATTCACATCCGCCACCAGCGACGCGACCCATGTCTGCGTGATGGGAACATCCTGCGGTTGCACCTCCATGACCTCCACCAACGGCGGCGGGGGCGCCTGAGGTTTTGGTTTCTCGCATCCGACAAAAGCCGCCATCAACGCGGTCGCGGTCGTCGTGAACATCAATGTTGGCGCCCTGAAAACGCGCCGGGGGTGGCCGGTTGCCGCTTGCACGCTGAATCCCTTAACAACCGGTTGGGACTTCGGGAATGAAAAAGAGAAACGCTTGCCCTCGCGCAAGCCGGTTTCAAGCGGTCTTTTGCATTGGCACGCACTTTGCCGCCTTGCATAATGCCCGCTCATCCATGCGGAATCGCACAGCCATCCGCCTTTTGTATGTGCTTGCGGTCCTCGCCGGCATTGTTCCTCCCATCCTTTTCCTCGCCTACGCCTTCCGGCAAAGCGCAGCGCAGGTCGAGCGGGAGATGGACTTTGTGGGCGCCGGCACCGTTGTGCGCAGTGAATCGGTCGTCGACACCGTCGCGAGCACGCTGCGAAAAGTGGCCACGATCACGCAGGGCAACATCGACGAGTCCACGATCACCACGCTGCGTCAGGCGGTGTTTCTCGATCGCTATGTGCAGGCGATCGGCATTCGCAACGGCGACAAGCTTGTCTGCACGAGTGAACATTCGCTGATCACCGAAGTGGTCGATTCCACGGCGGGCCAGCTCCCGCCAAAAGGCAGTTTCAAAATTGCCGGCCCCGTGGATCGCGATTTTCCGGGCCGCTCGATGGTGCTGCTCTATGCGTTCGACGAAGATCGCGCAATCGAGGGTCTGGTGAATCCGCAGATCTTCACCGAGTTCTTCGATCACTATGCGCTGGAGTCCAATTGCCGCGTGTTCGTTTATTTCGCCGGCAATGCCATCGCGAGTTTCGGCGCGGAGGGATTGACCGTTCCCAACGGCGTGAACCTGGACTCCGACGAATCCCTGCAATGGATCGGCAACCGGCTCGTGCATATCGCGCGCTCCGACAAATATCCGATCTACACGATCACCGTCGCCAACTCGTCGCTCGTGATGTCGCGCTGGACGCGCAGTGCCACGGAGTTTGCAATCGCGGGCATTCTTGTCTCGGCGCTGCTTGCATGGCTGGTGATTCGCGTCGCCCAGCGCACGCAATCCCTCGAAGCCGACCTCCGCGAGGCCGTGCGCTATCACGAGCTCGAGGTGCATTATCAGCCGATCGTCGATCTCGAGACGGGGCGCTGCAAAGGCGCGGAAGCTCTCATGCGCTGGCGGCATCCGCGCCGCGGCATGATTCCCGCGGCCGAGTTCATCGACGTCGCCGAGCGCACGGGCCTCATTGTGCCAATGACGGAGGTGCTCCTGCACCGGATCGCCAGGGAGTTTGCCCCGTTGCTCGAGGACAATCCCGACATGACGATTGGAATCAATCTCGCACCACAGCATTTCGTCACCACGACGATCATCGATTCCGTAAAACGGACGCTCGGCCGCTGCATTCCACCGGAGCAGATCGTTTTCGAAATCACCGAGCGCGGACTCGTCGCGGAGGAAGACTCGATCGCGCACACGGTCATGACCGGCCTGAGCGCAAGCGGCGCAAAACTCGCCGTGGACGACTTCGGCACCGGCTATTCGAGTTTGAGCTACCTGCAGCGTTTCCCGCTGGATTTTCTCAAGATCGACAAGGCGTTCGTCGACGGCATCGAGTCGGAAACGACCAGCTCCGGACTCGTCGATCAAATCATCCGCATCGCCGACTCGCTGAACATGGCGGTCGTCGCCGAGGGCGTCGAGCATGCCTGCCAGGCGGTCTATTTGAAAAACCATGGCGTGCGCCTCGCGCAGGGCTGGCACTTCGGCAAGCCGATGCCCATCGACGAATTCCGAAAATTCGTGCTCACGCGAAACTCGCCGACCACACGCGTGCCGCAGAAGACCGACCCGGCCGTCGCGACTCCGAGAACCTAGACGAATTTCCCGGGATTCAGGATTGCCTGCGGGTCCACGGCGTTCTTGATGGCCGCGTGAAGCGCGCGGCCTTCCGCCGGCACAGCCTGGTCCCACCAGCGAAGTTTGGCGAGGCCGACTCCGTGTTCGCCCGTGATTGCTCCGCCCCACTCCAGCACCTTCGCAAAAAGCTCATCGAGCACCCGCTCCACCGCGTCGTGAACTTCGGGCTTCCCGTAATCCGCGGCCATGACGTTCACGTGGATGTTGCCATCACCGGCATGGCCGAAGCACGCGACGGGAAATCCCGATCGTTTCTCGAGCTTGCGGCAGAACGCGACGAGATCGACGAGACGTCCGCGTGGCACCACGATGTCTTCGTTCAATTTTGTGAGCCCAGTGGCTTTCAGCGAGTTCGAGAAATTTCGCCGCAACTGCCAGAGCGCCTCACACGCAGCCTCGTCGAAGGCCAGGTCGATCTGCGTTGCGCCCATCTCCTTCAACACTTTCGAGATCGCGCGTGTCTCCGACTTCACGCTTTCAAGTTGTCCATCAAGCTCGATGAGCACATGTGCGTCGCCGGGAGGAATGTTCGCCTCGGGGAAGCAGGCGCGCCCGGCCTCGAGCGTGAATCGATCCGCCACTTCCATCACCGCCGGAAGATGCCCGCGCTGGAACACGGCCTGTATCGCCGCCGCCGCCGCACGCATGGAACGAAACCCGGCGGAAAGGACATTGCGCGCGGGCGGGTGCGGCAGCAGACGCAGCGTCGCCTCCGTGACGATCCCGAGCAATCCCTCCGAGCCGACGAAAAGACCCGTGAGGTCGAACCCCGTCTTGTTCTTGTGGACGCGGCCACCGGTGCGCACGACCGTTCCATCCGCCAGCACGACCTCCAGTCCGAGAACGTAATTCCGCGTGACGCCGTATTTGAGACAGCGCGGACCACCGGCATTCGTCGCGATGTTTCCGCCGATGCTGCAGTCCTTCAAACTGGCGGGATCGGGCGGATAGAACAGCCCCCTGCGCCGCGCCCGCTCCTGCAACGCTCCGGTGATCACACCCGGTTGCACGCGGGCGACAAAATCCTTCGGATGAATTTCGAGAATTTTGTTCATCCGCATCATGTTGATCACGATGCCGCCCCGCTCCGGCACACATCCGCCGACGTATCCATAGCCCGCGCCGCGCGTCGTTACGGGAATCCCGAGACTGCTGGCGATGCGCATCACGGCCGCCACATCCGCTGTTGAACCGGGGAAAATCACGCCCTCCGGCCGGCGCGCCGCGAACCACTTGTCACCCGCGGCCTGCTCCAACGCCGCGGCATCCGTCCGCACCGCATCCGCGCCAATGGCATTCCGCAACTTGCGAAGGGCCGTCGCCCATGCACGATCTTTCATGGACAGCAGACTTCCCCGTGCGCAGGACATGTTGTCACGAAAAAATCGTCAGGCCTTTGGTGAAACTCAGCGTTTCCGGGCGGGTTATTTGTTGAACGGCGAATCCCCGGTGCCAACATCCCGCCACCCCTTATGAAGTCCCGCTCCTCCATCTCGAATCCCCGCCTGTCATGGACACGCCTTGGACACGCGCTGCTCCTCGCGATGATTGGGATTCCGACGGCTCTCGTTGCGCAACAGGAACCTGCCGCAGAACTCACGATGCAGGACGTGGCCGCGAACCGCTTGCTCTGGCCGCCGCAGGTTCAACTCACGAGGCCGCTCACTCTTCCCATCGTTGTCAACGGAAAGACCGTCGGAAATGCAAACCACGCCGCAGGCGTGTCGTTCCGCGTCGTCCGGGTGTCCGAAGATTCGGTCGAGGTTTCCCTGCAAGGCACGAACACGACGATTCCGGCGGACGCCACAAACGTGCTCGAACTCGCCCGCGAGCGACAGCAGAAGATTCTCTCCCGCCCCACACCTCCTCCCCAGGTCGCCGCCACCCCCAGGCCCACCCCGGAGCCCACCCCCGAAGCCGCAGCATCCGGAAAGTATCTCGCCATGGCGCAGGAGGTCATGGCGGACATCCAGAATCGTTTCTACGACGCGGGCGCCGGGCTCTACCGAGCCAAGGAGGACGGCGATCACGACATGATGTGGGGCAATGGCGTGATGTTCTCCGCCGTCGTCGCGGCGGCGCGTCATGATCCGGGCAAATACCGCAACGTGATGATCAAGTTCTTCGAGGCGATGGACGCCTACTGGGACACGAAGGTGAAGATTCCCGGCTACGAGCCCGCGAAGACCGCCGGCGGCGGGAACGACAAATACTACGACGACAACGCGTGGATGGTCATCACGTTCATGGAAGCCTATGCACTGACGAACCAGCCGCGATTCAAGCGCCGTGCCGAGGAGACGCTGGAATTTGTTCTCAGCGGCTGGGACGACAAGCTCGGTGGCGGCATCTACTGGCACGAGCAGCACAAGGGAAATGGCAAGAACACCTGCTCGAACGGCCCCGCCGCCGTCGGCTGCCTCGCCCTCGCGCCCTACCAGACCGCGGCGAAGTCGAAGGAACTCATCGACTGGGCAAAGCGGATCGTCGAGTGGACGACGAAAACGTTCCAAGGGTCGAACGGGCTGTTCGGCGATTCCATCAATGTCGAGACGAAGGAAAAGAACATGGGGCAGCTCACCTACAATTCCGGGTTGATGCTGCGCGCGAACCTCGGCCTGTATCGCCAGACCGGAGATCGTGCCTACCTGCGGGCCGCGCAGAAGATCGGCGAGGCCGGGAGGCATTTCCTGAACGATCACGGCGTCTACCGCGACGTGCCGAAGTTCTCGCACCTCATGATCGAGGCCGACCTCGAACTCTATCGCGAGACGAAGGATCGTTATCTCATCAAGCGGGCCCGCGACAACGCGGACGCACTTTACGAAAAGTGGAAGACGGATCCTCCGGAGGAAATGATCGAGAATGCCGCAATCGCGCGCACCTTATGGCTGATGGCTGACATGGAGACGGACGTCGGGCGCAAGTTTCACGCGCAGGTCGAGAAGAAGCGCTGACGGATCAGACGCGGCTCGAGGGGGAATTGGCGCGCCACTCCGCGATGCGGCGCACGGTGAAGTCGTAAAGCTTTCCGCCGAGAAAGTGACTGAATGCCGCGACGATGGCGCCCATGACGGTTCCACCGAGCATGAGGACGACCGGCGCGGCCTTGAGAATCTCCATCCAGGTCATTTCGTGGACCTGCTCGATAATCCCCGGCCTGCCGAGCAGGAAGGAGCCGATCACGAGCTGCGCATAGAGGAATGGAGCGAAGGTGAAGGGATTCGTGATCCAGCAACCGGCGATCGCGACCGGAATGTTTGCCCGCAGCAGAATGGCGATCATCACGGCTGGCAGACTCTGCAGTGGAATCGGGATCTGCGAGAAGAAGCCGCCGATCGCGAGGCCCAGCGCGACGCCCTGCCGGTCGAAGTGCCACAAATGCGGATCGAGCAGTCGATCGCCGAACGTGCGATGCAGCCACGAACCGCGCATGTGTTTTACACGCGGGAGATGTCGGAGATACTTCCCGACGGGACTGCGGCGCCACAAATGAGGTTTCACGGAATCGCTACGAGAAACTGACTGCCACCAAAGCGCAACCACGATGTCCGCTTGCCACCCTTCGGGCTTTTCGGTAACTACTTCGCAACATGAAAAAAATAGAGGCGATCATCAAGCCGTTCAAAATGGAGGACGTGAAGGAAGCATTGGCTGAGGTCGGCATCGAAGGGATGACGGTCAGCGAGGTCAAGGGCTTCGGTCGCCAAAAAGGACATACGGAGATTTATCGCGGTAGTGAATACACCGTGGATTTTCTCCCGAAGGTCAAGTTTGAGATCGTCGTCGCCGACAACACGGTCGAGAAGGCCGTGAAAGCGATCTCGCAGTCCGCAAAAACCGGCAAGATCGGTGACGGAAAGATTTTCGTCCTTCCTGTGGAGAGCGCGATCCGCATTCGCACCGAGGAAACCGACGAGAACGCCATTTAACGACGTTTTTTCCGCGTTGCCCTCCGCTTTCGGCGGGTCTCGCGAAGTTTTCTAGTCCCGCATGGAGTGGTGGCACGCCCTCATCCTCGGCATCGTCGAGGGAGTTACGGAATATCTGCCGGTCAGCTCGACCGGTCATCTTTTGCTCGCGCAACGCCTGCTCGGCATCGAGTCGAGCGATTCGGCGGACGCTTTTGCGATCTGCATTCAATCCGGCGCGATTCTCGCCGTGCTCGGACTCTATTTCCGCCGTGTCCGACAGATGGCGGTGGGTGTTCTCGGCCGGGACCCTGAGGGCCTCCGGCTCGCCATCAACATCATCGTCGCTTTTCTTCCGGCGGTTGTCGCCGGCCTCGTGCTGGAAAAGCCGATCAAGAAATACCTCTTTGGAGGAGAGGAATTCGGGCTCTGGCCGATCGTTGCCGCCTGGTTTGTGGGCGGCGTCGCCATCCTCGCCGTGGTCTGGTTTCGACGAAGCCGCGCGGTCGTCATGCGCAAGCCGCTCGGCATCGTGGACCTCACGGTGAAATCCGCCCTGATCATTGGCGTGATCCAGTGCCTTGCCATGTGGCCCGGGGTGAGTCGCAGTCTGGTAACCATCGTCGGCGGCCTGCTGGTCGGCCTTGGGCTGCCGGCGGCCGTGGAGTTCAGTTTTCTGCTCGGTGTGCTGACCCTCACCGCGGCGACCGCTTACGACGGCCTGAAATACGGCCAGGAAATGCTGGAGAGCTTCGGCCCGCTGCCGCTCGCGATCGGTCTCATCGCCTCATGGCTCAGCGCGGTGCTGGCCGTGAAATGGATGGTCGCCTACCTCAACCGTCACGGCATGGCGATCTTCGGATTTTATCGTATCGCGCTTGCCATTGTCGTGGCGGCCCTCATTCTGGCGGGAGTTTTTCAAGGTTGATTTCATGATTCCAGACCTCCAGGCCTGCCTCCTCTGCGAAGATGTCCGTGCCGAAATGAGCGGCCAGCAAACGCTCGTCGGCATCATCGGTGCCATTCCCGCCCCCGTCCTCCCCGTCGCATTTTTCAAGCTCTGCGTGTGGACCCGCTGGTGCGGCGGCGTCGGCACCTTCAACCAGCGCACCCTGATCGTTGCCGGCGACGACGAACGCATCCTTGGCGAGGCGAAAGTGGAATTTCAGCTCGAGAGCGTCGAAGCCCACGCCACGAACGTGAACGTCTTCGGCGGCACGAAATTCGAGAAATACGGACTGCACCACATCGAGATTCACCTCGACGATGAACTGCGTCTGCGAATCCCTCTGCCGGTCATTCAGGTCCAGCGCCGATGATTTGCCACCTCTCAATCTTTTTGCAATCCGGGCGCTCCGGCGCTTGCGCAACCCCCTGACACCGTTTACCCTCCCGCGATCATGCGCAAAAACTGGTTCTGGCTCGCTCTAGCTGCCCTTGTGGCGACGCTGATAGCGGCTCCGAGCGAGCAGACGGCCCGCACGCGCATTGCTGACGGGTTCGACTTCCCGGTCGGAAAGCCCGATGCGGAAGGCTATTACAAGGCCCGCGGGTTCCGTCCGAACGGCCATCTTGGCGAGGATTGGAATGGTATCGGCGGTGGAAACACGGACCTTGGCGACCCGATTTACTCCATTGGCCACGGGATTGTCGTCTTTGCCCGCGACGTCCGGCTCGGCTGGGGCAATGTCGTGATTGTCCGCCATCTCATGCTCGAAAACGGCAAGCTCGTGCCGATTGACAGTCTCTACGGCCACCTCGACCGCATCATGGTGAAGGAAGGCCAGCAGGTGGTGCGGGGCCAGCAGGTGGGCACGATGGGCACCAACCGCGGCATGTATCCGGCCCATTTGCACTTCGAAATCCGGAAGAATATTTTCATCGGCATCAACCGATCCGCCTTCAAGCGTGACTTCAGCAATTACTACTCCCCCACCGACTTCATCAATCCCCGCCGCAAGCTCAACGGCGGAGGCCGCAGCGCTCTGGTGGCCATCAATACCTTCAACGATTCGAGGGTTTTCAGCGCGCCTTCCCAGGGCACCGCAGTGAGCAAGGTTCAACGCGACACCGGGACGAATCGCATTCCGACGAAAAAGGAGCGTTCGACCGAATTCCGGGTGGATCGCTTCGGGGGTTTGGAGTCTCTTTGACGCCGGATCCTGTGCGACTTCGCGCCTCCCGCTGAATCGTCTTTCATGACCAGACTTTTGTTCGCAGTCGCCTGTTTGCTTGCCGCATCGAGCACGGCGGTGCAGGCCGCGCCCGACATCCTCCGCAAGAGTCTCGTGCGCATCCAGACCGTGTCGCAGGACCCCGACATTGCCGTTCCGTGGAACGCGGGCCGCGTGGGACAGGGCATCGGCGCGGGGTTCGTGATCTCCGGAAACCGGATCATGACGAACGCCCACGTCGTCAGCAACGCGCGCTACATCTTCATCACCCGCTACGGCGACCCGAATCGCTACCCCGCCCGCGTCAAACACATCGCGCACGACTGCGATCTCGCCGTGCTGGAGCCGGTGGACGAGAAGTTCTTCGAAGGCATGCAGCCTCTGGAACTCAACGGCCTGCCCGAGATCGAATCAACCGTTCACGTTTACGGTTACCCGATCGGCGGGGAGCGCCCGTCCGTCACGCGAGGCATCGTGTCGCGCATCGATTTCCTTCCCTACTCCCATTCCGGAGCCGACTCGCATCTGGTCATTCAGATCGATGCCGCCATCAATCCCGGCAACAGCGGCGGCCCCGTCCTGCAGGACGGCAAGGTCGTCGGCGTCGCCTTCCAGGGCTACAGCGGCGCCGTGGCGCAAAACACGGGCTACATGATTCCGACGCCTGTGATCAAACGCTTCCTCAAAGACATCGAGGACGGCCATTACGATCATTACGTCGATCTCGCACTCACCTACCTGCCGCTCTTCAACCCTGCAGCAAGGCGTGCTCTGGGGCTTCCCGACAATGGCCTCGGCGTCATGGTCAGCAGCATCTACGGCGGCGGTGCGTCCGATGGCATCGTGAAGCCAAACGACGTCATTGTCGCCATCGACGGTATGCCCGTGGCAAGTGACGGCTCGGTGGAGCTTGACGGCAGCTTTGTCGAGATGAACGAGGTGGTGGAGCGGAAGTTCAAAGGCGACAAGGTCACGCTCGACGTGATTCGCGACGGCAAGCCGCTCACCCTCACGGTGCCGCTCGACGGGCCCTTCCCGTTCACGATCTACGCAAATACCTACGATGTGCAGCCGCGTTTCGTGCTGTTTGGCGGCCTGCTCTTTCAGCCGCTCGACCAGAATTTCCTGAACACCACGTCGATCAACAACTCGCGGACGCGCTATTACTTCGACCATTTCCTGTTCGACGACCTCTACAAGGAGCGCCCGGAGATCGTGATTCTCAGCAACATCCTCTCCGATCCCGTCAATGCATATGCCGACGAGTTCCAGCACGCGATCGTCGACAAGATCAACGGCGTGCCCGTGAAGACGCTCAACGAAGTCGCCGCCGCGTTCGAAAAGCCGGCTGACTACTACGTGATCGAGTTTCTCGGAGCGGGCCGCCCGCTCGTGCTGGAGGCGGAGGCCGTCGCCGCCGCGCACGACCGCATCATCTCGCGCTACGGCGTGCTCAAGGAATCGAACCTGCAGCCATGATTTCCCGTCTTCGCCTCTTCGCGCTGGCGCTGGTCCTGCCGGTGGCCGCCATTCAAGCCGAGACCACTGCAGCAAAGGCCGATACCGACTCCGTGGTGCGGGTCAACTCGACCAATCAGGCATTCAACTTTGTCCGCCCATGGATCAAGCGCCAGCCATTCACGCGGCGCGGCATCGGCGTCATCCTTCCCGGCAATCGCGTGCTCGTGACGGCGGAGCTCGTCGCCAATCACAACTACGTCGAGCTTGAGCGCGCAACGAGTTCCGAAAAATCGCCCGCCGAAGTCGTGCAGATTGACTACGAGTCGAATCTCGCGCTTCTCGAGCCGCAGATTCCGGGATTCCTCGACGACGCGAAACCCGTGCAGCTTGCGGACGACATTCGTGTCGGCAGCAGGGTGGAGATCCTTCAGCTCGAAAGTTCCGACGCCATCGCGCTCACGCCCGGGGTGGTCACCACGATCACCGTGCTGCCGTATCCGATGGATGGCGTCGCCCTGCTCATCTACAAGCTGAGCGTTCCGCTCCAGTATCGCGACAACAGCTTCACGATGCCGGTGTTCTCCGGCGACAAGCTGGCCGGTCTGCTCATGCGCTACGACATGCGTTCGCAGACCGCCGACATCGTGCCGGATGTCGTTATTTCCAGTTTCCTGCAGCGCGCCGCGAAGACGCCCTATCAAGGCTTTCCGCGTGCCGGCATCGCATTTGCCCCGACGCGGGATCCTCAATTCCGTCGCTATCTCGGAATGGCTCCCGGACAAAGCGGCGTTTACATCGTTTCCGTGCAGCATGGCAGCGCGGCGGAAAAAGCCGGCCTGCGCAAGGGCGACGTCCTGATGCGGATCGACGGCTACGACATCAACGAGGATGGCAACATCGAACATCCCCACTTCGGCCGCATTCCTTTCAGCCATCTCATTTCCACGGAGCATCTGCCCGGCGAGAAACTGCTGATGCACGTCTTCCGTGGCGGAACGGACTTCGATCTGGAATTGTCGCTGGAGCCGCGCGATCCGTCCACCGTGATCAGCGAGCCCCTGATTATGGACAAGGCGCCGCGTTATCTCATTCTGGGCGGCGTCGTGTTTCAGGAACTCTCCCGCTCCTATCTCCGCGAGTGGGGTGCGGACTGGAAGAACAGTGCTCCGCCACGCCTCGTTTACCTCGACGAATTCCAGGACGAACTTCCCGCCGATCGCGGCAAGATCGTCTTCATCAGCCAGATCCTCCCCGCCGACACCACGATTGGTTACGAGGATGTGGGCACAGTCGTCGTGGAGAAGGTCAACAACCGGGAAATCCGAAGCCTCGAGGATGTCGCGGAGGCGGTGAAGAATCCCGTCAACGGATTCCACAAGATCGAGCTCGAGTCCGACCCGGGCACGATCTACCTCGATCCCAAGGCTGTCGAGGAAGGCGCGGAAGCGCTGAAGGCGAGCTACGGACTGCCCGCGTTGCAAAACCTCGCCAGGTAATCCGCTGCAACGGACGCAGCCGCGTCGATCAGTTTGCGCGTTTCTCCGGCAGGTCGGCGGCGGGCCAGCCATCCACCCAACGGATCGGTATCACTCCAAGCGCGGGCTTGCCATCCATTCGCAGGTCGGCTTCGAAGTGGCAGCTCAGCCACTCCTCGCCGTCCTTGACGACGATCCCGGCATGACCCGGCGCAACAAGCGGGTCGTTCCGATTTTCGAGAAACAGCGTGCCACCACCCTCCAGGAGCGACTTGCCATCCTTGTCCACATAAGGTCCCTCGACCGTCCGGCTGCGGCCGACACGAATTTCGTAGGTGCTGTTTGCCCCCTGGCAGCAGGTGCCACGATTGAAAAACAGATAGTAATAGCCGTCGTGTTTGTGGAGATAGGCGGCTTCGAGCCCCATCTCCGAAGACGCGATGGGAATGAGCGGCGCCTCAGGGTCGAGTCGCTTTCCGGTATTCGGATCCAGCTCGACCAGTTTCAACCCGCTCCAATGCGAACCAAACGCCATCCAGAGGCGTCCGTCGTCGTCCTGAAAAATCGCAGGATCGATCGCGTTCCAGTCGCCCCCCGTTTGTGAGCGCACGACGACGCCCTGATCCTTCCATTCGAAATTCGGATCGTCGGGATCGAGCGTTGCATTCGTCGCGAGGGCAATCGCGGAATCCATCGAGCCCATCGACGAAACCGAGTAGTAGAGCCGGTATTCGTCGCCGACCTTGAAAACATCGGGTGCCCAGAAGATCCCCTCCTTGTTGTTCGGCACGGTCTCCGCCACCCAATCCGGCGAGCGGTCGAACACCCGCGGGCCGCGCGTCCAGTTCACCAAATCCTTCGAACGATAGCTCGGGATTCCCCTGCCCGTGTAAAAGGTCCAGTATTCATCGCCGCATTTCACGATCGTCGACGGATCGCGCGTGCTGATGCCCCGGCTTGCGGATTTCTCGAGCGGCTTCGCGGCATGCATGGATTCCAAAGCGAAAGCGACAGCAGCGATAAAGAACGCAAGACGTGACATGGGGAACGGACATAACGTGATGTCCCGTCCTCCCCGCGTCAAAGTCAAAAGAGTTCGGCCTGGGTCTCGCCTGCCGCGCTGCCCGCCGAAGCGGCGGCAGCCTCCTTCTCGATCTCCGCGAGCAGCCCCTTGAACTCGCATCGCCGGAAGGCCTCGATGAGTTCGGGATAGCGTGGAACGATTTTCAGATCGTCGATCGGCACCGGCAGCTCGATGTCGAGATCCAGCGAAACCATCTGGCGGTTGTCGATCACCTGTTGCCGCTGTTCGATCAACTTCTCACGAGTTCGCGCGCTGGAGACTTCATTGACACGTTCCAGCAGCGCCTCGACGGAACCGAATTCGCGGATCAGTGCGGCGGCGGTTTTCTGGCCGATGCCGCCAACGCCGGGAATGTTGTCCGAGCTGTCGCCGGTCAACGCAAGCACGTCGCCAATTTGATGCGGCTCCACGCCCCATTTCGCGCGCACGGCATCGGCACCAAGCAGGGCGAACGTCTCACCCGGAGGCAGATCCACCTTGTTCGTCGAGTAGATGCGGATGCGGCCGTTGACCAGCTGAAGGATGTCCTTGTCGTTCGTCGCGATGATGGTTTCGCCGCTGTGCTGCGTGGCGTAGGAGCCGATGAGGTCGTCCGCCTCGGTGTCGGGCAGCGACAAACTCGCGACACCGAGCAGCGGAACGATCTCCTGCATGAGCGATTCCTGCGAGCGCATCTCGTCGGGCATCGACGGCCGGTTTTGCTTGTAATCGGGCTGGAGCTGGACGCGCCGCGCCGGCATTCCGCGATCCCAGATCACCGCGGCACGATCCGGCTTCACATCGACGATCATTTTCCGGAGCGCCTTCGAGAATCCATAAATGGCATTCGTGGGCTCGCCCTTGGAATTGCTCAATCCCCGGATCGCGAAAAACGAGCGATAGAGAAAATAATGTCCGTCGACGAGAAGCAGGCGCATGAGCCGGGTGAGTGCTGAAGGATTGGGAGAAGTGGCTGCCGGGATGACGGGCACTTTGCAGGACATCACACGCCCTGCGCAAGCCGTTCATCCCCCGGCGATCGGACTTCCCGGTTCCGCCCCCGTTAGTGCGGATACTGCGGCGCAGGCGGCACGGGAGGTGGCGGCGGCGGCGGAACCGGCTTCGGCTGCTTCGGACCCGGAGGCGGTTTCGGCGGTTTGCACTCGGGCTTGGGAGGTTTTGGCGGCTTCGGTGGCTTGGGAGGTTTCGGAGGCTCCGGCCGATCGTGATGCTGCCGCACCTGCGGAAGCGTGCGTTGATTCCCGCTCACCGCGGCCACCCTTCGGACATTGTTGGAAGGCACCTCCGCATCGGTGCGCAATGTCGCCTGGTTGGCCACGCTCGTGACCTGAAGCGTCGGATTCTTCCGCTTGCCCTTGAGCGCGTAGTTCACGTTGATGAGCTTGCCCTTGGCCTTGAGGATCCGCTGCTCGTTCACCGTCTGCATGATGAACGGCTGGTTGTTCAGCTGCGAAAACTCGCTGCTCATGAGCCCGGACGTTTTGATGAGACGTCCGACGTCCACCACCATCGGCGCTTCGGGAAACTTCTGCGCATTGGCCGGGATCGTGATCATCTGGCCCGCCTTCAGCAGCATCGACTCACCGAGCCGGCCTTTCAGGTTCAGGCGCATCGTGCCTTCGAGCACGATGAACTTGACGATTCCCTTGGCGCGGTCCGCCGCCTTGCGGAACTCGATCATGATCGTCGTTCCGGTCACGGCCGCCGTCACCGCCGCGGTATTGATCGTCGCGCCACCCGCATCCTTCGGCACCTCGAGGAGGATCACGCCCTCGTCGAGATTCAGGTCCCGCGTGCCGTGGTCGAAGCTGAAGAGCGAGTTCGCGCCGAGGCGGGCAATGGTTGAATCGTTGAACGCGAGCTCGGCCCGGGACTTCACGCCGGTCTGCACCGCCGTGCGGCCGCTCACGCGATCACCAACTTTCGCCGGGATCTTCGAGCTTTCGCCGGGAAGGAGTTCGACAATGTTATAGACACGAGTCACTTCCGCGCTTTGCAAGGGCCCGGCCGCACGACCGAGCAACGGAACCGCGAGCAGGACCGCGCCCGTCAGGGAGATCTTACGCACCAATGTCATCAGCCTAAAAATTTACCAGAATCGCGATTCCGCCACCCAAATTTGCAGAAAAATAGCTGAACTGCTCTTCCGTGGAGCGGTTGATTCCAATCGTGCTCAACCCCTGCACACTCAACCAGTTCGTGAATGAGACCGTCAACCCGCCGCCGATGAGCTGATTGAAATCCGCCCGATCCTCGTAGCGGTAGGGCTGCGCGGCCATCCGATAGTAGAGATCGAGCTTCAGCATGCGCGTGAGGCTCGCTTGATAACCGGTGAGCCATGCAAACTCGTGGCGCAGCGCGTAGTCGGGCCAGCCACCGAGGGAGAAGTCCATGCTGGCCGACGTGTAAAAAAGGTGCGCCCGGCTCAGCACGAATGTCTTGCGCATGCCGGCCATCAACGCGTGATCGTGATAAATCTCCCGGTTGAGACCCCGCGCCGTGAGCAGGTCGTAGTTGTAATTCGCAAAGAGCGTGAGGTCCTGCAGTTCGCGGATCACGTAAATGAAGCCCGCCGTGAGTGTCGTGGCATTGAAGTCGAGGCTGCTGTTCCGCGCGTAGCGGAACATGCTCTGCTCCACCGAAAACTCCGCAAAGAGATTCCCTCCGAGATGAGGCAGATAACTGCCACCGAGCGAGCCGGTCATGAACGTATCGGAGCCCTGCGTGTCGTCGAGCAGCTCGGCATTGTTCGTCCAGAAAACGTTCCAGTTCGTCCACGCGCTGAAGGGCTGATACTTCTGCTCGGGCTGAAGCAGAATCTGCTCGCCGATGTCCGGATCGGAAATGCTGGCCGGCGCAAACGATTCCGTCGACGTCATCGAGCTCGTCACCAGGCCGCCTTCGACTTCCTGCGTCATCAACGCCTGCTCCTGTGCCTGCACCGCCTGGCTTGCCTGCTGTGCGGCAACGGGAGAAACAACGGCGGCACCGACGAGCAATACGGCGGCCCACTTCAGGGAGATCGACATGAGCGCGGATACTGAACGACGCCGTGAGAGGAGTCAATCGGCCATCCGGCGGGCTTTTCAATGCCACCCGGACTCGGCTATCTGTGGCCCGTGCCCTCCGCCGAAGAAAAACGCCTCCGCCGCCGACTGGTGGAGCTTTTCTGCATTTGTTTCGCGGTTATTCAGATCGGCTGGTTTGTGCTTCCGTCGCTGGAGGTCGTGCGAGGCACCGAATTGCTCGCGCAGGACAAGATTATCTCGGTGGACAAAAGTGCCGCGCACGCGGACGAGGTCGTCTTCATCGCGATCGACGAACGCTCACTGAAACTCGATCACCTCTGGCCGGAGGAAATCGAGGAATCCCCTGCCCTGGCCTCCATGGCGGAAACCGGGTTTCCGTGGAATCGCGCCGTTTATGCCGCCGCTCTCGAGCGAATCTTCGCGGCGGGTGCCCGGCTTGTTCTGCTCGATCTCATCTTCGACAAGCCACGCGAAGGCGATGCGGAACTTGCGGCGACGCTGGAGAAGTTTCCAGGTCGCGTCGTGCTGGCAGCCAACTATTCCCTGGACGAGGCCGATCCAAATATTGCCCATGACGACATACCGGCCTTCACGTTGCCGGTCGAAACCGTTCAGCCGAAGAACGGTCCGCCGGTGCCGGCCGGTTACGCGAACTTCTGGACGGACAAGCGCGACCCCGTCGTTCGCACGGCGCTCTACCGCACCACCCTGTCGGAGCTGAAAAACGAACGCCCGAACCCCAGTGAAACGATCTTCGCGTCGCTCTCCTTCCGCGCGATCGAGCTTCTCGGATTGCCGACGGATCGGCTGACCACGCATCGTCCGCTGGCCTTCCGTTTTGCCGACACATCCGCCGTTCCCGTCTTCCCGTTTCATTCCCTGTTCGTGCCGCAGGAATGGAAGCAGGCGCTGAAAGACGGCGAAGCCCTTCGTGACAAAATCGTGATCATCGGTCCGTCTGCCTCGCGCCTGCAGGATTTTCACGTCACTCCGGTGGGGAAGATTCCCGGGCCCATGTTGCACGCGCATGCCCTGCTCGCCGCGATGAACAACTCGTTCTACGTGCGCGCCGGCTGGCTGGCTCGCGCCGGTCTCATTGCCCTCGCATGTCTGGTGGCATTCGTCATTTGCTGGCGTTTCCGCCGGCGGCCGGTGCTGGCGTTTGTCTCCCTCATTGCGACGGCGGCGCTTTACGTCGGCATCGTCTATGCCCTCGCCCATTGGGCCGACTATCTGCTGTATCCGATTCAGCCCACCATTTGTCTTCTGCTTGCCGGCGCATCGTGCACGGCGTGGAATTTCGCGCAGGAGCGCCGCGAGAGCAGTCGCATGCGTTCGACACTGGAACGTTACGTCTCGCGAAATGTCGTCCGCGAAATTCTCGACAACCGCGAGGACTTCCTCAACGCGCTCGGCGGCACCCGACGCGCGATGACCGTCTTCTTCTCCGACGTGCGTGGTTTCACGTCGTTCTCGGAATCCGCCGATGCCTCTGCCGTCGTCGAGCAGCTCAACGAATACCTCGGCGAGATGGTCAGCGTCATTTTCCGTCACAACGGCACCGTCGATAAATTCATGGGCGACGGCATCATGGCGGTCTGGGGAAACGTGGTGAGCGAAGGGGCTGCCACCGATGCGCGACGGGCCGTGGAGGCGGCGTTGGAGATGCAATCGCGCCTCGCGAAGTTGAACGGGGAATGGACCCGGCGCGGATGGAAGACGTTTACCGTCGGCATGGGTCTTCACCATGGCGAGGCGGTTTTCGGCAACATCGGCTCGAACGAGAAAATGGAGCCCACGGTCATTGGCGACACCGTCAACCTCGCCTCCCGCGTCGAGGGACTCACCAAAAAATACGGCGTCTCGATCTGCATCACGCAACCCCTCGCGGAGCTGGTCAGCGACACGTTTCTGCTGCGCTCCGTGGACCTCGTGCAGGTCGTCGGGAAATCACGCCCGGTCGAGATTTTCACCGTGGTCGGACCGCGAAGCGAGGAGCCGTCGGAGTGGTTGAAGCGCTACGAAGGCGCCATTGCCGATTTCCGCGCGAGGCGGTTCGAAGAAGCCGCCACAGCGTTCAAGCGATGTCTGGAAGAGAACGCCGGGGATCGGCTCTGCGCCATCCACCTGTTGCGTTGCGAGACCTTTATCGCAGAGCCGCCGCCCGAAGACTGGACCGGCACCGAAATTGCCACGTCGAAGTAGCCCCCGGCGCGGACCTCCGCGCGTTACTTCGTCCGCACGCCGGCAAGCGCATCCTTCAGCTCGGCAAAATTCAGCGGCTTTCCGACGTAGCCGTCCATTCCCGCTGCGATGCATCGCTGCTCGTCGCCGATCATTGCGAATGCCGTCACGGCGATCACCCGGCAGCGCTTGCGATCCGGCTCCCCGGCCTCGATGGCGCGAATTCGGCGTGTCGTCTCGAAGCCGTCCATCCCCGGCATCTGCACATCCATCAGCACCACGTCGAACAATTTTGCGCGAAACGTCTCCAGCGCCTGCCCGCCGTTTTCCGCGACCGAAACGTCCAGCTCCCATTTCGCGAGAATCGTCTCGAGAAGCCGGCGATTCGTCCGGTTGTCCTCGACCACCAGCACGCGCAGTCCGTTTAGCGAAGGATCGCGCACCTCCTCCTGCATCGATGGCGCCAGCTCGCCGTCATACCGCTCCACCTGAACGGTCGCGACAAAGGTCGAGCCTTCGCCTTCGCGACTTTCGACGACAATGTCGCCGCCCATCTGAACACAGAGATTCCTCGCGATCACCAATCCCAGACCGCTCCCGCCGAACTTCCGCCCGATCGAATTGTCGAGCTGGCTGAACGGCTTGAACAGTCGCTGCAGATTCGCTTCGGAGATTCCAATGCCCGTGTCGCGAACCACACAGCGCAGTGCGAGCTGTTTCGTCGCATCAACCTCGGGCGACACCGAGACCGAAACCCCGCCCTCCGAGGTGAACTTGATCGCATTCGACACGAGATTCCCAAGCACCTGCTCGAGGCGGCGTTCGTCGGCCACAATCTGCGGTGGGGTCTCCGGTGCCAGTTCGATGGTAAGCTGGAGCCCCTTTTGCTCGGCCTGCGAGGAGAAGCGTCGCCGGATCCGCCCCAGCAAATTACCGATCGCAAACGGCGCGGGATCCAGGGTCAGCTGTCCCGACTCGATCTTCGAGAGATCGAGAATGTCGTTGATGATCGCCAGCAGCAGCTCGCCATTCTCTTCAACGCACTGCAGGTATTCCGGAGCCTTCGCCCCGTTGACTTCATCGCGCAACAATCGCGCGTAGCCGAGAATGCTGTGCATCGGCGTGCGAATCTCGTGGCTCATCATCGCGAGAAACTCCGACTTTGCGCGATCCGCCGCCTGCAGGCTGTCGGCGAGTTTCTTGCGATCGGTGATATCAATCGACAACCCTGCAATTCCCGCAACCTCGCCGTTTGCCCGAAAGACGGGATATTTGAACACCTCGTGCCATCGCTCCCGCCCCTTTGGCCCGACGGCGCGCTCCCAGTGAAATTGCCGGCCCGTGCGAAGCACCTCGCCATCCTGCGCGCGAAATTCCCGTGCGACGTCCGGCCCGAAAATTTCGACATCGCTCATCGAAAGGATCTCCTCCTGCGTGTGGCCCAGCGCCGCGGCATAGGGACGGTTCACAGCCAGAAACCGCCCATTGTCGCTCTTCAACCACGCATGGAACGGCAGGTTCTCGAGGATCGCGCGCACGCGCTCCTCTCCCATCCGCGCCCGCTCGGCCTGTTCGCGCATTGCCGACTCGTTTTGAAAATTCAAACGTCGCGCCCGGTAAAGGAACCATCCCACCAGAAACGCCACGAGCACCCCAAGGCTGCCATTGAGGAACGAGGCACCGAGCACATCGGCACTCCCTTCCGTTTCCCTGGCGCCGAAAAAGAGTACGCAAAACGCGACGAAATAGGCGAACAACAATCCAGCCAGCAGCCGCGGCGGCAGCAAAATCAGCACCGCGGGCGTGATCGCGCCGAGAATAAACGTCGATGTTTCTCCGAGAATTCTCAGCCCGGTCGCGTAATAGCCGAACATCAGGATCAACCAGAACGCGAAATACGTCGGCCCGAGCCACCACCTCGCGCGCGGTGAAATCCTCCCCTTTCGCGTCGCCAGAAAGAGGACGAGGAAAATCAACGAGCCGCCGATATCGAAGGCGCTCCACGGATGAATCCGCCCCTCTCCGACCGCCGCGACATTGTAAACCGCCAACAGAATGCTGAGACACGTGCTGGTCAGCAGCAGCCACCACATGCGCTGCAGGTTTTCCCCTGCCATGTGGTCGCGCATGGAATCAGACGGATCAACGCCCATGCGGACTTCCCCTGCGGAACCGCAGGGAACGGTGGTCGCAATTTCAGGAAGCAGCACGGACAAGCCGTTACTTTAATCCTGAAACGCGCTTGCACAACTCCGCCGGCGAAAATTGGCGGCAAACCAAGCCCGCTTATTTTCGGGGGTTCGAGACGTATTCTACTCTCGAAAATGCCTGCTCCGGAGCGGGCGCAGCAGACGTGACCGCGAACGCTTCAGCTGCGACGGCTGACGTCGAAAGCACGCCTGGTCGCGACGGCGGCAGGCATCAGCAATCCCAGTCCGATCAGCATCCACGGCTGCGGTTCCGGCACCACTGCGAGAATGGCTGCATTCGATGCATCGGGGCCCAGAAGATACAACTGGGCCACTTGCTCGGCCGAAACAGCGCCACTGTAGAGTCGGAAGTCGGAAGTGTTTCCGCCGAGCGAAGGATCGTTCCACGGGTTCTGTCCTCCCACCGCCGCTTTGAATCCCTCCATCGCCGCGAGGCTCGGAAGATCGAACGTTGTGTCGTTCACCAGGACACTCGAGGAAATCAGCTCGCCATTGATGTAGAGGGATGCCGTTCGCGTTTCCGCGTCGTAGGTGGCCAGGAATTGCGTGAGTTGATCGAGGTCCGTCTTGAGCCCCGGCAACAACGTCTGCTTCGTAATCGCGTCTCCATCGATGATCGAGAGACTGGAAAGACCCTCGTAGTTTGGAAGGGCCTCCGGATATTTCGCGCGATCCCGCACGGCGACGAAGGAGAAGTTGGGATGCGTCCCGAATCCGAAAATCGTGAGGTAGGTCCCGGGGCCGGGATGGGTCGCCGTATACCACGACTCCACGGAAAAGCTCGTCCCTAGGTCGATGAGGCTTTGCGCCGGCAGCAGAAATGCACTCTGCGTCCCTATCGGGGTGTAAAGCGCCCCTTCGAAAATTTCCGCACCATTGGACAGGACGCCGGCCGGTCCCCCAAAGGAGTCGCTGCCATCCCCTTCGAAACTGTATCGGTGCTTGATGATCGCGCTGTGAGCGACACTCGTCACCGTCATCACAACGGCCAGTCCCGCCAGCCATCTGTTTGTGCGGAGTCTCATATCCTTCGTCATTCAAAGAGTTCGGCCATTGCGATTTTTCCAAAAAACCAGCGCACCCAGTCCGAAGAAAAACAGCCCCAGCAAATGCGGTTCCGGCACGGCCACCACACGCAACACCCCCGTCTCGAGCAGGGAAGACGTGTCCCAAGCCAGGCCGTCCTGAAGCGCGGGAAGATCGTAGTTCGAGAACTCTCCACTGGCCGAGCCGGACCAGTCGAAAAGATCAAATTCGTTTCCGGCCTTCGGAGTGAAGCCGCCGATCAAGTTGATTCGAAGCGTTCCACCCTCCAGTTGGAAGTCTCCCGAGATCGTCAACTGATCGTAGTTCGCCAATCCGTTCAAATCGAACGCGATCGTGCCGGCATTGCCGAGTTCCAGCCCGCCGATTTGCAGCGCTCCGGTGAAGCCAACGCCCGCAACGGCCAGAGCGCCTCCCACGATTTCCAATTCACCGGTGCCGAGTGCCTGATTGCTTGCCGAAAGCGTTCCGGCCTCGAGCACGGTTCCTCCCGAGTAGGTGTTTGCTCCGGTGAGGGTCAACACTCCCGTTCCATTCTTCACCAGATTGCCTGTGCCGCTTATGGCGCCTGCATAAGTCCAGGGATTGGCACGGGAAATCACGACGGTCGCGTTGTTCTCGATGTCTCCCGCGATCGAGCCACCCAAGCCGCCCTGTCCAATTTGGAGGGTGCCGCCCTCGACTTTGGTCAGGCCGGTGTAGGTGTTCTCTCCACTCAGCAGCAACCGGTAGTCGCCACGTTTCGTCAACCCTCCACTCCCCGAGATGCCTGCGTAATAGGAGTAGTCCATCTCCCGATTGAAAATCAGCTCTCCATCGTTGATGACACTTCCATTCAGCCCTCCGAATCCCGCAATTTCGACCGCACCTTCGGCGATTGTCATCGTCCCCGTGCCATACTTGCCATTCTTCATGACGAAGGTGCCGCTTCCCAATTTGGTGAAATCACCATTTCCTGAGATCCCGTTTTCGTAAACGAAGGTGCCTGAATGGTTCACCACCAGGTGCGCTGAATTTATCACGCTTCCCGTGAGCGACGGCAATGAACCGCCGTTCCCGATCTGCAGGGTTCCTTCCTCGACGTAGAGCGTGCTGTCGATCTTCGCACCCAGCAACGTGAGTTTGTTTTCCCCTACTTTGGTAATCCTACCTCCGGCTCCGGTGACCGTGTTGGTGAAAACAATGTCGTCCGAGCGGTCAAAGACCAGATTGCCAGAGTTCTCGATCTTTCCCGTAATCCAGCCGGAAGATCCGCCATTTCCAATTTTAAGTGTGGCGTTACTGCCGATGGCCGTGCCTCCGGTGTGGGAAAGGTTGCCGGTGACGACTACGGTTCCGGTTCCCAACAACTGCACTTGGCCGGTGCCACTCACATTGCTGGCGAGGATGAAATTGTCATTGTGGTTGAAGAGAAGGCTCCCGCTCGTCTTGCCAAATTCGATTGCTGCGGCGGAGAGCTTTCCCGACGGAAGCGGCTGCATACCGCTTCTCGCACCGATCGTCAAAACGCCGGCATTCCCCACTCCGATTCCGGAAACGATGTGGATCGTTCCCTGCCCATCGCCGACGGACAATTCCCCGCCCGAGTGCAGGTAAACATAGCCCTCACCGGATTCTCCGATCTCCAGCGAATCCGTATTCCACACACCTCCCACGTATACCGTGCCCTTCCCTCCCGACTCAGCTCCCAACACGGCGGATCCACTCTTCAGAGACCCTCCTTCGAGAATATAGACAGAGCCCGAATTGGCCGGGCCAATCATCAGGCTCTCGCCCGCATTCGCAGCAACTCTGCTTCCGATATTGGCACTCCCATTGCTGCCAATAATCGTGAGACTGGTGCTCTCATCGGGGACTCCGCCGCTCCAATTTTGCTCAGCATCCCACTGACCGCTCCCCGCGATCCATTGCGAAGTTGCGGCGAAAAGACTGCTCATCCCGGAAATCCACAGCACCGGAACGATAATACGCACCCGAGATGGGAGGACGTGAAGCATAGGAAATATTCCCTACTTCATGCGCAATTCGAGGAAGTAATCAAGCAAATTTGGAAAATCACATTTCGCCCGGTGATGTGGCGCAACGCACAACGGGAATCGCCTCGCAACGCTCGCGCCAGCCGGGAAAATTCCACGTGTTGGGGAAGCCGCGGCATTGATGCGGCTTCACGGGCTGGATCGTGCAGTTGTTGCCTTCGAGGAAGATGCACTCGCCATTCGGCTTGTCGATGAGGGCAAGTCCGTCGCGTTTCGGGCGAAGCCGCGTGTAGCGCTGGATGAAGTCGTATTCATCCAGCGCGAGGAAATTTGCGATCGCGGTGATGTCCGCGTCGCTGAGTCGCACGAAGCCCGGCCAGCGGCAGCAATTCGCACAGCGCTGGCATTGATACCACACGGTTGCAGCGCCGCTTGCGTCTCTGCTAGAACCGCCGCCATGCGTCTTCTCGTCACCGGCGGAGCCGGGTTCATCGGCAGCAATTTCGTTCGTTTTGTTCTCGAGCACTATCAGCCGGAATTTGTCACCAACGTGGACGCCCTCACCTACGCGGGCAATCCGGAAAATCTTCACGGCATCGATACGACTTACGAGGGTCGCTACGAATTCCACCGCGCCGACATCGCCGATCGCGAGGCGATGGACGCGATCTTTGCGCAGCACAAATATTACGCCGTCATCAATTTCGCCGCCGAGTCGCACGTCGACCGCAGCATTGCGTCGCCGGAGAACTTCATTCACACGAACGTCGCCGGCACTCAGGTCCTGCTCGACGCCGCCCGTCGTCATGGCGTGAAGCGCTTCGTGCAGATTTCGACCGACGAAGTCTACGGATCGCTTGGCGAGGAAGGCCGTTTCACCGAAACGTCGCCGCTCGCGCCGAGTTCGCCGTATTCGGCCAGCAAGGCCAGCGCCGATCTTCTCGCGCTCGCCGCGTTCAAGACCTACGGCCAGGAGGTCGTCATCACCCGTTGCTCGAACAACTACGGGCCGTATCAGTTTCCCGAGAAACTCATTCCTCTGATGATCACCAACGCGCTCCGCGACGAGAAACTGCCGGTTTATGGGGACGGCCTCAACGTGCGCGACTGGATTCATGTGGACGATCACTGCCGCGCCATCACCGCCGTGCTCTTCGAAGGCACGCCGGGCGAAGTCTACAACGTCGGTGCCGACGCCGAGATGCGAAACATCGACGTCGTGAAGCTCATCCTGAAAACCCTCGGCAAGCCCGAGTCGCTCATCGAATACGTCGCGGACCGCCCCGGCCACGACCGCCGTTACGCGATCGATTCGACCAAACTGCGCGCGCAGCTCGATTGGAAGCCGATCCACGAGGCGAACGCAGGCATCGCCGAGACCGTGCAGTGGTATCTGGACCACGAGGCGTGGTGGCGCCCGCTTCTCAACCGCGCCCGCTTGTGAAAGTCGCCATTCTCGGATCCCGTGGGCGTCTTGGCGCCGCCTTGCTCCGCGAGTGGAGCGAGAAATTCAACATGCGCGGCTTTGCACGCCCGGAACTCGATCTGCTTGTTCCCGCGACGATCGATCAATGCCTCGAAGGCGACTTCAACTGGGTCGTCAACTGCGCGGCGCACACGAATGTCGACGCCTGCGAACGCCAGCCCGAGGAGGCGCGCCTTGCGAATACCGTCGCGCCCCGCCGGATCGCGGAGATTTGTGCGAAGAAGCGCGCCCGGCTCATTCACATCAGCACCGACTACGTCTTCGACGGGCGCAATCGCGAGCCCTACGACGAGGAAGCCGCGCCGAGTCCGCTCAGCGTTTACGGACGCTCGAAAGCGGATGGCGAGGCCGAGGTGCTCGCCGCGCTTCCCAATGCGATCGTCGCGCGGGTTTCTTGGGTGTTCGGACCTGACAAGCCAAGCTTCATCGACATGCTGCTCGGCCGCGCTTTGGCGAATGACCAGGTCGCCGCAATCGCCGACAAATGGTCCACGCCCACCTACACGATCCATCTCGCACAGTGGCTGCGAATGCTCATCGAAGCGGACGCCGCCGGTGGCGTGTATCACCTCTGCAACGACGGCGAATGCACCTGGCGTGAATACGGCGCCTATGCCCTCGAATGCGCGCGCGAACTCGGCCTGCCGGTCAAGACGACGGAAGTCGCGCCGCTCGAGCTCGCAAGCATGGAGGGCTTCATCGCCGAGCGGCCCGTTTACACGGTGATGTCCACCGGGCGATTTCGCGAAGCATTCCACTACGATCCGCCACCGTGGCAAACCGCGGTGCGCGAATACCTCCGCGATCACCCGCCCTGCTGAGAAAACGTCGCGCGGATTTCAGTCCGGAAAAGAGCCGGACTATAAAAAGAAGCTGACCATCAGCACCGCGAACACGACCGCGGAAACTCCCGCGTAGAGCCAGTCCTTCGACGCCCCATAGCCGATTCCGGCGAGCAGCACCCGCACGAGCGGATTCAGGAGCAGCAGCAACACGCCGATTTGAATCACCGCCGCGTCGTGTCCGCTCACCGCCGCCTGGAAGATCGCCACGGGATGCCGCAGGTCCGCCGGCTCACCCGTGAATTTCCGGTCTCCCGGTGTTTGCGAGCCATGTTCTGCGAGAAAAACGACGCCGCCAGCGAGCAACACCGCCGCCGCGAGCAGCACGCCCCAAAGCATGATCCGCGCAAGAAGGTTTCGAATGCTTTGCTCGTTCATATCAGCCAGGTCCGATCCGTGCTCATCCGCGGCTACGTGTTCACATGGAAGCCTTTCAGGATCATCTGCACGCCGATCACCGCAATTGCGACGAGGAATATCCCTTTCAGAATTTTCGTTGGCACGACCGGCAGCAATCGCGCGCCAAGAAACGCTCCGGCCAGCACGCCGAGCGCAACGGGAAACGCAAGCACGGGGTCGAGGTAGCCGTTCTTCAGGTAAATGCCGACGCTCGCCGCGGCCGTCACCCCGATCATGAAGTTGCTCGTTGTCGTCGTGGCCTTGAATGGAATTCGCATGATCTGATCCATCCCCAGCACCTTGAACGCCCCCGATCCGATTCCGAGCAGTCCCGAGAGCACACCCGCGATCACCATCACGAAGAATCCCCAGCCCACGTGCTGGACGTGATACTCGGCTCCTCCGGCGGATGCCGGCAGGCGATCATCGAGTCGCAACAGCTGCGCCGCGCGATTGGCGGGCAGCTCGATGCCCGCGGAATCCTCCTTTTTGCGCAGCGACAATCCCGCCGTCGCAAGCAGCGCGAGGCCGAAGATCAGTGAGAGCAGCGAGGCGTTCGCAACGCCGGCCATCATTGCACCGCCGACGGCACCGAACGTCGTCGCCACGCACAGGAAGAGCCCGATGCGCATATTGCTCAAGCCATCCCGCAAATACGCCGCCGCCGCGCCGGACGATGTCGCGATTACGGAAACGAGCGCCGCGCCCATCGCATAGCGAATGTCGATGCCGAAAATCAGCACGAGCACCGGCGTGATGATGATCCCTCCGCCAAGCCCGATCAACGCGCCAATCAATCCCGCAATGAATGCCGACGCCGCCACCGCGAGATCGAAGCCGAGTTCATTCACGCATTCATTTGAACCCGGGGCGCCAGCCCGAACCAGCAGAAATCCCCTCGCCAGAAAATCCGCCGGCAGATAACTTTGCGGTAAGCAACATTGCAAAACTATGAAATCCATTGGTGCATTTCTGGTCGCCCTCGGGATCGCGTTCTCCACAATACCCGAGGTTCACGCGTTGACCTGCTACCTCCTCACCGAGGACAACAAGATCGTAAGCTTCGACTCCGCCAACCCAACTGCCGCCGGCGCCGCCGTTGCGATCACTGGAATTCCGGCCGGTTACGACATGGTGGGGATCGACATTCGAACCACGGTCCAGCCCGGATTTTCCAATCCGGGAGTGGGTTCGCTATGGGGTCTCGCCCATGACGAGGTGGCCAATACCGCCCTGCTTTACGTGATCAACCCGACTACGGGAGCGGCCACCCAGATCGGCCTGCCGCTGGTCGGGATTCAAAAGGGATCTTCCGGATGGTTCTTTGGATTCAACCCGGCCACGGACCGCATCCGCGTCCTGAACTTCATCTACAATTACGAGATCAACCCGAATACCGCGACCTTTGTGAGGCAGGCTGACCTGACCGGGTTTAATCCCAATTCCAGCGGTTCCTCCTTCACCACCGCGTCCTATGGCGGCAGCAGCCGGATCTATTTTGTCGATCAGAATCCCAACGACAGCCTCCGCACCTCCAACGATATTTCGACCGGCATCACGTCCGTCGTCGGCGATCTTGGTATTCCGTTCACCACCGCCGCGGGACTGGACATCGCCGGCGACCTGATGCTTTTCGCATTTAAAGACGGTGCCACGACCACCCTCTACACGGTGAATCGAAATACCGGGGCCGCGACCCCCGTTGGCAATATCGGCGGAAATCCCACGACGCGCGCGCTCGCCATCGTGCCCGCGAGCTTCCCGCCCAAACTTCAAGTCAAGGTGAAGGTCAAGGGGCCGAAGTCGTTCTCGACCACCAAGCGAAAGGTCAAAATCAAGGGCACTGCCAGCACGAACTCCGGCGAAGTGGAACTCGTCGAATACAAGGTCGGCAAGGGCAAATTCAAGAAGGCCAAAGGCACGAAACGCTGGAGGGCAAACGTCAAGCTCTCCCCCGGCCTCAACAAGATTCAGGTGCGGGCAACGGTAGGCACCACCAGTTCCAAGCAGGCAAAGCTGAAGATCCGTCAGCTCTTCCCGGCGAACCCCGCCTGACGCATCCTCTTGATTGGAAAAGAAAAGGCCCGGCAACCGCCGGGCCTTTTCGCTGCAAGCGTGAATCGTGCGGGCCTACCAGCTCAGCGCCTTCAAGCGCCGGGCGACTTCCTCCGCATTCTCACGGCTGTTGAATGCCGAGATCCGAAAATACCCCTCGCCCGCGAGTCCGAAGCCGCTGCCGGGCGTGATGACAACATTCGCCTCGTTGAGGATCGTGTCGAACATCTCCCAGCTCGTGCGTCCCTTCGGACCGCGCACCCAGATGTAGGGAGCGCTTTTCCCGCCAAAAACCTCGAGCCCGCAGGCGCGGACCGCCTCGCTCAGGATCGCGGCGTTGCCCATGTAGAGCGATACGAGCGCCGCGACCTGCTCGCGTCCCTCTTGCGTATAAAGCGCTTCGGCGCCGCGCTGCGTGATGTAGCTCACGCCATTGAACTTCGTCGAAAACCTCCGGTTCCACAGCGGATGCAACGGCTTCTTCTCCCCGCCGTCCGTCGAGCATTCCAGCTCCTTCGGCACGATCGTGAACGCACACCGCGTTCCGGTGAATCCGCCGTTCTTCGAAAAACTCCGAAACTCGATCGCACACTTCCGCGCGCCGGGAATCTCGTAGATCGAGTGCGGCACATCCGCATCCTGGATGTAGGCCTCGTAGGCCGCGTCGAAAAGGATCACCGACTCGTTCTCGAGCGCGTATTTCACCCACGCCTCGAGCTGCGCGCGCGTCGCCGTCGCGCCCGTCGGGTTGTTCGGGTAGCAAAGGTAGATCAGGTCGACCTTCTCGTTCGGGATCTCCGGCACGAAGCCGTTCTCCGCCGTGCAGGCCAGATACACAAGCCCACCATAGCGGCCCGATTCATCGGCCTCGGTCGTGTGGCCCGCCATCACGTTCGTATCGACGTAGACGGGATAAACGGGATCCATCATCGCGATCCGGTTGTCGTGACCGAAGATGTCGAGGATGTTTCCGCAGTCGCACTTCGAGCCGTCCGAGACGAACACCTCGTCGTCCGCAACGTCGAGTCCCTTCGCGCGATAATCGTTCTCCGCGATCGCGTGACGCAGAAACTCGTAGCCCTGCTCCGGACCGTAGCCGTGAAATCCCTCACGCGTCCCCATCTCATCGACCGCCTTGTGCATGGCCTCGCGCACCGCGAGCGGCAGCGGCTCGGTGACATCGCCGATTCCGCAACGAATCAGCCGCTTCGCCGCATCGGGATTCGCATCGGTGAACGCCTTCACCCGCCGCCCGATCTCGGGAAACAGGTAGCCGGCCTTGAGTTTGAGGTAATGGGAATTCAGTCGAGCCATGGGAAAGAGCGCTGATGGTTGATAGTTGGCCGTTGAGAGGAAAGGAAAAATCCACGCCGCACGTGGTGTTTCGCGCCGCCGTGTGAGACCTCCCCGGCTTCGCAAAACAACACGGCCACAGCATGACTCGCTTCTCGTCGCCCGACCGACGTCACCCCCGATGTCCCCATACCCTCGACACACCATCTCGCCTGACTCATGCTCCGCATCGCGCCCCGTTTCCCGACACGGGCCCTCGTCCCTCGACTCCCTTTTCCCCATGTCTCCCCGCCTTTTCCTTTTCGCCGTTCTCCTGGCCGCCACCAATCTCACCCTCGCCCGCGCCGGTGAAGCCTGCCGATCCGTCCACCTCTGGTATTCGGATGCCCCCGTGGCGGACGCGTTTTACAACGAGGTCCGTGTCCAGGAATCCGCCGATGGCGCGTATTTCGCGGTGTGCGGATGGAGTCGTGGATACTTCGGCATTCAGCAGCTGGGTGACGGACGCAAGGTCGTCATCTTTTCCGTGTGGGATCCGCCCGCCGGCGATCACCCCGACGAAGTGCCGCCGGAAAAGCGGGTGCAACTCCTCTTCCAGGGCGACGACGTCCGCGTCAATCGATTCGGATACGAGGGCACCGGTGGTCAGTCCTTCCTGGACTTTCCGTGGAAGACCGACGCCACCTACCGCTTCCTTGTCACCGCCCGTCCGCACGGTTCGACGCATGTCGCCTACGCCGGTTACTTTTATCTTCCCGAGGAAGGCCGCTGGAAACACCTCGCCACCTTCGCCACGCTCATCCCTCCCGGCGAGGGACTCCGCGGACTCTACTCGTTCGTCGAGGATTTCATCCGCAACGACGAAAGCACCCGTCACGTCCGGCGCGCGATCTACGGTCCGGGCTGGGTGCGGACCGGGAATGACGAATGGACCCCGCTCCTGCAGGCCACCTTCACCGCCGACAACAACCCCGCCCGCAACATCGACGCCGGCCTCGCCCCACCAGGCTTCTTCCTCTCAACCGGCGGCACCACCCCGGAAAACGCCAGCCTCCTCCAAAAAACATTCCACCTCCCCAAAGCCGGCAAACCACCCGCGGATCTGCCTGAGGGCTCTTAACCACAAGGAACAGAGCGAGTTCCACGACTCCACGCATCCCGGGACGCCCCGCTTCCCATTTCGGCTTCCGAAATCGGAATTCTGCATTCGAAGATTCCTCGGAAAATTTACACACGGTGTTGAATCTCCCACTCGGACGCGTATATTCCTGCGCCTGCTTTAACCAGCGCGGGCATTCCCTATGAACAAACCAAGTCTCCCCGCAGTGAGCGCCTTGTTTGGCGCCATCTTCCTTGCAACCGCCACCGCCGCCTCGGTCAACGTGCAATTTGGCTCCGACGTTTACATTGGCTGGGGGGCGATCCCCAACGGTGGCATCTATTGGAATTTTTATGATGAGCCGTCCAATTCACCGACGCGGCACCTGAAAGACGGCTCTGGAGAGGAAACCCCGGCAGCCATTCACGCCATCTACCAAGGAAAGTTTAAGGGAGGCCCGCCGCCCACCACCAAAGACGGCAAAGGCCGGAATCCGGGACACCTTCTCGGTAGTGGACTCTACGGTCCAGTCGACCTCCACATCCTTGGGCTGGACCCCAGCAAGTCTTATGACGTTTACGTCTATGTTTTCAACAGCGATAACAACCCCACCACGGTGACACTCACCGATGCGAAAGGCTCGTCTTCCCGGAACCCCTCACCGGTCAATCAGGAAGATGATTTTCGGCTGAATGAGAACTACGTGGTATTTTCAAACACCACGCCCTCAAATACCGTTCTCCGACCACACTCCGGCAGTTTGCAGATCAAAGTGGAAGGCGCCGAGACGGGATTGAATGGGCTTCAGTTGGTCGAAAAAGCACAATCCGAACCCAACCCGTCACCCTCGCAGGAACCGAATCCGCCCACTGTCAAAATTCGCCCAAACAGCGGAAAGATCGTCACCCGGAAATCGCGAGTCACTTTGCATGGCACCGCCAGATCCGACGTTGGTCTGCGTGCCGTGCGCACATCCCTCAACCGCAATACCTGGCGGAAAGCTCGCGGAACGACTCACTGGACAGCCGTCATCTCCGCGAAAGAGCGCACCCGCGTCTTTGTCCGCGCCGAGGATGTGAACGGCACCTTTTCCTCCGTGGAATCGGTCGTCATTGTCCCGAAACGGAATCGCTGAGTCTTCAATCAGGGACACACGCGTGCTCCAAGCTCGCGGTGTCCATTTCCGTCTAGAGACCGCGGCTCACACGCCCGCGTAGTAGTCCAGCTGATCGAGGTCGCTGAGGAGATCCGGCCCTGTCGACGTCCAGCCGGGAAGGCGGTGTGTTCGCTCGATGCGCGCATGCCGGCCTCTGCAAAATGCGCGAACCATCCCAAGTGCTCGCGAGGCCTGTCACCTCTTGCCCCGCGTCGAGCAACTCCTCAACGACCGCCGAGCTTTATTCCGCCAGCAGCTTCACGGTATTGACGCGCTCGAACATCTCCTGCGGATTGTCCCGCATCGCCTTCGCCGGGCCGACGCAAATTTCGTCGAGACCGGCAGCCAGTCCCGCCCAGGCCTCCGCGACGAATTCCGAAACGGGAATGCCGATCTCGCGTCCGCGCGGCCCGATGTAGTCGTGCAGCTCCGTCGCCACCGCGGGCGGCGCGATCTCGATCACCCGCACGTTCGTCTCCCGCAGTTGATGTCGCAGCGAGAGCGTGAAGGAATGGAGCGCCGCCTTCGTCGCGCAATACACCGGCACCTGCGCGAGCGGCACGAACGCGAGTCCGCTCGAGATGTTGATGATCGTCGCGCGCGGCTGCTGGAGCAGGTGCGGAAGAAACGCCGCCGTGGCGCTGAAGAGCGCGCGCAGGTTCGTGTCGAGTTCCAGATCGCAGAAATCCAGCGGCGTCGGCTGCGTCAGGTCAAACACGCGCTGCACGCCGGCATTGTTGATGAGGCAGTCGACCGGGCCAAACTTTGCCGGAATCCCCTCCGCGGCGCGGGCGAGCGCGGCGCGGTCGGTGATGTCGAGCGGATACGCCTGGATGCCCGGCGTCCCGCGGGAGACCTCCTCCAGCGCCGCCACGCGCCGGCCGGTGATGGTCACGCGGGCGCCGTGCCTGGCCAGGGTTTCAGCCAGCGCGCGGCCAATGCCGGAGCCGCCGCCGGTGATCACTGCGTGCTGTGTGGAAAACTTCGAGTCGTCGTGAACTTGATTTTCGGTGCTCATGGTTGTCAGTGAACGATCGCTCGTTCTTTTCCTGACGCATGCACCCGCTTCGCCAAATCCGCAATGTCCGCTCCTCCGGAAGGATTGCCTGATTCTCCGGCACCCTGTTTTCGACCGATGCCAAACGCCCTCACCGTCCCGGTTCCCCGACAACGTCGCGTGCCGCCCGCCGTCCGGCCATCGGGCACGAATGCGCGGATGGTCCAGCTCCTTTCCGAGCTCGCGCGCGGTGAAGGCTTCCTGCCGTCGCGCCTGCCCGGAGTGCGGTTCATGCGGACCGTGCGGCACATTCCCCGCGCGCCGATTGTCTACGAGCCAAGCATCGTGATCATTGCCCAGGGACGAAAGATCGGCCACCTCGCCGGGCGCCGCTTCGTCTACGATCGCGACCACTTTCTCGTCCTTTCCATCCCCCTGCCGTTTGAATGCGAAACCTTCGGCACCCCTGACGAACCGGTCCTCGGCGTGAAGATCGGCGTCACTCCCGCGCTCGTCACCGAGTTGCTTCTCGAAATGAACGCGACGCCGCCCGACAACGGCGCGGAAACCCTCCGCACCGCGCGCCTCGACGCGCCCATCGCCGACGCCACCGTGCGTCTCCTCGAGAGCCTGCGTTCCGACGCCGACGCACGCATTCTCGGCTCGCAGATCATCCGCGAGATCACCTACCGCGTGCTGCTCAGCGAAGCCGGCGAAATGCTGCACCCGCTCGCCGCGCCCGACAGCACGGCCGGCCGGATCCACCGCGTGCTGCATCGCATCCACACCGATTTCGCCCGCCCCCTCGACGTGCCCACCCTCGCCCGCGAAGCCGGGATGAGCGTTTCGACGTTTCACGAGCGGTTCAAGGCGGCCACCTCGTCCCCGCCCCACCAATACCTCAAATCGATCCGCCTGCACCGCGCGCGCACGCTCATGGTCAACAACGGCATCAGTGCCGCCGAAGCCGCCGCCCGGGTCGGCTACGAGAGCGCGTCGCAATTCAGCCGCGAATTCAAACGCTTCTTCGGCACCACCCCCGCCGCCGCCGCCCAATCCCTCCGCCAGACCCTCACGCGGTTGTAACTCACGTCACGGACGCGGAAGGGCGCGGAAGGTGCGCGCTGCAGGTTTATCGCCCTCGACGCCCGTCACCCGCCCTGGTCGCCTTTCGATTGAACGCGATTACCTCGCGCTGCATGGTCTGCTCCGGGAGGCAAACAATGAAGGTTCATTCACAGGTGCCGGGTTCACCCCTGCGCGGAGTCGTCAGTCGATTTCTCGTGGTCGAATCGCCCGAGGAACGAAGTGACATGCATTTGCCCGAGACAGGATTCATCGCCGCCTTTCGTCTGAGCGGAGAATGCCAGGTTGGCGATCGGCGATTTGCCTCGCCGGCGATTCTGACCGGCTTGACCGATCATCTGCGTCGCCACCAACACGGTCGCAACAACACGACACTGGTCGTTCATTTCACGCCGCTGGGGGCGTCGGCATTCACGCACGAAGCACTCGACGGATTGTGGAATGCCAGCGTGGATCTCGGCAACGTGATCGGCAGCGCCGCCGAGGTCAGCGAAGTCGTCGAGCGTCTCTTAGAGGCGCCTGATCCCACGCAGCGCATCGAAATTGTCGAGCGCTTCTTGCTCGCCCGGCTCGACAGGCACAAGCCTGATCCTTTGGTGAGCGCCGCGATCGATTGGATGGCCGAGCATGTGCCGGCCCCCGCGCGCGTTAGGGACTTGGTGCGCCACATCGGATTGAGCCAAAGCGCGCTCGAACGCCGCTTCCGCCGGGTGGTGGGCGCCGCGCCGAAGCGTTTTCTCTCCCTGCTCCGCCTCAAGCGGGCTGCGCAACTCCTTCAAAGCGGGACGTCGCTGACGACAGCTGCGCACGCCGCCGGCTACTGCGACCAGGCACATTTCAATCATGAGTTCCGACGCATGGCCGGTCTCACGCCGGGCGAGTATTTTACCCAGGCACGAGCCTGAGCGCATCGAACGCCGAATTCTTACAATTCGCCGGCCTCGCCCTTTGCTAGACGTGGGGCATGCACCAGTTTCCATCATCGCTGTTTTTCTTCGCGCTCGGGCTCACCGCCTTGTCTGCGCACGCAGACAGCGGAACCGGAGCAGGATCGCCGGAACGCAACTCCTACGTGATCATTTTCCGCCAAGGGCCCATCACGCTGACGGAAGAAGAAAAGGCACTTCGCCAGCAGGCCATCGTCGGGTGGGCCGTGAAGCATCACTATGCCGGGCACGCGCTGGATCCACGCGGACTCGAAGATGATGTCCGGCGTCCGGGCGTGGTCGCCCCTGCCGAGGCCAATGGGACGTGGCCAATTGTTGCGTTGGTCTTTCTCGAGGCGCGCAACATCGACGAAGCTGCCGCCATCGCAGCCGACCACCCCGCCAGGCACTACAATGTCAGCACGGAAGTCCGCCCTTATGTGGTCCGCAAAGTGCCGCCGGCCCCTGAAGCGGAAAAGTGAACTGCCGTCGAGGCTCACAAGTTGAGCCGAACAAGGAACGTCGAGGGCGGCAACCTGCATCCCGCATATCCCGACCTCTGCCGCATGTCCTTTGGCTCATGTGCCCATTGCGCCTCTTTGCGGCGATTCCTCGTCACGTTCCGCGCGTGAGCATCACTCGACCTTCAAGCCTGTGATATTCCGCCCGAACTCTCCCCGATCCTGCAAACGGCTTCCCCAATCGGCGGCGCTATTTCCGCTGCGTCGATGACCTCACCCGCCCTGCGGCAATTCGGCGCCGGATGGCGAACCCGAGGAATGCGAGAACCCCAAGGCAACCACGGAAGGCTCCGGCACCAGTTCACACTCACTGGCCCCGGCCTGATCTCCGTCCTCTCCACCCTTGGCAGCAACCTGCAACTCGCAACAGCACACCCCAAACCTCGTGCCTTCTGCCCTCGACTCTCGTCCTCGTCCGCGTTTCGATTCTAAAACTCGCGCCAGATGGCCACTTTGAATCCTCCTCCGCCACCGGTCGCCCGGCCCGCCACGGAAAAATACGGTCCGGCCTGAATCGTCCAGTGCCGCGCCGGGTGCACGAGCAGAGAGCCGCCAATCTTGATGAGGTCGAAATCAGTGGTGAGCAGGATGTTGTTGCCGACGTATTGAGGCTGGTCATTGCCCAGGCCGTGAATGCCACTTGCCTCGAGGTAGTAAATTTCCAGCCAATCGGTGAGGTGCAACCCCGCGGTGACATACCAGCGCAGCTCGTCGGCGGGCGCACCCGTGCGCAGGCGAAAGCCGGCTCCCGCGTCCACAAAGCCCCAACGCTCGAACACCTTGTAACTCGAACCAATATAGTAGGCGAGTTCCACGTCCGTCTGCCCGTTGCCCAGCGCCGGCTGCACGTTCACATAATAGGGTCCGGGAATTTTCACCGTGAGCTGGAGCGACTGCGGAATTCGTTCGAAAAGCTGATAGCGCAATCCGACCTCCTGGTCGGCGGGGCCAAAGTTGTTCTGACGTCCAAAGCGATTCTCGAACGTCAACGCGTCGAGGAAGAAGTTCCCGATCAAGGTGAGCCGCTTGAAGAGGCCGTATTCGACATAGAGGTTCAGCTCGTTCTTGATGAACCGCCCCTCGTAGCCAAACGGCTCGAGATGCCAGCCGTCTCCGAATTGAGTGTCCGTGCCGTAGAAGTAATACGTCAGAATCGAGAGACCGCGCCCCTCGGGTTGTGCCCAGGCTCCTGCGTGCAGGTTTCCCGGTAGAAGAAGAAGAACGAGCCCTGTCGCGAGGGTGGATAATTTCCGGCAAATAGGCGGCACGGCGCGGATTCTTAGCTTGCCTGACCGGAGTCGCAAGGCACTATCTGCACGGATTTGCTCAACAGAAGCCAACGAATTGGAAGCATCCCCGAATCGTCAAGCCATCGTCCACTATCTCCAGACGAATCGTTTCTGTGAAGGACTGCCGTTTCCGATCCTCGAGGCTCTGGCCAGCTCGATCACCGTCCTGGAAATGGAAAAGGATGCCGTTCTTTTCGAGGACGAGGACCTCACGCACTCCGTCCATCTCGTCGCCTCGGGGGAAATCGGGTTTCTGATTCGCATGACCCCCAGCTCGGGCTTCACGGAAATCGCCCGCGTCGGGAAGAACGAATTTTTTGGCGAAGGCGCGGCCATCGACGACCTCGCCGCCCAGGAACAGAGTCCCGGCGCAAACGGCTTCATCCGCCGCTCGGCGCGCAGCGCGCGCATCATCTGCCGGGAAAAGGCGCTCCTTCTCCGGCTGCCGGCCACGGAGTTTGAGCGCCTGCTCCGCGAGCACCCCCTGCTGCTCTGCCGGAATCTTCTGCGTTCGTCGTCCGACAAGCTCCGCATGGGCGTGCAGCGCACGTTCGACGAAGCCCTCGCCCGGGAAAGCCGGCACCTGCTGGCCCACATCAGCCACTGGCTCGCGCGCCGCATGGAGAATCCGGTGTCCACCCTCCGCCTCCAATCGGGCCTCCTCGCGGAACAGGACGCCGCCCGATCGGCAGCCCCCATCGCCGCCGCAACCGACGACCTCGCGGCCACCCTCCATTCCGTGGCGCGCCTGGCCGGCACCGCCCGGCAACGCCTCACGTGGGAAACCTTCGCCGTGCGCGACTGGTGGAACGAGACCGAATCCGGGGTCCTCGACCAACTCGAGCCGCGCGGGATCGCTCTCGACAGCTACCTCGAGGACTTCACCGTGGAATCGAGCCGTCCCCTGCTGCGCGACGCCATGCTCGACCTGCTCGCGGGTGTCGCCCGGCTCAACCCCGGGGAGGGTCGGATCGGCCTCCGGGCCGGCCGCCACCACGGGCATGCCGAGATTCACGTCCACGCCATCCTGCCCGGTTTCAATGACGTCGTGGCCCGACGGCTGTTTGAGCCCTTCTCCGGCGACGGGATCGACCACGAAGCCGCCGTCCGCTTCGCGCTTGCCCGTCAGACCGCCCGGCGCCTGGGCGGCGACACCACGGTGAAGCGTCGCGATGGCGAACGCGTCACCTTCGCCCTTACCCTGCCCACCCGTCGCCCTGATGCATCTGTTTGATCACGGCCACCGCCATCCGCTCCTGATCGTCTGCAGCGATGAAGCTCTGGCAAAATCCATGGCCCGGGCGGCGCCGGAGGACGTGTTCGAGATCACGATCGTTCCCACCCGCGGGGCCGCCCTGGACGCCCCGTCTCTCGGTGATTACCGCAGCTTCATTGTCGATTCGGTCCTGCCCGACGCGACCGGGGCGGACTTCGTTCACGAGCTTCGCGGGAAAAGGATCCAGGCACCGGTGCTGTTGTTGCGCTCGCTCGACTCCCCCGCCGGGCCCCGCGAGGCGGACGCCACTCTCACGAAACCGCTTTCGCTGCCGGAATACCGCCGCACCGTCGCGGAGCTGTTCCTCGACGGCGAGCCATTACGGGAACTCGGCCGCCGCCCGCAGCGGCGCCTGGCCCTTCACCCCGCGGCGGTCGTCGTTCCCCTCCTCCTCGGCGCCGGCATCGTTCTCACCTGGTGGCTCCTTCAAATCCCGTGAACACACTCCGCCTGCTCCTCATCCTCCTGCTCGTGGCCCGCGTGGCTGCGGCCCGGCCGATCGAAGTTCCGACCACGCTCGACGATGCCGGCATCGCGCAACCCGACCGCGTCCACGGCACGCAAACCATAAAGGACTACTTTCTGCCGCTGCCCTCGCGTGTCTTCGACGCCGCGCGCTCCCGCATCCTGGTCGAGGTGCAGCCCTCTCCGTTCGTCCACCCCGCCTCGCTGATCACGATTCTCATCAACGACCGTCCCGTCGACACCGCTCGCGCGGGCACAGGCGGAGTCGTCGTTCTCGAAGGTCCCATCCCTCCCGGCACCCGCAACGACGACCCGAGCCGGAACATCCTCAAGCTTTCGGTAAAGACCCACCTCCGCCCCGTCGATCCCAACACCGAGCTCGACGACGAATCCGCCTGGGTGGAAGTGCTGCCGTCCTCCACCTTCACCTGCCGGTTCGACGCGTCGTCGCCCGACTGGACCGCGCTCGGACGACTTGCAATCACGCTGCGTCCGCAAATCGAGGTCGTGCTCCCGAAGGAATCCGCCGCCCCGCAGATCGACCTCGCCCTCAAGACCGCCGCCTGGGCCGCCCGCCACGCTCCGGCGAGCCGGCTGCGGTTTCTCGACGAGGACGCTCCCGACGCCAAAGACGCGGACCGCTTCGTGATCGAGGCCGCGACCGCCGGCCGCCCGCCGGTTGACATCACCATCTCGGAAACAGGCCGCATAATTCATTTGCGTGCCGGCAACGAAGCCGAAGCTGCCAACACGTGGAGCACGCTGCTCGCCGCCGCGAACGTTCCGCTGCCCGGACCCGCGTGGAACGCATCGCAGGCCGCTCCGGAGGCCACCTCGGCGGACGGCGGCCGCTTCGTCGGCGATCTCGACGCATCAGCGCTGGCCATAAACCGCGGCGCCGGCGACACGAGCCGGAGCTTCCGGTTCGACGCTGCAAAAATTTCTCCGAAACCCGCCAGCCTCTCGCTGCACCTGGCCGGCACGATTTCCCCGATCCACAAAGGCGCCGAGCCCATCGTCGCAGTGCTCCTCAACGACGAGTTGGTGTTCTCCGAGCGGCTTCCCGCCGGCTCGCGCGCGTTCGACTGGGAGATCCCGCTTGCCGCATCCCAGCTCCGCGGCAACAACGAAGTCACCGTGCGGATCAGCCCGCCCGCCGGTGACCGCACCCCGTATCTCTGGCAGATCAGCCGGGCAAGCACGCTCCGTGTGCGGGAACCCGCCGAGGCGAAGAAACCCACCGGCCTCCTCGAAGCGGCGCGGTATTTCGCGCCCGAGCCGTTCCTAGTCTGGCTCGCGCGACCCACGGACTGGCGCGTCGCCGCGTTCGCAGTCGCCTGGCTCCAACGTGTGAATCCGGCCGTCCAGCTCACGCCGCGCCTGACGACAGCGCTGGACGAAAACGTGTCTGCCGTCGTCGTGGGCGGACTTACCGGCAAACAGCCGGAGGCCCTCACGCAACCGCCGGTCACATTTGGAGAAAACACGCTGACAATCCACTCGCGGCCCGGCATGCCCGCGCTGACGCTCTCGCCTGCGACGTCGCTCGGCATCTGGCAGCTTGGGGAGTCCGCGAAGGGCGCTCCGGTTCTGCTCGCCGACGGCTGGGGGCCCGCCGCTGCCGCCGCGCTTGAAAGCGTCTCCGCGCAGATGGCCGACTCGGCCTGGGTCGAGGGCGGGGACGCCATCGTCGGCGACGGCTCGACCCCGGTGCTCACCTTTGCCACGCGCGACACGCCTCTGCCACCCGTCGACGCCCTGCCCGAGGCGCTCGCCGCACCGACTTCCGCCGGGGCCATGCAAAACGCTCCGGCCCCGGCCGGCGGAATCGAATCCGCCCACGACGGCACACGGCATCTACGCTGGGTGGTGATCGCCGCACTCTGGATCGTGTTATCGGCCGTCATTGTCTGGATCTTCGAGCAGGGACGCCGCCGGGCGGTGAACTGATGCAGCTCGTCAACCATCTCTTCGAACGCGGAATCATCGACCCGGCTGCGCGCCGTCATGTCGAGCGACAGGCGGAAAGATGGGGCGTGCCTGCCCACGGGCTTCTCCGCACGCTCGGCCTCGTCTCGGCCGAGTGCTACCTCGAACACTACGAACGCGTGTATCGCATCCCGCGTGCCGAGGCCGCGAACCTGCGGCTCTCGGAGGAGCTCGCGTCCATGGCTCCCTGGGAAACCTGGCGCGACGCGCTCGCCCTACCGGTCGCCCTCCCCGACGGCACGCCGCGCATCGCAGCGGTCGATCCCGTGAACCTGCCGCCTGCCCTGCGTGGAACGGAGGCGGTCCTCATCCTCGAGGAGGAATGGGTGGAACTCGCCGGACGCTTCTACGGAACACCCTTTCTCGACGAGGCGATCCACGGCCTCGCCCGCGCGCATCCCCGCCTCTCCGCGCAACGCACGTTCACGACCTCCCAGCTGGTTATCGCGTGGCTGGCCGGCACCGCGATGCTCCTCGCGATCGGGCTCGCCCCCCGCATCTCATTCATCGCGCTCAACTGCGTGCTGAATGTCTTCTTCGCCATGTGCGTCGGCTTCAAGACGCTGCTCGCCTTCGTCGGCTCCACGCGCAACGTCTCGCAAAAGGTCTCCCCGCTCGAAATCGAGCGCCTGGATGAGCGTTCGCTGCCCGTCTACACGATCCTCGTCCCGGTCTACAGGGAACCGACGGTCGTTCCGAATCTCATCCGCCAGCTCACCAGGCTCAACTACCCGCTCTGCAAGCTGGACGTGAAGGTGCTGCTTGAAGAGGGCGACGACGAAACGATCGCCGCCTTCCGCAGCGCCGCGCCACCGCCGAATTTCCACGCCCTCATCGTTCCGAACGCCCAGCCGAAGACAAAGCCCAAGGCCTGCAACTACGGCCTCTTCTTTTCCCGCGGCGAATACCTCGCCATCTACGACGCGGAGGATTTTCCCGAGCCCGACCAGCTCGAAAAGGTCGTCGCCGCCTTCCGCAAGCTCCCCGATCGCGTCGTCTGCATCCAGGGCTGCCTCAATTATTTCAACTGGCGCGACAACCTGCTCACGCGCCTGTTCACGCTCGAGTATTCGGGCTGGTTCGACTACAACCTGCCCGGCATGGAGGCGCTCAAGGTGCCGATCCCGCTCGGCGGCACGAGCAACCATTTCAAAATCGACCGCCTCCGCGAACTCGGCGCCTGGGACCCCTACAACGTCACCGAGGACGCCGACCTCGGCGTGCGCGCGAGCGCCCGCGGCTACACCGTCGCCACGATCGACTCCACGACCTACGAGGAGGCCAACTGCGCCTACGGCAACTGGATCCGGCAGCGCTCGCGCTGGATCAAAGGCTACATGCAGACGTTCCTCGTGCACATGCGCGACCCGGTGCGGCTCATCCGCACGATCGGCCTGCGCGCCTTCCTCGGCTTCGTCCTTTTCATCGGCGGCACGCCGCTCGTCTTTCTCCTCAATCCCATTCTCTGGCTGCTCCTCGTCGTCTGGATCGCCACCGGCGCCACCGCAATCGCCGAGATCTTTCCGCCGTGGTTGTTCTACCTCGCGTTCGCCAATCTCGCGTTCGGCAACCTCATGGCGATCTACACCTGCGTGCTCGCCGTCTTCCGGCGCGGCAACTACCCGCTCGGCCTCTACGCCCTGCTGAATCCGCTTTACTGGATCCTCCACTCGATCGCCGCCTACAAGGGCCTGTGGCAGCTCATCGTGCGGCCGTTCTATTGGGAAAAAACGGTCCACGGCCTCTCGGCGCTGCCGGCGTCGTTCCACAGCGTCACGAAATCCCATGCGTAGAAACCTCACGCCGGCCGCCGGTTTCCTCTTCCTCGGACTGTGGGCCACCTATTGCGCCTTCGGCCTGCTGCTGGCGGAGGACTTCGGATTCCTCACCCGCGAGAATGCCGCCATTTCCGCCCGGGCCATTCTTGCCGCACACGGCGCCCCACTCTCGATGCTCACGCTCGGCGTGCCGAATCCGCCCCTCCCCTACGTTCTCGCCGTGCCCTTCGCGGCCCTTCATCTTCCCTTCCCGGCGATCTGGGTTTCGTCGCTCATGGGTGCGCTTCTCTGCACGTGGTTTTTCGTGTGGTTTCGCCGCGACGTCGCCCAGGCACCGGTCCTGATCCTTCCCCTTCTCCTGCTGCCCGTGCTCCCCGGCGTGCTCCACAGCTCGGCGGCGGGAACCCCCGCGATCGCGGCGATGGCGTTTCTCGTCTTTGCCGTTCATCTCGCGGCGCGGTTCGCGCTCGAACAGCAGACGTGGAACGACCTGCGGCGCGACGGCCGGCTGCCGGCGTGGTCCCATTCCGCGCAGGAGCAGGCCCATGCGATCCGCTTTCTCTGGGCTTCGGCCCTCCTTCTCGGCCTTGCCTCTTGCGCGCAGCCCGGTCTCCTTCTCGCGCTGCCCGTGTTTCTCCTCGCCACGCCATTCCTCCTGCCGCCGGCCGAGCGTCGAAACTGGCCGCGCATCCTCACCACGGCACTTCTCCTCTACCTTCCCATCCTCACGCTGCACGTCGCCACCGCCTCGCTGGGCGGATTGTTCACCGGCGATTTCTTTGCGCTGATGAAACCGCAGGGGGAAACGACTTTCACCGCCTGGTCACCCTCCGTCGCAAGCCTTCGCGAGCCGCTTGTGGGATTTCTCCTCACCGCACCCGTGCTCCTCTATGTCGTGATTCGCCTTCGCAACGCCGCCGTCGCGTTGCTGTGCGGCGTTCCCTTTCTCGTTCCGCTCATCGAGACTGCGCTCGGCGGATCCCCCGACTGGCGAACGCTGCTCACCACCGCCCCGCTTCTCGCAACCGCCCTTCTCTTCCTCGGCTTTCGCTCGAACCGTTTTTCGCGTCCCGAACTCGGCGGCCTCGTCGTGGCCTCGATGATCTCGGCCTGCACCGCCTGGCTGTTCTTCGCCGCATCGCCCGTGCCCGAGGAACGCGCCATCGCGTCGTTGATCACGGGTCGTGCCTCCGACGTCACGACCTTCCGCGCGGAACGGGAGCTTGCCAACCGGCTCGACGAAGGCTCGGCCATTCTCCTGGACGCTCGCGCAGGTGCCGTCTTCGTGACGCTGAAAAACGACGCCGCTCCCTTCCTTTTGAGTGGGGATCGCCGATTCCATTTCCATCTCGCCAACCCGCACACGGCGCCCCACCGCGTCCTCATGAGCCGCGACGACGAGGTGACCCGCGCCTGGGAATCGCTGACCCCGGCCAAGACGATCGCCTTTCGCGAAGTCGCATCGGCCGGCGCGTGGCGCCTGCTCGCCCCCTTGCATTCCGTCCCTTCGCCATGAACGCCCGTCTCCTCGCCATCACCCTGCTGCTTGCGGGCGCCGGGCTCGCCAGCTGTGAAAAATCCGCGCCGCGGTCGGAGCGTATTCCTCCCATTGGCACGGCCTTCCGGCCGGAGTTTCAAAAAGGCGTCTGCTTCTCGCACAACCACGCCCTCAACCGGGGCTACGGCAGCGAAATGGCCGAGGAATCCCTGCGCCTCGTGCGCGAGCTCGGTGCGAACGCCGTGAGCATCTCCCCGGTGGGCTACATGTTCAATCTCCACGACCCGCGTGTGTTCGGCTACAGGGGCGAGGACCTCACCATGACACCCGAGCGCGTGCGCAAAACCATCCGCGACGCCCACGCCGCCGGGCTGCAGGTGTTTTTGAATCCGCACATCTGGGTGGGGCTTTACGGTTCACCCGGCGAGTGGCGGGGCGACGTCGAAATGAAGTCCGACGAGGACTGGCGAAAGTGGTTCAAAAGCTACCGCGAGTTCATTCTCTTCTTTGCCCGGATGGCGGAGGAGGAAGGCGTGGAGCTCTTCAGCGTGGGTAGCGAAATGCGCCGCGCCACGGAAATGCGCCCCTATGAATGGCGGCTCCTGATCCGCGAAGTGCGGGGCGTCTACCACGGTCCGTGCACCTATGCGGCCAACTGGTCCGAGGAATTCGACCGCATCCCGTTCTGGGACCTTCTCGAATATGTCGGCATCTCCGCCTACTTCCCGGTCGGCTCGGGCACGCTCGAGGAGCGGATCGCCGCCGCGTCGGAGGTGCGCGACGGGCTGGCGCGGTTCAGCCGGGCCTGGAACAAGCCCATCTTTTTTGCGGAGCTCGGATTCCGCAGCGCGGCGCGCGCCGGAGAGGCGCCGAGCGAGTGGAAGACGGGCGCCGCCGTCGACCTCGAAGAGCAGCGCCTCTGCTACGAAGCCATGCTCCCGGTGATGTGGAACGAACCGTGGTTCAGCGGCGTCTACTGCTGGCAATGGTTCTCCGATCTCACGTTCTCCCCCGATCCGGCCACGGATTTCCAGTTTCGCGGCAAGCCCGCCGAGGCCGTCATCCGTCAATTCTTCACCCAACCCCGCACCCGCCTATGATCTTCCGATCACTGCCCGTTGTTCTGCTCCTGTCAATGTTCGTCGTGCGGGCCGACGAACGCACCGCCACCTGGCTCGGTGAGGGCCATTACAACAACAGCGCCAACTGGGACCTCGGGATCACACCCATCAACGGCTCGCCGCTCCCCGGCGACACGTATCACGTGATTGTCGGCACGGGCACGATGACGCTGAACATCAGCCCGACAACGACCTCCTTCGATCTCGCCGACGTGGTGCTCACGGTTTCGGGCACGCGCACGATCACCTCGCAGACGACATTCGGTTCCGGCGTCTTGATCACCGGCGGCACGCTCGGTCTCGCCGGATCGGCCTCGCTCACCGCCGGTAACACCGACCTCCATCTCAACCTCGCCGGCGGCCTCACCCTCTCGAACAATGGCACCTTCACGCACGCCGTCACCGGAAGCGGCGCCTCCGCGATCGTGCTGAACTCCGACGTCTCCGCCTCGGGCACGCTGCTGCGCAACGCCCCGGGCGCGACGTTCACCGCCAGCATGACCGGCGGGGAGGGCAGCGTGGGCTACGGCGGGGCGCACGCGGACAACCGCTTCGTCAACGAAGGCACGTTCGTTAAAACCGGCGCGTTTGACTACGCCGTGAATGTCGCGTTCCGGAACAGCGGCACGGTGAATATCCAGCAGGGGGCGCTGCACCTCAATGGCGGCGATTCGGGCGCAACAACCGGCACGTTCGTTGCAGGCACAGGCGCCACGCTGGCGCTCGGAAGCGACCTGCATTTTCAATCCGGCGCGTCGGTCACCGGTGCCGGCTCGTTTCTCGTGAAAAGCGGCACCGTGGAGTTCGCTTCCGGCAGCATGATGAATGTCGCGACTCTCCAGATGCAAAGTGGCACGCTCGCCTTTCGCTCCGGCAGCACGCTCGGAAACACGGCGCTCGTCATGAACGGCGGCACGCTCGAGCTCGACATCGATCACACGTTCGCCAACGCCGCCCTCGGCGAAAACGGCACATTCACGGGCACGGGCCATCTCACGCTCGCGGGCACGACCGATCTCGGCGGCGGGAACTTCGTCTTCGGCGGCTCCGGATTGAAGGAACTCTCCGGCAGCACCACGCTCACCACGACGACCGCCAGCCGTTACCTGAACGTCCAGGGCGGCACGGAGCTGCGCAACACCGGCTCCTTCACGCAAACCCGCAATGGCAGCGGGGAAAACGTCCTCGTGCTGAACTCCGACAGTGCGGGCGGTCCCTCCGTCTTTCGAAACGCGGCGGGTGCAACTTTCACCGCCAACATGGCGGCTGGCGAAGGCGGCGTGGGCTACGGTGCCGCGAGCGCGGACAACCGCTTCCTCAACGACGGAACCTTCCTCAAAACCGGCGCGCAAGCCTACGCCTTCAACGTCGCCCTCACCAACGCCGGCACGATGATCGCGCAGCAGGGCGCGCTCCACATCAACGCCGGCGGGACGGCGACCGGAACGTTCGCAATCAACGCGGACGCCACCCTGGGAATCAACGGTATGTTCGACTTTCAGCACGGCTCGTCGGTGACGGGCGACGGCACCCTCCGCATCCTTGGCGGCACGACCACGTTTCTCTCCGGCAGCGCGCTCCAGGCGTCGACCCTCCGGCTCGAGGCAGGGACGGCCGCGTTTCGCAGCGGAAGCGTGCTTGGCCCGACAAGCCTGGCGATCGCGGGCGGCACGCTCGAAATGGACATCGATCACACGTTCTCCGGTGCCACGTTCACTACCGGGGGTGGCGTGACCGGCAGCGGCCGCGTGACCTTCGTCGGCCCGACGGGTTTTGACGAAAACGCGTATGTGTTTGGCGGCAGCGGCGTGAAGGAGTTTGCGGGCACGACCGCGCTGTCGACCGTTGCCGGCAACCAGTATTTCAATGTCAATGGCGGGGCCGAGGTGAGGAACACTGGCTCGTTCTCGCAAATCCGGAACGGCACGGGCGAAAGCGCCATCGTCCTGAACGCCGACGCCTCGGGCTTTCCGTCAATCTTTCGCAATGCCGCCGGCGGCACGTTTACGGCGACGATGAACGCCGGTCCGGGCGGCGTGGCCACGGCAGCCGCGGGCAGCGGCGTTCGGTTCATCAACGAGGGATCGTTCGTCAAAAACGGATGGCACGACTACGTGGTCGGCGTGGAATTCGCGAACAGCGGTTCGGTGAATCTCCAGCAGGGGGCGCTTGTCCTCGCCGGCGGCGACGGCGGCGGCACGACCGGCACCTTCACCCTGCAAAATGGGACAACGCTCCGCGTCAGCGGCGGCTTCTCGTTCGGCACGGGCGCGTCCATCACCGGCAATGGCGCTTTCGAGTCGACCGGCGGAGCCACCACGTTCCTCTCCGGAAGCACGTTCACGGCCTCCACATTGAAGGTGATCGGCGGCACCACCGCCTTCCGCAGCGGCAGCACTCTCGGCACAACGACGCTCCTCCTCGCCGGCGGCACGCTGGAGTCGGACATCGACCACACATTCTCAACCGCGACCTTCGCCGGCGGCGGAACCGTATCGGGCATGGGACACCTTGTTTTCCACAACCCCGACATCGACCAGAGTTCCTATGCCTTCCAGGGGACGGGATTGAAGGAATTCACCGGCACGATCGCGCTCACCTCCGGAGCGGCCGGCCAGTTTTTCAACATCGCCGGCGAAACAGAGGTTAAAAACTCCGGCACGTTCACGCAGACTCGCAGTGGCGCGGGCGCAAGCGCTCTCGTGCTGAATGCCGACGGTGTCGGCGGAGCAACGTTTCGAAATGCCTCGTCGTTCATTGCAGACATGACCGGCGGCGAGGGCCGCATCGCCACCGGCGCGCCGGAGGCGCCGGCTCAATTCCTCAACGAGGGAACCTTCCTCAAGCAGGGTGTCCACAACTACGAGGTCGATGTGGCGTTCACCAACTCCGGCACCGTGACCGTGCAGGAAGGCGCATTCGTGCTGAATGCTGGCGACGGTGACGGGACGTCGGGCGATTTTGAAATCGGCAGCAGCGCCACGCTCGTTGTGGCGGGAGGATTCGATTTCCAAACCGGATCCACGGTCAGCGGCGCGGGAACGTTCTCCTCGAAAAACGGCTACACGACGTTTTTCGCGGGCAGCTCAATGAACGCCGCCACGCTGAACGTCGCCGGCGGCACGGTCGCCTTCCGCGCCGGCAGCATGCTGGGTGCCGCCACCGCGCTCACGCTCCAGAGCGGAACGCTGGAAATGGACGTCAACCACACGTTCACCGGCGCGACGTTTGGAACGGGAACCTTCGTCAGTGGCACGGGCAACGTCACATTTGCCGGCACGACGGCCTTCCAGTCTGCGACCGTGACCTTCTCGGGAAGCGGCCTGAAGCAGTTCTCGGGCACGACGACCTTCGCCCCCGGCGGAACCGACTCCTATTTGAACATCACCGGCGGCACGGAGCTGCGCAACACCGGCGCATTCACGCAGACGAAATCCGGAGCCGGGGAAAGCGTCATCGTTCTCGCCTCGGACGGCGCGGGCACGTCGGTCTTTCGCAACACGGGCACATTCACAGCGAACATCCCCTCCGGCATTGCCTCGATGGGTTATGCCGTGCTGAATCCGGGCACCGCCTTCATCAACACGAACAGCTTCGTGAAAACCGGCGGCGGCCTCTACCAGATCAACGTGCCCATCGACAACTCGGGCACGATCCTCGTCTCGCAGGGCACGCTTTCGATCACCGCGGGCGTGTCGAATCCGTCGGGCACCATTCTCATCGACAACGGTGCGGTGCTCGATCTCTCGGAAAACATCCACGCCAGCACGACGGGCACACTCACGCACAGCGGAGCGAATCTCGCTCTGGGAACCAACAGCCTCACCGTGGCTGTCGACTACCAGAATCCGAACTTCGGCGTGGGCAATGCGTTCAACGGCCGCGCCAACGTCACGGGCGCCGGATCCCTGCTCGCAACGGACAACACCGCCCTCGCCTTTACAGGCAACGCCGCGGGCGGAGCGATTGACTTCGGACTCGTGCACGTCGGCGACGCCGTGAGCGCGACCTACGGCGTCAAAAACACGGGGTCCGGCGCGGCGGTGCGCGGCGCCTTCCAGACCGCCGCCGGTGGCGCGCGAATCGACGATCCGCGTCTCTCCGGCACCGGAACCACCGCCGCGAATTTCGGCAAACTCGATCCCGGCGCAAACTCGGCCGAGCGCACGATCACGTTCACCGCGACCACCGCCGGCCCGCTCGTCGGCCAGCAGATCCACGTGGCCACCAACTTCGACAACGTCACCCTTCCCAATCTCCCGATCACCGGCGCGGCCAATTACTACGCGTCCCCGGTCTGGACCGTTGTCTCCGGTCCGGCCACGCTCACCAAAACCGACGCGACCCACTACACGCTGGCCTTCACGCCCGTGTCGCGGGACGGCGGATTGCTCACCGCGGAACTCGATCTCCTCAACGAGCTGCTCGACGCCATTTATCAGGACACGCTCGGAGGCGGCTTCGACCTCGATGGCGTCACCCACTTCGACCTCAGCGGCTTCGCGGCCTTTTCGGGAATCACGAGTGGCTCGGCCAAATCCGGCTTCGTCGTGACGTTCGATCCCTCCCTTTTCGCCGGGGGCACCTACGCCGACGTCCTGCACTTCAAGCCGACAAGCACGAATGCCGCCGGGCAGTGGACACTCGGCACCGTCGAGCTCCGGCTCGAGGCGAGCGTCATTCCGGAGCCCTCAGTGATTGCGCTCCTGCTCGCCGCGCTGGGCGCCGCCACCCTGACGCGCCGCCGCCTGCGCCCGGCGCCCGAGGAACGCCGCTAACCCCAATCCCACCGCCAGCAAACAGACCGTTCCCGGCTCGGGCACGGCGGCGAGATGCTCCTGCAGCACGGCAAGCTGCGGCCGATCCGCCCCGCCGACCGGCTCGATGTTGAATGGATCGCCTGTGTTCCACGCGCTGGCGAACCAATACGTCCAGCCGATCCACACATCGTCGTTTGCATCGATGTGATCAAGCATGATGTCGAGCGCCGTGAGCGGGAGCGGATCCCCCGACGCTGCAAACTCCCCGAGAAATCCACGCGCTCCATTCTCCCGCAGCCAGAGCGTGAAATCGGCCAATCGTTCCGCGCCGATCGTGGGGCTCACGACTTCCGTCGAGCGTCCCGAGGAATCGGCATCCATGTATTGGTGCACCTCGTAGGCGAAATTGTTGAGGGGATCGACCACACCGAGCATCACCTCCCCGTTCGGCGTGCCGTAAAAGTCGTCCAGCCAGCTCCACGCGCCGGTGTAGCCATTGCCGGGAACAAGGATGAGGTTCGATGCCCCGGCATCCCGGATCGCCGCGATTGCCGTGTTTGCGGACACAAGCCACGCCTCGGTCGTTCCCCCGGGCCGCAACGAATCGCCAAGGCCCACCGGCTCGTTCATCAGGCCGAAGATCACGCGGTCGTTATCCGCGTAGTGCGTCGCCAGCTGGAACCACAGGCTTGCAAAGTCATCCGCCGTCACGGAACCCCCGGGCGCCCCGATCACCTCCCCGTAATAGGCGGCAAAATTGTGCGGATCGAGGATCACATGCGCGCCGCTCCCCGTGGCATAATCCACGAAGATATCCAGGCGCTCCAGCTCGGCGGCGTCGAGCGGTCCCGATTTCACGGGCTGAATCCGCTCCCAGAGAAAAGGCACGCGAAAGGTGTTCATGCCCTTCTCGAGGAAATGGTTCACCTCGGAAAACGACGGGTAGATGTAATCGACGCCGTAAATGCCGGGGATCTGCGTCTCCCCGTATTCCGCACCATTCAGATTGATCCCGGTGAACTCCACCGCCCCCCACATCGTCGACAGACCGATCAAGAACACCGCTCCCACGGCCAATGCCCTTCGAAGCCACAACATCGCAGGCGGATTCCTCAGGAGCGTTTGGTGGTCGGCTGGCTTCGTCACGTCGGGCGAGACCTTAGGGAAATTCCGCCTCCGTGCAAACGTCGCGGAACGGGGATCACGCAACTCCCCGCAGTCGCATCCGGTCACTGCAAAGAGCCGCAAGAGCCTCGCACGCGCGAAGCGGCGACTTTTAGACCGATCTCTGCGTCTCCCGCGCCTCTTTGCGGCAATCCACTCCTCCCGCTCCGCGCGCCAGCGCCACGCGACCTTCAGACCTTTAGACCTTCAGACCTTCAGACAGTCCTCACCCCGCCCCTCTGCGTGGGTCCCAAAGCTTCGCAGAGCGAAGCTGCTACAGTTTCACGCGACGCGCGACCCCCGGCTTTCGACTGCCTTTTCGCCCTCGTCCCTCGACACTCGCCCCTCGACGCTCGACCACACTTGCCATGCGCCCTCCCGGGCGTCGCCCCTTCGGCCTGCCCTCCGGGCAGGCTGCCCCGCGCCATCCCTGGCGCCGGTGCTCAGCTTTTCCCCATTTCAGCATTTCAGCTTTTCAGCATTTCAGCTTTTCCCTACCCCCTCACCCGCCCCTGCATTCCGGCCGTGAGGACGGCCTGCACCGCTTCCGTCGCCAGGAAACTCTGCGGGAATCCCATCGGCACCGCGCTCACTTCGTCGAGCCGGCGCACCTGCTCGGCGGATAGTTCCACGTCGAGGCTCCCGAGATTGTCACGGAACTGGCTGACCTTGCGCGCGCCGAGGATCGGAATCACCCGCACCGGCCGCGTGCGCAGCCAGGCCAGCGCCACCTGCGCGGGCGTCGCGCCGAGTTCCTTCGCGATCGCCGCCACTTCGCGCACGACCTCGATGCCGGCGTCCTTTTTCATCGCGAAGCGCTTCATGATCTCGCTGTTCATCCGGCCGGTCTCGGCCTCCGCCTTGTCCTCCGCTTCCGGCAGGTATTTGCCCGACAACACGCCCGACCGCAGCGGCCCCCACGCGAGCACCGTAAGCCCGTCCTCCTTCGCGAGCGGGATCAACTCCTGCTCCACCGTGCGTTCGAGCAGGTTGTATTCGATCTGCAGCCCCACGTAGCGGGTCCAGCCCCGCAGCTCGGCGAGCAGGTTCGACTTCGCCACCACCCACGCCGGCGCGTCGGAGATGCCGATGTAGAGCACCTTCCCGGCGCGAACCAGATCGTCGAAGGCGCGCATCACCTCCTCGATGGGCGTGATCCCGTCCCACGCGTGCAGCCAGTAGAGGTCGATGTAATCCGTGCCGAGCCGCTTCAGGCTCGCCTCGACGGCCTGCACCATGTTCTTGCGCTGATTGCCACCCGCGTTCGGGTCCCTTCCCGGCTGGCCGGTGAATCCCACCGCCGAGTTCGTGTATTTCGTGGCAATCACCACCTCCTCGCGATGCCCCGCCACCAGCTCGCCGACCATCTTCTCGCTCCGCCCGAATGCGTAGAGGTTCGCCGTATCGAGGAAATTCCCGCCCGCCTCGCGAAAGGCGTTGTAAATTTCCTGTGCGTCCTCCCGCGAGGCCCCGCCCCAGTCCGAGCCAAATGTCATCGTTCCCAGGCACAGATCCGACACCCGCAGCCCGCTGCGCCCCAGCAGTTGGTAGTTCATCTTCATACACCGCGAACGTAGCCCGCGCCGTCGCCGAACCGTTAGACGAGACCTGCCGAATTCTTGCCTGATCCTCTCACTCCATTGACCCCGCGCCCGAGATTGGGCAAAACCCACAGTCGCGTGCGCGAGCTGGCCGACCCCATCGAGCGCCACTGCCCCCGGGCTGCATCCCCTCGGCCATTCCGGGGACACCCTTTTCGCCTCCGAGAATCCCCCCGCTTTCGGCGGACTGACACGCACCTGATCGTCTCACACGAAGATTCAAAGGCACGAAGGGGACAGGGATGCGGGTTGCGGAATTCGAGATTTCGGAATGGTGACAGCCTGGCGATGCCGTCGAAGCGCACAAAACGGCCAGCCGTGAGCCGACGCGTTCACCCGCAACCTGCGCAGCACGCACAACCTCCTGCCTTCCGCCTCCGGCCTCCTGCCTGATCCTCTCAATCCATTGACCCGCCGCCGAAATTGGGCGAAACCCACAGTCACATGAGCGAGCTGGCCGACCTCATCGAGCGCCACTGCCGTCCGGGTTACATCCCGTCGGCCATTCCGCGCGTCACCCTCTCACATGCCGACGCCTGCACCAGCGGCGTCCCGGTCATTTACCATCCGCTCTTCTGCGTGCTCGCCAGCGGCAGAAAGGAACTCCTCATCGGCACCGAGCCGCTCCGCTACGGGCCCGACCACTACCTCATCGCCTCCTCCGACCTCCCCGTGCGCGGCACCATCGTCGAAGCTCCCTGCCTCGGCTTCACCCTCACGCTCGATCCCGCCATCCTCTCCGAGATCGTCCTCACAATGCCCGAGGCCGACCCCGCACCGCCGCCCTCGCGCACCCTCACCGTCGAGCCGCTCGACGACACCCTGCGCGACGCCGTCCTTCGCCTCCTCCGCCTGCTCGATCGCCCCGCCGACATTCCCGTCATGGCGCCGCTGCTCGAACGCGAAATCCTCTACCGCCTCCTGCTCGGCCCCCGGGGCGCCATGCTCCGCCAGCTCACCCTGCCGCAAAGCCGCCTCTCGCAGATCCGCCGCGCCATTGACCTCATCCGGCGCGATTTCGAGAAACCCCTGCGCATCCACGAGCTCGCCCGCGTCGCCGGCATGAGCGTCAGTTCCTTTCACCGGCACTTCCGCGCCATCACATCGGTCAGCCCGCTGCAATTCCAGAAACACCTGCGCCTCCACGAAGCCCGCCGACGCCTCATCTCGGAAGCCGCCGACGCCGCCAACGTCGCCTTCGACGTCGGCTACCAAAGCCCCTCGCAATTCAGCCGCGAATATCGCCGCCTCTTCGGCCTCCCCCCAACCCGCGACGCCGCCCGCGCCCGCGAAGCCCTGCGGTCGGGCGAAACCCGCTCGTCAACCGTCGTCTCCGCTTAGGACGCGCCGGTCGAGCGTGGAAAGCCGCAACTCCCAACCGGCAACCGGCCCCGCCCCAAACCTCCTGCTCATGCCTTCTGCCTCATGCGTGCGGGAGCACTGCGCCCTTTGTGCCTCTTTGCGGCAAGCCTTCCTCCCCGATCGGCGCGAAGCGCCCCTCGACCTTTAGACCTTTCAGCCCCTCGACCTTTCCTCCTCTCGACTACCTCCCACTCCGTGCGGCGATCCTCCGCCGGATGGTGAGCCCGAGGATCACAACAAACCCCAGAGCAATCACGGAAGGCTCCGGCACGGCAATAAGCGTGAATTGGAGGGTCTGGTCCACGATCGCGAAGTTTCCGTGGAATCCGCCGCCGTTCGTGTAGCTGAAATCGCTGGCGGCGAAATTCGTGCTGTCGAACAGGATGAGCGTATACGTCTGGCCGATTTCCCATCCGTCATCGAGGAACGAGAAGGCGAAGAGCCCGGTGTCGTTTTTGGTGAGGGAGCCGGAGAGGTCGAGCTCGTCGTTGGTGCCGTCGCCGAGGCTGAAGACCAGCGTGGCACCGGCGTTCCAAAACAGGGAAGCTCCATCGAGGCAATCGACCGGCGCGAGAATCGCCCCGCTTTCCAGCGTGATGTCCCCGACAATGCCGTCCCCGCCAAACGTGGCGCCGCCCTTCACTGTGACCGCGCTGGTGATGGAACCATCCACAACGAGCGTGCCCGCGACGACCGTGGTCGGCTCGGTGTAGGTGCTCACGCCGAGGAGATTGGTCACCCCGGTGCCGCGATGGATCACGCCGCCGTCTCCGGAAATGTCCGCCTCGAAGACGATGGCGTCGGTTTGGTTGAAATTGAGGACGCCCGAGCCGGATCCGAAAACCACTGCCTCCACATCGAGCACGCCCGCCGTGGTCGGGTTCAACAAATCATACGCTCCGATATTCACGGTTCCGGCGCTGCCGGATTGCTCCGCGATGGTCAGCGTGCCAGTGCCGTCTGCCGCGCGGACGACGCCGCCATTGGAGACCGTGAGCGTGCCGTCGCCTCCCGCGCCGACGGTGAGCGAATCCGAATTCGACCAAAGCGAACCCGCGCCGCTCACCACCACCGTGCCCGTGCTGCCCGCGACATCGCCGATCGTGCCGGCCGTATTGGAAACGGCACCGCCGTTTTCGATCGTGAGCAAGCCCACGCCTTCGCTTCCCACGATCATCGTGGAGGAGTTCGTCCAACGGGAGCCACTGCCGGTCACGGTCGCCGTGCCATGGCCGGTATCCCAGCTGCCCATGTAACCTCCGACAGCGGAAACCTCCGCGCCGTCTGAAATCGTCAGCGTGCCCGTGCTGCGGCTGCCCACGCTCATGTTGAGAGCCACCTCCCAGGTGCTTTCGGCGCCGGTGATCGTCGCTGTTCCATTGCTGCCCGCGCTCAGGCCGATGAAAGTCGTGTGGCCGCTGGTGACCCGCCCGCCATTCTCGATCAGAATCGTCCCGGTGCCTTCGTTGCCGATCGACAGGGAGGTCGCATTTTCCCAGAGGGAATCCGTGCCGGTCACCGTCACCCCACCGGTCGAACCCGCGAGATAGGCAACATAACCGAAATCACCGGAGACCTTGCCCCCGTTGGAAATGGCAAGCGAACCGGTGCCGCTGTATCCGACGGAGAGGCCGTTGGCGCTCTGCCAATGCGATCCGGCACCGCTCACTTCAGCCGTGCCGATCGAGCCGGCCCGCAAACCAACGTAGGAATGGGCGCTGGAAATCTGGCCGCCATTTTTGACCTGCAGAGTGCCGTCGTCGCCATCCAAATCCCCGACGAAAAATCCGCCCGAGGGATGCGAGATCGAGGCCCCGGCACCGTCGACCGCCAGCGTCCCCTGCTTGATCGTCGTCACGCCATCGAAGGGCGCCGACGTCGTGAAGGACACCGCGCCGGTGAGGGTCGTCGTCCCGCTGCCGCGCTGGACGATGTGGCCTTTGCCGGACATCGGCTTGGCGAAGAGAATGTCATCGGTCTGATTGAAGCTGATGACACCCGTGCCACTGCCAAAAACGATCGAGGCCACATCGAGCGATCCGGCCGTTGTGGGGTTCAGCAGGTCGGGCGAGCCGATATTTACGACACCCGTGCTGCCCGACTGGTTGGCGACGGTCAGCGTTCCGGCTCCGCCGTCCACGCCCGCCACGCCACCCTCGGAGACCGTCAACGTCCCGTTCCCCCGGTCGCCGACGTAAAGCAGCCCGGAGTTCGCCCAGAGGGAGCCGGTGCCCGACACCACCGCCAGGCCCGTGCTTCCGACATCGTAGCCGACATAGCCGCCGGCATTGGTCACGCTGCCGCCGTCGAGAACCCGTAGCGTGCCATTGCCGCTGTAGCCCACGGCAAGGCTGTTGGCATTGGACCAGCTCGAGCCGCTGCCCGTGACGGTCGCCGAACTCACGGATCCGGCGCGCGTGCCAATGTAGCCGTAGGTATTTGTCACGAGGCCGCTCGCCGGAACAGGACGGCTTGCGATGTCATAGGGTTTGAGAGCTCGAAAAGGGTCGCGGGGAAAATGTGGAAGCTGGAGTCCTTCTCCGGGGAAATCCGCTGCATCGAGCCACGCCGGAAGAACACGCGGCACGCGGGTCTGTGTGCAAAACCCGGGCAACGCGGTAAACAAGCACGCCGTCGATGCGTCCGCTTGGTAGCGGATCATTCACGCAAAATCGAGTTCCAATTCGCGGGCATATAGAGACACCGCTGAATCGGTAACGAGAACGGTTCTGCGCGCCGAAGCCACCGAAATCCCGCAAAACCAAAATCCCTGCCCGAACGCCCTTCCCATATGAAGTGCGCGAATTTTGCGGAACCCGACAACGCTCCGCAAGCCCGCGTTCCTCCCTCTCAAAAAATGCGCCCATTCCTTTGCGACGCCGGATCGTTTCCTCATCCGAAGCGGCCGTGGACACGCCGGAAGCCGCGATGGACAGGATCAAATCGGCGATGGACGCACTGGAAGGGGTCATGGACCGACCTCAAATCACGATGGACGAGGCTCAAGCAGCGACGGACAAACCTCAAACGCCCGTGGACGGACCTCAAATGGCGTCGGGCAGACTTCAAATCCTCATGGCCACGGCGCAAATACCGTTCCCGACACCTTGAATGACCTGGCCACCCACGGCTTCGGTCAACCTTCGAATAGCTCGCTCTGCGTCGGCTTCGGCGGCGGGAGTTCGCGCACTTCGATCAATCCATCGGCCACCTTCGCCAGCGGGCCGTCGTGCGTGTAGAGGATGTCGGCTTTGCGAACGAGCGCCGTGGCCAGAATCATGATGTCCGCCTTGATCTTCGACTTCTCCGTCCCGGGGAATGCTTCCCGCACCTGCTCGCGCAGATGTGGGTTGCGTTCAGCGGCATCCCGCCAGAGACCTGCGGCGACTGCGGCGGTGCGCACATCGAAGGGCGGCAGCTGAAATCTCCGGTTCAGCACGTCGAGGAGGCTGGTGTGCTGCGGCTTGGGGACACCGGAAAGAAACTCCGACACGACCACCGATGGAACGAGGACCTGTGCATCCGACTCGTCCAGCTCTTCGAACAATGCCTGCGCCCGGTGAATCATCTCCTCCTGTCCCGCAGTTGCGATCCCGCGCACGCCCCAGATGAGGATGTGATTGTCGAGGCAGACGCGCTTCATGGCAGGTCACCCTCCCGGATGCGCGAGGCGAAGAGATCGACGTCCTCCACATCGTCATAGGCACCTTGGGCGGCTTTGCGCAGTTCCTCGAAGGCTCTGCTCACATTGCCGCGTTGATAGCGGAGAATCTCCTCCACGCGGAAATAGACGATCGTCCCATCCTGCGCGTCCCAGGTCGCGCGTCCGCGCAATGCCGCTTCGGAATACAACCGGCTGCCCAGCTCGCGACTCTGCTCCTCGGAGATATCGCCGTAAACCACCTCGCGCTCGGAAACCCGCAGTCGCACCCGTGGCTTCACGCCGCCCACGCGCTCGATCTTCCCGTAAAGAACCGTCTCGCCGCGCTGATACTCCGGTGCCGGCACCTCGATGGCGAAATCCGGCTCCAGATCCAGCAACGGTCGCTCGCCCTCGCCATTCCAGAATTGGGTGCGCCCTCGATGGTCCCGCGAGAATCGCGTCAACGTGCGCAGACCTTCGAGGCTCCGGGCGGGCAGGCCGCGGAAATTGCGGTTCGACGTCGCGGTGACCAGCTCCGCGTAGGCGGAGAGAGCGACTTCCGCGCGATTGCTGGCAAAGGCAAAGCCGATGCTTTCATCCTTCACCTGCGAGAGCCCGACGATCAACTCCTCGGCCGCGTCCGGATGCTCGCGCGCCGCAATCGCCAGCACCGTCTGCTCGGCGGCAACGAGAAGCTGCGCAAGATCGCTGGCCGGGATGAGGTGGGGCCGCACGCCCTCGCCCGTCAGGCGGATGGTGAAAAGTGGCTTTTCCGTGTCTGCGGCCATCAACCTAGTTCGTTTCCGTGAAACAACAAGCCACCTTCGTTACTGCGAAGCCGCGAGCAAACATCGAGGGTGCAAGCGCGGGAGCCCATGCTTCCGAGAGTAAAAGATTTATTTAGGAATGCGACCACTCATCCGCCAGCGCTTCAGCCTGCTTGAGCACGGTGACCACCGCGGCCTCCTGCCCTTCGGGCGGGTATTTGTATTTCTTGAGGAGCCGCTTGATGAGGATGCGCATTCTGGCCCGCACGCTGTCGCGCACCTGCCAGTCCACCGTCGTGCTCTTGCGAAGTTGTTCGGTCAGCTCCACCGCGAGCTTTTTGAGCGTGGTGTCGCCCATTTCCCGCAGCACTTCCGGGCGCTCGGCAAGCGCGTCGTAGAAGGCCACTTCGTCCGGACTGAGGCCTAGCTGTTCGTTGCGATCCAGCGCCTCCTTCACGTCGTTGGCCATCTGGATGAGTTCTTCGATGACCTGGGCGGTCTCAATGGCACGGTTGTGATACTTGCGCAGCGTCTCCAGAAGGCGGTCGCTGAATTTCTTGTGGAGCACGACATTCGTCCGGGTTCGCGCCTTGATCTCGTCACGCAGGAGCTTTTCCAACAACTCCACCGCGAGGTTCCTCTGCGGCATGTTGCGAACGTCTTCGAGGAATTCCGGAGAAAGCAGGCCGATGTTCGGCTTCTCCAGACCGGCAAGTTGAAAGATGTCCACGACGCCCTCGGACACGATGGCGTTGTCGAGAATCTGGCGGAGCGCGGAGTGCTTCTCGGCCTCGGTGAGCTTCCGGTCCACCGTGGTGTATTTCACGATGACGGCTTTCACCGCGCTGAAGAACGCGATCTCGGTGCGCACCGCCTCCGCTTCGTCGAGCGTGCCGCAGAGCGCGAAGGCGCGGGTGATCGACGTGACGAGATCGAGGAAACGCTTTTTGCCGTCGGGCAGCTTTTCCTGATCGAGCACCCAGTTGGCCGCGGGCACGAGCAGCGCGGTGGGGTTGGTCGGGTAGCCCGAATAGTCGAAACCGTGGAAGAGCCCGCGCAGGGCGTCGAGGTCGGCGAGCAGCTTGGGCAAGGCCTCCTCGGCGGTGCGCGTGGGCTGGCCGCGGCCGTGGGAGTCGGCGTAGGTCTTCATCGCCGCCTTCAGGTCGTTGGCAATGCCGATGTAGTCCACCACGAGGCCGCCAGGCTTGTCCTTGAACACGCGGTTCACGCGCGCGATGGCCTGCATGAGGTTGTGCCCCTTCATCGGCTTGTCGACATACATCGTGTGGCAGCACGGCGCGTCGAAGCCGGTCAGCCACATGTCGCGCACGATCACGAGGCGCAGCGGGTCGTCGGGATCCTTGAAACGCTTTTCGAGACGCTTCTTCTGGCGCTTGGTCGTGACGTGCGGCTGGAGCGCCTGGTCGTCGGACGCGCTGCCGGTCATCACGACTTTGATCGCCCCTTTTTCGATGTCGGGATCGTGCCATTCGGGCCGAATTGCGACGATGGCATCGTAGAGGCGCGCGCAGATGTCGCGGCTCATGCCGACGATCATCGCCTTGCCGGGCATGACGGCGTTGCGCTTCTCGAAATGAGCCACGAGGTCGGCGGCGATCGCCTCGATGCGTTCCTTCGCGCCGACGAGTTTTTCGAGCGTGGACCAGATGCCCTTGGTCTTCTCGCGCACGACTTCGTCGTCCTCGCCGACGATCTCCTCGACCTCGGCGCTGAGCTTTTCGATCTCGGCCTTGTTGACGTCGAGTTTGGCGAGGCGGCTTTCGTAGCGGATTTCCACCGTGGCGCCGTCGTCCACCGCGTCCTGAATGTCGTAGATGCTGATGTAGTCGCCAAAGACGGCGCGCGTGTCCTTGTCGTCGCGCTCGATCGGCGTGCCGGTGAAGCCAATGAACGTCGCGCTGGGCAACGCATCGCGGAGATGCTTGGCGAAGCCGTAGCTGTATTTGCCGGTCTGCGTGTTCAGACGCGCCTTGAGTCCGTAGTGCGAGCGATGCGCTTCGTCGGAGATCACTACGATGTTGGAACGTGTGTTTAGTGGGAACGTATTCCCGCTGGCTCCAACATCGCCCTCACCTACGCCAACATCGCCCTCACCCCCGACCCCTCTCCCAGAGGTAGAGGGGAGATGAGCAGAGATTTGATGAAGGACGGATTCGGTGTCGGCGAGGACCTCCTTGTTTTTAAAACGGAGGACGGTGTTGCCGGTGGCTCGGAGGTAGGCGTCCCGCTTCGCGTCGTGTGCCTTGGCTTCCGGTGACTCGTGGGATTCGCCATCACATTCGACAATCAACGCCGCTTCTGCGGAGTAGAAGTCGCAGATATATTCCCCAAACTGATGTTGCCGCCGGAACTTCACGCCTGCGAGTTGACGGTTGCGCAGCAACTCCCACAGCAGTTCTTCTGCAGGCGTTTGCTTCTCCCGCAATTCCCGCGCCCGCTTGACCAGTCCTGCCACCGGCAATCCACCGCGATACTGTGCAGCGCCTTCATGTCCACTCCCTCTCCCATTGGGAGAGGGGCGGGGTGAGGGCGATTCAGAAGTTTGCGGAGGCGCAAACTTCTGAATCGTAGTGAAAATGATCCCGCCCGCCTGGCGCGAAGCGAGTTTGGCGCGGAGTTCTTCGCGGCTCTCGGCCTGCTCGGGCGTCTGCCGCAGGAGCTCCTGGGCGGCGCAAAAGGTTTCGTAGAGCTGGCCATCGAGGTCGTTGCGATCGGTGACCACGACGATCGTCGGGTTTTTCATCTCCGGCTGCTGGATGAGCTTCCCCGCGTAGCAAACCATCGAGATGCTCTTGCCCGAGCCCTGCGTGTGCCAGACGATGCCGGCCTTGCGCGAGCCGGGCGCGACCTCCCGGCCATACGTTGCCCGCTCCTCGATTCGGGGGTTCGATTCCGTTGCCGCGGCAATAAGTGTCACGCGCACCGCCTCCCGCACGGCGTGGAACTGGTGATAGCCGGCGATCTTTTTGATGATCCGATCGCCGTCCTGCTCGAAGAGGATGAAGTGCTTGAGGTAGTCGAGGAACAGCTCGCGGTCGAAGAACCCGCGCACGATCTTCTCGGCCTCGAATTCGAGCTGCGGCTTGTCGTCCTCGTTCTTGATCGTGCGCCACGGCTGGAAGCGCTCGCGGTTGGCGGTGAGCGAGCCGACGCGGGCGGTGACTCCATCGCTCACGACCAAGGCCGCGTTGTAGTTAAAAATGTCGGGAATCTCCTCCTTGTAGGTCTGGAGCTGCTGGTAGGCCTTCCAGACATCGGCGGATTCGTCGGCCAGGTTCTTCAGCTCGATGAGGGCGAGCGGGAGTCCGTTGATGAATACGACCAGATCGGGCCGGCGCGTCTTGTTCGGTCCCTTGATCGCGAACTGGTTGACGACGAGAAACTCGTTGGAGCCGAGACCGAGCGGGGAAAAGTCCACCAGCCGCAGATCCTCGTGCTTCACGCCGTCGCCCTCGCGCCAGCTCACGTCGAGCCCGTTGAGCAGCAGCCGGTGAAAATCGCGGTTGCGCTGTTCGGCGATCGGGTGGTCGAGCTTGAGCAGCCGCTGCACGGCCTCGTCGATCACCGTCGCCGGCACGCCGGGATTGAGCCGCGCCAGCGCACGCGTGAGCCGCCCGACCAACACCACCTCGCGGTAGTTCGCCCGCTCCGGGGCCGCACCGTCATGCGCGATGTCGGGACCGAAAACCGTTTCCCAGCCGCCTTCGCGGAACCAAGCGAGGGACAGTTCTTCGAGCTGGCCTTCGGTAATCATCGAAGGGCACGCAAACGACTGATATGTAAGAGGGGCAGGCGCACCTTCAGGTGACTGGCTTCAGTGCGTTGGGTTGGTTTACGGCCTCGGTCGTGGCAGCGACGTCCGTGGTCGCCGGCAGCAATGATTCGAAGCCGCGCCGGATGATTGCTGCCATCAACTTCCTTCTTTGCACAAGGAATTCTTCGTAAGCTATCTGCTCCCATCCACTCGGCAACGCATGATACTCCTCCATGGCTTGCCACTCCTGTGGGGAAAATCGCGCCCGGATCGCCGGTACATATTCCCGCGGCGGCGTATCGCTGATATCGATGTTATCCGGCCATTCCAGGAGGGCGAAATTCGCCACCTGATTGATCACTTTCAAATCTTCCACTCCGTTCCGTTCCAGCCAGGCCCTCGGGAAAAGATGATGCCGCTCCAGCGCTTTCTTCGTCGCTCTGATCGTGGGATCGAGCAGATCGGAGACTTTCTTGTGCGAGAAAAGCACGTGCGCACCGAGCCGGTTTTGCGCCGCCATATAAGCGAACAACTCGGGATTTCGCGCCGAGGAACTGTCCAGGTTAAAGGGCAGTGTGACGGTCCAGAAGTCATTCGTGAGCTCAGTGGCCATAATCCCCTCCAGGGTCTCCACGAAGCCATCGCCGACCTTTACGCCCTTTAAGCGGTTCAGGTCGCCGTCCATTATCGTCTCCGGCGAGTTGGTGTAACGCCCGGTCAAACTTGCTGCGAAGAACCAACGCCCGATCAGGCGCTGGAGTCGGTGTTCTGGTAAAGCAAAGCGTTTCCGCCCGATCAGATAGAAGGCGTAGGCATACAGAAGGGCCGTTTTCGATGAGATCATTTCCCCGCTGCGAAAACCCGCTCCGACCAGGCACGAGAGAAACTGGTGCCAGTGCACGAGGTTGAGCACCTCTCCTTGTGCCGACTGGAGCAGCGCGAATTGCTCGTCGCGTCGTGTTGCAGAAAACTCGCCGCTCTCCATGTCTTTGCCCCGCAAAATCTGATAGACGCTCTTCAATCTCCCCCGCTGGAATGCCAACGCCACAGCCACGCGCAGGAGCTGATCAGGATCCGGTTGGATGAAATGGTTGAACGGCGAGGGCGGTGAATCGGGCGACGGTGCCTGGCGGGCGTTCCGGCAGAATTGCTCCAACGCGTGCCGTCCTTCGTCCCAGAAAACCGACATCAACGTAAGAATGAAGTCGGCCTGGTTCAGTCGCACGCCTTCGCTGTTGATGCGCACGAAGATGTCGGCGACCTGTTCCTCATCCACCGAAGCAGCGATTTCCAGGGCCGTGAACGGATACTTTTGCAGGTCGAAAAGTCGGTCCAGATTGTGGCTGATCTGCGCCTCCTCCTCGTCGGTCAACGTGCCTTTGGCGGTGGCCAGCTGCTTCAGAAATCTCTTCACCATCTGGTAGCTCGACTCCCCGGAGGTCCAGAGCTCGGAAATGTTCGGGATCCATTCCGGATCCCGGCGCACCGCCGCATCGGCCACCTCGAACTTCCCGTCGCGCGGACGAAACGCGATCTCGATTTGCCGCTCGCGATAGTCTTCGTCCAATACCTTGCGCCCGCGGAACACCGCGTAGAGTGAAGTCAGGCGTTGTTGTCCATCCACGATTAGGCGGTGGGGCACCGGATGGGCTTTGGTGCCGACACCAATCTGCTTCACGCCCGTGCCCACGGCATTTTCCCAGAAGAGGAAATATCCGACCGGGAACCCTCGATACATCGAATCGAACAGATCGCGAACCTTGGCGTTGGACCAGACAAAGGGACGCTGAATATCAGGCAGGCCGATGTCTCCAATGTCGATGTAGTGGAGCAAACCGCTCAGGTCATAGTCCACTTTCTTAAAACAGGTCTTCAGTTCACTCATGGGATAACGCTGTATTGCTGATCTGTGGACCGACCTTGCGGCGTGCCATAGTAGAACCGCGCCAGCGAACGCGTGAGCCGCCCGACCAACACCACCTCGCGGTAGTTCGCCCGCTCCGGCGCCGCGCCGTCGTGCGCGATGTCGGGACCGAAGACTGTTTTCCAACCGCCGTCGCGGAACCAGCCGAGGCACTGTTGTTCGAGTTGGTCTTCGGTGATCGACATGCGGGGGATTCAGGGGAGCACGACGCCGGTTGGCGCATCCAAGACCACGACATCCAGCGTGGCACGCAGCGGGAGAAAAGCTTTCGCATCCGTGCTCAGCAATCGGGCACCGGCGACGTGTGCGGTGGCGGCTATCCAAATGTCGTTGTGGTCATGTTGAATCGGGAGGCCGCCCGCTTTCGCCTGAGTATGCAGCTCGGCGTAGGCCTCGTGGATGCGGCGGTCGCCGATTGGAATGACGGTCAAGCGCCGCTCAACGTCGGACCAACGGGCCAACCGGTCCGGCCCCCAGCCGCGCCCTTTGGCAAAGGCGAGCATTTCGCCGAGCGTGACCTCGCAGATCAGCGGTTTGAAGGGGCTGGCGGTGAGTTGGAACTGGCGTTCGATCTCCGCCGCCACGGGACTGCCGGCACGCGTCCAGTGCAGGACGATATTGGTATCGAGCAGATAGCCGCGCGCCGGAGGAGCCATGGCTCAACTGAATTCCTCCACCGCGGCGGCGAAGTCCTCGTCGCTCTCCTCCCCGGGCACCGCCCCGCGAATGGCCGCGAAAGCCGACTTCTCCCCCGGGCGAAGCAGCGCCCGTTTGGCGTAGTCGGTGACCGGCACCGCCTTAGGGAGTTCGCGGAAAAACTCGTCCTGGACCCCGGCAGGCCGCAGCGCGTCGGCTTCGATGCGCAGCAGCGAACCGGACGGGCGAAAAACACCGAGCCCCTCGATGATCACGTCCTTGTTGAACAGATCCCGGTGAGCCTCGATCGGCTCGGCGCCGTTCCACAAGGCGGTGACGACGACACCCGCGCGAACGTGAATCTTGAGCACGCCCTGGCTGGCGCCCATGAGGTCGAGGCGACCCGCCACACGCACGCGGCGAGACGGCGGAGTCGAGCGCGCCAGCGCGCCGGCGTGCTGCAGAACGTCGTGATCGATGCGCGGGGCGTTCGCCGCGGAACCTTCGAGGCCAATGCGTTCGATGCCCCGGTTTAACAGACGATCATAGACGGCCAGATGTTTGAGCAGGGGCAGATCGAAGTGGGAACTGTCGGAGCGCTGCCCGGCGATGTCGTTCAATGCCGCGCCCAGCAGGTCGAACGCTGTGGCGTCAGCAGGGGGAGTGTCGTCCCAGAATTTCCCTTGTTCGAACAAGGAAGGCGCGGCGTCTTTGAAACGCGGCACGCGGAACGTGACGAAGGTCTGATCGTCTTTGTCACTGCGAACCCCCACGAAGCGGACCTCGGCGGCGGCCTTGAGCGCGTCGGGAATCCGGCCGACCGGGCGACTCGAATGCAGGAATCCCATCCGCACCGAGTCCTGTAGCGTGGACGGCAGATGAGTCAGCAAAGGCCCGATGAGCTCGGGGCGCGGATAGCGTCCGAGCCCGGAAGCAGCACTCAGGATAAAAGATCGATCGACGTAATTCAGGACAGAACCTCCGTGTTTATAAATTCATCCACGAACGACACTAGGCAACCGTGGAAAACGTGAGAAGACTGAACTGGTAGCGCTCTTCCGCAAGAAAGGACGCCGCTGCACCGCCTCGTCGATCACCGCCGCCGGCACGCCGGGATTGAGCCGCGCCAGTGACGGCGTGAGCCGCCCGACCAAGACCCCCTCGCGATAATTCGTCCGCTCCGGGGCCGCACCGTCAGGCGCGATGTCGGGACCGAAGACCGTCTCCCAGCCGCCTTCGCGGAACCAGCCGAGGCAGAGTTGTTCGAGTTGGTCTTCGGTGATGCTCATTTGGTAAGCGAGGCTGTGGTGCAATAGGCCTGCCGTTCGTGGGTGGGGGTGGTTGGAAATGCGAGGGAGAGCTTTTTATCTTTTACCAGCTTGCTGAGATATTGATCCCGGAGGGGAGTAGGCTTGCGGTTAACCAAATCTGCCAGGGCTCGCAGCGTGATGAATCTGCCCTTGCACAAAGCAAGGATTGTGGAGACCAGCACGTCACGCCCAACCTTGCGTTTGGTTCGGGGCACGCAAGCTTGCTGCTCCAAGACTTGTCGAAAAGTCGGGGTCAGATGCCTCAGATCATCGATGACGGGCAAGGGCAACTGGTCCGAGAGCAGGCAGCCATTGCCATCTCTTTGCTCTTTCAAAAGTGGGGAGCTCGCTTTCAAAAGTGAGGAGCTCGCATCCAAAATTGGGGAGCTCGCCCCCAAATTCGGGGAGCTGTGGGCCAAATTCCGGGAGCTGGCCGGCAAATTTGCGGAGCTTGCCAACTGTTCGGAGCCGGCACCGAACACTTCTTCAGGGGTTGGAATGGCGGCTCCGGGCAGACAGTAAACCGCCCCCCTCCCAGGGTTGTGCGATTCCAGGAAGCCGTTTTCTACTAAATCCCTAAGTAATCGCGTGGCATCAAAGGGATGCAGACCGGTCATTTCCCTGACGCGTGCGTGCGTAACCACTTTTTCCGAGGCCGCGGCAGCGAGGGTAAGTCGCTCGTTTTGCTCCAAGGCCTCAAAGCGCGCTCCGAAAACAGTTCGCAGGCGCGCCACGAGATCTTTCGGGAGCAGGTCCACCATTCGCAATTCCAACAACGTCTGGTTGTAGGGCTCGGCCCGTTCGTAGAGCGCAGGTGCCCGCCAGTGCTGTGTGGCCCAGCCGTTGTAAATCTTCGGCACACCCGAGCCTGCCTGTTCGCCCACACCGACCAGACGGAACATCTTGTGAAGCGTCCGGTTCCGGCAGTCGTGCTCGCCGCCGCGGATCGCCACTTCAGGTGGTATGCGCATCAATCCCGGATTGCGGAATCCGAACATATCCGGCCGCTTCACCACCAAGACTGAAGCGCGGTCGGAGTAATCCGCGTGCACGAGGACGTTGGCCAGAGCCTCGCGCAACGCCACATGCACCGGGGTTTCATCTTTTCGTTCCCCTTTTTCTAAGGTGAAGGGCACTTTCAGATCTCCGGTGAGCTTCAGGTATACCCGCCGGTAGAAATCGTAGAGGTTGCCCGACCATTTTCCGTCGAGGGTGAGACGGTCGACCCAGCGTTGCTCGATTTTGGCTTCGGGCCGCTCCTGATAATCGAGCATGTAATTGGGAAACTCTTCCTGAATCGCGGTCATCCAGCCGAACATGAGCAGGCCTGCCACCGTCAGTCCGCTCTCGCCGGTCTCGCGATCCTTCCGCCAGCCTCCGATCTGGCGGAGAAATTCGAGATCCTCCAAGGCGTTCCATGGGTGTGCCGGTTCGCGATTGGCAAAGACCTGCCGATAAGCACGGAAGGTCTCGAGGCACAGATCATTGAAACCGTAGCCGCGCAGGATGCGATCATCGCGGCTGTCCTCGACCTGTTCGGCCAGCATTCGCTTCACCTCGTCGTCCGGCAGGGCCCGGTCACCGTCGTTCAATCGGCGAAACGTATGACCTGCGAAAGGATTGGTCGTGAGATGAACGGGACGCTGCTTGCGAGTGGCGCGAGGGATTTCGACCAGCAGTAGTGTGCGACCTTCCACGAGGATTTCCCGGACGAGAGAATCGTCGAGTAAGTTGGCGCTGACTTTTTGCCGATTATTGAGCGAGTCGAAGAGCTCCTTCCGCACTTTGGCGACATTGGGAATGCCCTCGATAGTGAATACCCCTTGCTTCTCGCGCACGCCCAGGAGCACGACGCCCCCTTCGGTGTTCGCAAACGCGCTGTAGGTTGGCCAAAAATCCTCGGGCAACGCACCCTGACCGTCCCGACCTGCGGCGAGTTTGCACTCGAGGTCGACGGATTCACGTAGCAGCGACAGGTCGGCAAGCGAAGTGATCGGGATCATGGGGATGCCTCAATGGAAACGTTGGTCGCTGACATCTTCCAGCGGAGCAGACGGTGAAAATCGCGGTTGCGCTGCTCGAGGACGGGGTGGTCGAGCTTGAGCACCCGCTGCACCGCCTCGTCGATCACCGTGGCCGGCACGCCGGGATTGAGCCGCGCCAGCGAACGCGTGAGCCGCCCGACCAAGACCACCTCGCGATAATTCGCCCGCTCCGGCGTCGCGCCATCGTGGGCGATGTCGGGACCGAAGACCGTTTCCCAACCGCCGTCGCGGAACCAGCCGAGGCACTGTTGTTCGAGTTGGTCTTCGGTGAGCATCAATCTAGAGGGAAGCGGTGTGGAAATCCCGGAACACCGCCCCATTCCGAGGCGGTGTCTTCGGCGATGGATTCGTTGGAACTCATGGAAATGGAAGAGTCGGTCAGCAGCCGCACAGCTTGTTGAGCTTCTTCACCAGCGAGTAGAAGTCTGCAAAGTCATCGCTTCCCGGTTTTGCCGAAGCCTTAAACTCAGCCAGGTATTTTTCCTTCAACTTTCGCTTCGCATCCTTGATCTCATCTTTGTTGTCCGACGACAACGCCCGAACCAGATCGGTATTCGCCCCATTCACCGCTTTGACGATGCTGTCGGGCAAGTAACCTTCAATTGATCGCCTCCCCGCACGGTCTACACCTAGTGCCATGTAGTCGGTATCTTTCTTCAACTCGAGCGATTGCAAGGTCTTCTCGACTTGGGAAAGCGCATCAAGGTCCACCGTGATAAACACGCGGGTATATTTATTCTTTATGAACCTGACCAAAAGTGTGTTGGTCAGTGAAGAGTATCCGTCGTATGCGAAGATCTCTCCGGAGAATCGGAAGGCATTTTCGCCGTGTTCTTCTCCCCGAAGGAGCTCGAAATATGCTTTATCAATTGGCCCTTCAACTAGTAATATTGAATCAGCGGATGCAAAGAAGAGTTCACGCCATGGAATCAGTTCATTACCCGATACACCTAAGGCAAGAGCAAACGGCTTTGCCCATTGATCTCCAGTGACTTCTTCAATCACGGTGTCCAGCTTCTGCTTCTTAACGACTCGTCTGTTGAGCAGAACGTTTGAGGAAGGGTTCTGATGGCTGAGCATGTATGGGCTGTGCGTCGTTATGATAACTTGAACCTGAAATTCTTCTGCAAGATCCCGAAGGATTCGACCGAACTCAGCCTGAGCAGATGGGTGAAGAAAGCATTCAGGTTCTTCAATCATAACCACAGGCGTAACCTTGGATGCGGATATAGCTGATTGACTCACCTGCTTTGCACGGAACAACTGGAGAAGGATTTGCGTTCGGTTTTGGGTTCCACTTCCCCAGTCGTTCAAGGGAACTGCTGCATTCTTATCGCCCAAAGTGATACCGAATGGCATGTAGTAAAAATCAAACTTCGGTATTGCTATTCCAACATCGTATTTAGACTCGAGGCGACCTAGCAGTTCTGAAATTTCCTTTTGATGTCCTTTGATGACTTTCTTCAATCGCTTGTCGACGTAATTTTGAACTTCTGTCTGTAAACGTTGATAATCAGGTGACACCTCCGTCAACAGCCCATGGAAGTCGCGACGGCGACGATATGGGCGCTCTGCGGATGTCGAGTTATGGTAAAGCAAGGGCCCTGATGCGCGAAGCGCCTTCAGAATCTGCTCCGCCTCAAGTCCAGTGCTTTCCTTTCCTTGGCAGGTTGCCAACACGGACCTTCCCTTTTGCGAGATTTGCAGGGCTATCGTAAGCTGCAATTCTTGGGGCGGATCATCTAAAGTGAGCTGTTTGGAGACGACTTGGTGAATCGCAATATCACGATCTCGATCGATAGAGATCTCCGCTTCAACCTTGATTTCGCGTCCTTCTATAACCGTTTGATGCCACACTGGGTAGTCGTCCTTGACGGTAATTTCGGTTGGAGAACCAAAGAAATAGTCTGGGTCTTCCAACAGCGCACGAATTGCTTTAACAATATTCGATTTGCCCGAGTCATTTGGGCCACAAATCGCAGTAAAGTGTGTGCTGAACTCGACCGAGAAGTTACACAACGTTTTGAAATTCGTGGCTTTGAGACGGATGATTTTCATTTAATCAGGTGTAGTTTAAGGCATTCCATTTCTGATTTGCCCGCTCAGCAGTTTGGGCAACATCGAGTCGCGTAGGGTGGCGAGGGTGCGGGATTGGGTTTCGTTGGCTCGGATTTGCTCGTCGATAGGGCCTGCAATCTTCTCAAATGCGGTGAGAATTTCATCGGACGGATTGATAATAGGTAGTTTTTCGAAATTCCCTTTATTGATCGCGCCGAAAACCGTTCCTTCCGATTCGTAGTTGGCGAAGTGGGGGCGGAGGTTGGCCATCGCGTAGTAAGTAAAGGAAGCAGCTGCTTGCTTGTGACGAACCGCGGCCACTCCGCGACCAATGCAGCAATCTTCGATTGCCATGTTAATATCGCCAACGGGCGCTCTGACGCTGACTAGAGTATCGCGAGCTTTGGCGAGTCGTGTCGGCGCGGTGCAAAACATGCGGCGTGTAGGGAAGCGAAAGCCGAAATCAGTTCTACCTTGGTAAAACGGCATGCCGTTTCCGTGTTCGTTATACGTATCTCCAGGCGGCGACTGACCCATCGTCAGGTGAAAGACGCTGCCTACAGATTCGAGCGACCACCCCTTGGGAATCTCGCCGAGTTCGGAGGATTGGAAGGAGTCGGGGAAGAGGGCGGCGGTTTGGGCGTCCATGCCGGTGGGTTGGCGGCCGGCGGCTTTGGCGTGGACGGGGTCGAAATCAACGAACCAGCTCTGGAACAGCGCCCGCGCCATCGCCTCCAGCGTCGCGTTCATCCGCCGGTTCAACTCGATCTTGTCGTCCAGCGTCCCGAGGATTCGCGCGATGGCTTTTTGTTCGTTTGGATCATCCGGAATATTAACCCAGAGTCTTCGGAAGTCGGGAAAATGGCCTTTGTATTCTTCTAAAAAGACACGACCTTTAGTCGCGTAATAAAAGAACATGGTATCACAAATACCGGACTTTCCGACGAGCGGAAAAACGTTTTGGATTACCGAAAATGGGTGCTTCATCACACGCATTTCGCACGTGTGATTAGCAAACGTTACTACAGGCGATTCTGGGGATGCTACAATTCCTGGTTCGTCATTGTGAAATCCAACAACTCCTTCTGTAGACTGATCGATTACTGGAACTGCTCCTGTTGGTAGAGTCGATTTTTGATCGTATCGCCTTCCAATATCTAGTTTTTCAAAAAGATCTTCTACTTGGCAAGGCGACCAACCGTGAGGCGCAACCGCAAGCGCTTCTTCTTTGCTCTGAAATTTGGGTAGCCGAGGCCAATTACGAGCCATAACTAAGTCGTTCCAGATTTTCTTTGATCGCCTGCTCCAGTTTCGCCGATTCGGCGAACTGGGCGTTTAGCTCGGCGACGAGTTTCTGCATCTTTTCCTCAAAGGGTTCGCCGTCGTCGGCGGTTTCCTCGGCGCCTACAAACCGCCCCGGTGTTAAGACAAACCCGTGTTTGGCGATTTCATCCAACGTGGCTGAGTAACAAAAGCCCGGGACGTTGGCGTAGGCGGTTTGAGTTGAAGTCGAAAGTTTAGGTTCAAGAGAGGCAGGATCTCGGCGCCAGGCGCGGAAGGTGCCGGCGATTTTTTCGAGATCCTCGGCGGTGAAGTCACGGAGGACGCGGTCCTTCATGTAGCCGAGCTTGCGGGCGTCGATGAAGAGGACCTGGCCCGTGCGGTCGCGTAGGCCAGTGGCCCCCTCACCCCCAGCCCCTCTCCCATTGGGAGAGGGTGGCTGTAAGCCGGGTGAGGGAGAGCGAGCTTTCTTGCTCTTAGTCAGGAACCAGACGCAGGCGGGGATCTGGGTGTTGGTGAAGAGCTGGCCGGGGAGGGCGAGCATGCACTCGACGAGGTCGGCCTCGACGAGGGCGCGGCGGATCTCGCCTTCGCCTTTGGTGTTGGACGACATGGAGCCGTTGGCGAGGAGCAGGGCCATGGAGCCGGTCGGCGCGAGGTGGTGGAGCATGTGCTGCACCCAGGCGAAGTTGGCGTTGCTCTTCGGGGGTGTGCCGTAAACCCAGCGCGGGTCGCCTTCGAGTTTTCCGTCCCACCATTCGCTGATGTTGAAGGGCGGGTTGGCCATCACGTAGTCGGCGCGGAGGTCGGGGTGCTGGTCGTTGAGGAAGGTGTCGGCGGGTTGTTTGCCGAAATTGAAGTCGATGCCGCGGATGGCCATGTTCATCGCGGCGAGGCGCCAGGTGGTGGGATTGCTCTCCTGTCCGTAAACGGAGATCGCGCCGAGCTTGCCGCCATGGGCCTCGATGAAGGCCTCGCTCTGCACGAAGAAGCCGCCGGAGCCCATGGCGGGGTCGTAAACCTTGCCGGAGTAGGGCTCAAGCATCTCGACGATGACGGAGACGATGCTCTTGGGCGTGTAGTATTGGCCGCCCTTCTTGCCCTCGGCCAAGGCGAACTGGCCGAGGAAGTATTCGTAAACGTGGCCGAGGATGTCCTTGGCGTTGAGGCTGGCGTGGCGGAAGGGGATGGCGGAGATGACTTCGCTGATGAGGCCGACGAGCTTGGCGGGCTCGATCTGGAGCTGCATGTAGCGGTTTTTCTCGATGATGCCTTTGAGCCGGGGGTTTTCCTTTTCGATGGCTTCGAGGGCGTCGTCGATCAGGCGGGCGGCGGAGCGGAAGGTGTAGGTCTGGGGAGAACCGCCCGCGGCAGCGTCGGCGAGCGTGATGACGGTGTCGGGTGCGAGCGCGGCGTTTTCCTGAATGGTTTTCCAGCGGGCGAGCGGCGGCACCCAGAAGACGTTTTTCTCAGTGTAGTAGTCGCGGTCCTCGAGCTCGGCGGCGATGGCCGCGGCGTAGTCGGCGTCGGAATCGTAATCGGCGCGGTCGAGGTGGTAGTCGTTCGCCGGATCGCGGAAGGCGGCCTCGAGTTCTTCGCGGCGGAGGTCGAAGGCGTCGGAGACGTATTTGAGGAAGATGAGGCCGAGGACGGCGTGTTTATAGACGGCGGCGTCGAGGTTGGAGCGGAGGCGGTCGGCGGCGTTCCAGAGCTTCTTGTCGAGGTCGTCGAGGAAGGCTTGTTCTTCAGTGGATGGATTCATTGGAGAAGGCAAAAGCGCTGTTGAGGATCTGAAAAAAGAAGGACATCCCTAGGACATTCTTCGCAGGGGAACGCAGCGGAGACTGCTTTAGCAGCCCGCTAATAGAACGGGAAGGAAAAACAGGGCGCTTCGCGCGCAAGAGGCAGAAGGCATGCGGTATGAGGCTCAAGGAGTTGCTGGCTGCGCATCTGCGCAGGTTGCATGTTGCAAGTTGCAGGTTGCCGCCCTCGCCCCTCGACGCTCGTCGCTCGACCCGCCTCCTTCGTCCCTCTTCCTTCGTAGACGCCCCGAGCTTCGCAGAGCGAAGCTGCCACAGTTTCCCCTCGTCTCTCGTCTCTCGTCTCTCGACGCTCGACCCGCCTCTTCCCTCGTCCCTCGCCCCTTGTCCCTCTTCCTTCGTAGACGCCCTGAGCTTCGCAGAGCGAAGCTGCTACAGTTTCCCCTCGTCTCTCGTCTCTCGTCTCTCGACTCTCGTCGCTCGACCCGCCGCCTTCGCCCCTCTTCCTTCGTAGACGCCCGAGCTTCGCAGAGCGAAGCTGCTACAGTTTCCCCTCGTCTCTCGTCTCTCGTCTC
>CALLUD010000014.1 GCA_938011325.1 uncultured Spartobacteria bacterium
TACAGCATCTTCCGGTAGGTCGCGAGGGCGAGCAGCGGGAAGTGCAGGCGATACATGCCGTAGCGGAGATAGAACACGCGCGGGAAGCCCGTGCCCGTGGTCTCGTCCTCGGTCCAGGAGCCATCTTCGTTCTGGGTCTGGATGAGATACGCGACGCCGCGCCGGATCGACTCGCGGTTCGGATCGCCGCAGGCGCACAGGCCCATGAGCGCCCATGCGGTCTGGCTCGCCGTGCTCGGGCCGACGCCTTTCAGGCTCGGGAAATCGTAGCTTTCACACGTCTCGCCCCAGCCGCCGTCGTCGTTCTGACAACTCTCAAGCCAGTCGCGGCCACGGCGGATCCATTCCTGGTCCATGTTTTCGCCGATGGCGCCAAGGCCGCGCAGGGCCTGCCACGTGCCGTAGATGTAATTCACGCCCCAGCGGCCATACCACGAGCCGTCGGCCTCCTGCGTGTCGCGCAGATAACGCACGGCGCGTCGCACGAGCGGGCTGTTGCGGTCGTGGCCGAGGTAGCCGAGCAACTCGAGCACGCGGGCGGTGAGATCGCTGCAGGTGGGATCGAGAATCGCATTGTGGTCGGCAAACGGAACGTGCTCGAGCCACTTTGCGGTGACGTCCTTGTCGAACGCCGCCCATCCGCCGTCGCTGCATTGGAAGCTGAGCAACCAGCGCAGGGCGCGATCGAATTGCTCCTTTCGCCGGGCGGGATCCCTCGGCGCGACGTGGCGCAGCGCCATGAGCACCATCATCGTGTCGTCGGTGTCGGGATAGTAGATGTTCTCGTGCTCGAACGCCCAGCCGGAAGCCTCCGGATGCGGGTTTTTGACCTGCCAGTCGCCCCGGAAACGCACCTCGCGTTCCTCGAGCCATGCGGCGGCGCGGGCGAGCGCGGGATGGTTCTTGTCCACGCCCGACTCGCCAAGCGCGATCGTCGAGATCGCGGTATCCCAGACCGGCGAGAGGCACGGCTGGATGCGGAAATCATCGCCGTCGTCCACGAACAGGCCCGCGAAATCGCGGTCGGCCTTTTGCACGAGCGGATGGTCCTCCGGATACCCGAGGGCGCGGAGCGCCATCATCGCATTGAGCATTGCCGGGAAAATTGCGGCGAGTCCCTCGCTCCCCTCGCCCATGCGCTCGGTCATCCAGCGCTCAACCTCCTTGAGCGCGCGCTTGCGGAGCGGATGCACGGGCAGCTTGTCGTAGAGCTTGAGCACCCAGTCGCAGCGGAGGAAAAAGTTTTTCCATGCCCAGAATCGCGGGTCCTTCTTGAGCGACAGGTCCGTGTTTTCCATGCCGGCGGGATACAGCTCGTGGAGCTGCATCGCGGCGGGCAGATGCCGGATTGGCTTGAGGTGATTGAGAATCGTGAGCGGCGCGAGAATCGGCCGCGACCATGACGACATCTCGTAGATGTTGAAGAAGAACCAGCGCGGCAGGAGGAAGATCTCCGGCGGGATCGTAGGCAGGTATTTCCACGGGAACTGGCCGAGCAGCGCGAGGTAGAGCTTCCCGTAGGTGTTCATTGCGGGGATGCCACCGAGGCGCAGGACGTTCGCCCGGGCCTCGCGCATCCATGCCGCGTTTGGCGAGTCCCCCGCCAGCTTGAGCGCGAAGTAGCCTTTTACCGAGGCATTGATCTCGCTCGGACCGCCGACGTAGATGTTCCACCCGCCATCGGGGAGCTGCCGGCGGCGGATGTGGCGCGCGCACTTTTCCTGCAGGGTCTCGTCCACCTTCCCGCACCAGTGCATGTAGAGGATGTAGTCGGAGCACAGCGTGGTATCGACGGTGAGCTCCTGCTCCCAATGGCCATCCTCCTCCTGGATGGAAAGCAGGTAATTCTGCGCCGCGGCGATGGTCTCATCGAGGGTGCGCCGCGTCGGCGTGAACGTGGGCGCGGGCGCGCCGGCCTCTTCGAAAGGAATGATGCGGGCCGTGTGTTCCATTACGCGGCAGCGGCGGCGGGTTTCTGCGGGCGGCCCGTCTTGTGGCCATTCCCGGCGGAGACTCCGTTGAACGCCTGCACCTGGGCGCCCTCGGGTCGCGGCTTGGGTTTGGGTCCGAAGTTGAATTTCACATTCTTCCACGTGTCGCCGGGCAAGGGATTGCGTCCCAATGCGGCGCTCGGCTCGTAGCCACAGTGCACCATGCAGTTTTCGCAGCGTTTGTCTTTTGCGACGCCGTTGATCACGCCGTAGTTGCCCCACTCCGTTTTCTCGAGCAGGTCGCGGTAGCTGGCGTGATGCGCGTCGGTCATGAGGTAGCACGGGCCTTTCCAACCCCGGACGTTGCGCGTCGGGATCGCCCATGCCGAGCATTCCAGGTCGCGGTTGCCCGCGAGAAAGTCGAGATACACCGGCGTGCCGAAAAACGAATAGCGCTCGCCCCACTCGCGGATGTCCTTGAACTTCTGCTTCGTCGCCGCGCGGGTGAGGAAGAAATTCTCCGGCTGGAGGTTCAGCCGCTTGCGCATGTCTTCCTTGGCCGAGTCGTAGTCGTAGCCGGGCGAAATCGTGTGCCCGTCCACGCCGAGCCACGAGAGATAGTCGAACATCTGCCGCAGCTCCTCCATGTCGGTCTCCTTGTAAACGGTCGTGTTCGTGGCGACCTGATACCCGAGAATCTTCGCCATGCGGATCGCGGCGATGCATTCCTTGAAGACGCCCTCGCGCTCCACGATGAGGTCGTGCGTGCGCTCGAGACCGTCGAGATGGACGTTCCAATACATCCAGCGGGACGGCGCGATGGTCGGCTCGCCCACCTTCCTGGGATTGCGCACCTCCTCGGCCTGCACCTCGGTGATGAGGTCGGCATCGGCGAGTTCGCGAAGCTTTTTATCGATGAGTTCGGGATTCCGGGTGCGCTCCGCGGCCATCCAGTCGCGCATCTTTTTGCGCATGAACATCCCGTTCGTGCAGATGTAAACGATGCGCCCCTGCTCCAGCAGGCCGGCGACGAGCGCCTCGATGTGCGGATAAATGAGCGGCTCGCCGCCGCAGATGGAAATCATCGGGGCTCCGCATTCCTCCGCCGCGCCGAGGCAGTCCTCGAGTGACATCACGTCCTTGAGCGACGTGGAGTATTCGCGGATGCGCCCGCACCCCGTGCAGGTGAGATTGCAGGTGTGCAATGGCTCGAGCTGCAGCACGGTCGCGAATTTCTCCACCCCGCGAAGCTTCTTCCCGACGATATACCCGGCAATCTTCGCGGTGAGGGCCAACGGAAACCTCATACGCGGGCGAGCGTAGCAATCGACATGCCCCGGTCAAGCTCCCCACGGATTTCCCTGTCTCGTTCGGCACCGAGCGTGCGGATTCTTGCCCCCCTGCAGATGCCTCTCCGCAAAGTCGAAAGCGCCCGTGCAGGCCTGCACATGGCATTCCGAAAAATCGGATGGCCCGTTGCAGCACTGCAAGCCACGGTCCGGCAACTCCTAGTCGGTCGAGCTGACGATGTAGCCGCCGGATTTTTCGTCGGCCTCGAGTTTGAGGATGCCCTGCTTTTCCGCCGCCTTCAGGAGGTCGTTGAAGGAACGAAAGCCGTGGGCGCGCTCGTTGAAGCCCGGATTGCGGCGTTTGATTGCCTGCTTGATCGCGGAGCCCCAGATCTTCGCGTCCTTCCCCCGCTCGCTTGCGAGGGCCTCGAGGGTCGCGGCCACCTGGTCGAGTGCCTGCTCGAGCGTCGGCCCGGCGACGTCGGTGGGCGTTTCCTCGGCCTTTTCCTCCTTCGCGTCGGGCTTGCGCCGCGTGCGGGAGCGTGAGGCGCGCTTCGGCTTGCCGTGCTCGCGCACGAGGTCGTCGTAGTAAATGAACTCGTCGCAATTGTTGATGAAGAGGTCGGAGCTGGAGTTTTTGACCCCCATGCCGATGACCGTCTTCGCGTTTTCGCGCAATTTGCTGACGAGCGGGGAAAAATCGGAGTCGCCGCTCAGAATCACGAACGTGTCGAGGTGCTGTTTCGTGTAGCAGAGGTCGAGCGCGTCCACGACCATGCGGATGTCGGCGGAGTTTTTTCCCGACTGGCGCACGTGTGGAATCTCGATCAACTCGAAGGCGGCCTCGTGCAGGTCGCGCTTGAATTCCTTGTAACGGTCGAAGTCGCAATACGCCTTCTTCACGACGATGTGGCCGCGCAGGAGCAGGCGCTCGAGGACGAGCTTGATGTCGAATCGCGGAAATTTCGCGTCCTTGGTCCCGAGCGCGATGTTCTCGAGATCGAGGAAGACGGCCATGGTTGCACTGCTGTCCGCGTCGTTCATCGCCGCAGGCTATGCGAAAGGCTCCGGGTTCGACAATGCGCGCATTTGACGGCCACCCGCCGCGACAAACGCGATCTTCCAGACCATGAAAACCATTTCTCTCCTTTTGCCGGCCGTGGCTCTGGCCGCCCTCGCCGGCTGCACGACGGATCGATACGGGCGCGTTGTGCCGCCGGACCCGATTGGCCGGGCGCTGGTGGACGCGATCGACCCGGTTTACGAGCCGCAGGAATACGTGGTGGTGAACGACCCGCCGCCGCGCCGTCGCGATGTGCGGCCCGTGGCGCCGAATGCCGATGCCGTGTGGGTCGACGGCCACCATGACTGGCGCGGGAACCGCTGGGTGTGGGTGCCGGGGCGTTACGTGTCGAGGCCGAGACCGGGTGCGAACTACGTGCCGGGCGAATACTACGTGCGCAACGACCAGCGCTACTGGCGCTCGGGATACTGGCGGTAAATCGTCTCGTCCCCTCTCACGCAAGGCGAAGCGGCGCGAAACATCGTCGCTTCGCGGACATTGCCAACCGGGACATTCCCGTTTAGTGATGCAGCCGTGATTCGTTCCCTGGTTGCTCTGATGTTGTGCGTCGGTATGAGTGCCTGCACGACGTTGCAGTCCACCGGACCGACCGAGTTTTTTGCCAATCACCCGGATGGCCCGGCGCGAATCAAGATCACCCGTGGAATCGGCGGAGGGTCCATCTCGGTATGGACCGGCAACGAATGGTCGCCGCCGCGCCCGATGGAGAAGATTCCCATGTCGGAGCCACCCTTCAGCACCAACCCCGGGCTCAAGGACCTGCTCGTCGCCGCCTACCGGATCGACGGCTTTGTGTTCTACGAATTCAAGCCCGACGCGATCGTGCGAGGCCAGAAACTCCCCAGCCGGTATATGCTGGACCCCGGCGGCTTCGCCTACAAGACGAAGAACCCGCCACCCAAGGTGACGGAGATTCCCTAGTCCGCCGCCACGGCGCGCACGCGCGGCGCGCCCTTTTGAATGATGCCGCGATAGACGCGCGCCGAGGGTTTCAGCTCGCGAACGAACGTCTCCGGGTTCATGTGCGCGAGGCCAAACGTGGCCTTGTAGCCCCAGTGCCATTCGTAGTTGTCGGCGAGCGACCAGTGGAAATACCCGCGCACGTCGTGGCCGTCGTTCATGGCCCGCGCGACGGCGTCGATGTGTTCTTCGAGGTAGGTGATGCGCTGGTTGTCGTCGGCCGTCGCGATCCCGTTTTCGGTGATCATCATCGGCTTGCCGTAGCGGTCGCCGACGAAGGCGATCTGTTTGTAGAGCGCGTCGGGATCGATGTCCCAGCCCATTTCCGTGTAGTGCTTCCCGTGGTGCGTGCCGATGAGGAGCATGCTCACCGGGCCGGCGACCTGCGAGTAGTAGTAGTTGAAGCCGATGATGTCGGCGGTTTCGTAAACGCGGTCGAGGTGGTCGAAATTCGTGTGCTGCATGAAGTTCCAGAACCACGAGAAAACATGCAGCGGCGACCTCTTCCACCACGGGAGCGCCTCGACGGTCAGCACGAGCGCGTCCGGATTTTCACGCCGGATGATCGCCGCGGCGTCGCGAAACGCGGCGGCGCTGGAGTCGATCGCCTTGTTGTAGTTGCTGAAATTGAAAAGCTGCGCCGGGGGCCACATGCCGCCGATGTAGGCGGTCGTGATCTGTCCGTTCGGCTCGTTCTGCGGCGCGTAGTAGCGCACCTGCGGTCCCATCGCGCGAACGACCTTCCCGACATAGGCCTGCCAGCGTGGTGCGAAGTCGGGGTGCAGCCAGTTTGACCGCCCCGGCTTCCGCCGGTCGTAGAGCCAGTCGGGGAACGTGAAATGCCACAGGCAGACGACCGGCTCGATGCCGGCGGCCTTCAGCTTTCGCGCCATGCCGACGTAGCGGCGAAGCGCCTCCTCGTTGTAAACGCCGGGCTTCGGCTCGATGCGCGCCCATTCGAGGCTGAACCGGTAGTGCGTGACGCCGATTTCCTTCAGCGCTTCGAGGTCCTTGTCGAAGTGGCTCCAGGTGTAGAGCGCGTTGCCCTTCTCCGGCGCCTTCCCCTGCGAGACGAGAATGTCCCAGTCGGTCGAAAAATATTCCGGCGTGCCGGGCTTCACGTCGGGGTCCTCGTATTGGTAGCTGCTCGTCGAGATGCCCCACGCGAACGGGCCGGTCTTCACCTTCGCCCATTCGGCGCGCTGTTCGGGAGTGGCCTGCGGAATTTTCGGTGGGGAGATACAGCCCGACAACAGGGTGCAGGTGGCGAGCATGGCCAGGGATCGGGGGGACAACACGTTCCTCCTTCCTAACGGGATGGGCGTCGCTTGACAACTTCCCGTCGCACCTGCTGGTTTGATCCCCCGGCCCATGAATCGCATCGACGCCTGTTTCGCCAATCTCCGCCAATCCGGCCGCGCCGGGTTTGTCGCCTACATCACGGGCGGCGATCCGAGCCTCGATGCGACCGTCGATCTCGTGCTGGCCCTCGAACGTGCCGGAGTGGACATCGTCGAGCTGGGCGTGCCGTTTTCCGATCCGCTGGCCGATGGGGCCACGATCCAGGCCGCCGCGACCCGCGCCCTCGCCGCCGGAGCCAGCGTGCAGGGCATTCTGGATTGCGTGCGGCGGATTCGCGAGCGCTCGGAGATTCCGCTCGTCCTCTTCACCTACCTGAATCCGGTCTATGTTTACGGTTTCGACCGCTTTCATGCCGATGCCGCGCAGGCCGGGGCCGACGGCGTGCTGTTGCTCGATCTTCCTCCCGACGAGGCCGAACAGGACGCGACCTTTGCAAACACGCATGGCCTCAAGCTCATCCGTCTCGTCGCGCCGACCACGCCGCCGGACCGCATGGAGCGCCTCGCAAACGCCGCGGAGGGTTTTCTCTACTATGTCTCCCGCGAAGGCGTTACCGGCGAGCAATCGACGCTCTCCGAATCGATCGGCGCCCAGGTCGCCGAGCTGCGACGCCACACCGATCTCCCGATCGCCGTTGGCTTCGGCATTTCCAACACCGACCAGGCCACCCAGGTTGCCCGGCAGGCGGACGCCGTCGTGGTGGGCAGCGCGATCGTGCGATGCATCGCGGAGCACGGCACGAGCCCCGATCTCATCGCGGAGGTCGAGGCATTCGTTCGTCCCCTCGCCTCCGCCGCCCACGAAGCCCGAAAATAAACGGTTCGCCGCGTGTCGAACGACCTTGCGCGCGTGCGGGACCGGACGATAATGGCACTTCTCTCATGAATCTCGCATTCACCAAGATGAACGGAGCCGGCAACGACTTCGTCATGCTCGACAATCGTGACGGCTCGCTCGCATTGACCGCTGCGCAGATCGAGCGGCTTTGCGACCGGCATCGCGGCATTGGCGCCGATGGATTGCTCCTCGTGGAGCCTGCGGACAATGGCGCGGATTTCCGCATGCGCTATTACAACGCCGACGGCGGCGAAGCGGAAATGTGCGGCAATGGAGCCCGCTGCTTCGCGCGCTATGCCCGGCGCGTGGCCGGCTTCGAGGGCGAGGAGATTTCCTTTGCGACGCTCGCCGGCGTCATAACCGCGCGCTGCATGGGCGAGCAGGTGCAGCTCGATATGAGCGCGCCGCATTCCTACGCGCCCGCCGTGCCGCTGGAGATCGAGGGCACGCTTCTGCTCGTTCACTTCATCAATACCGGAGTCCCCCACGCGGTCGTGTTTGTCGACGACCTCGAAAAGATCGACATCGTCCGGTTCGGCTCGGCCATCCGGCATCACGCGCATTTCTCGCCGAAGGGCACGAATGTGAATTTCGTCAACGTCCGCGCGCCGGGCGACATCGCGATCCGCACCTACGAGCGCGGCGTCGAGAATGAAACCCTCGCCTGCGGCACCGGCGTCGTGGCCTGCGCGTTGATTCATCATCTCGAATCCGGCGTGGCGGCTCCCGTGAAGGTGCTGGTGCGCGGCGGCGATACCCTCGAGGTCGGGTTTGCGCCCGGGAAGACGAGGGGCGAGTTTTCACGGGTCACCCTGACCGGACCCGCGGATTTCGTTTTCGACGGAACGGTTACGGTCTGATTCACTTTCCATCCCATGTTTGAAGGCACCCATACCGCCCTCGTGACCCCGTTTCGCGACGGTCGATTCGACGCCGGGGCATTCCGCGCGCTCATCGACTTTCAAGTCGCGGAAGGCATCTCCGGCATCGTTCCCGTCGGCACCACCGGTGAATCCCCCACGCTCACGCACGACGAGCACAACGAAGTCATCCGCGCAGCCGTCGAGGCCGCCGCGGGGCGTTGCAAGGTCATCGCCGGCACGGGCTCGAATTCCACGGCCGAGGCCATCGCGCTCACTCGCGAGGCGGAAAACATGGGCGCCGATGCCGCGTTGCTCGTCGCTCCCTACTACAACCGGCCGAGCCAGGAGGGTCTTTACCAGCATTACCGCGCGATCGCCGAGGCGGTGAAGATCCCCCTCGTGCTCTACAGCATTCCCGGACGCTGCGGCGTGGAAATCGGCATCGACACGGTCGTTCGCCTCGCGGCGGATTGCCCGAACATTGTCGCGATCAAGGAGGCGGGCGGAAGCGTCGAGCGCGTCAGCCAGCTTCGGGCGGCGCTGCCCGGGTCGTTCGAGATTCTTTCCGGCGATGATTCGCTGACCCTCCCGTTCCTCTCCGTGGGCGCGGTGGGCGTGATCAGCGTGGCCTCGAACATCATTCCCCGCGAGCTGGTGCATCTGGTGGGTGCATGGCAGGCCGGCAAGCCCGACGTGGCCGCGAAGCTGCACCGCAAGTGGTATCCCTTCTTCAAGGCGCTCTTTGTGGAGACGAATCCGGTGCCGATCAAATCCGCCCTCGCGATGCAGGGAAAAATCAGCCCCGAGCTTCGCCTTCCCCTCACCGCGCTGTCGGAGGCGAACGCCTCCGGTCTCCGCGCCATCCTGAACGAATACGGTCTTCTCGACTGATGCCTCTCCGACTTCTCATCAATGGCGCAAGGGGCCGGATGGGCCAGGCGTTGATCCAATGCGCGGGCCGCGACCCCGAGCTGGAGGTCAGCGCCGAGGTGGATGCCGGCGATGATTTCGCCGCCGCTCTGGCGAAGAGCGATGCGGTGATCGAATTTTCCCACGCTTCGGTGACGCCCGACGTCGCAAAGGCGTGCGCCGATGCCGGGAAGCCGCTTGTGATCGGCACGACCGGTCACGACGACGCCCAGCGCGCGGCGATTGCCGTGGCCGCGAAGCGGATTCCGATCGTGTTTGCTCCGAACTTCAGCATCGGCGTGAACACCCTCTTCTGGCTCACGCAAAAGGCCGCGGAGATTCTCGGGCCGGAGTTCGACCTCGAGGTCGTCGAGATGCACCACCGCCACAAGAAGGACGCGCCAAGCGGCACCGCCCGCCGGCTGGCCGAAATCCTCGCGGAGGTGCGGCAGCTCAGCTATGCGAGCGACGTGCGCCATGGCCGCGAAGGAATGGTCGGCGAGCGCACCCGCACGGAGATTGGCATGCATGCCCTGCGCGGCGGCGATGTCGTCGGCGACCACACGGTGATTTTCGCGAACACGGGCGAGCGCGTGGAACTCACGCACAAGGCTTCTTCCAGAGACACCTTTGCCAACGGCGCTCTCCGGGCTGCAAAATGGGCCGCCAGCCAGCCAGCCGGCCTCTACGACATGCAGGACGTCCTCGGCCTGCGCTGATCGCGTGCGCGTCGGCATTGCACTCGGCTCGAATCTCGGCGACCGCGCCGCGAACCTTCAGGCCGCGGTCAATGCGATCCGCCAGTTCGCCGGGCCGCCGGTGCGCCTCTCCCGCGTTTACGAAACCGAGCCCGTCGATTGCCCGCCGGATTCCCCCTGGTTTCTGAATGCGGTGATCGAAATCGGCTACCGCTTCTCGCCGGAAAGTCTCCTCGACCAGCTCCAGGGCATTGAGCGCATGCTTCACCGGGAGCCGAATCCCACTCGCAATGCCCCCCGCCCCATCGACCTCGATATTCTCTATTTCGGAGGCATGACGTTGAACCGCGCCAATCTCCAGATTCCCCACCCCCGGCTCCTCGAACGGGCCTTCGTGCTTCGGCCCCTTGCGGAAATCGCACCCGATCTCTGCCTGCCGGGATGCTCCGAAACAATCGCCGAACTCGCCCGCGAAGTTCCGGAGATTCAGTTGAGTGAATTTGCTCTGTGGTAGTAGGTTGCGAGCATTTTTACGGCTTTTCCATTTTATGAGTTTTTCCTTTGAGGCCTTTTCCGGAGCCAAGAAAGCCGGCCGACGGACCGTGGCGCTGACCGCCTACGACTACCCGACGGGACGCTTGGTGGACGAAGCCGGGATCGATTTGATCCTCGTTGGCGATTCCCTCGGCATGGTCGTGCTTGGCTATGACGACACGACGCGGGTGACCATGGAGGACATGATCCACCACATCCGGGCCGTGGCCCGCGGAGTGAAAAACACCCCAATCGTCGGGGATCTTCCCAAAGGAACCTACGAGGGAAATGCGGCCGCCGCCGTGGAAAATGGAAGGCGCCTGATCGAGGCCGGGGCGAATGCGGTGAAGCTGGAAGGCGGCAGGGAGCACGCGGGAGAAATCCGGGCGTTGGTGGATGCCGGCATTCCGGTCCTCGCGCATATCGGCATGCTCCCGCAGCACATCCAGGAGGAAGGCGGCTACAAGATCAAGGGCCGCACGCCCGAGCAGGCCGCCGCGCTTCTCGAGGACGCCCGCGCGGTCGAAGCCGCGGGAGCGTTTGCCGTCGTGGTCGAGCTCGTCACGCCTCCCCTCGCCCGTTCCATCTCCGAGGCCATCACGATCCCGACCATCGGCATCGGCAGCGGCGAAGGCTGCGACGGCCAGATTCGCGTGCTGCACGACGTCATCGGCCTCTACCCGTGGTTCCGCCCGAAATTCGTCCAGCCGAAAGCCGATGTCGCGGCGGCCATCACCGCCGCCGTCCGTGCCTACGCGAAAGACGTCCGCGCCGGCCAGGCTTGAGGCGGTTTTCCGCTCCCGCTCGCACGGCCCTCGCGCAACCCTGCCCGGCCCGCGTTTCCTTCGTGATTGGGCGACGGTTTCGCTTTAGGAGTGTGCGGCGATGCGGATTCTCGTCGCGCTGGACAAGTTCAAGGGCTCCCTCTCCGCCGTCGAGGCCGTCGATGCGGTGTGCGAGGGACTGCGCGCCGGGCTGCCGGATGCGGAGCTGATTCGTCTGCCGCTCGCCGATGGCGGCGAAGGCACCGCCGAAGTGTTCGCGCGGGCGCTGGGTGGCGAAATGGTGGAGGCGCCCTGCCACGATGCGCTGGGACGCGCGATCGTGTCGTCCTACGGCTGGGTGCCGGCGGAATCCACCGCGATCCTCGAGATGAGCGGCCCGAGCGGCATGTGGCGCCTGCGAAAGGAGGAACTGAATCCACTGGAGACCTCCACGCGCGGCACCGGCGAGCTGCTTCTCGATGCGGAGCGGCGCGGCGCGAAGCGCATCCTCGTCGGGCTCGGCGGGTCGGCCACCAACGACGGCGGACTCGGCCTCGCCGCTGCGATCGGCTTCCGATTCCTCGACGACGGGGACGCGGAAGTGGATCCAATTCCCCGCAATTTCCTTCGCATCGCGCGCATCCTCCCGCCGGAGCATCTGCCGCAGGCGGAGATCGTCGCGATCTCGGACGTGAGAAATCCCCTGCTCGGCGAACACGGAGCCACGGCGGTGTTTGGTCCGCAAAAGGGCGCCGGCCCGGAGCAACTCGAGGCGCTCGAACGCGGCCTCGCGCATTTCGCGGACGTGATCCGGCGTGACCTCGGTTGCGATCATCGAGAGGCACCCGGCGCCGGAGCGGCGGGCGGCCTGGGCTTCGGCCTCCTCTCGTTTCTCGGCGCGCGCATCGAGCCGGGATTCGACGCGTTTGCGAAGCTCACCCATCTCGACGATCACCTCGCGCAATGCGATCTCGTGATCACCGGCGAAGGCCTCCTCGACTCGCAGACCCTCCACGGAAAAGGCCCCGGCGGCCTCGCCGGGCGCGCGCGAACGCACGGCCGTCCCGTCCTTGCCATCGCGGGAGCCCTGCGCCACGAAGACCGCCTCGCGGACCTCTACGACGCCTGTTTCTCCATCGCACCCGGCCCGATCACCGTCGAAGAATCGATGCGCGACGCCCGCGCGCTGCTCGCCCGCACCGCCACGCAGGTCGCCAAAGTCATCGCCCGCACCAAAGCCCTCTGAGGGGCAAACGCCCCGCGCATTCGCGGTCGAGGCTTCCACCCGCCACCGCGCACCGCATTTTCTGGCGCGGACCCACCCGGCAATCGTAGCATGTGCGGCTCCATGAGTTCTAAAATCGCGCTTCTCTTCGCTGGTCAAGGCGCCCAGGCCGTCGGCATGGGCGAGGATCTCGTCTCCGCCTCCCCCGCCGCCGCTGCCCTCTTCAAGCAGGCGGATTCCCAGCTCGGCTATTCGCTGAGCGAGATCATGTTCAAAGGCCCCTCCGAGGAACTCACGAAGACCGCCGTCTGCCAGCCCGCGCTCTACGTGCACGGCCTCGCCTGCCTCGCCGCCCTGCGCGAGCGCCTGCCCGATTTTTCCTTCGCCGCCGCGGCGGGTCTCTCGCTCGGCGAATTCACCGCCCACGCAGCCGCCGGCACGTTCGGATTTGCCGAGGGCCTCGATCTGGTCGCGAAACGCGCCACCGCCATGCAGGACGCCTGCAATGAAACCGAGGGCGGCATGGCGGCCATCATCGGCGCCGAGGAAAATGCCGTGCGCGATCTCGCGGCGGCCGCCGACGTCGATGTCGCCAATCTCAACTGCCCCGGACAAATCGTCGTCTCCGGCGAAAAATCGAAGGTCGCCCTCGCCGTTTCGATCGCGAAGGAATACGGCGCCCGCAAGGCGATGGAATTGAACGTCGCCGGCGCCTTCCACTCGCGCCTCATGGAATCCGCCTACCAGCGTCTCTCCGCAGCGCTCGCGGAAACCCCGATGAACACCCCCGCCGTCCCCGTCGTCTGCAACATCGACGCGATTCCCGTTTCCAATCCCGACGACATCCGCCGCACCCTTGCCGACCAGGTCACCGGCAGCGTCCGCTGGACCGAGAGCGTGGAATACCTCCTCGATCACGAAAAGGTGGACCTCCTCGTCGAGATCGGCCCCGGCGGCGTCCTCGCCGGCCTCGTCAACCGCATCCGCAAAGGCGCCCCCGTCCTCTCGATCTCAAACCTCGCGACCCTCGAGGAAGCGATCACGAAGCTCGGGGCGTAGGACAAGGCCTTCCCTCAGCACCAATACCGCGGTCCGAAACATCGGATCGCGGACGACGCCCGATCCGTAAAAAGGTAGCCGCGGGACTTGCCGATCTGGCCTCCCGGACAGATCGCCCTTGCGGGCTGGCGTTCCACCAGGCTACCCCGACCTTTCCCAAGGTCGGTGTTCTGGGCGCGCGGAACGTTTGAACAATGTCGAGGCCCGGAACATCGGATCGCGGGTGCGATCGAGGTCGCCTGACGCACGTCAGCCCAAAGGGCGAGACACGCGGGCGCGTGCGAGGCAAGTCCGCGACCTACCTGTCAGGAAGCGGAACGTCTTTGCCAAATACGGCGACAAGGCACGCGAGGTGCTCGACGCCCTTTTGCGCAAATACACCGACGCCGGCATTCGCAGCGTAGAATCGATGGATATCCTGAGAGTTGATCCGCAGAAGCGTTTTGGCACTCCCGTGGAAATCATCGGCATTTTTGGTGGGCGGGAAGCCTACCTCGAAGCCGTGCGTGAGATGGAGTCCGCGCTTTACGACCGCGCGGCGTAGAGGAGGAAAAGGGATGCATCTTGTCTACCTCGACGAGTCGGGAAACACCGGGAACAACCTCATCGATTCCCAGCAGCCAATCTTCGTGCTCGGGGCACTCATCGTCCCGGAAGCGAAATGGCAGGCGCTGGAAAATGATCTCGAGAAAGCGCTCGATGCCGTGTTTCCTCCGCCCCGCGATGAATCCTTCGAGTTGCATGCGGGAGACCTCCGGCAGGGCACCGGACCTTTCAAGGGAGTGCCCGTCGCGACTCGCATTGGCATCCGCGACGCCTGGCTGCAAATCGCCGCGAAGCACGGGCTTCACTTCATCTACCGCGCCATCACGAAGAATCGCTACGAGCGCTGGATGAAAGCGACCTTTGGCACGCACATCAGCGTCAACCCACACCTCGCGGCTTTTCCTTTGGTCGCGCAGGTCGTCAATGCCTACCTGCGCGGCCTTTCACCCGATGCGCTCGGCATCTTCATTTCCGATGACAATCGCGAGGTCGTGAGTGATATCGAGCGGTTCCTCAAGCTCCTGCGGGCAACGCCGGGCACGCTCCGGCTCGACCGGATCATCGAGAAAGGGTTCTTCATCGATTCCCGCAAAAGCCTCCTTCTTCAGCTTGCGGATCTTTGCACGCTCCACGCCCGCAAGGCCGAGGAGCGAAAACTCGGTCTCCCGGCGAAATCGATCGACGATGCGGGCATTGCGCTGCTTCAAGGATTGCTGCACCGAGGCGAGGAAGCATTCCCCGACGTCATCCAATGGCTTCAGCAGGTCCAGAAATGAAAGGAGCGGCGAGGAGCCCCGGTGGGACTCGGGTCGCCTATGGGGCGGCCTCGCTCGTCGCTTGGTAAGCTCTCGACCAAAACTGCCAAAAAATCAAGCCTGCGGTCGAAGGATAAAGGTTGAGCGATGAAGGATGAAGGCCCGGAGTTGAGAAACCACTCGCGCCTCATGGAGTCCGCCTACCAGCGTCTCTCCGCAGCGCTCGCGGAAACCCCGATGAACACCCCCGCCGTCCCCGTCGTCTGCAACATCGACGCGATTCCCGTTTCCAATCCCGACGACATCCGCCGCACCCTTGCCGACCAGGTCACCGGCAGCGTCCGCTGGACCGAGAGCGTGGAATACCTCCTCGATCACGAAAAGGTGGACCTCCTCGTCGAGATCGGCCCCGGCGGCGTCCTCGCCGGCCTCGTCAACCGCATCCGCAAAGGTGCCCCCGTCCTCTCGATCTCGAACGTCGCGACCCTCGAGGAAGCGATCACGAAGCTCGGGGCGTAGCCTCGCTGATTAATTGGTGCTTCCCACTTGAATCTCGGCGTTTAGCCACCGACCATCTCGGTTATCAGAAGGGATATGCGGCGCAATTTGGTCCACCGCTCTTTCGTAGAGCCGGGGGGTTCCACTCATATCCCAAATGTGAAAATGGTAGCGATCACGAAAACGACAAGCCTGCTCCCATTCGTTTCGTGTAATTTGAAATCGAAGCGGTGAAGCGATGGTAGATTTTACTTCGATAAGGCGGTTAGTCGGCTCAACCGTTCCAATATCGAATGAAAGCACGTCATACCCCGCTGTATTGTCCTCCACGGCTACCCAAGTGGGCTCTTTTGGTATCCCAAGCTGTCGAAGCCGCTCAACTTCGTGTTGAAGGGAAAGCTTTTCAGCTGCGCGTGCTCTCTCATGTTTTATTTGGTCACCCTGAGAACGAACGTGCGCTGTAATACGATCCCACCACTTCAAAATATCTGGCGTAATCGGCTCGACCAGTAACCCAGCTTGGCGAAAACACTGCGCCTCATCTTCAGAAAGCTTTTGAGCGAACTTTGCGCGACCGCGGGTCATGATTTTTGCCCACACGGGCTGTTTTTCAATTACCACGGCTTCGATGCATTTTTGATAAAAAGCTATCTCAGCATCGACCGGAATGTTCTCTGGGAGCAATTGTGCAAGAGAGAAGGCGGCTTGGAAGTCTAATCCGCGAGCCGTTGCATCGACACGCTCAAGGAGTTTAGCAATTTCCAATAGGGAATGAGCTGGGAAATATGGCTGCCGACATCGAAGCGTGCGAAGCGCTTCAAAAGAACTTATTGAAAAAAGCCGGCTGAGAGGAATCTCCGTCACGAGCCTTCCTCGTCAGGGACTGGTGCCCGCCCCTCGAGTTCCTCGATGAGATCCACCATGTCTTGTATACTCACATCAAAATCTACCGGGTCATCCACAGTTTCCTCATCTAGCGCGATTTCATGGAGGTCCGGATCGTCGAGAAGCTGTTGCAGATTTCGCAACTTAGCAGCAAGACGACGTCCAACAGAATAATCGATACTGCCTATTCCGGGGGGCGCCTTTGTTCGATAAATATGAATAAATGTCTGGATATTGGGATCGAGTCCGAGGCGATGTATGCGATCAATCGACTGGAGATAGTGCGTGGATACATAGCTGCGGTCTAAGTAGATTGCGTTATGGCAAACTGTATGAAGGGATATTCCCTCGCCAGCCGCAGCGGGGTTCGCGATGATGACCTTGCATTCCGGATCCGTGTGAAATCTTCGAAGCCTCCCCTCTCGTGTCGCTAGGTCGTTAACCTCGCCCGATGGCACTGCTCCGTAAAGTGTCACCGGATTCATATCTGCGAGCATTCTTTCGAGCTCTAAGATCGTATCGGTAAAAATCGTCCAAATAACGCATTTTTGATTTTGTAACCCCAATTGCCTCGCGTGATCAGCGACCGCCCGCATTTTCGACGAGGCGCCTTCTTCTAGAACAGTATCTACCAGCCCTGAATCCAGTCCTCCAACCCGATTAGTCATACCTCGCAATGCCAAGACTGGATTTGCCGACAGTTGAAGAAGTCTCATTACGGATCGGCGCGCAGAAAGATAGTCGATACCTCTCGCTCCAGAGACTGCCTTTGATAACTGACGAAGCGATTCGTCTCGAACGATGCCATATAACGCCATTTGGCCGGGAGCCATTTGCACGTCATAAAATCGGCGACAAACCGGCGGCAAATCCAACTGCCGTTTGGTCGTTCGGACATAAAGCGAACCCAACACATCGCGGGGCGGGATGCCTCGTTGTATTTGTAGGTCTAATCCGTGCCCTGGCCATAGAAATTCAAGTTGTGATGCGAGATCACTCGCATCTTGCGGCATGGGGGTTCCTGTCAGGATATCGCGCCGAGCGGGAAGATTTGCAATGGTCAAAAGAAATGAACCGCGCTGAGAGCTTAACCCTGCTTTCATTCGGTGCGATTCGTCCAAAACAAGATGGACTGACTGCCTCGAAAAATACGTAGCGAGCGTCGATTGCTGTCGCACCATCAAATCATACGACATCAAAAACCGCGTCGCTCCCGATCTCAGAAGTCGCTCGGTATCTTCTACCCTCCCATCGAGAATGGTAAAGGGTTCCGCATTGTCGTTTGGAGCGGACATATCCATGCATTCCGCCACGATCTCTCGCCAAGCTGGGAACGCTGACTTCGGTCCAACGACAAAAAGATGCTGACTTTGCTGCCGGATGAGAAGATGAAGGGCAAAAGTGACGGTGGTTTTGCCCGCGCCCGGAACTGAAAAGTTTGCTCCGTGTGGCAACGAAAGAAGATGCTGAAGGTCGTGTAATTGAAAAACTTTCAGTTTTCGTTTGAAGCCTAGCTGAACCAAAGCAGATTCTATTTCCTCGATTTTAAGAGACGTCCCCTGAGTGGTTCGCGAGGCTCTCGCGACCCGCACTTCTTCAATAAATTGACGAATCCTAGTGGCGGCTTCTCCCCTTGGCGCAAAGCGAAAGTTCAGAGTATGCTGGAACTGCTTACTTCCAAATTCCCGGATAAGCCCCAACACGTGGGTCCAAGGTAGGACGATGACACAGTCGGAAACCTGTTCGGCCGCAGAACTAGCGATAGCACGAGCTTTAAGCCGATCCCATATCGAGGAAGGGGGGCTTTCCCCCAGCCACTCAAGTCGTCCAGTTAGATGGTTGGGATCGTATGCTACGCTGATCGTCGCCGGGGGAGCATTCATAAGGCCCAGCTTACTCTGCCGATCGTGTGGCCGCGAGATATTCAGCCAAGCTCGTCTTTAAAGCGGAAGCTTTTTGAAGAACTGCGTCGAGCTGCTTTTCAATTCCAGCGTAAGTTGCGGGATCAGCCTTCGTGAGATCGACCTCGGAAAGTTTTGAGTGCGCTGTTGTTACCGATCGTAACGCCGCTGCCCCGGACTTTATATGTCGCTCCGATTCAACAACTCCTCGGCATTCCTCGATCAGCGCTTCAACCACTTCTTCTCTCCGTTCGGAACCTTGAAGCGCAGCGACAACAGCTTCGTATGAAATTGCTGCTTGCTCTGCATCCAAGTCGACATCGAACTCTTGCGCTTCAATATCGCGAGAGTTTTCTCCGCTGAGAGGAATTTCCAATGTTGAAGAAAGACGGTGGAGCACATCGGCCGCTCTCTTTCCCACGGCTGCATTGAAGGCGTATAGCCTATCACCCAAAGACGCGCGATTATCAAAAAGCGTCCATGCTATCACACGGCTCGCCTCTTGGAGTTGGGGGTCTTTTCCTGCTAATAACGCAGGGAGATCCCTAAAAAATTGCTCTCCATCTCGCGCAACACGACTGTATTCGCCCTCGGCGTGTGCCCAATCTTTCAGATATAAGTTCGCCTCGGCAAGGGCCTGAAGCATGTTCTCAACATCCTTTTTCCTACGATTTAGTCGCTCGGCGATCTCCTCTGGTTTGCGGCCCAAATCAAGCAAGCGATTGATGAGCTGACACTCTCCGATCCAGTCGTAATCCAATTTTGTTTCTGGCTTTGCTTGAAGCGCTGCCTCTATGTCAACTATCTCGGCGGGAGTGGCGTCCTCCGGCAATACAGCGCAATTGATGTGAGAAAAATCGGAATAATCCGAAGGGCTTTCCGCAAAAAGTTCGCGCATCGCTGCCAACCTGCGATTTCCATTAACAACGACACCACTGTGTGTAATGAGTATCTCTTCTCGTTGACGTTCCTTCTTTAAGACGTCAATTATGGGAACTACAGATTCTGATCGTCCAACTTTCGCCAGCTTTGCAAGTATTTCGTGTTGTAACTGTTGAACACTCTCATTTTCCTGCCCAGTGCGGAAGAAGTCCGCAGGCTTTCCTTCGCGGACAGCATATTCGGTCTGATCAGTGAACGTCCGGAAGTTTTCCATCCGATATATAGGAACTGAGATATCGATCCGAATAACCGGTAGTTCGGTTTTCTGATTACGAAAATCGTAATTAGCCACCTTGTCCACGGTTGCAGCTACGCTCCTTCGAATTAGAGCCTGTCGTTCTGGTGGACTAACAAGTTGAACGCGGTATGACATAAGATTTCAGCTGAACGCGACAACGAGAATTGGAACTGTGATGATACGATCAAACAGAGTCAATTCGTTACATATTCTCTCCGCGTTTGCAATATTGCTACCAATTTTATCAGCGCACGCTTTCACGGGAACTGCAAGAGCTGCCGCCTCGATACGGCGCATTTGATAAAGGTGCTGCAGTTTTAAAAAATCGTATGGAGCTCTGCTCATATTACCTGTCTGAAGCTGGAATGCTAAATCATCACGTAACGCGAAAACAGTTAACCCGAGATTTTGATCGATCTTCACGTTCATAGCCCAGCCTTCCTTACTCAGCTCGTCATGGACGTGTTTGCGTATATCCGTCGTGCAGCGTTTGTGTATCTTCACGCGAGGAGCCTCGACGATGTCCGTCAACCATTCTTGAAGATCACGTCTAGTCCATTCTGCCTCTGCATTTCGATGATCGTAGCTGTAGCAGAATTTCATAGATCACTCACCAGGTTGATAAACGGGTTTGTTCATGGGACGCATTCTCAATTCCCCAGCGAAGAGCTGTTTGATGCGTTCCTTTGAAATATCGATATATCGTTGGACGGCGTCACACCCGAATGCATTACGATTGTTTTTAAGAGCTGCAAGTGCGGAAGATCCAACGCCGAGGTAGGGGTCTAGAACGTTTTCCCCTTCATTAGTAAAGGCTAGAACGAGGCGCTCAACAAGGCCAATTGGAAATTGGCAAGGATGTTCGGTTTTCTCCACATGGTTTGCTTTTACATTCGGGATGTCCCACACGTCGGACGGATTCTTGCCAAGTGGATTACTAGAAAGCTGCCCTTTATTCGGACCTTTAAAATGCTTTTTAAAAGGATACTTTGACGGAACTCGAATTGAGTCCAAATTGAACGTGTAGTCATCTGACCGCGTAAACCAAAGTATAGTTTCGTGCCGACCAGATAGCCGCTTTTGGCAGTGCAATCCGTGCCCAAATGTCCAAACGATCCGATTACGCAATTGCAGCCCGTGAACCTTGAAGAGAGGGTATAGGAGGATATCGAGCGGATAAATTTCCCCTCCTTCAATGTAATTACCTACCTGCCAACAAATCGATCCTTTTTGGTGAAGTAGACGAACAGCTTCCGCAATCGTCGCAGCTTGTTGCTCCAGATAAACATCCTGTGACCGTCGAGTTTCATATTCCTTCCCAATATTGTATGGAGGCGAGCAGACAATCAAATGCATCGACCCGTCCGCATACCTTCTCATGAAACGGAGGTTATCCTCGCATTCGATCTCGACCGTCGGCGTGCGACGAAAGGGTAAGACATTGCCGGGCGAATCGAAACGGATGGCTGCGCAAGAAGCGGACATATTACATCACCTCAATAGCGTGGAAAACTTTGAAACCAAACCACACTCGCAGATTATACGGGATTTCCGAGCTGCTCAACGCAGAAATGCTACTGTTATTCGCCAATTTTCGCCTCAAATGATATAGTGAGTTTGCCTGCTTATAAGCTGTAGAAAGCTTTCGATTCAACTTCAAATTCATCGCTTTCATCAGAAGGTTCTGCGGTCCATGTTGCCAGTATGTGCTTTCTGGGGTTGAATCGGTGAGAAGACGATCCCGCGGGCAGGCCGGAACGCCGACCTAGGGAAAGCAGGGTATCTGGGCGCTAGCCCATTCGAGCCACTCGCCCAAGAAGGCAAATTGGCAAGTCCGGGCGCTACCTTTGCGTCAGGCGGTCACCTTGGTGCAGCGTTTCCGCCTCTGGGCACGCCGTCGTTTTGATTTGGAACCCGTATCATCTGCGGTGACGACCGCGTTCCCACGCGTGGATACGCGGTGCTAGGTGGTGGGAACGCCGTCCCCTGCTCCGGGAACGCGGTGCCCGGCCGTGAATACCGCGTCGAAAGTCGTGGAGACCGCGTGCCCAACCGGTTTGCACGCTATTCCCAGCGCCGGGAACGGCGTGCCATCGCGAGAATACCGTGTTCCCGGAACGTGAGACGGCCCTCCCTGCCGGTGAAAATCATACGCTACCGCGCAAAATTTTTTGGGACGCATTCCAGGCACACCGCTGAACTCTCATCGAAAGCCCGAAACCACAATGGGTTGTGTGTCTCGAGAAAATAATCCCACTCGTTGCGGTTTTATGTTGACAGATCGTGTCTTTTTTCGCTTAATGTTCACCAGCTTTCACCGATGACCACGTCGCTCAATGAACTTTTTGCCCTGCGGCTGAAACAGGCCCGCACGATGCGTGCCTTGTCGCTGCGGGAACTGGCGCGGCGCATGGAGGGGGCGGTCTCCGTGGCGGCGCTCAACAAATACGAGGCCGCGACCATGCGTCCCTCTCCGGAGGTGCTGGGGGTGCTGTGTGAGACGCTCGGGGTGGATGAGGATTTCTTTTTCCGGCCGGTGCGGGTGCCGCTCGGGCGCGTGAGCTTTCGCAAGCGGTCGAGCCTCGGCGTGAAGGCGGAGGCGGCGCTTCGCGAGCATGCGGCCGATTTCTTCGAGCGCTATGCGGAGCTGGAGGAATTGCTGGGCGAGACGGCCCGCTTCGAGAATCCGATCGCCAACTTCGTGGTGCGCGAGCCGGACGACGTGGAATCGGCCGCCTTGCAGGTGCGCGGGGCGTGGAAGCTGGGTCTCACGCCGATTCCCTCGGTGATCGCGGCGCTGGAGGCGCGGCATTTGATGATTTACGCGGAGCGGGCGGACGAGGCATTCGACGGCTTTGCGGGGCGCGCGGGCTCGCGCGAGGTGATCGCGCTGAACAAGTCGTTCCCGACGGACCGGCGGCGGTTCAGCGCGCTGCACGAGCTGGGGCATCTCGTGTTGCGGTTCGAGGGCCCATTCACCGAACGCGAGCGGGAGAATCTGTGCCATCGCTTCGCGGGAGCGATGCTCATGCCGCGACCGATCTTCGAGGAGGCATTCGGCGGGCGGCGTCAGCACGTGGCCGTGGGGGAACTCGCGCGGCTCAAGGCGCTGCACGGCATCTCGTGCGCGGCCATCATGAAACGGGCGCACACGCTCGGGCTGATGGCCGACAGCACGATGGAGCGTTTCTGGACGAGCTGGACGATGCGCGGCTATCGCACGAACGACCCCGGCAAGTGCCACTTTCCCGAGAGTCCGCGCCGGTTTGACACGCTGCTGCTGCGCGCGGTGGCCGAGCGGCGGATCTCGGTGGCGAAGGCGGCGACGCTGGCGGGCCTGCCGGAGGAGGACTTTCGCAAGAACCTGGAGATCCTGCCATGAACCTCGCCGTCCACGACTTCGATCTCCTCGCCGGGTTGCGGCAGCGGAACATGACCGCCTGCTGGGAACGCCGGGGAATCGTCGCGTGGACACCGCCCGCCGCCGTGCGGGCCCGGCGCGAGGTGGCGGCGCCGCTGGTGCGCGAGGGCTGCCTGCGCCAATACGAGATTGGCGAACGCGACGCAGGATTTTTCGACATCTTTCGAGAGCGCCTGCAGGGCCGGCTTGCCCATCGTGAGGAGGCGTTGCTGTTTCTGGCGGCGCACTCGGGCAGCGTGGTGCTCACGGGCGAAACCACCGTCGCGGAAATCGCCCGCTCGCTCGACCTGCGGGTGTGGGCCGGTGAGGCCTCGCTGCTCGACAGCCTGTTTCCCCTGCCCCCGGTTTCCATGTCTCCCGCCCTGTCTCCCCCCGCCCCGGAGATGCCGCCGCCGTTTGATCGGATGGCGGTGCTTTTCTCCGACCAATTTCCATCCCGCCGGCGGGTGTCGGACGGGGATGAACCCGGGCCCGCGCCCGATCGCAGCATCCGGCCAGGTCGAGCCGGACGCCTGCGCACGGGACGACGTCCGCAACCGCAACCCCTGAACTAAGGAGGGCTTTTCAAAGCAGAACAGCGATGATCCGCAAAGACATCACTCAAAGCCTCGACAGCCTCCTCCGTGCCTGGGAGGAACTCGCGCCGGACGCCGTCTTTTCGGAGATGACGCTCGAGCAGTTCCGCACCGCCACGGCTCCCGCCTACGAGACGCGCCAGCAGATTGTCTGGCTCGATCAGCAGCGGCGCAGCCTCATCGCGGCCCGCCGGGCAGCCGACGAAAAAGCCAACGAGCTCTACCTGCTCGTGGTGAACTCGATCAAAGGCTCGCCCCAGCACGGAGAGAACTCCCCGCTGTATCGTGCCCTTGGCTACGTGACCAAGGACGACCGGCGGTCCGGCCTCACGCGCAAGCTGCGCGTGCTGCCGGAACTCGACAAGGCGGCCTAGGCCCAAGGGCCCAGACCGCCTCGTCTGTCGGAGAATCCCGGTGGGGATGAACCCACCACGGTCAAAAGCGGGACCGAAGCACCGCGATCAACCTCGGGAGGGCGGTCGCCTGTTGCAGCAGGCGGCCGCTCTTTCTTTTTATCGCATCGGGTGCCGCGCAGGGCAAGTCCGGTGGCCGCAGATGGGATGCCGATCTGTCCTCCCGGACAG
>CALLUD010000015.1 GCA_938011325.1 uncultured Spartobacteria bacterium
GCATCGGTGGCGGACAGGCAAACGCGACATCAAAGGGAACCATGTCGGTCTCCGGCGAGGAGACCTCCGTTACAGCAACAGGCGCCACGGTCGGCGTGGGAATTGCCGGCGAAGGCAGCCTGACCATTTCGGATTCCGCCGTTTTCACGCGCACGGGCGGAGCCCTCCTCATCGGCAGCGACAATGCAGTGAGCGGCGCCGCCGGAGGCAGGGGCACCCTGCACGTCCAGAGCGAGGCGGTGGTGAGCATTTCCGGGAACCTCGTCATGGGCCGCAACCCCAACTCGGTGGGCACAGTCATCGTCGATGGCGGTCACATCACGTCCACCGGCCATATCAACCTCGGCAACGTAAATGGCGGGTCCGTGGGCGGAACCGGAACCCTCACACTCAACAGCGGCAGTGTCACCGGAAACATCCTCCGGATCATGCAGGGCTCCGGCACCGTGAATCTGAACGGCGGTGTCCTTGCCGTGAACTCGATGTTCAGGAACGGCGCGAACGTTTCGGCGAAGGTGAACTTCAACGGCGCCACGGTTCGGACCTCCGCCAGCGGCGATTTCTTCAGCGGATTCTCCAACAACGAGCTCGAGATCCACTCCGGCGGACTCATCTTTGATACCAACGGCCAGACCGTTGCATTCGCCCAGGGCTTTTCGGGGGTCGGCACCTTCACGAAGACCGGCGCCGGCATGCTGATCATGAACGGCATCAGCGACCACACGGGCGGGACGCTCGTCGACGGAGGATTGCTGATCGTCTCTCCCGGGGCAACCCTCGGCTCGGGAGCGATCACGGTCGCAGACGGCGGTTCGCTCGATTTCGATTACGACTTCACGCTCACGACCGCCGGGCTGGTGCTGGAGACAGGCAGTGAGATTTTCCTCGATCAAAACCTGACCTTCGCCGGGCTCACCATCGCCGGCGATGTCTTCGAGGAGGGCGTCTATTCCTACGAAACGCTCAAGGCCCAATACGGCGACATTTTCGCAGACGGCGGATCCGGCCAGATCACCGTGAGCGCCGTGCCTGAGCCCTCCGTCGTCGCCCTCTGCGGTCTCGCCACCGCAGCCCTCCTCTGGCGTAGCCGCCGACGAGACTGAGACTCCCCCTCCCGAACGCACCCTCGGGGGCGCCGCGACTTGGAGGTGGCGTCCCCGAATTTTTTTCTCCGTTATGTCCATTCGTTCCCTGCTTCTTCCGGTAGCGGTCTCCCTTGCGACCGCCCACTTCGGACTCGCGGCTGAAAAGCCAAACGTCATTGTCATTCTCTGCGACGACCTCGGGTGGTCGGACTTCGGCTGCTATGGCGGGGAAATTTCCACGCCCGTCGTCGACAACCTCGCCGCGAATGGCGTGCGATTTCGTCAGTTCTTCCAGGGCGCGCGCTGCAGTCCGAGCCGCGCCGCCCTGCTCACCGGCCTTCACACGCCCCAGGTCGCGGCGGACCCGGCGTCGGCACTGCCGCAACTCAAGGTGGAGAACAATGTCACCATCGCCGAGTTGCTCAAGGCCAACGGCTACCGCACCTACATGGCCGGCAAGTGGCACCTCGGCACGCGCGACGTGAACCGCGCCCCCGAGCAGCGCGGCTTCCAGCACGTCTGGCGGTTCGCCCAGGGTCATGCCCACAGTGCCGACAACTGGACGGAAAACGTCTACTCTCTTTTCTCGGAAAACAACGAAATCGCGCCTCGCAACTACACCGCGTCCGGTCAGCAGTTCTACCAGACCGAGGCCATTGGCGATTACTCGATCGATTTCATCAACCACCACCTCTCCAAGGGGGACGACAAGCCGTTCTTACTCTACATGGCGTTCGGCGCGCCACATTTCCCCATCCAGGCTCCCCCGGAGATCGCGGACAAATACATGTCGACCTACGAGAAGGGCTGGGACGTCCTGCGGCAGGAACGCTACGCCCGCCAGCTCGCAAACGGCGTGATCGACGAGCGCTACCAGCTGACCCCGCGGGGCGGCACGGGGCCTCACCAGAACGAGGCGGTCGTTGAGATTCCCGCATGGAACACGATTGGAGCAAACCGCCGCGCAGACCTCGTCCGCCGCATGTCGCTCTACGCAGCGATGATCGAGGAACTCGACCGCAACATCGGCAAGGTCGTCAACCGTCTTCAGGAAACCGGCCAGCTCGACAACACGCTCATCTTCGTTCTCTCCGACAACGGCGCAAACGCCGAGAAGGGACGCTTCGGCACATGGTCCGGCACCAGCGAGCAGGCTCCCCTCACCGGCGCAGCTCTCGCCAACATGGGGCAGCCCAATGCAGGGGACGGCATTCACGTCGGCGCTGGCTGGGCGAATCTCAGCAACACGCCGCTGCGCCTCTTCAAGCACTTCACCCACGAGGGCGGTGTCCGCACGCCCTGCATCGTGCACTGGCCCGCCGGCATCCCGGAATCCGCCCGCGGAGGCTGGCGGGAGGAGCCCGGGCACCTCATCGATGTCATGGCGACCATCGTCGGCGCGACCGGTGTCTCGTATCCCACGACCTACGCCGGACGCAACATTCTCCCCCGCGAAGGCGTCGATCTCCTCCCGCATATTGTGGAAAACGCGCCCCTGCCCGAACGGCCGCTCTTCATCGAGCACGAGGTCAATCGCATGATCCAGCGCGGCCCGTGGAAGCTCGTCACAAAAAACTTCACGCTCTTTGACGGATCCTCTCCGGCGCACGAGAAGGAACTCTACGATCTCGCCAATGATCCCACCGAGACGACCAATGTCGCCGCGACCCACGGTCCGTTGGT
>CALLUD010000016.1 GCA_938011325.1 uncultured Spartobacteria bacterium
GAAAGAGACGCTCGGAGAGGAACCCGGGCACTACGGACACCCCGACGACGCGGCTTCCTTTCACACGCAGTGGCAGCAGAAAATCGCGGAAGGCGAACCCTTCGAAATGGAAATGCGGTTGAGGAGGTTCGACGGAGAATACCGCTGGTTTTTGTGCTTGGCCTCTCCCCTTTACGACCGAGATGGGAGTGTCAGCGGCTGGTATGGGAACAACATCGACATCCATGAACGCAAGCAGGCTGCGGAGAGGTTGCGGGAGAGTCAGGACTATTTGACGGAAGCGCAGAGACTGAGTGGCACGGGCAGCTTCGCGTGGAACCCACACACCGGCGAGGTGCTCTACTGGTCCCACGAGTGCTTCCCGATGCTCGGGTTTGATGAAAGGGATGGGATACCGTCCTTCGAATCGTTTCTGCAACGCATCCATCCGGACGACCGGGCCGGCATGGAGGGGCCTCTCAAAGAGGCCGTCCAAAACAAGACGGACTTCAATCACGAGTATCGCGTCATCCTCCCGAACGGCGATGTAAGGGACATTCGTGGGATCGGTCATCCCGTATTGGATGCATCAGGGCAGCTTGTGAAGTTCGTGGGCAGCGTGATCGACAACACAGAGCGCAATCGAGCTCAGGCGGCCCTTCGTGCGAGCGAGGAAAGGTTCAGGCTCATCGTCGAAAACATTCCGGGCCTCCTATGCACGCACACCTCCGATGGGCAGCTGGAGTTCGCCAATCAGCGGCTGCTCGACTACACGGGACGAACCCAGGCCGCCATTTGCGATTGGGATTGGGTGTCGCTGATACACCCCGACGATCTTCCCGAGACACTCAAGCACTGGGGGCATTCCATTGCGACTGGACATCCATATTCCGTGGAGCATCGCACACGTGGTGCCGACGGAGTCTATCGGTGGTTTCACGTCAGCGGACTTCCACTTCGAGACGAATCCGGCCAGATCGTGCGCTGGTATATTTTGCTGAATGCCATCGACGATCGAAAGAAGTCGGAAGAGGCATTGAGCAAGGCCCAGACGGAACTGGCGCACATCACCCGGGTAACGACGATGGGCGAGTTGACGGCCTCGATCGCCCATGAGGTCAATCAACCGCTCTCCGCGGTCGTAAACAATGCGAACGCTTGCCTTAATCTCCTCTCGGAAGAGACGCCCGATCTTGGTGAGGTGCGGGATGCGCTCAAGGAGATCGTAGAAGACGCCGACCGTGCCGGTTCGGTCCTTGCTCGAATCCGTCAACTCGCCAAACGAGCCCCTGTTGAGCAAAAGCTCGTCGATGTAAGAAGTATTGTCGGTGATGTTCTGCTTCTTGCGCGTGCAGAATCTTCGACTCGTCGAACGGAGATTTGTGCAGAGTTGCCTGCGGACGCTTTGCTCGTGAACGGTGACCGAGTGCAGCTTCAGCAGGTGCTACTCAACCTTGTGGTGAACGGCATGGAGGCGATGAGCACAGTGGAGGTCTTCGAGCGGATCCTCTTGATTCAGGCACGACGTGAAACTTCCGGGGGCCGACCTGAGATCGTTGTGAGCGTCAAGGATTCCGGCGTCGGGCTCGGAAGGGAACACATGGATCGACTTTTCGAGGCATTTTACACGACGAAGCCGCAGGGTATGGGGATGGGACTGTCGATCAGTCGTGCGATTCTCGATGCGCATGGGGGCCGGCTATGGGCTGAGGAGGCTCGTCCAAACGGAGCGAAGTTTTCCTTCAGTCTGCCGGCGGCGGATGAATTGGCACCATGACGGAGCCCGAGCCCATCGTGTTTGTCGTCGACGACGATCTGTCGGTGCGCCGCTCTACGGAACGCCTCATGCGTTCCGAAGGATTACGGGTTCAAACCTTTGCCACGGCTCGAGAATTCCTGAAGCAACCGCATACCGATCGTCCTGCTTGTTTGATTCTCGATGTCCGTATGCCGGGATTGAGCGGGATGGATCTTCAGGCGGAGTTGCAGGCGTCCGGGATCGATGTTACGATCATTTTTATGACCGGTCACGGGGATATCCCGATGACCGTGCGTGCGATGAAGGCAGGGGCTGCGGAGTTCCTCACAAAACCCGTAAAGAACCGCAAACTGATCGATGCGGTGCGAGCGGCGATCGAACGCGACCGGGCGAAGAGCCAGGCGAGAGCTGCGCATGGTGAACTCCGCGCTCGTTACGAGAGCCTCACGCCACGCGAGCGGGAAGTGATGAGTCTTGTCGTGAAAGGCCTGCTCAACAAGCAGGTTGCCGGTGAACTCGGCACGAGTGAAATCACGGTGAAAGTCCAACGCGGTCGCGTGATGCACAAGATGGAGGCGGAGTCGCTCGCCGACCTTGTTCGGATGGCGGAGAAGCTTCAGCTTGCTGTTTGATCTCGTTCGCCGGTCACCGATCACGCATTGGAAGTTACGACAGCCGCGTAGGGGTTATACCAAGGTATAATGGAGGAGCCGTCCACGTGCCCGTTACGTTGGGCGATCATGAATCAAAGTAGCCTGAACAGGGCGCCCACAGATCTGGTTGTATCAATTGTGGACGATGACGCCTCTGTCAGGAGTTCGATGCGTAGACTTCTTCGCAGCTCTGGCGTGCGCGCAGAGGCGTTTGCATCTGCTGAAGAGTTTCTTCACTCGGAACTTCTCGGTCGCACGGCTTGCCTGTTGCTCGATGTGTCGATGCCAGGAATGGGCGGATTGGCGTTGCAGCGACGGCTTGCGGACGAGGGCTGGAAGATTCCGATTGTTTTTCTCAGCGCAAAGGCAACCGAAGAGGAGGAACGCAGAGCTCTGCAAGAAGGAGCAGCTGCTTTCCTGCACAAGCCGGCGCGGCAGGAGTCTCTCCTGAACGCCATTCGCGCCGCTCTTGTCGATCGCGCGAACTGAGCAGCCGATCGCGTATTCACTTCCGGACGCGTTCGTTGGCGTCGCGGTTCTTTGGCTGGTAAACGTCGCATGCCTCGGAGCGACGAGTTTGATTTCTTGTGCTCCGGGCGATCGCGTGGAATGCCGTGGTGCGAGGGGTGCGAGGGGTGCGAGGGGTGCGAGGGGTATACGTGTGTATAATACACCTAGGTATAATTGTGGGGCTGGTCGCAGGAGACCTACGTTGGCGATGTGAAAACGAACATCCCAACCAGCAAAAGAATCGTGGTTATCGGCGGCAGCGGGCGCATCGGCTCCAAAGTCGTCAAGAACCTTCGCCAACTCGGCCATGAAGTCGTTGCGGCATCACCCTCGACCGGAGTTGATACCATCACCGGGGAGGGGCTTGCCGAGGTCATGGCCGGCACTCAAATCGTCGTCGATGTCGCGAACGCTCCCGTTTGGGAAGATCAAGCCGTTCTCGAATTTTTCGAAACTTCGGGCCGAAATCTTCTCGCGGCGGAAGCTACCGCCGGTGTTAAGCATCATGTCGCGCTTTCCGTCGTCGGCACCGAGCGATTGCTCGCCAGCGGATACTTCCGCGCAAAGCTCGCTCAGGAGGAGCTGATCAAGGCATCTCCTGTTCCCTACACGATCGTCCGCGCCACCCAATTCTTCGAATTTGTGAGTGGCATCGCCCAGGCGGCGACGGTCGGGGGATCCGTTCGGGTTCCGGCGGCGATGATGCAGCCCATCGTTTCGGATGATGTGGCGGCCGTCGTGGCAAAGGTCGCGCTCCAAGAACCGCTCAACGGAACGATCGAGACGGCTGGTCCCGACAGGATTCGTCAGGACGAACTCGTTCGTCTCTACCTCGACGCCATCGGTGATCCGCGCACCGTCGTGACCGATCCGGACGCGCTCTATTTCAACATCGCGCTCGATGACCAGAGTCTCACGCCTGGGGACAACGCGATCCTCGGAGTGACTCATTTCAACCACTGGCTTGCGAGTCAGCCCAAACGCAGCGAGGCGGTCGCCGCCTGAACGTCGCTATTGCCGGCCGCCTGGATGGCGTTCGTCTTCGGGCGGCCAGTGATGCGGTAGACCCACCCACACCTACTACTAGCATGAAAGCCTTCATTGCACTTTGGATCTCACGGCGGCTTCGAGTTCGTGCCCGGGATTTGCGTCGGGCACTGCGGGACCACCAACGACACGAGCACGCGAAAATTCTCGAGTTCGAACATCGTTCACGCGGCTTGCGCCTTTACGCCGCGTGGCTCCGGAAAGCGCCCGTATCCGGGCGCGCTAAACCCAGGGTGGAGCGTCTCCCGAGCGTGATCGAAGAGCCCTTCCACGCCCCGGCGAAGGTTGCCGCATAAAGGGACCCATGCCGTGGTCAGTCACCTGCATTCCACCTCATTTCAAAACATGAAAGCCATTGATCCGTCACATAATCGAAAGCGCGACCGCGCACAAGTGGGGTTTCGCGGCGACGCGGCCAAGACGTCGTGTCGATGCGCATGCTGCTCGAACACCTGTCTTCAACGGAAGATCAGCTCCTCTCTCTCCACTTCTTACCCCCCGGCAGCTCCTGACGAGGTCTCTGCGGCTGCCTGAAATCACTCACAACCACTCAACACACGAAAAGAACATGAAAACAAAACACGAAAGCCATTCGAACGGACGCGAGTCGACATCCCTGCGCCCGGCTCAAACAGACAAAAAGAAGCTATCGATGCACCGGCGCAAAATAGCGACAAGCCTAGTTGGAGAGCTCTCACATGACGACGAGCTGGTGCCATCGCGTTATTCGCTGCAGATCGGAGAGATCGAAGTAATCGTAATCAGCGACGGCGTGCTGCCGCTGCCGACGGCGATGTTGGGAACCAATGTCGATCCTTCAGTCCGAGACACCTGGCTCGACGAACAATTCCTATCACCCGGAACGACCGATTGGCCGCTAAATGCGGTCGTGGTGCGGAGTGGAGGGCAGACCGTTCTCATCGACGCCGGGCTGGGGGGTGACCCGAACTTGGACTTGCAGAGGGCAGGGAGGTTGAATTTGCGACTCGAAGCCGCGGGCGTCGATCTCGCATCCGTGACCGACGTGGTTCTTACGCATCTGCACATGGACCACATCGGAGGGTTGCTTGTCGACGGTGTGAAGGATCGGCTGCGTCCGGATCTGCGAATTCACGTGGCAGCCGCCGAGGTCGCCTTCTGGCAGTCACCGGATTTCTCGCGCACCGCGATGCCGGCGGGTTTCCCAGATGCACTCCGATCAACTGCAAAGCGGTTTCTGGATGTATACGGCGACTGGCTGCACCTCTTCCAGGAGGAGGCCGAGGTGGCTCCAGGCGTTCTTGCCTGTCGCACAGGCGGTCATACCCCCGGTCACAGCATCGTTCGCCTATCCTCCGGTAGGGAGCGGCTGACGTTCGCAGGAGACGCCGTGTTCACGGTCGGATTCGACCGCCCGGATTGGCACAACGGATTCGAACACGATCCCGATGAGGCGGCGCGTGTTCGGGTGAGCCTTTTGAAGGAGCTGGCCGAAACCGGTGAGGCGCTCGTCGCGACGCATCTCTCGTTTCCATCCGTGTGCCATGTGGCGGTTGATGGCGACGGTTTTCGTTGGATCCCGGCCGTGTGGGAGCACTGAGATGAAAATCTTAACCAGGAAAGTCGCTCTCGTCACAGGTGCCTCGAAAGGAATTGGCGCTGGTATTGCGAAAGGACTCGCCGACGCAGGTGCGGCAGTCGTCGTGAATTATGCGTCCGACCAGGCGGGCGCGGATCGTGTCGTGGCGGAGATCCTCGAAGCCGGCGGCCAGGCGCTCGCAATTCAGGGCAGTGTTTCCGAGCTTGATGATGTCCGCCGCCTCCTTGCGGAAACGAAAAGAGCATTCGGCCGGCTCGATGTGCTGGTCAACAACGCCGGCGTGTTCAAATTCGGCTCGTTCGAGGAAATCACATCTCTGGAGTTTCATCGCGAGTTCTCCGTCAACGTGCTTGGGCCGATTCTTACGGTTCAGGAGGCGAT
>CALLUD010000017.1 GCA_938011325.1 uncultured Spartobacteria bacterium
GCATTTCAGCATTTCAGCATTTCAGCATTTCAGCATTTCAGCATTTCAGCATTTCCCTGTTTCCCATGCGTATTCTTGTTACCGGCGGTGCCGGCTTTCTTGGCTCCCACCTTTGCGATCGGCTCATCTCGGAAGGGCATGAGGTCATCTGCCTCGACAATCTGTTCACGGGGCGCAAGGCAAACATCGCGCACCTTAAGGACCACCCGTCGTTCGAGTTTGTGCGGCATGATGTGATCGACCCCTTCAAGTTCGAGGTCGATCAGATTTACAATCTTGCCTGTCCGGCTTCCCCGCCGCATTACCAATACAATCCGATCAAGACGACGAAGACCTCGGTGATGGGCGCCATCAATTGCCTTGGTCTCGCGAAACGGGTGAAGGCGCGCGTCTTTCAGGCTTCCACTTCCGAGGTTTACGGAGATCCCGAGGTGCATCCGCAGAGCGAGAGCTACTGGGGACATGTGAACCCGATCGGCCGTCGTTCCTGCTACGATGAGGGCAAGCGCTGCGCCGAGACCCTCTTCTTCGACTACCATCGCGAGAACGGCGTGGACATTCGCGTGGTCCGCATCTTCAACACCTACGGTCCGCGCATGCTTCCCGACGACGGGCGCGTGGTCTCGAACTTCATCGTGCAGGCGTTGCGCGGCGAAGACCTCACGGTTTACGGCGACGGCACACAGACGCGGTCGTTTTGCTACGTGGATGACCTCATCGAGGGATTCGTCCGGCTGATGAACCAGACCGAAACCGTAGGCCCCATGAACATCGGCAACCCGGGCGAGTTCACCATGCTGGAGCTGGCGGAGAAGGTCCTCGAGCAGGTGGGCGGACGCTCAAAAATCGTTCACAAGCCGCTTCCCGCGGACGATCCCAAACAGCGTCGCCCGGACATCACGCAGGCGAAAAAGATCCTCGGCTGGGAGCCAAAGGTGCCGCTGGACGAAGGCCTCGCGAAGACCATCGAATACTTCCGGAAGAGCTTGATGGGAAATTAAGAAACAACAGCGAAAACTGAAATGCTGGAATCGCAAATGCGGTAAGGTCGGAACGAGCTCGCCGCGCCGGGCATTTCATGAATTCAGGTTTTCCAATTTCAGCATTTCATCTTTTCAGAATTTGAACATTTCCTCTCTCCTTTCCCTCGCTCGTGAGGCGGGTGAGGCGATTCTTCGCTTCCATGGCACCGAGGCTGGCGTGGAGGCGAAGGCCGATGATTCTCCGCTCACGCTTGCGGACAAGGCGTCGCACGAGATCATCGTGGCGGGGCTGAGGGAGCTGACGCCGGACATCCCGATCATTTCGGAGGAATCCGCCGCCGCGGAGCACGGGGAGCGTCGGCACTGGACGCAGTTCTGGCTCGTTGACCCGCTCGATGGAACGAAGGAATTCCTCAAGCAGACCGGCGAGTTCACGGTGAACATCGGTCTCGTGCAGGAGGGGGTTCCGGTGCTTGGCGTCGTTTACGCGCCGGCCATCGACCTGTGTTACTGGAGCGACGGAACGCGTGCCTGGAAGCAGCAGGGCACGGACGAGGCACGGGAAATTCATTCAGGGGAATACGTCGCGGGAACGTCGCCGGTTCTGGTTGCCAGTCGCGATCATGCCGGACCGGAAGTCACGAAGCTCGTCGAGCGGCATCCGGGTGCGCAATTCCGCAGCATGGGAAGTTCGCTGAAATTCTGTCTGGTTGCCGAGGGCGCGGCGGATGTTTACCTGCGCGATGTCCCGACCATGGAGTGGGACACCGCAGCGGCGCATGCCGTGTTGCTTGCGAGTGGCGCGACGTTGCGTCGGCTCGATGGCCAGCCGCTCGCCTACAACAAACCCGAGTTACGGAATCCCGCCATCGTCACGGTTCGCCCCGGCGCAGAGGCGCTGCTGGGGGCATGAGGTGGGGGAGGGACGAGGGACGAGGGACGAGGGTCGAGGGTCGAGGGTCGAGAGCCGGAGCGTAGCGGAGACAGCCTGCCGTAGGGCAGGCAATCGAGCGTCGATTGTCGAGGGCGCCAACTCGCAACCCCAACCAGCAACTGGTTTTCGCTGGACTCAAATCACCCCTATCTTTCACATCCGGCTATCGAAGTGCCTCTCTTTGCGCCCTTCGCGTGAGGCGGGGGAAAAGCTGAAATAAGGAAATCAAGAAATGCCGAGAGCTGACAGCAAATGTCAGTCACGGTTGCTTGTTACGGATCGACGGGGCTCAGCGTTTCAGGATCTCAGCGTTTCCCTATTTCCTCCGGTTTTGACTTTCCTCCGCTGCCTTCTACACTCCCGAGGTTTTGACCTGCCAACCTTGAGATCGCGATCGCCTTTCCATTCCCGTCGAAGCCCGGAGGTCCTCGATATTTTGCGTCCTTTGCGGCAACCCCGTGCGTTCCGCAGAGCGGAACGGCTACAGCGCTCACTCTCGGCTCTCGTCCCTCGACGCTCGGCTCTCGACCCCTTTGCGGCAACCCCGTGCGTTCCGCGGAGCGGAACGGCTACAGCGCTCACTCTCGTCCCTCGACCCCTTTATCGACCTTTAGACCTTTAGACCGTTTTCATGAATATCTGTTGTATTGGAGCTGGTTACGTAGGCGGACCCACCATGGCGATGATCGCCCGGAAATGCCCGGAGATCCGCGTCACGGTGGTGGACATCAATGCCGACCGCATTGCGGCATGGAATTCGAGCGAGCTGCCCGTCTATGAGCCCGGCCTGCAGGAGGTCGTCGAGGCGGCCCGCGGCAAAAATCTCTTCTTTTCCACGGACGTCGATGAGGCCATTCGCGCGGCGGACATCATCTTTGTTTCGGTCAATACGCCGACGAAGACCTACGGCGTCGGCGCCGGCCGCGCGGCCGACCTGCGTTATCTGGAGCTGTGCGCCCGCCGCATCGCCGAGGTCGCCAATGGCGACAAGATCGTCGTCGAAAAGTCCACGCTCCCGGTGCGCACGGCGGAGTCGCTCAAGCGCGTCCTGAATGCGAACAGCCAGGGGCATCATTTCGAGATTCTCTCCAACCCCGAATTCCTCGCCGAGGGCACGGCCATCGAGGACCTCGAGTCGCCGGATCGCGTCTTGATTGGCGGCGACAACACGGAGAGCGGGCAAAAGGCGGTGCAGGCGCTCGTTGACGTCTATGCGCATTGGGTGCCGCGTGACCGGATCATCACCACGAACCTGTGGTCCAGTGAGCTCTCGAAGCTCGTCGCCAACGCGCTCCTCGCGCAGCGCATTTCCTCGATCAACGCCGTTTCCGCGCTCTGCGAAGCCACCGGCGCGGATGTGGACGAGGTTGCCTTTGCGGCCGGCCGCGACGCGCGAATCGGTCCGCGCTTCCTCAAGGCGTCGGTCGGCTTTGGTGGATCGTGCTTCCAGAAGGACATCCTCAATCTCGTCTATCTCTGCGAGCACTACGGGCTCAAGGAGGCCGCCGACTACTGGGCGAAGGTCGTCGAGATCAACGACTGGCAGAAGGATCGTTTTGTGCGGCGCATGATTCGCACGATGTTCAACACGGTGGCCGGCAAGCGCATCGCGCTGCTCGGCTTCGCCTTCAAGAAGGATACCAACGACACGCGCGAATCCGCCGCGATCCACATCGCGCGGGCGCTCGTCGAGGAGCAGGCGCACGTCTGCATCTACGACCCGCGAGTCGAGAAGGAGACCATCTTCCGCGACCTCTCAGCGACCGACCGTCTGCTTGCGGGCGAACTCGAGACGCATGTGACCGTGGTGGACGATCCCTACGAAGCGCTCGATCAGGCCCACGCCATGGCGGTCGTCACCGAGTGGGATGAATTCAAGGATCTCGATTTCGAGCGGGTGCTCCAGGGCATGCGCAAACCCGCCTTCGTCTTCGACGGCCGCAACATCCTGCCGCACGCCAAACTCCGCGACCTCGGCTTCGAAGTCCACGCGATAGGGAAAAGCTGAAAAAGCTGAAATTCAGAGATGGAGAAATTCTGAAATGAATGGCGATTCGCCATTTCTTAAGCGGTGATCTTCAAATTCCTAAATTTCGGATTTCCCCGATCTCTTCATTTCAGCATTTCCCATGAGTCGCGTCCCGGACGAGCTTCGAAATCGGACCAAGGATTTTGCAGGGGCAGCGATTCGACTTTATCGAGCACTTCCTACGTCAGCTCGCGACGTGCAGGTTTTAAGTCATCAACTCCTAAGATCGGCGACATCCGTGGCCGCGAATATTCGCGAGGCATCCCGGGCTCGTTCCGACGAGGAGTTTGTGTCGAAGGTAGCCATTGCCCTTCAGGAAGCGGACGAATCGCAGCTATGGATGGAACTGCTGCAAGATGAATGCGGCGTTTCAGACAATCTGATTAAGGAATTACTTTTAGAGTCCGACGAGCTGATCTCCATCTTCGTCACGATCATTCATCGAACACGCTCCAATAACAGTAGAGGTTAGCCCCGCACCGATCTCAGCATTTCAGCCTTTCATCTTTTCCCCATTTCATGAAAACCGCACTCATCACCGGCATTACCGGCCAGGACGGTTCGTATCTCACCGAGCAGTTGCTCGAGAAGGGCTACGTCGTCCATGGCATGATCCGCCGTTCCAGCAGCTTTAACACGGGACGCATCGACCACCTGTTCGGCAACCCAAACCTGCATCTCCACCACGGCGACCTCACCGATTCCAGCAACCTGAACCGCATGCTGGAAAAGGTCGCCCCCGACGAGATCTACAATCTCGGCGCGCAGAGTCATGTGAAGGTGTCCTTCGAGGTGCCTGAATACACCGCCGAGGTCGATGCCATGGGCACGTTGCGCTTCCTCGACGCGATCAAGGAGGTCGGCCTCAAGGACAAGACCCGGTTTTACCAGGCGTCCACTTCCGAGCTGTATGGGAAGGTCCAGGCCATTCCGCAGAACGAGAAAACGCCGTTTTATCCGCGCTCGCCCTACGCGGTGGCCAAGCTCTACGGCTACTGGATCATCGTGAACTACCGCGAGGCCTACGGCATCCACGCCTCGAACGGCATCCTGTTCAACCACGAATCTCCGCGCCGTGGCGAAACCTTCGTCACCCGCAAGATCACGCGCGCCGCGGGGCGGATCAAGGAGGGGCTCGAAGAAGTGCTCGTCATGGGCAATCTCGATTCCAAACGCGACTGGGGCTACGCTCCCGAATACACCGACGCCATGTGGCGCATCCTCCAGCAGGACGAGCCCGATGACTTCGTCTGCGCGACGAACGAAACGCACACCGTTCGCGAGTTCATCGATCTCACCTTCAAGCAGCTCGACATGGAGCTGGAATTCCAGGGCGAGGGCGTGAACGAAGTCGGCATCGAAAAGAAGACCGGCAAGGTCCGCGTGAAGATCGATCCGAAATACTTCCGTCCCACGGAAGTCGATCTCCTCATTGGCGACTACGCGAAGGCAAAGGAGAAACTGGGCTGGGAGCCGAAAACCCGTTTCGCCGATCTGGTCAAAATCATGACCGAAGCCGACTGGAAGCTCGCGCAGAAGGAAGCGCGCGAGAAGCGAGGCGCGTAAGCGCCGGGCGCCGCGCGCTGCGCGCGGTGCTACGCGGTTGCGGGCTGCGGGTTTGCACAAGAGCCATGAAATCGTTCGAGGAGCTGGAATGTTACCAGTTGGCTCGAGCTTTGCGGATTCAGATTGCGCATTGGGCAAGGTCGGTTCCCAAGGAGGAAGAGTTTCGCCTCAGGGATCAGATTCTACGTGCGGCTCGTTCAGTGACGGCGAATATCGCTGAAGGTTTTGGACGTCAACACCCGCAGGAAAATCTGCAATTCTGCCGCCAGGCAAGAGGATCACTCTGCGAAGTTTTGGACCATCTCAACGTGGCGCTTGATGAAGGCCTCCTCCCTGCAGATTCCTACGACAGCCTCCGGAAAGAATGGACTTCGGCAAAAGCGAAGCTTTCGGGTTACATCACCTACCTTCAAAGCCTCTCGCCAAAGGACAAGCGTTTCAAACCCGAGTAGCCGCGCTGTGGGTCCCCGCAGCCTGCAACCGCGCGCGAAAGCGCGCGACCTGCAACCCGCAGCTTGCAACAGCGCCTCGGCGCTCTGCAACGGTCGCGCAGCGACCATGCAACCGCGCGCGCAGCGCGCCATGCGCGCGGTGCTTCGGTGGGCGGTCTTTCGGTAAGTCGGATATCTGACGGTGAAAGTCGATTCGTGGCGGGATCTCGATGCGTATCGGAGCGCGTTCTCGCTGCAACAGGCGATATTCCGGGAGTCAAAGACATGGCCGAAAACGGAAGGATACGCGCTGACCGACCAGATCCGTCGTTCGTCTCGTTCCATTGGTTCCAACATCGCTGAAGCCTGGGCCAAGCGACGATATCCCGCACATTTTCTATCGAAACTTACCGACGCGGATGGAGAGCTGCAGGAGGTTCTTCACTGGCTGGAAACTGCCGCTGCATGCGGATATCTCCCCGCGGAAGAGCATTCAAAGCTCCAGGAAGAAGCAGTCAGGCTGGGGAAACAGCTGGGAAGCATGATCAATCGTCACGAATCCTTTTGCTTCCAGGGAAACAGGGAATAGGGAAACAGGGAAAGGCTGAAAGGCTGAGCACCGGCGCCAGGGATGGCGCGGGGCAGCCTGCCTGAAAGGCAGCCCGAAGGGCGAGACGCGCGGGAGCGTGCGAGGCAAATTCCGAAATACTGAAAATCTGAAACACGGAAACACCAGCCACCGGCTTCCGAATTACCGAAACACCGCGCGCGCTCAGCGCCGCAACACGCAGCTTGCAACAGCGCCTCGGCGCTCTGCAACGGTCGCGCAGCGACCATCCGGTATGCCTCATGCCTGCGCTGCCCTGACGCTCGTCTCTCGACTTTCGACGCTCGTCTCCGTTCAGCCCACTTGTGCTCCTTGCGCCTCTTTGCGGCAACCCCGCGAAGCGCATTGCGGGCATGACAAAACCCGGCGCGCACGACACCGGGTCTTGCTTTTTCCCCCTTGGAAGTCCGCCGCTTACGCGGCTTCCTTCAGGGGATCTGGCGTCGCGGCGGCCGAATTGACTTTCCGGGTCAGGCCGCTGCGGCGTTCACTTTTCGGGATGAATCCCAGAGCCCGGTAAAGCGGGCTGTCTGGTCCATGGTCCGGATCGCTCCGGACGCCATTAACCATCAGCTCGATCTTTTCCCGGCTCACTGCATCGGCCGCGTTGCGGCGGCCGATTGCTGCGGAGCGCAGCATTTCCAGCACCTGGATGGTCTGCCGCTCTTCGAACGAGGCTCGTGTCCCTGCGATGAACTGCTCGAGGGTCATGCCTCCGAACGATGACTCCGCAGCAAGCTCGGTCCAGGCTTTTTCGAACCGGGCGATGCGGGTTGTGATCAACTCCTTGCTAGGCATATCCGTTTTCTCCTTTCTAACCGCCCCACGGCGGATATGGCCTCCGGAGAAAAGAACCCCTCATCCGTGCCGGTCGTGCGCCAACGCGGCGTCCGGATCCTTCCCATTCCGAAAGTCCAGAGCCATCTGAGGCCAGATACAGCTCCTCTTCGGCGCGGTCACTTTTGCGAACAGACTCTCCCCGGTCAAGGCGGAATTGTTCCGCAAATGGGCAAAAAACCACAACGGGTGGGGTAATTGGGGTCCAACGTCCCGAGGAACAGTGTATTTTCGCGAGGAACCGCCGTTTGGAGAAGCTTCCCAAGTGGTTGACGAAAGATCCAAAGTCGTTGACGAAGCATCCCAGGCACTTGACGAAGCTCTCCAACGGCTTGACGAAAGATCCCAGGCGGTTGACGAAAGGGTTCCAACGGCTTTTCCCCTTTCGTCGGCCTTCACTTCCTTTTGAAAATGTGGTTGACGAAGTTCGTCATCCAAAAAGTCAAAAGGAATCGGTCGTTGGAAAGCTTCGTCAACCACTTGGAAAGAACGAAAAAGTGCTTCGCAGCGACGAAACGGCGCGTGTTTCACGCGTCCGTCCTGTTGAGATGTTTCGGTATCTCTGTGTTTCCGTGATCCGAACGGCTTGGTCGCGTCGCCAGGCACTCGAAAGAGACGAAGCGTCAACTTGCAACCAGCAACAACCGAGTCTGAAGGTCGAGAATCTGAGGGCCTAACTGAGAGTCAAAACGGCTCTTGGGCGTCATGGGATATTCCGGCCAGCGTCGTGGGAAACAAGGTTATCTCCTGTTCAAAGAAGCAATTCCCCACGTTAGGTACTGAGAGATCAGAATGCCGAAGTGGTGAAGACGGCTCATCGGTCCGCTTCTGATTTGGGGTAAAGGAGATCACAAGCCCCCCTGCAAGGATCAATCCGAATCGAAGGAATGCACGAGTCATGGATGTCCTGAGTTCAAGGGCGTTATAGCTTGGGACATCCCGGAAGCCACCGGTTTGATGTAACGATTTTGAGACATTCGTAACGGTGTCCAGACGAGCAAAATAACCTGCAGGAGAAAGCGATGATCATTGCGATGGATGGAACGGCTGCGTCGGGAAAGAGCACGATCGCAAGGGCACTCGCCGAAAACCTACGTTGGAATTACTTGAATTCCGGCGCCCTTTATCGGGCATGGGCCCATTTTTTCCTCGAGAAGAGCGTGGAACCGGAGGAGGAGGCCGTAAGGCCATATCTGGGCACGCATTCCGGGCCGCTTCTCATGCTCCAAAGCAGGGTCTTTGGGGTCGGGCTGGGGGAGCGAATTCTGGACGGCGAACTGGTGGAAGAGAGCGTAAATCGTGCCGTCGCGAGCTATGCGCGCATTCCCTCGTTGCGTGCTCTGGTGACAGGTTCTCTCCGATCCGCTGTTGAGGGGATGAATGCCGTGGTGGAAGGGCGGGATATTGGAACGGCCGTCTTTCCGGACGCGGCTTTGAAATTTTTTCTGGATGCTGACCCGAAGATTCGCCGAAAGCGTCGCTCTGCGCAGGGATTTCAGGATGAAATCAGTGCTCGCGACCGGGAGGATTCCACTCGAAGCTGTGCGCCGCTTGCCATTCCGGCGGATGCGATCCGGGTGGATACCGGATATCTCGCACCGAACGAGATCGTTGGCATGATGCTGGACGTCGTGAGGGAGCGGCTATAGATTTGGCTATACATGTTATCCGTTGACTTATTATGCACAACGGTATACCACATCGGAACGCACAAGGGAGCGAATATGATTGCGAAGTTAAAAAAAGCGTTGTTTAGTCCGATGCCCTTAAACGAGTTCCGCGATTACGATGAGTACTGGGAAAAGCGGAAGAATGTCCCGCTGCTGCACCGGTATCAGGTAGTTGCCGATCGCATAAATGATGGCTCTCGCGTAATAGACATAGGATGTGGAGAAGGAACGTTTCTTGAGTATCTTCTTTCGAAAAAGTCGAATTGCAGGGTCTTCGGGCTGGATGTTTCATCTGTGGCAATTAGGAGGCTTCGAGAAAAAGGAATTCACGGTGCCGTTATTGGAGAGGTTGAACCTTCGTCAATTTTCGACGGTGAATGTGACTATGTAGTGTTGATGGAAGTGCTGGAACATGTGCAGGACGCTGAGGGGCTATTCCTTACTGCAGCAACGTTTAAGCCGAAATCGATTTTCGTCTCTATTCCTAATTCTGGGTATATACTTAATAGGTTAAGATTGTTGTTTGGTCGATTTCCAATAACAGCGATTGTTTTTCATATGAAAGAGCATATTCGCTTTTGGACGGTGCGTGACTTTAAGGAGTGGACTTATCACTTGGGATGGTATGTTCATTCGTGTGTTGGACAGGAACGGGCCCAAAAGTGCTTGCCGAGAATGTTGCTTCGCATCTGGCCTGAAATGTTTGCGAATCAAGTTATTTTCGAGGTAAGGCCCCTTTCACAGTGAGTTTACAAATTGGGTCGAGTCAAAAGGACGTGTGCATAAGCCTTGACGCCGGTTTCACTTATTTGACTAAATGAACACCGAGGCCTTCTGCGATTTCCCGAAGATATTCGGAATCCGAAATCCTATTATTTTGATTGGCTTTGGTATCCTCATCTGGTACTTGACCAGCGAAGGGGTGACCGAGGCTTGGTATCGGTGGAAGGAGTCGCAGGTTCCTTCCACCCAGCCGTGGATGATCGATTGGCCCACGGAAGAAAATGCCGTGTCGAGGGGATTTCGAGACTTTCAGCCGCGGGAAATGAGCGATCGGGAGAGGGAGCTTTT
>CALLUD010000018.1 GCA_938011325.1 uncultured Spartobacteria bacterium
TGTATCGCCTGCACTTCCCGCTGCTCGCCCTCGCGACCTACCGGAAGATGCTGTAACCGCTCGCTCTGCGAAGCGCAGGCGAACCAACCGCGGTGCTCTCACATCGTGCGGGAGTAGGGAAGGAATCGAACCCCCGACACGAGGAACATCCCGCCTCAGTCTCGCTGACATCGCATCGAGCGCGGGGGGGAGGCGTTTCATGGTCTGGAGTTTCAAGGTCTGCCGCCTCAGTCTCGCTGACATCGCATCGAGCGCGGGTGGCGGAACCACATCGGACATCACGTTCAGTGGTGTCCGCCTCAGTCTCGCTGACATCGCATCGAGCGCGGGCGTGCTGTTCTGGTTGATCTCGATCTTCTTCGACGCCGCCTCAGTCTCGCTGACATCGCATCGAGCGCGGGACGACCTCACGCATCAGGAGGGCGGATCCGCGGCCCGCCTCAGTCTCGCTGACATCGCATCGAGCGCGGGCTTGTCGAGCGATTGACCGTCCACACCGTCGAGTTCCGCCTCAGTCTCGCTGACATCGCATCGAGCGCGGGGCAGTCTCCCTGGATCAGCTCAAGGCTCTGGCGTTCCGCCTCAATCTCGCTGACATCGCATCGAGCGCGGGAACGTGCCGCCGGCGGCGACAATGCGATACTTGCACCCCCGCCTCAGTCTCGCTGACATCGCATCGAGCGCGGGCTCGACGGTGAGTCGCCAGGTATCGTCCTCCATCTGCCGCCTCAGTCTCGCTGACATCGCATCGAGCGCGGGTGCCGAAGCACGAGGCGAACGCGAAACCGACCGCCCCGCCTCAGTCTCGCTGACATCGCATCGAGCGCGGGCTTCATCGAGGCCGCGAAGCCGGTGCCTGGCAAGGTCCGCCTCAGTCTCGCTGACATCGCATCGAGCGCGGGGATCACGCGCTCGGCGGCGCCCGGATGGACATTCTCCCGCCTCAGTCTCGCTGACATCGCATCGAGCGCGGGAGCGGTGACCCGGATGACTTGACCGTCGAGGAGTTCCGCCTCAGTCTCGCTGACATCGCATCGAGCGCGGGAGTCTCGCCGCGCAGGAGAAAGCGATGATTCGCGACCGCCTCAGTCTCGCTGACATCGCATCGAGCGCGGGGGCCAGGCTCTTGCTTTCGATGTCGTCGGCAAGGGTCCGCCTCAGTCTCGCTGACATCGCATCGAGCGCGGGTGATACTGCTCATACGCGATCCCGTCGATGTCGACCGCCTCAGTCTCGCTGACATCGCATCGAGCGCGGGCCTTCACGTCCTGCCAGATTTCCTCGGCGAGAGCGCCGCCTCAGTCTCGCTGACATCGCATCGAGCGCGGGAGAAGTCGGAGAGCCTCTTGAATGACGCGGCTTTGCCGCCTCAGTCTCGCTGACATCGCATCGAGCGCGGGCGCGCGCGGGTGACGAGAGAATCCTGGATGAATCGCCGCCTCAGTCTCGCTGACATCGCATCGAGCGCGGGCCGCAGAGCAGGAGGCTGCATTCCGTATTTTGGCGCACCGCCTCAGTCTCGCTGACATCGCATCGAGCGCGGGGTTCACAGGTGGCGCACGATCACTCCGAGCGCTGCCGCCTCAGTCTCGCTGACATCGCATCGAGCGCGGGCTTGATGCCGAAGGTCATCTCCCACTCCTTGTTCTTCCGCCTCAGTCTCGCTGACATCGCATCGAGCGCGGGATTCTTGCCGAGGTAAGCAATAACCTTCTTGTGCTCCGCCTCAGTCTCGCTGACATCGCATCGAGCGCGGGAGCCTGGCATTCAACCCCTTGCTGTTCAGCTCGATTCATATGCTCTTGCGAGAGCCCAGCGTTAGGAGGGCGCCAAAAGGATATCCAGACGCACTTTTGCGCCGGAACTCTCTGAACGAGCATTCCTTCAGCGGCCCTCTCGCAGTGTCGCGCTCGCGATGTCAATGAGCTGGTTTCCCAATGGCGGAAGGAAACTGGTCGGTGGCCCGTGGCCGTAGGAAGAATGCGCCGCCGGAGCCGCCGGAGGCAATCCAAAATTCAGACGACTGTCACGCGCGAGCGCGAAACATAGGGCTGGCCGATCGTCTCGATCCGGAGCGACGAATCAGCGGCGGCCGGTCCGAGGGAGACAAACATCACCTGGTCATGTTCGGTATTGATAATCTCGCTCAAGGCCTGACGCAGCTGCTGAAAACGCAGTTCATCGAGCGGGCACTCGAAAATGGAAAACTGAAGGCGCGAGCCGAAGGATTTCACCGTCTTCTCGACGCGGCGAAGGCGTTTGTCATTCGCGATGTCGTAGCAGACGAGATAGCGGGATCGGCCGGCCATAGGGGAGGTGGAATTTGAGATCTGAAATTTCAAATTTGAGATTTTCGCGACTTGCGCACGATCTCGGTAAGCTTGCCCTGGAATTCATTGGCCCGTCTTTTTTGATCTGCCAGTCGCCGGGTTTTCTCGGTGAGGTGGCGCTGGCCCTTGATCTCGCAGTTCTGCAAATGGTCCGCCCCGGCACGAAGCTGGCGCAAACACGATTCGGCAAGGGATACCAGATTGGAAATCCGCCTTTTCATCTTCGTAAAGCCGTGCGGAATCCTTCCATACCGGGAAATCTTCAAAACGCTCGTAGGTCATGGATGGCAAACTTACCTCGTGGTGAATCCCGTGTAGCCCTGCGCCTCTCCGCGAACGAATCGCCAGAGCTGTCGTGCCTGCACCTCGAACATTCGCCGGTAGCTCATCTTGTAATCGAAGACCGGATGGCTGACCTCCGTGTCGAGCCGTCGAAAATAACCCTCCCAATAGGCACGGCGGCCATTCTCGTTGAGGAAAACGCCGGATGCGCTGGATATGAAGTCGCCCGGACGCAGTTCGCCTCGATTTACAAGACTGATTGCCAGGCTGTCGGCAACCAGAGGGCGAAATTCCTCCATGAGATCGAGAGCGAGCGCAGGGCGTCCGTAACGGGGCTGGTGGAAGAAACCGAGAAATGGATCGAGCCCTACCGTGTGGCATACGCCGGTGAGTTCCTTCGCAAGAATGCTGTAACCCATTGACAGCAGAGCGTTGATCGGATCGCGAGGCGGCCGACGATTGCGCCGCGAGAAATCGAAGTTCCATTGCGCCCGATCGCCGAGCATCGAGGCAAAATGCTCGAAATACAGCGCCGCAGCGGCCCCCTCGATTCCCAGCAGCTCCCGCGCATCCGCGGCATCCGGGCAACGGTCGCGCAGCCGCGCCAGAGCGCGAAGCGTGCTGTCGGGAGCGTCCCCATTGCGCATGAGCAATACACGCTGGTTGTGAATTTTCGCCCGCACAACCTCCGCAGAAAGCCGCAATCGCATTCCCGGCTCCCCGAAGAGCCGATACTGGCCCAATCGCGCATCGACGCCCGATGCGGGCAACCCACGCAGCAACCCGAGAAACCGTCCCGCCGGCGAAAAATAGGCAACATCGAGATCGCGATCGAGAAACGCCTGCGTCGCCTGCGCGGTCACCTGGATCGCTCCGTAGAGATAAATGGCCGAAATCTGCTCCACGGGAAGTTTCGCGAGTTGCTCCGATTTCGTGGAAACGATCACTTCGCCGCCACGCAGGCCGACCGTAGCCCCGGGCGTCTGCACCACCAGAATCTCGCCATCATCCGCAGGTGGACGCGGCGCCCGTGTCGTCTCCGGAGGTGTGGCGTCCGGCTGCGCCCAATGCGCGGACTCGTTCGGCAGACAAACGGGATAGGCGGAACAGTAGAGGCAGCGGGGATCATCTTTCAGCGGGGGCGGGCAACGCCCTGCAGCCGCCACGGCACGGGCTTCAGCAAGCAGCTCCCGGCAACGGTTTTTCGCCGGCCCGCCCAGGTCCACCGGCACCCGCCGCTTGTCCGCCGCATAGTAAATCCATCCCGCCGAGACGCGCTGGCCACCCGCCTCGATCAGCATCGCGTAGGCGACCACCTGCACCGCATCGTATTCCTTGGCCACCCGCTCGTTGCGCTCGTTTCGAGCGGCGCTGCCCTTTTTGTAATCGATGATTTCGACGCCGTTCTCTCCGCCTTCGATCACGTCGATCGCACCAGCGAGTCCCAACGATTCGTCGGCAAGATGCAGGTTGCGGATCGTCCGGCCTTCCGGCACGTCCAGCGAGTCCGCATTCACGAGCCGGGTGGGGGAGTCCGCCTTGCGGTGCGCCCCGACCCCTTCCACTGTGTCGGCATTCTCGACAAAGATGTTCTCGACCCACTGGTAATAAAACAGGCGTGCGCAATAGACGAAATTGTGCAGCCGGCGCACCGGCATGAGCGGCGGCGGCTCGACGGCTTGCACCACCGGCAAAAGCGACTCTTCCACCGGCGCAACGTTCTCCGATTCCAGCGCCTTTCGGATCGTATCGCGAATGAACTCCTGCAGATGCGAAAACGGGAACTCGGATTGCTCCGGCTCGCGGGAAAGGCGATCCCCTCGGCGTTCGCCTTTACCCGAACCCGTCCTGGAGGTGCGCGGCACGAAGAGGTTCCTAACGGAAACCGGACGCCTCAGGCAAGCTTTGGCTGCATACGAAATTACATTGGAATCTCGTCATCAGGGTCGGGCGTCAGTGCACCCTCCACAGCATCAGAAAGGGGAATGCCCCATTTCTCAAGGCGACGGCGGTTTAACCTGTTGCAGTAACGAAACTCCAACCTTCTGATCGTGCCCCAGAGGCCCTTGCTTGTCGCGAGCGGCGTATCCCAGTTCGTTGCTTTTACCTTCTCAAAGAGGGCTACTTTTCCAAGGTCCACGAAGATATTCGTCCTCCGTAGGTCTTCCTCATCCTCGTCATGCTCGGTGGGGTGCTGCGATGTGTTGACGACCTCAAAAGTGACGGGCTTTTGGAAGCGCGCCGCGTCGCGCTTGCTCGGCTTTGGATTTTTGACAGAGCCGACAAACGTCAGCACCCCATTTTCAGTCTGGCATCGCAACCGCGGCAGCAAGTCGTGCATATCCGGTGCAGCGACTGCACGCAGGGCGAGGTTGCATGCGGCATTAAGATCCGCGTCGTCTGTTAATTCTTCAGGTCGTTGCGAATGGAACTGGTGAGCAGCGACAAATCGTGGCCCGCCACGAGCAGGAACAATCAATCGAAGATCAGTGCGTCCCGCGCTTTCCAACGCGTCCAGCATCTTTTGTAATTCCGCGAATTCCGGCCCAGATCGCTGGGTTCTACCCATGAAGTGAGTCTGGCCGGGGCCAATTTCCCTTGCGCGAAAACCTGCCAGACCGGTGCGGGAGCAGAATTTGGACGTATAAGCGGCCGGTGTCTCCAGGACTGGAATTCCATAGGGCTCGCAAAGCTGCTTTAGCTTTTCCGTGATCGCGCGATGGCACCATTTCATCAGGCGCGAATTTTCCGAAGGTCCACGATCCAAGCTCGTCCGATAGCGAGTAAGATCCTCGAGAACGATGAAATCCACCGGTTTCCTCCCCGGAATGACCTCATATTCGCCATGCATATCCCGAAGGCGGCGTTCGTGGTCGGGCAGTGAGTGAGCCTTCAGCCGCACTCCCAACGCTTTAGCGAGGATCAGGTGAGCTGTTTGGTTGATTCGCTGCTCTTTGAGGGAATCCAATTTTTCGGCGAGAGCAGGGCAGGGATCGGGAGCCTCCATCCCACGCGCGCTTCTACCCATCGTTGCCTTTTCTCCTGGAGCTCTTTGCAAGGCTCGATTCAGTGATTGCAAACGCCGTCGGAGTTCTTCGAGTTGTTCGATACGTGCAATGGAAAGTCCGCGTTGACCACGAATCTTGGGTCGTTCCTCGCCGATGTCGTCTTCCGTTTGGCGCAGGATCCAGTTCTTTCCGTGTTCGCGCTGCACCCATTCCCACCTACGTCCTCGCAAAGGCAGAATGCGATTCGCGAGGAGGACGATCTCTTTTTTGAGCAACTCCTGATGATCAAGGATGGCGAGTCGCAGTGACTCCATCAGCGGGGCGATGGATTTGTCGGACGCCCATTTCTTCCAATCCGCCCGAGATTCCTTTTCGCCAATTTCCTGGAGAACCTCCGAGACTCGAGAAGTGTCGCCTTCCCGAAGAAAACGCAGCCAACGATTCAACTCCGTGTTGCGACCTTGTGCGCGTCGGAAAATTCGAAGCATTCGATCATTCTGTTCCGGAAACGACAGATTCTCGATCTGCGCATGGAGATAGTCGTCCACTGGAATGTGGAAAACCTTCAACCAACGTTCGAAGTCGGCGGTTTCTTCCGGATCCGGCAACCGACCCTTTGATCCATAAGGCTCCTCTTTCCAGATGCCTGCCTCCAAGATCTTCATATCCTCTCCGGGCAATCGGAGGAGTTCGCGTCCGTTATCGAGCAGACGGGCTTTCCACGGCTTTCCCTCGGCATAGCCGATAAGGCGCTCCTGACCGACTGGCTCGCCGGGCAGAAACTCCATCAACGCGATGGCGGCACAAGCACGGGTTCCCAAGTCCGCGGCAAGGCAGGTGAATGGCTTTTCCCGTCGCCACCATGCCTTCTCATGGTATTTGGCATCCATGGTTGATGGCCAATGAAGATGAATGGATTTGTCACGAGTGCCGTTGAACTGCCCACGCCAGAGGTCTTGCTTTCCGAGAAGCACCATCAACTTTTCCGGTTCTACGTTGATGGGGAAATTCAGCAGATAGCGTAGCCCGTTCTTTCCCGGCTCCGGCATGAGTGCAACGGCGTGGTCGGCGATGTCTTGCGTGCATTCTTCGGGTAAACCAAGCGCCTCCATCATCGGCTGAATCCAAGGCGCTTCAGTGAGGTTATCCGCCCCCTCGACGCCTCGCAGCCGATCTCGGCGCAAACGTGGCGCGCTGTAATGAAGCAACGCGCGGGTTTCCTGCCAGATGCCACCGACGGTTTTCACCGCCACCGATACCTCGACCGTGAGCGAATCCTTGCGATGCTTGATCTTCGATCGACCACTTAAATCGGAGAACATGAACAACCGGCGCGATTCCCTTGCATCGGCAGGGGTAAAACGAATTGGCTCCCGCAGTCGCTTCGCCTCCTCATCGAAACCCAGATAGTCGCGGTAGGTGGCCAAGATGTTATCCGACCAATCGTGCGCAGCCCGTTCTGCACGTTGTGCTTCCGTCGGCCTTTGCCACAGGCACCAGTAATCCCGATTCGTTACCAGTGCCTCGAACAAGCGGGCATCTCCCATTTCGTCGCGATGCTCCGTCTGGAATTTCGCCAGCGCGCCCTTGAGCTTCCGGGCTTTCTCAGTGCTAAAGGGTTCTCCGGGTTCGACGATCTGGTGAAACTTTTCCGTCAGCTTCGTCCATCCGCGTAGACGGCGACGGGAAAGCGTAATCGATGGAGCATCTGCATCCGTGAGTTCCAGATCCTTGACCTGTTCTTCAAGCAGCTTCTTCACCCCGGCGATGCGTGGATCGCCGTTGATGCGGTGAGGAGGCTCCGACTCCTCCGCTCCCTCTGGATCTTCCCATTTGGCGTGAAGCCCTTCCATGTAAGCGATCGCGGCCTCATATTTTAGCCGCTTCTCGCGTCGTTCCTCAGTCTTCAACCGGAACTGGTTCACCGTCTTGAGCGCTTCCTTGAACGCTGCGATGTCAAATTCTCCCCAGCGAATATCATCCGGCCCGGTTGCGCCAAAAATCGAAAGACTCGTGAAGGCCGGGAAGACATATCCTCGCTTTCCGCGGGCAATCCTGATGGGATCGTCGCCCAAGCTGGCAAATCGATCGGCGGTCTCAGGCTTATTGTTTGCCGTGGGCTTTGCCACATGGAGGGCGAGAAGGGACTGCGTTTCGATCGACGGAAAGAATTTGAACAGCAGCGTCGCGAAAACGAGCGCCGGCGCCGCTTTTCGATTTGCGGGAACAATCGGTTTCTCCAGCGCATCGATGCTCGGGCGGAGGGCGGAAATGTGTTTTGCCACATCCGGATGCATCGCCAACAAGCCCGCGAGGCGGCGGTCCGGATTTGCCAAAGCTTTCTCGAAGAACGAGACGGCTTCCTTCAATCGCGCACGAGCTTTTTCACCTTCGTAGGCGTTTCCCGGTTGGAGTTTTACCGTCCACGAGAGGTTCAGCTCCTCTGCGAGTTCATTACGCTCGATGTCGGTTAGTTCCGAATGGATCAATGCGGCGAGCTTGTCCTTTCCCGCGCGACTGCGAAGTCCATCCGGACTGTAATCCCACGTCGGGTTGGCCTTTGGATTGCAGAAGCGGGGCCAGTAGCCGCGTCCCCCTTGCTGAATGGCAGCTTCGCCGCCTACCTTTGAAAGCAAAAGCTCCGCGGCAAGTCGAAGCACGGAAGCTTCAACGGAGTTTCCGGCCAGGACCGCGATCAATCCCTCTTCAAAACTGCTTTCGGGACTGATCCCGGGAACTTTCGCCCGCAAAAGGGAAGCGCGCAGCCCGTCGAGAAGAATTCCATTGCGGGAAAACGGAGCCCAGGCATCCGCCATCCTCACTCGCATTTGCCCCAGCGGACTCTCGTCGTCCGAAGCCATCGCGGCCAACGCAACGAGGTAGTAGTTGATTGCGTCCTGAAAAAGCTGGTGATGATCGCCCAGAATTTCGAGGGGCGCGGGGGCAGGGGCGAGGCCATTTTGCGGCAGCAATTCCACCTTGCTGACGCGGCCTTGGTAGATGCGGTTCATGATCTGAGGGTGATTGTTGTTGGTGGGGAGCTTACCGATAGGGGAAGGACAAATACGGTCCAATATCAATATTTGACGATTTTTTTTCCTAGGCGAACGGAGGGTGCGCCGTCCTGTTTTTGCCATGAGCGCGGACGATGCGTGTCCCCGGCTCCTCTGTGGGCGGGGATTACACGGCTGGGTAATTTGAGGGAGGGCTGGGGGCTGCCAGCTTATGAGGCTGGCGGCGGATTGCTGCGCTCTGGGTGCCTCCGTCGGGCTCGCTGCGGTCGCGTGGCGGAAACTCGTCGAGCAGGAAACGGGCGCGCTCCGTGGCGTGCGCGGGCTGGCCGCCCACTTTGGCTGGATACTCCAGCCGGGCGGCGTTCTGGATCGCGAGGCAATCCAGGTAGAGCGCGTTGGCGGCGGCGGTCTTCTCGGTGGTGAGATTGAGTTTGTCGTCCTTGGCTTGCTCCTGCTCTTCGTCCTTGCCAGTGAGGAGGCCAAGGGCGGTTTCGAGTGCGGTGGTGTCACGGGCGACCCAGCCTTTTGCCTGCAGGGCGGTGGCGTATTTTTTGACGCTGGCGAGAATGATGCTGGCGCGCTGGAGTTCCGCGGCAAGGGACTTCGAGTTGTCGATACCGACCTGGAATTCTTCGCGCAGTCTGGTGGTGTCGCCGGGAAATGCGAGCTTTGCGGTGCGCCGGACGCCGGCGGTGAGGCGCTCGACTTCGTCGAACGCGGCCTCCTGCTCGTCGGTGAGGTCGGAGATCTTCGTGATCTGCCCAACCTGCTGGTGCTTGGCTTGGGGAACCGCGGCAATCTTTTCCGCAAAGGCGGCGGCAAATCCCTCACCGAGGCGCTCTGCCATGGCAGGGGCGTAGGCGGGATCATTGAGGGCGGATTCCAGTCGCTCGGCGGCGTGGATCAGCATGCCGAGGGCGAAGTTGAATTTGGGTTTCATGGGTTGGATTTGGGTTGTTGATTCAAAGAGACCGGGGAGGGACGAGAGAGGGGCGATGGCGGGTTGGCCCTTTCTCCGCCAGGGAATGCAGAGATGCCCCGCCACAGTCGGGCACCGGCTGGCGACCTGCGAAGTCCGGAGAATTGCCGGCGAACGTCGGATTTCCCCTGGCAACCGGTCGGACCACCCCTGCGGAAGCCGGAGAAGCGGCTGCGAACCATGAATTCGCAACAGCGTGAAAGGGAGGTCGGACGCCAAAGGACGGATTTCCAGCAGCGAACGATGGAGCACCGTCCGCGAAGGCTGGATCTCGGACAGCGGACAACGGATTTCAAGCCGCGAGCCATGGAGCGCGCACAGCGAAAGCCGGCTCCCGCGTCGAGGCCATTGGTGCCGCCGGGCCGTGAAGAAAGCAGGGGATGCGCGATGCGCTCCGGATGGAGCGATCTTTCCGGAATCTTCAGGCTTGTATCCTTCACAATGACTCGTGACGCGACCATCACTGCTTTATCGATGAATGAAGCCAACGAATCAGAAGCAAGAGCAGGACCAAGTCTGAACGTTAGGCTCAAATGTTTTTATGGTCTCTAAAACGGTGGCGAAGGCGCTGCGCGACTCCGCGGCGCCCCCCGTGGGATGCGGGTGCCTGCATTTCGTGGAAAATCGCTGGCGGTTGGGGCGAATCCGCTTCA
>CALLUD010000019.1 GCA_938011325.1 uncultured Spartobacteria bacterium
ACATTTTCTCCTGCGCACCGATGCATCGAGATCAGACGAGTATAATGCGATTTTTTCCGTTTTGATTCTTTAAGCCTTGGATAACGGCTCAACTCCGGTAGTGTGGTGAAAAGCATGAGCCCCCTCCTTCTGCTTCTGAGTGCGTTCATCTGCGGAGCCTCATTGGCGGACGCCCCCCCAAAGTGGGCGCAGATGCAAAAGGCGGTTTTGGTCGAGCGCGATCTCGATCAAATCAAAGCACTGGTGCAATCCGGCGTGGATCCCAATGCGCCAATCGGATGCGGCACCTTTGCTCCGCTGGACGGAGCCATCCAGCAGGAGAATCCGGAAATGGTCGAGTTGCTGCTCTCCCTCGGGGCGACACCGACGGAATCGCAAATGGTGAAGGCCGCGTTTTGTTCGAATCCCGATGCCGCCCTCAAGATCGTCAAATCCCTTCACGCCGCGGGCATTTCCATCAACGCGCGGGAGTATTACTCTCCCGAAGACCGGACCCGCTCTACGCAGCCCATCCATAAGGCCATATGGCGCGGCAACAAGGAGCTGGTTGCCTACCTTCTCGAGCAGGAAGGCATCCAGTTGGATAATCCAAATGGGGACGGCTACACGCCGTTGATGATTGCCGTGGAGCAGGGACAAGAAGCCATCGTCGACATGCTTCTTGCCGGAGGCGCGAATCCTCAAATAAGGAACAAGGACGGCCTGGACGCATCCGCCATTGCGGACCGTGTGATTGCGAGGCAACAACGGCTGAAGATGAAAATCAAATAACTCCACGGACCGCCGCCGTCCCTCTCCCGCCCGTGCGAGATGCCTCGCGACCTCGTCGCTCCCCTCCAGCTGTTTCACTCACCAAAATCCACCCCCATCAGAGCAATCCTGCGGGTCGTGGATTCCAACGATCAAGAGGCTGATTACCCCCCAATATCATGAAATCGACACTTTTCATGGCCCTCGTCCTGCTCACATTGGGCTCACTCCATTCCGAACCGCTCACCGAGACGGAAGCCGTGGCAAAGGTAAAGGAACTCCCTGAGTTCGTCGCCTTTTCCGGAAAGCACAAATACGCCTTTTACGATAACGAACTGCTGGAAAACTGAGAGGTTTCCCTCTGGCGTATTGATGTCCACTCCGTGGTCAGCGATCCCGAAGCGACTCACCTGTCACTCTGGAATCGCTTCTTTGTAAACACCTCCAGTGGAGAAATCACCGTTTGGGACGGTGAAAAGGCGGATGGCGGCACCTTGTCCCTGGAAGAATGGAGATCGAACCAGAACCCGGCAAAAGAGCCGACCAGGACCCTGCCATCACCCCCCCTGGAGCCCCTTCCTCCTCACCCAAGTCGCTCTCACCGCGTCCTTTGCGGCTCAGGACACAGCACTCCTCATCGAATTTGAAAGCAGCCTTCTTTTCCCTCTTGCTGGCCATCCCCTTTTATTTCGCAGGGTTGTTTGGCGGCATCTGGCTGCTGCCGCATATTTCCAACAACAAACACGATGCCGATGTCGAAGCGGCCATGACCGGCGCCTTCGTGCTCGGGCCCGCTTTATTTCTTCTGACCTTTGTGATCGGGCTTTTCCGGCTCCGCCGCTCCCCGGCAAAGCGGCAATAAGACCAACCCGCCCACGCTCGACGAAGGCTGCCACCCTCTGTAGCAGCGCCGCTCCGCGGCGCTCACCCACCTTCGATTGCGGGCCCTACGGCAGGCTGTCTCCGCTTCGCTCCGGCTCTCGTCGCTCGTCCCGCGCCCCCTCCGGCTCTCGCCCCGCTGTAGCAGCGCCGCTCCGCGGCGCTCCACCCTCGACGCTCGTCGCAGGTCCCTCGCCCCCTGTTTCCTTGCGCCTCTTTGCGGCCCCCCTCGACGTTCGCCCTCGACCTTTGCGAGGCTCCGGGCTGTCCCCAGCCTGAATGCGCCGACCGACAGAATCGCTTGCCAAACGAATCAGCGTTCTTACGTTTTTTTCTGCCTGCCGTTGTCACGAGCCCAGAGGTCTTCGGGACAGCGAGCGCGTCCCAACACTATCCATCAGCGTCCCATGAAGATCTCCTGGCTTTCCTTGGTCGTTTTCACGGCATCCATCCTTTCCGTCCGCGGCACGGATTACATCTGGATCGCAACCCAGCCGACCGGATGGACAAACGGTCTCGCCTGGGAACCTGCCGGGGACTATCCGCGGACCGAAAGCGACAACGCGACGATCGCCGGAGGTTTGTCCCACGCCCTCCTGAACAACGAATCCGTCACGATCGGGGATCTCACTCTGGACAGCGGTGCCCAGTTGGAAATTTCCAACAACGCGCAACTCACCGTCTTCGATGCAGTCATTGGAGACGAAAACCCGGGCGCGGTGCTGACGGTCTCCGGCGCGGCCTTCACGGCACAGGAGAGCATTTTCGTGGCGCAGAATGCGAGCGGCTCCATCCAGGCGGAGAACGGAGCGGAAATCCAGGCCGAAGTCGCCATTCAGCTCGGCATCAATGACGCGGGAATCATCAGCCTGCAGGACAGCTCTTTGAGCGCCCCGCAGATCAGCATCGACAATGTCGGCAGCTCCCTCACCCTCACCGGCGGCAGCACGCTCACGACCAACAACCTCCAGCTCTACGCCACCGGCGACGCCAGCACACCCGGCCTTGTCGTGAATACGGGCTCGCTCGTGCAAATCCTCCATGATGGCCCTCCTGCCACCTTCCTGGTCGCCACGGATACCGACGCGGAGAGCCACGTCCTGATCGCCGGCGGTAATCTGGAGATCTACAACGACAACAACCCGGGGAATGTCACCATCGGCGCCGGCGGCATCGGATCACTCACCGTGACAGGTGGCGGAAAATTCCAGACCGATGGCGGGGCGCTCGTCGGGAGCAGCTTCGGCTCGCAGGGCACCGTCAGGATTACGGATGCCGGTTCGGAATGGCTCTCCTCGGGGGCGGTAACCGTGGGACCGCAGGGCGAGGGTGAACTGATCCTGCAAAATGGAGGCACGGCCCGTCTCGAAGATGATGCCTTTCAACCCCAAACCCTGATCCTCGCGCAGGAGGACGGTTCGCAAGGCACGTTGAGCATTGGCGGCGGACTCGGCGAGGCGGCGGCCGCGCCCGGAACCCTCATTGCCTCGGAGGTCGCCGGCGGAGCCGGCCAGGCCGTGACCCGCTTCAATCACACCGCCGGGGACTACACCTTCGACACGAATCTCACCGGCACGCTGGATCTGCGCGTGTCGGCCGGTGTGACGACGCTCACGGGCACCAATACGTTTTCCGGCACCGTGCACCTCGAGGGCGGAATCCTCGCGTTGTCGAGCGACAGCCCGCTGGGCAATGCGGCCAATGTCCTCGCCTTCGACGGCGGCATCCTGCAGGTGACCGGCAGCTTCAGCACGGCGCGCTCAATTTCCCTTTCGTCCGCAGGGGGAACGATCAGCGTGAATCCCGGCGTCGTGGCGACCTTGAGCGGCACGATTTCCGGCGGCTCGACACTCGTGAAGACGGGGGATGGCGCTCTCGAGCTCAACCCCGACACGGCTGCGATCGGCGTGCTGGACATTCAGGCGGGCACGGTGAAAGCCACCGCCAGCGGCGACTTCGGAACGGTCAATACATCGACCAGCGTCGCGGCGAGTGCCGCGCTGGAGCTGCCGGAGTCCGGCAATCTCGAGATCGGCTCGCTCTCGGGCGCCGGCACGGTGCGCCTCAACGGCTCCGAGCTTGCGGTCTACACGCACGGGAACACGGTGTTCTCCGGCGTCCTGGAGGATGGCGACCTCGCCGGCGGCAGCCTCGCGGTGCACAGCCGGCAGGCGGGATCCAGCCTCACGCTCTCGGGCACAGTCACCTACACCGGCCGCACCGAGGTCGTGGAGGATGGCATGCTCGTCGTGAACACAACCTACGCCGAGACGGCCAACGGAGACGTGATCGTCGCCGCGGGCGCGACCCTCGGCGGCGAGGGCGTGCTTCGCGGCGAAGCCACCATCGACGGCATTCTCGCCCCCGGCACCAGCCTGGGAACGCTCACCATCGACAACACCGTGACGTGGAACGGCAGTCTCGAAAATGCCTGGAAATTCGAGCTCGGTCCGGGTGACACCTCCGATCTCCTCGTCGTCGGCGGCGACTTCCTCCGCGGCACGGGAAGCGCATTTCTCTTCGACTTCGTCGGCACAGGCACCACGGGCACCTACACGCTCGTAAGCTGGAGCGGGACGACGAACTTCACGGTCTCGGATTTCTCGGCCAAAAATCTCGCGCCGGGCTACAGCGTGAGCACGTTCTCGATCAACGGCTCCTCGCTCCAGGTCACGGTCGTGCCCGAGCCGTCGGTCGGAGTGTTCGTCGGGTTTGTGGCCTTCTTCTCCCTCCTCGTGGCGCGCCGCCGGCTCCGCCGCGAAGGGACGCCCGGCAGCTGCTGAGGGAAGCGCAGGCCCCCACGCCGGCGCTGCGGGGAACCGCTCCGGCGCCCGCACGGCTTCCCTTCCCTTCTCAACGTCCAAGGTCCCTCGCCCCTTCGCCCAAATGACCGGCAAAAGGGAAGAACTCGTTGCCAGCGGACATGGCCGTCAAATGGCATCGACCTCTGTAGCAGCACCGCTCCGCGGTCACCACCCTCGACACTGGCCCCTCGTCGCCCGACTCCCCTCCGGCTCTCGCCCCGCTGTAGCAGCGCCGCTCTGCGGCGCTCCACCCTCGACGCTCGTCGCTGGGTCCCTCGCCCCCCCTCCGGCTTCGCGCCTCCGCTGTAGCAGCGCCGCTCCGCGGCGCTCACCAACCCTCGATTGCCTGCCCTACGGCAGGCTGTCTCCGCTTCGCTCCGGCTCTCGTCTCTCGACCCTCGACCCCGCAAAAGGCAACAGCCACTCCGCCTCCGCTGTAGCAGCGCCGCTCCGCGGCGCTCCCCCACCGCTCTCGACGCTCGCCTCTCGCCGCTCGCCCCCTGTTCCCTTGCGCCTCTTTGCGA
>CALLUD010000020.1 GCA_938011325.1 uncultured Spartobacteria bacterium
TCGCAAAGAGGCGCAAGGGAACAGGGGGCGAGCGGCGAGAGGCGAGCGTCGAGAGGGGGCCGCAAAGAGGCGCAAGGGAACAGGGGGCGAGCGGCGAGAGGCGAGAGCGGTGGGGAGCGCCGCGGAGCGGCGCTGCTACAGCGGAGGCGGAGTGGCTGTTGCCTTTTGCGGGGTCGAGGGTCGAGAGACGAGAGCCGGAGCGAAGCGGAGACAGCCTGCCGTAGGGCAGGCAATCGAGGGTTGGTGAGCGCCGCGGAGCGGCGCTGCTACAGCGGAGGCGCGAAGCCGGAGGGGGGGGGCGAGGGACCCAGCGACGAGTGTCGAGGGACAAGAGGCGAGAGGCGAGAGGCGAGAGGCGAGAGGCGAGAGGCGAGAGGTGGCGGGGGCCGCTTTCTTACGGATCGGGGACGATGCGGTAGAAGGCGGCGTCGGCGGTGGCGCCGCCGGGGATGTGGATTTCGTAGGCGTCGCCGGTGCCGGGGATGAGGGCGCCGAGATTGGTCCAGGGGCCCTCAAGGCGTCGGCTTTCGTCGATCTGGAGGGCGTAGTCGTGGCCTTCGTAGGCGGGGAAGGTGAGGGTGAGGTTGTCGTCGCCGGTGACGCCGATGTCGAGGCGGAGGGCGTCGCGGCCGAGAAGGGTGCCGGTGTTTTCGAGCGGTCCGGTGACGCCGCCGGGGGAGCTGATGGTGTCGAGGGTGCCTTCGTTCTGGATACCTTCCTGGACGTCGAGTTTGCCGCCGCGTTTCACGCGGATGGTGCCGGTGTTGGTGATGGTGCCGTTGACGGTGAGTTTGCCGCCGTTGATCTGGAGGAGGCCGTGGTTGACGAGGTTGCGGAGGGTTTTGGTTTCGTCGCCGAGGAGGAAGGAGGCGTCCTCGGGGATGAAGAGGTCGCGGCCGTCGTAGTCGGTGCGGGTGGCGAGGACGGTGCAGCCGGCGAGGGCGGCGGAGGTGGCGTGGAGTGAGCCGCCGATGCGGATGCCGACGCGGTCGAAGGTGAACGTGGCGGGGGTGGGGTCGGAGCCGGTGAAGGAGGAGATGAGGGCGCCGTCGTTTTCGCGGACGAGGGAGGCGAAGAAGTCGAGACCGCCGCTGGCGGTGCGGCGCAGGGTGAGGGTGAGCCGGCAGGGGCCGGTGATGTGGGGCGGGACGAGGGAGCAGGTGGAGAGGGCGGTGCCGGCGGCGGAGTGGAAGGGCGCGTCGGAGGTTTTTCGCCAGAAGGATTGGGCGCCGGAGCCGTTCGTATCGGTGGCGGCGAGGTAGCCGGGCCAGTCGGTGGTGCCGGTGCCGCCCTCGAAGAGGCCCCATGCGATGCCGGTGGAGGGATTTTCCACCGCGGCGATGTCGCCGGCGAGGTGGAGCGTGGCGGTGAGGGTGACGGCGTCGCCGGGCTGCTCGAGGGTGACCTTCGTGACAGGCGAGTAGATCGCGGTGCCGGAGGGGGCAACGGTCCAGGAGGGCGCGTCGGTGGTGGGATTCGTGATTTCGGGCGAGCCGAGGCCGGGGAGCCACGTGCCTTTTACGGGCAGGACGAGCTCGCGAGGATCGGGCGTGAAGTCGGTGCCGGTGCCCCAGAGCGTGGGTGTGGGGCCCATGACAAAGGCGAGCACCCCGCCGGCGACGATGTCGGAGTGGCGGATGACCGGCTCGTGAAGCGGCTGGCCGTTGAGGGTGACGGACTGGATGTAGATGTTGTCGCCGCCGGCGTTTTCGGCGGTGATGATGAAGGTGTTGCCGTTCGACTGGTGGAACTCGAGGCGCGGGATGCGCGGCCCGTGGAGGTAGTAGAAGTCCTGCCCGGCGATGGGGAAGAAGCCGGCGGTGGTGAAGAAATAGAGCGACGACATGGCGCCGGAGTCCTCGTCACCGGGGAAGGAATACGGACCGAAGTTTTTGCGCAGGCGGTCGGCCCAATACGAGGTGAGGAACGGTCTGCCGGCGTGGGCGAAGAGCCACGTGGACTGGAAGCAGACTTCGTTCGTGTAGTCGATGTAGGCGGTGCTGTTTTGCCGGAAGGCGAAGTCGAGCCGCTGCAGGAAGCGGGCGCGGCCGCCCATTTTCTCGATCATGGCATCGCGCTCGTGCGGGACGTTGAGCGAGTAGTTCCACGAGGTGCCCTGGTAGAAGTCGTTCGAGCTGGTGAGCGAGGAGGTGCTGAAGTCGCCATTGCGGGCGCGGGCGCGCACGAAGCCGGTGAAGCCGTTGCTGGTGGCGGAGTCGTCCCAGACGTTGCGCCAGTTGCCGGAGCGGGCAAGGAGCTGGGCGGCAAACTCCGTGTGGCCTAGGCCGGCGGCGATCTGCGCGGTGGTCCAGTCCTCGTAGGCGAAGGCGAGGGTGGAGGAACCGGAGCGCATGCGGGAGTCGTAGCCGTTGCGGTTGCCGTCGGAGGAGACGAAGCCGAGGTCTCGGTAGTCGGACGTGCGGCGGTTTGCGTTGAACTCGAGGAGCGGCCAGACCTTTTCCCAGTCGATGCCGGGGATTTGTTTCGCCCATGCGTCGGCAATGACGAGGTCGCCCTCGTCGCCGCCCTGGCCGACCTGGAAGTCCTTGCCCTGGATGAAGGCGGTCTCGGCGCGGCCGTTGCGGGCGAAGCGCTCGCCGTAGGAATTCACGACGGAGGCCATGGTCTCGGGCTGGAGGATGCCGAGAAGCGGGAAGAGGGTGAGCCAGGTGTCCCAGTTCGTGTAGTGGTCGTCCCAGAACGGGGCGTCCCCGGGCCAGCCGGCGGGGTCGCCGGTGCGGTTGCGCGGCTGGATGAGGCTGTGAAAGAGGGCGGTGTAGAGTTTGCGGCCTTCCTCGGCGCTGATTCCGGGTGCCTGCACGACGGAGAGCACGCGGTTCCATTCCTCCTTCGCGGCCTGCTCGAGCCCGCCGATGTCCCAGCCGGGAATCTCGGCTTCGAGATACTGGCGGGCCTTTTCGACGGAGTCGAACGACACGGCGATCTTCATGCGGACGGTGCGGTCCGTCGTGGTGTCGAAGCGCATCCAGGCGCCGAGGCGCTGGCGGGTGGAGATGCTGGCGGAGTAAACGCCGGCGCTCTCCGTGGTGCCGACCCAGGTGCCGGCGACGGTGGGCGTGCGGTCGATCTTCGCGTAGAAGAAGACCTCGTAGGGCGCGGGGTTCCAGTTGCCGTCGAAGGTGCCGCCGCCGCTGATGGTGCCATTGACGGGATCGATGGTGACAGTGCCGCTGGTCATTCCGTCGCTGCGGCCGAGCTTGCGGGCGACGTCGAGGTAGATGCGTGAGTCGTTCGAGGCGGGGAAGTCGAACTGGTAGATGGCGGAGCGCCGGGAGGGGACGACCGTGCAGTCGATCGCCCACTTCGTGAGGCGGCCGCGGAAGGAATACGGGCGGGCCTGGATGCCGGAAATGGGCGAGCGGTGGCTGGTCTCGTTGTAGCCGGAGCCGATCTTCGGGGCGATGAGGAAGTTTCCGTAGGACAGCGTGCTGCTGCCCGCACCCTGCGGATGGAGCTGGGAGAAGCCGACGACGTCGTTGCCGTGGCGGTAGCCGGAGGAGAGGGGCGAGTTTGTGTCGGGGCTGGGAAGGATCGATGCGTGAGGGAGCGCGGGGCCGGGAGGGCAGGAGCCGGTATCGGCGGCGCCGATCATGGGATCGACGACATCGGCGAGGGGAATCTCGGGCTCCGGCGACTCGCCATCGACGGTGCTGCCGGGGGTCTCGTAGAGGGACTTCGCCTGCGCCTCGGAGAGGAGGCCTTCGTAGATCTGCACGTCGTCGATCGCGCCCTTGAAGTCGTCGAGTTCCTGTCCGGCGCGGAGGAAGGCGCCGAGCGCGAAGTAGCGGATGGGATTCGTGAGGATCGGGACGGAAACGCTGTTGCTGCCCCGGAAGACGCCGTCGACGTAAACGCGCCGGATGTCCTGATCGTAGGCGACCGCGACGTGGTGCCACTCGCCATCGCTGACGTCGATGCCGGTGTTGATTTCGCCGGCGTTGTCGTTGGCGCCGGCATTGCGGGCGCGGACGCGGAGGCCGATGCCCTGCCCGTTTTCGCGGGTGATGACTTCGAAGCCGGTGTTGTAGGTCGAGGGGTCCGTCGAGTCGGTGGTCATGCCGAACACGGCCTGCGTGGCGGCGTCGGCCTGCTCCGGGGTTTGCTTCACCCAGAACGAAACGCTGAACGGACGGAATGTGGAGTAGTCACCGAGGATCGAGAGCGTGCTGCCTTCGTCGAGGCTGGCGAGGAGGTAGTCATTCGAGCCGGCGAGCTGCACATATCCGCCGATGGCGCCGCCGCTGCCGGGGAAGGTGACCCCGTTGCCTCGCACGGAGAGATCCGCCGTGCTGACGATGTCGTTGCCATTCCCGTCGAGCGGGTAGCGATGGCGCAGGGTCGCGCCCTGGGCATGGACGACGGCGATCGAAAGACAGGCGAGGAGAACGTGTCGGAACTGCATGGGGAAAATGGGGCTCCGGCCTTTGGCCGGGGGCGCGGCGACCTTACGGGGAAGCCTGGCCGGAATATAGCTCGGATTTGCCGGCCTGGCCCCAATCGGAGGGGGTCGGGCCCATCACAAACGCGAGCGTGCCGCCGGCGAGGATGTCGCTGTGCCGGATCACCGGCGAGTTGAGCGGCTGGCCATTGAGCGTCGCGGATTGGACGTAGATGTTTTCCCCGCCGGCGTTCTCGGCCGTGATGGTGAACGTCTTCCCGTTCGGCTGACGAAACTCGAGCCGGGGCACGCGGGGGCCGTGGAGGTAGTAGAAATCCTGCCCGGCGACCGGGAAGAAGCCGGCGGTGAGGAAGAAATAGAGCGACGACATGGCGCCGGAGTCCTCATCGCCGGGGAAGGAATACTCGCCGAAGAGATTGCGGAGTTCGTTTGCCCAGTAGGACGTGCGGTCGGGCCGGCCGGCGTGGGCAAAGAGCCACGTCGCCTGGAAGCAGACCTCGTTCGTGAAGTCGATGTAGGCGTTGCTGCGCTGGTTGTAGGCAAACTCGAGGCGCTCGAGGAATTTCTCGCGCCCGCCCATTTTCTCGATCATGGCATCGCGCTCGTGCGGGACGTTGAGCGAGTAGTTCCAGCCGGTGCCCTGATAGAAGCCGTCGGAGGCCGTGACCGGAGCGTCGCTGAATTCTCCATTGCGGGCCCGCGCGCGCACGAAGCCGGTGAAGCCGTCGCCCTCGGCGTTGTCGTTCCAGACGTTGCGCCAGTTTTCGGAGCGCTTGCGCAGTTTCTCGGCGTCGGCCCGGTAGCCGAGGGCCTCGGCGACCTGCGCGACGACCCAGTCCTGATACGCAAAGGCGAGGGTGGTGGAGCCGGACTGCATGCGGCTGTCGTAGCCTTCGCGATCGCCGTCGGAGGGATGATAGCCAAGCCGGCGGTAATCGGCGGTGCGGCGGTCGGCGTGGGCCTTGAGGAGTTTCCACACGGGCTTCCAATCAATGCCGGGAATCTTCTTCACGAACGCGTCGCCGATTACGAGATCGACCTCGTCGCCGCCCTGGCCGACCTGGAAGTCCTTGCCCTGGATGAAGGCCGTTTCCACGCGGCCGTTGCGGGCGAAGCGCTCGGCGTAGGAATTGACGACCGACGCGAGGGTGTCGGGCTTGATGATCGCGAGGAGCGGGAAGAGGGTGAGCCAGGTGTCCCACGTCGTGTAGTGGTCGTCCCAGAACGCGGCGTCGGCGGGCCAGCCCTTCGCGTCGCCGGTGCGGTTGCGCGGCTGGACGAGGCTGTGGAAGAGAGCGGTGTAGAGCTTGCGGCCTTCCTCGGGGTTGATACCGGGCGCGTGCACGACGGAGAGCGTCTGATCCCAATGCGCCTTCACGCGCTTTTCTAGGCCCTCCATATCCCACGCCGGGATTTCCTTCTCGAGAAACTCCCGCGCCTTTTCCACCGAGGTGAACGAAACGGCGATCTTCACGCGGATGGCCTGCTGCTTTGTCGTGTCGAACTGCATCCAGCCGCCAAGGGGCTTGCGCGAGGACGAGTTGATCTTCATGCGGCCGGGGGAGTCGTTGTCGTCCACCCAGGTGCCGGCGGCGGTGGGGCGCGCGCTCACCTGCGCATAGAAGAAGACATCGTAGGGGTGCGGATTCCAGTTGCCGTCGAAGGTGCCGCCACCGCTGATCGTGCCCTTCGCGGGATCGATGCTCACCGAGCCGGAGACCATGCCGTCGCGTTTGCCGAGCTTGCGGGCGACGTCGAAGTAGATGCGGGCGTCGTCGGAGGGCGGGAAGACGAATTCATAGATGGCGGAGCGTGCCGCCGGCACGAGGGTGCAGTCGATGCCCCACCGGTCGAGCCGCCCGCGCCAGGAGTAGATCTTTGCCACCATGTCGACCACGGGCGAGCGGTGGTCCTCCTCGCGGTGGCCCGGGCCAATCTGCGGGGAGATCAGGAAATTGCCGAACGAGACCGCGCTGCTGCCCGCGCCCTGCGCGTGGAGTTGCGAAAAACCGACAAAATCCTGCCCGTGGATATAGCCGGATGCCGAGCGGCCATACGTATCGGGACTGGGGTAAATGGAGGCATGCGGCAACACGGGGCCCGGAGGGCAGGAACCTGTCCCCGCCGCGCCGATCATGGGGTCGACCAGGTCTGCGAGGGAGGGAGTGCTGTTTGCTCGAAGGCCCGCAGCTGTAAGCAGAAACAGGCAAAGAAAAAACCGAAACATCACGAAAAACCGGATCGTATCGGCGGGTCCGGTTGTGGACAACCGACGCAAACGTATCAGCGGATGATGCCTCGCTTGCTTGATTCGATGAATTCGAGCAGCGCGATAATCTGCGGATTTGCAGGGAGTTGCGCACGAATGGCTTCCACCGCCTGCTTTGTATTCAAGTTGCTGCGGTAGATGATTCGATACGCTTCGCGCAACGAGCGGATCGTTTCGTGCTCGAAACCGCGGCGTTCCATGCCGACCTGATTCACCCCGCGGACCTCGGCGGGGTTGCCGTCGGCGATCATGAATGGCGGGACGTCCTGAACGATCTTTGTGCAGCCGCCGGTGATCGCGTGCTGCCCGATGCGGCAGAACTGGTGGACGCCGCAGAGACCGCCGATGACGACGTGATCCTCGACGATCACGTGGCCTGCGAGGGTGCCATTGTTCGAGAAAATGACGTGGTTCCCCACCACGCAATCGTGCGCAATGTGTGAATAGGCGAGGAAGTTGCCGTCGTTGCCGATGATCGTCTTCGAACCGGGGGCGGTGCCGCGATTGATCGTGACGAACTCGCGGAAGCTGTTGCGGTCGCCGATTTCGAGATAGGTCGGCTCGCCCTTGTATTTGAGATCCTGCGACCGCTGGCCGATGGATCCGTAGGGAAAGAAGGTGTTGCCGTCGCCGATCTTCGTGGGGCCGACGATCGTAACGTGCGGATGGATCGTGCAGTTGGCGCCGATCACGACATCGGGACCGATCACGCAATACGCGCCGATGGTGGTGCCATCGCCGATTTGCGCGGAAGGATCGATGACCGCTGTCGGATGGATTTCCGCCATGGGTTATTTGTCCACGATCCCGAAGAGAAGAACGCCTTCGCTGACGACCTCGTTGTTGACGAGGCATTTGCAAGCGGCCTTTCCGAGGCGGGTCTTCATGCTGAGCATGTCCACGTGGATGAAGAGCGTGTCGCCGGGCACGACCGGCTTGCGGAACTTCACCTCGTCGGCGCTCATGAAGTAGCCGACCTTTCCTTCGTTGGCCGTGCGGCGCATCATCACGAGGCTCGCGACCTGCGCCATCGCCTCGACCTGGAGCACGCCGGGCATGACCGGGTGGCCGGGGAAGTGGCCCTGGAAATACGGCTCGTTGATCGTGACGGATTTGACCCCGACCGCGCGCGTTTCCTCGATCTCGACGACGCGGTCGACGAGCAGGAACGGATAGCGGTGCGGGAGGATCGACATGATCTGGTTCACGTCGAGCGCGGCGGCGCCGGCGACCAACGGGCGTGGCGCCATGGCGGCGAGCTCGGAGCTGCGCTTGACAATCGCGCGGGCGAGTGCGGCATTCGGGCCGTGGCCGGGCTTGACGGCGACGATGTGGCCGCGGAGCGGGCGGCCGGTGAGGGCGAGATCGCCAATGATGTCGAGAATCTTGTGGCGGACGAACTCATCGGGGAAGCGCAGCGGCTCCTTGCTGAGAACCGAGTCGCCGCGCGCGACGATGGCGTTTTCCAGGCTGCCGCCGCGGATGAGGCCCTTGTCCATGAGCGGTTTCACGTCCTCGTAGAAGACGAAGGTGCGCGCCGGGGCGATTTCCTTTTCGTAAACCTCGGGCGTGATCTCGAGGCTGAGGAACTGCGTGAAGCGGCCTTCGGGGCCGACCTGCGTGCAGGAAACGCGGAGTTTGTCGTCCGGGAAAATCGTGAGAATCGAGCTGTTGACCTCGACGTGGATCGGCTCGATCGGCTCGAAGACGGCACGCGGGGCCTCCTGCTCGACGATGCCGGCCTGCTGGATCATCTCGACGTAGGCCTTCGCGCTGCCGTCGCCGATCGGCGGCTCGTTTGCGTTCATCTCGATGATCGCGTTGTCGACGCCCATGCCGGCGAGCGCGGAAATGACGTGCTCGACCGTGTGAATCTTCGCGTTGCCCTGAACGATCGTCGTGGCGCGCTCGACGGTCTTTACGTTGGAGACGTGGGCATCGATGGTGGGCTCATCGGGCAGGTCGACCCGACGAAACTTGAAGCCGTGCCCGGCGGGCGCGGGGTGAATCGTGAGTGTGACGTCCTCTCCGGTATGAAGCGAACTGCCTGTGAGACTGGCGCTGGAGGCCAGGGTGCGTTGTTTATCCATCCTTGCTGATACGGCGCGCCCGGGTCAGGACGCGGAAGGGGCGGATTCTTTGTGACCGAGGAGGATAAGGTCCAGATATTTTTGATTGCCGGCGCGGAGGCGATTCACGAGGGAACGCCCGATGGCCGCCAGCAAATGGATGGCCGCGGAGGGCTGGACGCCCGCGAGCACGCCCACGACCATACGGGTGATCCGCAGGGCGTGGGTCTCCTCGAGGGCGACGACCGTGGCCGAGCGCGGGCCGTCATCCACCAGTGCCAGTTCGCCAAAGAAGTCGCCGGCGTGGAGTTGCGCCAGCTCGACCTCGTTGTCGCCGGCATGACTGTAAACCCGCACGCTTCCGCGCAGGATCACATACATGCACAGGCCGGTCTCCCCCTCGGTGACGATCGTTTCCCCCGCTTGATAGACCTTGCAGTCGGAGAGGCTCAGGAGGGTATCGAGTTCCTCCTCCTTGAAGCCGCCGAAGAGCTTGAACTTCGCGAGAATCTCGCTTTTGCAACTGGGCTTGGTGGGTTCCGCCATGGGTAAATCTTGCCGTCGAGCAGCCAAATCCGCCGTGGCGCCATCGCCGCGACCGGAAAAGCTGGTGTGTCACGACTAGCATTGAGGGGGTGGCTTGGGAAGCGATCTTTGCCGGTGTCTCCGGTCGCCCGGGGCCGGCGCGCGAGGGGAGTGACGTGGAGTTCCGGGCCCGACTTTTAGCTCGCTTGCCAGCGAGGGCGCGACTAAGGCTGCCGGGAGCCCGACGCCGTCGGCCAACTCAAGGAAAACTGAACAGAAAATGGGAATGAAAGAAGAGTCGACGATTCGTTTCGGGGAAGGCACGAGGAAGCGGAAGGAGGGGCCCGCAAGGAGGCTTTGCAGCCGGGCGGCGCGGTGGTGGGTGCTGCCGGTCGCGGTGGCGCTTTGTGCAATGGGCCGGAGTCACGCGCAGACGACCTATGATCTGACGGTCCTCAATGCCTTTGGACCCGGGGAATATTACGGAGCGACGCCGCAGGACTCCGACATCTGGCTGCTCACCAACTTTCAATTCGATTACTGGAATGGCAGCGACTGGGTGACCGGCAACGGCTCGGGAGGAAACTACGGCACGGCAATTTCGCTCAGCCAGATCGTCGGCGGCAAAATGCGCCTCTATAATAGCGGAGGCAGCCGCATGTATGCCGTGCTCAGCCCGGGCGGCGTCCCACCCACGCAGAGTTCGCTGAGCACCGCGCCGAACAGCTATTTCGAGTGGAGCTTCACGGGCGGGGTTCCGGGCACCTTTGACCTGAGCTGGATCGACAGCTGGGACTTCGCGACGCAGATGCAAATCGTCACGCCGGGGACCTCGGTCACCTACGGCGTGAAGAGCGGCGTTTCCTCGGCGACCATTTCGAGCAATCTGAGCAGCTATCTGACCGGCCAGCATGCCGCAAACTATGCGTGGCTCGGAACCAGCGGAGGTTTCTCGCAAACGTTGTCCTACCCGGGCACCACCTCCACGCCCGTTCGCTGGATCACGAACAACTCCGCGGTCGGCCCGGCGATTCAGTCAGATACGATCACGAGCTTCACCAACGCGCTCGATGCCGTGGCCACGCAGGCCGCCGCGTCGCCGACGTGGGAGGCGGGGACGCCGGCGACCGGTCCGAATTGGACGAGCGCGGGCTTTCGCGTGGCGTCCATTTCGGACGTGACGTCGCCCGACGGCAGCACCGGAGGGAACATGTGGTCCGCCTATGTCAATTTCTCAAACTCCGGCGGGGAATTCACGATGACGCTCACGGATTTCACCGTTTACGGCGGGACCGGCATAGGCGCGGCGTATGAGCAGCTCTGGAACGCGAACGGCGCCACCTACAGCCTCACGCAGTCCGACGGGTTGCTCGATGCGATCTGGACCTCCAGTGCGAACAACCTCGTCACCACGCCGTCGTGGGTTTCCAACCTCGGCGGGAACGGCCAGAACAATCTCTTCTACGCGTTGTATAACGCGATCGCTTCCGGGGTGATTCACCACCCCGACTTCGTGAACAACACGGCGCTGCCTTCCTGGACCGGCTATGTGCCGTGGGTGGCCGGGCAGGACCAATACAACTTCGAGATCTTCGTGAACGGCGCGGCGGTGGCAGGCGGGCGGGCCGGCTACCTCACCGGCACCGACGCCGTCGAGTTGATGCAGGGCTACGCCGAGAATGGCACGCTGGTGAATCCCTACTTTCTAGAGTTGCTCGCCGCCATGGAGCAGACGCCGGCCTACCTGTATCCCTCGCAGGATTTGTGGGCGGCGACCTCGATGGGCAGCGACCCGTTCATCGGCCTGCAGCCGGGTCCGCTCAACGGGACCGAGGCGTTCGAGGATGCCACGTTCCTCTGGAGCATCGGCGGCGTGAATGCGGTGCCGGAGCCTTCGACGACGATCCTGCTGGGACTGGGCGCGACGGCTTTCGCCGCGTGGAGCTGGCGTCGCCGGCAGGGCTGATCCCGCGCATCAAGGTCGCGTCGGGGATCCTCCCGCGATGGCTGCGGCCTTTGCGTGAGGCGCGCCGGAATTTAGCATGGTGCGACGATGACGTATCGCGAGGTCGAATTCACCGTGCTGGGCGAGACGCCGGAGTTGCTCGCGATCGACAAGCCGGCGGGGTTGCTCGTGCATCCGAGCAAGCCGGGCGGGCCGCCGACGTTGTGGGACGGGCTGCGGGAGCTGCTGGCGTTCGAGGTCGTCAATGGCGGGCAGGTTTCGCTGATCAACCGCCTCGACCGCGAGACGAGCGGCGTGGTGCTCGTTTGCAAGACGCGGCATGCGGCCCGCGCGTGCGCGAAGGCGATGGAGCGGGGCGGGGTGCAAAAGGAATACCTCGCGGTGGTGACGGGCTGGCCGGAGGAGGATTCGTTCGAAATCGACGCGCCGATTCTCCGGCTCGGCGAGGTGGAGGAATCGCGGATCTGGCTGAAGCGGGCGGTGCGTCCCGGTGGTGCGGCGTCGTGCACGCGCTTCCGCGTGGAGAAACGGGTCGAGCGGGCGGATGGCCTGCGACTGGCGGTGGTCCGCGCGTGGCCGATCACGGGGCGCACGCATCAAATCCGCGTGCATCTCTCGCACGCGGGCTTTCCGGTGGCGGGCGACAAGCTCTACGGACCGGACGAGCAATTTTACCTCGATTTCATCGACCACGGCTGGACGCCCGAAATGGAGAGGCGCCTGTTGCTGCCACGGCATGCCCTTCATTCGACGGTGCTGGAACTCGACTTCGAAGGGGAGCGGTATCGCTGGGAATCGCCCATGCCCGACGACATGCGCCGGATCTTGCAATGAGCTACCTACGGTCGGCGGCCCCGGTGCGTGTCGACAATGCCGCGGGCAATCGCATCCGCAATGCGCTGACGGCCTCTCGCGCTCTGGATGACCTCGTTGTCGGACGGATTCGAAACGAAGCCGCATTCCACGAGCACGGCGGGACGGGCGTTCTTGCGAAGCACGTAGAACCCGCGCCGCTTCACGCCCCGATTGACGGTGCTGTAGGCCTCGAGCAACTCGGACTGGATGTTCCGGGCGAGGAGCGCGGAGCGATCGGAGTAGTAATAGGTCTCGATGCCGCGCGGCGAGCGCGACGGCGACCAGTTGTAATGCACGCTCACGAAGATGCAGCCGCGCGTGCGATTGGAAATGGCGACGCGCTGGTCGAGACTCACGAAGCGGTCGCTGTCGCGGGTGACGATGACGCGGAAGCCTCGCGAGCGAAGGTTCTTTGCCAGGCGCATCGCGGTGTCCAGCGCGACGGTCTTTTCGTAGGCGCCGCGATAGGCGCGCGCGCCGTTTGCATGGCCTCCGTGCCCGGCGTCGACGACGACCGTGTCGAACGGTCCCGACCCGAGCGGGCCGAAAACTTCGCAACTCACCAGCCCTGCAAGCGTCAGCGCGGCAACCGCGAGCGTGCTGAGAAGTCTGGCGGACAGGCGAATCATTGGATCATCACTTGAAAGAGCTCGGGCAGGGTAAGGAAGAAGTATGCCAGCGCAACTATTTTAGACTGGTTTTCCCCCGATCTCGTCGCATGTTCCCCGTTCCATGCTCGCGAAACGCATCATTCCCTGCCTCGATGTTACCGAAGGACGTGTCGTGAAGGGCACGAAATTTTTGAACCTTCGCGACGCGGGGGATCCGGTCGAGTGCGCAAAGGCCTACGACGCGCAGGGCGCGGACGAGCTGGTGTTTCTGGATATCACCGCCTCCAGCGACGGACGCGCGACGATGGTCGATGTGGTGGCGCGCACGGCGGAACAATGCTTCATGCCACTGACGGTTGGCGGGGGGATCCGGACCGTCGATGACATGCGCACGATGCTTCTCTCGGGTGCGGACAAGGTGAGCGTGAACACCGCGGCCATCCACGAACCGGACCTGGTGCGGCAGGGAGCGGAGGCATTTGGCTCGCAATGTGTCGTTGTCGCGATCGATGCGAAGCGAAACCCGGCCGGTGGCTGGACCGTGTATACACACGGCGGGCGGCGTCCCACCGAACTCGACGCGGTGGAATGGGCAAAGCGGGTCGCCGAACTCGGAGCGGGCGAAATTCTTCTCACGAGCATGGATGCGGACGGCACCTGCGCGGGCTACGACATCGAGTTGACCGCCGCCGTGAGCGACGCGGTGAACATCCCTGTTATTGCAAGTGGAGGAGCCGGATCGCTGCAGCATCTGGCCGATGTGCTGTCCGCCGGAAAGGCCGACGCGGTCCTCGCAGCCAGTATTTTCCACTTCGGAGACCACACGGTGGGCGAGGCAAAGGCGTTTCTCCGGGCGCAGGGAGTGCCGGTTCGCGCCTCCTGATATTGCAAACGGTATCGGGGAAATCCCTGATAATTTGCTTGACCGTCTTCGGATGAGTGCTAATGAGACCTTAACCCCTCATTACGTGACAAACCCTACCTTTGATTTCAGCGTGGATGGCATCCTGTCCATGCTTCGCAACCAGGGGATGCGTATCACCAAAAGCCGGCGTGGAATCATGCTGGCTCTCTTCAAGGCAACCCGCCCGCTCTCCCTGGTGGAGATCCAGCAGGAGGCTCTTGCGGAGGGGGGAGTGCTCCCGGATTACGCGACGGTTTTCCGCATGATGATTCTGCTCGAAGGGCTGAACATTGTGCACAAGGTCAATCTCAAGCGCTCGTGCAGCTATTACGAGCTGACGAACCCGGGCGAGCATTACGATCACCTTGTATGCACGCAGTGCGGGAAGGTCGTCGTGTTGAAATCGGCGTGCCCGGTCGAGGAGGCGGAGCGGAGGATCGAGAAGGAGTATGGCTTCACGAATCTCCACCATTCCCTGGAGTTTTTCGGGTGCTGCCCGGAGTGCACGGCTGCGAAGAACGCAACCGTCGAGATGCCACTCCCGCCGTCAGACCCAGAAGTAACAGGTCGCGCAGCAGCGTAGCGACCATTCGTTCCCGCGAGGGCGGCACGTCCTCGCCGAAACATCCGCAGTCGACGATCAGGCCCTGGGACAGCGCCCAGCCGATGGCGCCGGAGAACACGAGCAGAAGGCACGCGGTCAAAGCCGCGCCGAATCGCGCCGTGCGGGGAATCAGGAGAAGAATGCCGGCGGCGATTTCCAGCCATGGAAGGACCCGGGCAAAGATCATCACAAGCGGCGGCGGCAAAATGGAGAACTGCGCGATGGTGGTGGCGAACCCTTCGCTCGCGCCGGCTTTGACGGCTCCCGCGTAGAGGAAGAGCGCGGCGAGCAGAATGCGCGATGCCAGGATGGCGATGTTCATGCCGCGAGGACGTGGATGAGCGCGAGGATGGCCTGCCGGGCCGCGCGAACATGGTGAACGCGAACAATGGACGCGCCTTTCTCGACGGCGGCGGCGATTGCGGCGACGGTGCCGGCATCGCGATCGTGGGGATCGGGCAGGTCGAGCGTTTCGCCGATGAAACCTTTTCGGGAGACGGGGACGAGCAGCGGACGGCCGAGCGAAGTGAGATGGTCGAGCTCGCGAAGGACCTGCAGACTGTCGGCGGTCTGCTTGGCGAAGTCGAGGCCGGGGTCCAGCACGAGCGCGTCACGGTCGAGGCCGGCGGAGATGGCGATGTCCATTCGCTCCACGAAGAAGGCGCGCATTTGTTCCATCAGGTTCTCCCACCGGACGTGCGTATGCGGGACTTTCGGCTCGCCGAGCGTGTGCATGATGAGCAGCGCCGCGCCGGCGCGCGCGCAGATTTCGGCGTTCTGCGAATCCGTCAGCCCGCTCATGTCGTTCAACAGGTCGCCGGCGATGGACAATGCCTCCTCCGCGACCTTCGGCCGCCACGTGTTGATCGAGAGCAGGGGCGGGAAGATCTGCTCGTCGTCGGCGGGCCCGGAATCGGCGGCAATCCTCGCGAACTCGCGGAGCAGCGGCCGCAGACGGCGGATTTCCTCGTCCTCGGAAATCGCCTTGCGATTCGTGCGCGCGCTTTCGGCGCCCACGTCGATGATGTCCGCGCCCTCGGCAATCAAACGCCTTGTTTGTGCGACCGCCCAGGCGGGATCGAGCGATCCATCACTGCAAAAGGAATCCTCGTTGATGTTGAGAATGCCCATCACCAACGGACGGCGCGGAAAGGAGATGGAGCGGGCGCCGGCGCGTAGGATCATGTTCTGCTTGTTCTGCCGCGGATTCTCTTCCACGCTCGGACGGAGTTCAATCCCATGAAGTTCATCGACTCGGTCTACGAGAAACTCAAGCGCCACCCGAAGCGAATTGTCTTTCCCGAGGGTGATGATCCCCGGGTCGTGCGCGCGGCGCAGACGTTCTACGACCGGCAGCTCGGCGTGCCCGTCCTGCTCGGCCAGCGCGAAGTGATCGAACGCGTCGCCCAGGCGGAGAAGGTCTCGCTCGACCACGTTGCGATCATCAACCCCGAGACCTCCTCGGACCTTCCGATTTTCTGCCAGCGCCTCGAGCGGCTCGACCGCTACAAGAAAATGGGCGTGCGCGACTCGCGGGCGGTGATGGTGAACCGCAATTACTTCGCCGCGATGATGCTTCAATACGGGCTCGTCGATGGACTCGTCGGCGGCGTGAGTTCCTACGGCGGGTCGCTTCTGCGCCCGCTGCTGCAGCTCGTGAAGCGGTTCGATCACGCGGATGTCATCGCGAGCGCGGTGATCGTCGAGATGCCAAAGCCGACGTTTGGCGAGAACGGCGTGTTGTTTTTCAGCGATTGCGGCGTCGTGCCGGAGCCGACGATGCAGCAGCTGGGATCGATCGCCGTGCAGACCGGAATGCTCGCGCGGCAGGTGTTTGGCCAGCGCCCGCGCGTGGCGCTGCTGAGTTTTTCCACGAAGGGCAGCGCAGTCACGCCGTCCACGGAAAAGGTCGCCGGTGCGACGGTCATTGCCCGCGAGCTCGCGACGAAGCTGAATGTCGAGATGGAGGTCGATGGCGAGCTGCAGGCCGACACGGCGCTGCTGCCCGAGCTGGCGAAGATCAAGAAGGTCGGCGGCCTCGTGGCGGGGCATGCGAACTGCCTCATTTTCCCGGACCTGAACTCCGGCAACATCGCCGTGAAGCTCGTGCAGTATCTCGGCGAGGCGCGTGTTTACGGTCAGATCCTGCTCGGGCTCACGCGTCCCGCTGCGGAACTTTCCCGCGGCTCGCATCCGGATGAGATCGCGGCGGTGGCCGCCATCGTGGGGTTGCAGGCCATCGAATATCGCAAGCTGTATCCGCAGGAGGAATCGCAACTTTAGGGCCGTGCGTTGAACACGACCACGCCGCGCATTTTCGTTGCCGCCACCGAGCAGAATGTCGGCAAGACGACGACATCGCTCGGCCTCTACGGCGTGCTGCGCAAGCGGTTCCGGCACATCGGCTTCATCAAGCCCGTGGGGCAGCGATTTACCGAGGTCGAGGGCAAGCGGATCGACGAGGACAGCGTCCTGATCCGCGACACGTTCCATACGGAAATCCCGATCGAGGACATGAGCCCGATCGCGGTCGAGCCCGATTTCACGCGGCGCTACATCGAGCGGTCGAACAGCGACCAGCTCGTGCGGAGGATCCAGCATTCGTTCGACCGCGCGACGTGGGAGAAACAATTTGCCATCATCGAGGGCACCGGGCACGCGGGAGTCGGCTCGGTGTTCGACCTGTCGAATGCGCGCGTGGCGAAGATTCTTTGCAGCAAGGTGCTGCTCGTGACGCCGGGCGGCATCGGGCGTCCCATCGACGAGGCGGCGGTAAACCGCGCGCTGTTCGACGCCGAGGGCGTCGAGGTGATCGGCGTCGTGATGAACAAGGTGCTGCCGAGCAAGTTTGATTACATTTCGGAGTTCGCGAAAAAGGGCTTCGGCCGCCTCGGGCTGGAGCTGCTCGGCGTGATGCCGCAGGAGCGCATGCTCGCGGAGCCGACGCTCGTGGATATTTGCTCGGTGATTCGCGGCGAGGTGCTGGCCGGGCACCACGGCCTGCGCGTCCGTGCGGGCTCCGTGATGATTGGCGCGATGCAGCCGGCGAATGTGCTCGAACGTCTGGAGGAGCGCACGCTGTTGATCGTTCCCGGCGACCGGGAGGACATCATTCTCGCGGCCATCTCCGTGGCGCAGACACCCGGAGACGGCGTGGCGGAGTGCAGCCTCTCGGGGCTCGTGCTTTCCGAGTCGCTGAAGCCGAGCGGAGCGGTCGCGGATCTCGTCGCGAAGGCGGCGCTGCCGGTGATTGCGTCGCCGATGGACAGCTACACGATCGCGAGCCGCATTCACTCGATGACCGTGAAAACGCTCCCCGGCGACGACGAGAAGATCGGGCGCATTCAGCAGCTCGTCTCCGAATACGTCAACGTGGACCGGATCCTCGAGAAGATCGGAGTGCCTCAGGGCAACGGATAACCCGGATCGGGCAGGCCGTTTGCCGCGAAGGGATCGTAGTCCCACTGCCGCGGCGGGAACCAGCGACGTTCATCCGCCTCGCGCGCCAGCGGCGTTGACCAGTTTCGCCAGATCATCGCCTTGTAGAATCGATCGGCGGCTTCGGGGTCGCGGTCCTTCAGCCATGAGCCCGCGCGTGCGAAAACCCGGGCGGTTCGCTCGCTGTTGCGCGGCATCTTCATCGCGGCCTGCCACGCGAGATCGGCGGCCACGTAGCGGTAGTGGAAGCGTTTGGCGGGCTTCACGCGATGCCGCGCCGCGCGAAACAGCTCGTTCATGGAAATCGGCGGGACCGGAAGCGCTTCCGGATTGAGGTGAAATTCGCTTCGTCGAACCGCCGGATCGTCGGTGGGGAAATTCCCGCCCCACGAGGCGAGGTCGGGAAAATCCTCCGTGCCGAAAAGTTCCAGGCCCAGGGCGCGATGAATCTGCGCGGCCTGCCAGAGCGATTCCGGGTCGTTCTTCGCCCGGAGTTCCCGGTAGCGATGGTAGATCGGCCGGAGCTTTTCGGGCATCAACGCCGCCGCCATCTCGTCGCGGCCCTCTCGCGCGAGTCGCCTCGCGGCAAGAAACCGAAGCCAGGCGGCCTTGGACTGGTGGACGTCACCGTTCGCAGACGGGAGGTCATTCAGCAGAGTCATGAGTTCGCGGATCGAGAGCAAACGTTCGGCGACGTAAGCGGTATCCTGTTCATATCCGCCATCGAACAAATGATGGGCGGAGGCGCGGTAATCGCCGAGGGCAAGCCGTGTGATCGCCGCGTCGGCCAGTGCGCGGCGAACCCGGATGGAGGCAACCTCACCCTCCGGGATGATTGCGCCATCCACGTAGATGCCGTAGCGCTCGTCGCCGGGTTTCGGAGACTCGGCGGTCGAGCGGGCGAAGTATTTGTCGGCGGCTTCGACGTCGCCGCGCTGCAGGGCGAGCTTTCCACGGAGCGAATTGGCGACGGGTGAATCGGATGGCGCGAGGGCCAGCCATCGTTCGGCGGTGGAAAACTCCCCGGCGCTGTATGCCAGCCAGGCAACCTGGACCGCTTCCCCGGAAGCCCGCATCCCGGCCTGCTCGAGCGCGGAGAGCCAGGCATCGGCCGCGGGTTCCTCGATCTGTCGGCCGGACAGGAAATCCCAGTCCATTTCGCCCCGGGGAATCAGCGATGCGGTGATCAATTTGCGGATCAACGGATCGCGCGCATAGCGGTCGAGATCCTCCGCGGAGCTTTCCCCGATTTCGGGAATCGCGCGTCGCAGGGACGGGTAGCCAAAGCGATCGCCGGCAAGGGCCTGATTCGCGTAGATGATGATGGCGTCCCGGCGGTTGCCGGAGTCGAGGGCATGGCGGGCGATCCAGCCCGCTGCGGATCGACCGAGGTGAAGGGGATCCGGAAATCCCGATTGAGAGAGCCGGATCGTTTCGCGATACCACGGCTCCGCCTCGGCGAGGGAGGTGTCCTTCGCGATTCGGGCCAGCATCCATGCCGCCCAGACGGAACGGTTCCTTCGCTGCTCCTCCGGCCACTGGAGCAGACCCTGCCAAATTGCCTGCGCTTTCGCGCGATCGTCGTCGATGAAGGCCAGCGCGCCGCGCAAATACTCGACGACGTCCGGCGGCAGGTCCGCGGGCCATCGATCCTCTCGGGCTTCCGCGAGCAATCGCCCGCCCTCCTGAGGGTTTCCCGCATCCCACGGCAGGCTGTTGCCCCTGTTGTCGGGATCGGCCTGCAAAAGCATCGCATATCGAAGATTTCGATAATCCCGCAGCAGATCGCTGCGCCGGGGCTCCGGGAGGTCGGCGAGCAGTCCTTCGAGTTCCTCGATTTCCGCGTCGATTGAAGGCTGCGAAGCGTCGGATTCCTTCCCCGCGGGAACAAGAGGCGAAGCGGGGAAATCGATTTTCCTTACCTGTTCGTGAAAGCCCGATGGCGGCGGGAGGAGGGCATAGCGCGGCTCGATGAGCGCGGACTCGGGAAAGAACGGCCCGCATGCGAAGAGGGACGCCACCGACGCGGCCCCGAGAATCGCGCACCATGATGCCGTGCGGTTCATGGAGCGGGACTGGCGGGCTTGCGACGAATCCAGCCGAGCGTTCTCGACTCCCCGTCGCGAAGTCTCCGGCTGGAATTTTGATCGAGTGAGAAGATCAAGGCGCCCGCCAGGATTTCCGCCTTGTAAGGCGGCAATGCATCATAAGCCAACAACGTATCGGCGCGATCTTCTATTCGAATTTTCCTCGGCAATTCTGCGGGCATTTCGCCCGAGGATGTCGCGACGATGCGCTCGGCGCCGTTTGGCATGGGCTCTTGGGAGATTTCGATGGCCGCGGTGGGCTGGCGTCCGGCCATTACTGCGGCCAGCGTCGCGGCGGACCAGTTGCGGCGATCGGACGCGACCGGGAGGCGATACCAGAAAATTCCGCGGAGATTTTCGGGATGGCCGCGCTGGATTTCGCTTACGAAGGCGGCAAGCGCGAGAGGGTCGGAGAAGCACCGAACGGCCCGGCCGTTTGCAGGGAGGTCGCGGGAGATTGCCTCGGATTCGATGGCCACGAGCCGTCCCTCCGCGTCGAAAATGGCCAGGCTTTCGTAGGTGGGGAGGGCGATTCGAAACGGCACGCCTTCCCGCGCCGCGCGGTCAATCGCCCCGCGCGCCGGGACGGGATCGAAAAGGGGCGCTTCACCCGCCGCAGGGTCGGGGACTTCCAGCGAATGAAGCTGGAGAACGAAACCGGAGGCCGCGCGAGCGAACTCCCGCCAGCCCGGTTGCCCGATCCATGCGGGCAGGGCGGTGGGAACGATCGAATCGTGGCGTTTGGACAGGTCGGCCAAAAATTTCGCGTAAACCGGGAGGAGCCGCGTCGGGCAGTCGTAGTCGATCTGGATTTCGGTGACGGCGATGCCCGCCTGCGTGGTTTCCTGAAGGATGCGATTGATCTCCCCGGATACCGCTTCGAGGTGGGAAGGATCGGAGCCGAGGCCATTGGGAGCGGAGGGAATGCGGATGGCGAACCCGGCCTTGGTTGTGCTCCTGGCAAGCGATGGGAGATCGGGTGCAACGGGCGTGCGGGTGACGCCGGACGGCTGGAAGGTCATTTCCCGCCAGAGCAGGCAGGGCTCGTCGCACGGGATCGTGGCGAGCGCCTCCGCGACTTCCGGGCTGAAATTTCGCTGCCAGACATAGACGCCTTGGGAAAGAGGCCCGGGTGTTCGCTGGCAGGCCGTTGGGAGCAGGATTGTGGCGACGACCGCGGCTTGAAAGATTCTCTGAACAAATTCTGCGGTCATCCGTCTAGTAGGGGAAGTGTGGCTTGCGCCGGACCCGGGGGAGTTTACACTACGCGCGGTTTATCATGTTCAGGAAAACTCTCCCTTGGGCTGCGGCCCTGATACTGTCAGCCCCGGTGGCCATGGCTCAGGATGAGACCACCGGTGCGGTCGGTTCCGGGGAAACCGATCTCTGGCAGGTCCTGATGTCCGGCGGCCCCGTGATGATTCCGCTCGCGGCGCTGTCGGTGATCGCGGTGATGCTGATCCTGATTTATTTCTTCACGCTTCGACGCGGGGCGATCGTGAGCGCGCGTTACATGACGACCGCCGACGCGCTGCTTCGCAAGGGCGACTACTATGGATTGCTTGCCGTTTCGAACCGCCATGGCGAGGCGGTGGCCCGCGTGATGCGGCGGACGGTGGATTTTCTGACGAAGAATCCGCGCGCCACGATCGCCGAGGCCCGCGAAATTGCTGAAACGGAAGGCACGCGGCAGGCCAGCAAACTGAACCAGCAAATCGTTTATCTCGCCGACATTGGAACCATCGCGCCGATGCTCGGCCTTTTCGGCACCGTGCTGGGAATGATCAAGTCGTTCAGCGTGGTGGCCAATGACATTGCGACCACGCGCCCGATGCTGCTGGCTTCGGGTGTGGCCGAGGCGCTGGTGACCACGGCGGCGGGCCTGCTCATCGGCATTCCGGCGATGGCGGCGTATGCGTTTTTCCGCGGCCGGGTGCAGAGCCTCATCGCGGACCTCGAGGCGGCGACGACGCAGTTGATGGCGCTGATGGGATCGAACTTCAAGCCGGGCCAGATTCGCCCGCGGGAGGACCGGAGTTACGAATGAATTTTCGCGGCAGGGCTCAGCCGGAGGCGTCGGGATTCCAGATCGCCCCGATGATCGACATCGTTTTTCTGCTGCTCATCTTCTTCCTGGTGACGTGGAATTTTGCGCGCAGTGAGGCGGAGCTGGACGTGAAGGTGCCGACCGCCCGCGAGGGCAAGGAGACACGGCGTGCGGTGGGCGAGGTGATCATCAACGTTCGCAACGACGGCACGATCGTGATGAACCGCAGGACGATGTCCGAGGAGGAGCTGACCGCCGCGTTGACGAGAATCGCCGAGCTTTACCCCGACCAGGCCGTCGTGCTGCGGGGCGACGAGAACGTCGAATACAACCACATCGTCAAGGTGCTGGATATCTGTCGGATGGCGAACATCTGGAACGTCGCGTTCGCGACGGCGAAGCCTGAATGAAGCGCGGAGTTTTTCTGGCATCCCTGTTGACGGTGTCGCCGCTTCTTGCGCAGCAGGAGCCGGAGGTGCGCCGTGCCCAACCGGTGAATCCTCCGGAGGTTCGTCGTGCCGAGCCGATCGACCCGAATACTTATCCGAATCCCGCGTGGGTGGAGCGCGTGCGCCGTGCCGAGCCGGTGGCCACGCCGGAGCCCACACCGGTCGCGACGCCAGTTCCCGTGGCGACTCCCATTCCGATCGCGACGCCGATTCCGATGGAGCCGGAGCCCACGCCGCGCGAAGACCGGATCGTGCCTCCGGAGCCGGCAGAGCCGGAGCCCACGCCCGCCACGGCTGAGGAACCTCCGCCGCAAGCGGATGAGGAGCCGGGTGATCAGTTGATCCGTCTCGCGCCCGCGGAGAACCTCCCGACGGGGAATCAGAACCTGCTCGCGGGAAATGGATTCTACCGCCGGAAGATGTATGACATGGCGATTCCGGAGTATGAGAAGTTTTTGATCTCCGAGCCGCATGCGGATGGCCGCGATGGCGCGATGTTCCGCCTCGCGGAGAGTCACCGCTTTCTCGGGAACGACCGCGCGGCAAAGGAGGGGTATCAGCGCCTTCTCGCCGAATTTCGCGAAGGCGAATACGTAGGGTCGGCGGCGTATCGCCTGGCGGAGATTTTTTACGCGGACGGAAATTACGCCGTCGCGGTGGAGATGTTCCGCAAGGCGGAGGAGAACGCCCCGAATCGCGAGATCAAGCTGGCGGCGTTGTTTTATCAGGCAAACGCGCTCGAGAAGCTGCAGAAGCCGCGCGAGGCGGCGGATGCCTTCCGGAAGCTCGTGGCGGTCGAGGAGGACAATCCATTTCGCGACAATGCGCAGTTCCGGCTGGCGGAGCTGGCGGCGCGTCGCGGCAGCAAGCAGGAGGCCTTCCTCGCCTACGAATCGCTGTCGGAGAACGCAGAGAAGGCGGAAATGAAGGCCGAGGCCATGGTGAAGGCGGCGGCGCTCGCGGCGGAACTTGGCAAGCCGGAGCGCGCGAAGGAACTCTTCGACAAGGCGCTCACGATGCCGGCGATCGGCGACTGGCGGGGCGTCGCGAAACTCGGCGTGCTGAGGCTCGCCTATGAGGCCGGGCTCTACGAGGAGTCGGCGAAGATTTCGGAAAAGGAACTCAGCGAGCTTCCGCCCGACGCGCTGCCCGAGGCATTGGTCATCATGGCAAACTCGCAGCGCCAGCTTGGGAAATTCGCCGAGGCGCTCGAGATCTACGATCGCGTGATGCGGGAGTTTCCGAGGTCGGACGCCGCGAAGCAGGCGCAGTTTCAGCGCCTCGTGTGCCTCGATGCGACAGGTGCGGAGGGCATTGCTTCGCAGATCGACGCGTTTCTCGAGAACGCCACCGATCCCCGCGAACGGGCGCAGGCGATCCTGCTGAAGGCGGAGACGTTGTTCAAGGCGGGCGATTACGCCGGGGCGATGCCGCTCTACGAGAAGGTGCTGGGTTCCAAGCTGCCGGAGCGTCTGCTCGAGCCGGCGCTCTACAAGCTCGGCTGGTGCATGCTCCAGACCGGAAATGCCGACGGCGCGGTGCAGACGTTTTCGCAGTATCTGCAGAAATATCCAAAGAGCGAACTCGCGGCGGCGGCGCTCGCGCAACGCGCCCTCGCGAAGCAGCAACTCAAGGCCTACGACGCCGCGATGACGGATTTCCAGAAGCTGATCAACGATTACCCGAACGCGAAGGAGCGCGAGCTCGCGATGCAGCAGAAGGCGTTGATCCTCGGCCAGCAGGAGAAGTTCGACGAGATGACGGCGGCGTTTTCGGAGCTGCTGAAGGAGTATCCCGAAACCAAGGCCGCGGCGCAGGCGGAGTATTGGATCGGCTGGGCGGCATTCCAGAAGAAGGACTATCCCGCGGCGATCGAGCATTTGTCGAAGTCGCGCGATCTCGACAAGGAGGGCTTTGGCGAGCGGGCAGGCGTGAAGATCCTTCTCGCCCACTACTACAACGAGAATCTCGACGGCGTGGTCGAGGAGGCCGGAAAGCTCGATACAAACAGCGTGCCGGCGGAGGTGATGGCGTGGCTCGGCGAGAAATACTACGCAAAAGGCGACTTCAAGAAGGCCAACGAGTTTCTTTCGCCGGTGCTGGCCCGCAGCGGGGCGCCGATCAGCCCGGATGTCCTGCTCGCGCTCGCGAAGGCGCGTCTGGCGTTGAAGGATTACGATGGTGCGCGCGACCCGGTGCAACGGTATCTCGCGGAAGCGCGCGATCCGGTGAGCCGTGCGCGCGGGTTGCTTGCGTCGGCGCGTTTGTCGCTTGGCACCGGGAACTACGCGGATGCGGACAAGCTCGTGGAGGAGGCATTGCTCCTCCAGCCCGAGGGCAAATACAACGCCGAGGCGCGCATGCTGGCGGCGGAGGTGCTGACGGCGCGTGGTGATCACGACGGCGCCGCGCGGGCCTACGCGACGGTGGCGGTGCTTTACGATGACCCGGAAATCACGCCCCAGGCATTGAAGCGGGCGGTGGACGCATTCCGTCGAGCCGGCAAGCCGGATGAGGCGGAGAAGGCTTTGAAAGAACTCCGGGAACGCTTTCCGGAGGAACAGGAAAAATCGAAGACCGCGGCGCAAAATTGAGCGAAACAACGGCGATTCCTCCCAACTCAGGAATGCGGAGCGTCCTGAGGTTCCTCGCCTTTGCACTCGTTCTCGTGCTCGCGCTGGTCGTGTTTTACTTTTTCCAACGCGAGCGATCGACGCCCCATGAGGGGTCGCTTCACACATTGCAGGCTCTTGACAACGAGATCACGGCGCTTGTGAACCGCGTGGTTCCGTCGGTGGTGAGCATTTCCGTGCGTGTGGACAATGGCCCGCAGGACCGCATGCAATGGCTGCGTCAGCTCGTGGGGATTGCCCAGCCGCAGGTGGCCGATCCGCAGCTCGGCTCGGGCGTGATCGTTTCCTCCGAGGGGCACATTCTCACGAACGTGCACGTGATTGCCGGGGCGACGCGCGTGGAGGTGCAGCTCAACGACGGGAGAATGTATCTCGCGCGATTTCTCGGAGCGGACGAGCAGGCGGACATCGCGGTGTTGAAGATCGACGAGACCGGGCTGCCGGCGCTGCCGTTCGCCGATTCGAACAACGTATCCGTGGGGCAGATCGTGTTTGCGATCGGCAATCCGCTCGGCCTGCAGGAAACCGTCACGCAGGGCATCATCAGCGGAAAGGGCCGTCGCGCGGTGAGCGCGGTGAGCGCGGACTTTTTTCAAACGGACGCGGCGATCAATCCCGGAAACTCCGGCGGGCCGCTCGTGAACGTGCGTGGCGAGATCGTGGGCATCAGCAATTCCGTCCTGCTCGACAGCACGGGCATCAGCTTCGCCATTCCGTCAAACCTCGCGATGCGTGTCTTCGACGACGTCGTGAAGCGCGGGAAGATTTCCCGGCCGTGGTTTGGCGCGTTCACGTGGCCGTTGAACGACCAGATTGCCTCGGAGCTCGGTGTCGGCACGAAGACCGGCAACCTCGTGATTTCCGTGGTGGAAGGCTCTCCGGCGGAGCAGGCGGGGATCCGGCCCGGGGATGTGTTGAAGGAGTTCGACGGGCAGCCCGTGCGCGACTCGGTGGACATCCGGAACCGGATCGCGGAGATGAAGGAAGGCGACAAGGTCGAGGTGACTCTCTGGCGCGCGGGCAAGCTGGAGAAGGTCCAGGTTGTTGTCGCCCCGCAGCCGTGGCGTGAGCGCGGCGGTTGACAGAAGCCGGGCGCAAATTTAACGGTTGTGGATTCCCCGCATGTCCTCCGACGTCAAGCCACCCATCCCTCGCCAAATGGCGGAACGAACGCTCGTCGTTTCAGTGACGATTCTTGTGATCGTCGCCGTCGTTCAAATCATCGCCGCCGCCATCGCTCTCTTCCCGAGAGTCAGTTTTGATTTCGTCACGTTGGATGGCGCCAGGGTGTCGACGACTGAGCCGACAACCAGGGTGACGGTGAGCACGGAGGGACAGACCGCGCCGACAGGCGCCGTTCCCGAGCCCTCGGCGGAGGCTGTCCAGAACGCGAACGCGATGCTCGCCGAGGCACAGCGGCTTTACGAGCAGGGGAACCTGCAGGCCTCGCTCGAGGCGCTGGCCGAGGCGGACCACATCCTGCCGAACAACCCGATCGTGCTGTATCAAATGGCCGTGCTGAACTCGCAGCTCGGAAATCAGGTCGAGGCCGAGACGCTCTTTCGCCGCATCGCCTCGATGGAGGTCGACATGTCGAATCCGGATTACGCGCATGTGAAGCAGCAGGCGCAGCTCGCGGTGACGGGTGCCGGAGCAACGGCCGCGGGAACCGGCAGCAATCAAATGCGCGACGAGGTCGGCATTCCGATTGGCTCGACGTTTGGAATCATCGATTGTCGGCTCGTGGATGGACAGCCCGGCTACAAGACTCTGCGCCTCGCGACGAAGGCGGCGTCGGATAAGGAGATCGACGTCGGCGATGTGAAGATCGCCTATTACTTCTACGAGCAGAGCGATACCGGCGAGATCATTCCGAACACGCAGAGCCAGACCTGGGAGCCGACCAGCGCTCCGCTCGAATGGAAGAATGGCGAGCCGGAGTTGATCGACGTGCATTACCGGCTGCCGCTCGAGGATCGCGGGGATCTGCCGCCGCTGCAATTTTACGGCTACGTGGTCGGCATTTACTACAAGGGCGAGTTGCAGGATTCGCGAGCCGAGCCGGTGAGCCTGCTCGATGAATTTCCGCTCAAGCTCTACGTTTCGGAGTCCGTTTCGGACACGGTGGAATGAAGATTCTGATCGTCGACGACGAGCCGACGGTCGCCCAGCAACTGGCCGCGTCGCTGGAGGACGCGGGTGTTGCGGAATGCCGGTCTGCGGAGTCGATCGACGGTGCCCGCAGGATCGCTGCGGAATGGTCGCCCATCGACGTGCTGGTGACCGGCATTCGAGTCGGCGGTGAAAGCGTTCAAGCGCTTCTCGGCGAGCTGGCGGCGGCATCACCCGAAATCCGGCTGGCATGTTTCGTCGAGCCCGGCGCAGGGCAGGAGGTGCCCGAAGGAATTTTCGCGATCGAGAAGCGCGGGTCCGTCGAGGAAATGCGGGCCGGCGTGCTGCGGGCGATCACGGGCCTCGCGAACGATCCGTTGATCGGGCAGGACATCGGCGGATATCTCATCACTGGACTGCTGCGCTTCGACGAGAACGGCCCGGTTTACCGGGCGATGCAGACTTCGATCTCGCGCGAGGTGGAATTTCACGCGCTCAGCGCGGAGAACGTGGCGAATCCCACCTGGCTGCGTCGATTCATTGCGGACGCAAGCGTGAAGGCGAACGTCAGGCATCCGTCGGTGCTTGCGGTGTATCAGGCCGGGCGTGAGCAGGGCGTCTATTTCTACACCTCGGAGATCAGCGATCGGACACCGCTTTCGGCGTGGGCGGAGGCCGGCTACAAAATGGATGCCGCGACGGTGTTGCGGGTGTTGCACACCGTCGGAGAGGCGATGGTGCATCTCGAACACACCGGCGTGGCGCACGAACCGCTGACTGCCGAGAAGATTCTCCTCGACAAGGCCGGCCACCCGCGACTCGTGAATCTTGGCGCAAGTGAGCCGAGTGAAATCGCGCCGGCGGAGGAATTGCGGAATCTCGCGAACGTCCTCGATGCAATGCTGATTCGCGATTCGCGCTCGGGGCCTCTTTTGCAGCTTCTCGAGAAGCTTGGAGGGGAGCTGACGACCTGGGCCGCGCTGCTGGTGGAGACGCGTCAGCGTGCTCCGAGGAGCATGGCGAAGGACGAGCATCGTCTCGACGAGGAGGGGCGGGCGACCCTGCAGGCAAAAGAAGAGGCAAGGCGGGCCCGACGCCGTCGGCGTGTCACGGGGGTGACCGCGGTGAGTGTCGGCGTGGCGGCTCTGGTGCTGGGCGGCATGGTTATCGGATGGCGGATGTTTGCAGCGGGTGAGGCGGCCACGCGGGATCGATTGGTGAAAATCCCCGCCGGTCCTTTCGCGTTTCAGAATGCCACGCAGATCGAACTCCCGGATTTCTGGATCGATCAACACGAGGTCTCCATCGCGCAATATGCGGAGTTTCTCGACTGGGTGCACATGCACCCGGAGGAGGCTGCGAAACTGGCGCACCCCGGAATGCCGCAGGGAAAGAATTTCATTCCCGATGGCTGGGCGGATGTCGAACTGCCGGCGGGAACGATGCCGGGCTACTACGCCCGCGCCCGGGCGGGACTGCCCTATCGCGGAGCCAAGCTCACGTTGGAATCGCCGGTGTTCGGGATCGATTGGTTCGACGCGTATGCCTACGCGAAATGGAAGGGGAGGCGTCTTCCCTCCGAGCAGGAATGGGAGAAGGCGGCGGTCGGCGAAAATGGTGCGACCCTGCCGTCGAAGGACGACGCGGTGAACCTGGCAGGCGGCGCGGATGGCTACGAGAAGTGGGCGCCGGTGACGGCGCTCAAGGACGACGTGAGCCCGCACGGGGTGGCCGGGATGTTTGGAAATGTCGCGGAGTGGACCGCGTCGTTCGTTGACGACTCGCAGACCATGGTCGTCGTGCGTGGCGGTGACTGGTCAAACTCCGATCCCGACCCGCGCAAACGAAGCAATACGTTGCATGTGTCGGAACGGCGTCCTACCGTCGGGTTTCGCACTGCTTCCGATAAGGCACCTTGATTTCGATGACAAACTTGCACCCTCAGAAAATCATTCTCCTCCTCGCGTTGGGGATTTGCTGGCTTGCCGGCATGGGCGAGGCATCCGCGCAGATTCGTGTGGATCTCGCATTCCGCCGTGGCCTTTACATCCGCTTCGAGCCCGTCGTGGCTACCGTGACGATCACGAACCTCACCGGTCAGGATCTCGAGCTTGCCGACGATGGAACCCGCGCGTGGTTCAGTTTTCAGATCGAGCAGGTTGCTGGAGATCATCTTGCCAGCGAGCGGCTCGTGCCGCCTTACAATCCGAATTACAGCCTCAATCCCGTGCAGATCGGCGCGGGCCAGCGCATCACGCGGTTGATCAACATCACGCCTCTGTATCCCATTTCGGACTATGGCGTTTATCGCGTGAAAGCGACCGTCTATGTGGCCTCGCTCCGCAAGTATTTCTCCTCGGCGCCGCTGAACATCGAGATCACGGAAGGACGCACGATCTGGGAGCAGAAGGTTGGAGTGCCGATGACGGAACCGGGCGGCGGCACCACGCGGACCGTCACGCTTCTTTCGCACCGGCTTCCCGATCACACGCAGCTGTATCTGCGGATTCGCGATGAAGAGAACGGCCTCGTCTTCTGCACGCATCAGATCGGCCGCTATGTTTCCTTCTCCCCGCCGCAGGTGGAACTCGATCCGGATAACTCGGTGAACATCCTGCAGAATGTCGCGCCAAAGACGTTTCTTTACACGCATGTCGCGTTGAACGGTGAGGTGCTTGAGCGCAAAATTTACAACGCGACGAGCCGGAAGCCGTCGCTGGTCCGCGGGCCGGACGGAAAGGTCACTGTGGCGGGCGGAATCTACGTCGATCCAAAGGCTGCGGAGCAGCAGGGGACGAAGGTGCAGCCGCCGTCTGTCACGGACCGCCCGGTGCCGTTGCCGACACCGGCGGAGTAGGCCCAATCAAAGGTTCCGGCCGGCCGGCGCGAGGAAGGGGCTGATTCGGTTCACGAGTTCGCGGAAACCGTCGAAGGTGACCTGCTGCTGGCCGTCGCTGAGCGCCTCGGCGGGGTTCGGATGCACCTCGACGAGCAGGCCGTCCGCGCCCATGGCCACGGCGCCCACGCACAGGGCAATGACGAGATCGGCACGGCCGCAGCCCTGGCTGGGATCGACAATGACTGGAAGGTGGGACTCACGCTTGGCGATCGCGACGGCACTAAGGTCGAGCGTGTTTCGGGTATAGGTTTCGAAGGTGCGAATGCCGCGCTCGCAGAGCATGACGTTGGGATTGCCGTGCGCGAGCAGATACTCGGCCGCGAGGAGCCACTCCTCGATACGCTCGCTCAGGCCCCGCTTGAGAAGCACCGGCTTTTTGGTGTGCGCGCACTCGACGAGGAGCTGGAAGTTCTGCGCATTGCGGGCTCCGATCTGGAGGATATCCGCGGTTTCGGCGACGTGCTCGACATCGCGTTCGCTCAGGACCTCGGTGATGATCTTCAGGCCGGTGCGGTCGCGCGCTTCGCGGAGAAGCCGCAGGCCTTCCTTTCCGAGGCCCTGGAATTCGTAGGGCGAGGTCCGCGGCTTGTAGGCGCCACCGCGGAGGATGGTGGCGCCGGCGGCCTTCACCGCGTCGGCCGTGGAGAAGAGCTGCTCGGCGTTTTCCACGGAGCAGGGACCGGCCATGAGCGTGAACTTCGGCCCGCCGACCGGAATGCCGTCCACGTCGATGACGGTGTTCTCGGGATGCGATTCGCGGCTGGCGAGCTTGTAGCGCTTTTGCACTCGCAGCACACGCTCGACCTGAGGTAGAACCGTCAGTGATTCCAGTGTCTGGTGGGTTCGCTCATCGCCGATTGCGGCAACCACCGATTGCTCCACCCCGTAGATCGGAGAAGGTTCGTATCCGAGAATTTTTACTTCGCGGATGACTTCATCCACTTGTTCGCGTGTCGAGCCGGGGCGAAGAACGATGATCATGGAAGAATGACGGAACAGACTGCGGGCGGCCGGACCGCTGCAGACGAGGTTTTAGAGGTTGAGGGTTGGCAAGCTGCTGGGCGGCATTGGATTTTTACAGGATAGGAAATGAAAGAAAAAGAAACGAACCCGAAAATTCGGGAGTTGGCCGCATCGGTGGCTGAAGGACGGCAGGCGGAGCTTGTCGAGGAAATGATCGAGACGGCGCTGCGGCTTGGCAGAGACAAGGCAAGCATTGGCGACATGAAGCTCTTCAACCGCGCGATGCGGGAGATGCGCTACGCGGCGAGCGTGTTTGCGAAATATCAGGGAGTCCGGAAGGTCGCGGTCTTTGGATCGGCGCGGACGCGCTCGGATGAGGAGGAGTTTCTGCTCGCGCGGGAGTTTGCGCGATTGATTGTGGAGCAGGGCTTCATGGTCATCACCGGCGGCGGCGATGGCATCATGGGAGCGGCGCAGCAGGGCGCCGGGGCGGAACACAGCTTTGGCCTGAACATCCGGCTGCCTTTCGAGCAGCGAGCCAACGAGACAATTCTCGGTGACCAGAAGCTCATCAACTTCAATTACTTCTTCACCCGGAAGTTGAACTTCATGAAGGAGACGCATGCCTTCGTGCTGTGTCCCGGCGGGTTTGGAACGCAGGACGAGGGCTTCGAAGCCCTCACGCTCATGCAGACCGGCAAGTCGCAGATCGTTCCGATCATCATGCTCGACAAGCCGGATGGCCACTACTGGAAGACGTGGCAGCACTTTGTTCAGAATGAGCTGCTGGCGGCGGGGCTGATTTCAAGGAGCGATTTTCACCTCTTCAAAATCGTGCACAGCGCCAGGGAGGCCGTTGACGAAGTGCTGAAGTTCTATCGCGTGTTTCACTCCTATCGCTGGGTGCGCGAGAAGATGGTGATTCGCGTGAATCGCCGCCTGACCGAGGCCGCGATCGACGGGCTCAACGAGGAGTTCGACACGCTGCTTGCGACGGATCGCATTGTGCAGACGGGCGCGCTGCCGGAGGAAAAGGACGACACGAAGGTCGCGGATCTGCCGCGCATTGTGCTGATCCCGCACAAACGCGATTTCGGCCAGATCCGTTTGCTGCTCGATCGCATCAACGACGCCGAGACGGAGACGCTCGATTTGCCCGGCTCCGCCGAGGCGGAACCAATCGCGCAAAGCGATGCTCCGCCGGCGAAGGTGCGCGAGGGATTCTAAGAGCGACGCGGCGTCGCGGGACGGCGCCGTTGCTGCATTGTCGCGAGAGCGGACGACAGGGCGGAGGCGTGTCAGCCGCCCCAGCGGCCGTTCACCGCGGGCATCACACCGGGTGTGCTGATTGTCGAGTAGTCGGTCTTGCCGATGGCTCCGATCATGCGTTTGCCGGTGGCCTTCTTCCACGCCTTGCTCATGCTCTCGCCGGTGTGGCAGCCCCAGCTCTTGATGACGGCGTCCTTCGTGAAAATGCCGCGGCGGATGTTCTTCAGCTCATTTTCGTGAAGCCACGCCTTCGAGGCGCTGTCGATCTCGTTGCTGTAATCGAACATGAAGCAGGCGCGATTCGAGTGTCCGAAAAAGTCGAATGAGGCGATCTTGACCTGATTTCGAGGCAGCCCGGCGTTGAGGTAGTTGATGACGTCGGCGCCTTCGTCGAACCACACGAGGTTGACGCCGTATTTGTCGCGCACGGAGACGATGTTTCCGATGAGGTCATTCTCGGCTTCGTGATACCGGTCCCGCCGCTCGTAACCAGGTCTGTAGACGAGCCAGGTGATCCGGGCCGATGGGCCATATTGCTGCCGGAGCTCCTGAATCCGGTAACGCGCGCTGCGAATGAAGTTCCCCCAAAAGCGATCGTGTGGGGCGGCCTTGTATTTCTCCCAAATATCGAGGGAGGGACCGCCGCTGACGATGATGTATTCGCGGTCGGCTTGCGCATGAAGAGCCGGCAGAACCGACAGAAAAACGAGAGCAAGCAGATGGAGATGCGAACGCGTCATGATGGAGGGTAAAATCGCCGGCCTGTCCGCGGGATCAAGCGGAAAGCGCGTCGAGCCATTTGCGGGCCTCGCCGGGTCGGTCGGTGGTGATGCCATGGAACCCCAGCTCCACGGCCCGGCGAAACTCGGAAGGCGAGTTGATCGTGTAACAATACAGGGTGCGACCGGCTGCGTGCAGCGCGGCGAGAAGCGCAGGCTGCACGTTGTGCGTGAACCCAAGGTCCAGTCCGTCCACACCGAGAGACTCGACGCGCTCGTTAAGCCACTCGCCTCCTCCTTTTGGCAGCGAGGAATAGTCCTCGAAGAGCCAGAGAGCTTTGCAATCGGGCAACTTCCTTTTGACTGTGGCGATGGTTTCGGCGTCGAACGCGATGATTGTAATGTGCGAAAGGTCGAAATCCGATGTCGACAACTCGGCGGCCACGCGATCGACCAGCTCCCGGCCTTCCTTCAGCTCGAGCACGGCCCGACCCTTTTGGGGAATCGTGGCCAGCACCTCAGCGAGCGTTGGCACGAGCTGGCCGGCCCATTGCGACGACTTCCAGCTTCCGGCGTCGTGTTCGCGGAGCGTGTCGAGCGTCATGCTGCGAAGAGGATTGTGCGTTCGCAACGTGCGTCGGCCGTCGGCGTCGTGCATTGCGACCACGTGGCCGTCGGAGGTCAGGCGAAGATCCGTTTCAATCGCGTCCGCGCCCTGATCCCATGCGAGCCGGAAGGCCGCGAGGGTATTCTCCGGCGCGTCGTGAGAGGCGCCGCGGTGCGCCACGATGAGTGGGCGGGACATTGGAATCAATGCCCGTAGCTGAAGAGGCGCCGCTCCTCAATGATGGTGGCGACTTCGGGCGGGACCGACTCCTTCCACGACGGATCCTTCTCCCGGATCTTGGCGAGCACCTGAGCGGAGGTGATGCCGAGATATTCCGGGTGATAGTTCTGGATCGGCATCACAAAGCGGTTCTCCAGCAGGTGTTGGTAGAGGTGGGAGAGGTTCGGCGCGACCTTGTAATCCAGCGCGGTGGTGAGTTTTCCGTCGGGCGAGAGAAGGGGGTAGACGTAAAGTTTCACGCCGGTTTTGAAGAGGCGGCCGAGCCCTTCGAGAATGCCGCCCTCGAGGTCCTTGTAGTATTTTTCCTCGAAGATTTCCTGCAGGCTCGGAATGCCGAGCGGCAGCCCGATCATGCGATCCGTGTAGCGGGTGAGGTAGTTGATGAGGCGGTAGTATTCGCCGTAGTTGGAGATCAGCACCGTGCGGCCGAGCGCGCCGAGCATGTCGACACGGTCGAGGAAATCGAGCAGGTCGATCTCGCCGCTGCGCAGCAGGTTCTGCATCGTGATTTCCATCAGGATCTCCGGCTTCTCGTCCCCGAGTTGTTCCTCGGCGAGAAACATCTGCAACGCGCAATCGAGCATGTCGTTTGTCACGAGCGTGACCGGCCGAAAACTGCCTCGCTCGACAAGCAGCGGTTTCTTGTAAAAGGCGTCCGCGGCATTCACGACCTCGCCGTCGGCGCGGAAGAGCGCGGCTTTCGTGAGCCCCTGCGTGACGAGCTGGAGCGCCATGAGCCGATTGTCGACGTGTGAGAAATCCGGACCGGAGAACCGGATCATGTCGACCTCGATGCGTTCGGGAGAAAGATCGTCGAGCAACGAGCCGATCAGCGCGTCCGGCCGGTTCCGCAGGAAGAATGCGCCATAGATGAGATTTACGCCGATGATTCCCAGCGCCTCCTGCTGCGCCAGATTGTGCGGGTCGAGCATTCGGACGTGGAGGATGATCTCGTTCGTCTCCGCACGCGGCGACGACTGGAATCGCAGTCCCATCCAGCCGTGGGATTCATCGTGCCGGCGAAAGCTCCGCGCCGCGACCGTGTCGGCGAAGGCGAAAAACGTGCGCTGGTCGCCCACCTTGGCATCCAGGCGCTCAAGCAGCAGGTTGAACTCGTGGTTCAGCATCGTGTCGAGCCGCCGCCGGCTGACGTAGCGGCCCGCACTGCCGTAGATGGCATCACTGAACGTCATGTCGTAGGCGGAGATGGTCTTCGCCACCGTGCCCGAGGCACCGCCGACATGGAAAAACCGCCGGGCGACTTCCTGACCTGCACCGATCTCGGCAAACGTTCCGTAGATCCGGCTGTCCATGTTGATTTGAAACGCCTTCTTGTTTACCTGCCGGTCGAATTTGTCATCCATGACTCCCTCAACATGGAGGAGGTTCGCGGTGGGATGAAGGGGAAATCTCCGCGAACTTTGATGCTGGCCGCCGGCGCTCAGGAGCCGACGATCTCCACGAGAAGCCGGGAGAGAACGATGGACTCGGCAAGCTGGGTCGTGACGAGGTCGCGGTTGGCGCGCTCACAGGCGAGCAAGGCGGCGTGCAGCTCTGGCAGCGTGTATCGGCGGCAGTTCATCGCGGCGATACCGAGGGGATAGGTGCTCAGCGAGCCGTCCTTTTTGCGTGGCAGGTGTGCGAGCGCGGACTCCGGGAGGCGTTTGAGCGCGCCGGCGAAAAATTGCGGCTGTGCCGGTGGCGGAATCCGGTGGGTTTCCATGAGATCCTTCACGACGAGCAGATTCCGGACGGTGGGAAGAATGGCGGCCAGCAGAATGCCGACGCCCTTTTCGCCCTGCCGGAAAAGCTGGTCGAGCGTCCTCACGCAGAGGCGCACGTCGCGCTGGGCGATGGCATTGCTCAGGTCGAAGATGCCACCGGCGCGTGTGGCGGGAACGAGTTCCCGCACCTGCTCGACGGTAAGCGCCTGGTCGGAGCCAAAGGCGACCAGGAGTTTCTCGATTTCGTTGTCGAGCTGGCGCGTCTCGGCGCCCACCCGCGCGGCAAGCACGGCGGCGGCATCGGGATCGAGCCTCAGTCCGGCCTGTGCGGCGCGCCGGCTCACCCAGTCGACGATGTCGTCCTCGGTGGCGCCCCAGCCGAAGTCGGGCTTGTCGAAGAGGTGGACGTTGGCGAGTTTGCCAAGCGTCTTGTAGGCGGAGCGCCGCTTGTCGGGGTCGATCGCGGAAAGGAGAAACACGACGCCGTCGGGAAGCCCTCGTTCCAACACCGAGAGAAGCTCCTCGATTGCCTTCGTGACCGTTTCGGACCGGCCGGCAACGCTGTCCGCGAAAAAGCTCGCGCTCTTCAACCAGACAAGTTTTTCGCCGCCAAAGAAAGGGACTGTGAGCAACGCTTCGATCGTCGCGCGGATGCGGCTCTCGGCTTCGTCAACGGTGGCCGTCGCGCCATCGATGGTTTCGACGGCGAACGGGTCATCCGAAGGCGCGAGTTCGGCGGCGAGACCGGTGGCGGCTTTTTTTACCGCGGCCTCGTCGGAGCCGGTGACGAAATGGATATTCGAGCTGGCGGTCTTCTTTTTCGCGGCGGGCATGGGTTTCAGTCGGCGGCAATCGTGCGCCATGCCAGTCGGTCGGCAATGACGGCGATGACGATCGAAAACGCCACGAGAATGACGGAGAAAATCGCCGCGGTCGAGCAAGCGCCAGCCTCGGTGTGGAAATAAATCGAGAGGGGCAGCGCTCTCATTTCTTCGCCGCGCGTCGGCGGCCGGCCTTGTATTTCACCGGCTTCGGCTTTGGGGAGATTTTCTCGATTCCACCGCCGGCCTTGAGTTCGGCGATCTGGTCGCGCAGGAGGGCGGCGCGTTCGTATTCGAGATTCGCGGCGGCGGTCGCCATGTCGCGCTCCAGTTCCTGGATCAGCTCGTGGAGATCGAAGTCGGGAGCGGTTTCCTGGACGATCGATTTCTCGACCTCGCGGGCCGATTTCAGAATCACATGCAGGCTTTCCTGAACGGCGCGCACGACGCTCTTCGGCTCGATGCCATTTGCCTTGTTGTAGGCGATCTGGCGGGCGCGACGGTATTCGCTGATTTCAATGAGCGCCTGAATGCTCTTCGTGATGATGTCGGCGAAGAGCACGACCTCGCCATTCACGTGGCGCGCGGCACGGCCGGCTGTCTGAATGAGACTCGTCTGGCTGCGCAGATAGCCTTCCTTGTCGGCGTCGAGAATGCAGACGAGCGAAACCTCCGGGAGGTCGAGACCTTCGCGCAGGAGATTGATGCCGACCAGCACATCGCATTCGCCGGCGCGGAGGCTGCGGAGAATTTCCACGCGCTCGATCGTGTCGATGTCGCTGTGGAGGTAGCGCACCTTGAGCCCGATGTCGCGAAGGTAGTCGGCGAGATCCTCGGCGGTGCGTTTGGTGAGCGTGGTGACGAGCACGCGTTCGCCCTTTTCGATGACCTGCCTGCAACGCTCGATGGTTTCATCGATCTGCCCTGCGAGCGGGCGCACGGTGATCTTCGGATCAAGCAGTCCGGTCGGCCGGATGATCTGCTCGACGATGAGCGGCGCGCCCGGGGTGTGGCAGTCGAACTCGCGTTCGTTCGCCCGATAGCTGCCGGCCACGGCCGCGGGATCCGGCTGCTCCGAGAAGGATTTGTCGGGGTTTGGGATGTAGGTGGTGTTTCCGACGATGCTGTTGCGAAGCTCGAATCCGCCGGGAGTCGCGCTCACATAGACGATCTGGTTCGTCATCGACATGAACTCGTCGAAGTTCAACGGACGGTTGTCGAGCGCACTGGGGAGCCGGAAGCCATGCTCGACGAGCACGGTCTTTCGCGACCGATCGCCGGCATACATGCCGCCGATCTGCGGGACGGTGGCATGCGACTCGTCGATGACGAGCAGGAAATCCTTCGGCATGAAATCCATCAACGTGTAGGGTCGCGAGCCGGGCGGGCGGCCGCTGAGGTGGCGCGAGTAATTTTCGATGCCATTGCAGAAGCCCATTTCCTGCATCATCTCGAGGTCGAACTCGGTGCGCATCTTGATGCGCTGCGCCTCGATGAGCTTGCCCTGTTTCTCGAACTCGACGACGCGCTGATCCAGCTCCTCGCGGATGGCGCGCATCGCCGCATTCAATTTGTCGTAGGGCGTGACGAACTGCTTCGCGGGATAGAGCGTGAGATTCGTGAGTCGCGCGGTGACGTTGCCGGTGAGCGGATCGAACTCGCTGATGCGGTCGATCTCGTCGCCGAAGAATTCGACACGAATCGCGCGGTCGTCGCTTTGCGCCGGATGGACCTCGACGGTGTCGCCACGCACGCGGAACTTGCCGCGCTCGAAGGCGATGTCGTTCCGCTCGTAGAGCATGTCAATGAGCTTTGCGAGAAACGCCTCACGGGTCATTTGCATGCCCTCGCGAATCGTCACGAGCATCTGGAGGAAATCCTCGGGCGAGGCCAGGCCGTAGATGCACGAAACGCTTGCGACCACGATGGTATCGCGACGTGAGAGGAGGGAACTTACCGCGGAGAGTCGCAGGCGCTCGATCTCCTCGTTGATCGACGAATCCTTCTCGATGTAGGTGTCCGTGCGCGGAATGTAGGCCTCGGGCTGGTAGTAATCGAAGTAGCTGACGAAATACTCGACGGCGTTGCGCGGGAAGAACTGCTTGAACTCGCTGTAGAGCTGGGCGGCCAGCGTCTTGTTGTGCGACATGATGAGCGTCGGACGATCCAGCTCCCGAATGACATTCGCCATGGTGAATGTCTTCCCGGAGCCGGTGACACCGAGCAGCGTCTGGTGGCGATTGCCGGCCAGCAGCGATCGGGTGAGCTTTTCGATCGCCTGACCCTGATCGCCGCGTGGCTGGTAGTTCGACGCGAGCTCAAAAGGCATAAACCCCTACGATACGTCGCAAGGGCTGCGAGGCAAGGTTGGCTAATTGCCTTTGCCTCGCGGCTTCAGGATAATCCGAAGACGGTCCTGCTTGTTGATGTTCGTCGGCGAGAACGCGGCGAATTTGATGCGGCGCGTGCCCTTGACGTCGCGGGAAGGACGGACTTCAAGAATGAGCTCCAGCGGTTTGGAGGGGGTGACCGTCGTCGAGTAGTATTTTCCGTCGTCCATGACCCCGGCGAGATTGTGCTTGTTGCGCAGAATTCGATAGGGGTGACCCAGCTGACCCAGCGTGGAGATGTAAAAAACTTCCGACCGCGAACCTGCGTTGGAGACGGTGACGGGAATCCTGATTTTCTTCGTTCCGCGATAGTTCACGACATAGCGCTGTGTGGAACGACCGAAGCGATTGAGCCCGACGCGGGAACTCCGGCCCACATAGATGTCGGGCTGTGATTCCACCTTCAGCAGCGAGGAGATATCGCCCGAGAGGGTATACGCGCCCATGCTGTTGTAGTTCGAGAATCCGACGTCCGTCCCCCCGGAGCCGCTGTATCCGGTGCCGGTGACCTTGAGGATGTAGGACCCTTTGCGCACAACGGCCTGAAACAATGTGGAGAGGGAGTCGAAGCCGGTTTGAGTGACCAGCTCCACTCCGCGGTCATCCAGCAAGCTCAGTTGAAGCTTGAGGTTCGGACCGACCTGGGCGGGATTTGCGGAAATCAGCAGAGTTCCGTAGCGAAGAATATCGAGGCGATAGTAGTGGGCTTCGTTGGTGCGACCGATCAACCCGGATTGAGCAATGTTGCCATCCTCGATCACGGGTGGCAGTGCCAGATCGGGAGTCAGCGGGGCTTGAGGAAGCGCGTAGCCGAATCCGTTCTTGTCGCTTGCGATGATTGCGAGGTCGTCCTCCTTGTTATTGGCATTGGGATATTCCCCTTTGCTCCATTGCACGACCGTCCGCGAGTAGCCGACACCCATGATGGGTGCCCAGCTCAGCGGACCGCTGCCATGCCCCGTATAGTAATCCTCTTCCGGGGTGGTCCGGCCATCGTGTCCCAGGCCAAGCGTGTGACCGAGTTCATGAGACGCCGCATCGGAGACGGTCTTTCCGCTGGTGCCGACGCCCTTGGTGAAGACCCAGCAAGGGACGGTATCCGAAAAGCCTTTGCCGCTTCCCGAAAAGCTGTTGATGAGGGCCACGCCACCCGCGTCAGGATAGAAGTCGTTTGTCGCGGTGACGATGCAGCGCATGCGCCGTCCGGGAGGGGCGGCATCGTATTTCGCCCGATCGGTGGTGACGTTGACGTTGAACGGGAGGAAATCCTCCGCCACACGTCGCCAGCAACTGTCGATCTCTGCTGCGGACATTCCCGCGGGTGCTGCGTTAATGGTTTGCCCTCCGTTCCAGTTCGGATCGGTGACGACCTCGCCATCGAAATCGAGATAAAATACCGCAGGAGCCCCCGGGCGACTGTCCGGTTGGGAAAGAGCCGGAAGCGGCGCGGGACCAACTTCGGCCACGGGCGCAACGGCTGCGATGGTGGGGAGTTTCGCGCAGATCACCTCGCCGATGGGCTGCTCCTCGAGGTTGGCGGCCGCGGAGTCTCCCGAAACGACATACGCGACACCCGCATCCTCCAAAAGCACCGTTCCGCTGACGGTGCCATCCTTTTCCGAAATACTGAACGAGCCGGTTTTACCGGAGACCTTGAGCTTGCCAGCCACACGCTTCCAGCCGGAGCGATCCGTCTCCGAGAAATTGACGGTCCCGGTTCCCACGGCCCCGTCGAAGAGGGGAAGGGTCACCTGCTCCCCTCGCTGAATGGTCCGAAATCGATCCGGTTTTGCCAGCGTCACCCGGCCCTGCCGGATTTTCCCACGTCCCGAGGAGGTGGAACTCTGGGGTGACGCGGTGGCAGGTGCGACCGCGGCGACCTTCGGTTGGTCAACGACGCGCGGATTCTCCCACAGGGCGGTCGCCGCCTGAAGGCCGACCGTAGAGGCAGCCAGCAGCGCGGTGACGAGAAAACAGGAAATTCGAAAACGGAAAAACGGAGGGAACTGCACGGTGGTGAAGACTGATAATGAACCGAACTTAGCATAATGGTTGAAATTGCAAATATTCGTTTGCAAAAAACCGTCGCGGGATTTTCGCGACTTGCGGGCGGCGCGGACGGAGCTAGAAAGAAGGAAGATGCCACTTGAAGTAAACCGCCGACTGCTCGCCCCGGAGCTTCATCCGATTCTCGACAAGGTGAAGGCCGGGGAGCGGATCTCGGACGCCGATGCGACCGTGCTTTACGAGAGCCCGGATCTCAACGGGGTCGGAGCCATCGCCAACATCGTGCGCGAGCGCAAGAACGGCAACGTCGCCACCTACATCCACAACCGCTACATCAATTACTCGAACGTCTGCCTGCTCTCGTGCCAGTTCTGTGCCTTTGGCGCGAAGAAGCGGGAGCCGCACGCGTTCGAACTCGCGATTCCGGAGATTGTCGCCACGGTGCAGGAAGCCCTTCACGAGGGGATTACGGAAATTCACATGGTTGGCGGGTTGCATCCGACGCTGAAAGCCGAGTGGTATCTGGAACTCCTGCGCACGTTGAAAGGGCTGGATCCCGAGCTGCATGTGAAGGCGTTCACCGCCGTCGAGATCCGGCATCTGGCGGATCGCGTTTTCAAGATGCCGGTGCGGGAGACGCTGGAGCTTTTGCGGGAGAATGGACTGGGCGCGATCACCGGTGGAGGGGCCGAGATTTTTGATCCGGAAATCCGCAATCAAATCTGCCGCGGAAAGGAGACCGCCGAGGAATGGGCGGATGTCCATCGCACGTGGCATCAAATCGGCGGCCGCAGCACGGCCACGATGCTCTACGGGCACATTGAGAAGACGCACCATCGGGTCGATCACCTTCGGCGTCTTCGCGAGCTGCAGGACGAGACCGGCGGATTTACGGGATTCATTCCGTTTGCCTTCGAGCCGGAGGGAGCGCGCCCGGTGTTGCAAGGCATCCCGCATGCCACCGCCGTCGAGGAACTGCGCAATCTCGCGGTGAGCCGCGTGTATCTCGACAACTTCGATCACATCACGGCCTATTGGATCAGCCTCGGATTGCCGCTGGCCCAGGTGTCGCTCAACTACGGCGTTGACGACCTGCATGGCACGATCATCGAGGAGAAGATTTTTCACATGGCGGGGGCGACGACGCCGCAGCAGCAGACCGTTTACGCGCTCGAAAAGGCGATTCGCGAAGCGGGCCGTGAGCCGATGCAGCGGAATACGTTTTACGAGCGCATTCCGTCGACCGCCACGCGACAGGCAGCCTGAGTGCAAGCGCGGACATCAGACGAGTCGCCGGGCGTGAGCGCGGACGACATTCGACAATGGAGGATTGGCTCGGTGCCCTACCTCAACGCGTGGCCGCTGGTCCACGGGCTGGGCGACCATGTCCAGATGGCGGTGCCTTCGGAGCTCGCGCAGAGATTTGCGAAAGGGGAGGTGGATGTCGCGTTGATTCCGGTCTTCGAGGCGCTGTCGAGGCCCGAGGCCGTCATTGCGGACGATATTGCGATCGCGAGTCGCGGCGAGGTGTTCAGCGTGTTCCTCGCGAGTCGCGAGCCGTTTGATTCGCTGGAGACGATCGCGCTCGACGCGGCATCGCGGACTTCCGTCCATTTGCTGAAGTGCCTCCTGGCGGAGTTTCACGAGCTGGAGCCGACCTATGTCGAAAAGCCGGAGACGGCGACGCAGGCACGGTTGCTTATCGGCGATGCCGCGATCCAATTCCGGTTGCAGCACGCCGACGACGGCTGGCGGTTTCTCGATCTCGGCGAGGAATGGATGCGGTGCACGGGGCTTCCCTTTGTGTTTGCGTGCTGGATCTTTCGCCCGGGTTTCGAGCCTGCCGAGCCGCTCGCGAATCTGCTGCGATCCGCGAAACGATCGGGACTGATGGCCATCGAGGAATTCGCCGCAAAGTCAGAGAACCCGGATTTTGTCCGCGAGTATTTCGGGCGGCACGTCCGTTACGATCTTCGGACGGATGAGCGGAAGGCGATCGAGCTTTTCGGCACGCTGCTTCGCAAGCACGGTCACGTAGACGTTCCGGAAACGAAAATCCGCTACGTCTAGGATCGCAACGCCCGACGGGCCAGCGTGGCGACGACCGCAGGCAGGTGCCCGATCAAAGCGGAGGCCAGTTTCGGGTGATGACCGGCGATGCGGGCAACGCGATTGATCCAGAGGCGTCCTCGATACAATTCCAGGTGCCGGCTCCTGTAGGCGGCTTCCGGGTTTTGTTCGTCGAGCAGCACCTGGGCGGCGAGCTCGCCCGATCGCATGGCGTAATAGATGCCTTCTCCGGTGAACGGCTCCACAACCCGCGCGGCATCGCCGATGAGGTAAAGTCCGTCGCGTGCGATGTCGCGAGAGGAGGGACGGGAAATTGGAGCGATGGACTGCCATTTGGCGGATCCGTTGATTCCAAACCGCTCCTCAGCGAATCGCTTCAGCTCGGTGTGATGGGACGGAGGCCCCACCACGCAGACGTTCATCTCCGTGTCGCTGACCGCCGCGGTGCCGCCGTAACCGTGAGTATGGAAGAACATTTGGACCGAAGGGCCGTGACTTGCCGGGAGGGGGCAGTGGCATTGAAGTCCCGCACGCTCCCGGTTTGATCGTGGGAGACGGCCTGCGAATCGCGCGACGGTGGAGTTTCGTCCGTCGGCGGCGATGAGCACCGGAGCGTGGAAAACCCGGTCTCCGGCCGTGACTTTCCATCGAGGTTCGATTTGGGTGACAGCCGTCTCTTCGAGCAGGTCGGCGCCGCACTCCACCGCACGCTTCGCCAGCAGAGCGTCGAACTCCCGTCTCCGAATCGCGATTTCCTCCGTCTGGCCGCTCAGTGGAATGCTGAGTGTCTCGCCGTTCACGCCGTGAAAGTGAAGCGTGCTCAGGCGGGAGTGAGGAAGCTGGAGCGCGCGGCCATGAAGTTCCAGCCGGGAAAGAATCGGCCAGACGTCGGGATGGAGACAATCCCCGCAGACCTTGTCCCGGGGAAAGCGTGCCTTCTCGATGAGAAGCACCTTGCGTCCGTTCTTCGCAAGATGCGCGGTGCAAACCGCGCCGGCCGGCCCTGCGCCCACGACGATGGCGTCGTAGTGGGCGGTATCACTCATACGAAGGTTTCGGCGATGGCGTCGGCAACGAGCTTGCCGGATCGCGTGAGCACCCAGCGGCCTCCTTTGGGCTCGATGTAACCTGCCGCTGCGAGTGCGGAGAACTCGGCGGCCCGCGTCGGCTCCGGCTCCACGCCCAGGGAGGTGCGCAGCGCAAAGGCCTGCCGCTCGGATTTTCGCGTCGCCGGCGACACGGTTTCCCGAAAATCGAACGCATCCTCCCCCGCGCCGATCCGGCGGATGTAATCCTCGGTGTCGCTCACGTTTTTCCAGCGCTGCTCACCGACGGTCGAAAACGCACTCGGCCCCAGACCCACGTAGTCGGCGCCAGTCCAGTAGGCGAGATTGTGGAGACACTCCCGACCGGGACGCGCGTAATTCGAAATTTCGTATTGGGCGTAACCCGCCGCTTCGAGCCGATCCATGGTGACTTCGAACAACCGGGCGTCCATTTCCTCGTCGGGCTGCATTTCGCCGCGCTGCAGGCGCAGGAAGAAATCCGTGTCCTCCTCGTAGGTGAGGCAGTAGGCGGAGATGTGGTCCGGCCGGAGGGAGATCGTTTTCTCCAGCGAGGCGGTCCATTGCTCGACGGATTGGCCGGGGATCCCGAAAATGAGATCGAGATTGATGTTGGGCACTCCGGCCTCGCGAAGGATTTCGTAGGAGCGCTCCGCCTGCGCGGCGGAATGCACGCGACCGAGCGTCTCGAGCAGAGCCGGATCCCAGGACTGCACGCCCATGCTGATGCGGTTGACCCCCAGATCGAGCAACACCCGGGCCTTCTCCAGCGAAACCGTGGCCGGATTCATCTCCAGCGTCCACTCGGTCACCCTGGACAGGTCGATGCGTTCGCGCAGACCGTTGAGGAGAAATTCGAGCTGCGAGGTGCTCAGTGCGCTGGGCGTTCCCCCGCCGAAAAACACTGTCCGCGGTCGAAGATCGGAGGAACGCAGCTCAGCCTCGACAAGCACGGCATCAAGAAACGCACGGGTGCGATTCCGGTCGCTGGCCTCCTTGTAGAAGCTGCAATACGGGCACACCTTCGGGCAGAAGGGAATGTGCACGTAGAGATGCTCGATCATGAAACGAGAGATTCGGGCAGGTGGGGGAATCCCGCAACGGGAAACACCCTGATTTGACAGCGCTCCCTCTGACGTCGACACTCCCGCGCGTGAAGCGGCTGTTACTCGGCTTCGTTCTGATTCCCTCGTTGTTGCTCGGGCAGGAAGTGCTCGACGAGGTGCCGGTGGCGCGCGCCGTCGAAGCGCGATCGAAGGTCTATTTCGCGCTGGATCAACGCTCGCTCGTGGATGGATTCAATCCAAACCAGGCGGTCGTGCAGCGGATGGTGGATGCCGTGGTGGCCGCGGTCGCCCAGAAGCCGGACGTGGTCTCGGCGTGGCGGTCGCTGGTTTCTCCGGACGACACGGTGGGCATCAAGGTTGCCTCCGCGCCGGGATCGATGGCGGGAACGCACCCGGCGGTCGTAAAGGCGGTGGCCCGGGGATTGCAGCGCGCGGGCGTGCCGGCGGAGCGGATCATCGTGTGGGATCGCAATCGGGAGGATCTGATCGCGGCGGGATTTTCCGGAAACGATCCTGACTATCGACTCGAGTGGATTGACCCGGTGACGGGTTACGACCGCGAAGCCATGTTGACCGCTCCGGTGCTTGGGCGGCTGATCTGGGGCGACAGCCGGTTTGGCGAGAAGGAGGGCACGCGACTGGCGGACATTTTGTCGGGTGGCGAGCAACTCAGCAGCACGAGCTTTTACGCGACCGTGCTCAGCAAAAAGGTCACGAAGGTGGTCAACATCCCGTCGCTCTGCGACAGCTTCATGTGCGGAGTGAACGGCGCGCTGGCGAACATGACGTTGTGGAACGTGGACAACTGGCGGCGTTTCATCAAGGAGCCGAGCTACGGCGATCCCTATCTGGCCGAGATCTATGCCGACCCGATGGTGCGCGACAAGGTCGTTCTGACGCTGCTGGATGCGCTGACCCTGCAGTTTGCGGGCGGGCCTTTTCCCGATCCGAATTTCGTGCGGCAGACGCTTTCCATCTATGGCAGTCGTGATCCCGTGGCGATCGATGCGACGGCGATGCGACTGATCGACGAGTATCGAAAGGCGAACAAGCTGCCGTTGATTGAACCGGTTTCGAGCCACATCGAGAGTGCGGCGATCATGGGCCTGGGAAATTCCAAGGAGAGCGAGATCGACACGGTGCGGGTGGGGCTGGAGTCTCTGCGCTGATGGACTGGCCGTTGCTCCGTGCCGTTTCGCGATCGTTTTATCTGACGATTCGATTGCTGCCCGCGCGGGTGCGCGAACCGATTGCGCTGGGCTATCTTCTCGCGCGTGCCTCGGACAGCATTGCGGACACGTCGTCCGCGGACGTGAGCATGCGGCTCGACTTGCTGGAGGCGCTCAAACAGGGCCACGTCGATCCGGGGGCGCTTGTCGAGTGTGCAGGGCGGCAGGCGAATCCGGATGAGGCGGAGCTGATTCGCAGGTTGCCGGAGCTGCTGACCGCCCTGCTGGCCTCGCCCTCGCGTGCCCGTATCGAATGGGTCTGGGAGAGAATTCTCACCGGACAGATGTTCGACCTGACGCGCTTTTCTCCCGGCGCCGGGCCGCTCAGCGCTGAGGGACTCGATGAATACACCTATCTCGTCGCGGGATGCGTGGGTGAGTTCTGGACGAGGCTTTGCGCCGATCTGTTGAGGGATTTTTCCCCCGAAGGCGCGGAGGCGCTGGTGCCCGATGCCATTCGCTACGGCAAGGGACTGCAGCTCGTGAACATCCTGCGAGATCGTCGTGCCGACGAAGCGAACGGTCGCATCTATGTGCCTCGCGAGCGCTTCGACGAGACAAAGGCGCTCGCGCGGTCGCACCTCGAGGCGGGAGGGCGCTGGGTCCGCGCGGTGCGGAACGGACGCGTTCGATTTGCGTGTCTCCCGCCGTTGTTGATTGGCAGGGAAACGCTCGATCTGCTCGAGGTGGATTCGGGCCCGGTGAAGATTTCACGACGGGATGTCCGCCGCGTGCTGATGCGGTCCGTGCCGGCGCTGTGGTCACGGAACGTGGTTTGAATCAGCCTTCCACCTCTCCGGACCGCGCGAGGGACGCGATGGCACCGGCGATGGCCTCGACGGCGGGTTCCTCGAGCATCTCGCGCGGTGAGCAGGGCACTTGATAGAAATGCGCATTATCGCATTTCGAGAGCCATCCCTTTTGCACTTCGCGGAAAGTCGGGAAATCCTCCTCCGGCACGAAGACGTGAATGCCCACTGATGTCGCACCCGGCGAGTAATTCCGCGAGAGCTCGCGATGGGTTTCGCTGAGCGAATCGGCGGCGCCACGAGGCCGGGTTTTCTCAACGGATTTCTTCGCGAAGACATCGCGCAGCGAGCGCTTCCATCCGCCGGCGAGAAAACCCAGCGCGGAGTTTCCTCCTGGCGGCTCCGTGCCAAGGGCGGCCACCAGCTCGACTTCCGCATTCGCGGAGCGCAACTGAATCGCCATTTCGAAGGCGACAAGGCCTCCAAAGCCCGAGCCGACAATACGATAGGGGCCTTCGGCATCGAAGACGCGAAGCGCCGCCACGTAGTCGCGCGCCATTTCCTCGATGGAGCGATGTGCCGCACCGGGATCGGCGAGACCGCGTGCGGAAATGGCGTAGCACGGCTGGTCGTCGCCGAGATGAGCGGCGATCAGGCGCAGGGATTCGGCGCTTCCGTCGAAATCGTGAACCAGAATGATCGGCGGCAGATTGCCCGAGGCACGCAGCGGCGTGAGGGGAGTCCATTTGCTGTCCGGCGTTGCTGCGGCACGACCCCGCGCGGTGCGGACGAGGGACCGAACGGAGAACCCGGCGGCAAAGTCGGATGGCTCGACACGCGGCTCGATGCGACGGACGGTCTCGGCAAGAATTTCCGCGAGCTGTGGCTTCCGTTTTGCGTCGGTGATGAGTTCGTCGAGTTCGACGCGTCGGCCGCCAAGCGCGCGGGAGACCGCGGCGCGAACCTCCTCTTCGATGGGTGAGCCGCGTCGTGCGGGAGCTGTGACGGCATCCTCGGGAAGCAGATCCGTGAGGGCGTCGGAGTCGACTTCGCCCGCGGCATTCAACGGAAGGCGGGGAATGCCGCGCACTCTCCGTGGCGGCTCCTGGAGCCGGTCTGCGAGCCATTGACGGAAATCGTGCGGTTCGCCGCGCTGGGAATCCCTCGGCACCACCCACAGGCACCATTGAGCCTTTTCGTCGATGGTGCGTCGCTCGAGGTGGCAGTCGAAGATCCCCGGATGAGCCATCGCTGCACGCCGGATTGACTCCGCCTCGGAGAGGGAGCAGCGGCCGATGGCGAGTTCTTCGATTGCCGAGCGCGAGAAGAATTCCCCATCCGCGGAAAGGAATGCCGAATGTTGAAGCGAGTGATGCGTCTGCCCATCGGCGGAAATCTCGATGGTTCCGAAAAATCCGGCCGGCATGGCGAAGCCACGGGCATCGACAACCCGGGCCCGCGTCGCCGGCGTGGCTGTGCCGAGAGTTGCCGGCGATGTATCGGCGTGAAGTTCCGCGTAAATGCCAAGTCCCGCGGCGGATTCGCAGCGCAGGCGGGAGAGAAGACGGGCGGAACGTGTCGCAGCCGCCCATGCGGCACGGCTGTTGAGCGGCGGATCGTCGCCGATCACCACGGCAAGCCGGAGTTTCTCCGGCAGCGGGAGCGAAAGCTCGGCGAGGTAGTGCATCCATTGGCTCCAGAACGGCACCGGCAGCATGAGCACCGAGACCGCGGATTGCGTGATGAATTCCTGGAACGCGGTGCGGGTCGCCCAGCGACTCTCCTCGCGAAGGATCGCCGTCGCGCCACTCAGCAGCGTTGAGAGCAAGCCCTCGAGCGCCTGAAGCGTGTGCGTGGGGAAAAACTGAAGCACGCGATCGGCGGGTGTCAGCTCCATCAGCGCGGTCGCGCTCGTGAACGCACGGTTTAATTGCTCGTGGTCGAACTCGACCAGCCTGCCGTCGATCTCAAGGCAAACCGCCTTGTCGCTTGAGGCCGCCTCGATCTGGACGCCGCGCGATTTCTCGGAGGTGACGGCGCTCCATTCCTGGCTGAGGTCGATGACCGGGACGGCGGGTTGCGCCGACTCGTCCACGCTATCGACGATCCACGCGTGGATGTTGTGTTTCGATTTCCGGGTCTCGAAGAGCGCGATCGTCAGACCCGCCTTCCAGGCTCCCAACACCGCGATGGGCCATCGTGCCGTGTGCGCGAGCGAGATGGCGACCCGGTTGCCGGGCTCGAGCTTCCGTTTGCGGAGGAAGCGCGCGAATTGATTCGCAGCGGCATCGAGCTGTCCGGCAGTGAGCGTTTCGGAACCGCACTCCAACGCGACGGCGTCCGGATTTTCCTTCGCTAGATCGGAGAAGGATTCGTTGATCCGCTGGGGAACGAGCGAGCCGAACGTCGGCGCCACCTCGGCTCCGATGGACACGGCAGGCTCCGCCGGCAGTTCGAAAGTCGTGAGATCGAGAGTGGGATCCGCGACAAAGGCGTGCAGCGTCTTTTGAAAGATCGAAAACAATGTCGCTGCCGCCGCGTCGGACAAACGGGCAGGGTCGTAGTCGAGATGCAGCTCCGGGCGGTCGCAGGCGATGAATCGGAGCGTGATCGCGCCGGGACTGCGGTCGGAGAGCCTGACGTCCGCCGCCATCCAGCGAGGCATGGCGAGCTGGAGGCGATCATTGATCGTGAAATCGCGATAGACGTAGCTTGTGGCTTGATCGAGCGCTGAGGCGTCGAGGACTTCGGTCAGCGCGTTTTCCTCGGGCGGCGCGGACGGAGCGACGCACTCCTTGGAAAATTCCGCGACGAGGTCTGTTACGGAGCCGGCGTTGCCCGTGCGGTGGAGACGCGGCACGAGGGCTTCGCGGCGTCCAAACGGGCCGGCGAAGGTCTCGGGTTCGAGAGTGATGATTTCATCGGCGAGCGTCGCGCGTGCGACGACATACGCCCACGTCGCGCCAACGAGGCTGCGGAGATCGGCCTTGCAGGCTTCCGCCGCGGTGACGAATTCCGCGCGGTCCGCACGCTCGTAGGTGCGCGAAAGCGAGGCGCGCCTGTCGGAGCGGCCGGGAGAGTCGGGCAGCGGAAGGATGATGAGCGGCGGCCCGGCGCGGAAGGTCGCGAAGGACTCGCGCCATGATTCGTCGATCGTCCGTTCGAGATCCGGCTGCGAAAGATCCGGCACGTCTTCGCCCGTGCGAATGGCGTCGTAGGCGATCAGCCACGCGTGAAGAACCGTCGAGACGGCGGCCTCGTCGAGCAACGCGGCGTGAAACGACCAGAGCCCGTGTCCGGAGCCGTTGGGAAGCTGGATCAGCGTGATCCGGCAGGTCGGCTGGTCATTGACGGCCAGCGGCGTGTTTGCGTCCTGCTGCGTGAGCTTCTGCCATTCGGCGGCAAGATCCGCGGGCGGATTGGTTTTCCAGTCCAGATCCTGCCAGCCGGTGTGGAGATCGGATTTGACGGTGACGCCGTCGCCTTCGAAGACCGTTCGCAGGCACGGGAGCGCGGCGGAACACGCCTCCCAGGCGCGCCTCAATACGGCCGGGTCGACGACCTCGCCGAAGCTGAGCGAAACCTGCGACGTGTGAAAGGCAGAGTCCGCCGGTTGTTGTGCGACGGCGAGACGCCGTGCCTGAGGAGCGCTGAGCGGGGGCATGAGGTTAGAATCCCGCGTCGGTGACCGCGCCGAGGGAAGCCGTCGTCACGTGTGCGGCGTATTTCGCGAGCACGCCGCGGCGATAGCGAGGCTTCGGTTTCTTCCATTTCGCGAGACGCGCCTCGATCTCCTTTTGCGGAATGTCGAGTGTGAGCGAGCGCTTCGTGGCGTCGATCGTGATCGGGTCGCCATTCTTGACGATGGCGATGGTGCCACCTTCGTAGGCCTCCGGAGTGATGTGACCGACGACGAAACCGTGCGTGCCGCCGGAGAAGCGGCCGTCGGTGATCAATGCCACGCTCTTGCCGAGACCGGCGCCCATCACGGCGCTGGTGGGCGAGAGCATCTCGCGCATGCCGGGGCCGCCGCGCGGGCCTTCGTAACGAATGACGATGACATCGCCGGCCTTGATTTTGCCCTTGAGGATGGCTTCGAGCGCGGTTTCCTCGGACTCGAAGACACGGGCCTTGCCAGAGAAGCGCTCGCCTTCCTTGCCGGAGATTTTCGCCACGGCGCCCTCGGTCGCGAGATTGCCGCGCAGGATGACGAGATGGCTTTCCTTCTTGAGCGGCTTGTTGAGCGGAGCGATGATCTGCTGGCCCTTCGGGTAGCGTTTGAAGGGGGCGAGGTTCTGCTTGAGCGTCTTGCCGGTGACCGTGAGGCAGTCGCCGTGGAGAAGGCCGGCGGAGAGCAGATCCTTCATCATCGGCACGATGCCGCCGATCTCGACCAGCTGGCTCATCATGTATTTGCCGCTGGGTTTGAGATCCGCGAGCACGGGCACGCGCCTGCCGATACGGGTGAAATCGTCGAGCGAAAGCTTCACGTTCGCCGCGTGTGCGATGGCCAGCAAATGAAGCACGGCGTTCGTCGAGCCGCCGAGGGCAACCGTGACGGTGATCGCGTTTTCGAACGCCTCCTTGGTGAGGATGTCGGACGGCTTGATGCCGCGACGCAGCATTTCGATGACCGCGGCACCGGCGTTGCGGCAGTCGTCCTTTTTATGCTGCGAGACGGCCGCCTGCGCGGAGCTGTTCGGCAGGCTCATGCCCATCGCTTCGATTGCGGACGCCATCGTGTTCGCCGTATACATGCCACCGCACGAGCCGGGGCCGGGAATGGCGCATTGCTCGACCGCCTTTGCCTCGGCGTCGGAGATTTTTCCGGCGGACTGTTGGCCAACCGCCTCGAAGACGGACACGACGTCGAGGTTTCGTCCGTTCAGGCAGCCGGGGAGAATCGTGCCGCCATAGACGAACACGGCGGGGCGGTTCAGGCGCGCGATCGCGATCATGCACCCGGGCATGTTCTTGTCGCAGCCTCCGATCGCGACGAACCCGTCGAAGCCCTGACAACCGACCACCGTCTCGATGGAATCGGCGATCACCTCGCGCGACACGAGCGAGTATTTCATTCCCTCGGTGCCCATCGAGATGCCGTCGGAAATCGTGATCGTGTTGAAAATGGTCGCCTTGCCCTTTGCGGCGTCGATTCCGAGCGCGGCTTCACGGGCGAGAAGATCGATGTGCATGTTGCACGGGGTGACCATGCTCCACGTGGACGCGACTCCGATTTGCGGCTTGGCAAAATCCTTGTCCGTGAATCCCGCGGCATAAAGCATGGCGCGGCTCGGGGCACGATGCGGCCCGTCCAGCACGATGGAGGAATGCGGGCGCATGTTGGAGGCTTTCGACTTCATAGGAACGTTCACGCTAGCGGGTCTTTTCGATGAGCGGAAGAGCCGCGTTTTGAGATTATTCACCGGTCATTCCCGTCCGACTGCGAATGGTGCTGATGGCGGTTTCGATGTCTTTCCGGCGGGCCTCGTCGAGCGTCGTGTCCTTCGCGGCCAGCTCGAGCTGCTCCAGCGCGGGACGGGCGAGACCCTGTTTGGCGAAGCATTGGCCGAGGTAAACGTGATAATCGGTCGTCGGGAGGCCGCGTTTTCCAGCCAGCTCGATGAGGCGTTCGAGGGAACGCTGCTCGGACTGGTAGGCATGCGCGGTGTTGGCCATGCGGGCGTGGAGGAAGAGCGCGGCCATGTCGTCGGGCTTTGCGGCGACCAGCGCCTCCGCGGTTTCCCAGGCGCGAGTCGCGGCGCCCATCGCGTCGTAGGCACGGGCCCGCACCTCGAGGGCGGCGGCGTTTTTCGGCTCGCGTTCCAGCGCCTGGCTCGAAAGCACGAGCGCGTCCCCGTATTTCCCATGCGCAAAGGCGAGGGCCCCGGCGCGCGCGCGAACGATTGCCGAGTCGGGCGCGAGTTCCATGGCCTCGGCGAGATAGCGGCTGCCCTCGGGACGGAATTGCGCCGCATCGAGCATGAGGGCCATCTGGGAGAGATACTGCGCGCGAATCCCGGCATCGGGGAACTGCTTCTCGAACGACTCGACCGCCGGAGGCGTGTAGGGGGCGGGGCGTTGCCGCGTGAAGAGGACGCCCCAGTTGTCGACCCGCACGAGCCGGAAATCTGGGGAATCGAGCAGGTGATGGAGCAGGAGAGTGAATTCGTTGGTGGGGCCCGCGAGCAGCACTCCGTCAAAGCGTTTCTCGCGATCGAGGCGGCGCCACTGGGAAGGGGTCGTGATGGCGGCGGCGTCTGTTTCCGTCGCGGCGGCAAGCGCGGAGGCGTCGGCGGATTCCAGCAACGCGTGGGCGGAGGGATTTGCGAAGACGTTCTTCAATCCCTGCTCGGTGGCGGCGGAGAGAAGCGCACGGGGAGACTGCAGTGCCGGGTCCGTGGTCGCCGTATCCGGTTTGCACGCCGCGAGGGCGAGCACAAGGGGAAGCAGCAGGAGGAGAGTGAAACGACCGGGCATGGGACCCGTTAGAGTAGTTGCGTGCTTGCGGAATTGCAAAACCCGCCGACAATCGCCCGAAAGGATTATGAAAAAGCTTCTTGCCGCCGTCGCCGCCGGAGTCCTTGGATTGCTCGGAATGAGCGCGAATGCAGAACCTCTGGAGGTGGGAGCGGCGGCTCCTGACGTCACTGCGCCGGATGAGAACGGCCAGCCCGTGAAGTTTCCCGACGTCTATGCCAGCGGCGTGACGCTCGTCTATTTCTACCCGAAGGCGGACACACCCGGCTGCACGGCACAGGCGTGCTCGCTTCGGGACAACATCGCCGACCTGAAGGATGTCGGCGTGACCGTGCTCGGCGTGAGCCGCGACACGCCGGAGGATCAAAAGATGTTCAAGGAGAAATACGATCTGCCGTTCACGTTGATCGCGGATGCCGATGGAAAGGTCATCGAGGCATTTGGCGTTCCGACACTCGGAGGCGGCATGGCCAGCAGGCAATCGTTCCTCGTGAAAGACGGGAAGATCGTCTGGCGCTCCCTGAATGCCCAGACGGCGACGCACGCGCAGGAAGTGAAGGACGCAGTCTCGTCGCTGTAAACTGCGGAATCGAGCGCTTGCACGGCCGGCGGATGTCCGCTACGTTCGCCGTCCTTCCGGGTTGGTAGCTCAATGGTAGAGCAGTGCCCTTTTAAGGCATTGGTTCTGGGTTCGAGTCCCAGCCAACCCACTTGCGTCGAGTAGTGGCGCCTTGATTCCGGTGCCAATGTAGTGCCAATGCACGGTAAAGGTCCCGTTTGTCGGGCGCTTTGGCGACAGGAAGTGCGTGTCGCGATTTACGCGCTGTAGAAATTGCATGGAGGGAACAGGTGCCAATTCCATCCGGTTGCCCGCGCGATGGGGATGGCATATAGTTGGGCCATGCAAGCGCTTGCGGCAATCCGACACCTGCTCCTCCGGGGGTGGGGCCTGCCGGTGACGGCGCTTGTCGCGGTGACGCTCCTGATTGGAAATCTCCATTGCGAGGTCGGCGGGATGAAGGCGCTCAAGGCCGAGGCCGATCATTCCTGCTGCGCGTCGACCGATTCCGCTCCAGCTGAAACCGAGTATTCGGAGTGCTGTGCTTCCCTCGCGGGTCCTTTGCCGACGGCCGCAACGGCGCCTGCGGTTTTGTTGCAGGAGGTGCTGGTGGCTTGCGCGACGGTCGATTCGTTGATTCCGAGCAACGAGGAAGCTCGTGGAGTCGCGGCGGTCGATTTTGGGCCGCCCGATTCGGACCGACCGCCCATCGTGATTGATTTGCGTCGGGTGCAGCCGGCGCACGCTCCGCCGTTTGTCGTTTGATTCCGTTCGCCGCGTCGCAGGTGCGGTCGCGGTCATTCCTCCATCCGGCGACACGACGTGCCGCCACAATCAAACGACATTCCATGAAACATTTTTCGATTTTCCTTTTTGCGTTCGTTGCTGCGCTCGGATTCCTCCGGGCCGATGAAAAATATCCGCTCGAGACCTGCGTGGTTTCCGGTGAAAAGCTCGGTGCAATGGGCGAACCCTACGTGCTGAACTACGAGGGCACCGAAGTCCATTTCTGCTGCGAGCATTGCAAGCCGCGATTCGAGAAGCAGCCCGCGAAATATCTCGAGAAGCTGAAGGCCGCCAGGAAGAGCGAATAGATCTCAGCGGGTGACGGTCGCGTGCATCATCGCGCGGCCGTTGCCCAAGGAGGTTCGTGATGAAGAATCGTGCCTGGATATTGCGGGCGGGAGCGTTGGTGCTTCTGCTGATCGGGATGCTGGCGTGCTCGAAGCCTGCCACCGATGACGGACGGGTGGTGAAGTTTTATCAGAGCCCGATGCATCCGTGGATCACCTCGGACAAGCCCGGCAACTGCACCATTTGCGGAATGGCGCTGGTGCCGGTCTACGAGGGAGAGAAGGGGTTCGAGACGGATGAGAATCTGCTGACGTTGCAGGACGTCACGCTGCGCGTGCTCGGGGTCTCGATGGTGCCCGCGCGGGAGATGGAACTGACGCGAACCCTGCGATTCAGTGGCATCTTCGAGGACGACGAAAATCGCCATCGGGTGATCGCGGCATTTTACGATGGTCGCATCGAGCGCGTGTATGTCGATCACGTCGGAGAATACGTCGAAGAGGGGCAACCGCTCGCGGCGATCTACAGTCCGGAATTGCTCTACGTCGTGCGCGAGTATCAGCGCGCCGTGCAAATGGGCGAGCGGAGCGTGCTGGAGACTTCCGCCCGCAGGCTTGTGCAATATGGCTTGAGCCCGGAGCAGGTCGAAGCGCTGGCGCGGCAAAAGGAGCCGACGTCGACGATTGATCTGCTCGCGCCGATCAGCGGCACGCTGCTGACGCGTGAAGCCTACAAGGGCCAATACATCAAGACCGGCGAGCCGCTGTTCGAGATGGGTGACCTCTCGAAACTGTGGTTCCACGCGGAGGTTTACGAGCGGGATCTGTCGGACGTGAAGGTCGGGCAGAAGGCCGTGATCACGACGCCATCGGTTCCGGGACGCGAGTTTCCGGGTGTGGTGACGTTCATCGATCCGAATTTCGATCCCGGTTCACGCAGCACGAAGGTCCGCATCGAAGTCGAGAATCCCGTCGCGGGCAGCGGCGAGCACGGGCGGCGCCATCTGCTGCCGCACCGCGCCTATGCCGAGGCGACGATCGAAGCCGTGCTCGGCAAAGGTCTCGTCGTGCCGCGATCGGCGGTGATTCGCGACGGGCGCCGTTCGGTTGTGTATGTCGAGCGTGCCCCGGGAGCCTTCGAGCCGCGTGACGTGAAGGTCGGGCGCATTGGCGACGAGGGCGTGGAGATCGTCGAAGGGCTCACTGCGGGTGAGCGGGTGGTTGCCGAGGGAAATCTGATGATCGATGCCGAGACGCAGCTCCGCGGGATGCTGGCGCGTCACGAAACGACCGGTGAACCAATGGCCGCCATCCCCGGCGCGATGGAGTTCCTGGCTCAACTGGCCAGGGTTTCCGAGGCGCTAGCCGCCGAGGATGCCGTGGCGGCGGCGACGGAGTCGAAGTCGCTCGTGGCGCTGGCGGGCAAAATCACGCCGCCCGACAGCGGGGAAATCATTGCGCTCGTCGGGAATCTCCAGCAGTTGAAGGATGTGCCTCGAGGCAGCGATCTGACGGCGCTTCGACGAGCCTTTCTGCCATGGAGTCAGGCGGGAGCCGAGCTGGCTCTCACGATGGCGGCGCACGGTGGGGAGACCGGTGTTCGCGTGTTTGAATGTCCGATGACTTCCGACAGCTTTCCCGGCGCGCCAGGTCGCGCGCGATGGGTGCAGACGGGAGCGGAGACGCGGAATCCCTATTTCGGGGCGACGATGCTCAACTGCGGATCGGAGGTGCAGCCGTGAGCGGTGCGTCCGAATCCGGCGGCATGATCCATCGGTTGATCGACTGGTCGCTCGACAATCGATTCCTCGTGATCTGCGCGACGCTGCTCGTGGTTGCCTTTGGAATCCATGCGCTGCGGACGACGCCGGTCGATGCGATTCCGGATCTCAGCGAGAATCAAGTGATCGTGTTTGCCGACTGGCCGGGGCGGAGTCCGCAGGAGGTTGAGGACCAGGTCACGTATCCGCTTTCGACGAATCTGCAGGGGCTGGCCGGAGTTCGCGAAGTGCGCGGGCAATCGATGTTCGGGTTCTCGTTGCTCACCGTGATCTTCGACGACGCGATCGACAATTACTTCGCCCGCACGCGCGTGTTGGAGCGCCTGAGCTTTTTGCAGGAGCTGATGCCTGAAGGCGTGACGCCGCAGCTGGGGCCCGACGCCACGGGACTCGGATGGATTTATCAATACTACCTCGACGTGGACCCCGCGAAGATGAAGGCGCCGGATGGAGGAACGGCCGGCTATGACCTCGGATCGCTGCGGTCGCTGCAGGATTTCTTCATTCGATACCAGCTTGCCGCGGTTCCCGGCGTGGCGGAGGTCGCCAGCATTGGAGGGTTTGTGCGGCAGTATCAGGTCGCCGTGGACAGCGGGCGGATGCGGCAGGCGGGCGTCTCGCTGCGTGAGGTGATGGATGCCCTGTCGAACAGCAATCTCAATGTCGGTGGCAAGGTCATCGAGGAAAACGGAATGGAGTTCGTCGTCCGAGGCATCGGTCTCGTGGATTCCATCGACGACCTCAAGCGCATCGCGGTGCGGATGGGCGATGGTCTGCCGATATATCTCGAGGACATCGCGGAGGTGAGCATTGGTGGCGACTTTCGCCGGGGCGCGCTCGACATCAACGGGCGCGAGGTCGTGGGGGGAATCGTGATCATGCGCACGGGCGAGAATGCGATGCGCGTGATCGAGCGCGTGAAGGAGCAGATTTCGAAAATCTCCGACAGCCTTCCGCCGGGAGTGACGATCCGGCCCTTTTACGATCGGAGCAGCTTGATCGAGCGAACGATCGACACGCTGCGCGACGCGCTCATCGAGGAGATCCTTCTCGTGACGCTCGCCCACGTGATCTTCCTCTGGCACTTCCGGAGCATCCTCATCGTGACGATTCCGCTCCCGGTATCGATTCTCATTTCGTTCATCCTGATGAACGCGTTCGGTATCACGTCGAACATCATGTCGCTGGCGGGCATCGCCATCGCGATCGGCGTGCTGGTCGATGCAGGAATCGTGATGACGGAAAATGTGATCCGCCACTGCGACGAGGCGGAGCGACGGAAGGGTGGGCGTCTCACCGCCCGGGAAACGCTCGCCGAAGTGCGCGCGGCGGCTCATCAGGTCGGGCGGCCGATTTTCTTCGCGATGGCGATTATCATTCTCGCGTTCCTTCCCGTGTTTGCGCTGACCGGGCAGGAAGGAAAGCTGTTCCATCCGCTTGCGTTCACGAAGACGTTCGCGATGATCGGAGCGACTCTCCTCGGCGTGACGCTCGTTCCGGTGCTGTGTTCGTGGCTCGTGCGCGGACCGTTTCATGCCGAATCGGAGAATGTCGTGATGCGCGTCCTCGGCGCGATCTATCGGCCGGCGCTGACGGCTGCGTTGCGTTTCGGGAAGGTCGTGATTGCAGGTGCGCTCGTGTTGCTGGCTGGAGCCATCTTTCTCGCGACCCGACTGGGGAATGAGTTCATGCCGCCGTTGAACGAAGGAAGCCTTCTGCTGATGCCCGTGTTGCTGCCGAGCACATCGCTCACCGAGGTGAAACGCGTGATGGCGTGGCAGGATCAAATCATCACCAGCGTTCCCGAGGTGGAGTCCGCCGCGGGCAAGCTCGGACGTGCGGAAACGGCGACCGATCCTGCGCCGGTCGAGATGATCGAGACGACCATCATGCTCAAGCCACCATCGGAGTGGCGCGAGGGCATGACGCCCGAAAAGCTCGTCGCGGAACTCACCGAAAAGCTCAGCGTGATTCCGGGCTACGTGCCGGGATTTCTGCAGCCCATCGAGAACCGTCTGCTCATGTTGAGCACGGGAATCCGTGCACAGGTCGGTATCAAGATTCTCGGCAGCGACCTCGACCAGCTTCAGCGGATCGCGCTCGAGGTGGAGAAGCTCGTGCGCACGGTGCCCGGCGCCATCGGCGTGGCGGCCTCGCGCGTGCAGGGCAAGCCGTATGTGGAAATCCTGCCGGATCGCCTCGCGCTTGCCCGATACGGGCTGCAAATCCGCGACCTCATGGATGCCGTCGAAATCGGCCTCGGCGGGCTGAATGTCAGCACGACGATCGAAGGCCGCGCACGCTACCCGATTCAGTTGCGTCTGGAGCGCAGCGAACGCGCCGACATCGAACGGATCGGCGACATCCTCATCGCAACACCGAACGGAAAATCCGTGCCGCTGGGACAGGTGGCGAAGGTCCGCCGAACGGTCGGGCCAAGCGAGATTGCGAGCGAGAATGGGCTCCTGCGGGTCTTCGTCCAGACGAACGTCCAGGGTCGGGATCTCGGCGGCTTTGTGAAGGAACTTCAGCAACGCGTCGGTGAGGAGATTCAACTGCCGCCCGGAGTGACGATCGAATGGAGCGGGCAGTTTGAGAATCAGCTGCGCGCGCAACGCACGCTGCAACTCATCGTGCCGATCGTGCTCGTCGTGATCTTCATGCTGCTCACGATGACTTTTCGGTCCGCGCTGGAATCCGCACACGTGATCCTCGCGGTGCCGTTCGCGCTGAGCGGGGGCGTGCTGCTGCAGTATCTGCTCGGTTACAATTTCAGCGTGGCGGTGTGGATCGGCTACATCGCGCTTTTTGGAACCGCGATCCAGACCGGTGTCGTGATGGTCGTCTATCTCGAGGAGGCGCTGAAGCGGAAGCGCCTCGAGCGGGGCGATGCATTTCAGCTCTCGGATCTGCGCGACTCGGTGATCGAGGGTGCGATGCTGCGATTGCGCCCGAAGGTCATGACCGTGGCCACCGTGGTGGCGAGCCTGATGCCGATTATGTGGAGCACGCGAACGGGGGCGGAGGTCATGAAGCCGATCGCCACGCCGGTGATCGGCGGCATGGTGAGCAGCCTCGTGCACGTGCTGATCGTCACGCCCGTGATCTTTTACTGGATTCGCAGGCGGCAGATGCGGGTGACGACCGCTTGACGCCGAGTTTCCGTTCTCAGTTTCCGAGCCCGGGCAGCAGCGGCCTGCCTTGCGGCGTGCCCGGCCACGGAATGGCAACGAGAATGAGAATGAGCGCGAGTGTGAAGGCGATCGATGCGCGGAGGAATTTGCTGCGATCGGTCGGCGCCCCTTTCGATGCCGAGTAACCGATCTGCGCGAGAATGACGGCCATGAGCATCGTGAACGGATGTTCCACCGTGAAAAAGCGGTAGACCGGATTGCTCATCGCGTATTTGAAGCCCTGCGTGAAAATCGGATTCGTGAGCGGGCTCAGGCAGTAGAGGAGGATGCCGACGACAAACTGGAGGTTGAGCACGCTGGAAAAGATCAACCCTGCCGAGCGGTCCTTCGGTGACCACACACTTCCCGAGACCAGTCCGCGCCAGCTCCGGAACAATGCCCACAGCGCGGTGAGCAGCACCAACCAGCGCATCACGTTGTGCGCGTCTTTGAGGATGAGGTAGATCATGCCCCGAGGCTAGCCGGCCGGCGTCGTTTTCGTGAATCACAATCGTGCCCGCCCGGCATCACGGAATGGTCCCGTGAAGCTCGCGGGTATCGACCGGTGACTGGGCCGGCGTCGTCACCCATGCGCTAACCCGCCGTCAATGCGGCGCGCTCGTTGTCAAGCGCCCCGACTTTTTCGAGGAAGTAATCGTAACCGCCGGGGTAGGGGACGACGGTGCCGTTGTTCACGTGCAGAACCTTCGTCGCGAGTTTGCGGATGAAATGCACGTCGTGCGAAATGAACACCAGCGTGCCTTCGTAGTTCTCCAACGCGAGGATGAGCGACTCGACGGTGAGGATGTCGAGATGCGTCGTCGGCTCGTCCATGAGCAGGAGATTCGGCGGATCGACGAGGAACTTGATGAGATTCAGCCTCGTCTTCTCGCCACCGCTGAGCACGGAGGTCTTTTTGTAAATGTCGTCCTTGCGGAAAAGGAACGACCCGAGGATGCCGCGGGCTTCGTTCTCGCGCAGCTCGCCGTTGCTCGCCATGACTTCCTCGAGCACCGTGCGGCTCGGATCCAGCGTCGCCGAGCGATGCTGACTGAAATAGCCGATCTTGGAGTTGTGCCCTTCCTTGCGCACTCCCTTTTGAAATTCCAGCACGCCCGCCATGATCTTGAGCAGCGTGGATTTCCCCGCGCCATTCGGGCCCACCAGCACCGTGCGCTCGCCTTTTTCCACGATGAGGTCGAGACCTTCGTAAACCTTGTGCGACCCGTAGGCCATGTGAATGCCTTCGAGAATGAGCGCGCGCTGTCCGCCTCGCGGCGGCTGCGGAATCTGAAAGCGGAACGGCTTTCGTGGCGGCGTCGGCTTTTCGATGAGCTGCATGCGCTCGATCTGCTTGAGCTTGCTCTGCGCCTGCGAAGCTTTTGAGGAAACCTGGCGGAAGCGGTCGACGAACTCCTGCAGCGCCGCGATTTCCTTTTGCTGGTTCTTGTAGGCGGCCAGTTGCTGCTCGTAGCGCGCCTCCCGTTGCTCGAGATAGGCGGTGTAGTTTCCGGTGTAGGACTCGAGCTTCTGATCGGCGATTTCGTAAACGGTCTCGATGATCTCGTCCATGAACTGCCGGTCGTGCGAAATCAGCAGCACGGCGCCCGGATACGTCTTCAGGTAATTCTGCAGCCAGAGCAGCGAAAGAAGGTCGAGGTGGTTCGTGGGTTCGTCGAGCAGGAGAAGGTCCGGCTCGATCGCCAGCAATCGCGCGAGGTGCGCACGCATCACCCAGCCGCCGCTCATTTCCTTTGCGCGCCGCTCGAAATCGCTCTCCCGATAACCAAGGCCCGCGAGCATCTTCTTTGCCTTCGCCTCGAGCTTCGGGTCGGCGAGTGCGGAGTGCTTCGCGGTCGCCTCGTTGTATTCCGCGCTCGTCACATCGCCCTTGAGCTCGAGTTCGCGCAGTTGCTTCTCGACAGCGGCGAGTTCCCCGGCACGCCCGGTCGCGATATCCAGCACCGTCTCGTCGCCGACCGCTTCACCCTCCTGCGGCAGATAGCCGACCATCGTCCATTCGTCCCGCTCCACCGTGCCGGCATCCGGTTCGTTTTCTCCGAGAATGATCGAAAACAACGTCGACTTGCCGGCGCCGTTCGGGCCCACCAGCGCCACGCGCTCGCCGTAGTTCACCTGCATGGCGGCGTTCTCGAAAAGCGTCCGCCCCCCCACCGTCATTTTGAGATCTCGAATCGTCAGCACGGCACGAAGGTAAAGCCTTCCTGCGATACGGAAACCGAGAAATTGCTCAATATGCTACGTTCCCGCGAAACGATGTCCGCGGCCGCCGAATTCCGACAACTCCTGCGCAACGACCGTCCGGTCCTCGCCCTCGCGCCCATGCAGGACGTGACGGACCTGCCGTTCATGGCGCTGATGGCCGAGTATGGCGGCGCCGACTACTACGTGACGGAGTATTTTCGCGTGACCGAGACGTCGCGGCTCGACCCGGCGATTCTGCGATCGATCACCGAAAATCCAACCGGCCGCCCGGTTTCCGCGCAGATGATCGGGAACAACATCCCCGCGCTGGTTCGCACGGCGCGCGAGCTGCAGAAGTATCCGATTGCCTCCGTGGACCTGAACCTCGGCTGCCCTGCGCCGGTTGTTTATCGAAAATGTGCGGGCGGAGGCCTGTTGCGCGATTTGGCGCGGGTGGACGGCATTCTGGGGGCCCTGCGCGAGGTGATTGAGATCCCGTTTACCGTCAAGACCCGGCTCGGCTTCGACGCGATCGACGGGTTCGACGAGCTGCTGCGAATCTTCGCAAAACACAACCTGGACCTCGTCACCATTCACGGGCGCACCGTGCTTCAGGGCTACCGCGGCGAGGTGCACTACGATCTCATCGGCCGCGCGGCCCGCGAACTTCTGTGTCCCGTGGTCGCCAATGGAAACATCGACTCGGCGACACGGGCGGAGCAGGTGCTGGAGAGCACGGGAGCGCGGGGATTGATGCTCGGCCGGGGTGCGATCCGAAATCCGTGGCTTTTCGACCAAATCCGCGCGCGACTTTCCGGGGAGCCCATCCGCCGGCCAACAGGGCGGGAGGTCCTTCACTACGTGCGGCGGCTTTACGACACGACGTCCCCTGTGGGCCTCGACGAGCGCAAGCAGGTGCAGAAAATGAAGAAATACCTGAACTTCCTGGGCGCGGGCCTCGATTCCAGCAGCGAATTCCTGCACGACATGAGGCGCGCTTCCACGGAAGTGGAGCTGTTTCGAATCTGTCGCGAACACCTCGACCACGACGAGCCGTTGACCTTGGAGCCCGTCGAAAGCGCCATGGCCGAATAACAAAAAAGGCCACTTGTCGTGGCCTTGATTGGAGGTTGGGGAAGGGGGAGAAGTGGCTGGCGAAGACCGCCTTAAGCTGCCGGCAAAGGCGCGCCTTTATCCTAAGTGTCTCCTGTGGCCTGCCCCCGAAAAAGTGGACGGTTCAAAAGTAGAGTTCTGGGGGGTAGAA
>CALLUD010000021.1 GCA_938011325.1 uncultured Spartobacteria bacterium
GTGTCGGTGTCGGTGTCGGTGTCGGTGTCGGTGTCGGTGTCGGTGTCGGTGTCGGCGTCGGCGTCGGCGTCGGGGACGCCAAGGCGGGAGTGAGGGTGGTCACGCCGTTTTCCGTGCTGATGGATGTATTGGTGTCGTTCGCCGCCTGCCAGGAATCGACATGCCACACATAGACGATGGTTTCGTTCAGCCTCGCGAGGGCTTCGGCGACGGAGTCGTAACTCCCGTCCAACGACAGATAATTCCGGGAGGCGATAAAGATCTGCGGCAACGTCACCTCCGCGGTTTCCTTGATGTGCAGAACATTTCCGTGGTTCTCATCCACCCGGCCAATGACCACAGTGGGCGCGTCGACCGCACCGGAAATGATCAAGGCATTGAAGTCGGCTCCTTCACCCCGACCAACAAACACAGAGCGCATTGGATCGGTAAGACGGGCGAAATCACCGGCCGACAGCTCCACGCAATTGCCATCCGTGGTGTCACCAATGACCCAATCAATACGCGACTCGAAGCTGATTCCGTCGATCACGCGATCGGCGTTGCCTTCGTCGAGCGTTGTTACGCTGCCAGTGCTTCCACAATACGCTTTTCCGGATCCGGGAACGCTCCCCTTTGCCGCCCGGGCGCCGATGACAAACAGATCGTCATCGAGACTGACCGCGCAGCCAAACACATCCCTCAGCTCCCCATCGGACGGGCTCAGCTTCACGTCCTCGGTTACGACGCCGGTTGCCGCGTCGAGATTGAGGAACAAATACGCCGCTCCGGGGTTCCTCGCATCGAGAGAGTAGGTCGACGCGCCAACCAACCCGACACTTCCCTGCAGGCTCACGGCAGAGCCAAAGGCGTCGTAAGGTCCACCATCGCTTGCCTGCAGTCGCGCGCTTTCCGTCACCAGTCCCGACACCGTATCAAGGTCCCGGTAAAGATAGACCTCACCGGTATCGAAGCCATTCCGATCGACGCTCGGCGCACCAACGAGCGCCGTGTTCCCGGACAGGCTTACGGATCGCCCAAGCGAGTCGTAGCGGACACCTGTGCTCGCGATGAGTTGTGCGCTCTCGGTGATCGTTCCGGAAGCGGTATCCAGGTTGCGAAACAAATAAGCCGACCCTTGCACATCGGAGCCGGTCAATTCCGCGCCAACGAGACCCATGTTGCCGGATATGCTCACCGACTGGCCAAACTGCGCTCCGAAGGCGCCAGCACTCGGTTTCAGTTTTGCATCTTCGTGGACCACGCCGGACGCCGTCGAGATGTTCCGAAAGACATAGGCGGCTCCCGACCCGTTGACCGGTGTTTCATTTCCCGACGCCCCCACCAGGGCAATGTCTCCCGAAAGACTCACCGAGGCACCAAAACTGTGCGATTCCACGGACACCGTCGGCATCAGAATCGCCGTCTCGGTAACGGTGCCCGAGGCGGAGCGGAGGTCACGAAACAGATAGGCGGCTCCCGCGTTTGAGTGTGCCCGGGCGCCGATGAGCGCAATATCCCCGTCTATCGCGACCGCATTTCCAAAGGAGGCGTAATCCACCGGGACATCGGCCATGAATTTTGCGGATGGGGCGACGACGCCCCGTGCCGTGTCCAGATCCCGAAAGAGGTAAGCCGCTCCGGTCCGTTCCCCGTGCTGATAAGCACCGACGATCGCCATCTGCCCAAATACCCCGACGGCGGAACCGAACGAATCGCCCGAGACCCCATCCTCTGCTTCCAGCTCACTTGCCGGGAGAACGGGAACCATCCCCGCCTGGCCCACGAGCGCGGCGGCAAACGGGATGATCGCCCTGAAAAATCGACCCATCCGCGTTATCGGACCACCCGCGTCGGCACCTCGCGCGGGGTGGCGAGCTCGGGGATGTCGAGTTGAACCCCCAGGTCGCCGATCTTCGCGAGCGAGAGGCCTTCCAGCGCGGGCGTCTCCGCGGCCATGGCCTTGAAAACCTCCTCGATGGAATAAACCCCGTTCGCCCCGCCGACCGCCTGGATCAAATCGCGCAGAATTTCCCAGTCGTCGCGGGCCTGCCCCGGGGCGCTGACCGCGCGGTTCAGACGCTGGATGCGTCCGGAGAGGTTGATCATCGATCCGCGTTTCTCCGCGAAGGCGCTTGCCGGGAGCAGAACGGTCGCGAGCGGCGTCGTGTTGTTCGGCAGAATGTCCGTGACCACCAGTGCGGAGAGCTTTGCGAGGTCATTCGCGGCAACACCACATTTCGCGGCGTCTTCACCGAGGCAGATGAGGCCCTGAATCGCCCCCGAGGCAATGCCGCTGGCGATTTCGGGCAACTTCGCACCGGGCTGGGCACCGGTGAGGCCGAGGAGTTTTGCGCCGGTGGTGTTCGGGTTGCCGTCATCGGAAATGAGGAATCCGTCGCCCTCCTGCGGACGGGGCAGGATTTCCACACGCTCGACGCCGAGGGCTGCGGCGAGACGCTTCGCGAGGAAGAGCTCCTCGTTCGTCATGCGGCCGGAGGCGATCATCGCAAGTTTGTCCGGCTCGATCGCCTTCAACTGCCGCGCGGCCGCCGCAATGGCGTCGGACCACTTGGCCGGCACTTCCTCGCCCTTCACAACCGGCTCCTTCAGCCGTCGCTCGTCGTGGAGGTAATGAATGTTCAGCCGATGGCTGTCGGGCATCCAGCAGGAGTTGACGAAGTCGTTTTCGCGCGGCGTGATGCGGTAAACGATGTTCTCACGCGAGCCGATCACGATGTTCGTGCCATTGCCGCAATTGACGTCGATCGACTTGGTTTCCTTGAGGAACCAGACGCGCATCTTGAAGCGGAAGTCCTTGCTCGTGAGCGCGCCCACCGGGCAGATGTCCACGGTGTTCAGCGAGTAATTGTTGTCCAGGCGCCGGCCGGGATAGACCGTAAGGGTCGAGTGGCTGCCGCGATTGACGAAGCCGAGGACGTCGTCGTTCGCGATCTCCTTCATGAAACGAATGCAGCGCGAGCAGAGAATGCAGCGCTCGTCGTCGAGGACGATGTTTTTGCCGATGTCGACGCGCTTGGGCTTCTTGACCTTCTCTTCGGAAAAGCGCGACTCGCCGTTGCCGTATTCCACGGAAAACTCCTGCAGGCGGCACTCGCCGGCCTGGTCGCAGATCGGACAATCGAGCGGGTGATTGATGAGGAGAAATTCCATCACGCCCTTGCGGCACTCCTCGGCCAGCGGCGAGGTGGTGCGAACGGCCATGCCTTCGCTGATCTCGGTGGCGCAGGAAATTGCGGGCCGCGGACTCCAGGCGATCTCCGGCCGGCCATCCTCGCCGAGGATCGGCTTCCGGTCGGGAGTCATTTTGGGCATGCCGAGCTCGACGAGACACATGCGGCAGTTGCCCGGTGAGCTGAGCTTCGGATGGTAGCAGTAGTGCGGAACGTAGTGGCCGCTCTTCATGCAGGCCTCGATCAGGCGTGTGCCTTTGGGAAATTGCTTCCATTCACCGTCCACCTGGACGTTCAGCATGGGAATTTCCGTTTTGGCCTCAGTCGCGGTCGTGCTCATCGTCGCTTTCTAATTGCGGGAAAAATTCCCGGTTGTCCACGCGCAAAAACCGTTACGCCTGTCGGGGTTTGACCGGGAGCACTGCGACGGCAGTCGCCAGGATGCCAATCACCAGAAAGTAGTAGTTGCAGAAGGCCTGTTTGTTCGTGCCGAAAAAGACGAGCAGCACGATCGCCCCACCGGCCAGAAACCGGAAAAGCCCCGCCCGGCCGAGGTGTGACACCCCCCAGAGTGCCACCCCCGCCAGCCCAAACGACACGATCGGCGGGAGATGCCAGCCCCACCCGCGGGCGATCCATGCGGCAATGCTCAGGGCATTTTCCCGGAATGGCTGCTGGAACTGGAACGCGACCAGGGCGTCCCAGAACGCCCGCGGATCCCACAAAAAGAACGGCAGCGTCACGGCGGTCGCGACCCCCAGGGCGCGCACGAGAAAGCCCGCGCGTCGCGTCTCGGGCAATGCCAGGAGCGCGAGCGGCAGCAGGAGCACGCAGTATTGCTTGCTCGCGAGGAACAGGCCGAAAAACCACGGCGCGAGCCCCGGCCGCCGCGCCCAGCTCCACGCAAATCCCGCAAGGCACATCGCACTCACCGGCTCCGTCCACGCCTGCTCGATGACGTGGAAATTCCGCGGCGAGAAGAGGAAGGCAATGGCCGCCGCGCGGGCCAGCGGCCCCGGAGCGATCGCCGCGAGAAAGATTCCGGTGATCAGCATCGCCGCCACCGACGCAATGCGCCCCTCACCCGCCAGCTCAAACGGCGCCATCCACAGCAGGACCAGCGGCGGATATGGGTAGCCGACCATCAGCCGGTCGCCCTGCACGAGCCCCGGTCCGTAGATTGCTGCCGCCACGTCGTCGGGATAGATTTGCGGGAAATCCATGGCCCACGGGTTTTTGCCTCGCACCAGCGCCGGCGCCGCTTCCTGCAAAAAAACGAGCACGTCGATCCTCGGGTCCTCCAACTGAACGGCCGCCACCACGCCGGCCACTGCAAACACCGCGAAGACGCCAATCATCGGCCACCGCGCCGGGTGCAAAATCGCCAGCGCCGAGAATATTGCGGCCAGCGTTGGAAGCAGGACCTGCCAAAACGGCGATCCCAGATATGGCGAGAACGGACCCGGCGGAAACCAGGCGTCGAGCAGCAGCGTCGCAAACACGACAAATCCCGCCGCCACCGCCACGGCGCTCTGACTTCGTCCAGGAACCGGACTCCCGGAAACGAAAAGACCCGCCCCCGTCAACACCGCCGCGCTGACCACCGCCAGCATCGCGGGATCGGAATAGTGGCCATTCCAATGCATGAGCCCCAACCCGAGCGCGAGCATCGCGAAGAAAAGCGCCGCCCCTCCATTCGCGCGACGCGGCCATTTGAACTCCGATGAATCCACCGACGCCCGGATTAGCAAGTGTCTCGCGGCGAAACAAATCTGTTCACGCTGGGACCTTCCCGAAACCACGTGACGAAATCTTCACAGTCGCTCGATTGAGAGGCGGCACCGGGTGCGTTTCGCTTGCCGCGCTCCCAATCATGAAATCCATCCATCTCCATCGATTCGACAGGCGAACCCCGCTCTTCACCAAACACGCACTCGCTGCCGCAATGGTCGCCGGTTTCCTCGCATTCACTCACGCGGGCGAAACAACCACCCGCACTTCCGACATCATCATCGAGAACGAGAGCGCCCTCCAAAAATGGTGGAACGGCAGGCAGATGCTTCCGTTTCCCGGTCGCGACCACCTCGAGGACGAACCCGGCCTCAAACTCAAGGGCAAGTATTACGGCGCGTTTTTCGGGGTCATCAAGGGCGGCGACTCGAAGTCACGAGGTTTCTGGGATCAAGGCATCGAGTTCAGCGCGGAGCAAAACTTCGGCAAGCTCTTTGACGTCGATGCGCTCAACGGTGTGAAGGGATTCGGCGTCGTGCGTTGGCGGGATTCCCGCAGCAGTGCCGACCCGAACGAATACGTCGAGGCAAACAGCATGTTCAACCCCTCGAACTGGATCTCGGGAGTCCAGTGGCGCATCCTCAGCTTCGGTCTCGAGATCGGAACGGACGACCTGCTTCCGGTCGAGGACATGATCGTCCTGCGCGGTGGCTGGCTCCAACCGCAGAAGGAATTCATCGACCAGCCGCTCTCGAAATTGTTCCTCAACAACGCGGTCAACAGCTCGAAAGGCATTGGCGGAAACATCCCCTTCTCCTCCAGCTTCTCGAGCTGGGGCGGCACCCTCGAGGTAAAGCCGACCGAGGAAACTTACGTGAAGGGCGGGCTCTTCATGGCATTTCCCGGAGCCACCGACAGCACCAATCACGGTCTTGCGATGGCGGGCTACGGCCCCGACCCGGGCCGCAACGGCCTGATGGCCATGGGTGAACTCGGCTGGAAGCCGAAACTCGGCGAGGCGAAACTGGAAGGGCACTACGCGTTCGGCGCGTATTGGTGGGGCGTCGATAACAAGTCCTTTTTCGGCGCCAGTTACGAAGGGCAATATGGCTTCTACTGGCAGGCCGATCAAATGCTCTTCCGCGAGCCATCGTCGGCACCGGAACCGGTCCTGTCGTTCGACGGAAAATCGATCGCCGATGCCAGGTCCTTCAAGGCCCCCGTTTCAATGGACGCCCCCAAGCTGAGCAAGCAGGGTCTGCGCGCCTTCAACCTCATCACGTTCGCCCCGAAGTATAACAACCGTTTCCCGTTCTATTTCCAGAGCGGCCTGGTTTACGAGGGCCTCATTCCCGGACGCGACAGAGACCTCGCCATGATCTCGATCGGTTACGGCTCCTACAGCTTCCACCAGATCGAGGCGGATCAGGCGGATGGCGAGGTGAACCAATCAAACTACACCGGCATCATCGAAGGCGGCTATCGCGTCCAGATCAACGGCTTCGCATTCCTCCAGCCGTTCGCCCAATACATCTTCCGCCCGGACGGCACCGGCGCAACGCCCAACGCCGGCGTGCTCGGCTTCTACGTGGGTGCGGATTTCTAACGAACGCCTGGTTAACTGACACCGCAACGCACCCCGGGGAGGCCTCCTCTCCGGGGTGTCTTTGCAAACGGACCGCTCCGGCCAAAAAAGTTGCCAGCGTCCGCACCAGACGCTGGCATTCATTCCCCTCCGGAATCTGTTGAAAAAATCAGCTCATGCGGGTCCCGCGCCGCCACACTCTAGCGGGTCACGCAGACTTCGCTGCCGGGTGTTTGCGATTTCTTAGCGGGTGGTTGCCGCCCCTTTCGCGGACTCCTCTTCGACTTTTTGCGGCATCGACCGAACGATCCTGATGACCTCCAGCCGCGACGCGAACCGCCGCTCGGCCAGCTCCGCATTTTCCTGACAGGTGACCAACCCCAGCGCCAGCACACTGGTGATCGGCAGCAGCGCCGTAACGGGTCCCGGCAATAGAAGCGTGGTGACGACCCCGGCGCTGATGCAGCAGATCAACCCAAGTCGCCAGCTGCGATATTTCGTTTCGATCGAGTCCGCCGCTGTGGAGACGGAGTGGTGAAAGGCGGTCGTGGATCGTGCGCTCATCGTGCGCCAAATATGCGGAGCGGGCGAAACCAGTGTGTTGGCGCTCGTCAAGGAGTCCCCCGGCCCGGCCCCGCACTCTGGGGAAACGATGATGCCGGTCAAATCGCCAGCCCCAATCCGTGCGAGGATGAGGCATGAAACGCGTCGCCTTCCTTAAAGTCGTCAACCTCCTCGCCTTCCTCACGGGGTGCGTTGCCCTGGGCACAGGATTGATTCTCGGATTTCGCCTCACTCACGGCAGCGGGTCGGCAACCGTCCTGGGCCTTACCCGTCACGATTGGGGCGAGGTGCATTTCTGGGTCACGCTCGTCCTCACGGCAATCGTCGTGGTGCACATTCTTTTGCATCGCACCTGGCTTCTGCACTGTGCGGCAAATCATCGCTACTGGCGCCTCGGCGCCACGTTTGCCCTCGGCGCCGTGATCGTGTTTGCCCCCGTTTTGGCCCCGAAAGGGACCGATGGGAAACACGCGCAGAAGCAGGAGCACGCGAAGCACCACTGACCCCTTCGCACCATCGCCGCCCCGGCGCCTTTCCTCTCGCCACGTCAAGCCGCCGAATGCAAAAGGCTGTGTGACAATCTTGTCACATGTAGCCTTTTGCCTATCCCCAGGCTCTTCGTCTCAATGGCGGCTCAACCCAACATCACTGAATGAAAAGGAATTCTCTCCGCATTCTTGCCGCAGCGACGACCTTCGTTGCCGTGAGTTCGCTTCATGCCGCGCAGTTGAGTGGCGCCGGAGCCAGCTTCCCAGCCCCGCTCTACCAGCGCTGGGCCGTCGAATACAACAAGCTCCACCCCAACGTGCAGGTGAACTATCAATCCGTCGGCTCCGGCTCGGGCGTGAAGCAATTCATCCAGGGCACCGTGGATTTCGCCGCCAGCGACGCAGCGATGAGCGACAAGGAGACCGCCGAGGTCCCTCGCGGGGTGAAGATGATCCCCGCCACCGCAGGCAGCATTGTCCTCGCCTACAATCTCCCCGGCATCGATAACCTGAAGCTTTCCCGTGAGGCCTACGTCGGCATCTTCCTCGGCACGATCGAGGAGTGGAACCACGACGCGATTGCCAAGGCCAATCCCGGCGTGGAACTCCCCGACGAGCCGATCAATGTCGCCTACCGCTCCGACGGCTCGGGCACGACGTTTGTGTTCACGCAGTGTCTTTCTGCGGTCAGCCCCGAGTTCAAGGAGGAGGTCGGTGTCGGCAAGACCGTGCCATGGCCCGTGGGCGCAGGTGGCAAGGGAAACGAAGGCGTCACGGCCATGATCAAGCAGGCGGAGGGAACCATCGGCTACGTGGAGTATGGCTACGCGAAGCACAACAAACTCCAGATGGCCATGGTCGAGAACAAGGCCGGAAACTTTGTTGCCCCGACCGATGAAAGCGGCGCCGCGACGCTCGCAAATGTCGAGCTCCCGGAAAACCTCCGCGTCTGGCCCGAGGATCCGACGGGCGCGCAGGACTATCCGTTTGTAACCCTCACCTGGCTGCTGCTCTACGGCACCTATGACAACGCCGCAAAGCTCGAAGCGCTCAAAGGTTTTGTGAAATACGGCCTAACCGACGGGCAGACATACGCCTCCGACCTCGGTTACATTCCGCTGCCGGAGAGTGTCGTCGAGAAGAGCCTTGCGGCACTCGATAGCATCATTTCGAAATAAAACCTCCGCCGCAGATTCGATGAGCACGCTCTCCGACGAAAAGCCCGCCATTTACCGCGCGGGTTCCCGTCCCGGACGCCGCTCACCGGATCTGTTTCAAGTCCTGTGCTGGGTGGCATCGGTGGCGACCGTTGCCACCCTGGCCTGGATGATTCTGCAAATCGGCCAGCAATCGTGGCCGGCAATCAAGGAGTTCGGGCTCGGCTTCATCACGGGCGAGCGCTGGATCCCGAATCGCGACCAATACGGCGTCCTCCCCTTTCTGCTTGGCACGACGATCTCGTCGCTGATTGCGCTCCTGTTCGCCCTCCCCCTCGGCCTTTCGATCGCCATCTTCCTGAGCGAGGATTTTCTGCCGCTGCCGATCCGGCAGGTCGTTCGCTTCACGGTCGAAATGCTCGCGGCCATCCCGAGCGTCGTTTACGGGCTCTGGGGCATCTTCGTGGTCATTCCTCTCGTCCAGCAATGGGGCAAATGGCTCGCCAAAACCTTTGAGGACGTGCCCGTGCTCGGCGTCGTTTTCGACGGGCCGGCCCGCAGCAACAGCATGCTCACCGCATCGATCGTCCTCGCGCTCATGATTCTTCCGACGATCACCGCCATTTCCCGCAATGCGCTCGTCGCGGTGCCCGCCACGCTTCGCGAAGGCTCCTACGCGCTCGGCGCCACCCGCTGGGAAACGATTTTCGGGGTTCTTCTGCCCACCGCCGCCCCCGGCATCGTTGCAGCAACCATTCTCGCGCTCGGTCGCGCGATGGGCGAAACGATGGCCGTCGCCATGCTCATCGGCAACAGCGACCGCCTGACCTGGTCCCTGCTCAAACCCGCCGGCACCCTCGCCAGCAAACTCGCCAACGAGTTCGGCGAAGCCTCCGGCATTCAGGTAAACGCCCTCATGTATGCGGCCCTGCTGCTGATGGGGCTCACGCTCACCGTGAACATTCTCGGTGAACTCGTGCTCCGCTACACGCAACGGAAAACCGCCGGGATTCGCTAGGTCATGGCAGACACCGAACATTTCTTCACCGCAGCCGGCGCTCATCGCGCAGGGATCCGCTCCTTCGGCAACAAGGTGCTCAATGTCGTGTGCGTCGCCCTCGCGCTGCTCACCCTCATTCCCCTCGTCTCGATCGTCTTTCTGGTTCTGAAAAACGGGCTGCCGCTGCTGACGCCCGCCATCTTCACCGAGCTTCCGCCCGCGGCCGGGCAGGCTGGCGGTGGATTCGGCAACGCGGTCGTCGGCACCTTCCAGATGGTCGGCATCGCACTCGCCATCGCGGCGCCGTTGGGAATCCTCTCCGCCGTTTACATCAACGAATACGCCCCCACATCGCGGCTCTCGAACACCGTCCGCTTCGTCGCCAAGCTCCTCACGGGCATCCCGTCGATCATCTGCGGCGTCTTCGCCTACGCGGTGATCGTGCTTCCCAAGACCGGCTTGATCGAAGCCGTGCAAGGCTGGAGGGAAGGCTGGTTCCGCGACATCGCGCTTTGGATCGTGACCTCCCTCCCCAGCGGCTTCTCCGCCTGGGCGGGCGGTTTTGCGCTCTCCATCCTGATGCTCCCGACGATTCTCATTACCGCGGAGCAGGCATTGCTTGGCGTCTCAAAGGCCTACCGCGAAGCCTCCTACGGCCTCGGCGCGACGCGATTCCAGACGATCTGGCGCATCGTCCTCCCCGACGCCGTCCCCGCCATCATGACCGGCATCATGCTCTCCGTGGCCCGCGCCGCCGGCGAGACGGCCCCGCTCATCTTCACGGCGCTCTTCAGCCAGTTCTGGGCACAGTCGCTCAATGAACCCACCGCCTCCCTCTCGGTGCTGATTTACAACTTTTCGACGCTGCCCTACGAACACCAGCAAAACATGGCTTGGACGGCCTCACTTGTGCTTGTCATTCTCGTAACAATCAGCAACGTGACGGCTCAGGTCGTGTTTCGTAAACGCTAACGCCATGCCCATTTCCATGGAGTCCGAACTCAAGTCCCCGGCCGCCGACCCCTCCACCGCAAGCCCCGAGCCCCGGCCGGACTTCATCCAGGTGAAGGACTTCAATTTCTTCTACGGCAGAAAGCAGGCGCTTTTTGACATCACGATGGACATTCCGGAGCGCCAGGTCACCGCGTTCATCGGCCCCTCCGGCTGTGGAAAGTCGACCCTTCTCCGGAATTTCAACCGGATGAACGACCTCATCGACGGCACGCATCACACCGGCGACATCACGATCAACGGCCGCAGCATTTACGACCCGAAACTGGAAATCATCGCCCTGCGCCGCAGCATCGGAATGGTCTTCCAGAAGTCGAATCCGTTTCCGAAATCGATCTACGAAAACATCGTTTACTCGCTGCGCATCGCCGGGCGAAGGAACAGGAAGTTTCTCGATGAAACCGTGGAGCGCAGCCTTCGCGGCGCCGCGTTGTGGGACGAAGTGAAGGACCGTCTCAACGAAAGCGCGCTCGGCCTTTCCGGCGGCCAGATGCAGCGCCTCTGCATCGCCCGGGCGATCGCCAACAACCCCGAAGTCCTGCTCATGGACGAGCCGTGCTCCGCGCTCGACCCCATCGCCACCGCGAAGGTCGAGGAACTCATCCACGAGCTCAAGAAGGACTTCACGATTGTCATCGTCACCCACAACATGCAGCAGGCCACCCGCTGCTCCGACCGCACCGCGTTCTTTTATCTCGGCAGGCTCATCGAGTTCGACACGACCGAAAAGATTTTCTCGAACCCCTCCCAAAAGCAGACCGAGGATTACATCACCGGCCGCTTCGGATGAGATAGGGTCACCCACGCCATTTCCAACGAATCACTCACATGGCTGAAGGCACCGGACGACATATCCTCGGCAGTTTCGACAACGCGCTGGAAACCCTGCGCAACAACGTCCTCATGATGGGACGCCTCGCCGAACGCAATCTCGCGAACGCGGCGAAAGGCCTGTTTGAGCGGGACGACGACCCGTGCAACATCGTCATCGCCGACGACGAGGAAATCGACACACTCGAGATTCAGGTCGACCAGGAGGGCGTGCTCATTCTCACGCGCTTCCAGCCGGTCGCCAACGATCTCCGGCAGGTGATCACCAGCATGAAGTCGAGCGTGAACATCGAGCGCATTGCCGACCAGGCGGTGAACATCGCCCGGCGCGCCCGGAAGTTGAACGCCCATCCCGAGCTTCCGGTAATCCATTCGCTGGAGCCGATGTTTGCCCATGCCTCCAGCATGTTTGCCGACGCGCTCCGGGCCTACTCCGACAACAGCGCCGAAATCGCGCGCGGACTGAAGGCTCGCGACAAGGAACTCGACGAGATGAACCGGCAGTTCGCCCGCACCTGCACCGAACGCATGGCCGGGGAACCGGACTCCGTGAGAGGTTACCTCAATCTCATTTTCATCGCCCGCTTCCTCGAGCGCGTCGGCGACCACGCCACCAATCTCGGCGAGGACATCGTCTTCGCGGTGGATGCCGAGGAGATCCGGCACACCCAGGCATCGCGCACGGATTGACCGGGCGACCGGCAACCCGTTTTCCCAGCCTTTACAGCCCGGCCCAATTCTGGGATTGGTGACGCATGAAATCGCTCGCCGCGACCGGTCTCATCGCCCTCCTCGCAATTTCCCTCACTTCCTGCATCACGTCCGGAATGCACAGTCGCAATCAAGCTGCGACGAGCAAATGGCTGGCGGAGAGTGCCGGCAAGCCCACCATCAATGTCACCGGCAACTGGTATGGCGACGGCTGGGGCCATGGGTATTTCAAACAGACCGGCAACCGGGTCACCGGCCACATCGCCGAGTATCCGGTCACCGGCGTCGTGAATGGCGACACACTTTACCTCGCCGTGACCGAGGACGGCTTCACCGAAAATACGATCGTCGCCAAGGCCGAAGGTCCCGGTGTGCTCGTCGGCGGTTACTCCGATTGGGTGCCATTTGTCGAGAAAGGCCAGAAGTCGATCCGCCTCGTTCGCTCCGCGCGCTGATGTCGATCAGCCTCGCGGATCGCCTGCATGCGATTGCGCTGGCTCGCATTGTTCCGCCAACCTGCCCGGCAGGTTGCGGTCGTTCCCGTTTCCGTGATCAATCCTCTCACGCCAAATGGCACGCTGCCCCGATGATTCGTTCCGCCTTCGCCATCGCTCTTGCATTGGTCACCAGCCACTGCCTTCGCGGGGAAGCACGCGTCCTCGACCTCACGCCCGTCGCACGCTGGATTGAAAAGCAGCAATCGATTCGGAGCATCGAGGCCGACTTCACGCAAACCCGCTCGCTCCGGACCCTCCGCAACCCGCTGAAGGCCGGCGGCCGCTTCTGGTTCTCCGCACCCGCGTCGTTTCGCTGGCAGGTCGGAGACCCGCCGTCGACGGTCGCGATTGGGGACGACAAGGAAATCACCCTCATCGACACGAAGAAGAAAACCGCCGAGAAGATGTCCAGGAGCGAGGTCAATCAGCAGGCGCGCGCGCGTGGGTTCGGCATGATGGAGTTCCCGATCGCCAAGAACTACAAGGACTTCATCGAGCGCTTCGATGTGCTCGACCTCGAAATCTCCGGCACCACCTGCCACCTGGAAATCCTGCCAAAGAACAGCCAGGCCCGGCGCTTCCTGTCGAAGATCGCACTGGATTTTGACACGGAGTCGGGGCAACTCCTCGCCTTCGACATCTCCACCCGGGAAGGCTCTTCCATGCGCAGCGAATTCAGCAATGTTCGTGTCAACGGAAAGATCGAGCCCTCCGTCTTCCGTTACGATCTGACCGGCTATGAGGTCACCAATGCGCAGCCGTAATCTGCGCTGGATTCTTCTCGCCGTCGTCGCCGCCGCCTATGTCATCGGCGGCCTGTCGCGCATCAGCTTCGACGTCGACATTCTCAAGCTGCTGCCGACCCACCTGCCGCAGGTCCACGGACTCTCCCTGTTTCTCGAGCATTTCGCACAGCCAAACGAGCTGATCCTCACGCTCGAAGGCGACGATCCCGACGCTCTCGCCGAAGCTGCCGATTCCCTCGCCGCCGACCTCAACTCCCATCCCGAACTCGTCGCGCGCGCCGTTTCCAAGCCGCCGTGGGAGTCATCCCCCCAACAACTCGCGGAGCTGCTCGCCTACCTGCTCATCAACCAGCCTCCCGACCGCTTCCGCGACATCCTCGATCAACTTTCCCCGCAACAGTCGCGCGATACGCTCGACCAGTCTCTCGCGGAACTCTCCGAATCGTTCGATCCCGCCGCCATCGCTCTGCGCAGCTACGATCCATTCCGGCTCACCGCCGCGCTCGATCAATCCACCCTGCCCACGGGCGCCAGCGAGTTCGCCTCGGAGGACGGCACCTTTCGCGTCGTTTACGTGGAAAGCGCGAAGCCATTTGCCAATTACGTCGAGACGCGCGAGTGGATCGAGGCGATCAATCGAATCGTCGATGCCTGGAAAGGCGGCCGCGCCATCACAATCGGCTACACGGGGGAACCGGGGTTCGTCGCCGACATTTCGGGAAACATGCAATCCGACATGTCCACCTCGGGCGGCATGACCCTGCTGATCATCGCCGCAATGTTCTGGTTCTCGTATCGGCGCCTTCAGCCGCTCCTGCTGCTCCAGGCCATGCTGCTGCTCATCTTCCTCCTCTCACTGGCGACGGCAGGCTGGTTCTTCGACGACCTCACGGTGATCGGCGTCGGATTCGCGGCGGTGATGATCGGCCTGAGCGTGGACTACGGCTTCTTCGTTTTCCAAACCTCGATTCACCACACGGGCGATGCCAGGTCCCTCCGAAAAGACTGCTTCGTCAGCATCGTCTGGACGTGCACGACCACCGCGGCCGCCTTCTTCGCCCTGAATTTCAGCAGTCTCCCCGGCCTCAGTCAGCTCGGCAACCTCGTCGGGCTCGGCGTTGTCATCGGCGCCGGCGTCATGCTCGGGATCTTCACGTCCATCGCCGTTCGCTACCAGCAGCGCCACCCGATTCACCCGCCCGTGCCGCTGGAGAAGCTCATCGGCTCGCGAACGTTCCTCCGCACAGGTGCGATCGCCACGGCCTTGTTCGTTCTCTTTCTGCTCGGTGTGTTGATCGTCAAAGGGCCGCCGGAGGTCGATTTCTCGGAGCGCACGTTGCGACCCCGCGTCAGCGAGGCCTACGCTGCGATGGACAAGCTATACGCAAATCTCTCCGACGATCGCGGCCTTCTCAGCCTTGTCGTCGAAGGGGACACCATCACGCAGACTCGCGAGCGTCTGATCGCGGCCGAGCGTGATTTGCAAGCCGCCCGCGACCGTGGCGATCTATCGGCCTTCTACACCGCGCTGCCGCTTTGGCCGGACGAGTCGAATCAATCGCAGAACCTCGCCACCGCCGCCGCCGTTGCGTCGGAGCTGCCACGATTGCGCGAAGAGATGCTCGCCGCCGGCTTCACGGAAAATGCCTTCGCACTCACGGAAGGCGTCGTCGAGCAATGGAGAAAATGGAGCCACGCTACGGAAGCCATCTGGCCGGAAAACGACGCCAGCCGCTGGATTCTCCGTCGATTGGTCAATCGCGACGATGGGAGGTTTCTCGCATCCGGCATCGCCTATCCCGCCGAAGGGCGATCGGAAAATCTTCCAGACGTCCTCGACGTCGACGGCGCGTATCTCGTGAGCTGGGAACAGCTCAGCCGCCAGCTTCAGACGGTGGTTCCGGGCGAGATGGCACGCGTCATTCTCGCGCTTGCCGCGCTGGTAATCGGCATACTCGTGTTCGGCCTGCGCAGCCCTCTGGCTCTGGTGCTTTTCGTGGTCACGACGGCGCTCGTTCTGCTCAGCCTCTTTGGTGCGATGTCGCTGCTGGGAATTCCGTTCAGTTTTTTCAATCTCGCCGCGATCCTCCTGCTCCTCGGCACCGGCACCGATTACAGCATTCTTCTGCTGCTGGCCCTGCGCCGTTCCGGCGGCGATGCGTTCGCCGCCCAGCGCCGGCTTGGAATCATCATCGCGCTCTGCTCGCTCTCGGCGGTCGCGGGCTTCGGCTCCATCGTCCGGGCGAATCACATCGGACTTTCACAACTCGGCATCACCTGCGCCATTGGCCTTCTGATCGACGCCGCGCTTTCGCTCTTCCTGCTTCCCGTGGCTTGGGAATTCCTTTCAAGCCGTCGGACACATCAAGCGGCGGCTCGTTAGCAAACGTCGTCTCCAATTCTCCGGCATCCCATCGGCGGCAATTTCAGCGGGCCGACAGCATCGGCCATCCGGGGCATCACGATGGCAAAAAAAGAGGCGCCCGCCTGTTACTGCCAGCGGGCGCCCTTTTCGGTGAAGGAGTCTTACGGACCTCCCTCGCCAAAGACTTGGGGAATTACCGTGAGTAAAGCTCGACCACGAGCTGCTCGTTTGCAATCGGATTTATCTCGTCACGCGTTGGAATACGCACGACTTCCCCCGAAAGGTTGTCCTTGTCGACCAGGAGCCACTCGGGCACCGGAACGATCTGGGTCTGCTCGAGGTTGCGCTGCACGAGACGCTTCGAGCCGGCGGCATCCTTGATGGAAACCTTGTCGCCAGGCTTGAGGTTCGCGGACGACACGTTGAGCTTGCGGCCATTGACGAGCACGTGACCGTGCGAAACGAGCTGGCGGGCGCCGGCGCGTGTCTTGGCGAAGCCCATGCGGTAAACGACGTTGTCCACGCGGGTCTCGAGGAGCTGCAGGAGCGTCTCACCCGTCACGCCACGCTTGCTGATCGCGATCTGGAAGTAACGGCGAAACTGCTTCTCGAGCACGCCATACTGGTGGCGGAGCTTCTGCTTCTCGGCGAGCGCGAGAGCGTAGTCGGAAACCTTGCGGCGGAATCCCTTCGGGCCGTGCATTCCCGGGGGATAGTTCTTGCGCTCGAAGGCTTTGGCCGAGCCGCCGATGAGCACGTTGTAGCGGCGGCTGATCTTGGTCTTGGGTCCGGTATTGCGGGCCATGATTCTCTAAAGGTTAAGGTTCGTGGCGCGACTCAGACGCGGCGTTGTTTCGGCGGACGGCAGCCGTTGTGAGGAACGGGCGTGACGTCGCGGATGACGGAGATTTCCAGACCGATGGCCTGCATGGCACGGATGGCGCTTTCGCGGCCGGCACCCGGACCTTTCACACGCACTTCGACTTCCTTGAGCCCGTGGCCCATGGCCTGACGGCACGCGTCCTGAGCGACCATCTGCGCCGCATAGGCCGTGCTCTTGCGCGAGCCCTTGAAGCCGCACTTTCCAGCGCTCGACCAGCCGATCACTCCCCCCTTGAGGTCGGTGATGCTGACGATGGTGTTGTTGAAGCTCGCCTGGATGTGGGCGATGCCCTGGTGGACGTTCTTGCTGCCCTTGGCCTTGATGACCTTGATCGGCTCAATGGTGTCGTCCAGCGAGATGTCAACCTTCGCCGGCTCTGCAGCGGCGGAAGCTTCCTCTTTCTTCTTCGAAGCCTTCTTTGCCTTGGGCTTCGCCTCGGCGGGAGTCTCGGCCTTCACTTCGGCGGGCTTCTCCTCCTTGGGAGCTTCCGCAGCCGGGGCCTCCGTGGCAGCCGGCGCCTGTTCGGCGGCGGCTTCGGCAGTCTTCGCGGCCTTTGCCTTCGTCGACTTGGCCTTCTTCGGTTCTTCCTCGGGTGCCGAGGCTACCGGATCCTTGTTCTCTTCTTCAGACATGTCGGATGGCGAAAATTAGACCTTGCCGGCCTTTGCGTTCGGATTGCGCTGCACGCCGACCGTCTTGCGAGGTCCCTTGCGCGTGCGGGCGTTGGTGGAAGTGCGCTGGCCGCGCACCGGAAGACCGCGGCGGTGGCGAATGCCGCGATAGCAATTGATCGCCTGCAGGCGCTTCAAGTTGCCCTGGATCTCACGACGAAGGTCACCTTCGATGAGGATGCGTGCTTCGCCGATGGCGTGAACGATCGCACCGAGCTGCTCGGGACTGAGCTCCTTCGCGCGGATGTCGGGATTGATATTGGCCTGTTCGAGCACGCGTTTGGCGGTCTTCGGCCCAATACCATAAATGTAGGCCAGCGACGCTTCGATGCGTTTGTCGCCGGGGATGTCAACTCCTAGTAGACGGGGCATGTTGGATGGATTTTTTGATTTTGTGTTTGGGCGATTTTGGAGGCCAGCCGCCGGGATCTCGTGCTCGGGTAGCTACCCCCAGAGCCAAAATCCAAATCCAAAATCAAAAATTCTTCAGCCTTGCTTCTGCTTGTGGCGCGGGTTCTTGCAGATCACGCGCACCACATTCTGGCGCTTCACGATCTTGCAGCTCTCGCAAAGACGTTTGACGGAGGCTCGGACTTTCATGATCAGGTTGTCTGTTTTTCTATTTCAGGCGATGCGTTATGCGGCCGATGTTGAGGTCGTAAGGAGACATTTCGACCCGGACGGTATCGCCAGGGCGAATGCGAATGAAGAGCAACCGCATCCTGCCGGAAATGTTTGCGAGTATGCGACGCCCATTCTCCAATTCAACGCGGAATTTCGAATTTGGCGCCAACTCGACGACCTTACCCCTTATTTCAATAGCGTCTTTCTTCGCCATGTCAATACCTCAGGCTCGTCGTTGGTGATCAAAATCGTATGCTCGAAATGGGCCGAAGGCGAGCCGTCGCGCGTCACGACGGTCCAGTCGTCATCGAGAATGCGCACCTCGTGCCGCCCAAGATTGACCATCGGCTCGACTGCGAGGGTCATCCCCGCCTTCAACTTCGGGCCGGTGCCCTTCTTGCCGTAATTGGGAACCTGCGGTTCCTCGTGGAGATGGCGGCCCACGCCGTGCCCGACAAACTCGCGCACGATGCTGAATCCCGCCGAAACCACGTAATCTTCGATGAAGGCCGAAAGATCGCCGAGCCGGCGCCCCGCCTTCGCAAACTTCAAGGATCCGAGCAACGCTTCCTCCGTCACCCGGAGCAGCCGCTCCACCTCGGGGTCGATGATGCCCACCGGAATCGTCGCGGCCGTGTCGCCGATCCAGCCGTTGAGAATCACGCCGCAGTCCAGCTTCACGATGTCGCCGTAATTCACGCGCCGCGGCCCGCCGATTCCATGCACGACCTCGTCATTGAGCGAGATGCAGAGATTCGCGGGAAATCCGCGATAGCCGAGAAACGCGCTCTTGGCGCCGGCATCGGTAATCAACTTCCCGCCAAGCCGGTCCAGCTCACCGGTGGTGATTCCGGGAACAATATGGTCGGCGACCTCGTTGAGCACGGCACTGGCCAGCTCGCCGGCTGCACGCATTTTTTCGATCTCGGAAGGCGATTTAATGGGAATCATGACGCGGTCTCCTCCTCGATGAGTTTGCGGATGTCGTCAAACACCAGCGTCGCCTCCCGCGCCGCATCGATGGTCACCAGCCGGTTTTCCGCGCGATAGTAATCGAGCACCGGATCGGTGAATTCATGGTGCTGTTCGAGTCGTTCGTTGATGGCTTTTGCGTCGTCGTCCTTCCGGCGCTCCAGCACACCGCCACATTTCGGGCAGCGGTCACCTTCGGAAATCGGCTGAAACCGCGAGCTGAACGTCGCCCCGCATGCATCACACGTGAGCCGGCTCAGAATGCGCGCGCAGATCTCCGCATCGTCGAGTGTGAGCTCAATGCAAAGCTCGAGCGGCTTGCCGAGTTCCGCCAGCTGCGCGTCGAACGCCTTTGCCTGCCCGAGCGTTCGCGGGAATCCATCGAGGAGGAACGCATCGTTTCCCACCCGCTTGAGCCATTGATCCACGACGCGCATCGCAATTTCGTCGGGAAAATACTTCCCCTGGCTCGTCCATTGGTCGGCTTCCCTGCCGAGTTCCGTCCCACGCTCCCGTTCGTCGCGGAGCATCGCGCCGGTGGATCCGTGCGGAATGTGATATTTCCCGGCGATCATCTCGGCCTGGGTGCCTTTTCCGGACGCGGGAGGTCCGAGCAGGACGATGCGCCGCTTCAAATCAGGGCTGCCCGGAGGTGAGCAGGATGGTCACGCCGGCAATGACGAGCACCGCGAGAACCACGTAAATCCAAACCAGGGACGATTCGGACATCACGCTGCTCGCTCCCATGCGCGGGCGGATGTCCCGGGCGCCACGAATGCGACCCTTGCGAAGGAATCCGTCGTAGTGGCGCTGCAGGAGATGCGTTTCGACCTGTCGCATCGTGTCGAGAACCACGCCCACGATAATGAGCAGTCCCGTGCCGCCAAAGAATTGCGCGGTCATGTAGGGCACCTGCATCCAGCGGCTGAGAAGCTCGGGAAGCACGGCAATGATGGTGAGGAAGATCGCGCCGGCAAACGTCAGCCGGGTCATCGTGTAGTCGAGGAAATCCGCGGTCGGTTTTCCGGGGCGCACCCCCGGGATGAAACCGCCGTATTTCTTCAGGTCATCCGCGATCTGCGACGGCTGAAACTGCGTCGAGACCCAGAAGTAGCTGAAGAAGAAAATCATCGCGGCATACAGCACATAGTGCGGCCAGCCGTAGGTAAGTGCATTTGCGATCCCGGCGGCCGTCGCACTACCTGGGAACGCCATCTGCACGATCGTCGAAGGGAACAGCAGAATCGCCTGCGCGAAGATGATCGGCATGACGCCCGCGTAATTCACCTTGAGCGGCATGTATTGCGTCTGCCCGCCGTAGACCTTTCTGCCGACGACGCGCTTCGCGTATTGAACCGCAATCTTGCGCTGTGCCTGCGTCACCGCAATCACCGCCGCAATCACGACGATCAAGAACGCGATCATCAACACGAGCACCACGGGGCTCAGCTGATTGCCGACATTGTCGCCGCTCGGGACGAACGTCCGCCACGCCTGGCTCAAGCCCGCGGGCAGCTGCGCCAGAATGCCGACGGTAATGATCAACGACACGCCGTTGCCGATGCCTCGATCGGTAATCTGGTCGCCGAGCCACATCAGGAACATCGTTCCCGCAGACATCGTGATGATCGTGAGCAATCGGAAACCGAGTCCATGATCGGGCACGAGATCCACTCCGAGGCGATTGATCGTATCCATGATGCCCGGCAGGAAGGGATTCGAGGCCGGGTTTTCGAGCGACATCGCAAGGAGGTAGCCCTGGAAAATGCAAAGACCCAACGTCGCGTAACGCGTGTATTGGGTGATCTTTTGCCGGCCGCCATCCTCACGCGCCATCTTCCCAAGGCGGGGAATCACCGCCGTGAGAAGCTGCATCATGATCGACGCGCTGATGTAGGGCATGATGCCCAGCGAGAAAATCGCCGCGTGGCTGAGCGCGCCACCGCTGAAGAGGTTGAACAACGCCGCGACGCCGCCATGAGCCTGCTTTTCCGCAACATCCACAAACCACGCGCGAAGCACCTCGGCATTCACTCCGGGAGTCGTAATGGCCGAGCCCACGCGAACGATCACGATCATCGCGAGGGTGAAGAGCACGCGCTGACGCAGCTCGGGAATTTTGAAGATGTTGGTAAAGGCAGAAATCATGGGGAAAGTTCGACGCGGTGACTGTCAGGCACGGGAACGCGGAGAAACGGGATGAACGCGATCAACCAGGGCATTTCGCCCGTGTCTCCGCGTCTCCGTCTCCCCGCGCTGCATTACTTCTCGCGGATCGAAACCGAACCGCCGGCCTTCTCGATCTTCTCGCGAGCCGAAGCCGTGATGTGATCGACTTCGAGCGTCAGCTTCTTGCTGATCTCGCCGCGACCAAGGACCTTGACGCCATCGATGCGACCACGGATCAGACCGCCTTCGCGGAGAACCGCCTCATTGATCGAAGCGCCGTCATCGAACTTCTTCTCGAGATCGTCGAGATTGACGATGCCATAAACCGTCTTGAACGCCGCGTTGTTGAAGCCGCGCTTGGGCAGCCGGCGCAGAAGCGGCATCTGACCGCCCTCGAAACCGGGGCGGATCGAACCGCCGGAACGGGCCTTCTGGCCCTTGTGGCCCTTGCCGGACGTCTTGCCCTTGCCCGAGCTCTCGCCCTGGCCGAGGCGCTTGCGACGCTTTTTCGCGCCGGGATTGGGGCGCAGTGTGTGAAGTCTCATGGTGGATTACTCCTGAGTGGTTGCCACGGGCTCGGCCGAGCCCGACTTGGACTCGCGGACCTTCTTGCCGCGGACTTTCATGATCTCGGAATGCGGGCGCAACCCGGTGAGCGCGTCGATCGTTGCCTTCACGACGTTCGCATGGTTGTTCGACCCGAGCGACTTCGCGAGCACGTCGCGAATGCCGGCCGCCTCGATGACCGCACGCACACCGCCACCGGCGATGACACCGGTTCCGGGCGAGGCCGGACGAAGCAGCACGCGTCCACCCCCAAATTCACCGGTGACCTCGTGCGGGATGGTGTTGTCGCGAATCGCAATGGTCACCATCCGCTTCTTCGCGGACTCCGACGCCTTGCGAATCGCCTCGGAGACTTCGTTCGCCTTGCCGAAGCCGTAGCCGACACGACCATTCCTGTCGCCCGACACGATGAGGGCGCTGAAACTGAAGCGACGACCGCCCTTGACGACCTTCGCGCAGCGGTTGATGAAGACCACCTTTTCCGTGGTCTCGTTCTTCGGCTCCTCGAGCTGGGCCGGTGCGGGCTTCGTGGTTCGATCCGAACGGCGCTCGCGCTTGTTTGGGGTGTTTTCTTTAGAATTCAAAGCCAGCCTCCCGCGCCGCGTCTGCGAGCGCTTTTACTTTTCCGTGATACTTGTTCCCGCCGCGATCGAAGACCACCTTCTTGATGTTCTTCGCCGCACCGCGCTGCGCGATCAGCTTGCCGATTTCGATGGCGGAGCTGACGTTCGCGCGGCCGTTCGTGCGGGCCTTGAGATCCTTCTCGGTCGTGTTTGCCGAGACCAGAGTGACACCGGCCTGGTCGTCGATGACCTGGGCCGTGATGTGACGTCCGGAGAAATGCACCGCGAGACGCGGCCGCTCCGGAGTGCCGGAAACCTTTTTGCGCACCCGGATGTGCCGGATCTTGCGCAGATCATTGGTAGCCATATGCGTGATTCCTCGGGTGAATTATTGGACGGTCTTGCCTTCCTTCCGGCGAACCTGCTCGCCGGCGTAACGGATGCCTTTGCCCTTGTAGGGCTCCGGCGGATAGAACGCGCGAATATTCGCGGCGCACTGGCCGACCGATTGTTTGTCGATGCCTTCGATCGAGATCTTCGTGTTGTCGGTGACCGTCACCTTGACGTTCGACGGAATGTCGAAAAGCACGGGGTGCGACTTGCCAATGCTGAGGTTCAGCTTCGATCCCTGCAGAGCGGCCTTGAAGCCGACGCCCTGAATCTCGAGGTCGCGCCGGAAGCCCTGCGAAACGCCGGTGACCATGTTGGCCACGAGCGCGCGGCTCAATCCATGCAACGCCCGCGCGGTGCGGCTGTCGCCCTTGCGCTCGAACGTCAGCGAGTTGTTCTCGAGCTTCGCGGTCACCACCTTCGGCAGCGTCCACTCGAGCTTGCCCTTCGGGCCCTCGACCGAGATCGCGCCGTCGTCCGCGATGTTCACCTTCACCTTTTCGGGAAGAACGATTTCCTTTTTGCCAATACGTGACATGGGAACTCCTCCTTACCAGACGTAGGCGAGCAGCTCGCCGCCGACGTTTTTGCGCTTGGCCTCCTGGCCGGTCATCACACCGCTGGAGGTCGAAAGGATGGCAATGCCCATGCCACCGAGCACGCGCGGAATCTCCGATGCTCCGACATACTTGCGGAGCCCCGGTTTGCTGACGCGCTTGAGTCCGGCGATGGCGGGCGTCTTGTTCACGAACTTCGCCGTAATGTGCAACACCGGGTGCTTGCCCGTCGTGTCGAGTTCGTAGTCGCTGATGTAACCCTCCTGCTTGAGGATGCGGGCGATCTCGCCCTTCATCTTCGAGTAAGGCACATCGAATTTGGTCTTGCCGACCCCGGCGGCATTGCGAAGCCGCGTGAGGAAGTCAGCGATGGGATCTGATACTGTCATGTTTATTGTGGCGATTCGAGCCGCAGCCCCGGCGAACGATGCTCCGGGAACCGTGTGTTGCTGGCTTTAGGCCGCCACCTCCGTTTCGTTCTTGGTTTCTTCTTTCCTGGGTGCCGCCTTGGGCTTGTCCGAGAACGGCATGCCCAGTTCGGCGAGAAGGATCTTTGCCTCCGCGTCGGTGTTTGCGGTGGTCACAATCGTGATGTCGAATCCGATGTTGCGCTTGATCTTGTCGAGCTCGACCTCGGGGAAGATGGTCTGGTCCGACACGCCGAGCGTGTAGTTGCCACGGCCGTCGAAGGCCTTCGGCGAAACACCGCGGAAGTCGCGAATGCGTGGCAGCGCCGTCTTGATCAGGCGCTCGAGAAACTCATACATCGTGCGACCGCGGAGCGTGACCTTCGCGCCGATCGCCTGTCCGGCGCGGAGCTTGAAGTTCGCAACGCTCTTTTTCGCGACCGTGGGCACCGGCTTCTGACCAGTGATCAGGGCGATTTCCTGCATGGCGATCTCCAGCGCCTCCTTGACGTCGTTCGACGAGCCGATCGAGGTGTTCACCACGACCTTCGTGAGGCGCGGGATCTGGTGCACGTTGGCGTAGTTGTGCTTCTCGCGGAGTGCGGGCACCACACGCGTGCGGTATTCGGTCAAAAGTTCGGGTTCTTGTAGCGTGGCCATGGCTTGGTTGACGGCTTAGGCGGCCTTCTTCTTCGACTTCTTCTCAGTCGGGGCCTTTACGTCCGTCAGCTTGACGTTGGAAATGTGAATGGGGCCTTCGCGCTCGATGATCGCGCCGTTCGGATGGTCCTGGCTCTTCTTCTGGTGCTTCTTCACCATCCGCACGCCCTCGACGATCACCTGCTGCTTCGCAGGGCGAATCTCGAGAACCTTGCCGATGGCCCCCTTGTGGTTGCCGGTGATCACCTGGACGGTGTCGCCGCGTTTGACATGAAACTTGCGCATTACAATACCTCCGGGGCGAGTGAGACGATCTTCATGAAGTTCTTCTCACGAAGCTCGCGGGCGACGGGCCCGAAGACACGGCTGCCCTTGGGGTTGAGGTCCTTGTCGATGATGACGATGGCGTTCCGGTCGAAACGGAGCACCGAACCGTCGGCACGCTTGATCGGGTGCTTCGTGCGCACGACCACGGCGCGAACGACGTCGCCTTTCTTCACGGAGCCACCGGTGGCGGCCTCCTTGATGTTGCAGGTGATCACGTCGCCGACCTGGGCGGTTGGCGTGGCCTTGCCAATGACACCGATCATCGTCGCCATGCGCGCGCCGGTGTTGTCTGCGACATCCAGTCTGGATCGAAGTTGAATCATGGCAGGTTAGTGTTTGCTGATCTCGACGAGGCGCCAGCACTTCTTCTTGCTGATCGGGCGTGTCTCCGCGATGACCACGCGGTCACCGACCTTCGCCTCGTTCTTCTCGTCGTGAGCGTGAAGCTTGGTGGAATGCTTGACGATCTTGCCGAACTTCGGGTGCGGCACGCGGGTGACGATCTTCACGACAATCGTCTTGTCGCCCTTGTCGGAGACGACTTCGCCAACGCGGACTTTGCGCAGGCCGCGCGTCTTGCCGGCGGTTTCGGGTTTGGAAGCGGTTTCGCTCATGGTGTTACTTGGCGTTTGCGGCAGCGGTCTTTTCGGAGATCACCGTTTCGATACGGGCGACATCGCGGCGGTTGGCACGGAGAAGGTGTGGCTTCTCGAGCTGCCCGCCCTGCTGCTGAATGCGGAGGTTGAAAGCCTCGTGCTGGAGCTCGTTCTTGCGGGCGATGAGCTCCTTGATGGTCATCTCTCGGATTTCCTTGATCTTCATGGTTCTACGAGGCGGTGAAACTTACGCTGCGTGGCGGCGGGCCAGGAACTTGGTGCGCACGGGCAGCTTGTTGGCGGCGAGGCGGAGACACTCCTTGGCGAGCGACTCCGGAATGCCGCTGAGTTCGAAAAGCACGTTGCCGGGGCGCACGGTCGCGACCCAGTATTCGGGCTGGCCCTTGCCTTTACCCATTCGGGTTTCCGGCGGGCGCTTGGTCACCGATTTGTCGGGGAAAATGCGAATCCAGAGCTTGCCTTTGCGCTTCATGTTGCGGTTCATCGCGACACGGGCGGCTTCAATCTGGGTGTTCGTGATCCACGCGCGCTCGAGCGTCTGCAGACCGTATTCGCCGAAGTCAATGGAAAGCGTGCGGCTCGCATTTCCCTTGCGGCTTCCCCGCTGGGATTTGCGATACTTCACGCGTTTGGGCATCAATGGCATGGTGCGATCCTCCTAAAGTTTAGCTGGCGGCGACAGTGCTCTCGACACTGGCCTCGTTTTCGGCCTTCTCCGCCGGGCGGCAGATCCAGCACTTCACGCCGATCTTGCCGGCCGTGGTGTCCGCTTCGGCAAATCCGTAGTCGATCGGCTTGCGGAGCGTATGCAACGGGATCGTGCCCTCGCGATACCACTCCGTGCGGGCGATCTCCGATCCGCCGAGGCGGCCGGAAACGCGGACCTTGATTCCCTCGGCGCCCATGTCCATGGCGGTCTGGACGGCGCGCTTGACGGCGCGCCGGAAGGAAATGCGGCGGGTGAGCTGGCCGGCGACGTTCTCGGCGACGAGCTGAGCGTCGAGCTCCGGCTTCTTGATCTCGACGATGTCGATCTTCACCTGCTTGCCGTTGGCGAGCTTGGAAATCTCGTTCGTCATGTTCTCGATCTCCGAGCCCTTGCGGCCGATCACCACGCCCGGACGGGCGGTGAAGATCGTCACGCGGACCGTGTTCCAGGCGCGCTCGATGAGAATCTTCGAGACGGCCGCGGTCTTGAGCTTGTTCTTGAGATGCTCGCGAATCTTGACGTCGACGATCAGGTTGTCGGCGAGTTCCGTCTTCGGGGCATACCACTTCGAGCGCCAGTCGCGATTGACCGGCAGACGAAATCCGATTGGGTTGACTTTCTGTCCCATGGCTTAAGCGTTGTTTTCCTCGGCGGCGGCAACCGGCTCGGCGGCTGCAGTCTCTTTCTTCTTTGGCTTGGCGGCAGCCTTGGTGCTCTTCTTCCTGGCACCCTTGGGCTCGCGACGCTTGATCTCGATCTCGTCGGTGAGCGTGATCTTGATGTGGCTGGTGCGCTTGCGGATCGGGCCCGCGCTGCCGCGAGCCTTCGGAACGAAGCGCTTGATCGTCGGGCCCTCGCCCACGACCGCTTCCTTCACCACGAGCGTATCGACACGCAGGTTGTTGTTGTTCTCCGCATTCGCGATGGCGCTCTTCAATGTCTTGCTGATGAGCGCCGCGGCTTTCTTCGGCGTGAAGCGAAGAAGGCTGAGCGCGTCGGTCGCGGGAAGACCCTGAATCTCGCGAGTCACTTCCCGGGCCTTGAAGGCCGAGATCCTCGCAAACCGATATGTCGATTGAACCTGCATTGTCTTGTTAAGTTGTCTGTTTCCTCACCTAGCGTCGGGCGTCAGCCTTCAGCCGGTCACCGGCTTTCACCGGATTTTCATCATTTTCCAAACTCTGGATTACCGCCCCGCAAATGCGGTCGCGCACGTCCACGACGCGAACCTCACCGATGAGCTGATCCCCGCGCCAGACCTGAAACGGCATGCCGATCTTCACATTCTGCTTTTCGCCGACATTGCCGACGACCAGCGAGAGTTCCTCCTTCACGTCGACGACCATCGCGTCCTGCAAGGTCGCCTCGATCGGCTCCACGGCGACCGCGTGGGCGGGAGTGCCCAGCAGTTCGCTCGCCCGCCGAAGCTCCGCCTCCACGGCCATCCGGCCCTCCGGAGAGATGCCTTCCGAGGATTGAAGCAGAGCAAGCACAGCTTCGGAAAGTTGAATCAACTCCGCGCGAAGCTCTTCGTTGTCCTTTTTGGCCAGTCGCAGATCGCGGACGGCGGCAAGGAGCCGTTGCTCCAGCTTGCCTTCGTCCTTCTCCACGCCGGCCAGACCGAGCGCTTGTAGCTTGAGGGTGAGATCCGCCGCCTGGCGCTTGTAGGTCTCGGCCTCGGCATTCGCCTGGGCGAGACTCTCCGTAAGCGCCCGGATCGAGTTTTGGGCAAGCACGAGTCGCTCGTAGAGCGGCGCATCTCTCAGCGGCTCCACAGCCTCGCTCCCGCCCGCAACGATCTGCGGGGTTCGCAATCCAGAATTTGTCAAAGATCCATTTCCCTGGGCGAAGGTCGTGGCGACCATCGCCAGAGAGCAGATGCCTGCCGCTGTCGCAGCAAGTTTCATCCGCGTTTATTTGCTCACTTTGGCGGTGTGAGAACCGTGCTTCTTGAAGATGCGCGTGGGCGCAAATTCACCAAGCTTGTGGCCGACCATGTTCTCGGTGACGAACACCGGGATGAAGGTCTTGCCGTTGTGAACGTTGAAGGTGTGTCCGACGAAATCCGGGGTGACCGTCGAGCGACGCGCCCACGTCTTGATGGGCTTCTTCTGGCCGGATTCGTTGAGCTTGTCGATCTTCTCGAGCAGCTTCCAGTCGACGTAGGGGCCTTTTTTGAGTGAACGGGACATGGCGGATTACTTGCTCTTCTTCTTGCTGCGGCGGCGCTCCACGATGAAGCGGTCGCTGTTCTTGTGCTTGCGGCGAGTCTTGAAACCTTTCGCGAGCTGGCCCCACGGGCTGGTCGGATGCTGGCGTCCGCCACCACCCTTGGATTTTCCGTTACCACCACCGTTCGGGTGGTCGATCGGGTTCATCACCATGCCACGCACGTGCGGGCGCCTGCCGAGCCAGCGGCTGCGGCCGGCCTTGCCACTCGAGACGTTCATGTGGTCGGTGTTGCCGACCTGGCCGATCGTCGCGTAGCAGGCTTCGTTGATCCTGCGAACTTCACCCGAGGCGAGCTTCACGAACGCGTAACCACCCTCGCGGTTGTTCAAAACGGCGACCGATCCGGCGCTGCGCACGATCTGGCCACCACGGCCCGGGATGAGCTCGATGTTATGAATGTCCGTGCCAAGCGGGATCGAGCGGAGCGGCATTGCGTTGCCAACCTCCGAAGCGACCTTCTCGCCGGCCTGCACTTTCGCGCCGACCTTCAGGCCGACGGGGGCAAGAATATAGGCCTTCTCGCCGTCTGCATACTGCAGAAGGGCGATGCGGGCCGTGCGGTTCGGATCATATTCGATCGCGATAACGTCCGCCGGGATGTCACGCTTGGCGCGCTTGAAATCGATGATGCGGTAACGGCGCTTGTGCCCGCCGCCGCGATGACGCGACGTCATCCGGCCGTAGTTGTTGCGGCCACCCGTTTTCTTGAGCGGGCGCAGCAGGCTCTTCTCCGGCTTGTCCTTGGTCACCTCCGCAAAGTCGGGGTGAATCTTGAAGCGGCTGGCCGGGGTAAGCGGTCTGTAAGTCTTGAGTCCCATGGCGATTAGACAAGGTCGAGCTTCTCGCCCGCCTTCAGCGTGACGATGGCCTTTTTCCAATGCGGGCGGCGGCCGAAGTCGACACGGCGCTCCCGCTTCTTCTTGCCCGCGTAGTTCGCGGTGTTCACGTCGACGACCGTCTTCTTGAACAACCGCTCGACCGCCTGCTTGATCTCAAGCTTGTTGGCCTTCGGGTTGACGCGAAAGACGTATTTGCCGTGCAGCTCGGAGAGCAGCGTGGCCTTCTCCGTGAGGAGAACCGTCTGGATGGTGTCGAAAATCTGGCTCATTTCGAAAGCCTTTCTGAGATTTGGCTGACCGCGTCGCGGGTCAGGATGATTTTGTCGAAAGCAAGAAGCTGCTCGGTGTTCACGTCCTTCGCCGTGGTGAGGAGCGAGGTCTTCACGTTGCGGGCGGCCTTGTAGGTCGCCTCGTCAAACTGGCTGCCGACGATGAGCGTCTTGCGGGCGTCCTTCGCGGTCTTTCCAACGAGCTCGACGAACTGCTTCGTCTTCGGCTCCTTCACCGCAAAGCTGTCCACGAGAAGGACATCGCCGCCGAGGATGCGGGCGCTCAACGCCTTGCGGAACGCGAGCTTGCGGACCTTCTTCGGCACGTCCTTCGAGTAATCGCGCGGCTTCGGCCCGTGGGCCACGCCACCGCCAACCCATACGGGCGACGAGAAGTAACCCGCGCGAGCGCGGCCGGTGCCCTTCTGGCGCCAGGGCTTGCGGCCCGAGAGAGCAACATCTCCCTTGGTCTTCGTGCAGGCCGTGCCGCTGCGGCGGGCCGCCTGCAGCGCAACCACCACGTCGTGAACGGCCTGGTTGCCCTTCGCTTCGTCGGTGATCAGCTCGATCTTGGCCTTCTGGGCCTCTTCAGAGGTAAAAACAGTCGCGCTCATCGCTTACTTCTTGGCAGCTTTGCGTTTCTTGGCCGGACGAACGACGACGTAGGTGCCGTTGGCGCCCGGGATCGCTCCGCTCACGAGGATGACGTTGTCCTCTTCGCGAACCTGAACGATCTTCAAATTCTGGACGGTGATGCGCTCGTCACCCATGTGACCAGGCATTCCCATGTTCTTCCACACGCGACCCGGGGTCGAGCGGTTGCCGATTGCACCGTTGCGGCGGTGCATCATCGAACCGTGCGAGGCGGGCTGGCCGTGCATGCCATGCTTTTTCATGACACCCTGGAAACCCTTGCCCTTGCTCCGGCCGATCACGTCGACGAACTGGCCAGCCTCGAAGGTCGTGACCGGAAGGTCGCCGTTCTCCGGCACGGTCTCGCCTTCGTCGAGGCGGAACTCACGGATGAACCTCTTCGCGCCGCTGCCCGACTTCTTGAAATGGCCGAGCTGGGCCTTGGTCACACGCTGCTCCTTCTGATCGTCAAAGCCGACCTGAACGGCGTTGTAGCCGTCCTTGCCGTCCGCGGTCTTCACCTGCAGCACGCGATTGCCGCCGGCGGCGATCACCGTGACGGGGATGGCGACCCCGTTGTCGTCATAGACACGGGTCATGCCGATTTTCTTTCCAAGTAGTCCAATGCTCATGGCCGTCAGATCTTGATGGTGATGTCAACGCCAGCCGGGAGGTTGAGCTTGCGGAGCTCGTCCACGGTCTTCGCGGTCGGCTCGACAATGTCGAGCAGGCGCTTGTGCGTGCGGATTTCGAACTGGTCCATCGACTTCTTGTCGACGTGCGGCGACCGGTTCACGGTGAATTTCTCGATGCGGGTCGGAAGCGGAATCGGACCAGTCACTTTGGATCCGGTGCGCTTGGCAGTCTCGACAATCTCGGCCGCCGAGGCGTCGAGAATGCGATAGTCAAACGCCTTGAGGCGGATGCGGATTTTTTGGCCGTTCGTCATAAGGGCAATCGGTTAGATTTTCTGTTCCACAACCGCGTTGAGGACCTGCTGGGGGACCTGCTCGAAGTGGCTCGGCTCCATGGAATACGAGGAGCGGCCCTTGGAGAGGGAGCGGATCGCGGTGGCATAGCCGAACATTTCGGCCAGCGGCACTTCGGCGCTGATAGTGGTGAGGTTGTTCTTGGTTTCCAATCCGGAAATTCTTGCGCGGCGACGATTGAGGTCGCCCATGATGTCGCCTTGGAATTCCTCCGGAGTGATGTTCTCGACCTTCATGATCGGCTCGAGAAGAATCGGCTGTGCCTTCTTGAGGGCATCCTTGAGGGCGAAAATCGCGGCCATCTTGAAGGCCATTTCGTTCGAATCGACATCGTGGTAGCTGCCGTCGACGATGTCGATGTGGACGTCGATAACCGGGTAGCCACCGAGCACGCCATTGAGGGTGGCCTCGTTGAGGCCCTTGATGACCGCCGGAATGTATTCCTTCGGAATCGTGCCGCCGACAATCTTGTTGTCGATCGTGATCCCCTTGCCACGCTCGTTTGGCTGAATCTTGATGATGACGTGGCCGTATTGACCGCGGCCGCCGGACTGCTTGACGAGTTTGCCCTCGCCATCGGCGGGAGCGAGGATCGTCTCCTTGTAGGCGATCTGCGGCTTGCCGGAGTTGGCTTCGACCTTGAACTCGCGGAGCATGCGGTCGCGGATGATCTCGAGGTGGAGCTCGCCCATTCCGGCGATGATCGTCTGACCGGTTTCCTCGTCGGTGAAGACGCGGAAGGTCGGGTCCTCCTCGGCGAGGCGCTGCAGCGCGTTGGCCATCTTTTCCTGGTCGAGCTTCGTCTTCGGCTCGATGGCCATGGAAATAACCGGGTCGGGAAACGACGGGGGCTCGAGGAGGATCGGGTGGCTTTCGTCGCAGAGCGTGTCGCCCGTGGTGATGTTCTTGAGCCCCACGATCGCGGCGATGTCGCCGGAATAACAAACGTCGATGTCTTCGCGCTTGTCGGCCTGAATCTGGATGAGGCGGCTGATGCGCTCGCGTTTGCCGGTGCGCGGGTTGTAAACGGTGTCGCCCTTCTGGAGCTTGCCGGAATAGACGCGGAAGAAGACGAGCTTGCCGACAAACGGGTCGCTCCAGAGCTTGAACGCGAGCGAGCAGAACTTGGCGTTGTCGTCGGCCGCCGCGGTCATTTCCGAACCGTCGTCCGGGTTCTGGCCCTTGGCCGGCGGAATGTCGAGCGGGCTCGGGAGGTAATCCACGACCGCGTCGACGAGGTATTGCACGCCCTTGTTCTTGAACGCGGAACCGCCCGCAACCGGAACAAACTTGTTCGCAATCGTCTGGCGACGGATGGCGGCCTTCAGATCCTGCTTGGTGATCTCCTTCTCCTCGAGGAAGAGCGTGGCAATCTCGTCGTCGAGATCGCACATCTGCTGGACGATGTCTTCGTAGGCCTTCCTGGCGATCTCCTTGTATTCGTCGGGAATCTCGACGACCTCGTAGGTCGATCCCCACTGGTCGCTGTCGGAGTAACGAACCGCCTTCTGGTTGAGCACGTCGATCTGGCCGACAAGGTTGTCCTCCTTGCCCCACGGGATGAGGATCGGCCACACATTCGCGCCGAGCTTCGTGCGCATGCTCTCGACGGCGGCATCGAAGTCCGCGCCAACGCGGTCCATCTTGTTGACGAAAGCGATGCGCGGCACACCGTATTTGGTGGCTTGACGCCAGACGGTCTCGGACTGCGGCTGCACGCCCGCAACACCGCAGAACACGGCGATCGCGCCATCGAGCACGCGGAGCGAACGCTCCACCTCGGCCGTGAAGTCCACGTGTCCGGGAGTGTCGATGATGTTCACCCGCTGCTTGATGCCCTCGAAAATCTTGTAAACGCCCTCCTCCTTGCGCTGCACCCATGAACAGGTCGTGGCGGCGGAGGTGATCGTGATGCCACGCTCGCGCTCCTGCTCCATCCAGTCGGTGACCGTGGTGCCCTCGTGCACCTCACCGATCTTGTGGATCATGCCGGTGTAGAAAAGAATGCGCTCGGTGAGCGTCGTCTTGCCGGCGTCGATATGCGCACAGATTCCAATGTTGCGCGTGCGCTCAAGCGGAAACGCGCGATTCGGCGAGTTGGGACTCGTCGTCGTGGCAGGTTTCTCCTGTAGCGTGGCGGACATTGGAATGAGAAAGAACAGGTGACTTCGCGCTTGTTACCAGCGGAAGTGGGCGAAGGCTCGGTTGGCCTGCGCCATTTTATGCATATCGTCTCGTTTCTTGATGGCGTTACCCTGACCGGCCGCGGCATCGCGCAGCTCATTGGCGAGCGCGTCCTTCATCGGGATGCCCTTTCGGCTGGCGGCAAATCCTACGATCCAGCGCATCGCAAGCGCGATCTGACGGTCCTGCGGGACCTCCATCGGCACCTGGTAGGTGGCGCCACCGACACGGCGGGACTTCACCTCGAGGCGCGGACGCGCATTATCGATCGCCTTGTTGAGCGTCTCGAGCGGGTCAATCGTGTCGCTGCCCTCGCGAGACTTTTCGATCGCGGCGTAAACAATGCGCTCGGCAGTCGACTTCTTGCCGCGCTTCATGACGGTGTTGATCAAACGCGCAACGAGCGGACTCGCGTAGCGACTGTCGCGTTTGACTTCCTTGGTGATGACTCGACGTCTGCGGGACATTTTCGGAATTCCTTAATTATTTCTTCTTCTTGCCGCCGGCCTCTTCACCCGGCTTCGGGCGCTTCGCACCGTATTTCGAGCGACTGCGGCGACGCCCGTCCACTCCGAGGCTGTCGAGCGATCCACGAACAATGTGGTAGCGCACGCCGGGAAGATCCTTCACGCGGCCTCCGCGGATGAGAACAATCGAGTGCTCCTGGAGATTGTGGCCCTCGCCCGGGATGTAGGCGATCACCTCATGCCCATTCGTGAGACGCACCTTCGCGACTTTGCGGAGCGCCGAGTTCGGCTTCTTCGGGGTGCGGGTCATCACCTGCACGCAAACGCCGCGACGCTGCGGGCAATCCATGAGTGCCGGCGATTTCGACTTCACCGTCACTTTGCGGCGTCCCTTGCGGACCAGTTGGTTGATAGTAGGCATGGTTTTTCTCCGAAAAATTTCCGCGGAAAAATCCGGGGACAAAAAAACCACACGACAGATGTGGTTCTCTCGGTTCCCCGTCGTTGTGCGGGAACGGTTAGATTACCGAAATGACTCTTATGCGCAACAACATTTTTAGAAATTTTCGAGGCAGATTGAACGCCGTGACACGGGATGCGCAGAGCGCGGCGAAGCAGTGAATTTCTTTCCCGTCAAAGCCAGCAAATATCAGGCTCTCCCCGCCTTCGGCGTTCCGCATTTCTCAGCTCTTCCGCCCGTAGAAGCACGGGCAGCAGCCGTAGGTCTCCGCGAAAGCCTTGCTGAAATGGCTCAGACTCGAGTAGCCGACGGTCAACGCAGCCTCGGTGACGTTTGCCTTGCCGCTGCGCAACAACTCGGCGGCGCGCTCCATCCGCGACTGACGCAGAAATGCCGAGATCGTGACACCGGTTTCCTGACGAAAAACGCGGCTCAGGTAAAACGGACTGCATCCGACCTTTTTGCCCAGCTCGGCGAGCGCGGGCGGATTCTCGAGATCCGCCGTCAAAATCTCCTTCACGCGCTGGATGCGCTCGCGGGTCACGCGCTTCGTGCGCTCGCAGAAGAGCTCCTGCTCGTCGTTGATGAACAGGGCGTGCGACACGACTTCGAGCGCCTTCGCATGATGCCAGCACGGCCAGGCCGCGGGCGATCCCGGCGGTTGGAGAAGCTCGTTGGCAATCTGCGACACCGGTTGCGGCATTTCATGCCGCTCGGAAATCACCTCGTCGCTGCGCCTGGGTTGCAGAAAATGACGGACGGGACGCCGGACCGCCGTCGTCCCGCGCGGAAACCACCGGTTCATCCAGTTGCGCCGCATCTCCAGCACGACAAACCGATGCGGATCTCGCCCGATGCGCTCGAGATGCTGCCGCCCGCGGCTTGCACTCGAGATCACCATGCTGCCGGGCGAAAGCTCATGCTCCTGCCCGTCGCCCGAGCGGAATTGCCCCCGCCCCGTCACATTCAAGCAGAGCACGAGCGCATTCGAGTCGAACCAATGCCGGCCCTCCCCATCTTCCTGAGCATCCCAGCGCGTGATGCGAAACCCATCGCCTCGAAGGTCTCCAAACGGACCCCGGCCATCCAGCACTGCCTCGATCATTCTCCCGCCTCCGCGACTCATGGGCGGGATTCAAGTGCGACTGAGTCTCATTTTCAAGCGAAATGCGATACGACCGCCAGCCGGGCTGCTAACTCGCGAAGAAAAACGTCGTGCCGCCGTGATCGACCGCCTCCACGCGAATCCCATAGGCAATCGACAACCATTCGGGCGTCATCACCGCCTTCGCGTCGCCAAATCCGAGCACTCTTCCGTAGTGCATCAGCAGGACCTTGTCGGCGTAACGCGCACAAATGTTCAGGTCGTGCAACACGATCACCGCACAACCTCCGGAATCCGCGAAGCGGCGCAACACACGCAGCACATCGTGCTGATGCCGCAGGTCGAGACTCGATGTCGGCTCGTCCAGCATCAACGCCTTGCCCTTGCCGTCCAGCCCGATCTGCGCGAGCGCCCTCGCCAGATGCACGCGCTGCCGCTCACCTCCAGAGAGCGTCGTGTAATCGCGGTCCAAAGCCCCGGCGAGATCCACGGCTTCCAACGCGGCGATCGCAGCTTCTTCATCCGCGGTTCGTTCGTGGCTGTTCGCATGCGGGGCGCGACCCTGCAACACGACTTCCGCGACGGTAAACGGAAAGCTCAGCGCGCTCGATTGCGGGACAACCGCCCGGCGCTTCGCCAGCTCGATCGGGGACCAATCCGTGAGCACCCGGCCGTCGAAGGTCACCTCGCCCTCCTCCGGCGTGAATTCCCCGCACAGCACACGCAGCAACGTGGACTTTCCGGCCCCGTTTGCACCGAGGATCGCCGTCACCTGACCCGGACGCGCCCGAAAATCGACGCCACCGAGGATGGGCCGTTCATTGCGCACGACCTTGATCTTCTTCCCCGCAATCATGGTTGCCAGGCGGCCTTGGTTCGCAGCAACAGCCAGAGGAAGAACGGTGCGCCGAGCACCGCCGTGAGGATTCCGATCGGCAGTTCCGCCGGCGCGACCACGCAACGCGCGACCAGGTCGGCGGTGACCAACAACGCAGCGCCCAGCACCGCGGATGCCGGCAGCAAAAACCGATGGTCCGGACCGGCGGCAAGCCGGATGACATGGGGAACCATCAGGCCCACGAATCCGATCACGCCCGAAAATGCGACCGCCGCACCGACCATCAATGCGGTGAAAAGAATCACCAGCGTTTTCGTTCGCGCGATGTCGAATCCCAAATGCATCGCCTCGGCTTCGCCCAGCAAAAGCGCGTTCAGGGCTCGGCCGGTCAGCGGAATCAGCGTCAACCCCACAAGCACGCAGGGCGTGACGATCGCGACCTTCATCCATGTCGTCCCGCCGAGACTGCCGAGCAGCCAGAACGTCACGTCGCGGACCTGCTGATCGGTCGCGAAGAACGTGAGGAACGCGGTGAGCGCGCCAGCAAGCGCATTCACCGCCACGCCGGCGAGAAGCATCGTTGCGACGACCGGTTTTCCATCGTGCAGCGAGAGGCGGTAGATCACGACCGTCGCGACGAAGCTCCCGAGAAACGCTGAGATTGCAAGCAGGTAGGGCGCGATCGCCGGCGGAAAATGCGGAAAGACGCGATGCCCGAGGACAATCACACCCACCGCACCGAGCGCCGCGCCGGCGGAGATCCCGATCAATCCCGGATCGGCGAGCGGATTCCGAAAAAGCCCCTGCATGGCCGCGCCGGCCACCGCAAGCGACGCGCCAATCAACGCTCCCATCAACACACGTGGGAGGCGGATCTGCTCAACAACCAGTCGCGAGGATTCCGAAACGGCTGTCGCGGAAGAGCCGCCCGCCCAGTCCAGCAACAAAGCGCCAAACTCGCGCGCGTCGATTCGCACGGGCCCGATGGTCAATCCCGCCGCCATCGCGCCGAGCAGCAAGGCGACGAGCAGGGCCAGCTTCCACAGGCGCGAGCGGCGGCGTCGCCGCACGCGATCCCGCATCGACGCGACCGAGTCAGCCGTCGGCACCGACGACCAGCTCGAATCGCGAGCCTCGACCGGCATTTTTAGTTTCTCGCTGCGGCGGAGAGCTCTTCAACTGCCTCCGCGGTGCGCGGCCCCATTCCGAGCAAATACATGTCGTCGAAAACGAGAATGCGGCCATTCCGCGCAGCGGAAGTCTGCGCCAGCGCCGGGTTCTGCTTGAACTGCTCGAGCCCGCCAGCCGCTTCCACCGAGCGCGTGCCGGTCACAATGACCTGCGGGTCCTCGACGACCAGCGCCTCGCCGGACACCGGCTTGTAGCCCGGATGCGAGGCCAGCAGGTTCCTGAGGCCTGCCGCGCGCAATACGACGTCGGCGGCGGTATCCGTCCCGGCACCGACCAGCGCGCCGTCACCGCGGGCCATCACGTAGATGGCCGAAATCTCCTCGCCCTTGCCCGCCGCTTCCTCGGCAGCCTTCCGGTCGGCGTCGAATTTCTCAGCGAGCTTCGCACCCTCCTCTTCCGCGCCCAGCGCCTTTGCGACGGTTTCAATCTTGGAGCGAATGCCGTCCAGCGTGTGGTCCTTCGGGAGCGTGACCAACTCGACGCCCGAGGCCTTGAGTTGCTCGATCACCTCCGGCGGGCCCGCATCGCCGCTCACGAGAATCAGGTCCGGCTTCATCGCCAGGATTCCTTCCGCGGAGAGACGCCGCACATAGCCGACCTTCGGAAGCTTCGTCGCCTCCTCCGGATACACGCTGGTCAGATCGACCGCGATGATCGAGTCGCCCTTGCCAAGCGCGAACGCGATCTCCGTGAGGTCACCGCCGAGGCTGACCACCCGCTCGGGAGCCGCGTGTGCAAGTCCCACCAATGCCAGCGCGAGAAACGCAACAACCGCGCGCATCATTTCAACGACTCCGCAAGATTGCGCCAGTTGCCGTCCTCGGGCTCACCGGGCTTCCGCTTGCCGAAGAAGAGCGCAATGTTCTCGCCGGCCTCGTCGTAGAGTTCGATCGAGGTGACGATGCCATCCTTCGTCGGCTTGCGCACCAGCCATGCGGTGCGGACGCCGGTCTCCCGCAGGTGCAGGTTGAACTCGTCGTCGAGCACATTGATCCACTCCGTGCCGAACGGCACGATCTTCTCGACCGGGCCCGTGTGAATCTGGATGCAACCGCGGTTGCCCACGAAAATCATGATCGGCAGCTTCGCCTCCGAAGCCGCGCGCAGCACATCGCCACCGACGGTGGTCTTGAGCGGCACGGCAAATTCCTCGCCAATGAGTCGCAGCGCCTGCACGCGCCCCACACCGAATTTCTTGAGCAGGCCGAAGAAATGGTGTGTGTCCTCCAGCTTCCGCCAGCCTTCGCGGAATCCCTCGACATCGATCTCCGAGTCTGCGCGATCAGGCGCCGGTGCCTCGACGGGGATCGCGGAGAATCCCTGCTCGTCGGACTTGAACTCCGCGATCAGCTTCTCGAACGCCTCGCGGTCGCTCTCGTCCTGCAGGAAAACCTTGTGCATCGCGAGTCCATCCGCTCCGAAGATCTGGATGCTGTCGTTCGCGCCGGTTGCCTCGTCCTTGCGGACCGCAAACACCGCCGCCCACTGCATCGGGAAAAGCCGCAAATCGATATCCGGACCGACGACCTGCCCCATCGCGCCACCGCCAAAAATGCCGATCTCGCGGAACAATCCCTTGCGCTCGTGAACGGCATGCTCATTGCGGGTGAGACACATCACGCGCCCCAGCGACTTGAATGCCTCCAGCAAATCGGTCCACTCCGGCCGCAGGCGGGTCACATTATCGCCCGTCACCAGCAACTCGGCTTCACTTACACCGAGTTTTGCTGCGGCGTCGCGGATTCGGAGTTTCGGTTCCGCCTGACGAAGCTCGGCCCAGGCTGATTTCAAATCGGTCGCGGTTTGCATATGGTTTTGGTTGGCTTGGTGATTCAGCCCACTGCGGGCTATGGAGAGGGGTTAGAGTGAGCGAGCCAGGAGAACCTGACCAGCGAAAGTTTGAGCAAGCTCAAAGTGGGTTCACTCGGAGCTTGAAATGGAAAACGGCCGGCCTCTTCGGTCCACAAATCGCCGGTCGTTTCCATCCGTTCGCCCGAGTCGTTCAATGCCATCATCAGGCAGCGTCACCACGAGGCTGGCGCTTCTTCAGCACGACCGCAATCACGCCCATGGCCAGCATCATCAGGGCGATGGTTCGCGGCTCCGGAACGGCGGCGTAGCTCAGCACCAGGGAATTGCCATCCTGCCGGACGGAGAACGTCCCCGCCGCGGCCAATCCAGAGGCATCGATCAAGAAATCCGAGGCGGCAAATCCGCTGATCCCCGCGCTCGCCGTGGCGATGATCCAATCATAGTCGAGGTTGCCATCGAAGCCGGACAGGTCGAAGCCGCTGACATAAATGGTAAATCGCGATTGCGCCGTGGCCGCGATGTTCAACGAGCCGGTGATCTTCACGAAATCCCAGTCCGTGCCGGCGACACCCTCCGGATTGGAAAGCTGCCATTCATAACCGCCGCCGCCACTCCAGGTCTGCGCGCCAATCAGCTCGATCGAGCCGACGTCAACCCCCGGAGCGATCCGGTCGCCCGCATCCAAGGTCAGCGCCTTGGTCACCGTGCCGGAGCCGGTCAAGGTTCCGCCGTTGAGCGTGAGCGTTCCGCTGCCATTGAAGGAGCCATTGACCCGCAGGCGGGCGCCCGCCGAGACCTGCCAATTGCCGCTGCCGGTGAATGATGTTCCCTGGGCAAGTTCCACGGTGCCGGAGGCAATCGTCGTCGCGGAGGAGAAGCTCTTCTCGGTCCCGCCACCGAGCACCACCGTGCCCGCGCCATCAAAGGTCACCGTATCGGTCGCCGCGCCACCGGTCATTTTCCCGGTCAGCAACATGCGGTCGGTTGCGTTTTGCGCCGTAAATTTGACGTTGTTTGCGGTCTGGCCAAAGTTGGAGAACCTGATCTCTCCGGAGTAGGTCGCGCCGGCGATGCCCGTATTCACCGCGCCGATGCGCTTCTCGAAGTTTCCTGCGGCGAGGGCGATGTGCTTCCCGACCGTGAAGCTTCCATCAATGAACAGCGCCGCCGGGCCGCCGCCGACATTGGAAAAGATATCCCCATCCGCTCCCAGGTTGATTGCCTCCGTCGAGGCGCCCAACGCTCCGTTGCCGTTGAGAAGAGCATTCGCCGCGACTTCCATGCGACCGGTGATGATGGCCGTGCCCCCGGCATAGTCGTTGGAACCTTCCATGCGCAGGGTTCCGCCCCAGAGCGTCACACCGTGGTCGAAGGTGTTGTTTCCGGAAAGAATCAGCGTGCCGTCTCCCCGTTTGAGCATTCCGTAGGCGCCGGACACGACACCGTTGATCCGCACCGTCCCGGCATTGATCTCAAATAGATTCGTCGCGCCAAATTCCCAGTTGGCATTGATCACGTATTCGCCCGTCGCGGCCTCCGTGGTGGAAATGCCGGTGTTCGAAATAATCTTCTGCGAGCCCGGACGGTTGATCGTCACATCGGCCGGCGATTCGAAGATCATTTCGCCAATCGTCTTGTTGGCATCGAGGTTCACCGTGGCCGCCGTGGCATTGCCGAAACGCACATTCGCGTTTTCCACGGAGCTCGTTCCCTGCGCCCAGTTCGCGCCCGTGCTCCAGTTGCCGGAAGCGGCCACCCAGGTTCGGCTCTGCGGCACACCCACCCCGTAGGTGTCGGACGTGTCGAGGACCGCCTTCTGGAAGCTCATGCTCGAACTCTGCGACTTCCAGACGATCTGGTAGGTGTCGACGTTGAGCCCCGTGAGATCCCACTGCAATGCGACGCGATTGGTAAATGCATTCGCCGCCTCCGGATTGGCCGCGGCGGTTCCCAAATACTCGCGCAGGTATTCCTTGATCGGCACGACATGCGTTCCGCTTCCATTCGTGTATCGCAGCTCGATGGAATCGAAGTCCACCAGCGTGCCGTCGGTCTGGAACTGGAACATCACCGTGCCGAGCTTGTAGGGCGTCGTGGCGTCCGCGGTGGAATCATGCAGCACAAAGCTGGTCGGCTGCGCGAAGCTGTAAATGTTGCCCGCACCATCCGGCGAAATAATGCGCGCCGTGTCGTTCAGTTGGGTGATGGTGGCGTTCTTCGAGTCCCAAAACGCGAGCGGATCGCTGGGATTGTAAACCGAATTTGGAGGAAATCCGGCCTCCGAACGCTGCACCGGCACCCAGACGCCATTAACGAACTTGCCCCCATGGGGGGCCGCGACATCAGGATAGTTCCCCGCGGTATGCGGAGAGTAGAACACATCCCATTCGCTGTATTCCTTCAACGTCCCCGGTTCATTCGCGAACTCGGGAATCGGAAAATAGGAATCCGCAAAGAGATATTTGGACCGGGCCGGCAGGACCGCCGCAGCCGAGGCCACGAAAACTGCACACAAAAATTTGGAACTTCGCACTGGTAACTGAGTAATCAGCGGCCGGATCCGCGACCGGGCGGCGGCTTGCTGACTTCTATGGTGTAATCGGGATTGTCCTTGATCTGGGCGTTCTTGCTCCACAGGCGCATGTCGCGCAGCTCCTTCGGTCCCATCATGCGAACACTTCCATCAAGGAAACCGCAGACCGCCTGTCCATTGTGGCGGAAGGCGACATTGCCGTAGCGCTCAGGCGATGGATCCTCCTTGTCGACTGTGTCGGAACCCGTCCAAACCTTCACCCGCTTGTTTGGCGGCACCAGCTCGAAATAGCCGTCAATAACCTTGTCGCCGTTCTTCCGCGCCGCGCTGGCAAAAACGAGCATCCTAGAAGAATTCGGCACCTGCGAGAGATTGGTGGCGCATTCCTTGTCCATCGTCTCGCCACTGTCGCCCTTGCGATATTCGCCGCCCACGTAGGTGCTGTTCATCCCAAGCGCGGGGTAGAGACTGGCCGCATACTCCTCGTTCGGCATCCCCAGACTTGCCAGCTGGGCCTTGTTGCGGGTCAACAAAATCGTCCCGTCAATGTTGTAGTCGAAATAGGGAGCCAGGCGGAAGGGATAGCGGTGCGCGGCGGCCGAGGACACCCACGGCCCATGGGGCATTTTGTAACCTTCGGCCGAATCATCGTAGCCCGGCAGCAACTCCCCATCGTGGTCCGCAGCGGCAGCGGCATAGGCTGCCGCAAGACCACGGGCGGCCGACAATTCCTCGGCGGTATATCCACGTTCGATGGCGCTCTTGCCCACGGCAAAAGCAATCGCGCAAAACACAATGGCCACCGTCATCACGCCGATGACCTCCACCAAAGTGAATGCTGTTGTGCGATGAAACCTCACGGCTTTTCTATAATTTACGTTCCTCCGCCCCGCTAACGGTAAATTGCGGAATGTTGTCGGCGTTTTGCAGGTAAAACGATCGTCAAAACTTCGCAAGCAGGCGGCAGAAAACCGAGTAAGATACATCTAACTTCGTCATGATGAAACATCTCTTCTTTCACGCAGTCCTCTGCGGCGTCGGCCTGCTCGCCATGGCTTCGAGTGCCAGCGCCATCGCACCGCGTCCCGTCCATCTTTCCGGTAATACTTCGTATGACGAGTGGACTGCCGCCGGCTTGTCAGCCCCTGCGAACCCCGGCTATCCCGGCTATCCCGGCTCTGGAAATTGGCCAAACCCCATCGGCTCGAACCTCGGTGGCGATGCGATCCTTTCCAGAATTTCCGGCGGCGCCGGTGGCAACGGACCGTTTCCCGCCGGGGAGTCGCTCTATTTCGGCGGATTCAGCTCCACTCCGAACACCTTTGGCGGCACCGTGGCGATTTCGGACTCCACGATCGCCTTTAACCTGAAAACGGTCGTTTTCCAGATCGAGATTGCCGAGGCCTGGACCTACGACTTCTGGAACGAAGCGGTTCCCACCCTCAGCTACAATGGAGGGACGCAAGACCTTGCCCCGACCTTCGAGACGCTTGTTTACGCGGAGTTCCTCGGCACCATCTCCATGCCCAGCGGAGAAGAGGCGCTTTACAAAAATCTCTACGCCTTTCAGTGGGACCTCAGCGGAATCAGCGAACCCATCACCTCCTACAGCATCAGCTGGAGCGGTGTGCAGCACGCCCAGGTTTACGGTCTGCGACTGGACGCCAGCAGCGACGTCTACTCGTCCGCTGTTTTAACCCCGATCCCCGAGCCACAGGCATACGCGCTCGCGCTATTCGGACTGCTCCTTGTGGCTTCCGTCGTCCGACACCAGCGCAAGCTCGCCGCCTGACGGCACCACTTCAGAAGGCCGGGGTGAAAGCTCCGGCCTTTTTGCTGGCCGGTTCCAACGATGAGAAGGAATTTTCCGCCCGATCGCAACTCTCCGTCAATGGATGGCAATGCAACGCTAGCGCAGCCTTGCGACTCCTTCTATGCTCCTGCACTCATGAAACTACGCAACGCAATCCTGGCTCTCGGAGCCGTCCTCGCAACGAGCGCCGGGTCCGCTCTTGCGGTCACGAGCTTTACCGAAACCTTCAACTCCAACGCCAGCAACTGGCTGAACGGCGACTCGAATGCGCCGATTTACGTTCCCAGCGGCGGCATCGATGACTCGGGATACATCTCGTTCATCGCTCCCGACTTCAACTCCGGATCGGGCGGGTTCGGCGATCCGTTGAAGCTCATGTTTCGGGCAAACGCCGCCAACGACGCCAGTGGCGGTGCGTTTGTGGGAAATTGGCTCGCTGGAGACATCCAGACCTTCAGCATTGCCGTGCGGCACAATTACAGCACCCCGCTGAATCTCTACACCCGCTTTGCTGGGACTGCAGGCGCTGGCGCGAGCCTTGCAAACGTTTATTCCATCGAGCCGAATACCTGGACGACGATCACGATTTCGATCACCGACAGCAACCCGCCGTTCACCTCCTACGGCTCGTCGAACTTCGATGGCGTGTTCAGCAATGTGCAGAACCTCCAGATCGGTCTCTACCTGCCTGCGGACACGGACTTCTCCGGCCTCACGATGGATATCGACAACGTGGCGATCGTCGTTCCCGAACCGCACACCTATGCGTTGGGAATTGTCGGACTGATCGCCTGCTTTGTTTTCACCTGGCGCCGGCGCGCGTCCGCAGAGATCTGATTGCCCCTCTCATTCGGTCTCAGGAAGAAAGCCGCGGGGAAAGCCGCGGCTTTCGGCGTTTTATGGCCTGCAGATTCCTTACAGAATCGAAGGGAGCCGCTTCAGCACACGCGGATCACGCGTCAGGATCCGGGCAATCAACCGTCCCTGATTCCCGAGCAGCACGACCAGCGCGACATGCGGCCGGATGACGACGCGCAGTTCCGTGATTTGCGACGGTGCGAGATGCATCCCCGTGCATTTGGCGGACAGGACCAGCCAGTTGCCGGCATCCACGCGGTGCGTGGGCCGAAATGCGAGCCGGCTGCGCGCGACCGGCACTTGCGAGGTCACGTGCAATAACGCGCCCGCATCGATCACGAGGTCGAAGAATCTCATGAGCGTCGTCTCGGCCGGCGACGGTTCCCGGTCCTGCGCAATAATGGGATAAAGGTGATTCGTCTTCCGAATGCCGGCGATCCACTCGCGATCGACGCAGTGTGAATGAAACTCCGCGAGCATCGCCATCCAGCGCTCGCGGTTCGTTTCCTTCATCCGGCAGAGTTTGAGAAATCCCACGCGGTCACCGGTCGTGAACTCCAACGCGTCGATGAACCCGCCGCCGGGACCAGCCTCGAGATAATTGTAGATCGCACACGGGCACGACGGAACCAGATTGAGCGTCAATGCTCCGCTGGCGGCGAGGTGGACGTCCGCCGTTTCCCGGAACCACAGCGGATTTGCCACCGTTCCGAAGATGCACGCCTCGCTGCGAAACAGCATGAACACCGGCCCCACCTGCTCACAGGCCTTGAGAATCCGGGATGGGAGTGAGTGAAGGGCGAGGCCGCCGAGGCCGCCATTGCGGGACGAGCCGACTGGGGGAAAGTTGGCCGACATGCCCCGACGGTAGTCCGGGCCTAGACCGAGGCGCTAACGCCCCCTTGCCGATCTTTAGCGGTTCGTTGCGCCGCGCGTCTTTTGCACTTCGGATTCGACCTCGCCATCGGCCAGGCGTGTGCGCACCCGATCTCCGGGGCGAAGCCCGGAAACGGACCTCAATACCTGGCCGGCGCTGTCCAACGTAATCGAATACCCGCGCGCCAGCGTGCCCTCCGGACTCAACGCCCGCAGTGCGGAATTCTGCGCGGCAATACGCTCGCGATATTTCGCAAGGTCGCGGCGCGCCAGATCGCCGAGCCGGCGCTGCGTCTCGGAAAGGCGCTCGCGAAGCCACGGAAACACCGCCGACGGCTTGCGTGCCTCCAGAATGGACACCGCACGCGCCAGAGCCTCCCGACAGGAGCGAATGCATTCCGCCGCACAACGTGCGGCATCGGCCTGCAAACGGTCCACTTCCTGCCGGCGCTCACGAACAAACCGCTCCGGCTCGCGATACAATGCCGAACGGGCCAGCGCCTCCAGCCGCGCGCGATGAAATCTCAGCACGCCGGCGACTTCGCGCCGAAGCCGCATCGCGCGATCGGCCACCATTCGCTTCAACTCCATGCCATCCGGCGCGAGAAGCTCCGCCGCTGCGCTCGGCGTGGGAGCTCGCAGGTCCGCAGCGAAATCGGACAATGCAAAATCAATTTCGTGGCCCACCGCGCTGACCACCGGCACCGCCGAGTCCGCAATGGCCCGCACGACGACCTCCTCATTGAACTCCCACAGATCCTCGAGACTGCCGCCACCGCGCGTCACCACAATCACATCGACGGCGGGATATCCATTTTCCGGAGCCCCGGAGAAGTCCTCCACCGCAGCCGCAATCTCCGCGGCCGCGCCACGCCCTTGCACGCGCACCGGATGAATCACCACCTCCACGCCGGAATAGCGCCGATGGAGCACATGCAAAAAATCACGAATCGCCGCACCAGTCGGCGACGTGACGACACCGATGCGCCGCGGAAATCGAGGCAGCGGGCGTTTGCGCTCGGCATCGAAAAGCCCCTCCGCCGCCAGCTTCGCCTTGAGCGCTTCGAGTTTCGCCTGCAACGCACCATGGCCCTCTTCCTGCACGAGCCGCACCACGAGCTGATACTGGCCGCGCGCCTCGTAAACGGTGAGTTCGCCAAAAACCTGCACCTGCGCACCGTCCGCCAGTTTCAATCTCCGCATCCCCCGCGCCGAGCCGGCAAAAAGCACACACGGCAGCTGGCTCACATCGTCCTTGAGCGTGAAATACTGGTGCCCCGAGGCCTGCCAGCGGTAATTCGAAATTTCTCCGCGCACCCACACTTCGCCGATTGCGGCTTCCAGCGTCTCGCGCACGGCCCGAGTCAATTCCCCCACCGAATACACGCGCGGTGCCGTCGGTTCGTCGGGTTGCGCCTCTTCCGGTTCGCGATCCTCGAAGTGGAATCCCAGCTGCATCGACGTCCCTACCGCGGTTGATCGAGCGATTCCTCCGCATCGTCGACGTCCTCGATTTCACGCCGGAACGCACGCCCGACAAACGGCCGGACAAACCCGTAAATGAGAAACGCGACGAACAGCAGCGCGGGCATCCACTCCCAGAAATTGGCGGCCAACGCGAGCACGAGAATGATACCGAGGAATCGCGGAATCGACCGCTGCGTGCGCCAGTTGAGCGCCTTGAAGCTCGGATACCTCACGCGGCTGAACATGAGCACCGAGAGAAACACCATCAGCGCCGGAAGCGCATATTTCCAGGGGCCGATCTCGCGTTCCCCCTCGGCCATCCAGAGCATGAAGAGCGTGAGCGACGCGATCAGCCCCGCCGCGGCGGGAATCGGGAAGCCTTCGAAATCCCTTGTCGAGCTGCCGTTCATCGCCGCGATGCAGTTGAACCGCGCCAGTCGCATGCCCCCGCAGAGGAGGTAGAAGAACGCGATCACCCAGCCCGTGCGCTCGAAGTCCTGCAGGACGATGTCGTAAACCAGCAGCGCGGGCGCGACGCCGAACGAAACGATGTCCGCAAGCGAGTCGAATTCCCGGCCAAACGCGCTCTCGTTTCCGCCCAGGCGCGCGAGGCGCCCGTCAAGCAGGTCGAATACGCAGGCTCCGAGAATGAACGCGATCGCCTCGTGATACATCCCGCTGGCGATCGAGTCCGCCGTGCTGGCGAGCCCGCCTTCAATGATCCGCAAGACCGCCGCAAAGCCGCAGAAAAGATTTCCGGCGGTCATCAGGTTGGGCAGGAGGTAGATCTTCGGCTCGCCGTTTGCCATCCCCGAATCAATCACATCTTGGCCGGATTGTAGAGTCGCATGTCGCAGCGTTTGAAGACCGCAACACGCGAGGGCTGGAAATCAAAGCACCGGCTCGTCGTCGGCACCGGGTTTCGGCGCGAGCTGGGCAATCGGAGTGACGCCGCCGCGCACCGAGCGGCCGACCCGAACGAGGATTTTCGAGCCTTCGGGAACGTAGAGTTCCGTGCGGGAGCCGAAACGGATCATCCCGAACTTTTCGCCCTGCGCGACCTGGTCGCCGACCTTCGACCACGCCACGATACGGCGGGCAATGGCCCCGGTGATCTGCCGCACGACCAGCTTGCAGCGATCGTTTTCGATCACCCACAGCCGGCTCGCATTGACCTTCGACGATTCGGGATCCCGCGCGTCGCGGTAGGCGCCCTTCGTCGCTTCGCTGTGAGTGATCGTGCCGGCAATCGGCGAGCGGTTCACATGCACATCGAAGATGGAAAGGAAGATCGATATGCAAATCATCCGCTGCATCGTCACCTCGCCTTCGAGGCGCTCCTCGATGGCCACTACCTGACCATCCGCCGGCGCCACGGCCAGATCCGGATCGTCGGGCGCTTCACGGTCGGGGTCGCGGAAAAAGTAAAACGTAAACAGGATGCAGCCGATCCACAGCACCGCCAGCGGCTTCAGCCAGATCAAAGAGGCAATCACCAATAAAACCAGGACGAACAAAATGCCCTTTGCTTCGCTAATCGCCTTCCTTTGCACGCGCCAGCTATACCAATGCAGCACCCGAAAGCGCTAGTCCCTAAAACGATGGCAATGCGTTTGCGTCAGTCGGCGCTCACGCGAGTGTCTCCAGCCGGATTTTGCCATGAGCCCGCAGGGAGTTTTCCGTGGGGACGCCGATTTTTCACTTTCCCAATTCGAAATCCGCGCTACCGGTGTCGCTCGAATGCCGCCATCTCCGCTTATCGACCAGGACGTCAATGCCATCGATCGACGCCAGTTTGTCCGCATGATGAGTGCGGGCGGCTCGGCATTCTTTCTGGGTCCATTCTTCGATCAGCTTTCGTCGTGGTTTGGTGGCAGCTCGAAATACGCATTCGATCTTCCCGGGGAATGGGTGGAGATCCTTGGCCAGCCGCTGAAAGGCTACGCCGCGTTCATCGGCGGACTCCAGTTGAAGAATTTCACGGTGCGGCAGGTCATCGAGCCGCATCTGAAAATGCGTGGAAACGTCCGTTGCGGACTGCCTCCCACGGCCATGTGGAAACGGATGAAGGCCACGCTTCTCGTCGCGGATGAGATAGCGACACAACTCGGCGAGAAACCCGAGGTCGTCATCTCGGCCTATCGGTCTCCGGCCTACAATGCCCGCTGCCCCGGTGCCGCGAGCGGGTCGCAGCACACGCGCAACACCGCGCTCGATCTTCAGTTTCCCTCTTCCCCAAAAACCGTCGCAGCCGTTGCAAAGGAACTGCGCGCCAAGGGGCTCTTCAAGGGCGGCGTCGGATTGTATTCGGGTTTCGTTCATATCGACACGCGCGGCACGAACGCGACCTGGGGCTGATCAAGCTTTTGGTTGATGACACACAGCGGTCCGCAAACCGCTGGACAACGCGCACGCGCACTCCCCACCCTCGCGGGATGCGTTTCGTTCTCCCTCTGTTGGCAGCTGTTTTATCGGTTTCCAGCGCTTTCGCTGAAGTTCGTCTTTCCGATTACGTGCGGCCCCTGGTCGGCACAAAAGGAGAAGGAAATGTCTATCCCGGACCGTCGGCTCCGTTTGGAATGATCCAGATCAGCCCCGACACGGAGGACGAGCTGTGGGAAACCGCATCCGGCTACGAGTATTCGGACCCGACCATCATCGGCTTCAGCCTCACGCACCTGAGCGGCACGGGCATTCCCGATCTCGGCGATTTCCTGTTCATGCCGCAGGTCGGCTACACGCACCTTGAGCCCGGTCGGGAGAAATCCCCGCAATACGGCTACCGCTCCCCGTATTCGCACGACAACGAGGAGGCCGCCGCCGGCTATTACAAAGCGAAGCTCGATGATGGCGACATCACGGTCGAGCTGACGGCCGGTGAGCGCGCGGGAATGTTGCGGATGACGTTTCCCGAGACCGAGGAGGCGTCTATCCTCACCGATTTCAGCCATTCCCTGAACGGCGGAAAATGGAAGGTCGTGTGGTCGCATGTTCGCGTCGAGGACGAGTCGACGATCACCGGCTTTCGGCTCGTGAACGGCTGGGCCCGGGAGCGGCCAATCTATTTCGCGGCGCGCTACTCGCGGCCATTCGACGACGCGCAGATTTTCAGCGACGGCAAGGAGGTCAAATACGACACCTACCGCTTTCGCAGCCGATACGAAGCGGCCGGGCCGAATTTGCGATTTGTCGCCCGCTATCGCACGAAAGCCAACGAGCCGATCACCATCAAGGTCGCCATCTCCGGTGTGAGCGCGAAGAACGCGCTCGAGAATCTCGACGCGGAGATCCCCGACTGGGATTTCGAGAAACTTCGCGAGACCACCCGCAAACGCTGGGACGACGCGCTCTCAAATCTCCAATTGCTCGAAGGCACCCAGGAGGAGAAGGAAACCTTTTACACCGCGCTCTACCACGCACTGCTCACGCCGAACCTCTACGAGGACGTCAATGGCGAATACCGCGGCCTCGACCAGAATATCCACCGGGCCGAGGGTTTCACGAATTACACCGTCTTCTCGCTGTGGGATACCTACCGCGCCACGCATCCGCTCCTTGCGCTCATCGAGCCGAAGCGCGATGCGGACATGATTCTCTCGATGCTCGCGCACTACGACCAGAGCGTGGAAAGCCTGCTCCCCATCTGGTCGTTCCACGGCAACGAAACATGGTGCATGATCGGCTACCACGCCGTGCCTGTAATTGCGGATGCCTACCTCAAGGGCGTCACCGGGTTTGATCCCGAGCGCGCCTACGAGGCGATGAAGACGACGGCCACGAATCCGAACTACGACAGCGTCAAGATCTACGAGGAATTGGGCTGGGTGCCGTTCGACCAGGAAAACGAATCCGTCTCGAAGACGCTCGAGTATGCCTACGACGACTGGACGATTGCGCAGATGGCGAAGGCGCTTGGAAAAGAGGAGGACTACAAGCGCTTCATGAAACGCGCGGGAGCCTACCGGAATCTCTTCGATCCCTCCATTGGCCTCATGCGGGGGAAGGATTCCAAGGGCAACTGGCGCGAGCCTTTCGATCCACGCAAATACTCGGAGGACATCTCGACCCGCGATTTCACGGAAGGCACGAGCTGGCAGTATTCGTGGTATGTGCCGCACGACGTGCCGGGCCTCATTGAGCTGATGGGCGGACGCGAGAAGTTCCTCGAAAAGCTGAACCAGCTCTTCACCCTTGAAGATCCCGACCTCTCCGAAGAGGAAATCGCCGCCTACGGGCGCATCGGCGAATACTGGCACGGCAACGAACCCGCGCACCATGTCATCTACCTCTTCTCCATCGCCGGCCAGCCCTGGCGCGCGGCGGAACTCCTCCACCAGGTCGTGTCGACCCAATACGGCAACCGCCCCGAGTCCCTCACCGGCAACGACGACTGCGGCCAGATGTCCGCATGGTATCTCTTTACCTGTCTCGGATTCTATCCCGTCGCGCCGGCGGACGACCGTTACGTCATCGGCGCCCCGCAGGTGAAGAAGGCCGTGATGAGGCTCGGGACGAGCGGAAAGACGTTCACCATGACCGCCGAAAACCTCTCCGACGAAAACATCTATGTGCAGTCGGTGAAGCTGAACGGCAGGCCGCACGATTCCGTTTATCTCCCGTTCTCGGAGATCAAGGACGGCGGCACGCTGGAGTTTGTGATGGGCCCGAAGCCGAGCGACTGGGGCACGCAATCCACCCCTTGATTTCCCCGCATCCCCGCCAAAAATAGCGGGCTCACTCGATTTTCCGTATGTCCACGACCGCAGCTGAAAGATTCGAATTCCAGGCTGAGATCAAGCAGCTCCTCGATATCGTCATCCACTCGCTTTACACCGAGAAGGAGATCTTTGTTCGCGAGCTGGTGTCGAATGCTTCCGACGCGCTCGAAAAACTCCGCCACCTCCAGCAGACGGAGAAAAACATCTTCGATGAAAATCTCCCGCTCGAGATCAACGTCACCACCGACGACACGGCGAAGACGATCACGATCCAGGACTTCGGCATTGGCATGACGCGCACCGAGTTGATCGAGAACCTCGGCACGATCGCCCACTCGGGCTCGAAGAAATTTCTCCAGGCGCTCAGCCAGGGCGGCGAGAAAAACGCGAACCTCATCGGTCAGTTTGGCGTCGGCTTCTACTCGGCCTTCATGGTCGCAAAGAAGGTCACCGTCTACACGCACTCGTGGCAGCCGGATCAGCCGGGACTGCAATGGACGAGCGACGGCTCGGGCAGCTATGAGATCGAGGAGGTCGAGGGCCAGCGCCGCGGCACCAAGATCGTCGTCGAGCTGAAGGACGATTGCTCCGAATACGCCTCGAAATCGCGCATCGAGCAGATTCTCAGGCAATACAGCGCATTCGTCAGCTTCCCGCTCAACCTCAACGGCGATCGCGTCAACAAGATCCAGGCGCTCTGGCTGCGCCCGAAGAACGAAATCACCGACGAGGAATACAACGAGTTTTACAAGTTCCAGGCGCATGCCTTCGACGAGCCGCGCTACCGGCTGCACTTCTCCGCCGACGCACCGCTCCAGATCAACGCGCTCCTCTTCGTGCCGAAAACGAATCCCGAGAAATTCGGCTTCGGTCGCGTCGAACCGGGCGTCGCGCTTTATTGCCGCCGCATCCTCATCGATCCCGAGCCGAAGGATCTCCTGCCCGAGTGGCTGCGCTTCGTGCGGGGCGTCGTCGACAGCGAGGACCTGCCGCTGAACATCTCCCGCGAGACGATGCAGGACAAGGCCCTCATCGACAAACTCAACAAGGTCATCACGAAACGCTTCCTCAAGATGCTCGAAGAGGAGGCCGCCAAGGACAGCTACGCGGACTTCTACAAGGAATTCGGCATCTTTTTGAAGGAGGGCGCGGCACTCGATTTCACCCACCGCGACCAGCTCATGAAGCTGCTGCGCTTCGAGTCGTCGTTCACGGAAAAGGGAAAAACCACCTCGCTCGCCGATTACGTCTCGCGGGCCAGGGAGGACCAAAAGGAAATCTACTACCTGCTCGGCGTAAACCGTGAAGCCATCGAGAGCGGGCCTTACCTCGAAGGATTCAAGGCACGCGGACTCGAAGTGCTGTTCTGCTACGAGGCCGTGGACGAATACGTGATGAGCAACGTCCGCGAATTTGACGGCAAAAAGCTCGTCAGTGCCGACAGCGCCGATGTGAAGCTCTCCGATCTCGAGAAACCCGAAGGCGGCCTCAGCGAGGACGAGATCAAGGGCCTCACCGAATGGCTCAAGGAAACGCTCGGCAACCGCGTCGAAGCCGTGAAAGCCAGCGACCGGCTCGTCGATTCCCCCGTGCTCGCACTCAACAGCGATCCAATGATGTCGGCCCAAATGCGGCGCATGATGAAAGCGCTGCAAAAGGACGGCCCTGACATGCCGCTCAAGGTCACGCTCGAGATCAATCCGCGCCACGCGGTCATCCAGCGCCTGGCCGCATCGCGCACCGAAGCTCCGGAGAAGGCGAAACTCGTCGCGGAGCAGCTCCTCGACAACGCGCTCATCTCCGCCGGTCTGCTCGAGGATCCGGCGCCGATGATTGCCCGTCTCTACAAGCTGCTCGAGCAGGTCTAGCGCGTTGCGAAATCCGCCGGCAGCCGGTAGGCTCCCATCGCACGCGATGGCTTCGTCTGCTGCCGGCACTCGCGCTCGCCGCATCGTTGCATGCCGAGCCGGTGTTGATGTCGTATTACAACGGCGGCAACGGCTCGGTGCTCGCGGGCGCCTCCGATACCGATTACACGCACCTCACGGTCGCGTTCCTGCTGCCGAATCCCGACAACGTCACGCAGCTCGGTTTCGACGCAATCGGCACGAGCTTCTACGGCACCACGATCAGCACCGGCATCGCGCAGGCAATCCGCTCCGTGCAGGCAAGCGGACGAAAAGTGCTGCTTTCCTTCGGCGGCGCGACGGTGACTTCGGAGCAGTATGCGACCTTGAGCGCCAACATCCCCGCGCTGGCGGCAAACATCGCCTCGTTCGTGAAGAATCCGGTGGCCGAGGATGACCTTCCGCTTCACTTCGACGGCATCGACATCGATTGGGAGGACACGCTCGCCTTCAGCAATCCCGCAGTGGCGGGATACAACGGCGTGGAGTTCCTCACCGATCTCACGATACAGCTGCGTCTTCAGCTTCCCTCCGGGGAAGGCTGGCTGCTCACGCACGCGCCGCAACCTCCCTACCTCTCGAGCGACCCGAATTGGTCGAGCAACGGAATCGGCGGATACATTCCCGTTCTCAATGCCATCGCCGACAAGATCGACTGGGTCAATATGCAGTATTACAACAACCCCGGCTTCCTGACCGCCGCAGCCGCCGTGCAGAATTACCACGACATCGTCAACGGCTGGAGCGGCATCCCGAACGTTCCCGACTTCGCCGGCCTTCCCGCGTCCAAGCTCGTGGTCGGCAAGCCGGCTCTGCCGGGCGATGCAGGATCCGGCTGGCTGCCCGCACAGGACGTCGCCAACGACATCATTGCCCCACTGGTGGCCAGCTACGGCACGGAATTTGGCGGCGCGTTCAGCTGGCAGTTTGCGAGCGACCCGGACGGCGCCTGGGCCGCGACAGTCGCGGGCGCCTTCCCCGTCCCGGAGCCATCGGCACATCACCTCGTCGCGCTCGCACTCCTCGTCTTCGCAACGCACCGCGGCGGCCGTTTCTTTTTGGATCGCATACGTCGTTCGAATGAATAGCATTCGAGCCATGAAAGCGTGGCGCCTCATCACGATCCTGACGCTCTCAACCTCAACCCTTTGGTCCGCTGAGACCCGCACATGGACCAGCAGGGACGGCACCGCGACTCTTCAAGCTTCGCTTCACAAAGTAGACGGCGAGAAAGTGATCCTGCTGCTGCCGGACGGACGAACGAAGCCGGTCGAGAAAAAGTTTCTTGGCGACGACGATCTTGCCTGGATCGAACAAAACGCTTCAGGAGGAACAGCCGGTGAAAACAGTGGAAGCGGTGTCGGTGAAACCGCACCCATTCCCGCCGCGTTGAAAGGCAACCTCATCGACGATCGCGGCAATCCCGTGGACCTTGGAACCCGGGAGGGCGGGTATCCGAAATACTACATGTTCTATTACTCGGCCTCGTGGTGTCCTCCCTGCCGGTCCTACACGCCGGAGGTCGTGCGCATGGCAAAAAGAATGCGCTCCGAGAGTTTTACCGTGATCCTCGTGCCGAGCGATCACAGTCTCGAAGACGAAATCGCCTATTTGAAGGACTACCGCATGCCGTGGCCTGGACTGAAATGGCGCGACAAGGCATATCCGGGAATCCCCAGGAACCCCGGAGGCGGCATTCCCGCCGCGCGACTGGTGGATGCCGAAGGCAGGACCTTGCTCACCACGGAAGATGTCAACCGCATGGACTTTCTCGACGAGGTCCAAAAGATCGTGAAAAACGGCGCCGCCGGCAGCTAGACTGCGGTGTGGTCGAATTTCAGCTCATCTACGAAGGCGGTCTTCGTTGCACCGCCACACACGGTCCCTCCGGAACCGCCATCGCCACCGACGCCCCGACGGACAATCTTGGTCGCGGCGAGGCGTTCAGCCCCACGGATCTTTGCGCGACGTCGCTGGGAACGTGCATGGTCACCACAATGGCAATCTACGCCGAGCGCAACGGCATCGACTTCCCGGCCGGTGCCACGCTCGACGTGCGCAAAATCATGACAAGCGAGCCTCCGCGCCGGATTGCACGGATCGAGGTGGACATGAAACTGCCTCTCCCACCGGATCATCCTTCGCGCGAGGAACTCGAGCGGGTCGCCATCAACTGCCCCGTCGCGCTCAGCCTTCACCCCGACGTCGAAAAGGCAATGACCTTCGACTGGGTGGGCTGACTCAATCCATCACCTCGAGCCATCGCCACGCACAGGCGTGTGCGGAAGGGTTCCGTCGAGGAGCACTCCTATCGTATTCGCGCTGCCAAACCGACGCCGTTACTTGCTGCCTGCAAGGGCGGCAAATTCCTCGGGGAATTTCGCGAGGAAGCTCTGGGTCGGCCAGGAGCAGGCTTCGCCAAAGGCGCAGACCGTGCGACCCGCGATGTTGTCGGCAACACTCTTGAGGACCGCGGGATCGTTCGGCTGGCCGTTGCCGGCCAGCATGCGCGTCGTCATTTTCGACATCCACAGGCTGCCTTCGCGGCATGGCGTGCATTGGCCGCAGCTCTCGTGGGCGTAGAACTGGTTCAGATTGTTGAGCGCCCAGACCATGTCGCGGGAGTCGTCCATCACCATCACGCCGCCGGAACCGATCATCGTTCCGACGGACGCGAGCGTCGCCGCATCCATCACGACATCGAGCATCGGCAGCTCCTTCTCGACCATTTCGCCATCCGGTCCCTTGACCTTGACCTTGTAAACCTCGTCGGCCCGCATGACTTTTGCGGAGCTGCCTCCGGGGATCACGGCCTTCAGCTTGCGGCCGGGACGCAGCCCTCCGCAAATGTCGAAAATCAACTCCCGCAGCGTCACGGCGCCGGCCGGCAGCTCGTAGAAGCCGGGCTTCATCACGTCGCCGCTCACGCCGAGCGTGCGCGTGCCGCCATCGCCGGGCGTGCCCATTTTCGCGTATTCCTCGGGACCGAGGCGAAGAATGTGGACGACGTGGCAGAGGGTCTCGACGTTGTTGACGATCGTCGGCGACATGTAGAGGCCGAGCACCGCCGGGAAATAGGGCGGCTTGATGCGGGGATACGGCCGCTTGCCCTCGAGCGATTCGAGGAGACTTGTTTCCTCGCCGCAAATGTAGGCCGCCGCACCCTGGTGCACGTAAATGTCGCAATCGAACCCGCTTCCGCAGATGTTTTTGCCGACGAAGCCCCGCGCCTTCGCCTCCTTGATCGCGTTCCAGACGATGCGCGCGGCATGCGGGAACTCGCAACGAATGTAGATGTAGGCGAGCTTGACGTTGAGCGCCCATGCGGCGATCAACACGCCCTCGATGAGCTGGTGCGGATCGTTGTGCAGGATGTAACGGTCCTTGAACGTTCCCGGCTCGGACTCGTCGCCGTTGACGACAATGTAGTGCGGCTTGCCGTCGTCGCGCTTGATGAAGCTCCATTTCACACCGCACGGAAAGCCCGCGCCGCCCCGCCCGCGGAGATTTGCGGCCTTTACGGCATCGACGATTTCCTGCGGCTGCATGCCGAGCGCTTTCTTGAGCATCTCGTAGCCGCCGGCTTTGAGGTAGGTGTCGATGTCGGGAGACCATCCGGGCTTGCTGATGCGCTCGAAGATGATGCGGCGCTCCTTCGGGTGAGGCTCGTGGATCAGGGAACTCATTCCAGGCGAAAGTCGAAAAAACTAGGGTCGAGACCGGTTATTCGTATTGCTTCACGATGTTGGGGACCTGGTCGGGGGTCACCTTCTCGTGGAGGTCGTCGTTGATCAGGCAAACAGGCGCGGTGCCGCAGCTCGCGAGGCACTCGACGAATTCGACGCTGAATTTTCCGTCCGGACTGGTTGGCGGCGCATGTCCGTAGCCGTGATGCTCCGCCTTCGGGTCCACTCCGGTGGCTTCGCAGAATTTCTCGCGCAGCTCGTAGGAACCGGCCATCGCGCATGCCAGCGTGCGGCAGACCCGGATGATCGTTTTGCCCGCCGCCTCACGGCGGAACCACGGATAAAACGTGACGAGCTCGTAAATGTTCACCGGAGTGAGGTCGAGCTTCGCGGCAATCCACTCGATCCCGGAGTCGTCAATGTATCCGAAGTGGTTCTGCCAGAGGTGTAAAAGCGGCAGCGAGGCGCTGCGCTTGGAAACCGGGTAGTGGGAAATGGCTTCTTCAATCTCGGCCAGCAACTCGGCGGGGATGTTGTCGGCCTGTCGGGTGGTCTCCGTTGTCGTCATCGAGCGCTTGTCATCATTCAGAAAATCGCCGCAGCGTCCATGCTCATTTTCCAGAGAGATGGATGGATGTCACGGCACCGGGTTCGCAATCTCCCGAATGGGTTGCATTTTGCACGGCGAAGGAGGCGTTTTCGTGCAAATCGCTTCAAAAGCGAAGCAGTTCGGGAGCCACTATAAATTCGCAAGAAACTCAACCTCAAATCGTTATGGGAATTCAAATCCTCCTGGCACAACGAGTGCGATGAAATGAAGGCAAATACGTAGTCATGAAAAAAGCACTCTTTCTTGCATCACTTGTGGCGGTGCTGGGTTTCATCCCGGTCGGCTGTGTCTCTGTGAAGAATGACGAACCGGACACCGTAACCAGCCGGACAACCACCACGACCGTGGACCCGGTGCTGGCACCGTCGACCTCCGTTTCGAGAACCACCACAACGACCTACTGATTCCATGAGCTCTTCCCTGCAACGCTATCTCGACTGTTACCGGGACAAGATGGAAGTCTCCGCATTCATTCGCGAGCGGGAGGAACTCTGGGCGGCCATCGAGGACGTGCCCCCGCTCCCGGAGAGACCCCGCTGGCCACTCATCGGACTCCTCCTCAGCCTTAGTGCAGGCTCGATCGCCATCTACGCGGCCGGACAGGTCGCGAGCCTCGTGATTCAGTAACCGGTGGCGAAATGCGACCTAGCGGTCGCACTCGCCCATCACGAAGTCGATGCTTCCGAGGATGCTGACCACGTCGCTGACGAGGTGGCCGGGCAGGATCTTCGGAAGAATGGACAGGTTCACGAACGATGGGGCGCGAATCTTGAGCCGGTAAGGCACGCCGCCGCCAAGGCTGTAGATGTAGAATCCGAGTTCACCCTTCGGGTTCTCCGCTCCAAAATAAACCTCACCCGGAGGCGCATCGACGCCCTCGGTGGCCACGATGAAGTGGTGGATTAACTCCTCCATCTTCGTGAGAACCGCGACCTTGTCGGGCAGCGTGCTCTTGGGATCATGCACGTTGATTGGACCGGACGGGAGCTTGTCGATTACCTGCTCGAGAATGCGAACGCTCTGCCGCATCTCCTCCATTCGCACGAGATAGCGGTCGTAGCAGTCGCCGACCTGGCCGATCGGGATCTCGAAATCGTATTTATCGTAATCGAGATACGGATGCTTTTTGCGCAAATCGTGCTCGATGCCGCTGCCGCGAAGATTGGGCCCGGAGATGGCGTAAGCGATCGCGTCCTCCTTGCTGATCACGCCGACATCCTTCGTGCGATCGATGAAGATGCGATTTCTCGTGAGCAGCTTGTCGATCTCCACAAGTGCCTTCTTGAAGCCCTCCACAAATTCCTTGAGCTGCGGAATGAACGTGGGCGGCAAATCGCGCGTCTGCCCGCCAATGCGCGTGTAGCTCGTGGTGAAGCGCGCTCCGCTGAGGTTTTCGACGAGGTTGTAAATCTTTTCGCGCTCCGTGAACGTCCACAGGAACACGGTCGTCGCGCCAAGATCCATGCCGAAGGCGCCCAGCCCGAGCAGGTGCGAGGAAATGCGCCCGAGCTCGCAGCAGATCACGCGAATCGCCTTTCCGCGAGGCGGCAACTCCCAACCCATCAATTTCTCGACGGCCAGCGCGAAGGCCACGTTGTTGGCGATCGGCGCGAGATAATCGAGCCGGTCCGTATACGGCACAAACTGGTTGTATTGGACGTTCTCCGCGATCTTCTCGTCGCCGCGATGCAGGTAACCGACATCCGGGGTCGCCTTCGTGATCACCTCGCCATCGAGCTCAAGCACGATGCGCAGAACGCCGTGCGTCGAAGGGTGCGATGGCCCCATGTTCAACGTGAGCGTTTCGCCCAGCAGCTCTCCGCCCTCCTGGGCGCTTCGCAGGTTTTGCAGGCTCCGGGCCAGCGTGTCGGGTTGCTCGATCGTCGTGGGCATTCCTGAATTACAAGGTTTTTTCGGTTTCGGCCTTTGACCCGCCGCAACTTTGTGAAAAATTTCACAAAGTCACGTGAATCACCAATCACCATCCTCAGCCGGCCCCCAAAATGCAAGCCTGCCTGTTGTCGTCATTGTCGGGGGTGGCTTCGGAGGAATCTCCGCCGCGCGTGCACTGAAGGACACGCCGGTCCGCGTCATCCTTCTGGACCGCACAAATCACCACCTGTTCCAGCCGTTGCTTTATCAGGTGGCCACGGCGGGACTTTCCCCGGCCGATATCGCGAAGCCGATTCGTTCCGTGTTGCGGGATCAGGAAAACACAACCGTCATCATGTCCGAGGTTCTGGCCATTCAGCCGGAGCGCCGGGAGGTTGTCACGCAGGATGGCGCGATTTGCTACGACCATCTCATCGTCGCCACCGGGGCACGGCACAGCTATTTCGGGCACGATGAATGGGAGAGTTTGGCTCCGGGATTGAAGAGTCTGCACGATGCCATCGGCCTCCGACGCCGGATTCTCACCGCGTTCGAGGAGGCAGAGAAGTCGACAAGTCCGGAAGTGCGCGAGGCGTTCCTTACGTTTGTCGTTGTCGGCGGAGGGCCCACAGGCGTGGAAATGGCCGGTGCGATCGCCGAACTTGCCCACAAGACGCTCGCGCGGGATTTTCGCCACATCGATCCCAGGCAGACGCGGGTCATTCTCGTCGAAGCGGGGCCGCGAGTGTTGCCGGCTTTCGACGAGTCGCTGTCGGCAAGCGCCGGACGCCAGCTCGAGAATCTGAACGTCGAGGTGCGGATCAATGACCCCGTGCTGAACGTTGAGGACGGGGTCGTCACCCTCAAGAGCGGAAAAATCCCCTGCCATACGGTCGTCTGGGCGGCCGGGAATGCCGCTTCTCCGTTGGCGAGGCAGATCGGCTGCGAGACGGACAAAGCCGGACGCGCAAAGGTGAATCGAGATCTCACCGTGTCGGGACGCCCGGAGATTCAGGCCATCGGCGACATGGTCGCGCTGACCTATGGCAGGGATAACAAACCCGTGCCCGGCCTTGCGCCGGCGGCCATGCAGATGGGGCGGCACGCCGCCGCCAACATCCGGCGTCAGCTGGAGGGAAAGCCGACCAGGCCCTTCAAGTATTTGGACAAAGGCAGCCTTGCCACCATTGGACGTCTTGCCGGCGTGGGAGACATTCGCGGGTTGAGGTTCAGCGGCCCTCTCGCCTGGGCGGCATGGGCATTCGTCCACCTGTATTTTCTCATTGGGTTCCGCAACCGGGTGCTCGTCTTCATTCAATGGGCCTGGGCCTACTTCACCTACGGTCGCGGCGCGCGTTTGATCTCCGAGCCGCCTCCGCCACTGGATCCACAACTTCCCAATTCAAGCGCCGGCGGCTCCTAACCTCCTCCTCCGAATCCAAAAAAGAAAGGGCGCGACTCTCATCGCCGCGCCCTTGTCTTGATTCCTGAGGTCACTCGGACGTCGGGGGATCAGGAATTTTCGGTCGTCCGCCGACGGCGCAGGGCAAAGACCAGCCCAAGCGCCGCAAGACCAACGACTCCAAGGTTCTGTGGCTCGGGAATCACGACCGAGGTGACTTCCAGGATGCCATCTCCACTGAAGACGGCCAGTTCAAAGTCAGCCCCCGATCCGGGCCGCCCATAGGTTCCAATCGGCTGAACCTCACCATTAATGACAAGCGCATTGATGGTATCAGTCCCGGTAAAATTGAGATCGAAGATGGACCCATCGCGAATTGAGACATTCGAGCTATCCGCAAGAAAGCCCGTTGTGATGCTCAGAACTCCATCGAGGATTGCCGTATCCCCGATATAGGCGTTCAGCCCACTCAAAATGAGCGTTCCCTCTCCAATCTTCGCCAGATTGCCTTCACCCACCAGTCCCAAGGTAATCTCCACATCGAACCCGCTCGTATCGACGACGAGTCCGCCCGATTCGATGATCACCTGCTCCTCCTCGAAACCGGCAATGAAATCAACGCTGTCCGCAGCAGCAACCAGGGTGCCTCCATTGAAGTGAACGGAGCCTGTCCCGTTCCCTTTCACGATCCCCTCTGTAACCAGCCGCCCGCCATTCAAGTTCAGGGTGCCGCTGCTGCCTGTATCCGAGGACACGGAAACCATCCTGGCATTTACCACAGCCGTGCCGCTGATATTCAGGGTGCCGTTGGTATCATTATGCACGCCAAGGCGGATCACCTTGTGGTTCGAGGTTCCACCGGTCGCATTCCACACCGCAACACTGCCCGGCTGCTCAGCCAACCAGGTCTCGGAGTTGACGTTGTTGAAGACGCCTCCGCTTTGGTTGATGACCGCGTTGGCCGTGGCACTTCCTTCGGAGGTGAAGAACTGACCTTCAGCTACGCCATTTCCGTCTACACCGTTGGTGTAAGAGCCTGTCGCTTTAAAGTTAAAAGTGCCTCCGGAAATGTTGAGCGTTCCGGCGCCGTGGTTGCGGCCCACCGACACCCAACTGTTGGTATCGACCGTGCCGCCCTCGAGATTCATCACACCAACCGTCGTTGAATTTCCCTCCGCAGCAATCCAAAGCTCTCCACTCTGAACATCCAGGTGCGCGTTGCCCCTAATGGTCAACTCGCCGTTACTTGCGGGACCTTCGTGGCCATTGCCAACAGAAAAATTATCCCCCCCCGTTTTTACAAACGTCGCATCCCCTTCAAGGACCATCTTCCCCTCGGAGGTCCGACGTCCAATGACCACCCAGGAATTGACGGTTACGTTGCTGGTCCCACTGATATTCAGAGTGCCCTTGCTGTTGGCCTCATCACCCACCCAAAGCTCACTTGCGAAAACCGAGACATTGTCCTGAAAAGTCGCGTCCGCAGTGCCCCCTTGGTTGCCTATAACGAGTCTTGCCGTGGTCAGTTCAGCATCATCCTTCACCGTCAGGTGACCCAGTCCACCCCGGCCAATATGTGTCTCCCCCGCAGAGAGGCGTCCCGTGCCCGACACGTCCACCGTGCCCTCGCTTGATCCCCCTTCGCCGACATAGAGATTCCCGGTCACGATAACGCTTGCGGTGTTCTCCCCAATCAGCTCTCCAGCAACGTTCAAGGTCGCATTTCCACCACTGCCGACGATCATCCAGTCGTCAGTGATCCATTGAGCCTGCTCAGTAACGGACAAAGTGCCAGTGGAACCTGCGCTGGCGGCGATGCGAGTGATGTTTCCAGGCAAACCCAGGAAACTTGCGTTGCCGGAAAGATTAATCGAACCGGTGCCGCCAAAGTCGCCAATGCGCACCCGCGCTCCCGTCACAGACGAATCACCGGATATATTCAAAGTGCCCGTCAGACCTTCGGTGGGGCCCACGTAAATCGCCCAAGGCCCGTTATCGATCCCGAACACATCAAGACTTCCGCCTGTTTGATTGACCACGCCATCATCAATCCGAAGCCGGCCCAGCTCTACCTCATCTCCGGATTGAATCACCGCCGTGCCACCATTGTTGACGAATGCATCGTCCACCACTGTCGGCACGCCCACCGGATCCCAGTTGGTGTCGGTCGTGAACAAACCGTCCTCGACGTTCCAGGAATAGTCCGCAGCAAGGGCGGGCTTTGTAGCGGCTACAGCGGCGATAACACTGCACGCAATGCCGAAGGAAGGGGCAAGATGAAGACGACGCTTTTGCATGATCTTAGGGGAGTTGATATTGGGGTGAATGCTACGCAACTCGGACAGTTGCTTCGCTGGTGAATAAAATGAAGCGCAATCCGCCCGGCACGCAATAAAATTCCCGAAAAGAATGCGCTTCGCCATGACTTCGTATTTACCTCCCTTTCCGTGACATAGCACGTGATCCCCCTTGAACGTCCCCCGGGGGCCGTGGTGCCCTAGGAGCATGGCTCAAGTCACCCCCGGCTGGCAGTTTGCCAGCGATAACGCGTCGGGAATCTGCCCCGAGGCATGGCAGGCTCTCGAGGCTGCGAATGCAGGCTGTCTCCCCTCCTATGGCGATGATGAATGGACCGCCCGCGCCTCGGAACTTCTTCGCGAGCTTTTCGAAACCGACTGCGAGGTCTTTTTTGTTTTCAACGGCACCGCCGCCAACTCCCTCGCCCTCGCCTCCTGCTGCCAGAGTTATCACAGCATTCTCTGCCATGAGCTGGCCCACGTGGAGACCGACGAGTGCGGCGCGCCGGAGTTCTTTTCAAACGGCACGAAGGTCCTGCTGCTCCCCGGGGAGCAGGGGCGGATCGACCCGGCCGCAATCACGAGAACCGTCCAGCGGCGGACCGACATCCATTTTCCAAAGCCGCGCGCAGTCAGCATTACCCAGGCAACGGAGGTCGGCACGGTCTATTCCCCGGCTCACCTCGAAGAGATTTCCCGCATCGCCAAGACGCACTCGCTGAAGCTCCACATGGATGGCGCGCGTTTTGCGAATGCCGTCGCGAGCCTCGGCGTCCGTCCGAAGGAAATCACATGGCAGGTGGGCGTGGACGTGCTGTGCTTCGGTGGCTCGAAGAATGGTCTTCCGCTCGGCGAGACGGTGGTCTTCTTCAATCACGAACTTGCGCGGGAGTTTGAGTTTCGCTGCAAGCAATCCGGCCAGCTCGCGTCGAAGATGCGGTTTCTCAGCGCGCCGTGGGTGGGTGTCCTCGAAAGCGGCGCGTGGCTGCGACATGCGAAACACGCAAACGACATGGCGACCCTGCTCCACGAGAAGTTGCGCGCGATCCAGGAGGTCGACGTGCTGTTTCCAAAGGAAGCCAACAGCGTGTTCATCCGCATGCCCGACCGGGCGATTCAATCGCTGCACGCTCGCGGCTGGAAATTCTACACGTTCATCGGCGCCGGCGGGTGCCGGTTGATGTGTTCCTGGGCCACGACGGAAAACGACGTGGAAACATTCCTCGCGCATCTCCGCGAAAGCCTCCAACACTGAACTTGCGCGTCGGCGCGGTTTTTGGGACGACCGGGCGATGACTCAGGAATTTCCGGGACTGCCCGAAGATCTCGAGGCGTTCGGAGCAAAGGTCGCGATCGTGCTCGGATCGGGGCTCAATTCCTTTGCCGACAGCCTGGAGGTCGAAGCCACGATTCCCTACGGAAAAATTCCGGGACTGCCCACCTCCGGCGTGCCGGGGCATGAAGGCGCGTTTTCCCTCTCGCGCATCGACGGTCATCCTCTGCTGGTCGCCCGGGGCCGCGTGCACCTTTACGAGGGGCATTCCGCCGCAAGCGTCACGGCGGGCATTCGCCTCATGCATCGTCTCGGGGTGACTCGCGTGATTTTGACCAACGCCGCAGGCACGCTCAACCCGGATTTTCCACCCGGCGAGTGGATGCAAATCTCCGATCACCTGAATCTCACCGGCACATCCCCCCTGCACGGCAGCCCCAACTTCATCGACCTCACGGAAGCCTACAGCAAACGCCTGCGGGAAATGTTTCGCGCCGACGCAGGGGAGCTGGGCATTCCGCTTCACGAAGGCGTCTACGCCAGTCTCGTCGGTCCGCAATACGAAACGCCGGCCGAGGTGCGCATGTTGCGAATGCTCGGTGCCGACGCGGTCGGCATGTCGACGGTGCTGGAGACGATTCAGGCCCGCGCGCTGGGCATCGAGGTCGCCGCATTCTCCTGTCTCACGAACTGGGCCGCCGGAATCACCGGCTCGCCGCTCAGCCACGAAGAGGTCACGGAAATCGGGCGGGCCGCAGCGGGCTCGCTCGCCACGTTGCTGCGGCACACTCTTCCCCGCCTGCTCGCGTAGCCGCAGGCTATTCGTTCAGATCGATCCGCAGGCGCAGGAAATAGGCGTCCGCATCCGGCTTCTGCGTGATGAACCGAACGCGCTCGCGATCGACGCCGACATCCTCCCTCGACTCGATCACAAACTCGACCGGGCTCCACGTGACGAGGTCGGTCGATCCCTCCAGTCCAATCTCCGCCGTCGTCGTCTTCGAGCGAACGAACTCCACGGCCATCGTGTCGTCGGTCGGCGCGAGGAGCGTCTCCTCCGGTCGGGTCGGGATCAGCGGCTTGAGACCGAATGCGTATTTCGCGAGGTTGCTCACGCCGTCCCCCGCAGGCTTGTCGTAAACGCCACGCTGACCCTCCGGCGGTTTCTCTCCGGCACCAAGCGAATCCATCCACGCGAGGTAGGACGGCGGATCCGGCACCGGTGGAATGGTTTCTCCGGAGATGGCTCCATAAAACTCCACGTCGGCGATCCGTGTGACGGCATCCGCCCCCGAGTTGTCGACAATGATTCGCGCAAACTGCGCGGTCACTGCGGGAAACTCGACATCGGTCACGTTGGCCTCGTTGCCGGTCTGCATGTCGATGGTCGACCAGCTCGTCCCGTCGAGACTCACCTGCAACCGGAAGTCGCGGGTGTTGAGCGATGGATTCAACATCGTGTCACCCGCGTGCCGGATCACATATCGCGTGAGGTTGTAGCGACGGCCGAAGTTGAAGGTCAGCGCCCGCGTGCCGGAATACGCCGTCGACCACGTCGTGTAGGGCGTTCCATCCTTGACGGCGTTCGCGTTGCTGAGGTCGCTCGCGGCCACCGTCGTCTGCGCCGACATCGAAAGGTTGAACGGCAGCCCGTTGGCTTCGTTGAAGAGATTGAAATAGTGGTCCGCGCGCACGAATACGAGCTTGCCGGGGTATTGGGCATTCAGATCGTTGCAAAGGTCGACGATCCGGTTCGGCTTCATCTCGCCCCACACGCTGGCCTGCGTTGCGATAAACATCGGCGACTTGCCGTCCCAATCCTGGATGCGACTGGTCAGCGAATCACGGATCGCGGAGTAGGTTTCGGCGTAGGCGTGGCTCAGCCGGTCCACATAAATCCGCCCGCCTTCCACGCTCGGGAGAACCGACGACCTGCCGCTGAATCTCTGCACCGTCATCCCGTAGAGATTTCGCACCTTCTCCTCGTAGGTCGCCCGCTGCATCGGCGTCGCGTTGTCCCAGATCGTGATGACCCGCAACCCGGCGCGCTGCATGTAGGTCTCCGTGAGCCGGGCGTAGCCAGCCATCGCGACCGGATTGTCGAGGTGACTCCCCGCCGCCGCGCCGTTCTGGCTGTAGGTATTCATGGGCATGAGGTAGCCCATGCCGGACGGTCCTGAGACAAAGCAATCGTTCGCCGTCGCGGTGGTGTAATAGTAGTTCAGCAACCCGGGGCCGAGATCCACCATTCCCGGCGCCACGGTCCAGTTGATCGGCACCTTCCCGCGGCTGGCCGCGTGATCACTCCAGATCCGTCGCATCGCCCGCTGCACATATTGGGCGTTGTCGCCATCGCTCACAAAAATGGCGATGTAGATCTTGTTTTCGAGCGGCGGCTTCGCAGGGACCTGCGGCACCCGAATGCGATGGTCCGTGCCTCCATAAACCGTGCCGCTGATGTAGTGATCCGCCGGAATCGTTCCGATTCCAAATGACGTCGCCAGCGTCACGCCCGAGCGCTCCGTCGTATACCAGCCAAGAACAACCGCCTCGCCCGCGGTCATGTCCCCGAAAAACTTCTGCAACACGCCACGCTGCGTCGAGTTTGTGGTGGAGAGCCACAAAACCGCTCCACCCGTCGCCGCCGCGATGTCACGTGTGTGGTGGAGGTCGCCATTGTCGGCCGGGTTCGCGCTGACGATCACCCGCTTGTTGCACTGCGGCCAGTAGTGCTCGTAGAGGTAATTGTAAATATCCACCGGCTCCGTGAAGGAGAGCGTCGTCAGGTCGACGACAACGGGCAGGTTGAGGCCGCGGCTGATGAGGGCGCTCCGGACCGCCGCCGTGACCGGCAGAGCATTCGTCAACCCCGCAACGGTGCTTGCGAGATTCCGATAGTGCGGGCTGATCGCCGGATCGTAGAGCACGAGGCCGGAAACTTGATTGGCATACTTGGAGATCAGGTTGAACCGCGTCGCATTCGTGTAGGTGATTCGCGAGCCCAGCCCCAGCACCGCCGTGTTCGCCCACGTGTAGGTCCCCTCGTCCGCGCCGGAATCGAGCAGGTAAACACGGGGACGGGTCTTGTTGATCAACCCTTGCAGCGCCGAAAAGGTGATCCGCTCGTCGGGCGAAAGGTCCTGGACAAGGATCGTGTCGAGCACCGCATTCGGCGTCGCAAACGTCGGCAGGGCCTGCCCCGCCGGCCACGACATCCCCGAGCTGAGATTCGCCACCTGCGGATAGGGCGAGTAGAGGTTCTCCCCGCTCGGGGCCCCCGTGGCAACGCCTCCAAGGAAAAATAGCGCGACTGCGGAGAAGAATTGCCTTCCAGGAAGGCTGGTTCGGGGAAACAGGGAACGACTCATTCGATTCCAAGGGGGATTTTTTGGCGCTCAAGCTTGGACAATGATTTCACGATGGCGAATCCGCCACTCGGGAGGAAAAGCCCGCTCGCCGGTCCATTGCCCAGCATACCATTGAACCCGAAAAGCGGCCAAAGTTTCGGGAATTTGCTCCAGCGCAGACTTTTATCGTTCCCGGAATTGCGTCATTCCGACGATCGCTCTTCCCGCCCCGGCGCGATCCTGCTACGGTTCGCGGCCTTTTCGCATGGAGGAACCGCAGGACCCCACAGATGACGAACTGGTCGCGCGGACGAAGAACGGCGATGTTTCGGCGTTCGACGATCTGGTGCGTCGCTACAGTCCGCGGGTCTATGGCCTCGTTTACAACATGACCTCAAACCACGAGGACACGAACGACCTCCTGCAGGACATCTTTGCGAAGGCATTTCGCTCCATCAAAGGCTTCCGCCAGCAATCCAGCTTCTACACCTGGATTCACAAGATCGCCATGAACATGACGATCAACTTCCTGAAGAAGCGGAACCGCCGCCGGGGCATGAGCCTCGACGACATGGATGCCCACATCGAAAACGACCCCGATTACATCGAGGCGACGGCCACCACCGACCCCCGCCGGGAAACAAATCTCGCGGAGCTTCAAAAAAGATTGAACGAGGCCATGCAGAAGCTGTCTCACGACCATAGAGCAGTGGTTACGATGTTCGACATTCAGGGCATGCCGCATGCGGAGATCGCCAAGATCCTCGGAATCTCCGAGGGCACGGTCCGCTCCCGGCTGTTCTACGCGCATCGCCAGTTGCAAAACTATCTCGAAGAGTTTAGAGGAGCCTGAAATCAGCCATGAGCGAACCGAGCGAAATCCAGAAATTGATCCGGTTGAAGCGCTACGAGCGGCCTCCCGAGGACTATTTCGAAGATTTTCTTCTCGAGTTCCAACGCCGCCAGAGGGCGGAAATGCTGAAGCGCCCCATCTGGGCAATCGCTTGGGAACGGGCAAACCTCTGGCTCGAAGGCTTCCGTGTTCCTGCCATCGCCTACGCCAGCGCTCTCGTCGCTGCAGCCGGTGTCACCGGCCTCATTCTGACGTCGCAGGACAATCCCGCTTCCAGCCAGGTCGCCTCGGCCGACCTTGCTCCTTCGGCCTCCATCTCGGTGGCGCCGATCGCTCCGGTTGCCCCGGCGGCTTCCGGCAGAAATCTCCCTCCCAGCTATGTGCTTGAGGAGCGACCGGTGAGCTATGACGCGCCGTTCAGTTTTTAGAGGAGTGCGCCGCTCTGCTCTTCTCTGCATCCCCGCCTGCGGCTTCATCGTCTTTTTGGGCGCCTTCAATGCGCCCGCCGAGGAGAAGAAATCCATCGGCGACACGATTCAGGAACGCATCCAGGAGGTCTTTAATCTCGGCCGCGGCGCTGTCGTAAAGGTTCAGGCATCGGACCTCCATGGCCTCTTGGAAGGCACCGGCTTTTACGCCGACCCCACCGGCACCATCTACACGCTCGCCAGCACCGTGGGCGATGCCACAGACATCACCGTCACCCAGGGCGCGAAGAAGCTTCCCGCGCGTTTGCTTCTGAAGGACCCGCGCACCGGCATCGCTCTCATCAAGGTCGAGGCAAACACCCCGTTTCTTCCGATCGGCGACTCCTCGAAAGTCGATGTCGCCGCTCCGGTCATCGCCATCGGGTATCCCATGGGCGAAGCCGTCTGCCCGAGCTTCGGCCTCGTGGCCGGTCGCGACAAGGAATACCTGAACCGCTACTTCCGCACGACCCATATCCGCGCCAACCTCCCCATCCAGAATGGCCAGGGCGGCGCGCCGGTTCTGAACATGGACGGCGAGGTCATCGGCATCGTGCTTGCCGGAGTCAACGGCAACGCAAGCTGCTACATGCTCCCGATCAACGCCGCCGAAAAGATTCGCATGGACTACGTGCGGTTCGGTGAGCTTCGCCCCGGATGGCTCGGCGTCTCGGTGGAACCCGACACCACCACCAACGCCCCCTCGTCCGCCCGCGTCGCAAATCTCCAACCCGGCGCTCCCGCCACGGAATGCGGCCTGCAGGTCGGCGACATCGTGCTCAAGGTCGGCGACATCCCGATCCGTTCGCCGGAGGACGTCTTCGACGCCTCGTTCTTCCTCACCGCCGGCGACGAAACTTCCATCACCGTGCTGCGGAATGGCGAGGAGATCAGTCTCCCCGTCCGCTCCACCCAGAATCCCGCCCATCGCTCCCTCAACGAGCAGCAGCCCATGCCTGTGCTCAACAGCATGCCGCCGCTCGATCTCGATGCGCCCTGAGTTCCCGGCTCAGGCCCCTGCCATTTTCAAGAGTTCGCGGTATTCAGCCGGCTTCAGCGGCATCACGCTCAGGCGCGAATTTCGCACCAGCGCAATCTCCGCCAGCGCCGGGTTGGCCTTCACCGCCTTCAACTCCACCCGCTTCGGCAGCGGGCGCACCGGCTTCAAATCCACGCACACCCAGTCGCCCTCCTCCGCCGTCGGGTCCGCATACGCCGCCTTCGTCACCTTCGCCTCGCCGACGACCGCCTTCTCACCGCCGCTGTGGTAAAAGAGCACCGTGTCGCCAACGGCCATCGCCCGCAGGTTGTTCCGCGCCTGGAAATTCCGCACCCCCGTCCACGCCGTGCCCTTCTCCTTCACGAAGTCATCCCACGAATACGTCTCCGGCTCCTGCTTCACCAGCCAATGCTTCATGGCTCAGTCATGGCGAATTCCATCCGTCGCATCAACCCTTCGATCGCGTGGAAAGTCCCCGCAGATTTCACCGATTCCCGCTACGCTCCGCGGCCAGCCCACGATCCGCTTTCTCCTGCATCCACGAGTGCTCCCTGACCATCCGCACAGCGCCGGCAAATTCGTGCTTGGTAAGGGGCGCGGGGTTTTGGGAGTCTTTCGCCCACCTGATGACGCAGCGCGGCATTTTCATCACATTCGAGGGCTCGGAGGGCTGCGGGAAAACGACGCAAATCGAGCGATTGCGCGCGGCACTGGAGGGGATGGGACGCCAGGTGATCGTCACCCGCGAGCCGGGAGGAACACCCGTCGGGGAACAGATTCGCCACACACTCCAGCATGCGCGGGAAAGTGAAAACATGACCCCGGAGGCGGAGCTGCTCCTTTTCGCCGCGAGCCGCGCGCAACTGGTGCGCGAGCGGATCGTGCCGGCGCTGGAGGCGGGCACGGACGTGCTGTCGGACCGGTTTCTGGACTCGACCACGGTTTACCAGGGCGTGGCCCGGCGGCTGGCCGCGGAGGATGTGGCGGCGATCAATTACTTCGCCGTGGGCGGGCATCTGCCGGACCTCACGTTCGTTCTCGATCTCGACCCGGCCGCGGCGCGCGGGCGGCTGGAAACGCGCGCGAATCCCGCGCTGGATCGCATCGAGCGGGAGCCACTGGAATTTTTCGAGCGGGTGCGGCAGGGATACCTCGACCTCGCGAAGAGCGAGCCGGAGCGGTTCCGCGTGCTCGACGCGTCACAACCGGCGGAGACGATCGCCGGAACGGTTTTTCATCACGTTCAGGAGTTGCTGCATGGCCTTCACGCCCGAACAAGCGCTTGACCGCCTGATGGAGGCGCAGGCCGCGGGACGGCTCGCGCATGCGTATCTGGTGTGCGGTCCGCGCGGCAGCGGCCGCCAGCGGGTGGTCGAGGAAATTTCCCGCCGGATTCTCGAAACGGAGGGCGACGTCACCACGCACCCGGATTTCCATTCCATCGAGCCCGAGTCGCGATCGCGGCGAATCCTCATCGAACAGGTGCGCCGCATCGAGCAGGCAATCCGAGCCAAACCGGTCGTCGGCACGCGCAAGGTGGCGGTGATTCGCGAGGCGGACCGCCTGCAGCCCCAGGCGGCGAATGCGTTTCTCAAGACGCTGGAGGAGCCGCCGGCGGGCTCGCATGTGTTTCTTACGTCGACGGCGCCCGATGCGTTGCTCGAAACTGTGCTGTCCCGGTGCATCGTGGTGCAACTGCGCGCAGGCACGGCGCAGGAGCAATCGGCGGCGGCGGAACGCGTGCTCGTCGCGCTCGAATCGGTGGTGGCACGGCGGCTCTCGCCGGTAACGGCGGCCTTCACACTTTCCCGGGCGTTTCTCGACACGCTGAATGCCGAGCGCGAACGCATTCGCGACGAGGCGGAAGAGGCGTTCAAGGCCGAGCAGGCCCACTACAAGCAGACGACCGACGGCACGTGGCTGGAGGAGCGCGAGGAGCAGATCAAGGCGATGGCGGAAGCCGCGGCGGTGCGCTGCCGGGGCGATTTGATCCAGGCAATCGCAGGCTGGTATGCCGAGGCGTTGCGCATCCAGCATGGGACCGCGCCAACCACCGATCGCAAGGCGATCCACGGCTTCGCGCAGTCGGCCACGCCGGAGCAGACGCTGCGCTGCCTGGAGGCCATCGAGGAGACCGAGTCGAATTTGAACCGCGGTGTGCAGGAGGCTCTTGCGGTGGAGGCGGGATTTCTCAGATTGTTTTCTGTTCAACCATGAAACGAATCGTCGTAAAGCTCGGCACAGGCATTCTTGCCCGCCCCGGGGGTCGCACCCTCGATACCGCGCAGTTTCGCCGGCTCTGCGATGAATTCGCCGCGCTGGTGAAGGCCGGCCACTCCGTGATTGTCGTGAGCAGCGGCGCCGTGACCGCCGGCGTCGGCGCGCTCGGCCTCAAGGACCGACCGACCGACCTCCACGGCAAGCAGGCGTGCGCCTCGATCGGGCAGCCGTTGCTCGTGCGGCAGTTCGACCGCAACCTCACGCGGCATGGCCTCCACACCGCGCAACTTCTCCTCACCCACGACGACATCGACAGCAAGCGCCGCCGCGCCAACGCGAAAAACACGCTCGAGCGCCTGCTCTCGGTCGGCAAGGTCGTGCCGATCATCAACGAAAACGACTCGGTGGCCGTCGAAGAGCTGAACTTCGGCGACAACGACCGGCTCTCCGCCGAGGTCGCGCTGCTCGCACGGGCCGATTTGCTTGTCATTCTCACGAGCGCCGATGGATTGCTCGACGGCAAGGGCAGGCGCCTGAAATCCGTGCGCTCGATCGACTCGGCCTTCAAACTCGTGCAACCCGAGAAGGGGGAAAACTCCACCGGCGGCATGGGTGCGAAGCTCACTGCGGTCAAGATCGCCGTCACCGGCGGCATCGAAACCGTCATCGCCAATGGCCGCAAACCCGGCCGTGTGCTCGGCGCGCTCAAGCGAAAGGATGTCGGAACCCTGTTTCCTGCGAAACGCTCGAAAAAGGCTTCATGAAATCGCCACGCTTCTCTCCCACCCGCGTCTCCGCACTCGCGTTGAACACGCTCACCGAGTTGTCGCGTCTCAAGATCTTCTACTTTCTCCTCATCTTCGCGCTGCTGGTGATCGGCAACTCGTTCTTCATGGCGCAGCTCGAGTTCGAGGAGGAGTTCCAGATGCTCAAGGACATCTCGCTTGGCGCGATGTCGATCTTCACCTCGCTCATCGCGATCCTCGCCACCGCGACGTTGATTCCAAAGGACCTCGAGGACCGCACGATCTACACGATCCTTTCCAAGCCCGTGCCGCGCTACGAATACATCGCCGGCAAGCTCTTCGGCGTCCTGCTCCTGCTCGGCATCTCGACAATCATCATGTCGGCGTTGTTCCTCCTCGTGCTCTGGCTGCGTGAGACGACCGTGCTGAGCGGCGTCACCGCGCAGATGGGCACCGACCCCGACGCAAAGGATGCCGCCGAGCGTTACATCGCCGAGATCAAGGCGACCACGTTCAACTGGAACCTGCTGCCGGGCATCGTGGTCATTTTCCTCAAGGCCGGGTTGCTCGCGTCGCTCACGCTCTTCATCAGCTCGTTCGCCAGCTCGGGCATCTTCGCGATGCTCATTTCCATTGCGATCTACTTCATCGGCCACCTGCAGGCCGTCGCGCGCGAATACTGGCTCGGCGACTCGGCCATGCAGTGGTGGGCCAAGCCAATCCTCGCGCTCGTGGCGCTGCTCTTCCCGGACCTGCAGACCTTCAATCTCGTCGACGAAATTGTCGCCGGCACCGCGGTGCCGCTCGGGATGTTCCTGCAAACCGCCGCGCTTGGGGTGGGCTACATCATCGTCTACCAGCTGCTGGCGACGTTCATGTTTTCCACTCGCGAGCTATGAAGCGCCGGCTGTTCATAGCCATCGGGATTCTGCTCGTGTTCGGCGCCGTGCGGCTGCCCTTCGAACGGCATCTCGACAAGCTTCAGCGTGCGGAGGGATTCCGCACCACCGCGCTCAATCTCTCGTTGCGCGAGCAGATCGGGCAGATGGGCTTCGTCGCGGCGCTCAGCGGATTCCGCTCGCTCGTGGCGGCGTATTTGTGGATCGAAGCCAACAGCGCGTGGGAAAGGACCGAGTGGGGCCGCATGGCGGGGCTGTTCAAGACGGTCACCACGCTTGCGCCAAAATCCATCCTCTACTGGGACATGTCGGGCTGGCACATGGGCTGGAACGCGTCGGTCGCCGCGCGCGAGGACGGGACCCAGCCCAGCGAATTCCTTCGCAAACGCGCCGAGCGCCAATACTGGGACCTCGGGCGGTCCATCTTCGAAGACGGCGTGCGCAACAATCCCGACAGCGCGCGACTCCTCCAGAGCCTCGGCGACCTTTATCGACTGAAATACGAGGACCACTGCAAGGCGGCCGAGGTCTACGCCGAAGCCGCGTCGAAGCCCGACGCCCGCCCCTACCTGAAGCGCCTCGCCGCCTACGAACTCGCCAAGTGCCCCGGAAAGGAAAAGGAGGCCTATGCGGAACTCATGCGTCTTTACAATCTCGGCGAGTCCGAGCGCACCCCCTCTCTCATCCGCGACATCAAGGAACTCGAAGAGAAACTTGGAATTCCTGCGGACCAGCGGATAAAAGAAACAAACGGCCAGCCACACTCTTAATGCGCTTTGCAATTTTCGGCGACATTCACGCCAATCTACAGGCCCTGCAGGCGGTGTTGTCCGATGCGCGCACGCAGCTTTGCACCCACTATGTCTGCATGGGCGACATCGTCGGCTACAACGCCAACCCGAAGGAATGCCTCGCTATCGTCCGGGAGCTCGACTGCCCGACCGTAAAGGGGAATCACGACGAACAGGCGTCGATGATCGCCGAACGCGAGAGTTTCAACCCGCTCGCCGAGGAGGCGATCCAGTGGACCCGCGAGCAGCTCAATGCCGACGAGAAGGCATGGCTGCGCGAGTTGCGGCTGCAGCGCCAGGTGCGTGATTTCACGATCGTCCACGCCACGCTCGATACCCCGCACAAGTGGGGCTACATCTTCAACCAGCTCGAAGCCGCCGCGAGCTTCAGCTACCAGCACACAGCCGTGTGCTTCATCGGCCACACGCACGCGCCGAAGGCCTACATCCGCGACGGCAGCGTGCGCAGCGTGCCGCTCGACATTCTGCACCTGCAACAGGGCAAGAAATACCTGATCAATGTCGGCAGCGTCGGCCAGCCCCGCGACGGCGACTGGCGCTCGGCCTATTGCGTCTACGACACGAACTCGCAGGAAGTGGAGCTGCGCCGGATCGAATACGACCTCGCCGGTGCGCAGAAGGCGATTTATGACGCCGGCCTGCCCGCGAAACTCGCCGAGCGACTCGCCATCGGCCGCTGAGAGGCGGGGCGAATGTTGAAATGTCGAAAGCCGAAAGTCAGCAGGGCGGCTCCCGGCCGCATCCCTCGACGCTCGACTCCCATCCTTCGACACTCCTCTTCATCAAACCCGGCTCGCTCGGCGATGTCGTCCACGCTCTACCTGTCGCCGCTGCGCTCCACGACGCGTGGCCCGACACGAGCCTCACATGGGTGGTCGATCCGCGCTGGGCACCGATCCTGAGCAACAATCCCGCCGTCGATCGACGGCTTCTGTTTCCCCGCGAGCAGTTTCGCGGAATCCCCGGCGCCATGCGCGCAGGCAAATGGTTCTCGGAACTCCGCAGCTTGAAACCGGATCTCGCAATCGACCTCCAGGGCCTGTTCCGCAGCGCGATGATCGCCACCTGCGCGCGGGCAAAGCGAAAGATCGGACTCTCCGACGCCCGCGAAGGCGCGATTCGTTTCTACGACTCGGCCGCCGAGGTCTTCCCTACGCAACACGCCGTCGACCGCTACCTCTCCATCCTGCCACTGCTGGGCATCTCCATCCCCGCGCGACCCGCCTTTCCCCTGCCCGCCGGCGATGCCATCGACACGCCATTGCCCGACGCATTCATCCTGCTCCACCCCTACGCACGCGGCGCAGGAAAATCGCTGGACGCCGATCAGATCCGGCAACTGTGTGAAATGCTCGCGCCGCACCCGGTCGTCCTCGCGGGCGTCGGCCAGTCACCTGAGGCGTTGCCATCCAGCGTCGTCGACCTCACCGGACGCACGACGCTGCTTCAATTGATTCACCTGCTCCGACAGGCCAGAACGGTCATCAGCGTCGACAGCGGCCCCATGCACCTCGCTGCCGCGGTCGGCGCACGCCTTCTCTCGATCCACACCTGGAGCGACCCGCGAAAGGTGGGTCCCTACTTTGAAGCAGCCTCGATCTGGCAGGGCGGCGAAATCCGCCCGCAGACTCTCGCAGCCACCGCCCCGCTTCTCCCCGAGCGTCCGCTCACCACAAAGGACCTCGAAGCCATCGCCGCATGGGCGACGGCCCAGCCCGGCTCCTAACCTGGTCTACTTGCCCCCGGCATAAACGCGCGCGACCTCGTCGGCGATCGTTTTGATGCCGGCTTCAACGACTTCATCCTCCATCGCGAAGCTCACGCGGATGCACCGGGATGCGTGCTCCTCGGCCTCGCGACTTCCGATCGCGAAATAGTGCCCAGGCACCACGAGCACGTTGCGTTTTTTCAACCGCTCGTAGAGTTGCGCCGCGGAGATCGGCATCCCGCGAAACCACAGCCAGAGAAACAATGCCCCCTCGCTCTCGTGCACGTGATAGTCGAGCGAGTCGTCGAAATACTGCGCGATCCACCGCCGGGCGTTCGCGGCCTTTCGCTGGTAAAAGGGGCGGATCTTCTCCGCCACGAGCGTGCGAATTTCACCGGATTCCAGCAACGGCGCGACGATGGCCTGGCCGATCGTGCCGTTCGCGAGGCCCACGATCGCGTTCATCGACGCGATCGAGCGGATCACGTCGGGATGGGCGACGATGATGCCCGTGCGCGTGCCGGGCAGGCCCAGTTTCGAGAGACTCAGCGTAAGGATGATGTTTTCGTTCCAGATCGGGCGGATGTCGCGGAAGAGAATGCCGGGAAACGGCGCTCCGTAGGCGTTGTCGATCAGCAGCGGAATGCGGGCGTCGCGCGCGAGCCGGTCGAGGTGCGCGATCTCCTCGTCGGTGAGGACGTTGCCGGAGGGATTCGTCGGACGGGAAACGCAAATCGCCCCGATATCCTCAAGATCAAGGTCCTCGAAATCGACGCGATATTTGAAGGTATGGGGCACCGTGTGTTCGATGCCCGGCATGCGACCGGAGAAGAAATCCGGCGCGAGTCCCTGATTCGCGTAGCCAATGTATTCAGGCACAACCGGCAGCAGCACGCGCTTGCGACGCCCGCTGGAGAACTTGCCCGCGAGAAGATTGAAGAGGTAAAAAAACGCCGCCTGGCCGCCACATGTGATCGCGATGTGTTCGGCACCGACATTCCAGCCGTATTCGCGTTGCAACAGGTTCGCCAGCGCGAGCGCGAAGCGGGCGTTCCCCTTCGGCGGATCGTAAACGGCCATCATCCGGTCGAAGCGATCGCCGTCCTCGAGAAGCTCCTGCATTCGCCGCCGCCAGCAGGCGAGCACATCGGGAATCAACGCCGGATTTCCGCCACCGAGCATGCGCATCGAGCCGCCGCCTTCCGCGAGCGCATGGCCCAGATCGTCCATGAGGGCTTCGATTCCGCTCCCGCCCGTCAGGCGCTCCGCAAACAACGACTTTTCGAACACAACCACGAACTAAACATTTCCCGACGGGTTTTTCAGGGAGAAATCCGAATTTTGCCCAACCGGATCCCATCATGCGCCCGATCAAGGAATATGGACCGCCCCACCCAACCGGGAGGAACGCCGACGGAATGGAACGATCTGCCGACGCTCATCGATCACATCCGGCATCTCGTGCAACACGGCGACGACCCGACTCCGCTCCTTCCCGCGCTTGGAGCACTCGCCGGAAAAGCGGGCCCGGAACTGCGGCGGATCTCGGATGACTTCGGGGCGCGGGTGGGTCGCTACCTTCAAGCCTGCGTGACAGGCGCGCCGGAGGTCGAAGACCGCAAACACGACGTCGAATCGTTTCGGGATCATCGTTTCGTGCAAGCCGCCTGACCTCCATGCAACGGATCCTGCCAGTGCGCGAAATGCCGCGCGCCCCATCGGGGACCGCCGGTTTTTTTCTCGAGGTGCTTCGTTCCCCCTTCGAGACCGGCGCCCTCGCTCCCTCATCCGCAAGGCTGGCCCGCCGGGTCGTCCAGGAAGCGTGTCTCGAAGAGGCCGCGTCGATCGTGGAATTGGGTGCCGGCTCCGGCGCGCTGACGGAGTCGATTCTCCGTGCACGGCGTCCTTCCGCCCGCATGATCGCCATCGAGCGCAGTCCCCGGCTTGCAGCCCAACTGGAAATGCGCTGCCCGGAAGCCGAAGTCATCTGCGACTGCGCGACCCGCTTGGAGGAGATTCTCGAGCGCCGCGGCTATGCAAAAGTAGACCGCATCATTTCCGCGCTGCCATGGAGCAACCTGAGCGCCTCGGTGCGCGAGCAAGTCGTGCACTCCTGTGCGGATCGCCTCGCTGCGGACGGTCGCTTCGTAACGGTCCTTTGCTTCGGGCTGCACTGGATGGAAACAGGGCGCCACGTGCGCGACCTCCTCGCTCGGAGCTTCGCGCACGTCCGTGCAAACGCCCTGCTTGCCAACTTCCCGCCCGAGGTGACCTACACCTGCAGCGGACCTCGGTGACGTTTATTGCGGCGTCACCTCGACGAGGCCCACGTCGATATACTGGCCACCTTCGGTCTGCTTGCAGTGCACGGCGAGGACGTTCCTGCCGGGCACGAGCACATTGGTGACGTCGACCGGGTAGTCGATGTAATCGCCGACGTGCCCCTTGAACTCGGCAATCTTCCGGCCGTTGAGGTAGATCTCGGAATCCTCGTCGTAGTAAATGCGAAGCATCACCTTTCCGGCGGGCTTCGACTTCACGTTAAACGACCGCCGCAGCCAGATGTCGCTGCTCACCCACTCGGTGCCGATGTGCGTGTTCGGCGTGCCGTGACCGCCGAAGCCGCCCTTGCCTTCGCGCCAGGTGCTGTCGTTGAAAGCGGGAGCCTCCCAGCCCGCCAGCGGTTCCATGGTGGTGAAGCGCCAGCTCTGCGGCTCATCCTCGGAAGTCGGAACGATCGTTTCGAATTTCGCGACGTCCGGCGTGTTCAGCAGTTCCTCGGAGAGAGGCCTCAGCCACTCGGGGCTCACCTTCTCGACGCGATCGTAGGTCAACAGGCCATTAATCTCGCCTTCGACATCGGTCGTTTGCGTGTAAACGCCCGCCGCGATGCCGCGCATGCGCAGGCTGCAGAGCACGTGAATCGAGCGCGCGTAGCGTGCCTTCCATTCGTCGAGGGTCTTGGGAAGCCCGCCATAGCCCCAGTTGTCGGCCTCCGTGTTCCAGACGTGACCTTCAACCGGCCAGCCGTGACCGCCAAACTCGCCGACGACCTTGATGTAGTCGTTCAACCGGCCGTCATGGAGCGGGAAACCGGGGTCGGGATAATTGTGCCGGTCGGCAATGTCGCCGATCTCCCAGAAGTTTCCACCGCTTGCGATGTTGATGAGTCGCGTCTTGTCGTAGTTGGCGGCCATGGCGCCGACCTCCATTGTGCGGTGCTGCCCCCATGCTTCGTTGAAGGGCGTCCAGACCACGATGCACGGATGATCCCCGAGGTGGTCGACCATCCGCTTGTATTCGATGACCCACTGCTCATGCTCAGCATCGGGCCAGTTGGCGTCCTCCGGATTCGGCTCCAGGAACGTCCAGCGCGGGCTCGGGCCTCCGCTGACCTGATCCTGCCAGATCATCATGCCCATCCGGTCGCAATGCATGTAGTAGCGGCGCGGCTCGATCTTGATGTGCTTGCGGATCATGTTGAACCCGGCCTTCTGCAAATAGACGATGTCGGAAAGCATCGCCTCGTCGGACGGCGGCGTGAGCAAACCATCCGGCCACCAGCCCTGGTCGAGCGGACCCCAGTGGAAGATCGGCTTGCCGTTGAGCGTGAAACGCAGGTTGCCATTCGCATCCCTGGCTTTGCCGACCTCGCGCAGCGCCGTGTAGGACTTCGCCGAATCGAGCACCGTCCCGTTCGCATCGACCAGACGAACAATGAGGTCGTAGACGTTCGGCGCATCCGGCGACCAGAGCTTCGCATCGGGAATCTTCAAGGTGATGGTGCCCGTTCCGCTTGCGCGGGCGACTTCCTTGCCGTTCAGGCCTGCAAGAATTTCAACCTTCTCGCCGGGAACCGCGGGGCCTTCCAGCTTCGGCGTCACGGTGACGGTGCCCGTCTTGATGTCGCAGGCAAAGTCGAGGTCCACGAGATGGCGCGCCGGCACGTTCTCGAGCCACACGGTCTGCCAGATGCCCGAAACGCGCGTATAGAAAATGCCGCCCGGGTTGAGCCGCTGCTTGCCGTTGAGCTGGAAGCCCTCCGTCGCGTCGAACACGCGCACAATCAGCTCGTTCGAACCCGGCTTCAGCGCATCGGTGATGTCAAACGAGAACGGCGTGTTGCCACCCTTGTGCGAGCCAATCTCCTTGCCATTGACGAACACGGTCGTCTCGTAGTCGACCGCCTCGAAATGGAGGATGGTTCGCATCCCGGGCTTTCCCGCCGGCAACTCGCGCCGATACCACAGCGCCTGATCCGGCTGCAGCTCGCGGCCCACACCGGAGAGCGGCGCTTCGAGCGCGAACGGGACGAGGATTTCCCCGTCCCAGTTCTTCGGCTGCTCCGCGTCCTTCGGCGTCACGGCGTATTGCCAGAGGCCGTTTAGATTCGTCCACTCCTGGCGCTCGAGAAGCGGGCGAGGATACTCCGTCCAAACCTCCCTGGGATTGAGTTTCTCACCCCACGGGGTGAGCATTTTGCCCGCAACGGGCTTCCAATCGGCTTTCAGGGTGGGAACAACAAGGCCCCCAAAAAGGGCCACGGCACAGAGGCGTGATAACAAGCTCATGAATCTACGGGGATAGGGAGCGTGCATACTCAACAGATGCCTTCTTGAGGTCAACCCTTACCGGCCACGGATGCGGCATCGCGCAGGGTTTAGGCCTGTTCATTCGAGAGAGAGCCGCTACTTCTCTTCGCCATGTCGTCCGAGGAACGTCTCCGCCCGCTGACCCGGCTCGCCTATGGCGCCGGAGAACTCGGCCCCGCCATGGCCGGGAGCACGATGATTTTCTTCCAGCTCGTGTTCCTCACGAACGTCGCCGGGCTCGACGCCGGCTACGCGGGCACGGTGCTGCTCATTGGAAAGATCTGGGACGCCGTCAACGATCCGCTCATCGGCTGGCTTTCCGATCACACCCGATCCCGCTGGGGACGGCGTCTCCCGTGGATCGCGCTGAGCGCTGCACCATTCGCCATCTTTTTCTGGCTGCAATGGATCGTGCCCGGCTTTATCGACAGCGGAAACCAGCTCGCGTTGTTCGCCTACTACGCTACGGTCTCCCTGCTCTTCAACACGTTCTATACGAGCCTCACCCTTCCGCATAGCGCGCTCACGCCGGAATTGAGCCCGGACTACGACGAGCGCTCCCGCATCACGGCCTCGCGGATGGCGTTCTCGCTGGGCGGAAGCGTGGGCGGATTGCTCCTCGCTGTGGCGATTCCCAAGATTTTCGCGGCGTGGTCGCAGGCGGCGCAATATTCCGCACTGGGCGCCGCCATCGGCCTCGTTGGACTCCTTGCCGTTGTCTGCTGCCTCACGGGCATCTGGCGGCCCGTGCGCGAGCGTGAACGCGCTTCGACCCCTCACGAAGCCACGCCGCATCCTGGAGCCGTGGCGCAGATAGGCATCGTGTTTTCAAATCGCCCTTATCTCCTCGCATGCGGCGTCTACCTCTTCTCGTGGCTCGCGATGCAGTTCACGGCCACGATTCTTCAAATCTACGTCACCACGTGGCTGGGGTTGCCGGTGACCACGGCACGCGTGCTCGCCCTCGCTGTGCAGGGCACCGCGCTCATTCTCATTCCCGCCTGGGCGTGGCTGACGGTGCGCGTCGGGAAGAAGCCCGTTTATTTCTACGGCATGTCCTTCTGGCTCGCTGCGCAGGCCGGGCTTTTCTTCATCCAACCCGGTCAGACAGGCGCGGTTTTCCTTCTCGGCGTGCTTGCGGGATTCGGCATCTCGGTCTGCTACCTCATTCCGAACGCCATGCTTCCGGACACGATCGAATACGACGAGCTGCTCACCGGACAACGACGCGAGGGAATCTTCTACGGATTTTTTGTCTTCCTTCAAAAAACGTCACTCGCCCTCGGCACCTTCGTGGTCGGCTGGGCGCTGGAACTTGCGGGCTATGTCGCGTCCACTGGTGAACAGGTGGTCCAGCCCGAAAGCGCTCTCACGGCGATTCGAATTGCCATCGGCCCCCTGCCCGCAGTCGCCATTCTCATTGGCATGTTGTTCGCCTGGCGCTTTCCCATCACGAAGGAGAAGCATGCTGAAATCCGTCGTCAACTGGCCGGGAAACGCGCGGCCCGCGCCTGATGAAACGCTTTCTCATGACGATCCTCGCGCTCCTCGTGCTCGGCTACATCGGGTTCTGCCTGTTCCTTTACTTCAATCAAGACCGTCTCCTCTTTTTCCCCACCCGCATGACGGAGCCAGAGCTTCAGGCGTTTGCGCGGGAAGAGGGCTTCGAGATGTGGCGCGATCCCGCAGGCACCCCGATTGGGTGGAAGTCGCAGGAAAACGCCAACGCGCAGGATGTCCTTCTCGTCTTCCACGGCAACGGCGGTTTCGCGCTCCACCGCAACTACGACGCCTTCCGCCGCTCTCCGATTCCGATGCAAATTTTCCTTCTGGAATATCCCGGCTACGGTGCACGTCCTGGCACCCCGTCTGCCGATGCCTTCATCGAGGCTGCGGTGGAGGCGTTGGACGCCATCGAGCCCTCACGTCACGTGTTCATACTCGGCCAATCCCTCGGCTCCGGCATCGCCTCGGCTGTGGCTGCCCGTCGCCCCGATCGCATTGCCGGCATCGTGCTCCTTACGCCCTTCGATTCCCTCGCTTCCGCCGCCAGCTTTCACTATCGCTGGCTCCCCGTCTCTCTCCTCATCCGTCATCGCCTCGATTCCGATAAAAACCTCTCCACCTTTCCCGGACCGGTCGCCTTTATCGTAGCAGAAGAAGACAGGACAGTCCCGGCAGCGCTGGGCCTTCGGCTCTACGAAAATTACCCGGGTCGGAAGCGATTGTGGCTTATCCCAGGAGCCCACCACAATCAGATGGACGCCCTCCTCGCCGACTGGCCCGCCATTATCGGCTGGCTGCAGTCTCCCGCCCAATAAACCCTCCACTGCCGACCCCGGACCACGCCTCCGGAACGCCTGTGGCGTCCTCTCCAACCCCGTTGGCGGTAAGATCGCTTCTCGTAGCCGATCCAAAAGTGTCGGTGGCGGGAGTTCAAATGGCCTTTGCGGCAACTCAAGCGTCCTTTGCGGCGGTCCAAATTCTCTTAGACACGCTTTAAATTGTCCTGGCAAACCCTTCAAATCCCATTGGACATGCCTCATATCTCCCTGGCTGGAGGGTCACATGACCCCTGCCATGGCGGATCCATCCGGGCGCCAGCTTCCGTCGTTTAGAGCCCGGCGACCCACCTCGCAAACGCCGAAAACGCCGACGATTTCGCCACGGGTTCAGCCACGAGGTGCACGAGCACAAAGAGTGCGAAGGCCGCCGCAAAAGGCAGACGGATTCGTCCCTTCCGCCATTCCCACACGACCAGCGCCCCCATGACGACTTCCATGACACCCAGCGAGACCCAAAAGGCCTGCTGGAAGCTGCTCACGCCCGGCACGAAGAAATACAGGAGCCGCACCAGCGTGGGCTGCACGGGCAGGAGCACCGAGCCCGTGATGTAGCGCAGATGCCCCTGCAGATCATGCCGGCGGGCGCATTGGATGGCACGAATCACGAAAGCGGCAAACAAACCGAGCAGCAGGAGATCGGCGAAGGCAAACTCGAGCAATCGCAGCGCCTGCTCCTCCTCCCAGCGCCGGAAGATCGCCTGCACCATGTGAACACCGCTGAGCAGAATCCCCGCGACGAGCACGAGCGACCAGCGCCCGATCTGCCGGTGCAACCGGACCTGTCCTTTCCGAATCAGCACCGCCTGCCACAGCGGGAGCGCCATCCACGCCGTGGCGCTGAACCCGTGGATCAAGTGCCCGGGCCCGGTCCGGCCGAGCTGACTGAAGAAGCTCGGCCAGAAGCCGACCACCGTCACGACAAAGGCCGTCACACATACGGAAACCGACATTCGCACGTCTCCGCGGTCCGACCCGGAACGGGCATTCGACAAGGGCGTCACGCCCGACTGCGACGGCGGCTCTGCTGGCATCAACGCCGGAGGTAGGAGGCACCCACTCCGCCGTCCAGCCTTTTTGCGGAGCCACGTGTTTCGAAAATGACTGGCCGCAGCGCGTTCCCAAACCGGAATCGGAACGCCGATAAAAACTCTCGGAATTTCCGCGGCCGCGGTGTTTGACTGCCAGCCGCGCCCTCGCTTTCGAAATGACTTCCGACGAACACCCCCTCACGCGCCGCCGCTTTGCCACGGCCATTGGCGCCGCCGCGGTCGGAGGATGGTGGATTCCGAAAACCCACGCCGCCCCGGAATCCCCCACGATGGCCGACTTCCGGAAGACCTTTCGGGGCGCGATCGTCGAGCCGGGCGACGCGAAATTCGCCGAGGCCGTCTCGGGCAATCTGTGGAACCGCCTCCTGCCCGATCGCACCCCCGATCTCGTCGTGCGCGCGGCCGATGAGGACGACGTCGTGCGTGCCATCCGCTTTGCCCGCACCCGCGGCATGAAAGTCGTCGTGCGCGGCGGCGGCCACCAATGGTCATCGACCAGCCTGCGCGCGGGCGGCCTGCTGCTCGACCTCAGCGGCCTCAACCAGATCGTTTCCATCGACACGGAGAATCGCCGAGCCATCGTCCAGCCGGTCGTGCGCAACGGCGAAATCCAGGAGGCGGTGAACGCGCACGGCCTCGCCTTCCCCTCCGGTCACTGTCCCCACGCCGCGCTCAGCGGTTACATTCTCTCCGGCGGCATGGCCTGGAACCAGGGCGTCTGGGGAATCGGCGCCGATAGCGTCGACGCGATCGAGATCGTGACCGCAGCGGGCGAACGCATCACCGCCACCCCGCAGGACCACACCGATCACTTTTGGGCGGCGCGCGGAGGCGGCTTCGGATTTTTCGGCGTCGCGGTTCGATATCATCTTCGACTGCATCCGCTGCCCAGGGCCATCCACGGCGCCACGTGCCTTTACACGCTCGATGACGCGCCCGCCGCCGCGGACTGGTTCGCTGCGCAGTCCCGCCGGATGCCGCGAAGCGTGGAGCTGGGCTTCATGCTCGTCGACGCCCCGGCCGAGTTTCAGAAACAGGCGGCGTCCCGCGGAGGAAAGGTTGCCTTCGTCACGGCCGCCGCATTCGAGGATTCCGCCGAAGCCGCGCGCGATGCCCTGCAGGCCCTGAAATCCTGCCCCGTGCCCGCACTCTCCCGCCGGGAAGCGGCGCCGATGACCTTCTCCGAGCTCTTCGAGGGCTCCAGCTCGCGCTGGCGCCCCGGCCTGCGCGCCTGCGTGGAAACCGGATTCTCCAACGCCTCGCTCGGCGACATCATCCGCGCCGTCGCGCCGCATTTCGAGAAAGCTCCCTCGCCCTCCACGCTCATCCACTACACCGTGTTCACCGGATCCGACGCGCCGACGCAACGAGCCGACAGCGCCTTCTCGATGTTCGCCCGACTCAGCGGCGGCCCCTGGACGATGTGGAGCGACTCGGCCGACGATGCCGCAAATCGCGCATGGCACCGCGAATGCGTGGACCGGATCCGTCCGTTCACATCCGGCGTCTACATTGGCGGCACGGACCCCGTCGACCGGCCGTCGAATACCGTTGAGGCCTTCGTTCCGGAAAACTGGCAGCGCCTCTCCGACCTCCGTGACAAACTCGATCCCGAGCGCCTCTTCTACGGCTACTTCGACGGGCTACTGGCTTCCCGAAAGAGGCCTTAGAGGATCCGTGGGGAGTCGGAGTCGGGCTCTCCGCCCGTCCGGACTCAATCGAGGGTGATCTTCGAGATCTTCGACCCCTCGATGCTGATTCCGGCAAACGCGCCCTTTTGGTTGAACACGATGCCGTAGACGTCGGCGAGCGTGGTCGTTGTGGAAAAGCGCTTCGCGAATCCTTCATCGACCAGCACGAACTGCGGCCCCGCGCCAATCGACCAGCCCTTCGAGCGCTTGAGATAACGCAGCGCCTCCTCGTTCATGAAAAAGAGCGCGTAGCCGTATTCCGCACCTCCGGCCTGCAAGCCCGCCGAGCCGCCACCGGTCGAATAATAGGCGGTGATTACGCCATCCTCGACCAGCGCGCCACGGCCATACTGCGCCGCGAAGATGAAGCCGGCCTTCACGATGCTCGGGAAGACGAGCACCGCGACCGCATCCTTGCGAAGGGCGCGGGCCACCGGATTTTCGGCGTAAAGTTTTCGGAGAGCGTGATGAACCTCGACGTTGATCTCCTCGGCGCTTTGCGCGCGGCTTTGCATCGGGAGAGCGAGGACGGAAAGAACAGTCGCGGCAAATAGCAGTCGGGAGAACATGGTCATGCGGTCCGCTCTAGCGGATCGCGCGCCGCCCTTCAAGCCAACGCAGGGAACCCCTTTGGCGCGGCGGAAATTCCTGTCTAGACTCCCGCCGTGCTCACCGACCTGCGCCTCACCGATTTTCGCTGCTTCGAGCGGCTGCGCTTCGAGCCTGCACCGGGCACGAACTTCATCATCGGCGCAAACGCGCAGGGCAAGACGTCCATTCTCGAAGCCATTTGCGTCGTCACCCGGCTGCAATCCCCACGCACGTCCAGTCTCTCCGAGACGGTCCGCAGCGGCTGTCCCGGGACCGCCGCCGATGCCCGCGTTCACGGCGCCCATCTCCACTTTCGCTACGAACCGCCCAAACGCTCGCTCACACTCGACTCCGTCCCGCAGACTCGCAGCACGGACTACCTGAAGGTCGCGAAAGTCGCGTGGTTCTCGAACGACGACATGGATATCATCCGCGGTGCCGCGTCGAAACGCCGCCGCTCGATCGACTTCCTTTGCAGCCAGCTCGACCCCGCCTACGGCCGTCATCTGCGCGCCTACGAACGCGCGCTGCGCTCCCGCAACGCCCTGTTGAAGGACGCACGCCCCCGCCGCGAGATCGAAGCCTTCGATCCCGTGCTGGCCGAGCACGGCGACTTTCTGTCCAACGCGCGTGCGGAAGTCATTGCCGCCGCTGCGCCATTGCTGGAGCAGGCGGTGCGCGACATCAGCGGAAAACCCGAAACCGTCGCGTCGCGCTATGTCCGCTCCGCCAAAGCACCCCTGCTTGACGCGCTGGCGGAATCACGCGCCGAGGAAATGCGTCTTCGGCAGACCGTCGTCGGTCCGCACCGCGACGACCTCGCGATCGAGTTGAACGGGATGGAAGCCGGGCGCTTCGCCTCCGAGGGCCAGCAGCGCACATTGGCCGTCGCTCTCAAGCTCGCGCAAACGCGATTGATCATCGCCCGCGCCGGGCAAACACCGCTCCTGCTCATCGACGATGTCTTTGGCGAACTCGACCCCGCGCGCCGGCAGAATCTCCTGGCGCACTTGCCAGGCAACGCCCAGCGGCTCATCACGACGACGCACCTCGACTGGCTCGATCCCACACTGCGCGGCGCCGTGTTTCACCTGCAGGATCGCAAGCTGAACCCGGAAGCGCTTTAAACACGCGCTGGAATTGACTTCGGCCGGGGCGGAAGCTTGTTTTTTGGCACATGCAAAGCCTCGGCAGACTCGCCGCGCTGTTTGTCGTTTTTCCAGCCTGGCTTCCCGTCAACGTTTTCTCGCAGACTGCGAACAACCCGCTCGTCGGCCACCCGTCCTGCCAGCAGGCCTGCAACCTTCCCCACGCAGCGGCCACCTCCGGCATCACCGGAAAACCGGTCGTCGTCAATCGCAAGTCATGACCGATACCGAAGCGCACATCGCGCTGAACATGATTCCACGCCTCGGCCCGGTGCGCCTGCGCCGGTTGCTCGACCGTTTCGGCACTCCGCAGCGCGTGCTCGCCGCCTCCGCCACCGAGCTGCGCGAAGTCGATGGCATCGGCCCCGAGGCGGCACGCTCGATTGCGAACTGGGAGAAGCAGGTCGATCTCGAAGCCGAGTTGAAACGGATCGCCGCCGCCGGCGCCCGCGTGTTGATTCCCTCCGACGCGGAATACCCCGAGGCGCTGCGCACCATCCACGATCCTCCCATTGTCCTCTACGTTCTGGGCGAACTCATCGAGCGCGACCGTCATGCAATTGGCATCGTCGGCCCGCGCAAGCCGAGTCATTATGCGATCGAGGCGTCGAAAAAGCTCGCCTACCAGCTCGCCTATGCCGGGCTCACCGTCTTCAGCGGCCTCGCCCGCGGGATCGACACCGCGGCGCATCAGGGCGCACTCGCCGCGAAGGGCCGCACCGTCGCCGTGCTCGGCTCAGGATTGAACCACCTCTACCCGCCGGAAAACCACGACCTCGCCGCCCGCATCGCCGACGGCAACGGTGCGGTGATCACCGAGTTCTCGATGGACGTGAAGCCGGACAAGCAGACTTTCCCGATGCGCAACCGCATCGTCGCCGGGTGCTCGTTTGGCCTGCTCGTCGCCGAGGCCGGAGTCACCAGCGGCGCGCTCATCACGGCAAACCAGGCCGCCGAGCAGGGCCGCGCAATTTACGCGATCCCCGGCCGCATCGACCATCCCGGCGCGATCGGCTCGAACCGCCTCATCCAGCAGGGCGCCAAGCTCGTCCAGAGCGCGCAGGACATCCTCGACGACCTGGGGCTGCTGTTTCCAGAGCCACCACAAATCCCTGAACCGCAAAGACCTGCAAATCTATCCGAAGAGGAAAGCGCAGTTCTCACCGCAATCGGAAACGAGGAGGTCCACATCGACGCAATCCGCTCCAGAAGCAGGTTGCCAATCGCCAAAGTGTCCTCTACGTTGCTCGCCCTTGAAATGAGGCGCCTCGTCAAGCAATTACCAGGCTCCCATTTCGTAAGAATAAATTAACCCAAGGTCGCCGGGATTCCTGAGACCTTTGAGGCTCCCATGGGAAAAACACTCGTCATTGCCGAAAAGCCCAGTGTCGCGAACGACCTCGCTCGCGCGCTTGGGAAAGTGCCGAAGAAGACCGACTTCTTCGAGAACGACGAGTATGTCATCACCTCGGCAATTGGCCATCTGGTGGAGCTCTGCCTGCCGGGCGATGGCGACAAGAAACGCGGAAAGTGGAGTTTCGCGAATCTCCCGATCATTCCGAAGTCGTTCGACCTGAAGCCGATCCCGAAGTCGGAGGCGCGCTTCAAGCTTATCAAGAAACTCCTCAAGCGCCCGGACATCGACGTGGTCGTGAACGCGTGTGACGCCGGCCGCGAGGGTGAATTGATTTTCCACTACATCATGCAGCTGGCCGGCAACAAAAAGCCGACCAAGCGACTCTGGCTGCAATCGATGACCCCCGAGGCGATCCGCACCGGGTTTGAGCAACTTCGCGACGGTTCGGAAATGACCGCCCTCGCCGACGCCGCCGTCTGCCGCAGCGAAAGCGACTGGCTGGTTGGCATCAACGGCACCCGTGCCATGACCGCCTTCAACTCGAAGGGCGGCGGATTCCAGCTCACGCCCGTCGGTCGCGTGCAGACGCCGACACTCGCCATCCTCGCCGAGCGCGAGGAGAAGATCCGCGCCTTCAAGCCGCGCCCCTATTGGGAGGTCTACGGGGATTTTGGCGTCACCGCCGGCACTTATCGCGGCCGCTGGTTCGACGAGAAATTCAAGAAGGGCGACGACGAGCAGGCCCGCGCCGAGCGCATCTGGACGAAGGAGGCCGCGGAAGCCATCGTCGCGAAATGTGCCGGCAAGCCGGGCACGATCGAGGAGGAAAAGAAGCCGACCACGCAGGCCGCGCCGTTGCTCTACGACCTCACCACGCTCCAGCGCGAGGCAAACAGCCGTTTCCATTTCTCCGCGCGCCGCACCCTCCAGCTCGCGCAGGCGCTCTACGAGCGTCACAAGGTGCTCACGTATCCGCGAACCGACTCACGCTACCTGCCCGAGGACAACCTCGGTGAAGTGAAGGCGCGTATGACCAAGTTCGAAGACCCGTCGCTGGCCGTGCATGCGCAGAAGGCGCTCGCGGAAGGCTGGGTGCGACCGAACAAGCGCGTGTTCAACGACGCGAAGGTGACCGATCACCACGCGATCGTCCCGACCGGCGTTGTGCCCAAAAATTTGGACGAGGCGGAGCAGAAGCTTTACGACATGGTCGCCCGCCGCTTCATCGCGGTGTTTTATCCGGCGGCGCAGTTCGAGGTCACGACCCGCATCACGCGCGTCGAGGGCGAGGCTTTCAAGACCGAGGGCAAAATCATCACCGACCCCGGCTGGCTCGCCGTCTATGGCAAGGCCGCCACCGGCGCGGACGACGAAACGGTGGTCGCGATCCAGTCCGGCGAATCCGCCACCACGGAGTCCGTCGAGATCAAGGAAAACGAAACGAAGCCGCCCGCGCGCTTCACGGAAGCCACGCTCCTCTCCGCGATGGAAGGCGCCGGCAAGCTCGTCGAGGACGAGGAACTCCGCGAGGCGATGTCGCAGCGCGGTCTCGGCACGCCGGCCACCCGCGCGCAGATCATCGAAGGCCTCATCCAGGACGGCTACGTTGTTCGCCAGGGCCGCGATCTCATTGCGACCTCGAAGGGACTCTCGCTCATCACGCTCCTGCGCGGCATCGGCGTGGAAGCCCTTACGTCGCCGGAAATGACCGGCGAGTGGGAGTTCAAGCTCAAGCAAATGGAGCAGGGCCTCACGGACCGTCCGCAATTCATGGAGGGCATCCGCCGCTTCACGGACGAGATCGTCGCCAAGGCCAAGGGCTACTCCGGCGACGCGAGCACGGTCGTGGGGAACTTCCACGATCTCGAGGCAAAGTGTCCGAAGTGTGGCGAGGGTGTTTTCAAGGAATCCTTCAAGGCCTACGAGTGCAAGGGCTGCGGCCTCCTTGTCTGGAAAAACATGGCCGGTCGCGAACTCGAGCGCGAGGAGGTCAAGACGCTGCTCGAGCAAGGCCGCGTCGGCCCGCTGGAAGGCTTCCGCAGCAAGATGGGGCGGCCTTTCTCCGCGATCGTGAAGCTCGACAACGAGCACAAGCAGACCTTCGACTTCGGCGAGGCCGAGGCCTCCAACGGCGCCCCCCCCGATCTCTCGAACGCCCCCGTGATCGGCGACTGCCCCGTCTGCAAGCAGGGCAAGGTCCACGACATCGGCGCCGCCTACGTTTGCGAGCATCAGCCCGCAAAGAAATGCGCCTTCCGGATGGGCAAGGTCATTTTGCAAAAGGAAATTCCCGTCGAGCAGGTCCAGAAACTCCTCACCACGGGCAAAACGGACCTTCTTCCGAAGTTCATTTCGAAGAAGGGCCGCCCCTTCTCGGCCTACCTCAAACTCGAAGGCGGCAAGGTCGGCTTCGAATTCGAACCCCGCAAAGCCGCGCCCAAGAAGACCGCCTCCGCAAAATCCAAGGTCGCGGAAGCCGCGTAGTTTCGCCTAAGGCACGAGAAAGATCTTCCCGCTATACGGGCACTTCACCTCCGTGTTGGACGGAAAGCCGCGAAGGTCCACATACCCCTCCGTCGGCGCATAAGGACTGATCACGAACCCGGGTTTCCCCTGCACGGGAGTTCCATAGGGCAAGTCTGAATCGATGAGAGGAGAGGGCGCGTCCGGGGTCTTCACAGGTTCCGGCTGGGGCAACGCCTCGATTTCCGTTGCCTTCACGAAGACAAACAACAGCCTGCTGATTTCAGCCTCGTCGTCGCCTCGACGCAGACCACCCAGCATGACGGTTTCGCCGGAACGGATCTCCATGAACGTATTCACTTGGCGAACTTCGAAAACCGGCTGGTTGATGGCACCCGAACTCCCCACCTGTCTGATCTCGGCTTCAAGCGCATTCTGTCCGCGCTGGGAACTCCGAGGGGCATTCGGCGCATAGTTCACAAAGCCCAGGAAATCCGTCACTCGCGCACTCAGCGGGAGCTCAATGCTTCCATCCGGCCCCGCGACCGGTTCGACATCCAGCTCGATCCCTAGATTTCGCGTCTCGAACTCCTTGGGCACAACCTTGGACGTCGAAGCCTTGTCCACTTCAAACGCTACAGGATAGCGAAACTCACGAGTGATATTCACGGCCGCCCGCAGGCCCGAACGCACACTCACCTTGGGCGCGGAGAGCAAATCCACTCCCTTCCGCTGATCGAGGCTCCGGATGACGCGCTCAAACAGCTCCGGAGAGAGAATCGATGACATCGAGCCGTCGAGCAGTTCACCGAAAACCTCCGTAGCGACATCCGGGGGAATCTCTGCAAGCTTCGACTCGATCTCGATCACGCGTTCTCCACTCGCAGCGACGGAATCTTGCTGAATGAATTCCGTCTGCGGCTCGCTCTGCGCAGCAACCCGCAAGGGCCCCAGAACTCCGACGCCGGCCACTGCAAAAACGAAAACCACGGTGGCCTGCCATCGTGAGCACCGGCGAATCTGCGCCAAATGCGCAAGTCGCGCCTTCAATCCACGTGCCGATTCCGCCATCGAGACGCGCGGCCCCGCCAGCCACCGTTCCGGCCGAATTCGGTTCGCAATGGCCAGCATCGATTCGCCATAGCTCCACCGGTCAACACCTGTTCGGTTCAGCACCCATTCGTCGCAGGCAAACTCCTGCTCCGCGCGCGCGGCATGGTCGGCAAGCCAGACCAGAGGGTTGAACCAATGCACAGCCCGCACGAGCAGGAACACCCATTGGCCTGCCCCCGGAAGTGAGACAGGTTAAAAGTAAAGTTTCAGGCTGGGATG
>CALLUD010000022.1 GCA_938011325.1 uncultured Spartobacteria bacterium
GCAACGTCTTCTCCTCCACCGCAGGAACTCCACCCCCCTCCTGCGCTGCCGCGGGAACGATCTGAACCAGCAGAATGAAGAAGAGCCCGAGCCATCGCGTGGCGCCGGACAAACGGAAGGAACGGGACGTGATCATAGGAGTGTTCATGAATTTTCTTCGATGAGAGCTTTGGCTTTGGGGACTTCCGGAGAATTCGGAAAGACTTGCACGATGTCCTCGGCAACCGCGACGGCGGCGGTGACCTCGTTATACTCGAGAAGGAAATTCGCCATGGCGAGCAGGCTTTTCGGCGTCAGGTCGGGGGGGGCCTCGTAGAGGAGATAGGGCGACAGATAGAGGTCCAGAATCTGATTGTAAAGGCGCTGTCGCTGGGGGCGCATGATCGGGTCAATCTCCCAGCGCGGGTTCTCCTCGATGAAGTCCCGGTAATTTTCGGCCAGCGCCATCGCGAGCGAATAACTCGCCTCCGCCTTGCCATGCGCCGTGGCCTCGCCCTCGAGGAACTTCTCGGCAGCCTTGATCGCCTCCTCACGCTTGCCGCTCAACCGCAGCGACTCGATGATCAAGGCATTCGCCTGATCGCGACGCACCTCGTCCCAATCCTCGGCAATGATTTCCTTCAGGATATTCTCGGCCTGCTGCGCATCCTGCGGCTTGCCTGTTTCGAGCAGAAGATGCGCCACGCGCAACCCAATCGCGCCGGTCACCGACTGCGGCAGGGGCAGCAACCCTCTCCGCGCCTCCCAAACGGAGAGAAGCTGAGGGGCATTTGAGGGTTTGTAGGATGGCAGCTTCTGGATCACCTCGCCGGCCTCCGCAAAGTCGACGCGCTCGATATCCGCGATGGGAAATTGCTGTGTCGCAACGCCGCCACCCTCCGATTTGCTTTTCACCTCCACGGAGCCGTCGATCACGCGCGTAATGTTGCCCGACAGCTCCCGTCCATTCTTGAAACGGATGAGGTCCTGGTCCTTCGCGGGCTGTTGTGCCAGCGCGGAAGTGATTGTCAAAACGAGAAGGCAGACCGCTCTTTTCATGCTCCCTCCGTGGATGTTGCAGCAGCCGCTTCCTTCGCCGCCTGCTCCGCTTTTGCCCGCACATCAGCCGGGAGCGCCTCGAGGCGCTTTTTCGCCTCATTGCGCTGTGCGTCGTATTTCGAATCCTGCAACGCCGGACTGTCGAGCATCTCGCGGTAGGTCCTCGCGGCCGACAGCTGATCCTTGAGCTTCATGAAGGCGTCACCGCTGCGCAGGTAGGCCTCCGCGACGAAATCGGGATACGCTCCGTAAAGAATGTAGACGCGCTGGTAATACGGCACGGCAAGCTCCGGCTTGTTCCGCGAAAGGTGGATATCTCCGATCGCAAGCAATGCCTGGGCCTTCTGCTCCCGCGGCACGCCACGATCGCCGAGGCCCTCGTTGTATAGCTCGAGCGCTCGATCGATGTTGCCCTTCGCCCGCTCCATTTCCGCGCTCTTCACGAGAATCGGCCCGCGATTCATGATGGCCGGCGTCTCCTCGAAATAGCGGCGGAAATACCGGCTTGCCTCCTCGGTGTCGCCCTTCTCCGCGGCGATCAGACCAAGATTTGCGAAGACAATTTGGTTGAGCGGCGACTGCGGGTTCCAGCGCCGGATCTCCTTGTAAACGGAGATCGCATCATCGGTGCGTCCCTGCCGCTGCAACGCAAGCGCGACATCGATCAGAATCTGCGGATTGTCGACATCCGCCTTGAGCAATGGAAGCAGGCCGGCAAGCGTCTGATCGGCCGTTTCGCGCTCCTGCAACGACGCGACTCCCCACTTCGCATTCAGCTCCAGCGAGCGTTTGCCGTCCTGCCGGGCCTTTTCGGCGAGTGCGTTGAGCCGCTGCAATGTCTTCTCGCGCGTCTCCGGATCCCGCGAGAGCTTGGCGAGCGATCCGATCATGTCGGTGACACCCCACTGTTTCGGGTCATCGCCGAAGCGATCGATCGCCTCCCAGAAAACCTCGCGCTGCCTCTCCGGATCGTCCTGATACGACAGTCCGATCTTGTGCACCGCCTCCGCGAGCCGCGCGCTTTCGGGATACTCCTGCTGGAACTTCGCGAGATGCTCGCGCAACTTCTCCCGCTCCTCCGCGAGCTGGTAATATTTCGCGACTTTGAAATAGGCCTCTTCGCGGTAGGTGCTGACACCCTTGGGAATTCCCATCAAAATCTCGATGGCCTTGTCGTATTGATCCTGCGCGAAATACGCATCGCCGAGCAGCAACGCCGCCTCGCCGGAGTTCGGACTCACCGGGTTTTTCTGCATGTAGGCCTGCAGCTCCGGAATGCTCTTTTCATAGTCCCCAAGCGCATGCAGCGAAAACGCATGCCGATACGTGACTTCGTCGGCGAACGTCGAGTTGGGGAACTTCTTCAGGAATGCCTCGTATTTGGGCACCGCCGCTTCGTGCTTCTCCCCCATCGACAGCGCCTGCGCTTCCCAGAACGTCGCCTTCTCCTCCACGGACTTGTGCTTATCCGCGGTTTCGGCAAAGCGCTTGGCCGCCTCGTCGAAGTTTTCCTCGAGCACCGCGTTGAAAGCGCGAAGGAACGCAGCCTCTCCGGCCAGCTCATCGCGCGGGTATCTTTTCAGGAACTCGTCGAAGACCTGCTGGGCCTCCGCGAGCTTGTTCTCCTCCTGCAGTGCGAGTCCTTTTTGAATGAGGATTCGCGGCATGAGTTCCGAATTCGGGAACTTCTCGGCAAAGGTGTCCGCGACCTCGACGACCTTGTCCCAGCGACCAATCTGGGTGTAGCAGGCAGCCAGCGTCTCCGTGGCTTTCTCGACCACGTCGTCAGCCGGGAGATTGTCCAGCATCGTCTCGAGCACAAATGCCGTCTCACGATAACGCTCCTCATCCAGAAACGCCTTCGCGATGCGGAATCGCACCGACGAGTCGAAGTTCTGCAGGCCCGCGAAATCCTCGCGCTCCTTCTTCACCTGCTTGAGCAGGCCCTCTGTCAGCAGCGTCTCGATGCCGTTCGGGTCGCGCTTCTTCAGATCCGCGGCGTAACTTTCCAGCGACTTGATCTGCTCGTCCTGCAGCTTGAGAATCTCGGCCTGCGGCTTGATGCGGATGAGACTCCGGATTGCCTCGCTCTTGTCCGGCTGATCAAGCAGCTTCTCCGCAAGTTGCACCGCCAGCAGCTCGAACGCGGTGATCTGACCGAGCCGCCGCCAGTTTTCGTGTCCCTCGTCGACAAGCACCAGCGCCTTCTCGAGCTCATCGGCCTGGATCAGGCAGAACGTCTCCAGCAAAAGCACCCGCCCCCACTCGGCGCCACGGCTCGTGCGCCGCATCGTCTCGAGGAATTTCGCGGCCTCCGCCCACTGCCCCGCCTCGATCATCGACAACGCGAGCAGCAGCCGCACGGTGCGGTCCTTGTCGGACTGCGGATAGGTTTTCAGATATTGCTCGAAAACTCCGCGCGCCTCCTCGGCCCTGCCCGACTTGAGCAGACCAACGCCCTTCCAGAACATCAGCTCGTTGGTCCACGCGTCGGGCGACTTGCCCTTCACCTTTTCGTATTCATCGACCGCCGGCGCAATGGCGTCCCAATTGTTCAAACGAACCAGCGTGAGCGCGATGAGATAGCGCACGCGATTGTTCACTTCGGGAAAGAGCGCGTCGTTCTGATAGGTCTGAACGAACTTCGTCAGCGCCTCATGCGCCTCCTGGTATTTGCCGTTGTTGTAGAGCGACCAGGCGCGGTCGAGATCCTGCGTGAAAGTCTGCGCGAGCGCGGTGCCCGCCATGAAGATCGCCACACAGACGAAAGCGAAGGACCGCAGGAGACGATGAACAGGGAAAAGTGGATTCAAGCGAGAGGAAACAGACAACAGACAGGACAGCAAACTCGAGGCCCGGAGAATAGGATTAAAATGCGTGCAATGGCAAGCATTCGAACACCCCCTCACGAAATCCCGGCGGATGAGTGATGCGCACGTCACGAATGCAGGATACCACAACACATACCGCCCCGCGCGAGCTTCGAAATCGTGGCGCAAATGCCCGCCCCAAACGCTCTACGGATTCGTCGCGGGTTGCTTCCTGTATACGCGAATCAAGCGGGTTCCATGCCGCGGAATCTCGGCCTCGAAGGTCTCGCCCGCAGGCCCAATGTCCTTCTGTCGCCAGACATCGCGCACGGTGAGTCCCTCGCCGCGCACGCCACACGCCGCGAGATCCGCCTTCACCACCATCGGGATGGGACCGCGGTTGAACAGCGCGATCGCCACCGAGCCATCCTCGAGCGGTCGGGCCCACACTTCGCCAAGTCCGTCCTGGCTGATGCGGCTCGCCTGCCGGCCCAGCGGATCCTGGTTGATGTCGATCACCTCGGCATTCGTGAGCAGACCGAGCGTGAAATCGTCCATCTGCGTCATGTCACACCCGATGAGCAACGGCGCGGCGAGCATGGTCCAGAGCGTGATGTGCGTATATTGCTCGTTTGGCGTGAGGCGCGACTCGTAGAGCTTCGCCTCCTTGTAGGAATACGAGTGAAAGTCGCCCTGCATGCCGACCTTCCCGATCGCCAGCATGTCCGGGTCGTTCCAGTGTCCCGGGCCTGCATATTCCTCGAGTCCCGCCTGACTGAAGCCGATGCGGCTCACGGTCTCCCATGTGTCGTTGATGTCGCCGGTGGTGCGCCACAAATTTCCACCGACCGAAGCCCCCCACTTCCACACCTCGCCCATGCCATACTGGCAGATCGAAAAGATGATGTCGCGGTCGAGCGCCTTGAGATAGCCATTCATTTCGCGGTAAGGCGGCGCGAGATTCAGGATGCTGGAACGCTCGATCCGGACGTTGTCGCGGAGGAAGATTTGGGAAATCGCCTCGTAGCCGCACCAGTCGTATTTGAGGTAATCGAATCCCCACTCCGCGTATTGCTGCGCATCCTCCTGCTCGAACCCGAAGCTGCCGACGAAGCCTCCGCAAGTCAGCGGCCCCGGCGACGAGTAGAGGCCCGCCTTCAACCCCTTTGCATGAATCGCATCCACGAGCGCCTTCATGTCCGGGAATTTCTTGTTCACGACAATCGTGCCGTCCTCATGACGACTTGGGCCGGAGATGAGCGGCGAATCACTCGCCGGTGCGTTCGTCCACGCGTCGTCGATGTTGATGAACGACCAGCCGTAATCGATGAGGCCGGTCTCGACCATCGCCTCGGCGGCGGCGAGCACCTTTTCCTGGCTCACCTGGGTGCCGAAAACGTTCCAGCTGTTCCAGCCCATCGGCGGGGTGAGCGCAAGCGTGTCGCCGATGACCAGACGAAACTCCCGCGAAGCCTCGCCGTGGGCATTGGCCGCCGTGACGGTCATCGTATACGTGCCCGGCTTTTCCACGCGGCCCGTGAGAATGCCGCTGTCGGGATCCACCGACACGCCCTCCGGCAGCGGACTCGCCGCGTATTTCATCGGCTTCTCGCCGCTCGCCGCGATCTTGTAGAGAATCGGCGAACCCGGACGCGCACCATAAACTTTCGCGCCATTGATCCGCGGCGCCGGCCCCGCAGGCGGGGTGAGGATGTATCGCTCCTCCACGGGAAAAGCCGCGGACTCCGGCCGCGCGCCCTGATACGCAATCATCGCATCGACCCAATTGGCATGGTCGAACTCGTTCCCATCTCCGGCGTCGGTGACGAACAGGAGCAGCTTCTTTGCTCCCGTGAGATCCACGCTCACCGATTTCGCGGCGTCGCCGGTCCGCATCACTCCGGAGCTCCACACCGGCTTGTCGTCCACCGCGACGAAAAACTCGGCGCTGCCACGGTCGGGCAGGGTTTCGTCGTCGAGTCCGACCTTCGCGGTGAAGGTCGCGGCTCGTCCGTCGAGTTGAATCAAAAGCTCCGAGTTCGCGTGCGTGCCAAATCCCCGCTCATACGTTTCGCCGCCAATCGTGAGCGTTCCGCCATCCACGGATTTGTCCGCCTTTGGCTTCCTCCACCCCTGGATGGCGCGGGAGAGATCCAGCTCACCAAGAGGAACCGTCTCCGCGAAAAGTGAAGTGGCTGCGGCGAGGGAAAACAGCAGAAGGGGTGCTCGAGACATGGGGGTTACGGAATGAGGGGGCGTTTACCAAGACAGAACCCCAAGGGGGATTCAGGGTCGCGGGAGTTTTCCGGATTCCCGCTCCTTCCTCAAGTCGCGATCAGTCGAAAACCATCCCCTCGCCCGCCACCCATCATCGAGCCGACCGACGCCGGCCCGGCATGCGCAAAACAATCGTGGTGAGAAATTTTTTCCAAATCCCGGGCGTTTTCCGCTAGATTTCCTCAACTCCGAACGGGGTCTCGCCCCGCAACGATCTGGGTTTACGTATACATGCTTGCAAAAAATCCCATTCCTCAATCCCTGATGAATCCGCTGGAAGAGAGGATTGGCTACAAATTCCGGAATTCACTCCTGCTTGCCGAGGCTCTTACCCACTCCAGCATTTCCCTGGAGCGGAAGAACTATCCGTTCGACAATCAACGCCTCGAATTCCTTGGGGACGCCGTCCTGCAGCTCGTCGTGACCGAGCACCTCTACCATTTGTTTCCCGACTTCAGCGAAGGCCGTCTGACCAAGCTGCGCACGCGCATCGTTTCCCGGGCCGGGTTGAAAACCCATGCGATGGAAATCGGCCTCGGCGCCCATCTCATGATGGGTCGCGGCGAGGACGCCAGCGGCGGCCGCACCCGAGCCTCGACGCTCGCCGACGCGCTGGAGGCCTTGATCGGCGCCATGTATCTCGACGGCGGCTACGAGATCACCCGCGACTTCATCCTGCGGGAAACCGCGGCGGATTTCCGTCAGATCACGCGCGAACCGGACGAGATCAATCCGAAAGGCCGCCTCCAGGAGTTGCTGCAATCCATCGCTCCAAGCGCACCGCTCTACGAAGTCGTTTCCCAGACGGGACCCGAGCACCAGAAACATTTCGAATGCCGGGTCGTGTGGGAAAACATGGAGCTGGCTCGCGGCGTCGGCCGCAGCAAAAAGCAGGCGGAGGTCGAGGCGGCCACGACCGCGCTGCGCACGAGGGTTTGGGAAAAAGCGAAAGGTTCCAATTCCCGCACGCGGAAATCTGTGGTTAAACAGGCGGCTTCCAACGCCTCGCCGCAACCATGATTTACCCGTTCCCGCTTCAACTCGTCGGCGTTGTTGTCGGCCTCGCGTTGATCTTCGCCCACGCCATCGCGCTGGTTGCTCCCGGGCCAACGACCGGCTTCCTGCGCAGCTTTCCCCGGTCCCGGCTGTGGGGCACGATCCTGCTCGCGATCGCGGCGGTGTGGGCGTTCTGGCTGGTCTCAACCATGGACCTCGGTGAGTTTACGCCGCTCCGGAAGTTTCTCATCATCGGCGTTCCGGTCGGCACCGTGCTGACGTGGCTCTATGTCGACGAATTCCTCGCGGTTCGCTCGCTCGGCATTCTCGCGCTCCTCGCAGCGGACCCGCTCATCGAAGCCGCATTCATGCGCCCCGAGACATCACGGTTGATTCTCGTTACCCTCGCCTACGCGTGGATTTTCGCCGGCTTGTTCCTCGTCGGCATGCCGTATCTGCTGCGCGACATTATTGCGTGGCTCGTGGCCTCGCAAAAACGGGTGCGAACCGCCGCACTCGCCGGCGTCGCCTACGGTGCGGCCACCCTGCTCTGCGCCGTCCTCCTCTGGTAGAAGGCGGCGCCTCTCCAGCGGCTGCGGGGGGAAATCAGTAACGGTTGCGGTCGCCGTTGCGATGGTCTCCGTTGCTACGGGACGCAAACCGCTTCTGCTGCGGGCGATCCTCACGCGGCCGCGCCTCGCTCACGCGAAGCTCCCGGCCATCCACGGGCTTGCCGTTGAGCTGCTCGATGGCAGCCTGCGCTTCGGCGTCCGTGCCCATCGTGATGAATCCGAATCCACGGGAACGATTGGTTTCGCGGTCCTTGACGATCTGCACGGAGGAGACCGTTCCGCACTGCTGGAAATGCCGCTCAAGCTCGGATTCGGTGGTCTGATACGGCACGTTGGCGATGTAAAGGCGGTTGCCCATTGGGAGAGGAATGAATGGTTTTCGTAACCACATCACGCGAGCCTCTCACCTTTCAGACGGTCAGCCCACGGAAGTGGGATCGCCGTAGGAATCGGGCATGTCCGAGTATTTTGCAAGCTTATCTTGCGCCGCTTTCACACCCTTGAAATATCGCGAAAGAAGGCTCTTCGACTCCGCGTTTGAATACGCCCGTGCCTAGAAGAAAAGCACGTAGATGCCGTAGACAATGTGCATCAGGAAAACGAGGGAGCACAAAATCAACGTGAGCAACACCCGTGGGTAGGCGAGATAATCGGTGAGCTTGCGGGGTGCGTTCCCCGGACATGGATGCGGAACTTTGTCGGCCATTACGAATGTCGGAATCGACTCCGGTCGAGCGCGCCGAGCTGGGTTTCGTGGTGAGTCTCGGAGTTCACCGGAGAGACAAAATGGTGGAGGCGAGGGGAGTCGAACCCCTGTCCTGAATGCGCGTCGCGCAAACCTTCTACATGCTTAGGCGGTCTTTGATTTCAGCCGGGTGCTGCGGGCCGTCACGCCACACCCAGCCTAGCGTCCACGAAATCGAATTCACCGAAGGGCGCGGTCGCCCCACCCTTCAGCCAGCCTGCTGCCATCGCATTCGACCGTAGCAGGCGTCGGGCCGAACACGTCACGGCAACTTAGGCCGCGAGAGCGAGATCTTCGTAATCTGCGTTTATTTTGTTTGATCCGATGATTAACGAGGCCAACGAATCATCCTCGGCATGCGGGCCTGGCACCGAACAATCAGTCGAAACCAATACGCCCCCAGTTGCGTGTAATTTTCCCCACCCCGCGCCGATTTGCAACGTGGATTTCCGCGCCCGTCGCTCTCCTACTTCAGGAACCGGATCGTGAGCGGAAAATCGTAGGGCTCGCCGTTGCTCTCCTTGATCGCGCCAATGATCGTGAAGATGAGCCACGCGACCATGCCGATACCCAGCACCGGGAGCAGCAGAATGCCGACAAGGACAAACCACAGGATGCCGATCACGGCCAGCGCGACGAACAAATAGATTGCCCAGGAAATCTGGAAATTCAGCACCCGCTTCCCGACCGAATCGAGATACGCGCTCTCCGGGCGCTTGAAGAGCCAGATGGCGAGCGGGCCGATCAGGTTCAGCCCGGGCACCGACGAACAGCCGAAGATAGCCAGCAGCGCCGACAAATGAATCGCGATCGCCCACTGGCTTTCCGTCACCTTGCCGGGCGAAGGTTGTGGTGCTGGAGAAGGACCCGACATGGGGGCTGGAGACGATGACGGAGAAATCGGGGTATCGTCGCTCATGCAACGAGGCCCTACCACGTTGCGGGCGACGCGACGAGTTTATTTCCCCGCCTCGAACTGCGCCCGCCAATACTCGAGCCGTTCCTTGATGCGCTTCTCGAGCCCATTCTCCGTCGGCTCGTAGTAGATCCGCCCCTCCGGCAGATACGCCTGCGGCACGAATCCACCCTCGTAATCGTGGGCGTATTTGTAGCCCGCGCCGTGGCCGAGCTGCTTCGCGCCTTTGTAGTGGCTGTCCCGCAGGTGCGCCGGCACGGCCAGGGTGCGCCCCTCACGAACCTCCGCGCTCGCGGCTCCGATCGCCTTTGTGGCGCTGTTGCTCTTCGGTGCGGTCGCGACGTAGAGCGCCGCGTGCGCGAGATTCAACTGCGCCTCCGGCAATCCCACAAACTCGACCGCATGCGCCGCGGCGGTCGCGACAAGCAACGCGTTGGAATCCGCCAGTCCCACGTCCTCGCTCGCGCAGATGACAATGCGCCGCGCGATGAACCGCGGGTCCTCACCCGCGTAGAGCATCTTCGCCAGCCAGTAAATCGTCGCGTCCGGATCGCTGCCGCGCATGCTCTTGATGAACGCGCTGATCGTGTCGTAGTGCGCATCACCGTCTCCATCGTAAACGATCGCCTTGCGCTGAATGCTCTCCTCGGCAACGGCAAGCGTGATGTGAATCGTGCCATCTTCCGACGCGGGCGTCGTCATCGCGGCCAGCTCCAGGGCGTTCAAACACTTCCGCGCATCGCCATCGCTGATCGTCGCAAGGTGGCGGGCGGCATCGGGATCGAGAACAATCGAGCTCCTCCCCAACCCCCGCTCCGGATCCCCCACCGCGCGCTCCATGAGCTGCAGCAGGTCTTCGTCGGTCAGCGGCTGGAGCTGGAAAACCTGCGATCGCGAGACGAGCGGCGAATTGACGTAGAAAAATGGATTGTGCGTCGTCGCGCCGATCAGCCGCAACCGGCCGCTCTCGACATCGGGCAGCAGCACGTCCTGCTGGGATTTGTTGAAACGATGGATTTCATCGACGAACAAAATCGTCGGCGGTCCGCCATTCCTCGCCCGAGTCGCCGCCGCCGCGCTCACCCGACGCAAATCCGCAACCGAACTCTCCACCGCATTCAGCCGCTCGAACCGGGAACGCGTCGTTTCCGCGATCACCTGCGCCAGACTCGTCTTTCCCGTCCCGGGCGGACCGAAGAAAATCACCGACGAAAGCCGATCCGCCTCGATCGCGCGTCGCAGCAGCTTCCCCTCGCCGATGATGTGTTGCTGGCCGACGATCTCGTCGAGCGTTCGCGGGCGCATCCGGGCCGCCAGCGGAGCATTCGCCGGCACGGCCATTGATTCGACATTGTCCGCCGCAAACAAATCCTCCATTTCGCCACTATGCCAGCACGGGATTGGCTCGCAAGCCGCGCCATTCCATGGGATAGTTTGGACATGAAGACGCTCCTTGCCGCCGTGGATTTCAGCGACGCTTCGCAGAAGATCGTCACATTTGCCGCCGATCTGGCCGGCGCTCTCGATGCAAAAGTCGTGCTGCTCCATGTCGTGGAGCCCGTCGCAAATTACGTCCCCGTCGGTGCGGCAATGGACGTCATCGAAACCGCACCGCCGCCGGTGATGGAGGAGGACCTCAACGCGCAGCGAGCCCATCTCGAGCGGATCGCCGAGGGAGTCCCCAATGTGGAGACCGTGGCCACGATCGGTCTCGCCGCCGACGAGATTCTCAGTCAGGCCGAGGAACGCAATGCCTCCATGATCATTCTCGGCTCCCACGGCCACGGCGCCCTCTACCATTTGTTTGCCGGCAGCGTCGTTACGTCGGTCCTCAAACGCGCCACGGCTCCCGTCGTGGTCGTTCCGGTCGGCGAGAAGCCGCGCAAATAGCGATCAACTCCCGGACACCGACGCGTAAAGCCGTGCCATCGCGGCGCTCACGGCATCCCGCGAGAATTTCCCCCGCACGCGTTCCGCTCCTCCCGCTGCAATTCGCGCGTAACTCTCCGGATTCGTAATCAACTCACGCACCGCGCCGGCGACCTCCTCGACGTTTCCTTCCTCACACAGCATCCCGGTTTCCCCGTGCGTGATCACCTCGGGAATGCCTCCGTGTCGCGTCGTCACGACCGGCAGGCCCGTCGCCATCGCCTCGAGCAGGCTGTTCGGAACGCCTTCGGTATCTCCGGCCACCGTTTCACTCGGATGCAAAAACACATGGGCGGACCCGTAGAGATCCCGCAGCGCCGCCTGCCCGAGAAATCCCGCAAAATGGACGCGTCCGGCGATTCCCAGCTGCGTCGCCAGGCCCCGCAACTCCGCCTCCATCGGTCCGCTGCCGGCGATTACGAAGGTCATCTTCGGAAACTCCGGCACAAGTCTGGCAAAGGCTCGCAGACTGGTGGCGATTCCCTTCTTGGGAATGAGTCGGGACGCCTGCACAAGGCGGTAGGAGCCATCCGCCGGCAGCTCCCGGGAATGAAAGGTCAGGTCCGGCAACACGGTCGGCAGCACGCTCAGCTTCCCGGGCGGACAGCCGAGCTCACGCACCGCATCGACCAGCGCCGAACTTCGACAGGCAACCGCGCTTGCGGCGGCGAACATCCGCCGGCGGGCATCGGCGTAGGCCGGTGTCGCAATCGCGCCGGTTACGTCGGCCCCGTGGAAGGAAACCACGACCGGCACATCGACTGTTTCCAGCAGCGGCAACAGATGCACCGCGACGTTGCCGAAGAACACATGCAAAACCCGCGTGCGATGGCGGGTCAGGATGGCCCGGATGCGCGCGGCCTCGCCGGCTGAAATCTGCCACGGTGCCCCGCTACCGTGCCGCTCACGTGCCCGTGCGACAAACCGCCAGAACGACCTCGGCACGACTTCCAGCAAGGGGGCCGGAAACACATCGAGATTCTCCACCTTCTGGGCCACGACAAACGACCGCCACCCCTCGCCCACCGCGGCGATCTGCCGGTGGACGTGATGCATCTCCGGTTTGAGATATGTCGCGCAAAAGAACGCGACGACCGAATCACTACCAGTCAAGCGCCAGAACGATGAATCCCTTCGGCTTGCCCGCGTCTTCCTCCGCGTAGGTGACCGTTCCGTTTGTGCGCCCGTTGCCGTATTCCGCGGGCGCTGCGGGATTAACGAGCTGCCACGGCTTCTTCACGTTGAAAATCTCCGCCACGATTCCTTCCACGCTCGGTCGCGGCTCGGTGGGCACCGGAATGACCGGCATCTCCTCCTGCACGCCGCCCGGCGCGACAAACTCCTGCGCGTGCGCGCCCGTTCCAAGCGTCAACAACGTCAGGAGGACTGCTGCCCATGCTTTCATGGTTCTTAGTCTAGGCGAGTCGCCTCCCGCGGACAAGTCGCGCAATCTTCTTTAGCGTCGCCCCTTTCCATCCTAGGCTGGACGGTCCATGGACATCCTTGCCAAGGCCCGCCGGGTTTTTGAAATCGAGATTTCCGAAATGCAGGCCGTCGCCGGCCGCCTCGATCAATCCTTCGTCAAAGCCGTGGAAGTGCTCCGCAAAGCGGTCGATGCACGGCAGAAGATCGTCGTCGTGGGTGTCGGCAAATCGGGGCAGATCGGCGAAAAGATCGCCGCGACGCTCACGAGCACCGGCAGCCCGGCCGTGGTGTTGAATTCGTTGAACGCGCTCCACGGCGACCTCGGCATCGTCGCCGACGGCGATGTGGTGCTGGCGCTGAGCTACAGTGGCGAAACCGAGGAACTCAACAACCTCCTTCCCGCCCTCGCCCGGTTCGATGTTCAGCTGATTGCCATCACGGGAAGAACCGACTCCTCGCTCGGTCGCGCGGCCAATATCGTGCTCGACGTCGCCGTTTCCCAGGAGGCCTGCCCGTTGAATCTCGCGCCCACCTCGAGCACGACGGCGATGCTTGCACTCGGCGATGCCCTTGCCATGGTGCTTCTCGAAGCACGCGGATTCGACAAGGACGCCTTTGCGCGCTTCCATCCCGGCGGCACGCTCGGCCGCAACCTGCTCCTCAAGGTCCGCGAAATCATGCGCGGCTTCGATCAGCTCGCGCTCGTGGAGCCGGGAACAACCGTCGTCGATGCCATCAAGACCATGACCGGAAAACGCGCCGGCGCCGCAGTTGTCGTGGACAAGGACGGGCGCCTGCTCGGCATTTTCACCCATGGCGACTTCGCGCGGCATTTCCCGGAGGCACCCGACATCGGCGCCCGACCGGTGAAGGATTTCATGACCCCGGGCCCCATCACGATCTCCGCCGACAAACTCGCCGCCGAGGTGCTGCACGTGCTGCAGACACACCGCATCGACGATCTGGTGGTCGTGGATTCCGACTCGCGGCCCGTCGGCATTGTTGACTCGCAGGACCTCTCGCGTCACAAACTGCTGTAATTCTCTTTCCATCAAACCCTCAACTCACCAACACTCCACACCCTAGCTCTCAACAAACTCATACATGGCTCTCGCAAACGATCTCCGCAAAGGCATGGCCATCCGCTACAACGGAAATCCGGCCATCGTCCTCGACGTCCAGCACCGCACTCCCGGCAACCTCCGCGCCTTCGTGCAGGTCATTCTCCGCTACATCAATACCGGCAAATCCGCCGACGTGCGGTTTTCCTCCACCGAGAAAGTGGATGTCGTCGAGACGACCCGCCAGGAGCTCGAGTTCAGCTACTCCGATCCGCAGGGCTACCATTTCATGGATCCCGAGACCTACGAGACCATCACGCTGAACTCTGATTTGCTCGCGGACGCAAAGGATTACCTCGTCGAAAACCTCAAGGTGAACGTCCTCAGCGTCGAGGGCCGCCCCGTGCAGGTTGAGCTTCCGTCCATCGTCGAACTCAAGGTCACCGAAAGCGCCGAAGGCGTGAGAGGCGACAGCGCGAACAACGTGCAGAAGCCCGCCACCCTCGAGACCGGCAAGGTGATCAACGTCCCGCTCTTCATCAAGGAAGGCGAAATCATCAAGGTGAGCACCGCCGACGGCAGCTACATGGGCCGCGCGTAAAGCGCCGATTTCCCTTTTCCGAAAGGCCCGCCCGGGAAACCGCGGCGGGTTTTTCGTGCCGTAAACGCTTACTTCCGCGTGACCTTCCGGGTCGACTTCGTCACGAGACCGCTGTCACTGCGCGCGAGAATCTCGATCTGCGACGAACCCTTTGGCACACGCACCCGCGCCTTCCAGGAATCCGTGCCCTCGGCTTTCTTGAAGCGCCCCTTGCTGCCATCGCGGTTCACGCGATAGCGGACGACCTTGACCCTGTTGCCGAGGTCCACCTTCGCCCTGCCGCGGACTGTCACCGTGGAATCCTGGGTGCGCAGGTGACGTTTTCCCTTCACCTTCAAACGAGGCGGATTGCCCACAAACGCCGTGTAGCTGACATCGCCGACATACATCTGCAGGAAGCTCGCGGCGTTCACCGTGTTGAAGGGCGGCTGAAAAATGCCAAACGCATCGAGGAAGAGATTCAGCCCCGGTTGCGGAATATCGAGTTGCGAAGTCCGGTTCTCGACCTGGATTTCGAGCTGCCCGTAGCCGAACCTCCCGGCCTGCGGGTTCCACGAGTAGCTCCACTCGAGAATTCGCGACGGCCCTGCGACCGGCACGCTGAATGACTCGCCAACAAACGCCGTGCCATCGGTGAACTCGACGACCGGCTCGCAGATCACCGAACCACCCGATCCGGTCATTGCGATGCCGACGACCTGAATGATGTTGCCGACCTTCTTCCGCGCGAAGTGGCCGATGTAGATTGTCGCGTCATACGGCGGCACCGTGCTGATGCGTTGCAGCACAAGGCGCCCATTTGCCGACACGGCGGAGTCGCGGACGAACTTCCCGCCCAGATAAAGATCCGCGTAGTAATTGAATCGCGGGATCGGCTGGAAGATGCCGCCGGCGGCGCCCTTGTTGCCCGTGATGCCGGTCACCTCCTGCCCGTAAAACAGGGTGGAAAGCGATTTCTTCCAATTCTTCGGCGAAGTCTTGAACCGCTCACCGCGCTGGTAAACCGCAGAGTGCGCAGGCAACGCCGTCAGCAAACAAACAAGAGAACAGAAAACGGCGCGAAATTTCATGGCTTGGCGGCGGCCCGCACTATGCCCCACCGCTTTTGCCGGATGCAAGACGGACATGCGCGAATTCGAGTGTCGCCAGCGGCCCGATCGCTCTGCTAAACGCAACTGTGGCCAAGGCGAAGGCGAAGCGGCGGACCACCGCCAAATCCAGGAAAACGAAGCTCCGCACGGACGTCGCACCCGCCGTCGGCCCGGCAACCGTGCCCACGCGCTGGGTGAAATTTGTGGTCGGCCTCTTTCTGCTGCCACCCGCGTGGGTTCTCACGCAGACGTTCTTCACGGCATTCGCGCGCGCCACGATTCATCAGGGGTTCTGGGCAACGGAGGAATTCTGGTTCTTCGGGCTGGGGCTGCTGATCTGGCTGTGTGCGTTCTTTGCATTGCCACGGCCGATGTGGATCTACGTCTTCGGCCATGAACTCACGCATGCCGTTTGGGTGCTCCTGCACGGCGGCAAGGTCAGCCAGTTCCATGTCACTCCGCGCGGCGGGCACGTCCTCTCCGATCGCATCAACACGCTCATCGCACTCGCCCCGTATTTCTTTCCCATCTACAGCCTGCTGGTGATCGTCATTTACGGAGCCGCCAGCCTGTTCTGGGACATGACCCCGTTCCGTCCCCTGCTTTACATGCTCATCGGCGCGACGTGGGCCTTTCACATCACGTTTACGCTCTGGATGATTCCGCGCGGACAATCCGACCTCACCTACGGCGGCACGTTTTATTCGCTGACGATCATCTATCTGCTGAATCTCGCGATTCTCTCGGTGTTTCTCATCATTGCCTCACCGGGAATCACGCTCGTGGGATTCGCCAGGGAATTGCTCACCAACGCGGTCGAGTTCACCGCGCTGGTCACCCGGGCACTCCACACGTTGAAGTTTTGAGCCAGGCGCTGCTGGAGTTTCTCGAGGCGACTCAACGGGAATGCGGCGGGGTGATTCCGGTCGAGCGCTACATGCAGGAAGCGCTCTTCCACCCGGAGTTCGGCTACTATTCGAAGAACATTCGCGGGGTCGGTCGCCGCGGAGATTTTGCGACCTCGGCAAGCCTCGGCGAAAGCCTGGGCACCGCCATCGCGCGTTGGGCGTGGGAACAAAAGCTCCCGCTCGCGAGGGGGCGCTGGCATCTCATCGAGGCGGGTGCGGGCAGTGGGGAACTCGCACGCACGATTCTGCGGCGTCTCGGCCTGTTGCGCCGGCGCGGCCTCACCTATCACATTGTGGAGACCTCCCCCGTGCTGCGCGAGGAGCAGCGCCGCGCCCTGCCCCAGTTTCGCGTGAAGTGGCACGATTCCATGGTCGATGCCCTCAACGATTGCGAGGGAACCGCGCTCATCTTCTCCAACGAACTTGTGGACGCGTTCCCGTGCCGACTCTACGAACGGCGCAGGGACCGGTGGTTCGAGGTCGGCGTTCGCATCACCGGCACCCGCGTGACCGAGGAACTTTTCGACCGTCCGCCCGTTGCCAGCTCCGGGTTCGCGGAGGACGCCCCGGAAGGCCAGCGCGTGGAAGTGCAGCCCGCGGTCGCGGAGTGGTTCGCGACCTGGGCTCCCGCGGTGTGTAGCGCGCGGCTGCTGACCATCGATTACGGCGACACGATGCCCACCCTCTATCACCGCCGCCCGCGCGGAACGCTGCGCGGCTACTTTCACCATCAGCGCGTGGAGAGGCTCGAGGTTTACCATCGCTTCGGCAAGCAGGACCTCACGTGTGACGTGAATTTCTCGGACCTCCGCGCGTGGACCGAGCGCTGCGGCTGGTCCACCGACGCCCTCGTCGATCAATCGCAGTTTCTCCGGTCCTACGGAATCCCGCGCTCGACCGGCCTTCATGATGCCCAGCTCGCCGAGCACACCGGCGCGGGCTCCGCTTTCAAAGTGCTTGTGCAATCAAAAGGAGCGTCCCCCGCCATTCGTTGCTTCAATCCTTGAATTGAAATTTTCCGCAAACTCTTTAACGATTCGCGCATGGCAAAGCGGCGGATCAAGAGAGTGCTGGTGGCGGCGACAGACGACACTCCGCTCGGCGTCCCACTTCTCGACGGCATTACGGCCTTCACGAAGCAAACCGAACCTTGGCTGATCTGCCCCACCAACAACGGGGAGCAGCTGCTCGAGATCGTCGAGCACCTGAAGCCCGACGGCATGATCGTTGCGCGTGTTTCGAGTCCGCTGCCCATCGAGGAGATCGCTGCACTGGACACCCCATGCGTGTTTGTGGGCATTTCCGAGGCACGGCCCGACCGGCATCCCGTTCTCATTGGTGACCACCCGTTGATCGGACGCACCGGCGCCCATCATTTGCTGGATACCCACGCGATTTCCTATGGCTTCGTGGGATATCAAGACACCGTCTTTTCCGAGCATCGCCGTGACGCCTTCCTCGAGGAAATCCGAAACCGCGGCCACTCACCGCATCATTTCGATTTTCCGCCCTTCGTTCCCGGCACCGAGCCGATGAACCCATACGGCCGGGAGGCGACGTCCGGTCCGTTTGCCAAATGGCTGCTCGGTCTGCCACGTCCGATCGCGCTCATGGCCGCGAACGACCAGCTCGCGCACCTCATCGCGCTGGCGTGCATTCAAATGCAGCTGCGCATTCCCGAAGATGTCGCCCTTCTAGGCGTGGACGACATTCACCGCTATTGCCAGACGGTGTTTCCTCCGCTCTCGACCATTCGCGCTCCCGTTGCCGAGATCGGCTGGGAAGCCGCCCGGCTTCTTCACGAATGGATGCACGGCCAGCGACCGGAACCCGGCGTGCGTGCGTTCTCGAACATTGAGCTCGTTCCGCGCCAGTCCACGCAGATTCATCGCGTCGACGACGACGTCATCTCCCGCGCGCTTGTCTTCATCACGGAAAACATCGAGCGGCACTTCACCGTGCTCGACATTCAGAAGCATGTCGGCGCGTCACGCCGCACGCTGGAACTCCGCTTTCAGGAAGTGCTCGGCCGTTCACCACTCGTCGAGATTCGTCGCCAGCGCATCGAGCACGCGAAGAAGCTTCTCGCGGGAACGATGGATCCCGTTCAACGAATCGCCGCACGCTGCGGGTTCAACAGCACGACGCGCTTTTGCATCGTCTTTCGCGAGCAGACCGGCCTGCGCCCCCTCGCCTACCGGCGCAAGATCAATCCCGCGGCACATCGCCACAAGAGCGCCGCAGCCGAGCTTGTCGCTGCGTAGTCACGCCCGAGCGCGACTCAGTTGGCATCCATGAGGATCCGCAGCCGGATGAAACGGCTCAACGCATCCTGCATCGGAACGTTGTCGCGCACACACACCCGCTGCAGGCCGTCACCAGACGGAGTCGCGCCGACAACCGTCGTGAATCCAGGCCCGGACTGCCACGTCTTCAACTCGCTCGATACCTCCACGCGATACTCGACGTCGGGTGCGTTTTCACGAGCCGTGTAGGCCAGAGCGAGGTAGTCCTGCCCGCCCGTCTCGATGCGCTCGGCAATTGGAATCCCGACAATGGCGGGATCCGTAGGGCCGAGATTCAATGCGTAGCGGGCGAGGTTTGTCAGCCCATCACCGCCCGGAACCGCATCCGGCGCCGCGGCCGGGTTGTCGATGCTGCCGTAGTGCTCGATCTGCCAGAGCTGAAAGGCCGTGAGCGGCGTGGCGATGATGCGAAACTCGTCGATGCGGACCTTCTCGCCAACGATCGACGCGAAGACGCCGACGGCATCGACCTCCGTCGCGGAGAGCGGTGCGGACGGCGCATCGCCAACCGCAAGCGTGGACGCGTCGAGCGTGCGCCACGCGGCCGGGGTTCCGTCGAACACAAAGTCCTGCGGGGTCCAGACGCTGTTGCCGCTCGAGTCGGAGAACGTCTGCGCCGAGACATACCAGGAATCGCCGATCCGGACGGCCACCCGCGTCGTGTTCGATGGCGAGCCATTTCGCGTGTAAAAAGACACCCCTGCCAACGCGGACTTGTCCAGTGCGTCACCGACCTCCACCCAAGCGAGCACGGGGTTCACCACGGTGTTCAGCCCCATCACGAGGTAACCGGGCGTGCCCGCAGCGCCGGCGTTGTTGTTGGCAATGTTCGGCGAATTGAGCGGCACGGGAATGCTCGAAGTGTAATCGACCACCGCGCCTCCCGAGGATTTCCCAAGCGCCCGCCAGCCGGTCGCCGAGCCGATCGGCGTGTCCGCGCCAGCCTCGACGCCCTGCGTGAAATGCTCGATGAGCACATCCGTCCAGCCGGGAGTCGCGACGACCTCCGACGAATTCGCGCTCTCCGAAGACCCCACTGCGGCGACCACGTAATAATACGACGTGCCGTTGGTGAGTCCGTCGTCCGTGTAGCTCGTTCCTTCCGTGGTGCCCACCGTTTCGTATGGCCCGCCCGCAGTGAGGGAGCGCTTGATCGTGTAGCTTGAGGCCCCGGTGGCCGCTGTCCATTTCAACGTGACACTGCGATTGTCGGAGGTTGCGGAAAGCCCTGCGGGAACGGCCGGCGGTGGCGTGCCGGTGACCGTGAAGTTCAGCGTGAGCGCTTCGCCTGCCGTGGAGTTTTGGTAGGGCGTTGCCGTGAGCGTGTGAGAGCCGGATGCAAGCTCGACCGGCGCGTAGTCGTATCCCGGGCTGTCGCCGACGCCAGGCGCGTCCGAGGTCGGTGCGACGGTGTAGGGCCAGTTCGTTTCGGCGACCGTCCTGCCGTCGAGATTCAGCACCACGCGACTGACGACCCACGGGCTCGTGTTCGCCCGGAGCGCGAGATTCGCCGGCAGCTTCGACCGATCGAGCACGGCATTCTGCGGGATCGGATCATACCCATAAATTGGTGCGTCGGTATCCGCGTCGAAGAGCGTGAAGCCCGTGACGCGTCCGGCGACCAGCGGCGGATTCGCCGGCTCGACCAGCCAGTGCGGCTGGGTGAAGGCGCCGTTTCTCGCGACGTCCCAGAATTCGAATCGCACCCATTTCGCATCGGAGAGGTCTGCATCGATCTCGATTGTCCCACGGCCGAATTCGCGAAGATCCACGAGCGACTTCTTCACTTTGTGGACGCCGTCGTCGTTGCCCCAGGTGATCTCGGCGAAAGCCGGCGGGAAATACCATTCCACGTCGGCGGAGACGCCATTCTCCGTGACATCCCACGAGTGAATGAGCACCTCTCCCGTCGTCGTAAAGTATCGTCCGTTCTTCAACGCATCGACCACCGTGCTCCAGTCATCCTTCGGCGGCATCCCGGGCAGCTGCACGTAGTTGACGTTGAGGTGCGTGTAGAGTTCGTGATTCGGATGCGCCTCGAACGTGTCGGTTTCGCCGAATTGATATTTGCGATAGCCCCACTGCGCCGTGTCGTCCATCAGCTCGAACGACCGGTAGCCGAGGCGGTCCTTCGAAAAGTCCATCGGCATCGCCTTCCACCCTCCGGTTTGGAAAAGCGGATCGTGGTAAAAATCGGTGTCCACGTAACTGTCCGGTTCGAAGCGTGAGCCTTTCACCCGCGGATGCGAGCTCCACGCGATGCCACCCTCGTCCCGGAGGAGTTGCAGCATGCCCGAGGAGTCACCGACTTGATACACCACTGGATACGTCACACCATCGGACACGACATTGGTCTGCCGGTAGGTGCGTCCCCCCTGCCCCGGCCAGCCGGTAAAATAGACGGGCTTCGGGAACATGTAGGACCAGTGTCCGCCGAAGAAGTTGTTGTATTCCTCGCTCGGCAGAAACAGGAACTCATCGTCCGAGTGCTGCGCGCAAAGCTCGAACATGTCGCGCAACTGCGAGAGCCGCGGCTCCGTGTTGTTGAACGGATTCCCCGGACCGTGAAATTCCTGAACGTTTGCGATCTGCACGCCGAGCGCCTTCATGGCCTGCTTGAACGGCGTGAAGAGATCCCGCCGCCGCGATCGCCACTCCATCACCATCTCCGGATGGAAATGGATGACCAACTTGTAGTGGCCATCGACCGGCTTGTAGAAGTCCCCGTTCGTGTAGGTCAGCACACGGTCGAGCGTCTGCTGCGGAGTCCCCGTCCCAATCAGCAGGAAAAAATCCATCCTCTGCGTGGCGCCCTTGGGCGCATCGACCCATGGCCGGTAACGCAGATCCGCACTCGGCGACATTCGCGTGCCGAAAAACGTCTTTCCCGCCTGCAGGTAGCCGAAGTTGTTGCTGAAGTCGGTGGGATACATCGCCGTGTGCGGCGGCGCCATCACGGCGAGCGTCCCGTTGCCCGCCGGGAAGCGGGCCATCATCGTGCGATGTCGCGCGGCGATCGCCGCCTCGGTGCCGGGCGCGGTCGCGCCAATCTGCGCTTTGGTGCGGACTTGAAACTCTCCGTTTTGATCGCGATATGCGATCGATTGAAGGTCGCCGAAAACGAGTGCGTCGAAGATGTAGGCCACCCACGGGTCGGTCACGGTCATTGACGCTTCGAACTGCACCATCGGACTGCCGGCGTAAACCGTGCATGCCAGCTCGCCCTGGTAGCCGTTCACCCGCAGCGGTGCGAAGACGATCTTCACGCGCGAGTCGCTCTCGCTCTCGACGCGCACCGAGGTGGTGTCGAGCTGCGAGAGGTGCGCGACGGGAGGCGGCTGATTCGCATCCACCCGTTCGAAGAAAATGTAAGGTGCGCTCGTCTTTGGCACGCGATTGCCGAGCGTCACGCGGTAACGCGGATCAACATCCTGCGCGACATTCTTGAATTCCCCCCCACCCGACTTCGCGGCGATGCTGCGAAGAAGCGGCTGCCCCGCCTCGAGATTGAACGCGATACGAAACTCGTCGCCGGCATTGTCCGGCCACGTCACCACGAGCGTATCGGGATCCGGATTTTCCACAGCGATCGGCCCGCCTGACTCGTAGCCCGATAGATCGACGGTGGTGGCGGTCTTTGCCTGAGCAGTGGTGGAAAGCAGAAGCGCCGCAAATACCGCCCGCAAAGCGAAGGAAGGAACACGAATCATCATAAATCACAAAAAGCGCGGAATGCGGGAGCGGGCCCACCCCCAACAAGGTGCCCGCTCCCGCGATTCCTGGACGCACCAGGGCCTCCACACTCCACATGGAACGTCTCTGTCCTGGTGTCGTTTTGGGGTTTCAGGAAAAGAAGGAAGTGCACAGCTCTCCGCCCCGGGGGGACAGACGCCCAAAGCCGTCCCGCCCGAGGCTCGGTAAATCAATTCATCGTCGCGCGAATCTTCGTCGAAGGGTCAACGCGACCCCGCCCGCAAGAGCCGCCACCAGCAAGGCGCGAACGTCCGGCTCGGGAATGGCCACCGGAGCCACAAGGTTGATGTTCGAGGCGTCGAGATAGATGTCATCGAGGTAGAAAATGTCGTTCGCGCCGGTGCCCGGCAGCCCATTGACGACAAGGAAGTAACCGATGTCCGTCGAAGGACGGGAACCGCCATTGCGAAACGCCATGTTGCTGGGCGCGCCGTCAGGACCGGTCAGCAAAATCGGCTCCGGATCGCTCTCGCCCTGGTAGTAGAACAGGGAGGTGTTCGTCTGCGTATCGATGACCTGATAAATCCCGGACCACGTGCCCGAGGTCCAATGCACGCCGGTGTCCACCGTGCCGCCGCCGTTGCGTGGGCGAAAAACGTCCGTCGTTCCGGCCACGATGCTGCCCCCGGAGACGTTGAGCTGCGACTGGTAATTCGCCGCGTTGTTCACGTTGTCCGTGAGCGTGCCCAGATCGGCGCCGCCGAAGTTGACGTCGGGCGTGTCGCTCAACGACACCCGGTAGATCCGGTAAAACAACGTGCCCGTCGTGAGATTGGCAATTGACATGGGCGTGCCGGTGGCTGCTTCGACGAACTGTCCGGTGAACGCGTAACCCACCGCGTCGAGCGACAACACGTTGTTGCCCGGACGTGTCGGGTCGGCGATCACGGTATAGTTGCCGTAACGTGCGGCGGGATTCGCGATCTCCTGCACCGCAACCGAGAAGTTCTCGTTCGGACTCGTGTCGTCGGCGAGATCGTAACCAACCGGCAGGTCGTCGAAGTTTTGATACAGGACGAAGTCGGCGTGCGCGGCCGTTGACAGGCTCAGGAGGATTGCCAGAGCCCAGCCCGTGGTCCCGCCGTCAGGGAAGAAGGTCAGTAAGCGCATGATGATTGCTCTTTTGGTCGAGGGAGATTTGCGTCACCAAGGCAGCGGCGCAGGATCAGCAGGAACGACGACGGCGCCCAATCAGCGCCACTCCACAGAGCGCGGCGAACGCAACGCCAGCGACCGTGGGTTCCGGCACCGAGCTGATCGGCACGGGACTCACCAGGTTGGCACTCGTTGCATCGACGTAGATGTCGTCGATGTAGAAGGTATCGTTCACTCCGCCACCCGGCAGACCATTCACCGCAAGGAAGTAACCAATGTCCGTCGAGGGACGGGACCCACCGTTGCGAAACGCCATGTTGCTCGGCGAGCCGCCGGGACCGGTCAGCAGAATCGGCGCCGGGTCGCTCTCGCCTTGATAATAGAACTGCGTGGTGTTCGTCGCAGTGTCGATAACCTGGAAAATCCCGAACCACGTGCCCGCGGTCCAGTGGACTCCGGTATCCACCGTGCCACCGCCGTTCCGCGGCCGGAGAATGTCCGTCGTTCCAGCCATGACGCTGCCGCCGGAAACATTCAGCTGCGACTGGTAGTTCGCCGCGTTGTTCGTGTTGTCGGTCACCGTGCCGATATCGGCACCGCCGAAATTGATGTCGGGCGTGTTGTTCACCGACTCCCGATAAACGCGGTAGAACAACGTGCCGGTCTGCAGATTCACGATGGGATTGGCCGTCCCCGTCGAAGCGTCCACGATCTGCCCCGTAAAGGCATATCCCACCGCGTCCAGCTCGAGCAGCTTGTTGCCCGCGTTGGTCGGGTCGGAGATCACCGTGTAGCCGCCATAGCGTGCACCGGAATTGCCGGCGCCGATGTCCTGCGTCGCGACGGTGAAGTTTTCGTTGGGGTTCGAGTTGTCGGCAATGTCATAGCCGACCGGAAGGGCGTCGAAATTTTGGTAAAGCGTCCAGGCCGCCTCGAGCGGCGCGACGCCAAAAGTGCTTGCTGCGAAAACGCAGAACAGCGTCTTTACACGCCGGGGTAAGGATGACGCGACTGGGCCTTGGAGAAGGAGGCTGCGGGGGGAGCGAATATTCATTTTCAGCGGGGGTCGTTTAGCCGCTGATTAGAAGTCTCACCCCGCAAGGTCAATCAATTTTTTGTGTTTTGCGTAAACAACGACACCAGAAATAAACAAGCCTTCCAGTTAACCAATGGAGAACGAATATTTTTATATTTTTTGCGCACCATCCAACGCGATAGAAAATTGTTCAATTTGCGCATTAGAATGCACGGAAGTCGCCACAGCACGCAGCCGGGCGCGCCCCTTGGGCACCGTTGGATAGCGGACCGCGCCGACCTGAAATCCCTGGTCCGTCAGCCGTGCGGCAATCCGCACCGCTTTCTCTTCGTCGCCGATCTCCACCGGAAGAATGGCGCTTTGCGGATCGCTTTCGCCGACCGCTGATGCCAGCAAGCGGATGTTCCGCCAGAGAGCGTCCCGCGCCCCCTCCATTTCTCCGGTTTCCAGCAACCGCACCGCTTCGACCGCTGCGGCAGCGGCGGATGGCGGCGGGGCCGTGGAGAAGATGAAACTGCGGGCGCGGTTCACGAGAAAGTCGATGAGCCGGGCGCTGCCGCAGATCGCTCCACCCGAAGCGCCAAGCGCCTTCCCGAGCGTCGCCATTTGCACATCCACGCGATCGGCGACACCGAGTTCGGCGGCAAGTCCGCGTCCATTCGGTCCGATCACGCCCGCTGCGTGCGCCTCGTCGAGAAACAGCCACGCGCCGAAACGCTCCTTCAACTCGACAATCTCCCGCAATGGCGCGCGGTCGCCATCCATGCTGAAGACGCTTTCCGTCACCACCAGCACGCGCGCCTGCGGCTGCGATTCCCGCGCCCAGGCAAGCAGACGTTCGAGCTTGTCGAGGTGGTTGTGCGGAAAGACGCGAATCGTCGCCTCGCTGAGTCGCGCGCCATCGACCAGACACGCGTGACTGAGCTTGTCGAGAATGACGACATCCCCCTTCCCCACCAGTGCGGGAATGGTTCCCAGCGCCGCCGCGTAGCCACTGGCAAAACTGAGCGCCGCCTCCGTGCGCTTGAACCTCGCGAGCGCCTCCTCGAGTTCGGCGTGGGGAGCGAGGTTTCCGCAAATCAATCGCGCCGAGCCCGACCCCGCACCGAAGCGCTCGATCGCGGCGGCCGCGGCCGCGCGGAGTCGCGGGTCGTTCGCGAGTCCGAGGTAGTCGTTCGACGAGAAGTTGACGAGCTGACGCCCCTCCGACTCGATCACAATCCCTTGCGGGGAATCGATGCGTCGCAATCGGCGGCGGAGATTCTGCGATTCGATCGCGGCAAGCTGTTCACCAAGCCAACGATCGAAATCGCTCATCGCGTGAGCCGTTTGACCATCTCCCGCGTCGCCTGCTCCATGCCCACCGCCATGGCCCGCGAAACGATGGAATGCCCGATGTTCAGCTCGTGAAGGTGCGGGATTCGCAGCACCTTCTCGACGTTCGTGTAATTGATTCCGTGCCCGGCGTTGACGCCGAGATCGAGCGAATGCGCGAGTTCCGCGCCCGCGATGAGCCGGAGCAGCTCGTCATCCTGCGCGCCGCCCTGCGCGTTCGCAAACGCGCCCGTGTGCAGTTCGACAAAGTCCGCCGAAAGCCGCGCCGCGCATTCGATCTGTTCCCTCTCCGGGTCCACAAAAAGACTCACGCGCGTGCCGATGTCCTTCAATCGCGCAATGGTTTCGCGCAACGCGGCCTCGTTGCCCACGCAGTCAAGACCCCCCTCGGTGGTGACCTCCTCGCGGTTTTCCGGAACGATGCAGGCGTCCGCAGGCGCGACCTTGAGAGCGATCGCCACGATCTCGGACGTGTTGCCCATCTCGAAATTCAGCTTCGTGTCGATCTCTTCGCAGAGCCGGAAAATGTCCTCGTCCTGTATGTGCCGGCGGTCGGCCCGAAGGTGCGCGGTGATGCCCGACGCGCCGCCGCGCTCGGCGGCGAGAGCCGCCGCCACAGGGTCGGGTTCGGCATTTGGAGACTCGGGCATGGCCCGATAGCGCGCCTGCCGAAGCGTGGCGACATGGTCGATGTTTACACCAAGATGAATCATGAAATTACGTCTTCTTCCTCATCATCTTCACCGCTTTCCCGACCTTGGAAAGGCCGGTCGCGATGAGATGACGTGATTCATCAATGCCGGAAATGCCGGATTCCGGTGAAGACCATCGCGACACCGGCTTCGTCCGCGGCCTTGATCACTTCCTCATCGCGAACACTGCCACCCGGCTGAATCGCAGCCGTCGCGCCGGCCTCGGCGGCGGCGATCAATCCATCGGGGAATGGGAAAAATGCGTCACTGCAGACCGCGCTGCCCTTGAGGGACAATCCGGCCTCTTTCGCCTTCCAGACCGCGATCCGGGAGGAATCGACGCGCGACATCTGGCCTGCGCCAATGCCGAGCGTGCGGTCCGCCGCCGCATAGACAATCGCGTTGGACTTCACGTGCTTCACGACCTTCCAGCCGAACTCCATCGCCTCCAGTTCGGCCTTCGTCGGCGGACGCTTCGAGACGACCTTGTGTTCGAGCTCTTCGATGTCGGCGCTGTCGCTGTCCTGCACGAGCAGGCCGCCGAGCACCGAACGGACATCGCGCGTGTTTCCATCCGGCATCTTCAGCAGCCGCATGAGGCGAAGATTCTTCTTCTTCTGCAACAGCGCGCGCGCGTCGGAGTCGAAATCGGGCGCAATGATCACCTCGCTGAAAATCTCGCTGATCGCCTTCGCGAGCGCGGAGGTCACCGGGCGGTTCGTGATGATGATTCCCCCAAACGGCGCCTGCTTGTCCGTCGCGAATGCCTTTTCCCATGCGGCCTTGAGGTCGGGGTCCGTCGCCACGCCGCAGGGATTCGTGTGCTTAAGGATCGCGACGGTTGGCTTCGCAAATTCCGCGATGAGGTTCGTCGCGGCGGTGATATCGAGGATGTTGTTGTAGGAAAGCTCCTTGCCCTGCAGCTTCTCGAAATAGTCGCCGAAGTCGCCGTAGAGCTCGGCGCTCTGGTGCGGATTTTCGCCGTAGCGAAGCCGCTGCGCCAGCGGAACGGTCCGCGAAAATTGCCCGCAGCTCTCCTGCTCGCAGCCGAGGTAGTTTGCGATCGCGCGATCGTAGGACGAGGTGGTCGCGAACGCCTTCACCGCCAGCTTTTCGCGCAGCTTCAGCGTCGTGGCACCCTCGCCTTCCTTCATGGCTTCAAGCACCGATTCGTAGTCGGCGGGATCGGTCACCACCGTGACGGACTGGTAGTTCTTCGCGGCGCTGCGAATCATCGAAGGCCCGCCGATGTCGATGTTCTCGATGGCCTCCGCGAGAGTGACACCTTCCTTCGCGATGGTCGCCTCGAACGGATACAGGTTCACCACGACGAGATCGATCGGGCGGATATCGTGCTCCTTCGCAGTCGCGACGTGCTCCTTGTTGTCACGCAGGTAAAGCAATCCGCCGTGCACCTTCGGATGCAGCGTCTTCACGCGGCCGTCGAGAATTTCCGGCGATCCCGTGAAATCGGAAATCTCGATCACGGAAAGGCCGGCCTTTTGCAGGGCCTTGGCGGTGCCGCCGGTGGAAATGATTTCGACGCCGAGTTCCGCGATGCCACGTGCAAAATCGACGAGGCCGGTCTTGTCGGAAACGGAGATGAGTGCTCGCTGGATCTTCATGAATGGTTGGGGTTCAAGCCGCGACGGCGGCTTCTTCGTGCTGGAACTGAATCTCGTAGAGGCGGCGGTAGAGGCCGCTCTTTTCGAGCAGTTCCCGATGGGTGCCGATCTCGACAATCCGCCCTTCGTCCATGACGACGATCTGGTCGGATTTGAGAATCGTGGAAAGACGATGCGCAATGGCGATCACCGTGCGCCCCTCGGCAAGCCGCTCGAGCGCGGCCTGAATGATGCGTTCGCTCTCGCTGTCGAGCGCGGAGGTCGCCTCGTCGAGAAGAAGAATCGGCGCGTTCTTGAGCAACGCGCGGGCGATCGCGAGCCGCTGCTGCTGGCCGCCGGAAAGAAGACTTCCCTTGTCGCCGACAATCGTGTCGTAGCCCTTCGGCTGCGCCATGATGAAGTCGTGCGCATACGCGAGTTTCGCCGCCGCTTCGATTTCCTCCCGCGTTGCGTCGAGCCGGCCGTAACGGATGTTCTCGTAGATCGTGTCGTGGAAGAGAAAACTCTCCTGCGTCACGATGCCAATCTGCTCGCGAAGTGACTGCTGGGTGATCGTGCGAATGTCGCGCCCGTCGAGCCGGATTACTCCCGACTGCGGATCGTAGAAACGCAGCAGCAGCGCGAGCATCGTTGTCTTCCCCGCCCCGCTGGCGCCCACCAGCGCGTATTGTTTCCCGGCCTCGATGGTCAGCGAAACATTTCGCACCGCCATCTTGTCGGGACCGTAGCCGAAGGTCACGTCGTCGAACTCGATCTCGCCGCGGGCGCTCTTGATCTCCACGGCGTCGGGCGCGTCAGCAATCGTCGGCTTGGTCGCCATGATCTCGAAGATGTAGGTCGAGGAGGCCAGGCACTTCTGCATGAGCATCGGAATTCTGCTGAGCGCCTTCACCGGGTTGTAGAGCAGGAAGATGCCCGCGCACAAAGCCGCGAACTTCATGAAACTGATGTCGAAGTAAATGACGTAGATCAGGGCAAAGACCACGCCGATCGCGGAGACCGACTCGATCAAGGGCTGGACGATATCGATGCTCTTGCGCACGCGCATGCTGTTCTGGCACTGCACCGTGCTGGAGCGATTGAATTGCTCGGCCTGATATCCCTCGCGGGCGAAGGATTTGATGACGCGGATGCCCGCAAACGTCTCCTGCAGGATCACCGCCATCTGGCCGGCCTCGTTTTCCTCGGCCTTGCCGGCCTTGCGCACCTTCCGTCCGAAAATCACGACCGGCAGAATGCAGATCGGGAAAAGGACGAGCGTCGTGAGACTGAACCGCCAGTCGATCCAGACCAGCGCGGCGACGCCGGAGATCACCGCAATGGGATCCTTCACCAGATCGCCCGCGATCGACATCAACGCGTTCTGCGCCATGCGTGTGTCATTGAGCACGCGCGAGATGAGCTTGCCGGTTTTTGCGCGATTGAAGAAGTCGAGCGACTGCGAAGTGATGTGCGCGAACAGCTGGCTGCGCAGATCGCGCAACACGCGAAAGCTCACCCACGCCATGCAGTAGGAGTTAAGGTAGGAAAAGATTCCACGCGCAATGATGGCGAGCGGGATGAGCAGGATCACCCACACGAAGTCACCCACCTCGTGCATGCTCGGTCCGCCATCGGCCGCGGCGAGAGGGTTCGCCTTTCCCATGTCGAAGCCGCCCTCGGGAAACGCCTTGTCCCCGACGAACTTGATGACCAGCGGAAACACGCCATTCAGCAGCCCCGCGAGCACGCCGAACCCCAGCCCCATCGCAAAACGCGCACGGTAGGGATGCAGGTAGGCAGCCAGCGAGAGATACGGTCGCCAAAGCTGGCGAACGAGCTGCGGAAACGGGATCTTCTTCTTGGAATCGGCCATCAGGCAGCGGAAAAGCTATACAACGCGTCTCGCGGGCGAAACAAAAAGGTTCAGGGACGCGGCCGGACCAGATCGAGATACCAGCCCGCCAATTCCGGCCCGCACACCAGCCAGAGCGCCGCGCCGAGGGCAAGATAGGGTCCGTAGGGAATCTTTCCGCCGGATTGCCCGCGCGAGACGAGCAGCGTGGTGCCGCCCACCAGCGCACCGACCACCGACGACATCGCGATCGTGAAAACGACCGCCTGCCAGCCGAGGAACGCGCCGATGCAGGCGAGAAATTTCACATCGCCGAATCCCATTGCCTCCCGCGGAATCACCACCGCCGTCAGCACGCCGCTGAACTCCTCGACTTCCTCGATGGGTGTCTCGACGCCTTCGAAAATCACGCGGTTGTAGAAAATGCGGACCTGACAATCCTTCGCGACGCGACCTCCGAGCCGTGCTTCGCGACATTCGAGAACAAGCGCATCGGATTCGCGGCTGAAAATCTCCTCCCACGGCCACGTCTCGCCGCCAATGACGAGGCGCGGATTCTCCGGATCCGGCTCGAAGCGGAATGGCTCCGGTTGCTCGGGGGTCAGGCGTTTCTTCCCGAAAGCAAGCTTCCCAAGCTCGACGATCACCCACAAGGCGCCCCAGCCCAGCGTGGCGGCGGCGACCGACCAGCCAAGCGCCATCCAGCGGGAGTCGGTCTGCATCAGGCCCGGCAGCGCGACACTGAGCAGCACCCCCGCAACCGTGCCACCCAGCGTGATTTCGTCGGGAATGATGTAATGCTCGAAATCGATGAACGTTGCCGCGATGAGCAACGCGGCAAAGAGCCAGTAGGCCGGCGCAAGCGGAACGCCGAACTTCAGCCAGATGCCGAGGAATGCGAGCGCGGTCAGCAACTCGACGAGAAAATACCGGAACGCAATGGGCGCCCCGCATTGCGCGCATTTGCCGCGCAGCACGAGCCAGCTGATGAGTGGAAGATTGTGATACCAGGGAATCGTCGCGTTGCAGCTCGGGCAGAAGGACCGCTTCGGCTGATCGAGCCGGATGCCCCGCGGAAGCCGATGAATGCAGGCGTTGAGAAACGAGCCGACGATCGCGCCCAAAACAAACGCGAAGACCGTCAGCACGGTCGTCATTCCTTCGGAAGCCGCTCTTCGAGCAGCTCGCAGATCACGTGAAGCAGAAACTTCTGCGCTTCCTGGATGCGCGCCGTCTCCGTGCCCTCCACGATGACCTCGATCTCGGCGGCACCTTTCGTGAAACCGCCCTGGCGTCCGAGCAGCGCGATCGTGCGCATCTTCCGCCGGCGGGCCTCTTCGAGCGCGTCGACGAGGTTGCGCGACTTGCCGCTCGTGGAGATCACCAGCAGCACATCGCCCTCCTGGCCAAACGCCCTCACCTGTCGCGCGAAGGCTTCCTGATACGAATAGTCATTCGAGATGGCCGTGAGCAGGCCGGCGTCGACATTCAACGCAAGCGCCGGATAGGGCCGGCGATCCTCCTTGAACCGGCACGTGAACTCGGTCGCGATGTGCGCCGCATCCGAGGCGCTGCCGCCGTTTCCGCAAAGCAGGAGCTTGTGGCCGGCGAGAAACGCCGCCTCGATGACTCCCGCGATTTCGAGAGTCACGGCCTCGTGTGCCTTCAGCGCCTCGAGGGACGCGATGGCATCCTTGAGCGATTGCTTGAAATGGCTCATGGCTGATCGAACGCAAGACGCGGATCGACGGTGAGCAATGCATCCAGATCCGGCCAGGCCTCACCGCCCTCGGGTTGAAAGAGGTGCAGGTAAATCTTCACCGCAAACGGCGGATACTTCGCCAAGAGAGCATCCACGGCCGCGTCGAGCTTTTCGCGCGCGGGCTGCGGCGGAATTTCGTCGATGAGCCCCTCGTTGTGCTGAATGTCCAGCGCATCGAGAAAGTCCTCGAGCATCTTGCGATGGGGACCGAGCAGCCAGTTTTGGAGCACTTCGAGGCCGAGGTCTTCGTTCGACGGCAGCGCGAGCACGGAGCGCATCCATTCATGCCGGTCCACCCTCGGCTTTCTTTCGAGAAACACGGGGCGCAACCTCCGGCGGGAAGCCGTCACTTGCATGCAGCCCTTGTAGGCGTCGCGGTTTGCCTCGTGCAAGGATTCAAAAAGCTCATGCGCCTCCGCGGGCGTGAGACGGGAAAAAATTTCGCAGGAAGTCACGATTGGGTCATTCAGTCAGGCCGGGCCCGTCGGGGCCGCGGCAGGGTTGACCGTATCGGTGATGCGTTTGCCGGAGTCAAGTCACAGCCGGCTTGCGATTGCACGGCGATCAAGACCCATTTGCGATATGCCACGGCATTTGACACTGTCCCTCAAAGCCGCTTTCATCGGCGCGCATGAGATGGATCCCCGCCGCGCTTCTGGCTGTCACCGCGCTCCTTTCCGGCTGCGCGGGCACACAGCAAAGGCCGGTGTATCTCGAGCGGGCAAACGTGCTGCCGGTGAGCATCGACGACCGGTTCCAGTTCCGCAAACAGCAGCTTTTCTTCAACGACCCGCGCTTTTACGTGGAGACCACGAGCGAATCGATGCGCTTCTTCCGCATGCGCATGAATCACGGCGCCGTGACCCCACGGGACATCGACGAGGTGACCGGAAATTACTTCACCTTTTTCTGGCGGGCGGACACGAAAGCCGACGTCACCGTGCGGCTCGAATACCGTCAGGCAGCGCTCGGCAACTACGTGATGGCGCAGGAACTTTACTACCCGAATGCGAAGGGCTCCTACAAATCGGAGTTCCGTGTCACCGGCGACGAGTATCTGGAGCACGGAAAGGTCACGGCCTGGCGCGCCCTGCTCATCGTCGACGGCCGCATTGTTGCGCTCAACCCCTCGTTCATGTGGAAATAGACCGGTGGGCACTTGCATTGACACCTGCTCGACCGGCGACATAGTTTGCCACGTATCGTGAGTTTGAAGTCCGCGATTTTAGCCGGCCTCTCCGACCAGAAGGTCTGGCTCCGAGTGGAGGGGCGGGGCACGTTTCAGACCAGCTCCGGGCTCAAGGAGTATGTCCGCCGCATGATCCAGCGCGGCCACCGCGATTTCATCATCGATCTCTCCCAGTGCGAGCTCATGGACTCCACGTTCATGGGCACCATGGCGGGAATCGCCCTGCGCCTGCGGGAGATCGGCAGCGGCAGCCTCACGGTGATGAATCCGAACCCCCGCAACTTCCAGTTGCTTGAAAATCTCGGCCTCGATCACCTCTTTCAATTTGCCCGACCCGGCGAGAGCGTGGAAGCCCCCCGGTCCGAAAAGGAAGTGCGCGTCGACGCGGAAGGTGCCGAGGAGCAGCGAACGACGATTCTCTCGGCTCACGAGGCGCTGGTCGAGGCGGACCCCGAGAACGAAGCCCGATTCAAGGATGTCCTCGAACTCCTCAAACAGGAAGCGGCGCAGGACCCGGGCGACTCCTAGTCGCATGCCATGATGCCCGGGGGAATCGACGGCAAACCGATCGCGTGCATGCGGCGAACCGGCCTCCATCGATCCCGCTAGCGAATGTGGGCATTTGTTTTCTTTCTGCTCTTCGTCGCGACGTTCATCGCGCTCGTCGTGACGCTGGTCGTGATGTCGCGCCGCATCAGCGCGATCGAAAAGGCCCGCGCGGCCATCGAACTCGAGGAAGGGCGCGTCTTTGAATTTCTTCACGGGCTCGGCGAGGCCTTTTCGGAAGGCGTCCGGGCGTCCGATCTTCACCGGCTGATCGTCGAGAGCGCCACCCGAATCCTCGATGCCCATGCGGGCTGCCTCTACCTGATGGGCCGCGACAATGCCTCGATGGTGCCTGCATTCATCTCGAAGGCGTGTCCCCCGCTCGTGGCGGTGCCGGATCACATTCTCGAGCAGGGCGTCAACACACCAATCGCCATCGAGAGCTACGTGCGCCTGCATTCGGTAAGGTCGGGCGAAGGTCCGATCGGAGAGGCATGGGAGTCGGGCGTGGCACGGGTGCTGACGTCCGAACTCGATCCGCTCAATGCGCACCGCGACCGCTCGCTGCAGATCGGCTCGGCACTCGTCGGCCCGCTCATTTACCGGCGGCAATGCCTCGGCGTGCTGGCAGTGACCACCGACCCCGGCGCGGCGAGATTCACCGAGACGGACGTGAAGATTTTCCACAACGTCTGCGAGCAATCCGCCTTCGCGCTCTACAACGAGCGGGTCTACCTCGAGGCGTCGGAGAAAAAGCGGCTCGACCACGACCTCGAGATCGCCCGGGAAATCCAGAGCATCCTTCTTCCCTCCGATCCCCCGCCCTCACCCGGATTCGAGATCAGCGGGCTCAACATCCCCGCCCGCCAGGTGAGCGGAGATTATTTCGACTACATTGTCATCGACGAAAACCGCACCGGCGTGGCCATTGCGGATGTCTCGGGCAAGGGCGTGCCCGCGTCGCTCATCATGGCGATGTGCCGGAGCGTGATTCGCAGCCAGGCGCCGGGGAAGACTTCCGCCGCCGAGGTCCTTCACCGGGTCAACCGGCAGCTTTACCCCGACATCAAGGAGGACATGTTCATCAGCATGGTCTATCTGGTGCTCGACGCACACTCCGAGAACGTGTGCCTCGCCCGCGCCGGCCACGACCCGCCCATGGTTTATCGCGCCGCCACAGGCAAGGTGGAATTGGTGAATCCCAAGGGGATGGCGCTGGGAATTGACAGTGGAGAGGTGTTCGATAGAGTCTGCGGCGACTTCGAGTTTAGGCTCGAACCGGGTGATTGCCTGCTGCTTTACACGGACGGGTCCACCGAGGCGCTCAATGCAAAAAGCGAGGAATTCGGAGCGGAACGCCTCGTGCGCAGCCTGCAGGAAAGCGCAACCGGCTCGACAGCAAACGTGATCCGCAGGATCACCGAGGACATCAGGAGCTTTGTCGGAAATTTCGCACAATACGACGACATCACTTTAATCGCGATACGCAAGTTATGACCAAATCGACCGAATCGACTGCGGAGGACATGGTAAAGCCGACGAACGATCCGTCCGGGACGGAGGAAAATCCGGCCGCCGCCAGCGATGCGTCTCCGGCCGACGAGAAGCCGGCCCAGGAAACATCGGCCGAGGAGAAGTCCGCCCCGGCACCGGAGGAAAAGTCCCAGCCGGTGGATGAAGCCGCGAAGTTCAAGGACCTGTATCTTCGCAGCCAGGCGGACCTCGACAACTTCCGCAAGCGCACGGCCCGCGAGCGCGAGGAGGCGATCAAGTTTGCGAACGCGGCGCTGCTCGAGCGGCTCCTCCCGATTCTGGACAATTTCGACCTCGGCCTCGAGGCCGCACGCAAGAGCGAAGGCGCCGAGGGCATCCTGCAGGGAATGTCGATGGTGCGGAAGCAGCTCGATGACTTCCTGCGCGACAGCGGCGTCGAACCGATCGAGGCGGAGGGTGCGGAATTTGATCCCAACTTCCACGACGCTCTCGGCCAGGAAGCCAGCACGGAAGTGCCGGAAGGAAAAGTGATCCGCCAGATGCGCCGTGGCTACAAGCTGCACGGGCGCCTGCTGCGTCCGGCCGCGGTGATCGTTTCCAAGGGCGCGGAATAACGGCGGATGAAGACCCAGCGCGACTATTACGAAATCCTCGGCGTCGATCGCGGCGCCTCGGCGGAGGAAATCAAGCGCGCCTACCGCAAGCTCGCGGTGAAGTATCATCCGGACAAAAACCCGGGTGACAGCGAGGCGGAGGAGCGTTTCAAGGAGCTCGGCGAGGCCTACGACGTCCTGATGGATCCCGACAAGCGCGCGGCCTACGATCGCTACGGACACGCGGCGTTCGGCCAGGGCGGATTCGGCGGCGGTGGCGGCGGCGGATTCCACGATCCGTTCGACCTCTTCCGCGAGGTCTTCGGCGGCGGTGGTGGCTCGGGAGGAATCTTCGACCATTTCTTCGGCGGCCAACAGGGATCGGACGGGCGCCAGCGCGGCTCGGACCTCCGTTACGACATCCAGATCACGCTCGAGGAAGCCGCGGAAGGCGTCGAAAAGGAGATCGAGATTCGCAAGCTCAGCGCCTGCGGCGATTGCGACGGCTCCGGCGCGCAACGCGGCTCGAAAACGGTCACCTGCAATGTCTGCCGCGGTCGCGGCCAGGTCGTCGTTTCCCGCGGCTTTTTCCAGGTTGCGCAAACCTGCCCGAATTGCCACGGCACCGGTCGCGTCATCGAAAAGCCGTGCCGTTCCTGCAGCGGTGAAGGTCGCGTCGAGAAGACATCCCGTATCAAGCTGCGCGTCCCCGCCGGCATCGAGCACGGCGCCCGTCTGCGCTCAGCCGGCAATGGCGAGGCGGGCCTGCGAGGCGGCACCTCCGGCGACCTCTATGTGGTCGTCCACATCAAGGAGCACCCGATTTTCGAGCGCGATGGCGCGGACCTGCACTGCGACGTGCCAATCCCATTTCATGTCGCCGCGCTCGGTGGCGAGATTCACGTTCCGACGCTCAAGGGCGCGATCAATTTGAAGATTCCCGCCGGCACGCAGGGCGGCGCCGTTTTCCGCGTGCGTGGTCAGGGTCTGCCCTCGATGCATGGCGGCGGCAAGGGCGATCTTTTCACCCGCGTGCAGGTTGAAGTGCCGACCCGGCTCAACAGCGAGCAGCGGAAGAAACTGCAGGAATTTGCCGAGCTCTGCGGCGAGGACAACACCCCCCTGCACCGCTCTTTCTACGAGAAGCTGAAGGATTTCTTCAGCTGATCGGACTCAACGCCCACGCCGCCGGCACGCGCTGGCCAGCAACGCTGCGCCAAGCCCGGGCAGCACGGGCGCACGTGCTTCCGGCACGACCGAGAACCCGTAGCGCACCTCGGAATCCATCGCCCGTGGCAGCCCGACGCTGAACTCCGTGCCATCGGGCCAGCGAACCGGAGAAGACGAGCGTCTCGTCCGAGGCCGAGCGCGGAACAATATAATACAGAGCACAGTGATGGGCAAAGTTCGAATGGCGGACGTCTTGGAGGCAATCAACGCGAATCCGTGCGGATATCTTGTTTCAATACCTCCCTAATTATTGAATATCGGTTGCCGAGCGGATATTCTGGCGGCGGTGTCGTGAGGGGAGACGGTTCCGGCGAGTGGGGAGATTTTGATTCAACACGATAAAATGACGATGAAGAAAATACTGGCCAGCACGCTTTTCTGTTTAGCCACCCTCCACCTCTATGCCGATGTGAGCACTTCCAAGGTTGGCGACTACAAAGTTTTGCTCGATACCCGAGGGCAGTTCGGAAACGGCAACTGGAAACAGCAGCTCACCGTTGAGAAAGACGGGCGAAGGCTCTACAAGATGAATGCTCCCCACGCCCTCAGCCGGATCATCCTTATTCCGGGTGCCTGTCTCGAGGCGGACGGTTATACTTGGGTCGGCATCGCCCTTATCCAGGATGGGCTGGATGGCTCAATCGTTCAATCCATCGGCTTCAAAGACGGACAGACGTATGTCAGCACTGCGGAGCTGACTCGAGTGGAGCCCGACTTCGATGAAAAGGTGTCGAGCAGGGAGTTTGCCTCTGGCTTGCCGGAAACCCTTGCCAAGAAGCGCCTTGATCAGGCGATTAAGGCATACATGACCATGGATAAGTAAAACCGTGGGCGTGCATTTGAACACGTGGAAACCAGGCCTACCGTCGGGGGTCGTTTCGGAGTCGTTCAGTGAAAGCAAATGAGCCCAGTCGTGCGCTTAGGGTCTTCTACGTGATGGCTCCGCGAAGTGGATCATTCCGATTACCGTGTCCTGTAAGCAGGAACAATGGTTCCTGAAAGCAATCGATACGAGCTCAGGCGAGTTTGTGGATTTCTCCCTGGCCGACAGAAGCGTGGAAAGTCCAAGAAAGCCGTCTTCACTGTTCAAGCCATTCGAGGCGGGAGCGTCATAGGCTCCGCTTCAAAGGCCTACGTTCAGCCTTAAGGCGTGGTTTAACCCGGAGAGCGGTGAGCTTCGCGGTCTGCGGATTCGCTCGATTACGAGCCGAACATGACCACCCAATCACTAAACGTGGCGGTGGTGCGTATATCCTCGTATGGAAGGGCCTGATCCTGTTTTCGACTGGCCGGGAATGCTACCTCGAGGCTACGTGTTCGGCTGGACCGTGGCATCCAACACGGCAGAGGCGATCAGACGCATTCGTGTCCTCTACGCCGCGAGCCACCCGGACGCACGGTTTCACATCGGATTTTTTCAGCGACGGAGAGGCCGTTGTCTTTCAAGAACAGGGCGTCAGGCACGCGCCTCCTGTCGTTGACGTCGACACCGGGAGTTCGAACAGATGCGTCGCCGGATGCTTCTCGCGATGTAAATCCAATGAGCGACATCGCCTTCGATCACCCGGCGTTACGACTTGCCCTATTTCCGGCCGCGATCCTTGTTCTCGCCACCGTGGTAGCCTGGTTTTTCCGACGCGCCACACGCCACACGCCGGCCGGCATTCGGTTACCAGCGCACCTCCGGATTGTTCACGCCGGCGGAGCTACCTTTTCTTGAGGTCCTGAAATCGCTCCTTACCGCCCACCCCCTCCTCGAATACGACCCCGTCCGGATTGAGCGCCTGCCCGCCCGGCAGCACCCTCACCGTGCCCGAGTTGCATCATTCGCTTGCTTCGAGCGAAGAATTCACTCGAACACAGCCTGCCTTTCGCCCGCCGTCAGCTCGCGCCACGCGCCCGGCGCGAGGTCGGCCGGCAGATCAAAGGCTCCGATGCGCACGCGGATGAGTCGCAGCGTAGGGTGTCCAATCGCGGCGGTCATCCTTCGCACCTGACGGTTCCGGCCCTCGCGCAACTCGATCGCGATCCAGCAGTCCGGGATGCTTTTCCGCACGCGGATCGGCGGATCGCGCGGTGGCACGACAGGCTGCGGGTCCAGCATCCACGCGCGCGCCGGCAGGGTTCGTTTCCCCTGCACCTCCACACCGCGACGCAAACGGACCAGCGATTTCTCGTCGGGAATGTCCTCCACCTGCACCCAGTATCGCCGCCAGTGGCCGCGACTCGGATGCAGCAGCGAGTGGGTCAGCACCGTTTCGTCGGAAAGCAGGAGCAACCCCTCCGAGTCCGCATCGAGCCGGCCGATCGGATACACCCGCGGTGGCAGGCCGCACTCCGCAAGCGTGCGCTGCTCCTCGACCTCCGGCGTAAATTGACTGAGCACGCCAAATGGCTTGTTGAGCGCCAGCAGCATCAATCGTCCCCCGGATTTCCGGCAACGTGCGCCGGCGCGTAATGGTGATCAGTCATCCCCACAAGGCTCCGAAAAACCCGCACATTTGTCAGCCCGGCTTTCCTCCCAGCGATCGCACTTGGAGATTCGTGCCGTTCCCGTAAAATGCACGCATGCTTCTCACGGCAGCGGAAATGCGCGCAAGCGAAGAGGCGGCGTTTGCCCGCGGCGTGAGCGCCGAGTCGCTCATGGACCGGGCCGGAAGCGCGCTGGCACGGGCGGTCCGCCAGTTTTTTCCCTCACCAGGGCACGTCGTCGCGGTCTGCGGCAAGGGCAACAACGCCGGCGATGCGCTGGTCGCCCTCGCCGAGCTGGCAAGGTGCGGCTGGAGCTTCGAGGTCGAAACCGTCTTTCCGGAGAGGGAGTTCTCCGGGCTCGCCGCCAAAAAGTTTCGCGAACTTCCCCCCTCTCCCGCGCGGAAGCCGGATCCCACCGTGACCGTTCTCCTCGACGGATTGCTGGGCATCGGTGCGAGCGGTTCGCCTCGTGAACCGGTGGCAGGTGCCATCGAGCGGCTCAACAAACGTCGCAGCACGGAACACGCGTTCGTCTTCGCGGTGGACATCCCAAGCGGCCTCGACGCCGACACCGGAGAGCCCGACACCCCGTGCGTCTTCGCCGATTTCACGGTCACGATGGGCCATGCAAAGATCGGTCTGCTGGCGGACTCCGCGACGGATCACGTCGGCCGTCTCGTCGTCGCGGAACTCCCGGAACTCGAAGCCCCCGCCGGCGCGTGTGACGACACCCTGATTACTCCGACGACCCTTCGCGAGGTGCTGCCGCCTCCGTCTTTCGACAGCCACAAGGGAATGTGGGGCCGTGTTGGCATCCTCGCCGGCTCCCGCGGATTTCTCGGCGCCGCGCAAATGTGCTCCACGGCGGCCCTGCGCGCCGGCGGCGGCCTCGTCACGCTCTACGCGCTCCCGAAATCCTACGAGTTGCTCGCCCGCTCGTGCCCGCCGGAGATCATGGTCAAACCGGTGGAGTCGTATCGCGAGGTGCTCGAGGACAAGTTCGACGCCGTGGCCATCGGACCGGGCATCGGCAGCGGACAGGAGGAAACGATCGTGGCCATCGTGAAGCAACTGCTCATCCCCGCAGTGGTCGATGCCGACGCGCTGAACGAACTTTCCCGGCGCCCCGGCTTCTGGCACCGCTTCTCGGGCCCGCGCCTGTTCACTCCGCATCCCGGCGAAATGCAGCGTCTGTATCACCCCGCCCGGCATCTCAAGCGGCGCGAGGCGGCCACGCAGTTCGCTTCGGAGCATCCGCTGACCCTTCTGCTGAAGGGTGCCCGCACGGTGATTGCGGATCGCGAACATCCCGTCGCCTACAACACCACCGGCAATCCCGGCATGGGAAGTGGCGGCATGGGCGACGTGCTCACCGGCGTGTGCGCGGCGCTCATGGCGCGCAAACACCCGCCTTACGACGCGGCGCGAATCGGCGCATGGGTTTGCGGACGCGCGGCGGAACGCAGCATTTTCCTCAAGGGCGGCTCGCCGGAATCGCTTACCGCCTCCGACGTGCTCGACGAGCTTGGCGGCGCGTTCAACGATCTGCGCCTCGGCGTCCTCTAGGAGGCGTCGTCCTTCGCGGAGGGAATCGCCCTCGCCTTGAACGACTGGAGGCCCGGCTGCAGGCGCTTGAACAACTTCCGCGTTTCCTGCATCGGCAGATCTTCGATGAAGCAGGCAATCGCGGCGCGCCCGATCGCGTAGGTGCCGGCTCCGGCGACGAGGCCGGACACCGCATTGCCCCAGAACGGGAACACCTTCAGCAGCGCGCGCGCTCCTTCGCGAAAAGCGAAGCCCGCTCCAATGTTGATTCCCAGCGCTCCGGCAAACTCCGCCATCAGGCGCGGGCTCGCCCGCCGTCCGCTCACGTAAACCACCAGCCCGACGAGCAGGGATTGCAGCGTCGTGAGAATCGGCAGATCCGCCAGCGGGATCGGCTGCATGCCGATCACCCCGCAGACCGCGGTGAACGACTTCAACAGCGATTTGGAGATTTCCACCTGCGCACCGCGCGCCATCGCCATTCGCGCGAATTCCAGCTTCGCGCCATTCGGGAGCATCCCGCACAACGCCTCCGCAGCCGCGCCGGCCTGTTCCGGACTGGCCTCGAAGACCTGCAGCGGGCGTTGCACAAACTCGCGGTGCGAATGCAGCAACGCATCCAGCCGGGTCCTTGCGCCCGCACCACCAAAAGCCAGCGCCACCATGCCGGGCCGTATCTTGTGGTCGCACAGCGCCAGTCGCTCGGTCGCGAGGGTGAATTCCCGCTCGAACTCCCCTGCTGCGTCCGAGTCGCCTCGCACGAACAGCACGGCGTCGGCGGCTTCCGTCGCAATGGCCGTTTCAAAAATCTCCGCCGGCGTCTCCGCCCGGGCGTCGAGAATCTCGACACTCCCACGACCCCCCACGCGATAGGTTCGCCAGCCATTTTGCGCATCGCCCGTCTCCACCAGCGACCCGCAGAGGTAATGCAGAATCGCAGGTGCCGTCATGCTCTTCGCCCCGCCCAAAATCACAATCTTCGGCGGCCGTTGTTCGAGGAAGAACTCCTGGATCGGCACGAGCTCCTGCATGATCGGCCGCTGGAGCCGACCCGGCAGTTTCTCCACCAGCGCCACAAGACGCTTGTAGAGCTTCAGGACAGTATCACGGTTTAAAGTCTGCAAAGTCGTCTAGGAGGATGTCGGCGTGTTCGTCGGGGGAAACCTTTCGAAACACGGATTTGATGCGGCCGTCCGGGCGGATGACAAACGTCGTGCGCTCCGTTCCCATGAACTTCTTTCCGTAGAGCGACTTTTCCACCCAGACACCGTAGGCCGTCACGATCGTCTTGTCGGAATCCGAAATCAACGCGAACGGCAGTTTGTGCTTCGTGATGAATTTCCGGTGGCTATCCAGCGGATCGACGCTGACCCCGAAAAATTCCACGTCGGGCTTCACCAGCGACTGCCATTTGTCGCGCAGCGCGCATGCCTGTGTCGTGCAACCGGGCGTGTCGTCCTTCGGATAGAAATAAAGCACGACCGACACGCCGCGGAGGTCGCTCAGGCGGACGCGTCCGCCTTCCAATCCGAACCGTCCGCCCACGACATCGGCCTCGAAATCGGGCGCCTGCATTCCGGGGATCAGATCCGTCATCGCTTGTTCGGGCTCAGGTGGTGTGTGCGCGCAGCCAGTCGAGCGCCTTCACGTAGCTCTGCCGCTCGAGATAGTGCCGCAGCATCGGGTCCGCATCCGGCGGCAACTCGCGCGCCAGACGCTCCACCTTCTCCGAGGCGAGTTTCAATTTCTCGAGGTGCGCCTCCGGATCCCGCTCGTAAAGCTCGCGATCGGTGACGACATCCAGCCGCCACTGCAACGCCTCACGCAGTTCCTGGTGAATCAACGTCATGGCTAACTGCTCAGCGCAACCTCCGACTGCTTCTCGGCAATATGCTCCGAGTGAAGCTTGCCGTGCTTGCCGAAGCTGGCCGCCACACTCCGCGAATTGTCCGCATCGGGTGCCGCACCGCTGAACTTCACGCCGACGATCTTGCTCACGCCGTGTTCCTCCATCGTCACGCCGAACACCGTGTCGGCGCGCGCGATGGTGCGCTTGTTGTGCGTGATGACCACGAACTGGCTCTGCCCGACGAAGCGGTCGAGAATTCGGATGAAGCGATTGATGTTCGACTCGTCGAGCGGAGCGTCCATCTCGTCGAGCACGCAGAACGGACTCGGCTTCACCATGTAGATCGAGAACAGGAGCGCCACGGCCGTCATTGTCTTCTCGCCGCCCGAGAGCAGCGAGATGCTCTGCAGCTGCTTGCCGGGCGGCTTCGCGATGATCTCGATGCCGCTCTCGAGCGGATCGCTCTCATCGGCGAGCAACAGGTTCGCCTTTCCGCCGCCGAACAGCTCCGTGAACATCTCCTGAAAATTCACGCGAATCTTCTCGAACGTCTCGGAGAACAATTCCTTCGTCGTGCGATTGATCTTCGCAATCACCTCGAGCAATTCCGCCTTCGAGGTCACGAGATCGCGATACTGCTGCTCGAGGAAGGCATGGCGCTGCTCGAGCTCGTCGTATTCCTGAATCGCGTCGAGATTCACGGGGCCCATGCTGTCGAGCTTGTTGGTCAGCTCCGCGACCAGCTCCTCGATGCGACCCCACGGAATCGTCTGCGCGGGCTCGGGCGCAGCTTCCGCCACAGGCGCGGCTGTCTCGCCCTCTGCGACCTCGGCGGATTCCGCAGCCTCGGCGGCCGGCTCCGTGCTTTCCGTCTCGGCGGTCGCACGGCGCTTCTCGCGCTCCTTCAAAGCCACGAGCAGGCTGTAGGTGTCGGGTTCAAACTCGGAAATCGAAATCTGGTATCGCTGCTGGACGTGTTCCGTCACGTGCTCGATGCGCATCTCGAGCTGCGTCGCGCGCACTTCCAGCCGGCTTCTCAGATCCTGCAATTCATTCAACTCGCGCCGCGAGTTCCTCAGCGCGCTTTCGAGTTCGGTGCCGGCCTCCTGCAAGCTCGAACGCTGTGCCACGAGTCCCTCGATCTGCTGCTCGCCGGTCTGGAGAATCGCCTTCCAGTTCTCAATGCTCGCGGCCATTTCGACCGACTCCGCTTCGAGCGTGGAAATCCGGTTCTCAAACTCGACGATGTCGCGTTCGCGCTGCGCGAGGAGCTCCGTGAGTTCCGCGACGCGCGCGGTGAGTGGTCCACGCTGGCGCGCAAGCGCCTCCTGCTGCTGCCGCTCGGTCGCCACGCGCACCCGGAATTCGTTCAACTCCTCCGTCGCGGCGCGCTCTTTCTCACGCGCCGCCTCGATCTTCGCAGCCGCCTCGGACTGGCGCTGCCGCAGATCCCCGAGCTCCGTTTCCAGCCCGGCAATGCCGCTCTCCAGCTCGGTGACCGAACCGGCCGCGCTCGTGACCGACTGCTCCAGGGCAGTCGCTTCGCGCTCGAAATTCTCGCGCCGCCGCACGGCCTCCTCCCGCTGCCGTTCCAGCATTCGCACTTCGCTTTCCGCGGTGGAATGAGCCACCTGCGCCGCTTGAGTCGCCTCCCGCGCGACGCGCAACCGCTCCTGCGCATTCTCCAAGGCCTCGATCGCCGCCGTGCGCTTCGTCGCGCACTGCTCGACGGCTGCACGAGCCGCCGCGACCTCCTTGTCCAGCGCGGCAATCTGGTTCTTGCGAGCCAGGGCGGAAACGGATTTGTCACCGCTGCGGCCCCCATGGATCACGCCGTCGACGGAAATGAAATCGCCGTCCAGGGTCACGAAGCCGAGGCTGCGGTGCTGCGACTTGAGAGCGATCGCCGTCTCGATGTTCGGCGCGATGGCCACATTCGCCAGCAACCGCCTCGCCAGCTCGCCGGCGGGATCGTTCACCCGCACGCAATCGGCCGCCCACGCAATCGCTCCCTCCGGCAGAGGCGCCTCCACCTTCGCGGGAAGATCATTGAGCCAGTCGCGCGGCACCACGGCTGCACGACCGAGCTTCTTCGCGGTCAGGGTCTGCACCGCGGACTCGGCAACGGCCGGGTCCTTGAACACGACGGCCTGCAGGTTCGCGCCCAGCGCGGCTTCGACCGCGGGAATGTATTCCGCGTCGACTTCGATGAATGTCGCGAGCGAACCGTGAATCGCGGGCTTGAAGAAATCCGCGTTGTCGAGACCGCGCAGGATCGCCTGCGTGCCCTCGCCAAGGCCTTCGCCCGCCTCGTCCAGCTGGCGCAGCACTTCGAGTCGCGACTCGAGTTCCGCGAGCGTGCGGTTGGCGGCATTGAAATCGGCGTCCGCCTGCTGGCGCGCACGCTGGGCGTCATCGCTGGCCATCTGCGCCTCGTCGCCCTCCGTCTGCGCCGCCACCAGATCGGTCGCAGCCGCTTCGAGCCTGGCGCTGGCTTCCGCAGAGCGAGCCTCCGCCGCGGTAAGTGCCTCGCGGGCACTTGCGGCTTCGTTGCGCAGCACCTGCAGCCGCGCCTCGCCCGCCTCCCGTTTGCCGGTGGCGGCGGAAAGCTCCCGGCGCAGGTTTCCAAGCCGGTGCTCGAGTTGCGAAATCTCGCGCTGCACCACATTCGCGGCGCTCTCCTCGTTCTGCCGCTCCTCGCGAACGAGTCGCACCCGCTCGTTGGCCTGCTGAAGCTGCTGCTCGCCGGTCCTGAGAATTTCGAGCATCTCGGCGATCATCGCATCCGTCCGCTCGATCTGGCTTTCCTGCTCGCGCCGCTTCTCCTCGCACGCGGCGATCTCGAGCCGGTTCCGCTCGATCATCGCCTTCGCCTCCTCGCAACGCTCGCGATTCGACGCGATGCGCGTTTCGGCCGAGTAAATGCGATTCCGCTGCGTCTGAATTCCGTCCCGCACGTCGGAGACCTGCTGCTCGAGTTCCGCGAGTTGCGCACGCAACTCCGCGAGCTCGTTTTCCTTCGCCTCGATCGCCTGCTCACTCTCCAGCCGCCGGCCTTCCAAGCCGCTGATCTGCTCACGCACGTCGTCGAGCTCGGAGCGCAGGTTCACGTAGTTGCGATGCGAGAGATGCGTGTCGAAGGTCCGCAGATCCTCCATCAGCGCCTGATAGCGCCGCGCCTTGCCGGCCTGACGTTGCAGTGAGCCGATCTGGCGTTTGACCTCCTTGATGATGTCGGTGACGCGCACGAGATTCGCCTCGGTGTATTCGAGCTTTCGCAGCGCCTCCTTTTTCTGCGCCTTGTAGCGGGTGATTCCCGCGGCTTCCTCGAAAATCGCCCGTCGATCCTCCGGCCGGCTGGACAGGATCGCGTCGATCTTGCCCTGCTCCATGATCGAATACGCGCTGCGTCCGATGCCGGTATCCATGAAGAGCTGGTGAATATCGCGCAGACGACATGGCGCCTTGTTCAGGAAATACTCGCTCTTCCCGTCGCGATAGACGCGACGCGTGATCCGCACCTCGTTCCACTCGACGCCCAGGTCCTTCTCGCAATCGGAGAACGTCAACGACACCTCGGCCATGCCCATCGGCGGCCGACTATCCGTGCCGCTGAAAATCACGTCGGCCATCTCGCCGCCGCGCAACGCCTTTGCCGACTGCTCACCCAGCACCCACCGGAGGGCGTCGAGCACGTTCGATTTGCCGCAGCCATTCGGCCCGACCACCGCTGTAACGCCCTGGTTGAAGTTCAGAGTGGTCTTCGGGGCAAAGGACTTGAACCCGACCATTTCGAGGGATTGAAGATACATGGGTGCTCCTCTAGATTCGGTCCGCAGCCTAGGGACCAGATTGGACCGAGATCAAATAAAAAACACAATAAAAGGGGTTATTCCCCGACCGTGACCACAATATATGGTATCCGCGAACTCCAGTGAAGCACTTGACCTGCTTCTGAAATTCCTCCGATTTCCGACGATTTCAACGCAAACTGAACACGCCTCGGACCTCCGCCAATGCGCCGACTGGCTCGCGGATTTGCTTCGATCGATTGGCCTCAGCGCCGGGGTTCACCCGACCGCCGGCCACCCCGTCGTGCTCGCCCGGACGCCCTACGATCCCACGAAACGCACGGTGCTCATTTACGGCCATTACGACGTCCAGCCGCCCGACCCGCTGGACCAGTGGAAGACGCCGCCGTTCGAGCCCACGCTGCGCGACGGCCGCATCTACGCGCGCGGCTCCACCGACAACAAGGGGCAAATCCTCGCGCACATTCTCGGCGTGCGGGAAGCGATCGCGAAAGCGGGCACCACGCCGGTCAACGTGATTTTCCTCATCGAGGGCGAGGAGGAAATCGGAAGTCCGAGCCTCGAGGCATTTCTCGAAGCACATCGCGACGAGCTGCGATGCGACGTGATTTGCATCTCGGACAACGGAATGGCCGCGGATTTTCATCCGACGCTCTCCTACGCCATGCGCGGCATTGCAGCGATGGAAGTGCGCGTTCGCGGGCCGAAGGTTGATCTGCACTCCGGCGTCTACGGCGGCGCCGTCATGAATCCCGCCACCGCGGCCGGCCGCCTCATCGCCACGTTGCACGACGCCGAGGGGCGCGTCGCGATTCCCGGGTTTTACGACGACGTGCAGCCGCTCGCCGGATGGGAGCGCGAGGCCGCCGCGGCGTGTCCGGTCACCGACGCCGACATCCTTGCGCAGACAGGCTCTCCCTCGCTCTTCGGCGAGCCGGGATTCAACACGCTCGAGCGCATCGGAGCGCGTCCCACGGCGGAGGTGAACGGCATCGGCGGCGGCTATCAGGGCGAAGGCACGAAGACGGTGCTGCCCGCGGAGGCGTTTTTCAAACTCACCTTCCGCCTCGTCCCCAACCAGTCTCCGGAGAAAATCCTCGACCTCGCCGAGGCGCATCTTCGTCGGCAGTGCCCTCCCGGCGTCACCCTCGAGATCGACAGGGGCCACAACGGCGAGCCGTATTTCAACGACCCCATGTCGTCGGACGGCCGCGCCGTGCAACGGGCCCTCGAGCGGGTCTTCGGCGCGAAACCCTGCCTGTATCGCGAAGGCGGCAGCATCCCGATTCTCACGACCTTCAAAAGGATTCTTGGCGCGGACTCGTTCCTGCCCGCACTGGCTTCGCCGGACTGCGCCGCGCATTCGCCCAACGAGAATTTCCCGGTGCGGAATTTCGAGACCGGCATCGCGCTCAACCAGGCGCTGCTGGAGGAATTTGCCGCCGCGGCACCCGCTGGCATCCATGGCTACAAGGGCGATGTGCCCAACCTCGAAAAAACTGCACGCACCGCATAAAAAAATGGTTGCACGCTGACGCAGCTGTGGCACCTTTACACCCACAATCGCGGGATGGAGCAGCCCGGTAGCTCGTCAGGCTCATAACCTGAAGGTCGCAGGTTCAAATCCTGCTCCCGCAACCAATTTCAAAGCCCCGACGGTCACAAGCCGCCGGGGTTTTCTTTTGCCGGACCGCGCGGGTCTGATCTTCGCTTCCCCCGCTTCGGCACTTGCCGGAAGCCGGCCCATCATTCGGCAGTCATTCACGTTCCTTTCACATCAACGAAGGATTTTTCTCGCCCCCTCTGCGTCAATTTGCGGATTTGCCTGCGATGGTTGTCGCGTATGTCCTGATCCTGCTGCTTGCAGCGATCGTCCTTTTCAGTCTCGAAAAACTTTCGGTCGATCTCATCACCCTGCTTCTCCTCATCGGGTTGATCGTCCCGGGAATCCTCACGCCGCAGGAGGCCTTCGCGGGATTCAGCAACGACATCATCATCATTCTTGGTTCCATCTTCGTGATCAGCGTGGCGTTGAAGGACGCCGGCGTCCTCGACTGGATTGGCACCCAGCTCCAGCGCACCGCTCACGCGGGCTCGCGGACGTTTCTGATCACAATGATGGGCATCGTGGGCGGCACCTCCGCGTTCATGAACAACACCACGGTCACCGCGCTGTTCACGCCCCTCGTCGCCGGCCTCGGGCACAAGGGCGGCGTGAACCCCTCGAAGCTGCTGATGCCCGTGGCATTCGCGTCCATTCTCGGCGGCACGTGCACGCTCATTGGCACTTCCACCAACGTCGCTGTGAGCGGCTTCATCCAGCACTCCGGCATGCAACCGGTGGGGATGTTCGAAATCACGCCCATCGGTCTCATCATCCTCGCCGTCGGCATCCTCTACATGGCGTTCATCGGCGTGCGTCTGCTTCCGGCTCGCGCGGAGACCGGCATTACCGAAGGCTATGCGATGCGCGAATACCTCACGGAGGTTGTCGTGCAGCCGAACTCCCCGCTGGTCGGCCAGACGATCGACGCCTCCGACCTCGCGATTCTCAAGTTCAAGGTCTTGAAGATCATTCGTGGCGGCGAATCGATCTTCCCAAGTCCCGACACGCGTCTTCAATCGGAGGATCGACTCATCGTCACCGGCAATGTCGCGAACCTGATCAAGGTCCGCGCCATCGAAGGCATCGCAATTCGCGCCGACCGCTCGCTCGGGGACCGCGACCTGCAGGGCGCGGACACACGGATCGCCGAAGTGCTTATTGGTCCGAATTCGGAGGCCGCCGGCCGCACGCTCGTGGAGATGGATTTTCGTCGCAAGACCGGCGTGACGGCCATCGCGCTCTACCGGCATGGCCGCACGCTGGCGGAGGAAATGGAGCGCATCACGCTCCAGGTCGGCGACGTGCTGCTCGTGCAGGCGCCCGCCTCCCGCTTCTCGCTGCTGCAGGAAAATCTCGGCATGCCGACCCTCGAGGAACTTCCGTCGGCCCTGCTGCATCCACGGCGCGGCATCACCGTGCTTGCAATCTTTCTCGCCGCGGTCCTCTGCGGCTCCTTGGGCGTGCTCCCCCTCTCCGCGTGCTTCCTCATCGCCGCAGTGGCGGTCATCCTCATTGGCGCGGTCAACATCGAGCGCGCCTACCAGTTCATCGACTGGCGGTTGCTCGTTCTCATCGGAGGAATGACGGCGTTTGGCATCGCCATGGAAAAGACCGGCACCGCCGCGTTCGTGTCGGAGATCATCATTCACATCTTCCAGCCGCTCGGCGTCATGGGAATCCTCGCAGGGTTCTTCGTGCTCACGATTCTTCTCACGCAACCGATGTCGAACGCGGCGGCCGCACTTGTCGTGCTGCCCATCGCGATCAAAACCGCCGAGGCGCTCGGCTCGAACCCGCGCACGTTTGCCATCGGCGTGATGCTTGCGGCATCCATCTCGTTCGTCGCACCTCTCGAGCCGTCATGCATTCTCGTTTACGGACCGGGCAAATACCGTTTCCGCGACTTCGTCAAAACCGGCCTCGGGCTCACCGCGGTCCTGACCGTCGTCGTCCTCGCGTTGCTCCCGGTCTTCTGGCCGCTCTAAGGATCGTGGACACCGCTCCCGGCTCCGGATTTCACGATCCCGGAAATCGCCTGCGATCCGGTGCTGAAATTCCGCGGGAAATCTGATTCTGATGAAGCCGTTTCTATGGAATCCGTGAACCAACGTCCCTCCCTTCGTGCCCTCGGCGGGTTTATCTTCCTCAGCCGCTGGCTGCAGGCGCCGCTCTATCTCGGGTTGATCGTGGCACAAGGCATCTACGTCTATTTCTTCCTCGCGGAGTTGTGGCACCTACTCCTCCATGTCGGCCACATCACGGAAAAGGAGATCATGCTCACCGTGCTGAGCCTCATCGACGTGGTCATGATCGCGAACCTTCTCATCATGGTCATCGTGGGCGGCTACGAGACGTTCGTCTCGCGATTGCGACTCGAAGGGCATCCGGATCAACCCGAATGGCTCTCCCACGTGAATGCCGGCGTGCTCAAGGTGAAGCTCGCGACCGCCCTCATCGGCATTTCCTCGATCCACCTCCTGCAGACGTTCATCGAAATTGGTTCCGACCGATGGACCGACCGCCAGGTCGCGTGGCAGATCGGCCTTCACATGACGTTCGTGTTCTCCGCGTTGTTCCTCGCATGGACCGACCGGATCTCGACCCAAACCGCCACCGCAGCACGCGCCGGCCACGCAGAGTGACGGGAGTCGTCCTCCGCCTCCCCGGATTTCCTCTTGCTCCCCGCCGATGGCGATGCCATGGACTTCATTTCCTCCTCCCGCGCTGAAATGACGTTACCCACCGCACGCCCCGGATACCCGCCGGTGAGCCCGGCCGTTCGATGGCTGGTCCTCATCCTCGTGCTGGCGGGAGTGTATTTCTTCCACGGGTTTCTGGTGCCGGTTCTCGCGGCGCTCATCATCGGCTTCGCGAGCTGGCCGCTCTACCGGCGCCTCGTCGCGCTTTGCGGAGGCCGCATGGCCCTCTCCGCTTCGATCGCCATCGGCATCGTCCTGCTCGTGCTCGTCGTGCCGCTCGGCTTCCTTTTCAGCTACACCGTCGAGGAAATCCGCTCGTGGGTCCAATGGCTCCAGGAGGCCAACCAGCGTGGCATCCCCGTGCCTCCGTGGCTGCCGACACTGCCCGTCTTCGGCGAACGCCTGTCCGACGAATGGACGCGCCATCTTTCCGAGCCGAACGCCCTCGGCGAAATCGTCCAGCTCGTCAGCGGTCAAAACATCGGCAGCATCTCGCGCTGGGTTCTCGCCGCTGGCAGCGGCGCCCTCAGCGTTCTGCTCAACGTCGTTTTCGTCCTCATCACGCTCTTCTTCGTCTACAAGGACGGCCCTGCATTCGTCACCCAGCTCGACCGGGTCGGCGAAAAAATCCTCCCCCGCCGCTGGCATCGCTTCTCCCGGGTCGTCCCGGCCACCGTCAGCGCCACCGTCACGGGCATGACGCTGATCGCCATCGGCGAAGGCATCGTGCTCGGCATCGCCTACAAGATCGCCGGCGTGCCCTCCGCATTCATCCTTGGCGTGATTACCGGCATCATGGCGCTCATCCCCGGCGGCGCGCCCACGGCCTTCACGCTCGTCTCCGGCTACCTCGCGGCAACCGGAAATTTCTTCGCCGGCGGCGCATTGCTCGCGTGGGGATCGATCGAACTCTTCATCGTCGACAAGACGCTGCGTCCGAAACTCGTCGGCGGCCCCATCCGCCTGCCCTTCCTCCCGACCTTTTTCGGCCTCATCGGTGGCGTGAAAACCATGGGGCTGGTCGGCCTGTTCGTCGGCCCGGTCCTCATGGCTCTGCTCGTGACCGTCTGGCGGGAATGGATCCGCGCCATGGAGGAGGACACCGCCGTCGTCACCACCCCGGTGCCTGCCACTTCAACCGCTACTCCGGAAAGCGTCGTATCTCCGTAAACGGAAAACTCCGATCACCGGTGACGCGTAGCATCCGTCTCCGCCCGGACGCGAAAAGTTCCCGCCTCGATTCAAACATCTCCAGGAGCAAGGCGAATCGAGCCTCGTAATCCTCGCAGCGCACCGAGCCTCCATCGGCTTCGATCCATTGCGGATTCTGCCGCCGCAGCGCATCGTGTATGAGCTGCTGCAACTCCGCCATCGTCTGAACTCCGCTCGTCATGACCGTTCGAGTTTCCGTCATGCAACAAGTCAATGCCCCGCCGCCGCGCCACTGATAGGCCCGATGCGCGGCGTTCGCGGTGCCGACGTGTGGCGCCAGTGCGGCATGAATCTTCTCCAGGTGCTGCTCGAAGATCGGATTCAGCGCCGAGGTGCGCGGCGGAGTGACAAGAGCCGGTCTGCTCACCGGCTCCAACAGAAGAAAATGGCTAGGGAGGGAATCGAACCCCCGACACGAGGATTTTCAGTCCTCTGCTCTGCCAACTGAGCTACCTAGCCGTCGAGTGGAACGCAGAGACTAGCGGGCCCTGCGTTCTTTGCAAGCGGGTTCGTGCGGAAAATCCTACGGACCTTGCTGACCCGCTTTCTGCGAGCTGATCACCGCCGCGGCTCCCGCGCCCACCAGCGCGAATGCCTGGGTCATTGTGATCGGTCCGCTGCTCTCGATGAGGTAACCGTCGTCGAGCCGGCGCTGGATGGAGACGATCGGCTGCAAATGCGAACTGATGGCCTCCGTTTCGGGCAGCTTGGAAATGTCGATGAAGTCCGAGACTCCGGGCATCATTGCCGAGCTGAAGATGATGATCGGGCGCAGTTGATTGTAGACGCGCTCGAACAATCCCTTCGCATCGACGTAGCCAAACGCCTGCTGCGTTTCGTTCCACATTGGCTTCGCCTCGGCAAAGGACTCCGAACTCTCGAGCGTCGGCGCATCCGGCTTCCGGTTCAGCGCCTGCTCGATGTCGCCGCTGGTGAGCGAGCCGAGGAAGAGGCTGTCGCTGATCGCCACACACGGATCGACGAGCTGCAAACGTGCGCCGGGAAACTCGATCACCCGCGCTCCGTTCACGTCGCTTTCCGAGGTCTGCAGACCAAATGTCTGACTCAGCGAATTCAGCGTGTTCTCCGCTTTCGCACGGTCCTTCACGGGCAGGGCGACCATCACACCGGGCACCATCGCGTCGGGCCGCCAGTTCAGGTAAAAACCGAGCTCGTTGCCGAACACCTCGGAGAGCGCGGCGAGATCGACGCCCAACTCACTCAGCCGGGCCTTCGCTTCGTCCGGGATGGACGACAGGTTGTCCTCGGAAGTGAGTTTCTTCCAATCGATGACTCCGTTGTAGAATACGGTTGTCTCGGGCGAGGTCAGCTTGATCATCGAATGATCGAGCGAGCCGGTGTCCGGAGGATTGCTGACCAGCGCAAACGTCGTCTCGCGCTGCAAGGCGCCGTCGAGTTTCAGCGAACCACCGACCGCCTGAATCTTTCGAATCTCCTCGGCCTGATCCTCGTTCAACGCTTCGTTCGCTTCCTTGCCGATCGCGACCATCAGCTCGAAGATCGGCTGTGGTTGCACGAACCAGAAAAAGTCCGGTTCCGAAGGCAGGTGCGACGAGACCTTGCTGAACGATTCCACGCCGGCCAGTGCGGCCTCCTTGTTGCGTCCCGCCGCGCGGTCCATGGCTTCCTTCAACGTCGCATCACTCGTCGTCACGAAGCCCCACGGTGCGTGCGCCCCGGTAAAGACCGTGAATTTGTCCAATTCGAAGGCCGTGATGGTCTCGCCCTCATATTGCGAGGTGGTCAGCTTTCCGTCCGGGAAGCGCTTTTGCAGCTCGGCGTGAAAACGCGCCATCGCGCTGTCGAGATCCTTTCGTCCGCCGAAGTAGCGGAAACCCAGAATGGCGTCGATGCCCTCGGATTCACCCGTTCGCACATCGGTGACGGCGAAAAAGAACCGTCCCGGCTTGAGATTCAGCAAAATCTGCGCCGCCTCCACTCCGCCCTCGGACGAAAGAACGCGAGAGGACGGCTTTGCGAGAAATTCGCTCACCTGCGGCTCGGCGAGAATCTGCGCCAGCGCGGTGTGCGGCCAGCGGTCCGCGGTGCGCTTCAAATCGGGGAGCGTAACGTAGGCGACCGTGGATGCGGGCACCAGCTCCGCCCCGTCGTTCACTCCGGCCTTGGGCAGCAGGATCAGGCAAAGAATCGCAACCGCCACAGCGATCGCGACGAGGATGAGGATAGCCTTTTTCATCGCCGCGACTCTCACGCCCGCGAAAGGCTCTGTCGAGCCACAATGCGGGTCCGCTCAGGCGGTTGCCTGTCCGCCTTCCCGAGCGGGCGCCACCTCGCGACGCGGAGGCGCGGCGTCATATCGCCTGCGCACCCAGGTCGCCAGCGGCGCCTCGACGTAGTGATAGGAAATCGCCGCCACGCCCACGGAAATTGCGATGAGAATGAGACTGCGCGGAAATGCGTAGGCCTCCATCGTGAGGCCCATCTGGTTCAGCAGCGGCCCGACAAACACGTGCACGAGCACATGGAAGACATACAGGCCGTAGCTGACCTTGCCGATGTAAACGAGCACCGGATTCTCGAAGAAACGCCCGAGCCAGCCCTTCCAGCCGACGATCGTGCGCAGCATGAGCCAGCCGAGGAAGACGTTCTCGAAGGTGTCGATGACGGAGAACCACGGACTGACAAACAGCGCCATGCGAAGCGTCCGAGCAACGATGTAGCAGGCACCGGCGGCAATCCCGATCCACAGCCCCGTGCGGCCCTCCGCGAGCGGGAACGGTTTGTTCGCCCGCTTCCAGCAAGCGATCAGCGCGCCAAGCGCGAAGCTGTCGATCACCGAGGGCAGCATCACCCAGCGATAGAAGACCGAGGCCTCGATCTTCATGAACGTGAACCGGTAAACGAACGCGCCGGCCATCAGCGCAAGCAACGCCCAGGGCAGATACTTGCGCGGCACGATGAGCAGCAGAAACGGCCAGAGCAGGTAGAATTGCTCCTGCACCGAGAGCGACCACAGGTGCGACGCCGCCCCCGGCCAGTAGTCCATCTTGAGCACGTAGAAGTTGCTCAGGAACGCGGCGTGCCAGTGCAGCGCTTCGCGATACCCCTCCACGCTGAAGATCGCGGCGATGAGCAGCATGAAGTAAAGACTCGGCGTGAGCCGGACCATGCGTCGTCGGTGAAAGGAAAAGAGCCCATACCAATACCCGCCCGGTCCCGGGTTCTCGAGTTTCCACAGCGAAAGCGTGATGAGATAGCCGCTCAGCAGGAAAAAAATCCGCACCCCGGTCGGACCCCAGTCGAGCCAGCCGGGAAGATGCACGCCGAAATGATGCAGCAGCACCGAGAGGATCGCGATGCCGCGCAGGCCGTCGAGCTGCGGCAGATACGACGAGCGTTTTCGCGCCCCGGGCTCGTGAAATGAGGAGGTGACCACAGGGGCCGTTGGCTGCGTGGACATCAGAACGAAAGACGATGTTCGGTGCGGTTTATTCAGCCCGTCCCGATTTGGCAACGTTCATTCCCTCAAAATCAGCTGGTCCCCGACGCAGGATTTCGCGACGATGCGCGGGCCCGGATGCTTCAGGAAATCGAAAAACTGCTCACCCTCCAGGATCGCGACCAGCGAATCCGCTCCCTCCAACTCGAACTCAAGGCGATTCCCGAGGAGCGCAAGCTCAAGGAAAATCAGATCGCGAGTTCCGAGCAACGGCTTGAAGCCGCGAAGAAGCGCATGCGCGAAATCGAGGTCGAGCGCCAGAAGCTCGAGGTCGAGGCGCAGGCCAAGCGCGACCTCATCGCCCGCTACAAGCAGCAGCAATTCCAGACACGAAAGAACGAGGAATTCGCCGCGCTGGGGCACGAAATCGAAAGTGCCGAGAAGGTCATCACGAGCATCGAAGACCGCGAACTCGAGCTCATGGAGGAGGCCGAGAAGCTGAAGCCCGCGGTCGCCGAGGCGGAACGCGAACATCTCGAGGAAAGGAAAAAGCTCGAGGACCAGATCGCCGAACTCGGTCGCAAGGTCGAGAACATCGAGGCGCGCATTGCGGAGCTGCAAAGCAGTCGCGGCGCGCTCACCGAGGGAATCGACGAGGACCTGCTCGATCAATACACGCGGCTTTTCAAGAGCAAGAACGGCCATGCCGTCGTGAGCCTGGAGCACGACACCTGCTCGGGGTGCCACATGCGCGTGACGACGCAAACGTCGCTCGCCGTAAGGGCCGGCAAATCCCTCGTGCACTGCCCGAACTGCGGGCGCATTCTCCACGAGCCGGCCTGATCTCAGTCGATCACGCCCGCGACGACAAACATCGCGAACGCAATCGCGCCCAGCACCGCCGTCGCGACGTGCCAGAGCTGCCAGCGGCGTCCGATTCCGGCCCAGTCGTGGCCACCGTCGGGAAACGTCGAGAGCTGGAAATCGAGCGGACGCAGAAATCGAAAAAGAATCGCAACGTGCCCCGCGAGGCACAGCCAGCCGATCCCACCAAGCCAGAACGGCCGCTCGACCATCAAAAGACCAATCGTCGCGGCCGTCGCAGTGGCGAGACCCGCAACGGCAAGTGCCGGCTGCGCGATGCGATAGCGCCGGCAAACCGCGCGCATCGCAACGATCTGCGTTTCCTGCGGAAGACGCGCCAGTGCCGGATGCGTGCCGAGCAGCAAACCGGTTTCACCGCCCATCAAAAGCCCGAGCACGAGCAGATTCAGCAATTCGATCCAGCCAAGCGTGTCCATCCGGTCACGCTCCCTTCGCGACCTGCTGGCCGTAGAACTCGAAACTGTCAACCAGAGCGCGCCAGCTCGCTTCGATGATGTTGTCCGACACGCCCACGGTGCCCCATTGACGGCGGCCATCCGTCGACTCGATCAACACGCGTGTGCGTGCCGCCGTGCCCGCCCGGCCATCGACGATACGGACCTTGTAGTCAGTGAGCGAAAGCTGCTCGATCCACGGATAGAACGGCTTCAGCGCCTTTCGCAACGCGGCGTCGAGCGCGTTCACCGGGCCGTCACCCTCGGCGACCGTGTATTCCGGCGTGCCGTTCACGCTCAACTTCACCGTCGCCTCGCAGGTCTCCACGGTGTCCGAGTGGCGATAGGTGCAATGGTATTCCTTGAGTTCGAAAAGCGGTTTCCAGACGCCGAGCGTTTTGCGCACGAGGAGATCGAACGACGCATCCGCCGCCTCGAATTCCCATCCCTCGTTCTCGAGCCGTTTCACCTCGGCCAGCGTCCTGGCCGCCTCGGGAGCGCCCTTGTCGAGCTCGAAGCCAAGCTCCTTCGCCTTCGCGAGCACGTTGCTCTGCCCCGACAAATCGGAGACGACGATCGTCTGCCGGTTTCCCACAAGCGACGGGTCGATGTGCTCGTAGCTGCGCGCGAGTTTTTGCACGGCGTGCACGTGCTGTCCGCCCTTGTGCGTAAACGCGGCGGAACCGACATACGGCGCGCGAATGTTGTGCGGCACGTTCGCCAGCTCGTCGACAAAGAGGGACAGCTCCCGCAGTCGGGCGAGGTCCGGCACCACCGGCGTGTCCATTTTCAACTGGAGGTTCGCCGCGACCGTCACGAGATCGCAGTTTCCCACGCGCTCGCCATAGCCGTTGATCGTGCCCTGCACCTGCGTCGCCCCCTCGCCCACGGCGGCCAGTGCGTTCGCGACGCCGAGGCCGCAGTCGTTGTGCGTGTGAATGCCGACCGATGCGGCGAGCGCGTCCATCGCCGCCCGCGCGGCGGCTCGCACGAAATCCGGCATCGAGCCGCCATTTGTGTCGCACAGCACAACGAGGTTGGCACCGTGCTCGTGCGCGGCCTTCAGCGTCTTGAGCGAATATTCGGGATCATCCCGATAGCTGTCGAAGAAATGCTCCGCGTCGTAGAAGACCTCGCGGCCGTGCTTCTTCAAATACGCGACCGTCTCCGCGATCATCGCGAGATTCTCGTCGAGCGTCACGCCGAGCACCTCGGTCACCTGGATCGGCCACGTCTTTCCGACAATCGTCACCACCGGCGTCTCGGCTTCGAGCAGCAGCTTCACCTGCGGGTCGTCCTCGACCTTCACGCGGCCGCGCCGGGTCGCCCCAAACGCCGCCACCTTCGCGTGCCCCCAGTTGCGTCGCCGCGCCTCCTTGAAAAATTCCGCGTCCTTCGGATTCGAGCCGGGAAAGCCCCCCTCGATGTAATCGATCCCGAAGGCGTCCAGTTTCTCCGCGACACGAATCTTGTCCTGCACCGAAAAAGAGATGCCGGTGCCCTGCGTGCCATCGCGCAGCGTCGTGTCGTAGAGTTGAACGGTCTTTTGCATTTGAGGAACGGGCAATCTAGGGGAACGCGGCAGCGCGCGCAAGCCGGCGGCGGTTCCGGTTGCCCTGCGTCTCGGCGACGGTTTAAGCTGCGTCCGCCGTGTTTCAGGTCATCTTCAACAAAATCAGCGCCCACGAAATGGCCCAGCTCCCGAAGGAACTCCAGCTCGAGCTGCTCTCGGAATTTCACTTCCTGCCCGAGGATCTCGAGAATCTCGACAAGGAGCGCTTCGGCCGGGTGCAGCGCGACGGCAAGCTGCTCTACCGCTATCGCGCCACCGATTATCGCATCTATTTCAGTCCTCACGAAAAAGGGATCGAGGTCCATCGCGTGCTGCACAAAAACACGATTCGCGACTTCCTGTTCCGTTCGAACCTGCCGATGACCGAGGAGGACGAGGCACTCGGCGAGTCGCACGGGTTCTGGGACCTCATTCGCGAGGCCGATACTCAAAAATGATTCCGTTCCAATCCGAAGCCGAGCGGCTGGAGCAATTTCCCGTCGCCAAATCCCAGATCTTCACCGGCCACGCGGGCGTCACCGCCCTGCCCCGTTGCGTCGCCGACGCCATGCGCGACTACATCACGCGCAGCTGCGAGCAGCATCAGGAGTTCGGTGCGGTGATCAAGGACATGGCGCGCGCGCGGAAGCGCTCGGCGGAGCTGATCGGAGCAAACGCCGATGAAATCGCCCTCCTCGGCCCGACGTCGCTTGGCCTGAGCCTGTTCGCCAACGGACTCGATTGGAAACCGGGCGACGAGCTGATCTGCTATCAGGACGACTATCCCGCAAACGTCTACCCGTGGACGAATCTCCGCCGGCTGGGCGTGGAGGTAAAATTCCTCAAGCCCGAAACTCCGGGCAAAATTACACCGGAGCTCGTCGAGGCCGCGCTGACTCCGCGCACGAAGATGGTCGCGCTCGCCTCCTGCCATTTCCTCACCGGCTGGCGCATTGACGTCGATGCCATCGGCCGCCTCCTTCACGAGCGCGGCGTGCTGTTTTCCCTCGATGCGATCCAGACGCTGGGCGCGTTTTCCACGAGGGTGGAGCATGTCGATTTTCTGAGCGCCGATGCCCACAAATGGCTCCTCGGGCCACTCGCGATCGGGATCGTTTACGTGGCCCGCCGAAACTTCGAACGCTGCCACCCGACCCTGATCGGCGCCTGGAATGTCCACTCGCCGAATTTCATCACGCAGGATGACATCGCGTTCACCGGGACGGCACAGCGCTACGAGCCCGGCGTGCTGAACACCACCGGCATGTATGGCATGCTCGCCGCGATCGATCTCCTGCTCGAATGCGGGCTCGACGCCGTCTCGGCGCGCATCCTCGACGTGCGCGACTACCTGCACCGCGCGCTGGAGGAACTCGGCTTCGAATCCCTCTCCCCGTCACCCGACGAACCGCTTCGGTCGGGCATCCTCACGGTTCGCCATCCCGCCCACGGCTCCGCGCAATTGTTCGCGGCATTCGAACGCGCGAAGATCACCGCCTCGCTGCGCAACACCCGTTCCGGCGACGCGTGGCTGCGGTTCAGCCCGCACTTCTACAACACCCGCGAGGAAATGGACCGAATCGTGGCGACGCTGAAGTCCGCAATGTAACCCGATGCTGCAGACCTATCTGGCGGTGGTGATCGGCGGCGCGATCGGCAGCGGGTTGCGCATGGCGGCTTCGCAGTGGCTCGCCGCCGCAGCCGGCGAGACGTTTCCGCTCGGCACGCTTTTCGTGAACGTCACCGGCAGCTTCGTCATCGGACTCTTCGGCGGCCTCACGGAGCCCGACGGTCCGTGGCTCGTCTCTCCGCTGGTCCGGCAGGGCGTCATGGTCGGCATCTGCGGCGGCTACACCACCTTTTCCTCGTTCAGTCTGCAAACGCTCATGCTCGCGCGCGACGGCGAGTGGCTTTATGCCGGCTTGAACATCGTCCTATCCACCGTGCTGTGCCTAGTCGCCGTCTGGCTCGGCATCGTTTCCGCCAGGCTTCTGGCCCGCTAGATCATGATCCCCGCCCCCTCCGACGCCACCCTGCTCCGCATCTACCTCGGCGAGTCCGACCACATTGATCATCGTCCGGTCTACGAGGCGATCGTCCTCAAGGCTCGGGAAATGAAAATGGCGGGCGCCACCGTGCTGCGAGGTCCGCTCGGCTTCGGGGCGAGCGCCCATCTCCACAGCGCGAAGATTCTCCAGCTCTCCGCCGACCTGCCGATCGTTGTCGAGATTGTCGACGAAGCATCGCGGATCGAGGAGTTCTGGAAGGTCGTGCAGCCAATGCTCGATGGCGGACTCGCCACCACCGAGCCGGTGCGTGTGCTTGCCTACGGCCCGAAGGGCTCGTCGAGGAACGACTAAAGCTTCCGGTTCCAGGCCGCGATGCGGTCGGCCTGCGCGGCAAACAGCTCGTCCGTCGAATCGAGAATATCGATCGACTGGATCGTGTCGCCCTGCTGGATCGCGTTCACCACATCCTGGCCCTGCGTGACTTCGCCAAAGACCGTGTGCTTGCGATCGAGCCAGGGTGTCGGCACGTGCGTGATGAAAAACTGGCTGCCGTTCGTGCGGGGCCCGCGATTCGCCATCGAGAGAATGCCTGGCTTGTCGTGCTTGAGTGTCGGATCGAACTCGTCCTCGAACGTGTATCCCGGACCGCCCGCGCCCGTTCCCGTCGGGTCGCCGCCCTGGATCATGAAGTCGGCAATGACGCGGTGAAACTTGACCCCGTCATAATAGCCGCGCGACGCGAGATTCAGGAAGTTGGCAACCGTGACCGGCGTCTTGTCGGCAAAAAGAGTCAGGGCGATCTCGCCTTTGGAGGTCTTGAGAAGAATTCGAATGTCACTCATGGAGCGGCAGCATCCGGGCGCGGCACCGGATTGTAAAGCCCGCTGCGAATCACACGTGACAGCACGCCGACTTCGGCGAGAATACACGACCAGCCATGAAACTGCTTGATTCCCTCGCCGTCGTGCTTGCCGCCGCTTCGTTGTTCACTCCGCTTCACGCGCAGGAGGAGGTGGCCATTATCAAGACCAACAAGGGTGAAATGGTGGTCGAGTTCTGGCCCGACGTCGCGCCGAAGACGGTCGAAAACTTCAAGAAGCTCGCGAAGGAGGGCTTCTACAACGGCACGGCGTTTCACCGCATCATTCCCGGCTTCATGATCCAGGGCGGCGATCCGCTCACCAGGGACGAGTCGAAGGCTGCTCTCTGGGGCACGGGCGATCCGGGTTACAAGATCGACGCGGAGTTCAATGATCGGAAACACACCCGCGGCGTGCTCTCGATGGCGCGCTCGGCCGATCCAAACTCCGCCGGCAGCCAGTTTTTCATCATGCTCGGCAACGCGCCGCACCTCGACGGGCAATACACCGCGTTTGGCAAATTGATCGAGGGTGACGACACGCTCACGAAGATCTCCGAGACGCCGACCACCACGGCGCCGAATGGCGAGCCCAGCCGCCCGACGGAGCGCGTCGAGGTCGAGAGCGTCACCATCGTCCCGAAGTCCGAATAAGCGGCATGCCCTACGTCAACGTCCGCATCACCAGGGACGGCGCGACCACCGAGCAGAAGGCCCGGATCGTGTCGGAGATCACCGACACGCTGTGCCGCGTCCTCGGCAAAAAGCCGGAGCATACCCATATCGTCATCGACGAGATCGACCCTGTGAACTGGGGCTTCGCCGGGATGCTCACCACGGAATACCGAAAGCAGGACCCTCGATGAATTGTCCCTTTCGCGAAGCGCGGAATTGGAGTTAAGTCCCGACGCGATGGCATCGAAACTCGTCAAGATCGGGCTGGTTCAGCACCACTGCACCGAAAACGTGGAGGAAAACGTGAATGCGGCGATTCGCGGCGTTCGCGAGGCCGCGGCGCGCGGCGCAAACATCATCTGCCTGCAGGAGCTGTTCCGCTCGCTCTATTTCTGCCAGGCCGAGGATCACAAATACTTCGAACTCGCCGAGCCGATTCCCGGCCCCTCCACGGAGACGTTTTCCGCGCTCGCAAAGGAGCTTGGCGTGGTGATCATCGCGTCGTTGTTCGAAAAGCGCGCTCCGGGCGTGTATCACAACACGGCGGTTGTCCTCGACGCCGACGGCACCCTGCTCGGGAAGTATCGCAAGATGCATATTCCCGACGATCCGCTCTTCTACGAGAAGTTCTACTTCACGCCGGGCGATCTCGGCTTCTCCGCGTGGGACACGAAATTCGGGCGCATCGGCGTGTGCGTTTGCTGGGACCAATGGTATCCCGAGGCCGCCCGCCTCACCGCGATGCGCGGCGCGCAGATTCTTTTCTACCCCACCGCAATCGGCTGGCACCCGAGTGAGAAGGCAAAATATGGCGAGCGTCAGCACAGCTCGTGGGAGACCATCCAGCGCGGTCACGCCATCGCGAACGGCTGCTACGTGGCCGCGCCAAACCGCACCGGACTCGAAACCCCCGAGGGCGGCGACGGCATCGAGTTCTGGGGACAGAGTTTCATCTGCGATCCGTCGGGCATCATTCTCGACAAGGCCCCCGTCGATTCCGACGCGGTGCTCGTCACCGAGATCGATCTCGCGAGCGTGGACACGCAGCGCACTCACTGGCCCTTTCTCCGCGACCGGCGGATCGACGCCTACGGCGACATCACGCGGCGATTCATCGATTGACGGATGGCGCGCGTCGCTCCGATTCGCCACACGCGGGTTCACGACTACGGCCACCTGGTCCGGCAATGGCGGTCGGTCGCACGCGCGCAGAAGCTGTCGCTCCGGCCCTACGCGTCGGCCTCCGGCTACGAGCTTTTCTACATCGAGCCGCGCAAGCCTGCGCCGGACCTTCCCTGGATCTACCTCTCCGCGGGAATCCACGGCGATGAGCCCGCGCCGCCCGCGGCACTCCTCGAGTGGGTCGCGACCCGGCCGCAAACGCTGCGCGAATTCAACCTCCTCGCGTTCCCCTGCCTCAATCCCTGGGGACTCGTGAACAACACGCGCACCGACGCAAACGGCCGCGATCTCAATCGCACCTACCACACCGACGACGTGCCGCAGACCGCCGCCCACAAGGCCGTTCTCGCCGATCGACGCTTCGCCCTCGCGATCGCCCTGCACGAGGACTACGACGCAAACGGCATCTACATCTACGAGATTCCGTCGGCAAAGCGTTACTGGGCCGAATCGCTTCTCGAAACGGGTGGCCGGTATCTCCCGATCGACACGCGCCGCACCATCGAGGGACGCAGAAGCAACGCCGGCATCGTGCGACGCGCGATCCGACTGGACACCCTTCCCGAGCATCCCGAGGCGCTCACGCTCCACTTCAAGCACGCCGATCGCACCCTCACCGTCGAGACGCCCTCCGAGGCGCACATCGATGCCCGCATCGCGGCCCACATCGCCATGCTCGACCGCGCTATGGACTTGTGTCTTCGGTCGCGAATTTGAACATCGGCAATTTACAAAAGCGCCCGACTGGTTACTTTTCCGCGCGTGATACGACCCCTGTTTGTTGTTTTTTCGTTGCTGCCTCTCGCCGCGGCGTTTGCCGACACCGTGACATTGAAGTCCGGCGAGGTCGTTGAAGGCCGCATCACTTCCGCCCCGAACGCCGACCCCATCACCATCGAAGTTCAGTTTTCGCCGACCATCGTCGACCGGCGTCAAATCTCCCGCGCCGAGATCGCCAAACTGAGCCAGGAAACTCCGGACTCCGTCGCGTTCAAAGCCATCGAGTCCCTCACGCCTCCCTCCACGGCGCTGAAAAAGGACGTCTACGACGCACCGCTCGGCAAGCTCCTCGAATTCCTGCGCAAGTTCCCGGATTCGCCCCACGCCGAGGTGGTTCGCGAGAAGGTCAACGAATTTCAGGAACAGGCGGATCGCATCAGGACCGGTGAAGTGAAGATCGCCGGCGTCTGGCTGCCTGCGGATTCCAACGAGAAATACCAGATCGAGGCGGCGGAAAAACTCGAGACCCTGAAAAAGGCTCTCGCGTCCAACGATTTCGCCGGCGCCGCAAACGCCTTCGACAGCCTCACCAAGTCCCACAAGGAATCGATCGCCTACGCGGAAGCCATCGAGCCGGCACGGGAGGCCACGGAAAAACTCATCCAGCAGCTCAACTTCACGATCGGCAACCTTCCGGTCACCCTCGAGCAACGCCAGGCCGCGATCGACCGCACGCCGCCGGAGCAGCGCGCGGCCATCGAAGCGGCCGTCCAGGCCGAGAACGCCCAGGCCCGCGCCGTCGCCGAGCAGGCGCAGAAGGCGGGCATCCGCTTCTTCGCGGTCGCGCCATTCGACGAAAAGGGCCTCAAGGACATGGACAAGTCCGCGCGCCAGCTTCTTGCCGAGATCGAAGCGATCGATCGCAACAAGTTCGAAACGGGTGCCCGGTTGATCAATCAGGTCAGCAGCGATCTCACCAATGGCGATCTCGCCGCCGCCGAGAACGGCCTCACGCAGTTGAAGGCGATCTGGCCCTCCTACGAGGGACTCCCCCGCCTCGAAACCCGCCTGCGCGAAAAGCAGCGCGAAGCCGAGAAAGCCGCCCAGCCCACTCCGGAGCCAACTCCGACTCCGGCGCCGGCTGCTCCCGAGACTCCGGCACCCGCGGAAGCCCCGGCCGAGTCCTGACATTTCCCGCTTGCCGAGCAGCCCGCGCGGCGTGCTCAATTCCCCGATGAGCCGTTCCGCCACCATCGAGCGCAAGACCGCCGAAACCGACATCCGCCTCCAGCTGGAGGTTGACGGCTCCGGTGCCTCCACGATCGAAAGCGGCATTCCGTTTTTCGATCACATGCTCACGCTCTTTTCGCGGCACGGCCTGTTCGATCTCGATCTCAAGGCCACGGGCGACATCGCGGTGGATCTCCATCACACGGTCGAGGACACCGGCATCTGCCTCGGCCAGGCGCTCACGAAGGCCCTCGGCGACAAGAAGGGCCTGCGCCGCTACGGCCACGCCTACGTCCCGATGGACGAAACCCTCGTGCGCGCGGTCGTCGACCTCAGCGGCCGCCCGTTTCTCGAATACCGCGCTCCCGGCGGCGTCGAGCCGATCCGGGATTTTTCCTTCCAGCTCGTGGAGGAATTCCTGCGCGGCTTCACGATGAACGCGCTCGCGAACGTCCACATCGAGGTGCTCTACGGCCGCGACGCGCACCACATGGCGGAGGGCGTCTTCAAGGCGCTCGCCCGCGCGCTCGATGTCGCCGCGCAGATCGACCCGCGCGTGCAGGGCGTGCCCAGCACAAAGGGCGTGCTCTAAGGCCGCCTTGCAATCGTCTCCATCCGATTCCATGTTGCTGGCTTGGGCATGAAAACCATTGGCATCGTCGACTACCGCCGCGGCAATCTTCGCAGCGTCACCAAGGCGCTCGAGGCCGTGGGCGCACACCCACGCCTCATTTCCGCTCCGGCGGAGCTCGACGAGGTGACCGCGGTCGTCGTGCCCGGCGTGGGTGCTTTTGGCGACTGTGCCCGCAATCTCCGCGCGACCGGGCTCTGGGACCCGCTGCGCGAATGGATCCGCAACGACCGCCCCTTTCTCGGCATCTGCCTCGGCTATCAATTGCTCTTCGAATCCAGCGAGGAAACTCCCGGCGTCGAGGGCTTCGGGGTATTTCGCGGAGAGGTTCGCCGCTTTCCCGCCGGCGCGCTCAAGGTGCCGCACATGGGCTGGAACACGCTGGAGATTCGCCCGGCCGGCGCCGCGCTCTACGCGGGCCTGCCGTCCAACCCGAGCGTTTACTTCGTCCACTCGTTCCGTCCCGAGCCGGTGGACGACTCGCTCGTTTCCGCGACCTGCGACTATGGAGGCCCGTTCGCCGCGAGCATCTCGCGAGGCAATCTCCACGCCGTGCAATTCCACCCCGAGAAGAGCCAGCGCAACGGCCTCACCATCCTGAAAAATTTTGTGTCGTCGATCGGATCGACGGTCGAGAATTCCCATGCTGTTGCTGCCTGCGATTGATCTGATGAACGGCGAGGTCGTGCGCCTCCGCCGCGGTGAAGCCACCGAGAAAACCGTTTACTCCAACGACCCGCCCGCCTTCGCGCGGCGCTGGCACGAAGCCGGCGGCGACTGGCTCCATCTCGTCGACCTCGACGCGGCCTTCACCGGCGAGTCCCGCAACCTCGACGCCGTCCGCGCGATTTGCGAGGCCGTGCCCATTCCCTGCGAACTCGGCGGCGGCATGCGATCCGAGGAGGCAATCCGCGCCGCGCTCGACGCCGGCGTTCAGCGCGTCGTGATCGGCACGCGCGCCAGTGAGTCGCTCGATTTCGTGCGCGAGATGTGCCGGACCTTTGGGGGTCAGCGCATCGCGGTGGGCATCGATGCGCGCGATGGCCGGGTCGCCGTGAAGGGCTGGACCGAAACGACGCATCGCGATGCCATGGGCCTCGCCCTCGATGCCCAGGCCGCCGGCGCGGGCGCGATCATCTACACCGACATCGCGACCGACGGCATGCTCCAGGGGCCGAACTTCGCCGAGCTGGAAAAACTGCTCGTCGCGCTGGATTGCCCGCTCATCGCGAGCGGCGGCGTCTCGTCGCCCGACGATGTCCGCCGGCTCGCCGCAATGCCCGGTCTTTACGGCGCGATCATCGGCAAGGCGCTTTACGACGGCCACATCACCGGGGATCTTCGCCAGCTCATGGCCGGATAACGCCGGCTTGCTGTTTATTTCCGGCGTGCTAGAGGTGGCGTCAGCATGAAGCGCCGCGATTTCCTGAAATCCGCCTTCGGGGCCACGCTGGCCGTTCCCTTCGTCGCGAGCACGCGCGCCGCGGAGACTCCCTTTCACGCCACGGATCGCATCGTTCTCGGTCCGCGCAAGATCGAGTGCTGCCGCATGTTCATCGGCACCGGCTCCCATGGCTTCCGCAAAAGTTCCTCGCAAACCCGCGGCCTTGGCATCGAGGGCCTCAAGGACATGCTTCTCGACGGCTACAGATTGGGCCTCACCTCGTGGGACTCCGCCGACAACTACGGCTCACACCCTTCCCTGAAGCTGGCGATCGAAGCCGGCGTGCCTCGCGAAAAGGTCACCATTCTCACGAAGAGCTTCTCACGCGACCCATACAGCATTCGCGCCGACATCGAGCGCTACCTGCACGAACTCGGCACCGACACGATCGACATCTTTCTCTTCCATTGTCTGGAGGATCCCAACTGGCCTCGGAACATGCGCGGGGCCATGGACGTGGTGAACGAATTTCAGGACCGCGGCATCATCCGCTCGAAAGGCGTCTCCTGCCACAGCTTCGGCGCGTTGAAAGCCGCCGCGAAGGAGCCGTGGGTCGAGATCGATCTCGCCCGCATCAATCCGCGCGGCGTCGTCATGGATGCGGACACGCCTTCCGTCGTTTCCGTGCTGCGCGAGATGAAAGCCGCCGGCAAGGGCGTCATCGGAATGAAGGTCCTCGGCAACGGCCAGCTCGCCTCGCGCGCGGATGAATGCCTCGAGTTCGTCCTGAATCTCGATTGCGTGGACGCCGTCACGATCGGCCCCGAAAACCCGTCGCAACTCGAAGACCTCGTCGCACGAATCGCCCGGACTCCGCGCGCCGCGGTGTAAAATTATTCCTCGCCCTGCTCGTCGGCGGGAGGCGCCGTATCCGCCAGTTCCTTGAGGAGATTGCAGGCGTCCAACGTCAGGCTCTTCGCCTCGGCCACAGGGTCGGCGACATCCGCCGGCGGCTCGGGCGAAAGAATCAGCGCGCGTGCCTCGGCAATATCCTGCGCCACATCGACGTAATCCTCCGGCGCTCCTCCAAACATCGCCGCGAGCGGCTGCTCCATCAAACGCGCAATGTCGGCCACCGGACCGCCGTCCCGTTCGAGCGACCGCCACGCAAGCTCCTCACGCGCAAGCGCGTCGGAGTCGTAGTTCAGCCCGGCCTGCCGCGCGATCATCGTGTATTTCTCGGTCAGGATCGCGAGGGCGTGGTTCTCCAGCGTCTGGTCGGCTTCCTTCATCGCCAGCTTCTTCACCGCCTCGTTTGCGGCTCCCTGGCTCTGGGCGATTCGAAAACTCGCGATCGGCGAAAAATTGAATTGCGACGTGTAAATGCGATATCGCGCGATCAGGCCGTCGAGCCCCTTGCCTCGCTTCTCCGCGACCCAGCTCTCCACCTCGAGCTTTGAGAGTTCCGCCGGATTGAACCCCTTGAGATTCGCCTGCCGTGGCCACAGCACGTAAACACAGAGCGCTACGACAAGGAGGAGAAAGATCTTGGTAATGGGCCGCATATCTGGATTGGGAGAAATTCGCGGAAAAGCATGTCCCGCTCCCCGATTTTCCGCGAGTCAATTTTTCCGTTGCCCGTGCGAGTCGATCCGCACCACCTTGTGAATCCATGTCCGCCGTGCTCTCCATCGACGCCCTGGCTGCGGAAGCCGATGCCCTCCGCCGCGCCGGCCGCCGACTGGTCCTCACCAATGGCTGCTTCGACATTCTTCATGTCGGGCACCTCGATTACCTGGAGCGCGCCCGTGCGCTCGGCGACGCCCTTGCGATCGCCGTGAACTCCGACCGCTCGGTCCGCGAGTTGAAAGGGCCCACCCGCCCCATCAACTCCGAGCAGGATCGCGCGCGAATCCTCGCCGCACTGCGCACCGTGGACTTCGTCACGATCTTCGACGCGCCCCGCGCCACCGCCGTCATCGAGCAGGTCCGGCCCGCGCTCTACGCGAAGGGCGGCGACTACACGATCGATTCCCTCAATCCCGAGGAACGCGCCGCGCTCGAGCGCGTCGGCACGGAGATTCACATCCTCCCGCTCGTGCCGGGAAAATCGACCACCGCCATCCTCGAGCGCAGTCGCAGTTCCGGCGATTGAGCGTCCGCGACGGCTACCCTCCGTAAGCCCCGTAACGCTCCACGCCGCGTTTCCACACCCACCGGCTGAGCAGGAAGAGCCCGATCATCCATCCCGCCTGGATCGCGAGCCCCGTCCACATTTCCGCACCCGCGGATTTCCCCATCAACACCGACACCGGAAAATACAGCTCATAGGGAAACGGCAGCGCCCGCAGAACCAGCGCGACGTTCTCCGGCATCACGTCGATCGGAAAAATCCGCCCGCTCAGAAAATACTCGAACGAGTAGAGAATGAAGACGAGCGTCGAAATCTCCAGCACCCAGAACGCCAGCGTCGCCAGCACGAATGCGATCAGAAACTGGATTGCCGCCGCCATCCCGAGCGACACGAAAAAGACCAGCCACGTCACCGCGTCCTTCGGAAAGCTCGCCTCCGTCGGCAGCCAGACCGCCATCACCAGCACCGGAATCGACGCCACCCCCGCATACACCGCCCGCGCGCTCAGGAACATCGTCGACCGGTAGCCGAGGTAATTCAGCGGACGCAGCAAAAACGCGCTGATCCGCCCCTCGCGAATGTCCGCCGCGATCTGCCACTCGTCGTCCGTCGGGCTCACGAGCATCTCCACCACCGTCACCGCCACGAAATAGAAAACCATCTCGCGAAATCCGTAGCCCGCGATGTCCTCGCCGGTCTCCTCGTAGATCGCGCGCCAGATCCAGATCGTCGCCGCCAGCGGCACGAGCCCAAACAACGAGCGGATGAAAAAGTTCCACCGGTAGACAAACGAGTTCTGCAACCCCAGCGAGAAGATCGTTCGATAAGGCTCGAGTCGCCGCACCATTCCCCTTTCCTAGTGGCTCGCGCCCATCCCCCTCAAGCCCCGCTTTCCCGCTTCCCAGCCTCCGGCATTTTCATATACTCCCACCCACTCATGGCCGAATACATCACCTCCCACGAAGGTCCCGTTACCATCCTTGAGATCAGCGGACGCATCGAGCCCGACAACTGGCAGGAACTCAACGCCGTCTTCAAAAAAATCCTCGAGAACGAGTCGACCCGTCATCTCCTCGTCGACCTCTCCAAGCTGGAATACACCGCCAGCGCCGGGTTCCGTGAGCTCTTCATGGTCGGTCGCGCCCTCTCGCGCAAAGGCGGCCACCTCGCCGTCTGCTCGCTGCAGGGCGAAGTCAAACGCGTGTTCGACCTCGCCGGCTTCGCCACCGCCTACCCGATCTTCGACGATCGCGAGTCCGCCATCGCCTCCTTTCCGATGAACTGATCTTCCCCGGGCCCGCTGTCCACTCGACAGTCCGGGCCCGGCCAGGGTTCATCGATCAACTCGTCCCGGGATTCTCCCGGGGAATCCTCCACGAGAAAAAGGCGCGAAACCGCCCCGCTTCTCCCGCCATCCTCGGCAGGAGTGGCACTTGCGCTCAGGCTCCGGTTGCAGAGAGATTCGCGCGCCGTGTAATCCCCTGGCAACCGCGGCCGACGTCGAAACGGCTCCTCCATTTGACCGACGCCGGACGCACCGAAGTCCGAGGCCTTTAACATGCGCCTTGCGCTCGCGCATCCGTTTCCAATCATTATTGGGAATCGCGACCGACCCCTGTTCAGGAGCCCGACGTTCCCATTCGCGGCGGAACTATTTCTTGGCAATCGCCCCGCATCATGGGGTAAAATGGCCCAAGATGCCCCTCCCGGAGATGGAACTGCTTCGTCCATCAAGTGCGGCAGCGTGCCCGCGAGCCTGCCCCTTCACAAGCCCCCTCCCACTCTGTCCAGAATCTCCCAGAAGTTCCGACCCACGCTTGGAGGAGCTGAGCTTGAGTTTGTGCATTGTCCGCGATTCGTCGCAACTCCTCGCCTTCTGCGAAGCGATCGACGATTTCTACGAGACGACCGCCGGTTTCCAGGAGGCGACCGGACATTCCCAAGTGATGACCAGCGATTTCTCCGTGACGACCGGCATTTCCACACGATGACCAGCGATTTTCCTGTGATGACCGGGCGTTTCCCCACGATGACCCGCGATTTCCACTCGCCAACCGGGCATTTCCATCTGTTGACACCCAGTTCCAGAGTGGCGCCACGCGCAACAGCATCAGTGCCCCAACAAGGCGCAGCAGCTCCCCCCTATTGAGCGTCGTTTCTGATTACACTAGAGGCCGGGCAAGACGCTGCTATTAGCCCACAATCGCTAAACGCGACCATTTTGCATACAGCCCCAGGCACGGTGCGTCGCAAATTCACATTCGGCAAAATCTTATGAAAAACATCAAACCAGGTAGAGGCCCGTCCGCAATGGGCGTGGTGGGCAGTATCGTTGGCGTCATCTTCGGAGTCTTCTGGACGATTATGGCCACTTTCTTTTCCAGCGGAATGCCACAGCCCATGAAAACGGTCTTTCCGCTATTTGGCGTTCTTTTCATAATAGTTGGAATCGCCAATGTGATTTACAATTTATATAACACGACCGCCAAAAAACGGCTCTCGGTGTTCGATATCACCTCCCAAACCGAAGAGCCCGACCCACTGAACCATCTCTTTGGACAAAACCCACCAAGTGTCGATTCCCGGAAGTCCGTTGAAGCAAAATTGAAAGAGCTGGATTCTCTACGAGCCGGGGGATTGATCTCAGACGCCGAATACTCATCCCAGAGGCAGCGGATTCTAAATTCCATCTGATTTCCCGCGGTCGCATTTGCTGTTTCCTGGGCTCTTCTAAGCATCGTCAAAATACCCGA
>CALLUD010000023.1 GCA_938011325.1 uncultured Spartobacteria bacterium
GGATTGAACCGGTGACCTCGTCCTTACCAAGGACGTGCTCTACCAACTGAGCTATGTGGGCATCGGGGCTCTTCGCCGGTGGGTCAGATCCGCGCGCGGTTCTGGTTTTCAATCTCCGGCAAAAGGGTGAAGGCCCCCGCCCGATTCCCTCTCGGAGAAACGGCAAAGACCGTCAACCTTTCGGCGAAAATTGAACGGGCAAAGTATCAAAGCCGAAAGGGGTGTCAAAGCGATTTTCGCGGCAATTTTGCCCGTCGCCCCCTTCCCGGCATCTCCCGTGCCCGGGCGGGCCCAGGCCGGGATCGGCAGTTGCCAGGATCGGGCCCGCACGGCAAGCTCGCATCCATGGAACTTGGCGAGTTGCGGAAGGACTATCGGGCGGGAGATTTGCGTCGGGCGGACCTTGCACCGGATCCCTTCGCCCAGTTCGAAAAATGGTTTCAGGAGGCGACCGCCTGCAAGGACGTGATCGAGCCGAATGCCATGACGCTCGCCACCGCCCGCACCGACGGCAGCGTGCAGGCGCGCATCGTTCTGCTCAAGGCATGGGACGAACGCGGCTTCCGCTTTTACACAAACTACGCGAGCGAAAAGGCCGCCGCGCTGGAGGAGAATCCGCGTGCCGCCCTGCTCTTTTTCTGGCCGGCGCTGGAGCGCCAGGTGCAGATCCGCGGAAGCGTGGAAAAAACGAGTCGCGAGGACTCCGAGGCCTACTTTCGCACCCGACCGCTTGCGAGCCGCATTGGTGCGTGGGCATCGCAGCAAAGCTGGCCCGTCGCCAATCGCGCCGAGCTCGAGGCGCGCTTCGCGGAGATCGAGCAACGCTTCGCCGACGGCAACGTGCCGCTGCCGCCATTTTGGGGCGGTTATCTCCTGCGACCGGATTCCATCGAATTCTGGCAGGGCCGGACCGGGCGACTCCACGACCGCTTCCGCTACTCCCGCACCGCCGGCGGCTGGACGATCGAACGCCTCTCGCCGTGAAACGCGCCTTCTCCGATCTCACCGAACCGGAAATCCTCGCCCTCGCCATCGCGCTCGAGGAGGAGGACGGACGCATCTACGGGGAATTTGCCCGGCGGCTGGAAGCAACCCACCCGGGCACCGCGGAAATTTTTCGGCGCATGCAACGGGAGGAGGAATCGCATCGGCAGAGGCTCGCCGCGACCTTCCGCGAACGTTTCGGCGACACCCCTCCCCTCATCCGCCGACAGGACGTCCGGGGCTTTCTCGTCCGGCAGCCGATCTGGCTGAAAAAGATCCTGCCCGTCGAGCGCATCCGCCACGAGGCCGAGTCGATGGAGCTGGAAAGCCGGCGCTTTTACCAACAGGCGGCCGCGCGCGCGCAGGACGCCGGGGCGCGCAAGCTCCTCCTCGAACTGGCGGCCGAGGAATCCGCACACGAGGAACTCGCGGCCGAGCTGGGAACCGCCTTTGACCAATCCGCGGCCCGTCGCGAGGAGGATGCCGCGCAGCGGCGGCAATTCGTTCTCCAGGTCGTGCAACCCGGGCTGGCCGGCCTCATGGACGGTTCGGTCTCGACGCTGGCCCCGGTGTTCGCCGCCGCGTTTGCGACGCAGGACAGCTGGGACGCCTTCATCGTCGGCATGGCCGCTTCCATTGGTGCGGGCATCAGCATGGGCTTTGCCGAGGCACTTTCCGACGACGGCGCGTTGAGCGGTCGCGGCCGACCTTACATTCGCGGCGCGGTGTGCGGGCTCATGACCACCGCCGGCGGCATTGGGCACACCCTGCCGTTTCTCGTGCCGCAGTTTCACCTCGCGATGATCATCGCGGTGGGCGTCGTTGTCGTGGAACTCGTCGCCATTTCCTGGATCCGGCATCGCTACATGGAGTCGCCGCTGCTGCCGACCATTCTGCAGGTCGTGCTGGGAGGAATTCTTGTTTTTCTGGCCGGAGTCCTCATGGGCCATGCGTGAATCGATGGAAACGTCGATTTCCTCCACGCCGACGCGTCCAAATCGCTTGACCTTTACAGGCCATTGTCGTCTTTACTCCGCCTTTGGCCGTTCGCGGACGGTCGGAATCCTCGAATGAAATCTCGTCCCATCCCATCTGCCCTCGTTGTCGCGCTGATTGCGCTGATTGCATTTGTTTTCCAGGCGGGGGCGCAGGTGGGGCAGGGCCCGATCGTGAAGGACATCGACGTTCAGTTCGTCGGGCCCGAAAGCATGTCCGCGGAGCGCGTGCTGGCAAACCTCGCCACGCAGGTCGGGCAACCCTACAGCGAGCGCGCGGTCGAGGAGGACATCCGCAGCCTTTACGCCACCGGCGCGGTCAGCAATGTGCGTATCTTCGGCGAGCCGTTTGAGGACGGCGTGAAGGTCACCGTGCTCCTCCAGGGCCGCCCCATCGTCGCTGAAGTGCTCATCGAGGGCGCGCAGCAGATCAGTGCAAACCGCGTCCGTCGCGAAATTTCCATCAAGCCCGGCGCAAGCCTCAGCGAGGAGAAGATCGAGGACGACCGGCGCAAGATTCTCAAACTCTACGAGGACCGCAACTACGCCGAGGTCGACGTCCAATACAAGATCGAGGAGATGCCGGACAACAAGGCACGCGTCGTCTTCTCGATCAACGAAGGTCCCAAGCTCGTCGTCCGCAAGATCTCCTTCATCGGCAACTATTCGGTCAAGGACAGCGACCTGAAGAAGGCGATGGTCACGAAGACCTGGAACATCCTCTCGTTCTTCAACAAGAGCGGGCGCCTCGTCCCGGCGCAAATGGAGGAGGACCGCGCGGCCCTGCGCCTGCTCTACCAGAATCGCGGTTTCGCCGACGTGGACATTGCCGACATTTCGGTCCAGCCGCTCGAGAACAAAAAGGACGGCGTGGAGCTTGTCGTAACGATCCACGAGGGCATCCAGTATCGCGTGAATTCCGTGAAGGTCGAAGGCGTCAACATCGTGCCGCCGGAGGAATTGCTCTCGGTGCTCTCGATGCGCGAAGGCTCGCTCTTCACGCCCTCGGCTCCCCTTCCCGGCCCGCCCGGAAGAACCGAGCGCAGAGGCGGTCTCGTTGGCGACCTTGAGGCAATCCGCGACTTCTACGGCCAGCGCGGCTACATTGAAGAGAGGACGATTCCGCAGATCACGCCGGCGGGCGAAGGCGCGGTGGACATTGTTTACCGCATCGACGAAGGTGTGCAGTCCTACGTCAACCTCGTCAACATCCAGGGCAACACGCGCACGAAGGATCACGTCATCCGCCGTGAGCTCGCGATCAAGCCCGGCGAGGTCTACGACTCGACCCTCGTCGATGTCAGCAAGGCGCGCCTCACGAATTTGAATTACTTCGAGCAGGTCACCATGTCGCCGTCGGATACCTTCGTCCCCGGCCGCAAGGACCTCAACGTCATCGTTCAGGAGAAGCGCACCGGTTCCTTCAACTTCGGCGCCGGCTTCAGCACGATCGACAGCTTGATCGGTTTTGCGGAACTGCAGCAGACGAATTTCGACCTCTTCAACTGGCCGCGATTCGTCGGCGGCGGTCAGCGATTCCGCGCCCGCGCGCAATACGGTATCCAGCGTCAGGACTACGTGATTTCGTTCACCGAACCGTGGTTCCTCGGCTACAAGCTCGCTTTCGGCGTCGAAGGTTACTACCGCACGGCGAACTTCCTGAGCACCGTTTACGACCAGTCGAACCTCGGCGCCGCCGTCCAGCTTCGCAAGCCGATCACCTCCTTCCTGAGCGCCGAGGCGGAATACCGCATCGAGCAGATCCGGATTTACGATGTCGATGACGACGATGCCGGCCAGGTCATTCAGGATGCGGAGGGCAACTACACCCGCAGCGCCGTCCTGGGCTCGTTGATCTGGGACAGCCGCGACAGCCTCTTCCTCACCCGCCGCGGCGAATACGTGAACCTCAGCGGCTTCGTGGCCGGTGGATTCCTCGGCGGCACGGTGCAGGATTACGGCATCACCCTCGACGCGGCAAAGTTCATCTCCCTGCCCTTCGACACCATTCTCACGTTGAAGGGACAAATCGGTGTCGTCGATACCTGGGGTGGCAACTCGAACGACGGGCGCGGCGTTCCGCTCTTCGACCGCCTCTACCTCGGTGGTGCAAACAACATGCGCGGCTTTGACTTCCGCGACGTCGGTCCGAAGGACGAGGAAGGCAACCCGATCGGCGGCAACAGCCTCGGCTACGCCACCGTCGAATGGAGTTTCCCGATCATTCCCCGCATCCGTGGCTCCATTTTCACCGACTGGGGCTTCGTAAACAGCGATTCCTTCGACTTCTCAACGGCGAACGTGAACGGAGACGTCGGCGTGGGCGTGCGCGTCGAACTCCCCATCGGTCCGATCCGGGTGGACTACGGTTTCCCGATCGTCACCGACGAATACAACAACAGCCAGGGCAAATTTAACTTCAACGTCGGCTATCAATTTTGAACGAAACGCCACCCTGTGGCGTCTCAACTCAAACATCGCCCCCCGGCGGAACACGAATCAACCAACCAGACTCCATGCTTAATCCTATGATCCATAAAACCATCCGCACTCTGCTGATCGTCGGCTCCCTGAGCGTCACCGCTCCCTTTGCCCACGCTCAGTTGAAGGTCGGCACGCTCGATATGAATCGGGTGTTCACCGAATACTACAAGACCAAGGACGCCGAAGCGAAACTCAACGAGCAGCGCGCCGGGGCGAAGAAGGAATTCGATGAGCGTGTCGAAAAGCTCAAGGCCGAGATGGATGAGATCAACAAGATCAACTCCGACATCGAGAAGCCCGAGCTCAGCAAGGACGCCAAGGATGCCAAGCTGCAGGAGCGTGAGGCGAAGGTCGCCGAGGCCCGGAACCTCCAGAACGAGATGAACGAGTTCAAGGCCACCCGCGAGCGCCAGCTGCAGGAGCAGTTCCTCCGCATGCGCAAGGACATCATCGACGACATCATGAAGGTCGTTGACGCGCAGGTGTCCGCGGCCGGTTACGACCTCGTCTTCGACAGCTCGGGCCTCAGCATGGGCCAGATCCCGGTCGTCGTTTACTCGCGCGAAGACATGGACTTCAGCAAGACCATCATCGACAAGCTGAATGCCAACGCGCCGAAGGCGTCCGCACAGTAAGTTCTCAACACCAATTTAATCGCGAAGGGCGTCCCACATGGGGCGCCCTTTTTCTTGGCGTCGTGGCGTGTGAAACTGCGGCCAATTCCCTCGCGCCACTGCTTTCGCAATGCCGCCACGACGAGATCGTCGGAGAATTTCCCCACCCCTCAGCGGGCGGCCTTCGACTCCCGCAGTCGTTTCAATCCGCCAAGCTGCGCAACGGCCGGTCCGAGGAATGGCAGTCCCATCAAAGCCGGCAGCACGTAACGCAACGTGCAAAGCACTCCCAGCGCCGCTGCGGCCGCCGCCGACATGTATTGCGGCGAATAGAGGAACACGAGCGCCGCGTCGCGCGTTCCCACCCCGGCAAACGTCAGCGGCAGGAGTCCCGCCAAAATCGCCAGCGGTGACAGCGCGAGATTCGTCAGAAACGGCACCTGCTCGCGCAACGCAAGGGTGAACATCCAGATCTGCACGAGATGCAGGAACCAGATGAAGATCGAGTTGGCGGCGATCTTCGCGAGCTGGACCTTGTCCTGCCAGAAATAGCCGTGCATCTCGATCCACGATTCGTGCAGCCGCGCGATCTTGCCCTTCAATTTCCCTGGCGCCAGTCGCTCGCCGGTGCCGAAGCAGAATCGCGCGAAATGCGTGGACCCGAGCAGCAGTGCGAGTCCCGCGAAGCCCGCGAGGATTGCCGCGGTCATCACCCAGAAAAACGCGTCCTTTCGCGGATAAAGCAGCAGGCCAAACACGCACCACACGAGCAGCGAGAGCATGTCGCAGGCCTTCTCGAACACGACGAGCGCCAGCGCGAGCGAGCCGCGCAAATGGCCGCGATCGGCCATGAAGACCGACTTCGCCATGTCCCCCATTTTTGAAGGCAGCACGAGGTTCAGCACGCTCGCGAGCAGAATGAGCCGGTTGGACTCGAGAAAATGGAGCGGATGCGCCCTCGGCATGAGCTGGCACAGCCGCGACGCCGTCAGCAGGGTCAACGGCATCACCATCAGCAGGCTCGCGATCAACCACGGGAGCGAGCAGTTCGTGAAAACCGGAATGACTTTGCCGAAGTCGATCCGGGCGTAAAGCACGGCGAGGATTCCAAGACTGACGATGATGGAAATGATGCGTTTCATGAACGAAAGACGACGCGCTTGATCATGCGGTAGATGAGATCCAGCGGCACCAGCAAGGCAACCAGCAACGGCGGCCACGCCGCGGCGAAAAATCTCGCGTAGAAAGTGCCAATCAAATGAACACCGATCGCGTAACCGATGGCAACAAGGAGCCAGGTGCCCAGTGTGTGCCGAAGATGGCGCGGAAAGAATGCGGCGACGATGCCCGCGATGAGCCACAGTCCCAACAAAGTCGGGGTCATCTCCCAAAGCTTGCGCGGCCGGCCGTTTTCGACGGGATCACGCACGAAGCGTCCGGGCTCGGAAACCGTCTCGACGTAGTTCATCATCCATTGCGCCTGCGGCTCCGTTCCCGCGGGCTTCAGAATCGCGACGACCTCCGGGTAAGGTGGAACTGCCGAATCGCGCGGGAGGCCGAGCAGCTTCCGGAGCATGGGTGCCTTTTTCCCGTTGTCGCTCAACAGGTCGTCGTATTGCTCGCGAAATTTCCTCGGGTAGTAATCCGGCTCGAACCGGTCGAGATCGAACTCGGTCCAATTCATTGCGGCGACCGTCCGCTGCAACGCGATGTAGAGGAACAAGTGCGGATGAGCGAGAATGGCCTCCAGTGCGAGATCGCGCATCGCATCGTAAATGGCATCGCCTCCCCGTGCCTTCAACGCCTGCCAGGCTGGGTAGTCCCCCTTCTCGTATCCGCTGGATAGAAAGCGCTTCGGCTCGCGATCTTCGAGATAGTAGTAGTCGAGCCGCTCACGCGCGGCCGTCACTTGCACGGCGATTTCCGCCTTCAAGTCCGCGTGAAGCGGCGAGTCGAGCACCGTGAGTGGAAACGCCGAGGTGTAAAGCAAGCGGGACGCCTGCGCCCCCTGTCCCATGGTCCAGGAAGCGACCAGAAGCGCGCCCAGTGCCGTCCATTGCGGCCATCGCAGGAATCGCCAGCTTCGCACGAACACCAGGCCAATCATCAGCCCGGGCCAGAAAAAGCGGCCCGCAGGCTTCGTGAGCACGCAGAGCGCGAGGCATGCGAGAAAGATCCACCAGACGGCCTCCGCGCGATCCCCGCGCTCGAGCCGCCCCGCCCATGCCACCCAGGCGGCGAATGCCCACGTGAAGGTCGCGAAGAAAAACGCCTCACCGAGAAGCTCGTGCTCGAACCAGATGAAGACGGGCATTCCCGCATAGACGAGCGTGACCGGCACGATCCACCACCGCCAGCCGGCGAGAACCTTTCGCACGACGTAGGCCAGTGGAACGATGGTCGCGAGGCCCGTCGCGTGCTGGAAAAGGATCAGCCATTTCAGCGGCGATCCGGGCAGGATGGTAATAGGCAGCAGGACGATCGGGTAAATGTAACGCCGCTTCTCGGGTATTGAGATGGCGCCTTCGTTCAGCAGGCGAAACGCAAAGCTGAAATACGATTCGGAATCCGAGCCCCAGTATCCGTAGGGCTGATAGATGCCCAGAACGACGCGCAACGCTAGACCTGCAACGATCGCCGGCAGCGCCCACACGAGCGCATCGCGCAAGGCCGGACGTTGGTGCAGCGGATTTCTCAAAAGGTCCTCGACAGCTCCAGTGCCTCGCCCGGCCGCAGTCGGGACACCTGCTCCGTGAGATCGATCCAAGGAAGCATCTGTCCCGCCTGAAACGTCCGGCTCATCACGACGTAAATCGATGTCTGGTCACACCCGATGCCGGCCTGCCTGACCGCCTTCCAGTCCGACGCCTCGACACGGTCGTTCACCGTGAGCGTTCCGTCGCGCCAGACAAACTCGCGGTGAAACCGGAATGGCGCGGCCTTACGCCCCGTGATCAACAGCTTCTGCAAAAGCTTTCGCACAAGATTCGGGAAGAACTTTCCGCCGCAGAGCATGATCAATCGAAGCACGATCAGATTGAACGGCGTCATCTTCTTCTGCTTCGCCCAGCCCATTTCGCCGCTGACGACCATCCGATCCTCCTCGATCACATGCGCGTAGTCGTCCACGAGATGGGCGACCGCATTCCGGCGTTTGCCGTTCTCAACGATCAGCGAAACCTGCGTGTCGGAGGCGACGAGTTTGCCATCGCGGAAGAACTTGAAGACGCCGCCCTTGTTCAGCGCGACGTAGAGTTCCGCGCCATCCCGGCGATCGATGAGCAGGCGCGCATTCGGGAAATACCGCCGCCCCTGTGGCCTTGGTGGCACGGCAGGCCGGTCCGCGACGAAGTCGCGCCACGCGAGGAGGTAGTTCCACGTGTGATGCCCGACAATGTGGTCATCGGCATAGCACGGATTCTTTCCAGCCGCGATGCCTTCGAGGAACCGGTCGTTTATCGCGAGAGCGGACGGCTCGTGCCGGCCGAAGACCTCGAAGCCATGCGGGAAGAAATTGTAGGTGTTCCGGCTCGCATACTCGCCGGCAAACGACCCGTCGGGATGCACAAACTCCGCTGCCAGTGCGACGGCGCGGGTCAAGGCATCGCGCAACGCAGGCGTCGGCGAGGCGTCGTAAATTTGCGCGAGCAGCGAGATCGTCAGCGTATGGTAGCCCGGATCGCACCCCTCGTATTCCTGGAACCACCCTTCCGGGTTCTGCCAGGAAAGCACGCGCGCGAGCCGCTCCTCCCGCTCCTTTGCCCATTTCTTTTCGCCGACGAGTTCGCTCACGCGATCGAGGCAAAGCACGATGAGCGCCTGGTGATTCGTCAGCTGGCCGCTCTCGTGGTGGTGCGCCAGCCAGTCCGCACGCCGCTCAAAGAAGCGCAGCACCTCGTCATTCTTGAGACCGAGCAGCTTGTAGCTTTCCGCACAGGCCAGCAGGGAAAAGGCTGCGGCGCCGCCCGCCTTTTCGTAGGGAAAGTAGTCGTCGCACGATCCGTCGGCATGTGCGCTGCGGGCCGCGAAGACCATTCCCGCCTCCGCCCATTCGCGAATCGCCTCCTGCCGGTAATACGGATTGCCTTCGCGCTCCATGCCCCACACAAGCGCGAGCGGATACACAAACTCCTGCGACATCCCACTCGGGAAATCGATGATCTTGTATTGCCAGTAATTGCGGTCGAAACAGCCGTAGGTGGGACTGTGCCGGTTGCGATCCTGGAGCGTAAGAATCTTGGGAATCCAGCGCAGGGCCTCGCTGGCGAAAAGGTCTTTGTCTGGCATCAGTTGCGGTCGAATTCCTTTCGTCGCAGCCGGAGCTGGATGTCCTCGAGCAGGCGGCGATTCACCGCAATGAGGTCGGCGACGAATCCCAGCACCCACACCTGAACGCCGATCAGCACCAGCACTGCGGCGGCAATGAGGCTCGGAACATGCGTGCGCTCCGTATCCACCACCAGCCACAACCACAGCCAACGGAGCATCAGCAACCCGCCGAGCGTAAACGGCAGCGCCCCGAGAATCGTGAAAAACCGCAGCGGCTTGTAGACGATGAAAATGCGGAAAATTGTAAGAATCGATCGCTGGATGTAGGCCGGAATGCTTTTGAACAACCGCGACGGCCGCAGAAACTCGTTCGTCCGCACCGGCACCGAGACCACCCGCATGTTGCGCTGCCCGCCCTGGATGATCGTCTCGAGCGTGTAGGTGTATTCGTTAAAGACGTTGAGCTGCAGGGCGGCGTCGCGACTGATCGCACGAAATCCGCTCGGCGCGTCGGCAATCGTCGTCTGGCTTGCCTTCCGCACCACCCAGCTGCCCAGCTTTTGCAGGACCTTCTTCGCCGGCGAAAAATGCTCGATCTCGAGAATCGGCCGCTCGCCGATCACCATGTCCGCCTGGCCCGCGAGAATCGGCTCCACGAGGGCCGGAATGTCAGCCGCCTGATACTGATTGTCGGCGTCGGTGTTCACAATCACGTCCGCCCCACGCGCCAGGCAGGCCTCGATGCCTGCCATGAACGTGCGCGCCAGTCCCAGGTGCGGGCGGTCGATTACGTGGTCAACCCCCAGCTCACGCGCCACTTCGGACGTGCGATCGGTGCTGCCGTCGTTGATCACCAGCCATTCGACCGTATCGAACCCCGGCACTTGCCTTGGCAGATCCTTGACCGCGATGTGAAGCGTCTCCTCTTCGTTGTAACAGGGAATCTGAATGATCAACTTCATGGCAAAGCCGTCGGCAAAGACCCTGACGAGTCCTTCCAGCCGCGGAAAGTCCAAAAGAATTCCTCGCCGCCCCCGCCGAGTCGAGTAACCTTTCACGAATTTTCGTCCGGGCCGGCTGGCCCGCGATGCTCTCGCCTCATGGAAGTCCTGAAGAAAGTCTGGCGTCGCTTCGAGAAAATCCTCGCCGCGCTGTTGATCGGCCTGAGCATGATCCATGCGGGGCAGATGATGGGCGCGATGGCGACCACGTCGCTGAGCACCGACGAGTTCGGCACCGTAAACACCTTCAGCTCGCGGGGGCCGCTCCGAGTGGTGACCGACTACCGCGCCCCGAAGAATCACGTTTTCTTCAACCTTCTCAACTCGATCCTTCCGGCGCGCGATTCGCTGAACCCCGCCCGCGTTCGCATTCTCGCCATCCTCGCCACCACCCTCACCGCCGGCTGCGTGATCGCCTACGCGACCTACCGGCAACGACTGATGGAGGGCGCCATTTTCCTCACCCTGTGGAGCCTCGCCCCGCAATTGCTTTCGCTCTCGATGGAGGCCCGCGGTTATGGATTTCTCGCGTTCTTCGCTGTTGCCGGGGGCATTTGCACCATCGAGTTCCTGCGCACGCGAGCACACCCGTGGCTCTGGATGCTGGTCGCGACCTGCGTGCTCGGCGCTTACACGATCCCCGCCTACCTCTTCTTCGCCGCGCCTCTGTTGCTCCTGCTCTGGGCGTTTGATCGCACGCGCGTCACCTTCGTCGCGGGATTGATCTCCGCGGGCGGAATGCTGCTGCTTTATGCGCCGTTGCTCACGCAGCTCTTCGCGGAATTCACCGAGTTTCAAAAAGCTGCGGAGTCCGACTTCACCTCGCTGCATGGCATCCTCCGCGCGGCCAAGCTCTACATTTTCTCCGCGGAAGACTGGGAAACCTGGACCTTCCTCGCGGCAATGGCTGCGGCGCCTCTGGTGCTCACGTGGCGCTTCGAACGCGGCGAACGCGAGGGTTTCATCGTGGTCGCGGCGGCCTGCGTTGCATTTCTGGCCATTCTGCTCGTTTTGAAATCGCCGCCGATCCGTGTCGCCTCGTTCGGTTTCCTGCCGCTCACCCTCGCCGGATTGCTGTCCATCGGCGGCTTTCTTCGCGAGAGCCTGCCCTTCGTGGTGAGACCGGTCGTCTTCACCGGCCTCGCTATCTTCCTGATCACCGATCTGCTCGGCGCCTTCAAAAACTTCCGCTTTACGCCAACAGAAGACTGGTCGCTCGCCGGCAAGGCCCTGCAACACGGCTTCCCTGAAAACACCAAGGTCGACTACCTCCGCTACGCGAAATACATCCGTCACACGCTGCCCGACGCGGAATCGCGAAGCGCCGATTTCGACGAGTCAGCATTTGCGGCGGGGGGGCTCGTGGTCGTGGACGCCGGCAACAAATGGGCCGAAGGCCGCCGCTTCCGGCCGAATCCGGACCTCGCCAAAATGGCCGAGTGGATCGTCCCGGGAACGATTCGCGACGTCGTCATCCATTTCAAACTTCCGGAAAGCCAGCCCGAACTCACCTCCATCCCCTCAAAAGCCGCCGACCGCAATCCGCACACCGGCGCGGCGCTGCCTCCCGAGGGTCTCGAGTTTTCCGTCACTCCTCCAACCGGCGCGCGCTCGATGGTCCTGTTTTTCAACCGCCCGATCGTCTGGCGCGATGTGATGGTGTCTGCAAAGGCCGGCGATCGCGACCTCGCAGGGGATGCGATCATTGCCGGAAATGGCGTCATCCTGCCCATGCACGACGTCAGTGGCGCCGTCGAATTCCGCCTGCAGCCGGTTTCCGGCGACGTCGATCTTCGCGAAGTGTGGTTTGTCCAATGACACTTCCGCTCACCACCTCGCTTCCCCCGGGCGGCATCGACTGGCGCTCTCTCGCGATCGCCTTCGCGTTTGCGGCGCTCGCCCTGTTTCTCAACACGCATTCGAACCAGTTTCCCTCCGCCTACCACCCCGACGAGCCGAGCAAGGCGAGGCAGGTCATCGAGGGTGAGTTCAACTTTCACCATCCGATGTTGATGCTCACAACCACGCGGCTGCTGCTCGTGGGGGCCGGGGATCCGACGGATGTCGAGCAGGTCACAATCGCCGGACGATGGGCTTCGGCGCTCTTCACTTCCGCCGCGATTTTCTGCCTGACGCTGCTCGCCGCGCTGCTGGGCGGATCGCTCGCCGCCGGCATCGCCGGTGCATTGCTCGCGACCAATCACCAGCTTTTCGAGCTCGCGCATTATTTCAAGGAGGACCCCGCCCTGCTGTTCGGACTCAGCGCGTTCTTCCTCTGTCTCGTGCTTTTCGATCGGCGTCCCGGCCTTGGGATGGCGGCTCTGCTGGGCGCGTCCGTGGGTCTGGCGCTCTCCGGAAAGTATGTGGGTGGCGTCGCGGCCCCCATTGCTCTCGGCTTCCTGCTCGCGCGTCGCGAGCGACCGGGGCTCACCATCCCGTTATGCCTGGCGACCGCCGCTACCGTCTTCGCCGTGATCAATCTTCCCGCCTTCCTGCATTTCGGCGGGTTCGCCGAGGGCTTTGGACGCGAACTCGATTTCGCCGTGCGTGGCCACAAGGGCATCACACGCAGCGTGCCACACGGCGTCTATGGCGCGGTATTTCGCGAATCGACGAATCCCGTGATCTGGGTGCTGCTGGGATTCTACGCGATGGGACTCTGGCTGAGATTCCGCACGGTGAAAGCCTCCGAATGGATCGTCGCCCTGTTCCCGCTGGCCTTTGCGCTGATGCTCTCGTTTTCGCCCAAGACGCATCACCGCTATTTTCTGCCGGCCACCGGAATCCTGCTGACGCTCGCCGCACTCGGAACGGTCACTTTCGCCCGCGCTCGTTGGAAGGGACACCCGCTTCTCCCTCGCGTTCCGCGCACCGCTGTCGCCCTGCTGCTGCTTGGGATCGCGCTGGCCGTCCAGCTTCCCACGACGTGGGCTTATTTCTCGGGATTCGGCCACGACGGCCGCAGCGCCCTAGCCGCGTGGCTTGTCGAGCACGTGCCGGCAGGCCGGACGATCGTCATCGACAAACGCGTCAACCTGCGTGCACTGAACCTCCCCTACGAGTTCGAGGGCAAGCTCTTCGCCGCCGACGTGGGAACGATCGAGGAACTTCGCCAGCGGGGCGTCGAGTATGTCGGCGTGGCGGAGGGAGATTACGGGCGGTTCTTCCGCGAGAAGTTGCGCCCCACCGATGACGGAGCGGAGGAGTTCAATCGACGTCGCTCGTTTTACGAGCAGCTCTTCGAGGAAGGAGAACTGGTCTTCGAATGCGAGCCGGGGACGCTGCAATACCTGCAGCCGCACCTGAAGCTTTACCGGCTCCCGCCGAAACCCTAACGCCAGCGCCGTGGACGGCGCGACTCCTCGAGAATGCGCCGCTCCTCACGGGTCAGGCTTTCGATGCCCTCCCGCAGGACCTTGGCCAGCACGAGGTCCACGGCAGGTTCCCTCTCCACGACCGTAAACCTCGCCTCCTGCACAACCGGCCGTGTGGCGAACCGGGACAATGGCGAACGCGACGGCCACCCGCCAGCGCCACCGAGGTCGTTCCTCCGTCGAAAGACGAGCGCATACAGCCAGCCTGTCGCGAATCCCCCGAGGTGTGCGAGATGGCCGATGTTCGGCTCGAGACCGGAAATCCAGAACAGCACCGACGCGCCGACAATGACGTAGCCGAGGTATTTGGCCCGCATGCGAAGCGGCAGAACGAAGAAGATCAGCGCCGTGATGGGCGCCTCCGGGAACAGGGTGATCAGCGCCAGCAGCACCGCACACACGGCACCCGAAGCCCCGATGAGCAATGGCGTGGATGGATCCAGAATGACCTGTGCAAGCCCGCCAACCACGCCGCCCAGCAGGTAAAGGATCACGAATCGCTTCGTTCCGAGCACGATCTCCAGCTCACGTCCCGCGAACCACAGCGCGAGCATATTCACGAGAAGGTGCATGAAATTTCCGTGCAGGAACTGATGCGTCACGAGCGTCCAAAGACGCCCCTGAAGCAGCGCCGGAAGATTCAAGCCGAACACCCAGTCGAGCCAGAATCGCAGGTTGGGCGCGAGCAGTCCGCCCAGCAGAAAGATCACGACATTGATCGTGATAATCGTGCGGGTGGCACGGGTGAGATCGGGCGGTTGCGACGAGAAATTCATCCGTTCGCGGCCACCCTACGCATCACGTGCGGGCTTGTCCACGAGCGGCGGTGCAAGAACCCGCAAACGCCGGCGGGCCAGCCCGAAGGTAAAGGGCGCGAACCCCGCGATCTCGCCATCGAGTTCCACGGGAACCTTGCTGTCGGACGAGACATGCACCTGCCGCGTCTGGAAGTATTCGACATCGGCGAGTCGGTCGTGATTGCCGAACATAATCGCCTGCACGTAGCGCATGACGTCCCAGTGCGTCTGGTTCTTGAACACCACAACGTCGAGCAAGCCATCATCGGGCTTCGCGTCCGGAAACAGCACCAGCGGGCCGCCGTAGTGGCGGCCATTCCCCACCAGCACAAAGCTGCCCTCGCGTTTCACGCCCTCCGCGTCCACCGTGACAATCTTCGGTGGCTTCCGCGCCACGACGTGAACAAGCGAAAGCACGTAGCTCACCGGTCCAAGCACCTTTTTGAAATCCGGCGTGGTCTGCTGGACGACCTCCGCGTCGAGTCCGACCCCGGCGAGTTGCACGAAATAATCCTCGTTCGCCATGGGAAGGTCGATTTCCCGCGTGTGGCCCGCCTCGACTACCGACCAGGCCCGCTTGAGGTTGTGGCCATCGATCCCCAATTCGAGGGCGAAAACATTCATCGTGCCCACGGGAAGCACGCCGAGCGTCACGTCCGCCTCGCCGATTCCGTTGACGACCTCGTTGACCGTCCCGTCGCCCCCTGCGGCAATGATCGTCTCCACGCCCTTCTGGACCGCGCGCCTTGCCAGCGCCTTCGCGTCACCGACCTTCCGGGTCTCCTTGACCACAATCCGCCCCGACAGATTCTGGATCGCCTCCCGCCGCGACTTCGCCCGTTCCCCGCGAGCTGTCGGGTTAAGGATCACCAGAATCTTATTCACATTCAGACAGAGATGCGTAGGTTGCCCGCGTGAAGCGTTTTGCCAAGATCATTCTCTGGAGTCTGGGAGGGATCTGCGCCCTCGTGATTCTCGGGTTGATTGGCATAAACCTTTACCTGCAATCGAGCGACGTCCAGCAGCGGATTCGCATCGCCACCGAGCGCGCCATCGGAGCGCCGCTTTCCATCCATCGCACGATGTTCACGCCGTGGACGGGTTTGATTCTCTCCGGTCTCACCATGCCCGATCCGGTGATGGAAAATGCGAACATGCTCGAAGCGCCAAGCTTCTCGATGAAGTTCGAGTTCCTGCCGCTGTTTCGAAAGCAATTCATCGTCAGTGAAATCACCCTCTCCCACCCGCAGCTCGTCCTGCGACAAAATGAAAAGGGAAAATGGGTGGTGCGCAGCGAAGAGCTTGAAAAGCCTGAGGAGCCCCCACAGCGCCCCGAGCGTCCCCACGAGCCACGCGAAACCCGTGAGCGACGTGTGCCGAAGTTCGAGGTGGAGTTGCGGAAATTCACCATTCGCGATGGCGAAGGCACCTTCCTCGACCGCAAGGGTCGCGTGGTTGCGCGCTTCAAACAACTGCAGATCGACGGCCGCCTTTCCGGTCCGAGCTCGGCCAACGGAGACATCTGGATCGAAGAGATCGAGCTGGGCGGGCGGTTGTTTCCCAAACGCCTGCGGGCCCATTTTGAGCAGGAAGGCACGCATCTCGCGGTCACGAATGTAAAGGCCGCGCTCGCCGGTGGACGCATTCGCGCGACGTTCCACCTCACCACGCCACGCGGCGGCGGGCAGTCGGAATTCGAATTTTCCGGCGAAGTCGAGGACGTCTCGATTCCAAAGCTCATTGCCGAAGCGCATGGCGACGATGCGAACACATCGGGCTCGATCGGCGGAACCGTCCACTTGAAAGGCAATCCAGCCGCTTCGGAAAGCATCACGGGCGAAGGCGACTTCGCATTGCTGGAAGCCAAGCTCAAGCCGCTCGATGCGATTCAAAAGATCGGCTCGCTGCTTCGCATCGACGAACTCCAGATGCTCGATCTCGAGCAGGCGGAATTTCACTTCGACGTGCACGACGAAGCCGTGTGGGTGAAGGACCTGACGTTGCAAACCGAGAACGTGATCATCTCGGGCGAAGGGCCGGTGAAGTTCAGCGGTGAGCTCGATCTCGATGGACGATTGATGATCAGCGAGAAGCTGCAGGAAAATCTCGCGGGTATCATCGGGGATCAGTTCGAGCCCTCCGAAAACGCGAAATACAAGCAGGTCGGCTTCTTCGTGCGCGGGCGTCTCGACCGCCCAAAGACAAACCTCATCGAGAAGGTCACCGGACTGCCTCCCAGCGTGGGCGGATTTCTTAAAGGGCTCCTCCAGGTCACGCGGCCCGACAAGAAGACCGACGACAAAGAGTAGTCGATGCGGGTGGTGGCCGGAACCGCGGGCGGAATCCCGCTCTCAGTGCTCGATGGAGTCGTTCGTCCGACAACGGACAAGGCACGCGGCGCGATTTTCTCGAGCCTTGGCGATGCCGTGCCCGACGCCCGTGTTCTGGATCTTTTCGCCGGCTCCGGCGCGCTGGCCATCGAGGCCCTGAGTCGCGGCGCGAGCAGCGCGGTGCTCGTCGAGCAGAATCCGCGCGCCGTGGACATCATTCGCAAGAACCTGAAAAAGTGTCGTCTCGAGGCCAGCGTGCAAACGATGGACGTGCATCGGTTTCTCGAAGCCTACGCGCACCCGGGCAGCTTCGATCTCGTCTTCGCCGATCCTCCCTATCGAAAATCCGCTTCCGACACCGACCACGTCTCGCGCCTGCTAGGCTCTCCGAAACTGGCGGACTGCCTTTCCGACATCGGCACCTTTGTGCTGGAGGCGTTCACGTCTGATCCCCTGCCTGACCTCGCCGGCACGCCCTGGCAATTGCTGCGGTCTCGCGCGTATGGCGAGTCGACGATCCATTACCTGACCGTCGCGAGATGAGGCTGTTGCGGTTTCTCTACAACCTGCTCTACCCGGTCGTTCTGATCGCCCTGCTGCCGTGGCTTATTCATCGGATGCTCCGGCGCGGAAAGTATCGCCACAAGTTTGGTCAGCGCTTCGCCATTTACTCGGATCGCGTGCGCGACCGTCTCTCGACCGGCGGCTGGACCTGGGTGCATGCCGTGAGCGTGGGCGAAGTGCTGCTCGCGATGAAACTCATCCACCGCATGCGCGAGCGCGATCCCTCCCGGCGCTTCGTGCTTTCGACGACGACCTCCACGGGCTTTGCGATGGCAAACGAACACCGCAGCGAGTGGCTCGAGCCGATCTACAATCCGCTGGATTTCTTTCTCTTCACCCGCCGGGCGCTGGACCTCATCCGCCCGGTTCAGCTCGTGCTCGTCGAGGCCGAAGTCTGGCCGAACCTTGTCTGCCAGGCACGCGCGCGAGGCATTCCCGCCGTGCTGGTCAATGCCCGCCTCTCGCCGCGCTCCGAGTCGCGCTTCCGCGCGTTCCGCTTCATCACCGCACCGGTCTTCAATCAACTTCAGCGCATCTGTGTGCAGGATCCGGAGGACATCGACCGATGGAGAAGCCTGGGAGTCTCACCCGATCGTCTCGTTCGCACGGGAAGCATCAAGTTCGACGACGCCTCCGTCACTCCGCGTCAGACACGGGACTTTCGCCCGCTCCTCACACAGCTCGGCGTAACGAATGAAACCCCCATCCTTCTTGCGGGCAGCACGCATGCCGGTGAGGAAGCCGCGATTGCGCGAATTTTTCAAAATCTCCGTCGCGAGTTTCCGACGCTGTTTCTCATCGTAGTCCCTCGTCACGTCGAGCGCTCCGCCGAGGTTCAGCGGGAGCTGGAAGATGTCGGGCTGACCGTGGCCAGACGCACCGGCCTCGACGACGCGAATGCCCGCGTCGACGCACTGCTCGTCGACACCACCGGCGAGCTCCGCGACTGGTATGCCTGCGCGACCGTCGCATTCGTCGGAAAGAGCCTCGAAGGTCGCGGCGGCCAGAATCCCACCGAGCCCATCAATGTCGGCACGGCGGTGGTCGTGGGGCCGCACATGCAAAATTTCGCCGCGCTCACACGCAGCCTCGTCGCTCATGGAGGGATCGCACAGGCGGCGGATGCCGCAGGGATCGAGGCGACGATCGCCCGACTGCTTCGTTCACCGGACCTCCGCGCCGACCTGGTCGCGAAGGGCCAGTCCGTGATCGCCTCCCATCGCGGTGCAACCGATCGCACCTGCGAAATCCTCGAGGCCGAATTCGCTACTCGAGCGTCTTGACCTCGCTCTCGGCGCGGGCTTCGCGCCGTTGCGTGATCGTCGCAATCACGATGCACGCCTCGTAGAGCAGATACATCGGCACGCCCATCAAAAGCATGGTCAGCATGTCCGTGGTCGGTGTCAGCACGGCGGCGAAAATCATCACCGCCACGAACGCCTGCGGACGAACGTGACGCAACCCGGCCGCGTCGAGCACCCCGATCTTCACCAGAAACAGAACGACAACCGGCAACTCAAACGCGAGGCCGAACGCGATGATGAATTGCGTCGTGAACGAGTAATATTCCCGCACCGTCCACGTCGGTCGCCACCCAAGCGATTCCGCATCCCGGTAAAAAAACGCGAGCGTCTGCGGCAGGACGACGAAATAGGCGAACAACACGCCGAGAAGAAACAAACCGAATCCGACCCCCGCCGCAGGAAAGACGTATCGCCGCTCGGCTTCGGTAAGCGCTGGCAGCACGAACTCCGCGAAGAAATACACGAGAAACGGAAACGAGAGAACGATGCCCGCGTAGAGCGCGAGTTCCAGCGAGATCGAGAAGGAATCAACGACGCCGAGCGATTGCAGATTTTCGCCGAAGTCCGCGTCGAGTGCCTTCAACGGATGCTGAATGATGCCGAAAAGCACCGAGCGGAACAGAAAGCTCACCACCATCGCGCACCCGAGGGCGATCGCCATCTTGATGAGCATCTTTCGCAGATCCTCGAGATGCTCGAGGAACGGCTTCGGCTCGTCGCGAAATTCCCGGAATCGGAACAGGCGTTGTTTCAAGGTCTCCCGCATGTCGGACTACAGATAGCCTGTCGCCACGAGCCTCGCAAAAAGGCTCAGCGTGTTTGCATCGTAAATCTCCCCCGTCGCAATCATCCGTCGCAGCTCATCGGGTGAAAACGCTCGGCATTCGACGATGGATTCCCACTCATCGTGGGCATGCCCCTCGTCTCTCGGAACCACATCGGTCGCAAGAAAAAGATGGCACTGCTCGTCGGTGAATCCCGCCGAGGAAAAATAAAATCCGAGCGGAATCATCTCTCCCTCGGCGCGGCAGCCGGTTTCCTCGCCCAGTTCGCGATGCGCGGTTTCGAGAATCGTGCTCTCGTTGACCTCTCCATCGATCTGGCCTGCGGGAAACTCCCACATCAGCCGTCGCACCGGAATGCGCTCCTGTCGCACGAGCAGGAAATTTCCTTCCGGCGTTCGCGGCGCCACAACCGTTGCCTGTTTGCGACGCACCACCATCCAGTCGACGCCGTTGGGCCGCGTCGGTGTCGCGATGCGTTCGCAATAAACCCGGAGAAATGGCGAGTCCGCGCGCAGATCCCGGGAGATCTCGCGCCAGTCGTTGGCGTCACTCATTTCAGCACGCTGCTCCAATGCGCCAGCCTTGCCTGGATCTGTTCGCCCGAGGGCGCGCCCGGTGCCTTGCGCGCCGCCAGCGCCGCCGCAAGGTCGAACACCTTGAAGACATCCTCGTCGAACACAGCGGATGCCGAGCGAAACGTCTCGATCGAGAGCTCGTTCAACGGCACACCACTGCGCGCAGCCTCGCCGACCAGACGCCCGACAATTTCGTGCGCCTCGCGAAATGGAACTCCCTTCTTCACGAGATAGTCCGCGACGTCCGTCGCCAGCAGCAACGGATCGGCCACCGCCATCGCCGCCCGCGTGGCATTCACCTTCGCCGCGCTCATCATTTCCGCGTAGAGCTCGAGCGTCATGGTGATCGTGTCGATCGAGTCGAAAAGCGGCTCCTTGTCCTCCTGCATGTCGCGGTTGTAGGTCATCGGCAGACCCTTCAACACGGTGAGCAGCGCCATTAGGTTGCCGTAAAGCCGGCCCGTCTTGCCGCGCGTGAGCTCCGCAATGTCGGGATTCTTCTTTTGCGGCATCAAGCTCGACCCGGTGGTGTGCCGGTCGCTCAACTCGATGAAGCCGCATTCACTCGAAGCCCAGAAAATCACATCTTCACTCAGCCGCGACAAATGCATGCCACAAATCGCGAGCGCTGCGAGCAGCTCGCACGCAAAATCGCGATCCGACACGGCATCCATGCTGTTTTGCGTGACGCCGTCGAAACCGAGTTCGCGCGCCAGAAATTCGCGGTCGAGCACGATCGTGGAACCGGCAATCGCGCCGGAACCCAGCGGCAGCACGTTCATCCGCTTCGCGCAGTCGTCGAGACGCGTCGCGTCGCGCTCGAGCATTTCCACGTAGGCCAGCAGATGATGCGCGAAATAAACCGGCTGCGCCCGCTGCAGGTGCGTGTAGCCCGGAATCACGACCTTCACATTCGCCCCGGCCAGCCCGACCAGCGCCCGCTGCAATGCGCGAATCCGTCCGCGGATCCCGTCAATCGCATCCCGCAAATAAAGCCGGATGTCCGTGGCAATCTGGTCGTTCCTGCTGCGGCCCGTGTGCAGCTTCGCGCCCGCGGCGCCGATCCGTCGCGTGAGTTCGGCCTCGATGTTCATGTGAACATCCTCGAGGTCCGTGCAAAACGGAAACTCCCCGCGATCGATCTCCGCCTCGATTTCGCGCAGTCCCGCGTGGATTGCGGCGGCTTCGTCGGCCGTCAAAATCCCCGCCCGCTGCAGCGCCGACGCATAGGCGATGCTTCCGCGAATGTCCTGCTTGTAGAGCCGCCAATCAAAGGAAACCGACTCGCTGAAGCGCTTGAGCAGATCCGACTGCTCCTCGGCAAAACGTCCCTTCCACATGGGCTAGCGCTCGGAGTTCCGACGGCAGGTTCCGCGCAGTTTCAACTCATCGCAACGCCCTTCGATTCGGACGATCTTGTTTGCCGGCGAGAACCCCAGCCGACGCGTGATGCAATTTTCCAGCAATTCCATATTCGGGTCCTCGAACTCGATGATCTTGTCGCAGTCCACGCAAATCAGGTGGTTGTGCGTCGGATGTTCGAGGAAATTCGGGTCGTAGTATTTGACGTCTTTGCCGAGGTCGAGCTCGCGCAACAGGCCGCTTTTTACAAGCAGCGGGATCGTGCGGTAAACGGTCGCCCGCGACACCGATGGCTCGATTTTTTTCGCCATCTCCAGGAGTTCCTCGGCGTGAAAATGCTCCTTCGTGCCCAGCACCGCCTCGATGATGGCCTCGCGTTGAAGCGTCCGTCGAAGGCCGTGTTCGGCGAGATAATCGTAAACCGTGTCCCGGAGCGAAACGTCCACGAGCGCAGCCTAGGCGCTGCCGTTATCGAGTCAAGAGAAGGGAAAAGTGCCAGAGAACTACGGCAAAGCGGAGCAAATTACCGTTGCTGCATTCCTGCCCTGGCGGGGTTCATCCGTCCGCAGTCCATAGCCCCTGGCACCCTCCACCATAGAAAACTTCCCGCCGCCCGCAACGCGAAAGATGCGAGGACGACTTTCGTCAAAATGACATGCGGAAAAAGTTTTGCGGTTATTCACAGCGCTGCTATATCCGTCGGTGCTGCAAGCGACTCGGTCACCCCAAAAACGAGACACAAATCAGGAGCGCCCTCCGGTCGAACCTTTTTTGTTGCTTGCAATCCCATATAGAATCCAATACTCGACAGCCCCTGAACTTTTAACTGTCCCTCACTGACTTCCTTCCATGGCCAAAATTCTGTTGATCGTCGCCATCGCCATCAGCCTCGTCACCGCCGGGCTCGGCTTTGTAAATCGCCAAACCCTGATCGAGACGAAGGCCGAGCTCGAGACGAAGACGACGAGCCTCAACAACACCACCAAGAAGCTCGCCGACGTTGAGGGCCAGCTCAAGGAGGCCACCGCCGCCGCAGAGACGGCGACCGCCGACAAGGAGCAGATCGCAGCCGACCTCGCCGCCGCGCAGAGCGAGCTCGAAACCGCAAAGAAGGCCGCCGCGGATGCCACGGCCCAGCTTTCCGCCAAGGAAACCGAGATCGCTAGCCTCAATCAGCGCATCGAGGAACTCGAGTCCATGCCGCAGCCCGATAGCGGCGGCCCTCAGCAGCCGGTTGGCGAGGACCCTCGCGTTGCCGAGCTTGAGGCCGTCGTCGAATCCCAGAATCAAAAACTCGCGCAGGTCGAGGCCCAGCTCGCCACCTACAAGGAGCAGGAGAAGGCACGCCAGACGAAGCAGATGCAGCAGGGCCTCGAGGGCCGCGTGCTCGCCGTCAATCCCGCATGGAATTTCGTCGTCCTCAGCATCGGCGATCGCGCCGGTGTCGTGAACAATGCCGAGCTGCTTCTCAAGCGCGGCAATCAGTATCTCGGCAAGGTCCGCGTGACCTCGGTTGAGCCTTCCACCTCGATCGCCGACATCGTCGCGAACACCCTGCCTCCGGGCGTCTCCGTGCAGCCTGGTGACAGCGTGATTTACCAGGGCACTTCCGAGAACTAAGGGAGTCTATTCACCGCATGGCGCGACTGCTTGGCCTCGTGGCTTTGACTTCGGTCGCGCTTGCACTCCTCGGGTGCGCGTCCAACGACAATCGCCCCCGGGAGTCCTCCATCCCGTGGAATCGCCCGGCCAAATGGGAAGGTCCGGGCGTTTACGGGTCCGCCATCAATCAGGGCTACTAAGCCTGATTTCCGCTTGAAATGGCCGGCCGAATCCTGGTCATTCGCGGCGGCGCCATCGGCGATTTCGTCCTCACCCTCCCGGCGATCGGATTGCTCCGCGAGGCATTTCCCGAGACTCATCTCGAAATCCTCGGCTACCGGCACATTGTTGCCATCGCGGAGGGTCGCCACTACGCAAACGCCACCCGCTCGATCGAATATGCCGGCCTCGCCGGATTCTTCAACCCGAAGTCCGAACTCGACCCGGAACTCTCGGAATACTTCGCGAGCTTCAACCAGGTCATCAGCTACCTCTACGATCCCGACGGATTCTTCGAGGGCAATCTCCGCCGCGCGGGCGTGAAGAATCTCCTCGTCGGCGATCCCCGGATCACCGACCAGGCCCACGCCAGCGTGCAACTCGCGCGCCCGCTCGAGGCGCTGGCACTGTATCTCGAATCGCCCGTCTCGAAGCTCTTCCCCTCGCCCGAGGATCTCGAAGCGGCGACTTCATGGCCGGAAAACGCGATCGCAATCCACATTGGCAGCGGAAGTCCCCGGAAGAACTGGCCGGCCGAACGCTGGGCGTCGCTGATCGACGCCTTCCCGGCGACTCATCCGATTCTGGTGATCGCCGGAGAAAGCGATGCCGAGTCGTTGGCCGCCGTGCGCCGCATCTCCACGAAGTCGAACGTCCATTTTCTCGAAAACCTTCCCCTTCCCGTGCTCGCGGCTGTCCTCAGCCGCAGTCGGCTTTTTCTGGGACACGACAGCGGAATCTCCCATATCGCCGCCGCGACCGGCGTTCCCTGCGTGTTGCTCTTCGGGCCGACCGACCCGGCAATCTGGGCACCCGCGGGCGATCACGTGCGCATCCTCAGAAGCGAATCCCGCAAGCTCCACGACATCGAGCTGGAATCCGTTCGCCGTATCGCAGATTCCCTATTGCATGATGAATGAAGCGCGTCTGCTGGCCGTGGACCCGTCCTTGCGAGGCACGGGATTCGGCGTGCTGGAATCCCGCGGACGCAAAGTCGTCGCCCTCGACTACGGTGTGATTCGCAACGCGCCCAAGATCCGCCTCTCTGCGTGTCTTTTGGTGATCAACGAGCGCATCCACGACCTCATCACGAAGTGGCAGCCCGCCGCAGTCGCGATCGAGAGCGTCATTTACGTGCAAAGCTACCGCACCGCGATCCAGCTGGGCGCGGCGCGCGGAGCCGCCATTCTTGCAGCCGCTAAGCATGGCATTCCCGTCTTCGAGTATGCCCCGCGCCGCGTGAAGCAGGCCGTGGTCGGTCTCGGCTCCGCGCAAAAGGACCAGGTTGCGTTCATGATTCGCGCCATGCTGGAGCTGACCGAAACGCCGCCGTCCGACGCCGCAGACGCCCTTGCAATCGGCCTCACTCATCTTCAAATGGCGAACCATCCTGCTGTGGAACGTGAGCAAATCTGAGACGATCACGACTCAATGGCTCGGTCGCATCGACTACGACCGCGCATTGGAGATCCAGAATGAGCTGGTCGCCGCGATTCGCGCCGGCGACACGGGTCCGCAGCTTCTGCTGCTTGAGCACGAGCCCGTTTATACGATCGGCCGCACCCGCGACCAATCCAGCCTTCGCGACGTTGCGCTCCTTCCTCACCCCGTTCGCGAAATCAATCGAGGCGGACAAGCGACCTACCACGGTCCCGGCCAGTTGGTCGGCTATCCGATTCTTGATCTGCACAACCACGGTCGCGACCTGCACCGCTATCTGCGTTTTCTCGAGGCCGTCCTTATCGACGTGCTCGGGGAATTTGGCGTCGCCGGGAAGCGATCCGAGGGACTCACCGGCGTGTGGGTCGAAGACCGGAAGATCGTATCGATTGGAGTCGGCGTGCGCCACTGGATCACGATGCACGGCTTCGCGTTGAACGTCACCGCGGAGGTCGACGGATTTTCCAACATCACGCCATGCGGAATCGCGGGTGTGCAAATGACGTCCATCGAGGCCGAAACCGGCCGCCCCGCAAACGTGCGCGAAGTCGCCGACGTCGCCGCCCGGCGATTCATCGAGCGTCTGCCGGACTTGTCCCAGCCTTCGTGATCGTGCCGCAGGAAGCGCGATCGCCGCTCCCTGCGATTCCCCTCACCGGCCCGATCCTTGAAGCGTCATGCGGAGGAAATTCTGCAGGAGCTTCTTGCCCTCGGAAGTGAGAATCGACTCCGGATGAAACTGCACGCCATAGACCGGCAGTTCCTTGTGCGCAAGGCCCATGATTTCGTCCTCCGCCGTCCAGGCCGTGATTTCCAGGCAGTCCGGGAGCGACTCCTTGCGCACGATCAGCGAGTGATACCGCGTCGCCTCGAACGGGCTCGGCAGTCCCGCGAACACGTCGGTCGAGTTGTGCAGAATCGGCGAGGTCTTTCCGTGCATCAGCCGCGGCGCACGAACAACCTCCCCGCCGTAAACATCGCCGATGCACTGGTGCCCGAGGCACACGCCGAGAATCGGCACCTCCCCGCCAAACTCCCGCAGCACGTCGCAACTGATTCCGGCCTCCTTCGGCGAACACGGGCCGGGAGAAATGCAGATTCGCTCCGGCCGCAGCTTGCGGATTTCGTCGAGGGTGATCTCGTCATTGCGTCGCACCACCGGCTCCGCGCCAAGCTCGCCGAAATACTGGACGAGGTTGTAGGTAAACGAGTCGTAGTTATCGATGACGAGAATCATAGCTGTTTGGCGCGTGCAATGGCCCGCATGGCGGCCATCGCCTTGTTGACACTTTCCTGATACTCGCCCTCCGGCGTCGAATCTGCAACGACGCCGCCTCCGGCCTGCACATACGCGATCCCGTCCTTCAGGACCACCGTGCGCAGTGCGATGCAGGAGTCGAGATTTCCGTCGAATCCGAACCACCCGACCGCGCCCGAGTAAACGCAGCGCTTGCTCTGCTCGAGTTCGTTGATGATCTGCATCGCGCGCACCTTCGGCGACCCGGAAACCGTGCCGGCCGGGAACGTCGCTCGCATCACGTCGAAAGCGGAGCGGTCTCCCTTCAGGCGGCCCGACACATGCGAAACGATGTGCATCACGTGGCTGTAACGCTCGATCGTCATGAAATCGCTCACCTCCACCGAGGCGAACTCCGCAATGCGGCCCACGTCATTTCGCGCGAGGTCGACAAGCATCAGATGCTCGGCCCGCTCCTTCGGATCCGCGAGCAAATCGGCTTCGAGCGCGAGGTCCTCCTCCTCGGTTCGACCACGCTTGCGGGTGCCGGCGATCGGACGGATCTCCACCAACCCATCGGTCACCCGCACATGCACCTCCGGCGAGCTGCCCACCAGCGAGAAGCCGTCGGCAATCTCGAAGCAGAACATGTAGGGCGACGGGTTCACGAACCGCAGCGCGCGATACAGGTCCAGCGGATCGCCCTCGAAAGGCGTCTGAAATCGCTGCGAAGGCACCATTTGAAAGATGTCGCCGGCGCGAATGTATTCCTTCGCCGTCTCGACCATCGCGTGAAACTGCTCCCTGGTCGTGTTCGACTCCGGCTGCAGCGGCTCGATCGGCGCGTCCGCAAACACCGGCGAAAAACGAATCGGCTGTGCGAGCTTCTCCACCGCCTCCTCGACGCGCCGTGCCGCCTCGGCATACGCGGCCCCGGGGGATGTGCCTTCGAGAAACGCATTGGCCATCACCTTCATCCGCCGGCGGCGATGGTCGAACGCCACCATCACGTCGGTCATCAGGAAAAACATGTCCGGCACACCGAGTTCATCCTTCGGCGGCGGCGGGATCACCGGCTCAAACCAGCGCACCGCGTCGTAACTCAAATACCCGACCGCGCCTCCACGAAAGACGGGCACACCCGCTTGCGGCGCGACGCGATATCCCGACATTGCCTTCTCGAGCTCGCGAAACGGATCGCCTTCCGCCTCGTAGGTGCGGTGGTCGCCGTCCGCATCCTGCGCGACGACCGTGTTTCCCTGCGCGGACAGCGTCCAGCGCGCACCGGTTCCAATGAAGGAATGCCGGCCCACGTGGTCGCTCTGCTCCGCCGACTCCAGCAAAAAGGCCGGCGCGCCGGTGCGCAGTTTCCGGTAAACGGAAATCGGCGTCTCCACGTCCGCGACGAGATCGCACCACACCGTCACCACGTTGTAGTCGGTGGCGAGACGGGTGAATTCTTCGAGCGTGGGTTCGATTGGCGGACGCATGGAGACGAATACAGAAGCAAGCGCCGCCGCCTGCCGCAAGGCAATCAACAACCGGCGATCACCTCGCCGGAATCAGAACTGCACCTTCGGAGCCTCGCGCTCGGCGGTGTTCTCGATCTCGAACAATTCCGCCGGACCAAAGTTGAACATCCCGGAGACGATGTTGGTCGGGAAAACCTCCCGCTTCGTGTTGTAGGCCATCACGGCGTCGTTGTAGGCCTGTCGGGCAAATGCGACCTTATTCTCCGTGGAGGTCAGCTCCTCCTGCAGGGCCAGCATGTTCTGGTTCGCCTTGAGATCCGGATACGCTTCCGCGACGACCATCAGGCGACTCAGCGCACCGGTGAGCCCCGCCTCCGCGCTGGCGAGCGATTTCATCGCCTCCGGATCGCCGGGATTCGCGGCCGCCTTCGCCCCTGCGGTCTGTGCGATATTCCGCGCCTTGGTTACGGCCTCGAGCGTCTCGCGTTCGTGGGAGAGATACCCTTTCGCTGTCTCGACGAGATTCGGAATCAGATCATAACGGCGCTTCAGCTGCACATCGATCTGCGCAAACGCGTTCTTGAAACGGTTTCGCAGCGTCACCAGCGAGTTGTATTGCGCGATGAAGAAGACTCCGACGAGAGCGGCAATGACGATCAGCGCGACGAGGATGGCGACGGCAGTCATGTGGGAAGATTGCTTCGCTTCACAGCCACCTGCAATCCGGAAAATCTTTTCCTCGAATTGTTTCGCCATGTCTGGTCACAGTTTTGGCGATGCCGATCCGAGCCATTCTCTTTGATCTCGACGACACGCTGATTGTCGACGAAGCCGTTTCGCGCGAAGCGCTCAAAGCCACCGCCGAGCACGCCAACGCACTCGTCGGCGCGGAGATCGAGCCCTTCCAGCGCGCCGCCAGCAAGCACGCGAAGGAGCTTCATGCGCAATCGCACGTCCATCCCTACTGCAAGCGGATCGGGATCAGCGCCTTCGAGTGCCTGTGGGGCAAATTCGAGGGCGAGAGCAAGGAACTCAGCGCGCTACGAAAATGGGCGCGGGAGTTTCGCGTGCAGGTCTTCGCCGCCGCGCTGCGAAGCCTCGAGATCGAAGCCGACGAGGCCGCCACCGAGCTCGCGGAGAAATTTTCCACCCACCGCCGAAAGCTCCAGCGCCTGATGCTCGACGCGAAGGAGGTGCTCGCGCGGCTTTCGAAGGACTATCGCCTCGGGTTGCTCACCAATGGCGCTCCCGACCTGCAGCGCGAAAAACTGCTCGCCTCCGGCCTTGAACCGTATCTTTCCGCAGTGGCCGTCTCGGGCGAACACGACATCGGCAAGCCGCACCCCGAAATTTTCCACCGCCTGCTTGCCCAGCTCGAGACGGACCCCGCCGAGGCTCTCATGGTCGGCAACAGCCTCGAGCGCGACATTCTCGGAGCTCGAAACGCCGGCATCCGCAGCGTCTGGATTCGCGTGCCGGGATCGGAGGAACACGCGGAAGTCGCACCCGATTACACGATTACCGCCCTCGCCCAACTCCCCGACCTCGTGGCGAAACTTGACGAGCGCGAATCGGTAACCACTTGACGGCGCTCAAATTCTGCACGAGTTTCCGGCCAGTATGACAAAGCTCATCGCCACCCTCATGACAGTTGCTGTTTTCGCCCTTGGATCCGCCTACGCCGGTTGCGACGGCGGTGGTTGCAGCGGCGGAGACAAGAAAAAGGAAGAGAAGAAGGATTCCGTCACCACGGTCTTCGAACTCTAAGTTCAATTCTCTCAATCAAGCGCGGGGAGCCCATCCGCTCTCCGCGCTTTTTCTTTGCCTGAGCAGGCCGCTCCCCCGAAGAATGCGCGCCATGTGGAGCGCCCTGCAGCGTCCTTGGAGTCTGGTAAAAACCACCGTCCGGCTCTTTGGCGAGATCAATGCCGAGCAGCGCGCCGCCGCTTTCGCCTACTACGCGGTCTTTTCGCTGGTCCCGCTCATTGCGCTGCTCCTCTCGGTCGGCTCCGTCTTCTTCAATGCGCAGGAGGTTCACGAGGCGATCGGGCAATTCATCCCGGCCAGCTCGGATTTTCACGAGATCATCTGGAACATGGTCCACGATCTCGAGCGCTCCCGCGGCGGCATCGGCCTGGCCTCATTCCTGATCTTCGGCTGGTCATCGCTCCGCTTTTTCCAGGCGCTCGTCCGCGCGGTGAACCGCGCGTGGCACACCCACGAGCTTCCGTGGTGGCAGACGCCGCTGAAGAACCTCATCATGCTCGCGGTGATCGCCAGCGGCCTCGCGTTCGGCATTCTTGTTCCCGCCCTGGCACAGGGCGTCGCGCACGCGCTGGAATCCCTAGAACAATCACTCTCGACCGCCGTCCCCCACCTGCTGCTCGCTCCGCTTCTGACCGTGCTCAACTGGACACGCTACCTCGTAGGCGGCGCCGTGCTTTTCTACACGATCCTCATGCTCTACAAGCTCGCGCCGAGGCGCCGGGTTCTCTTCCGGCAGGTGTGGTTCCCGGCGCTGCTGGTCACGGTCGTGCTCCAACTCTGGCAGATCGCGGTGGTCGCCTACCTGCCCCGCTTCGTCCATTACAACACCGTTTACGGCACGATCGGCGGTCTGATGCTCCTGCTTTTCTGGATCTACCTCAGCGGGATGATCATCATCGGAGGAGGATGCCTCTGTGCGGCAATTGCCCACGTCGGCGACGACACGGCTCCCGCCGCTACTCCAACCACTGGAGGAAATTGAAATTCGCGGAAATCATCACCGCGATGACGGTCGCAACCGTCAGAAGGCCGACGATGACGGCACCCGCACCGCCAATGAGGAGATTGCGGATGAGACGGTCCTCCGGGTCGTTGATGTCGAGCATGCGCAAACGATGCCCGAGAGCGCGGCGAAAAGTCAATCCGACTTCCGGCCACGCAGCTTGAACACAATCGGCAGCCCCGGATACTCCCGGTGCTTGCGAATCCGCGCGTCGAGGTAGCTCTCGTAGGAATCCGAAAGCTTGCGCGGATCGTTCACGAACAGCAGGAATTCCACCCTCCCAAAGGGACGCGTCTCCGGTTTGCTCACCTGCGTCGCGTAGTAGATCTTGAATCGATGGCTGCCCCGCATCGGTGGTGGCTGGCGCTCAATCGCGGTCTTGAAGATCCGGTTCAACTCGCCGGTGCCGATCTTGCGTGTCGCGTGCTGGCGCACCTTTTCGATCACATTGAACAGCCGAGGAATGTTCGACCGCTGCTTCGCCGAAAGCACCACGACCGGCGCATAACTCAGGAAGAAAAGCTCGGCGCGAAGCTCCTCGATTTTCTCGCGCAGCAGCTCCTTCCCGCCCTCATCGTCGGGATCGACCAGATCCCATTTGTTCAGCACGATCACAGCCGCCTTGCGGGCCTTTTGGATCAACCCGGCGATCTTCTTGTCCTGCATCGTCACGCCCTGAGTCGCATCAATGACGAGGATATTGAGATCGGCGCGTTCGATCGCCTTCTCGGATCGCATCACGCTGAAAACCTCGACCGACGTGTTGTGCTTCGAGCGATGGCGGATTCCCGCCGTATCCACGAGCACGTAGCGGCGGTCGCGAAATGAATAGGGAATGTCCACCGCGTCGCGTGTCGTCCCGGCGATCTCGCTCACGATCGTTCGCTTGTCGTTCAGAATCGCATTCACGAGCGACGACTTGCCCACGTTGGGCCGGCCCACCACCGCAAGATGCGGAGGCGTCTCGTTCAGATCCTCGGCCTCGTCTTCGAGATCGATGGTATCCTCCACGAAGCGCACGAGCTCCTTGATCCCCCGCGCGTGCGCCGCGCTCGTGCAAATCTCCGCCGCAAACCCCAGTCGCGAAAATTCCGCGGCCAGCGACTCCTGCCGCTCGTTGTCGACCTTGTTGATTACGAGCACCACCGGCTTCCCCGATGCGCGCACCTTCTGCGCGAGATCGGCGTCCAGCGGCGTCAGACCCGCCTGACCATCCACCACGAGCATGAGAAGGTCCGCGGTGCTGATCGCGACCTCGGCGGCAAAATGCGTTTCCTCTGCGAAATCCGGGTCCGGCTCCGCGCCAATGCCGCCGGTGTCGACAATTTCGAAGGGATGCCCGGCCAGCTTGCACACCGCGTGCACGCGGTCGCGCGTCACGCCCGCCTGGTCGTGGACGATCGAGATGTTCCGCCCGGCGAGTCGATTGAACAGCGCCGACTTCCCCACGTTCGGTCGACCGATGATCGCAACAGTTTTCATTTTTCTTCGGGCCGGTGATGGGTGAAGGCGTTCACGCCACGCAGGACGTATTCGAGCCCGCTGATGAGCGTGAAGACCCCAGCCGCCCACACCGGCAAATGCAGGTGGGGAATCTGAAACATCGCCCACGCAAGCGCAACCATTTGCAGCGCGGTCGCCGTCTTGCCCGTCCAGCTCGGCGCGACTTCGAGATGCTCGTTCGCGAGATGCAGGAGCACGTAACCCAGCACGATCACCGCATCGCGCCCGATCACAAGCACCGGAAACCAGAGCGGAAACTCATACTGCCAGTCGCTCACGCTCAACGTGATGATCGCCGTGAGCAGCAGACCCTTGTCGGCGATCGGGTCGAGCGTGGCTCCGATCCTGCTCTTTTGATGAAAGTGCCGCGCGACGTAGCCATCGAACGCATCCGTCACCGAAGCCAGCACGAACACCCCCACCGCGCACCAGCGCAGCCACTCCTTCGGCGCGTCCGCCTCGACGCTCGCACCGTAGTAAACAGCAAAAAGAACGAATACCGGAATCAGCAGGATCCGCAGCACCGTGAGTTGCGTGGCAAACGTCATGCGTCGCGCGGACTCTACTCCGGCACTCTCGCCCCGGGCAACGAGCGAATCCCCCTCGTCTCCGGCCGGAAAATGAGGGAAAACGCCGGAAGCATCGAATGAACCGCGAATTCGGCTACGCAATCCTCATCGTCGGAGCGGCCTGGATCCTCTGCGGTCTCGCCGTGTCTGACACGCGCCGCTCCCTCCGCGACGGACTGCGATGCATGATTCGCTATCCAGACCTCTGGAGACTTCCCGCGCTATTTGGCTTCGCCTACGCGATTTTTCAACTGACCGCCGGAGCGCTCATCGACTGGCGCGAAGGAGGCGAACCGCTGGAATGGTTCCTCAAGTTCCAATGGAGCGATCCTCCACCACTCGACAAGGTGCTCGAGCGTTCCGCTGCGGGCGCGGCGGCGCACACGGCCTCGGTCTTCACGATCTTCATGGCCACCTTCCCGCTCTCGGGCTGGTTTGCGTTCCTCTTTCTCGTCAACCACGGCGGTCTGATGGTCGAGTGCTTTCGGGCGTTCTGGCGGCGATGGGGAAAACTGCGTGGCGTGCTGCTCAGTCTCGCGATCGTGCTCATGGCCCTTGCGGCGATCGCCAAGCCATTCGTTTATCTGCTGCTGCCCGAGGTGATCGTCCATGTGCCGATCGAAGTGGCATTCGCGATCGACTTGCTTTCGTATGTCTTCGAGCTCCTGCTCGGCGTCTATTTCCTCACCTTCCTGATGCTCATGGCCTACGCCTGGCTGCGCGGAATTCATTTCGATCGCCACAAGCTGCTTCATGTCGCGATGCGGCGGTGCGGTTTTGTCCTGAAATGGTCGCTCATCATCGCGGCCATCGCCGCCACGCTCATCGCCCTGCCGCTCCTTCTCGGCCTTCTCCTGGAAAACGACGCGGAGGCAAATGCCATGCTTCTCCGCTTCGCCACGGAGATCGGCCGGCCCGTCGTGGCAACCATCGCCATCGCCCTCTGCCCGATCCAGGCGATTCTCGTGTTTCACAATCACTCGCTGCGAAGCGCCCTTCGCGAGTGCCTTCGGTTGCTCCGCCAACAATGGCCGCGTCTCGTGCCGTTCGTGCTCACCGTTTATCTCACGTTCTTCCTTCTCGCCTTTTGCGATTCGTGGGTGCGCGGTCATCTCGCCAACAGCGAAGCGGCCGCCCTCGCGCTGGGTCTTCTCGTCGCTCCGCTCGAGGCATTGATGGCAGGGTGGCTCATCGCCGCATGGGTTTGCCTTTACAAACGCCTCTCGAACGGCGGTAAAGAGATATCGTTTTGATCGCGCTGCGTTGTTCCCACCTGAGCTGCGACCGTCCGGAATGGACTCAGGGGCCGTCGCAATTGAGCGATGTCTCCGTTTCCTTCCAGGAAGGGATGCTTCATGGCGTCGTTGGTCGCCCCGGCAGCGGCAAGACATTGCTGCTGCACGTGCTCGGCCTGCTCGAATCCCAGGACGCGGGCTCCATCGAAATTTTTGGCCAGCGCGTGCCGGTCAATGCGGAGGAGACCCGGCTCGCTCTCCGCAACAACGTCTTCGGCTACGTCTTTGCGAATCCGTGTCTGCTGTCCGGACTGACCGTCGCGGAAAACATCGCAATGCCGCTGTTTCGCCTGAGCGCGACGGATGAACACGCCGCGCACGATCGTATCGCGCACCTTCTCGAGACCTTCGAAATCGACGAGTTCGGAAATGCCGATCCCACGGAGCTGCCGACCGAGATTCAATACCGCATCGCCCTCGCGCGCGCGCTGGTGCATCGGCCGCGGATTCTGCTGCTGGTCGCCCCGGCATGCAGCGCCTCCCTTTTTCCGTTCGTCCGGCTGGCCGTGGAGCAGTTTGGAATTACCTGCATCTGGAGTTCGGCCAGCGCCAGCCTCTCCGGCTGCTTCGACCGGGAACTCACCCTCGACGCCGGCCGCGTGGCCGCAGAACGCCTGAGCCTGTCGTGAACGAGCTGGTTCCTCCGCAAATTGCCGCCGGGCTCGAAGCGGGTCGCAGCAAGTCGAATCTGGCGTTCGCCCTCCTCTGCCTGCCCCCGGGACGCCGCAAGGACATGCAGGTCTTTTACGAGTTTTGCAGAACGGTCGACGATATCGCGGACAGTCGCGAGCTCCCCGAGGAGGAAGCGCGACGCGCGCTCATCGCGTGGAAGGCGGCGATTCGTGGAGAACGCCCGCTCCCTCCGGACCTCGAACGTGTCGTCGAGCGGTATTCGATCGACCGCGAGCTACTTGGCGAAATCGTGCTCGGCGTCGAGATGGACCTCGAGACAGTCCGCTACGAGACCTATCAGGATCTGCAGAAATACTGCTGGCGCGTGGCGAGCGCGGTCGGGCTCGCTTCGCTCCCCATTCTCGGCGCCAACTCCCTCGAGAGCCGCGCCTACGCGACCGCACTGGGAATGGCGTTGCAGCTGACGAATATCATCCGCGACATCGCCGAGGACGCCCGCGCCGGTCGCGTCTATCTGCCAACGGAGGACCTCGAACGATTCGGCGTCGCTCGCGAGGAGATTCTCGGCGGCCAGCCCACTCCCGGCCTTCGGAAGCTCGTGGAATTCGAAGGCGAGCGCGCGCGCGCGTTGTTCCAGGAGGCGGAGCGTCGACTTCCCGAGTCGGACCGCCGTGCCCTGCGTGCCCCGAGGATCATGGCCAAGTTCTATCTTTCGCTGCTGCAGCAGATGGAGAACGACAACTTCCAGGTGCTCACGCGCCGTTACCGGCTCTCGAAGGCGAAGAAGCTCGTCATCGCCCTTCCGATCCTTCTGGAATCCCCGAACTAAAGCCCGAGGCGCGCGAGCACGTCCGGGTCCATGCGAATGATCGGTGGCCAGTCGCGATGGAATCCCTCGCCCTTCAGCTTTCGCGTCGCGTCGATTCCCATCTTCGAGCCCGCCCCAATCACACTCGTCGCGTGATCGAGCACATCCGCCGGTCCACGCGTGATCAGGCTGTCCCGCTGCGGATCCGTGTTCGCGCAAAGCCGGAAGAGCACCTCGCTCGTGTTGTGCACGTCGACATCGTCATCCACGACGACGAGGTATTTCGTGAACATCATCTGCCCCATTCCCCAGAGCCCGTGCATGATCTTGTAGGCCTGCATGGGATACGTCTTGCGAATGCTCACAAACACGGCGTTGTGAAACACGCCCTCCGCCGGCAGCGCGATGTCCACAATCTCCGGGAAATTCATTTTGAAGATCGGCAGGAACAGCTTCACCGACGCACCGCCCATGTAGAAATCCTCCATCGGAGGAATGCCGACGATCGTTGCAGGATACACGGCATCGCGCCGGTGCGTGATGGCCGTGACGTGAAACACCGGATACGGCTCCGGCAGCGTGTAATAGCCCGTGTGATCGCCGAATGGCCCCTCTTCGCGCAACGGCTCCGTCGGATCGACATACCCCTCGATCACGAAATCCGCGTTGGCCGGCACTTCGAGATCGCACGTCTCGCACTTCACGAGCTCGATCGATTTCTTCCGCAGGTATCCCGCCAGCAAAAACTCGTCGAGTCCGTCGGGAAGCGGCGCCGTCGCGGCAAAAGGGAACACCGGATCGCCACCCAGGAAAATCGCCACCGGCATGCGCGTGCCCGTTTCGTAATACCGCCGCCCATGGCGCGCGCCCACCTTTTGCAACTGCCAGTGCATCCCGGTCGTGCGGTCGTCGTAGATCTGCACGCGATACATCCCGAGATTGCGCTCGCCGGTATCCGGATCCTGCGTGACCACGCACGGCAGCGTAATGAACCGCCCGCCATCGAGCGGCCAGCAACGCAGGATCGGCAGGTCCAGCAAGGTGGGCGGCGAGGTATTGAACGACCCGGGATTGTTGACATCCGGTGCCGGCGGCCAGCTTCCGGTCGTCACCACGGGGCTGTCGAACACATGCACGACGTCCTTGCATGGCCCCGTCTTCACGCGGCGGGGCTTCGCATGGCGCAGTTCGATCGCGGTGCCGAGCAATTTCACCGTCTCTGCGATGCTGGTCGGCGGCTTCGCTTTCATCAGCGAGCCAAGCTCCGCGGCCACTTCATCGACCGATTCCGCATTCATGGCCATCGCCATGCGCTTCCACGAGCCCATCGTGTTGATCGCGACCGGAAACGGCGAGACCTTGCCATTCACCGTCGGCTTTTCGAACAGCAGCGCCTTCCCGCCGCCGGGCGATTTCATCTCGCGGTCGGCGAACGCCGTGATCTCGAGCTCGGTGGCAACCGGCTCGGAAATGCGCTTCAGCTCGCCCGCGCGATCCAGCGCATCGATGAATTCACGATACGAGGAGAACGCCACTTCAGGTAACCGTGGCTGGTTGAATCGGCACCGTCTCCCCGACGGAAGTCGGCAACGGACGCAGGGTCAGCGCGTGACATTCCGCACCGATCCACTTCCAGAATCCCCGCAGAAACGAGCACAGCACGCGAGTATCGGGAACGAAACCGTCGCCGAGCTCGCGCCAGCCGGTGTTGTTCCGCGCATAGCATCCCGCGCTCATGCGTTTTCGCGCGATCGCGGAGAGGCGTTTGTTGTAGAAGCGCATGAACTTTCCCGCGAGCCGGTCGACCGGGCCATTGAAGGGCAGGCAATCCAGGTCGTGCTCGCGGGCAATCGTGATCTCCCTCACCGGTCCCAGATAGAAGAGCGAGATATCCATCCAATAAGCCGCAGACATCAATTCACCGTCACCGAGGTAGTAATACTTGTCCTTGTAGAGCGCGCGGAACCACGTGTCGTAGGATTCGACGAAGCGCCGATTGATCAGATCGAGATCGACGGTCCTCCCCATCGCCTCCTCCTTGATTCGCCCAAGCGCGAGACGCACCGTCCACGAGCAATAATCGAGACCCGGGCTGTAAAGCGGATCGAGAAACCCCGCCGCATCGCCGACGATCTGCCAGCCCCCGCCGGCGATCTTCCGGCTGAAATACGGGAGGCGCGAATACGCGCGCGCGTCTCCCTCGATCGGCTCCGCCCTTGCAAAAATCTCGCGACCGATCGGGTGGGACATCAAATGCGCCTTCAACCGCTCCCCCAGCCGCTCGCCTTTTGGCGGAGTGAACAGTCGCGAGTCGTAAACCAGCCCCGCGCTGAAATCGCCGCCCTTCAGCGGAATGATCCAGCACCACCAGCCGTAGCCGGTCAGGTGATTCGTCGCCGCCGCGCGGCTTGCGATGCACGACATGCCGAATCCCGGAAATCGCTTCCGCAGCTCGTGGGCATCCCAGTCCTGCACCCCGTGAAACCGGGACCAGATCGCATTCGTCGGATGTTCGTCGAGCGGTTGAAAATGGCCCAGCTTTCTCGCGAGCGTGGCCGCACGTCCCGAGGCATCGACAATCCATCGCGCCTTCACGTCGATCGTTCCCTCCGCAGTCTCGACGCACAATTCCCTCGCGGAAACGTCAACCGCCGTCACCTTCGCGGGTCGCAGCACTTCCGCCCCCTCGTTGGCGGCACAGTTCAGCAGATGGGCGTCGAGCACGGCGCGATCGAGTTGAAACGCCGGCATGCGCACCTGGTAGTTCGGCCCGATTTCCGCGCAGTCATCGAACGGCGTCGAGCCATCCTTCGCAAACCACATCCGCAAGCCCTGCTTCACGAGCTGGTGGCTGGCCAGATACCCCATTTGCGCGAGCCGCTTCGAGAGGAACTCGCCACCGATCTCGGTCGTCGCCTCGCCGACCTTCCGATCAAACGATTCCGTCCGCTCGACGACAAGCACCCGAAGGTCCGGAGCCTCCCGTCGCAACAACAACGCCAGCGACGCGCCGGAAAACGCACCGCCAAGAATGGCGACATCTACCTCCTTGACCATCTGACCGTTGATAGCCGGCTTCCGCAACCAACGCAAATTTCGCTTTTCGCATTTTGCTGAAAAAGAGATTGCACCGCGGACGAAGTGCCCCCATATTTCGCCCTCCTTTCAAGGAGCCGTAGCTCAATCGGTTAGAGCGCTGCCCTGTCACGGCAGAGGTTGCGGGTTCGAGCCCCGT
>CALLUD010000024.1 GCA_938011325.1 uncultured Spartobacteria bacterium
TCAATCGGTTAGAGCGCTGCCCTGTCACGGCAGAGGTTGCGGGTTCGAGCCCCGTCGGCTCCGCCACTTCTCTTTCCCTGTAATCGCCCGTCCGGCGGTTCGGCCTTTTCTCTCTACGGAGCGCGGCGTCCTGAAAGGAGCTGCAGAATCAGCACGACCAGGGCGACCACGAGCAGCAGGTGGACGAGCCCTCCCGCGACGTTGAAGCCAAAGCCAAGTGCCCAGAGCACGATGAGAACGACAAGTATGGTCCAGAGCATAGTTTTGCGGGTGGGTTCGCCAGTGGATCGCTTGTCGTCGGTGATCCGGTGGTATGCCGGCGTCGAATAAACGACTGCGCGTTCCGAGACACGCATCCGCGCCGCCAGTGACGATCCGTAGCAAAACCGATGACGACAGTGCTTTCGACTTCAGCGACGACGGAATGGGCACCCGTCCCTTTGACTTCGACGATTTTTCCAATTTGGAGATCGGAAGTTCTCGACTGAAGTTGTGGTCATCCACCGAGAGAAAGGAACCCCGGGCAGCGACTGCATGAAATCGCCGCGTCAAATCTTCATCGTGGACGACCACCCGATGATCCGATTGGGCCTTCGCAAGCTGTTCGAGGACACGGGCCGCTATCATGTCGCCGGCGAGGCAACGAGCGCACCCCACGCGTTGCGGGATCTCGAGCGCGTTCCTTGTGACGGCGTCGTAATGGATCTGTTGCTCGGTGGCGCCTGGCGCACGACCTTGATTTCCGAGATTCGCGATCGTCGGCCGCGGCTTCCGATCGTTTTGTATTCCACGCTCGATCGGACGACTTTCGATCACGGGACTCTCACTGCCGATGCCATCGCATTCGTGCACAAGAGCAATTCCCCGAAGCGGCTCCTTCGCGCGCTCGACGGCCTGTTTCCGGGCTCCGACGGCGACACTGATCCCATTCCGCGCTTCGAGGCGCTCACTCCACGCGAGCGCAGCGTGTTCGCACTGCTTGGCGAAGGCATGGACAAACACGACATCGCGCAGGCTTTGAACATCAGCGTGAAGACGGTCGAGACCTACCGCGAGACCATGAAGGGCAAACTGGGCGTCAGCTCTGTCGCGCGCCTCGTGCGGCTCGCCGTGCAAACGAAATTGAAAAAGTAGATCAGGGCGGTCCCCGATGGGCGGGTCGTCCTCCTCGTTGTAGAATCAACGGCCATGTCGCGCGCCGTCCTCCTCGTAGCTCCGAGCCCCGAATCCAACCGCTCTCTGGCAACGGCCCTCCGCGCCATGGGGCAGACCGTGCATTGCGCCGCGGAGCTCGGCGGCCTCATGGCCCTCGCGCTCGCGAAGCCTTTCGAGACGATCATTTTTGACATGGGGCTCGGGGAGATCGTGCCGCGCGATCTGCTGGAGGAGCTCCGGTCGAGATTGCCGGAAACGCCGGTTCTTTTCCTTCATTCCGGGCGGAATGAGCACCTCGAAACGCTGTCCGCCGATTTCCCGCTCGTGCGCGTTCTCAGGCATCCCTTTACGGTCGACGAATTGCGCAGCGCTCTGGAAAACAAGGACCTCGCAGCGTGACGCATTCTCCGGTGACCGATGAAGATTCTTATTGTCGACGACGAAAAAACGATCCGTAACGCCACCTCCCTGGCGGTGCGGGCCGAGAAACATGAGGCCGATACCGCGGACAGCGGACGCGTCGCCCTTCTCAAACTCCGCGAGGAAGTCTACGACCTCATCTTTCTCGATCTGCGGCTCGGCGACGAGGATGGCCTCGACGTGCTGACCGAGATCCGGCGGGTCAACGCCCGCATTCCCGTCATTGTCTTTACCGCGTATGCATCGGTCGAGACGGCCGTGGCGGCGATGCAGGCCGGGGCGTTCGATTACCTGCCGAAGCCGTTCACCCCCGAGCAGCTTCGCCAGGCCGTTGCGCGCGTCGAAAAAGCCCGCACGCTCGAGCGACGCATCGAGAATCTCGAAGGCCAGGTCGCCCACTCCTCACCTCGCGCGGATTTCGAGTCGGAGGATCCCGAGATGAAACGCGCCTACGACATTCTCTTTCGCGCCGCGAAGTCCCCGGCCTCGATCCTCATTCTCGGCGAAAGCGGCACGGGCAAGAGCCTCGCCGCCCGGGCGGTGCACGACCGCAGCCACGTCGCCGACGGGCCATTCGTCACAGTCAGTTGCCCAAGTCTTTCCAAGGAGTTGCTGGAAAGCGACCTCTTCGGGCACGTGAAGGGCGCGTTCACAGGGGCCATTCGCGACACCTGGGGCAAGGTCGCGGCGGCGCGCGGCGGCACGTTGTTCCTCGACGAAATCGGCGAGCTGCCCCTAGAGATTCAGCCGAAGCTGCTTCGTCTGCTTCAGGACCGGGAATACGAGCGGCTCGGCGAGAATAAAACGCACACCGCCGACGTGCGCGTGATCGCCGCGACGAACCGCGATCTCTCCGAGTGCGTTGCGAAGGGAACGTTTCGCGAGGATCTGTTTTACCGGCTCAACGTGATTTCTGTCACGCTGCCACCACTTCGCTCGCGCCCGGGCGATCTCATGCGACTGGCGAACCATTTCCTCCAATTCTTCGCAGGGCAAATCGGACGAGGCGTCACCGGCTTCGACGCCAGCGCGCGCGAGCGCATCCTGTCGTATTCCTGGCCCGGGAACGTGCGGGAGCTTCGCAACGTGATCGAGCGGGCGGTGATCCTTGGTCACGGGTCGCAGCTCGAGGCCTCCGACCTGTTCGACAGCACACAGCCTTCTTCCCCCGTTGGCGCTCAGGTGGGAGCGATGATCCCGCTCGACCAGCTGGAGCGCGAGCATATTGGCCGCGTTCTCGAGGTCGCGGAAAGCCAGGAAGCGGCGGCTCGCATCCTCGGCATCGATCCCGCGACGCTGTATCGCAAACGCAAGAAGTGGGAGCGGCAATCGGATGCTTAGGTGGCGGCTCCTGATCGGACTGGTCTCGATCTTCGTGCTGTTGCTCACCGTGGGCGGCTACAGCATCTGGCTGATTACCCGGCTGGAGCGGGACATCGAGTCCATTCTCAAGGACAACTACCAGAGCATTCGCGAGGCGCACGAGATCCGGCTCGCCCTCCTGCGCATGAACGCCTTTTACCTCAAGGGCAATGGCGAGGAATTCCACGAGGCGGGGCCGGGGCCGCTCGAGGAGCGATTCATCCCGCCGCTCGAAAATGGACTCACCGCCCTGCGACTCTCCGCGGGGAGTGAAGTCGAGAAGGCCGAAGTCGAGCAACTGGCGCGGGAGATCGAGGATTACCTCACGCTCTTCCGAAAGGGCTTCGACCTCGACGGGGACGGCTACGTCGGCGGGTTCAACGCCCTTCGCAACAACCTGCTCGCGCAAAACCTGAAGCTCACCGCCACGACGCAGCGCATCCTCGAGCTCAACGAAACGGAAACGCTCAAGGACCAGGAACGCGCCAACAAGCTCGCGGGCGACACCGTGCGCTTCCTGGTTGGCGCCATGATCGTCGCGTTCGCCGTGTTCATCTACACCTACCTGAAGCTGGGCCGATCCCTCATCACTCCGATGGAGGACCTCACCCGGTCGATCGACGCCGTTCGCGCCGGCAACTTCGAGCAGAACGTGCCCGTGAAATCGAACGACGAACTCGGCCGCCTCGCACGCGCCTTCAACGCAATGGCGGAGGAGTTGCGGGCCTACCGGCGCGAAACCGACGACACCATCGTGCGGTTGAACCGCTCGATTCGCGAAACCATCGCCGCGTTTCCCTATCCCGTCATTCTGCTGGATGCGAACGACGAAATGCTGGTGACCAATCAGGCCGCCGAAGACTTCCTGCGCGGCATCAACAGTCCCGACCGCGTGCCCGACCTCATTCGCAAGTATCTCGACATCACGCGCCGGACCGGCACCGATTACCTTCCCGACGGCCTCCACGATGCGAGCCTGTTTCGCGTGAATGAGCAGGAGGTGCACTACCTGCCGCGCGTGCTCCGCATCATTTCGCCCGATGGCGGGGTTTCCGGGGCGGCTGTCATTCTCATCGACGTCAGCCGGTTCCGATGGCTCGACGACGTGAAAACGAACCTGATTTCGACGGTAAGCCACGAGATCAAAACGCCACTCACCGGCATTCGCATGATCCTCCATCTGCTTCTGGAGAAGAGCAGCGGGCCGTTGACCGAGCTGCAGCAGGAAATGGTCGACTCCGCCTGCCAGGATTGCGAGCGGCTGCTGAAGACGCTCAACAGCCTTCTCGAGCTGTCCCGCATGGAGGCCGGGCGCACCCATCTGGACCTGCAATCGGTCCCGCCCCGCGAGCTGCTCGAGGAAGCGCGCGAGGCTTTTCAAACTCAGGCAGACGCAAAGGAGGTGTCACTTTCGATCCATGCCGACAACGATTTGCCAAACGTCCTCGCCGACCGCACGCGAATGATGCACGTGATCGGAAACTTCACCTCCAATGCCTTGAAATTCGCACCCCGTGGTTCAACCGTCAGGCTCTCTGCGGACAAGGTCGGCGCGGATTTCGTCCGTCTTTCCGTCATCGACGAAGGTCCCGGCATTCCCGAGGAATACCATGCGCGCATTTTCGACAAATTCTTCCGGCAGCCCGGCCAGCATTCCGACGGAGTTGGCCTCGGCCTTTCGATCGCCCGCGAAATCATTCACGCCCACGACGGAAGGATCGGCCTGCGAAGCGTGCCGAACGTTGCCACCCGATTTTACTGCGAACTCCCGATAGCCTGATGCCCACGCTTGCCACAAAGCCCATTCTCGTCGTCGACGACGAACAAACGATCCGCCTTGGTTTCTCCGTGGCCCTCCGCTCGGCGGGCTTTGAGGTTCAACTCGCGGCCGACGGCCAGGAGGCTCTGATCCGCACCCGCGAGACGGAACCGGACTGCGTCGTGCTCGACTTGAGAATGCCGGGAATGGACGGCCTGCAGACCGCCGAGAAGCTCCGCGCCATGGGGTTCACCGGGCCGATGGTGCTCGCGAGCGCATTTGCCGACCACACTTCCGCCATCGCCGCGCTCCGGCTGGGAATCACCGATTTCCTCACGAAACCCGTGAAGCCCACGCAGCTCCGCTACGCGGTCAACCACGCGTTGAGCCGCCACGCCCGGTTCGCAAATGGAGAAACGACGGATTACTCGCAGGTTTCGCAGGGCCTCCTCCGCGCCTACGCAAAATACTGCCTGTCGCAACGAAACCGGAAGGAAGCGCGACTGGCCCTCAACGCCCTCGTCGGCGTCATGAACGACCTGCAGAGCATCCTTCTGCTGGCGGCCATCCACGAGATGGACGGAGAAAACGAGGCCGCGAGTGAATTGTTCGTCCGCGCCGCGGAAGTGCACGCCCGCTCGATTCCGATGACGACATCGACGGAACTCTTCCACGTCTTCTCGCACTCGGATCACTCGATCCAGGACTGAAGCGAGGGCCTTCGCCCTTGCAAATTGCAATCTGAAGCCGGCGCCGTCCCGTGCGGATCGCATGAATCGCACCCTTCCGCTCGATTCGTGCCATCGCGCACGATTTTCATAACCAACTCGTGACGTGGACTTTACAAGTTCACAAAACACATTGGCACGGCCTGCGCTCTATAAACTCCCAACAACAAACCTAAAGGAAATCATGTTAAGTTGGGCTATTACATTTCTGGTCATCGCGTTGATTGCCGCCCTGTTGGGATTCGGCGGAATTGCGGGAACCGCGGCAGGTATCGCGAAGGTGCTTTTCCTCGTCTTCCTCGTCCTGTTCGTCCTCTCCTTCGTAGTGGGCGGCTTCAACCGTCGCGTGTGATGTCGAACAAGGAAATCCTGACCGATCTGGCCCAGCTTCTGGGCCGGCGGTTGGCGGAGGCGGATCAAGCGGACGTTTTGGCGCCGCGCAGCCGCTTTCGCCGGATCGCACGGGTCATGGATCGCCTCGCCCGGCACGAAGGATCGCCACGAATGTGGAAGAGCCACGCCGAGCACCTGCGCCGAGAAATGCTGGGAGGCTGGCCGCGACAACCGCGGACGTCCTCCGAGTGGGCCACGGCACCTTAAAGAAATACGAGATACCATTTTCGCCGCAGCACGGGGCGGTGCGGATTCCTCTCTGGCTTCCGCACCGCTCCACTCTTTTGCAAAGGAGCCGCGAAAAGACGTTCAGAGTGGCAGCGCGTAGGGGAATCGAACCCCTATACCGGCCTTGAGAGGGCCGTGTCCTAACCGTTAGACGAACGCGCCGTTGAGTCTGGAAACCAACTCTCACTCGCATCTCGCGAGGGAAAGGGACATATTGCAAAGATGAAGCTTTACGTCAAGAACTGGTGCCCGTGGTGTATCGATGCGGTGCATTGGCTCGAAGAACGCGGCATCCCATTCGAGAAAATCGATGTGCTGGCGGATGCCAATGCCTATCGGCACATGATCGAGATCTCCGGCCAGCGCAAGACCCCGACTCTGGAACTTCCCACCGGTGAGGTGCTCCCCGATTTCGACGTGGGCCAGCTGGAGGAATTTCTCGCCGCCCACCAGGTATTTCCCGCCGTGTCGTGATCACCAACCTGCTCATCATCGCCGGCGCCGTTGTCCTTTCCGCCGCCCTTCGCAGCTACCATCACCCGGCTCCGCATCGGCTCGGGATGCTCCTCCTGTTTTTCGGAGTCCCGTTCCTGATCGGGTGGTTGTTCTTCGAAAACGTCTGGACCGGCCTGGCTTTGGCGAGCCTTTGGCTGCTGCTGCCCTGGATCGAAATTCTCACCCGCGCGCGACGGCTGCGCCTTCCGGAGGAACGACCGCTGGAAGCCTGCAATCCGCCAAACTCGGAACAATTTCCGGACCTCCGGGATTTGAGCGAGGAAATCGAGAGCGCGGGGTTCGAGGAAGTGGAGGATGTGCGCTGGGAGCACGAGGGCCAGAGGCAGTTCTACCGGCTTTTCCTCCAGCCGCAGAGCGGAACCGAGGCGTCGATCTGCCTCATCGAGCAGGATCAAATTTCGTTCTACTACATCGCGGTCACCTCCCGCGCGCGCGGCGGCTCGACCTACCTCACATGGAATTACCCGTTCTCCTACGGCCTGCGCCCCCCTCCCACCCTCCATCTGCACCGCGCGCCGAGTGAAACTCCCTTTCAAGCCCTGCTTGCCGATCATCGCCTGTTTCTCGACCGGGAGCGGGTCGGGTTGGACGCGATCGAACCGACTTCACCGGAGAAAATTCGCGAGCGGATGCAGGCCGACCTCCGCGCGCAAATCCGCCACAACCTCGACAAGGGCGTGCTCAAGAAGGATCGCGCCGGCATGATTCGCTATTCGGCACGTGGCCTGCTTTTCCTTTGGTGTCAGTTCCTCCGGGACTTGGTAAGATTTTCGTGATGCTGCTCCTCGCTCTGCCGTCGCAATGAACACGCTCCCCTTTCCGCGACGCAGCGTGGATCAGGTGATGACCGAGGAGCGCGCTGCGGCATTCACGAAGCGCAGCATCAAGGCGGATTCGAAACTCGCCGCGTTGAAGCTCGCGATTTCGATGATGGACCTCACCACCCTCGAGGGAAAGGACACGCCCGGGAAGGTGGCGCATCTTTGCCGAAAGGCGGTCTCCCCGGCGGAGCCAAGATACGGCGTCCCCTCGTGCGCCGCGGTGTGCGTTTACCCGAATATGGTGGCTGCCGCGAAAGCCTTCACGAAAGGCACCCCGGTGAAGGTCGCCGCCGTCGCAACGGCGTTTCCGAGCGGATTGATGCCTCTTTCCGTAAAACTGGAGGACACGCGGCTGGCGGTCGAAGATGGCGCCGATGAGATCGACATGGTCATCGATCGCGGAGCCTTTCTGCGTGGCGAGTATCGTCAGGTCTTCGACGAAATCGCCGCGGTGAAGGAGGCATGCCGGGGAGCGCATTTGAAGGTGATTTTCGAAACCGGCGAGCTCCAGACCTACGACAACGTCCGTCTCGCGGCGGACCTCGCCATCGCCGCGGGCGCGGATTTCATCAAAACCTCCACCGGCAAGGTCTCGCCGGCGGCGACACTGCCGGTCACGCTCGTGATGCTCGAGGCAATCCGCGACCATTTCTACAAAACCGGCGTGCGCATCGGAATGAAGCCCGCCGGCGGCATCCGCACGGCAAAAGAGGCGCTGGCCTATCTCGTGATGCTCAATGAAACCCTCGGCGCCGACTGGATGACGCCGGCCCTCTTCCGTTTTGGCGCCAGCAGCCTCGCCAACGACGTGCTCATGCAGATCGCCCGCCTGGTCGACGGTCGGTATCAGAGCGCCAACTACTTTTCCCTGCCATGAAGTCGAAACGCAACGCGCTCGCCACCGTTCACCCAAACGCCACGGCCCATGCAATCCCGGCCGACCAGCGCCGCCTGCGACTTGGCGAGGGCTTGCTCTATGCGCCGTCGCCGGAAACGACTCCGGTGAAGATCGACCGCGAATACGGCCTCTTCATCGATGGCGAATTTCGCGCGCCGGCATCCGGGAAATCGTTCGTCACGATCAATCCGGCCAACGAGAAGAAGCTCGCGCGCGTTGCCGAGGCCGACGCCGCCGATGTCGACCGCGCCGTGAAGGCCGCGCGCCGGGCGCAGGAAAAGGTCTGGGGCAAAATGCCGGCCCGAGAACGGGGCAAATACCTTTATCGGATCGCCCGGCTAATCCAGGAGCATTCGCGCGAACTGGCCGTGCTCGAGACGATGGACGGCGGCAAGACCATCAAGGAAAGCCGCGACATCGACCTTCCCCTCGTCGCCGCTCACTTTTTCTACTACGCGGGCTGGGCCGACAAACTCGACTACGCCTTCCCGGGCCGCCGATCACGTCCGGTCGGCGTCGCCGGCCAGATCATCCCGTGGAATTTCCCCCTCCTCATGGCTGCGTGGAAACTCGCGCCCGCTCTCGCCACCGGCAACACCTGCGTTCTGAAGCCGGCCGAAACGACGCCGCTCACCGCACTGCACCTTGCGCGAATTTTGCAGGAGGCCGACCTCCCACCCGGCGTCGTCAACATCGTGACCGGCGCGGGGGAAACGGGAGCCGCCTTCGTCGCGCATCCGGGCGTGGACAAGATCGCGTTCACCGGCTCGACCGAAGTGGGCAAGCGCATCGCCGCCACACTCGCCGGCACGAATCGAAAGCTCACCCTCGAGCTCGGTGGCAAGGCCGCCAACATCGTGTTCGACGACGCACCGCTCGAACAGGCGGTCGAAGGCATCGTCGCCGGCATTTATTTCAACCAGGGCCACGTCTGCTGCGCGGGATCACGACTGCTGGTGCAGGAATCCGTCTATGAGGAAGTCATCCGCCGGCTGCGCGACCGCATTTCCACACTGCGCGTCGGCGATCCTCTCGACAAGAACACCGACATCGGCGCGATCAATTCCAAGGCACAGCTCGCGAAGATTCACGAACTCGTTGCCAGCGGCGTGGAGGAAGGCGCGGAACTCGTCCAGCCGCGTTGCCGCCTGCCCGAAGCCGGCTACTGGTTCCCGCCGAGTTTTTTCACAGGCGTCACGGCGGCGCACCGCATCGCTCGAGAGGAGATCTTCGGCCCCGTTCTGAGCGTGATGACCTTCCGCACGCCCGAGGAAGCGCTCGAACGCGCAAATCAAACGCCCTACGGCCTGAGCGCCGGCGTCTGGACCGACAAGGGAAGCAAGATCTTCAAGATCGCGGCGAAGCTCCGCGCCGGCGTGGTGTGGGCGAATACCTACAACAAATTCGACCCCACCGCTCCATTCGGTGGATACAAGGAAAGCGGTTTCGGACGCGAGGGCGGCCTCCACGGCCTCCTGCCCTACGTTTCGCTGAATTAGCGAAATCCCGCGTTACCCGGACGTCGCGGCAAACATCACCGCGGCATAGTCCTCCAGCAAAGCCTCATCGAACGGTGAGCAGCGAAATGCCACATAACCGTCGGGCCGGATCATGTAGGCGCCCAGATCCTGCAGCGCAAAGTGTTCGTGCGCATTCCCGTCGGGATCGACGAGCCACACGCCCTCGTCGGGCAGTTCCGAACCGCACCAGATCGAGATCACGCGGACATCCCGTCCCGCAAGTTTCTCCGCCTTCGCGGCATATTCCCGGATCCTTCGCGCATCGCGGCCGCGGGGATGCTGTCCGGAGAAAAGCACCAGCGTGTGCGGGCCACCGGTGATGCGGTAAAAGAGCGAAATCTCCGCACCGTCCTCGGCAAATACCGTCACGTCGCGCGGCCGCGAGCCGGGCGGAAATCCCGCATCGCGAACCTCCTCCGGCCAGCTCGAATCCGTGTCGAGAATCGGACTTTCCTCGTAAACGATGTCGAGTCCGGAAAGGTTCAGCGCCATCGCCTCCTGCGCCTGGCGGGTGCGCGCGACCGTCGAGACGCCGAAATTCCGGAGGGCGCGCAACACGGGATTCTTCAGCAACGCAACCTTCGTTCGCATCTCCGCCTCCTCCACGACCTTTGCCGCGACCGGCGCGCGCTCGGCCTCGTAGCTCGCCAGCAACCGCTCGGCCTCGCCGTGCCCGCGCGCGAGCAGGCCGAGTTTCCAGCCGAGATTAAAGGCGTCCTGAATGCCTGTGTTCATCCCCTGCCCTCCCGCAGGGCTGTGAATATGCGCGGCATCGCCGGCGATCATTACGCGGCCCTTGTAGAACCCCGAGGCCTTGCGCTCGCTGATCCGGAAATTGCTCAGCCACGTCGGATCACTCGCGCGCCACTCCTCACGGCCGTGGAGCGCGAATTGCTCGTTGATCTCGCCCAGCGTGGGATCGCCCGAGAGCTCGGGATTCTTTCGGTTGGCAACCACCCGCCATATGCCCTCGGTCACCGGAAACAACGCGAGCACACCGTCCCCACCCCAATCCACGACCACTTGATTGGGCTCCGGCTCCGGGTCGATGCGGACATCCGCCAGAATGAAATTCTCCTCGAGCGCGGATCCCTCGAACTCGAAGCCCAGCCGATGGCGGACAAGGCTGTGCGCCCCGTCGCAACCGACCAGCCAGCGGGATTGAACGACCTCCTCGCGACCATCCGTCAGCCGCAGCCTCGACTTCACACCCTCGGCCCCTTCTTCGAAGGAAATCAACTCGACCCCGCGCTCCACGGACCCGCCGAGAAACCGCAGATGCGACGTGAGGATTCGCTCCGTCTCCGCCTGGGGCAGCAGGCGCGCTCCATGGAATGGTGAATCGACCTCGAGGCCGAGATCCACCGAACCGATTGCCTTGCCCTCGGCGGTGATGACCAGCTTCTCGCCGGCAAAGCTGTTCTTGAGAAACGCCTCGGCGCATCCCATCCCATGCAGCGCCTCCATGGCGGATGCCCAGATCGCAAGTGCCTTGGATTTTTCGGAGGGTTGCCCAAGACGGTCGATCAAGCGAACCGTGGCACCGTGGCGGAGACATTCCGCCGCCAACGCCAACCCGACGGGACCTGCTCCAACGACCAGCACATCGACCGAACCCACGGAGCGCAGCATGTCAGGCCGGTTCCGGACCGGCAAGCCGGCATCACTTCCGGCCGAGGGCCTTGTCCAGCCGTTCGAGCTGCGGCTCCATCCCGGATTTCTTCGCGACCATCACCTGGTCGACAATGGCCTTCACCGTTTCCTTCATCTGGCCGAGCGCAATGCCTTTCAGCAATCCCGCAGCCTTCGATGACGGCTTGACCAGATTCGTGTAGCGCAGCACGGAACCATCTCCCAGCGCCTCGACCACGAGGTCTCCCTCGCTTTCTTCGATGCTCGTCGCCCGCAGCACCTTCCACTGGACGGACAACCGCGACGGATCGCCGCTCAATTTGTTCCGCACCGTGTAGGCCTCATCGGGAAAAATGGGGATGTTCACAAGGTAGTCCACCTCGTGCGTGCGTTCGTCGATCTTCCTGGAAATCTCCGACTTCTCGCAGTTGGGCACAAAGCTCTTCGCGTTGTTGTAGTCGAAGAAAATGGCCATCACCTCGCGAGGCGTGGCCTTTACGGTCTGGTAGAGGCGCACCCGGGGCCAGGGATAGCCTTCGAGGTCTTCGCCGACGATGACCTGATTTCCCGCCAGCACCTTTTTCGCGTCCTCCGCGGAAAGGTCGTCCAAAATCCCGGCACGCACAGGGAGCACGGCCACAATGGCAATGATCAGAAGGGAACGAAACACGGGGTAATGTGACACGCTTTTGCGCGAATTGCGCAACGAGATTTCCAAAACATCTTTGTGTGTATTTTTACGGGACAGCTGTCCGTGAATTCGTAACGATTCCGTCTTTCACCATGACTTTGACAGACGAACAAAAAGGCGCCGTCGCCGGATGGATTGAAGCCGGCGCATCGCTTTCCGAGGTTCAGAAACGCATCCGGGAGGAGTTCGGCATCGGACTGACCTATCTCGACACGCGGCTGCTCGTGGACGATCTCAAAGTTTCCGTGAAGGACCCCGAGCCCGCCAAGCCCGCGGAGACCACTCCTGCGGAACCCGAGCCGGCACCACCCGCTCCCGGCGGCGCGGGGAAAGTCAGCGTGACCATCGACCAGCTCACCAAGCCCGGCACGCTCATCAGCGGCCGCGTCACGTTCTCCGACGGAGAGACCGCCGCATGGTCGCTCGATCAAATGGGCCGGCTCGGCCTCGAGCCGTCCACGATTGGCTACCGCCCGAGCGAACAGGACGTGATGGATTTCCAAATCGAACTCCAGCGCCTCGCGCGGAGCCAGGGCTATTGAGCCGGTTCATGCGACGGATTCCTGTCGGCCTCGCACTCCTGTGTGCGGCCCTCACCGCCTGCACCACAACGCGCACGCTCCCGCTGCACTACGTGCCGTCCGACGCCGCGCGCGCGCAAGCCGGACGAACGATCCCGATCAGCATGGGCGACGTCCAGGATCGCCGGGCAAATCCCGGCAGCACCATTGGCACGATGCACAGCGGCGTGGGTAAAACGACCAAGATTCTCGAGACGAATCAGCCGCTCACCGCGGTGGTCCGGCAATTCTTCATCGACGCCCTCGAGCAGCAGAACAGCTACTCGCCCAACAGCCCGAACCAGATCCAGGTCGAAATTCTCGACTTTCAGGCGGACCAGTTGATCCGTCGCGACGTTTCCATCGATCTGCTGGTCACGCTTCGCGACGCCCGCACCGGCCGCACCCGCGCAACCGCGCCGGTCAAAGTGCAAAAGGCACAGGGCGGCCTGCTCAACGCGGACAATCTCGTTCGTGGCAACGTCAGCGCCTTCCAGCGGTTCGTCGAACAGGCGCTCTCCGAAGCCGTTGACGAAGGCGTGCGAAAAGTGGCCCCTCCCGCCCCATGATCATTCACGTGAATGGAGAAGCGCGCGAGGTAACCGCCTCCCGCACGGTGGCCGAGCTCGTCGCCGAGCTCCAGTTGCCCGCTCCCGCCATCCTCGTGGAGCACAACGGAGTCGCTCTGCACCGCTCGGAATGGGATACGCAGACCATTGCGGAGGGCGACCGGTTCGAGATCCTGCGCGTCGTGGCTGGCGGATAGCATTCGCCATTTCGCATTTTCAAATTACTCTTCAGCCATGTTCAGCCGACTTTCCGACAAGCTCCAGGATGTCTTCAAAGACCTCCGCGGGCACGGCCGCATCACCGAGGCGAATATCAACGACGCCCTCCGCGAGGTGCGCCTCGCGCTTCTCGATGCGGACGTCCACTACCAGGTCGCGAAGTCGTTCATTGCACGGGTGAAGGAAAAGTCGCTCGGCGAGGATGTTCTCCGCAGCGTCACGCCCGGGCAGCAGATCATCAAAATCTTCCACGACGAACTCGTCGAACTGCTCGGTGGCGACGCCGCACCGCTGAACCTTGAAAAGCCGGCGCGCATCCTGATTGTTGGCCTCAACGGCGCCGGCAAGACCACCTCCTCCGCGAAGCTGGCCCGCTGGCTGAAGACCCAGGGCCGCACGCCGAACCTGATCGCCTGCGACCTCATGCGTCCCGCCGCCATCGAGCAGCTCGCCACGCTCGGCAGGCAGATCAATGCCAACGTCTTCACGCCCGCACCCGGGGAAAAGGACGTCCTGGCCGTGGCCGCACAGTCCATCGAGTGGGCGCAGGAAGTCGGTGGCAACGTCCAGATCTACGACACGGCCGGCCGCCAGGAGATCGACGAGCCGCTCGTGCAGGAGCTCAAGCGACTCAAGGAATTTCTCAACCCGCAGGAGGTCCTGCTCGTTTGCGACGCCGCGACCGGCCAGCAGGCGGTCTCCGTCGCCGAGCATTTTCACAACGCCCTCGGTCTCACCGGCATCATCCTCACCAAGCTCGACGGCGACGCCCGGGGTGGCGCCGCCCTGTCGCTGCGCGAGGTCACGAAGCAGCCGATCAAGTTTGCCGGCGTCGGCGAAAAGCCGGATCAATTTGAGCCATTTCACCCGGACCGGCTCGCCGGGCGCATCCTCGGCATGGGCGACGTGGTCAGTCTCGTCGAAAAGGCCGCCGAGGCGATCACCGAGGAGGACGCGCTGCGAATGCAGCAGAAACTCCAGCGCGGCGGGTTCGACCTCGAGGACTTCCTGCACCAGTTCAAGATGATCCGGCGGATGGGCCCCCTGGAAAATCTCCTTGGCATGCTCCCCGGAATGGCTAACCTGAAAGATTCCTCGCTCGACGAGGGGCAACTCAAACGGGTGGAGGCGATCATCCTCTCCATGACTCCCGCCGAGCGCGCGCGACCGGATATCCTGAATGCGCGTCGCCGGCAGCGGGTCGCCCGCGGCAGTGGCACCTCGGTGACCGAAGTGAACAATCTCCTTCTGCGGTTCGCCCAAATGAAGAAGATGATGAAAAAGGCGGGAAACATGAAAAAACTGATGGCCCAAGCCCGCCGGGCCGGAATCCCGGGATTGAATTGACGCCGCGGCAACGCGGTGTTTTTTCACCCACAGACAACTTAACCAGACCAGACCACAGCAATGTCCGTTGCAATTCGACTCAAGCGCGAGGGTGCCAAGAACCACCCGTTCTACAAGATCGTGGTGGCAGACAAGCGCAGCCCGCGCGACGGCCGCTTCATCGAGATCATCGGCACCTACGATCCGAAGAAGGAAGGCGAAAACTACAACATCAAACTCGACCGCGCCGAATACTGGCTCGGCGTCGGCGCACAGCCTTCGCAGACGGTCGGCAGCATCATCAACAAGGCCCGCAAGAACGCGCCCGCTGCGGCGTAATTTTCCGGCCGGCCGTGGAGGAGTTTCTCGAATACGTCGTCGGCAAGCTCATCGAATATCCGGATGAGCTCGTCGTCACGCACTCCGAAGCGGAGGGCCGCACGGTTTATTACCTGGCCATGCGCAAGAGCGATGTGCCGAAGGTGATCGGCAAGGGCGGCCATACCATCCAGGCGCTCCGCACCCTCCTCAACGCTTCGGCGCAAAAAAAGGGAATCAAGGTCGGCCTCGAAATCATCGAATGAAACGCATCCTCCTCGTCTTTCTCGGCGCCGCCGCGCTCGTCCTCCTCACCCCGGCCTGCGAGATGCATTCCGCATCCGAAACCGTCGGTGGGCATGGAGATTCCGCCGAGGAATCCGGCGAATCAGCGCATCACTGATCCGCCCCTGTCACCAAGCTGGACACCGGGGCACGACCGTCCAGCTTCCGAATCTCTCCGGCGACGCAAAGGTCGAATTCCGGCGACCCGCATTCGCGCACGAATTCCGCGATACGCGAAACCGTCTGCGAGGTTCGCCCAGTCCACGCAAAGCCGTCTCTCCGCGCTGTGCCCCTTTCAGAGCCCCTCCGTCCACCCGTTCGGCGCAGGTGAAGCCGCTCAGCGGAATTGCGCCAGCAATGCGTCGAGGTGTCCGGCAACAGCCTGCAGGCCGTTGAGGTAACGATTCGCGGGCACGACATGGAGCGCGTCACGCGCTTCCACGGCGATTCGCCGGCCGGCGTCCACGGCGGCGGTCATCGCCCCGCTCTTCACAAGCAGGGTGCGCAGTTCGTCGTGACCCGTCACGTTGTCGTGAAGCAGCAGCTCGCGAACCCGCTGGCGGCACGGATCGTCTGCTGACTGCAGCAGAAGAATCACCGGCAGGGTCAGCTTGCCCTTCTGCAGGTCGGTTCCCAGCGTCTTGCCGGCATCCTCTTCATCGCCGGCGATGTCGAGCAGGTCGTCATAAACCTGATACGCGATACCGAGCTTTGTTCCAAAGGTCCGCAACGCGCTGATCACCTCCGGGCTGGACTCGCTGATGAACGCACCGAGCTCGCACGCGACCGCGAAGAGCGCCGCGGTCTTCATTTCGATGATCTTGTAGTAATCCGTCGTCGTGAGCTTCAGATCGAACCGCCGCTGCGTCTGGATGATCTCCCCCTGGCACACGTCGGCCGAGGCGTCGGCGATGCGCCGGCTGATCTCGCTGTTGCTGAAGTTGGTGGACAGCCGCAGCGCGTGGGCGAACAGGCAGTCGCCCAGCAGCACGCTCAACGAGTTCCCCCACTTGGCATTTGCCGTGGGTTGCTCGCGACGCGTCTCCGCGCCGTCCATGATGTCGTCATGCACGAGCGTGGCGACGTGGATGAGCTCGAGAATCACGGCCAGATCGACATGGCTGGAGCTGATCTTGCCGGTGGCTCCGCCGGCTAGGAGTGCCAGCGCGGGTCGCAAGCGCTTGCCGCCGGAGTTGATCGCATATGCGGCGTAACCTTCGACGGCGGCGTCGAAGACCCGGGCCTGCTGACGAATCCGCTCCTCCACGCTGTAGAGATGCGGGTTGATCAGCTCGAACGTCTGTTTGAATGCCAGGGCCACGTCCGGACTGGCCGCAAGCAATTTGAGCTTCTTGATGTCCTTCAAAAGGGCGGTTTCATCTACAGGTGAGCCGACGGGTTGTAAAGGCAATCAAATCCGCGCCCTTGATGCCTTGAGCACTTCGCGCACGATAAAGAACGGCGCTGCCGTCGCCAGTGCCACCAATACGGCCAGCAACAAATTCGGGATCACCCGCGGGCGGTCGGCCGCCACCGCCGCGAGTCCGGCGCGCACGACTTCGGCGGGAGTCGACTTGAACGCCGGCATGGTTTCGTAATGCGCCGCCTTTTCCTCATCACCGGGTCGGGTGGCCGTTTCGAAAAACTCCGTCGGCACCGGGCCGGGGCACAGCGCGGTCACCGACACACCGGTGTCGGCCAGCTCCATTCGCAGCGATTCCGAGAAGCTGGTGACATACGCCTTCGTCGCCGCGTAGATGGACATGTTCGGAAGCGGGAAAAAGCCGGCGACGGAACTGACGTTGAGAATCGCCGCCCGGCCGGAATCCCGCATGCCCGGCAGCAGGAGGTGCGTGAGATGCGTGAGCGCGGTCATGTTGACATCGAGCATCGCCTTCACGCGATTCCAGTCACTGTCGATGAACGGGCCGTGATCGCCGAGTCCGGCATTGTTGATGAGGAAATCCACGTAGATGCCCTGCTCCCCCAGCCAGTTGACGAGGTCGCGGCGCTGCTTCTCCTTCGCGAGGTCGGCGACATAAATGAACACGGAGAGGCGCGGAAACTTTTCGCCGAACTCCGCCCGCAGCGCCTCGAGGCGTTCGTTGCGCCGGGCAACCAGCACCAGCGTCTGCGCGTAGGGCGCCAGCTGCCGGGCAAACTCCGCACCGAGCCCCGACGAAGCTCCGGTGATCATGGCTGTGCATCCCTCGAAAAACTTCATAGCCTCGGACTCTCAATGATCGTCCAGAACCTATCCAGCCAAAAACCCTTCACCACCAAGGATGGCTCCACCATTCGCAGCATCCTCGATCGAACGAATGCGCCGGTTCAGAACCAGAGCCTCGCCGAGGCACGCGTGCCGGCCGGCACCCACACCGAGCGGCACTATCACCGGCTCAGCGAGGAATTCTACTTTCTGCTCGAAGGCACCGGCACCATGGAAATCGACGGGGAGACCCGCGAGGTGGGCCCGGGCGATTGCGTGCTCATCCCGCCAGGCGCGTGGCACGAGATCACAGCAAAGACGGATCTCGTCTTCCTCTGCTGCTGCGCCCCGCCCTACTCGCACGAGGACACGTATTTCGAGTAACCGCGGGAGGCGCAGCCACCCGGAGGATGGCCCGCATTCCGCAAGAATGATTTCCGGGCCGGTTGGGATTTTTCCGCCGGGAAATCACGGCCGGTTCGGCCTGAAAATTTTCGATTGCCAGAAGACTCACTTCTGGTAAGTTCGCCAACTCGCCGCAACCGCTGCCCCGCCGAGAGCCGGGTGGTTCTCCGAAAGGTCGTCGCGGTCACTTGAACCCATTAACCTCAACCCAATTGTCTCCAATGGCAGAAGCCAATCTGGCGGAGCTCCTCGCGAAGTCCGTCAAAAACTACAAAGAGGGCAGCATCGTCAAAGGCCATGTCCTCGAAATCCGTCCTCGCGAATTTCTCATTGATATCGGTTACAAGTCGGAAGGCGTAATCCGTGCCGACGAGTTCGAAGACCCCGAGGAGGTCGAAGTCGGCGATGAGGTCGAGGTTCTCCTCGTCCGTCTCGAAAACGAAGAGGGCATGGTCGTCCTCTCGAAGGAGAAGGCTGCCCAGCGTCAGAACTGGGAAAAGATCGTCAACGTTTACAAGGAAGGCGGCCTCATCAAGGGCAAGGTCAAGGCCGTCGTCAAAGGCGGGCTCACCGTCAATGTCGGCGTCGAGTCGTTCCTGCCTGCCTCCCAGATCGACATCATCCCGCCGCGCGAGCTGCAGCAGTTCGTCGGCAACACCTACGATTTCAAGATCGTCAAGATCAACGAGGACCGTAAAAACGTCGTCCTCAGCCGTCGTGAGATCATCGAAGAGGAGCGCGCGGTCAAGCGCGCCGAGTTCCTCTCGAGCGTGAAGGTCGGCGACAAGGTCACCGGCACGGTGAAGAACATCACCGACTTCGGTGCGTTCATCGACCTCGACGGCATCGACGGTCTCCTGCACATCACCGACATGTCCTGGGCGCGGCTCAACCACCCCAGCGAGATGGTCAAGATTGGCGACCAGCTCGAGGTGGTCATCCTCGACATCAACAAGGACAAGGAGCGGGTCTCGCTGGGTCTCAAGCAGATGCAGGACAACCCGTGGGACAAGATCGAGGAGCGCTTCCCCGTTGGCCAGAAGGTCAAGGGCAAGGTCACGAACCTCATGCCCTACGGCGCATTCGTCGAGATCGAGCGCGGCGTCGAAGGCCTCATCCACGTTTCCGAACTCAGCTGGACCAAGCGCATCGCGCGTCCGTCCGACGTGCTCACCCTCGGCCAGGAAGTCGAGGCCGTGGTGCTCGGCGTGAACAAGGAGGAGCAGAAGATTTCCCTCGGCGTTCGCCAGCTCGAGCCCAATCCGTGGGACGAGATCGAGCAGCGCTACATCATCGGCAAGCAGGTCCGCGGCAAGGTTCGCAACATGACCGCCTACGGCGCCTTCATTGAACTCGAGGAAGGCATCGACGGCATGGTGCACGTCTCCGACCTCTCGTGGACGAAGAAGATCAACCACCCGAGCGAGGCCCTCAAGAAGGGCGACGAGATCGAGGCGGTGGTCATCGACATCGACAAGGCCAACCAGCGCATCAGCCTCGGCCTCAAGCAGCTCGAGGAGGATCCGTGGAAGGACATCGAGAGCCGCTTCAAGATCGGCGACCTCGTCAAGGGCACCGTCAGCAAGCTCGCCAACTTCGGCGCATTTGTGCAGCTCGACGGCGAGATCGACGGCCTGGTTCACATCTCGCAGATCAGCGAGGACCACGTCGAGAAGGTCAAGGACGCCCTCAAGGTCGGCCAGGAAGTCGAGGCCCGCGTCATCAAGATCGACAAGGCCGAGCGCCGCATCGGTCTCTCGATCAAGGCCGCGCACTACTCGATGGAAGACCTCAAGAAGGAAAGCGAAGCGTTCGACGGTCTGCGCCCCGGCGAAGACATGGTCGGCCTCGCACAGGCATTCCAGTTTGCCCAGGAGGAATACCGTCCGGGCGAAGGCAAGAAGAAGTAATCGAAGCCTTCAACATTCAAAGAGGAGCGCCGGCGGGAAACTGCCGGCGCTTCTTTTTTGCCCTCCTGTCGCGATGCTGTTGCCCCCTGCCCACGTTCGCAGCTTTTCTGCACCTCTTCCCCGACCGACCTGCCCGTTCAGAAAGCATTTTCGCAATCGCCCGCGACGTGCTACCTTCCGCGGCATCGCCATGGCTAAACCTGAAATCACCGCTTACCTGAAGACGCATTGTGGCTGGAGCAACGGAGTCCGCGCCGTGCTCGCCAAATACGACCTCGAATACACCGAAAAGGACATCATCAAGAACCCGGCATTCCGCTGGGAGATGGAACAAAAGAGCGGCCAGCCGCTTTCGCCCTGCGTGGAAGTGAACGGCACCATGCTGGCCGACATCAGCGGCGAGGAACTCGAGCAATGGATGCTCGAAAACGGCATCGTCAGCGCCTCCGACAAGACGACCGACGTCCCGCTCAACGCCCCCTGCACCGACGAGGAGCATGCCGCGATGGTGCGGATGAAGCTGTAAGGATTACCCCCATCCCGCGAAAAGCCCCGCGTCGTCGAATCGTCGCGGGGCTTTCGCATTGAAAGAGCCGGATGGTCAGTTCTTCACCGGTTTGATGCGCTGCGTGCCGCGGTAGCCATACTCCAGGGACAACCCGTTTCCGGACACCAAGTAGGTGACGATCATGGTCGCACGACGCTTTGTCTTTTTCAGTCGAACCTGGAGACTGAAAACGACGTTCGGAATCGTCGCAGTGCCCTGAATCATTTCTCTTCCCGCGCTATACGTGCCTGCATAGGGCTGATCCAAAAGAAGAGGAGCGAGCCGACTAATGTTCAGCGCTTTTCGAGAACCGAAGCCAAAGGTGTTCGTCATGTTGTAGGTGATGCCCTGATAAACAGTCGAGCCGACACCCTTCACCTTGCCTGTCCGGCCGTTTTTCGAAGCGGAAAACTTCACTGAACCCTTTCCAAGCAGATTGACGCCCGATGTCACAAAAGAAAAGCGCCCCTGCTTCGTGTATTTGCCCACGAAAGGCCGAAAATCCGCAGGTTTGGCGTTGGCAGTCCCGATGATGGCTGCGGTGGTTGTTACACAAGCAAGGAAAGCGATGGTCTTCATTAAGAGTTGTGGGCTAGCACAACTATACGTCTAAAGATAATTTGGCAAGTTGGGCACTCCGATGAGCACGATTCATTCTTATCCCGCGGATTTTTCATCGGGTTTCCGAGACATCGTCCCCGCCACCGCTTGTCATGAACAGCCTCAGAGGGTATCACGAGGCCTCAATTGACTTACTAGATGCCGAATTCGCCTGCCACCAATCCCCTTCGCGAAGGCCTCCTCAGCCGCTCCGTTCCGGAGCCCTGTTCCTTGGTCATTTTTGGAGCCACCGGGGATCTCACGCATCGCAAGCTCGTCCCCGCACTCTACAACCTGGCGGCCGACGGAAATCTCCCGCCCTCCATTTCCGTGGTCGGCTTTGCCCGCCGGGACAAGAGCGACGAGCAGTTTCGCACCGAGCTCGAGGAGGCGGCGCGCAAGTTCTCGCGGCAGAAGATCAATGACGACCTCTGGCCGAGCTTCGCGTCCTCGATTTTTTACCACCGCAGCGAGTTCGATAATCTCGCGGGCTACGAGTCCCTCTCAAAACGCCTCGACGATCTGGACGCCCACCGCGGCACGCGCGGCAACCGCCTCTTTTATCTTTCCGCGGGTCCGGATCAGTTCCCGATCATTCTTGAGAACCTTCGCAAAAGTGGCCTGAACCGCGCGAAGCCAGGCAGCTGGGTGCGCGTGATCGTCGAGAAACCATTCGGCACGGACCTGCCGAGCGCCATCGAGCTCAACAATCTCGTCGAGGCCGCCTTCGAGGAGCGCGACACCTTCCGCATCGACCACTACCTCGGCAAGGAGACCGCGCAGAACATCATGGTGTTGCGTTTCGCCAATGCCATCTTCGAGCAGGTTTGGAACAACCGTTACGTGGATCACGTCCAGATCACCGCGAGCGAACCGCTCGGTGTGGAAGGTCGCGCGGGCTACTACGACAAATCGGGCGCGATGCGCGACATGGTGCAGAACCATCTGCTCCAGCTCCTCTGCCTCACCGCGATGGAGCCGCCGACGGATCTCACCGCGGACGCCATTCGCGATGAGAAGGTGAAGGTCCTGCGTTCCCTGCGCAGAATTTCCGGCGCACAGGTCGCGAAATCGGTCGTTCGCGCGCAATACGCCGCCGGTTTCGTAAACGGAAAGGAAGTCGTCGGCTATCGCGACGAGCAAAACATTCCGAAGGACTCCGAGACGGAAACCTACGTCGCGCTCGAGGCAAATGTGGACAACTGGCGCTGGGCGGGTGTGCCTTTCTTCATCCGCGTCGGCAAGCGCCTGCCGAAGGGCGCCACCGAAATCGCGCTGCATTTCAAGAGCGTGCCACCGGTGCTTTTCCGCCAGACCGGACAATCGATCGACGACAATGTGCTCGTCATTCGCATCCAGCCCGACGAAGGCGTCTCCCTTCGCATGTCGGCAAAGCTTCCCGGATCCAGCATGCGGATCGAGCCGGTAAAGATGGACTTCCATTACGGCACCTCATTCGGCAAGGCGACGCCCGAAGCCTACGAGCGACTGCTGCTCGACGCGATGGCCGGCGACGCCACGCTTTTTGCCCGCCGCGACGAGGTCGAGGAGGCATGGAAGTTCGTCGACGCCATCCGCGCCGCATGGGAGTCCGGCGAGGGCGGACCGATTGCCTTCTACGAGGCGGGAAGCTGGGGCCCGAGCGAGGCGGATGAACTGATCAAGCGCCACAATGGCGCCGCATGGAGACGGCTGTGAGCATTTCCCCCGGCATGCCGGTCGAAATCGGCCGGATCGAAAAGGATCTCGGACGCCTCTGGGAGGAGATTGGCGACAGCAAGACGCGCGCGTCGCTCATCAACCTGGCAATCTACACGGAAAAGGAATCCGACGTCTCGGCGAATACCGAGTTGATCTCGAAGATCGCGAGCGAACACGCCTGCCGTGCCATCCTCATCTACGCAAACCGCGAGGCGGAGCAGCCCGGCGCGAAGGCTTGGATCAACGCCCACTGCCACGCGGTCAACCGGCGTGAGATCTGTTCCGAACAGATCACCTTCCAGCTCGACGGCCGGTCCCCCGCCGCGCTGTCGAACGTCGTCTTCGCCCATCTCGACTCCGACCTGCCGCTGTGTTTCTGGCATCAGGCACCGTTCCGGGAACCGCTGGACTCCAAGCTCTGGCGCTGGATCGACCGTCTGATCTTCGACAGCCGCACATGGGACGACCCGGCCGCACAGCTCGCCATCGTGCGACGAATCGCCGGGCTCAGCGGTGTCCACAGCGTGCTCTGCGATCTGAACTGGACCCGCCTTCTCAGCCTGCGACAGGGCCTCGCTCAGTTCTTCGACAACTCCTGCGCCCTGCCCTATCTCGAAAAGGTCGACCGCGTCGAAATCCGGCACGCGCCGGGTTCGAAGGTCTCCGCCTTGCTCCTCCTCGGCTGGCTGGCAGGTCAGCTCGGCTGGCAGCTCGACTCCGTGCTCGGCCGTCATTCCTTCCGTGCGCCCGACCGCAGCGAGGTTGCGTTCGAGTTGATCGAATCCGACGGCCCGTGCATCTCGTCGTGTCGGTTGCTCGCCGGCAAAACGGAATTCCGTCTCGATCGCGCCGAACACGGCAAATTCTTCCACGCGACGAAGACCGGAGGACATTTCGACGACTCGAGCCAGCTGCTGCCGGCCGGTCGCGACCGCATCGAGGACACCCTCCTCGTGGAACTCGGGCGGGGCGGCACCCACCCGCTTTATCTCCAGTCCGTCGGGATCATCGAACCGCTGCTTGTCTAGGGCGCGCCCCTCTGACAGCCGAAGATGACCCGCGAGCAAGACGGCTCCTTAGTCGGACGCGGCTTCGATCACGGCCTGATACGCCGGCTTTGGCTTGAGCTCGCGATCGAAAAGCAGCGGGTAATTTGTGCGACCTCTCACGGGGAAATTGTTCAGCCACGAATCCCCGTCTCCGACACCCCAGAAGGTCACCCGTGGAATAAGGTCGCGGTGCTTCCGATACAGAGCGAACAACTCGGCATAGCGATTCGCGAGTTTCTCCTGCATCTCGTCGGGCAGCCCTTCGGTGTAGGGGTTAAGTGCGGGATCGACCTCCTTGCGGCCCGAGAGGTCCGCATCTCCCTCCCCCCACCTGGTCGGCAGCACATTGACGTCGAGTTCGGTGATCATCACCTGGACGCCCTCGTTACCGAAGGCGCGAATCGACGCCTCCAGATTCTCCAGTGATGGCCAATCCAGGCCGACGTGTTCCTGAATTCCGACGCCATCGATCCGGCACCCGGCTTCCTTCAGCCGCTTCAAAAGCGCGACGGTTCCGGCCCGTTTGGCAGGCTCCTCGATGCTGTAGTCGTTGTAGTAGAGTTCCGCGTCCGGATCAGCCTCGTGCGCATACTCGAATGCCTTCTGGACGTAGTCGTCGCCGATGATCCGCTTCCACGGCGAATCCCGCAGCGAGCCGTCATCAGCGAGCGCCTCGTTGACCACGTCCCACCCGTGGACGCGGCCCTTGTAACGGCCGACGACCGTGTGAATGTGCTCGCGCATCCGCTCGAGCAGCGCCTCGCGGTCCAGCGGCTTCCCCTCCCCGTCCTGGAAAACCCAATCCGGCGTCTGATGATGCCAGACCAGCGCGTGGCCGACGATGAACATGTCGTTCGCCTCGCCAAACTCCACGAAGCGATCCGCTTCCTCGAACCGATACTCGTCCGGCCGCGGATGAACCGGCTCCCATTTGAGCGCGTTTTCCGGCGTGATCGTGTTGAACTGCTTTTTCACCAGCTCGACGCCGGCGGAATCTCTTCCCGAAAAATATTTGGGGCTCAATGCCGCGCCAATCCGGAAATCCCTTTCGAAGGCCTCCTTCAAGGTGGGTTCCGCGAACAGCGAGCCGGCAACAAGGACGATTCCGGCGACAAAGGGGGGAAAGACTCTCATCGAAACGCAGTGTATTGGGATGAAACCCGCTGTCGACCGTGGCGGTGCATCGAAATGTCGGATTCCGCGTCCGCATTTTTCACTTAAAACCCGGACGCGAATTCCCGAGACTCCGTCTCTTTTCCATGCACAGCTTCCGCTACACAGACAATCGCCTCCATTGCGAAGGCGTCGACCTTTCCGAGATCGCCTCCAATGTCGGCACCCCCGCCTACGTCTATTCCGCGGAGACGATTCGCACGAATTTCCGCCGGCTCGATCGCGCGCTCGCCGAACTCGACCACCGCGTCTGCTACGCGGTGAAGGCAAACTCGAATCTCGCGATCCTCAACCTCCTCGCCAGCGAGGGCGCGGATTTCGACATCGTATCCGGCGGTGAGCTCTTTCGCGTGGTGAAGGCGGGCGGCGCCGCAGCGCATTGCACCTTCGCCGGAGTCGGCAAGACGCGAGCCGAAATCGAATACGCCCTTCGCGAGGGCATCTATTGCTTCAACGTCGAGAGCGAGGCGGAACTCGCGTTTATCAATCAGGTCGCCGGAGAACTCGGCGTGAAGGCACCGGTCGCCGTGCGGGTGAATCCGGATGTCGACGCGGGCACGCACAAATACATCTCGACCGGCAAGAGCCAGAACAAGTTCGGCATCGGTCTCGATCGCGCGGAGCAGGTTTATCGCGAAGCGGCCGCCATGCCGAATCTCCTCATCCGCGGCGTGCAGACGCACATCGGCTCGCAGATCCTTGATCCAAAGCCGTTCGCCGAGGCCATTGCGAAGCTCGTCCCGCTCGTCGAAAGATTAAAGACGGATTACACGATCGAGTTTTTCAGCATCGGCGGCGGCATCGGCATTGTCTACGACCCCGCGCTCGAATCCGGCGATCCCGCATGGTGGACTGCCGAGGATCACCCTCGCCGAATTACACCCGAGGCCTACGCGGAGCACGTCGTGCCGCTGTTGAAGCCGCTTGGACTGAAGATCCTCCTTGAACCCGGTCGCTTCATTGTTGGTAACGCCGGCGTGCTTCTCGCCTCGGTTCTTTACGTGAAAAAGACGCCGGCCAAGACCTTCACCGTGGTCGACGCCGCGATGAACGATCTCATCCGCCCCGCGCTCTACGAGGGGTATCATGAGATTCATCCGTTGCGTCGCGATCCGTCGGCGAAAACGATCGCCATGGATGTCGTCGGTCCCGTTTGCGAGAGCGGCGATTTCTTCGCGCAGGATCGCGAGATTCCCGCCCTTGAGGCCGGAGACCGCGTCGCGCTCCTCAGCGCCGGTGCGTATGGATTTGTGATGTCGTCGAATTACAATTCGCGTCCGCTGTTGCCCGAGGTGCTCGTCGAGGGCGACCGCTGGCGGGTGATCCGCGAACGGCAGAACTACGACGATCTCATCCGCGGCGAAAACCTGTAGGCTGCGATGGACGGACCTGCAGGCTTACCGACCGCTTGAAAGTCCCTTCCTCTTCAACAACGTAGCAAAAAGCACTCATGTCCGATCTTCTAGCCACCATCGAACAGGCCGCCGCCGAGGGTCGACTGCTCGGCAGCTCCGCCGAAAACATTCGTCTGCTGCTCACCGGTTCGACGAACCCTGTTTACGAAAAAGCCGTCGCGGAACTCGTCTCCGCGAAAAACTGGACCGAGCTCGACAACCGGTTTTTCCGCACCCTCGCCTTCGGCACCGGCGGCCTTCGCGGAAAGTCGATCGGCGCCGTGGTGACCGCCGTCGAACAAGGCGCCGGCGGCCCGAATGATCGTCCCGAGCATCCGTGTGTCGGCACCAACGCGATGAACTACTTCAATCTCAGTCGCGCGACGCAGGGACTCGTGGCCTACGTGCTCGACTGGCATGCAAAGGCCGGCCGCGAGGGACGCCCGGGTATCTGCATCGCGCACGACACGCGGCATTTCTCGCGCGAGTTTGCGGAGTTTGTCGCGAAGGTGATCGCCGACCTCGGCGTGGACGCATGGCTCTTCGAGTCCGCCCGCTCCACGCCGGAGCTCTCCTTCGCAGTCCGGCAGACCGGGGCGATCGCGGGCATCAACCTCACCGCCAGCCACAACCCGCCGGCCTACAACGGCTACAAGGTCTATTTCGCGGACGGCGGCCAGATCGTCGAGCCACATGCGAGCCGCATCATTGAGCACGTCAATGCAATCGCCGGCGAGACCTACACACCGGTGCCGGCGGAGAAGCGCGGCACCATCCGCCCGCTCGGCGCGGAAATGGATGAAGCCTACATCGCGAAACTCGAGACGCTGCTTCTCGACCCGGCGCTCGTCAAGAATGCCGGCCTGCATGTTGTCTTCAGCCCGCTGCACGGCGTCGGCGGAGTTGCCACGGTTCCCGTGCTGTCCCGCATCGGCTGCAAGGTGAGCGTCGTCGAGTCGCAATGCGTTCCCGACGGCCGCTTCCCCACCGTTCAATCCCCCAACCCGGAAAATTCCGAGGCGCTCACGCTCGCGATGCAACAGGCGGATGCCGAGGGCGCCGACCTGGTGCTCGCCACCGATCCCGATGCCGACCGTCTCGGCGCTGCGGCGCGGAATTCCCAGGGTAAACTCGCACTCCTGACCGGCAACCAGCTCGGCTCGCTGATGGCGTGGTATCGCGCAAGCCGGTTCACCGGCACGAACGGAGTGCTCATCAAGACGTTCGTGACGACGGATCTTCAACGCCGCATTGCCGAACGATATGGCCTGCGCTGCGTCGAGACACTCACCGGGTTCAAATACATCGGCGCAAAGCTCGCGAAATACGAGACGACCGGCGACACCACCTTCGTCTTCGGCGGCGAGGAAAGCTACGGATACAGCGGCGCGGATTTCGTGCGCGACAAGGACGCGAACGGCGCCGCCGTCATGCTTGCGGAAGTCGCCGCATATGCGAAGTCGCGGGGGGAGACGCTCCACGATCTGCTGGACAAGCTTTTTGAGGAATTCGGCGTCCATCTCGAGCACAGCGAGTCGCTCGTCATGGAAGGCGCCGACGGCGCGGCGAAGATTCAGGCGCTGGTTCGTTCATATCAGTCACAGCCCCCGGCGGAGATCGACGGCTCGCACGTGGTTTCCATTCAGGACTTCTCGCAACCGGGTCATCGTGACGTGGAGAATGACGAGATTCCCACGGAGGCCATGATGATCTTCGTGGTGGATGGCGGCCTTCGCGTCGCCGTCCGGCCATCGGGCACCGAGCCCAAGATCAAGTTCTACCTCTTCGCTCACGAGCCTCCCGGCAGCGATGCCGCCGCCGCGAAAGAGCGTGCGCGGGCCCGGCTCAGCTCGGCGTGGAGATGGCTTCATCAGGATGCGGAAAGGCGCCTCTCCTGAAGCGCTCGCCAGTTCTTGACCCGAACTCTTCGGCGGCACACGCTACTTCCTGCGCAGTTCTGCGTTCCCAAGCCTATGAAAAAGAACATCATACTCATCCCTCTCGCAGCGTTGGTTTCCGCCTGCGAGCCCCAGAAACCCGCGGAAACGCCGACTCCCACTCCCGAGACCGCAGTTGAACGAGCCGCAGAGGAAGCGAAGGACGCCGCGCACGAAGCGGCCGAGGCTGCACGGGAGGCCGGTCACGGTGCCGCAGCCGCCGCTCGCGAGGCGGGCGAGGACATGAAGAAGATGGCCGAGGAAGCCGGGGCCGCCATGAAGAGCGCTGCAGATGAAGCGGTCGACTCGGTGAAGAAGACCGCCGATTCGCTCACCGAAAAGGCGGACGAGGCAATTCACGAGCCCGTGCCGACTCCGGACGAAAATCCGGCACCCCAGATTCCGTAACGGTTACACCGCGGCGGCCTGCACGGCCCGGAGCTGAACATCCCCGATTTCGAGCTCGAGGGCTTCCTCTGCGACGCGGAGGAACCCCTCCGTGGAATCGGTCAGCGCGACCTGCAGGCTGCCGAGCTGACGCGCCGGCGCACGGAGGCCGTGCGTCTGGAGCAATTGATCCACGGCCATCGCGCAATTCTGCGCGGAATCCACCAGCGTCACACAATCCCCGGCCACCCGCGCGATCGCGTTTTTCAACAAGGGATAGTGCGTGCAGCCGAGCACCAGCGTATCGATCCCCTCGCCCAGCAGCGGGTCGAGGTAGCGGTGCAGCACCTGATCGGTGATGGGATCGTCAAACATCGCTTCTTCGATGAGCGGAACGAGCAGCGGGCAGGCTTCCGCAAAAACCTTCGCCTCGGGGAAAATCGCGTGAATCGCCTGCTCGTAGGCATGGCTCGCGATGGTGGCCTTGGTGCCAATGACGCCGATCCGGCCGTTCTTCGAGGAACGCACGGCGGCCGCCGCCCCGGGGTCCACCACGCCCTGCACGGGAATCTTGAACAATTGCTTCATGCGCGGCACGCCGAGCGCCGAAGCGGTGTTGCAGGCCACGACGATCAATTTCGCCTGCTCGGCGAGCAACAGCCCTCCAAGCTCGACGCTGTAGCGCTCGATTGTGCGCCGGCTCTTTCCTCCATAGGGCACCCGCGCCGTGTCGCCGATGTAAACGATGTTTTCGTTCGGCAGCAACCGCTGCAGGGCGGCGACCACGGTAAGCCCGCCGATTCCGGAATCAAACACTCCGATCGGCCCGGCATTTGGCGCCATGCTTTCGGCGCTCTCCGGGGGCATTACCTGCTCAACGTCCATGGGTGCGAGCGTCGCACGAGGCCTCACCGCGCATCCAGCTCGATCTTCGACGCGGTTGCATCAATGTCGGTCTTCGATCCGACGGGCATCTTCACGTCCGGCGGCGCCGCATCCCCGCTCACCACGAGCGTCGGCCGCGGCTCGGCGCCATTCACCGAGTTCGTGTATGCCTGCACGGCTTGAAGAATGGATTGAGCGATCCGTTGCCGATACTCCGGCGTCGCAATCAGCTGGGAATCGATCGGACTGCTCATGAACCCGCCCTCGATGAGCACGCCGGGAATCGTGATGTTCTTGATCACGACAAAGCGGGCGCGCTTGATGCCGCGGTCGGTAATTCGGAGGTTGCGAACCAGCGCCGAGTGCATTGCCGCCGCAAGCGCGATGTTCTCGGCGTCGCGGGCATTGCCCGGATTCTGTTTGAAGTCGCTGTAGCTCGCGTGCTCCTCGTCCATCGAAGGCACCCCGCGCGGCGCCAGTGCATAGGTTTCGATGCCCGTGCCTCCACGCGTGTTGCTCTTGTTGAAATGCACGCTCACGAAGAGCGCGTTTGGAAACCGGTTCGCATACCTCGCCCGCTCCTCGAGCGGCACGAAGGTGTCCGCCGCGCGCGTCAGTTTCACCTGATAGCCGGCCTTCGTCAGCAACGCCCGGGCGCGCAGCACCACATCCAGCGTGAACGTCTTCTCCTTCCCTCGCGGCCCGACGGCGCCGCTGTCGTGTCCGCCATGGCCGGCATCCAGCACGACCGTGCGAATCTGCGCGGCATTCTTGATCTTCCCCGGTCGCATGATCGGCTCGATGATCTTCGTGACGTCCATCGCGGAGACATACACCGAGCCGTTCTTGCTGCGCATCGGGAAGCACGTGATGTATTTCACGCCATTGATCAGCACCTCCCGACTGCCCGCCTTGCCCTCGATCGTGCGGCCCGCCGAGACGAGCTTGAAGGCCTTGTCGTTCGAAACCGTCCGCGCCATCCGGTAAAAAGTGGCCACATCGGAGATTGGCACGTATTTGCGCCGGTCGATCTGCACGACGTTCCAGACAGCCGCGTCGACGACTCCCGGAAGGAGCAGGATCAGAAGCAGAAGGGCCGGGAATCGCATGGAACGCTCAAAGGTGGGAACGCACCCCCTCCTTCGCAAGGGGAAATTCCCGGAAAACGCGAGCCCACTCGCGGGTTCGGGCATTTACTCCATCGCGCGGCGCTTGGTAGAACAACCGTTCCCATGGTCGACATCCCGAAGAGTTATGAGCCGACATCCGTCGAGGAGAAGTGGTATCCCCGCTGGATCGCGGACGGTTGTTTTCACGCGGACGCGGCGTCCACGAAGCCGCCTTTTTCCATCGTCATTCCGCCGCCGAACGTCACCGGCGTCCTCACGCTCGGCCATGTGCTCAACAACACGATTCAGGACATCCTCGCCCGTCGCGCGCGCATGCTGGGCCACGAAGTCCTCTGGCTTCCGGGCACCGACCACGCCGGCATCGCGACCCAAACCGTCGTCGAGCGCACCCTTCGCAAGACGGAGCAAAAGACGCGTCACGACCTCGGTCGCGAAGCTTTTCTCGAGCGCGTCTGGGAGTGGAAGGAAAAGCACGGCGGCATCATCATCAATCAGCTCAAGAAGCTGGGCTGCTCTTGCGACTGGGATCGCGAGCGGTTCACGATGGATCCTGCCTACGCGCGGCGCGTGCAGGAGGTTTTCGTCGATCTTTACGAGAAAGGGCTGATCTACCGCGGCAAGCGGATGGTCAACTGGTGCCCTGTCTCGCTCACCGCCCTGAGCGACGAGGAGGTCATTCCCAAAAAACAGAAAGGCTACCTCTACCACTTCAAGGTGGAGATCGTGGAGGAACCCGGCACCTGGCTCGAGATCGCGACCACGCGCCCGGAAACAATCATGGGTGACACCGCCGTCGCGGTGAACCCCAACGATCCGCGCTACCGGCACCTCATCGGGAAGCATGTCACGCGGCCGCTCCCGCTCGAAAACCGCGCGAAGATTCCGATCGTCGGCGACGAGTCGGTGGATTTCGAATTCGGCACGGGCGTGTTGAAGGTCACCCCTGCCCACGACAAGGTCGACTACGAGATCGGACTTCGCCACAACCTGCCGGTCATCGACATCCTGAATCCAAACGGCACGCTCAACGAGCTCGCCGGCGAGGATTTTGCCGGGCTCGATCGCTTCGAGGCCCGTGTCGAGGCTGTGGAAAAACTGCGCGAGCTCGGCGTGCTCGTGAAGGAGGAGCCCTACGAGAACAACGTGGGCTTCAGCGAGCGCGCGGACGTGCCCATCGAGCCGCGACTCAGCGAACAGTGGTTCCTCAAATATCCAAAGGTTCCGGAGGCGCGCGACGCGGTGCGCAACGGCCTCATTCGCTTCTTCCCCGATCGCTGGGAAAAGGTCTACGACCACTGGCTGGAAAACATTCAGGACTGGTGCATCTCTCGCCAGCTCTGGTGGGGCCATCGCATTCCCGTCTGGTATCGCGGCGACGAGGTGCGCTGCCAGGTGGACTCGCCCGGCGATGACTGGACGCAGGACCCCGACGTGCTCGACACGTGGTTCTCCTCGTGGCTCTGGGCCCACGACACGATGGATGCGGAAACACGGGCGAAGTTCTATCCGACCAGCGTCCTAGTGACCGGGCCGGACATCATTTTCTTCTGGGTCGCCCGCATGATCATGGCCGGGCTCGAATACGAAGGGGAAATCCCGTTCCGCCACGTCTACTTCACGGGCATCATTCGCGACCGTCAGGGCCGCAAGATGTCGAAGTCCCTCGGCAACTCCCCCGACCCGCTCGACCTCATCGCGAAATACGGCGCGGACGGCCTTCGTTTCGGATTGCTCCGCATCGCGCCGCAGGGTCAGGACATCAAGTTCGACGAGCAGCAGATCGTCGAAGGCCGGAACTTCTGCAACAAGCTCTGGAACGCCTGCCGCTTCCGCGCCATGCAGGGTCCCATCGATCCCGCGGCGGATCCGTCCTGCCACGACCTTTCCATCTTCTGCCGCGACCTGCTCTCGAAGCTCAACGCGACGATCGATCGAATCGAGGCGGGATATGCAAATTACCGTTTCAACGAGATCGCGCAGGCGCTCTACGACTTCGTCTGGTCGGAGTTTTGCGACCGCTTCATCGAGACCGCGAAATCGGACTTCGCGAGCGAAAACGAAAGCCGCCGTGCGGGAACGCTCGCGACGATCGATTTCGTGCTCGCCCGCGTGCTGCGCCTGCTGCACCCCTACGCGCCTTTCATCACCGAAGAGCTCTGGCACAGTCTCGGCTTTGGCGGATCGACCATCCAGTTCGCCGAGTGGCCGAAGAGCGCTCACGCAGCTGCGGACGAAGCCACCGCGAAGGTGGAGGCATTTCACGAGTCGGTGTCGCTTGCTCGCAACCTGCGCTCGACCTACAACATCCCGTCCAATCGCCGCCTCGCATGGCTGATTCGCCCGGCGAATGACTGGATTGAATCGGAGTTCGCCGCCCTCCGCGTGCTTCTCAACGCCGAATCGCTCGAAATCACGGACTCCGCACCCGCGGAAAGCGCCGTCTGCGTCACACCGATCGGTGACATTTATCTTCCCCTCGCCGGCATCGTGGACGCGGAGGCCGAACGTTCCCGTCTCGAAGGCGAAATGAAGAAAGTGCTGCTCGAAATCGAAAAGGTGAAAAAGAAACTCTCGAGCCCCCAGTTCGTCGAGAACGCTCCCGCCGCCGTGGTCGAGGAACATCGCGAACGGCAGAAAACCTGGGAGGATCGCCTCGACGCTCTTTCAAAAGCTCTCACTGCATTGCGCTGAATTTCCATGGAATCGCCCTTCATCTTCATCATGGCCGGCGGAAGCGGCGAACGCTTCTGGCCGATGAGTCGCACCCGCACGCCGAAGCACCTCCTTCGTCTGCTCAGCGATCGCACCCTCCTCGACGAGGCGGTCGGGCGCGCATTGACCGTGGCTCCCGCGGAGCGGGTTTTTGTTCTCACCAACCATCAGCAAATCGACGCCTGCCGCGCGGCCGTGCCGTCATTGCCCCCGTCGCAATTTGTCGCCGAGCCTGCGAAGCGCGACACCGCGCCCGCGGCGGCGCTTGCCACCGGGTTTGCGATGGCGCGTGACAAGGACGCCGTGTGCGTGCTCCTGCCGGCCGACGCGATGATTCACGACGCGCAAACCTTCGAGCGTCAGGTGCGCGATGCCGTCGCGACGGCGGGAAATTCGGAAGCGTTGCTCACCTTTTCCATCCCGCCCACATTCGCTGCCACCGGCTACGGTTACCTCAAGCTCGGCGACGCCCTCCCCGACGCACCACAAGGCAGCAAGGTCTGCAAGGTCGAGCAATTCGTCGAAAAGCCAGACCCCGACACCGCGGAGGAATACGTCTCCAGCGGAAATTACGGCTGGAATGCCGGAATGTTCGTCTGGCGCGCGTCGTCATTCCTCGCCGAGTGCGAACGCCAGGTGCCGGCGCTGGCGAGATTCCTGCGCGAATTCCCGGCCGACGACGTCACCGCGTATCTCGCGAAAACCTTCGAAACACTGCCCAAGATTTCCGTGGACTACGCGATCATGGAGCAGGCCCGGAACGTCCTCGCAATTCGCGCCGACTTCGACTGGGACGACGTCGGCACGTGGACGGCACTACCCGACCACCTTGGCGCGGACGAAAACCAGAACACGCTCAAGGGCTCCTGCAGCCTGCTCGACTCCCACAACAACATCGTCGTCTCGAATTCACGCACCGTCGCGCTTTGCGGGGTGAGCGACCTCGTTGTCGTGGAAACCGACGACGCGGTGCTCGTTTGCCACCGCAACTCGGCGCAGCGCATCAAGAACCTGCAGCCGCTCCTGCCCGAGCAGGTCCGTTAGCCGCCGGTTTCCTCGCGAAGCTCGCGCACGATCTTGTTGAGGATTGCCTTGTAACGGCCGCCCTGCACGTCGAACAGCTTCGTGTCGGACTCGCCGCCAAAGGAGTTCCGCACCACCTCGGAGCGGGTTCTCAGCGTGTAGACGCCCGGCTCCTTCGAGGTGATGAAGAGCGTCACCCGGGTGATTGTGTCCTTTCGCTGCCAGTTACCGTAAAGGACGTTGTCGAGCGTCCCACCATCACGCTCGAATTCCATGCGGCCGTTCCAGGCGCCCTTGAAATCAAACCCGTGGCGATGGAACACCTCCTCGGCCTTCGCCTCGATCTGCGGCAGGATTACATCTTTTACGGTCACCTGCGCCTGCCCTGCAGGCATTCCCCCACCGACACTCGAACACCCCAGCATCGCAACCGCGCTGAGGACCAAACCAACTATCGACAAACGCATCACACCTCGATAGCACGGGAACACCCCTTCGGCGAAAACGTTTTGGCTGCCTCGCATGGATTCGAACCATGACAAAGTGATCCAGAGTCACTTGTGCTACCGTTACACCACGAGGCAATCGGAGTCGCGCTGCGACGAGCCACGAACTATCTCCAAGCCCTTTCGGAAACTCAACCCAGTTTTTTAAAAATCACCAGGACTGTGTTTCTCCGCTCATCCCGTTCCACGGCACTTCTCGGATTGATCGCCCTCTTCGGCATCGCATTCGCGCCGTCCACTCCGGCGAAGAATCGCGAAGGGTTCAACAAATTCGCGAGGACCTACCAGGGCGGATACTCCCTGGCAACTCCCGCCGAGTCTCTCGCCGGTCCGGGCACCGTGCGCATTCGCGCCTCGCACGATGGACGCAGCGCCCGCGTAACCTGGATAAACACCTTCTACACGCCGAGGGGCGCGCATCGAGTGAAGTTGAAGTGGGTCTTTCGCAAAAACAACTCGCTCACTGCGCGCTCGATGGACCCGCGCACGGGATATCAACCCGCAGTCGGTGAATACACGTTGAAGCATCGCCGCACACGTTTCACGGCAACCGCCAGCACCGGGGCTGCGGTCACCGGCGAAATGCGGCTTGTCGGCGGCGCGACCCTCTCGATCAACGCAACGATCACCGGCCTGCCCGACGGCGACGTGACATTCGGCTTCAGCGGCAGCCGCAAGCGCTAGGCGATCAGCAGGTCGGCAAGCTCCTCGCGCAACGCGCGCTCGTCCCCGACGGAAAACTCCTGCCCGGCACGCAACCGCACGGAGCGGCCATCCTCGCGCACCAGATCGAGCTCGACCGGACGATTCCCCGGAAACCGCCGCACCGACTCCGCCACACGCGAAAGGTCGGATTCCTTCAGCGAAGGCATTCCCAGCCGCAACACGACCGGCTTGCGCGAGGCCCGCGGCTTCAGCGCCTGCAAGGAATTCACCGTCGCACGAATCGCCTCGTCGCGCCGTGTCACACGCACACTTACGCCGACCACCGTTCCTGGCACCAGCAGCGCCGCATGTTCCGTCGCGGTTTCGTCCCACGCGGTCAGCTCCAGCGATCCGCTGAAGTCCTCCAGCGCAAAGACGCAGAACGGCTTGCCGTCCTTCTTCGTGAATTTTCGCTCCGCCGAAACGACAAGCCCCGCAAGTTTCACCGTTGCCGACTCCTGAAGCTCCTTCGCGTCGGCAATACGCAGGTATTTTCCACTGTCGAAGTGGCCTGCGTAAGCGTCGAGCGGATGCCCGGTCACGTAAAAGCCAAGCAGCTCCTTTTCGTAACCGAGCGTCTCCATCTTGTCCCACGGCTCGACATCCCGCACCGCGCCGTTCCTCTTCGCGTCTCGCTGCTCCGAGCCAAACATGTCGAACATCGAAACCTGCCCCGACGCCCGGTCCCGCTGCGCGCTGGCGGCGGAGGCCATCGCATCGTCGAGCGATGCGAAGACGCGCGCGCGATTGGAGTCGAAGCTGTCGAACGCGCCGCATTTCACGAGGCTTTCCAGCACCTTGCGGTTCACGAAACGCGCATCGAGTCGTTCGCAGAAATCCTGCAGCGAGGCGAACGGGCCATTCTTCTTGCGCTCGGCGATCGCCAGCTCCATCGCACCCTGGCCGACGTTCTTGATCGCCGCGAGACCGAACCGGATCGCAACCTCGCCCTTCTCCGTCTTCACGGGGCGGAACTTCAAGTCGCTCTCGTTCACATCGGGCGGCAGGATCCGAATTCCCATGCGCTGGCACTCCGAGATCAGCGACGCGATCTTTTCCGTGTTGTCGGTGTCCGCGCTCATCAGGCCGCACATGAACTCGACCGGATAGTGCGCCTTCAAATACGCGGTCTGATAGCTGATGAGGCCGTAGGCCGCGCTGTGCGACTTGTTGAACCCGTATTCGGCAAACTTTTCGAGCAAGCTGAAGATCGCGTTGGCCTGCTGCTCGGGGATTCCATTCACCCGCGCGCACCCTTCGACGAAGGTCACGCGCTCCTTCGCCATCTTCTCCTTGTCCTTCTTGCCCATCGCGCGACGGAGCAGATCCGCCTGACCAAGCGAGTAGCCTGCGAGCACGTTCGCCGCCCGCTGCACCTGCTCCTGGTAAATCATGATGCCGTAGGTGTCGCCGCAGACCTCCTTCAGCAGCGGATGCGCATACTCCACCTTCTTCAGCCCCTTCTTTCGCTCGATGTAGTCCGGAATGAACTGCATCGGACCCGGCCGGTAGAGCGCCAGAATCGCGATGATGTCGTCGATGGAACGGACATCGAAGCGTTTGCAGCAATTCGTGATTCCGCCACCTTCCACCTGGAACACGCCGACCGTCTCGCCGCGATTGAGAATGTCGAACGCATCCTGATCGTTGTCGGGAATCTTCGTGAGATCGAAGTCCGGGTTCGTCTCGTGGATCAACTCCACAGCGCGCTGAATGACCGTGAGCGTCTTCAGCCCGAGGAAGTCCATCTTCAGCATGCCGAGGTCCGTCAGCGGGCCCATCGCGTATTGCGTGACGACCTCATCGTCCTTTCCTCGGCAAAGCGGGATGTATTCGTCGAGCGGACGGTCGCCGATCACGACGCCCGCGGCGTGAATTCCCGTGTTCCGGCTCAATCCCTCGAGCACCGTCGCATAGTCCCAGAGCTGCTTGGTGGCCGGCTCGTTTTCGATGGCGGCCTTGAGCTCCGGGTTCGTCTCCGCCGCCTTTTCGAGCGAGATGTTCAGCTCATTCGGAATCATCTTCGCGATGCGGTCGGCCTCGCTGTAGCTCAGGCCCATCACGCGGCCCACGTCGCGCACCACGGATTTCGCCCCGAGCGTTCCAAACGTCACGATCTGCGAAACCGCACGTTCGCCGTATTTCCGGCGCACGTATTCGATAACCTCGCCGCGACGGTCCATGCAGAAATCGACGTCGATATCCGGCGGGCTCACGCGCTCGGGATTCAGGAATCGCTCGAAGATCAGCCCGAACCGCAGCGGGTCGAGATCCGTAATGCCCAGCACGTAGGCGATCAGCGACCCCGCCGCCGATCCGCGGCCCGGCCCCACCGGCACGCCACGCTGCTTCGCGTAATTGATGAAATCCCAGACGATGAGGAAATAGCTCACGAAGCCCGTTTTCTCGATGACCGAGAGTTCGTATTCGAGACGCTCCCGCAACGAAGCGTCGGTCTCGGCACGCTCGCCGTATCGTTTCGCGAGCCCCTCGAAACAAAGCTCCCGCAGATACTGGCTCCGCGTCTTGCCGGCGGGCGGCGTGTAATCCGGATACTTCGGCTTCCCGAACTCGAACTTCATCGTGCACCGCTCGGCAATGCGCAGCGTGTTCGCGCACGCCTCCGGCACCTCGGCGAACAGCGCCGCCATCTCGTCGCCGTTCTTGAAATAAAGCTCCGGCACGTAATGCATCCGCTTCTCGTCGTGCACCATCGCGCCGGTGCCGATGCAGATCATCACGTCGTGCGCTTCGTGGTGGCTGCGATCGAGGAAGTGCACGTCGTTTGCCGCGACCAGCCCGAGCCCGAATTCCTTCGCGATTTTCACCAGCTCCGGGTTGTTCCGCTGCTGCGCCTCGATGCCGTGATCGTGCAGTTCGATGAAAAAATTCTCGGCGCCAAAAATGTCGCGATACGTCGCGACGGTCTCGCGCGCCTTTTGCGGCTGCCCCTGGATCAACCACTGGTTCGCCTCGCCTTTCAGGCAGCCGGAGAGCGCGATCAGACCCTCGGAATGTCGCGCAAGAAGCTCCTTGTCGACGCGCGGTTTGTAATAAAAACCCTCGAGGTGCGCCGCCGACACGAGCTTGACGAGGTTTCGATAGCCCGCGTCGGTCTCCGCGAGCAGCGTGAAGTGGTAGGCCGCCTCCTTCCCGGAACTCGCCTTCTTTTCATGCATCGAGCCCGGCGCGACGTAGATTTCGCAGCCAATGATCGGCTTCACGCCCGCCTTCTCCGCGTTCTGATAAAACTCCACCGCCCCGAAAAGATTGCCGTGGTCGGTGATCGCCACCGCGGGCATGCCGTATTCCACGGCACGTTTCATCAAGTCCTTTGTCCGAACCGCCCCGTCGAGCAGCGAATATTCCGTATGAAGGTGGAGATGGACAAAGGGCGCGTAAGACACAACCGGCAGTATAGGGGCGCGACGTGGGACCGCAAGATGTCGCCCAAAAACGTCTCAGGGCCACCGAATTATTCGCCGCCCGGGCCGTCCGCAAGTCATCCGACCAGCGGCGGCACAAACGAAAAGCGGGCGCCGGAGAACAGTCCGCGATCGCTCAGTTTCAGGTCGGGAATCACCAGCAGGGCCATGAACGAGAGCGTCATGAAAGGATCGCGAAGCGTCGAGCCAAGGCGCTTCGCCGCCTCCGCAACCTCTTCGTAACGACGCGCAACCTCGTCGCCGGCGGCGGTGGACATCAGGCCTGCAATCTCGAGCGGAAGATGTGTGATGGATCTCCCGTCGGTCGCGCAGACACCTCCGCGCGTTTCGAGCACCGTGTTGACCGCGACCGCGAGGGAATCGTCGTCCATGCCCACGGCAATCACGTTATGGGAATCATGCGCGACCGACGACGCGATGGCGCCGCGCTGCAATCCGAATCCGCGCACGAACGCCACCGCCGGCGGCGCCACCTCGTAGCGATTCACCACGACAATCTTCGCGACAGCCCCGGTGCATTGCACACGGTCGTCCACGACGCTGAGTTCCACTTCGCCCGCGCCGGTCACCAGTTCGCCATCCTCCGCTTCGATCACACGCACCGTCGCGCGCTGTCCGGTCGCGGTAAACGCGAGATCTGACGCTGCAACCCGCCAATCCACGAAGCGATTGATGGATTCGCAGGGTTGGAACGGGAGCAGCGTGCGCCCCTCCTTCGCAACCAGCACGCCGTCGATCCACGTCTCCAGCACGGGAAGTTCCTCGAGATTCGCCACCACGGCAAAATCGGCGGGATCCCCTTCCCTCAGCAGTCCGACCTTCAGCCGGTAATGCTCGACGGGATGCACGCTCGCGCAACGCAGCACATCGAACACCTCCGCTCCACTTCCCACCGCACGGGTGACGATGCGATCGATATGCCCCTTCGCGAGCGCGTCCGGATGCGTGTCGTCGCAGCAAAACATGCAACGATCCGGATGCGACTTCAGCAGAGGCGCCAATTCGTCGAAGTTTCGCGCAGCCGATCCCTCGCGCAGCAGGATCCACATCCCCGCCTCGATCTTGTCCAATGCCTCCTGGAGCGTGAAGCATTCGTGGTCCGTCTCGACGCCCGCCGCCGCATAACGGCGGGCATCCTCGCCGCGCAGCCCCGGCGCATGACCATCCACCGGCTTCCCGACCGCCTTCGCGGCGGCGATCTTTGCCAGGAGATCGGGATCCCCGGCGAGCACTCCGGGCCAGTTCATCACCTCGCTGAGATAGCCGATGTCACCCCGGGCCAGCAGCGCCGTCACCGCATCGACATCCAGTTCCGCCCCGGCGGTCTCGAACCGTGTCGCCGGCACGCAGGGCGAAGCCCCGAAGCAGAATTTGAACGGCGTCCGGCGCGCATTCTCCAGCATGAACTCGACGCCCTGCAATCCGAGCACGTTGGCGATTTCGTGGGGATCACTCACTGTCGCCACCGTCCCATGCCGAACCGCCATCCGCGCAAATTCCGCCGGTGGCAGCATCGAGCTTTCCACGTGAACATGCGCATCGACAAAGCCCGGAATCAGAAACCGCTTCGGAGCATTCGCCCGATCCCGAATCCGCCGAATGCGCCCGTCACTGATCAGGATCTCCGCACCGCGAATGCTGCGGGAATGAACGTCCACAAGCTGGCCCGCGACCACAAGATCACTCACGCAAACGCCTCCGAATCGCATGGAAAATTGCCTCACTCGTCGCGGGAGACGCCAGTTCAACCGCCCCTCCGCGCGGGCCGAAGGCCGCAATGGCATCGCGAATCGCCTCGCGCACCGAGATGGCAAGCATCAGCGGCGGCTCACCCACCGCCTTGCTGCCATGAATCGTTCCTTCCTGCGCGGCCTGCCGCAGCATCCTCACTCGAAAATCCGCCGGGGCATCGCTGAACGCGGGAATCTGATACGTGCTCGCGCTGTGCGTAAGCAGTCGGCCCGCCTCGCTCCAGAGCAGCTCTTCGCGCGTCAGCCATCCCATTCCCTGCACGAACCCGCCTTCGATCTGCCCGCGGTCGATGCCCGGATTCAAGGACTCCCCCACATCGTGCACGATGTCGACACGCCTCACGCGATGCATGCCGGTCCATCCGTCGACCTCCACTTCGGTCACCGCCGCGCCGCAGGCGAAATAATAAAACGGCCGGCCCTTCCCGGCGACCCGATCCCAATGGATTCCCGGCGTCCGATAAAATCCCGCTGCGAAAAGCGGTTCTCGCAGGAGGTGCATCCGTCCGCACAGCTCGGCAAACGTGATCGTCTTCTCCGGATTCGACGAAAACCAGATCCGTCCGTTCTCCATCACCATTTCGGCATCCGGCGGAGCATCCAGCGTTGCCGCAGCCACGGCATGCATTCGCTTCCGCAGCTTTCGGCAGGCGTCGGCCACGGCCGCGCCGTTGAGATCCGCGCTGCTCGATGCCGCCGTCGCGGACGTGTTCGGCACCTTGTCCGTGCGTGTGGACATCAGTCGAACGCTCTCCGCCGGCAAACCCAGTTCCCGCATCACCACGCCGAGAATCTTCGTGTGAAGCCCCTGCCCCATCTCGGTGCCGCCGTGATTCACCTGCAACGTCCCATCCGCATACGCCAGCACCAGCGCGCCGGCCTGGTTGTAGGGCGTGAAGGTGAATGAAATGCCAAACTTCACCGGCGTGATTGCGAGGCCGCGCTTCACCATCGCGTGCCCCGCATTCCATTGTTCGATCTCTCCGCGACGCTCGGCAAACTTCGAATCCGCCAGCGCCTCCCGCCACAGCACCTCGATCCGGTTGTCGCCAATCTCCTGACCGTAGTGCGTCGTGTTGGTCTCCCCGCGACCGTGATACAGATTTCGTTCCCGCACGATTTCCGGCGGGAGTCCGAGGCTCCGCGCGATGCGGTCGATGATTTCCTCAATGACAAGCATGCCCTGCGGCCCGCCAAACCCTCGAAATGCCGTGTTCGACACGAGATGCGTCTTCGCCACGCGACCGGAAAACTCGACCGCCGGGATGTAGTAGGCATTGTCGAGATGGAACAGTGCGCGATCAGTGATCGGCATGGAGAGATCGAGCGACCATCCGCCATTCGAGACGAGATCGACCTTCGCCGCAAGGAGATGGCCGTTGTCATCAAAGCCGACGTCGAACGTCGCGAAAAAGGGATGCCGCTTGCCCGTGAGCTGCATGTCGACGTCGCGATCGAGCTGCACGCGGACCGCCGTGCCGGTCTTCCATGCCGCCACCGCTGCCAGCGCCGCCCACGTATTGCCCTGTGTCTCCTTGCCTCCGAAGCCGCCGCCCATCCGCGGTGCCTCGACGACAACTTCGTTTCGCTGCAATCCCAGCACTCGCGCGACGATGATTTGAATCTCCGTGGGATGCTGGGTCGAGCTGCAGACATACACGCCCTCATCCGGCATCACTTCCGCCCAGGCGGCGTGCGTCTCGAGGTAGAAATGCTCCTGTCCGCCAAGTTCAAACGTCCCGTGCAATCGACGTGGCGCCGCTTGCAACCCAGCGGCCACATCGCCACGCCGAATGAAATTCGGTTCGGTGTGAAAGCTGTCTTTCGCGATCGCTTCCGAAATCGAGAGAATCGCCTCGAGCGGTTCATACTCGACCTCCACCTTCGCAGCAGCGGCGCGGGCCGTCGCTTCGCTCTCGGCGACCACCACTGCGACCATATGACCGCAGAACATGGCTTCGTCCTCCGCGAACAGACTCTCGTCCGGTCGTGAGCAGCCGATGTCGTTGATTCCCGGCACGTCCCGGCTCGTCAGCACGCACACCACCCCGGGCATCCGCTCCGCCGCCGACGCGTCCACCCGCAGGATCTTCGCGTGCGCATGCGGAGAGCCCACCGGCCACATCGTCAACATTCCGCCACGACGCAAAGCCAGATCCTCGACGTATTGCGCGCGGCCGGTCACGTGCGCGACGGCACTCTCGTGCGCCTGCGCGCGCGAGGGATCCGCAATCTCCCAACGCTCGCCACCCTCGAAGGTCAGCACCAGATCCTGCGCCTCGCTGGAGTCGCCTGATGCGAATTTTCGCCAGAGGGCTGCGGCGAGTCCGGCTCGATACTCCGCCGTTCCGCGGGCATCGCTGATTGGCGAAAACGTCCTCTCGAGCTTCCGGGCGACGGCATCGATGCGATCCTCCGTCATTGAGTGACCAATCAGCTCGCCGGCCGCTTCCGTCGCGAGCACCGGTGTTGCCGCGAGTCCGCCGAATCCGAATCGCGCGGCGGTCACCACGCCGTCCTTGTCGAGATCGATGCAAAAGGCCGCGGCGACAATGCTGATGTCCATCTCGCGGCGCTTCGAGACCTTGAAAAATCGCTCACGCCGGCCTGCAGGTGGACGCGGCACGATCACCGCCTTGAGGACTTCATCCACGCGCAGAGCGGTCTTGCGATAACCAATGAAAAACTCCTCCAGCGGGAGGCGACGCTCTCCTCCCGGCGACGCAAGGACGATCGACGCACCGAGCGCGAGCAATACCGGGGCGCTGTCGCCGATCGGCGACGCGGTCACCAGGTTGCCTCCAAGCGTCGCGCGATTTCGAATCTGTCGCGATGCGAAGACGCTCAGCAGATGCGAAAGGATCGCCGACTCACCGTTCAGAAACTCCTCGATCTGCGTCAGCGTGGCGGTCGCGCCGAACGTCCAGTGCGTCTCCGTCCGCTCGCATCGACGCAGCTCCTCAATGCCGTCCAGCGCAAGGAGAACCGGGAATGTGCATGCCCTTTTCGTGATGTCGACGCCGATCTCCGTCGCCCCCGCAACCAGCACCGCATCGGGGTGTGAGCGCCGCATTTCGAAAAGCTCCGAAAGCGTTGCGGGTCGCAGGTAGCGACGTTCATCGGCTTCGTAGCCGCCCGGATTGGGCGCAGTCCAGACGGGCTCGAAGCCATCGTTCACCGGCGCGGAGTAAAGCTCCATCGCCGCGTCGCGAATCGGACGATAGCCCGTGCAGCGGCAGAGATTGCCCGCAAGCTGATCCGCGATCTTCGTCGGATCGGCCATGCCCGTCCGATGGCACCCCTCGAACAGTGACATCACAAAACCGGGCGTGCAGTAGCCGCACTGCGAGCCGAAATGCTTCACCATGCATGCCTGCGCGGGATGAAGCTCCCCACCCTTCGCCAGGCCCTCCACCGTGACGATCTCGCGGTCAGCGAAGCCGGCTATGGGCGCGATGCAGCTGTTGATGGCTCGATAGGTTGCACGGCCGTTCGCATCGCTATCGACCAACGCGACCGTGCACGCTCCGCAATCGCCCTCCGCGCAGCCTTCCTTCGTGCCGGTGAGCCGATTGTCGCGCAGCCACTGCAGCAGGGTGGTCTCGGGAGGAACGTTTTCAACCCTTCGCCGCGCCCCGTTGACCGTCACCTCAAACGCATTCGAACACGTGAGGGCCAGCGGTGCATGCATACGGCAACGCTATCGAAGCAGCAGGCGGAATGCCAGCCGGCACGGCTCAACCCGTCGTTCGACGAAGCGCCGCCGCCAGCACCGAAACGCCGGCATCGATGGCCTCGGGCGAGGCGTATTCATCCGGGCGATGACTCCAGCCGTTGCGGCACGGAATGAAGATCATCGCCGTCGGCGCAATGCGAGCCATGAACAACGCGTCGTGATACGCGCGACTGATCATCCGCCGGTTGGAAAATCCCAGCCCGGCGGCGCAGGACTCGATGGTTTCCACGAGTTGCGCATCGCAAATCGCAGGCGGATCGGAATTGATCACCTGCCACTCGTATCGCACCCCTCGCTTTTCGCAGGATGCCGCAACGGCTTCCCGAATCCTCTCCTCCGCGCGATTTCGCGCCGACAGATCGGTATCGCGCAGATCGATCTCCAGCAAGGCCCGTGCAGGCACGCTGTTGATCGCACCGGGCTCGATGCGAAACACCCCCGTAGTGCCAACCGTGTCCGGACTGCCCGACTCCTTCGCCGCCGACTCCACGGCAAGCGCAACCTCCGCCGCCGCAAGACTTGCGTCGTGTCGATCGGGCATCAGCACCGCGCCGGCATGCCCGCCCTCGCCTTCGAGTCGCACACGAAATGCCGCCGGAGCCGCAATCTTCCCGACGATACCGATTTGAATGCCTTCGCGCTCCAACAGCGGCCCCTGCTCGATGTGAAGTTCGAGAAATGCCGCGTAGTGCCCAGGCTCCAGACGCACCGAGGTGAGTTCGCCTTCGCAGCCGGCCTCCGCGCGCAGCGTGTCCAGACCATTGCCGTCCGCATCCCTCAGCGCTCCGGCGGCCCCGGGCGAGAGCGCGCCCGCGAGCAGACGACTCCCCAGACACCCGATGCCAAATCGCGTTGGCTCCTCCGCCGTGAACATCATGATCTCGATCGAGCGGCGCGGACGATACCCCTCGCGCTTCAGCCGCCGCACCGCTTCGAGAGCGCCGAGCACCCCGACGACGCCGTCATATTTTCCGGCATTCGGGATCGCATCCGTGTGCGAGCCGGTCGCGACAGCGGGAAGCTGCGGGTCGCTCCCCTCCCAACGCGCGAAGAGATTCCCCACCGCGTCCTTCCGCACCGCCAGGCCCGCCTCCTCGAAGCGTTCACGCAGCCATTTGCGCGCGGCGAGGTCCTCCGCGGAGAAAAGCACGCGCGTCACGGCCGGTGCCGGATGCGACGAAAATTTCGCCAGTTCGTCGATCTCCCGATCGAGCTCGCTCATTCGATCGGGCTGCGATTGATGTCCTTGTAATAAAGGTAGCTTGCCGGCTCCTTGCCCATGGCGACGAACCATTGCGGGCAATAGGGCGCCATCCAGATCACGTCCCCGGCCCTCACCGGATACCAGCTCTCCTCCAGACGATAGATCCCTTCGCCGGAAAGCATGATCAGTCCGTGCTCCATCACATGCGTTTCGACAAAGGGCAGTCGCGCGCCGGGTTGATAGGTGAAAAGGTTCACCGCCATGTCGAACGACGGCGTGTCGGGCAGAAGCGTTTTCAACCGCGCGTCCTCGTCGCCGAGAAACGGCACCCCCTCCACCTCCGCCGCGTTTCCGATCACCGGCGCGGGCCCCGGCACATCCTCCTGCTCCTCGTAGTATTTCTGGAAGATCGTGATCCTTGTCCCGGGTGACGGCTGGGAAATTTCGAGAACCTGCCCCGCCGGCGCGAAGACATAGCCGCCTTCCGAAAGCTCGGCGCCGTCGCCATTCACCACCACGGAACAGTTGCCCGTCATCACATAGGCGAAGGTCTCGATGTCGTTGGAGCGAAATTCAGCGTGCCCATCGGTCTCGAACGTCAGCAGCAGTTGTGTGACATCCGCGCCCATCGCGGGCGAGATCAACACATTCGCGATCGCCCCCGATACGCCGGGCAACGTGCTGGGAACATGTCCATCCGGCGCGATCAATGCATGCCGCCGCGCCACCCTCGTTCTCGTCTCTCCTGTCGTCATCCTCGTGATAAAAACCTCCCGCCGTTCCGTTGCAAGCCGACTTCTTCGCCCCGCCGGAACGTCTTCACGACGCGGGTGCGCAACAACCTTCCCACATAAGGCGATGTCTTGTGACGGTAGAGCAACTCGTCCGCCGCGATCTCCCTCGGCTCCTCGCGTCGCACCAGAATGAAATCCGCGTCGCAGCCCGGTTCGAGCCTTCCCTTTCGATCGCCAATTCCGAATCGGGCCGCAGGCACTCTCGAGAGCTTCTCCCAGATTTCCGGAAGACGGTCCGGCGCGGCATCGAGCACGGCATCCAACAACGCGACGAACCCATGCTGCGCGCCCATGATGCCTCCCCACATCTCGAAAAGATCGTCGCCCATCTTCATCTCCGGCGGCGCAGGGGAATGGTCGGACCCCACGCAATCGATCTTCCCGCGAAGCAGCAAATTCCACAACTCCGCCCTCACCGCGTCCGCGCGCAACGGCGGCGCGCACTTCGCCATGGCTCCGTGCTCCAGCATCGCCTGCTCCGACATCAGCAAATGATGCGGGCACGCTTCGCAGGTGATATCGAGTCCCTCGCGACGCGCGTCGACCACCAAATCCACCGCCACCGGCGCGCTCAAGTGAACCACATGCAGTGCGCAGCAAGTGTCCCGCGCGGTCTCGATCGCCATCTCCACCGCCCGCACTTCCGACTCGATCGGACGCGAGTCGAACCAGGCCCGTGCGTCCCGCCCCCCGGCGGCGCGAATTTCCTGCGTTTTCGCGGCAATGATTTCCGGGTCCTCCGCATGCACCGCCACCGGCAGCCGCAGATCCGCCGCGATCTTCATGCCCTCCCGCAACGTCGCACGGTCCACTCCCGGAAAATCCGCCGTCCCGCTGTCGATCAGGAACGCCTTGAATCCGACCACCCCGCATTCCGCCAGCTCCGGGAGGCGGTTCGCATTTCCGGGAATCAGCCCGCCCCACAGCGCAAAATCGAGCACCGAGCTCACCTCGCCCGCGCGCTTCTTGGCCTCGAACGACTCCCGATCGATCGTCGGCGGCGCGGCGTTGAGCGGCATGTCGATGAAGCTCGTGCCTCCGCCGGCCGCGAGCGCCGCAGCCCCCGTGGCAAACCCCTCCCAATGCTCCCGGCCCGGCTCGTTGAAATGCACGTGCGAGTCCACGACGCCCGGCAGCACCCACATTCCGCCGGCATCCAGCACGTTCGCGTCATCATCAAGATTCCCGCTGATTTCGACGATCCGCCCCTCCGCCACACGCAGGTCGAGCAACTCGAAACCCCGCGGCGTCAATACCTTCCCGTTCCGAACGACCATCGTTCCAGCGTCAAGCAATTCGCATGCGCGGACAACGCGATTTCCCTACGTCCTTCGCTCCCGCCTCGGGCGATCTCCCGATATGACCACGCAACACAGCGCGAAGACCAACCGCACCGCCGACTATCCGATCGAGCCGTTGATTCTCGCCCGCTGGTCGCCGCGAGCCATGAGCGGCGAACCGATTACCGAAACCGAGCGCAACACGCTCTTCGAGGCCGCGCGATGGGCACCGTCGACCTACAACGAACAGGAATGGCGTTTCCTTTACGCGATGCGCGACACCCCGGCGTGGGACACGTTCTTTGGCCTCCTCGTGGAGGCGAATCAGGTGTGGTGTCGCAACGCCGCAATGCTCGCCGTCATCGCCGCGAAGAAGACGTTTACGCTGAATGGAAAGCCGAATCCCGTGCACCTCTTCGATTGCGGAAACGCATTCGAGAATCTCGCGTTGCAGGGCACGGCCATGGACCTCGTCGTGCACGGCATGTCGGGATTCGACTATCAAAAGGCGCGCACCGAGCTTGCCATCCCGGATGACTTCGAGGTGGTGGCCATGTTCGCCGTCGGCCGGCATGGTCCCACGGCCACCCTCCCGAAGGAATTGCAGGATCGCGAGACCCCCTCCGACCGCAAACCGCTCGACGCCATTGTCTGCGAAGGCAAATTTCGTTTCCCCTGACACCATTCACCCCATGAAACGACTCACGATTCCCCTTCCCCGGCTTGCGCTCATCATCGGCACCCGTGCCATGGCCAGCGCAGGCCTCGCCCTCCTGCTCGCCGATCGACTGGACAAGAAGCAACGCCACGCCGTCGGCTGGACGCTGATCGGCGTGGGCATCGCCACCACACTCCCTCTCCTGGCCGAAACGCTCGCAGAGAATCGAGACAACCCGCAGTAATTCCCCACGAACTGATCTCCTCCCCGCGGAAAATCGATCTTCGACAAGGTAGAGTGCTACTGTGGCGGGGTATGTTGCTTCTTTGACCGCGTAGATTGCTCTTTCGACCGCGTAGATTGCTCTTTCGACCGCTTAGATTGCTACTTTGATCGCGTATATTGCTCTTTCGACCGCGTAAGATCGTCCTTCGACCAAGTAGATCGCCCCTTCGACCAGGTAGATCGGTCCGTCGACAGGCTGACCGCCCCCTGGCACGCTGTTCCCTCCACTGAACACACCGTTCCCTCCGCCAGGCACGCTGCTCCCTCGAATGGAAACGCCGTTACCTTTGCTGGGCAGGTCGTTCCCCGGGGGTCGCATGATCACCCGCGCGCTCCCAAGCGGAAAATACTCAGGTATTCTGCCCGGAAACTTTTGCAATTCCCCCGCGAGTCCCTACGGTGCCTGTTATGCAAATCACTTCCGGAAAAGTCGTCAGCATCGACTACACCCTCACCGACGATCAGCAGCAGACGCTCGATTCGTCGATCGGACACGAGCCGCTGTCCTACCTGCATGGCTCCAGGCAGATCATCCCGGGCCTCGAAAAGGCGCTCGAGGGGAAGTCGTCCGGCGACCAGTTGCGGGTCACCATCGAGGCGAAGGACGCCTACGGACTGCGTGACGAGTCGATGGTCGGCATCATTCCGCGAAGCAGCATTCAAGGCGTTCCGGAGATCGTTCCGGGCATCCGGCTTCAGGCCAGAACGCCGAACGGCGACGTTCAGATCCTCACCGTCACGCACGTGGAGGGCGATCAGGTCACCGTGGATGGCAACCATCCCCTCGCCGGCGAGAACCTCACCTTCGACGTGACCGTGCGCGACGTGCGCGATGCCACCGAGGAAGAGCTGGCGCACGGCCACGCCCACGGCCCGGGCGGGCATCATCACCATTAGAGAAGGCTATTGCCCTTCGCACCGGCGCAGGCGCTCCAGGAGAAACACTTTCTCCGCTTTCAGGCCGGAGAGCTCCAGCGCCCGCCGGTAGTATGCCGCCGCCTGCTTGAAATTCCCGAGCCGCGAGTGGAATTCCCCCAACACCGCGGGCAGCAGGTAATAGGACTTGAGCTGGTCGCGATCCTGGATTGCTTCCACGGCGCGAATTCCCGCCTCCGGTCCCTCGACGTTTGCCAGCGCCACGGCGCGATTCAACGCGATCACCGGTGAATCGTCGTGGGCGAGCCAGAGGTCGTAGAGATACAGGATGCGTGCCCAATCCGTCTCCTCGTCGCTCGCGGCGGTGCAATGGCACACTGCGATACCGGCCTGAATGTGATACTCGGTCAGCACATCCCCGGCCGTCGCCGCTTCGAGTTCCCGGATGCCGGCGACAATCATCCCGCGATCCCATTTCGCGCGATCCTGCTCGGTGAGGCGCAGCATGTTGCCATCGGAATCCGTGCGGCCGGGCAGTCTCGCGGCATTGAGGAGCATGAGCGCCAGCAGGGCGTGCGTGCGCGGGTCGTCACCCACCGGATGGGCCGCCAGCAGCGAGGTGAGCCGGATGGCCTCCATGCACAGCTCCTCCCGCACGAGCTGATCGCCGGTGGAGGCCTTGTAACCTTCGTTGAAAAGCAGGTAGAGCGTCTTCAGAACGCCGTCGAGGCGCTCGGGAAGCTGCGGACCGGCCGGAATTTCAAAAGGGATCTTCTCGTCGCGGATCTTCTGCCGCGCCCGCGTGAGGCGTTTTTCGATCGCGGCGTCGGAGGCAAAAAAAGCGCGCGCGATCTCCGCGGGGCTGAATCCGCAAAGCGTCCGCAATGCCAGCGCGGTCTGCGCCTCGGGCGGCAACGCCGGGTGACAGCACACAAACATCAATCGCAGCCGATCATCCTGGATCTCGCCGTCAAGGGTCGGCGCGCCATTCGGGCCCTCGCCCGAGGACCAGCGGTCCATCGAGGCCTCGATCTCGGGCTGCTTGTCGCGAAACCGCTTTTCGCGGCGGACGACATCGAGCGCGACGCGTTTCGCCGTTTGCGTGAGCCACGCCGCAGGATTGTCGGGCAGGCCGTAATAGGGCCAGGTTTGCAACGCCCGAACCAGCGCCTCCTGCACGACATCCTCGGCGAGCTGCAGGCGCTCGATGCCGAAGATGCCGGTCATCACCGACACCAGCTTCCCCGCCTCCTCACGAAAGAGGCGCTCCGTCAGTCGCGCGACTTCCGGAGGCTCCGGTCGCTTCGACGGAATTCTCACTCCGCGGCCGTCGCCATCGCGGCTTCATCGCGGGCGCGCGCCCGGCTGGGGCACAACTCAGCCACCGGCCGCACCTCGACGACGAGCCCGTGCTCGAGCGCCGGATTTTCTCTGGCGATCGCAAGCGCTTCCTCGAACGTGCATTCCGCAAGCATGAAGTAGCCGCCGATTGCTTCCTTCGACTCCGCGAACGGACCGTCGGAAATCGTCTGTCCGCCCTTCCCGGACACGAGCTTGCCGGTATTCTCCAGTGGATGCCCGCCCAGGACCTTTCCTTCCTTCGTAAGGCGGTCGAACCACGCCATCCAGCGGTCGACGACCTCCTGAAGCTCCGCGGGCGAGAGTTCCCTGTCCCAGTTGTTGCCGCGAAAGAGCAGCAGGTGCTTCGATTTTTCCATGGCTTGCGTGGGTTAGTCGGCTGAAACGAGGACTTCGAATCCGCTGTAGGCCATCCGCTTGCAGTCGAACGGCGGCCCTGCTTCACCGCACATCTCATTCATTCGCGGATCCGCCATCACCTTCGCATTCACCTCGTCGCGATGTTCGCGCGAACGATAGACGATCCACGCGAAAATCACCGTCTCCGCGTCCGATGCACCGGCGAGCTGAGGGAATGAAATCATCTCCGGGGCATTCGGGTCTTCGCAGACGCATTCCACGTAGTCGAGAGCACCATGCTCCTTCCAGACGGCACAGGCTTGTTCCGCGATGCTCTTGTATTGGTCGATCTTGTCCTTTGGAAGCGGCAGGACAAAGCCGTCGATGTATTTGGGCATGAGTTTGGATGGTTTGGGGTTTGGTTGCAGGGAAATCAGTTCGCCGTCTGCGCGGAGGCGACGCGGTTCAAGTTTGCCAGGCCTTCCTCGAAATAGGTGCCGACGATCTTGTCGCAGTCCATGAAGAGGCCGACCGCCTTTGCGACGAAGTTGTTCCTTCCGGTCATGGTCCACGTCACCAACGTGCCATTTCCCTCGGGCCGGAAGGTGAACTCCGTCTCACTGGTGCCCGGGAACGGCTTGTAAAATTCCATGTGAAATCCCACGAGCTCGAGCGGCTTGCTTTCGGTGATCGTCATTTTTCCCTCGCCGACCTGTTCGTTTCCCGCCCACGCAAAAGTCGCGCCAACCCCGGCCTCCGGTCCGGAGAACGCGTATTTCGCGTCGGGATCGAGTGGCGCCCACGGCGACCAGCTGTTCCAATTCTGGAGGTTGTCGACCTTCTCGAACACGACGGTCGGCGGCGCATCGATAACCGCCGAGCGTGTGACTTTAAACTCGTCGGGCCGCGAGGCAATGAACAGGCAAAGAACCACCAGCAGAACCGCCAGCACGCCGAGGATTTTGAGAAAGAGTTTCATGGCATTGGTCAGTCGTGGCTGCAGCAGCGGGTGGATTCGGTCGAACTGGTCTCGTAGCGGTCGTGATGCCGCACCCAGTCCATCGTGGATGTCTCGTTGCGGCCTTTCGGCACGAAATCGAGGAACGCGAACGCGCCGATCAGGCTTTCCCCTCCCCGCGCATGGGACGAGTAGGTGTGGAAAATCTCTCCGGCATCGTTGCGAACAAACACGCTCTCGCCGTGCAGGTCTTCAAACCCCATGTCGCAGGACGCGTAGTTGTATTCGACCGGGCCGGCCGCCAGCTGCTCCGGAGTGAACGACACGCCGAAGTCGTAGTTGAAGTCGCTGCCGGCGGAGGACACCCATCGGAAGGTCCAGCCCATTCGCTCCTTGAACGGCTCAAGCTCCTTCCACGGCGCCCGCGACACCGCCGCGAAGGAAAGATCCGCATGTTCGAAATGCTGTCGCGCGGCATCGACATGATCCGAAATGAAAGAACAACCGTCGCAGCCCTCACTCCATCCCGGACCAAACATGAAGTGGTAAATGAAGAGCTGGCTGCGTCCATCGAAGAGGTCACCGAGCGAAACGCGTCCCTCGGGCCCTTCGAACACGTAGTCCTTCTCCACACGCACCCAGGGGAGCGCGCGGCGCTCCGCACAGATTTGATCGCGCAATCGGGTGAGTTCCTTTTCCCGTCGCAACAGCGCTTTGCGGGCGACCAGCCACTCTTCGCGGGAAACGACTTTGTGAGTCTCGGCATTCATGGGTTTTCATTCTCGCGACGAACGAACGTCCTCCCGCCGGACAACTTTTCGAAAAATTTTTCGAAAATCGCGAGAAGCGATCGCCGGTGTTATCCGTTGCGCGGCTTGTGAACGGGCACGTCGTTGGTCAGCACGCCGTAAACGGAGCCATCCCCCGACAGCAGCGGAATGGAGTAGGTCTGCATCCAGACGTCGCCGCCTTCCACGTCGAAATACGGCTCGCTCCAGCAGGCCTCCATTCGATGGATCGGTTTCCAATACCACTCCATCCGCAGGTAGTTGTAATTGGGCAGCGCAAGCTCGCGCGTCGCGAATCCCCGCCCGTGCCGGTAAACGTAGATCGCGGGCTTGGGCGTCTTGCCCGCGGGCGGCGGACCGGGGGCGAAGGCCATTCCATACACCTCGGGATGCTGCGCGAGGTATTGCTTGAGCAGTCGCACCATCCCTGCGCGACCCGGCTGCTGTTGCGTGATGGTGGACGCCAGCGCGGGCAGATCCTTCACCACAATCGATTTCGCCTCCTCGACTGCGGCGGGACGCACGTCGCGAGGGGTGTAACACGCGCTCAGGCCGGCAAGCGCGACAGCAATGGCCAGGGGGAACAATGCTTTCATCGTCGTTCGCCCCACCTTACGCCATCCCCACCCCCATTGCATGCCAGAACTTCCGGGACGGGCTGCGCACCGGGCAGCCCATCCCGGCATCGTCTCAACGCACGCGTTGCAGACGAAACTCCTGCCACACGTTCGTGTTGTCCGTGTATTGCTCGAGCACGACGTTGTTCCCGGTTTGACCGCCGGGGATGTCCCACGTCTTGCCGGTGTGCGCGAAGTAGAACTTGAAGCGTCCGTTCGTCTTCGGGAGCACGCGGACCTTCTGGTCGCCGATGTTATTCGGGTTGTAGTCCCAGAGATGGCAGTCCGCGCCATTTGCCGTGGACGCGCTCTGCACGCACAGCACCCGGTTCAAAGCGTAAAGGCTGGAGCATTTCAACCAGCCCTCGCCGACACTCTCGAAGCGCCACTTGAACCACGGGTTGTTCTCCCGGTCGTATTGAATGATCAGACTGCCATTCGCATTCGTTGCGCCCTGCACGCACACGTAACGGCCGGAATCCGCCTGCACGAAATAGTCACCCCAAGGCTGCAGACGAAACTGCTGATAGGTCGCGCCGTTGCTGGTCGCCTGTTGAATCTTCGCGTTGTTCGCCAGACTGCCTCCCGCGACTTCGAGGATCTTGTTGCTGTGAACATTGCGAATGTGGAACCACCCGTCCCCGAGATGAACGAGGTCCCACTGCTGCGAGGCGTTGCCCGGCACGTAGGTGGCGGAGGTCAGTTGCGCGCCGTCCGCCGTGGAGTTGCCGGCGATGGTGGCCACCTTTCGACTCACCCATGAATAGAGCAGAAAATGGCCGCCCGTCTCGTCGGGCACGAGCATCCAGCGCTGGTTCGGGCCACCGTAGTCGTATTGCCACTGGTTGATCACGGCGCCTTCGCTCATGTTTCCGCCGATGAGGTCCAGTGTGCCACCGCTGTTCCGGTTCACGATCATGAACGCGCTGTCGAAGTGCGGCTGGGCGCCGTTGATGATGAGATTGCACTTCGCGGCGTCGGCGAAGTCCATCACGACGACGCCATACCGGCGTCCGGTGTTCGACGAGAGCCAGTTCGACAGGCGGGAGTTGATGTCGTTCGACACGCCGGGAATGTCCGGAATTCCCAAAAACCCCGACTTCACACCGCTCGTGAAATTCACGTGAAGGATGTCCCCCGGACCCGTGCGCGCATCCTCGAACATCGCGGTGATCGCGTTCCATTTGTTGTCGTTGTTCGAGACCTGATACTGGTCCTGCACGCGGATCCGGTTGTTTGCGAAGGTCGTGTTGTCGGGCCAGTTCGAAGCGTCGATCCCTTTCGGCAGCGAGCCCGCGCCAAATCGGCGGAACAGCACGATCTTCCCGCGCGCCTCGCTGAGCTTCGGGATGTGGGGACTCAGCAGCCACTTGCCCGGATTCTTCGAGACATACCAGTCGAAGGTCTGCTCGAACGATCGCGTGTTGTTCGAGGGCGTGTGCTCCTCCTTCACGCTCATGATGACGGTCTCCGTGGGATTCGCGTTGAGGAAACCGATCACGGCATTCAGCACGTCGTCGAAATTCTGGTTCTGATAAACGCTGCCGTGATGAATCGTGAACGCGTTGTCGATATGCCGGCAGCGGATGTCTAGGAACCGGACACCCGCATTGAGCTGCTGGGCGATCGTGAGGTTCTGGCACTTTGCCGTTCCGGGGAACGGCTCATAAAGCGCGCCGGAATCGTGCGTGCCGGGGATCGACAGCTGCGAGAGCAGCAGCGAGTTGAGTTGGTCGGCCATCCAGTTGTTACCGGCGGCGACGAGGGAGAGCGGTGCGCAGGCAAGGCCCGCAACGACGATCAGGGGGAGGATTCGTTTCATTTGAGGGGATCGAAGACCCCGCTCCAAACTCGACGCCGAAGCGCCGTGTCGCCGGATCAAGCGGGGGATTGCGTGAGACCCAGATCACGTTGCCGCTTATGCGGCTCATTGATTGCAGTCAAATAACCCGTTGCGTGCGATCTCTTTCTGCAAAATCTTCGTTAGGCGGCATCCCGTTGCTGATACATCCGATCCAGGCGGGGCCAACGAATACGCTTCCCAGCATGTCGCACCCCCTTTTAGATGCCATCCATCGAAGGCGACCTGTCGTCTCCCCGCTTCCCGCGTCGCTTTTCTCCTTATGTCCCTAACCTCGACATACGACGCCGCACTCCTTCGCGAGCAACGGGAACTGGCCTTTCAAACCGTGCCGCTCGGCTGGTGGAGCTACGACCTCATCGAGGGAAAAATCTATTGGGACGAGCGCGTCCGGGAAATTTTCGGCGTCACCGGCGACGAGCACGAATTCGAGAGCATCCTCACCTCCATTCATCCCGAGGATCGCGCCCATGTCGCGGGCTCGATCGCGCATGCGGTCGATCCGGTGAATCCCCGGCCCTATCAGGTCGAGTGCCGTGTCGTCCGGCCGGACGGCTCGATTCGCTGGGTCTTATCGCGCGGCAAGGCTCATTTCACCGAAAAGGACGGCCGGCGCCAGGCGATGACATTCGCCGGCACCGCGCTCGACATCACGGAAACGAAAACGATCCAGCTCGCCCTCCAGGCCAGCGAGGAGCGATTTCGCTTTCTGAGCGATCTCGGGGAACGAACCCGCATCTCGCTGGATCCCGAGGAGGTGATGCGCGTCATCGTCTCCATGCTCGGCTCGCATCTCGGCGTCAACTGCTGCGCCTATGCGGATGTCGAGTCCGACGGCAACACTTTCCGTGTCCGCGAAGATTACACGAGCGACGGCTTCAAGAGCATCAAGGGCCTGTATCGTATCGACGACTTCGGCCACACGATCCGCTCGACGCTTCGCGCGGGGCGGACGCTCATCCTGCGGAACGTCGCCAACGAGTTGAACGACGAGGGCCGCGACGGATTGCTCCGTCTGTCCATCCACGCAACGATCTGCCAGCCGCTCATCAAGGCCGGCCAGCTCGTGGCAATGGTGGCCGTGCACGAAAATGCGCCGCGCGACTGGACGCAGAACGACCTGCAGCTTCTCGAAGTCGTCATCGAGCGGGCCTGGGCGACGATCGAGCGCGCCCGCGTCACCCGCGAACTCATGCGCAGCGAGGCGAATTTCCGCCGCCTTGCCGACGCGATGCCCCAGATGATCTTCGTCGCCGAGCCCGACGGGCACGTCTCGTATTTCAACCAGCAGTGGTATGAATACACCGGCATCGAGCCGGGCGCCGTAGGCTACGAATCCTGGCAGCGCACCCACGAACCATCGCGTCTTCCGGAAATCGTCGAGAAATGGAATCACGCCGTGCAGACCGGCACCCCCTACGAGATGGAGTATCGTCTCCGGCGCGCCGACGGCGAGTGGCGATGGCACCTCGGTCGCGCACTACCAGTCCGCGATCAAACAGGTGCGATCGTGAAATGGTTCGGCACGAATACGGACATCCACGACAAAAAGCTGCTGGAGGAACGCATTCAGGAACTCCTGGAATCCGAGCGCAGCGCGCGTCTCGAGGCCGAACGGCAAAGCCGGATGAAGGACGAATTTCTCGCGACGTTGAGCCATGAGCTGCGCACTCCCTTGAACGCCATCATGGGATGGACCACCCTGCTCCAGCGTTCCCGCTCACCGGAGGATCTCGAGAAGGGACTGGAAATCATCGCGCGCAACACCCGGAATCAGACGCAGATCATCGAGGATCTCCTGGACCTGAGTCGCATCGTCTCCGGCAAGGTGCGACTCGAAGTGGAGTCGGTCGACATCGCGGACATTCTCGCCGATGCGATCGAGACCATCCGTCCCGGAGCCGAAGCCAAGGGTATTCACCTGCAATCGGTCATCGATTCCACCGTTGGACACACCCACGGAGATCCGAATCGGCTTCGCCAGATCTTTTGGAATTTGCTGAACAATGCGGTGAAGTTCACTCCGAAGGAGGGACGGATCCAGATCGCGCTCACACGTGCGGAGTCCCATGTCGAGATCCGCATCAGCGACACAGGCATCGGGATTTCCGCCGATTTCCTTCCGCTCATCTTCAATCGCTTTCAGCAGGCGGACGCCTCGACAACACGCCGATTCTCCGGCCTCGGCATCGGCCTCGCCATCGTGAAGCAACTCGTGGAATTGCACGGCGGCACGGTCACGGCAGCCAGTCCGGGAGAAAACCAGGGCGCAACCTTTGTGGTTTCGCTTCCTCGCGGGATCATCCATCCCACGGAAAATCCGGGCGATTCATCCCGCGAGGCGCTGGACTCCATCGGGGATCCCACCCCGCTCACCGCACCCTCCCTGCGAAATGTGAACGTCCTTCTTGTCGAGGATTCGGCTGACAGCCGCGAAATGGTGCGACGACTCCTCGAGGAGCACAACGCCAGCATCACCGTCGCCGACTCCGCGCAAGCCGCGCTCCAGTTGCTCGACCAGCAACTGCCGGACGTCATCATCAGCGACATCGGCATGCCGGAAATGGATGGCTATGCGTTGCTCCGCGAAATTCGCAAACGCCCCGCGGACCGTGGCGGCAACATCCCCGCCATCGCACTCACCGCCTACGCCCGATCGCAGGATCGCATCGCAGCTCTGCACGCCGGCTTCCAGATGCACATTGCGAAGCCCGTAAATCCTTCCGAACTCCTCGCCATGGTCGCGAGTCTCGCCGGGCAGTCGCTTTGAAGTGCCTCAACGTTGCGCGTTCTGCGCAATCACGAGCTCACACATCCTTGGCGTGACGAAGTCCATCACGACAATTCCGCTCAACGGCTGGCGGTTCCTCTCCAGCCAGTCCACGAGCCGGGCGTTCAGGTCATTGGAAACCTTGGGAATGTTTGGAATACCGAGCATCCCCTCCTGCCGGCCGCTCACATAATTCAGGCGCAGCACGCCGCGATCGCCCTGCTTCATTTCGTCGAACATCGCGCTCACCGCGCGCCATTTCTCGTCGTTGCTTTTGACGTCGAACTCATCCTGCACCTGGATCAATCCCTCGGTGAACGTGGAGTTGTCCGGCCATCGGGAGGCGTCGATGCCTTTGGTTCGCTCCGCGGCAAATCTGCGGAACAGCACGATCCGGCCCCGCACCGCACCGAGCGTTGGCAGCTCCTCGTCGAGATACCAGCGCGCAGGATCCCGCTTCAGATACTCCTCGAAGGTTTCCTCGAAGGAACGCGCGGGATCTTTCGCCGCATACTCCTCGTTGATGCTCATTACAACCGTCTCGGAGGGATTCTCGTCGAGAAACTTCGAGACGATCTCCAGCACGTCATCGAAGCTCATCCGCTGAAACACCATCCCGTGGTGAATCGCAAACGAATCCCCCACGCGCCGGCAACGGATGTCGAGAAAGCGCACGCCCGCATCGAGTTGCTTCTCGAGCGTCAAATTCTGGCAGGTCGAAGTTCCCGGAAAATCCTCATACAGCGCCCCCGTATCATGCGTGCCCGGAATCGCCAGCGATGAGAGCGGCGCGTCATCCGGGATTTCCTTCATCCAGTTTCGTCCGTCGGCGAGAAGCGACTGCGCACAAATCACGGCGGCGGCAGTCACAAAAAACAAGCGTCGCAAGGCGGGGTGCATCATGGGGAGATGCGTCATGCTACGCGTCCGCACGCAAGTCGTCGAACTCGCGATGCCTGCGCAGAAAGGCATCCACGTATCCGCAAATCGGAACGACCTTCCACCCTTCCGTTCGCGCGGTTTCCAGCGCCGCGAGCACCATCTTCTCCGCAATGCCCTTTCCTCGCAGATCCGGCGGCACCCAGGTGTGCGTCAAAAGCATTCGCCTGCCATCGAGCCGATACTCGAGCACGCCGCCCTCCGGAGATTCGAAGCGCTGCTCGGCAGGCAGATGCGTGAGCTCCGACATGGCAAAGAAGATATCCAAAAACTCGCGGATTGCCGGAGGAAAATTCGCTCGTTGTGACACCCCGTATGTTCATGTCCGAATGATCTCCGGAATCGCTTTCAAAAACTCGACGAGCACATCGAGCGCGGCGGAGACATCCTGGGGCGAGGCATATTCGTCGGGATGATGACTGAGCCCCCCGCGGCAACGCACAAATAGCAGCGCCGTGGGTGCCACTTCCGCGAGCGCCACCGCATCGTGTCCCGCTCCGCTCACCAGCATCGGGCATATGCCCTGTCGGTTGCGAACCACTTCGGCGAGTCGATCGCAAAGAACCGGCGAGCAATTCGTCGAGGACGCGTCGAGAGGAAGGTCGATTTGCACCGCCAAACCCCGCCGCTTTGCGACACTCTCAATCTCCACAAAAACTTCGTGAGAAAATCGGGCCCGCATTGAGTCGTCGACGGAGCGAAGATCGATCGTGAATTCCACCCGGCCCGGAATCACGTTGCTCGCGGCCGAGCGGATTTTCACCTCGCCGACCGTCGCCACAATTCCGTCCGTCTCCCGCGCGCGTTGCTCGATCATCACGATGCATTCCGCCGCACCGGCAAGCGCATCCTTCCGCAAATGCATCGGCGTCGTGCCCGCATGGCCCGCCTCGCCTTCCACCACCACCCGGGCGCGTGTCTGCCCCGCGATCGCCGTGGCCACTCCAAGCCCCAGCCCACTCTTCTCGAGCACCGGTCCCTGCTCGATATGCGCCTCGACGTAGCCGATCACCCGGCGCGGCGGAGGCAACGGCCATCGCGGACGATGCGCCGCGATCGCCTGTTCAACCGTGATGCCTTCGGAATCCGCAAACGCCTTCTCGCGCTCACCCAATGTTCCGCAGTAATGCCGGCTGCCGAGATACGTGGTTTGAAATCGAACGCCCTCCTCATCGGAAAACCCGACCACCTCGAGATGATGCGACCGTCGGACGCCCTCCCCCTTCAGCCGCCGCGCCGCGAGCACTCCGAGCACCACGCCAAGCGCCCCATCGAATCGGCCGGCATCGCGAACCGTGTCGAGGTGAGACCCCACCACGAACGTGCCGGCATGGGGATCTCCGCAATCCCATCGCCCGATCAGGTTCCCCGCCTGATCCTCAAAAACCGTCAGTCCCGCCTCCTCCATCCAGCGCGCCACCACCTGCTTCGCGCGCTCCAAGGCCGGCGAGAGAAACGTGCGCGTGAGACCCGGCAGCTCGTCCGTGATTCCCCCAAGGATCTCGAGATACTCCCAGGCCCGCGTATCCAACCCTCAGCTCCCGCGATACGTGCTGTAGGACCACGGCGTGCAAAGCAACGGAACGTGGTAGCTCTGCGACGCGTCCATGATGCGAAACCTCACCGGGACCATGTCGAGGAATCCGGTGTGATCGCGAAAATAGGCACCCACCTGAAATCGCAGTTCGAAGATTCCGACCTGCATTTCCTCCGAGTTGAATACGGGCACATCCGTTCGGCCATCGGCGTTTGTGACAAGAGTTTTCAAGACCTCGCCGTGCTGATCGACGCATTCGATGGTCATTCCGGCGGCCGGTCCGCCGCGAACCAGGTCCAGCACATGAGTCGTGAGTTTTCCGGCCATCAAAGGAATTCGCAGATCGGGCTTTCCACGGTCGCCGGTGCACAGTCGCCCGGCCCCTCCTCCATACTCATTCCCTGACCCGGTCTGCAAGCCGCAGCGCGGCGATCTGCCGCACTTCCTCCAGTGCCCGGCTCAGCTCAGCTTTCCGGTCATTCTCCAGCCGGCCGCGAAATTCTTCGAGAATCGACGCCTTCGTGTGATTCCGCACGCAGATGATGAACGGAAATCCGAACCGTGCCGTGTAGGCGCTGTTGAGCGCGGAAAACTCGTCGAACTCCGCCGGCGACAACCGGTCCAACCCCGCACCACTTTGCTCCGCGCTCGACTCGGCACTGAGTTCCCCCGCCCGCGCCAGTTTCCCCGCGAGGTCGGGATGCGCCCGCAGCAGCGCGAGCTGCCGCGCCTCGTCCGCGCAAGTCACGACGCGCCACATCGCGGCCAGCAGCGCCTGCCGGCTCGCGAACGGCCGCTGATCGACCACCGCCTCAACAATCCACGGCGAATGCTCCCAGATGCCCTCAAGCCGCGCCAGAAACTCCTCCCTCGCCAGAGCGTTCAACTCCCCGATTTGCACGCCGCCTTTTCGGAAAAATTGACCCATGTCGCAACTCTTTGCGCGATGAGCGACAATCCGCACGCCGGGTGCTATCATTTAACTGAAATGGCCACGCTAGGATCGAATCGCTACGGCAAGGAGAAGGTGCGCGTTCTGCGCAAATTCATCGAAGGGGAATGCCAGTCGGTCGTCGAAGTTTCGGCCGACGTGCTGCTCGAGGGAAACTTCGAAAAATCCTACCTCAGCGACGACAACTCCCAGATCGTGGCGACGGACACCATCAAGAACACGGTCATCGCGCTCGCCCACCAGCATCTCGGTCCGGGCATCGAATCGTTCGCACTGGTCATCGGCAATCACTTCCTCGAGCGCTACGCGCATGTCGATCGCGTGCACATCGAGATTCGTGAACGTCGCTGGGAGCGCATGGTGATCGAGGGAAATCCCGCCCGGCATTCCTTTCACGCCTCCGGCAAGGGCGAGCCTTTCACGCGGGTCGTGATGAGCCGCGACGATTGCGAAGTCATCTCGGGCATCCGCGACCTGCTCGTGCTGAACTCCACGAATTCGGCGTTCGTCGGCTTTCACCGCTCGGAGTTCACGACCCTCGAGGATGCGACGGACCGCATTCTTTCCACGATCATCGAGAGTGAATGGAAATTCACCTCGACGGACATTGATTTTCCCGCCGCAAATTTCGCCGTCCTCGGCGCATTGCTGAAAGTCTTCGTCGAACGTTTCAGCCCCTCGGTGCAACGCACGATCTTCGAAATGGGCGAAGCGGCCCTCGCCGCGGTGCCGTCGATTTCCGAAATTCGCATCGCGCTGCCAAACAAGCATTACTTCCTGGCGGATCTCTCGCGATTCGGCATCGAGAATCCGAATCTCACCTTCACGCCTCAGGACGCGCCGCATGGCCAGATCGAGGCAAGGGTTGTTCGATAATTTTTGCCGCCAACTCCCCACCGCTGCCCGTAACGTATCCTGATGAGTCGTCGGAGAGTCGTGGTGAGCGGTATGGGGTGTGTGAGCCCGCTGGGCTCCAATTGCACCGAGACCACGGAAGCCTTGCGGGAGGCCCGCGATTGCGTGACGCCGGTGCGCGCGTTCGACGTCTCACAATGCAAGTGCCGGACGGCGGGTCAGGTCGATGATCCCGGCGGCGTCGAGGGATTTCCCCGTTCGCGACGATGGAATCCCGCATCGCGAATGATGCTCGCCGCGACTCTCGAAGCGATCGTCCCGCACGGACGTTTCACGCCCGATGCCGTGATCATTGCCACCACGAGCGGCGGAATGACATTCGGCGAAAATTTCTATCGCATGTTCCTGCACGGCGAGCGGTCGCCGCAAGCCGCCCGCTGGGTGCGCGAATACGTGCCGCAGCAACCCGTGCGCGACGCGCTCGATGCACTCGGCGTCGAAGCGCCGATCCGCATCGTCTCGAATGCGTGCGCCTCCGGAACAAACGCGATCGGAGCCGCGTTTCATTTGATCCGATCCGGCCGCGCCGAACGCGTCCTTTGCGGAGGATACGACGCGCTGTGCGAGCTCGTCTTTGCCGGCTTCTCCTCTCTGCAGGCGGCGACCGGGGACAAGTGCCGGCCGTTCGACGCGGGACGCACCGGACTCGTGCTCGGTGAAGGCGCTGCGGTCTTCGTGCTCGAATCGCTGGACTCCGCCCGCGCCGCGGGCCGCGAGATCCTTGCGGAGGTGGCGGGCTATGGCGCCGCCAATGACAATTTTCACCTCACCCAGCCGAACCCCGATGGCAGCGGACCGCGAGCGTCGATGGAATCCGCTTTGGCCGACGCAGGCTGGAGCGCGGACTCCGTCGATTACGTGAATGCGCACGGCACGGCGACCACCTTCAACGACGCCTGCGAAGCCCGCGCGCTCGCTGCGACGTGTCCACAGGCCGCGATAAGCAGCACAAAGGGGCAGATGGGCCACTCCCTCGGCGCGGCGGGCGCCATCGAAGCCGCGTTCTGCGTGCTCGCGATGCGGGCGGGCTTTCTCCCCGCCAATCTCAATTTCCGCACGCCGGATCCCGACGTCGCGCTCGACATCGTCGCAAACACCACGCGGCCGCATGCCGCGCGACGCGTCCTCTCCAACTCTCTCGGCTTTGGTGGCTCGAATGCCACCCTCGCCCTCGCCACCTTATGAGTGTCGCCGTTCAAGGTTGTGGCTGGGTGACTCCGCTGGGTCGGGATTTGCAGGGCGTTTGGACGGCGTTGAAAAATGGAATATCCGCGCCGGTCTCGGAACTGAAGAATCCCTTTACCGGCACGCCGCATGCCGTCCGCCGGGTCGATGAGCAGTTTTTCTCCGACACCGCGCGCCAGCCACGTCTTCGGCGGTCGAGTGCGATTTCCCACATGGCGGTCGCCGCGGCAATGGACGCATGCCGCGATGCCGATCACACTGCCGGCAACGACCGGCTGGCACTTCTCTTCGCGACCACGAATGGCGGCGTCATTTACACGCGGCGGTTCTTCGCGGATGTCGCGGAACGCGGCGCGCATTCCGGAAGTCCCCTCCTCTTTCCCGAGACCGTTTACAATGCGCCGGCCAGCCATGTCGCGGCCGCCCTCGGCATCGCGGGCACCGTCTCCACCATGGTCAATGACGCAACGGCCGGCATCGACGCCGTCGCCGCGGCCATCGAACTCCTCGAGTCCGATGCCTGCGATCGCTGCCTCGTTGTGGCCGCCGAGGAAGCCGACTGGATCATTTGCGACGGATACGCCACGTGGAATTACCGCCCTGTGATTTTCAGCGAGGGTGCGGGCGCATTGTTGCTTGGACGCGATGGTGATGTCCGCATCGACTGCCCTCCGACGTGCCGCACGTATCGAACGATCCCCGATGGACGGCGTGCAATGAAGGACGTTGTTGCCAGGCTTTGCGGGGATCGCACTCCCGATTTGCTCATCTCCCCGGCATCCGGCACCCGTTTCGACGGCATCGTCTCCGAACTTCCCGGCCACTTGTTGCAACCCGGACAGGCACTGGGTGAAGCATTCGCCGCATCCACGGTGTTTCAGCTCATCTGCGGGGTTCTTGCGAGGCGCGAGACACCCGGGCTCTCGCTGGTTCCTGTCGTAGGCCTTCACGGCCAGCTGAGCGCCGCGACAATCACGCGGTGAAAGTCTTCCGTCCCGCGCCCGGGCGTGTTATTGCGAACCCATTCGTATGAGGTTCCTTCGCGCGCTTCCGGTTCTTTCCCTCGCCCTGCTGGCCTTCTTCCAAGGCTGCGAAACGCTGCAGTCGGACGCGGAGATTCGTCGCCAGGCGATGAACGCCTCGATCAAGCTCGAGCCGCCGGGGGATTACTTCATCGCGCGCCGACTTTACAAAAAGCACTACAAGATGTGGGGCTGGGTGCGCGAACCGGGCAAGCCCTGGAACACCGCGAAACTCGTCATGCTCAACGAGCAGAAGATGCTCGCCCCGGATCGCGCCGCCAACAACATCGGCTACGACAATAACTTCGAATACAAGTTCACCGGTTACTTCTCGGGCGACATGGTTTACGAACCGGCCAGCGATGGATTTTATCCGGAGTTTGTGCTGACCGGCTACGAGCTGCGGTCGATGAGCCCGCCATTGATCTATCGCACCGAGCGTCAGCTCGATCCCGAGGCGCGTATCCTCATGCGCCCCTACTGACGACGCATCACGTCCCGTAATAGCGATCGCCCGCGTCGCCAAGGCCTGGCACGATGTAAGCGCGCTCGTTGAGCCCTTCGTCAATTCCCGCGAGATAAATCGGCACGTCGGGATGCGCCTCCGTCATGCGCAGGACGCCTTGCGGACAGCCGATCACACAAACCAGCCGGAGCCGTTTCGCGCCGGCCTGCTTGAGTTGCTCGATGGCCGACACGGCGCTGTTTCCCGTCGCCAGCATCGGATCCACGCACACGACCTCCGCCTCCTCGATTCCCGGCGGCACCCGCAAATAATAAGGCTCGGGCTGGTGCGTCTCTTCATTGCGGAACATGCCGATGTGCCCCACCGGCGCCTCGGGCAGCACCTGCGACAGAGCCTGCGCCATCCCAAGGCCGGCACGCAGGATTGGCATCAGAAAAATCGTCCGGCGCACCTTCGATCCGTGGCATTCGCGAAGCGGCGTGCGAACCGTGATCGCCTCCTCTTCAAGGTCACGCAACGCCTCGTAGGCAACGAGCAGACTGAGCTCGTGCAACGCGTTGCGAAATGCCGTGAGACCCGTGCGTTCGTCGCGGAGAACCGTCAGCTTTGCCCGCACCAATGGATGATCCACGACATGGCAGCCCATGCCGGATGTGCTTAGCAGATCGAAAACCAGCGCGGAAACAAAATGCGCCCGCTCAGCGCATCATCTCCTCGAGCTTCGGTTCAATCGCCGCATACCAGAGCTCGTAGCCTTTCGCGTTGGGATGAAGGCCATCGGGCATGATGTCCTTTGGGATCTCGCCATTCTCGTCGAGGAACACCTCGTTGATGTCGAGAAACTCCACGTAGTCACGATCTCCGAGCGCCTTGATGTGCTCGTTGATCTGCTCGGTGGCCTTGCGGCGCTCCGAGTCCTTGCCTTCGCGCGGGAACACCGCCAGCAGCAGGATCTTCGTGCGGGGAAGTTTTGCGTGCACCGTGTCGACGATCTTCTCCACTCCCGCCGCCGCCCACGCGGGTTCATCCGGCGGGACGTGGCCGATGTTGTTGGTGCCGATCATGATGACCGTCACCCGCGGATCGATGCCATCGAGTTCGCCATTTTCAATGCGCCAGAGCACATGCTCGGTGCGGTCGCCACCGATGCCAAAGTTCGCCGGGCGATACTTCTCGAAATTCTTCCAGACTTCCTTTCCGTCCCCGCGCCATCCGTCGGTGATCGAATCGCCAAGGAAAAGAAGGGCGACCGGCCCCTCCTTGATCCGCTGCAGAAACTCCTGGTGACGATGCTCGTCCTTGATCGCGGGAGTCACCGCGCGTTCCGGTCCATGCGAGGATTGCGCGAAGAGGTGGGAAATCGAGGATGCTAGCACGATGAGCGCGACGACGAAGAAAATGACCTGTCTCATGAGGGGGAACCGGAGGCTACGCGAACGCGAACCTCCGAGTCAATTCGCCGGGCGCGAGCTCTATTTCAACGAGGCCTGCCGAATCTGGCGCTTAAGCTGGTATTCCTCGTTGCGGAGTTTCCGAAGAGTCTGAGGAATTTGACGATACTCCTGTAGCTTCGCACGGCCTTCAGGCACTGCGGCCGGGTCCTTGAACTTCCTCAGATCGTATTCGAGTTGAGTGCGTCGCGCCGTTATTTGCTCGATCTGAATGCTAAGCTGGCTCAGCCGCTGCTGCATCGCAGCAACGTTCATTCTCGCAGTCTGGGTAGCGACAGCTGCCGCGCGTTCCTCGTAAACCTGCTCACGCCGTGCCTTCTCCATTTCAAGCTTCTCCTTCTGCATACGGATACGCTCGGCTGCGGCCGCGTCCTGCTTCGCAAGAATCTCAGAAAGCGAGGTCAGGTCCGTCGTCAAATCACTTGTCTCGACCTCGAACTCCGTGTCGCCGATGGCAACCGTTGCGCGACCTGCGTTTTCAAACAACAATTCAACCTCGGTGCCCGCATCGAAGCCCATCAGACCGGTGTCCGTCGAAACCGAAATGCGCCGTTTCAGGTAATACGAATGCTCGACCACAGGCTCCTGGGTGGGCTCGGGAGTCGCTTCCGGCGTGGGCTCAGGGGTCGGTGCCGGCGTGGGTGTTGGCGTCGCCACGGGCGTCGGCTCAGGCGTGCTGACCTCCTCGACAACCGGCTCCTCCTTCTTGCAACTGCTAAGACTGAGCAGGACGAGCACAATGATGGAGGCGGCCGCTTTGAGCTTCATGATGGGACGATTTTCCTGCCCGGATTCGTTAGCAACTACACCGTATACGTCAAGAACCGCATGGGACCCAATGGACCAGCGGCAAAACCATTGAAACTTCCACGCGATAGGAGCCGGTCGGCGAAAAGGAAATGCCGGACACGCATGGAGCCGACGGCCGGATTTGAACCGGCGACCCGCTCATTACGAATGAGCTGCTCTACCCCTGAGCTACGTCGGCGAAAACCGCCCGGGAAATCCGGGAGCGACATAGAATGCATGCTCTTCGCCGCCGCTCAACCAAAAACCGCGGCATCCATCGGGAAAATCACCCGTCGCGCGCGAAGAACTGGCTACCCCGCATGGATTCGAACCATGAATAAAGGCTCCAAAGGCCTCTGTGTTACCGTTACACCACGGGGTAAGTGGATGGCACTTCTACGAGAGTCGTGCGACATTCGCAACCCGCAAGTGATTGCCAATCGCACGTCACTGTGATGGAAACAACCTGCTCATGTCGAAGAAACTGCGCAACCGCCTTATCGCGCTCTTTTGCCTTCTTGCCTTTGCCGCCGCCGGCTTCCTGTTTTACACGAACTGGGTTGTTCAGAAACCGTTCGCAATCATCCTCTTCATCGGCGACGGACTGACCCCCGGGACGCTCACGCCGGCGCGCATCTACGAAAACGGCGCGCACAACCGGCTTTCCCTCGAGCACCTTCCCAACCTCGCCCTGCTCACCACCTACGCGAACGATTTCGCGGTGCCCGATGCCGCCGCCGCCGCCAGCGCCATCGCCACCGGGCGCAAGGTGAACAACCGCTCTCTCGCAATGGACGCCGCCGGGAAGCCGCTCACGTCACTTCTTGATCTCGCGCAAAAAAGCGGCCGATCCGTCGGACTGGTGTCGAATGCCTCGCTCACCGATTCCACCCTCGCGGCGTTCTACGCGAAGTCGTCCGACCCTCTCAACCACAGCGATCTCGCGCTTCAGCTGCTCCGCACAGAGCCCGACGTGGCCCTCGGCGGCGGGCTTGCTGATTTCCTTCCGGAGTCGAAGGAAGGAAGCCGCACCGACGGTCGCGACCTCATCCTCGAAATGCGTCGCAGCGGCTACGATATCGTTCGGACACGCGGCGAAATGCTGGAAATCCCCGCCTGGCGGGCACCACGGATTCTCGGCCTGTTTGCCCCGGGCAACCTCGACTACGCCGACATTGCCGGAGGCAGCGGTCCCCAGCCCTTGCTCTCCGACCTCGTGCGCAAGGCCATCCAGCTCCTGCAATACAATCCGCAGGGCTACTTCCTCGTCGTGGATGCCGGCCTCATCACGAAGGCCGCCCATGCCAACGAAGGCGAGCGCGTGCTCCGGGAAATGATCGAGCTCGATCGCGCGGTGGCGACGGCGCTTTCCTACGCCGGCGAGAACGCGCTGATCATCGTCACCGGCAAGCAATCGGTCGGCGGTCTGCGCATGAACGGATTTCCATTCAAGAATGATCGCGGCATTTCCGTGATCGGCACGAACCCGCAGGGCATCCCTTCCATCACATGGTCGACCGGCCCCGGCGGCAACGTCGCTCCCGCCTCGCCCGACGCCCCTCAACAGCCGATCGAACCGGCGGCTGTCGGCGCGCCGGCGGCAATTGGAATCGCCGAGGACGTGATCGCCGTGAGCAAGGGCCCCGGCTCGGAGCGGCTTCAGGGCTTCAAGGACAACACGGAGATCTTCAAGGTCATCTCCAGCCAGCTCTGAGCGCTCAGCGCTTCCGCATGAGCCAGTAAATCTCTCCCGGCCACCATGGAAACATCGCGCCCCAGCGCAGATTGAATCGCATCCAGGCCGCGGAATTCTCCAGCGGGCTCCCCTTGCTGCGCATGAAGAACGCCCCGCTCAGAAACTCCGTTTCACACCCCGCGGCCTCCCCCATGCGCACCACACGCTTCGGCGAAAACACGCTCACATGCCCCATCGGCTTCGCGGTCCTGCGCACCGACGCCTGTCGCGATTTCACGAGAAAATCAGGCAGCACCGGAAATCCGCCAATCAACACCCCACCCGGTCGGATCCGCTTCGCGATTCGCGCAAGCACCTCCTCCGGCTCGAAAAGATGCTCCAGCACATGGAGCAGCACCGCCGCGTCGTAATCCTGCGGCAGATCGAACTTCGGATCCTCGAGATTGCCCTCCCAGAAATCCTCATAGCCCGCCTTGCGCAGTTTCTCGGTGAGCATCACTGCGTCAACGGCCGTCCAGCGACCAAAGGTCGGGCATGCCGGAGCCGACCGCACAAACTCGTAAAACTGCCCGGTGTGCACGCCAATCTCCGCCACATCGAGCGGCCGCTTCGCCCGCTCCGCCTCCACTCGCAGCAGGTGGTAGCCGAACCAGTAGCGCAACAGCCGGATCGGATACCGCACCTGCTTGGCCTCCTTCGGCATGCCAAAGCGTTTCGTGCGCACGATCGGGTTGTCCGCAAGAAAGTTGATGTCCCAATCGGAAGAAGCGTAAGCGTTCAAGGCGGAGCATCCTGCGAGTGCGCCCGCATACGGTCAAGCATCACGTCTGCAGCGATCTCCCCGCACATGGATCACATCTACAAGAAAATCGAACTCGTCGGCTCTTCTCCGGACAGCATCGAAAAAGCGGTGGAAAACGCACTCACCCGCGCCAGCGCGACGCTGCGCAACATGCGCTGGCTTGAAGTCGTCGAAACCCGCGGTCACATCGAGGACGGGCGCATCGCCCACTGGCAGGTGACCGTGAAGGTCGGGTTCACCCTCGACGAGTAGCGTTACTGCCCGCTCTGCAGTTCGGCTGCGCGTCGGCTCGTCTTTGTGCTGAAGACAGGACCGTCCGGCCCGATCGGCCGCAATGGGTTGGCAGGCGGCTTGATGTCCTGCACGCGAAACAGCGGCAGAATCGGCGTGTCGTCGGGACCTTTCGGGTATTCCACACCTTTTTCCTGAATGTGCAGGTTCGCGTAGAAGACACTCCCGGGCACTTCGCCGATCAAGATTTCGATCGGATAAAACTGGCCGGCCTTCATGTTGATCCAGTCGCCGTAGACTACATGCCGCTTCGCCTCGCCAAATTCCGGTCCCCAGCCACCCCGGTGGCTCATCGGCTCGTCCGTCTCCCATGGTGTGATCCGGGCGGGCTCCAGCGAACCCTCCAGCACGATGCGGTTGTTGAAACGAACGATGATCACATCATCCGCCGAACCCGCAAAGCGATACGTCCCGTCTCTCGGCGGAGAAACCTGCCCGCGGTAGATGATCGCCCAGAACTGCGGCTTGATGTCGGACTCGAATGCCTTCGGGGCCGCGTCCGCATTCATCGGGGGTATCGCCAGTTGCGCGAGATACAGCTTCTTCGGCACCTGGAAATAATTCCGCAGTGAGCTCTCGCGAAGCCCCGCCGACAGGGCGCGCGAAATGATCTTCTTGTAACGCTCGGTGTTGGGCCAGATGTCCTCCCGACTCGGCACGATTTCGGACTCCAGTCCATTCGCCCGCAACTTGAAGTCGTAAAGCGTGCCTTCGAGCAGGCCAGCCCCGGCGTCAACCGCTCCGCCAAAAAAGCCGCCACCACTCCCCTCGCCCTGCCCCGAAACGCCGACTCCTTCCACAGCTCCCGTCACGAGAGCTTCCGTGTCCAGCGGCACCATGGTCTCCACCGGCATCGTTGGCAGCTCCGGCAACGCCAGCTGCGACGGGCGCAGGCTTTGGATGCGATTGTCGTAAACCGGCTTCGGCCTCAGCGCGGACAGCTCCTCCATTTGGAGGCGATGCTGGCGGTCCTCCGGCTCGAGTTTTACCTTCTTCTGCGCAACGAACTGCGCCTTTGGCTGACTGAAATAACGGGCGATCACCCAGATTCCCGCACCAACGCCCGCCACAAGGTGGACGCCAATGCTAATCAGAATGACCAGGGTCACCAGTCGGCGCAGGCGCTTGCGGCGCTCCGCCGCCGATGGCTCCGCCAACGCGGTATAGGTGTCGGGTTCTTCTACAGGGGGCATAACGAAGCTGTCCGAGCCTACGAGGCTTGCGCACCATTTTCCAGCGGCAATCTCCCGGAAAGCGGAGGCATTACGCGGGGTTCCTCCCCTCGTCCGCGTCGATGTAATCAAAGAATGTCTGGATGTCGTCCCGATCGGCCAGACCGCTCTCGGCCTTGCGCGACGCCAGCCTTTCCGAGGTTTCGTCGTTCCATCCAAACTTCCGCATGAACTCGCTCCACACCTCCACCTGCTCCTCGGTGGGACGCACCCCATGCTCGAAGCACCATGCCAGCACCTCCTCGTCGCTGGCCCCCTGCTTCACCTGCTGCACGACATCCTCATACTTCACCTGGAGAAAGTTGCAGCAGCGCAGATCGAATCCCTTTCCGAGATTCGCATGCAGGTCCTCCCGCAATTCGCCGGCCTCATGGAGCCGGATCTTGTCCAGCATGCGGCGAAAATAGACGATCCCTTCGATGGCAACGTAAGGCGAAACCGGAACTTTCATGCCGTTTCCTTTAGCAAACTCCTCCTCACAGAGGCCAATGCGAAGCGATCAATCCTGTGCCACCGCAGCCCGCCACTCGAGGGCCCTCTCCTTCATCTCCTGCGCCAGCGCGGGATTCTCGGGCTTCACATCGCGTGTCTCGCCCGGATCCCTTTTCAGATTCACCAGCATCGCGTCGCCGTTCTTGCGCAAAAGCAGCTTCCATTCCTCGCGACGCATCGCCACTTCCCCGTCGTGCTCCCAAAAGAAATCACGTGACTTCGGGGCAACCCCCGACTCCAACAGTGGCAGGAGGTTCACTCCGGCCAGGCCCGGCACCTTGTTTACCCCCGCCGCAGCCAGAACGGTTGGAAACACATCCACCGCCATCATCGGAACCTCAATCGTCTGTCCTTCCGGAATTCGAGCCGGCCAGTAAAAGATGGCTGGCACGCGAATTCCCCCCTCCCAAAGCGTAAACTTTGCGCCGCGCCACGGCTCAGCACTGCCGCCATGGAATTCCGAGGTATTTCCGTCCAGCCAGTTCCGGCTTTCGCGTGAAGGACCATTATCCGACATGAAGAAGATCAGGGTATTCTCGAGTTTCCCGAGGTTCTCCAGCCGCTGGACAATCCGGCCGACACCCTGATCAACGACCCACAGCATGGCCGCCATCATTCGGCGCTCGGCTGGAAGATGCTCAAACTTCTCCACCACTTCGGCTGGCGCATGGAGCGGATAGTGGGGCGCGTTGTAGGCGACATAACCAAAGAACGGCCGATCGCCGCTTCCCTCGATCGCGGTGATGGCTTTCTCCGTGATCAAGTCCGTGAGGTATTCCCCGTTATGCCAGACCTCTTTCCCATCCTCCCACAAATCGTGGGTCGGATTCGCCGAGCTCCAGTAATAGAGATGGGAATAGAAATCGATGCAGCCCGAGTAGAATCCAAACATCCGATTGAATCCTCGATCCATGGGGCGGGAACCCTCCGCCGAACCCAGATGCCATTTCCCGCAGTGGAAGGTATTGTAACCATGTTCCTTCAGCACACTTGCCATGGTCGGCACATCCGGCCGCAGCCCCTTGGTGTGCCGCGTCGAACTTAGAATCGAAGTAACGCCCGTCTGTGCCGGATACCTTCCCGTCAGAAGCGCGGCTCGCGACGGCGAACAAACGGGAGAGTTGCTGTAGAACGCGATGCACAGCGCGCCCCGGCGGGCAAGCGCGTCAAGATTTGGCGTCCGAATGTCCTTCGATCCCATGCAGGAAAGATCCGCGTAACCCTGATCATCCGTGGTGATGATCAAGATGTTCGGACGGCGGGTTTCGGCACCTGCCGAACAGATCATCGCACCAAGATAGAAAGCGAGGATGCAAAAACGCATCCCGCGAGAAGATCAGCCGCTCCCTCCGACTGGCCAGCCTATTCCGGCTGACCAACCTGCTTCGCGCGCCGGTCTTCGAAAAGCGAACTCGCGACGAAAATCGCCGCCGCGATGCAGATGCAGGAATCCGCCACGTTGAAAGCCGGCCACGGATTCGCATACGGCACGTGAAGATCGAACGAGAGGAAATCGATCACGTGACCGTGAAGCAGCCGGTCCGTCAGATTTCCGAAGATGCCGCTCAATAACAGTGCGGCGCCGACCTTGACCGCGGGCTCCCGAAACATCCCCCGCCACATCAGCACCGCCATCACGATCAGCGCGATGGTGGACAGGCCGATGAAAAACGCGTTGTTGTTTGTCATCATGCCGAAGGCGGCTCCGGTGTTATGCACCTGCACGAGGTCGAAAAAACCCGGCACAACCGGAATGACCTCGTCCTCGTGGATATGACGCAACACGAGCCACTTCGTGATCTGATCCAACGCGTAAAGCGGAAGAGTCAGCGTGAGGAGGAGCCTTTTCACGCGGCGGCAGGGCTGCAGTTCGAAACGGCATCCGCGCAGCGGTCGCAGAGACCCGCGTGAGTCGGATGGCTGCCCACCGTGGGCAGATGCCGCCAGCAGCGTTCGCAGCGTGCATTCTCCGAGCGCACCAACCGCGCGGCGATCGCCTCGCCCGGCTCGAAGTCCACACGACTGACGATGAAGAATTCCTCAAGCTCCTCGCGGTCCGATTCCAGTTCGGCAATCCAGGATTCCGGAACGGAGAGGATGATCTGCGCCTCGAGCGATTTCGCGATCGTCTTGTTCTGGCGTCCGGGCTCGATGGCCTGCTGATACACGACGCCTCGCAGTTCCAGCCATTGCGCGACACGCGCTTCCAGTGCCTCGTCGCGAAGCGCGACGTCCGGAGTCGGGAACTGCTCGAGATGCACGCTCTCCGCCCTGCCCGCGTATTCCCACGCCTCGTCAGCCGTGAAGGCAAGAATCGGTGCGAGGAGTCGTGTGACCGCTTCAAAGCACGCGCGCATGGTCGCCTGCGTCGCGCGCCGACGCGGGCTTTCCGCAGCGTCGCAGTAGAGGCGGTCCTTGGTGATATCCACGTAAACCGCGCTGAGATCCACCGTGCAGAATTGGTTGATGGTCTCGAAGACGGCGCGGAAGTCGTATTCCTCGTAGGCGGAACGGCACCGCTCGATCACGTGCTGCAGGCGACTCAGCACCCAGCGGTCGATCGTGGTTGCCCCCTCGAGCGAAAGCGTTCCTTCCGATGCATCGGCGAAATTCGCGAGCAGGATGCGCAGGACGTTCCGGAAACCGCGGTAACGCTCGGCGACCTGCTTGAACATGTCTTCGCCAAATGGAACCTCGTCCGTGTATTGCACCGTCGCCACCCACAGCCGGAGGATGTCCGCGCCGTATTGATTCACGAAATGCTCGGCGTGCGTCGGCTTCTTGTATTCCGCGGATTTCGAAATCTTCTTTCCGTCCTTGTCGACGACGAAGCCGTGCGTGATCACCTCGCGATACGGCGCGCATCCATTCAGCGCGACGCTCGTCATCAGCGAGCTCTGGAACCAGCCGCGATGCTGATCCGTCGCCTCGATGTAAACGTCCGCCGGGAAACGCAGCTCCGGCCGGTGCCGGAGCACCGCCTCGTGCGAAACGCCGGAGTCGATCCAGACGTCGAGCGTGTCATTGCGTCGCGACGTGCCCGCCGGCAGCCCGAGTTCGGACGCCCACCAGGCGTCGTCCTTTTCGAACCACAGATTCGTTCCATGTTCGGCAACCAGTGCGGCGACTTTTTCCACGACGGCCGGATCGAGAATTGCCTTCCCCTCCGTGTCGTAGAACACCGGCAGCGGCACGCCCCATGTGCGCTGACGCGAGATGCACCAGTCCGGCCGCGATTCCACGGTGCCGGCGATCCGGTTGCGGCCCCATTTTGGCAGCCAGCGCGTCGCGTCCACCGCTTCCAGCGCGGGCCCGCGGATGTCGTCGACGCGGATGAAGAATTGCTCGACGGCACGGAAGACGATCGGCGTCTTCGAGCGCCAGCAATGCGGGTAGTCGTGCTCGTAATCGTGCACCGCCAGCAGCGAACCCTGCTCGCGCAGAAACTCTACGATCTCCGCATTCACATCGAAGACATACTTGCCCGCCCATTGCGGCATCCCGCACTCGTCCGTGAGACGCCCCGCGTCATCCACGGGGGAAAGCGTCGGCAGGCCGTTCTGCTGACCGGCGATGTAGTCGTCCTTTCCGTGTCCAGGCGCGGAGTGAACCTGCCCGGTGCCGGTTTCCATCGTCACGAAATCGGCGGTGATGAGCTTCGACGTCCGATCGAGGAACGGATGCTGCGCTTCCATCCCGGCGAAGTCCCCGCCTTTTCGCACCGCGATCTCCGAAGTCAGCGCAAGCCCCGTGTCCTTCGCAAAGGACTCGAGCAATGCCCGCGCCACGACGAGCCGCTGCCCGCCGAAGTCGCCGATCACATACTCCGCGCGCGGGTGCACCGCGATCGCCACGTTCGCCGGCAACGTCCATGGCGTGGTGGTCCAGATGACGAACGACGCGCCTTCGAGGTCGCCCGTGCCATCCCGCACCGCAAATTTCACGTAAATCGCCGGGTCCGTCCGCTTCGCATACTCGACCTCGGCCTCCGCCAGCGCGGTCTGCGCGCCGGTGCTCCAGAGCACGGGCTTCTTGCTTTGATAGACGAGGCCCTTCGCAACGAATTTTCCAAATGCGCGGATGATCTCCGCCTCGTAGGCCGGATCGAGCGTGAGATAGGGATTCTCCCAATCCCCAAGCACGCCAAGCCGGCGGAACTGCCGCCGCTGAATGTCGATGAACTTCCGTGCGTATTCCTCCGAGCGCTGGCGCACCTCCACCGGCGACAGGCCGGCGGTTTCCTTCACGACCTTGAACTCGATCGGCAGGCCGTGGCAGTCCCAGCCGGGAACGTAGGGGGCGCGAAAACCAAGCATCGACCGCGACTTCACGATGAAGTCCTTGAGCACCTTGTTCAGCGCGGTGCCCATGTGGACGTCGCCGTTCGCAAACGGCGGCCCGTCGTGCAGCACAAACAACGGCGCGTCCTTGCGCCGTTCCTGAATCTTCGCATACAGCCCGTCGGCCTCCCATTTTGCCAGCCGTTGCGGCTCGCGCTCGGTCAGCGCGGCCTTCATCGGGAAGTCCGTCTTTGGAAGATTCAGCGTGTTCTTGTAATCGCTCATCGAGGAATCGGTCTGAATAACACCGGGCCGGCGGGGGGTCAATGCACCGGCCGCCGGCGTTATTCCCCTTGCGGCTTGTTTGCGAGACTCAGGCCGGGATCGTGTCGTCGAGCCAGCCGAGGAGCTCCGTGATCGTCTCCTCCGTCTCGTCGCCCATGTTCGAAATGCGGAATGTCGCGCCCTTGATCTTGCCGTAGCCGCCGTCGATCACGCAGTGGTATTTCTCGCGCAGGCGCTTGATCCACTCGGCGACGTCGATCTCGCGATTGTTCTTCACGCAGGTGAGCGACACGGAGCGGTAGCCCTCCGCGGCGAAAAACTCGAATCCACGCGCCTTCACCCATTCGTGAACAATGCCGTTCAACTTCGCATGGCGGGCGTAACGAGCCTCCGGCCCTTCCGCGAAAATGTCGTCGAGCTTCGACTCGAGCGCGTAGATGTGCGGAATCACCGGCGTGCTCGGAGTCATGTCCTGCTCCTGGTTCTTCTTGAATTCGATGAAATCGAAGTAATACCCGCGGTCATTGATCGTCGCCGCGCGCTCGAAAGCCCGCTCCGAAACACTGAACAGCGCCATGCCCGGCGGCAGGGCAAGCGCCTTCTGGCTGCCCGTGAGCAGCACGTCGATGCCCAGTTCGTCCATCGGAATCGCCTCGGTCGAGAAGGACGAAACGGTGTCGACCACCAGCAGGACGTCGGGATACTTGCGAACGACCTCGGCGATTTCCTTCAACGGATTGCGCACGCCGGTCGACGTCTCGTTGTGAATCAGGGTCACCACATCGAAGCCGCCCTTCGCGAGCGCGGCATCCACCTGCTCCGGCAGGATCGGCTGACCCCACTCGACCTTGAGCGCCTCTGCTTCCTTGCCGCAGCGTTTGCTCACGTCGAACCACTTGTCGGAAAACGCGCCGCACATGCAGTTGAGCACCTTTTTGCCGACGAGGTTCCGGATGGCGCCCTCCATCACGCCCCAGGCGGACGAAGTGGAAATGAACACCGGCTGCTTCGTTCCAAAGAGCGTCTGCAGACGCGGCTGAATCCCCGCGTAGAGCTTTTTGAAGTCGCCGCTGCGATGCCCGATCATGGGCCGCGTCATGGCGCGATAGGTCTTTTCAGAAATTTCGACAGGGCCGGGAATGAAGAGCTTGATGTGGTCGGTCTTTGGCATTTTGGAAAATCTCAATCCTCCCAGATGAAGTTCTGGAGTCGCAAGCTCTTTACCTGCTCGCGGGCCTCCTCAGCGCGAGGTCCGTCAACTTCCGCCATCTTTTCCAGAATGGCCGCAGCCTCCTTGAAGCGGTCGCGGTCCTTGAGCAATCGCGCCGCGTCGAACCCCGCCTTGTAATACCAGAAATACTCGGGCTGGTCGTCGCGCGGGGCATTCAGCACCTCGTAATAAGCCGCCAGCGCCGCGTCGAAATCATCGAGCTTTACATTCGCCTCGGCGACGCGGGTCAACGCCTCGTTGCGCTCGGCCGGACGCGCGGCCTCATCCGCAGCCACCGCTTCGAAGACCTTGATGGCATCCGCAGTCTGCTTCGCGTCCCCGGCGGCCAGAGTCTCGCCTTTCTTCAGCATGGCGGCAAACCGGATGCGCGGATCCTTCGTGGAGGCGATCACATTGTCGAGCAGCCTCACCGCGTCATCGGGACGCCCCAATGCACTCTGCAGAGTCGCCTGCTCGAGGCGCGCCTGCGGAGCCAGAGTGTGATCGTCCCCGGTGGCCACTTCTTCGTAAAGCAGCAGCGCCTCCTGAAGCTGGTCGGGGCTCATGCTGCGGGCTGCAGACCGCGCCGCGAGAAACAAAGCGCTCCGCCGCTGGCTGGGATCGGAAGTCGCACGAGCCGCCTCCTCGAATTTCACCCGTGCCCCGCGAAAATCGCCCTTCCGTCCAAGCACCTCTCCCCATTTCATCAGAACATCCGGCTTGTGCGGTGAGTCGGGATTCGACGTCAGGAATCTCCGCGCCTCCTCGGCCACCTGGTCCGCGGCGGCCTCCGAGCCGTCATCCGCCGCAAACACCGAGAAATACCCCTTCTGCGGATTCTGGTTCGAAACTCTTCGCAGCTCCTGCCGCGCCCCCCGGAGGTCGCCCTGCTCCCATCGCCACTCCGCCAGTGCCATCAACGCCGCCGAGCGCATCGAACGATCCGTCGCCCGATCGGCGAGCCATGCCAGCTCTTCGCCGCTGTCCGGATTTCCCGCCGCCGCCGCGAGAAACGCACGCTCGAGCTCCAGCCGGGCCGCCAGTTCCGGACTCGACTCGCGCAGCTTGGCGACCATCCGCTCGGCAAGGGGCTCGTCCCCGGCAAGCATCGCGCAAAGCGCGGCATTGGCACTGGCGACCACTTCGAGTTCGGGGTTGTATTCGGCCGACCGAATAAAATGCTGCGCCGCCGAGGCGTAGTTTCCGGCAAGATAGTGCGTTCCGGCCCGCACGAATCGCAGCCGGCCTCGCACGTTCGAGTCGGTCGCCGCCAGCTCGGAACCCTCCAGCGCCCTCACCGCGTCCTCAAGCCGTCGCTCCCGCAGAAGCAGGCCTACCAGACGCACCGTCGCCTCGCTTCGAAGCGGGTGTTCTCTGTGTTGTGCCAGAAACTCCTGGTAGGTCCGAATCGCCCGATCCGTGCGACCCGATGCTTCGTCCGAACGCGCGAGATAGAACGTCGCATAGGCTGATCGCTGGCCGTTCTCGCGGTCATTCTCCCATCGCTTCAGCGCCGCGTTCGAGGGATCGGCCCGATGCTCCCTCACCTCCTGCATCTTGGCAAAAAGCTCGCCAAGCCATGGCGTGCGCGGATTCTGCTGAATAAACGCCTCGAGCCGTCGCTCGGCCGCCGCTGGATTGCCGGCACGCAGATCCGCATCCGCCTCGCCAATCACCGCACCCGCGGCAAGCCGGCGATTGCGGGGGCCGAAGTTGGAAAACGCCGTGGACGCAACCGACTCGTCGCCCACCTCAAGCGCGAGCCGTCCCTCGAGATAGCGCAGGTAGTCGGCGTCCCGCCGATTGGGACTCTCCACCAACTCGAGCCGGTCTCTCGCCTCATCGAGTTTTCCGAGGGTAATCAACAGAGCCGCCGCATCCAGTCGCGCCGCATTGCTCCATCGCCCCGTTACCGTGTCGTAGCGCGCAATGGCCTCTTCCGAGCGTCCGAGTGCGTCGAGCATCTGCGCGCTTCCGTAAACGGCGTCCGCCGCAAGCTCCGGATCCCCCATCCCGGCGACCTTCCTGTAATTCTCCAGCGCCCCGCGCGGATTGCCCGCCTGGGCCTGCGCCTGAGCCAGCCAGAACACCACCTCCGGAGTCGGCTCGAACTGCTCCAGCACGGCCACGGCTTCGACGCCCCGATCCGCATCGAGAAGACAACGCGCCATCTCGATCGCCAGCGCCCTTCGCTCGTCCCCCTTTGCCTCCGCAAGCGCCTCGCGCAGATCGTGCAACGCCGCCTGCGGAATGCCGTCCGCCCGCGCATGGCGCGCCAGTTCAATGGCGTCCTCCGCCGTTCCCGCTCTCAACGAGCTCACGAGCGCTATTAGCAGGAAAGTCCGCCAGTTCATCGGCCAAGCATCGGTTTCAGGTATCGGCCGGTGTAACTCGCTTCGCAAGCCGCGATGTCCTCCGGCGTGCCTTCCGCGACAATCGCCCCCCCGCCTTCGCCGCCCTCCGGGCCCAGATCCACCACCCAGTCGGCCGTCTTGATCACCTCGAGGTTGTGTTCGATCACGATCAGCGTATTCCGCGCGTCGCGCAGCTTCATCAGCACCTCGAGCAGCTTGTGGATGTCGGCGAAATGGAGACCCGTCGTCGGCTCGTCGAGCAGATAGATTGTGCGCCCGGTGGAGCGTCGCGCGAGTTCGCTGGCGAGCTTCAACCGCTGCGCTTCGCCGCCCGAGAGCGTCGTCGCCGATTGCCCGAGGCGCAAATAGCCGAGCCCGACCTGCAGCATCGTATCGAGTTTGTCGGAAAGTCCGGGTATGTTGCGAAAGAATCGCGCCGCCTCGTCGATCGTCATGTCGAGCACGTCCGCGATGTTGCGGCCCTTGTAGGTGATCTCGAGAGTCTCCCGGTTGTAGCGCTGACCGTGACAGACCTCGCACTCGACATACACATCGGCCAGGAAATGCATCTCGACCTTGATGAATCCATCACCCTGGCAGTGCTCGCAACGGCCGCCCTTCATGTTGAAGGAAAACCGGCTCGAGTTGTAGCCACGCACCCGCGACGCGGGCAGCTGGGCAAACAGCTCGCGAATGGGTCCGAGGGCTCCTGAATAGGTTGCGGGATTCGAACGTGGTGTGCGTCCGACGGGGCTTTGATCAATCACGACCACTTTGTCGAGCTGCTCCATTCCGATGATGGCGTCGTGCGCGCCCGGCTTCTCCTTCGCGCCGTTGAGATCACGCGCGAGCGCCGCCCGCAGGATGTCGTTCACCAAGGTCGACTTCCCGCTTCCGGAGACGCCGGTCACGCACGTCAGGCAGCCGATCGGAAACGCGACCCGGATGTTCTTTAAATTGTTTTCGCGGGCACCAACAACCGTCAGCCACCCGTCGCCGATCTCCCCGGCAAGGCGCCGGTCCTTCCGCGGCGGAACCCGCATCTTTGGCACGCGAATCCCCAGCCGCCCGCTCAAATACTGCGCGGTGAGCGATTCCTCACTGGACAGCACCTCCTCCAGCGTCCCCTGCGCGACCAGCCGGCCACCGCGCGGGCCCGCACCGGGGCCGAGATCGATGATGTGATCGGCGGCGCGAATCGTGTCCTCGTCGTGCTCGACGACGATCACGGAATTCCCGAGGTCGCGCAGGTTTCGAAGCGTCGCGATGAGCCGGTCATTGTCGCGCTGGTGCAGCCCGATGCTCGGCTCGTCGAGCACGTAAAGCACGCCGGCAAGTCCGGAGCCGATCTGCGTCGCCAGGCGGATGCGCTGCGCCTCACCACCCGAAAGGGTTCCGCTCTCCCGGTTCAAACTCAGGTAGCCGAGCCCGACCTCGTTCAGAAATCCAAGGCGCTGCCGGATCTCACGCAGCACATCGCCCACGACAAGCCGCTCGGTCTCGGTAAGCTCGAGCTGGTTCGCGACTTCGAGAGCGCGCTCGATGCTCAGTTCGCAGAACGAGTGGACATTCCACTCCGTGCCGCTCCGGTCGCGAACGGTCACCGCAAGAATCTCCGGCCTCAGGCGCGCGCCATGGCACACGCCGCATTTCGTCCAGCCCATGAAGGCGCGGATGCGATTCCGCGTGAACTCGCTCTCGCTCTTCTCCAGCAGCCGTTCCATCTGCGCGACGAGACCCTCGAACGGCTTCTCGACCACCTTTCCGCCGGCACCAATGCGAAATGGCACCGCGCGCGTGCCCGTTCCATAAAAAAGCGCCTCCTTGAAACTCTCCGGCAGCTCCTTGAACGCCACGTCGTCCCGCACCCCGAAGTCGCGGGTCAAGCCGTCGAGCAACGCGCCGTAGTAGGCCTTCATGCGCTTGTTTCCGGTCTTCCACGGCTTCACCGCGCCCTCGGCCAGCGACTTCGATGGATCGACCATGAGCTCGGGATCGCAAAACATCTGTGTGCCAATGCCGTGGCAGGCCGGGCAGGCGCCAAAATGGCTGTTGAAGGAGAAGTGCTTCGGCGTCAGCCGCGGCATCGTGAAGCCGGTCGAGGGGTTGCAGTAGTCGGTGGAAAACCGTTGTTCGACCCACTCCTCCGCGCCCGGCTCCTGACGCGACACGGTCATTCGATTCGCCCCCCATCGCAGCGCAGTCTCGATCGAGTCCGCGAGCCGCTGCTCGATCCCTTCGCGCACGATCAACCGGTCCACCACGGCCTCGATGACGTGGCGTCGCGACTTGTCCAGCTTGACGGGATCGTTGCCATTCAGCTCGATGGTTTCGCCATCGACACGGAGCCGCACGAACCCTTCGCGCCGGGCCTTCTCGATCACGTCCCGAAATTCCCCGCTCTCGTTTTCAACCAACGGCGCGAGCAACATGAACCGCGTGCCCTGCGGCCAGGCCAGAATGGCGTCCGCAATCTGCTGCGGGGTCTGCCGGACCACCGGTTCGCCGGTCACCGGATCGTGCGGACGCCCGACCGCCGCAAAGAGCAACCGCAGGTAATCGTAAATTTCCGTCGTCGTGGCGATCGTCGAGCGCGGATTCGCCCCGCTGGTGCGTTGCTCGATCGCAATCGCCGGCGACAGACCCTCGATGTAATCGACATCCGGCTTCTGCATCTGATCGAGAAACTGCCGCGCGTAGCTCGACAGGCTCTCGACGTATTTTCGCTGCCCCTCCGCGTAGAGCGTGTCGAAGGCAAGCGACGACTTCCCGGAGCCGCTCAACCCCGTGATCACGACGAGGCGATTCCGCGGAATCTCCAGGTCGAGATTCTTCAAATTGTGCTGGCGCGCGCCCTTGATGCGTATGGCGGAGTGGTCGTGCGGCTGCATTGCGGTAAACCGCACAAGATAACACACGGCGCCGCGTGCCTGCCCATGAAAAACCGGCCGCGATTCGTGCCGTCAAAGTGGGCATTGCGGCGGGAGATTTGCTCACGTAGCTTCACAAAGTTCGTCGATGTCCCGGTCTCTCCTGCCATTTTGCGCGCTCTTCCTCGGCGCCATTCTCGCCGCTCCAAACGCCTCCGCCATCGTGCGGCGTGACGACGTGCCGGACTCCGAATATCGCCGGCTCGGCGAAAAGGGGGCGTTCAAATCCGTGGTCAGGGTGCAGGTGAAATACCGTGGAAGCTTCAAGGATATCGGCACCGCCACCCTGCTTCCCGGTGGTCGGCTGCTAAGCTCGGCGCATGTGTTCGACGACTCAAGTCTGCGCGGGGCACGTGCCGTTCGCATCCGGTTCGGGCATCGCTCGATCCCCATCCACTTTGAACGGAATGGCGTCATCAACCTGCATCCGCGATACAATCCCTTTCGGCTCAAGAACGATGTCGCGGTGATCTTCCTCGACCGCGAGATCCACATGAAGCCGGCGCAACTTTATCACGGCAAAAAGATCGACCTCGGCACCCCCATCACCTTCGTCGGATTCGGGCTTACCGGAACCGGGCTCTCGGGCCAGAAAATCAGCCGCGCCACCAAGCGGGCGGGCCAGAACGCGCTGGATCGCTACCTTTCCAAAAGGCGCTTCTTCGAAGTCGACTTCGACAGTCCCTACGACCCCCGTCTCAGCAGCATGGGAGACGCCACGCCACTGGCGATGGAGGCGCTGCTCGGGTCCGGAGACAGCGGCGGATCGGTGTGGGTCCGGCGGGGAGGAAAATGGAAGCTCATCGGCATCAACACCTATGGAGTCTCGCGACTCGGGCGCACCGGCCGGGATTCGGAATACGGCGAGGTGAGTGGGTTCACCTACATTCCCCGCTACGAACGTTGGATGAAATCCCTCCATGACCCCTTTTCGGACGCGACGTTCTCCGGGCTTTCCGCCCTGCAACCCGTGCCCGAGCCCTCCACATGGCTCCTGCTGGGCGCAGGTGGAATGGTGACTGCCGGGGCGCTGCTTCGCAGAAGGCGCTGATCGCGTCAGGGTTTGATGATCGCGAAGTCCTTGTTTCCTTCGCGCTCGATGTCCAGCAGGACGCCCTGCCCTTGCGCGGCCCGGGCGAGCTGATCCGCGACATCATTGGGCGTGTGAACCGGCTGCTTCCCGGCCGCGGTGATCACGTCCCCGACCTTCACTCCCGCCACATCGGCCGGGCTCCCTTTCTCGACATGCTTTACGACCACGCCGTGCTCGGCGCGCGTTTTCCTGGCGATTGCCTGATCCGCCGTGAGTTCCTCGAGTTGCATGCCGGCAAGTGGAGTCGATACGTCCTCGTAAACATCCCGTTGCGGCGCGCGGTGCGCGGCGAGGATCAAGCCCTCGGTGTTCTCGGCGGTGCGCACCTTCACCTTCACCGTGCGCCCATTGCGCCAGACATCGAGCACCACTTCCCCGCCAATCTCCTTGCCGAGAATCGTCTTCTGAAGCTCGCGCGAGGACTTCACCGGCGCCCCGTCGACCGCCGTAATGATGTCGTTCACACGCAGCCCGCTAAGACCGGCGGGCGTGCCCGGTTGAATCCCCTCCACGATCACGCCCTGCGGCAGTCCCGGCACGTTCTGGTATCGCGACTCCGAAACCCCGATGATGTTGATACCCAGCCACGGACGGCTCACCCGCCCCTTCGCGATCAACTGCGAGGCAATGTCGCGGGCCATGTTGATCGGAATCGCAAACCCGAGACCGCTGTCCAGGCCGTGCACCAGAGTGTTCACGCCGATCACCTTTCCGTCGATGTCGACCAGCGGGCCGCCGCTGTTGCCGGGGTTGATCGACGCGTCGGTCTGGATGAACTCCTCGTAATACGGGCTTCCGGTGAGATCGGTGCGACCTTTCGCGCTGATGATGCCGTAGGTGAACGAGTCGCGCAGATCATACGGAGCGCCGAGCGCAAAGGCAAACTCGCCGACCCGCGCCTTGTCGCTGTCGCCAAATTCCACAACCGGCAGATCGCTTGCGTCGATCTTCAACACGGCAAGGTCCGAAATGCGGTCCACGCCCACCACCGTCCCGGGAAATGAGCGGCCATCGCGCAAGGTCACCTTGATCCTGTTGGCTGCAGCCCCCTGCAGCACATGGTTGTTCGTCAGAATGAAACCGTCGGGAGTGATGATGAATCCCGAGCCCTGATTCATCTGACCGTAACCGCGCGGCAACCGCCGGCCGTAGGGATCCTGGAACAGAAACATCGATCCCCACGGATCCCGCGCGGCTCTCGCATCCGCCGGCACCTGCTCCGCCTCGATGACCACGACCCCCGGGGAAACCTTTTCGTAAACATCGCCAAAGGCACGGCTGAGCTGGCGGGCAAGGTCGTGGGTCGCCTCGCTCTCCCGGGCGCCCGCCGGAAGCGACGCAAGGCTCACGATTCCAAGGCAAAAAAGGAAAAACACGGAGCGTGTCATGGCTGGAGAAAAATAAGCTTCACGCCTCTCATTTCAAGTGGTGTGGAGAGGGATTGCCACGAATGGCACAAGAATTGCCTTGTCGAACAAACCTCGGGGTGCAACTTGGCAGAGAGACGCAGTCCCGAATCTCGACCGAACGACTGATGCCGCGAAAATCAAAATCCAGCGAAACGGAAGACAAGGGATTCACCTTGCGCAACGTCCCCGACGAAACGGTCGAGGAAACCGCCACTTCCGGCGGCACCTCACCCCGCGACTATCACGACCTCGGCGAGCTGCCGCGAAGCTACGGCGAGGAGATTCTGTTCCTCGTCGCGCAGGAGCCACACCGGCTCTTCACCTATTGGGACATCGATATTTCCAAGCACCCCGGCGGCCCGTGTTACCTGCGCGCCTGCACGGCGAATGACGAGGTCGAGAGCGAGATCACCGTCTCGTTCGAAACCCGAAACTGGTATCTCCCCGTCAAGCACGCAGGCACGGAATACTACGTCGAGCTCGGCTACTATCGCGCCGGTCAATGGCAGTCGATCGCCCGTTCAGAGCCAACGACCACGCCTCCGGAAGGCGTTTCCGCCTCCGAAGCCTTCGACTTCGCGACCCTTCCCTTTCATCTCAGCTTCCAGCGCCTGATCGACAATCTGCAGGCCGCGCGGGAATCCGGTGATGACCTCCTTGCAGCCGTTGCCGCGATGCAGCGGGCCGGTGATTTCGAAGCCTTCGGGGCCCTGGGCCTTCCCTCGCTGCTCACGGAGGATCAGAAACTTCTCCTTCAAACCCTGCTCGGTTCCGATTTTCTCGAGCAACTCACCAGCGGCGCGCTCAGCTCGGCGGATATCGAAAAAAGCATTCGCGGCTACCTCGCCGAGAAACTCAGCTCGGCCGGTGCCAGCGAATTTCTCGCGGAGTTTCACAAGGCCGTCTCCTCGACCTCCAGCCTGTTCAGCGGCGTGACGCTGGTCCCCTCGAGCGAAATGCTCACCTCGTGGGGCATCACCGAGCTTTCCAGCTGGGCGACCAGCGCGATCACCAGCTGGATGAGCATGGCAAGCTGGATGCTGGCCGGGGAGACAAGCTGGGGCGCCGAATCGAGCTGGACGTTCCCGTCCGTCGCCGCCGGCAGCTGGATGCAGACGGAAAATTTCAGCTGGAGCGCCGCGGGGGGTTCCAGTTGGGGTGCAGAAACCAGCGCCGCTCTCGCGGCCCTCGGCTCCCTCACGAGCTGGATGCAGAAAATCCAGTCGAGCTGGGCCGGCGCCGCCCTCTCCAGCTGGAGCAGCGGCGAAGTCTCGAGCTGGTTCTCGGCGGAAAACCTCGCGAGCTGGAGTGGCGCCTCGGAATCTGTGAGTTCCTTCTCCTCCCAGCGCGGCTTTTACATGCACGTAAATGCCGAGGTGATTTTCTACGGCGGCACGGACCCGAAGGCGAAGGTCACCATTGGCGGCAAGCCCATCGCGCTCAATCCCGACGGCACCTTCCGCTACCACTTCGTGTTTCCCGATGGCGACTTCGAGATTCCCATCGTTGCCACCTCGCCGGATGGGGTGGAAACCCGCTCGGCGACGCTGAAGTTTGTTCGCAACTCCGCCAGACACGGCGAGGTCACGGATACTCCGCAGCCTCCTCTCGGCGAACCGATGGGCCGCATCCCGGCCTGACCGGTGTCTCGCGTTCCACCTGCTGGTGCGTTAGAACATCCCCATGCCATCCCCGCGCGACCCCTTGGCGGAGGCGTTTTTCGAATACCTCGAAGGCGAGCGAAATGCCTCCCCGCGCACCGTCATCAACTACCGTCACGCGCTGGAACAGTTCCGGCAATTTCGCCCCGGAATCAGCTGGCGCGCAGCCACCGCCGACGACTTCCGCGCCTTCCTCCTCGAGCTCATGAAGGCCGATCGATCCCGCGCATCCATCCGCCTCGCCTTCGCAGCCCTGCGTAGTTTCTACAAATTCCTTTTCGAACGCAAAGGACTGCCAGTCAACGTCTTGAAGTCGGTTATTCTGCCAAAGGCAGAGAAACGATTGCCTGAATTTTTAACCTTGAAGCAGGTCGAGGAGCTGCTGGCGGCACCGTTGAATGCTCCGCTCGAGAAGCAGGCTCCGTCCTGGGTGCCCCTTCGCGACGCAGCCATGCTGGAGGTCCTTTACTCGAGCGGGCTGCGCATCTCCGAACTGGCCTCCTTGAACGTCAATGACGTCGATCCGTTCTCGGAGACGCTCCGGGTGGTCGGCAAAGGATCCAAGGAGCGGGTCTGCCCCATTGGCGCCCCCGCCCTGCAGGCGATTTCCCACTACCGCCAGGCGGCCGGAGTTCACTCGGGGCCGCTCTTCATCAACAAATCCCGCCGCCGGCTCACGACCCGGTCGATCTGGGACCGCATGAAGAAATACATCCGTCAGGTCGGCCTGCCCGCCACCACGAGCCCGCACAAGCTGCGCCACAGTTTTGCGACCCATATGCTCGATCACGGCGCCGACCTGCGAAGTGTGCAGACACTGCTTGGGCATTCCAGCCTCTCGACCACCCAGATCTACACTCACGTAACCACGGATCGGTTGAAAAAGGCCTACGACAAGGCCCACCCCCGGGCATAAAAAAGCGCCTTCACCGGGCTGGCGAAGGCGCTTTCGGGAAATTGGAAAAAGCCTCTTAGCGCTTCTTCTTGAGGAGCGGAAGACCCGTCTTCTCGTTTTCGGAAACTTCGTAGCCGGCCGGCAGTTCATCGAGAGCCCCCTCACCCGGAGTGCCTGCGAAGTAATAAAGGGTCACTTCCTGTCCGCCACGCAGCTTTTGCAAGCGATGATGGAGATAGTAGGTTTTGCCGGACTTTTTGCTGTTTACACTGAATGGCATGGTTCGTGGGTTGGTGGAGGTTTGTTCGTTGAGGGGAATTAAATGAGATTTGCTTCCTTGAGCGTGGCGTAAGCGCCCTTTTTCGACAAGGTCTTTAACGCGCGAGCCGTCGCTTTTACAGTGACGTATTTCTTGAGCTCAGGCACCCAGACGCGCTTCTTGCGAAGATTCGGGGAAATCTCGCGCGGCACTACCTTGGTGACGTGCATTCCGATGCCGCCTTTTTTCTTGGCGAGACCACGGCGGTGGATCTTTGATCCACGCGAGGGCTTCGCGCCTGTAATTTCACACTGTCTAGCCATAAAATTGGATTTGAGGAAGGGTGAGAATCCGCGCTCACCCTGTTCGGGTCAAGTGGTTTTTCAGAAGAGCGCCGGTTAATTCGATCCGGTATTTGCGAGCAACGCCGCCTGGATGTCGAGCAATTGCGTAATGCCGGCCCGGCCGAGCTCGAGCATGGCGGAAAGCTGGTCGGGCGAAAATGTCGCCTCCTCCCCCGATCCCTGCAACTCGACGAATTCGAGGTTCTCGGTCATGACCAGGTTCATGTCCACGGAGGCGTCGCGGTCCTCGGCATAATCGAGATCCAGCAGCACCTCCCCATTCACGATCCCGACGCTCACCGCCGCCACGCGTTGTTTGATCGGCAATGCCGGGATTTTCTCCGCCGCCACCAGTTCCCGGCAGGCAAGCACCACCGCCACCGCCGCACCGGTGATCGCCGCCGTGCGCGTGCCTCCGTCCGCCTGCAGCACGTCGCAATCCACCCAGAGGGTGCGCGGCCCGAGTGCCTCCAGATCCACCACCGCCCGCAGCGAGCGGCCGATCAACCGCTGAATCTCGGTGCTGCGTCCGTCCAGCCTGCCCTTGGAAATGTCGCGCGGCTTCCGCGTAAGCGTCGAGTAAGGCAGCATCGAATACTCGGCCGTGATCCAGCCGCCGGTGACATTTTGCTCGCGCATCCACCGGGGAACGTTTTCGTCGACGGTCGCCGCGCAGATGACCTTGGTATTGCCTGCGGAGATCAGCACGGACCCCATCGCATGGGGCGCCACCCCCGGTTCGAGGTGGATTTTACGGAGTTCGGAGGCACTGCGATTGTCGGAACGGACCATGAGGTCGGCGAGAATGATTGGCCGCAATATCTTGACGCAAGCATCGAATTCCCGCCCTCCCTCGAATCTCCGCTTGCGCGGTGCGCACTTTCCACGCATAGTTCGCCTCCCATTTCACGGGCTGTGGCTCAGCTTGGTAGAGCGCCTCGTTCGGGACGAGGAGGTCGTGGGTTCGAATCCCGCCAGCCCGATTTTCCGCTGTCTGCACCACCCGGACGGACTCGATGCCGTCTCGACGATGGCCGGCAGCATGCTCCCCGAGGCGCGGGTGCAATGGATCGGCGGACGTTGCGCGACGCGATTGAATGCCTCAACGCCTGCAAACGCGCGGACGCGAGCACCATTCCAACAAAGTGCCGCGCGCTAGCGGTTGGTCCGCAAGAGATCAGCGCAGCAGATCGGGGCGTCTCTCGCGCGTAAGCCTCTCCGCCTGCTCCCTCCGCCATTTTTCGATGGCGGCGTGATTGCCCGACAACAGCACCTCCGGCACCTTCCAGTCCTGAAACGTCTCGGGCCGCGTGTAATGCGGATGGTCGAGCAAATGGCTGGTGAAGGAATCCTGCACCGCGGATTCCGCGTCGCCGAGCACTCCCGGAAGCAACCTCACGATGGCATCGGTCACAACGAGCGCCGCCAGTGCTCCGTTGGTAAGCACGTAGTCGCCGATCGAGAGCTCGTCGTCGACGAGATGGTCCGCCACACGCTGGTCCACGCCTTCGTAATGACCGGAGATCAAAATGAGATGCTCGACGCGCGAATATTCGCGCGCGATCGACTGATCGAACTTCCTGCCCTGCGGCGTCATGAGCACGACCCTAGTCTGCGGGCCGCGCAAATCCGACAGTGCGCGAAAAATCGGCTCCACCTTCATCACCATTCCCGGGCCGCCGCCATAGGGCATGTCGTCGGTCACGCGATGGCGCCCCTCCGCCCATTCCCGCAGATCCAGGGCCTCGACCGTCACGAGGCCGCGCTCCCGCGCGCGCCTGAGCATGCTTTCGCCAAGCACGCCGTGGCAGATGCCGGGGAACAGGGTCAGGATCTGAATCTTCACAAGTTTCTCACGCCGTCTTCACTGGCATTTATGGAGTCCGCAATTAACCTGCGCAAGTGCCCGCGCGGAGAAAGACTTCCAGCAAACGTGCGAGTTCCCGACGACGCTTGAGCCGCCCACACCGCGGACGGCCCGTCCCGCGTCGGCGGCGCAGGTTTTCGCGCCTTCGAATTTTCCTCAAGCTCGGCATCGCCGCGCTGGCTCTGTGGGCCCTCGTTGGAGCGTTCTATTACGCCTGGGCGCTGACCTTCGATCTTCGCGGCATCCGCAACATGCCGCAACGCTCGGCGGTGTTCGACCGCAATGGGAATTTCTACAGCCGGCTCGAGGGGGAAAACCGCGTCGTCGCGCCGTTCGACCGCATCTCGAACCACTTCGTGAATGCGCTCATCACTCGCGAGGACACCCGGTTTTACAGCCATCACGGAATCGACCCCATCGGCATCGCGCGGGCCATTGTCCGCAACCTGCTGCTCGGCGGCATTCGCGAAGGCGGGTCAACAATCACCCAGCAGCTCGCGCGCAACAGCTTCCCGCTCGGCGGCCGCAACCTGCATCGCAAGCTCATCGAGGCCGCGCTCGCGTTTCGCATCGAGACCGAGCTGACGAAGGAGGAAATCCTCGAAGCCTACATGAATCGCATCTACTTCGGCTCGGGCTACTACGGAGTCGACACGGCGAGCCGCGCGTATTTCGGGAAACCCGCCTCGCGCCTCACGCTCTCCGAGGCGGCGTTGCTCGCCGGGCTGATCCGCAGTCCGTCGAATTTCTCGCCTTTCAACAACTACGAAGCCTCGATCCGCGAACGTGACGTTGTGCTCCATCGCATGCACGAAGTGGGCCTGATCGACGCCGCCCAGCTCGCCGACGCGCTGAAGGAAAAAATCGTGCTCGCGCCGAAGCCCTCTTCCACGCCGCAGGCCAACTGGGCGATGGAAACCATCCGCCGCGAACTCTCCCTCGTGCTGCCGGAGGACCGGGTGGCCGAGGGAGGACTGAACATCTACACGACCATCGATCCCGACCTGCAGGCGAAAGCCGAGCGCGCGCTGAAGCGGCGGCTCGAGCAGATCGAAAAACGACCGGGATTTCGCGCCAATGGCGACACCCTGCAGGGCGCCCTGCTGGCGATCGACAATCGCTCGGGCGGAATCCGGGCGATCGTTGGTGGGCGCGACCTCTCCTCGAGCCGCTTTCATCGCGCGTTCGAAGCGAGGCGGCCCATCGGCTCCACGGCCAAGCCGTTCGTGTTTGCCACCGCCTTTTCACGAGGCGTGAAGCCCTCCGATCGTGTTTCCGACGACCGTCTGCGGCGCAACGAAATCCCCCGCGAACTCGGCAGCTACGATCCCGCAAACTCCGACCGCAAATACCGGGGAACCATTCGCGTTTCCGAAGCGCTTCGCGATTCCCGCAACACCGCGACCGTCCGCGTGGGGCTCCGGGCGGGACTCGACGCCGTCGCCGACACGATGGAACGCGCCGGCCTCGCGTGGGACATTCCGCGCTTTCCGTCCATCTGCCTCGGGAGTTTCGAAACCACGCTCAAGGACCTCACCGCCGCCTACACTGCGTTCGCGACCGGCGGAATCCGGCTCCAGCCCTATCTCATCGAAAAGATCACCGACTCCGACGGCAACGTCCTTTTCCAGGCCACCCACGGCCGCATTCGCTTCCTCGATCCCAAGGCCGCCGAAATGACGACCTCCATCCTTGAAGACGTCGTCACGCGCGGCACCGCCTCGAACGCCCGCGCGCTCGGATTGCGCAAAAGGGCGGGCGGAAAAACCGGAACGACCGATCAATTTCGCGATGCGTGGTTCATCGGATTCACCAAATCACTGACGTGCGGCGTTTGGGTGGGATTTGACCAGCCAAGAACCATCCTTCCCGGCGGTTATGGCGCCGATCTGGCGCTGCCGATCTGGGTCGACGTCATGCAGGCCGCCAACAGCTCCGCCTACCCCGACTGATGTCCACCGCGCTGCTTCTTGACCCTCTTTTCAAGGGACACGAAACCGATCTGCATCACCCGGAGGCGCCGGAGCGCCTCGATGCGCTCATCACCGCCTTCGAAGCCACCGGGCTCACGGAGCGTTGTCTCCGCGTTGCCCCACGCCCCGCCACGCTCGAGGAAGTGCGGACTGCACATCGGGAGGAATACGTGGAGAACGTGCTCGAAGAGATCGCCGGCGGCGCGAGGTCGCTCGCCAACGGCGATGTAAGCGTCTGCCGGAAGTCCGGAGAGATCGCGCTGAACGCCGTCGGCGGCGTGCTCAACGTCGTGGACCTCGTGATGCGCGGTGACGCGACGAATGCCTTTTGCGCCGCGCGCCCGCCCGGTCATCACGCCACCCCCGACCGCGCGATGGGGTTCTGCATTTTCAACAACGTCGCCATCGCCGCGCGCCACGCACAGTCCGTTCACGGGTTGGACCGCGTCGCGATTCTGGATTGGGACGTTCATCACGGGAATGGCACGCAGGACATCTTTTACACCGACGACACGGTCCTCTTTTGCAGCACGCACCAAAGTCCCTGGTATCCCGGGACCGGCGCGGCGTCGGAATCCGGCGAAGGGCGCGGCGAAGGATTCACGATCAACCGCCCCTTCCGCGCCGGTGCGGGTCGAAAGGAGATCGTTGGCGCGTTTCTCGACACCTTCCTTCCGGCGGTCCGCAAGTTCCGCCCGCAATTGATTCTTCTCTCGGCGGGATTCGACTCGCGAATCGGCGACCCTCTGGGCTTCTTCCGCCTCGAGGACGAGGATTTCGCCGCGCTCACCCGCGCCGTTCTCGAGGTCGCTGCGGAATGCTGCGACGGGCGGGTGATCTCCGTGCTGGAAGGCGGTTACTCGCTTTCCGGGCTGGCCTCGGCCGCATCCGCCCATCTTTCGGAATTGATCGGCTCAAAATCACCCGCCTGCTCTGATTAAAACGCTTGCACCCATTCCGCGCCTGCGCGTAAAAAGCGTTTCCAGATATGAAGTTTCCCGCCCTCATTGCCTTGACCCTCGCCGTCGGCGCTTCGGTTGCTTTTGCTGACATCCAGTCCCCGCCGGCCTCTGAATACGGCCCGACTCGCAAGCTCGGCCGCGGCCTTGCCAACATCGCCTTTGGTCCGACGGAGCTGATCACCTCGATGACCGAAGTGAACTACAAGGACGGCAACTCGGCCATGTGGAGCTACGGAGTCATCCGTGGCGTCGGTCGCTCTCTCGCGCGTCTCGGCTTCGGTGTCTATGAGGTCGCCCTCTTCCCGTTCCCGACCTACAAGGGCAGCTACCGTCCGCCTTACAAGAGCGACATTCCGTGGATCCACTGCGGATATGCGGAGTTCCCGCCGGAGCTTGGCTTCGAGACCCGTTACAACTACGTGCGCGACTACCAGCGCTCACCTTCTCTCTAAGGGATACTTCAAACTCTTTGAAAGCGGCGGAGAGCAATCTCCGCCGTTTTTCTTTTGTCCGGATTCCCCCCTGCGCTGCCGGTCTGTTCCCACACGAACGGGATTTCGCCACGTTATGCCGGATGCCTCAGCGCCAGAGAACCAGCTGGATCCCGCACGAAAAAAGGCGGCTGCCTTGTGAGCAGCCGCCTTCTTTGTGAAGCCTCGAGTTACTGGGCTTCGAAGTCCAGGTCTCCGATTCCCCAGTCGACATATTGATCGCCGCCGAGCTCGTGGGCGTGGATCGCGATTACATTCTCGCCGGGCTTGAAGGCTTCCTTTGCCGCCTGGTTGAACGGCACGTCCTCGTAGTCGAGGGTCCGGCTGCCATTTTCCCAGACCTTCTTTCCGTTCACATAGAGCTCCATCGAATCGTCGAAGTGAACCGTGAATACGGGAAACTTCGCCTTCGAGGGATCGACGTTCACCGTGCGGCGAATCCAGATATCGGAGGTCTCCCACTCCGTGCCGATGTTGGCATTCGGAGTTCCCTTCGAGCCGAAGCCTCCCTTGCCCGTCTTCCACGAGGAATCGTCGAAATCCACCTCGAACCAGTCATCCGCCGGCTTCTCGGTGGTGTATTTCCACTCCTGTCCCTCCTCGCGGCTGTCCGGCACGATCGCCTTCGCCGTCTGGTTGAACTCGCCCTTCATCATCCGGGCGTGCACCGGCGCGAGCTTCTCCGGGGAGAGCTTCACGACCTTGCGATCGTAGGTGATCAATCCGTTCACCTCGCCCTCGACGTCGGTAATCTGCGTGTAAACCGCCGCCGCGAGCCCCTTGTTGTTCAACTCGGAGAGCTTCGACATCATCCCAAGATAGCGAAGGAGAAGCGCCTCCTCCGAATCGAGGTTCTGGTAACCCCAGTTGTCACGGTTCTGCCAGAGATGGCCCTGCACCGGGTAACCGAGACCGCCAAACTCACCGAGCACCGAGATGCGATCGGGCATCACCGGGAACATGCCGGGCCCCGGATAGATGTGCGCGTCCTTCATGTCGCCGTAGCCGCGGTCTTCCCAGCCGCTCGGGCCGTCAACGAGGCGGGTCGGATCATATTCCTTCACCCACTTCAGAATCTCGTTCGTGTTGTGCTGGCCCCAGCCTTCGTTGAAGGGCACCCACACAACGATCGACGGCGTGGCCTGCAGCAGGTCGATCATTTCCTTCAGCTCGCGCTTGTAAATCTCCGCGGTCTCCTCGGTGACCTCGATGTCGTCGGGCTGTCCACCCTGCACCTGGTGGTTCTGCCCGGTCTGCATGAAGCTCGACTGATCCTGCCAGACCATGATGCCCAGCTTGTCGCACCAGTAGTGCCAGCGCAGCGGCTCGACCTTGATATGCTTGCGAAGCATGTTGAAGCCATACTTCTTGATCATCTCGAGGTCGTATTTGAGCGCCTCGTCGGTGGGTGCCGTGTAAAGGCCGTCGGGCCACCAACCCTGATCCAGCGGACCGTATTGGAAGAGGATCTCGTTGTTGAGCGCCATGCGCGGAACGCCCTTTTCGTCCTTCTTCATCGAGATCTTCCGCATGCCGAAATAGCTGTCGACCTCGTCCGCACCGGTCTTGATCTTCAGCCCATAGAGGAACGGATCATCCGGCGACCACAGCTTCTGATTGGGCAGCGAGATCGTGATCGGTGCATTCGTCTTGCCGGATGCCGTCGTGACTTCCTTGTCCCCGTCGAGAACCGTGAGGCTGACCTCCTCCTCGGCAGGTGTATTGACGGTGATCGTCGCGGTCTTCGCATCGATGTCCGGCACCACCTTGATTCCGGTAACGGCGTTCTTCGCCACCGGTTCGAGCCAGACCGTCTGCCAGATGCCCGTCACGGGTGTATACCAGATGCCGTGCGGGTTGTGGATCTGCTTGCCACGAGGCTGCGAGCCGAAATCGGTCGGATCCCACACCCGCACCACCAGCTCCTGCGGCCCCTCTTTCTTCAACGCATCCGTGATGTCCAGGCCAAACGGAGCATGCGCGCCCTCATGCGAGCCCACTTCCTTTCCGTTCACGAAGACGGTCGCGCGCCAGTCGACCCCGCCGAAATTCAGCATGAGCTTCTGCCCGTCCTTCACCTCGGGCGCCTCAAACTCCGTGCGATACCAGAGCAATTGATCCGGGCTCACGCGTTTGCCAACGCCGGACAGCGCGGACTCGATGGGGAACGGCACAAGAATGTCGCCATCCCACTCCGTCGGCGCAGACTCCTGGCCCTTCGGCGTGATCGCGTATTTCCAAAGTCCGTTCAGGTTCTTCCATTCCGGCCGGACGAGCTGGGGCCGGGGATACTCCGGATGAGGGGCCTCCGGGTCCACCTCCTCCGCCCAAGGCGTCATGATGGGGGCTTCCGCCGGCTTCCAATCGGCGGCGACCAGGGGTGAAAAACCGCCGAGCATTGCGGCGGCCATGGCAGTGAGGGTGGGGATTCGCTTTCGCATGAGAGCCGGCCATTATGCGCAACCGGTTCTCCCCATGGCAACCTCAACCGGCCACCCTACGCTTCCAGTCGGGAAACCGTCTCGCGTCGAAACTCCTCGAAGGTGCCATCAAGAATGGCGGCCCGCGCCCGCTTCGCGAGATGCAGGTAGAAATGCAGGTTGTGGATCGAAATGAGCCGCAGCCCGAGAATTTCCTCCGCCTTGATCAAATGCCGCACGTAGGCCCGCGTGAAATGCCGGCACGCGTAGCAGGTGCACCCCTCTTCAATCGGGCTCTCGTCACGGGCAAACGGAGCATTCTTCAAATTCAAGGTTCCCGTCCCGGTAAAGGCGGTGCCATTGCGCGCCAGACGCGTCGGCAGCACACAGTCCATCATGTCCACGCCGCGCGCGATCATCTCGACCACCTGCTTCGGAGTGCCGAGTCCCATCGCATATCGCGCCTGCCCTTCCGGTAGAAATGGAACCGCCGCCTCCACTGCCGCGAACATCTCCGGCTCCGGTTCACCCACGCTCACCCCGCCAATCGCGTAACCGTCGAAGCCGATCTCGACGAGCGCCTCCGCGGCACGTCGCCGCAAATCCGGATACGCCGACCCTTGCACGATTCCAAAAATCAACGGACGCCCCTCCTCCGGTTGCGCGTCCCACCAATCCCGGCAGCGCCGTGCCCAGCGCAGGGTCAAACCAAGACTCGTCTCCGCGTCGGAATGCGAGCACGGGTGTGGCGGGCATTCGTCGAACAGCATCACGACATCCGATCCGAGCTTTTGCTGAATCGCCATCGACTGCTCCGGCCCGATGAACGTCGGCGAGCCGTCGAGGTGATTTTGAAAATGCACCCCCTCCTCCGTCACGCGGCGAATCTTCGCCAGCGAGAAAACCTGGAATCCTCCGCTGTCCGTGAGAATCGGCCCGTCCCATTGCATGAAGCGGTGCAGCCCGCCGAGGTCGCGAATGAGTTCTTCTCCGGGACGCACGTGAAGATGGTAGGTATTCCCGAGAATGATCTGCGCACCGACCTCGCGCAGCTCGTGCGGCGTCATCGCCTTCACGGTCGCCTGCGTGCCGACCGGCATGAACACCGGCGTCTCCACCACCCCTCGACGCGTCGTCAGCCGCCCCGCCCTCGCGCCACCGACGGTGGCCTGCACTTCGAAACAACTCATCCTAAAGCTTCCAGACCGTCTCCCCGGCAACGATCGTGCGCACCGCGCGCCCGCGGAATTCCCAGCCGTGGAACGGCGTGTTTCGCGAAAGCGAGAACGTCTCGCCCACATCGTAGGTCCAGACGAGGTCCGGATCGATCAACGTCACGTCCGCAACCGCCCCCGTGCTCAACGTGCCGCGATCGAGCTTCAGCAGCTTTGCGGGATTCATCGTGAGGAGCGCGATGAGGCGCGGAAGATCGACGACCTTCCGCTTGTGGACGAGGATGTCGCAGAACGCGCCAAATTCCGTTTCGAGACCGAGAATTCCAAACGGCGCATGATCGATCTCGACCTCCTTTTCGTAGGCCGCATGCGGCGCGTGGTCGCTCCCGAGAATGTCGATCGTCCCGTCCGCAATGCCCTCGAGGAGCAACTCGATATCCCGCTCCGTGCGCAGCGGCGGGTTCATCTTGAAATTCGAATCGTAGGTCTTGAGACATTCGTCCGTCAGCGCGATATGGTGCGGGCAAACCTCCCCCGAAATTTTCACCCCGCGCGCCCGCGCCTCGCGCAGCAGCCGCACGCTCCCCCCGGAGCTCATGTGCTGGCAATGGATCGGCACGTCGCAAAGCTCGGAGAGCATGATGTTGCGCATGACGATGATTTCCTCGCCAATGCGCGGCCAGCCGGGCAGGCCGAGCCGCACGCTCCATTCGCCTTCGTGCATCACACCGTCGGCCACAAGGCTGTAGTCCTGGCAATGGTCGAGCAGCGGCAGGTCAAACATCCGCGCGTATTCGAGAGCACGCCGCATCACCTCGTGGCTCTGCACGCAGTGGCCGTCGTCGGTAATCGCGACGACGCCCGCATTCTTCAACGAACCAATGGGCGCGAGTTCCTCTCCGGCAAGTCCCTTCGTGATCGCGCCGGTGCAGAACACATTCACCTTCGCCACCTGCTCCGCCCGCTCGTGAATCCACCGGACGGTCGCCGGATTGTCCGCGACGGGACTCGTGTTCGGCATGCAAACCACCGAGGTGAATCCCCCGGCCGCCGCGGCCGCCGTTCCACTGCCAATGGTCTCCTTGTGCGACTGCCCGGGCTCGCGGAGGTGCACGTGAAGATCGATCAGCCCCGGCGCCACCACGAGCCCCTTCGCATCGATCACCTCCGCATCCGCGGAAACCTCCTCCACGATCCTCCCGTCGCGGATGAAAAGATCCGCCACCTCGTCGCGCTGATTGGCCGGATCGATGATCCGTCCGCCGGTAATCTTCAACTCTTTCATGCCTGCACGCCCGCTCCTCCGGCGCAGAAGTAAAGCACCGCCATGCGCACCGCGACGCCGTTGGTCACTTGTTCGAGAATCACGCTGCGGCTGCCATCGGCAACATCGCTGTCAATTTCCACGCCGCGATTGATGGGTCCCGGATGCATGATGAGCGCGTCGGGCCTCAAGCGCGCCGCCCGTGCCTTCGTGAGCCCGAACAGCGCGGTGTATTCGCCAAGACTCGGGAAATATTCCTTTCGTTGCCGCTCGTGCTGAATGCGCAGGAGGTTGATCACGTCCGTCGTTTCCAGCACGTCGTCGAGACGGTGCGTCACCCGCACGCCAAGCGATTCCAGCGATTTCGGAACCAGCGTCGTCGGCCCAACCAGCGTCACCTCCGCGCCGAGCTTCACCAGCGCATGAACATTCGAGCGTGCCACCCGGCTGAAAAGGATGTCGCCGACGATCGCGACCTTCAGCCCTTCGATGCCCCCAAATCGCTCGCGCATCGTGAAGACGTCGAGAAGTCCCTGCGTCGGATGTTCGTGAGCACCGTCACCGCCATTGATCACGCTGGCATCCAGCCGCTCTGCGAGAAACTGCGCCGCACCCGGTGAACTGTGGCGGATGACGATGATGTCGGCGAGCAACGCCTCGAAATTCTTTGCCGTATCCTTCAGCGTCTCCCCTTTTTTCAAGCTGGAGACGGTGGCGGAGACATTGATGACGTCCGCGCTCAATCGCAGCGCCGCGAGTTCAAACGACGTGCGCGTGCGCGTGCTCGGCTCGACGAAGAAATTGACGAGTGTCTTGCCACGCAGCGCCGGCACCTTCTTCAGGTTCCGCTCGCCGACTCCCTTGAACGCCTTCGCCGTATCGAGAAGCAGCGTGATTTCCTCGGCCGACAGCGAGTCGAGGCCCACCAGATCCTTGCGTGTCCACGTCGGCTTCGTCGTCATGGCTTCACCACCGTCACGCTGTCCGGCACTCCATCGAGGTTTTCAAAGCGCACGCGAATCTTCTCGGAAAGCTCGGTCGGCAGATTTCGCCCGACGTAATCCGCGCGAATCGGCAGCTCGCGATGGCCGCGATCCACCAGCGCGGCCAGCTGAATCCGCGCGGGGCGGCCAAACGACGCCACGGCATCCATCGCCGCACGGCAGCTGCGTCCCGTGAACAGCACGTCGTCCACGAGAATCACGGTCAGTCCCTCGAGATCGAGCGGGAGATGTGTGCTCTCGACCGCCGTCAGCCGGTTTCGCAACGCAAGGTCGTCGCGATGCATCGAGACGTCCACCGTGCCCGTTTGCGGACGAATGCCCTCCACCTGCTCGATATGCTCGGCAATGCGCCGCGAAACCTCGATTCCGCGCGTGGGAATGCCCGCCAGCACGACCTTCGAGAGGTCCGGGTTTTGCTCAATGATCTCGTGCGCGATGCGCCGGATCGCCTTGCGGATCGCGTCCGCATCCATGGCCACGACCGTGGCCTCGCCGTTTTTCGATTCAGTCATTCATGCCTCCTTCGCGACCTCGCTGGATCGCATTTAAAGGATGCGTCGATTCTCAGGGTTCGGTTCCCGAATGGCAAGCGGCCAAGGTTGCCGTGCCTCCCGGGAATCAAAATCACGACACGCCCGCCTCGGTGCGATCCCCCTCCTCGGCCTGCGCGGCTTTTGCACGCACGTCGCGCCAGCCGGAACGGTATTTGATGATCCAGTCGAGAAGTGCGCGCTCAAAGCCGATGTCACGACCGGCCTTTTCGCTTTCGATCCACTTGTGACGGAGAATCTCTTCGCGTTCCGCGAGGTATTCCCGGTAGAGCGAGGAATTCTTAACGAGGTCGAACACCGCCTCGGATTTGGGAGAACTCATATGTGATCGAGTCAAGTTTGCTGCTGATCGGCCCGGAAGTCAATCCACCGAAACGAGGTTCGCTACACAGCTGCCTTCAGTTGTTTTTCAACCACTTCTGCGATCTGAGCAAATGCCGTGCCCGAAACCGAACCCGGCTCAAACTCGCTGACCGGCCGGCCGGCATCCCCACCCTCGCGCGCGGCCAGATCGATGGGCACCTGTCCCAGAAGCGGCACGCCGAGGCGTTTTGCCTCCCGCTCCCCGCCGCCGGATCCGAAGATGTCGTAGCGTTTGCCGTCCGACGGGCACAAAAAGTAGCTCATGTTCTCGACGAGCCCGAGCACCGGGGCGTTGGTCTTGGCAAACATCTTCGCCGCCTTTCGCGCATCGATGAGCGCGACCTCCTGCGGAGTCGTGACAATCACCGCCCCGGTAAGCGCGACGGTCTGGACGATGGTCAGTTGAATGTCTCCCGTGCCCGGCGGCAGATCGAGCACCAGCACGTCGAGATCCCCCCAGGCAACCTGACGGAGAAACTGCTGGGTGTAGCGCGTGACCATCGGACCGCGAAGCACCGCCGGCGAGTCGTCGTCGAGGAGAAATCCCATCGACATCAGCTTCACGCCGTAACGCTCGATCGGGATGATGCGATCCTGATCATCCGCATACGGCCGTTCGTTCGAGCCAAACATGAGCGCGATGCTTGGTCCGTAGAGGTCGCAATCGCAGAGCCCAACCTTCAAGCCGCGCGCCTTCAGCGCCAGCGTGAGATTTGCCGCGACGGTCGATTTGCCCACGCCGCCCTTTCCGCTCGCCACGGCGATGACATGCCGGACACCGTCGATTTTCTGCACGCCGTGTGCGGCTCCGACCGGGGCGGCCGGCGCTTGAACGTCGATCTTCACACGAACGTCGCCAGCACCAGGCAATTCCCGCAACCGCGCCACCGAGGCATCGCGAATCGCCGCAGGAATCCCGGGGTCGTTGGTCTGCAGCGCCATCTGCACCTCGACGTTTGCGCCGTCGATTTTGACGCCCTTCACCAGACCAAACGAAACGATGTCCCGGCTGAACCCGGGATACTTCACGTCCTTCAACGCATCACGAACCGCGTCTTCAGAAATCACTGCCATGGCCAACAACTTTGCAGAGGCGCGCCGATTCCCAAGAACTAAAATGTTTTCCGCAGGTGACTGGGCAGAATCCCCAGTTGCTCGCGGTATTTCGCGACCGTGCGGCGGGCGATCGGGATGCCGCGCTCCTTGAGAATGTCGAGAATCGCCTGATCGCTGAGCGGATGGCGCTTGTCCTCCTTCTCCACGACGTCGGCAATCGCCTTCCGCACGCTCTCGTTGCTGATGTCCGCGCCGCCTTCGGTCTGATAGCCGGGTGTGAAGAAATACTTCATCTCGTAGATGCCCTGCGGCGTGAGCATATATTTCCCGTTCGTCGCGCGGCTCACCGTCGTCTCGTGCACGCCCACGGCCTGCGCGACCTGGTTCATCGTCATCGGCCGCAAGGCGGACGGGCCCTCACGCAGAAAATCCTCCTGCCGGCGGACGATCTCATTCGCGATGTTGAGAATCGTCTGCTGCCGCTGCTGGATGCATTTGATGAAGAAGCGGCCGCCCTTGATCTTTTCGCGGATGTAATCGCGCACCTGCCCCCGGTTCGACGGCTCCGCCAGCAGATCCTTGTAGTAATTGCTGATTCGCAGCATCGGGATGTGCTCGTTGTTGAGCGACACGGAAAATCCGTCGCCATCCGGCTCCACGATGACATCCGGTTGAATCACCCGATCCGGCGTGGTCGAGAATTGACGCGCCGGCCGCGGCTCGAGCGTGGAAATGAAGTCCAGCGCCGTCTGCACCTCACGAACGTTCGTGCCGAGGCGACGTGCGATCTCGGGAAGACGCCGCTTGAGCAAATCGTCGAAGTGGTTCGCCACGATGCGCGCCTCCAGGCTCTCCCCCTTCCCCAGCCGCTCGAGCTGGATCAGCAAACACTCGCGAATGTCGCGCGCGGCGATGCCAACCGGGTCGAGCGCCTGCACTTCCTTCAGGACGCGCTCGACGATCTCCTCCCGGACATTGGTGCGGTTCGCCAGCTCGGGAATCGTGGCTTCGAGCAAGCCGGCTTCATTCAGATTTCCCACGATCGCGTCGGCAACCTCCCGCTCCTCCTCCGTCAATTCGCACAACGCAAGCTGATCGAGCAGGTGCTGCTGCAGGCTCTTGGGCGTGTGCAGCGAATTGAAAAGAAACTCGCGCCGCTCCTGGGCCTCCACCGAGCGACCGTCGTAGGCGCCGCTTTGCGCCATGTATTCGCGCCACTCCTCGTCGAGCTGGGTGATTTCCTCGAGGTCGTCCTCCCAGTCCTCCGACTCCTCGTTCTCGCGTTCCGGCACCTCCTCTTCGAGAACCGGGTTGGCCTGGAGCTCCTGCTCGACGAGATTTCGCAGTTCCAGGGAGGGCGCCTGCAGGACATGCAGACTCTGCTGCATCTGCGGAGACAGCGTCTGCTGCAGGGAAATTCCCAGTGACTGCTCCAAACCGGCCATTACCGACCGTATTTAGGCATCATTTGTGCTTGCGCAAGCAGATTTCGCGCCAATCTTCGCAGCAGCCGAACTTGATGATCTCCTCACACTCGGCCACACTCCCCCGGCATGAGCCTGCCGCGCGTCGCGTTTTTCGACACGAAACCCTATGATCGCGAGTATTTCGACCTTCTCAACAACTCAAGGGTGGATCTTGCGTATTTTCGTTTCAGTCTGAATGCGAAGGTCGCGAGCCTCGTCGAGGGCGCGTTCGCCGTTTGCGCCTTTGTTCACGATCTGCTCGATGAGGAATGCCTCCGCACGTTGAAGGAACGGGGCGTCAAGATGGTGGCCATGCGGTGCGCAGGCTTCAACGCCGTGGACCTCGACGCCGCGCGACGGCTTGGAATCACCGTTACGCGCGTCCCCGCCTACTCGCCAAACGCCGTGGCCGAGCACGCCGTCGCCCTGCTGCTCACCCTCGTTCGCCGCACCCATCGCGCCTACAACCGGATTCGCGACCACAACTTTTCGCTCAATGGCTTCGTCGGCTTTGACCTCGCCGGCAAGACAGCGGGCATCATCGGCTGCGGCAAGATCGGCCAGAAGGCGGCGCAGATTCTTCGCGGCTTCGAGATGCGGGTGCTGGCTTACGATCCGATGGCGGACGCGGCGTGGGCAAAGGCGCATGGCGTCGAACTCGTGGATCTGGAGACACTCTGGGCGGAATCGGATGTCATTTCGCTCCACGTGCCGCTGCTTCCGGAAACCGAATACATCGTTCGCGCCGAGACGATCGAGCGCATGAAACCCGGCGTGATTCTCATCAACACAAGCCGCGGCAAGCTGGTGAACACCGAGGACCTCATCGCGGGCATGCGCAGCGGACGGATCGGCGGCGTCGGACTCGACGTCTATGAGGAGGAGGACGAGTATTTCTACTCGGACCACTCCGAGAAGATTCTCGACGACGAGACCCTTGCGTATCTGCTGACCTTTCCAAACGCGCTCGTCACCTCGCACCAGGCGTTTCTCACCCGCGAGGCGCTCACGCAAATCGCCGAAACGACCATCGCGAACATCCACGCGAAGGCCACCGGCGGCGGGTTCCTGCCGGGAACGGTGCTCGTGGAGTAATCAGGCGGGACGCAGCTTTCGCTTCACCGCCGCCAGCGCGTCGTTCATCGCCTCGACGCGCAGGATTGCGCACACGACAAAATAGGCGGCGCCTGCTCCGCCGATCAAAACCCCGAGCGCCAGCGCGCGAATGAGGAGATTTGCCTCGAGCAGCCAGAAGCTCCCGAAGGTCAGCCCCGCCCAGCACACCACCCCGAGCACGGCCGCCGCGATTCCACACCGGGCGACGGCGGAAGCCAGCGCCCGACTGTCGAGGGTGCCGACCGTGCGGTGCATCAATACGTAGAGCGCGAGGAAATTCACCGCCGCCGCCACCGCCGTGGACAGCGCCAGCCCGCGGTGATCGAAACCTTGTTTGATGATCAGGAAGTAGTTGAGCAGGATGTTCAGGCCGATCGAACCGAAGCTCACGAACATCGGGATCCATTTTCGATCGATCGCGTAGAACGCCGGCGAAAGCACCTTCACCCCGGAGTAAGCCACGAGGCCAAGGGCGTAAAACTGAAGCGCGTAGGCGCAGTTGATGGAATCGACCGCGACAAACTCCCCGTGCTCGTAGATGAGGCTGATGATCGGGTGCGCGAGAAAGAAGAGCCCGACCGCCGATGGCAGCGTGAGAAAGACCGCGAGGCGGAGGGCTTTTCCGAGAGTCGGCCCGAAGTAGCTGCGATCCGTGGAGGCGGCGATTCGGGAAACGACCGGCAGCGTGATCGTCGCCACCGCCACTCCAAAGATGCCGATCGGCATTTGCATGAGCCGAAAGGCGTTGTTGAGCCACGTCACCGAGGACGCGCCAAGGATCGACGCGAAGCCCGTGTTCACGAGCACGTTCACCTGCACGGCGCTCGCAGCGATGACCGACGGCACCATCAACACGAGAATTTGTTTCACCCCGGAATCGCGCCATCGGAAATCCGGCCGGAACGAGAACCCCACCCGCCTCAAACTCGGCAGCTGGGTCGTGAGCTGCAGCAATCCGCCCACCAAGGTGCCAATCGCGAGCCCGATCAACGCACGCTCCCCGAATTCCGGATCGAACCACCACCCCAGCACCAAACCGCCGGCAATCGAGCCGATGTTGAAGAAACTCGAGGCCATCGCCGGCACGCCGAAGACGTTGCGCGAGTTCAGCATTCCCATCACCAGTGCCGCCAGCGACACGAGCAGGATGAAGGGAAACATGATCCGCGTGAGGAGCACGGTCATTTCCTTGAATTCCCCCTTGAACCCGAATGCCAGCACCCCGATCAGCGGTTCGGCAAAGACGATGCCGAGAATCGTCACCACGCTCATGAAGACAACCGCCAGCGTCATCATTTTCGACGCCAGTCGCCAGGCGGCGTCGGGACCCTCGGTTTCGATCTTCTTCGAAAAAACGGTGATGAACGCGGTGGAGAGCGCCCCCTCGGCGAAGAGATCGCGCAGCAAATTCGGTGCGCGAAACGCGACAATGAAAATGCCGAGAAGTTTCGAACCGAACAGGGCACTGAAGAGCACTTCGCGCACGAGTCCGAGCACGCGGGAGCACATCACCGCCAGAGCGATGATGCCGGAGGCTTTCGTATTCAGTTTGTGGCGGTCAGTCACGCGTGGCGGCCTTTCTTAAACGCTCCATGATCGCGACGCCGATCCCCTCCTCCGGGACGGGCAGCGCCACGATGCGTTTCACGCCGGATTCGTCAAGTCGTCGCATCGCGCCGTAGAGGTTGGCAGCCACCTCGCGCAGGTCTCCGGCATGGGAAAGAATCTCCACCGCGCCAAATCCCGCTTCGCCCAGCGCCTTCCAGCTCAGCAGGCCGAGCGGGGCGCGGTCTCCGGCAGGCAGGGATTCCACGATGTCGAGCGGGGTTCGCGGGGCGTAATGACTCTTCAGGGAACCGGGCGTCACCACATCCGCGGCGCCGCCCCCTCGCACGGGCGCAAATTCCGCGAGATCGTCGGCGGTAATCGGCCCGTGGCGAAGAATCTCCAGCTCGTCGCCAATCACCCGCACAATTGTCGATTCAATGCCATGCGCGCACCGGCTCCCGTCGAGAATCAGCGGAATTCGCCCCTCGAGTTCCGCGCGAACATGCTCCGCGCTGGTGGGGCTGATCCGGCCAAAACGGTTGGCGCTTGGCGCGGCGAGCGGACTTCCAAACGCCTGCACCACCGCGCGAAAGACGGGATGCGCGCTCATTCGCACGGCCACCGTGTCCTGCCCGGCCGTCACCAGATCCGGCACGAGTTCCGTTCCAGGCAGCACGAGGGTCAACGGTCCCGGCCAGAAATGCTCCGCCAGGCGCCGACTGAGTGGAGTCGTCCCCGCGATTCGCTCCAGCCAGGAGACGTCGGGAACGTGAACGATCAACGGATCGGCAAGCGGGCGCTCCTTCGCCTCGAAAATTTTTGCGCAGGCGACGGGATTGAGCGCATCGGCCGCGAGACCGTAAACCGTCTCCGTGGGCAGCGCGACCGGGTTGCCTTGCGACAGGGTTTCCACGGCCGCCGCCACTGCGGCATCGAACGCGGCCCCCGCCGCCTCCAAGGTGACCGTGCGCACTATTCGAGTTTGCTGCGGAGCGCCTTGTTCGTCTGCTCCTTGCGAAACTTCTCCAGTGCCGCCCGCACGTCCGGAAGCTCCGGGGCAAGCATCGCCGCCGCAAACAGCGCCGCATTCTTCGCCCCCGCCACCCCGATCGCAAAGGTCGCCACCGGCACGCCGGCGGGCATTTGCACGATCGACAGCAGCGAGTCCATCCCCTTCAGCGCCCGGCTCTCGACCGGCACGCCAAGCACCGGCACGGTCGTATGGGCGGCAAGCATTCCCGGCAAATGGGCCGCCCCGCCCGCACCCGCGATGATGGCACGCAGCCCGCGCTTTTGCGCCGATTTCGCATATCGAGAGAGCAAATCGGGCGTGCGGTGTGCGGAAACGACCCGGCACTCATGTGGCACGCCGATTGCTGCCAAAATTTCAGAAGCCTCGCGCATGGTGTCCCAATCCGAACTGCTTCCCATTACGACGCCGACCAGCGGTTTTTTATCCATCTACCTTGTGTATATCCGGAAAATTGCGGGAGTTGTAGCGAATAACCAATTGACGGCCCATGGCGTAAAGGCGTAGTCGCTGCGTGTGGTGCGGAATCACCTCGCGCACTGTCATTCATCCGTATTATGGCACGAGGAACAGTAAAGTGGTTTAACGACAAGAAGGGCTTCGGCTTCATTGTCGACCCGAATGTCAATGGCGACATCTTCGTTCACTTCTCCGCCATCGTCGCGAAGGGATTCAAGACGTTGAAGGAAGGCGAAGAGGTCGAATACGAACTCTATCAGGACGAAAAAGGTTCGCGCGCGCGCAATGTTGTGAAACTCTAGCGGCGTGCTGCCGAATATTGTCCTGACCGGATTCATGGGCTGCGGCAAATCGTCCGTCGGCCGACGCGTGGCTTCCATCACCAACCACCGGTTCGTGGATACGGACGAACTCGTGGCCGCCCGGGCGGGGCGGTCCATTTCCCAGATCTTTGCCGAGTTTGGCGAAGAGGCGTTTCGGGACATGGAAACCGAGGTGCTCGCCGGCCTGGGCAACGAGCAGCAGATCATCCTGGCCACGGGCGGCGGGATCGTGTTGCGGCCGGTCAATCGCGACCACCTGCGACGAATCGGGCCGCTGGTCTGGATCGACGCCGACCCCGAGGTGCTCTTCGAGCGGGTTTCGCGAAACCGGCGCCGCCCTCTCCTCCAGACCGAGAACCCACGCGCCACCTTCGACGCGCTTCTGGAAAAGCGCCGCCCCATCTACGAGGCGGCTGCGGACATTCACGTGGACTCGACCGGCCTTTCCCACGAGGAAACGGCGCGCATCATCATCGAGGAAGTCGTGCGATTTCAGGACCGGCATCAAGGTTCCGGGTTTGGCAGTTGACGCCCTCCCTGGGCCGCGATTTACTGGATCCGTTGTCTCGTGCGGGGAAGCGAACGCCGTGCGTTCGCCGCAATGTGCGCCCACAGGCCGAGCAGCACTACTTACCACACATTCTATGGCAAAAATCGGCATCAATGGATTTGGCAGAATCGGACGTCTCGTGTTTCGCGCGATTGCGGAACAGGGCCTCCTCGGCAAGGAAATCGAAGTCGTCGCAGTGAACGACCTCGTTCCGGCCGACAACCTCGCCTATCTCCTCAAATACGACTCCACGCAGGGCAAGTTTGGCGGCACTGTAACGAGCGAAAAGAGCGATCCGTCTCTCGCCGAGGACGACACGCTTGTCGTCAACGGGCACAAGATCAAGTGCCTCGCCGTCAAGGAAGGCCCCGCCGCCCTCCCGTGGAAGGACCTCGGCGTCGAAATCGTCATCGAGTCCACCGGTCTCTTCACCGACGCGGCAAAGGCCAAGGGCCACATCGAGGCCGGTGCGAAGAAGGTGATCATTTCCGCACCCGCCAAGGGCGAGGACATCACGGTCGTCATGGGCGTCAACAACGACAAATACGACGCCGCCAGTCACCACATCATCTCCAACGCGAGCTGCACGACGAACTGCCTTGCTCCGATCGTCCACGTCCTTCTCAAGGAAGGCTTCGGCGTCGAGGAAGGCCTCATGACCACGATCCACTCCTACACCGCCACCCAGAAAACGGTGGACGGCCCCAGCAAGAAGGACTGGAAGGGTGGCCGCAGCGCGGCGATCAACATCATTCCCTCGACCACCGGCGCCGCGAAGGCCGTCGGGCTCGTGCTCCCCGAGGTCAAGGGCAAGCTCACCGGCATGTCGTTCCGCGTGCCCACTCCCACGGTTTCCGTGGTCGATCTCACGGTCCGCACCACCAAGTCGACCAGCTACAAGGAAATCTGCGAGGCCATGAAGAAGGCCAGCGAGACCTACCTCAAGGGCATTCTCGCCTACACCAGCGACGAGGTCGTCTCCACCGACTTCATCCACGACACGCACTCGTCGATCTTCGACGCAGGCAGCGGCATCGAGCTCAACCCGAACTTCTTCAAGCTCGTGAGCTGGTATGACAACGAGTGGGGCTACAGCAACCGCACCGTCGACCTGCTCAAACAAATCGTCGGTTAATCAACCTCCAACGAAAATAGAGAAGGCAGGAGCCGGGAATTTCACTTCCTGTCTTCCTGCTTTCTTTGTTTTCACTCCCTGACTTTTTCATGGCCAAGAAAACCATTCGCGACCTCGACCTCGCCGGCAAACGCGTGCTGATGCGCGTCGACTTCAACGTTCCGCAGGACAAGCAGACCGGCGAAATCACCAACACCCAGCGCATCACCGCGGCGCTGCCCACCATTCAACATGCCCTCGACCAGGGAGCGTCCGTCATTCTGATGAGCCACCTCGGCCGTCCGAACGGGCAGAAAAATCCCAAATACACGCTGAAGGGCGTCGCCCAGAAGCTCGAGGAACTCCTCGGCAGGCCGGTTCAGTTTCTCGACGATTGCGTCGGCCCGGCGGTGGAGGAACATTGCGCGAATCTCAAGCCCGGCGACGTCGTTCTCCTCGAGAACGTCCGCTTCTACATCGAGGAGGAAGGCAAGGCGAAGGACGCCGAGGGCAACTCGATCAAGGCCGATCCCGCCAAGGTCGAGGCCTTCCGCGCGAGCCTCACGAAGCTCGGCGATGTTTACGTGAACGACGCGTTCGGCACGTCGCACCGTGCGCACTCCTCCGTCACCGGGGTGAATCTCCCGGACAAGGTCGCCGGCTTCCTCGTCGAGAAGGAACTCGAGGCTTTCGGAAAGGTCATCGACAATCCCGAGCGTCCCCTGCTCGCCATCCTCGGCGGCGCGAAGATTGCCGACAAGATTCCGCTCATCCGCAACCTCATCGACAAGGCCGATGAAATCATCGTCGGCGGCGGCATGGCCTACACGTTCCGGAAGGTGCTCGATGGAATGGAAATCGGCGACAGCCTCTACGACGCGGCCGGCGCCGGGATCATTCCCGAACTCATGGAAAAGGCGAAGGAGAAGGGAGTGACGATTCACCTGCCGGTCGATTTCGTCACCGCCGATGACTTCTCGCCGGAGGCCAACACCGGCTCCGCCACCGTCGAAAGCGGCATCCCCGCCGGCTGGCAGGGCCTGGACATTGGCCCGAAGACCCGCGAGCAGTTCGCGGCGGTCATCGGTCGCGCGAAGACGATCATCTGGAACGGCCCGGCCGGCGTGTTCGAATTCGACAAATTCGCCGAAGGCACGAAGTCGCTGGCAAACGCCGTCGCGGCCGCCACCGCAGCCGGAGCGACCACCGTGGTTGGCGGAGGCGACACCGCCACCGCGGCGAAGAAATTCGGCGTCATCGACAAGGTGACCCACGCCTCCACCGGCGGCGGCGCATCCCTCGAGCTGCTCGAGGGCAAGACCCTGCCCGGCGTCGCAAATCTCAACGATAAATAATTCCCGCGAGGACTGTGGGATCGGGCGCTCCCGATCCCGCGGATCCCGCAAAATCCCGAAATCCCATGCGCAAGAAAATCATCGCCGCGAACTGGAAGATGAACCAGACCGTCGCCGAGACGGAGAGCTTCCTGAGCGACTTTCGACTCGAGGTGGAGGACGTGACCGGTGTCGAGATCGTCATTGCCCCCCCCTTCACTGCTCTCGCCAAACTCTCCGAACTCCTCGGCGGCTCGCAAAAGATCCGCCTCGGCGCGCAGAACATGTATTACCAGATGAGCGGCGCCTACACCGGCGAGATCAGCCCCGCGATGCTGCGCGAGCTCTACGTGAAATACGTCGTGCTCGGCCACAGCGAGCGGCGCCAGCTTTTCGGCGAGACGGACGAACTCATCAACAAGAAGGTCCTCGCCGCGCTTCAATCCGAGTTGAAGCCGATTCTTTGCGTCGGCGAGACGCTCGAAGAGCGTGAAGCCGGCCGGGAAAATGAGGTTCTCGAGACTCAGCTCCGTGGCAGCCTGGCAAACGTGACCCCCGAGCAGATGCTCGAAGTCGTCATCGCCTACGAGCCGGTCTGGGCCATCGGCACCGGCAAAACGGCCAACTCGCAGCAGGCGCAGGAATGCCACGTGCACGTCCGCAACGTGCTCGCGGAACTCACCGACAAGGCCACGGCTGAGAAGGTCCGCATCCAATACGGCGGCAGCGTCAAGCCGAACAACGCAGCGGAATTGATGGCGCAGCCCGACATCGACGGCGCCCTCGTTGGCGGCGCGAGCCTCGATCCGCGCAGTTTTGCCGAGATCGTCAAGGCCGGCGCGCCAAAGGACTGATCACTCCAGCACGACCTTCCCGCGAACGCACCAAAGCCCGCGTTTGCCGTCGATGGTCGCATCGGCCAGCGCCAGCACGGTGCCGTCCGACAGCGGACACAGCGAGGACCACTGCTGGTCCTGGCCGGGTGTTTCGGGAAAGGGATGCGTGAATTTGCCAAACTTTCGCGCATTCCGATCGCCGACACTCACCGCAATTCGCTCGGACGGATCCCCTTCCTGCTTGAGCTGAAACGACAGCACCGTCGAACCATTGCGAAGCTGCCGCAGATACGGTGCGCCCGCGTAGGTCGACGTGGGAAGCGGCTGAGCCAGCGCACTCCAGCGATTTGGGCTCCTGCCGTCCACGGCGCCTGATTTCCAATTGTCCTGCGCGGACGTGAACACGATCACCGGCTTGAACAAGCCGTCGAGGCCGTTGTCCTCGATCGTCACGGCGATTCCGGAATTGTCCCTCAACACCTGCGGCACGGGCATACCGTCACGATACCCCGCGCGGAATGCGATTGTTTCCGGCGCACTCCACGTTTTGCCGCCATCCATCGATCGCACCATGCTGATCTCCTGCTCGTCGCTCGAGCGATACGGCCCTTCGTTCGCGAAAAAGACCTGAATCTCGCCGCTGGGCAGCTGAATGCCGGCGGGTTCCCAGCAGCCGTTGAAGAATTCCCCGCCCGCCTCATACAAGGTCTCCGGCTCGCTCCAGGTGCGCCCGCCATTCGTGCTGCGTGTCACGCCGATGGAAAACGGATGCTGTTCGACGCCCTCCTTCGGATGAATCTTCCCGTCCTTTCGTTCGCCAAATGCGGAAGCCGGACGCCGATTGAAGAGGAAGAGCAGCGTGCCGTCCTTCAGCGGGAGCAGCTCCGCGTTCGTCAAATGCCCGTGCTCCCATTCGGCAACCGGAATCGGCGCCTCCCACGTGCGGCCTCCGTTGCGGCTGCGGCGAATCTCGAGCTTGCCTCCGCGCGAGTAGGCGCAGATCAGGCGTCCCGGCGAAACCTCCACCGCGCGGCCGTAATTGGCGCCCTCCTGGATGAGCGCCAGGCTGCGCGGATCCCATTTGATGACCTCGCCGGCGCACAGCACGCGGGCGGTCAGCCACAGAACCAGAAACCCGACGATCCGCACGGACGGGATGATCCCGCGAGATTGGCGGGCGATCAAGAAATCGACTCGAACTGGCTCATCAGCTTGAAGAGCCGGTAACGCTCATTGATGTCGTCGTGTGTAACGGTGCGCAGCCGCTCGAGGCTGAACTGCTCGACGTTGTAGCTCGCGAGCACGCTGCCGTGCACGACCGCACGTCGCAGCCGGTCGAAGGTGATTTCGCCGCCATCCTCCGCGCTGAGATACCCGGCGAGTCCGCCGGCAAACGTGTCGCCCGCGCCGGTCGGATCGTGAATGTCCTCGAGCGGATATGCCGGGCAGCTGAAGAACGCATCCTTGCCGAAGAGCAGGCAGCCGTGCTCCCCCTTCTTGATTGCGACGATGTTCGGTCCCATCGCGCGAATCTTCCGCGCGGCGCGGATGAGGCTCGTTTCCTCGGTGAGCTGACGCGCCTCGCCGTCGTTGAGAATCAGCATGTCGATGCGCTTGAGGAGCGACAGCAGCTCGTCCTTCGCGATGTTGATCCAGAGATCCATCGTGTCGGCGATGATGAATTTCGGATTCCGGACCTGATCGAGAACGTGGTGCTGGAGCGAGGGCGCAATGTTCGCGAGCAGCACGATCGGCGTCTCCCGATACGACTCCGGCAAGGTCGGCGTGAAGCTCTCGAAGACGTTCAGCTCCACCGAGCGGGTCTCACGCGTGTTCAGGTCCCACATGTATTCGCCGGACCACCGGAAGGTCTTGCCCGGCACCTGCTGCAGGCCCTCGGTGTCGATTTTGCGCGACTTGAAAAGCTCGAAATGCTCCTTCGGGAAATCGTCACCCACAACGCCGACCAGGTTTACCGAGTCGAAGAAACTTGCGGCCACCGAGGCGTAGGAGGCGGAGCCGCCAAGCAGATCGGCATGCTCCTCAATCGGGGTCTTGATGGTATCGAGTGCGATGGAACCAACAACGAGAACGGACATGGCGCGACACGATGCAAAACCCGCCGCGCTACTGGCGAGGAAATTTCACCCGCTCGTTGCGCCCGTGTGGCTCCTGCTTCCCTTCGCCAGGGCCGCGCGAAGGCTCTCGATGCGAATCGGCTTTGCGACAAAATCCGTCATTCCCGCAGCAAGGCACCGCTCGCGGTCCTCGCTCATGACATGGGCGGTCAGCGCAATGATGGGCATCGTCGCGCCGGCCTCCCGAAGCCGCCGTGCGGTCTCGAAGCCGTCCATGTTCGGCATCTGAATATCCATGAACACGAAATCGAACTCCTCCTTCGCGCACCTTTCGAGGCACTCCTCTCCACTCACGACCGTCTCGATCGAATAGCCGAGCGTCCCGAGCAGGCGCCGCACGAGCCGGCGGTTGATCGGATTGTCCTCGACCACGAGAATCCGCGTCGTCTTCGGATCCGGCAGCGCGGTGTCTCCATTCGGGAATTCGTCGTTCAGGTTGGGCTCCGGCTCCGGCTCATGCCCTTTCAGGATTCGCAGAAGCTCCTTTTTGAGCCCCCGGAAGTGCACGGGCTTCGTGAGTCGCCCGCGCTCCGTGCGGACATCCGGGAGAGCGGGAGACGCCGACGCGCCGATCGGCACGAGCGCCAGCACTCCAAGATCCCGCTCGGAGGCAATGTCCGCCACACGCTTCGCGACGGTCCTTTCCGATGAATCGACCATTACGAGATCCACGGGGGCGCCGCCGCTCACCGCTGCCTCCACTTCGTGGACATTCGCGCACGGAATCGGATCGGCATTCCAGCCCCTCAAAATCCGGGCGAACGACCTGCGAAGCCCGTCATTTGGCTCCACGACCAGAATCCGGCTTCGCTCGAGATCCGCCAGGGGCTCGCCACTGTCGCGCCCCCTGCCGAGATGGATGGAAAAATGGAATCGGGTCCCCACCCCGGGCTCGCTATTGACCTCGATGTTTCCCCCCATGGCCCGGACCAGCCGTCGGCAGATCGCCAGCCCGAGCCCCGCGCCTCCGAACCGGCGCGACATCGAACTGTCGGCCTGCGCGAAGGGTTCAAAAAGCTTCCCGACCTTCTCGGGCTCGATGCCAATTCCGGTGTCACGAACCTCGAAAGCCACACCCACCGTGCGGCGGTCCAGGTAGGCAAGACGGCAGGTCACCACAATCTCGCCCTTCTGCGTAAACTTCACCGCGTTCCCGACGAGATTGGAAAGAATCTGCCGGAGCCGGCCGGAATCTCCGACCACCAGACTCGGGACCGTCTCCTCGAACTCGGCGAAAAGCTCCAGCCCTTTCGCAAAGGCCTGGCGGGCGTGGACATCAAGCACACCTTCGACGCACTCCTGCAAATCGAACTCGCGGCGTTCCAGCTCGAAGCGGCCGGACTCCATTCGCGAGAAGTCGAGAATGTCGTCGATAATTGTGAGCAGCGAGTCGCCGCAGACCGAAATCGTGCGCAGATATTCGCGCTGGTTGCTGTCCAGTCGCGTTTGCGAGAGCAGGTTCGCGAATCCCAGCACGCCATTGAGCGGAGTGCGAATCTCATGGCTCATCACCGCGAGGAAATCGCTCTTCGCATGACTTGCGGCATCGGCGGCGTTCTTGGCGGCGATGAGCTCCGCTTCGAACTTCTTTCGTTCGGTGACATCGCTCAGCGTCCCGGTCGTGCCGATGATTTCTCCATTCGCACCCCGCCGCACACGGCAGTATCCCTCCAGCCAGATGATCGCGCCATCGGCACGAACCATGCGGAAGGACAAATCGGTAAATTCCTGTTCGCCCGCGATCTTTTGCCGGTGCAGCTCGGCCACCGCGCCACGATCTTCCTCGAAAATGAATGGCGCGTAGGACCTGCCGAGGGACTCGGAAAGCGAGTAGCCCGAAATCCGTTCCCAGGCCGGATTCAAAAACACCATCTCACCCGCGGGATTCGTCTGGAACACCACCATGGCGAGGTCGGTGACTAGCTCGCGATACTTCGCCTCGCTGAGAGTAAGCTCGTCCTGGGCGCGTTTGATCTCCCGGAGATCGTGCCAGACCACGAGCATGACGCGGTGCTCTCCGATCGTCACATACGTCGTGCTCATGTCGACGGGAATGAGCTCGCCGGACTTGTGCCGCTTCAGCAATTCCGTCCGATACACGCCGGTCTGCTCCGTCTTCCGCCGAATCTCCTCCACGACCTCCGCCGAGGGGCGTCCGTCGGGCTGAAACTCCGGCCAGAAGGTCGCCAGCGGCTTGCGAACCAGCTCCAGGCGGTCGTCATAGCCGAGCATTTCCGCGGCCGCGCGATTGCAGTCCAACACCCCCTCGGGATCGACAAGCATGTGCGGTTCCGTGGAGTCTTCAAAGATCACCCGGAACCTTTCATCGCTGATCCGGCGTTGCGTGATGTCGAGCATCACACCGTCCATCGCGACCACCCGGCCATTCGCGTCGTAGGTAAATACCCCGCGATCCGACACCCACACGTAACCGCCCGCAGCGGTCCGTATCCGATACTCAATCGAGAAGATCGCGCGCTCGGCCCGGGTCTTTTCGAGATGGGCCTCCACCCGGGTGCGGTCGTCGGGATGAACCATGCCCAGCCACCCGGCCCGCGTGGGGTCCATTTCCCCGGGCTTGAAACCGAGCAAAGCCTCGCAACGCCCGCTGTAGACGGCTTCGTCGCGCTCGAAGTCGACGTGATAGACCACCTCGCCGAGCGCCTCGACAAGCAATGCCTGCGCGTGCTCGACCATTTGCCTCGCCATCCGCTCCCCCGCCCGGTCGCGTTCGACCCGGAGCGTCTTCACGCGAAAGCTCCACACGAGAAGACCGATCGTCACCGAGGCAAGGGCCGCAACGCCAAATCCGACCCACATCGCCAGCCGTGCCCGCGCCATGCGATTCAAAAACTCACTGACGTCGAGATCCACCCCCACGCCACCCGACGGCCGACCCCGGGAGTCGAAAATCGGTGCCAGCCCTGTCATGAAGACCCCGTATTCATCGGCAACGGGAGTCGACGACTGGTAGTTCTCGCCATTCCGCAGCGCCATCGCCACGCGCGCGTCCTCCTCCGGAGATTCGCTCTGGTAGAACTCCATCACCCCCGAGGCTCTCATCTCGCGGGCAAATCCGAGCCGATCCGCCTGCGTGGCTGTATCCAGCACGAAATACAATTTCCCGTCCCGCTCGACGAAGGAGTAGAGGTAGGCGAAATCAGGCATCCGCCGATGCATCGTCACGAGCGGATCGATCAACTCCTGATAAAGAGGCGAGTCCGTCGATCCCGCCGTCTCCGCAAGCTGCCGGTGCTTGTCACCGTCCACCATGGCCGCCGCCGCACTCGCAAACCGCTGCAAATCGTGCTGCACATGGTGCAACTGGGCATCCAGCAGGAAATGGTCGATGACGAGCGTGCAGACCGCGGAGGAAAGAAACACGAGCAGCGCGGCCGCGATGGCGTCGCGAACGGGTCGGATTCGCAAGCTCCCCGATTCCACGGCGGGATTCCTTGCCTCGGGACCTGGGGCAACGCGATTCACTGCGGCTCAAAATAAAAAAACCGCCCCGCCGGTGGCAAGGTTCGTGGAACGCGCCTTGCTTGTCTCCGCGGCGTCCATGTCACCACGCTGCAACATTCCCCGGATCTGTAGCATTGCGAGTTAAGCCTGAAATCTCTACCGAAGCGGTGCTGCGATGATCTCGATCACGATTGACAATCTCGTCAAAAAATTCGGCGAGAACGTGGCACTCGACGGCGTTTCCCTCCGCGTGGAACCGGGAGAGCTGTTTTTCCTGCTCGGGCCGAGCGGCTGCGGGAAGACCACCCTGCTTCGGAACATCGCCGGATTTTACATCCCGGACCATGGCCGCATCCTGTTCGGCGACGAGGACGTCACACGCCTCCCTCCCCACAAGCGCAACACCGGCATGATGTTCCAGAGCTACGCGCTTTGGCCGCACATGACCGTCGCGCAGAACGTCGCGTTCGGCCTCGTGGAGCGGAAGGTGTCCAAACCCGAAATCGACCGCCGGGTCGCCGAAGCCCTCGAGTCGGTGAAAATGGCGCCCTACGCGTCTCGGAAGATCGCGCAGCTCTCCGGCGGACAGCAGCAACGGGTCGCGCTCGCCCGCGCGCTTGTCATTCGTCCCCGCGCCCTGCTGCTCGACGAGCCGCTCTCGAACCTCGATGCGAAGCTCCGTCTTGAGATGCGCACCGAGATCCGTCGCGTTTGCAAGGAATTCGGCCTCACCGCCATCTATGTGACCCACGACCAAAAGGAGGCTCTCTCGATCTCCGACCGCATGGCGATCCTCGACGGCGGCCGGGTCGCACAGATCGGAACGCCCGAGGCCATCTATCGCCGGCCAAAATCGAAGATCGTCGCGGACTTCATTGGCGAAACCAACTTCCTCGAAGGCCGGATCCTCAGCATCAACGGAGGCAGCGCCCGCGTGGAAACGCCCGCAGGCATTTTCGAAGGAGCCATCGCCGACTCCGACTGGACTCCCGCCCCGGGCGAAAGCGCCACCCTGTCCATTCGCCCCGAATGCTGGCGCATCGAAATGGAAGCACCCGCGCAAAATTCCGTCGCAGGCCGGATCGGGGAATCCGTCTACCTCGGAGAGGTCGCGCAATACCAGTTCCAGCCGACCAGCGGACCCGCGTTGAAGATCTTCGAGCTGAATCCCGAACTCGCGCGCCGCCCGCAGGATCGTGAACTCCACGCGGTCGCCTCGCCCCACGACGTGGTCGTCCTGCAACGCTAGCGGCAATGCTCCCCAGACTGCTCGTCATCGCGCTCGCACTCGCCGCAATCGTCGGCCTGCCCTTCGCCCTCAAGCCGGAGAGCAACCTGCTCGCGAAAACCGACGACACGCTGGTCATCATCAGCCCGCACAAGGAGTCGATCCGCTACGAGTTCACCCGCGCGTTCACCGAGCATTACAAGGCGAGGACCGGCCGCTCCGTGCGCATCGACTGGCGCATTGTCGGCGGCACCAGCGAGATCACCCGCTACCTCAATAGCGAGTTTTTCAACGCCTTCCAGCGCGAATGGATTGCCTCGGGCCGCCCCTGGACCGCCGAGGTCGCCGCCGGGTTCTCCAACCCCTCACTCCCGCCGGACGCCCCCGCTGCGGCGGTCGAGGCCCGCAAGGCCTTCCTCGCGTCGAACGCCGGAATCGGCATCGACCTGTTTTTTGGCGGCGGCGCGTTCGACTACATCCAGCAGACGCGCGCGGGCAATCTCGTGAGCTCGGGCGTGATCGAGGCGCACCCGGCTTGGTTCACCGAGTCGAGCATTCCGCAATCCGTCGGCGGCGAGCCATTCTACGATCCAGACGGCGCCTGGATCGGCACCTGCCTCTCGAGCTTCGGCATCTGCTACAACACCGATTCGCTCCGGCGGCTCGGCATCACCGAACTCCCCGCCAGCTGGAGCGATCTCACGAACCCGCGGCTTATTTCCCAGGTCGCCCTCGCCGATCCCACCAAGAGCGGGTCCGCGGCGAAGGCGTTCGAAATGGTCATCCAGCAGCAGATGCAGCAGGTCGTCGGGAACGGCGAGGCGACGGACGAGGCACTCGCACGCGGATGGGAGCGCGGCCTCCAGCTGATTCTAAAGACCTCGGCGAATGCCCGCTATTTCACCGACGACGCCTCGAAGGTGCCGGTGGACGTGGCCTTCGGCGACGCGGCGATTGGCATGTGCATCGACTTCTACGGCCGCTACCAGAGCGAGATGGTAAAGATCGGCGACAACGCCTCGCGACTCCAATACTTCACGCCCGTGGGCGGCTCCTCGATCGGCGTTGATCCCATCGCCATGCTGCGGGGAGCGCCGCATCCGGAGCTGGCCCGCGAGTTCATCGAGTTCGTGCTTTCGATCGAAGGGCAGAAACTCTGGGACTTCAAAGTCGGCACGCCGGGCGGGCCCACGCGTTACGCGCTCCGCCGACTTCCAATTCGCAAGGAACTCTACGAGCCGCAATACCGCCAATTCCTCTCCGACCCCGATGTCCAGCCTTACGAGGAAGCTCACGCCTTCACCTATCACGAAGCATGGACGGGACCGCTTTTCTCCGCGCTGCGATTCATCGTTCGCGTCACGTGCCTCGATGCTCACGACGAGCAGGTCGCCGCATGGAAGGCACTCATCGCCGCCGGATTTCCGCCCGAGGCCACGAAGACTTTCACCGACATCTCGGCCGTCGATTACCAGACCGCGCTCACGAAAATCCGCCCGGCACTGAAAGGCTCCACACCGCTCGAGGAGGTCCAGCTCGCGCGAACACTCGGCGACCATTTCCGCAACCAGTATCGCCGCGCGCAACAACTCGCAAAGGAGGGAAGATGAGCCGTCCGCTTTCCATCTTCATCTTTGCCCTCACGAGCCTCTTCTTCCTGTTTTTCTTTGTCCTTCCGATTTGGGAAACGCTCGGCGGCGCCTTCCGCGAGCCCGGCGGCGCATTCACCCTCGCCTATCTCATCGAGGTCTTTCGAAATCCCATTTACCTCGAGGGACTCTGGAACTCGGTGCTGATGGCGCTCTTCAGCACCGCTCTCGCTCTCGCCATTGCACTGCCGCTTGCACTCATCTCGGACCGATGCCTCTTCCCCGGCAGAGGCCTCTTCAGCGCGCTCATTCTCGTGCCGATGATTCTCCCCCCGTTCGTAGGCGCGATCGGCGTGAAACAAATTCTCGGCCAGGCCGGGGCGCTCAACGCCCTGCTCGATGCCCTCGGCATTGGCGATCCACACCATCCCATCGACTGGCTCGGCGCCAGTCGGCTCGGCGGCGTCGTGATCATGAACGCCCTGCACCTTTACCCGATTCTCTACCTCAACATTGTCGCCGCACTTGCGAACGTCGATCCGGCCATGGAGGAAGCCGCGGAAAACCTCGGCTGCACCGGCTTGCGAAAGTTCCTCAAGATCACCCTTCCGCTCATCATGCCTGGTCTCTTTGCCGGCGGCACCATCGTGTTCATCTGGGCGTTCACCGAGCTCGGCGTGCCGCTCATGTTTGATTATCAGCGCGTGACCTCGGTGCAGATTTTCTCCGGCATCAAGGACATCGGTGGAAATCCCTTCCCGTTCGCGCTCGTGGCCGTGATGCTCATCTCGACCGTCCTCCTCTACGCGATCAGCAAGGTCACGCTCGGCCGCGGGAGTCACGCCATGATGGCGAAGGCCACCAGCCAGGGTGGACCGGGGAAGGTTTCCCCGCCCGCCGGATTTCTCTGCGCCGCGACTTTTGCCCTCGTCACATTCCTTGCCGTGCTGCCGCACATCGGCGTCGTCCTCGTCGCATTTTCAAAAGACTGGTATGGCACGATCCTCCCCAGCGGCTGGACGCTCGAGCATTTTCAAGTCGCTCTCGGTCATGACCTCACCCTGCCCTCCATTCGCAACAGCCTGAAATACGCATCGCTCGCCACGCTCATCGATCTCGTGCTTGGCGTCTCAATTGCCTACGTCGTCGTGCGCACCCGTCTCGCAGGTCGCGAGATTCTCGATGCGATGTCCATGCTGCCACTCGCCGTCCCCGGCCTCGTGCTGGCCTTCGGCTATCTCGCCATGACGCAGGAAGGCAAATTGTTCGCGTTCATGAATCCAGCCATCGATCCACTGCTCATCCTCGTGATCGCCTACAGCGTGCGCCGGCTCCCCTACGTCGTGCGAAGCGCCGCCGCCGGTTTTCAGCAAACCAGCATCACGCTCGAGGAAGCCGCGCAGAATCTCGGCTGTCCGCCGCTGCGTTCGTTGCGAAAAATCACACTGCCCCTGATCGGCGCGAATCTCACCGCCGGCGCCCTGCTCGCGTTTTCGTTCGCGATGCTCGAGGTAAGCGACTCGCTCATCCTCGCGCAAAAGCAGGAGGACTTCCCGATCACGAAAGCCATCTACGAACTCTATCAATTGCTCGGCGACGGCCGTTTCATCGCGAGCGCGCTGGGCGTCTGGGCGATGGCATTCCTCGCCGTGACGATTCTCGGAGCGAGTCTCGTGCTCGGCAAAAAGCTCGGCGCGATCTTCCGCGTCTAGCTCACGAAGCCCATTTGACGTTCGGATCGCGAATGATCTCGAGCGCCTCCGCGACGCCCACGCCGTTCCGCGCCCGCCGGACCCATTCCGCCTGCGCCAGATCCCAACGGCTCTTCTCCTCCGGCCCGGGCGTGTAATGCTTGTCGTGCGGCACCTTCATGCCGATGAGCATCGAGTAATAGCCCTCGAGGCCGAACTGATGCAGCCCGGTGATGAGCGTGTGATTTGCCAGCGGACTCGGCCCGTTCTCCCGGAAAAACTCGATCAATGCCTCCGCCGAATGCAACGGCGTCGCCTCGCGGCAATGCCGCCAGAACGGCGTGTCCTTCATCGTGTTGAACCGGTAGTGCACCGCGAGGAAATCCCGGATGTCGTGCCACTCCTTGTCGATGAAACGATTGTAAATCCCCATCACGCTCGGCGTCGGCTCGAAGCGGCATTCCTTCAGGCAGGTGACGAGGTTCCGGGCCTGCGTGCAGATCATTCCGATCGCCGTCGCCTCCAGCGGCTCGACAAAGCCCGCGGCGTTGCCGATCGCCACGACATTCCCCACCCATGTGCGCGTGCGGCATCCGGAGCGGAATTTCACGATGCGCGTCTCGCGAACGTCGGGATTTATCCTCCGAAACTCCGCCTCCGCGTCCTCATCGCTCACGAACGCCGACGAATACACGTAGCCGCGGTTCACGTGATGCTCGTGATCGATCTGCCAGCACCAGCCGTGGTCCATCGTTTCAGCGATCGTGTAGGGACGGATGACTTCCCCGGGCTTTCGATCGCGAGGCCCCGCAACCGCGCGGTCGCAAAACAACGTGTCGCCAAAACTGTCGAACGGCTCCTCAAGCGTTTCGCCAATCAGCTTCGCCCGGAACCCGGACGCATCGACAAAAAGGTCCGCCTCGACCCGCTCGCCGTCCTCGAGGTTCAGATGCGTGACGCGGTCTCCCTCGCGCCCCACCTGCGTGACCATCCCCTCGGTGATCTTCACCCCGTCCTGGAGGCACTGCCATTCGAGAAACTCGACGAACTGCACGTTCTCGATGTGGTAGGCGATCGAGTCAAAGGTGATCTCGGGTTTGCCGTTCCTGCCCTGCGGAAACGCCTTGTTCCGCTTCATGAGGGCCGAGAGGGGATTGGCGTCGACGAAGTCCGTTTCGCAGTAGAAGGCGTTGTTCCGCACGAGCCCGGGCTGGAACAGCGTCAGATTCGGCGAGAACGAAAAATGGAAGTCGCCCCGTGGCCCCCAGATCAGGCGCAGTCCCAGTTTCCACGTCGGCTTCGCCCGCAGATGAAATTCCCGGTGCGGCAGCTTCAGGTAGCTGTGCAAATGCGTCACCACCGACGGAGTGGTGCCTTCGCCAACGCCGATGATTCCGATCTCCGGACTGCGAATGACCCTCACGTCGAATTGCGGCACCGCCCGCTTGAGCGTCATTGCGGCGATCAAGCCCGCACTTCCGCCACCGAGAACAAGGACTTTCTGGATCATGGCTTACACGTTGAACCAGGGTGTAGACGGGTTGCGCAGGAGCGCAAGCGCCTGGGCCACTCCAATCCCCGCCTCCGCGCGACGGACGAGACCGGCCTTGTATTGCGCCCATATCTGCTGCTCCTGCGGGGTCGGCTCCAGCACGCGCGCATGCGGGACCTTCATGCCCAGCAGCATCGAGTAAAAGCCGTCGATGCCGAAATAACTGCGCACGGAAACGAGCTCGGTTTTTGGCACGAGGCTCGGGCCATTTTCTTTATAGAATTCGACCAAAGGCTCCGCCGCACCGAGCGGCGTCTTCTCACGACAATGACGCCAGAACGGCGTATCGCGACGGGTGTTGAAGCGATAATGAACCGCCAGGAAATCCCGCACTTCCCGCCAGATCCCCGCGACGAACTCATTGTAGAGATGGATCATCGACTCCGTCGGGCGCATGTCGCTCTCCTTTAAACACGTGGCGAGCGTGCGACACTGCGAACAGATCACCGCAAGCGCCGTCGCTTCGAGCGGTTCGACGAAGCCGCACGCATTGCCCACCGCCACCACGTTGTTGACCCATGCCCGGCGGTAGTGGCCGGAACGAAACTTCACGATCCGCGTCTTTTCGACCTTGGGATTCTGCCGGCGAAACTCCGCCTCCGCGTCTTCGTCGGACACAAATGCCGAGCAGTAGACGTAGCCGCGATTGACATGACGCTCGTGATCGATCTGCCAGCACCAGCCGTGATCCATCGTCTCCGCCGTCGTGTAGGGGTGAATGACCTCACCCTCCTCGCGCTCCCTCGGTCCGATCACCGCACGGTCACAAAACAGCACGTCCGAAAAATCGACAAACGGTTCACCGCAGGTTTTGCCAATCAGTCGCGAGTGAAACCCGGACGCATCCACAAAGAAATCCCCGGAGACTTCCCCGCCACCCTCAATCATGAGGCGCGCGACGCGCCCATTGTGCAGATGCACATCGCTTACGGTTCCATCGCGAAAGCGCACCCCGTCCTGCGCGGCGCGCCATTCCAGATAGGCAATCAGGTTCGCGTTCTCGATGTGATACGGCGTCGTGGTGACCGGCAGCACCTTCTTCCCGTCCGCCGTGGGAGCAAAAACCTTGTCCCGGCGCATGAGGGCCGCGGACAGGTTTGCGTCTGAAAAATCCTTCTCGAAGTAAAAGCCGTTCGAGCGGCGCAACCCGTCGAGCCTCGCATCGGCCTGAGCCTCGAACGGATAATAGAACTCGTCGCGCGGACCCCACAAAAACCGGATGCCGAGCTTCCAGGTCGGCTTCGCCCGCTCATAAAACTCCTGGGGCGGAATCCCCAGATACCCATGAAGAAAATTGGGCAGCGCGGGCGTTGATCCTTCTCCGACTCCGAGAGTTCCAATTTCCGGACTGCGGAGAACGCTAACCTCGTTTTCGGGGAAGGCGCGGCGCAACATGATCGCTGCAAGCAGACCCGCGCTTCCTCCGCCGAGCACTACAAACTTGCGGATGGGGGTGTCGTTCATTCAGGCGTGCCGAGTTAATGGCGACGCTTGATTGTCTGCCAGACAAAATGCAGCGAAACCAGCTACAATCGCGCCGCTGCACGCAGCGCATCAAGGCGCTCCGCGGCCGCACCCGTGTCGAGCGCTTCCCGGGCCATCGCCATGCCGGCGTCCACTCCGTGCGCGACACCGGCCACAACCAGCGCTCCGGCGGAATTCCACACCACCATGTCCCGAATCGCTGTCGAAGCGCGGCCTCGCAGCAGAGCTTCCAGAAGCGCGGCATTCGTCGCCGCGTCACCCCCGCGCAACTCGGCCAACTCCGGGCTCGCCACACCGTGATCCCGGGCGTTCAACCGCCGCGTGGAGATCGTGCCCTCCTCGACCGCAGAGATCATCGTCGGGCCGAGTGTCGACATTTCATCGAGCCCTCCTTGCGGTGTCTCACCATGCACCGCCCACGCCCGCGTCTTGCCGAGTTCGGCAAACACCGCCGCGTAGACATCGACCATCGCCGGGGCAAACACGCCGGCAAGCTGGAATGGCGGATGGGCGGGATTCAACAGCGGTCCGAGCTTGTTGAAAATCGTCGGCACCCCCTGCTCCGCGAGCCGCTTCCGCACGGGCACGACGGCCTTGAACGCCGGATGAAATCGCGGTGCAAACAGGAACACGCACCCGGCATCATCGAGCACCTGCGCCGCTTCCTGCGGGCCAAGATCGATTCTCACGCCCAGCGCCTCCAGCACATCGGCGCCGCCGCTCTTCGAGGTCACCCCGCGGTTGCCATGCTTTACAACACGCACGCCACAAGCCGCTGCGACGAACATCACCGCCGTCGAAATGTTGAACAGCCCCAGCTTGTCTCCGCCGGTCCCGCACACGTCCATCACCGGAGCACCGTCATGACGAACCTCGACCGGCAAGGCATGCGCGAGCAACGTGCGAACGAACCACGCGATCTCCGCGGCGGTCTCCCCCTTTCGGGTCAGCGCGGCCAGCAATTCCGAGCGCGATTCCACGCTCTGCGATTCATCCAGCAAAATCGCGCACATCGCCGCCACATCGGGCCCGCTGAGTTCCGCACCGGCACGTAGTTTTTCAAGGAGATCCGTCACAAGCGCGGCAGCATTTCAAAATTACAGCAACACCGCAACGACGGCCACGAACACGAGACACGCGCCAGCCATGCGGCGTTGCATCACGGCGCGATCGGGTGCCGGGGCGGTCGTCTCAAAATGCCGGCTCAGCATCCAGGCCAGCACCACGCCCCAGATGGAGCGCGAGCTGTAAACAATGTTCACCGCGGTCGCATTCCCCTGCAGGCCCAGCGCCACCGCCATGCCCATCGCCTGCATGGCATAAAACGCGCTCCCGCCGAAAAGCGCACCGGTGCCGGCACCACCGCGAAAACGGAAAACCTCGAGTCCGCCTGTGGGCACGAAGAGAAGCAGCGAAAGAATCGTCACCGAGCCGAACATCAAAGGAATGAACGCGGTCACGCCGAGGATCGGCGTCCATCGCTGCACGAACACATCCGTGAGCGCGAAGGCCGCCGCCGCACCGAGCGAACAAAGCGCATCCGCCTCCAGCAGCCGCGGTCCGAGCGAACGCCACGACGCGCCGGTGACGAGCATTACTCCGACCGTGCTCGCCGCCGCGCCGAGCCACCATTTTGCTTCGATCGCTTCACGAAAAAGAAACGCGGCGAAGATCGCCGTGAAAAGCACCTTCACACCGAGCAACGGGGTCGCAACCGAGACCTCGCCATGGCGCAGCGCGAGAAACGTGAAGATCTGCCCGACGATGAAAAGTCCTCCCGTCACGCAGGGACGCCACGCTTCCGACCAATCCGGTTGATCGGAAAGCAGCCAGAGGCCTTGAAAACAGACGCCCGCGACGAGATTCGTGAAGAGGTTCACCTGTCGCTGACCGCAGCCGGCATGAATCGCCCGTTTGAGAAACAGCGTCGCGACGACGTAGAGAATCGCGGACGCCGCCGGCAGCAAAAGCAGAGCTTCGCCCGTCACGCCGCGCCCTTGCGCAATTCGTTCAACCGGACACGCAGCTCGGTCACCGACCACTGGCCGCGAACATTCGGTCGCTCGATCCAGCCGTAGTTCAGCACGGAACCGCACGCCGCAGCCATGAGTCGCGACACTTTTCCGTAACGCCCCATTCCCATCAGCGCCGTGGGAATTGGCGGACTGTCGAGCAGCGTGAGCAAGGCGCCAAGCTCGGCGGGACTGCGCGGAGTTACCGCAACCTTGAAAACATCCGCACCCGACTGCGCAGCCTTCCGCTGCATGGCGAGCAGCGATTTCAACGACGGCGTGCCTTCAAAGTCATGAAAAGACAGAATCACCCGCTTCCCGGCAGCGTGCGCCGCCTCAATGACCGGCAGCAGCTTCTCCCGCGATGCCAGCTCGACATCCACGGCCTGCACGAATGCCGTGAACGCCGCGAAACGCGAGATGCGCTCGCGATCGCTCAATCCATTTTTCCCGCCTTCCTTGGGGCTGCGAACCGTCGCAATGACGGGCAATGGCAGCGCCGCAACCAGGTTCGGATCGGGCGCGTCGTGGAACGCGTCGAGGCGGAGCTCCAGCACGTCGATGCCGTCGCTCGCGAGCCGACGCGCAAGTCGAATCGCATTCGGTGATTCCATCACGCCCACGACATTCACCCGATCAAGCCGCAGCGGTCTTTTTCTTTGACGCGTCATCAATGGTAAACTTACTAAGACCGGCTCACCCGGGCCGCTCGCCGTTTTATGTTAGCGCGAAAACAGGAAATCAACCTCCAACTCAACGAGCTGATCGATGCGGTGATTCTCGGGGTGACTTTCTGGATTTCCCATCAACTGCGCTATCACGGAATTATCAGTCTCGACACATCACCCGAGATTCCGCCGTTTGGAAATTTCCTGTGGGTGCTGGCGGTGATCGTGCCGTTTGGGCCGTTTCTCCTCGAGCTGCAGGGATTCTACCAATACCCGCTGGAAAAGACGGCGCTGAAATCGCTCACGCAAATCGCGCGTGCCGCGTTGTGGCTGCTCATTCTCCTGGCGGTCAGCTCGTTCCTGCTGCGCCTCACGGTGGAGAGTCGATCGGTCGGCATTCTTTACGCGCTGCTTGCGCCCGCCGCACTGCTCCTCAAGGAAAAGATCGCCATCTCGATCTACAAGCATCAGCTCGAAAAGGGTGGCGTCGGCGAGCGGATCATTCTCGCAGGAGAGCCGCGAAAGATGAAGGAGATCGAGGAAAGCTTCACCCCTTCACAGAAGCTGGAGATCGCGATCATCGATCGCGTCGTCCTCGACAGCGAGGACCTTCAGCCGCTCGTGGAGGCCATTCACAAACACTCGATCGGACGCGTCGTCCTCGCCTTCGACAGGATCGAGCTGAACGTCGTGCAAAAGGCCATCGAGGCTTGCGAACTGGAGGGCGTGGAAGCGTGGCTTTGCGCCGACTTTATCCGCACCTCGGTTGCGCGACCGACCTACGAAGTCCTCGCACGGCGTCCCATGCTCGTGTTTCGCACGACGCCCGACATCTCGTGGGCGCTCGTGGTCAAGGGCGCCATTGATCGAATCGGCGCCGCTCTGGGACTGCTCGTCCTTTCCCCGCTGTTCCTCGTCGTTGCGATCATCATCAAACTCACCTCGCCCGGGCCGGTCATCTTCACGCAGAAGCGGGCCGGCCGTCATGGTCGCCCGTTCACAATGTTCAAGTTCCGCTCGATGCATACGAACGCGGAAATGCAGCGCGCCGAGCTTATCGCCTACAACATGATGAGCGGTCCCGTTTTCAAGGTGGAGGACGACCCCCGCATCACGCCGTTCGGCCGCTGGCTGCGCAAAACGAGTATCGACGAACTTCCGCAACTCGCGAACGTCCTGCTCGGACAGATGAGCCTCGTCGGCCCGCGCCCGCTGCCGCTTTACGAGGTCGAGCAATTTGAGCGTGCCTCGCATCGGCGCCGGTTGAGCATGAAGCCGGGACTCACCTGCCTGTGGCAGATCCGCGGCCGCAACAAGGTGACCAATTTCGAGGATTGGGTGCGGATGGACCTCGAATACATCGACAATTGGTCACTTGCGCTTGATTTTTATATTCTCATCCGCACCATCCCCGTCGTCCTTTTTGGACTCGGCGCAAAATGAGCGACTCACGAACCCCAACCCCGTCAACTTTCGCTGGTCAAATATCGGCAAAATCTTCGAGAATCCTGTTTGCCATGCATCACGCCGACCTCTACTGTGCGTCATCCTGCTCAACCCACTCCTGCAACCCCTGAACATGAATAGACGTTTCCTCGCCGCAACGGTGCTGCTTCTTTCCACGGCCATCACGAGCTTTGCGCAGCAGAATCCGCTCGGGATCAAAATCAACAAGGTCGACGTCCTGTTCGAAAAAACCCCCGACTACACGATCGGCATCGGCCCGAAGCGCAAGGCCAACAGCCAGGACTGGCTCGTGGTGGAAGTCGACTTCTCGTTCGAGCCCCGTGACCCCCGCCAGCAGTTCCTCGACGATCTCACGTTCAATTACTACATCCTCCTCGCCAACGAGAGCCGCGAGTTTCCGAAAGGCACTCTCCTGACCGGCACGATCAACCATACCGCTGTCGCTCCGGGCCGCAATCTTCACTCGGTTGCGTTTGTCAGCCCGAGAACGCTCGCGCGGTTCTTCGGGGGCAAGGCTCCCGCCAGCGCTTCCCAGGCAACGCAGGCTGTTGGCGTCACGATCAGCAACCAGGGTCAGGTTGTCGCCGAGGAAAGCGTCGGCAAGGGCAAGGGCACGCGCCAATGGTGGACACAGTTCCAGCAGGGCCCTCCCGGATACGTCCTCGACAAGCAACAGACGCCCTTTGCTCCTCTTTTCTGGGACTATTACGAAGCCACCAAGCTCAAGCCGGCTGGTTACTAAGTCCTCGAAGCCCCCATTTCCATCTAGAACGTTACGATGCCCGCACCCACTCGCACCCGTGTGCTGAATCTGGGAATGCAGACGGTGGCACTCGCCGAGTTTCACACGTCTCCCAACGGTTCACTCACACTCGATCAGATTCAGTTCAGTGAACTGCTCGCCGACCCCGGCGCCGACGCCACCCGCCCCGGGCAGCTCGAAGCCGCCATCGGCCAGCTCAAAAGCTCTTTGAAGGGTGGAGGCGGGCCGGTCCACTACGCCCTTCCCTCCCAGGCGGTTTTCGCGCGATATCTTTCCCTCCCCGGAACCTCCTCGGAAGATCTGAATCAGATCATCGGGTTCGAAGCGCAGCAGAACATCCCGTTCCCCATCGACGAAGTCGTCTGGGACTACCAGCCGCTCGGCGAGCCCGTCGACGGCAAGCTCAATGTCGTGCTGCTCGCGATCAAGACCGACACGCTCGAGGCGGTCAACGCAGCAGTTGAGGCCAATGGATTTGCCCCGCAAACGATCGACGTGGCGCCCATGGCGCTGCTCAACGCGTTCCGTTACAACTATGGGGATCAGGATGGGTGCTCATTGCTGATCGACATCGGCGCCCGCACAACGAACCTCATTTTCATCGAGGGAAGCAAGGCCTACAGCCGCAGCATCCCGATCGGCGGAAACACGATCAGCGCCGCGATCGCCAAGGAGTTTGGCCAGCCAATCGAGGCCGCCGAAATCCTCAAGAAGGAGAAGGGCTTCGTCGGTCTTGGTGGCTCTTATGCAGAGCCCGATGACCAGGTCGTCGCGCGCGTTTCGAAGCTCGCCCGCACGACATTGACGCGACTCCACGCAGAAATCGCCCGCTCAATCAGCTTCTACCGGGCGAACCAGGGCGGCTCGCAACCTGCGCACGCCTACCTCGCCGGCGGCGCGGTCAGCATGCCCTACATGCTTGAGTTCTTCGCCGAGAAGATGCAGATGCCGGTGGAGTTCTTCAATCCGTTCCGCAACGTCGCCATTGCGTCGACGGTCGACACCGCGCTGCTTTCCAAGAATGCCCACGCCATGGGCGAAGTCGTCGGTCTTGCTCTCCGGAGTTTGGGCAACTGCCCGATCGAGATCAGCCTCACTCCGCCGACGGTCAAGAAGGCCCACACGCTCGCCAAGCGCAAACCCTACCTGATCGCTGCCACGGCGTGCCTGTTCCTCGGCCTTCTCCAGTGGATCATCTTCTACTCGAAGGCTGCGTCGGTGAAGGAAACCGCACTCGCCAGCGTGCAGGCGGAAGCCGACAAGCTCGATGGCGAAGCCAAGACGTTTGATCGTCTGAAGAGCGAGCAGGAGAAGATCGAAGCGCTCGCTTCGCCGATCCTGACCGCATTGGCCGAACGGCAAATCTGGATTCGGATCATCGACGAGCTCGGTTCCAAGCTTCCGCCGGACTTCATCTGGATCACGAAGCTGACGCCTCTTGCCAACGGCAAGCCGGTCACTCTTGATGGCTCGACAGCCCGGGCCTCCACGGAAGAGCGTGCTCCGCGTGCGCCTCGCACCCGCCGGGGCCGTGAGGAGGAAACCGCTGCACAGGAAGAGACGGCCGTCAACGGAATCAACGCCATCGAAATCCAAGGTCTCTACTTTGACAACCCGCGACAGGCGAAGGTCATCGACGATTTCGTTGACAACCTGCAGACCTCCCCGCTCTTCGCCATCCCGGCCGATCAAAAGGCTGCAATCGTCACCCGTCGTGCCACGCCCAATGAAGAAACCTGGGCCTACGGCTACACGATCGTCCTTCCTCTCAAGAATCCCATCGCCCTTCCATGAACTGGGTCCAAAAAAATCCCTTCCTCACAGGCTATCTCGCCGTCACCGTGATTGGCGCGGGAGCCCTCGGCTACCTTCTCTTTTCCGCCCACTCGAATTACACGCAGGTGTCGGAAAACTACGACGCACAGGTTGCCCGGCTTCAGCAACTGCAGAACCGGACTCCGTTCCCGAGCGCGGAAAACAATGCCGCCTACGAGAAACTTACCAAGGAATATCAGGCGAAGTTTGAAGAGCTGCAGGCGGATGTTGCCAAAATGCAACTGCCTCTCGAGCAGATCTCTCCGCAGGCATTCCAGGACCGCCTGCGGGCCGTCGTCTCGGAAGTCGAGCAGAAGGCCGAACAAAACGGGGTCACCCTTCCCGACGGTTTCTACATGGGCTTCGACAAGTATCAAGCGACCCCTCCCTCGGATCAAGCGGCAGCGCCTTTGTTGCGGCAGCTCGGGGGAATCAAGAAGGTCGTCGATGCCCTGCTTGACGTAAAGGTCTCGTCGATCGTCAGCATTTCCCGCCCTCCTCTTCCCGAGGAAAGCGGCACGACCTCTGAACCGACACCGGAGCCTGCACGCCGCAACACCGCCGGCCGGCGCGATGCCGGTGCCGCGCCCGCCACCGATGTCGTGAAATCGAGCTCGTTCGACATCGTCTTCGAGGCCGATCAACCGCGGACCCGCCAGGCCCTCAACTCGATCGTCGGTTCCGACACGTTGTTCGTGATCCGCAATCTCACGATTACCAACAGCGCCCAGGAAGGCCCGTCTCGCGTCGCTCCTGCCGAGGAGCAGCAAAGCACGCAGTCGGCGTCCGCCGCCGATGCCGCGCTCGCCGCCCTCCTCGGCGGCGGAGGCGAGACCACCGATGCTGCAGCCACCAGCTCCGAAGCGCCGCCCATGCGCATGCTGGTCGGCAATGAGACTCTCACTGTCGCGACCCGCATCGAGATGGTCACCATCACCACCCCTGAGCCCAAGCAGTAATCACTTTCACCATGGACTGGTTAAAAAAGAATTTCGACCGCGTCATCCTCGCCATTATCGGGCTGGCTGTCGCCGCGTTCGCCGTCATGATCGTTCTGAACGTCTTGTCCTTTGGCGAAATCTTCGAGTCGCAGAACAGCACACGGAAGCCGAACAACACCCTTCCCGCTCCTCCCACAGCACAGGTGGAAGCGGAGGCCTCCGCCATTACGCACCCTGCGACATGGGGCACACACGAAGGTTCCCTGTTCGTCTCGGAGCCCTATATCGACCGCGGCAATGGCCCGATCAACCCGCTGAACGACAGTGAGCCGCTCTTCCCGCCCATCACCAACCAGTGGTTGATGGAAAACGGTCTGGCTCTTGAGGCGAACCTTCTCGATGCCGACCCCGACGGGGACAAGTTCACCAACCTCGAGGAATTCAACGGCAAGACCGATCCCAACAACCCGAAGTCCAAGCCGGGCTACATCACCAAGCTCCGTCTCAAGGAAATGGTGAAAATCCCCTTCCGCCTCAAGTTCAGTGGCAGCCCGGATGACGGCGAAACGTTCTCGATCAACACGCTCGACCTTAATCAGCCGACGCTCTTCCTGCCCATGGGAGCGGAAGTCACGGGAACGCCCTACAAGATCCTCGAATACAACCCCAAGACCGAGGACAAGAACGGTCTCGAGGTGAATGTATCCGAGCTCGTTCTCGAGAATCAGGAGACGGGCCAGAAGATCACTCTCATCTACGACCAGGTGGTCGACGAACCCACGGTCTATGCGGATTTCCGCTACCTGTGGGATGGCTCGGAATTCCGCGTGAAAATGAACGAGACGTTCTCTGTCAAACCTGAGGAAGACGTGAAGTATAAACTCATTGACATAAACGAGTCTCAAGCGCTAATCGAGAACGTCCAAAACAAGGAGCAAATCACGGTCCTCAAGGAGAACTCGTGACAGCCGCCTCTTGGACTCCCAGGCCATCACTGTTTTGAAACCCATTCTGGATTAAAACTCTCCCCATTTTTTACGCGACTGCCTTACCATGCCTAGCCACTCCGTTCTCCTAACCGGACTTGCCGCGTTCACCGTCACCCTCTCTCCCCTCCTTGCGCAGCAGGCCGGAGTGCAGAGTGCAGCCGAACGGGAAATTCGACGCCGCGAACTCACTTCCAGTTTCGCCGAAGAATCCATCGCCAAGGGAAATTCCGCGCTCGCTCAAAAGGACTACGAGTCCGCATACGCCTACTTCAAGAGTGCCGTCGATGCCCTTCCCAGTGGCGGCCCCGCCACGGAAAACCTCCGCAGCGAGGCCATGTCCGGGTTCGAGACCGCTGTGGTCAAGCTCGCCGAGCAGCGGATTTCCGAAGGCCGTTACGAGGATGCCGAGACCACTCTCAACGTCATCCTCGATGAGCGCTACAATCCGGATTACGGCCCCGCCCTCAGCCTTCGCAGCAAGCTGAAATCGGGCGACTATTTCAACCCGACCATCACGCCGGGATTCGTCGCGAGCGTCGAGCAGGTCAAGCAATACCTCCGCGAGGCCGAAGGCTTCTATCAGAGCGGACGCTACGATCTGGCGTTCAAGCGCTGTGAGCAGGTGCTCAACGTCGACAAATACAACATCGCCGCCCGCCGGATGATGGAAAAAATCGACAACGCCCGTGAGCGCTACGCCGATGAGGCCTACAACCAAACCCGCAGCCAGCTTCTCACGGAAGTCGACGCGGCATGGGAGTTGCCGGTTACGAAGTTTGACGTTGGAAACGTCGGCATCATCGAACAGCCGGTCATCGACACCCGTGGCACCGCTGCGATCAATCGCAAGCTTCAGGAAATCCGCATTCCCAGCATCAATTTCCGCGAAGCGACGATTCGCGAAGCGCTTGATTACATCAAGCAACGTGCCGCCCAGCTCGACACCACCGAGTCCGATCCCAACAACCGCGGCATCAACATCGTTTTGAAACTTCCGCCGGAGTCCATGGCTGCGGAGGCAGGCACGCGCATCACCCTCACGCTGGCCGACGTGCCGCTCGGAGCCGCCCTCGAATACATCGCCACGGCGGCAAGCCTCAAGATCAAGGTGGAGCCTTACGCGGTCGCCGTTGTTCCGCTTAACGAGCAGACCGACACGCTCATCACCAAGGAATACAAGGTTTCCCCGGGCTTCATCAGCACCCTTCCGGGATCCGATTCCGGATCCGATGGTGGCTTCGGAGGTGGATTTGGCGCGGACGCCGCTGCCTCCGCCAGCGTCGCCCGTGCAGGGGCCAAGGAATTTCTTGAAGCCAACGGCGTCAGCTTCCCGCCTGGAGCGACCGCCAACTTCCTGCCCAGCAGCAGTAAGTTGATCGTCCGCAACACCCAGGCGAATCTCGATTTGATCGATTCACTGGTCGAAATCGACCAGACCAATGTCCCCAGCCAGATTGAGATCGAGGCTCGGTTCGTCGAAATCTCTCAAAACAATCTCAAGGAACTTGGCTTTGACTGGCTGCTCGGGCAGTTCGCCCTGCCCTTTGGCACCGGCGTCTATGGAGGCGGTGGAACCACTTCCTTCGGCGGTGACCTTTCGGGAAGCTCCACGGTCACCAGTGGAAACATGTCCATCACCACGAATAGCGCTTATCCCTTCCAGGCTCCCGGATCGAATGGCGTTCCTGTTGGTGCCTCGTCTCTGACTTCCGGCCCCATCACCGCTGGAAATCGCTCGGGAACCGGTGCCATTAGCGTCAATGCGCTCGATGGCCTCCTGTTCGCCTCTCCGGCCGGCCCCGCCCCGGGAGTCCTCGCTCTTGCCGGCATCTTCACGAACCCTCAGTTTCAAGTGGTTCTCCGCGCCCTCGATCAGCAAAAAGGCGTCGACCTCATGACCGCGCCCAAGGTAACCACCAAGAGCGGTCAGCGGGCGACCATTCAGCTTATCCGCGAGTTCCGTTACCCCACCCAGTTCGATCCCCCGCAGATTCCGCAGCAGGTGGGTTCCTTTACACCGGTCACCCCGACCACTCCCTCGGCATTCGAGACGAAAAACCTCGGCGTCGAACTGGAGGTGGAGCCAACTGTCGGACCTGATGGTTTCAGCATCGACATGACCCTGTCTCCTCGGGTTACCGAGTTCGATGGCTTCATCAACTACGGAAGCCCCATCAGCACCACGGCTCGCGAAATCAACAGCGATCCGGTTATTGATCCCGACACCATCCTCGGACTCGCGTTTACCACGTTCGGTCAAACCGGCACCGTTCTGGTCTCCGAAAACACCATCAACCAGCCCGTGTTCAGCGTGCGGCAGGTTACCACCCAGGTAACCGTTTACGATGGCCAGACCGTTGTTCTGGGTGGATTGATGCGTGAAGACGTTCAACAGATTGAGGACAAAACTCCGATTCTTGGCGACATCCCGCTTGTCGGGCGTCTTTTCCGCACCTCTGCGGATCAGCATATCAAGCGCAACCTCGTGATGTTCGTCACCGCGGGACTTCTCGACCCTGCTGGTCAGCCTCTCATCGAGGCTGTGGAACACGACCGGGACGTTGCCGCACCTGACGCCGCGGCCCTTGAATCCGAAGCCATATCAGGCGATCCGCTGACCAGCGACGTCCCATTGCCGGCTCCTTCGATTTACTAATCTGCTGCCCCTGACCATTTCCATGAGTAAACCCCTCGATTTTCGCTACCTCGGCCTCGGCTTGGCGGTCGTCGTTACTTCCCTCTCCACCGTCCATGCCGGCACCTACGACTCCCCCGCAGGCGGACTCTCCAGCACCGCTGAACGGGAAGTTGTTCGGCGTCAACAAGACCTCCTTGTCGCGGAAGACCTCATCAAAAAGGGCGACCGTGCCATGGCCGAAAAAGATTACGAAGCGGCCTACACCCATTACCTGGACGCCGTGGATCTCATTGGATCCGGCCCTGCGGTGGCCACACAGCGCAAGGAAGCCCTTTCCAAGTTCAGCAAGGCGGGAGTTGCTTACGCAAACCACCTGATCGAGAACGGCCGGTATTCGGATGCCGAGATGGTCGCCAAGACCATTCTCCTTCCCCAATACAATCCGACCTATCAGCCCGCGATCACATTGCTCTCCAACCTCGAGCAGCCGGACTATTACAACAAGACCGTCTCCCCGCAGTTTGCGGCGGATCGTGACCGTGTGGCTGAATTGCTCGTCGAAGCCGAAGGCTTTTACAGCCGCGGAAGCTACGACCACGCAATCAAGCGCTATGAGCAGGTTCTGAATATCGACCCCTACAACATCGCCGCCCGCCGCGGCATGGAGAAAGTAAACGAGGCGAAGCAGGACTACTATGCGGAAGCGCGGAACGAAACTCGCGCCCGGATGCTCTGGCAGGTTACGAAGGGTTGGGAAATGCCCGTCCGCCGCTTCATTGGTGGCAAGGACACGGTCACCACGGTGACGAGTGGAAAGTCCCAGACCGAGGCTATCACCGAAAAGCTTAACCGAATCATCATTCCGAGCCTCGATCTCCGTGACACCACGGTTCGTGAGGCAGTTGAGTATCTCCGTCAACTCAGTGTCCGTCTCGACACGACGGAATCCGACAACGCGAGAAAGGGTGTTAACATCTTCCTGAAACTTGGATCGGGTGCCGGCGTCGGTGCCGCCAGCATTCTCCCGACTCCGGGCGAAGAAGGAGAAGCGGCTCCCATGGCGCCGGCCGTCACCGAAGACACCAGGATTACGCTGGCATTGAACAACGTCCCGCTCTACGAAGCTCTGCGCTATCTGGCCAGCCTTGCCGGCCTGAAGATCAAAGTGGAGCCCTATGCGGTGTCGATTGTTCCTTTGAGCGACGTCAGCAATGAGCTGATTACCAAGGAATACAAAGTCCCCCCCACTTTCATCCCCTCCCGGGAGGCCCCGACGAGCAACGACCCTTTTGGCTCCTTTGGACAGGACCAAAATTCGGGACCGCGGGTTCTCGGCAGGCTTGGAGCGCAGGAGTTTCTTGAGTCGCAGGGTGTTGTCTTCCCTCCCGGAGCCAGCGCTCAATACATCCCGGCGGGAAGCAAGCTGGTGGTGCGCAATACCCAGGACAACATCGACCTGATCGACCTTCTGGTGGACAGCGCCCAGGGCGGAGCACCGACCCAGGTCGAGATCGAATCGAAGTTCGTCGAGATCAATCAGGATAACCTGAAGGAACTCGGCTTTGACTGGCTGCTCGGTCCGCTTCAAATCGGTGGGTCCAATAGCGGCGTCTACGGTGCCGGCGGATCTCTTGGCGCGAATTCCAATGTCTTCCCGTTCGTCAGCCCGAACGGAAACGTCGTCGGAACAAACCAGGTTACGAGCGGCCTTCGTAGCGGTCAGGGCACCGGCTCCAACTCTGCGGTCACGATCAACAGCCTGGATGCGCTCCTTGGAGGACCCACAAGTCTCCTCACTGGTCCGGCACCCGGAATCTTCAGCCTCGCAGGGGTCTACACGAATCCTCAGTTCCAGATGGTGATTCGCGCACTGGACCAGAAGAAGGGTGTCGACTTGATGTCCGCGCCCAAGGTCACCACCAAGAGCGGTGCTCGCGCGGTGGTGAACGTGATCCGCGAATTCCGCTACCCGACCGAGTTTGATCCGCCGCAAATTCCGCAGGATACAGAAGGTGCTGGTTTCAGCGGTGTGAGCGGATTCACCACCCAGCCGATCGTCACTCCGACGACTCCCGCGTCATTCGAGACGCGAAACATCGGCGTCACGCTCGAGGTGACCCCTGTGGTCGGCCCGGATAACTACACCATCGAGCTGGATCTCGCTCCCGAAGTGGTCGATTTCGAGGGCTTCATCAACTACGGTGTGCCCATTCTCGGCCTCGCCAGCAGCAGCAACCAGCTTCTCGGCATTCCCGGCCCTCCCCGGAGCGTTGAGGTGAGCCCGAACATCATCAACCAGCCGGTCTTCAGCACCCGCAAAGTCACGACGAACGTGACCATTTGGGACGGCATGACGATCGCGCTCGGTGGATTGATTCGTGAGGATGTTCAGAAGGTGCAGGACAAGGTTCCGCTTCTCGGCGATGTTCCTCTGGTCGGTCGACTCTTCCGTTCCGATGTGGATCAGAAGCTCAAGAAGAACCTGATCATTTTCGTGACGGCGCGGTTGATGGATGCCGAGGGTCGCCCGGTTCGCTCCGATCTTGATGAAGAGGAAATCGTGGAACCGCTTGGGCTTCCGGATGAAATTCCTCCTCCCACCCTGCAATTCAAAGGACCGAGCATGAAGTAACGCTCATCCGAAATGCGAATTCCACGGCGGGGAGGCCATGCTGCTTCCCCGCCGTTTCGCATTCAAGATGGCGTCCACCTCGGGATTGAATCCGCTCGACCATGCCCATCGTCGGAATAACGGGAGGAGTCGCCTCCGGAAAATCCACCTTCCGGCGCCTGTTTCTCGAACGTTTTGACGCCGAGTTTTTCGATGCCGATGCCTGCGCGCGTGAGCTGATCGACTCCAATGAGACGGTCCGCGAGCAGATTCTGGAAAAGGTCTCCCCTGCCGCCTACGACCGTTCCGGTCATCCCGATCGAAACCTTCTTCGCGAGATCATCTACAACGACATCGCCAAAAAGAAGACCCTCGAAGGAATCCTCCACCCGAAAATCCGGGAACGCTGGACAAGCAAGGCGCGCGAGATTTCACGTCACGATCGCGCCTTTGTGGTCGACATCCCGTTGCTTTTCGAAACCCGTGCCGACTCACTGTTCGATCACATCATCGTCGTGGCTGCATCCGAGGCATCCCAGTTGCAGCGAATGATCACCATTCGAAAACTTTCCCTGGATCTTGCCCGGAAAATTCTCGCCTCCCAGTGGAGCATGGACGTTAAATTGCGGGGCGCGCATCACGTGGTATGGAACGACTCCTCACTCGCGCTGCTTGAATCCCAGGCCGATCTCCTCGCCGCCTATTTCCGTCAACAGTATGACTGAAGTCGCTGCTTCCGAAGCCACCCAGCCCGCCACCGAGTCCGTGCGCGAGCCTGCGACCATTTTTTTGAACGATCTCCAGGCGCTCGATCGTCGCGCGCTTACGGAGCGTGCCATCATGCTGGGGGCCCGCCTTCGCCCGGAGGGCAGCCTCCATCATCTGATCTCGGATCAGGCAAAATTTCACCTCAACCAGGGCGACATCGTCACTGCCGAGGGCATCTTCGATGTCGATGGCAATCGCCACCTGTTGCGTTTCGAGCGCTTCAGCTTTCGTCCGCTGCCCGAGGACATCACCGTTCCCGCAGCCATTTCGAAATCCCTCAATCTCCGCAAAGGATGGAAGATCAAGGGGCGCATACGCCTCCCCCAACATCGCGAGCAGGGATTGATCCTCGACGAGGTTCTTGCGATCGAAGGTGTCCCGCTCGCCGAGTGGAACCCGCCGCCGGACTTCGACAAGTTGACCCCGCTCTTTCCAAATGAACGCATCCTGCTCGAGACGCCGGGCCATGCCGACCTGAGTCCGCGCGCGATCGATCTGCTCGCCCCGCTCGGAAAGGGCCAGCGCGGCCTGATTGTCGCCCCGCCGCGTGCCGGCAAAACGGTGCTTCTCAACGAAATCGCACAGGCGATTCGGCGAAATCACCCCGAAGTCCATTTGATTCTCCTTCTCGTGGATGAGCGGCCCGAGGAGGTTACCGATTTTCGCCGGACGCTCGACTGCGACATCTTCAGCAGCACATTCGACGAACCGCCTTCGCGGCATGTAGCCGTCTCGGAGCTGGTTTCCGAGCGGGCAAAGCGGCTTGTCGAGCGCAAGCGCGACGTCGTGATCCTGCTCGACAGCATCACCCGCCTCTCGCGAGGCTACAACAACCTCCAGCCGACCAAGGGCAGCCGCACGATGAGCGGTGGTGTCGATGCCAAGGCCCTCGCCAAACCCAAGAAGTTTTTCGGCGCGGCGCGAAACGTCGAAGAAGGCGGCAGCCTTACGATCCTCGCCACGGCTCTCGTCGAGACCCAGAGCCGGATGGATGATCTCATTTTCGAAGAATACAAGGGCACCGGCAACATGGAGGTGCACCTCGACCGCACGATCGCGGAGCAACGGATTTTCCCGGCCATTCAAATTGTCAAATCCGGCACACGCCGCGAAGAACTCCTTCTCCACCCCGATGAATTCGACCGCGTCGTGCAGTTGCGGAAGCAGCTCGCCGAGCTTCCTGCGGTGGAGGCAATGGAAGTCCTGCAGGTGAATCTCCTCAACACCAGCTCAAACGCCGAGCTTCTTCTCGCCGGCCTGCGCGGTGTTTGATCCATGCGGGAGGTCTTCGCCCGGCTCATCGATCCCCCCGCCTTTCGCGCATGGCTTCGCGGGTTGCGTGCTCCGCAACTGCGGCTCGCATTGCGCCTTTGCCTGCCTGCCGTGGTGATCGGAATCGTGCTTCGCGCGGTCGTGCTGTTTCACATGCCGTTTGCCTTCGTGCACAACGACACTGCGGACCTCGTCGAGACCCCCGAGGTGCTGCTCACGAAGGCGGGCCTGCATATCGAGGGAAAAAAGACGTTTCTCGTTCCGTTCGTTTACTGCGTCCCGGCCCTGCTTCACCTTCCCATCCTGGGATTTCTCGCCGTTTTCCAGCACTTGCTGGGCATCGCCAATATCCTTCTCTGCGGCCTGCTCACGTTCTGCTGGCTGCGTTGCTGGAAGTGGCTGATCGTTCCCATCACGATCCTCATGGCACTTCAACCCGTGCTGCTGTGGTATGAACACGCCGCACTGGCCGAAATTTACGCGATCACGGGACTGCTCCTCGTCGCTCTTTGCGCCACGCTTTTCGCCCGCCAGCCAAACCGCTATTCACTCGGCATGCTGCTGGCCGCGTTGCTCTTCATGGCTGGCGCGCGACCGGAGGGGCAGCTCTTCGCGCTGTTCTCCATCGTGCTGGTGGCGCGCGTCCTTTGGGGAAAATGGCGGGAATTTGGCATCGGTGTCAGCGTCGTCTCGGCATGGACGGCTTTCCTTTTCCTCATTACGAAGACCGGTCAGAGCGGACTGCTTCTCTTCACTTCCGTCGTCCATCTGAGCCCGCCGACGCTGTGGTTTTCTCCCGGCGTGGCCGAGGCAACCGCACCGATCGCTGCGGAGGCGGCCCGTCAATGGAATGCGACGCCACCCGCTCCCAAGCTCGTTCCATTGCGGAAGGATCTGCAAAAGCAGCTCATCGACTGGCAGGTGGAGCAGGGAATCGACAATGCGGATGCAAGGAAGCGCGTGAATACCCTCGCCCGTCGGGCCGGAATGGAGATTGCCCTGCGCAACCTTACGAGCATGCCCACGTTGGCCGTGGAGAAATTTGTCATCGCTCACCGGGAGCTGCCGGCCTTGGGATTCGGCGATTACGCGGTGGAGGGCCAGCTCGACGCGCTGACGGACGACGGCGGCCATGCCATGGAATCCGCCCCATTGTTGTGGCACCGTCCGATGGAGTCCGCTGAAGATGCTCGCGCCTTTCTCGTCGAAACCTATCGGCCATTGCCGGGAAATTTCGCCGACCGCCTCCAGGAGTGGTGGGTGTCCTTTTCCCTTTGTCCGCTCCTCCCAATCGTCATGCCGGGCTCGCAGGTGGATCGCGTGCCCGTGGGCGGTCTTCCATGGCTCTACGCCGCAGGCCTCCTGGGGATCCTTTGTCTCGCAATTCGCGACCGTGAGCCGCTGGGATTTCATCAGCTTTGGGGGGCGTTTCTCATCGCCATCTTCGTGCTGATCATGGTCACCGCAAACATCCGCGCCCGATTTCGAGTGATCTTCGAGCCATTCTGGATACTCTACGCCTTCGCCCTGCTGGACTCGTTGCTCATTCTCACCAACCGGCTGCGCCCATCCCGCCGTCCAGCAACTCCCGCGCAATGAAACACCCTCTTGTCCCTCCCCTGCTGCTGTTTTTCGGGGCGTTTCTGGTCGGCTGGATTTACCAAACGCCACCTTCGCTCGGCGATGACCTCAACTACTGGGGACTCGCCTTCGATCTTCATCACAACGTGCCCGGCGCATGGAGCAGGGAATCGTTTCATGATCTGCGTTGGCCGGTCTGGGGCCTTTGCTGGCTGCTCCAGATTCCCTTCGGCTTCAGCGCACTCTCCTATTACCTCCAGCCGATGGTCTACCTCGGTGCCGGCGCCGTGGTCGTTTACTTCCTCGCGAAGGAGATAGGGCTGACGCGGCTCGCTGCGTTCACCGCCGGCATTCTTTTCCTCTTCCACCCTGAGCTCGACACCCTGATCGATCGGCCCATGCCCGATCTTTCCGAAGGCTTCTGGGTCGCGCTGAGTTTTCTTCTCTGGCTGAAGATTGCAACCGGATCCCGATCGACTGTCGCAAACACGCTCCTCGCGGCAGGGGGGGGTCTCTCACTGGCCATCGGCCAGGCGAATCGCATCACCGGTGTGTTTGCGATTCCCGTGCTCGTGGTGGTGACACTGCTCCTTTATCCGCGTCGCTTTCTCTGGCTCATGCTTTGCGGTGCGTTTGCGGCGCTCTTCGTCGGCATCGAAATGGCGATTTATTTCAATCTGACCGGCGACCCTCTGCACAGCCTGCACGCAAACCTTACCGCACGCGGCCGCACCGGCACCGAGGCCATCCCGATCTGGGAGTTTCCCATCCGTTTTCTCCCCGGCCTGTTTCGACGCTACTCGGACATCATCTACAATCTCGTCGCCATCGTCGGTCTGGTGCCTGCGGTCCTCATGCTCGGAAAGCGGGGGCGCGCACTCGCCGCCTACGCGATCATTTATCTGCTCACCTACAGCTGCGCTCCGCAAAGCCTGTCGCCGCTGCGCCCGCTCGTGCGGGACGGCGACCGCTTCCTCGGCAGCCTCGCCTATCCGCTGTCGATCCTCAGCGCGCTGGGATTGATCACCATTCTGCGACTCGCGCTTCCCTTCCTCGACAAATTCCCGCCGGTCCGGTGGCTTCAAAGACGCCCCGCAGTGACGCTGTCCATTCTCTGCGTGCTGCTCGGAATGCTCGCCACGCGACCACTCCGAGGCCCGAATTATCTCGACGAAATCGCCGCCTACCTCGCTACCGTCCCGCCCGACACGCAGGTTCTCTCGCATCCCGCCATGCGGCACGTCGCACACATGGCCGACGGACGCCGCACCGAATCGCTGAACTGGCGGCTGCGCAAAGACCTCCTCCGCCCTTCCCCCGGAACGCTCGAGGCATTGGCAAAGAGCGACGCCGTCTGGTTCAACCGCAAGTGGATCTGGACCTCCACGCGCAAAATGAGCGAATACGACGAGCTCGACGCCACCGGCCCACTGGCCCCGTATCTCCGGCCACCGCTCGACGAATGGGCCGCAGACCTCACCGTGGCGAAGGGCGATGTCCCGGACTTCGTCTTTCTCTCCCGCCGCAGGCCCGGCTCCTCGCTCGTGGAACACATGTCGGACGGACGCCTGATCAAGGACGTGCTGCTTCCACCGGTAGAGACCGGGAAAACATGGACGTTTCCCCGCAAGGCGTCCGATCCGCTCGTGTTGCCGGTGACTCCGATTCCTCCCGAGCTGCGAGGCCGGACCTTTTTCCTCTTCCTGCGCTATTCTTCGAACAAGACCGAGCCGATCCGCGGCGAGGTTTACTTCTCCGAGAACGGCGAGGAATTCCTCGATTACGTCTTCAAGCCCTACTTCTTCCCGAAATCCAGCGAGGACTTTTTCTTCTTCACCATTCCGGAAAACGCGGACGCGTTGAAAATCCGGCTCCGGCGTCCAAAGGACACGGAACGCATCACACTGGATGAGCTGCGTCTTTTCATGGAGGAAAAGGCTCCCGGCTCATAATTTCTCGCCACTGCCCGCCAACCCTTTCCATCATCATTGCCATGACCCTTCGCGAAGTCGCTGAACTCATCTCTGCTGAAATCTCGCCCGAGCACGCCACCATCGAGGTCCACGGACCCGCATCATTGGTGGAAGCAGGCCCCGGAGACATCTCATTTTTCGGCAACGCGAAATACATCAACGCGCTTCGCGCGACACAGGCCACGGCCGTCATTGTTCCCGAGGACTTCTCCGAATCGGTTCCCCCGATTTGCCTTCGCGCAAAGGATCCCGCCGCCGCGTTTGCGGTGCTTCTCGATCGCTTCGCACCGGCGCCGGTCGAGTTCCCCGCCGGGATCCATCCGAGCGCCATCGTCGCGGAGTCGGCGGTGGTCGATCCTTCCGCTCATGTGGGAGCCGGCGCGGTCATCGAGGCACACGCCACCATCGGGGCCAACGCCGTGATCGGCGCCCAATGTTTCATCGGGCAGTTCGTTTCGATCGGTGCGGATTCGTTCCTTCACCCGCACGTAACGGTTCGCGAGCGCTGCAAGATTGGTCAACGCGTGCAGATTCACAGCGGCGCCGTGATCGGCTCGGACGGTTTCGGCTACGAGTTCCGCGACGGCCGGCACGTGAAAATTCCGCAGACCGGCATCGTGCAAATCGACGACGATGTGGAAATCGGTGCAAACACGACGATCGATCGCGCACGCTTCGGTCGCACGTGGATCCAGACCGGCACGAAGATCGACAACCTCGTGCAGATCGCGCACAACGTCCGCATCGGTGCGCACACGATCATCTGCGCCCAGGTCGGCATTTCGGGAAGCACGCGCGTCGGCTCCTACGTGACCCTCGCCGGCCAGGCCGGCTTGGTGGGTCACATCGAAGTCGGCGATCAGGCCATCGTGGCTGCGCAGTGCGGCCTGAGCCGAAACTTGAAACCGAAGGAAATCGTCTGCGGCTCACCGGCCCGCCCGATGAAGGAATGGAAGGAGCAGGCCGCGTTGGTGAACCGTCTCGGCAAGCTCTACGAGCGCGTTAAGAAGCTGGAGCAGGCGTCCCAGGCGGGATCGTAGTTACGCCGCCATCAGCGCCTCGTCCAGCGGCGTGCGAATCTTGCCGCCGCTGATTCGGTCGAAATACGCGTCGGCATCGGCTTTCCGGCCCGCCGCCTGCAGAGAGCGAAGAAAAGTCTGGCGGAAGAGATCGTCCTGAGCATCGCTTCCGCCAATCGTCGTCATATCCGGCATGACGGGCTCCAGCATTTCCGCTGCGGCTGCGCGGTCGCCCGCTCCAAATTTCGCACACGCCTCGACGATCGTGCGGCCGGCCTTCGCCCAAACACGACGCGCCTCGTCATCATCCCGCTCACTGCGCTCGCGCACAGTCGCGAGCAACTTTTCCGTTGCGTCGTTTCGACCGGCGCGCGCCAGCGCATAGACATGATGCGCGCTCAAAAATGGCATGAATGCCTCGTGGACGCGGTGCTCGACGTGGTTTGCGATCTCCTCCCATCTGTCGTCCATGGGCATGCCTGCAAGCTCGGCACGCCACAGCAGCGAAATCGCATCAATCTGTTCGCCGACCAGCTCCGGCGCGAAGCCCCACACGTGATCGCGATAAATGGTCAGCATCCGCTCCCCCTCCAGCTCCTCGAGATAAAGCAGCGCGAGATGCCAGGCATCGTGCGAATGAACCACCCGCATCGACTTTTCGAGTTGCGGGAGAAAAGTCTCCATGCGCGCCCGACCTTCCGCGACGCGCCCCTGCCGAATCAGCACATGCGACAGCGCATGCTCCGCCCACGCGTTTCGCGGCTCGATCTCCAGCGCGCGTGTCGCACGCGATTCCGCCTCGGCGAACTCCCCGCAAAGCTCCGAAGCAAACGCGGCCATGCCGAGGAAATCGGCGTCGTTCGCATTTGCCGGCTCGATCCGCTCCATGTGCGCGCGGAAACGTGCGCCCATGTGCTGTTGCCCGAGCACATAGTAGAGAAACTCCGCAAATTTCGCCGTGAGCAAATCGGCAGGCCACCGGCGCGTGACTTCTTCAAACGCCTCGACGGCCCTCAGATGAAGGCCATCCGCCCACAACAGGAGCCCCTGAAAAATGCCGCGCTCCCTTTCGTTCGCCGACGCCGAAGGGACCTGCCCCAGCTGCTGGCGCGCATTCTCCGTCGCCTCAGCCGTCTGGCCGAACAGGAAAAGGGACGCCGTGTAGATTCGCAGCATCGGCGTCTCCGGCCAGCGGTCCGCCGCGGTCAGGATGGCTTCCACCCCCTGATCGAGGCGCAACATCCGCGCGGTGAAGTCGTTGATCACCTCAATCGCTTCCGGTGAAGCGTTCGAGACGTCGAGTCCGCGTGCGTCCTTCGCCATGGCTCTGGATTAACAAGCCAATGCCGGCGAGGCAATCACGAGGCGGCGATCAGGTGTGCGGGACCTTGGCGGTCGCCTGGGCCACCGAGTGCTTCGCCTCGTGCGTAATCTGCGAATAACGGAAGGCTCCAACGCCGGTGCCGAGCAGGATGAGGACGAAGATGCCGATAACGACCCAAACGGACGCCGGGGACGCGACGGCCTCGCCCTTGTCGCGGGTATTCAATGGATTCATGTTGTTCTGTGGGGTTCCGACCTCAACGAGCGGCGCTCGCGAGATCGAGGTTAAGGGGGATTAACGCGGGGAAGTTGCCCGAAAGGCACGGTCGAGGCAACTCAAATTTGCGACCAAATGAACAAGAAATGTTCAGCGCTTCGCCGCGAGAAACGCCTCCATCTTCGCGAGCGGAAGACAGTTGATGACGTCGTCGCGGGTCAGCCAGCCCTTTCGCGCCGCGCGAATCCCGAAGACAAGGTCTTGCAACCCGTGCGTCGAATGCGCGTCGGGATTGATCGAGCACTTGACCCCCTTCTCCTTTGCGAGCGGCCACCACCGCCAGTCCATGTCAAGTCGTCGTGGGTTCGCATTGAGCTCGATGATCGTCCCCGTCTCCGCGGCCGCTTCGATGATTGCGGGAACGTCCACGCGGTAACCCTCGCGCATCGTGAGCAGACGCCCAGTCAGATGTCCGAGCATCGTGACGTGGGGATTCGAGATCGCCTTGATGATGCGCTTCGTCATTTCCGCCTCGCCCATCGAAAACGAGCCGTGCACGGACGCCACAACGTAGTCGAGCGACGCGAGAACGTCGTCCGGGAAGTCCAGCGAACCATCCTTCAGGATGTCGCACTCCGTGCCGGCAAAAAGCCGGAAGCCCTCGTAGCCTTCGTTCAAGCGTGCGATCTGCTCGCGTTGCGCCGCGAGCCGCCTGGCGTCGAGGCCGTTTGCCTGCACCGAACTTTTGCTGTGGTCCGCAATGCCGAGATATTCCATCCCGAGTTCCATCGCCGCCTCGGCCATCTGCTCGAGTGTCGCGCGCCCGTCACTCGCGACAGTGTGGTTGTGAAACGTCCCGCGCAGGTTGTGGACATCGATCAAATTCGGCAGCGCGCCCTTCTCGGCGGCGTCGAGCTCTCCACGATCCTCCCGCAACTCGGGCGGGATCCAGCGCAACCCGAGCGACCGGTAAATGTCCGCCTCGTCCTGAACCTCCGGAATCGGCTCGCGAAGCTTGCGCCCCTCGGCTTCACTGAAGCGGTATTCGTTGAGCGACCATCCCCGCTCGAGCGCCCGGCTGCGCAGTCTCACATTGTGCTCCTTGCTGCCGGTGAAATACTGGATTGCAAAAGGAAACTCCGCTCCGCTGACGACGCGCAGGTCGCATTGCAGGCCATTCTTCAAAATGACGCTCGTCTTCGTCGCACCCGCCGCAATCACCCGCTCGACCAGCTCGTGCCCTGCAAAATCCTCGCTCACCAGCTTCGCTTCACGGGTCGCGACGATCAGATCGAGATCGTGCACCACCTCCTTGCCACGTCGGTAACTGCCCGCGACCTCCGCGCGGAGGATTTCCGGATGAGAACGCAGGTCGTCGAGTAATCGCGACGCGATCGGCGCCACATCGCCGAGAAGGAACGTCCCGGCGTTCTTCTTCCGGTGCTCGATCGCCTCCAGCAACTTCGCCGCCGTTTTCTCGCCAAAGCCGGGCAACGCAGCGACGGAGCCGTTCTTGCACGCACGTTCGAGCGAGGTCAGCGAAGACACGCCGAGCGCGTCGTAGAGCGCCTTGATCTTTTTCGCCCCCAGCCCCTGCAGCTCGAACAGCGTAAGAATGTCCGGCGGAAACGACTCGCGGAGCTCCTCGTATTGCGGAAGCTTTCCCGTGGTGACGAGCGTGGTGATCTTTTCGGCGATGGCCTTGCCGATTCCATCCACCTCATCGAGACGCTGCTCGGCCACCAGCTTCTCGAGCGGCTCGGGCAGTGTCTCCAGCGCTCGCACGGCGTTTGCGTAGGCTCGGACCTTGAACGGATTCTCCCCCTTCAGCTCCAGCAGTCGTCCAAAGTTTTCGAGAATCGCCGCTATGTCGTCCGTGGTCATGTCTCCCCCGTTTTCCACGCGCAGCCGCACCTAGACAAGCCGCATCGCGCAGCGCCGGCGGCTACCGGTAGCCCGCCACGCGATTCCGCCAGCCGGGCAGCCACTTTGCTTCGTTTCGATCCTTCGGCGAATTCTGCACACGGCGGGTCAGCACCTCGTCGGCCGCGCGGGAGAATGCAACCATCGGGTCGCCCGTGGAAGGCATCGCCTCGAGCACCTGCAGTAATCCCCACCCCCGCCCCTTGTAGCGCTCCGAGGGGCTCACGCCCTCGCCCTTGAAATTCACGTAGTCGATCAGCGCATACATCCCCATTGGGGCATTCGCCACGCGATAGAAATTCTTCTCCACCTTCGCACGCGCATCCTTCGGAGCCGCCCGCAACATCTTCGGCAACGCCTCCTCGAGACGCATCGCGCAAAAACGCGCCTGCTCGGGCACCGTCGAGGCAAGCAGATTTCGCAACTCCCGCATCCGCGCGCTGTCGGAGTCCGCGACGAACTCCGCGCGCGTCTTCCACGGACAATCGCCGCGCATCCATTTCGGCACGTCCTTCCCCTGCGCGGCGAGATACGCCGCGAGTTTCGGAAAACTCTCCTCGAACGGGCCGTCCTTTCCCTTCGGATACCAGATGAAATGGCCGATGCCCAGGGATGCAAAGTCCTCGCCCTTGTTCCACGAGGTCAACCCGCTCACCGTGCCGGCGCATTCGTTCTGCCAGATGCGCTTCCCGATCGCCAGCGCCTGGGAATCGGAGAGCTCGACCCGCTGCGCGAGCGCGACGGCACTCACTCCGATGATTCCAATCAAACCAATGAAAAATCGCATACCGCGATCCTAGCAACGAAGAGGCGTCGCAAAATGCTTTTCCACCACGCCGCTTGACAACGCTCCGTCCGACGCGTATGCAGAAGGCCAGTGTTGAAGCACGCTTCCATTCTCGTAGCAGTATCCGCCGTCGTCGCCGTCAGCGACAACGCCGCGGGTTCGCTTCGTTTGGAATGATGCCTCACTGACAAACTGAAACGAAACAACCCACGGCTAAGGCGGCCGTGGGATTTTTATTTTCCGCGGGTCGCGAAAAGCCGGGTTCAACAGGAACACCGACACATGCAGACCACCGAACAACCAACCCGACCACGTCGGGGGAATTACACACCAGGCCACAGCCAGAACGCGACCGCCTTCATGTCGACCCGCACCCTCGAGTCGCACGCCGCGTTCATTCTGCCGCTCCTCGAGCACGGCATCGAAGTTCTCGACGTCGGGTGCGGTCCGGGAACGATCACCCAGGGCATCGCAGAAGCCGCCCTGCCGGGACGCGTGAATGGCGTGGATCTCGATCCCGGCCAGATCGCGCGCGCCACGCGGCTTGCCGAAGGTCTCGAGCTCACCAATGCCCGGTTCACCCAGGCCGACGTGTATGACCTGCCGTTTGGCAACGCGAGCTTCGACCTCGCGTTTTCGCACGCCCTGTTCGAGCACCTTGCCGATCCCAGAGCGGCTCTACGCGAGCTTCGCCGCGTGCTTCGTCCCGGCGGCCTGATCGCCCTCTGCAGCCCCGACTGGGATGAGTTCGAAATGAAGTGCCCGACTCCCGAGGCCCTGGAGGCGCTCGAGGAATACCGGGAAATGCAGGAGCAAAACGGCGGAGACACCCGCGCCGGCGAGAAACTGACAATCTGGCTGCGCGACACCGGGTTTGGCCTGATTCGGAAGGGACAGCGATTCGAAAACTACGAGTCACCGGCACGCATCGCCACCTATCTGGCTCTGCAGCTCGATGCGGCGGGCCGCACCTCGGCCGCCCGCGCCCTGCTTGATTGGTCGACCGAACCCGGCGCCGAACTGATCGGATGCTGGAAGCACGCGATCGGCATCAAGTGGAACCGGTGACCTGTCCTCGTTGAGTTTGTCAGTGGACGTGCCGCGCGGGAAAACTCCCTTGCACCCCGCGCGGCGCTCGGTGAATCTCTCCGGCTCACATGAAAGTGGTCGGAATCGGAATCGCCGGCTTTGGCACGGTTGGAAGCGGGGTTTACAAGAATCTCGAGGCAAACCGTGCCCTGCTCGAACAGCGGCTCGGCGCGCGTTTCGAGGTGCACCGCATCGCCGTGCGTGACCTCGCGAAGCCCCGTCTCGTCCAGGCCCCCGCGGAGCTGTTTACGACCGATCTGGACTCGCTCATTTCCGATCCCAAAATCGACGTCATCGTCGAGCTCATGGGCGGCATCGACCTGCCGTTCGATCTCGTTTCCCGCGCGCTGAACGCCGGAAAAATCGTCATCACCGGAAACAAGGCGCTGCTTGCCGAGCGCGGCGCGGAACTCTTCGCACTGGCTCGCGACAAGAAGGTCCCCATTTTCTACGAAGCCGCGGTCGCCGGCGGCATCCCGATCATCAAGGCGGTCCGGGAAGCCTTCATCGGCAATCGCTTTGAAAGCATTCACGGCATCCTCAACGGCACCTGCAATTACATTCTCACCCGGATGACCGAGGCCGGCCTCGAGTTTGCCGACGCACTTTCCGAGGCAAAGGCGCTGGGCTACGCGGAAGCGGATCCCACGCTCGACATCAACGGATGGGACGCCGCGCACAAGGCGATCATCCTCGCCTCCCTCGCGTATGGATTCTGGGTTCGCTCGAGCGAGGTTTACGTAACCGGCATCGACTCGCTCACGCGCGAAGACATCACGTTCGCCGGTCAGCTCGGGTATGCGATCAAGCTGCTGGCCACCATCAAGGCGGATGCCGGCCAGCATGTGGAAGTCCGCGTCTGCCCGACCCTCATTCCGTCGGGCCACGTTCTTGCTTCGGTCAATGGCGTCTTCAACGCAGTGTGGCTCCGCGGCGACGTGGTTGGCGACTCGCTTTTCTACGGACGCGGCGCCGGACAGGATCCGACATCCAGCTCGGTGATCGCCGACCTTGCGGAAACTGTTGTCGCTCTCAAAGCGCCCCGCCGCTGCTACGGCTTTACTTCGCACGACCTCTACAAATCGCTGAAGCCAATCGACGAAGCGGTGTCGCAATTCTACCTCCGCCTGCTCGTCGACGACGCCCCGGGCGTGCTCGCCCAGGTTGCCGGCATCCTCGGCAACGCCGGCATCGGCATTTCCTCCGTCATTCAGCCGGAATCACACGCTCCCGGTCCGCTTCCGCTCGTGCTCATGATTCACGATGCGACCTTTGGCAAGATGCGTGAAGCGGCCGAAAAGATCGCGTCGCTGACCTGCGTCAAAGCCGCTCCGGCGCTGCTTCCCGTGGAAACTTTCGCGTAATGTCCGTCAACCTGCTGCCCAACGATCGCGGCGTCATCGCTCGATACCATGCCTGCCTTCCGGTTTCGGAGGCGACGCCCGTCATTTCCCTGAACGAAGGCTCGACGCCCTTGATTTACTCTCCGCGCCTGAGCGAGCGGGCGGAGCGGATGGTGTTTCTGAAATACGAGGGGCTGAATCCGACCGGCTCGTTCAAGGATCGGGGAATGACCATGGCGATGTCCAAGGCGGCGGAGGAAGGCGCCACCACGGTCGTTTGCGCTTCCACGGGCAATACCTCCGCCTCGGCGGCGGCCTACGCGTCGCGTGCCGGAATGAAATGTGCCGTCATCCTGCCGGCGGGAAAAATTTCGATGGGCAAGCTCGTTCAGGCATTCGTCTACGGCGCGACCGTCGTGGCGATTCGCGGAAATTTCGACGATGCCCTGCGACTGGTCCGCGAGCTGGGAGCCCTTGGTGGAGTTTCGGTGGTGAATTCCATCAACCCCTACCGCATCGAGGGCCAGAAGACGGCTTCCTTCGAAATCATCGACGAGCTCGGCGACGCGCCGGAAGTGCATATTCTGCCGGTCGGCAACGCCGGCAACATCACCGCCTACTGGAAAGGCTACGAGGAATTTTACGCCGCCGGCCGTTCGACGCGTCTTCCTCACATGATCGGTTTTCAAGCCGCGGGTGCCGCGCCGATTTACTACGACCGCGTGATTGAAAATCCGGAGACGGCCGCCAGCGCCATCCGGATCGGAAATCCCGCCAGCTGGAAGGGCGCGGCAAATGCGATCGCGTCGTCCGGCGGTTGCATCGACATCGTGACGGATGAGGAAATCCTCGATGCGCAGGCCTGGCTGGCCAAAAACGAGGGCATCTTCGTCGAGCCGGCAAGTGCGGCATCCGTTGCCGGCCTGCTGAAGTGCCTCACGAACCCGGCCCCGAATTGCCCCCTCGCCTCCGTGCCGGTCGGCGCAAGCATTGTTTGCACGGTCACGGGCCACGGGCTCAAGGACTCCGATACCGCCATGCGCGGCAGGGATTATGCCCCGATCGAGGCGGAACCGGACATCGACAGCGTGAGAAAAGCGCTGGGCCACTGAGTGCGATCCGCGCTCATCTCGCACTTGACGCTCACCCCCAGTCACCCAATGATTTCCGGCTCCTTCGATTCCAGCAGGAATCCTCTTTCGTAAAGCATGGCTCTGATCGTTCAAAAATACGGAGGCACTTCGGTCGGCACCCCCGAGCGAATTCGCAATATCGCCGCGCGCATTCTTGCGACGCAGCAGGCGGGAAACTCCGTCGTCGCCGTGGTATCCGCGATGTCCGGAGTCACCGACAACCTCCTGAAACTCGCCCGGGCCGTCTCCGACCATCCCACCGATCGCGAGCTGGACGTGCTTCTCGCGACGGGCGAGCAAACAACGATCGCCCTCACCGCCATGGCCATCAACGCGCTCGGCGGCCGCGCGATTTCCCTCACCGGCGCGCAGGCCGGCATCGTTACCGACAATTTTCACAACAAGGCGAAGATCGCCAACATCTCGCCCCGCCAGATCCGGAAGTATCTCAACGACGGCAACATCGTCATCGTGGCCGGCTTCCAGGGCCAGACCTTGCAGGGGAACATCACGACGCTGGGACGCGGCGGCTCGGATCTCACCGCCATCGCCATCGCGGCGGCGCTTCAAGCCCACAACTGCGAAATCTACACGGATGTCGACGGCATCTACACCTGCGACCCGCGCATCGTTCCAAGCGCCCGCAAGATTGACGTGATCGTCTACGACGAGCTTCTCGAAATGGCCAGCAGCGGATCAAAGGTCATGCAGTCACGCTCGGTCGAGTTCGCGAAAAAGTTCAACGTGCCGTTCGAGGTCCGCAGCAGTTTCAACAATAATCGAGGAACCATCGTGAAAGAGGAAAATCCCAGCCTGGAAAACGTCGTCGTGCGCGGCGTGAGCATCGAGCGCAATCAGGCGAAGGTGACAATCACCCGCGTCCCCGACAAACCCGGCACCGCGTCGAAGATCTTCACCACGCTCGCCGCGGCAAATGTGGTCATCGACGTCATCGTGCAAAACGTTTCCGCCAGCGGCACGACGGACATCTCGTTCACGATGAATCAGGATGAACTCGACAAGATCGGTCCCATTCTCACCGACGTCGTGAAGGAGATCGGCGCGGGCGAACTCCTGACCAAGGGCGGCATCGCCAAACTAAGCGTCGTCGGCATCGGCATGCGCTCGCATTCCGGCGTGGCCGCCACGTTGTTCGAGGCGCTCGGAAAAGGCGGAGTCAACATCCAGATGATTTCCACCTCCGAGATCAAGACGGCCGTGATCATCGACGAGGAGCTTGTGGTCAAGGCCGCGAATCTCGCTCACGAGGCCTTTGGCCTCGCGAACGAACCCGCGTAACTTTTCCTGTAGCCACGCATGCCGCCGCGTGGAATATTGGCGGCTTCCCCACGGATGGGTGACAGAGTGGTCGAATGTGCTCGCCTGGAAAGCGGGTGTGGTGAAAGCCACCGCGGGTTCGAATCCCGCCCCATCCGCCAGTTTTCTCAAGGGTCAAATCACACCCTGAAAAAACGGCCTAAATAAAGGCCCTGCGGCCTTTTCCGATTTCTCCGCATCGTGCACAAGGTGTGTTCCGATCTCGTGGAGTAGCGCAATTGCGGCATCGACGCCGGGCACCTCATCCGCGGAAAATGTGCGAACGTGAGTCGTGCCTCTTTTCAGCCCCTCGAGAATCTCTCGCTTTCGTTCCTTCCCGACGTAGTCGGGCAAAGCAAACGAAACACCGGTGTCGTATCTCTTGACCGTCTCCACGTTCTTGCTGATCGTCACCTTGGACCCGCGTTTTGCGGTTCCCATTCCCACACGGCAGAGCTGTCACCAACCTGTCACTTTTGACAAGGTTCCATGACTGCTCTGTAAACCGCCCATCCGTCAGCTCAACCCCTCGCAATTATGTCATTCCGCCCTGTCCTAACGCTCGTCCTCTCGGCTCTCTGCGTCTTTCACGCGCAAGCGGAAGTCTACTTCAGAGAGCAATCCGTCAATTTCAAGAAAGTCCTTCCCCCGCCTCCCGAGGACTCCTCGCCCGCCGGACTCGCCGATCTGGATACCGTGCTGCAGGTGCAGGCATCGCGCACGGAAGCCCAGATCGAGCAGGCAAAGGAAGTCGACCGTCAGTCGCCCTTTTCCTTCGGACGTCCCATCTTCGGGAAGTGGTTCACGTCGGAGAATCTTCCAAAGACAAAAGAAATCTTCGAGCGCATTGGACGGCAGACGGAACCGATTTGCGACGCCGCGAAGGCGAATTGGAATCGGGAGCGCCCCTATGTGCGTGACACTCGCGTCCAACCAATCGTGGGCAAGCCACACAATACCTCCTACCCCAGCGGCCATTCCTTCGGCGCGGCGATGTGGGGCATCGTCCTCGCAGCGGCATTTCCGGAACACGCCGAGCAGCTCAAGCAGCGCGTCCACGACGCGATGTGGGGGCGCGTGATCGGCGGCGCCCACTACCCCACTGACACGCAGGCCGGATTATTGCTGGCGGAAGCCGTAGGCAAGGAACTCCTCAAGAGCCCCGACACCAAGCGCGCGCTCAAGATCATGCGCGAGGAAATCGAGGCGGTCGGCGCCCAGCACGCCGATCAGGACTCCGATGAGAGTTCCAACTAGGCCGCCGAGCGCGCCTGCTCGGCGCGCACCTCGCTCACGAATTCCGCAATTCTCTCCATCGCGACCTTGATCTGATCGAGGCCGGTGGCATAGCTGCAGCGAACGTGGCCCTCGCCCGAGGGCCCGAACGCTGTGCCGGGCACCACCGCCACGCGCTTCTCACGCAGCAGTCGCATCGAGAATTCCTGGCTTGTCAGGCCGGTCGACGAAATCTTCGGGAACACGTAAAACGCTCCGCGCGGGGTGAAGCAATCCAGTCCCATTTCGTTGAGCGCGCTCACCACGTAATTCCGGCGCAGCTCGTATTCCCGCCGCATGCGCAGCATCGCCGGCTCGCCGCGTTCGAGCGCTTCCACCGCGGCGTCCTGGCTCACGATCGGCGCGCACAGGATCGAATACTGATGAATCTTCATCATGGCATCGATCACCTCGCGCGGACCACACGCATAGCCGATGCGGAATCCCGTCATGGCATACGCCTTGGACAGGCCGTGCAGATAAACCGTCCGCTCCCTCATCCCCGGCACCGACAGAATGCTGAAATGCCTGCGGTCGTCGTAGGTCAGATCGCTGTAAATCTCATCGGCCAGCACGACGAGGTTGCGGCGAATACATACGTCCGCAATCGCCTCAGCCTGCTCACGATCCAGCGTGGCCCCGGTTGGATTCGTCGGGAAATTCAGCATCACTGCCTTGGTCCTCGGCCCAATGGCCGCCTCCAGGGCGTCGGCCCGCAGCGCAAACTCGTCCTCAACCCGCGTCGGAATCGCCCGCGCGACGCCGTAGGCAAGTTTCACGCTGGGATTGTAGGAAACGTAGCACGGCTCGTGATAGAGCACCTCGTCGCCGGGATTCAGAATGGCCCGCAGCGCCGTGTCGATCGCCTCCGACACGCCGACCGATACCAGAATCTCACTCGCCGCCTCGTAGCGGACACCCGTCGCGCGAAACACGGCATCGGAAATCGCGCGGCGCAAGCGCGGCAGGCCGAGATTTGACGTGTAGCCGGTGCGCCCCTTCTCGAGGGAATAAATTGCGGCCTCGCGAATGTGCCACGGTGTGACGAAATCAGGTTCACCAATGCCCAGCGAGATGACATCGGTCATCGACTGGACAATCTCGAAAAAGTCGCGAATCCCGGACTTCGGGATTTCGCTCACATGATCGGCAATGGGAATTTTCACGGCGAAACGGACAGGCGCTCGGGAGCGGAGTCGAGATCGTGGAAGGCTCCGTTCTCCTTGTAGGTCTTCAAACGAAAACGAGTTGCCGTCGAAACCACGGCGTCGATCGTGCTGAGCTTCTCCGCGACGAACGAGGCGATCTGCCGCAGGTTGTCGGCCTCGATCAGAACAAGCAAATCGTAGCCGCCACTCATCAGGTAGCAGCTCTGGACCTCCTCAAACTTCGCAATCCGCGAGGCAATGCGATCGAACCCCCCGTCGCGTTCCGGCGTGATCTTTACTTCGATCACCGCGGTGACCACATCCGGATTCCACCGGTCGCGATTGATCACCGTCTGATATCCAATGATGACGCCGTCGCGCTCAAGCTGCGCGATGCGGTCATTCACTTCATCGACAGTAAGGCCCAGCAGCTTCGCGAGATCCTCGCGAGGCATCAGCGGATTGTGTTTGAGCAGGTCGAGCAGGGCGTCCATTGGAGCGGGTCATCATGCGACCACCGGAGCCGCTTGGCAAGTGCCTGCGGAGCGAAGGCTCTCGCGATTCAGGTAGTTTCCTGATGCGGGCTGGGGTATACTCGCCTCATGCCAACCGCAAAAAAGAAACCCGCCGCCAGGAAATCGTCCACTTCGAAAGCCAAGGCTGCGAAGCCCGCGGCGAAAAAATCCACGACCGCGAAGAAGGTCAACACCAAGTCGAGGAAGGTTCCCGCAGGCCGCGAACAGAAGCTCGCGGAGCAGGCCTTGAAGCTGGTGGATGAAGCCGCTTCGGTGCTTCGCGCGGGAATCCGTTCCAGCGCCGAGACCACGGCCAAGTCGCGCATCGCGGCCAAGAAGAAGGCGAACGCGCTTCTCGGCAAGGCCTCGACGAATCTCACCAAGGCGATCGAAGGCGGCGCTGCGTCGTTGCAGAATCTCCTCGGCAAGCTCTAAGCGCGCCGACAAACCCATTCCCGCCCCGGCGCATCGAAGCGGCATGCGCCGGTCGCTTCCTTTTTCTACAGTCCGCCGTGCTTCCAGATTGAAAGCGCGAGCCGGACGCACATGTAGCCGCCCCAGATCAATCCGATCGCACCGATCACGGGCACGTCCCACAGCTTCGGTGGCAGTCCGGAAAGCACCAGGATCGACGAGCAGATCAGCACGGACGCCGCGAGAATCGCATTCGTCAGGCGGTTGGCAATCGAATCGAGCGTCAGTCGGAGCGGCTCGAACCCGTCGGGATCGATCTTGTGCTGGAGCGGAATGTTGAGCTGCCCCCGCCTCGCCCGGTTCCACAATGTGCGGAAGTCGTGTGGGAAGTCGTCGAGGAAATCGACCGTCTCCGTGAGGAACTTCTTCGCGAGATCGTAAAGCCGCAGGGGGTGATACTTGTCGTAAATGAGCTTCGACGCGTAGGGCTTCCCCAGCATGATGAAGTTCAAGTCGGGGTTCAGCGCGCGGCCGATGGCCTCCACCTGCGACAGCGCCTTGATGCCGAGATAAAAGCTCCCCTTCATCCGCAGCCGGTTCTCGCGAAGCAGTTCGAGCAGCTTGTTCAGGACGTTGCCGAGATTGATGTCGCGCAGCGGCTGGTTGAGGTGCTGGTCGCTGAAGTCCTCGACGTCACGCAGCATCTTGTCGGCGTTGTCCACCAGGCCTTCCTCGGACATGTTCAGGATGGAGCGCATCACCTGCTGGTGGTCCTTTTCCGCCAGACCGAAAATGAGGTGCGCGATGCTGGAGCGAAAACCGGGACTGAAGCTGCCCATCATCCCGTAGTCGTAAAGACCGACCACTCCGCCTTCGAGGACCGTCATGTTGCCCGGGTGCGGATCCCCGTGGAAAAATCCGTGCTCGAAAATCTGCGCGTAGATGAGGCGGGAAATACGCTCCGATAGCTCGACCGGATCCACCCCTGCGGCCTTCAACTTGTCGACATCCACCACGGACATGCCGGTCATGAATTCCATGGTGAGAATGCGCTGACTGGTGAACTCGCGCAGCACCGCAGGGACGCTGATTTCCTCCGAGCCCTCGAACTGCTTCGCAAACCGCTCCGCATTCGCCGCCTCGTTGTTGAAATCGAGCTCCTTGCGAATCGTCTCCGAAAACTCGTGAACGACTCCCACGGGATTCAGCACCGAGATTTCCTCCACGTGCTTGTCCACAAAGCGCGCGAGATCGAGGATGATCGAGAGGTCGCGCTCGATGAGCGGCCGGATGTCGGGACGCTGCACCTTCACCGCCACGATGGCGCCCTCCTTGGTTACGGCGCGGTGCACCTGCGCCATCGACGCTCCCGCCAGAGGCTCTTCGTCGAATTCCGAAAACGCCTCCGTGACGCTGATTCCAAGCTCCTCCTTGAAGATGCGCTTCGCCTCCTTGCCCGGGAAGGTCGGCACGTCGTCCTGCAGCTTCTCGAGTTCCACCTGAAAGTCCGCGCTGATGAGATCGCGCCGCGCGCTCAGGATCTGCCCGAGCTTGATGAATGTGGGGCCCAGCTCCTCGAGTGCCAGTCGCAGACGCTCGGCAGGCGGCTTCGCGAGCACGCCGGTTTCGTGCGTTTGCAGGACGGCGTCCTCGATCCCGATGATGCGCTGCAGTGCAACAAGCTTCAGCACATCCGCGAACCCGTATTTGAACAACACACGAAGAATCTCGTGGTAACGCGGAAGGTGCGAGGCGAACTCGACGGCGGAGCGAAGCTGATTGATCACGGTTGGTTCGCCCAAAGGGATACCAGAACCCACCGAACCTCAACGCAAATTCATCATCCGACGGAATTCGGGAACGCCTGGGCGACGAGACCGACCGTTCCACCGTAAAGAATATGCGCAATGAGTTGCATGACACCCGTCATCGGTCCGCGACGATGGTATTTCGCGATCGGGTGATGCTCCATGATCGTGATGCAAACCAGCAGCATCACCACCACGCCATGCACACCGCCGACGAGCAGGCCGTTGGAGAAATTCAGCGGAATGCGCGCGAGAGACAAAACGAACTGGTAAACGTAGGCGAAGAAAATTCCGGATGCGATGTGAAGCATGAGCCCGGGAACAAAGGCGCCATCCAGCCGTTTTGTGACCAGCGCTCCCACGGCCCGCACCACATCGACGTGCGCAAAATTCATCCAGCGCGGCAGCAACAGGAACGCCGTCATCACAGCAGTGCCGGCAATTCCACCGAGAAGGGGGACGAGTAGGTTCGGCATTCTTGAAAAACCGTGGACCCGCTCCCTCTCCCTCTCAAGGGAAAATGGACGGCCTCCTCACAATCAGGGATTTTCCCGATACTCGATTGGGCTTCCTCCCGCGGCCGCAGAAAGGTAGGCACACGCATGACTCCAAACTGGTTTGTGGCGTGGCCCGTGAGCGGTCCGATGAATTGGCTGACAGCGCTGGAGGAATCCGCACCGGGCGGACTGCACTTTTACGCGCCCGCAGACCTCCATCTCACTCTCGCGTTCCTCGGCCGCAGCAACGAAGCGCTCATACAAAAGCTGCTTTCCCTTTTGAAAGGGTTGCCAATTCGCGAAATCGAAATTTCGCTCGACCGGATCATTGCGCTCCCCCAGCCCCGGCGTTTCTCGGCGCTCGCATTCACGCTGTCGCGAGGTCGCAAGGACGTCGAAGAGCAAATGCTGCGCTGGCGGGATCGCATCTGCCGCGAGGCCGGCGCCCGCCTGGAAACCCGCCCCCCGCTCCCGCACATCACCATCGCGCGACCCGACCGACGCATCGGCGCCGACGACCGTGCCGCGGCGCTTGATTGGATCGAGCAGGCGCCCGACCTGTCCTCGATTTCGCTGCGTCTCGAGAGCCCCCGGCTTTACACCTGGAATGCGGAGGACGCTGACCGGCGGTTTCGTTTCGTCGATTAAGGCTACTTCAGCGAGAAACCCGTCAGCTCGCCGTAGACGAATCCAACGAAAACGTTCACCTCCGCCCGCAACGGCAGGCGCAGCTCATCGTCGGAAATCCAGAACCTCCCGCTCCGAAACTTCGCATACTTCACCGGCCGGACAGGCACCTTGTCCTCGACTTCCAGCTTCTGAATCTCCAGCGCCAGCCGGATCGCATCCCGTTGCGTTCCCTGCACGGAGATGGATTCCCGCCCCTCCACACGGAGCGTCGCGAGATAGGGCGAGTCCCCGGGAAAGGCCACCAGCTGGATCCCATCCCCCGTCTTCAGAGGCTGACTTCGAACGAAAAGCACCGCGCCCAGCAGATCATGAATCGGCATAAACTCGATGCGCTTCCATCTCGCCTGCGCCTTCGACGGCGACACCTTTCGCCACCGTTTCAGGCCATTGGCATCGAATCGCAGCTCGGTCTCGATCTTCCTGGACCGATATTTCTCGAGCTGACTCACGCTCAAGGGTCGCAGCGATTTCGCATCGATGCTCGCCGTATGCGACGCATCCAGCGGCCACAGCAATCGGGCAAATCCGACCGTCGCGCCACGCACCTTTGCCCGATAGGTTCCCCCGGATCGGCGCACTTCGGCGGTGGCTTGCGCCGCCTCCAGCACATCCGACCACCCAAAGGTGAACGTCAGATCAACCGGAGGCAGCGGCGGAAAGTTGCCGGGCTCCGTCGGGGCGAGCTTGTCACGCCAGTCGGCGCTCTTCGCCGGCCATGCGAAGAGAAGCAGAACAAGCGCCAGCCATCTAAAGCGTCTCACCCGGAACCACCGGTTGGAGCGTATCGGTGGGCACCCATCCCTTGGCACCGCCTCCCAGAGCCACATAGGTCCACGGACCGCGCGGTGACAGCACGCCAACAGGAGACCCCGCCGGAAGCGAAACAATGGGCGAGGAACCGTTCGTTGGGGCGGTCCGCAACTCCGTGCCATCCTTTGCCATCACCATCGCCAGACTCCCGTTCGCGAGGCGCGGATCACTCACCCAGCCCGTGGCGAACGACAACGAACCCACCAGCACCGCCACCACGCCAAGCCCGGTAACCCACGACTTCCGACGGCTGGAAAACATCGTGAACAAGAGAACGAACATGCCCACCCAGGTCAGCGTTGACCCCACGGCGACGAGCACCTCGGGATGGACGAACGCGGTGATGTCGTCCTGCCACGTTCGTGGTGGCAAAGGCACGTGCTGCTTTGCCGCGAGCGCAGACATCGCGTTCCGGGCCGCCTTAAGCCCCGGATCAAGCACCAAGGCGCGCTGGTAATTGAGGAGCGCCTCGACCGGCTGATCGTTCTTTTGAAATGCGAGCCCGAGATTGAAATACCCCTCGGCACTCGGACCCTCCACGGTCAGCGCCCGCTCGGCATCCTTGATCGCCTCGCTTTGCGAGCCCGCGCTCTCCTCCTGTGCCTGGACCGTGACGAGAAAGAGCCCCGCCAGGGCAATCGCAGTCAGTCGTCTCATTTTCGTGCCGCCTCCAAAGCTGCAGTGATCCTGCTCCGATCTTCCGGGCTGACGCGGACCGCCAGCCCACCGCTGAATTTCCGCTCATTCGCACTCGCAAGCAAGTCGGTCAATGGGCCGCCATCGGGCTCCATCGCGCGCACCCATGAGGTCGAGTCGCCATACCCGGCAAGCTCGCTCTGCAACTTCACCGCCTTGCACGCCCCGTCGAGAAATTCGTCATCCGACAGACGGGCATTCCGCAAACCGCCTATCGCGCTGTTGCGCTCGCGAGCCATGCGGGATCTCCGGGCCCCTTCTCCCTGCCGGGCCTTCCGCACCAGCATGAACAGGACCACGCCCACTAGAATCAGCAAAGCCACGCCATTCGCGACGAGAAACTCCGTCTTTCGAACCAACGGCGTGAAGGAGCGCGCATGCTTTTTGGCAAGGTGCTCGATCCCTGGCGTCGGCGAAGCCGTCGGCGCAGGAGTCGAGCCGGATTCCCCGGAGGCCGCGGCAACCGGCTGCGAGGAACCCTCCGCCTCCACCTTTATCGGTTCCGTCTTCACCGTAACGTATTTCTCCGTGTTCGGATCGAAATAGGAGAATTCTGCAACCGGTGTCTGCGTCTGCGGTTCCTGTGCGATGATCTGATACTCGAACGACTTCGTGCCGCCGTATCCCACGGGGTCATCGGCTTCGAACGTTTCCGCAGGCGGGTAGGTTCGCCAGCCTTCGTCGTCGACGAGAGTCGGGCCGGCCATCGCGTCGAAATTTCCGCGGCCCGTGATGTCCACCGTCCACGTCACGGGATCGCCGGGACCCGTCTTTTCCGGAGTCGCGCGAGCTGAGATCGAAAACTCGCCAATGGCGCCGCCAAAATCCTTCGGCCGATTCTCCTTGGGCAGCGCCTTCACCGGGATTGTTCGAGGATCCGTGCTGACGGCCAGCTCGCGATCTTCGGTGAATCCCGGCACCGGGGAATTCCTAAAGAACTGGTTGAAGAGATTCTCGAATCCGGCGGGACCCTCCACCGGAATGCGCGCCAACACGTGCAGAGTGATGGATGGAATCTCCATCTCGCCGCTCTTCACCGCGGTGAGCGCGCTCTTGAACGTCAGGACGTGGTATGGGGTGCCATCGACCACCTGTTCGGATCGCACCCCTTCCGTGAATTTTTTCACGGTAAAGCCTTCGCCGCTGAATCGCGGCTCCTCCTCGAGAAGTTGGAAGCTGTAGTTCTGGTTGAAGTAAAAGCGGACTTCGATCGGGATGATCTCGCCGGCATAGAGCGAATCCTTCGGAAGAATGATTTCAGCAAATGCCATCCGCGCATCGGGATCAGGCGTCGTCTGCTGGCCGGACTGCGAGGGCTGACCTCCCCCCGGCGGTGCCGGAACGGAAGGCGCGGGCGCGGGGCGCCGACTCGGCGGTGTTCCGGGACTGACCTCCAGACGGAGAGGTTGCGTCTTTTGCGAGGAATCGTCCACCGTCACCTCGATCGCCGGAATTTCGAGCGTCCCTTCCTTCGTCGGCATCACCTGGTAGCTGTAAACCCGCGAGGTCGTCATGCGACCGTTGATCACGCTGACGCGCGTGGACTGCCCCGCGAGCTGGATCCGCAACCCGTCAGCCTCAATGTCCCGTGGAGCAAACGCATTTGTCGTTCCATCGACGATCACCTGCAAAGTCACGGGCAATCCCACCGACGTGTGTTCCGACGTCAATCTCGCCGATACCGAAGCCGCCCATGCGGGCACGGCAAGCATCAGTGCCGCGATGACGGCTGGGAAAAATGGAACTCGAACCATGCGATTACCAATCACGTATGACCTCCTGATTTGCACGGCGTTCAAGCAAACGCACGCGCTCCTCTTCTCCTTGCATCGATCGTAGCAATGCCTGCGCCTGCGCCTCGGTCATCTCGCCGTCCCTTTCCTCGACCGGCTCGGCAGGCTGCTCTTCGCCCTGTTCGCCCGGCCGCTGATCGGGCTGCGCCTTGAGCTCGCCTTCCTTCTTCTCGCCCGGGGTGGGTTGAGGAGTTGGCTGCGGTTGGCCGGACTGCTGGCGCTGTTGCCTCTGTTGCTGGTCCTGCTGTTGCTGGTCCTGCTGCTGTTGCTGGTCCTGTTGCTGTTGCTGGTCCTGCTGCTGTTGCTGGTCCTGCTGTTGTTGCTGGTCCTGCTGTTGTTGCTGGTCCTGCTGTTGTTGCTGGTCCTGCTG
>CALLUD010000025.1 GCA_938011325.1 uncultured Spartobacteria bacterium
TCTACCCCCCAGAACTCTACTTTTGAACCGTCCACTTTTTCGGGGGCAGGCCACCATCGCCACCACAGATCCGCCCGATGGAGATGTCCCAGCTCGTGTTGGATCACGTGGCGAAGCTGTCCGGCGCTCCAGGTTTCAATCCCATCCGCCGGCAAAAGGATCACCGGATTCAGCCATCCACACAAAGCCGGACCGGCAACTTCTCCGGTCACCAGCACACGAACCCGCGAAGGCAACCCGGGCACCTTCACCGCAACCTCACGCGTCCGGTCGGTCGCACGTTCGATCAATCGGCGCCCACGAATGGCCCCGAAAACAGGAGGCCCGAAGACTGCGAGTATACCGATGCCCCACACCCCCAGGAAAACCCCGGACCAATCCATTCGGTGGGGTGACGTCACTCGAGCATCGGCAAATTCTGCCACTTCCGGCTCCCGAGACCTCTCCGGTGCGGATTCCTCGATGCGAATCGTTGCACGGTAGGTCGGCACCTCTGCCGGCAGCGTCAGCCATGGGAAATGCGGAAATACAGGAATCATCATCCGCACCATCACGAGCGTCCAAATGGCAAACACGACCCCTGCTCCGAAGCGTCGCCGCAGCCAGGGCCTGATCAACCACACGAGCAAAATGGCCACGGATCCGAGTCCATTCGCATACAGCAGCCACTCGATCAGGGTCCCAGGTCGCACCATGGCGTTATTCCTTTCTCAGGATCTTGAGACGGCAGATCAGAAGAATCTGATCTTCGGCCATCGAAGGGGGTTGCTCATCATCCGAAAACCCAAGGGCTGGTGGGTTGCCATAACTCAGCACGACCGCTTGCCCGTCTTCAATGGTGACGGTTGATTGAATCCGCCGTGTCGAAAATTGAGGCAAGGAAACCGATGAGCCTTCGGCTTCCGGATCGGAGAACCCAATAAAGAGCGTGTATTCGCCATCAAACTGCAGGTGAATGGTTTCACCATCCGCATCCACAACAGGGGTGCAATGCAACGTCAAACCGAGGTTCTTTGTCTGGAACTCCACCGGTATCGCCTCCCCATCCGACGACTCAAATTTGATCGGATAGCGAAACTCACGAAAACCGCCTCCAATTTGGCGTTTACCGCCGACTGAACCACCGCTCGTGGCCGATCAAGGAACTCCGCCCCTGCATCCTTGAGACGTTGAAGCACCTCCCGACTCTCATCCGCATTAAGCACTCCGATCCCATTCGTATCCCCAAACTCGCATGCCTCCATCATCTGTCCCGGTGTCGCACGCACGACGCAGGCGTCGATCTCCACCGTCGGCATCCTTTCCGCATGGAGCACCCCTGTCAGCAAATCCCGAAAATCGTTACCCAAGGAATCCCCTTCATCATCTTCCTCCTTTTCGGGCACCCGGTTGATTCCGTGATCGATCGTCGAGGATCTGCCGGAGGCGGACGATTTCGTCCTCCGACAGCGGAGCGGTCTCGCAAAAATGCATGAGCAACGGGGCCGTCGCCCCACGAAACACGCGCTTCAAAAACGAGTCGGCCTCCGCCTTCACGCACCGTTCCCGCGGAATTCTCGGCGAGTAGCGAAATGCCCGGCCCTCACGTTTCGCGGTGAGCACGCCTTTTGAAACCAGTCGCGCGAGAAATGTGTTCACCGTCTTCTGCTTCCAGCCGGAATGCGGCAGCCGCTCGGCAACCTCCACCGCCGTAAGCCCGGGCTCCGCCCAAAGCACGTCGGCGACGAGCCATTCACTTTCCGAAATCGACGGGGGACGCGGCACGGTTATCTCCTACGAATGTAGGCGATACTGACTACATTTGTCAGACTTGTCAACAACTTACCGCACCCGTTCGACAGCCACTCCGGCGGTGCGCAGTTCCTCGATGGCCTTCTCCGCGGCCGTCTCGTCGGTGAACACGCGATCGACTTCCGACACCGGCGCCACTTCGAAGTTCGCGGTCGCGCCAAGTTTCTCCCCGGTCGCCAGCACGATCGTCTGCGAGGCATGCCGGATCATCGCCTGCTTCACCAAGCTCTCCTCGTAGGTCAGATCCGTGACCCCGAACTCCGCATGAATCGAGCACACCCCCAGAAAGCAAAGGTCGGCATGGATTCGCTGGTAGGCGGCCACGGTATCGGCCCCGACTGCGGTGAGACTCGATTTGAGAAGCCGGCCGCCGATGAGCTGAATCTCAATGTTGGAAAACTCCGCGACCGCCGTCGCCGTCGCCGTGCAATGGGTGATCACCGTCAGGGCAAACGTCCGGGGCATTTGCCGGGCGAGTTCCAGCACGGTCGTTCCCGCATCCAGAAAGATAACCTGCCCGGGTCGAATCAATTTTGCCGCCGCCGCCGCGATCCGGTGTTTCTCCCCGACATGCTCCCGCGAGCGCACGCGGAAATCGGGATGCGTCGTGGAAATCGGCACCGCGCCTCCATGCACCCGCCGCAACTGCCCCCGCCCCGCCAGCTCGGCCAGATCGCGACGCACCGTGTCTTCCGACACCTTCAACGCCGCGGCCAGCTCGGCGGATAGCACCCGGCCATCTGCGGCCAATCGCTTGAGGATTTCTTCGAGGCGTTGCTCCTGCAGCATGCGTGTTTTTGCGGTTTTTTATTTGATTACGCCGATATATGCGCTTTGTTAAGTGAAAAGAATGAAGAACAGCATCAGACTCGCCGCGATCGACCTCGACGGCACCCTGCTTGGGCCGGACCATCAAATCAGCCCGGCAAATCTCGCCGCCCTGCAGCATCTGGAGGCGCAGGGCATCGAAATTCTCATCGCCACGGGTCGGCACATCACACGAATCGCCCCTTATCTTGCAAAAATCCGTCGCGCACGCTGGGCCGTAACCTGCCAGGGCGCTTCGGTGCTCGATCTGGAGAACCGCACCGCAATCCACTCCGCCTTTCTCACGCCTGCGGAGTCGCGGCTTCTCGTCGATCTCGGCACCCGGCTCGGATACACGAGCATCATCTACGCGGAGGACATCATTCGCGCTCCGCAACTCAACGCCATGACCGATCTCTACGCGCGCATCGGCGGGGGAGCGCCGGTGCCGATGCAGCTTTCCGAGCTGGCCCGCATTCGCACGCACAAGGTCATCTGGCTCGGCTCGTCCGAATCGATCACCCGCCTGCCGGAACTCCCGGAAATCGCGGACCTCCCGCTCTACCACGTCCGCTCGCACGAGCACGTCTACGAGTTTTTGCCGTCGGAGGCGTCGAAGGCTCTCGGAGTCGCCGCGGTCGCGGAACGCCTCGGCATCGCGGCCGCGGAAGTCGTCGCGTTTGGCGACGGGGACAACGACATCCCGCTCTTCCGCTGGGCGGGTCATTCCTTCGCCATGCCGCACGGAAGCCGCGCCGCCCGCCAGGCTGCGCGATCCATTGCCCCCGCCGGCGATGCGGGAAATGCTTTCGCTCGCGCCGTGGAAATGCTCGAACAACAGCCATGCCCGACAATCAAGTAATCGGCCTCGCCGCCGCCACGCTGACAACGTTCTCGTTCGTCCCGCAGGTCGTGAAGATCTGGCGCACCCGCCAAGCGGAGGACATTTCGCTGCCCGCTTTCAGCATCTTCGCGACCGGCGTTTTCCTGTGGCTGGTCTACGGAGTGCTGAGGAATGACCTGCCGCTCATCCTCGCAAACCTCATCACTTTCCTCCTCGCAATCAGCGTGCTCGGCCTCGCGATCTACCTGCGCCGCTCTTCCAAAAAATCGCGCTGACCGCTCACATTGCCCGGCGAAACCGGTGTGCAAGGAATCGCCACTTTGATGCGAGGCAATTCGAGGTTAGCGTTCTCGTATGAAAAAGGCGCTTGCAGCCGCCGCCGCGCTCGCGGTCGGCACCGCGTGGGCAAACCCGCCGGTCGTCATTGTGCAACCCGCACCCAGACCGGCCGTCGTTTCTCCGCTCACCAACTCCACATCGAGCAGCAACCAGGCCGTGATGAACCAGATCACCGGGACTCTCAATCAGCGACGCTTCGAACATCAGCTCAGCACCACGCAGGCCGCGCTTCGCACCCAGGCAATCAACGCCGTCCAGACCCGCTCGACTCGTTGACCCCGGGCTGAGGGGTAACAGATAAATTGAAAGGCCGGGCTGCCACGCCGTATGGTTCGAGGACCGTCTGGCAGCCCTCAATCTGCAATCGCGCCTCCAACTAAAACGCGATCTCCATGGCATTTTGCCGCGCCTGAGCGACTTCCCCGACGCTTAATCCCGCCGCCGGCGCTGCGACATCGTATTCGTAGGCGAGGTCGATGCCGCTGATGCCCGGGTCGTCCGTGTTGATTGTTGCCAGCAGCCCGCGCTCGAGAAATTGCTTCAACGGATGGCTCGCATAGCCGCGCACCGTGCTCGTCTGCACGTTGCTCGTCAGGTTGCATTCGAGGCCGATGCGATGCTCGGCGAGATAATCCATCAACGCCGGGTCCTCGACGGCGCGCACGCCATGCCCGATTCGCGTCGCGCCGAGGTCACGAATCGCCGACCAGATGCTCTCCGGTCCCGCCGCCTCGCCGGCATGGATCGTCACTCCGAGGCCCGCGTCGCGCACGCGCCGGAAATGCTCGACGAACAGTTGCGGCGGAAAATTTCCTTCGTCCCCCGCAAGATCGATTGCCACCAGCCCCTCGCGACACGCGAGCAACGCATCGAGTTCCCTTTTGCACGATTCCACGCCAAACGTCCGGCTCAGGATGCCGATCAATTTCGTCGGCACTCCAAAATCCCGCACCCCGGCGTTCACGCCATCCATCACCGCCTCCACGACCGCCTGCGGGTTGAGTCCGTGCGGCTGCGCCATGAAGACCGGACTGAACCGCAGCTCCAGCGCATCGAGTCCCTCGCGTTTGGCGTCCTCCACGTTTTCATAGGCGACGCGGCGGCACGCCTCTTCATTCACCAGCACGCCGACCATCCATTCAAACTTCGCCAGAAACGCCATCAGCCCCGGCTGCGGCTCACTCACGACCACGTGCGGACGCAACGTATCGAGCGTGCGGCCGGGAAGCGGCAGGCCATTCTCCAGACCCAGTTCGAGAATGGTGCTGAGCCGGATGGAACCGTCGAGATGTCGGTGAAGATCGATGCATGGCGGCTGCATCGGGGTCTTCTACGGACTCCCGCAGCCGCGCGCAATCCCGCCGCGTTTACTCTGCAACCGTGGTTTCCAGGCGCAGGAAGAGTCGCTGCGGCAATTGCGGATCCGTCACCGGAATCTCCACCTTCCGGGTCTCCACGGTGCCCTGCACCGAGACGCGCTCATCGGAAACCGGCTCCCAGAGTTTCAGGTCCTCCGACTTCTGCGGCTGATACGTCGCATCGGGGCGATTCACCGGCCGCTTGTAAGTGAGCCGGAAAACCGACCCGTCGCCATCCACGATCCAATCGAACGTCGGCTCATACTCGCGCTCGTCCTCGGCAACGAGTGGTTCCGTGCCGCGGGCGTATTCCCGCCAGTTGCTCGCGTGGTCCTCATCCGGATCGGCATCCCGATCGCCGACCTCACCACCCGCCGGGAAATGGTATTTCGTCCATTGATCAAACGTTGGTCCGTAGGTTCCCGGCGATGGCGCCTCGGAAATCCACTGTCCTTCGACAAGGTTCACCGACGCCCCTTCCGGCACGCCGTCCGTGCTGTAGGTCATCGTCTGCACCACGGAGCCATCACGAGCGAGGATGCGAAGCGTTTCGCCGCTGTCCGACAACGCCCCTTCCTTCCACTCGCCAATGATTCGATCGCTCATCCCGGTGCCGTAACGCGCCTCGAAAGCACTGCGGTCGCGGACCACCAGCGCAATCTCACCAGGCTTGAGCGTGAGCGGTGCCAGGGTCACCCCCGACCCACCTCCAACGCCGTCGGTGAGCACCATCTCGAACGTGTTCACCGTGCGATTGCCGACGTTCCTCAACTCGATGAATTCGAAATCCTGCGCCGTCGGCTCGAACAACGCCTCGCGTTCCGCAGGCGTCGGCTCCGTCGGCCGGAAATGAATCTCGCTGATCGCCACATCTCCAGCGACCGCAAACACCTCGTCCACGAGATACACCCGTAGCAACGGCGCACTCCAATTCGTGACCACAGCCACCGGGAAGGGCGCGTAGTTCCCCTTCCGCCGGGCTCGCAGCACCGTCGTTTGATTAATCGTGATCGGTTCCGAATAAACCGGCGCAGTCGTGGCCGTGCTTCCGCCATACGGGCGCGGATCGGTTCCATCGAGGCGATAATGAATGGTGTTCGAGCCCGACAACGTGACCGTCGTCCCCGCCGGCACGACTCCGCTCTCGAGCGATGCCGAGGGCGGTCCGGGAATCCGCGTGTCCAACCACGGCGCGCGCCCCAGATTGCCGGGGGTTGTCGAGATCAGCCATGTCTTCATGCGTGCAATCTCGCCGGAGTGGCTTCCGCTTACGAACGTATTGCCCCCGCTTCCGCTTCCTGGCCATCGAGCGGCGTCCCGCGCACCGATCGTGTTGCCAATCTGCGCGCCAAGCGTATCGGCCAGCGCCTCGAGATTCTCGTTCGAGAAGATATCGCCGCGCAGCTCCCACCAGCGATCGACCCACTCCTGCACGAATTCCGCGTCCTGGAACAAATATCCCCACCAGTCGCGGGTGAAGAAATACTCGATTGCGTTCCACGAACGCGGATTCTGGTCACGGCCATCGTCGGAGCCCAGCGAGCGGTCGAAGTCCCACACCGGGCCGGCCTTGATCTTCCCGTTTCGATCCTTGTGGAAAAAGGCGCTGAGCCGGAGCCCATCGACATCGTAAACGAGGGTCGACAGCACATGATGGTCGATCCATGCCGGCACGTCGATGAACCTCCGGTAGTTTCTCGTCGCGAATCCGGCGCTTCGCTCACTGTGCAGCGTATCCTCGAACGTCTGCACGAGCCCCTTCAGGTAGGCGACCTGCTCGTCGGTGGCGTCATCGGCATCCGGCTCCACCATCACCAGGCTCTGGCCACTTTCCGGATTCGGGATGCCGCGATTTGTCCGCCAGCTCACTTCATCGGGATCCGATCGATCGATCTTGAAAATGTAACCGCCGGTCAGTGCGTCGCCGGCATTGTCCTGTGGTCCGATCGACTCGATGTCGAGCCGGTCCTTGTCGGATTCGATGCGCTCGGTCAGCGTGTAGATGCCCGCGTAGTCGGTATAATCGAGTTTACCGCCATTCGTATTGACGAACATCTCCACGAACCGCGTCCGCGGTGCCCACCACCCCATCCGGCGCGAAAGCTCGAAGACGAAGGCATTGTGAATGTGCGTGTCATCGTATCCCCACGTGCCGGTGAGAATCCAATCCCCATCCGCGGCCATTCCCAGCAGCGAGTGCGAGGCATCTTCGTTCCATTCGTCCCATGTCTCCATGCGGTAGCTTTTCTTTGGGAAGTTGGCGGAACTCGATCCCCGCACACGAAAGCCCGCACGCGTCGACAGCGAAGGCGTCGCGCTCAACGAAGCAGGCCCGCCTGTCGGCTCGAAGAGATGGAGTATTGCCGTCTTGTAAGTTGAGGCATCCGGAGCGCCTCCCCCGTGGCTGTCGAGCACGGCGATCGGCAGTGTGGACGTGAAGTTCGACGTGTTGTTGTTGCTGCCCGTCTCGAGAAGGAGATATTGCACGGTCGTCGTGGCACCTTTCTGACCCGTCACGGGATCAAAGACCGCCGCACGAATAAGCCGGCTGGCGCTGATCGAGATCGGCCCCGTGTAAAGCGTGGAGGACAACGTCGGATCCGGGATGTTCGCGCCGGGATTCGAGGAGGGCGCGACCATCACGTAGCGAATCTGCTGACCCGCCGCAGCACCGGAGAGAGTAAGGTTGAAGGGCGCAGTGAACGTCCCCGGGGCCCGGGAAACCTTCACCGTTTGCGGAAGACGCAGTGTGTCGGGCCCGCCATTCCGGGCGCCGGGCGTGGCCACCGAGAAGTAGCCGACCATCGGCTCGACATCGTCGCTTTCCACCACGGCCCGCACCTCCGCGAGCAGATAGACGTCGGAACTGGTAATCGACTCGTTGAGCAGCTGAAAGGCGAGAACGTTGGTGCCGGCGACGAGATCCTGAACCTGCCCGGAAAGATCGAATTCCTCCGTCTCCGTGGGATTGCGCACTCCCTGCGCCAGGGAATTGTAGACCAGCGTGCCCCGGGGCGGCGAGTTCCTCGAGACCGCGAACCCGCCATTCAAAAACGCCGCGAAGCCGTCGTCGTAATTCACGCGCAGCTTCAACTGCCGGACCTTCGCCGGATCCTCGATGTCGAAGGCCAGCCGCACATACGCACTGGTCGCCTTTCCGGCCATCTGGCTTTTGATGTCGAGCCCGAGCAGCGCGCTCACGTCGGGATTCGATGTCTTGCCGTAATTGGAGAAGCCGACCGCCTGCGGTCCCGTGAGCCAGCCTGAATCGTCAAACTCCCGCTGCCGCCATGTTGTGCCGAGGGTTGCGTTCGTCGGCACGAATGCTTTCACCGGCGAGTTAGGCGCCACGAGCGTCACCGTCACGGTCGGCGCCGCGATTCCATAGGAAATGTCCCGATACTGCGCCGGAAACTCCGGCGCATACTCGCTCACCCGGGTTACGCCATCGGGCATGATCAGGCCCAGATATTCGCCGGAGGCGGAGAGCGCGAAATTTGTGTGAAGCTCTCCACCCGGGACACGCCGGTTTTTGTTCGACGCAAAGACCACGAGATAGCCCCCGGGCGGGATCGTCACCTCTGGAAACTGCCATTTGCGCAGGTTCGAGGCGCTGTCGGTCAGATACCACCCTTCGAGATTCAGCGGCTCGGGATCGGGATTGTGAATCTCCAGCCAGTCGGAGTAGTCGCCGTCTTCATCCTTCAGGATCCCGTCGTTGTCCGCCATGAACTCCGTGATGACGGGCGCCGCCCGGCCCATGTCGACGGCGAACAGCAGGAGCAAAACACACAGCAGACGGCACATACGGACGAGGGGAGACTAACAAATGTGCCGATTAACGATCAAAATGCCACCGAATTTCCGCAGCTAATGGGTCAGCCATTGCCCCAGCTCATGTTTCCTGTCTATCTCATCGCGGCATGAATTTTCGTCGACTCCTGCCGTGGTTTCTGTGGGTGGCCGGCTTTTACGCCGTCTGGCTTTCCATGGTCATCTCGCGGGACCTCTGGCAGGTCCTTGCGGGCCACTGGGGGATCGCGGTGGCAATGGCGGCCGGCTCCTATGTCGCGGGGGCCACTCCGATGGGCGGCGGCACGGTGGGATTCCCCATCCTTGTCCTCCTCTTCGACCAGCCCGCCACCCTGGGGCGGGACTTCAGTTTTGCCGTGCAAAGCATCGGCATGACCAGCGCCAGCATCTTCATCATCCTCAACCGGCAGCCGGTGGAATGGCCCATGGTCCGCTGGGCCATCCTGGGAACGCTCGTCGGCACTCCGCTCGGCATCCTCTTCGTCGCACCGTTTGTTCCAGAGCTCTACATCAAGCTCCTCTTCGCCGTTGTTTGGGCGAGCTTCGGCATTCTGCATTTGTTCCGCCTCCGGGAGTTTGCGCAGCACAATGGCCTCGCTCCCGCCGCCCATCGCTTCGACCGCACGGCCGGCCTCGCCGTCGGCTTTTTCTCGGGCCTCACCGTCGCCGCCATCACCGGCGTCGGCATCGACATGGTGCTTTACTGCGTGCTCGTTCTTCTCTGCCAGGCGGACCTCAAGATTGCCATTCCCTCCTCGGTCATCATCATGGCCGTGACCTCGCTGGTCGGCATCGCCACCAAGAACCTCCTCGACGACGTCCAGCCGGGTGTCTTCGAAAACTGGATCGCCGCCGCGCCGATCGTCATTTTCGGCGCTCCGCTCGGCGCCTTTGTCGTCAATCGAATCGGCCGCGCTCCGACGCTCTTCTTCGTCTCGCTTCTCTGCCTCGGCCAGTTCGTGTGGACCCTTTCCACCGAATGGTCCCGGCTGGGGATTCCCGGCCTCGTCGCCTCCCTGGCCGCGGTCGGCATTCTCCTGCTCGGCTTCCAGTGGCTTTACAACCATGGAGTGCGACTGGATCGCCGCGGCTTGAGGCGCCAGTCAGCCCCCGTCTGCGAGAGCGCGTGAATCAATACCGCCGGGCAGCCGCCTGCGCGTCCTTTTGCCGCTGGATGCGCTGGTAGCTGTAAATGCCGGTCTGCTGCGCACGCTGCACCTGCTCGCGCTTTTCCTTCGAGACCGACGCGCACCCGCAACCGAAGCACATCGGCGCCAGCGCGACCGCGAAGACCATCAATATTTTCATAAGGGGAATCTCACCCCATCAGCTTTTCGAGCAAGCGCGTGGCGAGGTCCTGCGTCGCTTCGTCGAGTTCGGCGAGCCGTTTCTTGAGCTTCGCGAGATGCCCTTCGGCCATTGCCGCTCTCACGCTTTCCGCGATGGCGTCGATCCGCTCGCGCTCCCCGGGCGGCAATTCATCACCAAGCTGCGCGTAGGCCGCATCGATCGCCGGCAGCATTTCCTCCGCCTTCAACTTCGCCTCCGCGAGCTGACGATCCGCCATGTCCTCGAAGGCATGCTCGACCGATTCGCCGATCATTTTCTCCACCGCATCGTCGGCCACGTCGACCGCGCTGCGAATTTCCACCCGCGTGTCCCTGCCGGTGGCGATGTCCCGCGCAAGCACGTGGAGAATGCCATTGGCGTCGATTTCGAACTGCACCCCCACCCGCGCCTGGCCCTTCGGTGCCGGCGTGAACTCGATGTCAAACTCGCCCAGCTTCCAGTTGTCCTTCGCCAGCTCGCGCTCGCCCTGCAGCACCGTGATCCGCATCGAACGCTGGTTCGCCACGGCGTTCGTGAACATCTCGCCCTTTTTCACCGGGATCGTCGTGTTGCGCGGGATCAGCACGTTCATCAATCCGCCAAACGTCTCGATGCCCAGCGACAGCGGCGTCACGTCGAGCAACGTCACCTCCCGCACGCTGCCCTCCAGCACGCCCGCCTGCAGCACGGCGCCGAGAGCCACCGCCTCGTCGGGATGCTGGCTCGTATTCGGTTCGCGGCCGAAAATCTCCCCGATAAACCGCCGCACCATCGGCATGCGCGTCGCCCCGCCCACGAGAACCACCGCATCGAGATCGCCCGCGGCGATTCCCGCATCCGCCAGCGCCCGCAGGCAATGCGCGCGCGTCCGCTCGAGCACCGGCAGGCACACGGCATCCATGCGCGGATCCGGCGCCTCCTCCTTCCGCTTCCGCGCCAGCTCGCGATCGATGCCAAATTCCCCCGCAATCGCCGCGTCGAAATCATCGCCGCCAAGCTGCGTATCGCCATGCGTCGAGAGCACCTGGAAGACGCCCTCCGCGAGTTCGAGAATGGAAATGTCGAACGTGCCCCCGCCGAGGTCGTAAACCGCCACCTTCGAGCGCTCGCCCAGCTTGTCGAGCCCGTAGGCCAGCGCCGCCGCGGTCGGCTCCGCCAGCAACCGCCGCACCTCGAATCCCGCGAGTTCCCCCGCGCGCTTCGTGGCCGCGCGTTGCGCGTCGTTAAAATACGCCGGCACCGTGATCACCGCCTCGCGCACCTCCGCGCCGGTCGCCTTCTCCGCGATGCGCTTGAGATGCCGCAGAATCTCCGCCGACACCTCCTCCGGCGTCGTGCGCACGCCGCCCAGTTCCACGCTCTTTCCGCTGCCGATCAACCGCTTCACCGACCGCACCGGAGCCGCGAGCGTCTGCGCCGCGCGCCCCACCACGACCTCGCCCGCGTCATTTCGCGCGACCACCGACGGCGTGAGCCGATGCCCGTCCGCGTCCGCAAAGAGCACGGGAAATCCCGAGTCCATTGCGCCGATCAGTGAATTCGTGGTGCCAAGGTCGATGCCGACAATCATTGCGGCCATCCTATTGCACAAAACCCCGCTCCGTTGCGTGGAAAATCGGGTGCGACGCAAATGCGCGCATCACACCGCGGCGCCGAGCGGCCCGGCGGAGACCCGGGGCACCGGCGGCCGTCCCACTGGAAACGGCGAGGTAAACGCATCGAGCCGGATGCGCTCGTAGCCGCGCGCGTGCTGCCAGATCGCCTGCCGCCGCGTGGTGTCGAGCAGGATGTGGCACGGGAACGGGCTGTCGGGATCGAACCCCGCGTTGAAGAGGAACGTGCGCCCGCGCCGGTCCCACCACGAGCCGCGCTCCTGCCACGGAGCGCGACGCATGTGGCCCGAGAGCAGGAAGTCGGGCGCGTATTTCATCGCCAGCGAGTCGTCGAGCAGTTCGGTGGCGGCGCCCGCGGCGACCGCCGCGCCGGGCAGCGGTTCGTGCTCCAGCACGAGCCAGCACCCGCCGGTCTCCCGGGTCCACCGGGCGGGATTCTCAAACAACGCCGGGTCCTCGCACTTCCACGGCACCGATGTTACGGCCACCTCCCCGTGGCGGCGCGTGCCGGAGAGCGACTTCAGCCAATACCAGCGCGACCCCCACAAATCCTGGTCGCCCTCGCACGCGAAAAACGCCACGCGGCTCGCGCCGATTTTCCACGCGGCAAATTCCGCCATCTCGCGTTGTGCGCGGAGGTCGCCAGCCATGGGGTTGATCAAATCGCCGGCGACGCAGATCGCGTCCACGCGGCTCGCCGCGCCCACGAGCCATTCATACCAGCGCGGATGGCCATTGAGGTCACTTGTCAAAAGCAGGGTCATTTTCGGGAAAGTCGTTGAGGTGAAAAACAGCGCGCCAATGCGCAAACGGGAAAGGCGAAGTCCTCACAGGCGGGACTCGACCGGGGGAAGCGGGCTGCTGTCGGCGGGAATCAGCTCAGGCTGCCACCGCACGAACGGCGCCCGCCTGCGTCATAAAGACGAGACTCAACACGTCCCGCGAACGCCTCGGATGCCCCATCGGTGCACCGGGGCACACCACGCCCGAAGCGGCGGGAGAGACGGAGGACGGACAAGCGTTCACAGCGCCCAACCATCGGCCAGAAACAGAGAAAAAGCAACCCTCCCGATGTTTGCATTCCACTTCCTAACACTTGAAACCTAAATTGCATGTGATAAACAACGGCCCCTAATGGGTGCATGTGTTGTCTCGATTCGGCTCTTCTGGTTAGCAATTGCCCTTGCATCAGTATCTATACACGGCGGGCTCGCCCAAGGCCTGCTTCTCTACAAGCGCAGCGCGTGGGACACGGCAAGGCCGGAAATTGCTGAGGGTCTTTCCTAGATTAGACGGCTTGGAGCTGTGTAATCTAGGAAAGACCCAACGTTTATAAGAGAGCTTGCCGGCCCAAATCTCGAACATATCGAAAAGCGATCTTTTTACCTTGTTCGAAAATTGCCGAAGAGTGAATTTGAAAACCTATATCAACAATCGCCACACGTTTACCAAGCAGTAACACAAGCTAACGCCAACTCAATTTTTGCATCGCATAGCGTGGCAACCATGGATACCCGGGAGGTTCGGCGATGGGTCAGCCCCGATGGCGAGACAGATATTACACTCGAGTTTCGCGAAGGAAACGCCATTACGGAACGGGTTCCAGTGTATGCGGAATGTTCCTCTGAACTTAGCAAGCTCCTTGAGTCCTGGGAAACCACGATCTCCAAACAAGCGCAACTTCACGACTCCTTGAACACGCAAATCTCTTTGATTACCGAATTAGAAAAGCAGAAAGAAGCACTACAATACAGCTTGAAGAATCAAGAGCTACTTTTAGGGGAATAGCCATTTGTCCGTGTAAGAGGCTTATACGCCCCTTTGCTAACCTGCCAAGCAAAGTCGGGGAGGCTGCAAAACCGCCTCACATCCGCCCCGCACCCTTTGCGAAGGGCCACGAGGGCGCCTCTGGAAATTCCTCGCGAATCGCCTTCCACCGCGCGGCCAGGATCGCCCGGCGGTCGAGGTAGCCGATCAGTTTCCGGTCGTCCTCCTCCGCCACCACGGGCAGACGCCCGATATCGTGCGTGAGCAGTTTCTGGATGGCGTCGTGCAGCGTGTCGCGGGCGCGAACGGTCACGAGGCTCGTCGTCGCGTAATCGCCCACCACCGCACCCTTCACCGCGCACTCGATGCCACGAATCACATCCCCACGCGTCACGATGCCCGCGAGACGCCCGTCGGCATCGAGCACCGGATGCGCCTGGTGCGGCCCCAGAGACGAATCCCGCGCCGCGATCCTGCCCGCCAGCTCGTCCAGCGGCATCGCGGCGGCCAGCGCGACCGGGTTTCGATCCATCACCGCGCCGACCTGCGTGTGCTCGAAGACATCCGCGCTGTATTGCGACGGCACGGTCACGCCGCGACGTTCGATTTTCTCGGTCATGATCGACGTGCGTCCCAGCGCCCGTGCCACCATCACCGACACCGCGCAACACGCGAGCAGGGAAAAGAGCGCCGCGTCCTGCCCCGTCGTCTCGTAGGCAAACACGGCCGATGCCAGCAACGCCTGCGACGCTCCGCTGAAGATGCACGCCATCCCCACCAGCGCGACAAGGTGCGGGTCGAGCGCGGGAATGAAGGGCTGCAGCAGCGCACCGGCGACCCACCCAAGCGCACTGCCGATCGTGAGCAACGGCGCAAGCGTCCCGCCCGAGGTGCCGCTGCCCAGCGCCACGCTCCACGAGAGAAACTTGAGCCCGCACAGGCACAGGATCGCGAGCACGGTGCCGTTGCCCGCGAGGTTCAGCGTGATGTTGTCGTAGCCGACGCCGAGAGTGCGGGGTTCCACATACCCGACCGCGCCGACGACCAGCCCGCCCAGCGCCGGCCACCACATCCAGTGCACCGGCAGTTTCTCGAACAAATCCTCGACGAAATACACCGCGCGACCGATCCCGAACGCCGCCACCCCCATGATTCCCGCGACCAGCAGGCATCCGCCAAACGCCGCAATCGTCGGCGCCGCGACCTCCGGCATGGCAAACACGGGCGCCGACCCGATCCAGGCGGCCCGCAACGCCGTGGCCACGCTCACCGCCAGCGCCACCGGGATGAGCGACCGCGCCTTGAATTCGAAGAGCAGCAACTCGATCGCGAGCAGGATTGCCGAGAGCGGACTCCCGAAAGTCGCCGCCATGCCGGCCGCCGCGCCAGCCGCCAGCAGCGTTTTGCGCTCCGTCGCCGAGGAAGGCAGAATCTGCCCCACCAGCGACCCGCCGGCCCCGCCCGTGGCAATGATGGGCCCCTCCGCTCCAAACGGCCCGCCCGTGCCGATCGAGATGGCGGCCGAGAGCGGCTTCAGCCACGTGAGCCGCGCCGGGATGCGGCTCGCATTTTCCAGCACCTGCTCCATCGCCTCCGGGATGCCGTGCCCGCGAATCGCCGGAGAGCCGAACTTCGCCATCAGCCCCACGATCAACCCTCCCGCCGCCGGCACGAAAATCACCGCCAACCCCAGGGAATTCTCCGCCGGCGAGGCAACCCCCACCCTGCCGTAGAACGCGAGCGCGGTGATGAACTCGATGAGCCAGAGGAGAAACTGCGCGACAACGGCCATCACGGCCCCCAAGGCCATGGCCAGGAGACAGACCCGGGTGATTCGAAGAAACGGAAAACTCATGCTCGCGGGAAAATATATCGTGTTGCGATATATGTCGCGGATGTTCTTTCCAGATAAGGGCGTCCGCCGTCTCCACCGCGGCAACCATCGAAATGCCGCGGCTGCCCCGCCGAACAACACGGAGGAGGGTGCATTCGAGTGGCCCGCCGCGAGCTGGAGAAACGAATCGGATCCACGGATCTCTGGAAAGCCGGTGTGCAGTGGGCGATACGGCCAACCCCGGACCACGAGGAATACCAGACCATGGTCGGGTGGACGTCGACGGTGACCTTCACGACCTACCCGTGGAAATGACGGGGGCCGTCAGCGGGTGGGCATCGGAGAGGCGATGTCGAGGGCGAGGCGGGATTCCTCGAGCTGGCGGCGCCAGCGGGCGAGGAAGGTGGCCGCGCCGGCGAGGGTGGCGATCTCCCCGGGCGTGACGTCGGGCCAGCGCTCGTCGAGGGCTTTGAGGGACTTCTCGAGGTCCCGCTGGTGCGCGACGACCGCCATGAGGAGGGCGTCGATCGCGCTGCGCGCACGGGCGATCTCGGTGACGACCAGCGCGCGGGCCAGCGGATGGGTTGCGCGGGCGTGCTTCGTGAGCGCGGTGTCGGCGTTTTGCAGGGCGGTGCCGATGCGGAATCCCAGCTCGGCATCGGGCGGCGTAGCGGGGACGGGAGCATCGCCGGCAAGGAGGCGCAGGCGCGCGGCGGGGTCGGCGAGGGTCTGCTGGGCGGCATTGAGGGCGGCGAATTGTTCGGCGTCGCCGGTGGCGGAGTCGGGGTGGAGGCTGCGGGCGCGCTCCTGGAAGGCCCGGCGCACGTCATGCGGATCCAGCCACGGGCGGCGGGGCAATTCGAGGAGGTCAAACGCGTCGGGCATCCCCTCAACCTGCCCCCGGGATGGTGGCGCCTCAAGTCGGGGTTGATTTTTCCTTCGACACCCCCGGCAAGGCGCGGCAGATTCCCACCTCGCAATTCATGTCGTTTCAAGATTTAGGGCTCTCCGACGAAGTTGTGCACGGGGCACAGCGAATGGGCTACGTCGATCCAAGTCCCATTCAGCTCCGTTCGTTTCCGGTCGTCCTTGCAGGAAAGGACCTGATTGCCTCCGCCCAGACGGGCACGGGCAAGACGGCGGCCTTTGCGCTGCCGATTCTCACGCGGCTCAAGCACGAGCTCGGGTATCCGCGCTGCCTGGTGCTGGAGCCGACCCGCGAGCTGGCCATGCAGGTGGAGACGGCATTTCGCGACTACGCGCGGTTCATGCACATCGAGATCACCTGCCTGTTCGGCGGCGTGGGCTACGGGAAGCAGCGCGAGGAACTCAAGAGAGGACCGGACATCATTTGTGCGACACCGGGCCGGCTGCTCGACTTCATGGAGCAGGGCGAGGTGAAGCTGAACCGCATTGAAATCCTCGTCCTCGACGAGGTGGACCGCATGCTCGACATGGGCTTCCTACCCGACGTGCGGCGCATCATTCAGCAATGCCCGAAGGAGCGGCAGACGCTGCTCTACTCGGCGACCGTTCCGAATGAAATCCAGTCGCTCGCGAACTGGTGTCTGCGCGATCCCGAGAAGATCGAGATCGGCGCGCGACGCTCGCCCGCCGAGAGCGTGAAGCACGCGATCTACCCGGTGGCGGCGGACCAGAAGTTTGACCTGCTGCTGGCGCTGCTCGAGGCGACACATTACCAGAGCGTGCTCATTTTCACGCGCACCAAGGAGGGTGCGGACCGCATCACCCGCAAGCTCAAGGAGGAGAAGCACTCCGTCACCACGCTGCACAGCAACCGCACCCAGCAGGAGCGCATCGACGCGCTGGAGGGATTCAAGAGCGGCAAATACGAGGTGATGGTCGCCACGGACATCGCGGCGCGAGGCATCGACATCGCGGGCGTGAGCCACGTGATCAACTACGACGTGCCGCAACATCCCGAGGACTACGTGCACCGCATCGGGCGCACGGGCCGCGCGGAGGCGACCGGCGATGCCTTCACGATCATGACGGCCGAGGAGCTGCCGTATGTGAAGGAGATCGAGCGGTTCATCGGCCAGAAGGTGGAGCGCACGAAACTCGAGGGCTTCAATTACATTTACTCCGCCGTTTTCGACGAGGCGCGGGTCGAAGCCCTGCTCAAGGGCGCGAAGGGCGTGCGCACGCACAAGGGCATGCGGTTCGGCGTCACCAAACGCCGGAAGCGCTGACACGGGATCCGGCCCGCCTTGCCAGATGGCGGCAACCTCGTATCATTCCCAAATGACCGCGACGCTTTCGCCCGACTCCACGATGCAGGAATTGCTCCAGGCGCTGCCGGGCGCCCAGCGGGCATTGTTTCGGCTGCATCACATCGGCGGGTGCGCCAGCTGCGGATTTCGTCCGGACGAGACAATCGCGGAGGTGTGCGCCCGCAATGGCAACCTCGACCCGGTGAAGGTCCTCGAGGAAGTCGAGGCCGCCTGCGCGGAGGACGCAAAGATGCTCATCGAGCCCAAGGAGGCCGCCGCTGCCCTGGCGGCCGACCCCAATGCACGCGTGCTCGATATTCGCACCCGCGAGGAATTCGAAGCCGTGCACCTTCCGCAGGCCCAGCATTTCACGCAGGAACTGCTCCAGACGATCATGGGCGAGTGGCCCAAGGATGCTCTGGTGATTCTCGTGGACCACCAGGGCGCCCGCGGGCTCGACGCCGCGGCGTATTTCGCCGGTCACGGCTTCACCAACGTGCGCGCGCTGCGCGGCGGCATCGACGCATGGAGTCTGGAGGTCGATCCCTCCCTGCCCCGTTACACCATCGAATGAGCGACGATCTCGAAGCCAGAATCCAGGCCGCGGTCAGCAATCCGAAGAACCTCGGCGAAATGGCCGACGCCGACGCCGTGGGCACGGTCGGCAGCGCGGATTGCGGCGACATGCTGCGCATGTGGGTGAAGTTCAAAGAGGAGAACGGCCGCAAGGTCATCGACAAGGCGACGTTCCAGACCTTCGGTTGCCAGACCGCGATCGCGGTGGCCAGCATGGCGACCGATCTCATTCGCGGAAAAACCGCCGACGAGGCCCTCGCCATGTCGGGCGAAGACCTCTCCGCCCCGCTCGGCCCGCTCCCGCCCATGAAGATCCATTGCGCCCAGCTCGTCGAAGGCGCGCTGCGCAATGCGCTGGATCCCCAGTCGACCCAGACCGGCGAGGCACCGGCACAGGGCCAGCAGAGCCCGACGCTTTTCGACCAGCTGAACGCCCCCAAGACCGTAAAGATCAAACTGCAGAAGTAATTCCGCGCCGCCCCATTTCCCAAGCCATGGATTCCCGAGAGCTCACCCTTACCCGCGACTGCGACGCCATCCAGATCCCGAGTGGCAATCCGATCGTCCTGCCAGCCGGCACCACGGTCATCGTGACGCAGTCGCTCGGCGGCACCTACACGATCGCCACCCAGGCGGGCCTCGCCCGCGTCGATGAAAAGGATGCCGACGCCCTCGGCATCGACCCGTCGGAAATCCGCCAGGAGAAGAAGGCGGTCGAGGGCTCGCTCGAGGAGGCGGTGTGGAACCAGCTCAAGACGGTTTTCGACCCGGAAATCCCGGTCAACGTCGTGGATCTCGGCCTGATTTACGACTGTGCCGTCGAACGCGACGACAACGGCCAGACCACGGTGAAGGTGAAAATGACGCTCACGGCCCCGGGTTGCGGTATGGGCCCCACCATCGCCGCCGACGCCCGCCAGAAGATTCTCGTGCTCGATGGAGTGGATGAGGCCCTCGTCGATCTCGTGTGGGATCCGCCGTGGAACCAGTCGATGATCTCCGAAGCCGGCCGGATGAAGCTGGGCTTGATCTAAGCTGCGACCGCAAGGGGTTCGATTCGATTTACCCTTGACCACAACAAATAGTGGTTGTAAGGGCTCGGCATGCGATCCCTGCGCCACTTTTTTTTCGGGCGATTCCCTGTTCTCGCCGCCCTTTCCTGCCTCGTTCTCCTAGCGCTTCTTGCGGAATCCGCCTCCGCCGCCGCCGTGGCACCACCATTCGGCGACATGCGTGGCGTTTACAAAGGGGTGGCAACGGTCGTCGTCACCAACAACAAGAAGCGCCGCACGATTTCCGGCCCGGTAAAAATCACCGTCCGGCTCTCGCGCAGCAAAAAGGTGCTCCAAATCCGCGTGGAAGGCACGGCGCTCAGCAATGCCAAGAAGGGCAGGCTCGACAGCTATTACCAGCTCGCCGGCAAGGGCGGCGCGCGGGTGACGTTCAAGGAGAGCATCACCCCCGGCTCGATCAAGGGCAAGGGCACGACGAATCTCCGCCGCCGGAGTGGCAAGTTCACCTTGAGTTCACGCGGCTACGGTTCGCGAGGCATCACCAAGGGCACCCTCAAGCTCAACGGCACGACGCTCAAGATCCAGCAGACCTACAAGGGCGGAGCCAACGACGTGGTGCAGATCACCTATCTCGCCCCGAAGCGCGGTTCGAAATAAGCGCCCTCAGCTCAGGGACATGTGCTCCGCGAACAGCCGGAGCAAGCGATGCGCACGGGTGGGCTCGGCGCGAAATTCCGGCCCGGTGAAATCCCAGTCGCGAAATTCCTCGAGCCCCGCCTGTGTGGAGGCGTCTCCTTCCATGTCTTCGAAAGCACCCCGCGCCCGTGTGCCGGACTCACGTCATTCCTTGGCTTTGCAAGTTGAGCGGTTCATGGTGCGCATCTTGCTTCCGTTTGCGGCACGAATTTTTTCCAAGACGTTCCCATGTCCGAACCCTTCAAATCCAAACTCGATCACTCACCCGCCGGCCTGAAGACCCTCGTTGAGGACCAGCTCACGTTCACCTTTGCGCGGGACAAGATGACCGCCACCCAGCGTGACTGGTGGCTCGCGACCTCGAAGGCGGCCCAGAGCATCGTGATCGAACGCATGATCGCCACGATGGCCCGCTACTACGAAACCAACTCGAAGCGGGTCTACTATTTGTCCCTCGAGTTCCTGATGGGGCGTCTGTTTTCCAACACGCTCTACAGCGCGGGCATTCACGAGCAGATGGAGGAGGCCCTGCGCAATCTCGGGCTCGATCCCGACACGCTGCGTGACGAGGAATACGACATGGGCCTGGGCAATGGCGGCCTCGGCCGTCTCGCCGCGTGCTTCCTCGACTCGCTGGCCACGCTCGATCTGCCCGCCGTCGGCTACGGCATCCATTATCAATACGGCCTGTTCAAACAGGAATTCCGCAATGGCTATCAGGTGGAGCTACCCGACGCGTGGATGACCTACGGCACGCCTTGGGAAATCGTCCGTCCGGAGCACACCATGGAGGTCGAACTCTTCGGCCACGTGGAAAACGTCTTCGACGACCGCGGCAACTCCGTCCCGCGCTGGACCGGCACCCAGAAGATTCTCGGCGTTCCCTACGACATTCCGGTGCCCGGCTACCAGACGGTGACCGTGAACTACCTGCGCCTGTGGGAGTCGCGCGCCTCCGAGGAATTTGACTTCGAGGCCTTCAATCGTGGCGGCTACAACGAAGCCGTCTCGGAGAAAACGAAGAGCGAGACGATTTCAAAGGTCCTCTACCCGAACGACGAGACGGAGAGCGGCAAGGAGCTTCGCCTCATCCAGCAGTATTTCTTCGTCGCCTGCTCGTTGAAGGACATCATCCGCCGATTCCTTCAACACAATCACGACTGGCAGACGTTCCCCGACAAAGTCGCCATCCAGCTCAACGACACGCACCCGTCCATCGCGGTCGCGGAGCTTCAGCGCCTGCTCCACGACGTCCACGGTCTGGGCTGGAACGAGGCGTGGTCGATCGTCACGCGCACCTTTGCCTACACGAACCACACGCTCATGCCCGAGGCGCTCGAAAAATGGAGCGTCGGACTGCTGCAGAAGGTCATCCCGCGGCACCTCCAGATCATTTTCGAGATCAACAAGCACTTCCTCGACGAGGTGGAGAAAATATGGCCGGGCGATGTCGAGAAGAAGCGCGTTCTCTCGCTCATCGAGGAAGGTCCCGTCCAGATGGTCCGCATGGCGCACCTCGCCGTCGTCGGCAGCCACTCGGTGAACGGCGTCGCGGAACTCCACACGCAGCTGCTCAAGACGCAGTTGTTCCCCGAGTTCAACGAGCTCTACCCGGGCAAGATCAACAACAAGACGAATGGCATCACGCCGCGCCGCTGGTTGCTCGCCTGCAATCCGCGATTGAGCAACCTGATCACGTCGAAGATCGGTCGCGGCTGGGAGCGTGACCTCGAGAAAATCCGCGCCATCGAGGCGTTCGCCGACGATCCGCAGTTCCAGCACGACTTCATGGCCGTGAAGCATGCGAACAAGGTTCACCTTGCGAACATCATTCACGACCAGTGCGGGATCGTCGTCGACCCGAACGCGATGTTCGACGTGCAGATCAAGCGCCTCCACGAATACAAGCGGCAGCACCTGAATCTCCTGCACATCCTCGCGCTCTACCGCCGCCTGTTGCAGAACCCGCAGCTCGACATCACGCCCCGCGTGTTCATTTTCGCCGCGAAGGCCGCTCCGGGCTACGCGATGGCGAAGACGATCATCAAGGCGATCAACTCCGTCGGCGCCACCATCAATGGCGACAAGCGCATCAACGACCGCCTGAAAGTGGTCTTTCTGCCAAACTACCGCGTGTCGCTCGCGCAGCGCATCGTGCCGGCGGCGGATCTTTCCGAGCAGATTTCCACGGCCGGCAAGGAGGCCTCAGGAACCGGAAACATGAAACTCGCGCTCAACGGCGCGCTGACCATCGGAACACTCGACGGCGCGAACGTGGAAATTCGCGAGGAGGTCGGTGAGGAAAACATCTTCATCTTCGGACACACCGTCGAAGAAGTCACCGAGATCTGGAAAAAGGGTTACGATCCGCAGCTCATCTACAATTCCAACGAGGAGCTGCGTGCGGTCGTCGACTGGGTTGGATCGAATTACTTCACCCCCAACGAGCCGCCACGCGTGCTCAGCTCGTTGCGTGACAATCTCGTTTACCACGATCCCTTCCTCGTGCTCGCGGATTACGAGTCCTACAGCGAATGCCAGAAGAAGGTCGACCTCGCCTACCGCGACAAGGCGGCGTGGGCGAAGATGGCCATTCTGAACACCGCGCGAATGGGCAAGTTCTCCAGCGATCGCACGATCGCCGAATACGCCCGCGACATCTGGAAGATCGAACCGGTGAAGTGGCCGGCGTAACGCAGGGCCGTTCGTGAACTTCGAAAGCGCCATCCCCCGAAAACAAGGGGATGGTGCTCGCTGTAGGGTTCGAACCTACGACTCCCGCCGTGTGAAGGCGGTGCTCTACCACTGAGCTAAGCGAGCCCGAGCAGGGTGGAAACGGTAAATGGGAGGAGGCGCGGGATCAAGCGATCTCAACGAAAAATTGAGCGCTCCCCCTGCCGGGTGCCGTCAGAGCGGCAATCCCAGCTCGCGCTCGATCTCTTCGAGCGGCCGGCCTTTTGTCTCGGGCACCATCGTCATCACCCAGATGAGCTGCAGCACCATCATGAAGCAGAAGAACGAAAACACGTAACCCGGTGCAAAGGCCGCCACCATGGATGGGAAGAACGTCGTGAGCAGCGCGGCGAAGACCCAGTGCGTGGAACTTCCAAACGACTGCCCCTCGGCGCGGTGCTTGTTCGGGAAGATCTCTGAAATGAACACCCAGATCACCGTGCCCTGCCCGACGGCGTGCGCCGCAATGAAGGCGAAGATGCATGCGGGAACAATCGCGAAGTGCTCCGTGAAAAACGCCCAGGCGCACAGGCCAAGGGAGATGATGTAACCGAACGAACCGATGTAAAGCAGCGTGCGCCGGCCAAAGAGGTCGATCATGCGAAGGCCGACAAACGTAAAGATCAGGTTCGTCACGCCAATGCCCACGGACTGCAGCAGCGCTGCACTCTGGCCGAGACCGGTGAGCTCGAAAATGCGCGGCGCGAAGTAGAGGATGGCGTTGATTCCCGACAGCTGGTTGAAGAACGCAATGAGAAACGCCAGCAGAATGGGCTTGGACAGACGCTTGCTCCAGAACCCGCCGGTGCTGGTCCTCTCGTGGGCGGCCTGCGCGATGTCCTCCACGCGCGATTCCAGCTCCGACTCGGTCAGGCCGGGATTCGCGATCGCCAGCACCTTCCGCGCACCCTCACGATCATTGCGCCGACCGATGAGCCAGCGCGGACTTTCCGGCAACACCAGACACATGAGCGTGTAAACGATCGCCGGAAACGCCTCGACACCGAGCATCCAGCGCCAGGCATTTTCGCCAATATCCGCCAGCATTCGGTTCGACGCAAAGGCCAGGAGAATGCCGAGCACGATGTTGAACTGGAAGAGTCCCGCAAGTCGCCCGCGGCGCTCCGGCGGCGCGATCTCGGAGATGTAGAGCGGCGCGGCCACCGTGGAAATGCCAACGCCCACGCCACCGAGGAATCGCGCGAACATGAATGAATAAACTTCCGGTGCAATGGCGGACCACACGGCGGAGACCGTGTAAAGCACGCCGATCAACAGCAGCGTCCTGGAGCGGCCCAGCTTGTCGGTCGGCCAGCTTCCCACGAGCGCGCCAAGCACGGTTCCCCAGAGCGCCATGCTCACGGCAAGGCCGTGCACCATGTCGTTCAACTTCCACAGCTCCTGGATTGCCTGCTCCGCACCGGAGATCACGACGGTGTCGAAACCGAAGAGCAATCCGGCGAGTGCCGAGGTAATGGACCAAAGGAGAAGTTTCGAAGACGACGCAGCGGGGGAGGCGGCCATGCCGAGATGAAATCTTCCCGAACCGTTTTCGGCAACGGCTTTGTGCAGTGCCGACGCCTGGGCCGGTCAATACCTGTCAGGTCAACTTGCGTTCGCTATGCGCTGAGCAATGCGTGCGCGAAGACGGGCCGCATCTTCGGGCCCTGGAACTGCCCGCTCACGGCATCGATCACATCAAAGTCGAGAACCCGCCCCTTGGTGAAATAACCGACCCAATAGGGATACTCGAACACCCCGGCATGCGTGATCGCCGTAACGCGGGTGCTCGTCTTCCTGCGCAGATTGAGCCGCAGGAGATGGCGCGCATATTCGTCCTGCGCGATGGCGAGGGTTTGGTGGGGGGAAAGCGCGGGATGCACGCGGAGTCCCGGGTCGAAAGCCTCCGTTTTCATTTTCAAACGTTCCAGATTGATGAAGGCAAATGCCCCGACCACGCGATCCACGCAACAGGCGTCCTTCACCGGCTCGCGGCCCGTCTCCAGCTCCACCACGAACCGGTCGTAGGGCATGAACCCGAGCTCCACTTTGACGACCTGCCGTCGTCGAAAGAGCAGCCCTCTTCGCCCGCGAAAAACGGACAACGCCTCGTCCCGGTTGATGGTTGGCGAAACGATCACTGCGCCTGCCCGCGTCCGTTCCCTGCGGCCGCCAGCGCAACGGCGGAGGCAATCAGCAAGCCCCCGCAGATGCCATTGACGAGCCTCCCGCGCGTCGTGTCCGTGAACGCGGCCGAGAGCAGCACCAGCGCGCCAAACACACCGAGGAAAATTCCCAAAGCGGTATTCGGTCCCGGCGTTCTCATCGGAAGTAGCAGTAGAGCCCGACCTGAATCACCACAAGAACCAGCACCCAAAGCTTCAGATTCATATACCATCGTGGCCGCTCCACGCCCTCGAAGATGTCGCTGCGCCGCCGCGTCAACGCAAACACCAGCGCCGCGAGGAAGAAGCCGATGACCATCGCGCGCGCCCAGAACGGGGGAAGATCTGCCAGCCAGTCGAAATCAAGCATGGGACGATTTATTTGATGCGTCTCCGCAAGGCCTCCTGCAATTCCTCATCTTCGCCCACCATTCCGTAAACGAGCCCGCGCAATCGTTCCGGCGGGTGCGGCCTGGTCACGAAACTCACGCCTGCGGTGATCAGCAACGATCCCGCAAAACTCCACCACGCGATGTAAAGGAACGGCTCCTGAATCGTAAACAAGCCGCCTTTGAATACATGCAGTATCGCGGCAATCGCGATTCCACTGAGGAAACCGATCAAGCCGGCCCACTGCGTGGTGCGTTTCCAGAAAATGCCAAGAATCAACACGGCGAGGAACGGCCCCTGGATGAACGAGTTGATCGTCTGCACGTAAACATACACGCCCTCGAACCGCTCGCTGAGCGGCGCGGTCACAACGGCCGCAATCAGCACCACGAACGTCACGAGCCGCCCGACGAACAGATAATGCCGGTCGCCCGCGCCTTTGCGGATGAACTTCTCATACACATCCTTGGTGAAAATCGTCGCGGCGGAATTCAGCGCCGAATCCACGCTCGACATCAGCGCCGCAAAAAACGCGGCAAACACCAGCCCCGTCATGCCCGGCGGCAGCAGCTCCCGGATCATCACGGCATACGCGGAGTCGCCATCCTCGAGCCCCGGATAGAGGACCACCGCGACGAGTCCCGGCACCACGACGAGCACAGGAATGCAGATCTTGAGAAACGCGGCGAACAGCATGCTCGCCTTCGCACTCCAGGCATCCGCCGCTCCGAGGCAGCGTTGCACGATCGTCTGATTACCGATGAAGTAGGCCGGCGCAAGAACCAGCCCCAGACCGAAAAGAATTCCCGTCCACGGATAAGGTGTGTCCTCCGTCGCAGGAATCACGAGGTTGAAGTGGTTCGCGTAAGCGGGTCCCATTGCCTCCACCTTTTCCACCAGCGCCCCCCAGCCTCCGACTTCCCACAACCCGAGAATCAGGATCGCAAGGCTGCCGATAAACATGATGATCATCTGCACCACATCGGTCATCACCACAGCGGTGAGTCCTCCCATGATCGTGTAAAACCCCACAACTACGGCGGTCACCACGATCGCCAGCATGATATTCCAGCCCATGAGCTCGGCGAGGAGCACTCCGGTTGCCCAAAGCACCACGCCCAACCCGAATGTCATGAACACCAGCCACGCGATCGCCGCCAGCGTTTGAAGGTGCACGTTGTAGCGGCGTCCGAGATATTCCGGGATCGTGTAAACGCCCGCACGCCAGTAGTAGGGCACGAATACGAGACCCGCGAGAATCATCGCCGGCACGGAGCCGATCCAGTCGAAGTTCGCTGCAACAATTCCGAACCGATACGCCTGCCCGGTCAACCCCACCATGTCGACCGCGCCGATGTCCGACACGACGATCGACATGCCGATGGCCCAAAACGGCAGCGTCTTTCCTGCGAGGAAGAAATCATTGGAGGAATGCACCGTGCTCTTGAAAACAAACCCGAGCAGCACGATGCCGCCGAGGTAAAACAACACGATGAGGTAGTCGATTCCCAGTAGTTGCATGGTCCCGGACTCCGGCCTCCCGCCGGGGACGCACACCATCAATCACGCTTCGCTGAAATCTGCGATTCTTTTCCGCCGCGTATCGATCGCTAACGGGCCGGATCAACCGCCCCGCCATGCTTTTCGATCAGCCGCCCTGTCACCTCGATGCAATCGCCAACCGGCCGATCCGGGTGCTCCGTTCGCCGGCGCGCCCATTCCTCCTCCCAGGCAAGCAGCTCCTTCCGAAATCCAGGCTCGTCAAAAGAACCCGGGCTCGCGACCGACTTCTCCAGTGCTTGAAAGAAACGCTCCCATCGACCGCGATAAAAGCTCTTCAGCAATCCCGACCACTGCTTGTTCGCATAGTCGTGAAATTCCGGAATCTCCGGCGAACTCCACAACGTAACTTGTGTGCGCGCATTCCATTCGAACAGCGCGCGTTCCTCCTCCGTCGGCGCGACGGCGCGGGCGGCAGAGAGCCATTTTCCGAGCAGGAAATGCTCGTTCGTTGCGAGCAGATCGTCGAGGTCGTCGATCAGTTGAAGGAAGCGATTCGCAGCCTCGCGCAGCGCCGCCCCATCCGCCCGCTTCCACGCCTGGATCGCCGCCGCGTAAAGCGGCTCGGCACTCTCCGCAAGCACCTGCCGACCCAGATCGACGAGATCGTATCGATAGGTTTCACGCCGCGCGAAGCAATCGCGACACTGATAGAGCAATCGCCAGGCTTCGCGAAGCTCGGCCGGATCGTAATACCGCTCCCGAGAGCCATTCGAGCTTACCCGTTGGACGTTCGTGGACGGTCGCGCGCAAATCACCGACTCCACCGGACCGTAGGCCGTCGGCCCGCGATAAACGGTGCGGGCAAGAATCTCCCAGCATTTGCGCGCCTCCGCCGCATCGCCGCCATAGCGTCGCCGCGCATAGCGTGTGATCCACCCGGCCAGATCCGGCGATTCCGTCCGCCAGGCCATTTCCGCCATGAAGTCGTAGATGACCGGATTCTGCTCAATGCCCTCGGGGGCGATTCCAATCCCGCGCAGATCGCCACGTTTCGGATGCCGCAAGGCGTTTGGCAGATCGCTGGCAATGCGATCCAGCCGGCCGGACATGCCGGTTCTGCCTCCGAAATTGTGAAGCATGCACCACAGCCACGGCTTCCCGTGAAAGGCGTCGGTCTGCGTCCACTTCGGCTCGGAATCGCAGAACAAATCGAGCACCAGCACCCGATTCGCCGGCAGCTCGCACAGGACGTCCGGGCGCAAGCTCCAGCTCTGCATCACCCAGATTGCCTCGGGATTCGCCGCTCGCATTCCCTCGAGAATCCCCTGCGCCACTGCCTTCAAATCGAAATGCCCTCCCTCCGGCATCTCCAGCTCATGCAAAAGATCCGCCGCGTAAAATTCACCCGGGCCGTAAAGCCGCCGCTGTTGCCCGACGATCTCCCGCGCCAGCACCTTGAAAAGCGGGTCTCGCGGGTCGAGAAAATGAACGCCCGGATATCCATACCACCCCGGCAGCTGAAGGATACCCGCGTGCGGAAACACCCGCCGAAGCGCCTCGGGCACATGCCCCGCAAAGCCCGGGAACACGGGCTGCATGCCCAGCTCGCGCATTCGCTTCACGATTTGCTGCTGCAGCGCGCACTGCGCATCCACCCACGCGCGGGAGACCGGACCACCCCACGAATCGATGTTTCCCATCAGCCCCCAGGCACGATACGCGGGGCCCGCCAGCCACTTCCGCACCTCCTCTTCATTCAGGCCGAGTGCTCCCAGCGCGCCAATGAGCACGGCCTCATGCCCGATGGCGGCAAGCGGAAGATTGATGCCATGGAGCGCCATCCAGTCGAGTTCCCGCTCCCAGCGCTCCCACGTCCACCACGGCATCGAGTAGCTGAACGTGCAGAAATTGAGGTGGTAGCGGTATCGGTGCGGGCTGACCTTTCGTATTGGGCCCGGAGTTGCCGGCAGAGGATCCGGCAGATCCAGCTGCACGCCGGACCAGGAAACATGCGCCTCGCAGCAGTATTTCAAATACCAGTGAAACGCCGAGGCCAGGGCAACGCCGCCGCTTCCGCTCAAGCGGACCCGACCGTCCCGCGCGTCGATCTCAAAAACATCCGCGCCATCCTCCGGAGCGATGATTCTCAACTCGAAACGCTCCGCAACGGCGGGCGTGATTCGTCGAATCAACGACTCGACGGCGGCAACTTGAGCTTCCGGGGACACGAGGGTTGTCAAAACGTCGGTCCGTTCAAATCAACGACTCCCGTATCCGGCCAATCCATCCCGGAGATGGGTGCGACCATGACGCAGTCCAGCCGTTCGCATTTCCATTCTCCGAGCTTCGTATCGAGGTAGCGGATTTCATTCGTAATCGTGCGGTATCCGCTGGATCGATAAATCCCCTCCCGCCCGAGTAACATCGCAAAATCAAATCCATGCGCCGCGAGCCACCGGTGAATCTCCGCCAACAACTCGCGCACATACCCTCTCCCGCGGCTTTCGGGATGAACCGCCACTTCCGCCACGCCGCCAATGCGAAAAGATCCGTGGCCCTCCACGGAGATGGTTTTGTCGTGAACCGCGGCGTGGGCCGCGATGAATCCCGGCCTCTCGATCAGCCACCGGTGCGCCGGGACTTCCTTGCAATAGCGCCGTTCTCGAAACGCCGGTTCCTGCGGAAAGCAGATCGTCAGGAGCTCGCGCAGCCGACGGTCCTGCTCATTGGTTACGTTCCGATCTTCGAGGTATTGGATCACGAGCTTCGCGGCGGAAAGATGGCGGCCGACTCCTCACTTCGACGCATCTTTTGACGCACCCGTAAAGATGCCGCAACTCTCGCGCACGATCAGTCGCGGCGCCACGGTCCACGACATCGGTGGCAGCGTGGGATTGGCGAGCCGGTCCATCATCGCGCGCATCGCTCCAATCGCAATCTCCCGGCACGGTTGCGCGACCGTCGTCAGCGGCACGCTCAGGTAATCGGAGTACTTCAAATCGTCGCAGCCGATCACCTTGAAGTCCTCTGGCACGCGAATCTTCAACCTCCCGAGGGATCGCATCAGCTGCGCGGCCGTAAAGTCGTTTGCGCAGATCGCTCCTTCGATGCGTGGAATGGCGCGAAGTTTTCGAACGAACGACAGATCGCCGGGATCGCCGATCTGCATGAAGTCGCGGGATACATCGATACCCGCCTGGAGGAGCGCCTCCCGCGCGCCGGCCGCACGGGCGTAGACCGTCGGCGCCGAGTTCGGCCGGGCGATGTAAACGATGTTCCGCAACCCGATCTTCAGGAAATGCTGCGCGCTCAGAAATCCGACAAGCGTGTTGTCGATGCTTACAAGGTCGAACTGGCTCCGCCTCGGATACGACACGATGTCGCGATCGAAGAGCACGACCGCGATGCCTGCTGAATGCAGCCGCTCCGCTGTGCGTTTGCTCGCGGCCTCCATGTCTTCGCTGAATTCAAACGGCGAAAAGAAAACGCCCGCGATGCCCTGCTCGATGAAGTGTTCGCAGATGTCGTCGGCATCCTGCGCGGTCACCGACTGGTGCGCCTTCAACCGCCGGCTTCCGCCGAGAATGAGCGAATAGCCTTCCGCGCGCGCGAGGCCCGCAAGCTCGCCAAAGATCACATCGAAGATCTCGGACTCCTCCCGGTTTGGAATCAGCACCCCGAGATGCCGCATCGCGGTGCTTTCGCGCAGTTTGGCATCCTTCACGAGGAAGGTGCCCGATCCAATCCGGCGATCGACGAGTCCCTCCTGCTGGAGATCGCGAAGCGCGCGTGCCGCCGTCGGCCGCGACACGCCGAAACGCTTCACCAGCTGTGCCTCACTAGGCACTCGTTGCGTGGAATCGTAAAAGCCGGAGGCAATCTCGGAAACCAGCGTCTCGTAAATCTCGCGATGCTTGGGAACTTTGCTCACAACTTAGATTGGGGGTTCCTCCAAATCGCTAGCCAATTTGCCCGTAAGGTGCACTCTCAAATTGGCAGGCCAATCGCCGAGTTGTCATGCCAACCTCGCAGCACCTGTCCTTCGATTCCCCTCCTTCGCTTCGCGATCCCCAGCAAAAAATCCGTGTCGAGTCCCCATTTCCAGCCGTGCGTGCCGTTTCTTCCCTAGCCCCTCTTGTTTGCATCTCCGGATTTCTACTGGCCGTCGCCTTGCGCGCGGAGGAGCCGGTCGATCTCGTGAATCCCTTCGTCGGAGCGAGCACCAGCGTCGAAGCGGCGGGCATCTATCACGGTCTCGGCAAGACGTTCCCTGGCGCCACGCTGCCCTTCGGCATGGTGCAGGTGAATCCGAACACGATCACCGGCGGCGACAACGGCAGCGGCTACAGCCACGAGCATGAATTCATCGAGGGCTTCGCCTTCACGCAAATGAGCGGCGTGGGCTGGTTCGGCGATCTTGGCAACTTTCTGGTCACGCCGACGACTGGCGACCTTCAGGTCGTCGCAGGCAGGCATCCGGAAGTTGCAAAAGGCTACCGCGTCGCGTGGAAGCACGGCACGGAGGAGGCCTCGCCGGGTTACTACTCGGTCGAGCTCGAGAACGGCGTCCGTGCGGAAGCGACCGCCGCACCCCGCGCAGGCATGTTGCGATTCACGTTTCCAAAGAATCCGCAATCCCGCATCCAGATCGACCTCGCCCGCCGCGTCGGCGGCACCTCCACGGAACAGGAGGTTCGCGTCGTCGACGACCATTCGATCGAGGGATGGATGAAGTGCACGCCCGAAGGCGGCGGGTGGGGCAACGGCGACGGCAGCGCAAACTACACGGTGTATTTCCATGCAAAGTTCAGCCGGCCGCTGAAGGATTTTGGCGTGTGGAGCGCGGAGATTCCCGAAGGTCAGTCGCGCAAACGCGAGGCCATCGAGAGTGCTGAATACGACGCGCTTGTCGCGAAGGCGGAAATCCTCGAAGGCGCGCGCGAGGCCAAAGGAAAACATCTCGGCTTCTACGCGAACTTCGACACCACGGAGGACGAGACCGTTCTCATGAAGGCCGGCATCTCGTTCACGAGTGTCGAGGCCGCGCGCGCAAACGTGGGTGCGGACATTCCGGACTGGAACTTCGACGAGGTGAGGAAACGCGCACGCGAGACCTGGAATCGCGAGCTCTCCCGCGTGCGCATCGAGGGCGGCAGCGACGAGCAACGGCGCGTGTTCTACACCGCGCTTTATCACACCATGATCGATCCGCGCGCGATCACCGACGTCGACGGCTCGTATCCCAGCGCGAACGGCCGCGTGCGAAAGGGTGCATCCTTCACGAAGCGGACGATTTTCAGCGGATGGGACGTGTTTCGCAGCGAGTTTCCGCTGCTCACGATCATCGCGCCCGAGGTGGTGAACGACACGATCTGCTCGCTCATCGAACTCGCAGCCGACAGCGAACGCGACTACTTCGAGCGCTGGGAAATGTTCAACGCCTATTCGGGCTGCATGATTGGCAATCCGGCCGTCGTCGTGATCGCCGATGCATGGCAGAAGGGCATCCGGAATTTCGACATGGAAGCGGCATTTGCCCTCGCGAAGGGATCCGTCGACCGCTTCGGCACGGAAACTCCCGACACGTTCGAAAGCATCTCGAAGACGCTCGAGTTTGCGTATTCGGAGTGGTGCGCGGCGCAGCTCGCACGGGCGCTCGAAAAGGAAGACGAAGCCACCGCGCTCGAACTTCGCTCGAAGAATTACCGCCGGATTTTTGACGAGGAAAAGGGCTGGTTCCGCCCGAGACATGCCGACGGAACCTGGGCCGCATGGCCCGCTGACGGCCGTCTGGCGGACGACTACGGCTGCATCGAAAGCAATCCGTATCAGCAGGGCTGGTTCGTGCCGCACGATGTGGACGGCCTCGTGGAACTTCTCGGCGGCCGCGGCAAGACGCTCGCGGACCTCACGGATTTCTTCGAGAACACACCGTCCGATTTTTCCTGGAACAGCTACTACAATCACGCGAACGAGCCCGTGCATCACGTTCCGTTTCTGTTCAACCGTCTCGGCGCCCCGTGGCTCACGCAGCAGTGGACGCGCACCATTGCGGAGAACGCGTATCGCAACTCCGTGGACGGCCTCGTTGGCAATGAAGACGTCGGCCAGATGTCCGCGTGGTATGTCCTCGCGGCGAGTGGAATTCATCCGCTCTGTCCCGGAGACGGACGCTACGAGATCACCAGCCCCGTCTTCTCGAAGATCACCTTCCAGCTCGATCCCAAGTATGCGTCGGGCAAGACGTTCACCATCGTCGCGAAGGAAAACTCTCCGAAGAATCGCTACATCCAATCCGCGCGTCTGAACGGCCAGCCCTACGGGAAAAGCTGGATCACGCACGCCGACATTGCCGCCGGTGGCGTGCTGGAGTTGACGATGGGCCCGGAACCGAATCGCGCGTGGGGTGTGGAGCTGTCTCCACCAATCGCCGATTCCAACCGATGACCACCCACGAGCCCCCCACCGTTCGAAAAGCGCGCCCCGGGGAGGAGCTTCGCGCACGATCCCTCTTCGCCTCCGAAGATACCAAGCCGCCGGCGGATGCGGAATTCCTGCTGGCGCTCCGACAACATCCCGTCGAGCGAATCGTCGCGACGCTCGCCATGTGGAAGCGCGAAGACGATCTGGAGTTTCTCCTCGCACGTCTGCCGGGAGTGGCCGCCGTGGAGGTGGCCCCCATATTGATTTCCGAGTTGGACAGGATCGTTCCCGATTTCCGCGAGGTAGCCTGCGGCCGGCTTCTCTCACCCGAAGACGAATGGGCGCCCTTCCTCGAAGCTGCGGGCTACGCGAGGACGAGGAAGGAACGGGTATTCGAGGCGGACGCCGACATCGCGCGAGAGCATCTCAATCGGTTCTATCAGCGACATGCGAAATCCTTTCCTCAATCGTGGCGCATCGAACCGATCTCACGACACAAACCGGAGACGGTATGGCCGCTCATTGCGGCGTATCGACTGATCACTCCCGAGGATCTGCAACTGCTATGGAATCTCCCGCCTCCGCGGGGTTACCATCGTGACTGGTCGCCAATCCTGTTCGACGGCGACGAGCCGATCGGCACCATTCTTGTCCGCTCGAACGGCAGATGCATCGCGATCGACATCCGCGTCGTAAAGCCGATTCCCGCGAAATCCCGGGCCCTCGCCAACATCGCCCTCCTGGGATTCATCCTTGATCAAACCGCGCCGAATTCCCCACGCGTCGTCGCATTTCGAGGCGACGAGTCCGCTCACCGCGAGACAGCAAACCTCGCATTTCGCCTCGGAGGACACGAGGTTCTCCAACGCTACAGATACGCGAAAGTGGGGAGCGACACCACTGGACCGGTTGTTTAACAACCCTTCGAAGACGTCATAACATCTTCCTGACCAGCTGCGGTTTCACAAAATAGACCCCAACCCCGAACGGCTTATTCTTTTCGAAGAAAGATCCCCCATATGAAACCCTCCTCGATTCTCAAATCCTCTCTCGCTGTGTCCGCTGCGGCAATGACCGCAAACTCCGCAAAGGCAGAAGTCATCTACTCAGGGCCGGTTGATCTCTTCGCCTTGGACAACACCCCCGTCAGCTTCGACCTCGATTTCGACGGGGAAAATGATTTCGACTTTTTCTTTGGAAACAACAACAGTGAAAAGCCGTCCATCCGCACTGTAAATTTTAGCAACAACGGCCCCGGGCAAAATCTCGTTTTCGCGAAGGACGACTTGGAAGGCCTTCCGGTGCTTCAAGTTGGCGCCGTAATCGGAGAAAACGGGCCGGAGAACTTCTATCGGGAAACCTGGTTCTACAAAGCGTGGGAAACCAGTGAGGGGGTCGTGGGTGACTGGTATAATGCGGACGGTGAAACGGTCACCGGCTACGTCGGCCTCGCGATTCCCCGTGAGGGCGGCGACTACAACTACGGCTACGCACACTTTTCGGTGAACGTCCAAGGCAAGTTTATGGAACTCCACGACTTCGCCTACGAAACGGAGTTGAACACACCCATCACGGTCGTTCCCGAGCCAGCGACGGTCCTTCTCCTCTTGGGCGCCACAGGCCTCCTCGCGGCGAGAACGAGGCGGTCACGTCAAGCCTAAGGGCATCGGCAGGTGTCCGGTCGGTTTTTACTGGTCGGCTGGGAGGATGGAGATCAGGGGATTCTCCATCCTCTCGTCGACCAGGACCTTCCGGTCTTGGGGCAACTCATCGAAACGGCGGCCAGCGGCCCCCTTTCATCCCCTCGTCCGGCAGTCGGAGCGGCGCAGTGGGTATCACTCGCAACCGGCAAGCGTGCATGGCAGCACGGCGTTTGCGTGCCTTTAAAGGCCGGCTATTCCGGTCCTGAACCTGTCGATCGATCCACATGCCGTGCGACGCCGGTTTGGGAAATTCTCGACCGGCATGGACTCTCCACCATCGTCGCCGGCTGGCCTGCAACGCATGGCAGCCGCAACCAGCACGGCGTCACCATTTCCGATCGCTTCCACGTTCCGACGGCTCCGCCAGGACAACCGTGGCCTCCCGCCCCCGTCGGCACGTATGGCCCGGACACCTTCGCGGAAGCGCTGGATCCGCTTCGCGTTCATCCCGAGGAAATCGGAACCGACATGCTGTCGGAGTTCGTGCCGGACTGGCGGGACATCGACCAGACGCGCGACACACGACTCGCGCGACTTCGCATTCTTCTCGCAGCGGACTTTTCCTATCACGCCGCCGTCACAGCCATGATGTCCGAACTCGACTGGAGTCTCACGGCCGTGCGCTATCGTGCGATCGGGGAAATGTGGCGGCTGTTCGGGCGGGATTATTGCACTCAATCCGGGCCGTTCCAGCGAGTGATTCCGACCATGTATCGGATACTGGACCAAATGCTGAAAACGCTGATGTCCCTCGCCGGTCCGGGCACCGAAGTGATGCTTGTCACGCCCAATGGCATCGACATCCGCGCACGCGATGCCGAGTCCTTCAAATCACCGCCGGGAATCTTCGCGATCGCCGGTCGGGATGTGCGGGCCGATGAACTCGTCCACGGTGCCAGCGCCTTGGATATCACGCCGACCATCCTTCACCGCTTTGGCCTTCCCGTGGGGAACGACATGGAAGGTCGCGTGCTTGAGGAATGTTTCGCGTCAAAACAGGAGCCCGCCTCCTGCGAATCCTGGGATTCCAATTCTCCAGCCCCGCCGGAGGACTCCGCCGGCCGCGACTATGAATGGAACCGCGCGCGGTCGTGTCTCGACGGAAACCGCCCCGACCTTGCCCGGCCGATTCTCGAGAAGCTCTTTCGCGAGTTCCCTGAGCACCTTCCCTTCGCCGAAACCCTATTCAAAACGCAGCTTGCGCTTGGACTTCTCGACGACGCGCGATCCACACTCACCGTCCTTCAGGAATTGTTGGGCACAAATCCGGCCGCTCAAATCGCGACGGCGGAGCTGGCGGTCGCCGCGGGCGATACCGCGACCGCACGCGAGACCCTGGCCACCCTGCTTGCGACCACGCGACTGCCCCTTGGAATTTCCAGGCGTGCGGGCCTGCTGCTCTTCGCGCTTCGCGACTGGCCTGCGCTTGCCAGTCTCGCAAAAACCCTCATCGAGCACGACGATCGCGACGAGCTTGCGTGGCTGGGCTATGCCGAGGCGTCCCTGCGACTCGGAGATGCAAAGACGGCCTGCGCCGCGGCTCAACAAGCCATCCGCCTGAAATTCTTCCTCCCCGAGGCGCACCTGACCCTGTCCCGCGCGCTTGCAAAGGACGGCATGCCCGTCGCCGCCATCCAGGCCGCGGAGCGCCTCCTCGAGATCCATCCCGGGAATCGCGCGGCCGCAGCCTATCTGCGACGACTTCGCCGCACCGTCGCCTCTCCCGCACCGGAGGCTCGCGACGCTGCGGTCTGATCGTCGTTACGGCGTCTCCCGCTCCAGCGTGACGGAGCGAAGGTTCATCACGAAGCGGTGCTTCTTGGAAACGGCTTTCACCGTGAGCGGGTAGGTGCCCGGCTCCCGAACGGTGAACGTTCCGATCTTCGTGGAAACGAAGTCTTCCCAGCGCTCCGTCGCGGGAACGACTGCTTCCAGTCGCTGATCCCCCAGCGTGACCTCATACGTGCTGCCGGCGTCGGAGGCTGGAATCGCGGACTCCACCGTCACTGAATACGTTCCGGGCTTGTCGATCTTCATCTTCCAGGTCACCGAGTCGCGGGCATCCTCCCAGCTTCCGATGCTCGGAGGATCCTGAGTGTCGACTCCCGCGCTGAAACCCTCGATATCGGCATCCGCAGCCATCGCCCGCAGCACGCCATCCTTCTCGACAACGAGATTCCGCACGGGTTGCGAAGGATCGTAGGTATCGCGCAGGCTGCGCACCGCGAGCTTCTCGCGAAACTCCGCTTCGGAAATCGGCTCCGCCGGCGTGACCTCGATCGTGACCGGAACTCCCGGCCGCAGGTCGACAAAGTTGTCCGAATACTTCGCGTCCACGCCTGTGACGTCGAGCCACACCCACAGCGCAGGGCGCTTGGCCTCGAGCGTGACGGCAAACACACCATCGCCCGTCGGGTTGATTGTCGTCTGAATCTCCGGATCGGGCAGTGTGAGATTCTTCGGCTTGTCGAAAAGAACCACGTTCCGCGAAACCGTCTCGCCATTCTCCGACGCGGACAGCCAGAGCAGCACGTTGTCCTTCCCTGCCTTGTCGATGGCGTCGCCGAGTTTCAGTTTGGCGACCTTTGCGCTCGCGGTGCCGGCCGGCACAGCAACTTTTCCGGCGCCCGATTCCAGCTTCTTCCCCGACAGGTCGGTCAGCAGCCACTCGAAATCCACCTCGCGCTCGCCATCGACATCGCTGGCAATGAAGACATCCACGCCGCCGTCCTTTCCGGGCACGCCGGAAATCCGGATGGGCGAATAGGCGTGCCGGATCCGATACATCAGCGCCTTCCAGCGGCCGAAGTAATCGACCATCGACCATGTCGGGCCGGGCCAGGTGTCATTGAACTGCCACACGAGACTTCCCGTCGAGTTCGGCCAGTCGCGGCGCCAGTGATCGATTCCCTTGGTGATTCCAAATGCCTGCGTGACCTGGCTCAGCCACATCGTGGATTCGAAATCCTTCGGTGCACGGAAATACCGCTCGATCATTCCGGCGATCTTCGCGTTCCCCTGATCGCCCGCCTTCTGGTGCGCCATCATCACCGGCGTCTCAAGCGATTCGCGGTCGGCCTCCGTCGTGAAACTGTCGACCGTGCGCGGATGCGGGAACGACTGGAAGCCGTATTCCGTGAGCATTCCGTGCAGCTCCTCATACGCTTCGAACGGCTGATTCCCGTGCCACACGCCCCAGAAGTGATCGTCTCCCGCCTCAGGACTTCCCGGCGTGTAAACCGCCTGCGGCGCGAGCTGGCGCAATGTGCCGCCGATCAGATCCGCAAAGAAACGGTCGTAGTCCGCATAGCTCATCTTGCCGACCTCGCCGCGATCCGCGGTGAAATAGTGCAGCCGCACCTCGTTGTTTCCGCACCACACCGCGATCGACGGGTGATGCCGCAGGCGCTCGATGTTGTCCTCGAGTTCCGCCTTCACGTTCGCGCAGAACGCGGGATCCCACGACGGATACGCCGCGCACGCGAACTTGAAATCCATCCACACGAGGATTCCCAGCTCGTCGCAGATGTCGAACAGCTCGTCCTCCTCGTAATAACCGCCGCCCCAGAACCGCATCATGTTCATGTTCGCGGCAACCGCGTCCTCCATGTATCGGCGAAGCTTTTCCGGGGTGATGCGCGACGTGAACGTGTCCGGGGGAATCCAGTTCGCGCCCTTCGCGAAGAACGGCCGTCCGTTGATCGAGAGACCGAGCGGACGGTCGTCCGTCTTTGCCAGCCAGCCGATCTCCCGCAGGCCGATGCGCTTTTTCGTCTGATCAATCACCGCGCCGCTGTCGTCCTTGATGACAACGCTCACGGTGTAGAGATGCTGGTCGCCCATTCCCGCCGGCCACCAGCGCTTCGGATCCGGAATCGCGACCGTCGCACGGCCGACTCCATCCTTTTGCCGCAGCGGGACCGACGCCTTGCCGACCTCGCCCCCCTCGTCCGTCACCGTCGCCTCCGCTGTCAGCGGAATCGAACCATCGGTATCCACCGCGATATCGAGATCGAGATACGCCGTCTTCGGATCCGTGAGACTCTGCTGGATCAACACGCCGTCCAGTCGCGCGTGATCCCATGCGACCAGACTGATCGGACGCCAGATGCCGCACGTAAGCAGGTCCGGACCCCAGTCCCAGCCGAAGTCACAGGCTTCCTTGCGCAGGTTCGACGTCTTGTGCGCGCCAAGCCCCGGGAATGCCGGATCTTCGTAATTCGCCTCGATGAACTCCCGCGCCGGAGCAAACGAAATCTCGATCGAGTTCTTTCCCGGCTTCAGCAAATCGCGGACGTCAAATTCCCAGACGCGAAACATGTTGTCCGTTTTCGCGATCTCCGTGCCGTTCACCTTCACCGTCGCCAGCGTGTCGAGCCCTTCGCAGCGCAGCACGACGTTCTGCCGCTCGAGCAATTCCTTCGGCACATCGAATTCCCGCGAGTAAACCCACGTCGCCTTGCCAATCCACTGGAGCTTCGACTCGTTGTCGCCGAAGAACGGATCAGGAATCTTCCCGGCGGCGAGAAGATCGGTATGGACGTTCCCCGGCACCAGCGCCGGAATCACGTCCTCGGTTCCCTGCTGCCGAACCTCCCATTTTCCATCGAGAGACAATCGCGTCGGCTCCGCGGTGGCTGCGCGAAGCGATGCAATCGTAGCGAGACAAATAGTCAGAAAAGCGCGCAGACCGCGCACGGTGGGTGCGGGGAGAGAAATCATGTCATCACCCAAGCGTCTCCCCTTTTAACCTGTCAATTCCACCTGCAACAACTGACATGAGCCGGATCACAGGTTGTAAACACACACAGAATACCTGGCTCCGCCCGCGCGACGGCCCCCTGTAGAAAACATCAAGGATCCGGACCAATCTCGCCGCTTCCCCCACCGAAGGGCACGAATTAACCCGCAAGGTTGTCATAGCATCTAATCACCTCCTGTCTCCTCCGCGAGCTGCGAACGGTGCCCGGTTGCCGCCTCGACTTCCGCGAAGGATCGTGCGTAATTCAGCGCACCGCACCGAACGTGCGCGTTCGTAATTCCCTGCAATGCCCAGCGCCGCTCCTCGCGTCCCTCGAAATGTGTTGCAGGCGACACTCATCGCGGCACTCGGCGGATTGCTCTTCGGCCTCTCGATGTCCGTCATCGCAGGCGCGGAAGGCCCCATCCAGCGGCATTTCTCCCTGAGCGCTCTGAACCTCGGCCTCACCGTCGCCGCGGCGCTGCTGGGCACCATCCCTGGGTCGCTGTTCATCGAATGGCCCGCTGACCGCCTCGGTCGCAAACCGACTCTCCTTCTGCTCGCAGTGGTCTTCCTCCTCGGCTCGCTCGGCGCGGCGCTCGCCTCCGACTGGCACACGCTGCTTGCGGCGCGCTTTCTCGTCGGCATGGCCGTTGGCGGGGCATCCGTCGTCGTGCCGATGTATATCGCCGAAATTTCGCCCGCGGAGCATCGCGGCCGGCTGGTCTCCTTCAACCAGCTTCACATCGTGCTCGGCATTTTTCTGGGTTTCGCCTCCGGCTGGTTGCTTGTGCACGTCTTTCCCGAGACGACGGCCTGGCGATGGATGCTTGGCATTGTGGCGGTCCCCGCAGCGGTATTTCTCAGCCTCCTGTTCCGTCTTCCGGAAAGCCCGCGCTGGCTGGCAAGGCACGGTCGGCTCGACGCGGCAGCCGGAACGCTCGAGCGCCTCGGCATCGAAAATCCCCGGAGCGAAATCGACGACATCGGTCGCTCACCGTCGTCACCCGCAGAGCGGCTGTTCCAGCGCCGCTTTCTCCAGCCGATCCTGCTCGCCGTCACCCTCGCGTGTTTCAATCAACTCTCGGGCATCACCGCGCTGACCTACGCGCCGCGCATCTTCGGCATGGCCGGCGCCGAGCGGCATTTCGCGCTCCTTCAAAGCGTCGCGCTGGGAGTTACGAACATCATCCTGACTCTCGTCGCGATGCGCCTCATTGATCGCGTCGGCCGGCGAAAGCTCGTCCTTTGGGGTTCCGTCGGCTACGTCGCAAGCCTCGCATTCGTCGCCGGCGCGCTCCACTGGCACGCCGCGACCGCCCACCCCGCCTCACCGGCGCTCGTTCTGCTCGGCCTCATCGCCTTCCAGGCCTCCCATGCACTGGGCCAGGGCGCCGTGCTCTGGGTGTTCATTTCCGAAATCTTTCCGAACGCCGTGCGCGCCAGGGGCCAGTCGCTCGCGACCGTGATTCATTGGACGCTCGCCGCCCTCGTCGGCTGGAGCTTCCCCGCGCTGGCGGAAGCGTGGGGCGGCGGCGTGTTCGTCCTCTTCGCGGCGATGATGGTCCTGCAATTCCTCTTTGCCTGGAAGATCATGCCCGAGACCCGGAACCGCACACTCGAGGAAATCGAGAGTCACTGGGAGCCACCGGTCGCTCGCGACTAGTCGCGCGAGTCCGCATGAGCCGTCGGGCTGGACGGAATTACGCCTTCAGACCTTCAGGAATGGCGTCGCGGTCGCTTGACGGCTTCACGCGGAACACTCGCAGAACGACGACGAAGAACAGCGGGATGAGCAGGACGCCAAAGAAGGTCGCCGCGAGGGTTCCGCCGATTACGCCGGTGCCGATTGCATTCTGGCCGCCGGAGCCTGCGCCGGTGGAGATCGCCAGCGGAACGACGCCGAATCCAAATGCCATCGAGGTCATGAGAATCGGCCGCAGACGCTGACGTGCAGCCAGCAGAGCCGCAGAGACCAGATCCATGCCGCTCTCGAAGTTTGCCTTCGCGAATTCGACGATGAGGATCGCGTTCTTCGCGGAGAGGCCCACGATCGTGAGAATGCCGACCTGCAGGAACACGTCGTTGGACAATCCGCGCAGCCACGTCGCGAGCACGGCGCCGAAAACGCCGAGCGGCACGGCGAGCATGACCGCCGCAGGGATCGACCAGCTTTCGTAGAGCGCCGCGAGGCAGAGGAAGACGACGACCACCGAGACGAGATAGAGCGCCCCGGCCTGCGCACCGGCGGCGCGTTCCTCGTAGGACAACCCGGTCCAATCGAAGCTGACGCCGGGCGGAAGTTTCGCGGCGATTTCCTCCATCGCCTTCATTGCGTCGCCGCTGCTGAGGCCGGGTGCGGCATTGCCCTGGATCTGCATGGATGGGCGGCCGTTGTATCGCTCGAGGCGCGGCGAGCCATACGTCCATGAGCCCGTTGCAAACGCGGAGAAGGGAACCATCTTGCCGTCCTTGTTCCGGACATACCACTGGCCGAAATCCTCGGGCTTCATGCGGGAGTTTGCGTCGCCCTGGATGAAGACGCGCTTCACACGACCGCGGTCGACGAAGTCGTTCACGTAGTTGGATCCAAACGCGGCGGAGAGCGTGGCGTTGATGTCGGAGATGGTCAGGCCGAGGGCGCTGGCTTTCTCGCGATCGATGTCGATGTGGTATTGCGGTTCGTCATCGAGACCATTCGGACGGACACCCACAAGCGCGGGATTCTCCGCCGCCATGCCGAGCAGCTGGTTGCGGGCCTGCATGAGCGTCTCATGGCCGACGTTGGCGATGTCCATGAGCTGGAAATCAAAACCGCTGGCGTTGCCGAGCTCCATCACGGCGGGCGGCGCGATGGTGAAGACCATTGCCTCGCGCAGGGGCATGAATCTCGCCATCGCGCGCTGGGCGATGGCATGGACGCGGTTTTGGCGGCCCGGACGTTCCTCCCAGTCGCGCAGCTTCACGAAGGCGATGCCGACATTTTGTCCGCGACCGGCGAAGCTGAATCCCGCAACCGTGAAGACGCCCTCGACGTTGTCCTTTTCCTCCTCGAGGAGGTAGTTGCGAACCTTGTCGAGCACGCGCTCGGTGTTTGTGATCGTGCTGCCCGGAGGCAGGGTGACGAGCGCGAACATGCGTCCCTGGTCCTCCTCGGGCAGGAAGGATGTCGGCAGGCGTCCGAAGAGGAAGGCCATGATGCCGACGATCGCGAGGTAGATGACGAGATAGCGACCGGTGCGACGAAGGATGTGCTGGACGACGCTTTCGTAGCGGTTCGTGCCGGCGGCGAACATGCGGTTGAACCAGCCGAAGAATCCTCGCCGATGCTCCATGTGGCCTTTCTCGACCGGCTTCAGCAACGTCGCGCAGAGCGAGGGCGTGAGCACGATCGCAACGACCACCGAGAGCGCCATTGCGGACACGATCGTGATCGAAAACTGCCGGTAGATCACGCCGGTGGATCCGCCGAAGAAGGCCATCGGCACAAAGACTGCGGACAACACGAGACCGATCGCGATGAGCGCGCCGGTGATCTGGTCCATGGATTTGCGTGTCGCCTCGAGCGGCGACAATCCCTCCTCGGACATCACGCGCTCGACGTTTTCGACCACGACGATCGCGTCGTCCACGAGCAGACCGATCGCGAGGACCATGCCGAACATCGTGAGCGTGTTGATCGAGAATCCGAACGCGGCCAGCACGGCAAACGTGCCGAGCAGCACGACCGGAATCGCGATGGTCGGAATGAGCGTCGCGCGGAAGTTCTGCAGGAACAGATACATCACGAAGAACACGAGGATCACCGCCTCGACGAGCGTCTTGAACACCTCGTGGATCGAGATCGCGACAAACGGCGCCGTGTCGAGCGGGTAGTAGACATCCAGGCCTTCCGGCATCGTCGGACGCAGGCGGTCAATCGTCGCCTTCACGTTTGCGACGGCGTCCAGCGCGTTCGCTCCGCTCGCCAGTCGCACCGCCATGCCCGAGGCGGGCATGCCGTTGAACTTCGCGGAGAGCGAGTAATTCTCGCCGCCGAGCTCGACCCTCGCCACATCCCGGAGACGGACCTGGCCGCCGTCCGGATTCACCTTGAGCAGGATGTTTCCAAATTCCTCGGGCGTTTCGAGCCGTGTGGGACCGATGACGGTGGCGTTGAGTTCCTGACCCTCGGCGGCGGGGCGGGCGCCGAGTTCACCCGCGGAGACCTGGACGTTCTGCGCGGCGATGGCGTTGCGAACATCAACGGGCGTAAGGTGGTAGTTGTTCAGCTTCGCGGGATCGAGCCAGATGCGCATCGCGTATTGCGAACCGAAGACCTGAAAGTCGCCGACGCCTGGCGTGCGGCTCACGGGGTCCTGCACCGTGGAAACGATGTAATCGGCGATGTCGCTGTCGGTCATGCGTCCGTCCGTCGAGACGAATGCGGCGACGAGCATGAAGTTGCGTGTGGCCTTGGCGACGCGGATGCCCTGCTGCTGGACTTCCTGCGGCAGCAGAGGCGTGGCGAGCGCGAGTTTGTTCTGCACCTGCACCTGCGCGATGTTTGGGTCCGTGCCCTGCGCAAAAGTGAGCGTGATGGTCATGCTGCCGTCCTTCGTGCTCTCGGAGCTGAAGTAGAGCAGGTTGTCGATGCCGTTCATCTGCTGCTCGATGACCTGCACGACCGAGCTCTGCACCGTGGCGGCGGAGGCGCCGGGGTAGTTGACGGAGATCGCGATCGCGGGCGGCGCGATGTCCGGATACTGCGCCACCGGGAGCGTGCGCAGGGCGAGCGCTCCGGTGAGCATGATGACGATGGCAATGACCCATGCGAAGACGGGTCGGTCGATGAAATAGCGGGCCATGGTGCGTTACTCCGCGGGCTCCGGCTGAACTTCGACGGGCTTCACCTTCGCGCCGGGTCCCGTTTTTTGGAGACCCTCCACGATCACGCGGTCGCCAGGTGCGAGCCCCTTGGTCACGAGCCAGCGATCGCCGATGGCGCGGCTTGTCTCGAGAACACGGGATTCGACTCGATCGTCCGCACCCACGACGAGAGCGACGGGCTCGCCGCGCTGGTTGCGGGTGACACCGCGCTGGGGCACGAGAATGGCGTCCTCCTTCACGCCCTCGGTGACGAGCGTGCGCACAAACATGCCGGGGAGAAGCTCGTGCCGGGGATTGGGAAACACCGCACGCAACGTGACCGAGCCGGTGCTGGGGTCCACGCTGACCTCGGAAAACTGGAGCTTTCCGGGCTCGGAATACATCGTGCCATCCTCGAGCACGAGTCGGGCTCCGGCTTCCTGATCGCCGGCATCCTTCAACTCGCCGGAGGCAAGTTCGCGCTGGAGACGCAAGAGCTGCGCGCTGGACTGGGTGACGTCGACGTAGATCGGGTCCAGCTGCTGGACGACGGCGAGGGCCTCCGCCTGCTGGGCGGTGACCAGCGCGCCTTCGGTGACGGATGAACGGCCGATCGTTCCGGCGATGGGCGAGAGAACCTTCGTGTATTCGAGGTCAATGCGAGCCTTGTCCTCGGCGGCGCGCGCGGCTGCGAGATCGGCGTGGACCTGCTTCAACGCCGCGGCGGCCTCATCGTATTCCTGCTGGCTGACGACGTCGTTCTTGATGAGCCGCTCGACACGCTCGGTATTGAGTCTCCCGACCTCGACGGCGGCCTCCGCGCGGGCCACCGCCGCCTTGGCGCTGTCGAACGCCGCCTGATAGGGCGCGGGGTCGATCTGGTAAAGCTGTTCGCCGGCCTTTACCTCTCCGCCCTCCGTAAACAGGCGCTTGAGAATGATGCCCCCGACCTGCGGACGAACTTCCGCGATTCGATAGGCCGCCGTTCGGCCCGGAAGCTCGGTGACGATCTCCGTCCGCTCCGGCTGAATCGTGACCACTCCGACTTCCTGCGGAGGACGCTCGGCCGGCTGCGACGGAGCAGACTGCCGCCCACAACTGGCGAGTAGGACGGCAACTGCGAGAACACGGAAAATTCGAGTCAGGGCCATACGAAGCGATGCAATAAGTGATGAAATAAAATAATATTCACTAAACCGGCAAAAAAAGTCACTCGAGCGCCCGGCGGAGAAATCGCAACTGGGCACGGACGTGCGCATCATTTTCGTCAGGGCGGAATTCACGCCGATGGTGAGGGTGGAGGAGGACGTTGACGCAGTCGCGAAGAATGGTCGCCGAGTCCGCCGGGAGGTCCTTGCGAAACTCCCCGGTGCGAATGCCTTCTTCGATCAGCTGATGAAAAACGCCCACGATGAACGTGTCGTAGTCGGCAATGCAGGGCCAGGCCTCCTCACGGGCGGTCTGGACGATATGGAAGATCTGCCGCTCGTTGCGGAGCAACTCGTGCTGGAAGTGAAAGACCGTTAGCACGACATTCTCCAATCGCTCGAACGCGCTTCCGGATCCGCGAACCTTGGAGAGAACCAGCGTCTTGAGTTTCCGGATATTCTCCCCGGCGCACGCCTGAACAATCGCGTTTTTCGAAGGGAAGAACTTGTAGATATTCGCCGGCGACATTCGCAGGTCGTCCGCGATGTCGGCGATCGTGGTTTTCCCCACCCCATAGCGTCTGAATAACTCGTCGGCCTTTTCGAGAATGAGCTGGCGGGATTCTTCTTTACTGAGGCCGGTGCGGGGCATGGGGATAATTTGTGAATAGTAAATAAAATATTTACTAACGAATGTCAACCACCCGGCATTCCTGAGCGCCATAATGCATTGCTCCACGTCATTTCTCGGCGCGTCGCCGGATCACGGTGCCGGTTCGCACACATGTTGCAGAGCATGTTTGCAGCTGGTTGAGAAACCGGTCGAGACTCGCTCTCCGCGAGAATCATCGCGAAGGCGGCATTGCCCAAACGAGGCCGCCCGCGAAAAGCAATTCCACGTGATTCCAATCGGAGCGCAGCTGCGGCATGGGCGGAAGACTCCCGCGACCTGCTCGCGGAAAAATCGCCGCCATCGCGGTCGAATCACTGGTTCGCCACAACCGGAGTCGCGCCACACACGCCCCAGCCCGGGCGGGACTTCTATTTCTCGAGCTTGAGGAAGAGATGGTGGGCAGGGCTGGATTCGAACCAGCGAAGGCAAGAGCCAGCGGATTTACAGTCCGCCCCGTTTGGCCACTCCGGAACCTACCCCCAATGATTACAGCCGAGGTGCGGCTTGCCCCGCTGCGGTTTCCGCAACGCGAGGTTCGATAGACATAGTCTTGATCACGATTTTCTCCAAGGGAAAATCGTTGGAATCCGTCGGTCTTCCGCTGAGATAGTTGAGAATCTCGAGACCTTCGATGACTTCTCCGAAGACGGTGTATTGTCCGTCGAGCTGCGGCATGGGCTGGAGACAGACGTAGAACTGGCTGCCATTCGACGCGCGCGTGGGATTCACGTCGTCGTCGAGCCGCGATGTGGCGACCGCGCCGAGCACGTGCTTGCGTTTGATTTCGGCCGGGACCGTGTAACCGGGACCGCCGGTGCCGGAGCGCGGGTTGTCACCTCGGCGGCTGTAGGGATCGCCCGTTTGCACGAGGTAATTTTCAAACACGCGATGGAACCGCATGCCGTTGTAGTAGCGGCGGCGAATGAGCTCCTTGAAATTCGCAACGGTTTGCGGCGCCGCGTCGTCGTAGAGGCCGATGACCACCCGCTGCGTCTGCCGCTCCTTGCCGAACTGAATGTTCATTACGGCCACCTCGGGGCCAATGGGCGCCGCAGGCGTCCGGGGCGTGGAAGCGGGAATATCAGACGCGGGCGGCGGCTGCTTCGTCGCGCAGGCGGAAAGGACAAGTCCGGCGGTGACGGCAATCGAGGCTAGGAAGACGTTGCGCATTCGAGCTGGCGAAGTTGGATTTGGGTGGGACCCGATTCGAGGATGAGCGTCGCGGCCGGATCGACTCCGCGCTTGATGTAGCAAAGGCCAATGACCGGAGACAATGCAAACTGTGGCGCGACCGAGGTGACCACGCCTGCCTCGCGGCCGTCAGCGCCTGTCCTGACCAACACGCCGGGTGTGGGGACCGGCCCGCTCACGACTTCGAAAACGTGCAGCTGGCGGTTCACGTGGCCGACGCTCTTCACGCGCGACACGACTTCCTGGCCGATGTAGCAGCCCTTGTGGAAATCGACGGCAGTCTCGTCGAGACCGGCTTCCGCGGGAAGCGTTTCCGGGGTGAGCTCGGCGCCCCATCGGGGGACCCGGTTTTCGATTCGCAGATATTCCGCGACATCCGCGCCTGCGAGCGGCGCCTCGACGGACGCGCCGGGCGGAAGGTCGATCCCCGGGCAGCCAAGACGGTCGATTCTCAATGCGCCCTCCGGCCCATCCTTCAACGCCGCCGGACCGAAGACATGCAGGCACCCTTCAAACTCGATCGCACTCAACTCCACATCGTCGGCCACGATGTAGCGCTCCAACCTCGCCCCGATCTGCTCGCTCTGGTCCGCGTCGCATTCGACGACCAGGCGGCCTTCCTCGCTCCAGATCCACACCACGCCGTCGAGGCGACCTTTCGCGGAGAGAATGCACGCAAGCATCGCACGGCCGGGCTGCAGCTTGCGAAGGTCGTTGGAAACCTGGCCGTTCAGGTAGCGCAATCGGTCCGCACCGGTGAGGATGAATCGCGACCGGCCGGTGATCTCGATCACCCCGCCCGTGGTGCGGAAATCCTCCAGTGGATTCCCGGTCACGACTTGCTTTTCGCGCCGCCGAACAGCGGAAAGAGCTTCGCGGGCGACGCCGGTTTCTTCTCCTCGCTCGCCTGCCCCAGTGCGGCCAGTGCCGCGGGGTCGACCGGCTCCTTGCCGGGAAATTCGTAATGGCTCGCGACCGCCGAAAAATCCTGGTCGCCCCAGCCTTTTTGCATTCCAGCCATCAGGGCGCCTCCGGCGGCCGCCGCAACCGGCAGATCAATGCCGGCCTTGCGCCCCACCGAAAGAGCGAGCTGGATGTCCTTGAACATGTTTCGCAACGCGAAATGCGTCTCGAAATTTCCCGCCACCATCAGGGGCAGTTTCGCGTCGGCGAGTTTCGAGCGGGTGCCATGATTCGCGATCACTTCGAGGAAGCGTGTCGCGGGAACTCCGTTGCTGTCGACCAGCGCCGCCGCCTCGGCCAGTGCCTCGACCGTCGCCGCCGCGATCAGATTGCCCGCAAGCTTTACCAGGCTCGCCTGCCCGACTTCGCCGAACTCCAGAATCGTCTGCGAACTCACGCTCAGGATCGGGCGCACCCGATCAATCAATTCCTTCGAGCCCGCAACGTAATAGACGAGCTGATTCGCCTCCGCTGCATCGCGGCTGCCGGTAAACGGAGCATCCAGGAATCCCGCACTCTGCGCACTGGCAATCTGCGCCGCCTCTCTGGATTCCTCGGGCGAGATCGTCGAGTGGTTTGCGATGAGGTGGCGGGCGGTGAGAGCCGGCGACAGCGCCTTCAGCGTTTCGAGCACGGCCGGACCGTCCGCCAGAAACAGCAGAACGATGTCCGCCGCCTCCGCGACTTCCGCGGGTGAGGAAAGGAAATTCGGCTCGGCCTTTGGCGACCGATTCCAGACCCAGACCTCGTAACCCGCCCGGCGCAGATTGGCCGCGACTCGCGAGCCAATCGTGCCGAGACCAATAACGCCAACCGCCTGCTTTCTACCCGCCATTCCGGAGCCGCTTAATTCGAGGTTTCGGCCTCGTCACCACCAGCCGGCGCACCAGACTGCGGTTGCGGCGTCGGAAGCGACGTCTCGATCTTCGCGTCGTTGCGGAGTTTCGCGATCAATTCCTGCACCGCGACCTGCTCCTTCTGGCTCTCGAGGTAGCCCTTGAGCTGCGGCTCGATCTCCTCGAAGGACGCCGTCTCGGCGGGCTTCTTGTCGGTAACCTTGATCACGTGATAGCCAAACTGCGTCTTCACCGGGCCGACCACTTCGCCCTTCTCGGCACTGAATGCCGCCTTGGAAAACTCGGGCACCATCTGGCCCTCGGCGAAGTAGCTCAGGTCGCCGCCCTGGCCCTTGCCGTCCGGACCCTTGTTTCCAGGATCCTCGGAGAGCTCATCCGCGAGCTTCGCAAAATCCTCGCCCGCCTTGGCCTTCTCGTAAGCCGCCTTGGCCTCGGCCTCCTTTTTCTTGGCTTCTTCCTCCGAAGCATCCTCCGGCACCATGAACAGAATGTGGCTGGCGCGAACGGTTTCGGGCTGTTTGAACTGCTCGATGTTCTCGTCGTAGAACTTCCGGACCTCTTCGTCGGCAATCTTCGCCTGGTCTCCGATCTGCGACTCGATCCATTTGCGCTCCTTGAGACCATTTCGAATGAGCCCCTTCAGCTCGTCCACGGTCTTGCCGGCCTGGGCGATCTGCTGTTGGAAGGCCTCCTCGTTCGGGAACTGGCTCTTGATGTCCGAAATCTCCTTCTCGACCTCCTGGTCGGTCACTTCGATATCCTTCGCCTCTGCCTGCAGAAGCTTCTCGATGATGAGGCTGTCGAGGATGCTGTTGTAACCACCGAGCTTCTGGTCAGGGGTCAGCATGGAGGGATCCACCCCGCTCGCGCGAACTGCGTCGTCAAAGGCCTCTTGAAGGCGGGCGGCGGAAATCGGCTCCCCGTTGACCGTTGCCACCGGGTCCTTCAACTCGATGTCCTTGGAAGCCGGGGCAGCGGAATCCGTCCCCTCGGCTGCGGGTTTCTGGGCAGAATCCTGGGCGTGGGCAACGGTGAAGAACGCCACACACGGAAGGATGCTGGCGATACGGAAAAACAGGGGACGTTTCATGACAATTGGAAGAACGAACCGTTTCGCACGGGAACGGGTTAATTGCCAGCGGATTTTGGCGGAAATTCCTGATTCCGCCATTTACAAATTGAGCGGTGCACGGCATGTTCTCCCTCCCATCAAAGCTCACGTGGCGGAATTGGCAGACGCGTGCGTCTCAGAAGCGCATGAGGAAACTCGTGGAGGTTCAAGTCCTCTCGTGAGCACCATTCATGAAATTTCAAATTTGAAATTTCAGATTTGAAATTCGCCAGCCGCCAGCAGGATCCGGAATTTATTCGACGCACGTTCGCGTCGATCGCCACGCGCTACGACCTCGCCAATCACGCGCTGAGTCTCGGCATCGATTTTCTCTGGCGCGCCATTGCCGCCCGCATGGTGCAAGGCTGGCGGCCCAAACGCGTGCTCGATCTCGCCACCGGCAGCGGTGACCTCGCGCTGGCCCTCGGGCGCGCCTGCCCGGCCGCAACCGTCGTCGGCGCGGACTTCTGCCTGCCCATGCTCGAGCAGGCGCGAAAAAAGGGAGTGCCCCATCTCGTCCAGGCCGATGGAACGAAGCTCCCCTTTGCCGACGCCTCCTTCGACGTCGTCACCGTCGCCTTCGGCCTTCGCAACATGGCGTCATGGGAGGGAGCGCTCCGGGAAATGGCCCGTGTGCTGCGGCCCGGCGGCCATGTGCTGGTGCTGGATTTCTCGCTGCCCGTTTCCCCGATCTTCCGCGCGATCTACCGGGTCTATCTGCACCACTTCCTCCCCGGCATCGCGGGATGGCTGACCGGCAAACGCGACGCTTACGAATACCTCGGCGAATCGATCGAAAAATTCCCGAATGGGCGGGGCATGCTCGATCTCATCGAAAATTGTGAATTCGAGATGGGCCAGGCGCGGCCGCTGTGTGGCGGAATTGTCACGATTTATGCTGCCACACGGTGCTCGCCCTGAGTTTCCATGGTTTTGCTGCGCCGCATCGCTTTCTGTCTCGTCTCCACGGCTCTTCTTTCCACCCCCCAGGCCCGCGCATGGGACCCTGTGGGCCACATGATCGTCGGCAGGATCGCCTACGATCAGCTCACTCCGAAGGCGCGCGAGAAGGTCGACCAAGCCGTCGTGGAGCTGAACCGCGGCGAGTCGGAGACCTATGATTTCGTGGTCGCGAACTGCTGGATGGACGACATTCGCAGCCGCACGCGGGACTACAGCCCCTGGCATTACGTGAATCTGCCCTTCACGTCCGAGGGGCTGCCCATTCCCGACGGCGGGGACGGGCCGAATGTCGTCTGGGGGCTCGAGCTTGCGCAGGACGTGCTCGCGGGCAGGAAGACGCATCCCGCCATTTCCAACAAATCCCTGGCCGTGATCATCCTTGCGCACCTCGTGGGAGACGTTCACCAGCCGCTCCATACAACGAGCCGGGACAATGATGCCGGCGGAAATCGCACGAAGATCGCGAACCTGCGTTCGCCTGCCTCCGATCTCCTCTTCGGCGGCGGTGGAAACCTCCATTTTTTCTGGGACAGCGCCTATCGACGTGTCTTCAAGGACGGCGAGGCAACCGTCTCCTACGAGCCGCCGATTTACGATCGCCACAAACCCGTGGCCGGCCACATCGCTGCCCTGCCCCTCGTGGAAAAGGCCGCCGCGGCCATCGTTGAGGAATTCCCGCCCTCGGTGGTCGAGGAACAGGGCGATGCCACCTCATGGGCAATGGAGAGTCACCGGCTCGGCTTTTCCCAGGGTTACGGCGCCCTCCCCGAAACGAACGGAGACGAGATTGTTCTCGATGAGGCCTACGTTTCCGAATCGAGTAAAATTGCCCGGCAACGGCTCGCGATGGCCGGCTACCGGCTGGGCGCGCTCCTGAACGAAATCTACGGAGAATAAAATTTCGAACAAAACCGCGGGTTGCCGGGTTAAATGAGAAGCGCACCTGATGTATCAGGCGCGAAACCAGAAGAACCTCAATACTATGAAAAAATTCCTCTCCACCCTTACAGCAGTCCTTGTCGCCGCGAATGTCTTTGCCGCGGAGTTTGAAGAAATCAGCATGGAAGAACTCCAGGCCAAGATCGCGAACAATGAAGTGACCGTCGTCGACGTCAACGGCACCGAGAGCTACAATCAGGGGCACATCCCCGGCGCGATCGACTACATCGCCGTGAAGGAGGACTTCGCCAGCAAGCTGCCCGAGGACAAGGACGCCCTCATCGTCGCCTACTGCGGCAACGAGCGTTGCGGCGCCTACGCCCAGGCCGCCCAGGCCGCCAAGGAGCTCGGCTACACGAACGTGAAGCACTTCAAGCCTGGCATCGCCGGCTGGAAGGCAAACGGCGGAAAGCTCGAATAACAAGCCGTCCACGAATCACCGCCCCGGTGCGATCCATCGCATCGGGGCTTTTTCGTCTACGACACAGACAACCGCCGCGAGAAAATCGCAACGACTCCGGCTGCGGCGAGAGCCGCGACAAAAAGGAATGGCAGCCAGATCAGGGTTTGGCCGAAGAGTTCATTGTCCGTGGCCGCCGGAGCAACCTCGCGAACCCGGGCGGCAAGACCTGCAAAAAGGACACCCACCGCGCCATAGGCAAGATTGAGGGCAACGCCGCGGAAGCTGAGCACGGTGGCGCGGACCTCGGGCCGGGCCCAGAGGTTGAGGTAATGGGAAACGAAGAACATCAGCCCATCCATCGCAAGGCCCAGCGGCAGAATCACCCACACGCCCCACAGCGGCATTCCAAATGCGGCTCCCACAAGGCCAATGAGCACAAGCACGATGACCACGCCAAAATTCACCGGCGCTGAAAGACGCGCGACCATGCGGCGGGAAATCGGTGCGGCGATGAATCCCAGCAGCGCCAGCGACGAGCCAATCACGCCGAAGAGGAATTCCGGAATCGCGATCAGGCGCAGGTAATTGCTCTCGAGCGTCAGGAAAAGACGGACCACGCTGTCGCAGCACAACGCCACGAGAAGCACGAGCAGGATGCGCCGCCCTTTCAGCACAACAAGCGCACCATCGCGGATGTTGCACAGCGCCCGACGGGCCGTCGTCGCCCCGCCCGTTGCCATCTTTGTTTTCGCAGCCGGCTCGCACATGGAAAGTGCCACCGCCAGACAGGCAAGCGACGTCAGCAATGTCAGGTTCACCGGCCACCGGACCATCTCACCAGGTTCCGGAGTCCAGTTGCTCCCGAGAGCGGCGGCCACCTGTCGGACGACCGTCGGATCGTAAAGCAGCGCGCCGGTGATCATGGCCACGAAGAACGCGCCGGATTGCCAGCGCATCAGCCGCTCGAGCACACGCGGCCAGGAAACTTCGCGGTCCTTCGCAGGCAACGAGTCGTAGGCCAACGCTTCGTCCGCACCGCTGGCCGCGGCTTCCGCCGCGCCGCTGAGAATGCGGTTCAGGAGCAGCATTAGAAACAACAAGGCCGGCTGGCCGGTCGGCGCGAACGCGAAGAGCATCATCTCGGCGACCATCAGGACCGCGGCAAGCACGACCATTCGTTGCCGGCCGATTACATCGGCCAAAGCACCCGATGGAATTTCCAGCACCACGATGGAAACCGCCCACGCGACATTGAGCAGCGAATACTGCTCGAGCGACAACCCGAGATCGACGAAGAGAACCCCGAGAACGGGATAGTAGAACCGCGCGTTGAACAGCACGCGGAACGCGATGAACAAGGGAATGTTGCGCGAGGCGGACACTGCCCGGCCACGCTATCCGCTGCGACGGTTCAGAAAAGGCTATTGCGAGGTCTCGCGCTGCGGCTGGCCGGGATTTTCCGGTTGAGAAATGGGAGTCGACGACGGGGTGGAGCCGGCGTCCGGGTCGGGCATCGAGATGGTCGACTCTGTCTGACGGTCCGCGCCCATCGAGCCCGTGCTTCCGCCTTCGTCTCCGCAGCCGACAAGAAAGCAGGCCACTCCCATTAACAGCAGTCCGCCCGCAGTCAGCAAAGTCCTCGATGGCATTCTCATGCCCGGAGTTCGGCTTGCACACCGCGACCGCAGGTCAGGTGGACGACTGACTCCGGCGTGGTGCCTGCCCTAGGCCTCGGTGATCGCCGTCACTTGGGGCAGTCCGACAACCGTCACCACAAACGGCTTTTCGACCACGGAGATCGCCAGCGAGTTGAGCACCGCATCTCCGGCGGTCTTCACCACGATGCGGCGTCCGTCATTCACTTCGATGGCAAATGGAACAAAGGGATTCGCTGCGAGTCGTTCCGCGAGCTGGTCGTGAATGGCCGTTGTCATCGCCGCAGCTTGCAACGACCTTCCCGCAAAAAGCGATGCTGGAAATTGGGGAACGGGACCTCCGTCAATTTCCTTCTCGCGCCCACCCGACAGGATTGGGGTAAATTGCTTTCCAATGCCGAAGTCGTCCAGTCGTCGCCAGTCACCGTCGTTCGATCCCATTCCGGAGGTCATCAAGGACATTCGCGCGGGCAAAATGGTCATCGTCACCGACGACGCCGATCGCGAAAACGAGGGCGACCTCGTAATGGCGGCCGAGAAGGTCACCCCTGCGGCGGTGAATTTCATGACGCGGTATGGCCGGGGATTGGTCTGCGCCCCGATCACCGAAGAGCGCGCCGAGCAGCTCGGGCTTCAGCGCATGGTCGCGCACAACCGCGAGATGTATAAGACCGACTTCACGGTTTCCGTCGACGCGGCCCGGGACATCACGACGGGCATCAGCGCAAAGGATCGCGCAACGACAATTCGAGTGCTGGCAAATCCGAAGGCGACCCCTGCGGATCTCGTCCAGCCGGGGCACATCTTTCCGTTGCAGGCAAGACCGGGCGGCGTGCTTCGACGCGCGGGGCACACCGAGGCGTCGGTCGATCTGGCACGGCTCGCGGGATTGGATCCCTCCGGCGTCATCTGCGAGATCCTCAACGAGGATGGCTCGATGGCGCGACTTCCGGACCTCATGAAATTCCGGAAGAAGCACGGGTTGAAGATCTGCACGATCAAGGATCTCATTGCGCATCGTCGCAAAAGCGAGCGCCTCGTGGTGCGCGAGACCATCGTGCAAATGCCTACGGACTACGGCACGTTCCAACTGCACCTTTACCGTTCCGAGATCGACGGCATGCACCACCTCGCGCTCGTGAAGGGCGAGATCGACGGCGAAAAACCCACCCTCGTCCGCGTGCACAGCGAATGTCTCACCGGTGACGTTTTCGGCTCGCGACGCTGCGATTGCGGCCCGCAATTGCAGACCGCGATGCGACAGATCGAGGAGGCCGGCAACGGCGTGCTCGTATACATGCGCCAGGAGGGCCGCGGCATCGGCCTCGCGGCAAAACTCCACGCCTACAAGCTGCAGGAGGAAGGCCTCGACACCGTGGAGGCGAACGAGCGGCTCGGCTTCCCGCCGGATTTGCGCGACTACGGGCTCGGCGCCCAGATTCTCAACGACCTCGGCGTGCGGAAGATTCGCCTGATGACGAACAACCCGCGCAAGGTCGTCGGGCTCGATGGCTACAACCTCGAAATCGTCGAGCAGGTCCCCATTCGCAGCGCTGCGAACCCGCACAACGAACGGTATCTCTCCACGAAGAAGAAGAAACTCGGGCATCTGTTGTAAGCGCGGGCGACTCGCCCCCCCGATGCGCGGGTTGCCATGCCCCTGTTTTCTGGCACTATCTCCCTTCCACCATGTCCACCGCATTGCCAGACCGTCCCACGCACACCGCGCAGGCCCGCGGGAATTTTGCGCTCGTCGTGAGCCGGTATAACGAGGAGTTCACCTCCGCGCTCGCCACGAACGCGCGCGAGGAACTGCTCGCCATCAATGCGGAGTCGACCGTCACCACCCACTTTGCGCCCGGCGCTTTCGAGATTCCATTGCTCGTAAAGCTCCTGGCGGAGCGCGGGGAATTCGACGCCATCCTCGCATTGGGCGTGATCATTCGCGGCAGCACCGCCCACGCGGATCTGATCGCCGCGTCCATCACCCACTCGTTGCAACAAATTTCCCTCGAGCATCGCGTGCCGGTTCTTCACGAGGTTCTGCTGGTCAACGACGAGACGCAGGCCCGGCAGCGCTGCATCGAGCCTCAACTCAATCGCGGTCGCGAGGCCGCCCGTGCCGCCGTCTCGGCGGTGCAGGCCGTTCGCGCGATCGCCGCAAGCTGATTCAAACCATGGGAGTTCGAAGAGAGGGCCGCGAGGCTGCGGTCCAGTTCCTTTATCAACGCGACCTGAACCCGACTTCGGAGATCGCCGACCTTGGCGTGTTCTACAAAATGCGCGGGCTGAGCCCGAGCGCGCGCCGTTTTTGCGACGTGCTCGTCCGCGGCGTGCTGGAGAACCAGGCCGCCATCGACGAGGTCATCAAGGAGCACGCGCAGAATTATCAGCTCCACCGCATCTCCGCCGTCGATCGCAACATCATCCGCCTCGCGATCTACGAGATGCAGAATTGCCCGGAAGTGCCGCCGGTCGTTTCCATCAACGAGGCCATCGAAATCGCGAAAAAATACAGCACCGACGAGTCGGGCCGCTTCGTCAACGGCGTGCTCGACCACGTGCGCGAGACCCTTTCGCGCCCGGCCCGCACCGCCAGCGCTGCCCAACCCGGCGAATGAAGTTTCTCAGGAACCTCGTCGAGAAATTCGCCGGCAAGCCGGTTGACTGGGACGAACTCGAGGAAAGCCTCATCCGCGCCGACCTCGGCGTGCCCATGGCGATGCGCATCATGGATGCCTTGCGCGCGCGCGGCGGCGAGCTCACCTCGAAGTGGGTGAACGACGTCACGCGATTCGAAATTCTCGAGGTTCTGCCAAAGGAAAATCCGCCGGTCCTGCCGGTCGCGGGGCGTCCGAAGGTCCTGCTGATGATCGGAGTCAACGGCACGGGCAAGACGACCTCCACGGCGAAGCTCGCGAATTTCTTCAAGCAACAGGGGCGCACCTCGCTCCTCGTCGCCGCCGACACCTTTCGCGCGGCCGCGATCGAGCAACTTTGCGTCTGGGGCGACCGCCTCGGCATCGAGGTCGTGAAGGGACAATACAACAGCGATCCCGCCGCTCTTTGCTACGACGCCTACATCAGCGCGCAGAAGCGCGGCGTCGACTACCTCATCTGCGACACCGCCGGCCGACTGCACACGAAGGGAAATCTCATGCAGGAACTCGCGAAGGTGAATCGCACACTGGCAAAGCATTCCCCGGACCTGCCCGACGAGAAGCTCCTCGTCGTCGACGCAACGACCGGCTCGAACGCCCTCGTCCAGGCCAAGGAATTTCACCAGGCCGTCGGGCTCACGGGTGTCATTGTCACGAAACTGGACGGCAGCGGCAAAGGCGGCGTGGCCGTGGCGATTCAGAACGAACTCGGCATTCCCACCCGGTTTGTCGGCACGGGCGAAAAACTCGACGACCTCGCGCCATTCGACCGCGAGGCGTTCGTTGATCAGATCCTCTAAGGCACATCGGATGGCGGGGAAAGCGCGCACGAAATTCTTCCCGTTTGCCGGCTTTCCTTATTAATTCTCCTGTTTCCCATGCCCGAGTTTCTGCAAAAAGGCGGCCCACTCATGTGGCTGCTCCTCGTTTGCAGCGTCGTTGCCGTCGCTGTGTTCCTCGAGCGGACGATCTATCTGCACCGCGCCGCGATCCGCGTCGGCGAGATGCTGCGCGGTCTCTCGAATCTCCTCGCGACGGGCAACATCGCCGAGGCACTGCAGGAATGCAGCTCCACACCGGGACCCGCCGCCCGGGTGATGCGCGCCGTTCTGCTCAAGCATGATCTGCCACGCTCCGAACTCCGCGACATCGCGCAGGATGCCGGTCAGCTCGAAGTCCCGCGCCTCGAGCGAAACCTCGGGGTCCTCGTCACGATCATTTACGTTGCGCCATTGATCGGCCTCCTTGGCACGGTGGTCGGTCTCGTGCAGGCGTTCACCGAAGTCTCCGCCCAGGGCGGCTACGCGACCGCGGCCGAAATTTCCGCCGGCGTTTACCAGAGCCTGCTGACCACCGCCGCGGGCCTCGCGGTGTGCATCCCCACTCTGCTCGCCTACCAGTTTCTCTCCACCCGCGTGAACGAGATCATGCACGACATGGAGCGCGCGGGCATTGAAATCATCATGCTGATCACCGACCTCCGCCGGGGAGGATCGGCTCAGGAACGCCGCGCCGAAGAGCAGTGAAACTCACGCGCACGCTGAATCCCCACTTCGGGTTGCTGCTGCTCGTTCCCGTTGCCGACCTTGCCGCGGGATTGCTGATTTTCCTTCTCCTGAGCGGCGGCTTGCTCCTGCAGCCAGGCGTGATGGTCAAGGCGCCCGACTCGCCGTTCCTGCTCGCGCCGCAGCGAAATCCGGGAGTCGTGGCAATCACCGGCGCACCCGCCCCGGCGATTTATTTCGACAACCGACGGATTTCCCCGGCCGAGCTCGCCACCCGGCTGGACGCCATGCCGGAGACGACGCGCACGCTCATCATCAAGGCGGACCGCCGTGCACCGGTGGAACTTCTTGTCGAAGTGACCAACGTCGCCATCACCCGTGGATTCTCCGTCGTGCTGGCCACCGAGCCGTCGAAGCAATGAGTGCCGCCTCTTCGAACGAGCCGCTTCGGCTGCTCTTCGATTGGGCCTCCGCGCAGGACAACCGCCGCAGGCTCGCGATCTGGATATTCATCGCCCTGCTGCTTCACGCCGGAGTCTACCTGCTCCTGCGCGTCGCCTATCCGCCTCCCAATCCCCGCCCCATCTCCGACGCGACGCTGCACGTGCTGCTTCCCGGATCGCCGGAGGCCACCCGTCTCGCGCCGTTCCTGGCTTCCGCCGACCCCGCGCTGTTCGCACCGGAGCAACTTCGAGACCTCGAGACCCCCGATCCGCCGATCCCCAATTACGTGCCCAGCTACGAAAAGGCGCTGCCGGACCTCGTGTCGCTGCCCGAGCCGGGGACCCGCATCCTTCCCCCGCTGACCCGCGACTTCGGGGCACTGCCGATGCCGGATTCGCGTCAGGCACCGCAGCAGTTGCCGCCGCCGGCACGAGAAACCCAGCTCGAATTCACCGCAACGCTGGAAGGCCGCCGACCGGCCGAACTCCCGCCCATGAAATTCACCGCCCGTCCCGGAGATCTGCTGGCGCCGACGAGTTTTCTCGTGGCCGTCGGACCCGACGGAACTGTGCGGCACGTTTTGAAAAGTCTCTCAACCGTCGGCTCGACCAACAAATCCCTCGATGAGGCGGCCAAACGCTATTTGATGAGCCTGAAATTTTCGCCCGCCGGGGAAATGCAGGATACGACCTGGGGCACCGCCACCTTCCATTGGGGGCTGGATGTCGAACGCAAGCGACTCCAATGATTTCGGTGGGACTCGAAACAATCGCGTTTCTCTACGTCGCCGGCACGCTGCTGGTAATCGCCGGTGTTTGGCTGATCCACGCGTGGCTGAGGTCCCGAGCCTTTAAGAACCTGCGCCGCAACCGGATCCAGTGTGCCCTCTGCGGCACGGAATACGAGAGCGAAGACGCCACGGAGCTGCCCGCCTGCCCGGTGTGCGCACACCAGAATGAGCGCGTCACACCCCCCTTATTTTGACGCCCATGCACTCTGGCTTGTCACGGCAATGAAAGATTGTGGTTGCATTGCCCCTTGGCGAGCCGGTTCATTGCATGTTTCTCTTTAAATGCCATTAGTCGAAGCATGAGCGAGCGTAGAGTCGTCATCACTGGAATTGGAGTCGTTTCACCGATCGGACTCGACGCAAATACATTCTGGAAAAGTCTCCGCGAGGGCGTGAGCGGCATCAGTCGCTTCGACGCATTTGATTCCACCGACTACGATTGCAAGATCGCCGGCGAGATCAAAAACTTCTCCGCGGCGCAGTATTTCAAGAATCCCAAGTCGGCGAAACGGACGGATCGTTTTACCCAGTTCGCGATGGCGGCCTCGAAAATGGCCATCGAAGATTCCGGTCTCGACCCGTCGGCGGTGGACCCCACCCGCGTCGGCGTGATGATCGGCTCGGGCATCGGCGGCCTGTTCAGCATGGAAGAGGAGGCGAAGCGCCTCTACAGCCGCGGCCCGGACCGCGTGTCGCCCTTCACGATCGCAATGATGATCAGCAACATGGCCAGCGGAATCGTTTCGATGGAATACGGCTTCGGCGGGCCGAACATGTGCATCGTCACCGCCTGCGCCACCGCGAACAACTCGATCGGTGAGGCATGGCGCATCATCAAGTTTGGCGATGCCGATTGCATCATCGCCGGCGGATGCGAGGCCACGATCACGCCTCTCGGCATTTCCGGCTTCGCCGCGATGAAGGCGCTCAGCTGCCGCAACGACGAACCGGAGAAGGCCTGCCGGCCGTTCGACAAGGATCGCGACGGATTCATCATGGGCGAGGGCGCCGGCATTCTGATCCTCGAGGAGCTCGAGCACGCGAAGAAGCGCGGGGCGAACATTTACTGCGAGCTTTCCGGCTACGGCTGCACGGCGGACGCGTTCCACATGACCCAGCCCCTGCCGGAAGGCGAAGGTGCGGCGCGGGCCATGCAGATGGCGATGAAACACGCCGGGGTGAATCCCGAGGACGTCGACTACATCAACGCCCACGCCACCTCAACTCCGCTTGGCGACATTTGCGAGACGAAGGCCATCAAGCTTGCCCTCGGCGATGCGGCGAAGACCACGGCGGTCAGTTCGACGAAGTCGATGACCGGGCACCTGCTCGGTGCGGCAGGCGGCGTCGAAATGGCCGCATGCGTGCTCGCGATTCGCGACGGCGTCATTCCGCCAACGATCAACCTTGAGAATCCCGATCCCGAGTGCGACCTCGACTATGTGCCGAATGTCGCGCGCGAGAAGAAGGTGCGGGTCGCCATCAACAACTCCTTCGGATTCGGCGGCCACAACGCGACCCTGATCGCCAAGGAATTCGTCGGTTGACCCCGCCCGCGAAGCGCGGAACCCGGGTCATCGACCTCGCATCTTGGCGACGGGCTTCCGTCGACGTCCGGTCGCTTCTTCGTCGGGAATCGGCCGGATTCCTTTCAATGTTGCGAAGCTGATTCGGCGCATGATTTTCACAAACTCCTGCATGTAGGCGAGGCCGGCTGCCGCAGTCGTCGTCGCGGCAAAAAGCCGGCTCTCGAGCCCGCTCTTTCCGACGGGCTTTCCCACGACGTATTTCCGATCCAGAAACGGCTGCACCGTCCAGCCGGGCAGCGCCGCCACACCTCTGCCGCTGGCCACGAGTTGCAGGATGGCCACCGTTAGCTCCGTCTTCCGCCGCTGGGGCTCCACTTTCGCCGGCCGCAGAACCTCCCGGACCAGATCCAGTCGATCGTCGGGGATCGGATAGGTCACCAGTGTCTCGTTCTTGAAATCCTTTGCGGTGACATGCGACTTCCGCGCCAGAGGATGATGCCGGGAAACCAGTGCCAGGACCTCGTAGGCAAACAAGGGGTGAAACACGACCCCCTCCCGCGGTTGCGCGTGCGAAACGATGACCAGATCGGCGCGGTTTTCACCCAGAAGACCGATGGGGTCCGCATGAAACCCGGAGACCAGATCCAGCTCGACCTGCGGCCAATGCTCGCGAAAGGCATCCATCGATGGCATGAGCCAGTCGAAGCAGGAGTGGCACTCCACCGCAATCCGCAGATCGCCGGCCTGTCCCTGCGCGATGCGCGCGAGATCGCGCTCCCCATCCCTCACGCGCCGGGTGACGTCGTAGGCGAGTTCGACCAGAAGCTCTCCCGCAGCCGTCAACCGCAGCGGATCGCTCTTTCGTTCGAACAGCTCGACCTCGTAGTAATCCTCGATCGCACGGATCTGATGTGAGATCGCCGGCTGCGAAAGATTCACCCGTTTGCCAGCCTTCGAGAGGTTCCCCGTTTCCGCGAGAGCCACGAGGCTTCGAAGGTGCCGTAATTCGAGCATGGCCGTTTTTATCATAAATGCCGCGAATGATGAACATAAAAACATCGCGTTATACGAATGATGCGCAGGGCGCGATCCTGTGGAGGATGGAAACTCCTCTCTTCACGCACAATCTCGGCCATCCCCGCATCGGCGAACGACGCGAACTCAAGAAGGCCGTCGAGGCATTCTGGTCCGGCAAACTCTCCGCGTCCGAACTGGACGCCGTCGGCTCCGACCTGCGGCGCGCTCACTGGGAGGCACAGCGGAAGGCCGGGATCGATCTGATCCCGTCGAACGACTTCAGCTTCTACGATCAGGTGCTCGACATGAGCTGCCTGCTGGGATGCGTGCCCGCCCGATTCGGATGGGACGGCGGCCCGGTCGACGCCGCATTGCGCTTCCGGATTGCAAGGGGCACGCCGGAGACGGGTCACGAGGGCTGCGGGTGCGGCTCCACTCCCGCGAAGGCGTGTGAAATGACGAAGTGGTTCGATACGAACTACCACTACATCGTGCCGGAACTCGACCCCAACGCCGACTTTCGCATCAGCGCCACAAAGCCGTTCGACGAATTCGCCGAGGCCCTGGGTCTTGGCATTCGCACCAAGCCGGTCCTGATTGGTCCGTTGACGTTTCTCTGGCTCGGAAAGCCAACCGTGGACGACCTGGACCGCCTCCAGCTTCTGGACGGATTGATACCAGTCTACGGCGAAATCCTGCAGAGGCTCGCCCGGCAGGGCGCGGAATGGGTGCAGATCGATGAGCCCGTCCTCGCCCTCGATCTCGCCCCCGCATGGCGCGCGGCCTTTCGCGGTTGTTACGAGAGGCTCCGCGCTTCGACGTCACCGTTGAGAATCCTTCTCGCGACCTACTTCGGCGAGCTGCGCGAGAATCTCACCGTCGCCACGAGTTTGCCGGTTGACGCGCTGCACCTCGACGTGACTCGCGCGGAGAACGAACTGGATGCGGTCCTTGGGACACTGCCGCACGGGAGGATTCTGTCGCTTGGCATCGTCGACGGGCGCAACATCTGGCGCAACGACTTCTCGCGATCCCTCCCGTTGATCGACAAGGCCCGCAGCGCACTCGGCTCAGATCGCGTGTGGCTGGCTCCCTCGTGCTCGCTGCTGCACGCACCCGTGACGCTGCGGCACGAGACCGCACTCGATCCCGAAATCCGGAGCTGGCTCGCGTTCTCCGAGGAGAAGCTTGCGGAGGTGGTCGCACTGGCCCGCATGGGCACACCTCTCCAGAATCCGCTCGCCCTCCACGAAAACCAGGTCGCTCTGCAGTCCCGGCGGGTCAGTGAGCGAATCCACCGGCGCGAGGTCAAGGGGCGTGCGGCCGCCGTGACACCCGCCGACAGTCGCCGCAACTCGCCGTTTCCCGAACGTCGCGTAAAACAGCGCGCGGCACTCGACCTTCCGCCATTTCCGACCACCACCATCGGCTCGTTTCCCCAGACTCCCGATGTCCGCTCGGCCCGGCTTCGCTGGAAAAAGGGCGAAATCTCCGAAGCGGACTACAACGCCTTCCTCGAGGAACGCACCGCTGAGTGCATTCGTCTCCAGGAGGACATCGGGCTCGACGTCCTCGTTCATGGTGAGTTCGAGCGCAACGACATGGTCGAATATTTCGGCGAAAAACTGGACGGCTTTGCACTCACCGCGAACGGCTGGGTGCAGAGCTACGGCACACGCTGTGTGAAGCCACCGATCCTGTTCGGCGACGTTTGCCGGCCGGCGCCGATGACCGTCGCGTGGTCCCGCTACGCGCAATCGCTAACCTCCCGTCCGATGAAAGGCATGCTCACCGGCCCGATTACCATTCTGCAGTGGAGTTTCGTGCGCGACGACCAGCCGCGCAGCGAGACCGCCCGCCAGATCGCGCTTGCCGTGCGCGACGAGGTGGCCGACCTCGAAGCGGCCGGAATTCGCATCATCCAGATCGACGAACCCGCCCTGCGCGAGGGGTTGCCATTGCGTCGAAGTGACTGGCGCGCCTATCTCGACTGGGCGACGGAGGCCTTCCGTCTTTCCGCCTCCTGCGTGCGCGACGAGACGCAGATTCACACGCACATGTGCTACTGCGAGTTCAACGACATCATCGATTCCATCGCGGCGCTCGACGCCGACGTGATCTCGATCGAGGCCTCGCGCTCGAACATGGAGCTTCTCGATGCCTTCGTGAACTTTCGCTATCCGAACGAAGTGGGTCCCGGCGTGTGGGACATCCATTCTCCGCGCGTGCCCGGCGTGGAGGAGATGACGGACCTCCTCACGAGAGCGGCCGCCGTCCTTCCTCCGGAGAATCTCTGGGTGAATCCGGACTGCGGCCTGAAAACCCGCGGATGGGACGAAACGGAGGCCGCCCTCAGAAACCTTGTGGCGACGGCTCGCAGGATGCGCGAGCGACTCCACACCGAAGCATGCTGACGGATTCCGCCATGCACATTCGCGACATTCTTACGCCGGGCCGAACCTCCATTTCCTTCGAGTTCTTTCCGCCACGCACGGAGGCGGCCGCGGAAGACCTGCGCCGGACGATGGACCGGCTCGCCCCGTTCGCCCCGTCCTTCGTCAGCGTCACCTATGGCGCAGGCGGGGGCACACGCGGTCTCACGCGGGATCTGGTTCTTCGGTTGAGGAAGGAGGGCCCGTTCGATCCGATTCCCCATCTGACATGCGTCGGCCACTCGAGGGCGGAGGTTCAGGAACTCCTCGAGGCATACGCCGCGGCTGGCGTGGGAAATATTCTCGCGCTGCGTGGCGACACGCCGCGGGATGGTCGCGGAGTCGCCAGCGAGTTCATGCACGCCGCCGACCTCGTGCGGACCATTCGAAGTTTTCGCGGACATCCGGATCCGCGCGGCTTTGGTATCGGCGTGGCAGGTTTTCCGGAGGGACATCCGGACACCCCGAACCGGCTCGTGGAAATGGATCATCTCAAGGCGAAGGTCGACGCGGGCGCGGACTGGATCTGCACCCAGCTCTTCTTCGACAACCGGGATTTCCTCGACTTCCGGGACCGTTGCGCCCTTGCCGGAATCGACGCGCCAATCCTCGCAGGCATCCTGCCGCTCACCAGTCTCGACATGGCGCGGCGGATCGCCGGGCTGGCGGGTGGCGCGAGGTTTCCGGCACCGTTGCTGAAGGCGCTTCAGGATGCGGGCGCGGACACCGAAGCCGCCCGGGAGGCCGGGGTTCGTCACGCGACCGGGCAATGCCGCGATCTCCTGCGGCAGGGCGTGGCGGGAATCCATTTCTACACACTCAACCGCCCGGATGCCGTGGTGCGGATCTGCGAGGATCTTGGAGCGGACTTGAATTCGCCCGCTGCGAAGTTAACCTGCCCGCAGCCAGCAAGAACGGCGATGGCGGAAGCGATTTCGTAGCCGTTCGACCCGGGGGGCCTCCCGCCTTCCGAATGATTCAACCAAACCCGTCGCCGGTCCGGCAAACGACCGGCCTCGCAGGCATGACGACAGGAACCAACGGCGCGATCTCGAACTTCATCGAGCACCATTTCCGACACTTCAACGCTGCGGCGCTCAAGGACGCCGCCGACGGCTACATCGCCCATCTCGACGCGGGCGGAAAGATGTTCATGACCATCGCCGGTGCGATGAGCACCGCCGAGCTCGGACTTTCGCTCGCGGAAATGATCCGTCGCGACAAGGTCCACGCCATTTGTTGCACGGGCGCAAACCTCGAGGAGGACGTCTTCAACCTCGTCGCGCACGACTTCTACGAGCGCGTGCCGCACTACCGCGATCTCACCCCCGCCGACGAGCAGGCACTGCTCGACCGGCACATGAACCGCGTGACCGACACCTGCATTCCCGAAATGGAGGCCATGCGCCGCATCGAGAAGGCCGTGCTCGCGGAGTGGACCGCCGCCGACGCCGCCGGTGAGCGGTATTTCCCGCACGAGTTTCTCTACCGCGTGCTGTTGAAGGGCGAGCTCGAGACCCAGATCGACCCCGAGAATTCCTGGCTCCTCGCCGCCGCAAAAAAGAACCTCCCGATGTTCGTTCCCGGCTGGGAGGATTCCACGCTCGGCAACATGTATGCCGGCCACTGCATCAGCGGTGACGTGAAGAACGTCCACACCGTCCGCACCGGCATCGAATACATGATCTCGCTCGCCGACTGGTATACCACCAACGCCCGCCAGATCGGCGACGTCGGCTCGATCGGCTTCTTCCAGATCGCCGGCGGCATCGCGGGCGACTTCCCGATCTGCGTGGTCCCCATGTTGCACCAGGACCTCCAGCGCGACGAAGTCCCGCTCTGGGGCTACTTCTGTCAGATCAGCGACTCGACGACGAGCTACGGCAGCTACTCCGGCGCGGTGCCAAACGAAAAGATCACCTGGGGCAAACTCGGAGTGAACACTCCGAAATACATCATCGAGTCCGACGCCTCGATCGTCGCCCCGCTCGTGTTCGCCCGCGTGCTCGGCTGGTAAACTCCAGCCCGCGCCCCTTCGGCTCAAAAGAAAAGCCGTTCCGCAGCGGAGTTCTTCCGCGCCGTGGAACGGCTTTTCCATTTTCTACCTAAAACGTTGCCGTTCCGCAGGCCTGCGAAAATTACACGGTCCACGACCGAACCGACACACACGACAACCGCAACCTTACACTGCTCAGCCGAACAGTTACACGAGGCAACAGAACGGTTGCGCGACCCGTCGGTGGACGGCTTTTCCGGAGGAAGTGCCCGAAATCAGACCGGGAAACTGGCGATGAGCTCGTCGGGCGCGACGGTCGCCGTGCCGAGCTTGCCGACGACGATGCCGGAGGCGTGATTGGCGATCTCCGCAGCCTCGCGCGGCGTCGCGCCGGACGCGAGGGCCAGCGTGTAGAGGGCGATCGCGGTATCGCCGGCGCCGGACACGTCGAAGACCTCCTGCGCCCGCGTGGGCGTGTGAAACGGCGGCTCTCCATCGTCGAAGAGGATCATTCCATGCTCGCCGAGGGTCACGAGCAGCTGGCCAACCCGCCAGCGGTCGATCAGGCGCCGTCCAACCTCGAGCAACGGCCCGTCTTCGAGCGGGTGGTCCGCCGCGCCCTCATCGGGAACGCCAGCGGCGGCAAAGGCCTCGGAACGGTTCGGCTTGATGGCCGTGGTCCCCGCCCAGTCGAGCGGATTCTTGGGATTCGGGTCCACGGTCACGGGGATCCCCCGGCCATGCGCCAGCTCGCAGACGGCATCCTTGAGGGCCTGACTGACAAAGCCCTTGCCGTAATCCTCAAAAATGATCGCGTCCGTTTCGGCAATCACCTCGCGCAGGCGGTCGATCGCCCCCCGGAGTGTCGCTTCATCGAGATCCCACCGCTTTTCCCGGTCGACGCGGACGACCTGCTGCTGGCGGGCAATGATCCGGGTCTTTACGATGGTGGGAAAATCCGCCGACTCCACCATGCAATCGGTCTGGATCCCTTCCTCCCGGAGCAGGCCGGCGAGTTGGGAACCGTGCGTGTCCCTGCCGACCAGCCCCATGACCCGGACGCCCGGGGTGAACTCCACAAGGTTGCGGGCCACGTTGGCCGCGCCGCCGGGATAACAGGTTTGCTTCGTCACCTCCACGACCGGAACGGGCGCCTCCGGCGATATCCGGGAAACGCGCCCCCACACAAATTCGTCGAGCATGACGTCCCCGATGACCAGCAACCGCTTTGAGAGTGCGTCCTGGAGAATATTGTGTATTCTTTCTCGATTCATTATGGATGTCCCTGCCCGGCAACCTGCTCGCGAGGGAACCGGACGATAAATTGAACGCCTCGCTTATGAGAATCACCTTTTTCGGAATCGCCATCGCGCTCGCCTCGGCCAGCGTCGCCTCTGCGGAGTCGGCGCCGGCGCGGATTGACCTTTCTCAATTTCCCGCGGCAGCCATTGAGGACGTCGTCGTCCCCGTTCCGAGCGAAATCTTCAACGTGCTGGACAAGCTGGGCTCGCCAAACTGGAAGGGTGAGCTTCGCGAGTCGCTCGGACGCCAGTCCGGCAACCGCGCACAGGTCGCCCTGCTTCTCGGCACCGTCATCGCTGAAGGCTTCATCGCCGTCGAAGCTGAGGACAGCGGCAAGGTGAAGGACATTGGCCGAGAGGTTCTGGAGCTCTCGAAGGCAATCGGCGTCGAAAAAGCGGTGGTTGCCCGAAGCAAGGCGATCGTTGACAAGGCCGAGGCAAAGAACTGGCCGGCCGTCCGCACCGAGCTCGACGGCGCCCTGCAGGACGTTCGCGGTGCCATGATCGAGCTCAACGACGAGGACCTCGCCCAGCTCGTCAGCCTCGGCGGCTGGATTCGCGGCACGGAAGTGCTCACCTCCATTGTGCGCAAGGACTACAAGCCCCAGCGTGCCGAGCTGCTGCACCAGCCCGAGCTTCTCAATTACTTCAACCGCCAGCTCGAGAACATGAGCCCGCGCCTGCGCAACAGCCAGCTGGTTTCCCAGATTCAAAAGGTTCTCAACGAGATCAGCCCGCTCATCATCGAAGGGGAGGGTCGCAAGATCAGCCCCGAAAGCGTGGAGCGCATCAACGACATGACCAACGAAGTCGTCGTGAGCATCACCTCCGCCGACGCCTAATCCCGATTTTGTGAAAAAGCGCCTTCTCTCCATAGCCCTCGCGCTTCTTGCCATCCCGTTCGCGCTGCGGGCGACGGTGGACGACGCGCTTTCGTTTGCTTACGAGGCCGCGACGCCCTACGTCGAACAGGGCTTCACCTTCCGCGAGGACGCGTGGGGCGGCGATCTCGGCGTGGGCGAGCAGAAGGCGGTGGCCGCCCAGCTCTTCAAGGGCAACGACTACTGGTTCTGTCTCGGCACCGACGCCGACAACGCGACGCTCTCGGTGCACATCTACGACTCGAAGGGCAAACTCGTCGAATCGAAGAACTGGCAGAAGGGGCGGTTCGCCGGCGCGCTGGTTTCTCCGAAACAGACCGGCACCTACTACGCGATCGTGGAGGTCAAGCAATCGCCGCAGGAGCGCACGCATTGGGCGCTCGTTTATGGCTATCGGTAACGAAATGACATCCCCGTCCGTGGGAGGCGCAACGATCGAGTTCGAGAACGCTCGCGCGCTCCAGTCGCTGTATGCCGGCGACGAAAAGTTGCTCAAGGAACTGGAAAACGAGCTCGGCGTTCGCGTCGTGGCTCGCGACAGCGTGCTGCGCATCGATGGCGACCCACCGCAGGTCGAGCGCGTCCGGCAGCTGTTCGACGAGCTCGGCGATGCGCGAAATCGCGGCATGACGATCCGCCGCCACGAGTTTCTTTACGCGCTCAAGAACATTGCCGGCGGCGAAACGAAGAACCTCTCGCGCCTGCTCGATCACAAGATCATCTGCTCACAACGCAAGCCGCCCATCGTGCCGAAAACGGAAGGTCAGCGCGCCTACATCGAGACCGTCCGCGCTCACGACATCTGCTTCGGCATCGGCCCCGCCGGCACCGGCAAGACATATCTCGCGATGGCGCTCGCTGTCTCGGCGCTCAAGCAGGAGAAGGTGAGCCGCATCATCCTCACCCGCCCGGCCGTGGAGGCCGGCGAAGCGCTTGGGTTTCTGCCCGGCGACCTGCAGGAAAAAATTCTGCCCTACCTGCGCCCCCTCTACGACGCGCTCTACGACATGCTCGAGGTCGAGGAGATCCAGAAATACACCGATCGCAATGTCGTCGAGATCGCCCCGCTCGCCTACATGCGCGGCCGCACGCTCAGCAATGCGTTCGTCATTCTCGACGAGGCGCAAAACGCGACCACGGAGCAGATGTTCATGTTCCTCACCCGTCTCGGCGCCGACTCGCGCTGCGTGATCACCGGCGACCGCACCCAGATTGACCTTCCCAGAAACAAACGCAGCGGCCTGCTCGAAGCCGTCGAGGCGCTTCGCAATGTCGAAGGCATCGGCTTCCATTTCTTCCAGGAGACCGACGTCGTTCGGCATCCGCTCGTCCAGCGCATCCTGCGCGCCTATCGCAAGCATCGCGGTCTTCAGGACACAACCTTCTGAGCTCCGGCGCCGTCGGGGCGCCTTGTCACCACTATGTGGAAACTTTTTCAACGCAGACGTCTCGTCAGCCAGGGCCTCGCCAGCGGGAAGACCCGGCGCAAGCAGGTTGACCATCCGTTTACGGACGCGCTCGAGGAAGGCTGGCCCGCCAAGGTCGCCATCATGGCCGCGTTCGCCATCGGCCTCGGCATCCTGATTTTCACCGGCGCGCAGACCGAGCCGCTCAAGCATTTCCTCATCTGCATGCTGATCTTCGCGACCGCGATGGCGGCGCTGTGGGTCAACCATAACCAGAGCTTCGCGAGCAATTCCCGCCTGCTCCTGGTGCTCTCGGTCTGCTTCCTGCAGCTCGTCGGCGTGCGCCTCATTCTCGCCAATGCCGGCGAGGACGGCATCAACCCGGACTTCGCGCCACTCGTGTTTCCGTATGCCTTCGCGCCGCTGATGCTCTCCGTCCTCATCGGGCGGCACCACGGTCTGTTCGCGGCGATTTTCTGCAGCCTCTGGGGTAGCTTCCTGCTGCCCGAGATCAGCCCGGTGTTCATCGTGCTGTCGCTGATGACGGGTTTCATCGCAATGCTCGTCACCCTGCAAGTGCGGCGCCGCAGCCGGTTGATTCGCGCCGGCATCTACGTCGGCCTCGGCACCTGGGTGCTCGCGGCGATGTTCGGGTTGATCGGGCCCATCCGTTGGGAGGCGATCGGGGCCACCGATTGGTCCGTCATCGGCTGGCAAAGCCTCTACGCCATAGGCACCGGCCTCGCCACGGCGGTGATCGTCAGCGGCATCCTTCCAGCCGTCGAAACGCTTTTCAACATCACCACCGACATCTCGTGGCTGGAAATGGCGGACATGAACCATCCGCTCCTGCGCAGGCTCTCGATGGAAGCGCCCGGCACGTATCATCACAGCCTCGCCGTTGCGAACCTCGCCGAGGCCGCGGCGGAAGCCATCGACGCCAATCCCACCATCTGCCGTGTCTGCGCGTATTTCCACGACATCGGCAAGCTCGTGAAGCCCGAGTATTTCACCGAGAACATCCCGCCCGGACACAATCCTCACGACGAGCTCACCCCCACAATGAGCGCGCTCATCATCATCGCGCACGTCAAGGAGGGCGTGGACCTCGCGCTCAAGAACAAGCTCAACCCGCTTCTCATCGACGCAATCAAGCAGCACCACGGGACGTCCCTGGTCAGCTACTTCTACCAGCGCGCGATTCAGCAGCAGGAGGACGCGCGCCTTGGCGGCAAGATCATGAACATGCGCACCGAGGACATCCCCGAGGTGCGTGAGGAAAGTTTCCGCTACCCCGGCCCGAAACCGCAGACGCGCGAGATCGCCATCGTGAGTCTCGCGGACTCCATCGAGAGCGCGTCGCGTTCCATCGAGCGCCCCACCGCCCAGCGCATCGAGGATCTGGTGAACGACATCATCGACGCGCGCATCGCCGATCATCAACTCGACGAATGCCCGCTCACTCTCGATGAGATCCGCCGCGTGGCCGCCAGTTTCCGCGCCACGCTTGGCAGCATGATGCACTCGCGCGTCGCCTATCCCGGCCGGCGCGAAACGAAGGAGTCGAAGGATGCCTCGCAGAAGCGCTCCGAGCAGTCCGCCGCCTAGCCTGCCGCGCCTCACGATTCTCAATCGCCAGCGCAAGGTCCCGCTCGACCTCCACCGCATCCGCCGGATCGGGCGGCTCGCGCTTCCCGAGTGCTTGGCAGAGCGCGGCCCGCTGGAACCCGATTTGCCGAAGCTCCCCGAGGTCGTTGCGACGATCGTGTCTCCGAAAGTGATGGCGCGTGTTCATGTGGATTTTCTCGGCATCGAGGGCCCGACCGACGTCATCACGTTTCCCTACGGGGAGATTCTCGTGTGCGCCGAGGTCGCGGCGGAGAATGCAGCGCTCTACGAACAATCGGTCGACGACGAGGTGGCGCTCTACGTGATTCACGGCCTGCTCCACCTCAACGGCTTCGACGACCTCACTGCGGCAGCCGCCCGGCAAATGCGCCGTCGTCAGGCAAAAATTTTGAACCTCGCGCGCCGGGCGTTGTAGAGTGCGCGACGAATGAACTGGATCACGGAAATCTCTTCGCCGGACGACCTGCAGCACGGACTGGGGCCAATCTGGACGGCCACGCGCATTGCGAGCCCGGCCTTCGCGACCTTCGGCCCCATCACGCTGCGCGCGAGCGAATGTTTTTCCGCCCAGTCCCTCGCCTGGAAGACGGGGGTTTTTGATCCAATCCTCCTCCCGGCATTTCGTGCGGCCCTCGCCCACGCACGCCGCGGTGAAATTCGGGAGCTGGCACGCATTGACCACGAACTTGGCAGCAAACTCCCGCCGTCGATTTCGGAGGCGAGCCTTCGCGCGGGACGCCGGCTCGTCATTCACGGTGATCTTCCAGGCGACCGGCTGCTCAGCAAGCTGGAGGCGCGCATCGATCGAGGCGAAACGCCCGGGCACCTTGCCGTGGTCTTCGCAGCCCGCTGCGCCGCGTTTTCGCTGCCGGACCGGATCGCCGTGGGCGCGTATCTGTTTCAGGAACTTTGCAGCGGAGCGCCCTGCACTCCGGTGAACGATATCTGCCGCTTCGTGGCGTCCTGCCTTGAACCTTTGGGAGAATCTCCCGGCGCCCTGCGCGCCGCTTGATAACCATGGCCACAGAGACCACACCCATTCCTGTCGAGGAAACGGAGGTGGAGACGACATCTCCGTGGAACGTGGTCGTGCACAACGACCCGGTAAACCTGATGAGCTACGTCACCATGGTGTTCCGTCGCGTCTTTGGCTACTCGACGGAACGCGCCCAGAAGCACATGCTCGAAGTGCACGAGCAGGGCCGCTCGGTGCTCTGGACCGGCGAGCGCGAAAAGGCCGAGCACTATGTGCAGCAACTCCACGCGCATCTGCTGCTTGCCACGCTGGAGCGGGCGGGAGAGTAGTGTCGCGCATGGAGTTTTTTGTTTCGGGGAAATCGCACATCGGTTTTCGCCACATTCATCCGCTCATCGCGGACCTGCTGCGCGCCCTTCCCGCCACGACGGATCCCGATGCCCTCTCGGATGCGGCGGAAGCCCGGTTGTTCCCGGAGCCGACAAACTCGGAGTCTCTGCAGGATCTCCGGGATGACTGGAAAGCATTCGTCGAACCCGGACTCCACGAGTTGTTTCGATCCGCCTCGGATATTGTCTCGGCGGATTTGAAAGGCATGGAGGAAAGCGGAGATACCTTCACGCTCACCATTCCGATGAACCACGCCGACGCGTGGCTGAATCTGCTGAACCAGGCGCGACTGGTGCTCGCCGCCGATCTTGGGTTCAACGAGAAAATTCTCACCTCGCCCGAGCCGCCCGATCTCGGAACCGACGTGGGAATGGCGGTCTTCCGGATCAATCTCTACGCCTTCATGCAGCAGTGTCTCATCGAGCAGCTCGAGTAACGTGGACAAGGCGACGGGCATTCTGCTTCGCAAGATCCGGTTTTCCGAGACGAGCCTGATCGTTGTCTGGATGACGCGGGAGCTTGGAAAGCTGAAGACCTCCGCGCGCGGCGCCCTGCGACCCGGCAGTTCCTTCGCCGGAAAACTCGACCTGTTCTACGAAGCGCAGATTGTTTTCACCCGAAGCCGCAAGGGCGAGGTGCACACGTTGCGGGAGATCTCGCTGCTGCACGCCTTCGACGGCCAGGGCAGTCGTTACGCAAATGTCGCGACGGCCGCGTATTTCTGCGACCTCGTGGATGGAGTCACCGAGCAGGGCGGCCACGCGCCGGAAATCCACGATCTTCTCCAGCGCGCCATCACCTACCTCCGCGAGCAACCCGCCGACGCGAAGGCGATCCCGAGATTCGAGCAGCGTCTCTGCGAGGCGCTGGGCATTCATCATCCGCTCGGAGACCCGCTGCAGGCGCTCCTCGCGCAAAGCCATCGCTCCGCCTCGCGGCTCCGCGAGCGCGCTCTTGCCGCCTGTGCGGCGTCACTTGCCCAGGGACCGCCGAAACAGTAAATTGGCCGCATGATGCGGGACCATCCATCCGCCGGAAACATGACGGGGTCCCTCCTCGTCGCCCATCCGAACCTGCGCGATCCAAACTTCCGCCGCACGATCCTCTTTCTCTCCCACCACAGCGCCGAGGACGGCGCGGTCGGCCTCGTGCTGAACCGTCCGTTGAAATGCAGCGTGAAGGAAGTGGCCGGTGCCGCGCAGGGATTCCTCGAGCGGGTGCCGGTCTTCTACGGAGGTCCGGTCGCCCAGGAGGAAATGGTGCTCGCCAGCATGCAGTGGCACGACGCGCCGAATGCCGTTGCGTTTCAGGGCTTCGGCGAGGCCGATGGCGACATTTCCATTCCGCCGGAATTCCAGCCCGGCCTCCGCGCGTTCCTCGGGTATTCCGGCTGGGACCGCGGCCAGCTCGAGGCCGAGATTGCGCAGCGCGCCTGGATCGTCCTGCCGCCGAGCCGCAAACTCATCGAAATGCGCGATCCCGAGAACGCATGGACGCAGGTGATGAAGGAACTCGGCCCCGCCTATCAACTGCTGGCGGCGATGCCCGACGATCCGAGCCTCAACTAGGCTACCACTTTCGAATCTTCCACAGCCACAGGACGCCGAACGCGCTGGCGGCCGCGAGCAGGTTGATCAAAACAAACGGCCCGATGTTCCCCGACTCCTGCATGGGAACCCTCACGTTCATCGAGAAGATGCTCACGATGAGATTCGCGAGCATGATCGCCACGGTGATGATCGTGAACTTCTTGATGAGGTGATTCAGGTTGTTGCTGACAATCGAGGCGCGGGAATCCATCAGCCCGCCGAGCACCTCGGAATAAATCTGCGCTCGACGGAAGCATTGCTTGTTCTCGATCGCGATGTCCTCGAGCACGCCGAGCTGGTCCTCGTCGAAGCCGATGCGATGCGCGCTCAGCCGCAGTTTCTCGCATAGGGAGCTGTTCGAGCTCAGCGAGTTCAGGATGTAAACGAGGCTCTTCTCGAGCGCGAACATGTTGAGCAGATACTTGTTCTCCATCGAGCGCGTAAGCCGCTTCTCGATGCTCTCGGAGAGCATGTTGATTGCCTTCAGGTGCCCGTCGAAGTGGGAAATCGACTGGTTGAGCAATCGCAGGATGACGTCCGGCAGCGAGTTCACCGGAATGGATGCGCGCCCTTCGAAGAGCGGAGCATCGTCGGGCATCACGACGACGAGTATGTCGTCGTAAAGAAACACGCCCGTGGACGTGACCTTGAGGAGAAAATTGTCGTCCGCGCAATAGCTCTTCGGGCGCTTGAAAATCACCGCGGCGTGATCGGGCTCGAACTCGAGACGCGAAATCTCATCCGGGTCGAGGGAGGACTGGAGGGTGTGGCTGTCGATGTTGAACCGCTCCTGCAACTCGGCCTCCTCGACGGGCCCCGGATTGTTGTAACACAGAATCTGCGCCTCACTCTCCTCGCACGGCACCACGCGGCCATCGTCGATGCGATAGCACGTCTTCCGCGGCGAACCCTCCGAAACCGCCGGGGCGCTGGAGGGAGGATCGATCGTTGGCGTCTTCACAAGCATCCCGGTTCAACCAACCGAATCACGAAAATCCGCAAACTGTCCAGCTTCGCTCGCTGCCTTTCCATTCGTCGGAGCTCTTTTGCGGATTGCAAAATTATGACATAAGCGTGCTAACTGGCCTAAATCGTGCGCTTTTCTCGTCAACAACCTCCGCCCACCACAGCGCGCCAATCCGATGCCACCAAACGTTCGGAACTCTTTGATGGAACGGGACTTGAATCTCTTTCGAAACCTTGTGCCGGGCCTGTTGCCGCCCGGTTTTGCGCTTGACCGCATCCATAGATTTCTGTTGTTTCGCCGCGTTTTGATGGAGGGGAATGTCTGACCGATTCGATGGAAGCGGTTTTTAACAATTATATCTGGAGCGCGTGCTACCTGCTGGTGCTGCTTGGCCTCTCCGCCTACGGCCTTCACCGCTATTCGATTATCTACCTGTTTTTGAAGCACATCCGCCGGGAGGTCAAACCCGCGGGCGGGTTCGAGGAGCTGCCGAAGGTCACCGTCCAGCTCCCGCTCTACAACGAATACTACGTCGTCCGTCGCCTGCTCGAGGCCACTGCAAAGATCGACTACCCCGCCGACAAGCTGGAGATTCAGGTCCTCGACGACTCGACCGATGAGACCCGCGCGATTGCCGAAGCGGAATGCGAGCGCCTTCGCAAACGCGGCATCAACATCACGCACATCCACCGCACCGATCGCACCGGGTTCAAGGCCGGCGCCCTCGAAAACGGGCTCAAAATCGCGACCGGCGAGTTCATTTTCATCCTCGATGCCGACTTCATTCCGCAGCCGGATGTCCTGAAGAAGTCGATCCATTACTTTACCGACCCGAAGATCGGCATGGTGCAGATGCGCTGGGGTCACATCAACCGCAACGACTCGCTCCTCACGCGCATTCAGGCCATGTTCCTCGACGGGCACCTTCTGCTCGAGCAGACCGCCCGGTGTCGCAGTGGACGTTTCTTCAACTTCAACGGCACGGCCGGCATCTGGCGCCGCGAGGCCATTGAGGAAGCCGGCGGCTGGCATCACGACACGCTCACCGAGGATCTCGACCTCAGCTACCGCGCGCAGCTCGCCGGCTGGAAATTCGAGTTCCTCCCCGATATCGTCATCCCCGCGGAATTGCCGCCGGACATGAACGGCTTCAAGAGCCAGCAGCATCGCTGGACCAAAGGCTCGATCCAGACCTGCAAGAAATTGCTCGGCACGATCTGGCGGTCGAACATTCCGCTCATCCTCAAGATCGAGGCCACGATGCACCTCACCTCGAACCTCGGTTATCTCCTCCTCGCTCTGCTCTGCGTGCTCATGCTGCCGCAGACAATGTCGTCGACGCCCACCGCCCTGCGCACGCTCATCATCGACATCCCCATCTTCTTCGCCACGACGGTCTCGATCGCGACCTTCTACATGGTTGCACAGCGGCATCTCAATCCGAAGGGCTGGATGCGCGACATGCTCATGCTGCCCATGCTCCTGGCGCTCGCGATCGGCATGTCGGTGAACAACGCCCGCGCCGTGCTCGAGGCGCTCTTCAATTACCGCACACCCTTCAATCGCACGCCGAAATACGGCGACGCGAACAAGCCCACCCTCACCCGGCGCGCCGGCTACCTCCCTCTCACCTCGCTGCTTCCGCTCATCGAGATCGTGTTTGCCGCGTATTTTGCATTCTGCGCATGGCACGCTACGATGCTCGGTCAATGGACCTCCGTTCCGTTCATCTTCCTTTTCTTCATCGGCTTCAGCTACGTGGCCTCGAAATCAATCGCATTCTGGCTGGAGCGCTGGGGGCTGCTCGAACGGAGCCGCGTCCCGGCTTGAGACGACTCGCACTCGCCGCTGCCGCGATGGCGCTGCTCGCAGGCTGCGCGGACACCCGGCACCTCATCGTGGTCGACGTCCCGACACAGCGCATGACCGTTCTCGACGAAGGCGTGCCGGTCGCCAGCTATCCCGTTTCCACCTCGAAGTTCGGCATTGGCGACGCCTTCACCAGCAACCAGACGCCAGCCGGTCTTCTGCGCATCAAAAAGAAAATCGGCGGCGGCGTTCCAGCGGGCACCGTCTTCAAGTCGCGCAAGCCCACCGGTGAGATTCTGCCTCCCGACGCTCCGGGTCGCGATCCGATTGTCACCCGCATCCTGTGGCTGGAAGGGCTCGAGGAACAAAACCGCAATGCCTTCGACCGCTACATCTACATTCATGGCACGCCGGAGGAGCGGAACATCGGCATCCCCGTCAGCTACGGGTGCATCCGGATGCGCTCGCGCGATGTCATCGAACTCTACGACCGCGTCGGCGTGGGCGCGCGCGTAAGAATCATCCCGCCGCCCGCCCGTCCGACCGGCGCACCATAAACGATCGTCGTTGCTGTCTCACAAGTTCTGTTGCTACCTCTAATAATCCGCTATGGGCCGTTCCACCTCACTGATTCCCCACTGGTTCAAAACCATTCTCTGGGGAAATACCGTCGCCCTTTCCTGGATGTGGGGCCTCGGGTTGTTCTTCTCGGTCCAGTTCACGACCCAGTTCGGACTGTTCGGACTGCTCACCTTCGCGATTCCGAATTTCCTTGGCCTCATGGCCTTTGGCCTTGTCACGCAGCACATCGCCCACCGGCAGAAGGCGAAGGGCTCCGAGGCACTCGCGAGCTTTTTCGCGAGCTGGTCGCGCCCCTTCCGGCTCGTCTTCTTCCTCTACCAGATCCTCGCGATCACGCTGACGATCTTCGCGATCATCCACTACCTCTGGCAGCCGCTGGGCCTCGGGCCCTCCGTGCTCTACCTGCCGCTCGTCCTGCTCATCATTCTCGCAGCTGCGGTGCTCTTCGGCGAGGAGTTCAACATCAAGCGCATCAAATGGAGCCACGGCGTGCTGTTTCTCTTCGTGGCGGCGGCCATCGCAGTGATCCTTCTCGGCCGTGGCGGATTCTCTCAAGTGTCCACCAAGTGGCTGGAAAAACTCCCGGTCGATGACTGGGATTTCTGGGGCTACGCCGTGCCGATCTGCATCGGGTTTCTCGTCGGTCCGTGGCTCGACCTCCAGCAATGGCAGCGCGCGATCCAGATTCACCGCGAGCAGGTCTCCGTCGCATGGAGCTATGTCGCGGGAAGCCTCGAGTTCTTCGCGCTGCTCCTCTTCCATGGCACGCTCGCCCTCTGGGCGCAGAGCCTCGGCGCGAGCGATTTCATCCGCGAAGGGCTCGCCGGCTACACCTACGCGCAGGACATGCTCATGCACTTCTTCTACGCAAATGCCGCGGCGCATCCCGTCGTGTTCGTCGCCTACTGCGTCTTCATCTGCGTCTGCATTCTCACGACGCTCGACAGCGGTTACATCGCGTTGCGCTGGTTCCTGCAGTCGAACGTCAACACAAGCAATCACGCGATCTTCGCGCTCGTCCCGAACCGCCTCGTCACCTCGCCGATCCCCGTTTACATCTTCTGCGGAATCGTCGCCCTCGCCGCCGCCGTGCTCGGTCTCGAGCTCGAGTATTTCATGATCTTCTTCGCGACGTTCCTCGTCGGCTACGAAGCGCTCGGCCTCGCCCGCTGCTACATCAACAGCCCCGCCAATGCGATTCCGCAGGTGAAGATGTTCTGCATCGGCAGTCTTGCGGTCGTGATCTTCGCGTTCGGCTATTTTCAGCGCCTGCCCGGACTGCAGATCATCGGTTCGCTCCTTCCGCTCGGTTACATTTTCTGGCTGCTGCTCAAGCCCACGTTTGGTGAGGAATTCGTCTCGAATGCCGAAGAACTCTCGTCACCCGGAAACACCGGCCTGCCCGTCGAGGACCGACCCGACGAGGTTCTCCCGCCGTCGACCCCTCCGGTTCCGGCAGCCCAGCAACCGCCCGCGCATCCCGTGGCCGCCGCCGCCGCCGCGCTCGGCATTCACGACCTCACCGGCCACTTCGAAGGAAAATGGTTCGTGCACCGTTTCGTGGCCACCTACGCCGACACGAACTCCGTAGGCAACGTTTACTTCGGCATGTATGCGATGTGGGTCGGCAAGACCCGCGAGCTGTTCTTCAACAAGGTCATGCCGAAGTTCAATCTCAAGGACACACCGTTCTACATCCTCACGCGATCCTTCGAGCACAAGTTCGTGCGTGAAACCCGCGAGTTCGAAGCCGTGAGCGTTCGCATCCGCATCGCGAGCTTCAACCGCAAGTTCGTCACTCTCGAACACGAGATCTACGATTCGCACGAGCAGCTCCTTGGCCGCGGAAAGCAAAGCCTCCTCTTCGTGAGCTCCGACGATTACCGCATGATCGACATCCCGCAGGATGTCTATTCCGCGTTTGTCGTGCACACGTAAGTCTCTGCGAGGATTCGGATGACGCGCCCACTTCCGCTTTTCTTTGCCCTCGCGCTCGCCCTCGGAATCGTCGGCTGCAAGCCCCCGCCTCCTCCGCCGGAGCCGACGCCTACACCCAGTCCCACGCCCGCCCCGACGCCAACTCCCGTTCCGACTCCCACACCGGTGCCCACCATCGAGCGCAAGCGCATCGAGGTGTCGAAACTGTTCAACGGCATCACCGTCGAAAGCCAGGTTCTTCCCATCGAGAGCACGGAAACCGCAGCCGTCGATCGCAAGCAGCCGGGAAGCTACAAGCTCGCCCTTACGCTCCAGGTCGACGTCCCCACCGCGAGCCGCACGATCGAGCAAATCCGGAAGAACGATCCCGGCCTGCCCGATTCGCTGCCCGGACTCGCAACGCTGCTCGAGACCGCCAGTGTCTCGCCCGCGTTCGAGGAGCTTTATCAGCGCAAGATCGATTACGTGAAGGCACGCCTCGCCCGTCTCGACACCCTGCTCGATCGGCACAACTTCTACGACTGCGACACGATCCTCGAGCTGCAGAACCCCGCCACCGGCCGCCGCGCGTTGTTCCTCCAGGGCGACATGGACGTGAATACCGACGGCTCCGACGGCGACCGCAACTTCGACATCGACGGCTCCTCGATGTTCTTCCAGCCGCAGACAAGCTACCGCTGGAAGCGCCGGACCGATCGCCCGAATCAATTTCTCGAATTCACGAAAAAGCGCATCGCCGAGTTGAAAAAGGAATACGCGGTGCCCGGCCTCTCCGCGCAACGCAACCGCGAGCTGCGCGAGAGCATCGCGCACGAGGAGGCCACGCTCTACGAGATCGAGCGCTACAGCTTCCTCATTTCCGGCGCTGATCCGTTCGTGGTGCTGCCCGGCTTCATGCTGCGCGACGCGGAGGGTCCGTTCGTTCCCGCCATTGGCGACTACGCGGTCGTGCTGCACAAGGGCGTCGCGTATCCCGCGATCGTCGGCGACGCAGGACCTTCCTTCAAATTTGGCGAAGCGTCGGTGCGACTTTGCCAGCAGTTGAACCCGAAGTCCTCCGCGATCTCCCGGCCTGTAAGCGATCTCGACGTCACATATCTCGTCTTTCCCGGCAGCAAGGACCCCGAACCCGGCCCGCCTGATCTGGAGAAATGGAATGCCCGCTGCGCCGAGCTTCTCGCCGACCTCGGGTTGCAGCCCGTCAACGTCCACCAATGGAAATCGGTCATCAAACCCTGGCCGACACCCACTCCCACACCGACCCCGACTCCCGTCCCCACTCCAACGCCCGACCCGACCTTGTCGCCCACGCCGGATCCGCTTCTGCCTCCGGCTCCGGACACCGCTGCTCCGGCTCTCGAGCCCGTCCCGACGCCCACGCCGGAGGCTCCACTTCTCGATCCGGAACCCTGACGGGTCGAAAACCCGCCTTACTTCGCAAGGCGATGCTGTCGTAGATCGCCCGCAGCTCCGATTCATGCGAGGCAAAAGGCTCCAGCGGCATCGAAACGTAAACGCTGTAAATCAGGCCAGGATGTCACTCAGCAGGACGAGGCACAGTGAGGAAAGACTTCCAGTCATCGAGAAGGATCCACTCACATTGATAAGCAGCAACACGATTCATGTGCGGCGGCGGGTCAGTGCTCGTCTTCCTCGAGACGGGTCATTTTGAAATCGAACTTGCGGTCAGGGACGATGGTTGTGCCGGCGAGAGAATCCCGCGTTTCCACGATGGGAAAAATGTGCCGCGCGCCGTTGTTCCATGTGAGAACCATGTCGTCGTCGACGATCGCCCAGGTGCCGGTGGCGCCGTTGGAATGGAGCAACGATCCGTTGGGGTTGATATACATCACCCCGTTTTCGACATCCCGCCACTTGCCGGTCATGGTCGATGCCAGCACGCGGTTGATCTCCCGTTTGATCGCCACCACCTCGTCGGCGTTTTTGTAAATGACCGCCGTTCCCAGCCGGCGTTTCAGCTCCGCGAGATAGCGATTCCGCAACTTCTCCACCCCGCTCTCATAGGTCTCCCTCAACCTCGTAATGTCGTTCGGAAGCGGGTCCGCCACTCCGTCGAAGCCGGCAAATGCGCAAACCGAGACAACAAGCGGGAGGAGGAGAAAGCGCATGGGAAGCCGCAATTGGGGGCGAGGCTCCGCCCAGCCTAGTCCCCGGGGCGGAGTTTGTAAATGAGGTTCTTCTTCGGCGGGACCACGCTTCCAAGCGGGGAGGCAGAGCGCCCCGGAATCCCAAAGATCAATGCACTCCGAATCCCGAAAAGAAAAAGTCCGCGATCGCCGTATCCTGATACTTGCTCCCGGGATAAACCTCACGAATCGTGAAGGTCACCTGCTCGCGTTTTCCCGGCCGGAGAACCATTTGCGGGAGTCCAAGAAACTGTGGCTCGGGTGTGTCCTCAAGCGTTATCGTTCCGAGTGACTTTCCATTGAAAGCGACCTCAAGGACTTTGACTCGACCATTCTTCTCCCAGATCGATTTGTCGGCAGCGAAGCCATTGATAATGGAAACGCCGTCAATCCCGAACTTGTAATCGGGATCTGGCTCAGGCTTCCGGTCGGTCATATCGAACGTAAACGTGATCGATTCGCCGATCCCAAGTCCATCGGCACCCTCGACCCAGACTGTGGACTTCTTCGTAAAGGGCTGGGAGAATTGCCTCCATCCAATCGTGGCGCATAACAGGTTTCACCAAAGCGCACAATCATTGCCCACGCCTGCGGATTGATTGCGTGGAACACCGCGGATGTTGCTCAAGGGTTTTGGTGACCGGCGCACGCGTGCCTGGGAATCGCGGAGTGGTTGGAAATTCTCGTTAGAACGTGAAGCCGAAGCCGATTTGCCAGGCGCCGATGGGATCGCCGGGTTGGCGGTCGATGTTGTAGCCGTAGTCGACGCGAACGGCGCCAAGCGGGGTGTAAACGCGCAGCCCGGGACCGACACCGACCTGAAGATCGACAGGCTGGATGTCCTCGACTTCGGCCCAAAGATTGCCGGCGTCGGCGAAGGCGGCGAGGTAGATGTTGTTGAATACGGGCCACTGGACCTCGAGGTTCACGAGCATCATGGCAAGGCCGCCGACCGGATCACCGCCGCTGTCCTTCGGGCCGAGGCCATCGAGCTGAAAGCTGCGCACGGTATTGGGACCTCCGAGGAAGAAGCGTTCCTGCACGGGCACGACACTGGTATCCGCAAATGGAAACAGCACGCCGGCACGGTGATTGAAGACGATGAATGGCACGAAAGGCCGTTCGGTGGTGATGGGGCGCAGCGGGAGGTAGTAGGTGAATTGCCCGTCGAGCCGGACGAACGACAACTCGCCGCCGAGCACCTCGGAGGCGACCTCGGTTTCGTAGCGGGCGTAGAGTCCTTTCATCGGCGAAAGGATGTTGTTTCGCGTGTCGTAGGTCTGGCCAAAGGTCACGCTGCCGAGCGTGTAGTTCGGGTCAGGATCGGTCGCGTCGTCGCCGTAGATCACACTGTCGGTGACGCGCTTCCAGCCGTATTGCAGGCGGTAGCCGGTGAGGTTTGCATCGCTGTAGCGGCGCAGCAGCGAGAGGGTGCCGCCGTATTCGATCGAGCGATAGGCGGGCAACTCGCGGCGCGCGAAGAAGCCGGTGACCGAGCCTTCGAAGTCCGATCCGAACAGCCACGGATCGGCAAGCGTGCTCGAAATGCCGTAGCTGCGCTGGGAGACGAAGCCTTCGATGGAATAGCGGTTGAGGGTATTGAAAAAATTGCGGTCGACGTATTGCGCCTCGGCATAGGCACGGTCCCATTGGCTGTAGCCGACGCCGAATTGCAGCCGTTTCGCCGGTGCTTCCTTCATGTGCAGGACGAGATCGACCGTGCCATCCGCCTGCGGGATGCGCTCGACCTCCGCTTCGGAAAACGCACCGCTGAACCACAGACGCCGTGCGCCCTCGTCGACATCGGATGCGTCGTAGATCTCGCCGCTGCGCACCCCGAAGCGGGAGAGAATCTCGCGCGGGCGGGTGCCGCCGTCGTTGTCCACGGCGATGGTGCCGACCTTGTAGCGCTGACCGGCGTCGATCGTGAAGGCGATGCTGACCTCGCCGCTGGCGGGATCGAGCGAAGAGGTCGACGCAACGCTGGCCTCGAGGTAACCGCGGTTCCGCAGCCAGTCGGCGAGACGCGATTGCATCAGCGTCTCCTGGTTTCGCCGGTAGGGCTGGTCGAGATAATCCTTCATCACCCCGCGCAGCTCCTCCTTCGAATAGATCTCCGGCGAAAAGCTCACGTCGCGCACGAAATACCGCGTGCCCTGGTCGATCCTGATGACGAGATTCACGAGCGTGCCGTCGGGCAGCGGCTCGTCCTCAATGGTCGCCTGGGCCAGCAGATATCCCTCGTGTTCCAGCGCCGAAACAATGGCCGCGCGGCCCGCCTCCACCGCGCGCTCCACATAGCGCAACCGGCCAAACGGCCGCAACGTCATCTCCCGCACGGTCGCCGTGAAAATGTCGTGAAGACGCTCGCGCGGCAACGCCGACTCGCCCTCGAAGCGCACGGTGCCGATCATTTTTCGCACGCCTTCGTCGATTTGGAAGAGCACCGACGGCGGCTGCGAAGCGCGATAGTCGTAGTCGACCGCGGCGCTTCGGAACCCCTGCGAGAAATAAAACGTGCGCAGGAAATAGGCGGCGTCGTCGGCCTCGGTGACACCGAAGTTGCCGTCCAACGCGACGTGGTAGCGGTTGCGCAGGATGCCGAGAAGTTGATGCGCACTGAACGATTCGTTGCCCTCGAACCGGATGTCCGGTTGCGGCAGGCTTGCCGCGAAACAGACCGCTCCGCTGGCGAGCGCCAGGAGCGCAAGGCGCCAGTTCATCGAAACCGGATCGTGTATTGGACGCCCGCGTCGTAAAACCCGTAACCGTCACGCCCCGAGGTCAGGGAAAAGCCGTGTGTGAGATGCAGCTCGCTCGCGAGGGACGATTCCTCGCTGGTGTCCTTCGGCGGAATCACGCGCACGCTGAGGCGATTCACGAATTCGTTGAGATCGATGCCGAAGGGCTCGAGCTGCCGCGCGATGCTGCGCAGCAAAATGATGCCCCCCTGCCCCGCGACCGCCTCGCCAAGGCCTGCATTGCTCATGCCGGCGGGCGTGAGGCCCGTGGTGAGGAGGAAGATGAGGTTTTCCTGCGACAGCGGCGGATCGGATCGCAGCGCGAGTTTAGAATCGGTCAGCGCGCCGTAGGCAAACATCTGGACGTTGTAGCCCGCCACGGCGGTTCGCGCGCGCACGTCCATGATCGGAACGAACGGGCGCTCACGCGTGAAGTGGATCCGTCCCTCGGGAATGCGCAGCGTGGTCGCCGGCAGAAACGCCTGCACGTCGCGCAGGTAGACGGTGCCGGCGGCATAGGGTGCACCAAGCGTTCCGCGAATCGCGAGGTCGGGGGAAATCTCGCCGGTCGCGACGTTCCCGACCATCAGGAACGGCTCGGCATTGCGGATCGACACATCGACGGACCAGTTCGAAAACGGTTCCGGCACAAGCCCGGCGACCACCGGCACGACAAACGCCGGCCGCTCGACGGGATTCTGGACAAGCAACGGCGTGACCTCGAGGCGCCGATAAATACGACCATCGACGAGCCCCACCGAACCGGTGATCGAGCCCGAGGAAAGGCGCCCCTGCGCGAGCAAATCGAGATTCGCGCGAAGCCGCAGCCCCGGGTCGCGCGCGAGCAGGACTTTCTCGCCATCGAGCTTGAACCGGATCTCGGGATCGCCGGCGTTGGAAAAATCGATCCACCCGTTGCCCTGGAAGGGTCCCGCACCGACCGCGCCACGCAGCGAATCGAGCGTGATGCGCGACTTGTTCATCACCACATGGGCATTCAGGCCCGTGATGGAAGGGGTATCGGGAGAAATGTCGATCTCCCCGCCAACGAGCGACGCCTCGCCGGAAAACTCAGGCGCGCTCAGGGTGCCGGCGACAGTCGCGCTGCCTTTCAACGTGCCCGCGAGCTGCCGCGCAAATGGCAGGAACGGTCGCAGCACCTCGAGACTTGTGCCGGGGAAACTCAGCTTCGCGGAAATCGGCGCATCATGATCGAACAACCGCACCCCGCCATCCTCCGTTTCCTCAAAGGCAAACGGCATGCTCGCCGTGATCGTGCAGGGATCGAAGCCGCGCGTCTGCAGCGAACCGGTCATCACGAGCCTGCCGGGATCCGACGACAGATCGAGATTGATCGACGTCGCGGGCACACTGAAATCCTCGGTGGCGATCGTGATGTTTCGAGCGTCGAAACTTCCGCTGATCGTGAGCTCGGGAAGCAGACCGGAGGCCGAAATGTTCACGCTCGCCCTGCCGCCGATGTTCGCCGACTGGCCGGCCATTTGCACGAGATCCGCGACCGGAAGCTCGCCGGATCGGAAGTTCGCGTAGACGGGTCGCGAGCGATTCAGCGCCTTCGCCAGCGTCTCTCCGCCTGCCATTGCGAAGGGATCGAGCGGAACAAACGCCTCCCCCGAGAGCAGCTCGAGGTTGCCGCGCTTCAACGAGAGATTCGAAATGTTCACGCCGGTGGCCGCGAGCGTGAGCTTCGACTGCAGGTCAAGCGAACCGTGGGTGAGCCGGACGAGGTCGAAGTAAACGTTCTGCGGCGAGTAGGTGCCGCTGAATTCGCCGGTAATGCCCGTGGGCGTGAGGCTCGTGATCACGTTGTCGAGCTTCACGTGGAACGCGCCCGAGTGCGCCGCCGTCGTGCCGTCGCCCTGCCACGAAAACTTTCCGGCGCCGGTGAAAATCGTCGAGGCCAGCTCTCCGCCTGCATAGGGGATGTAAATGCCGATGTCGCCGATGCTGCCGGTCACCTCGCCAGTGTATTGGTGCGGCCGGCGCAGGCCGATGGTTCCCCGGGCCGATATGCGATCCTCGCCCGACCACAGCTCCGCATGTCTCACCTGCAGCTCGTCGCGCGCGGCGATGAGGGAAATCCGCGCCGACGCCGGCGGCAACCCTCCATAAACGATACCGCTCGCCTCGCCGTTCAGGTAACCGTCCACGTTGCCACTCTCTCCGCTCACCGAGCCGTGGAGAGAGAACCGCCCCCCAAGCTGATCGAACGGCGCGCCCGCAAGACCCGCCAGCGCGGAGAGATCGCGCACGTTTGCGTTGAGGTTGAGCAGGAACCGGCTCTTCGGCAACTGCTCGAGCGACTCGGGGATCACGCATTCGCCATTCAGCGAGATGATGTTGTCCTCCTGTTTGAGATCCAGCGTCGAGAGATACAGGCGGCGCCCGATGTAATTTGCGCCGATCACGAGCGACTGCCAGCCGTGGTCATTCCAGCGAAAATCCTCCGCCGAGAGTCGCAGCGCGATCTCCGCATCCATCGGCTGCTCGGGATTCACCCGATACGTGATGCGACCGTCACGAATCACGCCATCCGCGGAACCCGGCAGCGAAAGGAACCCCGGCAGCGGCTTCACCGGCAGATCGATCGCTGCCAGCGCGAGATCGATGTGAAACATGTCCTTCTCGGACCCGAAGACGACGCTTCCCTGGAAGGTTCCCTCCTCGACGCCCACGTCCCATTGCAGTTCCACGCCGCCTACGTGAGCGAAGTTCGCGACAAAATTGCGAATCACCACGCCGTCGCCGAGCGCCAGGTCCGACGCATAGATCACGCCGTCGCGCCATGCGGTGGTCGCCTCGCCGTCAAAAATCTCGCGTCGCACCGGGCCCGCCTCGATCAAGGCATACTCGAAAGTCAGCTTGCCGCGCGACGACTCGGCGAGCGTGAGATTCATGTCGCGCAGCGTGTAGGTCTGCCCGTCGGCCAGAAACACGGCATCACAGGATTTGAACTCGGCCGACTTCGGAAGAAACCGCAGCAGCATCGCGGCGAACTGCTCCTGCCCGGCCCGGTCCAGCGTCGGCAGCGGCTGCACGACGATTGCCGGCGTCCGAAAATCAAAGGTCCCCGCGATGTCTTCCACGCTCAACCGCTGGAGGACCCGTCCATCGCCAAAGAGCATCTCCCACAACGAGGTCGTCCGCAGCTCAATGCGGACCGCGGTGGCATCCGTTACCGAGGCCGCGGGATCGAGCACTCGAAACCGCACACCCTCCAGCACAATCGGCCGAAACAGGTGAACCTGGATGCGCTTGAAATCCACCTGCAGCCCGACCTGTCCGTCGAGGTAATCGAGCGCTTTGCGGACTCCCCACTCCAGCGCGGGACCGTGGCCAAACCAAAACGCCACCAGCAGCGTGGCGAGGACCCACGGCCAAAGTCTCAGCCTTCTCGGCGGGTTGGTTGACGATTCACTCTCCACAGGGGTGACTTAATGACGCGAGCCGGACCGGCTCATTCACTTAAAATAGGAAATCCTCACCAAAAAATACAGCCCGCCGCAACCGAATGGCGCGACGGGCTGTTGTTCCCCCCAGAACAATCTTTCGATGTCGTCACGGTAGCAAAGGACTGAGGCATCACAAGAGAAATTTCAGAAATTTTTGATAAAATTCAAATGGTTGTCACTCAGCGATTTAGAAATCAAGTCCGCAGAATTCCTTCATCTTCCGACCACAAAACCTCTCGAAAAAGCATCTGCTCACCATCGAATTCGAAGAAACCCTTGAAGTAGCGCCCCTCCAAAATGCCGGGAAGCCAATGAATGTCGTCGGCCCACATATCGGCGAAGGGAATCTGGTCGAGAGGAGTCCATAGCGGCACCGCCTCGTCCGTTTCCACCGGTTCGCCCTCGCAATCCCGCGCCGTGAAGACCGAGCAATGCAGCGCGTAGCCGTCGACAAACTGGAAATGGAGTTCCCCGCGCAGCGTGAGATCGATCGGGGTGACGCAAAGCTCCTCCTGCGTCTCGCGGATCGCGCAATCGTGCGGTGTCTCGTCGGGCTCGATCCGGCCGCCGGGGCCGTTCACCTTGCCGGCGCCAAGACCGCGCTTCTTGCGAATCAGGAGAATCTGGCCGTCCCGAATTACGAAGCACAGGGTCGCGCGTTCGGTGGGGGTCCAGGTCGTCCAGTCGATCGGCGGTCTATCCGGAGTCATCGACGGTCGCTGATCATCCGACAACAGGGAGGAGCTGACTGCTGATTCCGCGGTCCATGGAGAAACGCCCGCCACCCAGAAAAACGAGCGCCAGTGCCATCGCGAGCACGGCAAGCGGGAACTCGAACCCGGTGAAGCCATCCTTCCAGTGCACGGTGGCGATCGCGCCGATCATCACCCCCACGATGCCGAGCCCCCAGAGCCGTGTGAGAAACCCGAAGAAAAACCCGATCGCCGCGCCGACCTCGATGAGGATCACAAACATCGCCACCCCCACCGGGAGCCCCAGCGCCTCGGGGGAACTCATGTTCGAAATGGTCTGTCGCCAGCCGGGGCCGCCGAAGAGTCCAAACGCCTTTTGCCCTCCGTGAAACACAAAGATCGCCGCGAGGACCATCCGCAACACGAAAGGACCGAAACTTTTCGGCGTGGAAAACAGCGCGTAAATCGGGTTGCTGGACACGCGGCAGCGTATAACAGCCCTGCCGCAGACCGAAAAGCAAAACTAGGACTGCAATTCGGTCCTCCGCGCACCCGGCCCGGCTCACCGCGAGCCTTGAGACGCCAGAACCGCGGCCTCCCAATAAGCCCGGGCCACGCTCGCTTCGTCGAGCAGCTTGAACCTCTCCGGGCTGCTCCCGGTCGGCCGGTCCCAGCGATCACCGTAACGCCCGTCGGCATTGCGCACCTTGTCGTGCACGTAGCGGACACATTTGAAAACGGTGTCCCGCCAAACCGGGTCCTTGTCGAGACGCGCGAGCTGCACAAAGGAGCCCAGCAGCAGGTGCCCGAACGCCGCTCCGTCGGCGATCGCGCCATCCGGCTTCACCCAATGCCTGATCGCCGCATGCCCGATCCGTTTGGCCTCGTCGAGATACTTCTCCCGCTTCGTGATCTGGTAGATCAGGCAGTTCGCCCGGATCATCAGCGCCGAGTTGTAGCTGAACTTCCGCTTGTCGACTTCGCCGTTGAGCTTGATGTGATCCCAAAACAGACCGTCCTCGGGATCCTGCAGGTTCTTGCAGGTCCACGGATACAGCCGCTGGGCGGCCTCCATGTATTTCTCCTGCTTCGTCAGTCCGTAGAGCATCAGCAATCCCGTGATGGCAGGGGCATTCGTGCAGGTGTTCTTCGACTCCTTTTCCAGTTCGCGCCAATACAGCCCGCCACCAAGCTTGTCGTCCTCGCCGGAGAGCACGAACTCCATGATCTCCTCGGCGTGCTTCAGGAACTTCCGGTCCCGCGTGTGCTGATACACCTCGAGGAACGCGAGCACCATCCACGCATTGTCGTCGTAGTAACGATCCGCGCGCTCCATGCGGGGTAGCACGTCGTAGCCGCGAATCCCGCTGGAGAAGCTCCAGTAGCTCTTGAGCGCCTCCGTGTAGGCAAGCATCCGGTCCTCGTAAAGCGAGGGCTCCATGTGCGACGCCATCGCCAGCGCGGACAGCATCACACCACACCCCCACATGAACGCCGGCTGCCTGCCGGGCTTGTAGGTGTCGCCCTCGCGCACGCTATCCTCGGAGTAAAGGTTGCGGCCACGCATCCAGTAGCCGCTGTCGATCATCGTCATCGTCTCGCGGCCCCATTCCGCGAATTCCTTCGCCTCCGGCGATTGCGCAAAGCCCGTTCCCAGCCCGACCACTCCGAGCAGCAGCGGCCGCAGCCACGCAAAAGAGCGGCTCACGGAAGGAGAAATCATTCCACAGCTTCCGCGGAAGCGGTCACCGCCGGATTGTCACAAATCCCGACGCCGACCAGCGAGTCCGCGCATCCGTAGTAGAGAAACCAGCGGTTCTCGAAGAAGACGAGCCCCTCGGTGAACGTGGTGCCGGCCGCATACTGGCCCGTGCGCTCGAACTCTTCCTCCGGCTTGAAAAACGGCTTGTCGAGCCGGTCCAGCACCTTTGCGGGCTCGTCGGTGGAAAACAGCACCTGTCCCGCGGCATAGGAACCAACGTCGATGGCGGGATCTCCATTTCCACCATTCTTGCCGTTGTAAATGACGACGATTCCGTCCTTCGTGAGCACCGGCGGAGGGCCCACCTCGGTCAACTCGCTGTCGAAGTAACCTTCCCGCGGCGTGATCAGCTCCAGCAGTTTTCCATTTTCGTCCACCACGGGCTGCCAGTGGATGAGGTCGTCCGACGTGGCGAGGGAAATCGCCTTTTCGCCGAAATACATCCAGTATTTGCCGCCGATCTTCACGGCCTTCAGCCGGCCATCCTGCAGCGAACACACGACACCCGCGGATTTCGTCGGGAGATCCGCGTATTTCGGATCCGAGAACGCCGGTCCCTGCTTCTCCCAATGCTCGAGATCCTTCGAGGTCGCCAGCCCGAGGCGAAACACGCGCTGGTTCCACTGCGTGTAGAGCATCACGTAGGTGCCGTCCGGAGCCTCGACAATTCGCGGGTCCTCGCACCCGCCCTCCCACTCGGCCGATTTTTGATCGTCATCGGCGGGGTAGAAAACCGGCGTGGGCAGTCGCTCGAAATGGATGCCGTCCTTGCTCCTCGCAAGCCCGAGACGCGACGTGTGACGCCCGATCTGCATCTCGCCGCTGTCGTCCTCCGCGCGATACAAAACGCAGATTTGCCCATCGCGCACCACGGCGGCGGGATTGAACGTGTGAAGCGATTCCCAATGCACGGAGGCTCCGCGCATTGGGCAATCGAAGACGGATTCCGGCTTCGGGGCGATGACCGGATTCCCCTCGCCGGGTCGCTCGAACGGGCCGATCGCCCAGCCGGGCAGTTCCGCCGCGTGCGCCGCCGCCGCAACAACAAGCGCACCGGCCAGGGCAGTCCTGAACACCGCCAGCTTCATCGACAGGGCGATCGATCTCATCCTCGCGAGATGGTTACTTCTTCAGGACCTCCGGATGATTCTCGTAGGTATCGACAATCATTTCGGCGAAGAGCGAGTTCGACCACGCGAACCACGGGCGCGTGTAGTTGCTTCCGTCGTCCTTGTCGAAGCCCTCGTGCATGAAGCCCGTTCCGCCCGTGTTCTTCACGAGCATGTCGATGCACCTGGCAATCTCCGCCGGATCGTTGCTGGTGAGAGCCCGCGAGGAAATGCCCATCGGCCAGATCATCGAGTCGCCGGCGCGCGCCAGATGCGGACTGCCCGTGCCTTCCGCCGCCTTGCCCTTGAAGAAATAGGGGTTGTCCTCGCTGAGCGCGAATTTCCGGGTGTTTTGGTAAACCGGATCGTCGATCGAGCCATACCCGAGATAGGGAATCGAAACGAGGCTCGGCAGGCCCGCGTCGTCCATGAACAGCGCGTTCCCGAAACCATCCACCTCGTAGGCGTAGATCTTGCCATACTTCGGATGCTCGACGATGCCGTGCTCCTTCACCGCCGCCTCGACTTCGTCGGCCAGTTCCGCGGCTTCCTTTGCAAGCGCGGGGTCCTTGCCCATCGAGTTCAACATCTCCGAGAGATGCCGCAGACTCGCAACGGCCATGAGATTCTCCGGAATGTTGAACAAATAGATCGCCGCGTCATCCGAGTTTCGGAAGGTTGAGCAGATCATTCCCGTGGGCTTGACCGGATTTCCGAAGCCGTTGCCGGGCACGGTGTCGGTCGCCCATTGCGTGGTGCGCATGAAGCTGTAGGGGCCCTTGCCGTTCTTGCGCTGCTGTTCCTTCATCGTATCCACGGCGAGGTTCATCGCCTTCAACCACTCGTTGTCGAAGGCGGACTCGTCGCCCGTCGCCTTCCAATAGCGGTAGGCGAGGCGAATCGGATACGAGAGCGAGTCGAGTTCCCATTTGCGCTCGTGCACACCCGGCTGCATCTCGGTGTGGTCGGTGGCCCACTCGCCAACCTTGTCGGGCTCACGGTAGAACGCGTTCGCATACGGATCCTTGAGGATGTAGCGCGTCTGACGGCGGATGAGGCCGTTGATCATTTTCGCGAGCTTCTCATCCTCCTTGGCGAGCGGGATGTAGTGGTTCACCTGGGCCGAGGAATCCCGCAGCCACATCGCGTCGATGTCACCGGTGATGATGTAGGTGTCCGGCACTCCGTTCTCCTCGGTGTAAAAAACCGTGGTGTCGAGGGTGTTCGGGAACGTGTTCTCGAAGGTCCGCGCCACCTCGGGATCGGAGATGTTGGCCTTCACCTTCTCGATAAACGCCTCCACGGCGTCGCTGTGGAATCTTCGGTCCTCGACCGGCGGACGCGAGGTCGGCGCATTCTTGTTGTCCTGCGCAAGCGCGGGGGAAAGTAGGGAGAGGCAGATGCCGAAGACGGCCGCCGGGCGAAGGGAAGTTTTGATCATCATTCAGGTTGTGGGGATTGAGGGAAAGTTCGGAGCCGGGGAGGAATCACCCCAGCTTGTTCAACGCAAACGCGTAGGCGCCCAGCGCCACCGCTTCGCTCGTGCCAAGCCGGCTCATACCGACGCCGATCCGCTGGAGCGGGTCGTATTGCACGGTCTTGTCGGTGCCGGGAACCTTCACCTCGCGGGTCTCACCCTTGAGGAAGATGGCAAGCTGCTCCTTGTCCTCGAGGTTGAATGCCTTCGGAGCAAGACGACGGAAGCGGTTTCCACTCGGGCCCTCGAACTCGCTGTTCAATTCATCCACAAGCGCCGGGAGGAAAAGCGGCCACGCGCCCGAGACGCCACCGCCGATCACGGCCAGCGCGTCGAGAAGGGTGAGCGCTTCACCCATCGCATCGCCGGCGACTTCGCCGAGCAGACGGAAGGCCTCCTTCGCGGCGGCCTGGTCGCCCTCCGCGTTCCCATTGGCGATGTCAAAGAGCACCTTCGGTTCGGGAACGTTGTCGAACGGCGTGTTGGTCAGCCGTCCATATTCGCGGCGCACCGCGCGGATGCAGCAGCCTTCCTCCGCATTCCAGTTCCGCTGAAGCTTGTGGCGCAGCGTCCACACTTCACCCGCGACCGAGTTGTCACCGATGTAAAGCTCACCGTTGCGCACAATGCCACCGCCAAAGCCGGTGCCCATCGTCACGCCAAAGAGGTTCTTGTAGCGCTTCGGACTGCCCGCCTTCTCGAGCTGCTCGTTCACCCACGGGAGGAAGCCTCCGATCGCCTCGCCGTAAACGAAGAGATCACCGTCGTTGTTGATGAACGTGGGAATGCCGAACTTCTCCTGGAGCATCGGCCCGAGCGGGATTCCGCCGCGAAACGCCGGGAGGTTTGGCAGATCGCCAATGATTCCGTTCGGGTAATCGGACGGGCCGGGAAATGCAAAGCTGATGGCAACCGGCGGCTCGGGGAGCGCCTTCTTCACCTGGCTGAAGCCCTCCACGAGATTGCCGAGGCACTTCTCGAGGTTGTCTGCGTTGGAAGGCAGGGCAACGGTTTCGGTGACCGGTTTGCCGCCACGCATGGCACTGAACCGGAAGTTGGTGCCACCCGCGTCGAGTGTCATGACGATGCGTGAGTCGCTGTCGAGTTTCATGGGACGAAATGGAGGAAGAGGTTGCCGGAAAAATCAGGCGGCCTTTGCCTTGCCACCCTTCAACGAGAGAAGAAGGAGATACGCGAAGCAAACCGCGGGCACCACAAACGCAACGTGATCGGCGATGCCACTGTCAACGAGCTTGCCCATCACGAGAGGGACGATGGCGCCGCCGGAGATCGCCATGCACATGAGGCCCGACAATTCACTGGAGCGCTCCGGCTTCTCTTCCACCGTGATCGAGAAGAGCATCGGCCAGATGTTCGCAAAGCCGAGGCCGCCGAGAACGACACCGGCAAGCGCGAGGCTCTGGTTTCCAAAGATCACCAGCCCGATGCCGATGAGACCCACCAATGCCGAGATGCGGAAGAACAGGTGCGGGTTGACGTTGATCACGCCCGCGACAAGACGGCCGATCGTGAGAACGATGAAGAACAGCGACGGGCCATAGAGCGCGGCGTCCTTCTCCGAAAGCCCCAGTGACTCGAGGGTCGGCTTGAGGAATGTCGCCATGCAGACCTCCGCGCCGACGTAGAGGAAGATGCCCAGCACCGCCAGCGCGAAGACCGGAAGTTTGAGCAGGCCCAGCGAGCTGACGATGCTCGGAGGAACATCCGCCTTTGCCTCATCGATGTGCATGATCGCCACAAGCACGAAGGCGATGGCCATCAGCGCAAAGAAAATGGGGAACGCACCGCGCCAGCCCATGGCGGCGAGCACACCAATCACACCCACCACAGACGGGAGGAACGCCGACACCGAGCTGCCGATTCCCTTGAAACCCTGCGCCAGCGCGAGGTTGCGGCTGTATTGGCCGGCCGGGCTCACATCACGCATGATCGGGTTTCCAGCCACCTGCAGGAAGGTCGTTCCGACACCGAGGATGAAAATGCAGGTCAGCAGAAGCGGATAGGACGGACTCATGAACGCGGGAACCGCCACGGCCACCGTGTTCAGTCCAAGCCCCAGAAGCAGCACCTTTTTCTTTCCGATACGCGCGGCCAGCACGCCACCAGGCACGCTGAAGATCGCAAACGCGATGAACACGAAGAATGGCATCAGCGTCGCGACCACGCGCGAGAGCTGGAAATTCTCCTGCACAGCGCTGGACAACGGCCCCATGGCGTCGGCAACGCCCATGAGGAAGAACGCAAGGAAAATGGGGAGAGCTTTTAGGTTCATGAGTGGGATAATGGATAGGAACGTCTGTGGTGCTTCCATCCCTCGGCACCGCCGGAGGGACTCACGTGGGTGTGTCTTCCGGGGGCGCTTCGTCGTTCAGAAGCGCGGGCATCGTAAAGGATTCGACCGCAAATTCCACCTGTAACTTTCAAAAGTGTGTGGTCCGCCAAATGGCCCGGTTGCGGCCGTCATTCCCGCGTCAGCATCGCAGCGCCGAAAACCCCGGCACTGTCGCCCAGAGCGGGCTTCAACAACGCCGCCTCAAATTTCGGGGCAAAAATGGCCTCTCCGATCCGTTCCCGCATCCGCTCGCTGTAGAACCGGCCGATATTGCCAACCCCTCCGCCCACCACGATGGCATCGGGGTCCAGACAGTTGATCACGAGCGCAATCGCCTTCACAAAGACCTCCTCCATCCGCTCCAGCGTCTCCCGCGCCGCAGCGTCCTCCGCCTCCTGCTCCACGATTTCCTTGAGCGATCGCTTCAGGCCGCTTCGCGACGCGTAGAACCGTTCGAGACCCGGCCCGGATAGACAGGCCTCCACGGTCCCGCGAGTGCCGTATGCCGAGACCGGACCCTCCGGCTCGATCACGATCTGCCCCCACTCCCCGGCGATCCCGTGGTGGCCATGCAGAATCCGTTCGCGAATGACAATTCCCCCGCCCACGCCCGTGCCGAGGATGATTCCAAACACGGTTTCGCAACCACGTGCCGCGCCCAGCGTCGCCTCCGCCAGCGCGAAGCAATTTGCGTCGTTCTCGATCTCGACGCGCATGCCGAGCCTTGCTTCGAGATCCGCTTTGATCGGACGCCCATTCAGGCACTGCGTGTTCGAGCCCCGCAACGCGCCCGTCCTCGCGTCCAGAGTGCCCGGCGTGCCGATTCCCAGCGCCGGCACCGCTTCCGGATACCGTGACCTCAGTTCCTCGACGATCGCGGCAATCTGCTCGAGAATGTGCTCGTATCCCCGCTCCTGCTCCGTCGGCCGGCGAATCCTCGCCAGCGCCTCCCCCGGCCGCGCAGGATCGATTGCGACGCCTTCGATCTTCGTGCCACCAAGGTCGATGCCGATGAGTTCCATGGCGCGGCATTCTTCACGACCGCCACGGACCGGCCAGCCTTCTTTCGCAGTCCTTCGAGATCGCTACTTTCGCTGGATCGCGTCGCGGGCAATTCGAAAGACGTCCGTGTTGTCGAGGAATCCGACCACCGCTTCGCTGCCGGGCCCCTCACCAAGCAACCAGACATCGCCCCCGGTATGCATCGCCGACTTCCGTGGGAGCAATGCCGGCTGGGTGAACGCCGGATCCGTCTGCTCGAGATTTTCGTTCGCCGAGGTTGCGCCCGGTCCGCTCGACCACGTGAAGAACATCTCCTCGTTCACCGGATTTGCCCGCAGCAACTCGTCGCCCTTCGCCTCGCCGCGCATGGGCTGACCATTGATGGCGAGGCCGCCCGTGTTGTGATCCGTGGTGACCAGCAGGAGCGAATCGGGCGGCAAATGCTTCCGAAGCCACGCGACCGTCGCATCGAGTTCGAGCACCTCGGTGACGGCGCGCTTCGCGTTGTTCATGTGGCACGCCGTGTCCGGTGCGCCGGCCTCCACCATCAGGAAAAACGGCTTCCCACGCGCCTCGAGCAACCCAACCGCGGCTTCCACCATATCCACGAGTCGCAGCTCGCGCTTTCCATCGACGTAGAACGGAAGGTCTTCAGGCGCGAACGTGCCGAAAACCGGCCGACCGTCCCCGCCACTTTTTGCAAATGACTGAAACGCGCCCCAGTCATCGAACCACGCAATGGTGCCCGACTTCAGCACCGCCTCGTTCCGACGGGCGATCTCCTTCTCCCCTTCCTTGTAAGTCTCGTCGTCGGAAACCGCCACCCACTTCCGCCCTCCGCCGAGCAGCACGTCGACTCGCTTCCCCAACTGCGCGACCTCCTTGGCGGCAATCTCCGCAAATTCATCGCGGTCCCGGTGCTCCACAATGAAAGCGGCAGGCGTCGCGCCCGTCACCTGATCGTCCGACACGACTCCCGTCGACCAGCCCGCTTCACGGGCGACATCCAGCAAACTCGCCGGTCCGGAGTCCGCCTTCGCGGTTTCCTGGCCCACCACACGATTGTCAGCCTTGATGCCCCGTGCAATCGCCGTCGCCGCCGCGGCGGAATCCGTCACCAGATCCGAGCGCGAGACCGTCCGAACAATCGCCGTGCGCGGCATCGACTCCAGTTCGAGGCGACCGTGCCCGCCTTTTGCATACATGCGCGCCGCGGTCAGCAGCTCCAGCGACGTCCCATCGGAAATCACCAGGACCACCGCGCGAGGCGTATCCTTCGCCGGTGCGGGCAAAACGAAAAGCAGCAGGGAAGCCAGGGAGAAAATCAGCCGTCGCATTTTCGCACTCTACGAAACCGCCTCCCCGCACGGCCACAAGAACCCACCGCACGGCGGGGACAATTCCGCGACGGTCACTTCTTGATCTCCTTCGCCTCGACCTTTCGGAACTTGCCCCCGTTGTGTCGAGCGATCGCGCGGATTGTTCGCTCCTCCTCGGGCCGCACCACGCTGGTCTCGTAGAGAATCGTGTGAATGCGCGCCGGCTCCGGCAGCTCCTTTTGAAGTTCGGAAATGATCGCAAGCATCTCGCGCTCGCCGATCTTGTCGGACTCGGAATAATTCCGGCTGTTGCGGCTCTCGCGCTCGCTCTCACGACGGCTGCCGCTGCCCCGGTTGATCTCGCCATCGGTGATGATGTAGACGACCTCCGGCTGGAACGAGAACGTCTGCTTCATCGCGGTGTCGAGCCGGGTGCCGCCGCCCTCCATCAGCTTCGGCCCGCGTCCCGGTCGCTTCCCGATGGACATATCCGGATCCTCGGACAACCCCTGGATCCACTCCCGCGCCGCCGCCTTGTTGGCATCGGTTGCCGGCAAAAACTCCTTCGAAAACGCCATCGAGCCGCCTTCGTAGATGATTACGTTGAAGCGCGTATTGATGTTCAGCTTGTCAATGAGCTGCGTGGCCTGCTCCTTGATCGTCTTGAAATCGAACCGGTGCATCTCCCCGCGTCGCGAGCGCTCGAACATCGAGTTCGACGTGTCGACGACAATGATCACGCTCCGCCCGGCGTCCTGAATCCCGAAGAAGCTCATCCCCGACCCGACTCCGCCGCTTCCGGACCCGCCCTCACCGGCGGCACCCGTGCCCGCCGTGCCAACCATGCTGGCGACCTGATCGGTCACAATCGCGCTTGGATCAAGCGGCAGCATTTGATCGAGCGGAACTTTCGGCAGATCAGGCAGCGCAAACTCGGTCGGCCGCAATGCCTGCATCTGGTCGGTGAAACTTGGCTTCGGCGTCATCGCGTCGAACTCGGCCATGTTCATCCGATGCTCCCGTTCCCTGGCCGGCAGCCGAATGTCCTTCTGCACCTCGAACGTCGCCTGCGGTTGCAAAAAATATCGCGCCACCACGAGCACCGCCGCCACGCCTCCCGCGATGAGGTGAACGGCCACCGCAATGACGACGATCGTAAAGATCAGCCTGCGGAGGCGCTTCTTTTCGTCCTTCCCTTCGAGAACCGCTTCGACCTTCATGGCTGGAACGAATCCCCCCCAAAGTTGCCGTCGGCGAATGTCACTCCAACGATGCCCGCCTTCGCACAGGTGTTCAGCACGTCGACGATTCGCTGATGCGTCGCGGCATCATCGGGCTCGATCGTCACCAGCGCCTCGCTTTTGTTGGCGTCCGCCGATTCCTTGAAGCGCACCAGCGTCGCGAGCAGACGCGGCATTTCCGGATTCGGCGGCGGGTCCATCGGCTGGTCGTTCAAAATCACCTGCCCATCGCCCAGAATCGCAATCCGTTGCTCGTCCGGGATGTCGACGGACTCCTCCTGTGCAACGGTTCCCGGGAGTCCAATATCGATATCACTTTCGGGTTTGATGGGTTTTGCGGTGACCATGAAGAAGACCAGCAGC
>CALLUD010000026.1 GCA_938011325.1 uncultured Spartobacteria bacterium
TGGCGCAATACGCGGGTGACGAGTTGTAGCAGTCGCCCTCCGGGCGACTTGGGGGAATGTGGGTGATGGATGATGGCCGTTGGCATGGATTGGGAGTCATCCCGAGCGCTTCGCAGAGCGAAGCGGCTACAGAGAGTGGCGCAAAGCGCGGGTGGTGAGCTGTAGCAGTCGCCCTCCGGGCGACTCCCGAGGAGTGTGATGTGGTTGCCCGGTGTGTGATGGGCAAGGAGTGGATGGAGGGCCATCCCGAGCGCTTCGCAGAGCGAAGCGGCTACAAGAAGTGGCGCAATGCGCGGGTGTCCAGCTGTAGCAGTCGCCCTCCGGGCGACCTGGCCTCCCCGGTGTCGGGGTGATTCAATCCTCCAGCGCCTTTTCCAGTGTGGAGAGGACGGTTTTGGCGACCTGGACGCGGGCATACCACTTGTAATTGGCGGGGATCACGGTCCAGGGGGCGTTTTCGGTGGAGGTTTTTTCGAACATGTCCTCCGCCGCTTCGTTGTGCTCCTTCCACTTCTTGCGGTTGCGCCAGTCTTCGTCGCTGATTTTCCAGTGCTTGTAGGGATCGGCTTCGCGGGCCTTGAAACGGGCGAGCTGTTCGTCCTTCGTGATTTGAAGGAAGACCTTCACGAGGATGGCGCCGTCGTCGGTGAGCTGCCGCTCGAATTCGTTGATCTCCCGGTAGGCGCGCTTCCATTCGGCGTCGGTGGCGAATCCCTCGACGCGCTCGACGAGGACGCGTCCATACCACGAGCGGTCGAAGATCGCCATTTCGCCGTAGGCCGGAAGTTTGGTCCAGAACCGCCACATGTAGTGGTGGCGGTATTCCTCGGGCGTCGGCTTGACGATCGAGTAAACGCGCACGAGACGCGGGTCGAGGCGCTCGACGAGTCGCTTGATGGCCCCGCCCTTGCCGGCGGCGTCGGGGCCTTCGACGACCACGATGAGCGAGCGTTTGCTTTCGCGCAGCTCGAGCTGGTGCTTCAACAGCCGTAGCTGCGCCTTCTTGAGCTTTTCCTTGTATTCCTTCTCGGAGAGGGAGGTGTTCTGGTCGAGTTCGTCGAGTCGAATGCGGGACATGGGAGCCCGGCCCTTGTGCCGAAAAATCAGGTCAGCGACAAGTCCCGGTCTTTCCGTCCGGCTTCATTTCTTGGCCCTCCCCCCGCCTGAATCGGGAAATCGGAACAGAGAGGCCCGTCAGTATTTGACGCCGCAGCCGTAGGATTTCGTCTGCGGAGTGGAGACGGGCTCGCCGGCGGCGAGTTCGGTGAGCGCGGCCTGCACGTAGTTTTTCGCGCCGTCGAGGCTGGCGGGATCGGGCGTCGGCTTGTCGTCGATCGCGCCCATGTAAACGAGGGTTCCCTTGGAATCGATGACGAACATCTCGGGAGTCGTGCGCGCGTTGTAGGCGCGGCCGACTTCGCCGGATTCATCGAGCAGCAATGCGGTGGAAGCCATGCCGAGCTCTTCGTATTTCGCGACGGCCTGCTCGGGCGTGTAATGCCCCTGTTTGCCGGGCGCGGAGGAAATGATCGTCAGCCACACGACGCCGCTGTCGGTCGCGGCTTTCTGGAGATCCTGCATGTTCCTTGACCCGTAGTGCTTTTTCACGAACGGGCAGCCTTCGTTGAACCATTCGAGCACGACCGTCTTGCCGGCGTAATCGGAGAGCGAGTGCTCCTTGCCGGTGCCGTCCTTGAGCGTGAAGTCGGGCGCGGGTTTGCCGATCTCGGGAGCGGCGTGAAGCAGGGACGTGGTGACCAACAGCGCAAGGAAGAAGTTGGGGATTCTCATGGTGTGGTGGTTTGTAGATGAAACCTTAGCGGGCTTCGGAAAGTTTCGAGAGAACGAGGGATTCGGTGAGGAGTTCCGGCAGGATGATCGGCTCGTTCGGCCGGCCGGCGGGGTAGATCACGTAGAACGGCACCCCCACCCGGCCGAATTGCTTCAGCGCCTCGGTGATTTCGGGATTGCTGTTCGTCCAGTCGGCCTTGACCGGCACGATGCCCAGTTCCTGGATCTTCTCGCGCACGGCGGGAACGTCGATCGCGGTGCGCTCGTTGTATTTGCAGGTGAGGCACCAGTCGGCCGTGAAATCGATGAACACGGGTTTGCCCTCGGCGAGCAGCGTGTCGACGGCCGCCTTCGAATACGGCTCCCACGGAATGCCGCCGCTCGCTTGTTGCACGGATGCGGGCCGGGACTTTGCCAGCAGGTCGCCGAGAAACAACCAGCCGCCGCCGACGAGAAGGAGCACGGAGAGGGTCAACCCGACGACGCGCGAGCGCGCGGGAACCACGGGCGGCGAGACGATTCCGAAAATCCAGCAGGCGACGCCGACGGTGAGCAGGAACGCGCCGACCCAAATGACGGCCTCGGAGCCGCGTTGCGCGCCGATGATGTAGAGCAGCCAGAGCAGCGCCGCGAGCAGCGGAAAGCCCATGAATTGCTTGAGGCGCTCCATCCACAGCCCCGGCTTCGGGAGATATTTCACCCACCCCGGCTGTGCGGAGAGGAGCAAATACGGGAGGGCCATTCCCGCGGCGATACACGCGAAGAGCGCAAGCGTCACGGGCGCCGGTTGCGCAAAGGCGTAGCCGAGCGAGGCGCCGAGAAAGGGTCCGGTGCAGGGCGTCGCGAGCAGCGTCGCGAAGACGCCCTGGAAGAACGATCCGCTGTAGCCCTCGTGGCCTCCCGCCTGCGCAAGGGCGTTGGTGGCGCGGCCGGGCAGTGCGATCTCGAAGACGCCGAAAAGATTCAGCGCGAACACGAAAACGATCGTGGCGATGGCGATGTTGAACCACGGATTCTGGAACTGGAACGCCCAGGTCGCCTGCCCGCCCGCCGCGCGAATGGCAACGATCACGAGTCCAAGACCGAGAAACCACACGAAGATGCCGGCGGTGAAGGCGAGGCCGTGAAGGAGGATCGTGCGCGGGCTCTGGCCGGCCTGCCGCACGAAGCCGAACACCTTCAACGAAATCACCGGCAGCACGCAGGGCATGAGGTTCAGGATGATTCCGCCGAGAAATCCGAAAAGCAGCGCCTGCCACAGCGAGGTGGATGGCGGAGATGGCGTCACCCACCATCCGCGCTCGCCGTTTGCGTCCTTGATGGCGAGCACTCCGCGAAGATCTCCGGGCGCGGAAATGCGAATGGTAAAACCGTCCTTTGCGGAGCCGGAGATTTTTGGATGGCCGATGACTTCTCCCTCCGCCGGCAGCGGGAAGAACTCGACGGCCTCGGTGCCCGCGGGCGCCTCGACCGTGCCGACCCAGGAGTCGCCCTCGCGCTGCCACGTGACGTCGAACGGCGGTGGGTCCATCGACGGGAGTTTTGCGGTCCATTCCTCGAAGATGGCGGCATTATCCGGTTCGGCGTGGCCGGCCACGGGAAGCATGCGCGAGACGGTGGCCTTGCCGGGAATGCAGATTTCCTCGCAAACGAGCCACGACACGTTCGCCTCGAGGTTGATGTTCGACTCGATGATCTCCGCCGGCGGCTGGATCTGCTGAATGAGCATCACCTTGTCGCCGTAGGCGTAAACCTGAATGTCGCCCGGCTCGAGGATCGCCTCCGGCAACGGCCATTCGATGGGTCCGACGCCCCACCCTTCGGGCAGCTTCCATTCGATCGAGGTCGGGATGCCTGCGTCGCCCGAGTATTGCCAGTAGGTGTGCCACTTCGGGGCCATTTCGAGAAGGACGCCCACGCGGAACGGCTTGCCGGGAACGATCGCGGTGGTGTCGGCAATCAACGATGCGGTGACCAGCATTTTGCCCTCGTATTCCTGCGCCGGCAGCCGCTGGCCGAGAAACGCGAGGAGAAGCAACGCAAACAGGACCGGCCTCATCGCGGGCAAGCTAGCACCCTCCTCCAATTGCCGCAATCGCGACTGGTTTGACGGCTCCCGCGCACGCCGGCACACTGTCGCCCATGGCGGAGCATGCAGAGCTGTTTTCCCCGGAGTGGTGGAGTTTGACCGTGGAACGGGCCTTCGATTGGGCGTCGACACACGGGCTGCGCATCGTGGTGATCTGTGTGCTGCTGGTGATTTTGCTGCGGGTGTCGCGGCATTTCGTCGAGCGCGCCATCAAGCTCTCGCTCCGCCCGCGCGGTCGGGATCCGTTGCAGGATTTGATGATCGCGAAACGCCAGACGACGCTGATCAAGCTGTTTCAGGCGGTGGCATCGGTCACTCTCGTCGTGCTCGCGGTGCTGATGGTGTTTCAGGAAATCGGCTTTGCGGTTGGCCCGATTCTCGCCAGCGCGGGCATTGCCGGAGTGGCCATTGGTTTCGGCGCGCAGAGTCTCGTGAAGGACATCATCACGGGATCGTTCGTGATTCTGGAGCAGCAGTTCTCGGTGGGCGACGTCATCCAGGTCGGCAATCTCTCCGGCGGTGTGGAGGAGCTGAATCTGCGCACCGTCGTGCTGCGCGCGGCCGACGGCAGCGTGCACATCATTCCCCACGGCGAGATCAAGCAGGTGACGGTGCTCACGCGCGACTGGTCGCGCCTCGTGCTCGACATCGACATTGCCTACGACGCGGACATCGACACGGCATGCGGGTTGATGAAGAAGGTTCTCGACGACTACGCAGCCGCGCACGGCGACGTGGTTCTGGAAGCGCCCGAGGTGCTCGGCGTGCAGAATCTCGGCGAAAACTCGGTGCAGCTCCGCGCGCAGATGAAGGTGCTGCCGGGCAAGCAGTGGGCGGCGGGCCGCGAGCTGCGGGCCAGCATCAAGAAAGCGCTGGATGAAGCCGGCATCGAAATTCCCTTCCCGCAGCGCACCTTGTGGGTGCGACGTCAAAAGTCCTGAGCGTTGCGTCTTTACGCAGTGCCCTTTCCTCGCTTAACTGGCAGCTTTCGTCTCCCATGAAAATTACACCCCCGTTGGCCCTTGCGGCCCTAGCAGTTGGTCTCGCCTTTTCCGGGTGCCAGACCCCCAATTCCTCTTCGAACAAAATGAGCATCTCCGTTGCCCCGTATGGCACCACGAAGTCCGGTAAAGCCGTAAATCTCTACCGACTTCGGAATGACAAGGGCATGGAGGTCGACATTACCAACTACGGCGCCATCATCACGGCGATCCGCGTGCCCGACAGCTCCGGCAACATCGAGGACGTGACGCTCGGTTACGACAACCTCGCCGGCTACGAGAAAGGCACCTCCTATTTCGGGGCGATTGTCGGCCGTTATGGCAACCGCATCGCGAAGGGCACCTTCACGCTCGACGGCAAGACCTACAAGCTCCCGATCAACAATGGCCCGAACTCGCTGCATGGCGGCAAGGTCGGCTTCAACCAGCGCGTCTGGTCGGCGAAGCCCATCACCAAGCCGAACGCCGTGGGAGTCGAACTCACCTACGTGAGCCCGGATGGCGAGCAGGGATATCCCGGCACGCTCACGACGACCGTCACCTACACGCTTAACAACCGCAACGAGCTGCGCATCGATTACGATCTGTCGACCGACGCGCCGACGGTTGCGAACGTCACCAACCACGCCTACTTCAACCTGAAGGGCGAAGGCGACGGCACGATCCTCGGCCACGAGCTGCAGATCAATGCCGACCACTACACGCCCACCGATGACACGCTCATCCCGACCGGAGAGATTGCACCTGTCGCGGGCACTCCGATGGACTTCCGCAAGCCGACCCCGATCGGTGCGCGCATCGACAACAAGTTCCCTGCCCTCATTGCGGGCGGTGGCTACGACCACAACTACGTGCTGAACGGCTCGGGGCTCCGCAAGGCCGTGACCGTTTACGAGCCGACGAGCGGCCGCCAGATGGAAGTCTTCACGACCGAGCCGGGCGTGCAGTTCTACTCCGGCAACTTCCTCGACAACGAGCCCGGTGAAAACGGCCACACCTACGTCTATCGCGGCGGATTCTGCCTGGAGACGCAGCATTTCCCCGACAGCCCGAATCACCCGAACTTCCCGAGCACGGTGATTCGTCCCGGCGAGAACTACGAGTCGACCACGATCTACAAGTTCTCCGTGCGCTAGAGAAGATCACCCCGGCTGGCTGCTGGGCCTGACCCGGCACGCCAGCCAGGAATGCCTTAACTCACAAAAAAGGCCATCCTGGGAAGCGGATGGCCTTTTTCTTTTCCTCGCGGGTCCGCGCCACGACCTGCGCTTTGGTCCGAAAACAAAAGAGCCATCCCCGGGTTCGAGGATGGCTCTGGAAGTTTGGTGATGCTTCGGCGGGTTACTCGCCCTTCTTCTCGCCCACCTGCTTTTCGGTGACCTTGATCCGCTTTGCCGTCGAGCCCGATTCGTCGGGAAGCACCTTCACGCGAACTCCTTCGGAAATCGTGGAAATCTCGATCTCCTTGCCGTCATCGTCGACGATCTTGGTCGTCTCCGAATAGGTGAAGGTCTTTTCCGTCTCCTCCTTCAGGCCCTTCACGGTGACGGACTTCGCGGCGGGATCGGTCTTGGTCACGACGCCGATGAATCCATCGTTCTTTCCGGGTTTCTCGTCGCCGGCCTTCAGCGAAGTCGTCGCGAATGCCACTCCGACGAGGATGGCAGTGAGGTATGTCAGTTTCTTCATAAGCATTTGATTGCGGAGATTGGGGCGCATGGCCCGCTCCACAGGGTTATCGTTTCTAACACAAAGAATACGTGTTCGTCGCATGTTTATTCGACGACGCGGTGACTGGCGTCAGGGAATCCGCCGGGGTTCGACACCCTCGAACGTGATCTTCACCGGCTTGATCGTGCCGTCTTCGTTGAACTCCATCTTGTCGATGCACGTCACGCGGTGGTTCGCATCGGTCTCGCCGAGCGGACGGCGGTGATAGACGATATACCACTCGTCCGTGCCCGGCACGCGAATGACCGAGTGGTGCCCCGCCCCGGTGGCGATCTCCGGGTCCTGCTGCAACACGGTGCCCACGCGCTGGAACGGCCCGTGAATCGAATCCGAAATCGCATAGGCCACCCGGTAATCGGGGCCGGTCCAGCCGCCTTCAGACCACATGAAATAGATCTTTCCGTTCCGCTCGAACATGATGGGCCCCTCGACGTATCCCTCGGGCGTGATCTCGTGGAAGGTCTGCCCATCCTCGAAGGGAATGAGGCCGGTGAAATCGTCCTTCAGCTGGGCGATGTTGCAGTGACCCCAGCCGCCGTAAATGATCCACCACTTGCCGTCGGGGGTCTGGAAAACGCTTTGGTCGATCGGCTGTGCGCCGTTGACGATCTCGTTGATCAGCGGCTTTCCCAGCAGGTCCTTGAACGGTCCGCCCGGACGATCCGAAACGGCGACGCCGATCCCCCCAACCTCGCCCTCGTGCACGTCGTTCGCCGCGAAGAAGAGATAGTATTTGTCGCCATTCTTCACCGCGCACGGCGCCCACATCGCACGCTGCGCCCATTTCACCTGACGCGAGGTCAGGATCTTCGGGTGCTTCTTCCAGTTGACGAGGTCCTTCGACGAAAACGCGTCGAAATGGAGCTGTTCCTCATACGGCGCGGAATACGTCGGATAGACCCAATACTCGTCCTCGAAGATCACCGCCTCTGGGTCGGCATACCAGCCGTCCACAATCGGGTTTTTCGCAAGAGCCGTTGCCGCGGGAAGGAGCGCGGAAGCGAGGGCAACCGCCGCAAGGCGGGGCAAAAATCCGCGCCGGGAAATCGAGGAAAGAGAGGAACGAACCATGTCAGCAGTCTGCCGGGCTCTCCCTCGCATGGCGAGAGCGAAGAGGCCAGGGAGACCAGACGTGGGCTCGCCTCCAGGTGAAGAACGAGACACTCTCTCGTGATGGCAGACTTCGCAACACGCACGGAGGCGATCCTTCGACAGACGAATGCGCTTCTCGAGAACGATCATTTCGTTTCGGTAAATGGGCATCACTCATCGGGCTGGATCGACAAGGATTCCATCAATCCCCACCCCGGCTTCGTCTCGGAACTCTGCTCCATGCTTTGGCAATCAGCATCTCACCTCAATCCGGATATCATTTGCGGCCCTGCGGAAGGCGGTCTCATCGTCTCGCTCTGGACGGGATTTCATGCGGGATTGCCGGCTGTTTTCGCCGAACACGAGGCGGCACACGGTGTGGAATTGCGAGGGCGATTCATCCTCCGACGCGGCTACGATCGTCGGGTGACGGGCCGGCGTGTGCTGCTTGTCGATGATGTGGTGAACACGGGGCACTCCGTGCGGCAAACCCACGAAGCCGTGGAGGCGGCGGGAGGTTTAATCGTGGGAGTCGCGTGTTATGTGGATCGAGGCAATCGACCGGATCTTGGTGGCGAGTTTCCATTCATCCGTCTTCTCGAGTGGAAGGTTCCGAGCTGGCCTGAGAAGGATTGCCCTCCGGAGATTCTGGCGCGTCCTGTGAACACGTTTCACGCCCACGGTGCTGAATGGATGGCTGCACGTGAGATGGGGTCGGCCTCTTTCACCCGTTCATCGCCCGAGCGGGACGCTTGATGTTTAGCTCACAGCGTTCCCACTTGCATCTACCCTGGCTCTACGCGACGCGGCGTTTGCGGAGACCGAAGACGACCGCAAACGTGAATCCGGCCAGGCTGAGCAGAACCGTCGACGGTTCCGGAACGACCGTGATCGACCCGCCCCCGATGAAGAACGATCCGCCGCCGGCCACGAGATTCAGGGCCTCGGCATCGTAGGTTCCCGCACCGAGTTGAGTTCCGCCGACAATCAGCGCGCCAAAGGTCTCGTTGGTCGCGAGTTCGTAGGTCGCGTCGCCACCGGCGTTGTTGAATGTGATGGTGTCGATGACCAGCGTCGTGGTGGTGGAGCTGGACTGCACGCTGTAGGAGCTGCCCGCGGCGCTTCCGCTCAGCGCCGTCCCCACGTAGAGGGTCCCCTCGAATTCGCTGAGGTCGCCGGTGAAGACGATGTGGCCGAGACGCAGGGCGTCCTGTTCCGTCAACAGGGTCAACTGCAGAACGTCCTCCTCATTGCCAATGACCTTCGAGGCGATCGTCTGGGTGAACGAGCCGCCGACGGCCGGGTTTACCCCGATGGCTCCGATGTGGACGCCCTCTTCGAATCGGATCGTTCCCGCCAGGGTGGCGCTGCCGGCGGTGTTCGGGCCGGCAAAGAAGATGCCACCCCCGAAGATGAGATTGACGGTGCTCGTGTTGCCCGCATCGATCTTGCCGAGGAGGCGCGTTCCATCAAGGAGGGTCAGGCTGTCCCCGAGAAACGTGCCGCCAGCGGGATTGTCCCGCATGGTGCTGCTGTAATTCCACACGACCCCATTCGTCACGAACGCGGTGACCGGGGCGAAGAATCCGGGCGTCGTGAAGTAATTGTTGCCCGGTTCGACAAGGTATCCGCCCCAGTTGACAGGATCATTCCACGTGGAGCCCGCGAGGACGTTTTGCGATTGAACGATGTCCTCCGCCTCCAGCGAGGCGGCCGAGGCAAGGGCGATGGCGGAAAGGATGGCTGTATGTCGAAGACGAGGAAGGAGGTTTGGGAACATGATGTGCGATTGGGGCTGAAATCAGCGCAATTCGCGCTGACATTCCGTCAGACGCAATTTGCCCGCGGAAACTGACAGCAAGGCCGCAGATTCTTCCGGTTTTCCTACCTGTCCCCGAGGGGAACCCGCTCGACCAGCATCCGCAGGAATCCGCCGGCCGCCTCAGGCGGCACGAGACAACCGAACGTGCCCCATTCGTAATGTTCCGGGGCCGGAGGCAGGCCCTCCGGATTCGGCAGCTCCACGACCGACAGGTTCCATGTCTTCAGGTTGTCCGTGGCCTGCGGGCGATAAACGAGATCCCCGGCGTGATAGGCCCCGTCGTGCCAATACCCGCCGCGCAGTCGCAGGTAGGAATAGGTGAAGTAATTCTCACCGTCGTGGAACGCGAGGCCGTTGAGGAGTTCAGGCCGGCTGTCAGGGCGCGTTGGATCCGTTCCGCCCAACGCGTATTCCGCGAGGCTGATGAATGTATCCTCATCGTAATCGGCGGATTCGAGCGCGTCGTCTCCGCTGAGCCCCGGGAAGTTCCGGACGAAGACGTCATAATCCGGGGCGCCGACGCCGGAGGGCGGCCGGGCCTTGGGCTCATCGCCGTCGATCTGCTGGAGATACGCGACGAGCTGGTCGATTTCCGTGGGTGAAAGCGTCGCGGTATTGCCGTGTTTGCCATCGGGATTCGCGGTGGTCAGCACGTCCCGCAACGTGTTCGCCGAGCCATCGTGCAAATACGGCGCGGTGGACCAGACGCCTCGAAGCGTGGGGGTGTCGATGCCGGTGAGCATTCCTCCGGCACGCGATCCGGAGCCCGGCTTGATCGTTCCTACGTCGTGCAGGACGCCGAGCGCGCTGTCGGTGAAATCGCGTCCGCCATGGCAGTCGTAGCAGCGCAGGGCGTTGAAGATTTCCCGCCCGGCAATGGCATCCGCCGTGAGAGAGCCATCCGGATTTCGGAACGGGCTTGGATCGAACTTGTTGAGCGAACTCACGTAGGCGGCGAGATCGTCGAGGTCGCGGCTGACTCCCGCTTTGGCCATTCCGAGCGGGTTGCTGCGGGTGCCTTGATGGAATTTCACGTCGCTCATGAGCCCCTCACCCAGCCCGAAGTCGCGGATCTGATTTTCGAAGTCCTGCACTTCGTCGAAATTGCCGGTCCAATGCAACCGGCCATGGCGCATGCCCGCGCGCCCGCGAAGATCGATCGTGTTCCGCAGGCCTTCTCCGAGACTCGTGAAATCCCACGTCTGTCCGTCCTGCGAGCCATCGAGATGGCACGACGCACAGCTCATGTAGTGCTCGGAGTTCAGGCGGGTCGATGTCGCGTCGTAGAACAGGATTTTGCCGCGTAACACGTCCGGAGGCAGTGTCTCCCCGCCGACAAGCCGCACGCTTCCCTTCTCCTCGACGAGGGAGTCGCCGAAGAACAACGCGCTGATGTCGTGCACGGAGAGGTCTCGCGAGAGGAAGTTCAATGTGAGCAGTCGGCCGCGCTTTTCATCCACGACGGTGGCGATCGGCGTCGTGCCGCAGCGAATGCGCGTCACCTCCTGCCCCGTGTAGGCGTCGAGCACGGTGATGTGATGGTTGCCGGGCATCGCGACGAACACGAAATCGCCGAGCGGACTGAACGTCACGGCATGGGCGCGGTCCTGGTCATCGAAGTCCACCCGAGCGTCGAGTCGCTCCATGCCGGTGGCGAGATCGATCTGCGAAGCGATGGCACGCACGGTCACGTCGTGGTCCAGCGCCAGGCCATCGCGGAACGTTCCGCGGAAAATGTTGTCCTGCTTCGAGGGAATCCACGCGCGCAGGCCATCCGGGCTGATCGTCATCGAGACGAGGTAATTCGGGATGCCGCGGGATTGTGTGGGAGTGTCGGGCCCCGGCGACGAGCCGAGGGTGAGCACCCGCTCGAACTGCATCGTGGCGGCGTTGATTTCGAAAACCTCACCGCGCGTTGAAGGCGAGATGAAGCGCGTCACGTAAATCTTCGAGCCGGTGGAGTCAATCGCGACGCCACGAATCTGAGGCCGAATGCCGTTCGCGTCGTTCGGGATGTCCACCGCTCCAATGACCTCCCGCGATGCCGGACCAATCTTTACGACCCGTGCGATGGCCTGAAGCGTCACGTAGGCGGCGGAGCCATCCGGTGCAAAGGCGATGCCAAACGGCTGCGAGGCGTAGGGCAGCGGAATTTCGCTCACCGAGCCTGTCTCCGGACTCACGATGGAAATCGACCAGCTGTCGCGATTCGCCACCCAGACATGACCGTCCGGCGCCACGGCAAGCGTCTCGGGATGCCGCCCGACCGCGACTTCACGAACCTTGGTAAGCGAGTTCAGATCGACTGCAGTGACCGTGTTGGCATCCGGATTCGCCGCCCACAGGAGGTCACGCTCGGAATCCAGCGCCAAGGACGAGCTGGCGGTCGGAGCGTGTTCCGTGAGCGGATTGTAAACGAGGTGCTTGAACGAGATCGTCTGTGGATCGGACTCCGGAAAACTCAATGCGAGGGAATCGATGTTCGGCCCCACCGAACCGGCGGAGGCGAGAAGCTCGATCGTATTGGCCCCGGCGATGAGCGGAACGTCCGGGACGACCACCGTCTGATACGTCGTCCAGGGTCCGGTTGATGGGAAATTGACCACCTGCGGCGAGCCGCCATTCACGACGAGATGAAGCGGACGGTTCGCGCCTCCGCCATTTGCGTAACGGATCGTCAACGACGCGCTGGTCTGGCCGGCCGCGCTTACGTTCCAGCGAATGCCGATGCCCGCGCCGGTCGTGGCGGGATAATCGACGTAGCCCGTGCCGGTGAACCCCGGATTTTCCGTGGCATTGAACACGGAGCCAAGAAACACGGCGTCCTCGGCCTCGATCGCCTGCAACGGATTCACCCGCGAGTTCAACGTGACGAAGTGCCAGCCCGCCGCCGTGTAGGTATGCTCGACGGACGGGCCCGCGAGCGTGGTGCCGTCATCGAACTGCCAGTCGTAGAGTCGCGCGGGGTTCGGATCGCGGACCGCGAACAGGGTCGAATGACCGAGCTCCGTTGGCGGAACCGATTCGATCTCGTCATTTCCGGAAAATCCGCCGCCGAGCGCGGTTCGAAACGTGGAGCGGAATTCGTTGGCGAGCGCATTGCCGACCAGGTCCGTGATGCCGCCTGCGGGCAGCACGATCTCGTAGGTCGTGCCGGGTTCGAGAGGTTCGTCCGGCGCAAAGGTCAGCGTCGTCGTCGTGGTGCCCCATGTTCCGGAAATGGGCTGTCCGCCAAGGGGACGAACGATGAATGTGGAGGCGTCGACCGAGGCGAGCTCCGGCCAGTCGGACAACGAGATGCCGATGCGTGTGGTGATCGGCTGCTGCTCGGCGCCGTCTGGCGGATTCACGTATTTGACGTGAAGAGGCGTGGTGTCGCGCTCGGCGGAGTGAACGACCACGAGGCCGCCGACATACTTGTTGTCCACCAACTGGTCGTCCGCGACGAGGAGGAGATTGCCAACCGGACAGCTGAACTGATCGTCCCAACGCGAGTCGCGTCCGACAAAACGTCCGATGAGTTGCGGCTTCGTCGGATCGGCAATGTTGTATTTCCAGACGCCCTGGGTGCCGCCACGCAGTCCGCCGAGAAAGAAGTGATCGTCGGCAAAGCTCATGTATTCGCTGTTTGGCACGTCGGCCTGCGCGACGAGCTGGATGTTCCGGGGATCGGTGGTGACGTCGTAAACGCGATACGGCGTGATCAAATACGCATTCGTTCCGTAGAAGCCTCCGATGTAGCTGTCGGGCCCCTCCACCACTCCGTCGAGGAAGCGCGGGTGCGTGGGATTGCTGATGTCCACCGTGGCGATGCCGCGATTTTCCTTGGGACTCGTGATGACGAGCAGATTCCCCAGCGCGAACAAGGGCCCCGCGACGACCCCGCCGAGGGCCGCCCTCGAAAGAGTCGCGACGAGTCGCGGGTTCTCGATGTCCTCGACATCGACCACGTAGAGGCCGTTGGTCGTGGCGCCCGCGTAGATTTGATTCCCCTGCCAGCTCACGCCCCAGATGGCCCCGGAGACGTCGCCGTAATTGATGCCCGGCAGAATGATCTCGCTAACGAGAACGGGATTCGGCGTGTCGGTGACGTCCCAGATGTCGAGGCCACGTCCCGAAATCGTCGCCATGTAGAGCGCCTCCCCGCGCCTCGCGTAGGTCACCTGATGCGACTCGGCTTCGCCCGCCGCGTGATGACTGATCATGTCCGCGACGTGCTGCGGTTGGTAGGGATTCGAGATGTCCCACACCTCGTGCTCTCCATTGCCCGCAAAAATCGCGTAGCCGTTGATGACCGACGGCTGGTTCAAATGCCGCGAACCAAGCTGCGGACTGATCCGCTTCAGCACCTCCGATTGCGGATAGGTCTGATTCGGAATGACGCCCTGCAGCGCGGAGAACGACTCCATGGCTGAGCCACTGGCGATCGCGGCAATCAACAGGAGCTGGGGGAATCGGGCGGAAAACATCCTTGTTATCGGAGGGCTGACAAAGGGGGTGAAGACGAAGGGCGGCGCTATATGCGCCGCCCTCCAGCGTTACAGAGGTGAAATTTCCTGCCGGACAAACTCATTGTTTGGATCGACGCCGGGCGGCGGCAACCAGACCGAGAAGGCCCGCCGCGGCAATCGCCGTCGTGGCCGGCTCCGGAACGACGGTGAGCGAACCGTCCCCCGTGAAGAACGACCCGCCGGCGAGCGAGTTCAGCGTTGTGGCGTCGTAGGTGCCGGCGTCGAGCGCGGTGCCGCCAACGACGATCGACTTGAACGTCTCCGAGGTCGCGAGGTCATACTTGGCATTGCCGAAGGCGCCGGTATCCAGGATCAGGCTCGTGACCGTCGAACTCGAGCGAACGCTGTAGGTGCTGCCCACGGCCGTGCCACTGGCCGCGGTGCCCACGTAGATCGTTCCATAGAATTCGCTGAGGTCGCCGGTGAAGATGATGTGGCCGAGACGGAGATCGCCCAGTTCGGTCAACAGGCTCAGCTGCAGAACGTCCTGATCATCACCAGTGACCTTCGAGGTGATCGTCTGGGTGAACGACCCGCCGATGGCCGGGTTTACACCGATGGCTCCGATATGGATGCCGTCTGCGAAACGGATCGTTCCCGCAAGGGTGGCGCTGCCCGGGCCATTCGGACCGGCAAAGAAGAAGCCGCCGCCAAAGATGAGATTGACGTTGCTCGTCTGTCCGCCCTCCACCTTGCCGAGGAGGCGCGTGTTGGTCACGACCGTCAAGCTGTCGCCCCCGAAGGTGCTGCCGGCCGGGTCATCGCGCATGGTGCCGGTAAAGTTCCACGTCACGCCATTCGTAACGAATGCAGTGGCCGATGAGGAAAATCCCCCGGCGGTGAAATAATCATTTCCTGCCGAGGGAGCCGCGCCGCCGGTCCACAAGGAGCCTTGATTCCAGTTGGCGCCGGCGGGTGCGTTTGCAGATTGGGTAATGTTTGCCGCGTGGAGCGACGGGATGCTGACCGCTGCGCAGAGCAGCAGTGCGGGGAATGATGCTATTTTCATGGAATGGATGGAGGTGTTTCCTGGGGTTGATTTGCCAAATGGCGTTTGTTGGCGACGTGTTGTTTGGCGCCGCCATTCCATGAAACGAAGTTCCGCAGCGAAAACTGACAGCCTGCTGCCAAAAAAGTTTCACGCGCTCAAAGTGCGCGTGCGAATCCCTGCGAGCAGCGCTACTGCTGGCAGTGAATTTCGTCGTAGAGCCACGCCTTTGCGTGCGCCCAATAACGATAGACGGTGCGCTCGGTAAGCCCCATTTCCCGGGCGATTTCCTGGTTGGAGAGACCGCCGAAAACCTTCAGAACCACCACCTGGGCGTAGCTCGGATTTTCCTTCTCGAGCCGCCCGAGGGCTTCGTCGATGAGCAAAATCTTGTCGTCAGCGCTGACGGAAACGGAGTCCACCGCCTCCATCGGCATGCGCACCCAGTCGCCACCGCGCTTCAACTCCGCCCGCCTCCGCGCACGATCGATGAGAATGCGGCGCATCGTCTTCGCGGCGGCCGCGAAGAATCGAGGCGCACTCTCCATCCAGCCTTGGGACGGATGCGCGGAAAGTCGGATCCATGCCTCGTGCACCAGCGCGGTGGGCTGGAGAGTCTGCCCCGGTGCCTGCGCGGCCATGCGCGCAGCGGCCATTCTCCGGAGCTGTGGATACACGTCGGAGAGGAGCAAATGGGAGGGCTCGGCGACTGGCATTGGGGAACTCAGTTGACCGAATTTCACGGAATTGCGACCGAATGTCAACAGTCGCATTTTAATTTCCCTGCCTGATAGTCCGCTCCGCCTCGTCGAGCAGAATGCGGGCAATCATCCAGGAAAACCAGTATCCGCGATCGGTGAGCGGGAGTTCCTCCCCGGCCTTGATGAGGCGCCGCGCCTCGCGAATGTCGCGCACCGCCTGTCGTGGGTTCCCGAGCCGGAATTGCGCCATCGCCGTGATGCTGTAGAGCGTCGCGTAGCGCGAGCCGGTGGTGATGGGATACTTGAAACTTTCCGTGGCCCATTCCAGGGCGCGATTCATGTCGCCCATCCGATAGGAATAGAGCGCCATCGAGAGAGCCTCCCATTCCGCGAAGCGCTCCACTCCGGACTCCGTGGGAATTCCCTGCGCGCAGATATCCGCGGTCCCTCTCAAGCGCTCCAGCATCTCCGGGTTTGCGGGAGTCAGCAGCGTGGCCTTGAGGAGGTGCTCGGCCTGGAGCGAATTTTGCACCGGCAGATAGAGGTCCAGAATTTCCCGCCGAAATCGCTCATAGGCCTCCTGGTCCTCATGTGCCAGCAGTGCGGGAGCAATCGCCAGCAGATCAAATTCCTCGAGCGTCTTCACCGGATCGTCGAGGCGGTTTGCCTGATCCAGCAGCACATAACACTGCACCGCCTGCTTCCAGCGACCGTAGACGGCATTCCAATTTCCGAGCGCCCGGAAAACACCCGCCGCTTCGCGGGACGGTTCGATCGACTCCAGCGGACTCTTTCGCAACAGCGCGTCGGCCTCTTCGATTTTTCCCTCGCTCAGGAGCACGGCGACTTGGGAGACATTCGCCCTCGCCTGTGCCTGCTCGCGAAGCCATGTCTCCCTCGCCCGGGCGGACTCCGCCTCCCGCCTGAGGAGTTCCCGCGCGGCAAGGGCCTTGCGCTCGCGAAAATAGAGCCATGTCGAGGCACCGAGCCCGGCCACCAGCGAGCCCACCACCGCCAGCGCCGAGAGGCAGACGACGCGATTCCGCCGGATGAATTTTCGCAGCAGATACAGGCGGCCCGGGCGATGCGCGAGGACGGGTTCATTCGCGAGAAAGCGCCGGAGGTCCGCAGCGAGCGCGTTCACGGTCTGGTAGCGGTCGTTACGGTTCTTCGCGATTGCCGTGGCGACAATCGATTCGAGATCGCCGCGCAGTCGGGAAATCAACCTGCCGGGTTCCTCGCGACGCGCCGTGGCGATTTCCTCCAGTTCCTTTCGCGGCATCGTCGCAAGCCGCCGCGACATCAATGGCGGGTCGACCTCGAGAATTGTCCGGCGCATTTCCGAAATGCCCAGCTTCGAGAGTTGCGCCTCGTCGAACGGTGCCCTGCCGCAGAGCAGCTCGTGCAAAAGCGCACCGAGACTGTAAACGTCGCTGCGGGTGTCCACGTCCACGCCGCTCAGGTCCACCTGCTCGGGGCTCATGTAGGGTGGCGTGCCGATGAACTGATCCCGCATCGTCCATCCGTTTTGCATGAGGCCGCCGGAGGGATTCGCCGCCTTGGCGATGCCGAAGTCGATGACCTTCGGCATCGGCACGCCATCCTTCGACGTCACGAGAATGTTGGAGGGTTTGATGTCGCGATGAATGACACCCTTCTGGTGTGCGTGCTGAATGGCCTGGCAGACGCCGATAAACAGATGAATGCGCGCGGGAATGTCGAGCTTCTCGCGATCGCACCATGTCGTGATGCGCTCGCCGGTCACCCGCTCCATCACGAAATACGGCCGGCCCGTGCTCGTGGCCCCCGCGTCGAAGACGTGCGCGATGTTTGGATGATCCATCAGCGCAAGCGCCTGCCGCTCCGCCTCGAACCGCGCGATCACATTCTCGGTGTCCATGCCAAGGCGAATGACCTTGAGCGCCACCCGACGTCGCACGGGTTCCAATTGCTCGGCTTCGTAGACGACCCCGCATCCTCCCTCGCCTATGCGCGAGATCAACCGATAGGGGCCGATTTGCATGCCCGGTTCCTCGGGCCCGTTTTCGACGGCCGCGACAGGCAGCTCGTCGGACATCGAACCTTCGAGAATCTCGCTCGCCAGCAGGCCGCCGTGTTCGTGGAGTTCGAGGAAAAGCGCGTTCGATTCCCCGCTCCGTTGCAGCATCCGCTCCATGCGGGCGCGCCCTTCCGGATCGTCGCGAAAGACCTTGTCGAGAAACTTCTGACGCTCGATCCCCTCGAGCGCGAGCGCTGTCTCGTAGACAGCGCCCTCGATGTTCATTTCGATGGCGCCGTAGAGCTTGGTGTCCATGAGGGGATGACGCGATCCCTACGCCGATCGCGACGTTTTCTCAAGCCTGTGCAAACCCCGCGACGCACGCCGATCTACTCATCCGGCGCATTCTCTCCGCCGACGAATTCACCGATCGGACGCAGTGGCGGAAGGTGATCGCAAATGATTTTGAAGGTCGCAAGCAATGGCACCGCGAGCAGCGCGCCGGCGATGCCCCAGATCCAGCCCCAGAACATGAGCGAAAGAAACACGATCACGGGATTCAGCGTAAGGATGCGACCAATGACGCTCGGAGTGATGAAATTGCCCTCGAGCACGTTGATCGCAAAGTAGATCGCCGGCATCACGAACGCGTAGGCGGGTGATTCGAAGGTCAGCAGCCCGGCGAGCAATGTGGCGATGATGCCGATGAGTGCGCCGAGATACGGGATGAAATTCAGCGCAAACGCCAGCACGCCCCACAGCACGTAATTGCCGAGGCCCGTCAACCACGCCGCGACGGCCACCGCCAGCCCCACGCAGAAGTTCACGATCGTGATCGTTCGCAGGTAGATCGAGATCCGCTCCTGGATGTCGCGGGCAATCTCGACGGCGCGGCGCTTGTCCTCGAACGTCCGCACCATGCGCACCGCCTTGCGAAGGAAGAGATCACCCGACGCGAGGATGAAATAAATGAGCACAAACATGAGCAGGAGGTTCGCCGCGAGCGCGGGAGTCTGGCGCATCATGAGCCCGGTCATCGTGTTCTCGCGCATCTGCACGATCTGCTCGTCCTCTCCCCCGCCGGTGAGCTGCTGCACCTGCTCGGTCGTTTCCTGAACTTTTTCGAAAGGCGCCTGGAGAAACTCGAGCCGGTGTTGCAATTGCGGAATGTGCGACGGGATTGCCTGCATCCAACTCGACGCCGGCTCCACGACAAACGATGCCGCCACCACGAGCGTCCCGACAAGCGCGGCCAGAACGATTGCGGCCCCCCCGGCCGGCGGCACGCGCAGACGCTGGTGCAGCCAGCGAACGGCTGGAACAAGCAGCAGGCTCAGCAGCAGCGCGAGCAGAACCGGGAGGAAAAACGATCGCGCAAAGTAGAGGGTGTAGAGGATCGCGAAAAAGGTGAGGATCGTCAGGGAGATCGATCGAATCCCCACCCCGCTGCCCAGCAACTCGAGCATGCGCTGAAAATCACTGGGAGGAGAATCTTTGGAGGAATCGGGCGTGGACATCAGGCGATCGCCGCAAGGCGCACCCGGGAATCGCATCCGCATCGCCCGCCGGATCCCTCGAAGGAGCGCGGCCGCTTGCGTGCGAGACGATGCCGTGGGCGGTTTCCTGTTTGACCCTGCGGGGAAATCCCGCTTTATTCCGGTTCTCCCGGGTGAGGTGGCTGAGTGGTCGAAAGCAGCGCTTTGCTAAAGCGCCGTAGTCCAAAAGGCTACCGAGGGTTCGAATCCCTCCCTCACCGCCAGTTTTGGGCGAGGGTCACTGTTTCTTTTGATAGACCCGCACGTAGTCGACCCGCATTTCGGCGGGGAGTTTTCGATTTTCGACATCAAAACCGGGCCAGCGTCCGCCCACGGCGAGGTTCAGCACGATGAAGAACGGCTCGTGAAACGCGCTGGTGCCGTTCACGCCATCGGTGATCCTCATTTCGTGGTATTTCCGGCCATCGACGAACCACCGGATGAAATCCTCGTCCCATTCGATCGCGTAGACGTGGAACCGTGTGATCGTGGTGCTGATCCCGCCTCCGTATTCGGCCTTCGATCCGTCCTCCGCGGACCAGTGCGCCGTGCCGTGAACGCGCCGGTCGCCGTTGATGTTTTCCATGATGTCGATCTCGCCGCAACGCGGCCAGCCGATCTCCGTGATGGAATCGCCGAGCATCCAGAATGCCGGCCATTGTCCGCGAAAGTCGGGCAACTCGATCCGCGCCTCGATGCGTCCGTATTTCCAGGATTTCCTGCCCTGCGTCTTGAGTCGCGCGGACGTGTAATTGAAGCCGTCCCGCGACTCCTTCTTCGCGGTGATGATCAGCATCCCGTCCGCGATTCGCGCATTCTCGCGCTGGTAGAATTCCAGCTCGTTGTTCCCCCACCCGTCGTTGCCATTGCCCGTTTCAAAGACCCATTCGTCGCTCACCTCAGGGCCGTCGAATTCGTCCGACCATACCAGCTCCCAGTTGTCATCCGCACCACGAACGGTGCCGCCGAGTATCAACGCGCCGGCGAGCAAGGACCACATCGCGCGGGCAATCATACGAGGCGGAGCGTGATGATTTCGAACGGACGAACCGTGAGTGCGAGGGAGCCGTTCTTGAATGGAAGGCTCTCGAGGTCCTCCTCGAGCAGGTTCGTGCGAAACGCCTTCGAGACCGGAAGCGCGGTGCGAAACGTAAACTTCCCGCGACCACCCTCGGCCTCGTAGAGCCGGACAATGATGCCGCGACCGTCTTCGGCACGTTTCACCACTTCGATCACCACGCTCGCGCGGTCCGTGGAAAGGAGTGAGTGCGTGGACGGGAGCTTTCCTGCGTGGCGGCGCACCGTTGATACCAGCAGCGGAGAATTCAACGCCGCCGCCGCCTGCCGCACCTCGCCAAGGCCGGTCCCGCCATGCGGCAGAAGCGCGTAGGTAAATTCGTGCGTCCCGCGATCCGCGACGGGATCCGGCGAAATGGGCGCGCGAAGCAACGTGAGACGCATCACATTGCGGTGGATCTCGTGGCCGTATTTGCAGTCGTTCAACAGCGCGACGCCGAAGCCAGGCTCGGACAAGTCCGCCCAGCGTTGCGCGCACACCTCAAATCGCGCCATGTCCCAGCTCGTGTTGTAATGGGTCGGGCGCTCGACCTGACCGTATTGAATCTCGTAGGTCGCATTCATTGCCCGCACCTCGACCGGGAACGCCACCTTGAGCAGCTTCCGGCACTCGTGCCAGTCGACACGGGTTTGGAAATCAAGCCGGGCTGAGTCGGCATTCAGGACGACGCGCTGCTCGATGTGCGACGCACCGAATTTGCGCACGAGTCGCACGACCGCGCGCAGCGGCCCTTCCTCGACGAGTTCCAGACTTTCGAGTCCGTCGATATCGGCGCAGGTTTCCTTGTAAAAGGCGTCCACGTCCCATGCGTCCCACATGTTCGGGATGTCGTTATGGAGCTGAAACGCATTTCCCGGACTGGCAAGTGCTTCGCGGTTCTGCCGCAGGTCGACAAAGGACGTGAGCAACCCCTTCGTGTCGATCACGGCGCGAACGAGCCCGTTTTCGAGGACGAACTTTCCGCCTTTCCTGCCGGCGCGCACGGGATACGCCGGATCGCACCCCGCATCGGAGACCTCCCAGCCAAATGCCGGCGCCGAGACCAGGCGCGGCGCGCCATCAACTTCCAAGACCTCACGACGCGCAAAACCGAGCGTGTTGATGGTGAGGGTCGGTCGCTCGAATTCCGAGGTGTCGATCGCCGTCGCGAGAGCCGCAATCGAGGAATCGCGCGTCGATTCACCGAGCTGGCGGACCTTCTCGTAGTCGCGCGCGGCGTCGAGATAGACCCAATGGATCGAGCTGCCCGGAACGATGTCGTGAAATTGATTGAGCAGCACGAGGCGCCATGCGCGATGCAATGCGGCTTTGTGCGACCGCCAGTCCTCGCCGAGACCGGCCGTGTCGTAGACGGCGCGCTCCGGATTCGCGACGGTTTCCTTCCGATCCGGCACAAACAGCGCGCTCACCGCATCGAGAAATTCCGCATCGCGCAGCAGCAGCTCGGACTTCCGGTTTCCGCGTTTGACCTTCGCTTGTGTCGTGTAGGTGCCGCGGTGATATTCGAGGTAAAGCTCCCCCACCCAGATGGGAAGGTCCTTCGCATCCGCGCGCGCCTTTTCGAAAAATGTGAGCGCCTTCTCCTGCTCGAGCTTCGGCAGTCCGTCGAAATCTCTCGCGCGGACTGCATTCTCGAGATGCTGAATGTCCGGACCGCCTCCGCCATCGCCCCAGCCGTAAACGAGCAACGACCGCGTGGCGCGATCGTGCTCCTTGAAGTTGTTGACGTTCTTGACGAGTTCCGCCGGACCGGTTTGCGCGTTGTAGGTGTCCGCAGGCGGGAAGTGCGTGAAAATGCGGGTGCCGTCGATGCCCTCCCACTCGAACGTGTGGTGCGGGAATTTGTTGAACTGGCTCCACGAAATCTTTTGCGTGAGGAAGAAGTCGATGCCCGCCTGTTTCATGATCTGCGGCATCGACGCCGCATAGCCGAAGACATCCGGCAGCCACACGTCCCGCGTTTCGTAGCCGAGTTCCTCGCGGAAGAAGCGCTTGCCGTGCAGGATTTGACGCACAAGGGATTCGCCGGAGGCGAGATTGCAATCGGGCTCGATCCACATCGACCCAACCGGCTCCCATTGCCCTCGCTTCACCGCCTTTTTGATGCGCGCGAAGATTTCCGGATAATAAACCTTCATCCACTCGTAGTGGACCGCCTGCGAACACACGAAGACGTAGTCCGGATATTTCTCCATGTAGTCGAGCGCGGTGGAAAACGTGCGCGCGCACTTGCGGATCGTCTCCCGCAGCGGCCAGAGCCACGCCGTATCAAGATGGGCGTGTCCCACGGCCGAAATCGTGTGCGTGAGGCCGCCGTTGCGACGCGCCATCACCCGCTGGAGCGCCTTTCGCGCGGCCGCGAGATCACCCCCCGTCGGCCCCTCGAGCAGATTCAGCGCTTCGTTGAGCGCGTAGAGAAGCTCTCCGCGACGCGGCGATGCCTCGGGCAGAACCGTCAGCGCCTCGTAGGCGAACCGGAAGTCGTGATAGAACGCAAACGCCGCCCGGTCGATCACCGCGAGTTCGGCCCGTTCGAGTTTGTATTCCGGGGGGCCGTCGTATTTCGGAAGGTTGAGGTCCGACTCGAGCTGGCGGGGAATCAACGACCGGTTGGCCGCCGCTTCGACGTAAAATTCAAAGGCTTCGCCTCCTCTCGCCCGTTTCGCGATTTCGACTTCGTCGCGCTTGAGATTGATCGCGCGCGTGATTCTGCCGTTCTGAAAAACCAACCCCTCCGCCGTGAAGCCCTCGTGACCGGTGCTCGAGAGCCGCACGCGGGCGACCACTTCGCGGCCTTTCCACGGCCCGGGCACGGTGCCCCGGAACCGAAACCAGCCCGTGTCCCAGCGGCCGCCCCACGCGTCGCCGACCTTGAACGGCGTGAATTTCCGTCGAATCGCCTTGTCATAAGGAACCGGCTCGCCGTGCACCTCCCAGATCGCCACGTCGAGCGGCACGGATTCCGGATAAATGAGGGCTTCGATTCGGGGGAGCGCCAGTCGCAGGCGGTTCTCGGTCAGCGTGGGGTGCTTGAGCATGAGACGCCGCATATAGCGCAATCGCCCGGCGCTTGAGAACGCAGATCTTGCCAAACAGCGGCAAACGAGGGCTTTGCCGAAACCGGACGACGCGCTAGAGAAACGGGCATGATCGATCACGTGCGCGTTCGCGTTCCCGCCACCACCGCGAATCTGGGTCCGGGCTTTGACTCCCTGGGAATCGCGCTGAAGCTGGCGAATACCACGACCGTGCGGCGTGATGGCGACGACCCCCACGAGCCGATGATCGCGCAGGTGGCGGAGGCGTTCTTCGAGGCAAGCGGTGTGAAGCGGTTTCCTTTTTCGTGGTCGATCCGCGGAGCGGTGCCCCGCTCGCGGGGGCTCGGCAGCAGCGTGACGGTGCGGCTCGGGTTGCTGCATGGGCTGAATCGACTGGCCGGCTCCCCGCTGGATGCCGATGCCGTGTATCGACTCTGCGCAAGGCTCGAAGGCCACCCCGACAACGCGGCACCGGCGGCTTTTGGCGGCTTCACGGTTTCGCGTCCCGATTTTTCCTGCCAGCGCTTTCGCGTGAGCAGCCGGGTGAAATTCGTGCTGCTGATTCCCGACTTCGAGGTGCGAACGGAGGACGCCCGCAAGGTGCTGCCGGCGTCGGTGTCCCTCCACGACGCAGCCCGGAATGCCGCGAATGCGGGCGCCATTGCGGCCGCCTTCGCCAGCGCCAACTACGATGCGCTTCGCGGCTGTTTCACCGATTACCTGCACCAGCCCTATCGCGCGCCGCTCGTGCCGGGGCTCGACGCGATTATTCAGGCTGGCGTGGATGCCGGGGCGATCGGTGGCTGGTTGAGCGGATCGGGATCGACGATCGCCTGCCTCACGCTTGGAAACGCCGGGCAGGTCGCGAGTGCGATGAAAGAAACCTCGGGCTTTGAGTCGGCGGAGGTGGTCATCACAACGGCCGACAACCGCGGCGTCACCATCACGGAGGGCTGATGCGGCGCTGGCTGGAAGGCATCGAGACCTTTGCGATCGACGTCATTCTCGAGCGTCGATACGGGCGCCGTGCCGACATCCTGCGCTGGATTCTTTTCGGGCTCTCGCAGATTTACCGGCGCATCGTGCAGCTGCGGCTCGCGCTGTATCGCAATCGGATTTACCGCGAGCACAGCCTCGGCTGCACGGTGATCAGCGTGGGCAACATTACGGTCGGCGGCACGGGCAAGACGCCGGTCGTGGAAATGCTCGCACGCGAGCTCACCGCCGGCGGCCGCAAGGTGGCCATTCTCTCACGCGGCTACAAGAGCGTGCCAAAGCCGCTCCTGCGCCGGTTGATGGACAAGATCTTTCGCAAGAAGGCGATCTTCACCCCGCGTATCGTCAGTGACGGGCGTTCCCTGCTCCTCGACTCGCGCACGGCCGGCGACGAGCCCTTCATGCTCGCGAACAATCTGCGGGGCGTCGTCGTGCTCGTGGACCGCGACCGTGTGAAAAGCGGCCTCTATGCGTTGAAGCATTTCGGCGTCGACACGCTGCTCCTCGACGACGGCTTCCAATACCTCCGGCTCGACCACCGCATCGACATCGCGCTCATCGACCGACAGGCACCCTTTGGCAACGATTTTCTCCTGCCGCGCGGAACGCTTCGCGAGCCACCGGCTCATCTCCGCCGCGCCACGCACATCCTGCTGACGAAGTGCACCGGCGACGACAACTCGGAACTCATCGCGCGCATTCGCAAATACAACCGCACCGCGGACATCATCGAGACGACCCACCACGCGCGGCACCTGCGCAATCTGATCACCGGGGAAATCAAACCGCTCGAATTTCTCGCCGGGAAGCGGATCGGGTCGATTTGCGGAATCGCGGCGCCCGACAGCTTCGAGGGTGCGCTGAGAAAGCTCGGGGCCGAGATCGAGTTGTCGAAAATCTACACCGATCACCACCGCTACACGGAGCGCGAGATTCAGATCTTCATCAATCGCTGCAGCCGCCGGAATCTCGACGCGATTCTCACCACGGAAAAGGACGCCGTGCGCATCCCTCGCATTCTCGACGCCGATGTCCCGATTTACTATCTGCGCGTCGAGATCGACATCCTTCGCGGACACGAGCACTGGGCACGGCTAATCGAGCGCCTCACCATCCCCCGCGAGGTGCCGAAAGTCCCGGTCGCTCTTGTTTAGGCGGCGTTTTTGCCTCGATTCGCCGCATGGCGGCTGATAAGTGGAAGGCAGCACCAACCCTCCCATGAACGAATCCAATTCCCGCACGATCTCGACCGGCGAATGGCTGATCACTATTCTGCTGATCTCCCTGCCGCTTCTGAACATCATCATGCCGATTGTGTGGGCCGCCAGTGAGAACACGCCTCCTTCGAAGAAAACCTTCGCCAAGGCCTGGCTGATTTGGCTCGGCATCTGCGTCATCACGGCCATCGGAATCGCCCTCCTCGCGGTCGCCCTTGGAGTTGCCGCAGGCGCTGCGGGCGGCCTGAACCAGCCCGGTGTCTAGCGCACCCGATTGACTGGGGCTACTTCTCGCGATCGAGAACCTGCAGATACGTGCGACCGACGGCCTCATGCGTTTTCGGGTCGAACGACTGCACGCGCATGTTCTTGAGCATCCATTCGCCGGCGAGCTTCTGCCCCGACGTCACTTCGAATCGCTTGATGACGCGGCCGTCCCAGCCGTAGCCCTCCATTCGCATCAGGGCGCCGCTTTCCTTGTCGATCCAGAGCCGCACCGCCGGATACTGCGACTTTCCACGCGGCGCCTGGATCTCGATCTTCCAGCAGTTCCGGGTGCGGATGTTTTCGCTGCCGAGGAGCTTTGCGTTCGGCCAGTAAAGAAATCGCAGCGAGATGTCCTCGTAGGTGACGTCCGTGCCGTGAATTTTTTCGCCGTAGCGTGAAGGCGGGATTTCCTTCTCCTTGCCGCCGACCTTTTCCCAAAGCTCCGCCGAGTCTTCGCTCATGCGCAGCTGGATCTCCTGCTCGGGATTGCTGAACTGATAGCGGACGATCGTGCCGTCGAGCACGATGCGGAGCGGGGTCTTTTCGCCCGTGTTGTCATTGCGAAGCCGGGCCTGCAGGACGGCGTGATCACCCAGTGGGGCCGACCGCGCTGCGCGCAAAATTTCGTCCGCTGAGGGCTCCTGCGCCATCGCGCAACAGAAGAGCCCGACGACACCCACCAGCGCGAGCCTGTGCGTCAGGGCTTGAGTGAAAGAATGATTCATCAGAAAGTCCGCCGAAATATCCCGCCATCGCTCGATGGATCAAAGCCTGTTTTTCCTTTTTAATCGTGACTGGACGACTCCATCGCTCGATCTCCCGATGGCGGCTCTGTCGAGCTGGGCGTTCTGGTGGCCGATCGCGGTCGTCGCAGCCGTGTTGGTGGCCGTCTTTGGCGGGTTTCACGGCCGCGCCGCATTGATTTGCGCGGGCATTTCCGTTGGAATCACGGACGGCATCGTGGTCGGCACCATCAAGGATCTCGTCGCTCGTCCGCGCCCTGCAGTCGTGATGGAGGGCGTGCGGCTTGTTGACCTCGAGAAGGCGACTCCCCGACTGCTGGCGCTGGCAAAGCCGCCGAAAATTGAAATGTCCAAACCGCTCATCTGGCCGGTGGAGGGAAACTCATTTCCCTCGAGCCATGCGTCGAACAACTTCGCCCTCGCCGCCGTGCTCGCGCTCTTTTACCGCTACGGCTGGCTGTATTTTCTGCCGGCATTCTTGATCGCGTATTCCCGGCTCTATATCGGCGCGCACTATCCGTCGGATGTTCTCGTCGGGATGATTCTCGGCACGGGCGTCGCGTGCCTCGTTGTTGCGAGCATGGAAGCACTGTGGCGGCGATTCGGTGCGAAGTTCCTTCCGCGACTCTACGAACGACACCCCTGTCTGACGCGCAAATGAGGACGCTTGCGCTGCCCGTTGCCCTGCTCATCGCGATCACGGCGTTGCGGTTTTACCTCGCGTCCGTGCTCGAGGTGACTCCACTCGAAGCCTATTACTGGATGTGCGCCAACCAGCTCGACGGGGCGTTTTTCGACGGACCCGCCGGCACCGCGTTTCTCGTGCGCCTCGGTTTTCTCGGACCTGGGGATGATCCTCTCGGCTTGCGGATCGCGTTTCCGATTGCGGCACTGATCGCCACCGTGGGCGCGTATCTCGTCGGACGGCGATGGTTCAATCCGACCGTGGGAATTTGGGCCGCGGCCGGGCTGAACCTGCTCCCGTTTTTCAATTTCGCCTCGTTCCACGCCGGGCCGGACATGCCGGCGCTCGCGGCGATCCTGCTGGCAATCTGGGCGGCGATGGTGGCGTTCGATCGCGGAGTTCTATGGTGGCTGGCCTGCGGCGTGTTTCTGATGATCGCGGTGCAATTCCGCTACGATGCCGCGCTTGCTCTCCCCGGGTTGATCCTGGCCTGCACAACCGCGGGGCGCTTCCGGAAGGAATTCCGCCGTCCGGGGCTCTACCTCGCGGCCATCCTGACCGCCGCGGGTTTCGTTCCCGCGATCCTGTGGAATCAGGCCCACGATTGGGCGCCGCTCGCACGCGGCACCGTTCGAACGGCCCTCACGATCGAATGGAACAGACTGGGCTCCGCATTCGGCACGATCATCTCGACGCTCTCCATCCCCGTGCTGCTCGGCATCGTCGCAGGCTTGCTGCTGCTGGCATCCGCCGCGCGCTCGCACCTGAAACCACGCTGGCTGCTCGCGTTCACGGCGCCATTCCTCGCCGCAGCGTTTTACTGGTTCCTTCGCGGCGAATCCGCTTCGTTGATGCTCCTCGTGTCCGCGGCCTGCACGGTGCCCGGCTTGCTGTATGCGACGGAGTCTCTGCCGCTCGCCCGCTGGGCTTGCGCCGTGGGTGCGCTTGCCTCGGCTGCGATCACCGGGCTGGCGATTTCCTCACCCGTGGGGCCGGCTGCGGATCCCTGGCGTCAAAGCTCCGCCGGCATCCCGTGGCTGCGCGTCGCCGCCGCGATCGAAACGATCATCGAAGAATCACAGAAAACCCGCACCGACGCCCTCTTCATCATTGCCCAGAATCCCGACGCCACGGCCGCGCTGAACTACCACCTTCCCCGCCTTGCCGAGGGCTCGGCCCGCACCGTCTTCCTCCGCGAATCGCAGGACCTCTCAAACCAATTTGGCCTCTGGCCGCGGTATGACGATTTCGTGGAGACCGAACGCCCGCCCGATGAATTTTTCACCGAGTTGAAGGCGGAGAATCCCTACGTCGGTCGCTCGGCCATTTACGTCTCCACCGAGGCGCCGGATCTGCTGCCCCAGACGATCCGGAGCGCCTTCGTGCGCGTGACCCCGATCGCCACGATCGACGTCTCCGCGGATCGTGACTTGCACGTTTATCTTTGCGAAGACTACCAAACCATGCCGTTGTAAGCGCTGTGAGTCCGTTTCTTTCCGTGGTTGTTCCGCTCTACAATGAGGAGGACAACATTCCCATTCTCCAATCCGAAATCGAGAGGAGCCTCGACGGGCACGATTACGAGATCGTGTTCGTTGACGACGGCTCCACGGATCGCACCGCGGAACGGGTGAAGGCGGGCCCTCACGTGCGGCTCCTGCGTTTCGAGACCAATGAGGGTCAAAGTGCCGCAATGCTCGCGGGGCTCAACGCAGCCCGGGGCGCGTATGTCGTCACGCTCGACGGCGATTTGCAAAACGACCCTGCCGACATCCCGCGCTTGCTCGCCGAGCTCGACAAGGGCGCCGACCTCGTGTGCGGCTATCGCGCAAACCGCGCCGATTCCCTTTCGAAAAAGCTCACCAGCCGCATTGCGAATTTCGTGCGCAGCCGCTTCGTCGGCGACGGCGTTCGCGACACGGGCTGCACGTTGAAGGCGATGCGCCGCGAGTGCGTGACCGCGCTGGTGCCGTTCAAGGGCGTGCATCGGTTCATTCCCGCCCTGGTGAAAAATGCCGGCTACCGGATCGTCGAGATTCCGGTCCACCACCGGCCGCGGAAATTCGGCGCGAGCAAATACGGGCTCGGCAACCGGGCCTTCCGCGCCACCGCCGACATGTTTGGCGTGCGCTGGTTGCAGTCGCGCCACGTGTCCTATCGAATCAAGCCCGCGCCTGCGCCCGGCCCGGTGCAATCCGAGAGCTGAATTACTTCCTCGAAAGGAAGCGCTCCATCTCGTCGCGGCTGCCTTTCATCGTGATCATGAACCCGCGATTGCCGATCTGCGTGGCCGCCAGCACGTGACCGCCGGGATATTCCACCACGCGCCACTCGCCCTCCGGCAGTGAGAACGAGAACGGGTGCGCGTCGAACACGTAAAAGAACGACCGGGGCTCCGCGACCGCAGCGACCGCAATCGGCTGGTTTTCGTAGTTGAGAATTCGCACGCCGACCACCGGAGCGTCCTCGAATCCGGGCGGCACGACGAACCCGTCGAATTCCTTCATCACGAACCAGTCGTCGAGCGTGCCCGCCGTGGTCTCCAGCGGCTCGAACTGGTTCATGTTCGAGCTGTCGCCGATCCGCGCGACCTCCTCCAGCTCCTGCAACCCCGAGAACGTATCCAGCTGCCCCAGCAGCACCCACACGCCGAACGCCACCAGCACGAGGAAGGCGATGGCGACGGTGAAAATGGTCGGATCGCGAAACACGGAGCGCCGGACCGCCTTCGCTTCGAGCGCATCCGCCTTCGCCTCGAGACTCTCGAGAAGATCGGCGGGCAGCTCGCGGTCGAGTGATTTTGCGCAGGCGCGGTCAAACTCGAGCTGGGCTTGAAATTCCTCCTTCAAGCCGGGGTTGCGCTCGGCCTCCTTCAAGGCGGCGCGGACCTCCCGCTCGTGATCGTCCTCCCCGCTCCATCGGTAGGCGCGAAGAATCTGGCGCGCAGTCCGGGCGTTCACGTCGCCACCTCCGCCGGCGCCGTGAGCGCTTTGTGAAGTTCGACGCGGGCCCCGTGCACCGCATCGGAAAATTCCGCGACGGTCAGCCCCAGCAGCTTTGCGGCCGCGTCCGCATCCATCGCATCCAGCAAAAGCAGCGCAAGGCCGCTTCGCCCCGGCTCCGCCAGCCCGTGGATCGCCGCTTCGAGCCGGTCGGGGTCCGGCCTTGTCTCGGCCGCCTCCGCCGGGAGCTGGTCCCGGGTCGGCTTCGAGGTCGTGACCGGAGGAACCGCCTTCAATGCCGCCTTCCGCACCTGCTGGAACTGCAGGATCACGATGCGCTCGCCATCCGCGTGAGCCGGCGGGCGCTGAATTGCGGCGTCAATGGTCTCCGTCACCAGACGCTGCGCCAGTCCCGGATCCTTCGTGAGACAGACAGCAAACTGATACAGACGGACTTCCCAGGGGCGACGGTCGGCCATGAGCGTCCATCATGAGCGATCCCCACTCGATCGAACAAGAGCGAATCGCCTCAAAAGTTGAGGCCACGCGACCGAAAATCAACATTCGGTTGCACGGAAACATTAGTTTGTGCTTTCTTGCGCTCGATGAAGTTCCTCCGCGCTTTGGCCATGGTTTTCGCGTTTTTCGTGGTCGCGAAGGCGGAAACGGTGACCCTTTTCGACGGGCAGACGCTGGACGGATGGCGAAAACTCGGAGGCCCCGCCACGTATGAAGTGGAGGATGGCGCGATCGTCGGCACCTACGTAGAGACCTCCGAAAACACCTTTCTGGCGACGGAGGCCGAGTATGGAGACTTCGTTCTCGACCTCGATTTCAAGATCGATCCCGACGTGAATTCCGGGATCCAGTTTCGCAGCCACAGCACCCCGGATTACAAAAACGGCCGCGTGCACGGCTACCAAGCCGAGATCGATCCTGCCGATCCCCGCAAGATGGGTGGCGTCTACGACGAGGCGCGACGCGGCTGGATCCACGACGTGCGGGACACCGACATCGGCACCAGCGCGGCGAAGGCCTTCAAGCCCGATGACTGGAATCACCTGCGGGTCGAAGCGATCGGCGACCGCATTCGCACGTGGCTGAATGACGTGCCGATCTCGGATTTTCGCGACGACAGGGACGCCTCGGGGTTTATTGCCCTGCAGGTGCACTCGGTCCCCGCAAAGTTTGCCGGACGCAAGGTCCGCTGGAAGAACCTCAAACTCGAAGACAAATCCTCTCAATGACCCGCTACCTCCTCGCGAGCATTCTGCTCGCCGCTCCATTGATGGCCGCCGAGCCAAACACCCTCACGATGAAGGAAAAAGCCGAGGGATGGAAATTGCTCTGGGACGGCAGGACGACCAAAGGCTGGCGCAGCGCGCGCGGGCCCGGATTTCCAAAGACCGGCTGGGAAATCAAAAATGGCGAGCTCACCGTGCTGGAGTCCGACGGCGCGGAGTCGGCCGCCGGCGGAGACATCATCACCGAGGAGAAGTTCTCGAACTTCGAGCTGATGGTGGATTTCAAGATCACCGAGGGCGCGAACAGCGGGATCAAATATTTTGTCGACCCCGAGTTGAACAAGGGACCAGGCTCCTCCATTGGGCCGGAGTTTCAAATTCTCGACGACGAGCGGCATCCCGACGCGAAACTCGGCGTCGCCGGCAACCGCACCGTGGGCTCCCTCTACGACCTCATCGCGGCCTCACCGGACAAGAAGGTCAACCCTCCGGGTCAGTGGAACACCGCCCGCATCGTCGCAAAGGGCAACCACGTCGAGCACTGGCTCAACGGACAAAAAGTCGTCGAATACGAGCGTGGCACCCAGATGTGGCGCGCACTGGTTGCCTACAGCAAATACGCGAAGTGGCCGGCGTTCGGAGAATTGCGCGAGGGCAACATTCTTCTGCAGGACCACGGAAATCGGGTGTCATTCCGGAACATCAAAATTCGTCCTCTCTCTAAAGACTGAATCGTAATGCCTGCAGACACACCCGCCCGCGCGGACACCGATCCGCTGAAAAACGCCAGTCCCAATGAATACATGGACTGGTTCAAGGATTCGCCCGACCCGTTTCAGGCAATCACCGCCCTCGAATATGGTTCCGACCGCTCGCTCGTCTGGAATGTTGAGCTCGCGGTGATGTTCTCGAATCCCGACCAGCGTGCGGACCTCGAGAAAAAGCTCCTCGGCGCGCTCTCGAAGAGCACGAACCGCCCGGCGGCGATCGCCTTCGTGTGCCGGATGCTGTCGCACATTGGAGGCCCTGCGAGTGTGCCGGCGTTGGAGGAGCTATTGAAAAATCCGGAGACTGCGGATTCCGCGCGCGTCGCCTTGCAGGCGATTCCCGGTGAGGAGGCGACCCTTGCCCTCATGCGGGGATTGGATGTGCTTTCCGGAAAGGAATTGATCGGCCTCATCGGCTCCGTGGCCGTGCGTGGCGACCGACGGGCCGTCCCGGCGCTGAAAAAAATCGAATCCAGCGGGAGTCAACCCAAGGACGTCCAGGAAGCCGCGGCTCGTGGCGTTGCATTTCTCGGTTAAGCAGTCATGAAAACACTCTCCCGACGTTCGTTCATCAAGGGCACTGCCGCTGCGACCAGCCTGCTTGCCTTCCCATTCGTTTCAAGACTTTCCGCGCAAAATGCTCCGGGCAGGCAGATCGCGATGGGCATCATCGGCTGCGGCGGCATTTCCGAATCGCATGTCAGCGCGCTCGTTCGCGATCCCGCCTGCCGCATTCTGGCGTTGTGCGATGTCGATGCGACAAACCTCAACAACCGTCTCAATCAGGTAAAACAAGCCTACGGGAGCGGCAACGACGTGGCGACCTACCGCGATTTTCGCGAGCTGAATTCCCGCGAGGACCTGGATGCCGTTCTTATCTGCACGCCCGACCACTGGCACGCGCTCATCGCGATCGATGCCGTTCGGAAAGGCAAACACATCTACGTCGAGAAGCCGCTCACCCTCACCATTCTCGAGGGCCGCGCGCTGGTCGCCGAGACCCGGAAAGCGGGCGTCGTCGGCCAGACCGGCACGCAACAGCGCTCGTCGATGGATTTCCGCAATGTCGCGGAACTCATTCGCAACAACCGCCTCGGCAAACTCCAGCGCATCGAGATTCTCATTCCGGCCAACAACAAATACTGCGCCGGAACGTGGGAATCGGAACCCGTGCCCGAGGGGCTCGACTGGGATTTCTGGGTCGGCCCGGCGCCGATGAAGCCGTTCACGCGGCAGGGCTGCCACTACAATTTCCGATTCATCAGCGATTACGCCTGCGGTCAGATCACGAACTGGGGCACTCATTACGTGGACATCGCGCAATGGGCGCTCGACATGGATGAATCCGGGCCGATCGCGGTCGAGGGCACCGGCGTGTTCCCGTCAACGGGACTGTTCAACAACGCGATGAACGTGGACGTGACCGTCACCTACAAGGGCGGACTCCCGTTGACGATCCGCACGCGCACGGATGGCGTCTTCGATGGCAACATTATTTTCCACGGCGAACGCGGCTCGCTGGATGTCTCCCGTTCGCGCGTCGTGGCCTCCGATCCAAAGCTGCTCTCGGAGGCACTCCCGGCGAACGCGAAGCGCGTGCAGAAGAGCACGAATCACCACACCGATTTCTTCGAGGCGATCCGCAAGGGCTCCAGGCCCGTGGCCGACGTCTCCTACGGCCACCGCACAAACACCGTGTGCCTGATCGCCGACATCGCCATGCGCCTGAATCGCCCCCTGCGCTGGGACCCCGTAAAGGAGGAATTCATCGGCGACGAGGTGGCGAATCGGATGCGCTCCCGCGCGATGCGGAGCCCCTGGTCGCTGGTGTAGGCGAAAGATGACCCGCCGCCGGCATTGACTTGCCGGCGACAGCTTCTAGTTTCGTGGACTCGCGTGTCCGAATGAAACGCATCCTCTTTGTCTGCACTGGAAACGTCTGTCGAAGCCCAATGGCGGAAGGGCTCTTCCGCGCAATGACGAAGGATCGCAAGGACCTCGAGATCGCCTCTGCGGGCGTGAGCGCGGGCCGGGGTCAGGCACCCAGCTACGACGCAATCCAGGTTCTCAAGGAAGAGGAGCAAATCGACATCTCCCACCAGCGCAGCCAGCCGGTCACCGAGGAATTGCTGGAGAAAACCGACTGGATTTTCGCCATGACCCGTGACCACCGCCGAATGCTGGAGCTGCTTTTCCCGCAGGCCGCCGGCAAGGTGCGCCTGCTGCGGGAGTTCGAGGAGACGCCTCTCGATGTGCCGGATCCCATTGGCCAGGGCCGCGAGGTGTATGCACGTTGCAAGGACACCATCAAGCGCGCCCTGCCTTCCATTTTGAAATTCATTGACCAACAATCGCCCATGATCACCGAATCCTCTGAGACCCTTCCGCACGTCGAGGCTGTCGATCCCGAGATCGCCGACGCCATTCACGCCGAGGCCCGCCGCCAGGCCGAGCACATCGAGCTCATCGCTTCCGAAAACTACACGAGCCGTGCGGTGATGGAGGCTCAGGGCTCCTGCCTCACAAACAAATACGCCGAGGGATATCCCGGCCGCCGGTGGTATGGCGGATGCGAGCATGTCGATGTCGTCGAGTCGCTCGCCATCGAGCGCGCGAAGAAGCTCTTCGGCGCGGAACACGTGAACGTCCAGCCGCACAGCGGCTCGCAGGCAAACACGGCCGTCTATTTTTCGGTCCTCCAGCCGGGCGACCGGATTCTTACGATGGATCTCGCGCACGGCGGCCATCTCACCCACGGCCACAAGGCGAATTTCTCCGGCAAGCTCTACGAAGTGCACCACTACGGCGTGAGCCCGGAAACGGGCTGCATCGACTACGATGCCCTCGCGGAACTCGCGAACCAGGTGAAGCCGCGCATGATCACGGCGGGCGCCTCGGCTTACCCGCGGATCATTGATTTCAAGCGCATGCGCGAGATTGCGGATTCGGTCGGCGCGTATCTCTTCGTCGACATGGCGCACATCGCGGGGCTCGTCGCCGGCGGCGTCCACCCGAGCCCCGTGCCCTACGCGGATTTCGTCACCACGACCACGCACAAGAGCCTGCGTGGCCCGCGCGCCGGCCTTATCCTGTGCCGGGAGCAATACGCCAAAAAGGTCGACTCGCTTGTCTTCCCCGGTGTGCAGGGCGGTCCGCTCATGCACATCATCGCCGCGAAGGCGGTCTGCCTGCACGAGGCGTTGCAGCCGGCCTTCAAGGAATATGCGCAGCAGATCGTTTCCAACGCGAAGGCCCTCGCCGCAAGCCTCACACGGCTCGGTTACACGATTTGCTCCGGCGGCACCGACAATCACGTGATGCTCGTTGATTTGCGCCCGCGCGGGATTACCGGTGTCGAGGCACAGACCACGCTCGACCAGGCGGCAATCACGGTAAACAAGAACGCGATCCCGTTCGATACCGAGCCGATCAGCAAGACGGGCGGCATTCGCATTGGCACGCCGGCCATGACGACCCGCGGCATGAAGGAGGAGGAGATGATGGAAATCGCCGACCTCATTCACGCGGCGCTCGAGGCGCGCGGCAATGGGACCGCGCTCGCGGAAATCCGTCGCCGGGTCACCGCCTTCACCGCGCGGTTCCCCCTGCCCTCGTAGCCGTTATTCCAGACCGAGGCGGGCGACGCCCTCCTCGTCGAGGCCCAGGTAGTGTCCGATCTCGTGGAGGAGCGTGACCCGCACCTCTTCGCGGAAGCGATCTTCGCGTTTCGACGCAAAGTCCCAGAGGTTCCGCACCCACAGCCGGATTCGCGGCGGGGTCGGGTATTCCGAATAGGAATGCTCCGCCCCCTCGAAAATGCCGAGCCAGTCGCGGCCGATGCCATTCAGCCAATCCTCGTGCGTAGGCTCGAGTTCGACAAACACCGACACCCGCGAAACCGGCTCGCCAATCTCCGCCGGCAGCTCGTCCAGCGTGTCGGCGACGACCTCCCGCGCCATCTCGATCAATCGCTCGTCCAAATTGTCCTTTCGTATCATTCGGCCCTCGGCTAATGGTGCGCACTCCATGTTCTTCACGCCGCGTTATGTCAAGGAAGCCCGCCACTATTGCGAGGCGGCCCGTCGCGTCGTTCGGTATCGATTCGACCTTCTCACAAAGGAGGAAGTCGAAAAGATCGAACACCACGTCGCTCTCGTCGAGCGCGCGGCGAGGCAACGGGATCGGCAGGCGGTTTCCGCACGCATCAAGGAACTCGAGGATGTGGTCGGCAAAATCGCGCCGCCGAGATCCCATGCCGGCATCCGTGAAAACGTGGAGGTGCTGCTCGTCGCGATCGTGATCGCCGCCGGAGTGCGCGCGTATCTCGTCGAGCCTTTCAAGATCCCCACCGGCTCCATGCAGCCGACGCTTTACGGGCTCACCGGCAAGGTTCTGCGCCAGGACCAGCCGCTGCCCAATCCGTTGGCTCGCGCGTTCGACTTCGTTGTCCGCGGACGCACGTTCCTCAACGTCGTGGCCAAGGAGGACGACCAGGTCGTCGCGATGGAGGAACGCTCGGTCCTCAATTACTTCACGTTTACCGACATCCACGGCCTCCGCAGCAAATACACCGTGTTTGCGCCCATGGCGATCGTCGAGCGGACCTTCGGCATCAGGCCGGGCGTCAGGCTCAAAAAAGGAAAGCCGATCGTGCGGGGCTACGTGGACAACGGGGATTTCGTTCTCGTCAACAAGCTGGCCTACAACTTCGCGTTCCCCCATCGCGGCGATGTCTTCGTTTTCAAGACAACCGGCATTCACGGCATCGAGAGTGCGCCGGGCTTTCCGAGAAACATGGGCTCGCAGCACTACATCAAGCGGCTTGCCGGCCTGCCGGGTGATGAGTTGCGCATCGATCCGCCGAATCTCTACGTGAACGGCAAGCTGGCCGAGGAAAAGGTTTTCCAACGCGTGATGGCCTCGAAGGACGGCTACAGCGGTTATTCAAATGGCCAGGGGGCTTATCTGGACGAACCTTCCATCACGTTTACGGTTCCTCCCGACTGCTTCTTTGCGCTGGGTGACAACAGCAGCAACTCCGCCGACAGCCGCTATTGGGGCATCGTTCCGGAGCGCAACGTCACCGGCAAGGCGTTTGTCGTGTTCTGGCCGTTCACGAAGCGCTGGGGCTTCATCGAGTAGCTCGCAACAGCGGACACCGAACGGTATTTTGCCCCCCAAACAATGACGGACTCCGTCAATTTTCTTTGGGTGCTCGCCAGCGCGGCGCTGGTCATGTGCATGCAGATCGGCTTCTGCATGCTCGAGGCCGGTCTCGTTCGATCGAAGAACTCGATCAACGTCGCGATCAAGAATCTGTGCGACTTCTGCGTCGCGGCGATTCTGTTTTGGGTGTCCGGATTCGCGCTGATGTTCGGGAACTCCCCGACGGGCTGGGTCGGCATCTCGGATTTTTTCCTGGAATCCGTCACAGCCCCCAGTGCTCTCGTCTTTTTCATCTTTCAGCTCATGTTCTGCGCCACGTCGGCGACGATCGTCTCCGGTGCCGTGGCCGAGCGCATGAGCTTCGCCTCGTATCTCATTGTTACGGCGGTCGTGTCGGGTCTTCTTTACCCGATCGCCGGAGGATGGGCGTGGAACCAGAACGGCTGGCTTCACCAGCTCGGCTTTCGGGATTTTGCGGGCTCGACGGTCGTTCACGGCGTGGGCGGATGGGTCGCGCTCGCATCGGTGATCATTCTGGGACCGCGCATCGGGCGGTTTGACATCAAGCACTCGCTCGCGAGTTCACACAGCCTCGTAATCTCCACGATCGGCGTGCTCGTGCTCTTCGTGAGCTGGTTTGGATTCAACGGCGGAAGCACGTTCGCGTTGACCGACGCCGTTCCCGGCATCCTGCTCAACACGGTGCTCGGTGGCGCGGCGGGGTTTATCGGTGCGTTGGTGTCGGTCTGGCCTCACAAGAAACTTCCCGAGCTTCCCCCGGCGCTGAACGGCTGCGTAGGCGGTCTGGTGGCGATCACCGCCGGCTGCCAGGCCATGTCACCCGCATCCGCGCTGCTGGTGGGATTCATCGGCGGCGTGCTGTCCTATCTCACAGTGCTCGCGCTCGAAGCACTGCGCATCGACGATGTGGTCGGAGCTTCCGCCGCCCACGGCGTGCCCGGCGTCTGGGGCACGCTGGCAGTCGCCATCTTTGGCAATCTCGAGGTGCTCGATACGGGACTCGGACGCTGGGAGCAGCTCGGCATTCAACTTCTTGGCGTGAGCGTGTTTTTCGCCTGGGCATTCGGCGTGGGCTGGGCGGTGCTTTTTGCGATCAACAAACTCCATCCCCTGCGGGTGGACGCGGATCTAGAGCTCGTCGGATTGAATGTCTCCGAGCATGGCGCCAGCACCGAGATCATCGACCTGCTCAACGAAATGGCGCACCACAGCTACAAGGGCGAATTCACCGAGCGGGTGTCGTTCGAGCCGTTCACGGAGGTGGGCCAGATCGCAACGCAATACAACCGGGTGATCGACAAGGTTGTCGCGGAGATGGAAATGCGGGAATCGATCGCCCGTCATTTGCAGCGGGCCCGCGACGAATCGGAAAACGCGAATCGAAAAATCTTCAGCAGCCTGCAATACGCCCGTCGCATCCAGCACGCGATCCTCCCCTCGCCGCGGCAGTTGCAGGAAACCCTCGGCGACCATTTCGTCCTCTACGAACCGCGCGACATTGTCTCCGGCGACTTCTACTGGTGCGCGACGGTCGGCACGAAGCGGATCTGCGCGGTGGTCGATTGCACGGGCCACGGCGTGCCGGGAGCGTTCATGTCGATGATCGGCTACCTGCTGCTCGAACACACGATCGTCGAGGAGCAAATGCTCGAGCCGGCGGAGATTTTGTCGGCGATTCATCAGCGCGTCCGCCAGGCACTCGGGCAGAACTCCGACGAGGGAGCCGGAAACCGCGATGGCATGGAGATCGCGCTCATCCGGATCGATTGCGACGAGGTGATCTTCGCCGGGGCAAACCGCCCCCTTTGGTGGTTCATCCCGACCACGGGCGAGCCGGAGTTTGGCGAGATCGGAGGGGATCACCACGGGATTGGCGGCGGAGCGCTCGAGCCGGAAATGATCGAGTTCACCCAGCACCGGATCCCCCGTCATCCCCAGCTGGCGCTCTATCTGCAAACCGACGGCCTCCTCCAGCAGCCGAACCACTTGCGCGCGATCTACGATCGCCGCCGCCTTCGCGAGTTGCTCAGCTCGCTGCAGACCACCCCGATTTCCCAGCAGGCGCGGCACGTCTCGGCATCGCTGCAGAATTTTCGCGGCGGCGCGAAGCAGCGGGATGATATCACGCTCATCGGACTACAGCCGTTCTCGCTCCCCGAGCCGGAGGTTCCGCCATCCGCGGTCAATGGGACGGAATACGGCGACGAGCTCTTCCGGCTCGAAGGGCCAATGACCTCCCGGGCGATCGCCGACGCGGGAAGAATCCTCCGCGAGCGAAGCAACCTCACCATGCAGTCCCGGCTCGCGTTGTTCGGCCTGTTCGTGGAAATGGCGCAAAACATTGCCCGGCATTCCGCGGAACGTGCCGATGGGGTCGGAGTTGGCACGATTTTCGCGAGGATCGAGGAAAACTACATCGCAATCGGGGCCTCAAACCTCGTGAACGCCGCCCGGGCGGAAGCTCTGCGCGCCGAGTTCGACCGCCTGCGGGCGCTCGATCCGGCCCAACTTCGCGCCCTCTACATGGAGCGCCTCCATCAGGGAACCTCCGAGGCGGGCAGTTCCGGGCTTGGCCTCATTGATCTCTCGCGTAAGTCGAAAATCTTCCCCGAGATTTCTCTGAAGGAGCGCGGACCCGATAAATTCTTATTTTCAATGACCGTGCGGGTGCCCCACAATTAACGGGATGTCGATGGAGTGGCTAATTCCAGCCAGCGAAAGCACGCCTCAGGTGCATTATGCACCGGAAACGGGGACTCTCTCGCTCGAAGGCGAGTCCTATCCGGAGGACGTCGCGGAGTTTTTTGGGCAGGTAAAACGCTGGATCGACGGGAATTTCCAGCCCGGCGGTGATTATCGGGTGAGTCTGAAGCTTTGGTATCTCAATACGGGGTCGACGAAGTCGCTCCTCGACATCCTTCGCCTTCTCGCCGCGAAAGTGGACGCCGGTGCGCGGGTGACCGTCGAGTGGCATTACATCGCCGATCTCGAGCTCATGCGCGAAGCGGGTGAGGAACTCCTCGAAGGGTGCCGGGTTCCGTGGAAGATCGTGCCCGTCGAACCCGAGTGATGCGCGCCACGATGTCTCCCCCTGCCCAACTATTTGCGGAGGAAAAGCACCTGCTTTCCGTGCTGGAGAGCGTGGAGACCGAGGGCGGCTCGGCGCGGGTAAAAACGGAGCAACTGGAGACCCTGCGGAGGAATCACGAGCTGGTATTGCAGACGCTGGCGCGGGTCACACGGGTCAGCGACATCACGCAGCGCCAGTTGATCAACGAGCGCGGCAAAATGCGCTCCGAGCTTGCCGCGATGCTCGAGGAGGTCTCGCGACTCCATGCGCGAGCCGCCGAGCAGGATGACGTGCTCGCGCTCGCCGCGCACGATTTGCGCAGTCCCGTGGCGACGATCGACGGCCTGGCCGAGGCCATCGAGGCGTTGCTGCCGGTGGACAGTGATCCGGAGATTCGCGAAATGCTCAGCGAGATCCGGAATATCGCCGACACCTCCAGCGCACTGATTGCGAGTTTGATGGAGGCCTATCGCGCCGCGAACGGGCACCTCGGCGGATCACCGTCCGTCACCGACGTCGATGCCCTGCGAGCCGTGATCGACTCGAGCTGGCATGCGGCGGCGGAATTGAAAGGAATTTCGCTTTTCCACAGTGGATCCGCCACCAGCGAGCCCTTCCTCCTCGACGTGCATCTCTTCCGCCGCATTGTCGGCAACCTCGTCTCGAATGCGGTGAAATACTCACCGAGCGGCAGGGCGGTTGAAATTCACCTCGAATACACCGACGGGCGGTTGATCCTGGAGGTCCGCGACGAGGGCATCGGAATCTCCGAGAGCGACCAGAAGCGTTTATTTCAGCGCTTCAGCGGAATCACGAACCGTCCGACCGCAAACGAGCCTTCCGAAGGTGTCGGCCTCGCCCTTGTGCAACGACTTCTCGAGACGATGGGCGGGACCATTTCCTATCGCCGTCGTGAGCCGGTGGGGTCCATTTTCCGCGTGGAAATTCCCTGCGCTCCCGCGGAACTGCCGGAGGAAGCGGCAAACGCCTAATGCGGCTGCGGCGGGTGCTCCGCGCAATGAATTTCGAAAACGTCGACCGAGTCGTCGGTCGCGAACGCGTAGTTCTCCTGCCCGCGCTCGAATTTGATAAACGAGCCGTTCTCGCCGGGTGACTCCGCCAGATCGCGCAGGAGTTCCGCGAGATGACGCAGGCCCTCGGGGCTGCCGGTGATGTAAACGGCCTGTTTTCCGGAGTGGGTCGATCCGGAAAGAATGCGCACGGTTTGGGTCGTTCCAGTCATATCAGGGGTTCGTCTGTGGTTTGGGTCATGGTTCCCCCGCCGCCGCTTTCAGGTCACGATCTCGAAGATACACTCGTAGAGCCCCGCTGTCACCGTCGCCTGCCGCCGCACCCTGCCGCCAACGACCTTTTCGATCATCTCGCGCTCCATGTTTTCCGCTTCGGGAAAGGCCTCGAAGAGTTCGAGAATCGGACTGTGCCGCTCGATGATTCGCAACGGCGGTCCCTCCTCCACGGTGGAGAGGCATCCCTCGCGATCCCGGTGGCGGGCCAGCCATTTCGCACGCTCGACCGGCGTGTCTCCTCTCACCCGTCTCAGGTAGCCGTCGGTGCGGTTGCGAAAATGAATGAAGAGCAATTTTCCCGGCGTCGTGGGACCGAAAAGCGAGCGCGAGGCCTTGAGCACGTCGAGGAGCATTTCGTTCGACTGCACGGGAAACAGCTCGTGCGCCTTTCTGCTGAGTCGGTAGATGATTTCCGGGCGACCGACCGGCTTCGGATTTCTCCACGTCACGAGATACCCGGCCCGCTCGAGTTCGATGCAGTGCTGCTTCACGCCCATGTAGCTCATCCCGAGCCGGCGTGAGAGTTCCTTCACCGGCAGTCCACCGGAACGTTTGAGTTCATGAACCACGGCGAGCCGCTGGGAGCGGCCGATTTCGAGGAGAAGTCGATTCACGGGACAACACCTGCTTAGCCGTTGTCGGCGAGGTTTGCGAGCACATGAATCGCCCTTGCGATCAAATTCGGCCGCGAAATCAGGAATCAGGCGGAGCGGCGGAGCACAGCGACCACTTCCACCTCGGCGGTTTGCGGGAACATGTCGAGCGGGGTCACGGCGGCAAGATCAAACCCGAGCAGCTTGATGTCGCGCGCGAGGGTTGCCGGATTGCACGATACGTAAACGATGTTCGCAACTTCCGAAGTTCGCAAGATGTCGATCACCCGCGCATCAACGCCTTGCGCAGGCGGGTCGAGAATCACGGTCCCCTTCCCGCTCAAGCTCTCGAGCACGGCGGCGAGTTGCTCGGTGACATCGCCTTCGACGAACGCCACGTTCTCCGGCGCCAATCTGCGCGCCTGCTCGATGCTTCGCGGGTTCCACTCGATGCCGATGACGCGTCGGAATTTCCCGGCAAGATGTCGCGCAAAGAACCCATCGCCGCAAAATGCGTCCACGAGAATCTCCCCTCCTTCGCACGCCTCCTCGACGACCTCGAGCAACTGTTTAGCGACGGCGTCATTGGTCTGATGAAAGCCCTGGCGCTCCCGATGCTCCCGCAGCGTTCGTGCCCCTTCGCGAAACGGCTCACGGCGCAACCCGGCCAGGAGCGCGTTGACCGCATCCGAAGCGAGCAAACAGGCCTCGATGTCAACGAGTCCCCGGCCATCGCGGCGGTGAAACCCGATCCGGCCCGCGCGGCGGTGCACGGTGATTCGATTTCGATAGCCATACGGCAGGGGCGATGGAATGGCCTCGCGAACCAACGGATTCTTCACCCCTCCCAGACGCTGCAGGACCTGCGCGACCTGGTTCTTCTTGAGCCCGACCTGAGTCTCGTAACTGACGTGCTGATAAACACACCCACCGCACACGCCGTAGTAGGGACATGGCGGCTTCACACGATGGGGCGACGCCTCCAACACGCGCACGAGCGTCGCTTCGACAAACCGCTTTGTCTGTCGAACAATCTGCACTTCGACCCTCTCGCCCGGCAGTGCATCCGGCACAAAGCAAACCCGGCCGTCGTCCAGCCGGCCTACCGCCTTGCCTCCAAAGGCAACGTCCGTGATCTCCAAAAAAGTGCGCACCCCGCGACCGTAGCGACCGCCACGGTTCAACGCCACCTCCGGATATGAAAAACCCGCGAGGTTTCGTGGGAACCCCGCGGGCATCGGTGCGTCGCCGTTTACGCGACGGGAATTCTGCGTGGCCTGGCGGCTTCCGCCTTCGGAAGCTTCACCGTCAGCAGACCCTGATCGATCGAAGCCTCGATGCGCGAGGAGTCAACGGTCGGATCAAGGTCGAACACGCGACGATAGTCGGCGTCCGAGGACTCGCGATACACGGCGTCTTCAGTCGGGATGTCCGTGCGATGTCCGGTAAGCGTCAGCTTGCCGTCTTCGAACGTGATTTCCACCCCGGACTTCGAGACGCCGGGCATCTCGACCTCGAGCACGTAGCCATCGGCGTTCTGATGGATGTCGACCACCGGAGATACGGTCTCCACCCGTTCCGCGCGCTTCACGGGCGCGGTCTCTCTTTTGACGATTTCGCTCATGGTGATTTCGCCTCCCTTCGATGATTATTTGACGTCGACCGTGATCTTGTGCGGCTTCGCCTCGTCGGCCTTCGGCAGGTCGATGGTCAGCACGCCATCCTTGTAGGTGGCCTTGACCTTGTCGGCCTTCACCTGCGCCGGAAGCGTAAAGGTCCGGGAGAATTTTCCAAAGAACCGCTCGCTCCGGAAGCTCTCGCCGTCCCGATTCTCGACCTTCCGTTCGCCGGAGATCGTGAGGTTGTCATCGTGCAGGGAAATGTCGAAGTCCTCCTTCTTCATTCCCGCCGCCTCGAGACGAACCGTGATCCGATCGTCATCCTCGTAGATGTCGAGGGCCGGCATCCACCCGCGATCGGGGCCGAAAAGCGGCGCCTGATTGGCGAGCTGAAACGCCGAGTCAAACAGATCCCGGAGTGACGCCAGACGGTCGAAGGACGACCATGGGGTTAATTGGGGTTTGTAGCTTACAAGTCTCATAATTCTTTCCTCCTGAAGTTGGTTGTTTCTCTCGAGACATTATTTAGCTTCAAGTGTGCCGGGAGCATTGCTGGCGAGATCCGATTCATAAGTATCTATAAATAAGATTTTTATGAATACATCGCCGACGCGATCAAATCACCATATGAGTCAATATGACCCATTCGTCGAGACGAGACGAGTTTGCAATCCGAGTCAATATGGCGCACTGCGACGCGAGCTTTCGCCGAAAAGGAACTATGACCTGTCAGTGGATGAATCCGTCGTATTCCAAGCCAGCCGGCATTTGGAACATCCCGAGGATCTGGGTGAGAATCATGTAAAAGATCCCCAGCAAAATCGCCATGTAGAGGAATTTCGTCAGCCAGCTGGTGAGCACTTCCATGCGAACGCCGAACTGCTCGACGTAGCGATCCGCCTGGCGCTCCATTTCCTCACCGAGGCGTCCGGACACCTCGCCAATCTGAAATGCGCGGTCGATGGACTCCGGAAAAGCCTGCGTTTTCGCCACTGCGGCCCCCAGAGCGCCCCCATTCTGCACCGCCACAACAGCCTGCTCTGCGCCAGCCCGGAACAGCGCGCTCCCGCTGGCGAGCGCTGCGCGGCTCATGGAATTCAGGATGCTTCCGCCGCCCTTCACGAGAATGCCCATGATCAGGCAGAAGCGCGACCCGGCCAGTGCGACCCGCGTTTTTCCAAAAACCGGGAGTCGCTGGATGATTTGATCGACCAGCGGGTTCGAGTGGGCGAATCGCAGGGCGAGAGTCGTCAACAGCCACGCGACGGCGACCACTGCATAGAAGACTCCCAAAATGGTGGCTGCACTCGCGAGAAACGCTCCGAATCCCTGCCCCACCCACAGCGGCACGGACAGCAACACAGCGGCCGCATGCACCATAAAGACCGGATACGCCGAGTGCACCAGCATCTGCTGCCGCGTGCGATGCATCGTGCTGTAATACTTCGCGAGATAGCCCATCGCGACTTCGAGTTTTCCAGAAAGCTCGCCGCCGCGTGCGACTTCACGATCGAGCGGGGTGAACACCTCACCCGCCGCTTCGAAAGCCGCGTCCATCGAGCGGTCGGCGGCTTGCTGCATCCGCTTCGCCACCTCGCGGATCGAGCGCGTGCGCGTCGTGGAGAGAACTTCGAGGGACTCGCCAAACGAACGACCGCTGGCGAGCAGCTCGCGCATTTCGTGAAAAAACTGCTCTTTCTGCTGGAGGGTGAGGCGCATGATCGGGGAGGTTTGTGTGAAATGATAGCACACGCGGAGGCTGATGAACAGTTCATGCGGGCCGCGCTGGCTGAGGCAAGGAAGGGGCTTGGCCTGACCAGTCCGAATCCGGCCGTGGGTGCGGTGATTGTGAGGGGGAATCGCATCGTGGCCCGGGGATATCATCGCGCGGCCGGCCAGCCGCACGCGGAGATCGAGGCGATTCGGGCGCTGAGAAGTCCCGCACAGGCCGCCGGGGCGACCCTTTACGTGACGCTCGAACCCTGCTCGACGCACGGCCGAACCCCGCCCTGCACCGATGCCATCATCAAGGCGGGCTTTGGCAGGGTCGTTTACGGCGCGACCGATCCGAATCCGTCGCACGCCGGCCGTGCCAGGAAATTGCTCGCCGCAGCCGGCATCGAAGTGACCGATGGCGTTCTGGCCGGGGAGTGCGCGGCTTTGAATGTCGCGTGGAATCACTGGATCACGACCGGCATGCCTTACGTCATCGCAAAGTGCGGGATGTCGCTGGATGGCCGCATCGGCTCGCACCCCGAAGCGCGCTGGATCACCACCGAAGCATCGAGACAGGACGCGATGCGGCTCCGTGCGCAGGTCGACGCAATCCTCGTCGGCGGCAACACGGTGCGGATCGACAATCCCCATCTCACCCTGCGCGGCGTTTCCGGCCGTCAGCCGTGGCGGGTCGTGTGGAGCCGGCGTGGGGACCTGCCTTGCGACGCGCACCTGTTCACCGACGAGCACCGCGCGTCCACCCTCGTGTTCCGGAAGCAATCCCTCGCACAAACGTTTCGGGAGCTCGGCCGACGGAACATCACGTCGGTGCTGATCGAAGGTGGCGGGCAAACCCTTGGCGAAGCCTTCGACCGCGGGCTCGTCCATCGGGCGGTGTTTTATGTCGCGCCGAAGTTTCTGGGTGGATCGATTTCCGCCATCGCGGGTCGCGGAGCCCTGGAATCGTCGGAGCGTCGTCTGCGGGACGTGCGGTTCGAGCGAATCGGCGATGATCTCAAGGTCGACGGAACATTGGCCTGATCCGGCCAACTCCCACGCAATCCTCAGCTCGCCTCGACGCCCAGCAGGATCCTCGCGGCTTGATTGACGTCCTTGTCCCCTCGCCCTGAGAGGTTGGCGATGATGATCTGGTCGGAGCTCATTTTCGGCGCGATCTTGATGACGTGCGCGATAGCGTGCGCGGATTCCAGCGCCGGGATGATTCCCTCCACCTTCGCCAGCAATTGGAACGCCCCCAGCGCGTCGTCGTCCGTGGCGAAATCGTATTCGGCCCGTCCGATGTCGCGGAGCCACGAATGCTCGGGACCCACTGCGGCGTAGTCGAGGCCCGCGGAAACGGAGTGCGTGAGCTCGATCTGACCGTCCTCGTTTGCGAGCAGCCAGGTCTTGGCGCCCTGCAACACGCCGAGGCGCCCGCCTTGAAACCGCGCCGCGTGTTCGCCGGGATGAATGCCGCGCCCGCCCGCTTCGATGCCGACCATCCTGACCGATTCATCGGCGAGGAATGCGTAAAACAGGCCGATTGCGTTGCTGCCGCCGCCCACGCAGGCCACGAGCAAATCTGGAAGACGCTCTTCGCGTTCGAGAATCTGCCGCCGCGCCTCGTCGCCGATCACCCGATGAAAATCACGCACCATCATCGGATACGGATGCGCTCCGTAGGCCGTGCCGAGAATGTAGTGCGTGCTGCGAACATTCGTCACCCAGTCGCGCATCGCTTCGTTGACCGCCTCCTTGAGCGTTGCCTGCCCGGCAGTGACCGGCACGACCTCCGCGCCGAGAAATCGCATGCGCGCGACATTCAGCGCCTGCCGCTCCATGTCGACGGCGCCCATGTAAATCACGCACTCGCAGCCAAAGCGCGCGGCCACCGTCGCCGTTGCCACACCATGCTGACCCGCGCCCGTTTCGGCGATGATCCGCTTCTTGCCCATGCGCTTCGCGAGCAGAATCTGGCCGACGGCGTTGTTGATCTTGTGCGCGCCCGTGTGAAGAAGGTCTTCGCGCTTCAGGTAAATTCTGGCGCCGCCGAGATGCTCGGTAAGTCGCTCGGCGAAATAGAGCGGCGTCGGTCGTCCGACGTAATTCGTGAGCAGGTCGCGAAGTTCGTCGTGAAAGGCCGGATCCTCCCGCGCGGCGAGATATTCGCGCTCGAGTTCCTGAAGCGGAGTCATCAGCGTTTCCGGCACGAACACGCCGCCATAGGGCCCGAAATGGCCCTTTGCATCAGGAACGGTCTCGAACTTCGTCATGCCTCAGGATGCACGCTGCCCCGCGCACCCGCAAGCGCACGAATGACCCGGCGATGCGGCGACGGAATCGCGACGTCATCGAGCGAGTCGAGCCGAAACGCGGTGAGGCCCGGAGCGGGCGGCGACGCCACGACCTCCATTCGCACCCGAAACCGCGTGATCGGATAAGTCTCCACATGCAGCACCTCGCCCGCGACATCGGTCTCCGGCAGAATCCACATGCCCTTCCAGCGTCCATCCGACTTCGCGAGATGGATTCGATCACCCTCGACGATAAACGCCCGGCGCTCGGTCACCTTCGTCGTGACGGGACGTTCCTTCTTCCTCGGCAGCGACTCGGGATCCCGCGCGCGGCATGCTCCGCGAATCGGACACTCCGGGCACAGCGGATTGCGCGGCTTGCACACAAGCGCGCCCAGTTCCATGAGCGCGGAGTTGAACTCTCCCGCTCCCGTTTCCGGTTGCAATGCCAGCGCCGCCTCGCGCATTGCCCGCCGTCCGGCGGCGGACTCGATCGGCTCCTGCAGGTCAATGACCCGCGCAAACACGCGTGCCACGTTCGCGTCGACCACCGGCGCCGCACGATCGAATGCAAAAGCCATCACGGCACCGGCCGTGTATTCCCCGATCCCCGGCAGCGCCCGCAGGGCCTCCAGGTCGTCGGGCACAACCCCGCCGTGCCGCTCCACGATTGCCTTCGCTGCGCGATGAAGATTCCGCGCCCGTGAGTAGTAGCCCAGTCCCTGCCACATCGCGAGCACGTCCGGTTCCTCCGCTTTGGCGAGCGCGCGAACGCTCGGAAACCGATTCATCCACCGCTCGTAATAGCCCACCACGGTGGCGATCTGCGTTTGCTGCGCCATGAATTCCGAAACCAGCACCGCGTAGGGATCGCGTGTGCGTCGCCATGGGAGATCGCGGGCATTCTGGCGATACCATGCGACGAGCCGGGACATGGACGATGGAGATTTCAAGCGATGCATGGTTCGCGAAACCATAGGGATCTGGGCTGCGAGGTCGAGAGGACCTCAAACCTGGCTTCCATGCACGACGAATAGATCCTGGGAGTTATCCCACCGCGGGATGCTGGCTTATATTTTGATGACATAAAAGGTCGCAGGGAAATACCATGCCCTCGATGAAAACATTACCAGTGGTGTTGGTGGCAGGAATGATGGCGTTGCTCACGAATGCGTGGGCGGCGAAAACGGTCGACTTCTCGGAACTTGCGGGAAGTTACTCGGGACAGGGAACGATCCTTGCCTTCGGAACCCCCTATTCCCTCACGGCCAAGGTGAAGTTTAATGTCCCGAAGCACGGGAAGACAGCAAAAGTGAAGCTGTCGGGTCTGATCAGTGCAAGTAGCGGCGTGCCATGGAACGTCACACTCCAACTCAAAAAGAAAGGGAAGATGACGACGAACAATATCGTCGGAATCAGCACCGCGGAAATCTACATGGCTGCGGGCCGATATAAAGTGTCGAAGGGTTCGAAGCTTGAGACCAATGCCCAGTCAACGGTGGAGATGGCGACTCTGGCCCAGAAGGTGTCGATGACCGTCAAGCCCAAGGGCAAAAAGAAAAAGGCAATGAAGGTCCGCATCACAGTGCTTGTCGACGGGGCCGAATATATCGTTTACAACCTCAAACTTACCGGGAAGCTGTGAAGATCATTCCTGCAGCTTTCGCCTCGCTGGCGTTGCTCGCAAATGCGTGGGCGGCCAGGGACGCTGACTTTTCGGAATTCAAAGGCACCTACCGGGGCTCCGGAACCATCGTCGCCTATGGATACTCCTACCCCCTGACGGCGGCGGTGAAGTTTGCCGTGGCGAAGAGTGGAAAAACGGCGAAAGCAACCCTCTCCGGGGAAATCTCTGCCATGGGCACCGTGCCCTGGGCCACCACGATCCGACTCCAGCGAAAGCGAAAGGCATCGACCAACAGCCTCTTTGGGAGTCGGTCTGGACGAGGGAACATTCGCTGGAAAGGGGAAATACCGAATCCCGAACGCCTCGAAACTGGTGAGCAAGACACACCGTGCGGTGACCCCCGGGTTCGTGATCGCCCAGAAATTGACGATGATCGTCGAGCCAAAAGGCAGGAAGAGAAAGAAACTCAAGACGACGCTGACAGTTACGTTCAACGGAACTCCGACCTACGTTTACAATCTGTCACTGACAGGGAAGTGATTCGGTGGAGCTTTTCCCCTGCGGCGGGCTGAGGCTCGTCGCAGGGTTGTCGTTGGCCGGGACTTCGATCCGTGGAGGCCTTCGTTCTTCGTGTCTTTCCCGGGAGCGATCCGCTACGTTGGCCTCCAGTCCATGCCAAGTCCTTCCGTTTACACGTCGCCGCTTACGCCCGGCCAGGTGCAATTGCTGCGCGAGGCACTGGTCGCGCAGAACTTCGAGTTCGAGGAAAAACCCTACACCATCTTCACTGCGCGGAAGGATCGGCTGAACGTCGCCGTCTACGAAAAGGGACCCAAGGTCGTCGTGCAGGGCAAGGGACTGGAGGACTTCATCACATTCACGCTCGAGCCGCAGGTGCTCGGCGAGGCGAGATTCGGTTACGACGAGGTTTTCGAGCCGGAGAAGTTCGCGCCGCACTTTGGAATCGATGAAAGCGGCAAGGGCGATTTCTTCGGCCCGCTTGTCGTGGCGGGGGTCTACACGGACGAACGGATCGCGCGTGAGTTCAATGCCGCAGGGGTGCAGGACAGCAAGAACATTGGCTCGGACAAAAAAGTGCGCGAACTCGCGACGATCATCCGTCGCTCGAAGACGCCGCAGACGGTGATCCTCATCGGCCCGGAGCGCTACAACCAGCTCTTCGAGAAGTTCGGAAATCTCAACAAACTCCTCGCATGGGGCCACGCCCGCGCGATCGAGAACCTGTGCGGGTTGCAGCCGGATTGTCCGCGCGCGCTTTCGGATAAATTCGCCAACGAGCATGTCATCCAGCGCGCGCTCATGGAAAAGGGCCGCGGTCTCGTGCTCGAGCAGCGGACGAAGGCTGAAAGCGACTATGCTGTCGCCGCAGCGTCCATTCTCGCGCGAGAGAAATTCATCGATTGGATGGACAAGACGAGCGAGGAACTCGGCGTGAAAATCCCGCGTGGCGCCTCGGCGCAGGTGAAAGCCGTGGCCCGCACGCTTGTCGATGGCCGCGGCCCCGAGATTCTCTCAAAAGTCGCCAAGACGCACTTCAAGACGGCGGCCGAGGTGCTCGGTCGGTTGCTCTGAGCTGGCTGTCGCATTGGTGAAGCCGATCATCAGCGCAATGACGCGGGTCGCCTGAGCGGCCACGCAGATTTTCCGCGAATCGTCTGTCAGGTTTCGCAGCGAAATCTCGTTTTTTTACGCGGAGACCATTTTCCACCGGGAGTTGGTGGTTCCGGATCTGGTCTGCATTCGCCCACAGCGCGTGCGGACACAGCGAACAAGGAAACCCCGGGGCGCCACCAAATTGGGGGGTGGCGTCCCGGATTCCCGGGCAAATGGCTCAGCGGTTCAGAATTTGAATGATCCCGCGCAGCGGCACGATGAGCCAGTCGGGCCGGTTGTTCAGCTCGTAGGCGACTTCGTAGACCGCCTTGTCGAGCAGGCATGCATCGAGGACGACTTCGAGATCATCCGGATTGTCCGGCACGAAGTCCGCGTCCCCTGCCCTTGCCAGATACGCGTGAAGAAATCCGCGGCTTACATACTCATACCAGCAGTCCGCCCACGGGATGATCGATTCCACATCGCTTCCCCGCACGGCCACCTGCTGATGCAGCGCCGTGTGCACCGCGTAGTGATAGGACCGCAGCATTCCTGCGACATCGCGCATCGCCGAGCGTTTGATCCGCCGTTCGCTCAAGGCGCGCGCCGGTTCGCCCTCGAAATCGATGATTACGAAATCGCGTCCGGTGTGCAGCACCTGCCCGAGATGATAATCCCCGTGAATGCGAATGCGGTTCGCGTCGATTTTCCGTCCGATCAGCCGTCCCACGCGCTCCAGCAGTTCCTTCTCTCTCGCGCACACGAGCGCGGCGTCAGCGCGCACGGATTCGGTCAACGACGGAATCGTGCGATTGAGCAGCTGGAACGTCCGCCGCAGCATGTTGCGCATCGATTGGTAAACGGAGCGCTGGTAAAGCACGCTGTAGGGCTCGGGCGCAAAGGCGCTGTCGCTGCGATTGCTCGCAAGCGCGAGATGCATCTCGGCCGTGCGTTCGCCAAGCCTGCGCACCTGCTCCGCAAGCGCTCCGCCGGTCAGCTCGAGAAATTCCGCCGGATACTCGAGCCGCGTGTCGCGATCGACAAGGCGCGGCAACGTGTAGCTGCCGAGCGGCGGCTTTTCGGTAAGCACGCGCTCGAAGAACTGCCCGACGATGTCGAGCGTCATCGTCCAGGCGTCGCCCTGGTTTTGCGTAAAGACCTCCGCCATCGCGAGCACGCGCGGTTCCGATTTGTCGCCCTTGTAGGCGACGGAGCCGACGTAGGCGGGCACGTTGTTGAACCCGGCGTAATCGGTGAGGAAACGCGTGATCTCCACGTCGGGATTCACACCCTCGTCGAGGCGGCGGTAGAGCTTGAGGAAAAAGTCGCTGCCGTAGAGCACCGACGTGTTGCTTTGCTCGGCGCGCAGCACGGTGGACGCCATCGCCTCGCCGGATGGCAGCCGCTCGCGAAACGCGCGAGAGACTTCGCCGATCACCGCGCCATGCTCTCCTCTCGACGACTTGCGGTGCTGCATCGCGCGAAACAGCGCAGCACGGAACTGCGGTTCGAAAATCGCGTCGTAAACCACGGTGTCTTCGCCTCCATCGAACTGCGCGATCACAGCTTGCGGAAAGTCCTGCCGCACCCGCCGCGCGATGTCGCCCCGCGCAATCTGCACCGGCAGCGCGTAGGTCTCGGAGTGCCCGTCGGTGTAGGCGACATCCACCAACGCAAGCCGTCCACCATTCACATCCCCGGACAGCTTCACGAAATCCCGAATCTTCATCACGCGAACCGAGCGCGCCTTTCCGCCGAACCACCGGCAATGCTGCATGTATCCGGGCAGGACGTCCTTCTCGAGGTAGGCGCGTCCCTTCGCTCCGCTCAACCACGGCCACGTCACGGGGCCGGTCAGTTCCGGTCTCGGTCGCGACTCGGGCATGTGCGCGACCTCCGACGATTGCGACAATGCCAGCCAGTGGTGATCGTAGGCGCTCAGCGTGAGCAGATACGGCGTCTCCTTGATGAGCGGAAACTGGTTCTGGCTGAAAACCTCCGTCGGCGTGAATCCCGCCCAGGCCGAGAGGTCGAGCTCCACCACCTGGGAAAATCGCGAAAGGTTCACCACCACGAGAATCGCCTCGTCCTCGTAACGGCGGATGAACGCGAGAATCTTCGCGTTCTCCGGATACAGAAACTCGATCGAGCCCCTGCCGAACGCCTTGAAGCGCTTCCGCATCGCGATCACGCGCCGCGTCCACCACAGCAGCGACGAGACGTTGCGCTCCTGATTCTCCACGTTGACCGTCTCGTAGTGATACTCCGGGTCGATTGTCACCGGCAGGTAGAGCTGCTGCGGATTCGCGTCGGAGAAGCCCGCATTGCGATCCGAACTCCATTGCATGGGCGTGCGCACGCCGTTGCGATCGCCGAGGAAAATGTTGTCCCCCATCCCGATTTCGTCGCCGTAGTAGAGGATCGGCGTGCCGGGCAGGGATAGCAGCAGGATGTTGATGAGCTCGATCTTTCGGCGGTTGTTCAGCATCAGCGGAGCAAGCCGCCGCCGGATGCCGAGATTAATCCGCGCGCGCGGATCGGTCGCGTAGACGCGATACATGTAGTCGCGCTCCTCGTCGGTGACCATCTCGAGCGTGAGCTCGTCGTGGTTGCGCAGGAACATGCCCCACTGGCAGTTCTCGGGAATCACCGGCGTTTGATCCAGAATATCGATGATCGGAAAGCGGTCCTCCATCTGGATCGCCATGAACATCCGCGGCATCACCGGGAAGTGGAAGCACATGTGGCACTCGTCGCCGACGAGCACGCCATCCTTCGACGCGCCGAAATACGCGACCGCGTCCTCCGGCCACTGGTTCGCCTCGGCGAGCAGCATGCGGTCCTGGAACTTCGCATCGATGTGCGCACGGAGCTTTTTGAGGAACGCGTGCGTCGCCGGCAGGTTCTCGCAGTTCGTCCCCTCCTGCTCGTAGAGATACGGCACGGCGTCGAGTCGCAGCCCGTCGATTCCCATGCCGAACCAGAAATCGATTACCTTGAAGAGCATCTCGTGCACCTTCGGGTTTTCGAAATTGAGGTCCGGCTGGTGCGAGTAGAACCGGTGCCAGTAATAGGCGCGCGCGACCGGATCCCACGTCCAGTTCGACGTCTCGAAGTCCTGGAAAATGATGCGCGCGTCGAGGTAGCGCTCGGGCGTATCGCTCCACACATACATCTCGCGCTCCGGCGAGCCCGGCTTCGCACGCCGCGATGCCTGAAACCACGGGTTCTGGTCCGACGTGTGGTTCAGCACAAGCTCCGTGATCACGCGCAACCCGCGTTCGTGCGCCTCGCGCAGAAACGCCTTGAAGTCGCGCAGCGTCCCGTAGGCCGGATTGATGTTGAAATAGTCGGCGATGTCGTAGCCGTCGTCGCGCAACGGCGAGGGATAAAACGGCAGCAGCCAGATCGCGGTGACGCCGAGATTCTGGAGGTAGTCCAGCTTGCCAATCATCCCGCGAAAGTCGCCCACCCCGTCGCCATCGCTGTCGGCGAATGCCTTGATGTGGGTTTCGTAAATGACAGCGTCCTTGAACCAGAGAGGATCGGAGGACCGGGGGGCTCGTTTTTTCGGCATGCTCACGATCGGCGGGTTGGCGTCATTTAACGATCGTTTCTCGCCGCCCACAAGCCGTGTGGAATTTGCCTCCGGGAATCATGGTGGCCTGGTCGGCGGCCCGCTTCCCTCTCATCGATGCTGTTCGCCGAGGAAGGATGCCGTTCGCCGAAAGGGGCATTCCACGCGCGTGCGGTGCCGACACAGATCGCGCTCATCCGGGGGAGTTCATCAAATCTCTAAACATCGATCCAAATCGTGAAACTCACGCATTCTGTCGATACTCGTCGGTTCCGACCTCTCGACATTGGCGCGAACGCCTCGTATTCGGCACCGAGTGCCGAGTGGGATACTCACCGGGCGCCCACGGCAGTCTCACCATCGCCGGCGAACTCAAGCCGATCTGCGTGTGATACTGGGCCGTCACGGTGCCGTCCGATATCGTGATCGTGCCCGCGCTACCAACGCCGAGAAGGACTGTTTTCAAATCCCCCGTCGCGCCGTTCTCCAGCCGTCAGCTCACCGGCTCCTCCGGAGCCAATGAGGAGGTTGTGTGATCGTTGACGATGTGCGGGCGGGAGAAGCGGAAGAGTTTCCGCGAGCCGGGAATGCGGGCCGCGCCCCGCAATTGCGCACGGCACTGGTCGTGCTCTGCTCGGCGATCCTGCTTGTCGTGGGATGGAGGATGTTGGCCGGCCTGCGATGCTGCACACCCTTGAGCCGGAAGCAGAGTTCCGGTCGTAAACGGTCCACCACCACGCTGCGTCCGACAACCAGCAGTGCTGGCGCCCACCCGGAATGCCATTCGTGAGATCCGCTCCTCACGGCTCTCCGCTGCGGAGACAAGATCGTAACACCCGCTGAAGGGGTGCTCCCCAGTCCTTTCGATCGCCGATTCCCGCCCACCGGGCAATCCAAAATGGCGATTCCGCGAGCTTCGTTCCCCGCGGGAATTTCGCCAGATACTGCCTGACCTTTCCTTCCGCCGTTCTTCGCAAATAAAGGGCGATTCGTCGCAATTTACAGGGTATCAGAGGGTTGCTTGCGGAGTTTGATACGGCGGGCAACTTCCAAGTTGACCGCCATATCGTGAAGGCCTAAACACCGCCTCTCGAAACGGGTTGGATGGATGCCAGTTGCCTCCGTCGGTCGTCTTCCCGGGAAACCTCAACAAACCAAAAATCAACGCCACACGTATGCCCTACGAAAACCTCACCGCCAGCCTGTCGGACGCCGACGTCACCGCCATCCTCACCAAGATCGGCGAGATCAAAGCCCTGCTGCCCTTCGCGATCGGCCTCACCCCCGCCGAGCGCAGCACCCTGCCGAAGATCACCGGCCAGAGCTCCTACTTCGTCGAAGACGCCCTCGCCGCCGTCGAGTCCCAGCCCGACCTCGCGCCGCGCTATCTCGACCTTGCCGAAATGAAGAGCGACCTCGCCCTCTGGAAGCAGCTCGACCGCTTCGTCAGCGAAATCAAAAGCCTCGCCCGCCTCGTGGACGACACCGCCGTCGCCGCCGGCAGCGAGGCCTACACCGCGGCCCTCAGCATCTACAACTCCGCCAAACGCGCCGCCAAGGACGGCGTCCCCGGCGCCCAGGCCGTCGTCAACGAACTCAAACGCCGTTTCGACCAGGCCAACCGCTCCGCACCCGCCGCCCCGGCCGCCTGAGCCGCAAGCCACCCGGCCGCCGGCCGGTTTCCCGGGGAACCCCGGCAATCCGAAAGAAGCCACCCCCCCGGAACCTCCGGGCCCGGGGCCTTCCCATCGGAAAAACCGGCCATCACCGCGGTTGCACCCGCAGCACCCCCACCTCCGAGGTGGGGGGTGCCACCTTCGAGGCCGTCCCCCCTACCTTGGACACGCGCTCACGCGCCTCCGACACGCGTGCACCCGCCTCATAGGCGCGTCATCCCATCTCCGAGGCGCGTGCGCGCACCTTTCAGCCCCGTCAACGCGCTTCCGAGGTCCGTGAACCCACCTCCGAGGCGCGTTCACCCGTCTTCGAGGCGCATCAACGCACCTCCGAGATCCCCGCACCCGCCTCCAAGGCCCATCAATGCACCCCAAAGGTGCGTCATCCGGTTTCCTGGGTCCCCTCGCTGTCTTCCGAAGCTCGTCTACTTGAGGTAAGGCTTCACAGTTCCGGGCTGGAGGCAAACGCCATTCTCACTCCAGCGTCCCAAACCACTCGCGATCGATGGTGATCTCCTCGACTACTTTTGGAGTGACGCGGATGCCGAGCCGAAGCTCTTTGAGTTTCTCAACCAACTCGTCCCCATCAATTAGGTCAAGTGGCGGCGCTCCATCGCGCTGAGCTTCCGCGCGAGCGTCTCGGGTGAACGTCCCCGTGGTGATCACAAGTCCCTTGTCAGCCCGACCAACCATTGCTCCTCGAAAATCACGAATCACTGACGCAGAAACCGTGTCCTTGTAACGCTTGCATTGAAAGTGGACGTGGAACGAGAGGAGCCCTCCAATTTTCACCACTCCCCGGCCGTCTATCCCGCCGTCTCCACTTCGTCCGGTAACCTCGACCTGAATGAATCCGGACTCTCTCAGCAAACGCTGGCAAAGGTTCTCGAATGCCTTCGGTGAAATGGTCTTCAGTAGCTCAAGCGTCTCATCCTCCCAAGTGAGTTCTTTTGGGAGCTCCGGCGCGTCAATTTCGGAAATATCCGGTTCAGCATCGTCTCGCTGGCGGTCATTTTGAATTTTGACGAACCGATTGACCTCGGCGGGATCAACTTCCGTGATTGTGGTGGCGGCCGGCGTCAGTGCCCATACCCCTCGCGATGAGTTTTCCAAAAGGCCGAACCGTTTGAGGTAGTTCCGAGCCCAAGCCAGTCGATAGCTGAGCTTTGTCCGATTTCCCCGATGGATCTCGTTCATCTCGTCTTCCGACAGCCCCAAAATATCCGCGACTTTGTCCTCCTGTTCAGAAATCGAGGCGGAACCTCCAAGTTCGCGGAGGGCCTTGAGAAGCGGATTAAACAGTCCGTCGTAGGTGGGAATCGGCATGGCTTGCGCTGATAATTAGACCGCTGAACGCGAACAGCGCCAGATTCAAACAATCCGCATGTCCGTCGAAAGCGACGCAATTAACGGAGCTTCGATCTTGCTGCAAGGTAGCCTGCGGACCTCCGGGCCGCAGGGTGTTCAACGATGTCGCGGCCCGGAGGTCCGCGACCTACCTCTCGGCTGCGGTCCCCGATTGCAGCGTTCATCAGCTTCGCTACACTGCCGGGCCATGATGCTCTGGAATTCCGCCGTCGCTGAAGAGGTGCCTGCCGCAAAGAAGACTCCGCTGCGCTCGGAGGTGGCTGTCGAGGATACGTGGGACCTGACTCCGCTCTTCGCCGACGATGCGGCGTGGGAAGCGGATTTCACGGCGCTGGGATCGGACTACAAGAAGATCGCGGAATATCGCGGGCGGATCGCCGAGGGCGCGGCCGTGCTGGCCGAGGCGCTTGAATTCGAGAAGTCGATCGACATGCGCGTCGAGGCGCTGAATCAATTTGTCGCGCTGCGGACGACCGAGGACAGTTCGAACTCCGAGGCGCTGGCGCGCGAGGCTCGGTTCCAGGCGCTGTGCGTGCACATCGGCGAGGCGTTTTCGTTTCTCGGGCCGGAAATCCAGGCGCTCGACGATGCGACGTTCGACGCGTATCTCGCCGATCCCGCGCTGGCGGAGTGGACGATCCCGTTGAAGAAACTGCGCCGGCTCAAGCCGCACACGCTTTCGGCGGCGGAGGAGCGGCTGCTGGCGCTCGGCTCGACGGCGATGGCCGGGCACAGCGAGACGTTTTCGCAGCTCACGAACGTGGACATGAAGTTCGGCACCGTGCGCGACGACAAGGGGCGCGAGGTGGAGCTCACGCAGAGCTCGTTCTCGTCGCTGCTCGTGCAGCGGAATCCGGCGGTGCGGCGCGAGGCGTTCGAGAAATTCTACGCGGAGTTCGACGACCACAAGTTCACCCTCGCCTCGACGCTGGCGAGCTCGGTGCGGGCGGATGTGTTCAATGCGCGGGCGCGGAATTATCCCTCGGCGCGCGAGGCGGCGCTCTTCCGCGACGACGTGCCGGTTTCCGTTTACGACTCGCTCATTGCCTCGGTGCGCAGGAACCTGCCGGCCCTGCACCGTTACTACGAGCTGCGCAAGCGCCTGCTCGGGCTGGATGAGATTCACCACTACGACACGTATGTGCCGATCGTGGACGGCGTGGAGACGCATTACACGTGGGACCAGGCGGTGGACATGGTGATCGAGGCGCTCGCGCCGCTCGGCACCGAATACACGACGACGCTCGAGCACGGATTGCGAGAGGGCCGTTGGTGCGACCGCTACGAGAACAAGGGCAAGCGCTCGGGAGCGTTCAGCTACGGCACCTACACGAGCCCGCCCTACATCATGATGAACTACAAGGAGGACGTGTTCTCCGATGTGTTTACGCTCGCGCACGAGGCCGGGCACTCGATGCACACGTGGCACTCGACCCGCGCGCAGAGCTACCAGAACTACCACTACCCGATCTTCCTCGCGGAGGTGGCGTCGACGTTCAACGAGGAGCTGCTGCTGCACCACCTGCTGGGCAAGACGGACGACCCCAAGATGCGCGCGTATTTGATCAGCCGTCAGATCGACGACTTTCGCGGCACGCTCTTCCGGCAGACGATGTTTGCGGAGTTCGAGAAACTCACGCACGAGGCCGAGGAGGCCGGCGAGGCGCTCACGCTCGACACGATGCGCTCGATCTACCGCGGATTGCTCGACGCGTATTTCGGCCCCGACTTCGCGATCGACGACTGCCTCTCGCTCGAGTGCCTGCGCATCCCGCATTTCTACAGCGCCTTCTACGTCTACAAATACGCGACCGGCCTCAGCGCCGCCGTCGCGCTCAGCGACCAGGTGCTCAAGACCGGCGACGCAACGCGCTACATCGGCTTCCTGAAATCCGGCGGCTCGAAGTTCCCGATCGACACGCTCGTCGATGCCGGAGTGGACATGCGCAAGCCCGACGCGGTCGACGCCGCGCTGGCGATCTTCGCGAAACGCGTGGACGAGCTCGACGAGCTGATGAAGTGAGCCGCGGCCGGGCGGGTTGTTCCGACCAGCATCCGCTCAGCCGGATCGGATTTCGATCATCACGGGCGCGATCCGCAACCAGCCCATTCGTCGTGAATGCCTCCAATTCTCCCGCCGGCGAGCGCCTCACCCCCGAGGTCCTCGCGGGCCAGGCCGTTTACACACGGCGATTGCTGCGCGCGTATGATCTGATCGTTCTCGGCATCTCGAATCGCTTCATCTGGCGCTGCCCGACGCCGCGACTGCTGCGGCATTAGAACGCGCACATCACGGCGAATCACCTCGACGTGGGCGTGGGCACCGGATGGTTCCTCGACCGCTGCCGCTTCCCCTCGCCCAACCCGCGAATCGTGTTGATGGATCTGAACCCGAACACGCTCGAGTTCGCGGCGCACCGCATCGCCCGCTACCGGCCGGAGATCTGCCAGCGCAATGTGCTGGAGCCGATCGCCTGCGAGGGCGGACGCTTCGATTCGCTCGGGATCAATTACCTCTTCCACTGCCTGCCCGGCCCGATCACGGAAAAGGCGGTGGCGATTGATCACCTCAAGCCGCTGATGAATCCCGGAGCGGTCGTCTTCGGCTCGACGCTGCTGCACGGCGGCGTGCGGCGAAACCTCGCGGCCCGATGCCTGATGCGGTTCTACAACGAGAAAGGTATCTTCTCGAACCGCGCCGACACGCTGGACGGCCTGCGATCCGCCCTCGGCGATCGGCTGCGCGACGTGCAGATCGACGTCATCGGCTGCGCAGCCGTGTTCTCGGGCCGCGTCTGACTTCACGGATTTTGGTTCAACGAACCGGGTGAAGCGTCACGATCACTTGATGATGATCTTGACCTTGTAGGGCTTCATCTTCGTCTTGTTGTCGATCTCCGCGATCAGGTCGCCGCCAATCTTCACGTTGTAGCGGCCCGGCGCGAGTGCACGGCCGGTCAGTTTGCCGGTAAGTGCCTGGAACTTGAGCCCGGCGGGGAGTTTTCCCTTGAGCGTGAGGCGCTTCACGGCGCGCCAGATGGGGCGCGGAACCTTGTAAACGACGCGCTTGCCGACCGATGTGGAAATCTTCGCTTTCTTCACGTCCTGGAGCGCGGCGCGATACGCCTCGATCAAGGAAAGCGGCAGCAAATAGCTATCGTAGGTGAAGCCGTCCCGTGAGTTTCCGCTCACGATCGCGAGCGCCGGCTCGGCGATGTTTTCCGGATGCGGGAATCCCCACCCGCTATCGGTCTCGACGCCCGTCGTTCCATATGGAGCGGCTCCGGCTCCTTCCCTGCCGGTGACCACGCACCAGCGGGAAGTGTATTCGTTTTCGACCACGATCAGGACGGCGCCGATGCCGATGAACTCCGCGTTCGGATTCTCGATCATTTCAACAAGATCCGGATCATGCAGGATGTCGAGGGCCAGCTCCTCACCGTCGACATAATTGGAGAGCGTTACCGAGGACAGCGCATTGCCGGTGAAGCCCTTGGTCTCCACGTGGTCGAAGACATTGCTCACAATGGGCGCGCCGCGCAGGAATTCCGACGCCGCATATTCGCGGGCTCCGCTGCACAACTCCGTCAGCGGCTGGAGCGGCTGCCGGCCAATTACTTCGCGGTGGGCATTCAGAATTTTCACGGCCTGCGTGATTTCATCGACGTAATGGGCCCGCTCCTTCGCCGACGGAGGCGCGTCCGCATAAAGAGTTCCAAGGACCACACACGACGCCAGCACTGAGAGGAATGAACACTTCATATTTTGACCCTGCCCGGTCAATAGAGGCGCGTTCCGTGCGGAAGCAAAGGAATTTCGGGCGGCTGCGGAAAATTCTGCGAGGCTTTGATGCGTGTTCCCTTTTCCGTCCATTCCTCACGCGGCGCTGATCTTTTGTAAAAATTTTTGTAAGAGATCGGGCGGCTGGCCGTTGACCCGGTAGCACGCCATGACTCCGCAGGAATTTCTCACGCAGGCGCTCGAGCGCTACGAGCGACCGCTGGTCAGCTACGCCCGATCGATCACCGGCGATCTCGAGTCCGCGCGCGACGCTGTGCAGGAGACATTCCTCCGCCTCGCCCGCCAGGATTTCAAAGCCCTCGAGCCACGGCTTGCCCCGTGGCTCTTTTTCGTGTGCCGGAACTGTGCGATCGACCATTGCCGAAAGGTTGTCCGCCTCGCACCGGCCGAGGACGACGATGTCGTGCCCGATCCCGGACGAAGTCCCGCCGACGACGCGACGGCGAGCGAGGACGCCGAGCAGCTCCGCGCGCTCGTCGAAAAACTTCCCGAGAAACAACGCGAGATCGTCCGGCTGAAATTCGATGCCGGCCTCACGTATCGCGAAATCGCCGACGTGATGAAGATGACTGTCAGCCATGTCGGCGTTCAACTCCACCACGCCATCCAGACACTGCGCACGCAGTGGCAGCGAGCCAACGCATTGCCATGAACGATCCCCGCATCACCGCCTATGCCGTGGGCGAACTCGAGCCCGCCGAACGCGAGGCCTTCGAGCGCGAGCTCGCCACCTCCACGGAACTCCAGCACGAGCTGGCCGAGACCGTGGCGCTCGCGGAGCAACTGACCGCGAAACTCGGTGACACCGCCGATCAACTTGATGACGCCCGCCGGGCGAAGATTTTTGCCGCCGCCCATTCCGGCGAAGCACATCGTCCGTGGGCCCGCATCTGGGTGCCGGCCATGGCCGCGGGCTTCATCGCATTGCTTGCCCTGGTGTCTCTCCAGACACGCCGTGAAAGCGGGACTTCGGAGACCTCGCTCGCGGCAACGGAGCCACAGGGCGTGGATTTGATGACGGCGCAGACCGTTCTCGCGAAATCCGGCGGAGAACCGGCCGGAATCGCGCTGGCCGGGCAAGCCACACCGCCACATCCGCTGCTGGATGCCGTCGATGGCACGCCCCCCGAGTTCGACGTCTTCATAAAGGAAGGCAAAGCGGCACCGTCGGACGCGGAGAGTTCCGAAACCGGCGCACTGCTTGCCGAGGCGAAGAATCATCTCGAGGAGGGGCGCTACGATCTCGCTTCCAGGCATTCCGAAGAGGTGCTGAGAAGGGATCCATACAACACCGCGGCGAGACGGGAGCTCGAGAAAATGAGCACGGAGGTTTCGACCTTCGCCTCGAACGACGCCTTCAACGAAACGCGCAGCCGTATTTCGGCACCTTTCTCGGCCGACGCGAAGAGAAAAGCCGAGGCCGAGGTTCCTGCCGCGCCGCAGTCCACCGCGAACCGGGGCGTTTGGGCCAATACCGCGCTTGCCACCGGCTGGGACAGCCCGCAGGCGCCCGGTCAGGTCGGAGGCCCGACCTTCAACACCGAGGCGTATGACTCCGTCACGCCAAACGGGTTTCTCGATGTCGCGGGAAATCCCCTCTCCACGTTCTCGATCGATGTGGACACGGCGAGCTACGCGAATGTCCGCCGGTTTCTCAACGACGGCATGCTTCCGCCGTCCGGCGCGGTGCGCATCGAGGAGCTGATCAACTATTTCCCCTACGATCTGCCGGCGCCTGCGGAGGATGCGCCGTTTTCGGTGACGACCGACGTGACGCGCGCGCCGTGGAATCCCGGGCATCTGCTCGCACGGATCGCATTGAAAGGCCGCGACGTCGCACCCGGGAGTCTCCCGCCGTCGAACCTGGTCTTTCTTGTGGATGTCTCCGGATCGATGAGGCCGGAGAACAAGCTGCCATTGCTCAAGCGCGCGCTGCGCAGGCTAGTTGACCGCCTGAGCCCGAAGGACAGCGTCGCCATCGTGACCTACGCCGGTTCCTCCGGAGTGGTGCTTCCGCCCACCGATGGCAATGACAAGGCGAAGGTGCTGGCCGCGTTGGATCGACTCGAATCCGGCGGTTCGACGAATGGCGCGGGCGGCATCCAGCTCGCCTACGAGACGGCGCGCGAGCATTTCCTGCCCGAGGGCAACAACCGGGTGATTCTTTGCACGGATGGCGACTTCAATGTCGGCGTGACGAGCCAGAGCGAGCTGGTGAGGTTGATCGAGAAGGAGCGCGAGTCGGGCGTGTTTCTCTCGGTGCTCGGCTTCGGCACGGGCAACGTGAAGGACTCGACGATGGAGAAGCTCGCCGACTCCGGAAACGGAAACTACGCCTACGTCGATTCGCTCTCCGAGGCGCGCAAGGTGCTCGTCGAGCAAATGGCCGGCACGCTCTTCACGATCGCGAAGGACGTGAAGATCCAGGTCGAGTTCAACCCGGCCACCGTCGCAGGCTACCGGCTCATCGGTTACGAGAACCGCCTGCTCGCGAAGGAGGATTTCAACGACGACACGAAAGACGCGGGCGAAATCGGCGTCGGTCACACGGTCACGGCGCTCTACGAGATCGTTCCCGCCGGCCGGAAACTGCCGGCGGAACGAAGCGTCGATCCGTTGAAGTACCAGACCGCCCGGACGCGCGAGCCGGCGCCCGCTTCCGAGGACCTCTTCACCGTGAAGCTGCGCTACAAGGCGCCGGACGGCGACAAGAGCCGGCTGATCGAGAAGGCGGTCGGCAACGAGGTTGTGGAGTTCGAGAAGGCGCCGGTGGATTGCCGGTTCGCGGCAGCGGTGGCGGCCTTCGGCATGAAGCTTCGCGGCGATGAGGATGCGGAGAAGTTCGAATTCGCGGACATCCAGCGAATTGCCCGCGAGAGCCTCGGTGCCGACCCGGGCAGCTACCGCGCGGAGTTCCTTACGTTGATCGAGAAGGCGAAACGGCTGCACGAGGAATCCGGAGCCTCGAGGGAGTAACGGGAAAGTTGCTCCCTTTCCCGGCCGCTTCCTGATTTCATGGAGGCGGCAACATGAAGAGTGGCTTCCTCGACAAACTCATCAACCGGCTCAGCGTCGTGCAGCCGGCCGACGTGCAGAGCTACCTCATCGAGCTTTCGCGCGAGAAAGGCTTTCTCGAGACCATTTTCAACGCGCTCCTCGAGGGCGTCATCGTCACCGATCCGCAGGGTCGCATCATCTGGCTGAACAAGGCGGCCTGCGGGTTCTTCGGGATCGATGCCGACGCGAGCATTGGCAAGCCGCTGCGCGAAGCCGTGCGCGGATTGGACATCGAGGGCATCGCCGACTCGGCGCAGACCATCAACCGCGACCTCGAGGTCTTCTATCCCGAGAACCGCATCCTCAATTTCTACGTCGTTCCGATCCTCAGCGACGACGGCGAGCGGACGGAGGGGCACGCGGTCATTCTCCGCGATGCCACGGAGCTGCGCCGGTCAACCGAGGAGACGATCGAGACCGAGCGGTTCTCGGCGCTCACGCTGCTCGCCGCCGGCGTGGCGCACGAGATTGGCAATCCGCTGAACTCCCTCAACATCCACCTCCAGCTCATGGAGCGGCGCGCGAAAAAGCTGCCCGCCCGCTCGCGGAGCGATTTCGAGGAGAGCCTCGCCATTGCGCGGGCGGAGGTCGCACGACTCGATCACATCATCACGCAGTTTCTCCGCGCGATCCGCCCCCAGCCGCTGGAGACGCGCCTCGAGGACATCAACACACTCATTCGCGAGTCGCTTGCATTTCTCGAGCCGGAGCTGAAAAACCGGGACATCCTCGTCGACATGGAGCTCGACGAGCATTTGCCCCCAATTGCGGTCGATCGCGACCAGATCAAGCAGGCGTTCTACAATGTGATCCGCAACAGCTTCCAGGCGATGAAGTCCGGCGGCTTTCTGCGGGTGATCTCCCACGCCGACGAGACCCACGTGTTTATCTCGTTCACCGATACCGGCGGCGGGATCGCGGCCGAGAACATGGGGCGCGTGTTCCAGCCCTATTTTTCCACGAAATCAGGCGGTTCCGGGCTCGGATTGCTCATTGTGCGGCGCATCGTGCGCGCACATGGCGGCGAGGTAGGGATCCAAAGCACCGAAGGCAAGGGCGTCACGGTCACCATTCGCCTGCCCCGTCACGACCGCCGCGTGCGCCTTCTCGAATCGGGAACAGCCCCAACAATTTCGTAACGAAATTTGCATAAAGGATTTGGAGTCGATCGATCAGTTTTGCTAATACATCCGCACGGTGAACGATGCGACCTCGCCACTTCCATCTTTGTCCATGACTTTGAAGAACGGAATCCGTTCCTGCAAAAACCTTGCGGTCAGGTCGCTCGTGGCGTTTTTTGGCCTGGGCACCCTCGCCGCCCAGCAGGCTGACGATCCGCCGATCCGGGCGATTCAGAACATTTTCGAGCCGCTCTCCACGCCGGCGCTCAAGATCCACGAGACGTCCATCCCCGTGCTGCTCATCTGCGCCGGCATCTTCGTGCTCGTTACCAGTCTGCTGATTTACATTGTCGTGAAGTTCCGCCAGCGGAGCGAGGCGGACCGCCACATTGAGCCGCCGCAGGTTTACGGCAGCAGCCATATCGAGCTGGCCTGGACGGTGATCCCGATCATCATCACCGTGGTTTTGATCCTGATCACGGCGCGCACGATTGGCGAAATCCAGAATGCCCCGATCCCGGAGGATGCGGTGCGCATTCGCGTCGTTGGTCACCAGTGGTGGTGGGAGGTCCACTACCTTAAACAGGATGAGAACGGTGAGTGGGTCACCGATTTTATTACGGCGAACGAAATCCATGTTCCCGTCGGAACCAGGGAGGAGCCGAAGCGCACCCACTTCATTCTCGAATCGGCGGACGTCATTCACAGCTTCTGGGTTCCCCAGCTCGCCGGAAAGATGGATGTGATTCCGAACCGCAAGAACGAGCTCTGGATCGAACCGTGGGCGACGGGCACCTATCTGGGCAACTGCGCGGAGTATTGCGGCACCCAGCACGCGAAGATGAAGATTCGCGTGATTGTGAACGAGCCTGAGGCTTTCGAGGCGTGGGCGGCGAATCAACGGCAGGTCCCGACCACCGTGGAGCCGCAGGTCGCGCTCGGCCACAAGCTCTTCATGGACTATGCCTGCGCCAACTGCCACACCGTCGACGGCACCATCGCGGACGGCGTGTTCGGTCCCGACCTCACGAAGTTGATGACACGGCGCACCCTTGGCTCCGGCGCCGTGGACAATACGCCCGAAAACCTTTTCAAATGGGTGCGCGACCCCCAGGCCCCCGACATGAAACCCGGCTGCCTGATGCCTGACATGAAAATGCTCGATTCCGAGGTGAAGGAAATCGTGGCCTATCTGGAGACGCTGAAATGAACCCGCACGCATCCGATGCACCGATCGTCGACGTGGAGCTTCAGCCGGTTCGCCCGGGTGAAGAGAAAGGCTCGTTCGCGGCCATCCTCCAGGACCTCGTCTTCACGGTCGATCACAAGAAACTCGGCCTGATGTATTTCGGCACGGGCTTGATTTTCTTCGTGATCGCGGGGCTCATGGCCGCGCTGATGCGCTATCAGCTCGCGATCCCGAATCACGACTTCCTCGAGCCGGACGTTTTCAACCGCTTCTTCACGATGCACGGCACGGCGATGGTGTTCCTCGTCGGTATGCCGATGATCTTCGCTTTCGCGAACTACCTCATCCCGCTGATGATCGGCGCACGGGATATGGCGTTCCCGCGACTGAATGCCTTCGGCTTCTGGATCTTTTTCTTCAGCGGCATTCTGCTCTACTTCAGCTACATCGCCGGCCCGGGGCTTTACGACGCGGGATCGGCGCCGGACGTCGGCTGGTTTGCCTACTCGCCGCTCACCTTGAAGGCGTTCTCGCGCGGCCACAGCACCGACTACTGGACGATCTCCATTCTGCTCGGCGGTATCGGAAGTATCGCCACGTCGATCAACATTCTCGTCACGGTCTTCTGCCTCCGTTGCAAGGGAATGACGCTTGGGCGCATGCCCCTGCTCGTCTGGCTCTACATCGTGGTCGCGTTCCTCGTGATCATCGCGCTGCCGCCGCTCAGCGCGTGCCAGATCATGCTGCTGCTCGACCGGTTCCTCGACGCGAAGTTCTTCGACACGCAGGCCGGCGGCGACGCCGTCCTCTGGCAGCACTTCTTCTGGATCTTCGGCCACCCCGAGGTTTACATCCTCATCCTGCCCGGGTTCGCGATCGCCTCGGAGGTCATTCCGGTGTTTTCGCGGAAGCCGATCTTCGGTTACCCCGTGATGGTTGCGGCGTCGGTGATGATCGCGTTCATCAGCCTCGGCGTGTGGGCGCACCACATGTTTGCGGTCGGAATGGTCTCGGGCGCGAACACGTTCTTCGCGATCTCCACCATGCTCGTCGCCATCCCCACGGGGATCAAGATCTTCAACTGGCTGGGCACGATGTATGGCGGAAAGATCCGAATGCGCCCGCCGATGCTCTTCTGCATCGCGTTTCTCTTCCAGTTCCTCATCGCCGGCCTTACGGGCGTGATGCTCGCGGTCGCGCCGTTCGACTGGCAGCTCACCGACTCGTATTTCGTCGTCGCGCACTTCCACTACGTGCTCATTGGCGGCCTGCTCTACACCATCTTCGCCGGCGTCTATTACTGGTATCCGAAGTGCACCGGCCGCATGTTGAGCGAGAAGCTCGGCCACTGGCACTTCTGGCTCTTCACGATCGGGTTCCACCTCACCTTCTTCCCGCAGCACCTGCTCGGCTTCCTCGGCATGCCGCGTCGCTACTACACCTACGATGCCGGCCGTGGCTGGGATGAATGGAACCTCATCTCCTCGATCGGCGTCATCATCCAGGCCGCCGGCATCCTGTTTTTCGTCATCAACCTCGTCCGCTCCTACTTCAAGGGTGAGAAGGCCGGCGACGATCCGTGGGACGCCTGGACGCTGGAGTGGAACACGACTTCGCCCCCCGCCGAATACAACTTCGAGAAACCGCAGGTGGTTCGCAGTCGGCGACCGCTTTGGGATCTCAAACATCCGGACGATCCGGACTGGAAATACGAATGAGCGCCGAGGAACTCAACGCGGGCGATCCGCAGGGATTCATCAACGATCCGTCGCACCCGGATCAACCATGGCGGCTGCCTTCGCCGCGGCACGTGGGTATCATCAGCCTGATTCTCACCGAGTCGGCGCTGTTCTCGATCTTCGTCGTCGCCTACCTCTGGTATATCGGCAAGAGCCTCAACGGCCCGTTCCCGCACGAGGTGTTGCATCTGCCGATCTTCGCGAGCGTGTGCCTGATCGGCAGCAGCTTCACGATCATGGGCGCCGAGTTTGCGCTGAAGAAGGCCAACCACGCCCTCTTCAACATCTGGTGGGGCATCACCATCATCCTCGGCACCATCTTCATCGTTTACACCGGCCTCGAGTGGCACGAACTCATCTATGAGAAGGGCCTCACGATCAGCACGAACGTGTTTGGCTCGACGTTCTATTCGCTCGTGGGACTTCACGCGAGCCACGTGATCGTCGGCCTCTTCCTGCTGATCACCGTGCTCATCTCGAGCTTCCGTGGAAAGATTCATCACGACCATCACGAGCACGTGGAAGTCATCTCGTGGTATTGGCACTTCGTCGATGCCGTGTGGATCGTTGTGCTGCTCGTCGTTTACATCATCAGCGTCCATGCGGACCGCCCCATCGTATGAGTGAGGATCCCCGACACAACGATCCCAACTACGTAGAGCTGCCCCTGCCAACGGCGTGGCCGATCATTACGGCCTTCGGCATCACGCTGGTCTTCGCGGGCCTTGTTACGTCGCTCATTGTCACGCTCGTGGGTCTCATCTGCGGCATCATCGGCGGAATCGGCTGGTTCACCGACGTGTTCCCGCATCCGAAACACGAATACGTCCGCGTCAAGCCGATCGAGCAGCAGCCCGATCCGTTCAAGACCTCGCGCCGCAGCGTCGCGCACCTTCACGTTGGCGAGCTGCATCACCGCGAACATTTCCCGGACGCGATTCACCCCTATTCGGCCGGCGCCCTTGGTGGCCTGGTCGGCGGCGTCGTGATGGCCGTGCTGGCAATGCTCTACGGCTTGATCGCGAAAGGCAGCATCTGGTGGCCGATCAACCTCCTCGCCGCCGCCGCGGTGCCCAATCTTGCCGAGGCCAGTGCCGAAGCGCTCATGCAATTCAGCCTCGCAGGCCTGATCGTCGCGGTGCTCACCCACTTCGCGCTTTCGATTCTCATCGGCCTGCTCTACACCGTGCTGCTTCCGATGCTTCCCTCGAAGCACGAGTGGTTCTGGGGCGGAGTGGTTCCGCCGCTTATCTGGACTGCGTTGATCAGCGCGACGATGCCGATGATCAACCCGGCCCTCGCGAAATACGTCGACTGGCCGTGGTTCGTGCTGTGCCAGATCGCGTTCGGCGCGGTGTGTGGATTCGTGGTCTTCAAGACCGCCCGTGTGAAGACGATGCAATCATGGACTTTCGCCCAGAAGATGGGCATCGAAGCGCAGGAGAAAGGCAAATGAAGAGGTTGATTCCCCTGCTCTGCGCATTTGCCGGCACCGTGGCCATCACCGGTTGCGAGCCGCCCGGAAAGCCGGATCCCGCCGATCGCTGGAAGGCGCCGACCGCGGTGACCGATTTCGAGACGCTCTATCGCAGCAGTTGCTACGCCTGCCACAGCGACGGCACGAACATCGCCGCGTCGATCTCGATGAAGGACCCCATTTATCTGGCCATGCTGCCGGAGGATGTCCTTCGCAACGTGATCACCAATGGCGTTCCGGGCACTGCCATGCCCGCGCTCGCGCGGGAGAAAGGTGGCGTTCTCACCGCGGAGCAGATCGACTCGCTCGTGAAGGGCATCATGGACTGGAAGGCGACGCACGCGGACAAGGCTCCGGTGCCTCCCTATTCCGCTCCGCTGGGTGACGCAGTCGCAGGCCAGGCCACGTTTGGCGTGTATTGCGCGAGCTGCCATGGAGCGGACGGCACGGGGGTCGCGGGCAAGGCCGGATCGGTCGTCGAGTCCGCCTATCTCGGCCTCGTGACGGATCAATACCTTCGCAGCGTCACCATTGCCGGGCGTCCCGAGCTCGGCTGCCCGAACTATCGTGAACGCGTCGAAGGACGCGTGATGACGGATGCCGAGATTGCCGACGTGGTGGCGTGGCTTTCCACCCAGCGCAAACCCGGCCCTGCCGAACCTCCCGGAATTGGCGACCAGAATTGACCATGGAACCGGAAAACACTTCCTCACAATCTCCGGCTCAGCCTTGCGGGAACTGCAAGAGCTCTCGCCGTGACTTCCTCCTCAAGCTCGGTGTCGGACTGAACGTTGCCGCCGGCGCCATGATCGGCATTCCGCTCGCAGGCTACGTCGCTTCGATCATGGTCGAGAAATTCCCGCTGCAATGGATCAATCTCGGCCCGCTCTCGAAATTCCCGGAGGGCAAGACGACGCTCGCGACCTATCTGAATCCCTATCGCAGAAGCTGGGACGGTGACACCGACCTCATCCCCTGCTGGGTGCGCCGTCTGGCCGGAGAGAATTTCCAGATCTTCGCGATCAACTGCGCGCACCTCGGCTGCCCGGTCCGGTGGTTCGAGGAATCGCAGCTCTTCCTCTGCCCCTGCCACGGTGGCGCCTACTACGCCGACGGTTCCCGCGCCTCCGGCCCGCCGCCTCGCGGACTTTTTGAATACGAATACAAGATCGAACAGGGCGACCTCTTCGTGAAGGGCGGCCTCCTGCCGACGCTTGCCGACACCAACCCGTAGAGCATGGAGAAACTTCGCCAACTCTATTTCTGGATCGACGACCGGCTTCACCTCACGAAGCTGTTCGAATCCACGGCCGGCCACCACGTCCCGAAGAGCTCGGGAAGCTGGTTCTACGTGTTCGGCAGCGCCACGCTGCTCTGCTTCATCATCCAGGTCGTTACGGGCATCTGCCTCGCGCTCATCTATCAGCCCTCCGCTTCGGAAGCCTACGCGTCGCTCGAATATCTCAGTTACGACGTGCCGCTCGGCTGGTATCTCCGCGCCGTCCACAACTGGGGCTCGAACTTCATGGTGGGCATCATGCTGCTCCACATGACGCAGGTGTTCCTCTTCGGTGCCTACAAATACCCGCGCGAGATCACCTGGCTCTCCGGTTGCATCCTGCTCTTCCTCACGCTGGGCATGGCCTTTACCGGGCAGGTGCTCCGCTTCGACGAGGATGCCTACTGGGGCCTCGGCATCGGTGCCTCGATCATGGGCCGCATCCCGTTCTTCGGGCAGGAAGTCGTCAACATGATGCTCGGCGGTCCCATCATCGCCGGCCAGACGCTCTCGCGATTCTTCACGCTGCACGTCTTCGTGTTGCCCGGTGCGATCATCGCGCTCGTGAGCCTGCACCTCCGCATGGTGCTCACGAAGGGCATCAACGAATACCCGACGCCTGGCATTCTCGTGGATCGCAAGACCTACGACGCCCACTACCAGACGATCCTGCGCAAGGAGGGCGTTCCGTTCGTTCCGCACGCCATCGACAAGGACCTCATCGCCTCCGCCGTCGTGCTGGGCCTCATCCTCTTCCTTGCTGCGTTCGACGGTCCGAAGATGCCGAACGGTCTCGCCGATCCGACGCAGATCGACACCGTGCCGCGACCGGACTTCTTCTTCCTCTGGATCTTCGCGCTGGCGGCGCTCCTGCCTCCCTACATGGAGTCGTTCGTGCTCCTTGTCGGGCCCATTGTCCTCTCGATCCTTCTCTTCACCCTGCCGTTCTTTAACAACACCGGCGAAAAGAGCTGGCGCCGGCGCCCGATTGCCGTCCTCACCGTGGTGCTCGTCTGGCTCACGTTCGGCATCCTCACCTACCTCGGCAAGACCTCGCCATGGTCGCCGGACATGCAGGCGTGGACAAAGGATGAAACGCCGAAGGAATTTCTCGTCAACCGCTCGCCGCTCGAGCTGCAGGGCAACCTCGTGCTGCAATACAAGCAGTGCCGCCTCTGCCATGCGATCGATGGCATCGGCGGCAAGCGTGGCCCCGATCTCGCCGAAGTCGGGATGCGCCTTACCGAGCCGCAGCTCGTGCGTCAGGTCGTGCAGGGCGGCGGCAACATGCCCGCCTACGGCAAGAACCTCACGCGTGACGAGATCACGGCGCTTACCGCCTATCTCGTTTCGCTTCGCCCGCCTGGCATTCCGCCGGCCCGCGATTCGACGCTCCCGGCAAAGCCGGCTCCCGAAACGCCGGTGAGCGCACAGCGCTGAGCCTGATTTTTTCACAAATGTGACCGGCGCCACGAGCGCCGGCACACTTTCCTTTCGCCGGGCCGCCGGTCCCGTGCGATAAGTTCGAGCTTCGATGCCTGCCGCGTTTGTTTCCTGGGATCTCTCACCGGGCTTGCTGGCGCTGACGCTCGTCACGGCCGTGATTTACTGGCGCGGCTGGCGCCGCCTGCAGCATTCCGCGCCGCATCGCTTCACCACAAACCGGCTGATCTGCTTCTGCCTCGGGCTGCTCGGGCTTTATGTCGCGATCGCCTCGCCGCTCGATGCGTTCGCAAATTTCCTCCTCTCGGTCCACATGGTGCAGCACCTCCTGCTCACCATGGTGGTGCCGCCCCTTCTCCTGCTCGGCTCGCCATTTCTTCCGATGCTGCTCGGGCTGCCCCGGCGATTTGCCGTCGATGGAATCGGCCCCTTCCTTGCCTGGAAGCCGCTGAAGCGCCTGGGGAGACTTCTGGTGCATCCCGTGTTTGCGCTCGGGGCGTTCATGATCTCGAACATCACGTGGCACATCCCGACGCTCTACGAGATCGCGCTGCGAAACGAGTTCTGGCATCGCGTGGAGCACCTCTGCTTTCTCGGGACCGCGATTCTTTTCTGGTGGCCCGTTGTCCAGCCCTGGCCGTCGCGGCCCGTGTGGCCGCGCTGGGCAATGATCCCCTACATGCTGCTCGCCGACCTGCAGAACACGGCGCTCGCGGCCTTCATCAGCTTTTACAACCGCGTGCTGTATCCCACCTACACGGAAGCACCGCGCATTGCCGACATTTCCGCGCGGGCCGATCAGTCCGCGGCCGGTGCCATCATGTGGGTGCCTGGTTCGATGGCATTCCTGGTGCCTGCCGGCATTCTCGCGATTCGACTGCTCTCCCCGCAGCGACACTTCGCCGCTCTTCAGCCGGTGCGAAAACCAATTGCCGCGCGTGCAAAATCCGCCCCGCGACTTCCCTGGCTGCCTTATCTGCGTCGCCCACTCCAATGGCTCCTTCTCCTGCTCGCGGGCATCGTGGTCTGGGACGGATTTGCCGGACCCCCCGTCAGCGCCATGAACGCCGCCGGTGTGCTCCCATGGACGCATTGGCGCGGCCTCACGGTCCTCGCGCTTCTTTTCGTGGGAAATCTTTTCTGCATGAGCTGTCCCTTCATGCTCGTGCGCGACGGAGCTCGAAAGATCACCTCGTGGCTCCGCCTGCCGGCACAGCCGCTCAACTGGCCCCGATTGCTGCGCAACAAATGGCTGCCGGTGGTGCTTCTCGCCGCCTATCTATGGACCTACGAGGCCTACAGCTTGTGGGATTGGCCCGCCGCGACGTCGGTGATCATTCTCGGCTATTTCGTCGCGGCGACCGCCATTGACCTCGTCTTCAAAAAGGCGAGCTTCTGCAAATACATCTGCCCGATCGGCCAGTTCCATTTCGTGCAATCGCTGGCATCGCCCGGTGAGATTCGCATTCGCGAGCCCGATGTCTGCCGCACCTGCCGCACCTACGACTGCATCAAGGGCAACACCGAACAACGAGGCTGTGAGCTGCTCCTCTTCCAGCCACGCAAGTCGGGCAACATGGATTGCACGTTCTGCTTCGATTGCGTGAAGGCGTGCCCACACGACAATGTGAGTCTCCAGGCGACGGTGCCCGGTGCGGACTTGTGGAATACCGGTCCACGCTCGTCGATTGGCCGTTGGGAGAATCGACCCGATCTCGCCGCGCTTGTCCTGCTGCTCACGTTTGGCGCATTCGCGAACGCTGCGGGGATGATCGCGCCGGTGCAGAATTTTGCTGCCAGCCTTTCCCTCTCCCACGTCGCCTTCACCACGATTTTTCTGCTCGTTTTCCTCGTGCTTTCTCCCGCGATTTTCACGCTGACCGCCGCAGCGATTTCGCGTGCGAGTGAGAAGTCCACCGCCTCACTTGTCAGCTTCGCCTCCGCCTACGCCGTGGCGTTTGCCCCGCTTGGCTTCGGCATGTGGCTCGCGCACTTCGTGTTTCACTTCTTCACGGCATCGCACACGCCGATCCCGGTGATTCAACGGCTCCTTGGCCAGACACCGCAGTGGAATGTCGCGTCCTGGGCGTGGCCGGGATTGGTGGGTGTCGAAATGCTTTTGCTCGATGCAGGCTTTCTCCTCACCGCCTACGCCACGTGGCGAATCGCGCGAAATCGCACGACACAGCCATTTTCCGCCGCACTTCCGTGGCTCGTCGTGGCTACGATCCTTTACGTCGTCGGTGTGTGGATTATTTTCCAGCCAATGCAAATGCGGGGGACCATGGCCGGATGAAAATCTTCGCAATAGCAATCGCCCTGCTCGGATTCATCGGCTTTGTGCACGCCGACGGAGGTGCTGTCATCGCACAACAGACCATCGATTCGCGTCTTGTGACCGTCTTTGCCGAGCCATCGCCGTTACGTGCCGGACCGGCCGATTTCAGCGTGATGGTGCAGGATGCGAAGTCGGGCGAACCGATTCTCGACGAAACGGTAACCGTCTCGCTCACGGCCGCCTCGGAGTCCTCCGAGGCATGGGTGCCTCCCTGCTGCTCGATGGAAAATCGCAGCAACGCCGTGCCCGCCACGCGGGAAAAGGCCCAGAACAAGCTGCTTTACCAGGCCAACGTCATCGTCCCGGCCGCCGGACCGATTGACGTGGTCGTGCGAATCGGCCAGCCGGAAAGCGTGCTGACCACCCGCGTCGAGGCGCGGCCTCCCCTGCCTCCCGTCGCAGCATATTGGCCGTATTTCCTCCTGCCGCCGGCCGCAATCGGGTTGTTTGCGCTGAATCAGCGGATTCGTCGTCGATAAAGTGCGCGTTGCCCCGTCATGTGGCACGCACTCTGCTGGATGAGTATTACGTAAACCTTGAAACGTAATACCACCCTGCACATGAAAACATCCCGCGCACTCAGGTTTCTCTTCGCGCCGCTGGTCGCGTTCGCCGCGATGGTCGGCGTGGCTCAATCGGAGCCTCTCAAAATCGGCTACAGCGACTGGCCAGGCTGGGTCGCATGGCAGGTCGGCATCGACAAGGGCTGGTTCAAGGAGGCCGGCGTGGACGTCCAGTTTCTTTGGTATGACTACGTGGAATCGATGGATGCCTTTGCGGCGGGAAATCTCGACGCGGTTTGCATGACGAATGGCGACGCGCTGGTCACCGGCGCGACCGGCAAGCCATCCGTCTGCATTCTCGTCAACGACTACTCGAACGGCAACGACATGGTCATTGCCAAGCCGGGCATCACCTCCCTCGAGGAGTTGAAAGGCAAGAAGGTCGGTCTCGAGGAAGGTTTCGTGACGCATCTCCTGCTCCTCAACGCGCTCGAAAAGGCGGGCATCCCGGAATCGGAGGTCACAACGGTGAACACGCCGACAAACGAGACGCCGCAGGTGCTCGCGGCCGGCGCCGTGGACGCGATCGCCGCCTGGCAGCCCAGCTCCGGCATCGCGCTCAAGACCGTCGCCGGCTCGACGCCGATTTACACCTCCGCCAGCGCACCCGGCCTCATTTACGACTGCCTCTACGTCAGCCCCGAGAGCCTCGAGGCCCGCAAGGACGACTGGCAGAAGGTCGTCGCCGTCTGGTATCGCATCGTTGATTTCCTGAAGGACGAGGAGAACCTCGACGAAGCCATGAAGATCCTCGCCGCGCGCGTGAACGTGAGCCCGCAGGAATACGAATCGTTTTACAAGGGCACGCACATCCTCACGCTCGAGGAAGCATTGAAGGTCTGGGAAAAAGGTCCCGGCCTCGACTCGATCTACGGCTCCACCGATTACGTGAACGCCTTCAACCTCAAGTTCAAGGTCTACGAAGATTCGCAGGATACCGCGAAATACCTCGATCCGAGCTTCACGAAGGAATTCGCCGATTCGAAGGATTGACCGGAGCCGCCAGCCCCGGTTCCGGCCGGGGCTGGCTCTCCCAAGCCAACCGTCACATGGCCCACCGCCTGCTCCCATTCTCGGATGCCCGCGGATAAGCAGCACTGGTTCCGCATTCGGGAGGAACTCCCGCCGAGACGCGCCGCCCTTCTCACGGCTGCGTCGTTCCTCCTGCCCATCGCCATCTGGTGCATCGTGAGCTACACGCCATTCATCTGGCACCCGGACGTGAAGCTCCAGCTCAGCGCGATGCGCGAGGGCGTCAGCACCACCTACACCGCCGGCGATCACGTCAGCCGCGACTTCTTCCCGACCTTCGTCGAGGGCGTCCGGTCCGACAATGCTGCGATTCGCGAATCCCTCGCCGATCCGGAATTCAAGGGCAACTCCGCGATGCGCCGCGAAAACCAGCGCCGCCTTCGCCAGCTTGCGCCGGTCGCCATTTCCAACGGCTGGCTCTCCGCCGGCGACGCGGAAAACGACGCTGCGATCTACGAAATCTGGAAAGGAATCGCCACCGGCACCCTCGTGCCGACCCGACCCGCGCTCACGGACGAAAACCTCGCGATCGTCCGCGAAAACTGGGCCGCCCTTGCCGCAGGCTCCGAGACCTTCGACTTCAAGGCGCTTCCCGACAAACCGCTCCTCAAGCTCGTTCCCCAAGGGCGCCTCGCAAATCCCAATTACCTCCCCGCCCCACACGAGGTCGTCATCAAGGGCTGGACGCTCTTCACTCAGCCGCTTTCCAGTGGCCAGTGGCTCTACCAGCGGTTGATGCACTCGATCACGATCGTGTTCTCGGGATTTCTCCTCGCCGCCGCGATCGGAGTTCCGCTCGGCGTGCTCTGCGGCACTTACGACGCGTTCTCGAAGCTCTTCGAGCCGTTCATCGACTTCTTCCGCTACATGCCGGCGCCGACGTTCAGCATGCTGCTCGTCGCCGTCTTCCTTGCCCACGACGCGCCGAAGATCGCGCTCGTCTTCATTGGCACCTTCTTCCAGCTCGTGCTGGTCGTCGCGAAGACCACGCGCCAGCTCGACCGCTCGCTCCTCGAGGCGGCGCAGACCCTGGGCGCAAAGCCGCCACAGCTCCTCGGCAAGGTCGTCGTTCCCGGCATCCTGCCCGACCTCTACAACGACCTCCGAATCCTCCTCGGCTGGGCCTGGACGTGGCTCGTCATCGCCGAGCTCATCGGCGTGAAGTCCGGCCTCACCGAGTTCATCGAAACCCAGGGCCGCTACCGGAACTTCGACGCCGTGTTCCCGGTCATCATCCTCATCGGTGTGATCGGCTTCTGCACCGACCAGTTCCTCGCGTGGTTCCGCGGCATTCTCTTCCCCTACACCGCCCGCAACCGCCGCCCGCTCGGCCTCGGCCTGCCATTCAAAGGACTCTTTCAACGCAGTCCGGTCATTCCCGCAGCCACTCCGGAATCCAGCCGCTGATGCAACTCGAACTTCCCGACTACCGCGAGCAATCCCCAGAAGTCCGAGCCCGTTTCGCCAAAATCGCGCAACGCCCCGTCGTCCTCGGCGTGGAAGGTCTCACCAAGCGCTTCCAGACTCCCCGCGGCGAGGTCACCGCCCTCGAAGACGTAACGTTCAACGTCCACCGTCGCGAGTTTCTCACGGTGATCGGCCAGTCCGGTTGCGGCAAATCCACGCTCATCCGCATCCTTGCCGGACTCGAAACACTCACCGAAGGCAGCGTGCTCGTGGACGGCAAACCCGTCACCGGGCCCGGACCCGAGCGCGGTATGGTCTTCCAGGGCTACACGCTTTTTCCATGGCTCACGGTGAAGAAGAACGTGATGTTCGGCCTGCGCGTGCGCGGCACCGATACCGTGACCGCCGAGAGCGAAGCCCGCCAGTGGATCGAGATGGTCGGCCTCTCGAAGTTCGAGAACAGCTACCCTCACGAACTCTCCGGCGGCATGAAGCAGCGCGTCGCCATCGCCCGCGCTCTCGCCAACCAGCCGCGCGTCCTCCTCATGGACGAACCCTTCGGTGCTCTCGATGCCCAAACCCGCTGCCAGATGCAGACCTACCTTCTGCAGATCTGGCGCAATGTCGACATCACCATCGTTTTCATCACCCATGACCTCGACGAAGCCATCCTTCTCGCCGATCGCATTCTCGTTCTGAAGCCCCACCCCGGCCGCGTCGAGGAACTCATCGAGGTCCCGGTTCCACGTCCCCGCGATCCCGGCCAGCTCCTCACGCCGGAATTCCTCGCCACCCGCAAACGGCTCGAGGAACTCATCCACCCTCCAAGCTCCGCCACCACGGACAAACTCCCGAACCTCCGCCTCACGACCGTTGGCGATGAGGTCGAGTGATTGAAGCTGCGTCGCGTAATGACGCGGTAAAGGCATTCGCGGCGGATCCGTTCATTGAGGAAACGGCCGGAAAACGGCGTCGCGATCCGTTCATTCATTACAAATCCAAAGAGTGGTGCGAGTATCACCCCGGCGTCAGCGACGGGGAAATACGTCGTTTTGCGAGGCTTTTTTAGCAGGCTTTGACACTGTTCAGCTTGCAAAGAGAGCACTCATTCCCGATATTCCCGCAAGGCGCAGCCTAGGAAGTTTGCGCCGGGAAAACCTGATTATGCTGCGTTGTGTTGAAAGAATCGCCCAGGCCGTAGCCGCGTTGCGTGCGACGGGAATTGTCAGCCGAAGCCTGCACATTGCGGTTCTTCAAGAAGCATTGCGAGCACACCCGGAGCTTTTCGGCGTCTGGATGGTCTGGGAGCCGAATGCGTTTGATGGCCGGGACGAGGAATTTGCGAACACTCCCGGGCACGATGAAACGGGCCGCTTCATTCCCTCCTGGCATCGTCGCGGGTCCCGACTGAAATTTCACGCGGTCACCGGTTACGAAACTCCCGGCAGCGGTGACTGGTATTGGGCTCCCAAGCGTTACGCGGAGCTTTGTGCGATGGACACCTATGCCTGCATCATCGGCGGCAAGCAGTGCTGGATCTCCAGCGAGGCGACGCCGATTATGGAGCGTGGAAAGTGCATCGGCGTCGTGGGCGTGGATTTCGAGGCCGTCCCGCCGCGTGCGGAGTTCGAGAAATACGTCACACCGGTCGTGCGAGTGATCGGCCGTTCCGGCAATGCGGAGCGTCTGCGCAGCCTCACCCATCGCGAACGCGAGGTCTACCACTGGCTCTGCGAAGGCAAGTCGAACGAGGAAATCGGGATCGTTCTGAACATCAGCGCTCACACGGTGAAAAATCACCTCGAACGCATCTTCAACAAGCTCGGCGTCGAAAACCGCATCTCCGCCGCCCTCGTCAGCCAGACGTTCGAAAAGGTGCACTAAGGGTAAACGAGAGGTTTCGCCTCCGAGGAAGGCGCTCATCTCGATGACCCGCTGTGGTCGTTGCCGCTCTAGCTGAGGGCGGCCACCACGAAGATTCCGATCATCACGAACGCGATCAGGACCTTGCCCAGCAAGCCTGCGGTAGTGCCGAGGAAGGTCCCCCATGTGGATTTCCCGGCCGGAAGAATGCGTCGCCCTCCGAGCAGTTCACCGACGAGCGCGCCGATCAATGGGCCGACGAGGATCCCGACGATCCCGAAGAACAATCCGACAATCGCTCCGAGAATCCCCCCAATCGCGCCCCACCTTGTTGCGCCGAAATATTTTGCACCGACCGCTCCGCTGAAAATATCGACCACCTGCGCGAGGATCGTCAGCGCCAACAGCACCAGCAGCGTCGGCCATCCGACGCCGTTTACGGTGAAGTGATTCACCGCAGCGCCGAGCAGGATCAGCACGCTGCCCGGCACGAACGGCACAAATGTTCCAATGAGGCCGATCAACATCAGCGCCGCGGTCACGAGCCACCAGAAGGAGTCCATTTCCGCGGTGCTGAGGTCGGTCGCCCGTCGTTACTCGAGCCATTCCGTGTGGAAAAACTCGCCCGCCGGACGGTCCACACGTTCGTAGGTATGCGCGCCGAAGAAGTCGCGCTGCGCCTGGAGCAGATTCGCGGGCAGCCGCTCGCTGCGATAGCTGTCGTAATAACCGAGGCTCGCCGTGAACGCGGGCGCGGCGACGCCCTGGGCGACCGCGGTCTGGATCGCATGGCGCCAGCCAGCCTGCGTCTTGCGGAAAATCTCCGTGAAGAACGGCGCGAGCATCAGATTCTCCAGATTCGGATTCTCCTCGTAGGCTTCCTTGATGCGGTTCAGAAACACGGCGCGAATGATGCAGCCGCCGCGCCAGATCGTGGCGATGTCCCCGAAGTTCAGGTTCCAATTGTAATACCGGCTCGCGGTCGCAAGCAGGTCGAGACCCTGCGCGTAGCTGACGATCTTGCTCGCGTAGAGCGCATCGCGAACCGAGTCGATGAGCTGCTGACGGTCACCGGAAAATGGCACAACCTCGGGAGCAGGCAGAATCTTGCTCGCTGCGACGCGCTTTTCCTTCATCGACGAAAGAATGCGCGCCTCCACCGCAGCGTTGACCGTGGACAGCACGACCGCGTGCTCGACCGCGTTGCCAACGGTCCATTTGCCGGTGCCCTTTTGTCCGGCCTTGTCGAGGATCACATCGACGAGCGGCTTTCCGGTTTCGGGATCCTTCTTGGTGAAAATCTTTTCGGTGATGTCGATGAGGTAGCTGTTGAGCTCGCCCTTGTTCCAATCCGCGAAGATCTCGTGGAACTCCTCGGCGCTCGGATTGATGGTCGCCTTGAGGATCGCGTAGGCCTCGCAGATCAACTGCATGTCCCCGTATTCGATGCCGTTGTGCACCATCTTCACGTAGTGCCCGGCGCCATCCGGTCCCATGTGCCTGCAGCACGGCTCGCCGTCCACGACTGCCGCGATCTTTCGGAAAATCGGGCCAACGGCCTCCCAGGCCTCGGGTGATCCACCGGGCATCATCGACGGACCCTTCAACGCGCCCTCCTCACCGCCGGAGACGCCGCAACCGACGAAGTGAATGCCCTTTTCCTTGAGAGCCTTTTCGCGGCGTTGCGTGTCGGTCCAAAGGCTGTTTCCGCCGTCGATGATGATGTCGCCAGGCTCCAGCAGCGGAACGAGCTGGTCGATCACGGCGTCAACGGGCGCACCGGCCTTCACCATGATCATCGCCTTGCGCGGACGTGCGAGGGACGCGACGAACTCTTCGATCGTCTTTGTGGGGACGATGTTTTTTCCCTTCGCGCGTCCCTCCGCAAATTTCTCGGTCACGGATGTCGTGCGGTTGAAGACACTCACGGAAAAGCCCTTGCTCTCCATGTTCAACACAAGATTCTCGCCCATGACGGCGAGTCCGATCAGACCGATATCACTTTGACTCATTCGAAATTTGGGATGCAGTGTGGCCTGGCAGCGTATCGTCGCTCATACTGCCCACGCAATGGAGTTTTGCGAAATCCGCCTCACCCACGCGCCAGTTTCCCCGCCGCCGCATCCCGAACGTTCCTCAGCGGGCGCGATTGTCGATTTTTACGGGGTAGTAAGGCCGATCGAAGCCGGCCGATCGATCGAAGGCATCGATTACGAATTCCATGAGCGCATGGCGGAGCATGAACTCCGCAGGATCGTCGAGTCGGCGAAGGACGGGCTTCTTGGATGCCGGCTGATCCATCGCGTGGGGTTCGTCCCTGCCGGCGAAGTGTCGCTGTTTCTGCGCGTGGCCACCATGCGGCGGGCCGCCGGTTACCGATTGAGCCAGCATATTGTGGAAGCGCTCAAGGCACGGGTGCCGATTTGGAAACGACCGCGCTTTTCTGACGCACCTCCATCTGTAGCACTTGCGCAATGAGTTGCGCTGTCGTTCTCTGATTCCGGTGAATCTTCCAAATCGACTGACCGTGGGCCGCCTGGTGCTCACCATTTTCTTCGTCGTCTGCCTGTCGATCGACTTTCCATTCAGTCGGACGCTGGCCCTGCTGCTCTTCGTTGCCGCGGCCTTCACCGACTATCTCGATGGAATGATCGCGCGCCGCGACGGCTTGATCACGGATTTCGGAAAGCTGATGGATCCGCTCGCGGACAAGGTTCTCACGGCGGCAGCGTTCATCTGCCTGCTTCCCTTTCACGCCCTCCCGGCGTGGACGGTTATCGTCATCATTGCGCGGGAATTCCTCATCACCGGTCTCCGACTGCTGGCCGGAGCAAAGGGTGTCGTCCTCCCGGCCGAGAAGCTCGGCAAACACAAGACCGCGTGGCAGATGACGACGATCCTGTTCTTTCTCCTCCTCCTCGCGCTTGGCGAGTGGAACTCCGGCAAGCTCGCGTGGATCAAGCCTGCATGGGACTATCTTGGCGCGACTTTGGTAACGGTGACGGTGATCCTCACCGTTTACTCGGGAGCCGGGTATTTCTGGAAAAACCGGTCCCTGATCGCCACGAGCTAGCTGCCGCCAGCATGGAAGGCGGCCAACAAGGCCGTTTCGATGTCGTCTCCAGCGCCAAGGCGACGCCTTTAAACCGGAGAAGGAGCGCGCTTAGAAGAAGCTTCGCATCACCTCGATGGAATCACCCGGCTGCAACGGGATGTCCCGATTGGGGTGACGGCGAATCTCTTTCAGATTCACGACATCGAACTTTCCTTCGCGGTAGATTCTCACGCGGGTCTGCGCGGCAAATTCGGTGAAGCCTCCCGCGGCCGTGATTGCCGAAAGAACGGTCAAGTCCGGCGTGTAGGGAACGCGTTGCGGCATGCGCACCTCGCCGCCCACGTTCACAAAGCGGGCCGTCATCGGGACGTTCACCGTCACGGTCGGCTGGGAATAGACATTCTGCTCGCGATACTTCTGCTCGACAGCCATCTGAAACTCGCTCTGCGTGAGGCCGGCGGCTTTCACGCGACCGATTTCCGGCATGTTCACGAAGCCCTGCGTGTCGACGGAATAGGTGCCGGTCACCTGATTGATTTCCTCGAGCGGAACACCGCCGAGACGAATGTCGATCGAATCACCGGGTCTCAGACGGATGTTCTGTTCCGGAAGCTGTCCCTCCGGAACGGAAATCAAATCCTGGACGGTCGGAAAACTTTTGACCTCCTGCTTCGAAACACAACCCACGAGTGCAGCGACCATCACGGCCGCCGCACCAACACTTTTAATACTCATCGGACTTCCCACTACGACTTGTCACGCTGGCCCCTGCCAGTTCCTGCTTTTTCTTTTCCTTCTTTGCAGCCTTGGCCTCTTCCTGTGTCGGCTTGTGATAATAGCCGTAGTAGTTCGTCTGGTATTGATAGTATTGATCGAGACGGACATCGACGTTGTTCAGGATGGCTCCAAGGAGATTGCCCCCGGCGTTGAGCACCGCGTTCTTGACGCGCAGCAGCATCGCGCGCGGGAAGCGACGATGTTGAATGACGATCGCCGCGATGTCCACCGCACGAACGATGACCGCGGAATCGCTGACGCCGAGAATCGGTGGCGCATCAATAAGCACCATGTCGTAACGCTGCCGCACCTCGTCGATGAGGTCGGTCATGCGCCGGGAATTGAGCATCGCAATCGCGCCAGGCGGCAGTTTTCCGCTGGGGATGAACTCGAGGTTCTCGATGTTGGATGTCATGATCAACTCGTCCAGCGGCACGCCCTTGGAGAGGTAATCCGTGAGCCCCTTCGAGTTGCTGACATTGAAGATCGTGTGCTGACGCGGACGGCGCAGGTCGGCGTCGATGATCAACGTGCGACTTCCGGCCTGGGCGAAGGTGTAGCCGAGATTGACCAGCGTGGTCGACTTGCCTTCGCCAGGTCCGCCTGACACCAGCGTCATGACGTTTGCAGACGGATCCTTTTTGTTGAACTCGATGTTCGTTCGAAGGATTCGATAAGGCTCGCCGTCCGGTGTGTCGGGCGGAAGATCCTTGAGGATGCCGATGCCTTTCGGAATGACCGCGAGGACCGGCAGCTGGAAATATTTCTCGATGTCCTCCATCGTCTTCACGCTGGTGTCGAGATACTCGATGAAGAACGCGGCACCGACGCCGAGCACGAGACCGAAGAACACGCCCAAGGCCATGTTCAGGATGACGCGAGGCCGCGCAGGAAGTTCAGCAGGCACGGCCCGCTCCCAGATCACCGCGGGATTCAAGGGCATCTGGCGCTGCATCATCTCCGTCCAGAAGCGCGTTTCCGCCGCTTCAAGCACGGTCTTCGATTGCGTGTATTCGTTCTTCGCCGTGTAGTAGGCTGCGGCGCGAGTGCGTGCATCCTGCTGCATCTGACGCGCCTCCTCCAGCTTCTGCTCCAGGTTCCCCAGCGCGTCCCGCTCGATTTCGACATTCGCTGCGAGGGCCGCACGCAAACTCGAAATTTGATTGGTGAGCTGCTCCCAATACGCATTCTTCTTCGCAGCCTGCGCTTTCACACTCGGGTGATTGCGCGCCAGTCCTGCATTCAGAAGCCGCTGCTCTTCCGACACCGCCTCTTGATAAAGCGGCAGAATCTGGAGAATCGTCTGGTCCTGGACGTCGAGCGTCGCGATCGAGCGCATGATCTGCTCGTCGCTCATCTTTGAGATCTGCTCGTATTTCGCCTTCGCCGCCGCCGTGGTGAGTCGCTGCAGGCTCACCTGCTCTTCCACGCTGAGAAGCACCCGCTCCGCAGCCTGCATGGGATCTTCAACGCTCTCCGGATTGAGGTCATTGATACCATACTTGATGCGGATCTCCTCCGCCTTCCTGCGCAGGTCCTCGGTTTTCCGCCGCTGCTTCTCCACCTCTTCCTGCAGCGAGGCCAGCGACTTGGAGACCCATTGTTCCTGCTCCCGAATTCTCGCGAGTTGATATTGCTCCGCGATCTCGTTCGCGATATTTGCCGCCTCCTGCTTGTCCGGGCTCAGGATCGTGATCGAAAGGAGGTTCGTGTTGCGCACCTCGAGGGGCGTCATCATCGACTCGAGCTTCTTGTAGATGAGCTCCCGGGACTTGATCTCGTATTCCTCGGCCCATCTTTGCGCAAGGCCGAGCTTGTCAATCACGGGATCAAGCACCTCCTTGCTCTGCATGATCTCGAACTGGGTCGAGGTAAATCGCGGATCCCAGGCACTGTTTCGCTGCCCTCCGGGTTGGAAAATTTCAAAATCGGCATTCTCCCGAACCTGAATCAAAACTCGCGACTCGTATTTCCGCGGAAGAATGGCCGTGATTACGCCCGTCGTAATAACGACCAGCAAAAAGATCAGGACGATGATCGGCCACCGGACTGCGATCACCCGAAGGTAATCAAAAAGGTGGAGCTTATTTTCAGGAGAGGCTTGGCTCATGAGGGCAGAGGAAGCGGGAAGCTACCCGGCGGCGGATTTGATGTCAATAAACGGGGGTGCGAGGGCGGTCAAAATATGATGTCCAGCCCGAGATTGACGAGGTTTCTTTCGTAGGAGTTCAGAGGCAGGTCGGAGAACAATCCAATATAGCTGTAGGTGCCGAGGAGCGCGAGGCCCCGGTTGAGGCGATAGCGCAGGGTGAGCGATCCGGAATATATTTCCTGCGTAAAATCCGTGGCCACACCGGGCTGATCGTAGGCATCGTGAGAGTAGTTGAAGGTCAAGCTGCCGGTCAGGCGTCCGGTAATCGCGTATTCCACCCCCAGGCTTCCACGCAGCGTTTCGCGAATGGACACACCGCTTACCCCTGAAGGCTCGGTTCCATAGCGAAGATTCGCGAAAACGGAAGATCGCGGCGCAAACTCATAACTGAGCGAGGTCTCCAGAAAAGGTCCCAGATACTCGGATGGGCCATCGACGGCGGGATTCGTCAGTCGCCGCTGCTCCGCACCGAACTGGAAGGACCAGTTCACCCGATTGGAAAAGGTGTGCAAAAAGCCGACCGTCAGAATGTGGCCTTCCGACCCAAGGTCGGCTTCGTAGTAAGTGACCGGGTTGTAGCGATATTCCACTGTTCCGGTGGTTCGAGGGGTGAGCAGGTAATCGAGAGCGAGGTGCGCTGTTTGGGAGTAAAATCCGAGGCCCCGGTTAACCGCTTCGTCGGTGTATTGGTAGCCAAGCAGCGAATAGCCGGCACGAACCGCAAGTCGGGGGCGAAGGGTATATTGTGCGCTGAGCCGTGTGTCCGTATACCAATAGTCTCCACTGAAGCGGGTGACACTTCCCACGAGCTGCGGCTCTGGTTGGGCCAGGTAGGCTGTTCGAGTGGAGAAATCCAGTTTCAGGCGACGGTTCACTTCATACTCCGCCGACAGGACAAGACTCGCATTGTAGTCCGTCGGATCGCTTGGGCGATTATCGTAGTAGGTCACCCCTCCTCCCAAGCGACTGTTCACGTGCCAGCGGGTTGACCCGAAATCATAGTTTGCCGCTCCATTGAAACCGGAGGTGTAGCTGGAAATCGGATTCTCCGGTGCGTAAAGAACGTTACTGTCGTAACCAACCCGCGGCCCAAGAGAGATAAAGAAATTGTCCTTCTGGCCTCTCGTTGTCCCGACCTCGTCCATCGCAAAAAACTCGGACAGAACCGATGAGAGAAAACTGAACGGTTGAACGAGAGGGGGCTCTTCCTCCGAGGAGCCATGCGTGGTTCCATCGGCATCCTCGACGGAGAGTGCTCGCGCGACCTGAGGGCGGCGTTCCTGTGGCGGACCGGAGTCCGATTCAGCCTCTGCCTCCACTGAAGCCGCGTCTGATTTGAGCGGCACAGCCGTTGCCTCGGTATCTGTCGAATCTCTCGAGGTTTCACGTGCGTCTGCGCGCGATCCAATCTCCTCCGGCACCGGCTCCAGGGAGGTCCCAATCCCGGTGGCTTCGAGTTCTTCCTCAAGAGAAACAGCTGTCTCCTGGCTCGATACTGTGGAAGTGAACGCCAATATGGCAATGGCAAGAACCCTCGGGAGGGATCGCCCCCGAGATAAGCAGAATCGCCGGATCATTGGCGATTCTCCCGATTGATTTCCCGGATCTCGGAATACCGAAATGCCGCATACTCGCCCCCGCCCAAATTGGCACCCACGAAATAAGCCTGTTCCGCGAAGTCGTTGTTTTTGACTGCACGGTAATGATCCCCCAGCGCACCAAACGAAAAAGCAGTCCACGGACTCATCGCCACGACGACATCAGTTTCATCACCTGCTTCCTCGGAGAGCCCTGCGACATCCAGCGCTTGCGCAAGCACAGCACGCGATTGGCGATCGTTGGGACGCAACTTCACCACTTGCCGTAGATCTTCTATGGCGGCGTTGAGCTGTCGTTCGCCCGGCTCCGGATCAATCCACCGGCCTGCATTTGCATCTGCCAACGAAATTTTTCCTCTCAACTCCAGCAGACCGGCGTGGTCCGGTCGTGCCTGCAGGCCAAGCTCCGCAAATTCCGCGGCCTGTTTCGAGCGTCCCGCTATCCAGGCGTTCTCCGCTCTCAGCCAGTAGTAGTCCGCAGGAGCCGTTTGCCACATGAATGCGGTTAATGCGGCCGCGACACCGATCAAAGCCACGGCGCCCATCACACGGGAAATGACGGTGATGGCGCCACCTTTGTTCCAATACGTCGAACTCACCATGCCCAGCAGTGCCGCACAAAGCAGCGCATTTGCCGGGATATGCAGATTGAAGTCCAGCACACTGTGCACCACGAATCCGCCAAGCGCCGACGTCGCTCCCAATTGAATGGCGCCGCCATTCGAGAGGCCCGATTCGCCGGAATGGACGCGTTCTTTCAACTGGTCGAGAAAACCGCACGCGCCATTTCCCCACGCCATAAAAACAAACGCGGCGACGAGACCGAATCCGATGATTCCGTAGTCGGAGAGAAGCTGAACCCAATCGTTGTGGGCATACACCGCATCGGCTGGAAGGTGATCCAGCCTTGCCCATCTCGAGCCGTGAGAATACGCCCCTGCTCCCTGCCCAATCACGGGCGTTTCCTGGAACAATCGCCATCCAACTCGCGTGAAGGACACTCGGATATCGGGAGATTCAAAAGCACTGTCCAGTCGCCCCTTCGCCACCCAGCTTGACGAGTAGACAAACCACACGCCAACGAGCACCACAGCAGCGACGGTTAGTCCTCCCGCGAGAATGACGGCTCCTCCGCGCCTTAATGCAATCAACGCCCCGAAGCAGCTCAGCACCACAAACAGGAGCAACCCGACGACCAGATTCAACATCCCACCGCGACTGCCGGAAAAAACGAGCAGCGCTCCAAAGGTCACGGCGAGGTAGAGCAGAAAAATCCGCGCCGCAAGCGGGCACCGTCCCCACACACCGACACTGAGGCACATCAATGCGGCTGCGCTCATCAACCAGGCAAGCTGGTTCGGATTGAGAAAGAACCCCGTCGCACGCGCCGGAAACTTGTCCGCATAGAATTCGCGCAGCCGCTCGGATGCCCAGAACACCGGCTCGAACGCCTCGCTCTTCGCTACCTGCAGTCCCCCAACGAACGCCTGGAGGGCGCATCCCGCCAGAAGCAGCACAAGAAAGATGGAGCGGGATCTGCTGTCGGTCAGGCAGGTGGAAAGGGTCAACCACACCACGGCACCTGCCAGCAGAATTCCAAGATCCATTTCCGCCAGGAGACGATCCTCGCTGACCCAGCAGCGCCAGCCGAGATAACCGGCCGCCATCAATCCAAAAATGAGAACCAGCAGACTCGGAGCAGAGCGGGCGCGAAACAGCCCGAGCAAGCTGCAAATGCCAGCGACGACAGCAATCGCGTAGGCAGGAACCGGGAGCGCCGGCACCATCGCCCCTCCATGCAATGCCTGTGCCGCCAGCAACGAGAGGCCGAGGAGAAGAGCAGCGAAGGTTTTCATTGGAGGAGAGGCGGGAGTGTGTTTACGGAGAACCTCTCATGCACGCTTAAATTTTTGTCGCAACTTGCAATTTTTTCGTCATGCCCCCGGAAACTCCTGACATTCCAACCTCGCCACAACCTGTGTGGAAAACCCGCGCGATTCTCACGCAGATTCGTGCTCAGCGAAGGTTCGAGTAACTCTCAAAGCTCGCCAACAAGCGTTTCCCCATCTACTCCGTCACCAGTTCATGCGCACCGAACTCTCTCATGCGGCGGCCTGTCGTGCGTTCGCCATGATCTCGGCGCTTGTTTGCGGCATGTTGACTCTGCGGCTGTATGGGCAATACCTCGAGCCGAAAAGTTACGGCATCATTTTGATCGCGCTGCAGCTTGTTGGATACCTTCCGTTTCTCGACGGAGGGTTTCGAACCGTCCTGAACCGGCGCATGCTTGCGACGGACAGCGATGGCGAGAAGGACTCCCTCAGGAGGTTTGGCCAGAGCTTCTACTCGTGGCTGCTCCTCGCGGCCATGGCGTGCGCCACGGTCATGATGCTCGTCTATTTCGCACTCACCCGTGCCCGTGACGGTGAGACCGTGCCGTCTTTCTGGTTGTTCGCAGCCATTGGGGTTGCGGGAAGTCTTGCGTTTTTCGCGAACGCTCAAGCGGCTCTGCTCATCGGCCTCGGCGCCCAGGCAAAGTTATTTCTGATCAACGGAGCCAGTTCATGGCTTGTCCTCGCCGCCCTTTGGTCCCTTCTCGAGCATTCGTTTTCCTATTGGGCTTTCCCGCTCTCGATGCTTGCGGGCGGAATCGGCACACTCTTTCTCGCGTTCCTTGCTTTTATGCGGGCCGGCAAACGGTTCGCCATCTTTTCATGGCAGACCGGCGAGTCCTTCAAATCTGTATTCCACACCGTAAAAGCAGAGGCGTGGCAAAGCTTTCGGAGTCAACTGGCCATTTTTGTGATGATGACTTCCGATGTCGTCCTCGTCGGTATTTTCTGTGCGCCCGAGCAGGTGGCGGTCTACGGAATTTTTTCGAGGCTGATTGGAATCACACGCGGTCTCCTTCAATCGCTTCCCGAGGCCTCCTGGCCACTGATTGCGAGGGCACGTGGCGCGACTCACGACGGCTTTGCGGACTGGCTCGTCCATACCATCGCATGGCTTCACGGCTTTGCCGCCGGTGGAATCGTCATATTGGCCATTCCATTCATTCAATGGTATATGGGCTCCGCTTGGAGTGCGCCGACCTCGCTGGCAGTGCTTCTCACGGCACGCTTTCTGGTGATCGGAGCTTCCTCATCGGCATCCTATTACTTTTACGGAACGGGGGACTTCCGCCTTCTCGCCAAGCTTTCCCAGCGTGAAGCGCTGGTCGCCATTGTGCTTTCCGTGCTCCTCGCACCCGCACTGGGAATGGAAGGAATCGCGATGGCCTACCTTGCTTCCACTTGTGCGGGAACGTTCATTCCCATGGTGCTGGCCTACTCCTCTGTTCGTCACCTCTCCGCTTCAAGCGTGTTCGCACGAATCTGGCTTCGCGCCGGAGCCGGGAGCGTGCTTGGAGCCGTCACCGGCTTCGCACTCCTCGAACTTGCAAACCGGTTGTTCCGCCTGACGTCATAGTTTGCTCTGGTGTCGATTCAGAGCAGCACCAATACTCACCGCTTTTCACGCATGGGACCGCTGAGACGATCAATCAAACGGCTGCCGGAACGCTGCGCCCCCGGGCTCCTTTCCGTGAGCCGCCAGTTTCGCGGCGATCTGCCACCGGCGAACGGAACCTTCAAAGGCCGTCGCTGCGGAGGAAGCGCTTGTGAAACGATTGAATCTGCTCACGTTTTTTGGACCGGGCGATAGCCGGCTTGGAACCCCCTACTGTTCAGATGTCCGATCACTCCTGCACCAAGCTTCCTCCACGCTCATGGAGCGATTCCCTCTTTGACGCGAAATATCTTGCGAAGCGGCTTCGGCCTTCCCTTTGGGACGCGGGGTGCCTGCCACTTGCGGATCTCGCGAGCGTCGTCGCTGAGCTTGCACCACGTGGCACAGGCGTTCTTTACGACTACGGATGCGGCGGAGCACCGTATCGGAATTTCTTCCAGCACTGCGAAGACTACATCGGTGCCGACATCGTTGCGGGTCCGCAGGTCGATCGTCTCTTGAACGCAGACGGCTCGACCGGAGAACCCAGTGACGCTTACGACACCGTCCTGTCCTCGCAAGTCTTGGAGCATGTCCCCGATCCGCAAATTTATCTCAAGGAAGCCTTCCGTATCCTCAAGCCCGGTGGGTTGTTGCTTTTGACAACCCACGGAATGTTTCCTGAACACGGATGCCCCAATGACTTTCATCGATGGACCCCTGTCGGATTGTCAGCCGAGATGGAGCGGGCCGGGTTCTTGGTTGAATCGGCGTTCAAGATAACACCCGGCGCGCGCGCATCTGCCTATCTGCTTCATCTTGCGGTGGACGACTTTTGCTGCCGCTCGCGGAAGTTGACGCATTATTCCATCGCGGTTTTGCGCCGTATCTATCGACTCATGTTGCTGCCGGCGTTGAATGCATTTGCGTCGTTTGCCGAACCACGGGTTTCCTTGCCAGCCGAGGCGCCCGAGCGGATTTATATTGGTGTTGGGGCTGTCGCACGCAAACCCTCCTCTTGCCCGGATTCCACCCGCCGTGACGACCACTGATCAGGAAAGGCCAGAGTCCATTAACGTGGTGCACTTTAACGCGCATTTTCAGTCGTTGGGGGGCGTCGAGGCCGTTCTGAAGACGCATTATCAATCAGACAAAAAGTTTGGGCTGAATTCCCGTTTCGTCATTACTCAGGAATCTTCGACTCCCGAGTTCCCCGACGTCACCTTCCTTGGTTTGACAGACTGGGCGAATATCCGCTCCGCGAAAAATCGCTTTCGCCGGCTGGCGAAGGATGTGCCGGAAAGATGCGCCATCTATCACTCAAACTGGCTTCTTCCGTTGTTTGCGAATATTGACAAGGCGACCCGAAGAATTCTGGTCCTGCATAGTGACTATCCTTCGCTGGCAGAGCATCTGAAGTCCCATCTCCCGTATTTTGACGGCGTTATTACGGTAAGCGAGGAACTGTTGAAAAAGCTGATGTCCGTTGGACTCCCCCCCTCGCGATCCGTTCAAGTTCCTTATCCGATATCTCCTCCCCCCGACGTGGATATCTCCCGACCGGATTCCAAAGCCGTGCTTCGCGTCGGATATTGCGGGCGGCTGGAGGTAAATCAAAAGCGGGTGGACCGTCTTCCGGAGTTGCTAACCCGAATCCGCAGCCGGAAGATCCCGATTCAATTTGAATTGCTCGGAGGAGGCCCCGACGAAGACCTCTTAAGAAGGCAAATTGGAAGCCATTCTGATGTGACGTTTCTGGGACGGCGCAGCGGGTTGGATTACTGGAAGGCTCTTCAGGGTTGGGATTGCATGGTCTTTGTCAGTGATTTCGAAGGAACACCAATTGCACTGCTGGAGGGGATGAGCGCCGGCGTAATTCCCATTTTTCCCAATATCGGCTCAGGAGGCGATCAGATGGTTCGCTCCCTTCAAACTGACTTGGTATATGAGTCGGGAAACCTCGATCGCGCGGCCGAGGCTATTGAGAGAGTTTGCAATTTTCCTCCGCAAAAGAAACGGGCGCTTAGGGAAAAGGCCCGTATGCTTGTGGAGCCACATCTCGATCAAACTTATTTAAAGCGATTCACCGAATTCGTTCGACGCATCCATCACATGCCCTCGCACCGAACATCCCGTCCCTTTCCCCAGCATCTTGCGCGTGAGGTGCTCCCCTTTAAAGTATTGCGATGGGCTAATCACTTTCGCCGTCAGTTCCATATAAACGGCACCTCTTTATAATTTTCCGGCCATGGGCATCGACAATCGTATCATCGTAATTTTATTTACAACAGCAGCGGTGTTGCTGGCACCTGTCATAGGTGTGGCAGTCGGCTCTGGAGATATTATTCTCCCCGCATTTTTTTTGATGCTGCTGTGTGGCGTGCTGGTCATCGCAAAGCCATCCATGGCGGTATTTCTCGCGGTCGCTCTAAGTGCAAGTGGACTGACCCTGCCTGGATTGCCGGGGAATCTGGATCTTTTCCTGGTCTGTTCCCTCGCCCTTCTTGGTTGCACGCTGCTCGCGACGGTCTATCAGAAGGCAATACCGGTTCGCATCACCTTTCCCCATTGGATGCTGATCTTTTTCACCGGAATTGTTTTCATGACGGGCTTCCTCCGGGGATTTGGCTTTCAATCTCTAGGGTCGGGATTGTGGGGTGGGCTTTTTTACGTGCAAGTTCTCCTTGGAGGGACCTTGGTTTTCACGCTGCCGAGGATAAACATGGCACCACATCTGTGGCGTCCGGCGATCTTCTTGATGAGCATTTTGGCGATCCTGCCAACCCTCGCCACGCTTTTTCTAATCTGGGGTCTCCCCTACCAGGTGTTTGGTCTTTTCCTTAAATTGGGCTCGGGGTTCGAGCAGCTATATGCAGAAACTCTTCAGGGAGGACAGGGTATCGGCCGATTGAACAGTGCCGGGTTTGCGGCACAGACGATGCTAATCGGATTTCTAGCCATCGTGCCCACAAGAAAACTCTTCCATATCCGTGGAGCGCTCTGGTGGCTTTGGCTGCTGGCGATCATAGCCATTTCGCTGTTAAGTGGAGCTCGCCTCCTTACAGTCATGCTGCCATGCACGGTGTTTGTAGCAGTCCTCCTGCAGCGCAGCTTGACGATTCCTCGGGTAATTCTGGGAGTTCTAATCTCGATTCTGGGCATTATCACTGTTTACTACACCATCGACTCCCTGCCTTATAGTGTCCAAAGAACATTGAGCTGGTTGCCTGGCCTCAAGGTATCCAATGCCGTGGCCCAGGACGCAGCGGGCACGGTCGACTGGCGGCTGGATCTGTGGCATGCGGCCATCCGTTACATCCCAGAGTATTTCTGGCTTGGCAAAGGCTTTTCCTACGACGGACGCCTTCTCGCAGTGAGTCAGATGCGTGGAGTCGGCGGGGATCCCTTGGATTGGGCAATGATCATGGGATGGTATCATCATGGTTGCCTCAGCCTCCTCCTCCTCCTCGGAATCGGTGGATTGATTACCGGAATCTGCATGATGATTTTTTCTGTTTGGAATCATTTCCGGCTCAACTCTGCCACATGGAATTCGCCCACACTTCATCTATGCCACCAGGCCGTGCTGGCTTCACAGATTGTTGGCACTAGTATCTTCCTTATTATTGCGGGGGACGTTCAGGAATATATGGCGAGATTTTTATTACAGTGGGCGATCCTCGACAGCCTGCGAGTATGCGACGGAAAATTGAGAGCGGTTGAGCTGGATGAAGAAATCATGGAAGACGAATCGCATTACGCGCCGGTGTCGGAATGAACGAACATCGCGGACCTTTGGCTTCAGCGGCCTCGACTTCTTCCAGTGAACGCAAGCTCGGCTTTCCCGTGCTCCTTCTTTCCGGTTGCCACGGCCAGGGATCCGGAGCCGAACGAGTTCTGGAATATCTTCTGAGTTCCGGCAGGGAAGCGTTAGCCGCAAATCTCCAGGTGGCGGCACCAGAGGGTAGCAGCGTGCTGAATGCTGCCCGGGCTTATGGATACGCAACGTCCGTGTGGAAAAGTCGAACGCGAAGTTCTTTTCAACAAGATCTCTCGGCGTTTTTCAAATTTCGCATTCCTGGGAAACAGACCCTCATTCACGCATGGCACGGACGCGGCTTCGAATGGGCAGCCCTTCTCGGAAAGCTCCACGGGCTTCCCGTCACAGGCACGCTTCACGATCACCCTGAGGCTGTTGGCTACAGCGCTTTGCGGCACAAGCTAATGCGTTGGGGCGCTCATCAGATGCGTGGGTTGGTTTGTGTGAGTCAAGCCCAGGCAGATGCATGCGCGAAATTGCGTTGGACAACTCCACTTCGAGTGATTCGGAACGGCATTCCTCCCGCGCCGGAAACTATGGAAATCCGGACCGCGCGTTTGCCATTTCGTGTGGCATTTCTGGGCTGCGCGGAAGCATGGAAAGGATTCGATGTGCTTCAGGAGGTCGCCGGGAAATTGAACGCCGGGCATTACATTTGGAACGCCTATGGCCCCATTCGTTCGAGTTCTTCACAAGCGCTTCGCGACAACAGTTTTTCGTCGCCGCCGATCTATTATCGAGGCCTTCAACCTCCGGAGGTCATTTACTCGGAAAACGATATCGTATTTCTTCCATCGATTCGTTTCGACCCCTTTCCCACTGTCCTCCTTGAAGCCGCTCGAGCCGGCTTGCCGGTCGTGGCGGCGCGTGTCGGCGGCACCCCGGAGATCGTGGTGCATGGAAAAACGGGGATCCTTTTTGAAGCGGGAAATGCCTCGGAAGCCGCAGAGGCCATCGAGTTGCTGCGATCAGACTCCGCAGCTTTCTCGCGCATGAGCCTAGCGTCGTTGGAGCACTTTCAGACTCACTTCCAAGCCTCCCGAATGGTTGAGGAATACATTGACTTCTGGAACACCACGATCCCGAATGCGTCTTTCCATTGAGACCAGTTTTCGCTTCATTGCTCGAGGCGGCGTCACGCGCTACATCGTCCAACTCCTAAAAGGACTTCGCGAAGTGGCTCCAGACATGGCCATCTCGGAGCTCTGTTGCGCAATCCCCAATTTCGACTACCGCCAGCCGCGCCGTTCATTGGTAACCGCCTACCGGGAATACTTTTGGACTCCATTGCTCGTCCCGCGAATTCTTTCCAAACAGCGGCCGGACATCGTTCACATGACGTGTTTTCCCGACATCCCAGTGCCGGGGGGAATTCCGAAAGTTGCAACACTCCATGATCTTTCCCAGATCCGCTATCCCCACGCCTACCGCCATTACACACGTCGGCGATGGAGGTATCTGTTCAATAAGATGCGGGAGGCCGACGCCATCATAAGTGTAAGCAACTTTTCGAAACGCGAAGCCATGGAGTTGCTGGAGATTCCATCCGATCGTATTCATACGATTCATCTTGCTCACACTCCGGTGCAACCGTCTGCGATCCCAGCCGATCTTTCCGCGCTTTTGCCTTCGCGTTTCTTTTTGTTCGTCGGTTCCCTTTCTCCCCGGAAGAATTTGAATCTTTTGATTCAGACCTACCGTCTCGCCGATGAGCGTCGAGTGAAAATCCCTCCTCTCGTGGTGGTCGGCGCTCGCGTGGAAGGGGTCGCGCGTGAATCGAAACCGCCTTCGAGCTGGATCTTCGCCGGGCGGGTGGATGACGGAGTGCTCGCCTCCCTTTATTCCCGTGCCATAGCGCTCGTCTACCCTTCCTTCTACGAAGGATTCGGGATTCCTGTTCTGGAAGCCATGGCACAAAACTGTCCGGTCATTTGCTCTCCGGTCGCCAGCCTGCCGGAAGCGGGCGGTGAAGCCGCCTTCTACGCGGATCAAACACCCGAAGCCTACCTGGACGCGATGGTCCAGTTGGACCAAAACCACGCGTTGCGACAGGAATTTGTTGAAAAAGGAGCGAAACACATCGAGGCATTTTCATGGCAGGAGACCGCCCGCCGCACTTTGAGCGTCTACCAAAGCCTCTGTTAACACCATGATTTCAATCCCGGAAGAACTTCAGTCAGCATCGCAAGAAGTCTTCGAGACTTGTTATCGAGGCCGTCAATCCAGGTGGCACCATATGGCATGGATGCGGATGAGCAAAGTGCTCTTTGCGTTGCGCATTCTGGATCGATGCAATGTGAAGCCCGAAGGTTACTCGGTATTCGACTACGGTTTCGGCGCAGGCACGCTGTTTCATTATCTGCCGAAATCTTGCAAACTGGCCGGCGTCGAGCAGGACCCGGTCACGGTAGGCGAAGTCGAAGCATTGCTTCGATCAAAGGGATACAAGGACCTCGATTTGCAAACGATCGACATCGCAACATGGTCCAGTCATCCACTTTTTCGGGAGAGCGCTTATGATCTCATCGTATGCAGCCATGTTTTGGAACATCTTCCAGATCCTGTTGCGCTGCTGACGCGATTTAGATCCTGCTTGAAACCGGGGGGTCACATTCTTGCCTTGTTACCCATCAATGAGATTGCAGAGAACCCCCATCACCTATGGAAATGCAATCGCCCACTTATCCTTGAATGGGCGAAGGCGGCGGGATTGCAGCTGACTTACTACGAGGAGAACAGCCCTTGGAGCTATTGGCTGCAACCTCTCCTGGTTCGTAATTCTTACCCAAGTCGCCTGCTCTGGCAGGCCTTTAGTTTCGGCATGGGCGCATTTGCGACCGCTCTCGGGCATCGCTGGCTCTATAAGACAAGTCGTCCTTTCTCCGTCGCTACGAGGTCGAAACCTACGCAGGCAGGCTTCCTGCTGCACATTTAGCGGTTACGTCCAAATTTCGAATATGGCTGCAAGACTTGGACGACTTCTTCTGTTCCTGCTCTTCAGCAATGCTTTTCTTCGGGCGGAGTTAAATGCGGTGCCCGTGCTAAAGCCCTGGAAAAAGGTGCCCATTCCAGCCGAATACGCGGGCGCGTGGATCGTCGTCGGCGATCTTGATAATGACGGCACGGCTGAAATCGTCAGTGCGAGAAATTTCAATCAAAACGATGAGCATTATACGACTTCCGTCATTGCCCTGGATCTTGAAGGAAAAGTTTTATGGACTTGGGGAGACGCGAAGGCCGGAAGGAACGCATGCCATCATGATGTCGCCTGCCAAATTTATGACTGGGATGGCGATGGAAATGTCGAGGTCGTCGTTGCCACGATTGACGAAATTGTTTCCCTGGATGGAAAAACGGGGCGGATTGTTCATCGATTTCCTATCCAAAAGAACGCCGCGGACTGCCTGGTTTTTGCAAACCTCACGGGAAAGGATCGTCCTGCGGACGTCCTTGTAAAAACCCGATACTCCCAAATATGGGCCTACAATCCCGAAGGCCAATTACTCTGGAGTGTGGAAAAGCCAGCTGGATACCCCACGGCCCATCAGCCACGACCAATAGACCTTGACTTGGACGGTCGCGACGAAGTGATGGCGGGATTCGCGATGTTGGATTCGGATGGGACTGAACGATGGTCCCTTCTCGACAAGGATCTGCCATTGCAAGGAGGACATCTCGACTGCGCAAGGATATTGAAACGCGGAAAAACATCCGCTGAAACCACCCTTGTATTATCCCATTGTGGAGCAAATGCCCTTTCTGTTGTCACTGGTGACGGAGAGGTTATTTGGTCGAAGAGTGGAGAGCACTTTGAATCAATCGATGTCGGCAAGGTCCGCGATGATCTCGAAGGAAATCAAATTATTGTGGATCTCGATCATCGTGGATGGGGCAATGGGTTGCTTTGGATTCTTAGTGATGAAGGGGAATTGTTGGGAGAAATCGAGAGCGACTGGAGCAGACATCATTCGTTAATCCAATGGGGGGAAGGCCAGTTGCAATCGATATTTGTCGCACAAGCCCGTGGACTTTTTGATGGATATGGTCGCAAACTCGCGGAGTTCGAACTGGTTGATTTGCCGAAAGAAACAGCCCTCACCTGTCTCGTGAGCGACGTGGATGGGAACGGCACCGAGGACCTTGTGGTCGCAAGCAATCCCGCCTCGACGGTTTTTCTGTTTAAAAATCCCCGCAAAAGCTCAGGCGGCCCGCCAGCGAAATTGGAGATAAACCACACCTTTTACTGAGAGGTCCCTGCCGCAAAGGGACTCCCTTTCAATCAATGCCACACGTATTAGTTGGCAATAGTGGCTCTCTACAGGGTCAGTGACTTAAATTCCCGCAGAAACCCTCGTCAAGTCCAGATAGCTTCCCAGCATTTGATCATATGGCCTTGGCGAAAAGCGGCCGGCCCCCTTTTCCGG
>CALLUD010000027.1 GCA_938011325.1 uncultured Spartobacteria bacterium
GCAACGTCTTCTCCTCCACCGCAGGAACTCCACCCCCCTCCTGCGCTGCCGCGGGCATCCCCGCGCTCATCGAGATCATCGCAACGAGGCAAAACACCCCGCGCCGCCACTTATTCCATGGTTTCATCCTGAGCCTCCTTTTCCCTGTCCTGTTTCTTCAATTCCTCCGGCAGGCCGTTGAGGTATTCCTGCGACAATTGCGCATACGGCGTGTCCGGATAGAGCATCACGATGTCGCGAGCCGACTCGATGGCGTTCGCATCATCCCCGTTGAACCGATGGACCCGCACCGCCCCCCATAGCCCTCGCGAAGCGGCTTCCGCGTCGGATCCAAAAAACAAATACGGATGAAGGTAGCGATCGAGCGCTGCCTCGTAGAGGCGCTGACGCGCGGGTCGAATGAAAACATCCTCCTGCCAGCGGGGATTCTCCTCCTGGAGTTTCTGCAGCTGCGCAAAATCCGCCTCGGCGAGAATGAAGGTCGCTTCAATGAGCACCTCCGGGTCGTTCGATTCCTTCGCGAGCGCCTCCGCTTCGCTCACCGCATCGGCCGCCTTCCCGCACGCGACCATCGCGCGCAGCCGGCCCTGACGCGCCTCCTTCCGCGCCTCGTCACTCCAGGCGCCCGCCTCAACCTGCTGGAACAGCGCCAGCGCCTCCTCCGGCTTGTTCTCGCGAAGCAATGCAAGCGCACAGGCATTCGCGAGTTCCGGCGCCGGCGACTTCGGCACATCAAGAAACGCACCCCACCTCCGCCACTCGCCACCGAGTGCCGCTGCGCCGGCATTCGGATCGCCCAGCAACTTCTCCCGCGCCTCGCTCGGAGCAAATTCGATGCGATCGATCTGCGCCTTGGGCACCGTGACCGTCGCAGCACCGGCCGCGCCCACCGCGAGCTGCAATTTTACGGACTCCCGGTCCGCGCCAATCACGCGGCCGACCTGCCGGGTGCCGGTCGCATCCTTGAGAAACACGGCATCCTGCGTTTCCTGCGCGCAAGCCAACGCCGCTCCGACAACACCTGCGAGAACCCCGCGCGCGATCATCCCTGTCCTCCCATCGCCTCCAGGCGCTTCTTCGCGATTCCCGATTCCGGCGTGTCCCGCAACGTCTCGAGCTGCGTCAATTCCTCGTAGGTTCTGCGAGCGGCATCGAGATCCTGGAGCTGCTCAAACGCCTCGCCGCTGCTCAAATAGGCCTTCGCCACCCAATCCTGCCAGCGCGTGTGCATGATGTAGATGCGCTGGAAATACGGCACGGCCAGCTCCGGCTTTTTCTGCGCGAGATACATGCTGCCGATGCGATACAGCGCCTCCGCCTTCTCCTGCCCTGGCACGTGGGAACTGGCCAGCAAGGCGTCGAGTGCCGCCTTCGCGCCCTCGAAATCGCGTCGTTTCTCAAGCAGCGCGGCCTTCGCGAGCATCACCTTTCCAAACAACAACGAGCCGACAGTCTGCGCTTCGAACCGATCGTAATGCGCCAGCGCCAGCGCCTCGTTGCCACGCGCCTCCTCAATCCGTCCAAGCGCCCACAGCGCGCGATCCTTCTGCGTCGCGCGCGGATTCCATTTCACAAGATCACGCCACATCTTCTCGGCCTCCTCCGGCCTGCCCGCCCGTTCGAGCGCGTCGGCAAAGTCGGCCATCAACAGCGGATTCGTTGTCGACGGTTCCGCGTAAACAAGCGCGCGGAGATGAAGATTCTGCATCCGGTCCGGATCGGACTTCGCAAAAAACTGTCCCTGCGCCCACAGCGCCCGCATCGCGAGAGTTGGCTCATCGTCTGCCGTCGCCTGCTTCTCGAGTTCACGAAGCGCCGCGAGGTATTGCGCCTCCTCCCCGCCGCTGTAGAGCTTCCGCAACGCCGGGAACAGATCATCAACCGTGCGAATCGACGGATCCGTTCCATATTCGCGAATAGCCGTCCAATACGCCTCCCGCGCCCGGTCGATGTCTCCGTTCTGCCGATGTGCCCAGCCGATCCAGTAGATCGCCTCACCCACCCGCGAACTCCTCGGATACTTCCCGACAAATTTCTCGAAGTGTTCGCGCATCCTGTCCGACTCTTCGAGTAACCGATACGCCTTCCCGATCTTGAAATATCCCTCCTCGAAAAACTTCGGCTCGGCATCGGGAATTCGCGAAAGCGCCGCGATCCCCCGCTCGAGATCCCCCTGCGCCATGTAGGCATCCCCGAGCAGCAGCAGCGCCTCGCTGCTCGACTCGCCGTGGGGATGCTTCTGCAGATACTGCAGAAATTCCCGAATCGCCGTCTGATAGTCCTTCAGCGATTGCGCCGCGTAGGCTCTGCGAAATTCCGCGAGCCCGCGATTTGGCCCCTCGGGATACTTCGCGAGATACTCGTCCATCACCTCGCGCGTCCGCTCGAATTGCTTGTCGAGCGAATACCCCATGCCGCACCAGTAGGCCGCCGGTTCCGCCAGCGCATGCTCCGGATACTCCTGCGCAAACTCCTCGAACACGGCAATCGCCGCCTGGTTCTGCTCGGCCAGCAAGCGGCTGAACCCTTCCATGAATTTCGCGCGCGGCGCAAAGTCCGACTTCGGGAATGCCTTCTGGATTCGCTCGAACGTCGCGATCGCGGCCGCCTGGTCATTCGCCTGCTGCTCGGCGATTCCCTGCAAATACAGCACGAGCGGAAGCTTGTCCGACTTCGGGAACTTCTCCTCGAACGCCTTCGCCGCGGCAATCGCCTTCGGCCAGCGCTCGATCGCCGACCAGCTCTGCACGAGATTCACGGAAGCCGACTCGACCACCGGGTCCGGCTCCATCTCCGCGAGCATCGCCTCCATGATCAGCGCCGCCTCGCGATACCGCCCCATGGCCTGGAACGCCGTCGCCAGACGCAGCCGCAACGCCGCGTCGAAACTCTCGATCTTCTGCAAATTGTCCAGCTCACGCTCGACCTTCGCGATCATCTGCTTGAGCTGAAACTTCCGGTATGGGTCCGCTGCCGGCTGGGCCTCCACCGCTTCCAGCGCCTCCTCCAGCTCGGTCAATCGCTGCTCCTGAAAATCGATCAGCCGTTTCTTGCTCCACACACGTTGCAACGTCTGGATCGCCTTCCGGTATTGCTTCTCCTCGAGAAAGGTTGAGCCGAGCTGCAGAGCGAGCATCTGGAAGGCTGCAACCTGGAGCATCTCGTCCATACGCGGAAACTCCTCCACCACGAGCGCAAGCGCGGCGTCCCGCTGGTCTTCCTGGAGCAGCGAGTAGAGCTCGAGCACGACCGCGCGGCCGCGATTCACGGGATTCATGCGGCTCTTCACTCCGCCGAAATGCTTCGCCGCTTCGGCGAAATTGTCCTCGAGCAAAAATGTCGTGCCCGCCAAGAGCAACGCCTCCTCGGCCTGCTTCGAGTTCGGAAACTCCTTCATGAACTCCGCCAGCACCTTGCGCGCCTCCCCGTATTCCCGGGTCTGCACCAGCGAGACGCCCTTGTAGAAAACCAGATCCTCCTTTTGCGCCGCCGTGGGCGCGGGTTCCTGCTTCAGCGCCTCCTCGATCACTTCGAGCGCCTCGTCGAATTTCTGCAAATGGAGCAGCCCCATCGCGAGCGGGTAGCGCGCCTTCGTCATCGCGGCCCTGCCCTGCTCGGACCGTCCATAGTCCGCCTCGAATTTCTGGAAACCCGCGACAGCCTCTTTATAGTTCCCGGCGTTGAAATCGTTGATCGCTTTGAGGAGCGTTTCCTCCGCGGTCAGCTCCGATACGCGCACCCCATCATGCGCCACCAATGGCGTCATCGAACCGACCACCCATCCGGCCAGGCCGATTACTCCTGCACGAATCACGCTTCTACCCCGCATGCCCGCTTCGTGGTAACGCCTCCGTTGCGAAAAGACCTGTGACATTTCCGCCACACAACCGATGCTCTCCTGCGTGAACCCTGACCTCGAAACCACGCTGCTCGACGCGATCACCCAGCCAGCCGACGCCGGCCGCTTCGACGCCCTTTTTCTCGAGGTTCACGAATTTCAAAAATCCGCCAATCCCGCCTACGCCGCCTATTGCCGCAACTTTCCACCGGCACGGCGTTGGCAGGAGATTCCCGCGCTGCCTCAACGCATCTTCAAGGAGCATGCGATTCGCAGCTTTCCTGCGTCGGAAACGACACGAACCTTCCGCACGAGCGGCACAACCGGGGAAGGTTACGGCGAGCATCATTTTCGATCTCTGGCGCTTTACGAAGCCTGCTCCAGACAGGGCTGGGAGCTCGCAGGTCTTGGCGGCCGCAAGGTCGTTTCCCTGATACCGCCCTCCAGCGAAGCGCCGCACTCATCCCTGAGCCAGATGGCCTCGTGGCTTTGTTCCGACCCCGGAGCAGTTTTCGTGCACGACGGCCGGATGGATTGGGACGGACTCGAGAAATTCCTCGCCTCCTCCGGAGAGCCGCTCGTGCTCTTCGGCACCGCGCTCGCCTTCCTCGCGTGGTTCGAGCGATTGGGAAACCGGGCGCTCCATCTGCCGGCCGGCAGCATCGCCGTGGAAACCGGCGGCTACAAAGGCACGGGCCGCGAGGTCGCCAGGCCCGATCTCTACGCGATGTTCACGGCGCGCCTCGGCCTCCCCGCCGGGGCCATCGTCAACGAATACGGCATGACCGAGCTCTCCTCCCAATTCTACTCGCGCGGCACCGGCACCCCGCACATTGCGCCGCCCTGGGCGCGCGGACTCGTGGTCGACCCGGCCAGTGGAAAAGAGGTCGACGATGGAGAAACCGGTGTCCTGCGGCTCTTCGATGCCGCGAATCTCTGGTCCGTCTGCGCCGTGCAGACCCAGGATCTCGCCATCCGGCGCGGCGGCGACTTCGAGCTGATCGGTCGTGACCCGGCGGCTTTACCTCGCGGCTGCTCACGTGCCGCCGACGAGATGCTGCAGGCGCAACGGCGCGCCTGATTCCACCGTTACTCGTAGCGGAGCGCCTTCACCGGATCGAGGCGTGCGGCAAAGAACGCGGGAATCAACGCCGCCAGCGAGCAGATCATGAACGCGCTCACGCAAATGATCGCGACATCGCCCGGCACGATCTTCGCGGGAATCTCGTTGAACTGATAGACCGACGCGGGAAACACCTCGATTCCAAGCGCACTGGCGAGGAAGTCGCGCGTCTCGTTGCGAAAGCGAATCAGCGTCATTCCCAGAGCCAGCCCGGTCAGCGTGCCAAAAAATCCAACGACCATCCCCTGCGCGAGGAACACCCCCACAATCTGCCCGGTTCTCGCACCCAGCGCTTTCAGAATGCCGATCTCACGGGTCTTCTGCACGGTCACCGTGATCAGCGTGTTCATGATGCCAAACGCGGCGACAAGAATGATGAACATCAGCAGGAAAAACATCACGCCGCGCTCCATCCGGATCGCATCGAAGAGCTGCTTGTTCATTTCGAACCACGTGGTGACGAAATGCGGATACCCCACCCGCTCCATGATCGCCTCCTTCGTCTGCTCCGCGGCAAACGGGTCGCTCGTCCGCACCGCCAGCCCGTGCACACTGTCATCGAGGCCATACATTTCCTGCCCGAGGTAAAGCGGCACAAAAACAAACTCACTGTCGTAAAGATACCGTCCGCTCTCGAAGATTCCGGTCACTTCCAGCTCGTTCGGCAGCACCATCTCGCGAACCTCTTCGAGGGACGCCTCGCTCTGTCCCGCCTTCTCGCGCTGGTCGATTTCCGCGCTGATCGCCTCGAGATTGCTCGGCGCATAGATCTTGAGACGATCCCCGACCTGCAGGCCGAGAATCCGCGCCAGCTCCGAGCCGACGACACACTTGTCGCCATCGAGGTCGAATTCGCCGACCATTCGCAACTGGTCGAAATTCAGCACTCCCCGCTCCTTCTCCGGATCGACCCCGCGAATCTTCGGCGCCCAGACCTGATGATCGAATTTCACGAGCACCGGCCCCTGCATGAACGGCGCAATCGCAACCACTCCCGGCACGTTCTCCATCTCGGCCGCGACTTCGCGCCAGTCGGAGAACGGCGCGCGCTGACCCGTCGTCACCATGATGTGCGCGTCGAAGCCGATCACCTTTTTCTGCAGCTCCAGCTCGAAGCCCTTCATCACGGCGATCACCAGAATCAGCACCGTGATGCCGAGCGTCACACCGATGATTGAGATCAGCGTGATCACCGATACGAACGTGCGCTTCGGTTTGAGGTAGCGAAGCGCAAGAAACAGGCTGAACGATTTCTTCACGGAAGCGCACAACATGGCCGGCCCCCGCCGCCGCCGCAAAGCGAAATTCTTGGGCCCCCGTATCGCCCCTGCGCCCGGCTCTCAGCCACCTGCGATTTTCCGCTTCCCCACGGCGCGTGGCGGCTCGAGCAACCGGGCAAACGGAACTACCAGTTGTCGCCGTCGAGCACGACGCGGCGCACACTGCCATCGGCAAACACCACGTTCATCGCGCTGGTTCCGACCCCTCGGTCGTGCGGACCGACACCATTCTCGGCATAGTCCATCAGCAACCGCACGCGACTCAGCGGCACCGTAAACTGGCCAAAAGGCCCGCGAATGGTCGGACTCGAAATCGACTCGTCCTCGAAAAACGGCAGCCACTCGTAGCTCGATCCCTTCCAGGCAAAATAGCTGGTATTCCGGCCGGTCTGGGAGCCCGCATTCCGGATGTCGGCCGGGCATTTCAACACATCCCTCGACCCGCCTTGCGACTCCACCAGCTCCGGCAGGGTCCAGATTTTCCCCGCCTCGTTGCCGCCATGGACCGGATCCGTCGGATCGTTCTCGATGCGCGGGAAGCGGTTGTTGTTCTCCTGCGCCGCGGTGAGGATGAGCGTCGAGATCTGGCGCAGATTGTTCGCGCAACGCGCGTTGTCGGCCGCGCCCACCATCTTCTTGTAGGCCGGCGTGAACAGCGTCGCGAGCAGCGCCACGATCGCCACCACGACGAGCAGCTCAATCAACGTGAACGCGCGGATGGAAGATCGCCTCCGGTTCACTGCCGACGCTCCTCCCGATCCTGCACCACACGACGATAAAACTGCGTGCGCTCCTCGACGGATCGCGACGCGCCCATCTTCGTCATCACGTCACGCCGCGACATTTCCTCCATGTGCGCCTCGATCTTCTCCTGGCGTTCCTCCGGCGGCAGATCCCGAATCTCCTCGAAGAACTTCCGCCGCTCTTCGAGTCGCTGGCGCGCATCTTCCTGCTGGTCCTTCGGGAGCGCCGCAATGCGGGCCAGTGCCCGGGCTTCCATCATTGCCGGATCGCCTCCCTGCCTCGGCGGGCCTTGAGGCCGTGCATCAGGTCCGCGGGATGCGTTGTTCCCGCCCTGCGCATCCGGCGGCGGTGGTGGCGCTTCCCCGCGGTCACTCAACTGCACCTCCCGTTTCTGGAGCAAAATGACATCTGCAAACGCCCCTCCGGCCGTCTTCGCCAGCTCCGCCACGGCCCGGACCGGCGTCCCCTCGGACGGCGCCTTCGCCACCGTCGGATTCCAGTCCTCCGGCACCCAGAATTCTCCATCCAGGATCTGGGATGCCTGGTTGAGATAGGCATGGAGGGTCGCCTCCTGCTCGACGGTCGGCGTCCACTTTTCACTTCGCGGATCGATTCCGCCCGCACCGCCCGGCCCCGGTCCGCCGAAGGCAAATCGCCTCCAGCCCGTCGTCGTTCCATTTCCGGAAAAATCGAGCAACGCGGCGTCGATCACCTTCGAGTTCGGTGCGGTGACGTAGGCCACCGACCAGCGGGCGCCGATCGTGTTTGCGAAAATCTCCAGCGCGCGGACAAGCGTCACCTTGTGCACGTGCAGCGACGCCTTCAAATCCGGCGGAAGGTTCGTGGCGATTCGCACATGCCCCTGCCGCTCGAGCTTGCGAACGATTTCCGCGACCGGAGCATCCTTCACATCAATCGTGATGAGCCCCCAGCCATCCCAGATGCGCCAGGCGACATTCGCCACCAGCAGCACGGCCACCACCGCCATCCCTATCCGAACTCGAGTATTCATCCTTCAATCATCGCTCAACCATCCGCGCACGCGAGCGCTTTGCCGCGTGCAAATTGATCCTGCCGATGAAACTCGGACGCCCGGTCAACGGTTGCTGGAAATTTTCCGGTGCGCAGGACCTCGCGCACGTCTCGCGATTGCAGGCTTCCTGGCAACCGGAGTTCGACTCTGGAACTCCGGTGTCTGCGCATTCGCCTAGTTATCCTTCGTCGGGTGCAGCCTTGCGGAGGGCACGACTTCGCGGAGCTGGCTGTCGCTCGACCATTCGAGACGCGTGCTCGCTCCGCCGTCGTTTTCGAAATATTCGTAAACGATCGGATATCGCTTGCCGGCCTCCAGCGCGATCGTGCCGGTCGGCGTCTCATCGTGGGCGTCGGTCCACTCGTCGATCACGGTCTTGCCGTCGATGATGAGCCGGCGGCCGTTGTCGGACTTCGCGTAGAACGTGTAGGTCTCGGAATAGAGCGGCTCGATGAAGCCCTCCCAGCGCACGGAGAAGGTGTCGGGCTCGATCAGCGGATCCGGTGAGCCTTCGCCCCAGTTGAACGCAATTTCCGGATCGAGGCGCTTCAGCTTCTCGTTCTTCAGGTCCTTGTCGTCGAAATACGTGCCGATCAATCCGCGCAGCCCCATCTCCGCGTCGCGCACCGCGGCATAGTCGAACGCCACCTCGCCGTTGTCGCCCTCCTCGTTGCGGAAGCCGATCTGGTTCTTCCCGGCCTTCAGCGCGACGTTCTCTCCGTGGAGCATCCACACGTCCCAGCTCGTCGTGCGATGGAACCGGGAGCGCTTGATCTTCTCGCCATTCACGTAAAGCGTGAGCGTTCCAAAATCGGGCGGATACGCCGTGGGAAAGGACTTCTGCTCGTCATTGATCTTCACGCCATTCGAGTAGCGGAAGACAATGCGATAAACACCGTCCTTCGGCACCTGAACCTCAAACGCGGCCCTGGCGCCCTTTTTCTCGAAGCCGTCCACATAGCCGGTGCCGCTGTAGTTCTTGTATTTCGATGCCTTCGCCGCTCCGCCGGCCACCTGCCAGTTTTCCGCAGGATACATCTCCCCAAGCCCGGGATCGCCCGAAGGGTTCTTGATAAACTCGCCGGGACCGGGCGGCGTGCCGAAGACCGGCGTGCCGTCTGGGTTGAACGTGAACTGCTTGATGTTCGCCGCGCGGATTCCGTTGTCGTCCGCCGGGAAAATCTTCGAGTGATACATCGTCCAGAACTGCGTCCCGTCGGGGGAGGTCGTGAAGCTCGCGCGCGCCGGCCCCCACACGTCGTTCGTCGATTTCAAAAGCGTTCCGAGATATCTCCATGCGCCCTGCTCGTCGATGGGCCCTTTCGCAGGGTCATACATCATCGCGGTAAGCCGATAGTCCTTCGATGCGAATGCGCCCTCGGACCCGGTCATGATCAATTTGCCGTCATGAACGATCGCGCGCGGTCCCTCCGCATGGAGGATGGTCTCCTTGCGATGCGCGGTGATCCTGGTCGGGCTGTCCATCGGCGCCATCACGGCGTTGCGAATGACCGGGTCCGCCAGCGAGCCCCAGAATGCGTAGAGCTGCCCGTCCCATTCTACGGTCGTAAAATCGTTCGCCTGCGCGTTGCCCCGCTCGTCGCCGGTAAAGAGAACGCCCTTGCACACGAAGCCGTCGAGCGGATCGGAGGTGTTCGACTCCAGCACGACCGCCATGTGCTTCCAGTCGTATTCCCGCGTGTCGCCGCAGAAGTAAACATACCACTTCCCGTTCCGGAAAAAGAGCTCGGGCGCGAACACACGGTTGAAGTCGCCTTCGCCGTCCCACACCTTCACCTTCTCGCCCCGCTCCACGAGCGTCTTCGACTTCGACACATAGACCGCTTTCGGATCGAGCGGACCGGACGTGCAGACGTAGTAATAGCCGTCGTGAAAGACCACCCACGGGTCCTCCGCCTGATAAAGCGGATCAGTAAACTCGGTCTGGCGCTCGGCGCGGGCCAGGGTGATCAACGACAACGTCAGCAGCAGAAGGGCTCTTTTCATCAATACAAGGGGATTGGCGCGAAAGCAGCGCGTGAGCCGGAGTGAAACGCGACCTACTTGCTTTGAGAAGGAAAATCGGCCCAAGCCCGGCGCAACGTCATGAAGCGACATCACTGACGGATTGAACGCCCCGAACGCGCGGAACGTGAGCGCGCCTTACTGGATTTTCCCTCATTTTTTCTGTCCGGATTGCCCGGCTTCATTCGTCGTTCCCTTGAATCCAAACTCGAAACTCATGAGCACCAACACCGAAACCTCGAAAGTCCAGGCAGTCCCCGAAGGCATGCACACCGTCACTCCGCACCTCGTGATCGGAGGCGCGGCTGAAGCCATTGATTTTTACGTGAAGGCATTCGGCGCGAAGGAAATCGGCCGGGTGCCCGCACCCGATGGCCGCATCATGCACGCCGCGATCCAGATCGGCGATTCGCAGATCTATCTTCACGACGAATATCCGGAATACGGCTCGCTCGGGCCGAAGGCTCGCGGCGGATCCTCGGTAACCATTCACCTGCAGGTCGAGAACGCGGACGCCCTCTTCGAGCAGGCTGTCGCCGCCGGCTGCACCGTGAAAATGCCGCTGGCCGACATGTTCTGGGGCGACCGCTACGGCAACCTCGAGGATCCCTGGGGGCACAGCTGGTCCATCGCCACGCACATCCGCGACGTGAGCCCCGAGGAATTGATGGAGGCCGCTAAGAAGGCCTGCGAATAGACTGCTTCATGGCGCCTGCCCGGTGGAAAAATCCCCGGGCGGGCATCGCACTACACGCGCAGCGAACCGCGGAAACCCCGGATCGCGTAGTAGGATTGCGCACCATTGTGGCCGGTGAAAACCCGGCCGTAACGCTTCTCGCAATACAGCGCACCGCCCTTCTCGCGAATCTCCGCGGGCGTTTTCACCCAGCTCGACGTCTTGCGGTCAAACTCGCCGAGTTTCTGCAATCCCGCGTATTCCTCCTCGGTCAGCAGTTCGATGCCCATCTCCGCCGCCATGTCCATTGCGGTGGTTTTCGGCCGGTGCTCCTTGCGCGATTCCCATCCCTCGCGGTCGTAGCAAACGCTCACCCGGCCTTTCGGAGTCTCGGGCGAACAATCGAAAAACAGAATCTCGCCGGTCCGCTTGTCCCTGCCAACGACATCGGGCTCCCCGCCCGTTCGTTCCATTTGCGCGAGTGACCAAAGCTTCGCGGGACTGGCCTCGAGCCGGGCCTGCACATCCGCCCATTTCACCCCCTTGTGTCGCGGCATGTTTGCCTCAAAACGGGCCTTCAACGTCTCGAGCAGTTTTACCCTCTCCCCGGCTGCCAACTCCTTCTTCATGCGCTCTCGATATCCTGCTTGTCCGCAAGCAAGTCACGCGCCGCTTCGCAACGCAGGCGCAACTTTTTCTCCCAGCAACCGGATCGCCGGAATCATTGCCTCGTGCGACAGACCCGCCACGCTCATCTGGAACGTGATCCGCGACAAACCACCCAGCACGCGGTGAAACCCGAGCGCCTTCTCGATGACCGTTTCCGGTGAACCCACCAGCAGCGCACCTGCCGCGGAGCGGCCCGCCTCGAATTGCTCCCATGTCGTCGGCGGCCATCCGCGCTCGCGACCGATCTTCGTGAACATTCGCTGGTAACCCGGGAAAAATTCCTCCGCCGCCCGTTCGTCCGTCTCCGCCACGTGGCCGAGAAAATGCACGCCGACCTTCAGCGAGTCCGGCGCGTGCCCCGCCTCTGCGCCCGCCTCGCGATACAGGTCGATGAGCGGCCGAAACCTCGCCGGCTGCCCGCCAATGATGGCCACCATCAGCGGCAGACCCAGTGCACCCGCCCGCGCGAACGACTGCGGCGTGCCGCCGACGCCAACCCACACCGGCAGGGGATTCTGCACCGGGCGCGGCGTCACGCGCTGACGCTCGAGCGCGGGTCGATGCCGGCCGGACCAGGTGATTTCGGGCTGCTCGCGCAGCTTGAGGAGCAGGTCGAGCTTTTCGGTAAAGAGCGAGTCGTAGTCCTCGAACCGCATGCCAAAGAGCGGATACGCCTCGCCGAACGATCCCCGCCCCACCACGAGATCCGCGCGGCCATTCGACACGAGATCGAGCGTCGCAAATTCCTGAAACACGCGCACGGGATCCGCCGCACTCAGCACCGTCACCGCACTCGCAAGGCGGATCCTTTTTGTGCGCGCCGCCGCGGCGGCCAGCAGCACGGCCGGCGCGGAATCGAGAAACTCGCAGCGGTGGTGCTCGCCGATTCCGAAGACGTCGAGGCCGACCGCATCAGCCGTCTCGATTTCCTCCAGCAGCGCTGCGATGCGTGCCGCCGCCTCCTCCGGCTTTGGGGCTCCCTCGAGATTTGTCGCCACAAAGCTGTCGATGCCGATCTCCATGGCACGATCATATAGCCATCGCTCGCGGCTGCGGCCATCCCGATCCGCCGCTCGCGGCTTTTACGCGGCAGGCTGTCCGTCCGATTTACAACTCGAAGGAATTGACGCCGGCCTTGAGCGGGTGCTCCCTCCCCTTCCAGACCAGCCGACCCGAAGTCTCCTCCGGAAGCGTGACGTTCACGTGCCACACGCCGTCTTCGAGCGCATAGGCCACTTTCACGATGCCGGCCGGGTGCGGAATCTCACCGCTCGCCCTGGTTAACGAACCGAGATGCGGCTCCACGCGGATCTCGCGGAACCCCGGCGCGTCGGTATCCACACCGAGCACCGTGCGGAAGAACTCGATGTTCGGGCTGCTCCCCCACGCATGGCAATCGGAGCGCGCGTAATCGATGTTCGAATCCTCCGCCCAGGTCGTGAGCCCCATCTCGAGATTCTTCCGCCAGATCTCGAGCCACTTCACGTAATCGTCTCCCAGGCCGGCCTTCACGAGCGCCTGGTGGAGGTAATACTTGAAATAAATCGAGCACTGGCTGAGCGAGCCATCCTCGAGCATCCGCCGCGCGATCCCTTCGCGTTCCGCCTCGGGCGCAACTCCCGTCAAAATCGCGAGCGCATTCGCGTGCTGTGAGAACTTCGTCCGGTCGATCGTGTCGGCGTAGAGCTTGCGCTCCGGGTCCCAGTATTTTCGCTGGATCGTCTCCTTCAACTGCTTCGCCTTTTCCGCATAGAGGTCCGCGTAAAAAGGCAATCCCATTGCCGCCTCCATTTCGGCCTGCCACTGCAAGGCCCAGAGAAGCTGCAAATCGAGGATCGCCGAGCTTCCATCCCCGCCCCGGGGCGGCGCGCCGATCCACCATCCGTCGCCGCCGGACCAGTCGGCAAACGTCCAGTAGGGCACGTCTTTCAGCGAGCCGTCCGGCTGTTGATACTTCGCAAAGAAGTCCAGCACACCGCGCGCACCCGGGAGCTTCTCCGCCACGAAATCCTCATCGCCGCGATACATCCAGTAGTCGTGAAGCATGCCGACATACCACAGGGAGAATGGCGTGATGATCTGCACGCCGCGCGTCGGGTAACGGCTCAGCGTCAATCCGTCCGGTCGCCTCGAGTGGTCGATCAAATCGATCGCATGCCGTGCGAGCCGATCGTCGGTCGTGTTGTAATAGGAAATCATCGCCTGCACGCGCGTGTCGCCGATGTATTGGAGCTGCTCGTAGTAGGGGCAGTCCATGTAGGTCTCCCACGCGTTCAACAGTGCGGTCCGCCAGCCGACATCGAGGATCTCTTGAATCGCCGCATCGTCGGCTTCCAGTTTCGCCACCCGCTCGAAGGGATACGCGGTGAACATGCCGTAAAGCTCGTCGATCACCAGCGGGTCGTCCTTCGTGCGCACCGTGAGCTGGAGGTAGCGATAGGTGCGGAAGTTGAGAGACGTGAACGATTGATTCTCGCGACCGCTCGAGATGAGCGTGTCTTTCACGCCGAGAAAAATCTTCCCCTCCACTTCGTCGCGATTCTCCTTGCGCCAGCCGTGGTCGGTCTTCTCTTCGTAGAGTGATTCGGCATAGCTGAGGGAAATCTCGGCGTCCTTTCCACCGCTGAAGTTCAGGGTCACATAGGCGTTGGTCAGATACGTTTGATCGAGCAGAAACACCGCCTCCGTGTGCGGCGGAATCGTCGTTCCCCTTTCCGGGAAATCCTCCGGCGCAGTGACTCCCGTTGCCTTCCGAAGCTGCAGGCGCTTCTCCCGGGTCAGGACACGCGGAGGCAACGGCGACGGCACCAACTGCCAGTCCCCGCCATCCCACGTGCCTTTCAAGCGGCCGTCGTCCACTTCGGCAGCCTCGGCCCAGCCACTGTCGTCGAAATCACGCGCGGCCCAGTCGCCCGCCACCGCGCGGTTCATATCCACCGACTCCCCTTTCACGGCGGCAAAGAAATATTCCGGCGCCGGTCCGTGTCCCTCCGCGCGCAGGCATTTCCAGCCCTTGTTGGTGTTCAACACCTCCACGGCCTCACCCGCCCCCTGAACAATGAATGCCGTCCGCCGCGAAATCTGCGCCTCCGGACGATGGCGCCCTTCGTTGAAGACCAGCGCCGCCACTGTGTTTTTGCCCTCCGTGAGCCACGGCGCGAGATCGACCGTTTCGTAGTTCCAATAGGAAAGATCCCCACGTGCCGGTCCGAGCGAAACGAGCTCGCCGTTCACGAAGAGTTTGTAGCGATTGTCCGCCGACACATGGACCGGGAACGTCTCCGGCTTCGACTCCAGATCGATGCTCTTTCGGAAATACTGAACGCTGTAATCCTGGCCGTCGTCGTTTGGCGCCGCGATCCACTTCGAGTTCCACGGCCGTTGATCCGTCGTTGCGGAGTGCGCAAAGGCCGCGACTCCGCAAAAGAACAGGGCCGCCAGAAGGGGGACGGAAAACTTCATCTCCATGAATTAGTCGAATCCGACGGCCTTGGCCACCTGGAGCCATGGGCGAACATCCCACGGATTGCGACGGCTCAGGAGTCCTGTGGCCAGGCCGCACGTTGCGCATGCCAGGCATGCATCAGCCCAGCCTGATGGAAAACGTTCGCCTCGGCAAAACCGCCTTCCACGATCATTGCCGTCACTTCCGCGGCCGATCGCACCGCCACATCCCGCGCATAGGCCTCGCGCATTTTCTCGGCATGCTCGGCCGGAATTCCCCCTTCCTCGCGCATCAGCCGCAGCCAGTTATCGAGCTGCCATTGCCCCTGCCGCGTCGAGAGATCCGCCACCAGATCCGCAGTTACCAGTCTTCCACGTGAATCCAGCCGACTCGCAATCTCCCGGAAGAACGCCACCCGCTCCCGATAATCGAGCAGGAACTGCGAGACGAAGAACGACGTGGCCGCGTCAAACGGGGCCGCCGGAGGAAGAGTCTCCAGCCTTCCAACATGAAATTCACACCGGCCTGCAATGCCGGCCGCCTCCGCCTTGCGCCGGGCGACATCCAGCATCGCCGCAGAGGGATCGACCGCCACGAACCGCCATCCGGGAAATCGCGCTGCGAGCGTCAGCACTTCCGCCCCTGTCCCCGCGCCAACGCTGAGCACGCGCGCCTCAGTTGGGAGATCGCTCAACACCGCCTTCACAAGCAGGTCGAGCGCTTCACGAAGCGGGGCCAGTTTGATGAAACGCTGGTCGTATTGCTCGGCTTGTTGTTCATCGAAAAACTCGGCGGGATCCTTGGTCGACATTTGGCCACTCTAGCTGAGTCGTCCAACAACTGACCCAAATGCGATGCCCGCACCCCTCTCGAGGGTTCCCCGGCGCAGGAGGTCGGCGACCGTCGTTCCGGAATTTCATTTCGTCGGGAGGGTTGTTTTGCGATTCCTATCGCCCATGTCCACGTCCAGTTACCTTCACCTGGCTCACGAAGCCGCACGGGCTGCCGGCGGATTGCTCCGCGCCAACTTCGGGCTCGCTCTTCAGGTCGACGAAAACCTCGCTCACGACATCAAGCTCGAACTCGACAAACGCACGCAGACGCTCATCGAGTCGATGATCCTCGCCAGGCATCCCGATCACGGCATCTATGGCGAGGAGGGCATTCGCGGGGATGCGGACAGCGAGTATCAATGGATCATCGATCCCATCGACGGGACGGTGAACTTTTTCTACGGCATTGCGCATTTCGCGGTTTCCATCGCGCTGCGCCGCGCGGGCGAGATCCTTCTCGGAGTCATTTACGACCCGATGCGCGACGAACTCTGGTCCGTCGAGCGCGGCCATCCTGCAACGTTGAACGGCCTGCCCATCTCCGTGAGCGACCGCACGGAGCTGTCGGATGCCATCGTGTCGGTGGGAGTGTCGAAGACACTGGAATCCGTCGATGCCAGCCTCCCGCTCTTCACGCGCATGGTCCGCTCCGCAAAAAAATGCCGCATGATGGGCTCCGCCTCGCTCGACATCGCCTACGTGGCCTGCGGACGACTCGACGCCTACATCGAGGGGCAGATCAGCCTGTGGGACATCGCCGCCGGCCTGCTGCTCGTGGAATCCGCAGGCGGAAAAATCGATCTCAAGCCTCACGCCACCCTGCCTGACAAGTATGCGATCGTCGCCACGAGCGGGCGGATCGATTTTGGGGTTCAATAGGCCCCGCGGCTTCGATAGGACCTATCGGTCATGATCACCACCGGCATTGGCTACGACGTTCATCGATTCGTCGAAGGGCGCCCTCTGGTCCTCGGCGGCGTGGAAATCCCGCACGACCGCGGACTCGACGGTCACTCCGACGCGGACGTGCTTTGCCATGCCATCGCGGATGCGATTCTCGGCGCCGCCGGCCTGCCGGACATCGGCCATTTCTTCCCGAACACCGACGAAAGCATTCGCGGCATCAGCAGCCTGGAAATCCTTCGCAAGGTCCGGGAGACCGTCTCGGTGAAGTTCAACGACCTCCTCAACATTGACGCGACCCTCATCGCGGAGGAGCCGAAGATCTATCCGTATCTCGACGCCATGAAGGCGGCGCTCTCCGAGGCGCTGCAGCTTCCGGTCACTCATGTCGGCATCAAGGCCACGACCAACGAAGGCCTGGGCTTTCTGGGACGCGGCGAGGGAATCGCCGCGCTGGCCGTGGCCAGCGTCGACCGCAAGTAACGAATGAGCATTTCGTATTTCAACACCCTCACCCGGCAGGTGGAGCCCTTCGTGCCGCGCGATCCCGAGAGCCGGCGCGTGTCGATCTACACCTGCGGCCCCACGGTCTACAATCACGCGCACATCGGAAATTTCCGCGCCTACGTTTTCGAGGACCTTCTCCAGAGACATCTCGAGTTTCGCGGATTCACGGTCGATCGCGTGATGAATCTCACGGATGTCGACGACAAGACAATTCGCGGCTGTCGGGAAGCGGGCGTGCCGTTGAGGACGTTCACGGAGCCTTTCAAAAAGGCGTTTCTGGAGGACCTTGAAACGCTGCGCATCAAGCGGGCCAACCACATCCCGGAGGCCACCGCCGATGTCCACATTGCGCGCATGATCGAGATGATCTCGGCGCTGATCGAGAAGGGGCATGCCTACCAGGCCGAGGACCGCTCCGTTTATTTTCGCATCCGGAGTTTCGAAAATTACGGCGCGCTCGCCCATCTGAACCTCGACGAGCTCCGCCCCTCCGGCCGCATCAGCAACGACGAATACGAGAAGGAGAACATCGGCGACTTCGCGCTTTGGAAAGCGTGGGACGAAAAGGATGGCGACGTCTGGTGGGAGAGTCCATGGGGACGCGGCCGGCCCGGATGGCATATCGAATGCAGCGCCATGGCCACCGGAATTCTCGGCCCGGAGATCGACATCCATTGCGGCGGCGAGGACAACATTTTCCCGCACCACGAGGCCGAGATCGCGCAGAGCGAATGCGTCACCGGCCGGCAATTCGTCCGCCTGTGGATGCACTGCAAGCACCTGCTCGTCGACAATCAGAAGATGTCCAAGAGTGCGGGAAATTTTTACACGCTCCGCGATCTCCTCGGCAAAGGCTGGACGGGCCGCGAGGTGCGCTACGTGCTTCTTTCCGTTAAATACCGCGAACCTCTCAATTTCACCTTCGACGGCCTCTCCGCGGCGCGCACCGCGTTGCACCGGCTCGACGAATGGAGCAGCCGCCTGGATGAATCCGCCGGCGGCGAGCCGGAGACGCTTCCCGGGGACCTCGAACTGGAGGCCTTCGGCAGGGCGCTCGACGACGATCTGAACATCTCCGCCGCTCTTGGCGCTCTCTTCGAAACCATTCGCGAAACCAACAAGCGGATGGATGCCGGTCAGCTCACCCCGGGCCAGATTCGCGCCCTCGCAAACTGGCGCGACACGGTGAATTCCGTGCTCCGGCTCGAGCCGGAGGCCGCCGCGTTGCCGAAGGAAGTCGAGGAACTCCTTCGCCAGCGGGCCGAAGCGCGCAGCGCGAAGAACTGGGCGGAAAGCGACCGGTTGCGGGAGGCAATCCAGGCGCTCGGCTGGACGGTCAAGGACACGAAGGACGGCCAGAAGCTTTCAAAGGCCACCTGACGTGGAGAGAACTATGTCCTCCGCGTTCCCGATGGTGTAAAAGCGGGCATGTTTGCGCCCGACCAGTTGCTCGACCTCACGCACACCGAACACGGGCTCCTGTTCGAAGACGTGGAGGATGTCTGGCAGGCATTGCCGAAGATCGCCACCTATCTCCAGTTCCGGCTGAAGCCGGCAATTCTCGGGAAACTCATCGGCCGGCCCTTCATCAGCAACAACGTCTACATCGGCAAGGGCACGGTCATTGAACACGGCGCGATGATCAAAGGCCCCGCATGGATCGGGGACAACTGCCACATTCGAAACGGCGCCTACATCCGCGAGAACGTCATTCTCGGAAACGGCGTCGTTGCGGGAAACTCCTGCGAGTTCAAAAACTGCCTCGTCTTCGATGACTGCGAGGTGCCCCATTTCAACTACGTCGGCGACTCGATCCTCGGCCACAAGGCGCATCTCGGCGCCGGCGTGATTCTCTCGAATGTCCGTCTCGATCGCCGCTCGATCACCATCGCCCACAATGGCAACACCATCGACACGGGCCTGCGGAAATTCGGCGCCGTCATCGGCGACCGCTCGGAGATCGGCTGCAATGCGGTGCTCAGTCCCGGCTCGGTGATTGGCCGGCACTGTCTCGTCTATCCGGGCGTGCAATGGCGCGGCGTGCTGCCCGAGGGCAGCATTGCAAAGCTGCGGCAGGATGTCTCGGTGATCGCCCGCCACGAGTAGCTTGCTCGTGCGACGCACGACCTTGTGATTTATTAACGGCACATGGCCGCGCCACGTCCCGACCTGACTGCAAAGCTCCACGATGTCCCGCACAAGCCGGGCGTTTACGTGATGCGCGACCGCCTCAAAAAGGTGATCTACGTGGGCAAGGCCCGCGATCTGCGAAAACGGGTCGGCAACTATTTCATGCCGTCGCGAAAGATGACCGCGGACCTGAAGACCCGCGCGCTCATCGACAGCATCTGGGATTTCGAATGGCACGTCGTGCGAAGCGAAGCGGAGGCCGTGCTCTACGAAGGACGCCTCATCAAGGAATTCCGGCCGAAATACAACATCAGTTTCCGCGACGACAAACGCTTCCTCCTCGTTCGCGTGAACCTCGCCGAGGACTGGCCGCGCTTCCATCTCACGCGATTGCGCAAGGAGGATGGCTCGCGTTATTTCGGGCCGTTCGCCGACTCCGGCGCGCTTCGCAAGACGCTCGCCTTCATGCGGAAAAAATTCGGCGTCCTCACGTTTGGTCGCGGCTCACCGAGCGAGCGGGAGTTGAAATCCTCGACGTATCAGGTGCCGATGAAGCTCGCCGAAATCACGCCCGAGCAATATCGCAAACGTGTGCTCCAGGCCTGCGAGTTCCTTGCCGGGGAGTCGCGCGAGCTCACCGCACAGATCGAAGCGGAAATGAAGGCTGCCGCCGAGCGGCTCGATTTCGAGAAGGCCGCGCAGCTTCGCAACCTTCTCGCCGACCTTCGCACGACCACGAAGCCGATGACGCGCTTCACGCGCAAGGTCCTCCCTCGTGCGATCGATCCCGAGGCGGATCTGCTCGCCTTGAAGGACGCGCTCCAGCTCGAGGCTCCGCCGAGAATCATGGAGTGCTTCGACATCTCGAACATCAGCGCCACGCACATCGTCGCCTCGATGGTGCGTTTTCGAAACGGCGTGCCCGACCGCTCCGCCTACCGCCGCTACCGCATTGCCGGCGTGCCCGGGCAGAACGACTTCGCAAGCATGGCCGAGGTGGTGCGCCGCCGTTACAGCCGCATCCTGCGCGAGGCTGCGGCCGCGCGAGGCAGCGATGTGGATTTCGACCAGGAGTCCCCGCTCGAGGCGACGCGGCGCATTGAACGCTCGCACAACATCACCGGGCTGGCGGACCTCATCATCGTCGATGGCGGCAAGGGGCAGCTCAGCAGCGCCTGCCGTGAACTTCAGCGACTGGGGCTCCACGACCTTCCCATCATCGGCCTCGCCAAGGAATTCGAGGAGATTTACCGCCCGGGACGCCCGCAGCCGCTGCGCCTTCCCGAGGACAGCGGCGCGCTCAAGCTCCTGCAGCGGATTCGCGACGAGGCGCACCGCTTCGCCAATGCGTATCACAGCCTTTTGCTGAAGCGGCGCATCAGCGAAAGCGTGCTCGACGACATTCCGGGCATCAGCGAGGCCCGCAAGAAGGCGCTCCTCACGAAATTTGGCAGCGTGGAGCGGATTCGTCGCAGCACCCCGGATAAGCTCGCCACCGTTCCGGGTATCAGCACCCGGCTCGCCGGAGAAATTCTCGCGCGACTCGCGAACTAGTGGTGCTCGCGAAAGTGGCGGCGCCCATTCCGGCGCTTGCCCTCCGCGCAATCCCCGCATTCGCACTTCCACCGGATCACCGTGAACTCACACGGCTCCGAGACATTGCCCAGTCTGTCCGTGGCGACGATGCGGATGCGATTCCGCCCCATCTTGAGCGGAACCCGGAAACTCCAGTTGCTCGTTCCCTCGACCACGCCCTGAACCGCCGACGCTCTCCGGACGCGCTTGCGATCCCTCTTTCTGCCGAGGGGATCCACGGAAACGACCTTGTATTCCACCTTGGCGATCCCGGTGTCGTCCTGCGCGCGGCCCGCAATGACGATGCGGCGCTTTTGAGTGACCTGATCCTGACGCCGGCGCGGATTCGTCACGGTGATGATCGGCGTGCCCGGGCGCGTGTCTGCAATGAACACGCCTTCACCCTCTCTGGTAATGGCACGAAACACGAACTGGTGCAGATCGTTGAACGTCCCCGGTCCGGCAAAATCGACCCACTCCACCTCCTGACCGCCTGAGGGTGTATCGATCGTCATGCCGCTGATCGCGAGCAGAACCGGTCCCCCATCGGCCCGCTTGATCCAGATGCCATAGCGGGAGGTTTCGTTTGGATACCAGATTTCCGCGCCAAAGATGACGTCGCCCGTTTCGTTGATCACGACCTTGTCAAACCGGCCAAACACCACTCCCTCGGGCGCCGTCGGAACGGGATCGCCCCCGGCCACGATGCGCTGCAGGCTGCCGGGAAATCCGGCGAAGACCGCGGGGTAGTAATTGTCGGCAGAGGCGACCCACGCGGAAAAAGCCACGCGGCCGTTCGACGAAATCGAGGGAACGGTGGAAAGCTTCGTCAAATGGCCACCACCGCCCGGCGCGGGCCAGTTGTCCCTCGCCACCACCTTGAGGCCGCCGGGTTTTCCCGCATAGATGACCCCCACCGGCTCCGGCGTCCCATAGGGCACCGGCTTGACGATCGCCTTGAACGCCAGCTCGGAGTTCTCGTTCATGTCGACCTGCGAGCCCGCCCCGTAGTCATAGCCCTCTTCGTAGGGGGTAAAGATCTCGTCGATCGTCGCACCAGCCGGGAAATCGGGCGCGGAGTCTCCCTCGGCCAGCACCGGCCTCAAGTCATTCGGCGGGCCGAAGAACAATGCTCCGACCGGATGATAAAACCCATCATATTGCGGACTCCGGACAACCCCTCCCACCATCGTCTCGGCCTTCAGCGCCAGGCGCGAGCCGGAACGGAATGCCGGACGCCCCGGAGGGTTGTAGCCCTCGGAGGTGTAGGCATTGGCAATCTGGTTGCCGAGCTGGAACCACACGCCGGAACGGAACCCCTCACCCAGATAAGCCTCCGCGGAAAATGCCGTCTTCCCCTCCGCGGACACCGAGCTGAGATCAAACCACGAAAACTTTGCCGCCGATTCCGAGTCCAATGGCGCCAGGTCTCCGGCAGCGGCCACGATCGAGAGGTTCCCAAGCTTGCCGGAAACTTCCACCGCCGTCTCGCTCTGGAGATAGCCAGAGAAGGCAACCGTGCCATCCTGCCCGATCGCCGGCAGACCAAAACCTAAAAACTTTCCGCCGCCCGGTGCCGGCTCCCCCTGGAATGCCAGCGTCTGATAAGTGGCCCCCTGGCCGAGAGCCTGTGAAATCGCGCCAACTTCCAGCAGTGCGGAAATGGCGAACAGGAGAGTTGCGTGCACCAAGCGCATATCGTGAGGAGTCTAATTCGAGATTCGGGGTCGGCAACCGCGAAAGTCGAAACAAATGCCTGAAACTGAAAGCCCCTCGAGGGCGCGGATTTGCGAAAAGTTCGCTCCGCGTCCGGGTTGGGCTACACCAGCTCGGCAATCTGGACGGCATTCAGCGCCGCGCCTTTGAGGAGCTGGTCGCCGCACACCCAGAACGTGAGGCCATTGTCCATCGCGCAGTCCAGGCGCAGACGTCCCACTTCGCAGTCGTCCTTGCCCGCGACATTCAGCGGCATCGGATATTGATTCTCCGAGGGCACGTCGACGAGCCGCACACCCGGAAACGCCTCGATGGCCTGTCGCGCTTCGACGAGATTCGCCGGCCGCTCGAATTCCGCGCTCACCGCGACCGAGTGCGCCCGGTAAACCGGCACGCGAACGCACGTCACCGACGCTCGGAACGTCGACAGGTGCATGATGCGCCGGCCTTCGTTTTGCATCTTCATCTCCTCCTTCGTGTAGCCGTTATCGAGGAAGGAATCGACGTGCGGGATCACGTTGAAGGCAATCTGGTGCGCAAAGACCTTCGGCTCGGCGGGCGCCCCGGATTCGAGCGCGGACACCTGACGACGCAGCTCCTCGAGAGCCTGCGCGCCCGCACCGGACACTGCCTGATAACTTGAGGCGAACACGCGCTTCACGCGGAACTTCTGGTGCAGTGGATACAGGCCCATCAAGGTGATCGCCGTCGTGCAATTCGGATTCGCAATGATGCCCTGATGATGGGCGGCATCCGCGCCATTGATTTCCGGCACGACCAGCGGCACCGAGTCGTCCATGCGAAACGCCGAGGAGTTGTCGATCACGACGGCTCCGGCCTTGACCGCATGCGGCGCGAATTCCCTGGAAATGCCGCCGCCCGCGCTGAACAGCGCAATCTCGACGCCGGCGAAGGACTCCGGCGTGAGCACCTGCACCGGCACTTCCTCGCCACGGAACCTCAGCGACTTTCCGGCGGAACGCGGCGACGCGAGCAGGGTGAGTTTCGACACGGGGAAATTGCGGCGCTCGAGCACCTCGAGCATTTCCACTCCCACCGCGCCGGTTGCACCGACGATCGCCACGTGATACTGCCTGCTCATAAGAAAAAGGAGACCATGAGTAGCGCAGAAAACGGCGGTGGCCAACCGGGAATTTCGATTCGCGTCAGCATTCCCCGGCAACGTCTGGAGTTGCTGCGCGACGGGGAGCCGGTGGTCAGCTACCCGATCTCCACCTCGAAATTCGGCATCGGCACCGAGCCGGGCAGTTTCCGCACGCCGACGGGCCGCTTCCGGGTGGAGGAAATGATCGGCGACGGCGCCCCTCCATGGGCGGTCTTCAAGGGCCGCCAGCCAACCGGCGAAATCGCCTCACCCGGCGGCGAGGGCGACCACGTGCTCACGCGAATTCTCTGGCTTGGCGGACTCGATCCCGAAAATGCCAACACGCGCGAGCGCTACATCTATATTCACGGCACGAATCAAGAGGATCAAATCGGTTTTCCAGCCAGTCATGGATGTGTCCGGATGCGCAATTCCGATATTATCGATCTTTTCGCCAGAGTGGCTCCCGGAACGCCGGTGGAAATTCTGGCCTAAGCCCCGCCAAGGCTGACAAACACAGGGATTTGCCCGATTCGCGCAACTTGCAGCGAATTTCATTGTTTCATGGAAGGCTTATGCCTAAATCGCGTTCAGCTACTGGCTAAGAAAGGAGGGGAAATCTAATCATGAAGTTCGTCAAGATCGCAGCTTTTGCAGCTTTTGCTGCGGCCGCTCTCGGCCTCGGTGCTTGCGCCAAGTCGGAGCCGCCTCCGCCGCCACCGAGCGTGGGCTACTCCAAGTAACCCGCCTTCAGTAGCGAAGGAATTAGGCCGGGATGATTCACCGAATCGTCCCGGCCTTTTTTTTTATTGGGACGCCACCGTCGCCGGCTTCGGACGGACGCTCACAAACCGGCTGTCCTTCAGCGTGAACCGCCACGGCAGATCCGCGGCGACCGAAATTCCAATCCGGCCGTCGGCATGAATCCGTGGACGTTTCGCACGCGGATGAAACGCATGCACGGCATCGGCACACAGGTCGCGGCCGTGATCCGTTCCGACGATTCCAAACGCCTGCGTGAGCCGCCCGGGGCCGGCGCACAGACGGCGAATGTCCGTCATTCCTCGCCGAACAATCATTTCCTCGATGCCCTCGACGGGCTCGATCGCGCGGATCAGCACAAATCCGCGACGCCGCCCTTTCACCAGCACGTTGAAAAGCCAGTGCATGCCGTAGTTGAGATACACGTAGGCAGTGCCGGCCGGATGCTGCTCGACGAACTTCCGCGCGCTCGGCCGAAAGAATGTGTGGCAGGCGGGATCGCCCACCTCGTCATACGCCTCGGTCTCCACGACCCGCCCCGAACAGTTTCCCCACCGCAGCTCCGCGCCGATCAAATGCCGCGCGCATTTGAGGGGGTCCTGCTCGAAAAACTCCCGCGGGATCATCGTCCCGTCGGATGATCGATGAACGCCCACGGGAGCTTGAACTTCCGCTCGAGCTCCGCGGCCAGTGCCTTCACCCCGAAGGTTTCCGTGGCGTAATGTCCCGCGTAGATCAGGTTCACGCCCAGCTCCTCAGCAAGCGTGTAGGTGTCGTGCTGGCCTTCACCGGTCAGGAATGTGTCCACACCCGCCTCCGCCGCCGCGGCGACCTCGCGGCCCGCCCCGCCGGTCACGATTCCCAGCTTGCGCACCCGGTCGGGCCCGCCCGGAGCGAGATGCACGGGAAATTGCGTCGCGGCCTCGACGCGGTCGATCAACTCGGACAACGGGAGATTCACCGACGCGCGCAGCCCGATTTCGAGAAACGGCTCGGTCTTCCGGATACCGATCGCCTTCGCGAGCAACGCGTTATTGCCAAGGGTCGGATGCCGGTCGAGCGGCAGGTGTGAGCTGTAGATCGCCAGCCCGCCCTCGATCGCCAGTTTCAGCTTCCGGAAATGCGCTCCCACGAATCGCTGAGCGCCCCCCCACAGCATGCCGTGGTGGACGATCAACAGGCCCGCGCCCGCCTCCACCGCCTGCTCAATCACCGCCTCGCAGGCATCGACCGCGCACACGACCTTGGAAACCTCGCCGGCATTCTCGAGCTGCAGACCGTTGTGCGCGCCCGGGAAATCCTTCACCTCCGCAGTCCGCAACTCGCGGTCCAGAAAATCGACGATGTCCCTCAGCTTCACGGCTTCTCCTCCTCGAGCACAAAACGCATTGCCCGCATCATCCGGTCGACCGCCGGGAAATCAAGCCGTCATCCCGCATGCGCCCAGAAGGGGCGAAGTTTCGCAAACGTGTTTCGAAAACTTATTGTCATTTCGAAGCCGGTCGACAATACGACGCACCATTACGCAGGAGCAAAGCTCTGGCTCCAAAGTCCTGTTCGCGCTCCTCGCCTTGATCCTTCTCACCGGTGCGGCCTGGCGCATCTGGCTGGCCGTCACCTCGCTGCCCATGTCCAGCGAAGAGTTCGGCACCTGGCGCGATGTCACCCGCTCGAACCTCGGTCAGATGATCACATGGGATCATCACCGGACGCACCCTCCACTCAACTACCTCCTCGTCAAACTCTCGATCCTGCTGACCGGGCGCGAGGACATGTGGGTGCTCCGCCTGCCCACCCTCCTGTTTTCCATCCTTTCCATCCCGCTTGGCTACCTGCTGGGACGCTCCCTCCATGGCAAAACGATGGGCGTCTCCCTGGCAGGCATCATGGCGTTCTGGAGCTTTCTTCTCCATCAGGCCCATTACGCCCGGATGTATTCCGCAACCGTCGCGTTCGGCCTGCTGGCTCTCTGGATGCTGGCCAGGTCCTGCGCGCCGCTCCCGTCACGCGCCAGCGGCCTTCGGTGGATGCCCTCGGTGGCCCTTGGGGCCTCGCTGGCCGCGCTGTTCTGGACGAGCAGCGCCGGGCTTTTTCTGGTTGCCGGAATTCCACTCGGACTGGTCGGCGGCTGGGTGCTCGTCCGGCTCGCGAAGCTCCCCTCGAACGAGCAGCCCGCCCGGGCGAACCAGTTCGCGGGGCTCGCCGTCACCGTCGGAACTTGGTTTCTGATGTCCCTGCCGGGCCTGCTCCATTACCTCCACGAGTCGCGCCAGCGCGCCGGGCGCGTGGTCTTCATCGGAGGCGAGCCCGTCGAGGGGGGGCCGGATCGTTACATCGGCGGCCTGCTCTCCCACCCGATCGAAAGCACGCTCTGCCTTGTCGGCCTCGGATTCATCGCCACCCGATGGAAGTCACACCCGCGCTGGGTGTGCGCGACCCTCGCGATCGCCGCGATCAATCTCGTCTCCGTCGCCGCCGTCGGTCACACGCGCGACCGATACCTCGTCTGCTTCTTCCTTTGCGGACTGGTCGGGCTGGCATGGTTCTCCGCATGGATGGCGGACGCCGTCCAACGGACAAACGGACGCTTCTCGAATCTCGACCGTCTGACACGGCGCGGCGTCGCGCTCGGCATCGTCCTGTTGCCCGGGCTCGCCTTCCTCGGCATCGAAATCGTCCGGGGTTATCCCTGCTCCACCATGTATGCGACCTCCGCCATGGCCGTGCGCGACGCCGTGCCCGAAGGCGCGCTCGTGGTCGCGCATCCCGCATACCGCATGGCGTCGCTGCGTTACTACGGAGTCAACGCCATCAGCCTGCCCCAGGCTCGCAGGAAGCTGCCGCCGGCCGGAGTCTGGTTCTTCGCGGGGGATTCCCGTTCTCAGGCACAAAAGAAGGAACTCGAGGCGGCTCTGACTTCCCTGCTGTCCTGCTATGGCCACGAGCTCGATGAGCATCTGTTGAATCAGTGCTTCAGGTCGGAACGCGTGCCGATCGTCGAAATCACCCCGCAGACCGTGCGGGTAATCTTCGCCTCCGGGGAAAATTCCGGGGAATCGGAAGGCTGATTTCCCTGCCGTGGAGGATCCCGCCGTCTGCTCCACGCGCGCCACGTTTTCTTTGTGTCCTTCGAGTCCTTCGTGGTTAATCTTGCCGGTTCTATGCTCAAAGCCGGAATCGTCGGACTGCCCAACGTTGGCAAGTCGACCCTCTTCAATGCCCTCACCCGCACCCGCAAGGCACAGGCGGCCAATTTCCCGTTCTGCACGATCGAGCCGAATGTCGGCATCGTAAACGTCCCCGACCCGCGTCTCGAAAAACTCGCGGCGGTGTCGAAATCGGAGAAGATCATTCCGACGGCGTTCGAGTTCGTCGACATCGCTGGCCTCGTGAAAGGCGCCAGCGAGGGCGAAGGCCTCGGCAACCAGTTCCTCAGCCACATTCGCGAGGTCGACGCCATCGTTCAGGTCGTCCGCTGTTTTGAACACGAGGACATCCATCACGTTTCCGGCTCGGTCGATCCCATTCGCGACATCGAAGTCATCAACACCGAGCTCATCCTCGCCGACCTCGCTTCGCTGAACAAACGCAAGGACCGTCTCGTGAAAGGCGCGCGCTCCGGTGACAAGCAGGCAAAGGCCGAGCTCGCCCTCGTCGAGCGCCTGCTCCCGCATCTCGACGCCGGCAAACCCGCCTCCGTGCTCGAGCTCGATGCCAATGAAGCGCCCGTGATGCGTGACCTTTTCCTGCTCAGCTCGAAGCCGTCGCTCTTCGCCTGCAACGTGCGCGAGGACGACCTTGCCGACATCGAGACCGGCGACAGCGTCGCCGCGAAAAACGTCCGCGCCGTGCGCGAATACGCCGCGACCCATCTCGGCTGCGAGGCGGTCGTGATCAGCGCCCAGATCGAAAGCGAACTCGCCGAGCTGCCACCCGAGGAAGCGAAGGAATTTCTCGCTGGTCTCGGCGTCAGCGACAGCGGCGTCAGCCAGCTCATCCGCGCCGCGTATCATCTCCTTGGCCTCCGCACCTACTTCACGACCGGCCCCAAGGAAACACGTGCCTGGACCATTCACGCCGGCGACAAGGCGCCCGCGGCCGCCGGCGTCATCCACTCCGACTTCGAGCGCGGCTTCATCGCCGCGGAAACGATCGGCTGCGACGAGCTGGTTGCGCTCGGCTCCTTCGCCAAGGCCCGCGAGGCCGGCAAACTCCGGATCGAAGGCAAGGAATACGTGGTGCAGGACGGCGATGTGATGGAGTTCCGGTTTAACGTCT
>CALLUD010000028.1 GCA_938011325.1 uncultured Spartobacteria bacterium
GAACTCAGTCGTGTTCACTCAGAACTCAGTCGTGTTCACTCAGAACTCAGTCGTGTTCACTCAGAACTCAGTCGTGCTCACTCAGAACTCAGTCGTGTTCGCTCGGAACTCAGTGGACTTCGCTCAGAGACAAACCAGTTTCGCTTTTTTCCAAGTCAACTTTCTCGGAAGTGAAGTTCACTTCGAACGGACACGTTTCATCTCAAAGTGAACTCGTGTTCACTCAGAACTATTCCAGCATGGAAACGTCCTCATCCTATCCAGAATCTCTGCCTTCAGCCAATCAGCTCCTCGGGACTCCGGCGCCTGCTCTTGGATACGCTGCAACTCTTCGTGGAACGCCTGCATTCGCTCTCGCGATCGTCCGCTTTTGTTATCGTTTCGGCACGGAGGCTGACACTGACAAGCGGGCCGAGGCGCAGATCACCGCGGGACAATTTTGCCTGTCGCGGGGTTCGGCTGTGGGTAATGTAGGCGGTTCAGATGCGTGCGAAGCTGAGAGTCAAGCCGGTCGAAGGAGAGCCCTTCGAAGTCGATATCGCCAATACCGCCACGATCGGGCGCAGCCGTGACAATACGATCTCATTGCATTTCAGTCCGCACGTTTCGCGGCAGCATGCGATCATTCGCTGTCACAACGCCTACGAGTATCAGATTATGGATCTCGGCAGCCGGAATGGCACGTTTGTCGACGGCCGGCGCGTGATCACGCCGGTTACGCTGCGCCACGGATCGGTGATTCGCATCACCAGCACCGAACTCCATTTCGAACAGCTCGAAGACGCGCCGCACGACTCGGGCTACGACGTGACCCTCGCCGCCGGCACCGACACCGGCATCGAGGAGGCGGCGGATGTGGCGATCATGGTCTGCGACATTCGCGGATTCTCGACAATGAGCGAGCTGCTGCCCGAGGAGGCGCTTGCCCGCACGCTTGGCGAATGGTTTCGCACGGCGGGCAATCTCGTGCAGCAAAGCGGCGGCACGATCGACAAGTTCATCGGCGACGCCATCCTCGCGTATTGGAACAGAGCCGACAACGCAGGTGGCGAAGCGCGCGCGGCCCTGAGCGTCGGGCGCAAGCTGCTGACCCTCGCGGACACGATGCGCTGGCCTGTCGTGGGCGATGAAGTGCAGCCGTTTCGCATTGCGGTCGCGCTGCATCACGGTTCCGTGACCTGCGGGAACATCGGCCTCGTGGCCCAGCGCGACGCGACGATCATCGGCGATGCCGTGAACACCGCATTCCGCATGGAATCGACGATGAAGCAGCTCAACCAGCCGCTCGTCCTTTCCGACGACTTTCTCGAGTCACTCGGAGAGCCGCCGGAGAAATATCTCGACCTCGGGGAGCATCAGTTCAAAGGCAAGAAGGATCACATCCGGATGTTCGGGCTGAAGTAGCCGCGCGGCGCGGTCATTCCCGCGGAGGTTCGGACCACTTTCGTAGCGGCCGCATCGGCGGAGTTTTTTCCACGAGGGCCTGACAAAAGAACCCGCGGTCCGAGATGAACGGGCTGCCATGCAGCTCGAAACCCTGCTCGAGCAGGTCGGTCACCTGCACCTCGAGGTCTGCGATCTTCTTTGCAGCGGCGATCTTGTATTGCATGGATCAATCACGATCTGCGCCAAGAAAGCGCTGCGACAAGATCATTCCGATCGCCATCGCCGGCACGAACCACAGCGCCTCGATTCGCAAAGCGGCGAAATCCGCGAGCGCGGGTCCCGGGCAGAATCCCGCGATCCCCCACCCGATGCCGAACAGCACCGCGCCAAGCACGAGGCGCTTCGATATCGGGCCTTTCCGGTCCTGCGCCGGGCACGACGCCGGCCAGCGAAGCCGGAAGACAGCCATCGCAATCGCATACGAGCCGACCGCTCCGCCCATGACAAATGCCAGCGTGGGATCCCATGCACCGAAGATGTCGAGAAAGCCGATCACGCGTGCCGGATTCGTCATTCCCGACATCGCGAGGCCGCTGCCAAACATTCCGCCGGCCACGAAAAGGAGGATGAGTTTTCGCATGGCTCAGGCTCCCGGATGGTGAATCACGAACACGGTGGCGATTGCCGCCGCCATGAAAACCATCGTCGCGACGATGGAGTCGATCGCACCGCTGCCCACGCCACAGACGCCATGCCCGCTCGTGCAACCACCGCCCACCCGCGTGCCGATGCCCACGAGCAACCCCGCGATCGGGATCCATGCCAGCGGCGCCATCGGACGGTATTCCGCCGCCGATGGGAAAAGGAGCATTGTCATCACCGCGCCAAACATCAGCCCGCAGAGAAAGACGACACGCCACAGGGAGTCGCCATATTTCGGCCGAAACAGCCGGCCAAACACGCCGGAAATTCCCGGAATCCTGCCACTGACCACCGTGGCAATCGCACTGCCAACGCCGATGAGCACTCCTCCCGCGACAGCGAGCAGAATGGTGGATGTATTCATGCGAAGGAAAATGGTGTGTCAGGCGCCGATGACGGCACAAGCGCTGAATTTCACCAGCGGGATGGAGTGCAGCACTTGATCCAGCGCCCCCTCAGCCCCGTTCGCGTTTTCGCAGCGCAAGCCACGCGATGCCGTAGGAGCCAACGGACCATGACGCGAGAATTCCGAGCCCCCACCAGGCGGGACGGGCGTTTTGGAAAACCTGGCCGTTTCGAAGCGACCGATCGCGGTTGAGATTCGAGAAGGCGGAGGGGTAATCCACCCGCAGCGCGCCGGCGATCGTCTTCCCCCAGAACAGGCTCACGTCCATGACGCTTTGCACCGCCGCGCTCGGCATGATGCGCGAAACCGCGTAGGGACCGGGCTTCATGTCGCCCGCCGGAGGGGTGAACCCGGAGAAGAGAATCTGCGGAATCAGCACCAACGGCACGAGCATCACAGCCTGCAGCACCGACCTCGCGAGGGCCGAGATGGCAAGCCCGATGCCGACCGCCGCGAAGGCCGTTGCCACCAGCCCGGCAATCTGCCAGCCCACGGAACCGGCAATGCCGTCGCCGAGCAGTTTCGCGCCGAGCTGCATCGTTCCATAAACGAGCAGGCTTTGAACCACGGTCACGCGGGCAATCGAGAGCGTCTTCGCGAGCAGGTAGGCATGCCGTCCAAGCCCGATCAGCCTCTCCCGCCGGAACATCGGGAGTTCCTTGACGATCTCCTGCGCCGCGTTGCCGCAGCCGAACCACAACGTCGCGATGTAGGCGAAGAAGAGGATCAGGCTCGAATCCGTGCTCACCCAGGTCACGAGCAGCCCGATGACGATCGGCTGCCCGAGCACGAGCAGCAGGTTTTTCCAATCGGCACACAGGATCGCCCACTCGCGAAGCAGCAGGATCGGCAGGGCCGCAGGGCGTTTCGAAGCGGGAGCCGGCGGCGTGTCGGGCGGCGGAGCGGGACGCCGCACCTCGGGAGCCTTCCACTCCACCGCGCCACGCTCCAGCGATTCGTAGAGCTGCGTCAATCGCTCGACACCGAAATGCTGTCGTGCTTCGAGCGGCGTGCCGAAAAACGCCAGTCGCCCACCGCGCAGGATCGCGAGGCGGTCCATGAGATAGACGTTCTCCATCACATGGGTCGTGCAGACGACCGTGCATCCATTCGCGGCGAGCCGGCGCAGCAGATCCATCAGCGCGAGCTCCGCTGCGGGATCGAGACCGGAGGTTGGCTCGTCGAGAAACAGCAGGCGCGGGCGACTCAGCAACTCGGCCGCGACGCTCACACGTTTTCGCTGGCCGCCGGAGAGACTTCGCGCGCGCGTCTTCGCGCGCTCGGCAAGCCCGAGTTTTTCGATGGTGCTCGCGACAACCCGCCGTCTCTCCGCGGCCGGCGTGCCTTTTGGCAGCCGCAATCGCGCGCTGAACCCCAGCGCCTCCTCCACGGAGAGATCGAGCGGCACGATGTCGTCCTGCGGCACGTAGCCAAACTCGTCGCGCAGCAGGTCCGCATTGCCGTATAGCGGGCGGCCATCGACATGGACACTCCCGGCATCGGCGGGCCGCAGCGCGCACAACGCATCGAGAAACGTCGACTTTCCCGCACCGCTCGGACCCAGCACGCCGACGAATTGCCCCGGCTCGATCTCGAGCGAAATGTCGTCGAGAATTTTCGTTCCTCCCGCCGTTTTGGTAAGTCCAATCGCCGTCAACCTCGCTCCGCCGGCACCAAGCAACTGACGCAGCATCCGCCCGTCGAAGCGGAACACGAACGGCCCGGCCGTGAGGCAGTCGCCGTAGGTGAGCGTCGCGGTTTTGAAAAGACTGCCATTCAAATACGTGCCGCTCCGGCTGCCGAGATCCTCCACCACCCATCCGCCGTCCCGCGCGTGCACCACGAAATGCCGCCGCGAAACCGACGCATCGGGCAACAGCACGTCCGCTTCGGCGGACCGGCCAAACACCAGACCGTCGCGCAGCAAAACGGGCTCGATCCCGCCCGCCGTCGCATGCGCCGTATCGCTCAAGGCAGCACCGCCCACACCTCGGCAACGCGATTCTTGTCGAGGTTGTCGGCATCAAACATTTCGGAACTTCCCATGCCGACGGTGTGCATGACGTTCATCAATCGAAACTCGTCGCGCAGCGATTTCAGGACGGCGTTCGCCCGTTGCAGCGAGATTTCCAGATTCTTGTCCGGGTCGCCCTTCTTGTCGGCGAATCCCAAAATCACAAACACCACCGTCGGATCGTCGGTGAGGCTCCGCACCTGCTCGAGGCCGAGCTTCTCGCCGAGCGCGGCACGATCCGCGGCATTCAACGAGGTCTTCCCGGAATCAAAAGGAATCGTGATCACCTTGCCCATCGCCCGCGCCCGCTCCACCTGCACATAGAGCTTGTCCTTTTCCTCAGGAGTCAGGCTCGGCATCAAATCGATGCGCTTGAGAACCTCGTCCTTCACGCGCTGGTTTTCGAGCGTCTCGGGGTCGAGATCGACCTTCTCCGGCACCTTCACGGCGGCGACACCGGTCTCCGCGCTCACCACCGCTTCGTCCGACGCCGTCTCCTGCGCGACCGGTGCCACGGGCTCGGCGGGCTCCGCCGTCACTTCCGCGTTTGTCTGCGGCAACGGCTTGCCCGGATCTTCCGGCAGTTTCTTCTCGCAACCCCCGAGCGCGGCGCCAAGCAACGCAGCCGCGAAAAGCGGCAATTTGAGCGTCTTCATGCGCCCACAAATCGCCACGTTTTCACCGGCTTGGCAAGCTCCCTCAGGCTTCCAGAGAAAGGGCCGAAAAGTCGAATCCACCCCGGCTCGCATAGCGGGTGAACTCCCCTTCGTGACCTCGCAGCACCGTGCGAATCACCTCCGAGTCGTCCGCGTATCCAATTTCCGGAATCTCATCCGGAATGATGTCAACACCCTTGTGGAGATACATCAGCGCAAAGATCGCCTCCGCCAGGGCGCTGAGATCCTCGGGCTGATACTGGTTCTCGAGGCAGTCCTCGACGTAGCGAACGAGAAACTGCGCCTGCTGCTCGAGGTGCGGCTGCGCCGGCGGGTTCGCCTCGTTGATCTTTGCAAGCACGAGCGGAAGCTCCTGCTCAAATCGCGCGATGTCGGCCGGGGTGATTTTCTCCGAGCCGCTTTTGACGAACTGCTGAATGTCGTTCATGGGAAATGGGCGGCGCCATGCACCTGCGCCTTTGTAACAGGCTTCGCAGCGATGCTGCAAGGCGCGCGACCCCGAATGCCGGACGAACCGCGGCGCCCCTCGCAATTTCGCGAAGAACGTATAAAGTGGCGAAATGACTCCCCGCCTCTGCGGCATTCTTCTCCTCCTGGGATTGCTCGCCCCATGCCACGCCTCGCCCATCATTCGCGAGGAAGGCGCCATCTACCTCTCCGACTTCGACACGAAGCCGATGAAGCTCAAGGTCCTCAAGGCCGCGCCCGCCTATTTCGACCTTTCCGGCACGCGATACGTCGGAACCCTGCGCGTGCCGCAGGTCGTCGAAGTGCAGGCGATCTCCGACCGTGCCTACCGCGTGAAGGGTCTCGCCCAGCAGGGGCAAATCCTCGGATGGGTGAGCCCGCAGGCCCTCGAGCCGATTCCCGAGGAAACCATCGAGTTGCTCAAGAAAAGTGAGGAGCGCCGCGTGAAGGTGGCCGCCCTCATCGCCAACAACGAGGTCGCCATCGGCATGACCACCGACGAGGTCGTTCAAAGCATCGGAAAGCCGCAAAAGAAAACGAGCCGCACCGCCAAGGGCGAAGGCGTCCGGCAGGTGTGGGATTACGTGAAATACGCGTCCATCCCGCAAAGCACCAACGTCGTCGGCCCCGGCGGCGTCGTCACGGTGGCCACCACCTATGTAAAGACACCCATCGGACGTCTCACCGTGACGTTCAACGACGGAATCGTGGAATCCCTTGACCAATCGGAAGGGACCATCCTCTCGGGCAACGAAACCACGATCGTCGCGCCGCCCGTCTCGGTTTATTGGTAGCGGATCAGGTCCGACGCTTCCGGATCAGCAAAAGGATCGCCAACACGGCCATCCAGCCGACCGTGACCGCTACCAGATTCCCTGAATTATCTGCCGCCGCCTCGGACGTTTGCGCCGCAATCGCGGACGCTCCGCCAAGGAGCACTACACACGCACCTATAATTTGTTTCATATTCCCCCCCGGGAAATTCAGGTTTTACGCCCAAACTGGTTGCCTACATAGCATCCGATGTGCCGGGATGCAAGAGTCGGCAGTTTCATCGTCATTTCATTCACAAGTGCTTTCCACTCAGCGCCATCTCGCCCGAAGCGGCGGGCTAAAAATGATCCCGGAAAAGAACAGGGTTGTTCAAATGCGGACTCTCGTGTATCGAATACAGCTCCTTTTCGTGGCGCCTGCGGCGCCGAGGGAAATGGCGGGGTAGCCAAGTGGTAAGGCCGGGCTCTGCAAAAGCCCTATGCGCCGGTTCGATTCCGGCTCCCGCCTCTCTCATTCATTCCCTCTCCCCGGTGCGCGGCACTTGCATCGCCGCCATGCGGCACAGCCCGATGAATGTCTGCTCGGTTTGCCGCAATTCCCGGCTGCCCTGGTGAATCACCGCCCATTGCCGCACGATGCGAAAGCGCGGCGTCGGCCGCATCACCAGTGAGCCCTCCTCCAGTTCCGCGTCCGCAACCCAGGGCGCCATCATCGCCACACCCAAACCCAGTTGGGCCAGTTGCTTCATGATCTCGAAGCTTGGGATCTCGACATACGACGTCAACCGCACGCCACTTTTCAAAAAGAAATCCTCCGCACGCCGAAAGGTGACACTGTTTCGCTGGTAGAGCAGAAAGTGCTCCTTCCGCAAATCCTCCGCCGTCAGTCGTTGCTTTTCGGCCCAGGGGTGGAGCGGTGAAAAGAACAGGTGCAGGCGGTCGCGAAACAGCGCGTGTGCCTTCAACCCTTTTGGCAGCTTGTCGTCGACAACCAACGCAAGGTCCGCACGCCCCTCCTCCACCTCCGTCACCGCATTCGGCGTATCCTCGAGGCGCACCACCACCGACACCTTCGGATAAGACTCACGAAATTCGCGCAGCACCGGCGCGAGAATCGCGTGCGCCATCGAGGTGCTGAAAATCACGTTGATCCGCCCGCGTGCTTCGCCACGGCCCGAAACGGACTCCGTCGCCCGGTCGAGACTGTCGAGAATGCGCAGCACCTGCCCCAGAAAGTGCCGTCCCTCGGGCGTGAGGTGTGTCGTTTTGCCCTTCTTGTAGATCAATGCGCAGCCGAGCTGCTCCTCGAGGCGCTTCATGCCATGGCTGATCGCGGACTGCGTGACATGAAGAATGGCAGCGGTCTTCGTAAAGCTGCCAACGCGGGCGAGCGTGGCAAACACCCGGAGCAATCTCAGATCAAGGTCAATCGGCATTCATGAGTATTGTTCATGATCTATGTGAACAACAATCACTCTATTCATGATACTTCAAACGCCATTTCGGCCCGTGGCGTGCTTTGTTCCCTGCCATGACCCGCGTCCCAAACCGTGATACCCGGCCCGCAGGCGGCTTCCGAATCGGCTTTGTTCCGCTCGTGGATGCCGCCCCGCTTCTCGTCGCGGAGGCGCTGGGACTCTACGAGCGGCGTGGCATCAAGGTCCGGCTCAGTCCCGAGCTTGGCTGGGGTTCCATCCGCGAAAAGATCGTCTACGGCGAACTCGAGGCAGCGCACGCTCCGGGCGCCCTTCTCTTCTCCATTCTCCTCGGCACCCACGCCCGAGCCTGCGCGGTGGGCACGGACCTGATGCTAAACCTGCAGGGCAACGCAATCACCCTTTCCCGCCGCTGGTGGCAGAAGGGAACCCGCGACACCCGCACGTTCCGCGCCGCCGTCCGGAGTGAAGCTCCGCGAGTGCCGGTCTTTGCCGTGGTGTCGCGGTTCTCGAGTCACCTTTTTCTGCTGCGCAACTGGTTGAGAAGCGCCGGCCTCGATCCCGACCGCGATGCGCGCTACATCGTCCTGCCGCCCCCGCTGGTCGGCGAACACCTTCGCGGCGGCCAAATTGATGGTTTTTGTGCCGGCGAGCCATGGAACTCGCTCGCCGCGTTGCAGGGGGACGGCTGGGTCGTCGCCACCAGCGGCACCCTCGCGCCACGGCATCCGGAGAAGGTGTTGCTTGTTCGCAACGAACTTCTCGATCGTCGCGACGAGGGCTACGACGCGCTGCGAGCCGCCGTCGTCGACGCCTGTCGATTCTGCGATAAACCGGAGAACCGGGACGCCGTCGTCGACGTCCTGCACGCCCGCGGAGTCTTTCCCAAGGATCGCGCCGTGCTGGCGAACTCCCTCATCGGCCCGTTCCAGACCGGCACCGGCGCGCTCTCCGAACCGGGCCCCTTCACCATCTTTCATCGCGGCCAGGCCAATGCCGCAACCCGCGAGCGCGCCGAATGGTGCCTCGATGCGGCCATCGAATGCGACGCCCTCGTTCTCGATGCCCGCAGCCGCCGGTTCTGCCTCGACGCGTTCATCGATCCTCACACCGAAGGACCGAAGCCGCGCCGGACCACTGCCGCCTCCCAACCCGCCTGACCCCATGTTTCGTCGACTTCACATCTTAGGTCTCGCCGCGTGCGTCTTCGCGATGTCGCCGAATACGCAGGCCGGGATGTTTCCCGTCGAGAAGCCCGATCTCAAGTTTGGCTTTATCAAGCTCACCGACTGCGCGCCACTCGTCGTCGCCAGGGAGCTTGGATACTTCGAGGAGGAGGGCCTCTTCGTCGAACTCGAGCCGCAGGCAAACTGGAAGACACTGCTCGATCGAGTGATTTCCGGCGAACTCGACGGCGCGCACATGCTGGCCGGGCAGCCGCTCGCAGCAGCCTGCGGGTTCGGCACTCAAGCCGAAATCGTCGTCCCCTGCAGCCTCGACTACAACGGCAACGCGATCACCGTTTCCAAGCCTCTCTGGGCGGAAATGAAGCCGTCGATCTCCAAGGAGAACGGACAACCGCGACATCCGATCACCGCCGAAAGCCTCGTCGCGATCGCCAGGGCCAGGAACGCCGCCGGGATGCCGCTGAAGTTCGGCATCGTCTTCCCGGTCAGCACGCACAACTACGAGCTTCGCTATTGGCTCGCTGCAGCCGGAATCAATCCCGGGCTCTACTACGATCCGGAAACCGGAGAGAAAAACATCCCCGGGGTGCTCGGCGCCGAAGTCGAGTTGTCCGTCACTCCTCCACCGCAAATGCCCTCCACGCTCGAGGCAGGGACCATCGACGGCTATTGCGTCGGCGAGCCGTGGAACCAGCAGGCGGTGTTCAGGAAGATCGGTGTGCCCGTCGTCACAAACTCCGAGATTTGGAAAAACAATCCCGAGAAGGTTTTTGGCGTCACTGCGGCGTTCGCCAGGGAGAATCCCGAAACCCTCAAAGCAATCACCAAGGCGCTGATTCGCGCCGCCAAATGGCTCGATGAGAGCGTGGAGAATCGGCGCGCAGCCTGCGAGATGCTCGCCCAACCGCACTATGTGGGGGCGGATGCCGGGGTCATCGGAAACAGCATGACCGGCACCTTTGAGTTTGAGGTCGGCGACAAGCGGGAGATGCCCGATTTCAACGTCTTCTTCCGCCATCACGCCACCTTCCCGTGGTATAGCGACGCGATCTGGTTCCTCACGCAGATGCGCCGGTGGGGACAGATTACCGAGGACCACCCCGACGAGTGGTATTTCGAAATCGCGAAGCGGATTTACAAACCGGAGGTTTACCGCGCCGCCGCCGCCTCACTCATCGAGGAAGGGACCTTCACCGAGGCCGATTTCCCTTCTGCCGACACCGACGGTTTCCGCCCGTCCACGACCGACTTCATCGACGGCAAGCCTTACGACGGCCGCAAACCCAACGACTACATCCGAAGCTTCGCAATCGGTCTCAAATAACCCGCAAGACCTCGCGAGAAAACCAGCCATGAGCATTGCCACAGACAATCCACCCGTAGCCGCATCTCCACCGCGGAAACCACGATGGAACGCACACGCCGTCACCCACGCGCTCGACCGCCTGGGCCTGGGCTTTTTTTCGCCATTTGTCCGGCTTGTCGCGGGCGACGAGCCGGAAAAGCAGGTGCACGAGATCACCCTGAACATCGTCCTGCCCGGAGTCGCATTCGCGATCTTCCTCGGGCTGTGGGCGCTGGCCGCATCGCACATCCGCACCGACGCGCAGAAGATTCCCAGTCCCGCCGAAACATGGGCGGCGTGGCAGGGCATCGTGAAATTCGCGAAGAACGAATCGAAGAAGGCTGACGCCTTCGAGGCTCGCATGAAAACGGTCGCTCAAAAGCAGATCGATGTCGCGGACAGCCAGCTTCCGATTTTGGAAGCGGCGAAGGCTGTCGGGAATACCGTCGAGGCGGCTGCGATCGAAGGCAGGATTCAAGCGACCAGGGAACGGGCGGCCACCTACCTTGAGCGCAAATATGTCGGTCCGCCCACCTTCTTCACACAGATCGCGACGAGTCTGTTCACGGTGACGGTCGGTTTTGCGGCAGCCACGCTTATCGCGGTCCCGCTCGGGATTCTCTGCGGACTCAGCAAGCCATTCAACACGGCGATCAATCCACTCATCCAGATCTTCAAACCCGTCTCTCCCCTCGCGTGGCTGCCGATTGTTTTCGTGATCGTCACCGCACTCTGCAAGCCGTCGAGCGGCGACAGCTTCATCACTCGCGCCATGTTGATTTCCGCAGGCACCGTCACGCTCTGCTCGCTCTGGCCAACGCTCATCAACACCGCCGTCGGCGTCGCCGGGATCGACCCCGATCACATGAATGTCGCGAAGGTTCTCAAACTCAGCTGGACCCAGCGCATCTTCAAAATCGTTCTGCCCTCCGCGCTTCCCATGATCTTCACCGGCATGCGCCTTTCGCTGGGGGTCGGGTGGATGGTCCTCATCGCAGCCGACATGCTCGCCCAGAATCCCGGTCTCGGAAAGTTCGTCTGGGACACCTTCCAAAACGGCTCCACCACCAGCATGGCGCAGATCGTCTGTGCTGTCTTCGCCATCGGCATCATCGGGTTCGTCCTCGACCGCATCATGCTCATCCTCCAGCGCCTCGTGAGCTTCGACGAAAGGGCCATCTGACCATGACGCGAAATCTTCACGACACCAAAAGCGCCAGGGCAACTGCCCGAAAGAGCGTGTCCGTCACACAAACTGAACTGCGCCGGACCTTCGGCAAGGGACGCTCCCAACTCCTCGCCGCGTTACGCGCCGCGCTCAACGCCTCATCACGCGTCCCTCGCAATACCTGATTTGCCATGTCCTTTTTCGAGCTTCGCCACGTCAGCAAAGGCTACGGCTCCGGTGCAAACCGGACCGAGGTGTTGCGCGACATCAATCTCAAGATCGCGAAAGGGGAGTTCGTCGCCATCGTCGGCTACTCAGGCTCCGGGAAGACGACACTCATGTCGCTGCTCGCGGGATTGGTTCGGCCCGACTCCGGCTGCGTGATTCATCACGGTCGGGAGGTCGACGGCCCCAGTCCGGGTCGTGGCCTCGTATTTCAGAACTACTCGCTGCTTCCCTGGCTCACGGTCGAGGAGAACGTCGCTCTCTCGGTGGACCAGCTTTACTCCGGAGAATCCGCCACGCAGCGCCGCCAGCGGGTCCACGACGCCGTCGAGATGGTGAATCTCACGCCCGCACTTCACAAACGACCAGGCGAACTCTCCGGCGGCATGCGCCAGCGCACTTCCGTCGCGAGAACCCTTGCGATGAATCCCGAGATCCTTCTCCTCGACGAACCGCTCAGCGCCCTCGACGCGCTCACTCGCAGCAAGCTCCAGGACCAGATTCTCGAGATCCGCGACGCGCTTCACCAGACGATCATTCTCATCACAAACGATGTCGATGAGGGGCTCTACATGGCCGATCGCATCATCCCGCTCAGCATTGGACCCGGCGCAACATTCGGCCCGGAGGTCATCGTCGATATCGAGCGACCGCGAAACCGCGCGGCGTTGAATCACGACGAACGCTTCAAGCTCAAGAGGCGTCAGATCCTCGAGTATTTGCTCGCGCAAAAAGCCCGCGTCGCGTCTGGATCCGGCGCCGCCGTTCAGCTTCCCGCCGTAAAGCCCGCCGACATCTCCTCCGGCGGCAACTGGATTGAAAAGATCACCGGCCAGCGTCTGGCCCGCTCCGCATGAGCTACTTCGAAGCCTGGAACCTGCAAAAGATCTACCGCTCGAAACGCGGCGACACCGTCGTCGTTCAGGATTTCACGCTCAAGATGGAGCGTGGCGAATTTGTCTGCATCGTCGGCCACTCCGGCTGCGGCAAATCGACCGTTCTCTCGATGGTCGCCGGCCTCAACGAGATCACCGGCGGAGGGGTGATTCTCGACGGACGGGAAATCGACGGCGCCGGACCGGATCGCGGCGTCGTGTTTCAATCCCCCTGCCTTCTCCCGTGGATGACCACGCTCGAGAACATCATGCTCGGCATCAACCAGGTCTATCCTCACGTGCCCAAAGTCCAGCGCCGGCAGATTGCCGCGTATTACCTCGACCGCGTCGGCCTTGCAGGCACTGAGCACCGAAGACCGGCCGAGCTCTCGCAGGGCATGCGTCAGCGCGTGGGTCTGGCGCGCGCCTTCGCGCTCGCGCCAAAGATGCTCCTCCTCGACGAGCCCTTCGGCATGCTCGACAAGCTCACCAAAGTCGAGCTGCAGGATGTGCTTCTCGAGTTGTGGAATCGGGAACGTCTCACCGCGCTCATGGTCACGCACGACGTCGACGAGGCGATTTTTCTCGCGGACCGCGTCGTCTGCATGTCGAACGGCCCGGAGGCCGAGATCGGTGACATTCTCGAAATCAGGATTCCCCGCCCGCGCAATCGCGCCGGGCTGCTCGAGACAGGCGAATATTACCTGCTGCGCGAGCACCTCATCGACTTCCTCGAAAACAAATCCCATCTCCGCCCCTCGAGGCCGGGGCGCCCGGCGCCCGGCGCAACCTCCGCAACCGCTCCGATGCCATGACGGTCGACGACCATCCCTTCACCGCCGAACAGAAGGAATATCTGCAAGGATTCTTCGCCGCAGCGGCATGCCGTCCGTTTGTCGGGCATTTTGCAAACGGTCGGATCACCAGCGATCCGGCTTCCGGCCTTCCCAACGAGGCCGGGGAAGCCGTTTTTGGCACGCCGGTCGAGGATCTTTGCGAGCAGGAGCTGTGGAAGCACGAGCAGAACGGGCTCGACATCTGGGACACTCTCGTCGCGCATGCCGAGGCAAACAGACTTCCCGACAAGAAGAACACATTCCTCTTTCGATTCCATGGCCTGTTCTATGTCGGCCCCGCGCAGGAGTCATTCATGCTCCGGCTTCGCACGCCAGGCGGTGAGCTGACTTCCGCGCAAATGCGCGGCCTCGCGGAGATCGCGAAAGATTGGGGTGGCGGCTACGCGCATGTCACAACGCGCGCAAACATCCAGATCCGCGAGATTCAGCCAAAAAACATCATCGATGTTCTCACGAAGCTTCAGCAGCTCGGTCTCACCTCGCGCGGATCCGGCGTCGACAACCTGCGCAACATCACGTGCTCGGCAACAGCAGGCATCGATCCCGCGGAATTGATCGACACCCGCCCGATGGCAAAAGCTCTGCATTACTACATCCTCAACAACCGCGATCTCTACGGCCTGCCGCGAAAGTTCAACATTTCGTTCGAAGGCGGCGGCTCGATCGCCACGGCCGCGGAAACCAACGACATCGGATTCGTCGCGGTGAAGGTTGGCGAAGGAAAATCGGTGGAACCCGGAATCTACTTCCGCCTGCAACTCGCCGGAATCACCGGTCATCAGCAGTTCGCGATCGACACCGGCTACGTCATCCGTCCCGCCGACTCCGTGGCGGTTGCCGCTGCAATCGTGCGCGTATTCAACGAGCACGGCGATCGCACAAACCGCAGGAAGGCGCGACTCAAATACCTCATCGACCGCTGGGGCACGGAGAAATTCATGGACGAAGTCGGAAAGAAGCTCGCTTTCCCGCTTCAGAAGCTTCCGCTCGCCGATTGCGAAACCGGCCATCCCCCGATCCCGCACGGTCATCTCGGGGTCTACCGGCAAAAGCAGCCGCAGAAGAATTACATCGGTGTCGCCATGCCGGTCGGCGCAATGACCGTCCGCCAGATGCGGCGCCTGGCGGATCTCGCGGAAAATTACGGCTCCGGAAGTCTGCGCCTCACCGTATGGCAAAACGTGATTCTGCCCGACATACCCGACGCATTTGTCGAAACGGTGAAGCGCAATCTCGTGCGCATGGGCTTTCACTACGAAGCATCGTCAATCGCCGGTGGTATCGTGGCGTGCACGGGAAACGCCGGCTGCAAGTGGGCTTCCACTGCCACGAAGGCGCATGGCATCGAACTGGCGCGATATCTCGAAAAGAAACTGCGGCTCGATCGCCCGATCAACATCCATCTCACCGGCTGCCCGCATTCCTGCGCCCAGCATTACATCGGCGACATTGGCTTGTTGGGAGCAAAGGTCAACGACCATGGAGCGCAGGTCGAGGGCTATCATGTCCTGCTCGGCGGCAATTGCATTGGCGATCAAAAACTCGGACGCGAAATCTTTCACGGCATTCCGTTCAGCCAGATTCCCGGCCTGCTCGAAGGTGTGCTCACCACCTATCTCGCAAGGCGCAGACCCAACGAAACCTTCTCCGATTTCACCGCACGCCACAGCGTGAAGGAGCTCCAGGAACTCTTCTCCGCGTAATCATGAACAGCATTCCATTCATTCCCGAAACCGCGCCATTTACGCCCAGCCAGCGCGCATGGCTGAACGGATTTCTTGCCGGCATGTTCTCCGGCACCCCCGCCGCTCCAACCACGGGACCGGCAAGGAAGACCGTGAATGTCTACTTCGGATCCGAAAGCGGAAATTCCGAAGCCCTATCCAAACAGATCGCGAAAGCGGCGGCAAAGCGCGGCTTCGTTTCGAAAGCCATCGGTCTCGACAGGATTACGCTCGCCGACCTCGCGAAGGAGTCGGTCGCACTCATCGTCACCAGCACGTTTGGCGATGGAGAGCCGCCGGCGAACGCGGCTGCCTTTCACGAGGGACTGATCGCCGATAACGCGCCGCGCCTGGAAAACCTCCAATACGCCGTCCTTGCCCTCGGAGACCGCAATTACGAGCACTTCTGCAAATTCGGCGCGGATGTGGATGCCCGTCTCGAAGCGCTTGGCGCGAAACGTCTGTATGCCCGCGTTGATTGTGACGTCGATTACGAAGCAGCCGCCACGAGCTGGCGGGAGGGCGTGTTCAGCGTTCTGGAGACGATCGAAAACACGGTGTCCATCCCGGTTTCGACGAGCCCCGTCCGGTCAGAGCCGACGCCCGCAGAAACATCCGACTACGGCCGGCACAACCCCTTCCCGGCTCCCTTGCTCACCAACCGCCTCCTCACCGCCGAGGGATCCGGCAAGGAAACGCGGCATTTCGAATTCTCACTGGCCGGTTCCGGCATGACCTACGAAGTCGGCGATGCACTCGGCGTCGTCCCGGCAAATTGCCCGAAGCTCGTGGACGAAATCCTGCGTGCACTGAATCGTGATGGTGAGGAGGCGGTGCCCGTCCCGGACGGTGGTGAAACATCGCTGAGGACCGCCCTTCTCCGCCACTACGAGATCACGAAGATTCCCGCGCCACTGCTCAAGGAGATCGCCATACGCAGTGCCGACAAGACCCTCGAAAGCCTGCTCGCGCCGGAAGCGAAGGATGCGCTCAACAATTACCTCTGGGGTCGCGAGATCATCGATCTGCTCATCGAGTTTCCGAGTGCACCCTTCCATCCTGTCGATTTCGTCTCTCATCTCAGGAAACTGCAGCCCCGACTCTATTCGATTTCGTCGAGCCTCAAGGCGTTCCCCGATCAAGTGCATCTCACGGTCGCCGCAGTTCGCTTCGAGAGCTTTGGTCGCAAGCGCAAGGGCGTCTGCTCGACCTTTCTCGCCGACCGCGCAAACGGGAACGTGCCCGTCTTCACGCAGGTCTCGAAGGGATTCCGTCTGCCCGCTTCCGGAGACACGTCCATCATCATGGTCGGGCCCGGCACTGGAATCGCACCATTCCGCGCGTTTCTCCACGATCGCCGGGCTTCGGGCGCAAAAGGCCGCAACTGGCTGTTCTTCGGTGACCGCAAGGCATCGACCGACTTCCTCTACCACGACGAACTCGAGGCGATGCTCGCCGATGGCCATCTCACGACGTTGAGCACCGCATTCTCGCGGGATCAGGCTGAAAAGATCTACGTGCAGCATCGCATGCTCGAAAACGCACGGGAGCTTTATGCATGGCTCGAAGACGGTGCTCACTTCTACGTCTGCGGCGATGCATCGCGCATGGCGAAGGATGTCGATGCGGCACTTCACAGGGTCATTGAAATCGCCGGCGGCAAATCGCACGGGGACGCGACGGAATACGTCAGGAGCCTCAAGTCGTCGAAGCGCTATCAGCGTGATGTCTATTGACGCTCTCGATGCCCCGGCAACGGGCGAGATGACACTCATTGATCGGCTGCTTGCCGAGCAGCGCGAACTTACCGCCGTCGAGCGATTCTCACAGCGGCATGATCGGAACGCCCTCCCGCTTCAGGCTCAGTATTACCAGGACCTCATCCCGCTCACAAAACCGCGACCGGGCGAACAATACGCCTTCGAGGTCGACATGGACAAATGCACCGGCTGCAAGGCGTGCGTGAGCGCGTGCCACAGCTTGAACGGACTCGAGGAGCACGAGACATGGCGCGACATCGGGAAAATCGTCGGCGGTTTCGATGACACTCCCTACCAGCAAACGGTGACAACCGCCTGCCATCATTGCGTCGACCCCGCGTGCGCGAATGGATGCCCGGTCCTCGCCTACGAAAAGGACACGGAGACCGGCATCGTGCGGCATTTGGATGATCAATGCATCGGCTGTCAGTATTGCTCGCTCAAGTGCCCCTACGACGTCCCGAAGTATTCGAAATCGAAGGGCATCGTCCGCAAGTGCGACATGTGTTCCTCGCGACTCGCCGCCGGAGAGGCGCCGGCATGCGTGCAGGCGTGCCCTACATCCGCGATTCGCATCGTCACGGTGCGCACCGACCAGGTGATCGCCCGCTCGACAAGGGACACCCGACTCGTTCCCGGCGCTTACCGCTCGGATTACACGAAACCGACGACACGCTTCGTGACGAAGCGGCGCATCCCCGCCGACGCGCGGCCGGCCAACTCATTGCGCCCGCACCCCGAGCACAGCCACCTTCCACTCGTGAACATGCTGACGCTCACACAAATCGCGGTCGGCCTGTTGCTGGCCCAGGCACTCGTGCCACGCTTCTCCGGCACGCTGCCGCTCCCTTTTCTCGTGGCGCACGTCTCGCCGGTAAACGTCGCCGGGCTCATCGCATTGCACCTCGGGCTTGCTGCCAGCGTGCTCCACCTGGGCCAGCCATTGAAAGCGTGGCGCGTGTTTCTCGGGCTCCGCAAAAGCTGGCTTAGTCGCGAGGTTGCCGCGTTCGGCCTGCTTCCTCCTCTTGCAATTGGAGCGGTCTTCCTTCCCGCATCGCTCGCCCTTCCGGCTGCAATACTGGGCCTGTTCTGCGTTTTCACATCCATAATGGTCTACGCGGATACCCACCGGGAGTTTTGGAGCTTCCCGCGCACCACCGCGAGGTTTTACGGCACCGTCGCCATTTTCGCCACTGCCGGCGTTGCATTCCTGACGGGCACTTTTGCCGCCGCGTTCGCGGCTGCGATACTGGTCACCGTCAAGCTGGGCAGCGAAATTTGGTTTCTGCGCAACGCGCAACGCGCCGATGGCTCCGCCGACTCGCTCTCCGCACAGCTCATTCTCGGAAAGCCCCTTGTTCTTCTCGCGCGTGTCCTTCTCGCCGGAACTTCCTCCCTCCTTTTGATCACCGTTCGTCCCGAGTCCATCGCCATTGCCTGTCTTTGCCTCGCCGTGAGCGAGTGGATCGAGCGTTACCAGTTTTTCACCTGCGTCGTCGCTCACCGCATGCCCGGAAAATGACGCCTCTCGCCGACCGCTTTCTCCGCCCCCGCACCGGGCCGCTCACTGCGGATCTCGTGCAAACACCGGGCGAATTCGGCCTTGGCAGGGTGCCTCAACGGTTGAAGCCAAATGCCATCACCACCGCAGTCTGTGGATTTTGTGCAACAGGTTGCGGACTGAATCTTCACCTTCGAAACGGCGAAGCCATCAACATCAGCGCAGCGACCCAGTATCCAGTGAACCTCGGCATGGCCTGTCCCAAAGGTTGGGAAGCCCTTACTCCGCTCGATGCGCCGGATCGCGCAACAACACCCCTTCTTCGGAACCGTCACGGGGCGCTGCAGCCGATCGACTGGAAACGCGCTGCCCGCGCATTTTGCGAAAACTTTCAGCGCATCCAGCGCGAGCACGGACCCGACAGTCTGGCTTTTCTGAGCACCGGGCAGATCGTCTCGGAGGAAATGGCGCTGCTCGGTGCCGTCGCGAAATTCGGCATGGGCATCCTCCACGGCGATGGCAACACCCGCCAGTGCATGGCCACGGCGGTTACGGCTTACAAGGAATCCTTCGGCTTCGATGCGCCCCCCTACACCTACGCGGACTTCGAGCAGTCGGACGTCGTCGTGCTTATCGGCTCGAACCTTTGCATCGCGCACCCGATCATGTGGCAGCGCGTCGTGCGCAATCGGAATCATCCGGCAATCATCGTGATTGATCCGCGCCGCACCGAGACCGCCATGGCGGCAACACAACACGTCGCTCTGCGGCCAAAATCCGATCCTTCGCTCTTCTACGGCCTCGCGAACATTCTTATCGCCAGCGGCTGGATCGATCGCGACTACATCGATGCACACACCAGCGGCTTTGCGGAGTTCTCCGAGTTTGTGACGCATTTCACGACGGATCGCGTGAGCGCTGAAACAGGAGTGCCCGCCGAGGAGATCTGGGAACTCGCAAGGACGATTGGCCAGGGAAAACGCGTCTCGTTCTGGTGGACGATGGGTGTGAATCAAAGTCACCAGGCGACCCGCACCGCGCAGGCCATCATCAATCTCGCTCTCATCACCGGCAACATTGGTCGCCCTGGAACGGGAGCAAATTCGATCACCGGGCAATGCAACGCGATGGGCTCACGCCTTTTCAGCAACACCACGAATCTTCTCGGGGGTCATCAGTTCGAGAATCCCGCGCATCGGGAAAAGGTCGCCGCCGCATTGGGCATCCCCGTCGAGCGCATCCCGGATCGCGGCAGTCTCGCCTATGATCAGATCATCGACGGCATCGAGAGTGGACGAATTCGCGGACTCTGGATCATCGCCACGAACACCGCCCATTCCTGGATTCAATCGGGCCGTGCGCAGGAGTTGCTTCGCAAGCTCGATTTCCTCGTCGTTCAGGACATGTATCACACCACGGAGACCGCTCAGCTCGCGGATCTCGTGCTGCCCGCCGCCGGCTGGGGAGAAAAGGAAGGCACCTTCATCAACTCGGAGCGTCGTATCGGCGTGGTGAAAAAAGTGCGTCGCGCTCCGGGCCACGCGCTCGCGGACTTTCACATCTTTCGACTGCTCGCCGAGGCATGGGGCTGCGGCCATCTGTTTCGTGAATGGACCTCCCCTGAAGCCGTTTTTCAGATTCTCAAACGCGTCGTGCGCGGGCAACCCTGCGACATTTCGGGAATCGAGGACTATCGGGAGATCGACGCGGCGGGCGGCATTCAATGGCCCGCCACCAGGCCGGTCGAAGTCCCCGAGCGTCGGCTTTTCGAGGACGGAAAATTTTACACCGCGGACGGAAGGGCACGGATCGTCTTTGAGGAGCCACGGCCGGTTCCGGAGCCCGTCGACGATGAATTCCCCCTGTTCCTCCTCACAGGTCGTGGCACGTCGTCGCAATGGCACACGCAAACCCGCACTGGAAAATCAGACGTTTTGCGAAAGCTCTATCCCGCCGATGTCCATCTGGAAATTCACCCGAAGGATGCTTCGCGGCTCGGAATCACGCCGGAATCGAAAGTGACCATCTCTTCGCGCCGCGGCACCGTAACCGCCCGCGCGTTTGTCACTCCCACGGTGCAAGAGGGGCACGTCTTCCTGCCCATGCACTTCCCCGTCACGAACCTGCTCACCCACAATGAAGTCGACCCCTACTCGCGACAACCGGCCTATAAAGCCTGCGCCGTCCGGGTCACGCCTGCTCGACCTTCGTGACGCATCAGTGCGGATGATTTCGTAAACGCCGCTCAACACCGCGAGTGCGGGCTTCCTCTACGGAGCATTTCTGCGCACACTCCGCGCAGATGTGGTTCGACCTGCTCGTCACTGGAGTCATCTTTCTCTTCCACACCGCCGGCCTGTTCTGCGCGTTCCGGGCGATCCTGATTTCCCGCTCGTCGCCTGCCGCGATTGGCTGGGTCATCACGCTGGTTCTCTTCCCCTACGTCACCATCCCGCTGTTCGCGATTTTCGGCGGGTCGCAGTTCAAAGGCTACAAGCTCGCGAGTCATCCCGATTCCAGCGACTTGAAACCGGTGCTGGAAAAAGCCCGCGCCGCTCTCGAGCCGTATGGCTCTGACCTGACGGAAAAATACCGCGACTCGGCCCGCCTGTCGGAGAAGCTCAACCAGCTTCCCGTCACCGCCGGCAACGACGTGCAGCTGCTCATCGATGGCGAGGAGACCTTCGACGCCATCGGCCGTGCGATCGATGCCGCAAAGGAATATCTCATCGTGCAGTTTTTCATCGTCCGCGACGACGAGCTCGGTCGGGACATCAAGGCGCGGCTCCTCGCGGCGGCAAAGCGCGGCGTGAAGATCTACATGCTCATCGACCAGGTCGGATCCCACCGCCTGCCGAAGAGCTATCGCCGCGAATTGATGGATGCGGGCGTGGAGTTCGATGTCTTCGTGACGAATCGTGAGCGCGGCCGCCGGTTTCGCATCAACTTCCGCAACCACCGGAAGCTCGTCATCGCCGACGGCCGCATTGGCTTCGTCGGCGGCCTGAACATCGGCGACGAATACATGGGGCGCGATCCCCATTTCGGGCCATGGCGCGACACCTTCATCCAGCTCGAAGGGCCGATCGTCATCGCGCTCCAGATTCCCTTCGTCGAAGACTGGTATTTCATCCGCAAGAAGGTTCTCGATCTGCCGTGGGTCGTGCACCCGGTGGATGGAAAAATGGCCGCTTCCGTCGTGCCCGGTGCGCCTGCTTCGGTCTGGAACACATGCCCTGCCGCGTATTTCGAGGTCATTCGCTCGGCACGGAAACGGCTCTGGCTGGCGAGTCCGTATTTCGTGCCAGACTCCGCGCTGCGTGCCGCAATCGCGCACGCCGCCCTTCGCGGCGTGGACGTGCGCCTCATGCTCCCGCAAAACCCGGACCACATCCTGCCGTGGCTCTCGTCGTTCACGTTCTATCCCGCAATGCGCGAAGCAGGCGTGAAGATCTACCGCTATCAGCCGGGATTCATGCACCAGAAGGTGCTGCTCGCCGACGATGACCTTTCCATCGTGGGCTCGATCAATCTCGACTACCGCTCGTTCGTCCTGAACTTCGAACTCTCCGTAATGGTGGCAAGCCGCGCGTTCGCCAATCGTGTGGAGAAGATGCTCGAAGACGACTTTGCACGGTGCAAGGAGGACGACCTTTACGCGCTCGAGAACCGCGGCCTGCTCTTCCACCTCAAATGCCGCTCCGCCGCCCTGCTTAGTCCGACGCAATAGCGGCCATCCCATCCTTCCCGCACTAGCCAGAGACGCATTGAACCATCGACTTGCGGGACTTGCCGCCCCCGCGCGGCGGACATAGTGCTTAGGGATGCACGTCGCGATACTCGTGTTCCCCGGTGTCGAGGAAATGGACTTCATCGCACCATACGAGGTCTTCTCAGCCGCGGCGAAACTCGGCGGAGAACTCACGATCACGCTGGTGTCGTCCGACCACGCTCAAGACGTGACTGCCACACACGGCCTGAAGTTTTCGGCCACGCAATCCATCACGCAGCCTGACCATTTCGACCTCGTCATCGTCCCGGGCGGCGCGTGGCTATCCGGAGAGAACACCGGCGTCCGGCTGGCGGTGCAGCATGAGCGCCTCATCGCGTGGCTTGTAGGCCAATCAGAACGTGGCTCAACGCTGGCCAGCGTCTGCACGGGCTCCATCCTGCTGGCCGCTGCGGGTCTGCTCGCTGGCAGACCGGCAACGACCCATCACTCCGCGAAAGCCGACCTCGCGGGCTTTGGAGCGTCGGTTGTGGATGCCCGGGTGGTTGATGACGTAAACTTCGTCACGGCCGGCGGCGTCACCTCCGGCCTCGATCTCTCGCTATGGCTCGTAGAGCGTTTTCTCGGCGCGGAGATCGCACGACGTGTCGAGGATTACCTGGAGTATCGCCGTCAGGGGGAAGTCTTTCTCGCGGATCGACCGTGAATTTCACGTTGCGCGAAGCGACGCTCGACGACATTCGGGCAATTGCGCACGTCCACATCGAGGCGTGGCGCACCGCCTTTCGTCACCTCGTCCCGACGACCACTCTCGACAGCCTTTCCTGCGAGGCGCAGGTTCCCTTGTGGACGGATCTTCTTTCAAACCCGCAGACCATCGCGCTGCTTGCGGAAGGTGACGGCGAGGTCGTCGGATTCTGCACCGGCCGCCCCAGCCCGGATGCCGACTGCGCCGGCATGGGCGAAATCCACACCCTCTACGTGCTGCCGCGAGTGTGGCGTCACGGCATCGGCGGGAGCTTGATCGGAGCCGTGGAGGAACGCCTGCGCGCACGCGGATTCACAGCCCTCAGCCTCTGGGTGCTCGAGGACAACGCCATCGCGCGCGCGTTCTACGAGGCCCGGGGCTATCGTCCGGAGGGCGCTCGAAAAATCATCACCATCGGCGGCGAGGAATTGCTCCACTGCCGCTACGAACGCCGCATTTGAGGCACGTGATTACTCCTCGTCTTCGTCCGAGGCGCCCTTCTTGTAGGTCAATCCGCGAAGCTTGCCTTCGATGAACGCGTCGATGTCTCCATCCATCACGCCTTGAATGTCGCTCGTTTGCACGCCGGTGCGGAGGTCCTTCACCATTTGATACGGCTGAAAGACGTAGGAACGAATCTGGTTTCCCCAGGCGATGTCGCCCTTTTCTCCGTATTGGCGCTCGACCTCGGCGCGCTTCTTGTCCGCCTCGATCTGGAACAACTTCGCCTTGAGCATCTTCATCGCCAGCTCGCGGTTCCGGCCCTGACTCCGCTCGGCCTGGCACGCCACCACAATGCCCGTGGGAAGGTGGGTGATGCGCACCGCGGTCTCGACCTTGTTGACGTTCTGCCCGCCCTTGCCGCCCGAACGGAATGTGTCGAGCTTGAGGTCGGCCTCATTCACTTCGACCGGCGCGTCCTCGATTTCCGGAACGACATCGACACTCGCAAACGACGTGTGCCGCCGCTTGTTCGCGTCAAACGGAGAAATGCGCACCAGCCGGTGCACGCCGCGCTCGCAATTGAGGTAACCGTAGGCGTTCTCGCCCGTGACACGCAGCGTCGCGCTCTTGATGCCCGCCTCGTCGCCGACCTGGATGTCCACGATTTCGAACTTGAACCCGCTCCGTTCCATCCAGCGCTGATACATCCGCAGCAACATGTCGGCCCAGTCGCACGACTCCGTGCCACCGGCCCCGGCGTGGATCGTGAGAAATGCCGGGTTCGAGTCGAACTCGCCGCTGAGAAACTGCCGCAGTTCGAATTTGGAAAGATCGCTCGAAATCGCTGCGAATTCCTTCCGCACCTCCTCCTCCGCGGCGGCACGCGCCGCCGGATCGGTTTCCTCGGAAGCCAGCTCGTGCAGCACCACGAGATCCGCCGCGCGCGACTCGAGTTCCTTGAACGGACCGATCTTGGCGCGAAGCGCCGAGACCTGCTCCATGTCGGCCTGCGCAGCCTCCTTGTTGTTCCAGAAATTCGGATCTGTCATCCGCGCCTCGATTTCCTCGAGGCGGGCGGTCAATGCGGGGAGGTCAAAGAAACCTCCGCAACTCACCGATGCGATTGGTGAGTTCGGAGGGATCAAACGTCTGAGTGTCCATGATCTTGAAATTGCTGAGGCTCGCGCAAAATCATCGCGCGCGAACCGACTTTACGGCTGGGCGGTCTCCGGAGCCACCGCCGGCTGCGGGAGCGCGGGCTCGGTATCGAAACGGAAAATGGTCTCGCCTTCCTTCATAAGCCCGAGACGGTCGCGGGCGATCGTCTCGACATATTCCGGATCTTCGTTGAGCCATTTTTCCTCGCGCTGTTGCTGGCGCAGAAGGAGCTGCTGGTCGGCAAGCTCCTTCTCCAGCCCGGCGAGAGTGGCCCGCATCTCGTCGATGCGCCGCAGCTCCGGAATGAACGCCAGCGCAAAGACCGCAAGACTGCCCAGGCCGATGAGGAAGATGAGAAACCGATTGACCGCACGCCAAAAGTCCGTCTCGCGGCGTTTGCGAATATCGGCTTTGCCGTGGGTTCTCATCGGTCGCGCCTGCTAGCGCATCTTGCCTCCGTAAATGGCGTTCGAGCCAAGTTCCTCCTCGATGCGGAGGAGTTGATTGTATTTCGCGACACGGTCCGTGCGGCAGAGCGATCCGGTCTTGATCTGGCCGGCGTTCGTCGCGACGGCGATGTCCGCAATCGTCGTGTCCTCGGTCTCGCCGGAGCGATGACTGATGACGGCGGTGTATTTGTTGTCCATCGCCAGCTCGATCGCATCGAGGGTCTCGGTGAGCGAACCGATCTGGTTCACCTTCACGAGAATCGAGTTTGCCGTGCCGGTCTCGATGCCCTTGCGCAGGAAATCGACATTCGTGACGAAGAGATCATCGCCGACGAGCTGAACGCGGTCGCCGATCGTCTCGGTGAGCTTCTTCCACCCGGCCCAGTCGTTTTCGGCGCAGCCGTCCTCGATCGAGATGATCGGGTATTTCTTGCAAAGCGTCTCGTAGTAGGCGACGAGCTCATCGGCCGTGCGCTTCGAGCCATCCGACTTCTTGAATACGTATTTCTTCGTCGAGGCCTGATAGAACTCCGACGAGGCGCAATCCAGCGCGATGAAGATATCCTTGCCGAACTTGTAACCAGCGTCCTTCACCGCCTTGGCGATGGAATCCAGCGCGTCCTCCGCGGAGCTCAGCGCGGGCGCGAAGCCGCCTTCGTCGCCGATCGCAGTGGAAAGCCCGCGTCCCTTCAACACGTTCTTCAGCGCGTGGAAGATTTCCGTGCCGGCGCGAAGCGCCTCCGAGAAGGTCGGCAGCCCCTTGGGCATGATCATGAACTCCTGGAAATCGATCGGCGCATCGGAGTGCGCACCGCCGTTCAGGATGTTCATCATCGGCACCGGCAGCACCTTCGCGTTCGGTCCGCCGAGATACTTGTAAAGCGGCTGGCCGAGCTGCGCGGCAGCGGCCTTGGCCACGGCGAGCGACACCCCAAGGATGGCATTTGCGCCGAGCTTCTTTTTGTTCGGCGTGCCGTCGAGGCTGATCATGAGCTTGTCGATCGAGACCTGATCGAGCGCGTCCATTCCGACGACCTCCGGGGCGATCGTCTTGTGAACGTTCGCCACGGCCTTGCTCACGCCCTTGCCGAGATAACGGCCCTTGACGCCGTCGCGAAGTTCCACGGCCTCGTGCTCACCAGTGCTTGCGCCACTGGGCACGGCCGCGCGACCAATGGCGCCGCCAAGAAGTTCAACGTCGACCTCAACGGTCGGATTGCCACGCGAATCCAGAATTTCGCGCGCACGCAGGGAGATGATGGTGGTGTCTGACATGAAATGAAAAATCGAGGCGTTACGGGGAATCTCCGCGCCTAGGCCGGAGCTTGCTCAGGAGCCTTCAGCAGTTCAAGGTTTTTGAAAGCGGAGATGTCGACGATCTTGACATTGCGCACTCCGGATTCCGTGGGCAATTCCACATCGTCGCCAACCGCCTTGCCGAGCAGCGCCTGCCCGATTGCGGCCTGATACGACACGATCCCCTTTTCCGGCGCACCATCCCAGGCGCCGAGAATGGCAAACTCCTCCTCGCCGCCGGTTTCGTGATCGCGAAGCTTCACGACGGCGCCAATCGAGACCTTGCTCGTGTCGACGTCCTCGAAATTCGTGCCGCGCGCCATGCTGAGTTCGCGCTCCATTTCGGATTTGCGGCGAAGCAGCACGCGCTGCTGTTCCTTCGCACTCTTGAACTCAAAGTTTTCCCGCAGGTCGCCGTAGGACCGCGCGATGCTGATGTCCTTCGTGTTCTGCGGAATCTGGCGATTGACGAGATCGTCGTATTCGGCACGCCGCCGCTCGAGGCTGGCCCAGGAAACGACGAGGTTTTCCGCCTTCGAGTCATCCTGCTCGCCGGTGATCATGCTCTGAATCTCCGGGTGCAGCTTGATGATGCGCGCGAGCAGCGAGCGTTTGTTCAGGTCGTCGAAAACGGTGGTCAGCTTCAGCTTTCGCACCGCGTCACGCACGACGACCGGCTCGGCGTCGGCAAGCAGATCGCTGAGCAGCGTCTTGTCGTCCATCACGAGGTCGTGAAGTTTCGTGCCGCGCGTCACGTCGCTGAGCATGTCGTTCTCGAGCGCCGCGATGATCGCGCTGAACATGTCGGCGTTGAACTGCTCGGGGAATTCGGCACCGCGCTCCTTGCAGAGCCAGAAAAGAATCTCGGGCGTCACCGTCCGCTCGCGAATCCATTTGTCGAGCGCAACGCGAAACTCCTCCTTGCGCCCCTCCTGCTCGAACAAGCGCGCAATTTCCTGCACGAGACGCGGCGTGGCCCGCAGTGCCAGACTGAGCGCCTTGTCGGTCCAGCGATCGCCAAATGCCGTCTTGAAATGGGACAGCACACGGCGGTGCTTCGTCGCCGGCAGCGCCGAGAAAATCTCCGCCAGCCGGCCTTGCTCTCCGCGCAAAATATCCGCCACTCCCGGCGCTTCCTCGCCCGGCTGCAACGCCTCGTGGCGCTCGCAAATCTCGTCGCGCGCCAGCAGCATCTCGATGGCCGGCACGGCGTGGAGCTTCTGGCCTTTCTTCGCGGCGTCCTCGATTTGACGCGCCAGGGCCTTCATCTCCTCGACTTCCTTCGCAAGGTCGTCGAGCGCCTTGACGATCGAATCGAGCGCGAGGACCTGATCCTTCGGGTGGCGCGCCCCCCGGAACGACTCCAGCAGCTTCGCGCCCTGGTTCACCGGCGCCTCGTGCAACTCGACGGGCAGGCCCTTCTTCGCCGGCAGATGCACGTGCGGGTCGCCCTTCAATTTCTTCTTCGCGTTGTCCCAGAACTTCTTGAACGTCGCCGCGTCCATGGCGTGCGGAACGAACACCGCCGTGATTTGCTCGACCGTTGCACGGCCGCCAAAATTCGAGAGCACCTCCTTGGCGAGCCCGGCGGGATCCGATGACGCCCGCTCGCGCACGGCCGCCGGGTCCAGCGCCGCCTGCACCCGCACATGATCGGCAGGAATCGGCGCAAGGGTCTGGGCCGCGTAATCGGCCTGCATCGGGTGACCTTTCTTCGAACCGAAATCAATGAAAACCTGGTTGGTCAGAAGGTTCCACTCCGCCACGCGACCGAAGCCCCAACTCTTGTGCTGGCAGAAAGCGCCAGGCTGCAATTTCTCCAGTTTCTCCGCCGCTTCCGGGCTCAGTTTCCCCGCTTCTACAACTTTCTGCAGTTCCTCGTTCATGAAATCCTTCCCAACTTAGGGGCGGCAATTCGCATGGCGAGGAAAAATCCTCCGCATCACAACCGCCGGCATCCCGTGCGTCCGAGTGTCCAACCGAATCTCGAGAATTGTATACAAAATTTGCTTTCTCAGAACCGCTGTTGGTGTTATTGTCGCATACAATAATTCACCCCTACGTTCACCCCACATATCCTATGAGTATCCGCAAATTACTCCCCTCCCTCGGCGCGGCTTTGTGCGCCTTTGCCATCACCCCTTCCGCCATGGCCGGCCTGGGCATTGGCGAATCCCTCTACATCGATTTCGGCAAGAATGATGTCGAGAACGGTATCATCATGCCGGCCAACGGCCCGATGAATACAGACGCCGGAAACAGCACCGGCGTCCCGGATGCGTATGGCATTTACTGGAACAACGCCTGGACAAACACCGCGGACGCTGGAGGACCGGTTCCACCGGATCCTGTCATCAACCTCATCAACTCCCAGAACGTGCCCACCGGCATTGACCTGGTGTTTACGGAAGGCTGGGAATCCAATGGCTTCAAGAACGGCGGGTTGCTGAACCCCGACCCGGCTCTTCTCGGCGAATTCGCATCCAAGAACGCTGTCGGCGATTATTTCTTCATCAACAAACCATACACCGCAGACAAGCAAGGCATCGCTTCGATGACCTTCTACGGTCTCGATACCTCGCTTACCTACGACTTCAAGATCTTCGCGACGCGGGAAATTGGTGAGGTCCGAATCACCGAATATACAATTATCGATATCAACGGCACGCACACCCTTCTGTATCAGACATCAGGAGCGGGCATTGGCGCTGGCGGCTACAACGGCAACAATGACGAGTTCGCCACGTTCAGCGGAATCGTTCCCAACGAATTCGGCGAGATCACCCTCACGGTTCGCGTGGCAGAAAGTGATTTTGCCTACATCGGCGCGCTGCAGCTGACGGCTGTTCCGGAGCCCTCCCAGCTGGCGCTGCTTGCGTTTGGCGCGGGTTGCCTGGTGGTCTTCACCATTCGCCGCCGCCGCGCACAGAACTGATTGCTTTCAAGGTGAAGCTGCTCAGGCGAGGTGCTTGAGCAGCTTCTCGTGAATCCCGTCGAAGCCGCCGTTGCTGAAGACGACGATCACGTCGCCTGGTTCGACAAGCGGAACGAGCTTCGACACGATCGCATCCGCGGTCGGCTCGTAATGCGCGGGCTTCCCGGTGCTCGCAATGTCCGCGACCACCTTTTCCGGGTTCAAGCGTTCGTGCTCGGGAATCTGCTCCAGTCGCGCCACCTGCGCGATGAACACGCCATCCGCGTCGATAAACGCGGCAGGGAGCGATTCCTGAAACACCGCACGTCGCGTCGTATTCGACCGCGGCTCGAAGATCGCCCATAGCCTCGAGCCGGCATAGCGCCGTCTCAGGCCGGCCAGCGTCTCGCGGATCGCCGTCGGATGGTGCCCGAAGTCGTCGATGACGGTCACCCCGTTCACAAATCCACGCACCTCCTGCCGGCGCTTGATGCCTGCAAATGTCCGCAACGCCTCCTGAATGGCCGGCACGGGCACGTTGTAGAAATGCGCTGCCGACGCTGCCATTGCCGCGTTGCGAATGTTGAAATCGCCAAGCATCGGAATTTCGAACGTCTCGCCAAACAACTCGAAGACGGACCGATCCGCGTGATGCTGGACGTGGCGAATCTGGTTGGCCGCGTTCTCCGAAAAGCCGACCTCCACGATTGGCGCCGGGCAGGTGCGGCCGACGTCGATGCAGTTCGGATCATCCGCGTTGAGCAGCACCATTCCCTCGCTGGGAACGATGTTCAGCAGGCGGCGGAAGCTCGTCTTGATGTCATCGAGGTCGCGAAAGATGTCCGCGTGATCGAACTCGATGTTGTTCACGATCACCAGCTCAGGCAGGTAATGGACAAACTTCGAGCGCTTGTCGAAAAACGCGGTGTCGTATTCGTCGCCCTCGATCACGAAATACTTCGAGTCCCGCAGGCAGCACCCCTGCCCGAGATTCGCGGGAATTCCGCCGATCAACCATCCCGGCGCGAGCCCGGCATGCTCGAGAATCCACGCCAGAAGCGAGGTCGTGGTCGTTTTTCCGTGCGTGCCCGTGACCACGAGATTGTGCCGTCCACGCAGAAAGAACTGCTTCAGTGTTTCCGGCAGCGACAGGTAATAGAGCTTCCGGTTGAGCACGGCCTCGACCGCCGGCTTGCCGCGAGTCATGGCATTCCCCACCACGACCAGATCGGTCTCCGCCGGAATGTCGGCGGGATCGAACCCCCTGGTGATCGGAATGCCCTTCTCCTCCAGAAACGTGGACATCGGCGGGTAGACGTGGTCGTCCTGCCCGGTGACGATGAACCCGCGATCGCGCATCCCGGCCGCGACGGCACCCATCGCGGTGCCGCAAATGCCGAGGAAATGGATGTGTTTCACGCCAAAATCTGATCCCGCTCCTCCCTTCCGTCACCAAGCCCTGTCGGGCTTCGAAACGAAGAGGAAAATCACGGGAAATGTCTCAATAGACGTCGCGCAGGTAGCGGTGCTCCTTCTTGAGCCCGTCGATGTAGGCAATCGCCTCCTCCGGAGACCTGCCGCCTTCCTTCTCGACGATCTGGTGCAACGCCTGGTCGACATCCTTTGCCATGCGCGACGCATCGCCGCAGACGTAGAACGTGGCGCCGCCTTCGAGCCACTCGAAGAGTTCCTTCGAGGCTTCGAGCATCCGGTGCTGCACGTAGATCTTGTAGTCCTGGTCGCGCGAAAACGCGGTGTCGAGACGGGTCAATACCCCGTCGGCCTGGTATTTCTCGAACTCGTCCCTGTAGAAGAAGTCCGTGGCCGACCGCTGCTCTCCGAAGAACAGCCAGTTGCGGCCCGTCGCACCCGTGGCCTGGCGTTCCTGCAACATTGCGCGGAACGGTGCAATCCCGGTGCCGGGGCCAACCATGATGATGTCCTTCGACATGTCGGCGGGAACTCGGAAGTGCTTCGCCGTATGCACAAACACCGGCACCTTTCCTTCGCCCTCCGCCCGCTCGGCGAGGTAGGACGAGCAGACGCCGGCACGCGGACGGTTGAAGCTCTCGTAGCGAACGACCGCGACGGTAAGGTGCACCGATTCGCCAACGACCTTCTGCGACGACGCGATCGAATACAGACGCGGCTGCAGCTTGCGCAGACAGCCGACGAATTCCTCCGGTGTGAATTGCGCCTGCGTGAACTCAAGGAGCGGATCGAGCACATCGCGACCCCACAGATATTCGTCGAGCTGCGTTTTCACCGCGGGATCAAGGAGGTCCTTGAGGAAGGTCGCGGAGTCATCCTTCTCGGCGATCGCACCCAACAGCTTCTTGTCCGGCGCGGTGATGATGTAGTCCTTCGTGAGCGCCTGCCGGATTGGCACCATTTCCTTGGCCGGATTCGGCACGATCTCGTCGCCGCTGAAGCCGAGTCGCTCGAGGATCTGGGAAACCAGCGCCGGATCGTTCTGAGGGAACACGCCCAGCGAGTCCCCCACCTCGTAGGTCAGTCCCGATCCCTGCAGAGAAATTTCAAAATGCCGCGTGTCCTTTTCCGAACCCTCCAGGGTCAGTTTGCGATTGACCGTGAGAGTGGCGGGAAATGGGTTTTTGCGGCTGTAAGCTCCTTCCGTGGACATATCCGGCTGAGTTAATGGCAACCGCCGTCGCGATGGCAAGCGGTCTTGACCGTCATCTGCTATTTTTGGCCGGCAAGGAGGCGCCGGACCAGTTGTTCGCTCGTCAGCACGCCCACGGGCCTGCCCTCCGCATCAACCACCGTCGCCATCGACAGCCGGGCCGCACGCAGCTTTCGCAATGCCTCGAGTGCCTTCTCGTGGGCGCGAACCGTCACCACGCGGCGCACGTAGGATTGCGCGCGACCGGAGGTCACGCCATCAAGCAGAAGATCGAAGGAACGGATGAGTCCCCTCACGCCGCCATCGTCGCCGACAACCAGGAAGCGATCCACGTCGGTTTCACGGGCGAGCTTCAGCAACTCCCGCACTTCCGTTTCGGGGCGCACCTTGGGAGCGTCCTTCATGGGTATCATCAGGTCTCCCGCGAGCACGGTGCGGAATTCCACGACGTGGTTGATCAGGGCGCGTTCCCCGGCGGTGAGCTGTCCCTTGGCCTCGCTCTCCGCGAGCAGGCGATTGAGGTCCTCGACGGCAACGATTCTCCCGCTCACCGCCTCGCGCTGACGACGGAAAAGCGGTCGCAAGATCCATGCGCCCAGGCTCAAAAGCGGCGCCATCACGAGATAGGTCGCGGTCAGAATCCGGGCGAAGATCACCAGCGTGCGATACGGGAAGCGCCGGAAGATCGCCTTGGGCAGAAATTCCAGCCCAAAAATGAACACCGGCAGCGACACGGCCAGCACCGCGATCGCCCCGGCCGCTCCCATCCATTCGGTGAACTTCCAGAACAACAACGTCACCGCGAGGATGTTGGCGGTGTTGGTGATGACGACGACCGTCACCATGAGCCGCTCGATCCGCGTGAGCAGGCTGTCGAGCTTCTGCGCCGCCTCCTCACCGCGCCGGGCGTAGTGACGGAGCCGCACACGGTTCACCGACAGCACGCCGTATTCGATACCGGAGAACGTGAACGACACGATCAGGCAGGCCAGCAACGCGAGCCAGATCATTCCGCCACCTCCTCTCCAGTCTCCTCCGGAGCGAGCTCGATGAGCACTTCCTTGATTCGCTTGCGGGTGGCCCGCCGCACGATGATCCGCCAGTCGCCAATCGTAAACGACTCGCCCGGTCGCGGCAGGCTGCCGAAATGCTCGACCACGAGGCCGCCGATCGTCTCGATGTCGCGGGTGTCGTCGGCCAGCTTGATGCCCTCCTCGGCCAGGTCGTCGAGCTGTGCATTGCCTGCCGCGAGAAATCGATCGCGGCTTAACCGCTCGATGTAGAGCTCGCTGCGGGAATCGGGCCCCTCCTCCCCGAGCAGCTCCTCTATGAGGTCCGACAACGTCACGATGCCCTCGATGCCGCCGTATTCGTCGAGCAGGATGGCAAAATGCTGCCGATGCGCGAGGAACGACCGCAGCAGGTCGAGCGCCTTCATGGTCTCGGGAACGAACGACGGCGGCTGCAGGCGCTCCATGTAATGGACCTCCGGACGCAGCAGAAAATCCTTCACGTCGAGCAGGCCGAGCAAATCATCGGGCGTCTCGCCGCGCACGGGCACGAGCCGGTAGCGCTTCCGCCGCACCCGTTCAATAACCTGCTCATTCGTCAGGTCGTCGGGCAGCGTGAACGCGTCCACTCGCGGCGTCATGCAATGCCGCGCCGATTCGTCCGCCAGCTTCATGATCTCGCGCAGCAGCCGGCTCTCCGTGCGGTCAAACGTGCCCTCCTCCCGCCCGATCTCGACCAGCGTCTCGAGTTCCTCGTCCGTGAGGTGCGGCACCGGTGACATCCGGCTCGGAATCACCGCCGCCACGACGCGCTCGCTCAGTCTTTGGAAGAACCCGCAGATCGGCCGAAGCATCGGGATGAGCCGCATTACCAGCGGCAGGCTCAATCGTGTGGTCCGCACCGGCGCCGCGAGCGCGGCCAGCTTCGGCAGCAGATCACACAGAACAACGATCACGCCGAACGCCAGCACGAGCAGCGCCCACGCCGGCACCACCTCCGAGTAACCCGAGACCTGCACGAGGTGCAGGATGATCACCAGCAGCGGCAGATTCGTCACCGTGTTCGCAAGCAGGAGCGTGTTGGCGACGTCGTCGGGGTCGGTCATCAGCATGTCGAACATCGCCGCACGGCGCGAATCCCGCACCCGCAGCTTGCGGCGGCGTTCCTGCGTCATGGAAAACATCGCCGTTTCGATCGCCGAAAGCGCGCCCGAGGCGATGGCCAGCACAATGCCCAAAAGCAGCAGACCGAACGAACCCGCGCTCATTGCTCCACAAAGTCACGCAGGAATTCGCAAAAGGATGAGTGGGAACAAAAACGGTTCTGCAAACCCCAATTCCTAGCACATACTGGACGAAGCCGAATGAAAAAATTCGATCGCATGGAGGCCTTCGTGGGATCGCTCGAAACGGGCGACACGGGAGGCTTGCACCCTTGCTACGCCGGCTACTTTCTCTGTTTCAACCGCGGGGAATACTATGAAGCCCACGACGTGCTCGAGCACCTCTGGCTCCAGTGCGAGGATGACAACGAACTCTTTTACAAGGGGCTGATCCAGCTCGCCGGCAGCTTTGTCCACCTGCGAAAGCAGTTTCTCCGCCCCGATCACCCCAAGGACGGCCGCCGCCTCGGCCCGGCCACCCGGTTGTTCGACCTCGCGATCGCAAATCTCGCGCCCTACGCCCCGCGCCACCTGCGGCTCGACATCACCTCCGTGCTCGATCTCGCTGGACGCCATTGCCGTGCCATCCGCGAGTCGGATTACACGACAAACCCGTGGAGTCCGAGGGCCCTGCCGCAACTCATCCTCGGCGGGGATTGAAGAAACCGGCGCCCGCGTTGCCGCAGACAGTTCGCACCTGAGCGATTGCCTCCCGACGGAGTTCTTGATAAACCTCCCGCCCCAATGGGCAAGGAACGGTGGAGTTCGAGACTTGGGGTGATCCTCGCAGTGGCGGGGAGCGCGGTGGGTCTCGGAAATTTCCTGCGGTTCCCCGGGCAGGCGGCGCAATACGGCGGCGGGTCCTTCATGCTCGCCTACTTCATCTCGCTGTTAATCATCGGAATCCCGATCGGATGGGCGGAATGGACCATGGGACGATACTCGGGGGAACGCGGCTTCAACTCCTCCCCGGGCGCCTTCCACGCCTTCCTCCGGCACCCGTATGGGAAATACCTCGGGGTGATCGGCGTGATCATTCCGGTGGTGATCTACATGTATTACGTCGTCATCGAGGCGTGGTGTCTCGGTTATGCGGTCAATTTCCTCGCCGGGCGCATGCACTTCGAGACGCCGCAGGATTCCGGAGCGTTCTTTGCGAAATACATCGGAACCAATGAGGACGGACTGGCCATCGGCTTCGCGTTCGACCAGGTCGGCTATTACATCGTCCTCGTTTTCGTCCTGAACTTTTTCCTCATCTACCGGGGCGTTTCCAAGGGCATCGAGTGGTTTTGCACCTACGCCATGCCGGCGCTCGTGGTTCTCGCGCTCATCGTTCTCGTTCGCGTCCTCACCCTCGGCACGCCGGACCCGGCATTTCCGGATCGCAATGTCAGCAACGGCCTCGGATTCATGTGGAATCCGACCAAGATTGTCGTCGAGGAACTTCAGGACGGCACGTGGATTCGCTCGCGGGAGGTGGTGGGCGCCGTCGAAATTGCCGCAGCCGAAGCCGAGGTCGCTGGGAGCCCCGAAACGAAGCGCATTCATCGCATCGGCATTCTCGAGCAGCTCTCGAAACCCGACGTATGGCTCGCCGCCGCAGGACAGATCTTCTTCTCCCTCAGCGTCGGATTCGGCGTGATCCTCACCTACGCGAGCTACCTCACGCGCAAGGACGACATCGTCCTGAGCGGCCTCTCCGCGACAAGCGCCAATGAATTCTGCGAAGTCTCCCTGGGCGGCCTCATCACACTTCCCGCCGCCGTCGCATTTCTCGGCATTGCCGGCGCGGCGGGCCAGGGCACGTTTGGCCTCGGTTTCAACGTCCTGCCGCTGGTCTTTGCGAAAATCCCCGTCGGCTGGCTGTTCGGCTTTCTGTTTTTCTTCCTGCTTTTCCTCGCGGCGGTAACCAGCTCGATCTCGATGCTCCAGCCGGGCATCGCCTTCCTGGAAGAAACCCTCAACATCAAGCGCAAGCAATCCGTCGCCATCCTCGGCCTCATCACCGCTTTCGGCAGCGGGTTCGTCGTGTGGTTCAGCAAGGACCTGAAGGCGCTCGACACGCTGGATTTCTGGGTTGGCACGTTCCTGATCTTCGTGCTCGCAACGATTCAAATCATCGTCTTCTCGTGGGTCTTCGGTGTGGAGCGCGGCCTCAAGGAAGCCCACCGCGGCTCGGCGATTCGCATTCCGCGGATCTTCAAGCCGATCATGAAATTCCTCTGCCCGGCGTTCCTTCTCTGGATCTTCACCTACTGGTGCATGCGGAACCTTTTCGGAATGGATTTCGGCAGCGCGAAGGTGAACGTCAGCGGCTACGTGCTCGACCTGATCGGCGAGAACCCAAGCCCTGTCGCCCGCGCGAGCGTCGGGATCATCATTCTTTTCGGCGCATTCGTCACCATCCTCGTGACTCGCGCCGAAGCCTATCGCCGTCCCATTCAAGATCCACCGGAGGACGAGTCATGACTTTCGGAGGCTGGATCGTGATGCTGTCGTCCGTGGGCTGGGTAACCGCCCTGTTCACATGGTGCATCTTCAAGGTGCTCACCACGCCCTCGGAAACGAAAAAGATTCACGGTTTCGAAATGGAGACCCCCGACGAGAAGGAGGAGACCTGATTTTTCGGTTGAGACGCGACTGCCCCGCGTCCAGAAATAAGGCCTCTCATGCGACTCGACGATCTGTTCTCACGCAAGCCGCGCACGCTTTCCTTCGAATTCTTCCCACCAAAAAACGAACGCGGCTGGCACACGCTCGAGGACACAATCGACCAGCTTGTTCCCCTCGGCCCGGATTTCATCTCCGTGACCTATGGCGCCGGGGGCAGCACCCGCGAAAAGACGCGCGAAGTCATCGAGCACATCGCCCGCACGACCGGCGTCACCACCATGGCGCACCTCACCTGCGTGAACGCCACCAAGGCGGAACTCCGCAGTCTGCTCGACGAGTATTCCTCCCATGGCATCGAGAACCTGCTCGCGCTCCGCGGCGATCCACCAAAGGGCCAGGTGCGATTCACCCCGACCGACGGTGGGTGCGAATACGCCAGCGATCTCATCGATCTCATCCGGGAGGACGGCCGGTTCGCCATTCTTTGCGCGGCCTTTCCCGAACGGCACCCCGAGGCGTCCTCCCGTGAGGCGGACTGGGCAAATCTTCACCGCAAACTCACCAAAGGCGCCTGCGCCGCGATCACGCAGTGCTTCTTCGACCCGGAGCACTACGTCGATCTCTGCCGCCACCTCGAGGGCCTGCTGGGGCATCCGCCGCGCGTTATCCCGGGCATCCTGCCGGTGGTCGATTGGGCGGCTCTGGAGCGATTCTGCAAGGTCTGCGGAGCGGAAATCCCGAACCGCCTGCGCGAACGCATCGAGCCGGTTGCCCACGACCGTGTCGAGACACGGAAGCGCGGCATCGCCTTCTCCATCGAGTTCTGCCGTCAGCTTCTCGAGGCAGGCGCGCCGGGCCTGCACCTCTTCGCGCTGAACCGCAGCACCGCCGTCGCGGAAATCGTCACCGCCCTGCGACAGAGCGGCCACCTCGACTGAGCCCCCCGCTACGGCTTAATCGCCGTAGCCGTTCGGGTGCTTCTGGTGCCACGCCCAGGCGCTCTCGATGATCTTGCGGATGTCCTGATGCTGCGGCTCCCAGCCGAGCTCGCGACGAATCTTGTCCGATCCCGCGATGAGCCGTGGCGGGTCTCCCGCACGACGCGGCATTTCCTCGACCGGGATGTCCCTGCCGGTCACTGCCCGGCAGGTTTCGATGATCTCCTTCACCGAAGTCCCGCCTCCCGTTCCGAGGTTGTAAAATGCCGACTCCTTCGCCTCGAGCGCGAGGATGTGCGCCTTCGCGAGGTCAAAGATGTGGATGTAGTCGCGAATGCAGGTGCCATCCGGCGTCTCGTAATCGGTGCCAAACACCTGCGCCTTCGGCCGCTGCCCGAGCGCAACCTTCAGGACGTTCGGAATGAGGTGCGTCTCGATGCGATGGTCTTCGCCAAACCGCTCACTCGCGCCCGCCGCGTTGAAATACCGGAGCGCGACAAAGGTCAGCCCGTGAATCTCGCCATACCAGCGAAGGATTTTTTCAAAAAGGAGCTTCGACTCGCCGTAGGGATTGATCGGCTTCTGCGGAAGCGTTTCGTCGATCGGAATGCGCTCGGGAATGCCGAAGGTCGCGCACGTCGAGGAAAAGACGAGGCGTTTCACGCCCGCCTCCATCATGGCGTTGAGCAGATTCAGACCATTGCAGACGTTGTTTTTGAAATACTTCGCCGGGTTGGTCATCGACTCGCCGACCAGCGCATTGGCGGCGAAATGCATCACGGCATCCGGCTTGTATTCGTCGATCGCCAGCTTGATGACTCCCGGATCGGCGAGGTCCCCCTGGAAGAATCGCGCACGGTCGTCGACCGCCTTGCGATGCCCCTCACTCAGATTGTCGAAGACGGCGACCCCGTGGCCCGCGTCCAGGAGCTGCTCGACACAAATGCTTCCGATGTAACCCGCGCCACCCGTAACCAGGATTCTGCTCATAAATCTGCGCGAGCATAGGCGACTGAGGGCGGCATTCAAGCGCGACCTGCCGCCGTCCTGAGGCGGGACAAACCTACACGGAATCCTGATTGCGCAGCGCCTGCACCATCTGCCGGATGTGGCGCATGCGTCCCCGCTCCTCGAGGATCTTCAGGCTCTTCTCGGGCGAACCCCACTCGATGATCTCGATCGTCACGCGGCGCACGCCCCATTTGTTCACCTGCGAGTTGCTCGGTTTGTAGAGATCAATCGTTCCCGTGCCGACGAGCGCGCTTCCGTAGTCGTCGATCACGTATTCCTTGCCGGTCTCGACGATACGAAAACGGGTGCCCACGGGGTAACGCGACCAATCCGCCGCAGCGCTGTTCAGTTCGCCGGTCTTCAAGCGGGTGCCCAGCGCATTCTTCGGTCCATAGGGTCCATTGTGCTCGCCGCCGCTCGAATACGCGGTCGTCCGCACATTCTCAATGCGCGGCCCCTGGATCCTGTCGGACTTCGGCGAAGACGCTTTGGAACTTAATGCTGTCGTCAGAAAGACCGCCCCAATGGCGATCGCTTGAAACATTCTCATACTTCGAAAAGGAGCGGGGACCCTACGGAGCAAATCCTCTCGCGCAACAATTTTTTCCACCTCGCCCCTTCACGCCGACGCCTCGAAAATCCCCGATCCTCAGAGAAATCCGCTTGTGTAAAGCCCCGTAAAATTTGCCCTCCACCCGGGAAATTTTTCCTATGCGCCGATTGCGTCTGTTTCTCGCTCCTGGCCTCCGCGCCTCCTGACGGCGCAGGCCCTTCACCGACCCCTGAAGACACCGCCCGCCCAGGGTCCGCCGACACCACCGGGTAGCAGCTACTCGCCCCGGTAGCTGCAGCGGGCGGTCGGCGTCTCGTGGATGACGATCTCCGCGAGGCCGGGAAGTTGCGGCGCGAGCTTTTTCCAGAGCCAGGCGGCCATCAGCTCGATCGTTGGGTTCTCCAGCCCTTCGATGTCGTTGAGGTAGGCATGGTCGAGCATTTCGAGGATCGGCTCCATGGCACGCGAAATCTCCGCGTGATCGTAGATCCAGCCCGTCTCGGGATTCACTTCGCCTTCCACGGAGACTTCCACCAGGAAGCTGTGACCGTGCATTCGCCCGCATTTGTGGGTCGGCGGGACGTTCGGAAGCGTTTGCGCCGATTCGAATCGAAAATCCTTGGTCAGTCGGGCTCTCATGAAATTACGGATAAAATCTCGAACTCAGAAACTCAGGAAAGGCGTCGTGTGGAAATGAATTTTTCCTGATTTCTTGATTCACACACCTTTTGTCTTCGGGTCCCAGATGAACTTGTGCATCTGGAGCTGGAAGCGCGCCGGCAGCTTGTCCGTAAGCATCCATTCCACAATGTCGCGCGGATCGATCCTGCCAAAAACCGGGCTCAGCAGCACGGCATTCACGCGCGCCGCGAGATCGTGCTTCGTGATCTGCTCGCGGCTCCACTCGTAGTCCTCGCGTGAGCCGATCACGAACTTCACTTCGTCGCGCTTCGTCAGAAACGCAATGTTTTCGACCCGATTCTTCGCGCACTCGCCGCTCGACGGTGTCTTGAGGTCCATGATCCGGTGCACGCGCGGGTCGACGCCCGAAATGTCGTGCGCGCCGCTCGTTTCAATCAGCACCGTGCGACCGGCGTCGCAGAGCTGCGTCATCAACGGAAGGACGTTCTTTTGAAGCAGCGGTTCGCCGCCGGTGATCTCGACGAGCGGGCAATCGATCGCCAGCACTTCGGCGAGGATTTCCTCCACGGGGCGCTTCGTGCCCTCGTAGAACGCATACTCCGTGTCGCAATAGCTGCAGCGCAGATCGCAGAAGGTCAGTCGCACGAAGACGCACGGCAGCCCCGCCCAGGTGCTCTCCCCCTGGATCGACTGGTAGATTTCGTTGACCGTCAGTTTCACGTTTCCGGAAAAAGTGCCTCCAGTTTTGCCTGCCGCTCGCGGGCTTCGCGATAAACCGCATGTGCCTCCGCCTGCGGCAGGATGGGACTGCCCAGCTTCAACGGCACCGGCCGCTCGCCAAGCTGCTCTAGAACGAAAACGGCCGCGCCTCTCAGCGACGCCTCCACCTCCCGGCTCGCATACACCGGTTGACCAAAAATGTTGGCCAGTCGCTTGAGGGCCGGCCGGCTCTGCAACCCGCCGCCCGAAACAATCCATTTCGGCACGCCATCCCGCGCTTCGATGATCGCATCGGCAATCGCCGCCAGCCGGTAATGGAAGGCCTCGACAAGAGCCTGGAGAATATCGAGCGCGGTCGTGGATTGGCGCATGCCAACGATAACACCCGTATCCTCCTCGTTCCACCGTGGCGCCCGCTCGGCGTTCCAGAATGGCAGCACCGTCAGGCCATGCTCAGGCAGCTTGCGCGCCGCCAGCTCCGCTTCGATCTCCGCCAGATCGCGCGGGAGATTCAACTCGCGGAGGCACCATGCGAAAAGATTGCCCGCGTTGCTCACGGCCCCTCCCACGAGGAAGCGTTTCGCATCGACCCGATAGCAAAACATCCCGAACGGCGCCCGGGCCGTGCGCCCCTCGCGCATCACACGCAAGGCCGCGCTCGTGCCGATGTTGATCGCCGCCAGCCCGGAGGAAGTCGCTCCCGAGCCGAGATTGCTCGCCGCGCCGTCGCCAATTCCAGGATGCCACGCCACGTCCTCCCATTGCCCCGGCGCATCCGAAACCGGCAGAAGCTTGTCGGGATCCAACCCACACGCCTCCAGCATTCGGTCGCTCCACCGCAGAGTGGTCGGGTTGAAAAGACCGGTGCCCGTGGCCATTCCCGTCGCGCAGGTCGCCGAGCCGGTGAGTTTCCACTGCAGCCATTCCGCGGGAGAGATCCACTTCGCGACACTGCGAAAGAGCGAGCGGTTCGTCCGCCGGAGCCAGCGGAGCTTTGCCGGCCAGAACGATGCCCGCAGCATGCAGCCGGTTTCGGCGTGGATTTCGCGTTCGTCGAACTCCTCGCGCAACGCGGCGGCATCGGACGCGCAACGCGAATCCGCCCAGGTGTAAATCGGAGTGAGCGGATCGCCGCTCGCGTTCACGCCCATCAGGCTGTGCCAGAAACACGACGTGCCGATCGCGCGAAACGGACGCGTGCCCATTGATTCGCGCAGGCAATCGTTCACGGCGTCGAGCAGGGTGCGGGGATCAATCTCCGCCTTGCCGGAGCGATCCGTGTGCAGCGGGTAAGGCCGTTGCGCGAGCGAGTGCGGAACGCGCCGGCCTCTCAGATCGAATCGCGCCGCCCTCGCCGACGAAGTGCCGACATCCAGCGCCAGCACGCAGTCCTCACCTTGCGACTTCATGGGGAACTTTCTTCAGGATGCGCTCGAGCGCCGATTTCCAGAACGCCTTCATCTCCTCCGCCCTCGTCCGATTCGAAAGGCCCCTTTGCCGGATCGTCAACCGGCACGCCCCCTCTCCCGCGTCCTCCACGTCCACCTCGAGATGCGACCCGTCGGGTTTCCAGCGCCCCTGGACCGATCGTGGAGCATCGAAACTGGTCGGCACGAAATCGCTTCGCCGCAGCCATCGATTGCGGAGGGGCTCTTCGACCCAGGCGGCATAAATGGCGGCGGCCGGGCGATGGATCGTCTGCTGCACGGTGATCTCACAGCCCTCAGCCGTCTCCTCAAACCGTCCGATCGATTTCTCGAATTCGCGGGTCACACACTGCTGCCACCACGCCGGCAAACCGTGCCGCTCCCGCAAAAATGCAGCGATTTCCTGCTGCGATCGGCGGTTCATTCCGGCCGCGTTCAGGACACCAAACCATTCCCGCCATCCGCGCCCCGTCGCCCTGAGGACTGCGTCTTCGCCGATGCTTGTTTCACTGCTCACAAATTCCGACGAAAGTAACAGCGGCCCCGCGGGTTGAAAACAGGGATTGTCGCCCGGCGGGTGTCCCCTAAACTGGCACGTCCGGCGCCCGCCGGTTTGTTTCCATGAATCTTCGCGACACGCAAAGCGAACCCGACACTCGACAGCTCGCCATCGACCGCGTGGGCGTCCGGGCTCTGCGCTACCCGATCCAGATCCGGGACAAGGATCACGCCACGCAGAGCACCATCGCCACCGTCCAGCTCACGGTTGACCTTCCGCACCATTTCAAGGGCACGCACATGAGCCGTTTCGTCGAGGCGCTCAATTCCCACGGCCCCATCCTGCACGTCGACAACATCCACGACATCCTCGTGCAGCTCACCGAACGGCTCGACTCCCGCTCCGCCCATGTCGACTTCGAGTTCCCGTTCTTTCTCGAAAAGAAGGCGCCGGTCACCGGCTCCGTCGGCGTAATGGATTACACCGCCCGATTCAGCGCGACGCGCGAGGAAAACAAATCCGACTTCGTCCTCACGGTCATCGTGCCGGTCACCACCCTCTGCCCCTGCTCGAAGGCGATCAGCACCGCGGGCGCCCACAACCAGCGCGGACAGGTCACCCTCGCCGTGCGATTCGGCAAGCCGATCTGGATCGAGGATTTGATCCGGCTCGTCGAGGACAGCGCCAGCTCCGAGCTCTACAGCCTGCTCAAGCGTCCCGACGAAAAGGCCGTGACCGAGCGTGCCTACGCGAACCCGGTGTTCGTCGAGGATCTCGTGCGCAACGTTGCCTTGCGCTGCGAGGCGGATCCAAACATCCGTTGGTATCGTGTCGAAGCGGAGAATTTCGAGTCGATCCACAATCACAACGCCTATGCGCTTATCGAGAAGAAGCCGCACGGGGCCTGAATTCCTCCGTTTCAAACGATCCCGCATCTGCTAATCCTCCGCCCCGATGGGAATCACAAAGGGAATCATCCGAACCCATAATCGCCGAAAGGAGGATCGGATCGCGCCGGCGACCCACGAGCACGGGGAATTTCGCCTGCGCTACGGCCATCCGCTGCCATTTGGCGTCAGCCTGGTGCCCGGCGGCATCAATTTCTCGATCTACTCGTCGCACGCCACGGATTGCACGCTGGTGCTCTTCGAGAAAGGCGGTGCCCAGCCGGTCGCGGAGATTCCCTTCCCGTCCGAGTTTCGCATCGGCCACATCTGGGCGATGATCGTTTTCGATCTCGACCACACGAAGCTGCAATACGGCTACCGGTTCGGCGGGCCGTGGGACCCGAAGAAGGGCCATCGCTTCAACCGCAGCAACATCCTGCTCGATCCGTTTGCCCGCTCGATCGGCGGTCGCGACGTGTGGATGAAGCGACCGGCGGAGGATGAGATTTATCCGCACCGTGCGCAGATCTGCGACGAGGATTTCGACTGGGATCATGATCGTCCGCTCCGGCTGCCCACGACGGACCTCGTCATCTACGAGATGCACGTGCGCGGCTTCACCCGGCACGACAGCTCCGGCGTCAGGCACCCGGGCACGTTCGACGGCATCCGCGAGAAAATCCCCTATCTCAAATCGATCGGCGTGAATTGCGTGGAGCTGATGCCGATCTTCGAATTCGACGAATTCGAAAATACGCGAACGAATCCCGTCACCGGCGAGCAGCTTTGCAACTACTGGGGCTACAGCACCGTCGGCTTCAACGCGCCGAAAGCCGGCTACGCAGCCTCGGGCGCGACCGGCGGCCAGGCCGACGAGTTCAAGCAGCTCGTGAAGGACCTGCACGCGGCCGGGATCCAGGTCGTGCTCGACGTGGTTTTCAACCACACCGCCGAGGGCGGCGAAGGCGGACCCACGATCTCGTTCCGCGGCATCGACAACCGGACGTTCTACATGCTGCTGCCCGACGGCAGTTACGCAAACTTCACCGGCTGCGGAAACACGGTGAACTGCAATCACCCTGCGGTCCGCCTGTTCATCCGCAACGCGCTGGCCTACTGGGCGTCGGAGTTTCACGTGGACGGCTTCCGGTTCGACCTTGCCTCCGTGCTCAGTCGCGATTCGGACGGGCATCCGCTTGCGAACCCTCCGCTCATCGAGGAACTCGCCCACGCTCCCGTTCTCGCGAGCTGTCACCTCATCGCGGAGGCATGGGACGCGGGCGGGCTTTATCAGGTCGGGCAATTTCCCGACTACGGCCGCTGGATCGAATGGAACGGAAAATTCCGCGATGCCGCGCGCCGCTTTCTCAAAGGAGACCCGGGCGTCGTCGGCGAGATGGTCCAGCGAATCATGGGCTCCCCGGATCTCTACAAAGCGGCGGGACGCAAGCCCACGGCATCGGTGAACTTCATCACCTGCCACGACGGGTTCACCCTCCGCGACCTCTGGTCCTACAACGAGAAGCACAATCTGGAAAACGGCGAGAGCGGTCGCGATGGCAGCGACTGGAACGCGAGCTGGAATTGCGGAGTCGAAGGGGAAACCGACGACCCGAAGATTCTCGACCTTCGTCTGCGCATGCAGAAGAACTCGCTCACGCTTCTCTTTCTCAGCCAGGGCGTGCCGATGGTTTACATGGGCGACGAATACGGCCGTTCCCAGCGCGGCAACAACAATGCCTACTGCCACGACGAGGAGTGGAATTGGTTCGACTGGTCAAAGACCGGCGATGACAACGAGCTCCTGCGGTTTTTCCGCGGCATCACCGCGTTTCGTGTTTCCCAGCCCGGACTGCGCCGCGAGGAATTCCTCACGGGTGAAGACGCCGTCGGCAGCGGCTATCCGGACATCAGCTGGCATGGCGTGAAGGCGTGGAAGCCCGACTGGTCGTTTAACAGCCGAACTCTCGCGTTCATGCTCTGCGGTCGCCACTCGAAGGCGCTCGGCGGGCCGCCGGACTTCCTCTACGCGGTCTTCAACATGTTCCACGAGCCGCTCACGTTCGAACTCCCGGTCCTTCCCAGGAACGTCTTCTGGTTCCGCGCGATCGACACCGCCCGGCGGGCACCGGAGGATATTCTCCCCGTCGGTCAGGAGGAAAAACTCGAGGATCAGTCGGCCCTTGCGGTTTTGGAAAGATCGGCCATTGTCCTTCTTGGGAAAGGCGTCTCCAGTCAGGGTCGGCCCGACAAATAATCACTTGCCTACCCTTGGTGACGCGCATAGATTCGCCGTCTTTTTCCACTACGTATCCTGCGATGGCCAGTAAGAAACCTGCAAGCGCCCCCAAGGCCAAAACGTCCAGCAAGCCCGCAGCCACCAAGAAGGCGGCCGCGGCGAAGAAACCTGCTGCCTCGAAGGCGAAATCCAGCACCTCGTCGAAGAAGCAGGCCGCTTCCGGTTTCACTCCGAAGAACGGCGATCGCGTGGCGACGAAGCTCACTCCGTTCCTCGAGAAGCAGCGGATGCGGCTCCTTACCCTCAAGGATACCCTGCTCGACAGCATGAATGGCGTCGCGCGCGACAGCCTGCGCTCGCGCTCGGAAGGCGAGGCCTCCGCGTTTGGCATGCACCAGGCCGACGCCGGCAGCGATGCCTACGATCGCGACTTCGCGCTCAGCCTCCTCTCGCAGGAGCAGGACAGCCTTTACGAGATCGACGAGGCGCTCAAGCGCATCGACAGCGGCAGCTACGGCATCTGCGAGATGTCCGGCAAGCCGATCCCGAAAGCACGGCTTGAAGCGCTTCCCTTCACCCGCTATACCGTCGAGTGCCAGGCGGAAATCGAGAAGCGCACGCGCTACCAGCGCTTCCGCAAGCCGACCACTTCGCTGTTCGGTCTCGACGAAGAGGAAGAAGACGACGACAGCACCAACGACACCAAGGATTAATCCATGCCACAGGAAATCATCACCCTCGAGTGCACCGAGGCGAAGGCCGAAGGCAAGCCGGCCTCCCGCTACATGACCACTCGCAACAAAAAGAGCCCGCGCACGCCGAACCGGCTCGAAAAGAAGAAATACAACCCGTTCCTGAAGCGCCACACGCTCCACCGGGAAATCAAGTAACATGCAACCGAAAAACGCCAAACGCCGCGCCGCCTTTCGTCGCGCCAATCGCTCGATGCCGCGCCGTCGCATCGATCTCACCGTCGAAGCGATCGACTACAAGAATCCTGAACTCCTCAAGCGCTTCGTCACCGAGAGCGGAAAGATCCTTCCGCGCCGGATGACCGGCATGCCCGCCCACCTTCACCGGAAGATCACCAGGGAAGTGAAGCGTGCCCGTGCCGCGCTTCTGATGAAGTAACGCTTTCCCCACCCGAAAGAAGGCTCCGGCGACTCTGTTGAGTGCCGGAGCCTTTTTTTTATTCATCGGCGACCGGCCGGCCGGCGGTCCCGCTCGCGAGCCCGCTCGGGAGGGCTGCCCCCGGCATCCTGCTGCAGTCCCAATACCTCGAAGAACTCCCTCGGCACGATCTTCGGACGCCATTGCGGATTGGAGACCGTGCCCGTGGAGACGTATTCGAACAGCTTGCTGACCGGGAAAAGAACGATGCCCGGAATGCCGCGGGCGTTGATCCGCACCGTGAGGTCAAGATCCCCCTTCGGGAAGCCGACGCTCCCATCCCCAAAAAGCTCGAAGCCCTGCCCTTCGATTTTCAGGTCGTTGGTGTAAACGCGGTGATTCGCGATCGTGAAATCCGCGGTCGCAAGACGGGCGCTCTCGTGGCCGACTCCGGGAATGATCGTGCTGATGATGTCGGATAGCGGCCCAAACAGCGGGATGGAGAGCACATGCCCCTCCTCCACCCGGATGCTTCCTTTGCCCTTCATCGCAGCCGGGTCGCGCAAACTGGCCGTGAAATCGTAGTTCCCGCTCATCTTGCCGCGCGATTTCGAATAGCCGAAATACAGATCCGTCAGTGATGCGAAGTCCACATTGCGCACCGTCACGCTGGCACCGAAGGACGGATCGTCCGGCTTTGTCGAAACCCTCGCATCGATCGCGGCCTGCCCGCCGAAGAGATCCGCACGGCGAACATTCGCGAGCACGCGCTGGCCTTTCAAACGCACCGTCGCTTCCGTCCGGCCAAAGGGCAGGTCTTTCTTGATCAGCTCGTATTTCAACCCGCCCGGGGCGGAAACCTCGATGTCGAGGTCATTCAAGTCGGGGTCCTTCATGTGCACGAGCCCATCGACCTGCACGTTCGGCGGCCGGTTGAAGCGATACACGGAAACCGTTTCCGCAATGCGCGGGTCGATCCACATCAGCACCGAGACCGGATCGAGACTCGACTTCACCTTCTCGATGCGCACTTCGCGCCGTCCGAAATCGTAAACAAACGATCCGGTCGCCGTGCCGCCATTTTTTCGCAGCACGAAGTTCTCATAGCGCACCGCACGGTCCTTGAAAGCCACCGCCGACTCGCCGGAATCAATCCACGAACCCCGCATCGCCGTTCGTCCGAGCGCAATGTGACCGCTTCCCTGCAGCTCCTCAAATTTCGGCTGCTCCCCCTGCAACGACAGCGACACCTTCGGCGCGTCGTCGAATTCCATCACGTCGAGCAGTTCCCGCTCCTTTGGTCCGAAGAGCCCTTTGAACTCCGTCGGCTTCGCGTCGCTGTCGAGCTTCACGCGAAACTCCGCTGGCAGCATCAGCGCGCTCATGCGGATCTCGCCGGTTTGCGCCACAAGGTGGGCGTTCTGGACGAACATGTCGCCATCCTTCCACGCGAAGTCGGCACTGAAGCTCCGGGCTTCGATGCCCTTCAACGCGAATGCCCGGGTCGCCACCTGCCCCATCACGAAAACCCGCGGCGCCTCCGGCGAAATCTTTACCGACAGATCGATTTCGGGCGGCGAGTCGAAGTGAATCTCGTCCGCAAGATCGCTGCGGCCGGTCAGGCGCAGCAGCGGCGCGACAACCGTTTTCCCGATGATATCGAGATTGCCGCGGCGCGATGCGAAATCCCAATCCCCGAAGACCTGCAGCGAACCCGACTTGCCCGACAGCTTCGCGGAACGGAGGCGCAGCTTGCGGTTCGCGTAAACGGCCTGGACGTTCAACTCGTCGAACGCGATCTCCCGAAAACGAACCCCTCCCGTGGTGAACGAGATCGACGGCGCGCTGATCGTCGCGGGATCGGCAATGTCGCCGGCAAGCTCAACAACGAGTTGGGGCGCCGGTGGCGAAAATTCAATTTCGTCGAAAACCTCCAGAAAACGCCGGATCGCCGCGACCCGTTCCTCCACATTCTCCGAAGCAGGAGCAGGCCGGGCGCTTCCCTCGGGATACAGCAGATGCCCGCGAAGCGACAGGTGGATGCCGCGAAACCAGCACTCCGCGCGATTGATCGAGAGCTGGCCGCCGGAGTTCGTGACATCGGCGTCGAGCTCCCGGAGCTGGATCGAATCCGGCTCCTTTCCGTCATCAGAAAAGGGAATGGACAACTCCGCGTTGTCGAGAACGAGTCGGTCGATGGTGAACCGTCCGCGCAGGAGGTCCGCGAGGTTCAAGGAAACGACGAGCTGGTCCACGCCGGCGATTTGGCGTCCCGGATCGCCACGCTGAAAAACATTCACCCCCTCCGCAACCACTCCTGAAAACACGTCGAAGGTGAGTCGCTCGATCGAAACCCGATGCGTGGGCCCGCTCAATGCCTCCGCGACCTTCCCACGCCAGCTGGCGTCGAATCCGACGAACTGCAGGTAGGCAAGCACGGCGGGAATCCCCAGCACAATGGCCAGAGTCAGCAGCCGGGCGAAAAGTCGAAAAACGCGATGCACGGGTTCGAAAGGCGCGACAGTCTGCGCAAAATCGGTGACAGGCGTAAAGTTCCCTACAGGAGATGCATCGCATCCACGTCCACCGCAACCCGTATCTCCTGTGGCATGGTGAGCTTCGCAAGCACCGCACTGATGCATCGACTGATTCGCAGCGCACTGGGTCCGCGGACGCTCAAATGATAGCGATAATCATCCTTCACCTTCGCGAGAGGAGCCGGAGCGGCTTCACCGATCTGCAAATCCTCTCCTCCGGCCTCGCGCAGCCTCCGGGCGATGGTCTGCGCGGTCAGTTCGGTGCGCTCCATGTGCGGCCCGCGCACGGTAATCAAAACAAACCGCAAAAACGGCGGATGCCCGAAGGCCTTGCGAAACTGCGATTCGTATTCCCAATACCCCGGAAAATCGTGATGCCGGGCGTGCTGGATCGCCGGATGCGCCGGCGTGAACGTCTGCACCAGCACCTCGCCCTCCGCCTCGCCACGGCCCGCACGACCTGCGACCTGCGTGAGCAATTGGAATGTGCGCTCCCCGGCCCGGAAATCCGCCATGTGGAGACCGACGTCCGCATTCACGATGCCTACGAGCGTGACATTCGGGAAATGCAGGCCCTTGGCGATCATCTGCGTGCCCACAAGGATGTCGATTTTCTTGTCGCGAAAACGGTCCAGTGTTTCGCGATAACTGCCCTTCCGCGTCATGGAGTCGGCATCCATTCGCGCCACTCGCGCGTTGGGAAACACCTTTCTCACGGCCTCCTCGACCTTCTGGGTGCCGAACCCCGCGTGGCGAATCCCCGGATCGGAGCACTCCGGGCATTTCCGCGGTGCACGCTCGGAGTGACCGCATAAGTGACAGCGAATCCGCTCGTCATCGCGATGGTAGGTGAGCGCCACGCTGCAGTGCGGACACTGCGCCACATGGCCGCACACCTGGCAGAGCAATGCCGACGAATAGCCGCGCCGATTGAGAAACAGGATCGTCTGCTGACCGGCTTGCAATCGCCGGTCGATGGCCGCGCAAAGCATCGCCGACAACACCTGCGGCTGGCCCTTCTGGCGGTTTTGCAATCGAAGATCGACGACACGAATCAGCGGCATCCCGCGATCGTCGATGCGCGACGGCATCTCGATGAGCCGGTATTTTCCGATCTGGCAGTTGTGGTAGCTTTCCAGCGACGGCGTCGCGCTGCCGAGCAGCACCGCGCATTTTTCGAGATGGCCGCGATAGACCGCCACGTCGCGCGCGTGATACCGTGGCGCATCCTCCTGTTTGTAGGAGCTCTCGTGCTCCTCATCGACGACGATCAACCCGAGGTTCTGCAGCGGCGCAAAGATCGCACTGCGCGCGCCGATGACGATGCGCGCTCCACCCGTATGAATCTTGTGCCATTCATCGTGCCGCTCGCCCTCGGAGAGGTGACTGTGAAGCACGGCCACCTGATCCTGCATCTCGGCAAAGCGCGACTTGAACCGCTCCACGGTCTGCGGCGTCAGTGAGATCTCCGGCACCAGCACGAGGGCGGATTTGCCGGCCTGCAGCGCGTGTCGCATGCCTTGCAGATACACCTCCGTCTTCCCGCTTCCCGTCACTCCATGGAGAAGGATCGGCTTCGCACGCTCGGGGTCATCAATTGCCTCGCAGAGCACCTGCAGCGCGATCGCCTGCTCGCGATTTAACGGGAGATCCTGGGATGCGAGATATTTCCCTTCCGACGCACGCTCCACTCGGCGCAGCGCAATGCGCACCAATCCGCGCTTCTCGAGTGCTTTCGCGGAAGCTCGCAAGGGCCCCAGATCCGCAAGCTCAATCGGCTCCGCCGCCTTTTCCAATCGGTGCACGACGTCGAGCTGACGCGGCGCCCGGCGATCCAGCTCCGCCTTGATGGCCTCGGAAACCGGCCCGGCAAGCTCCACAAAAAGCTGTTCCTTGTGCGCGACCTCCGCCTTGCGGATGACCACTGGAAGAACACTGCGGAGCGCAACCTCCTTCGGGCAGCAGTAGTAGTCGGCCATCCACAGCCCGAGTCGCATCAATGTCGGCCGAACCAGGGCTTCGTCGCCCACCACTTCCGCGATGTCACGCACGCCCCTCGCCGCGGTTTCCTCCAGCACCTCGATGACCGTCGCGAGCACGATGCGCGTCCTCACCGGCACACGCACGCGCGATCCGGGGGCCACCCGCGACTCAAGCTCGGGCGGCACGCGGTAATCCAGCGGCTTTCCCATGGATTGATCGAGAAGCACGCGCGCGAACATCGCCTCGTGATAGCAGATCGCGTTTGTCGATGGCATCGATTACGTTGCGCGGATGAAGCGCCTGCCAGTCATCGCCGGGATCGTCGCCATCGCCGCCGTCGTCGCGCTGTGCTGGCATTGGATGCCGGCCCGGCAGGTGCGACTGCACCAGCGCGATTTCCTTCGCGCCATTGAAGACCGGGACTGGCCGCGCGTCTCCGGGTTCATTGCCCCGGATTTTCAGGATGGCTGGGGCCACAACCGCGAGACGGTGATGAGCACGCTGCCCGATGCCTTTCGCGACTTTCTCGCGTGCGGCCTCCTTGCGGAGGAAACCGCCATCGGCCGCGAGAACCGGAACCTGATCCTCTTCGAGAAAATTCGCGTCGTCGGCTCCGGCGGACCGATCGCACAATACATGATGAGCGAGTCGGAACGGCTGACCCAGCCATTCGCCTTCTCGTGGCGTCAGGCGAGCTGGAAGCCGTGGCACTGGAAGCTGGTCTCGGTCGCGCAACCGGAATTGACCGGACTCTAGCGCGTTTCCATCGCGCTGCGGCGAAGGAACGCCTCCGCCTTAGCGCTCCTCGCGATTCGACTCGGCGTGGACTTTCGAGCCTGCGGAATCAATGTTCGCGCGCCCGTCCCGATGGTTGCCCGAGAACCGGCAATCGATGACCTCCGTGCCACTGGACTGAAGCTCGTTCACCGAAGCCATGCGCAACCCACCGCGATTGCCGATGAATTTGCAATTCACGAATCGCACACCGTGCACGCCACGGTCGCTCTCGTCGTGCGCGAGAAAGGCTCCCCAATCCCCCGACGACTCGATCACGCATCGATCGAACACGATGTTTTCGGAGGCGCGTATGAAAATGCCGACATCGCCATTGTTCCGGATCTCGCAGTCGACGAAGCGGCTGTTCGCGAAATGATTGTCGAGGCTGATTCCCGCGCTGTGATTTCCCTCCATGCGGCACCCCAGGGTTTCGATGCGGTCGCTGTCGTAGTAGGCAACGCCGTCGAAATAGTTCCCGCTGAAAAGCGAGTTTTTGACACGCACGCGATCCGATCCCCAGCTCACGACAAGACCGCCGGAGCGATTCGCCCGCACGTGAACGTTCTCGATCAACAGTTCCGAGGTTCGTCGCACATCGATGCCGTTGTTTCGAATCCACGGTCGCTCATCACCCACCTCGGCGGTTTGCGCCTCCATGTTTCCGTCGACGGTGAGTCCCGATATGCGAATCCGCCGCACACGCGCGGACTCCGGCGGCACCTCATCCTGGGAACCAATCGCCACCACCGGTTTGTCGACACGATCGGCGAGCCGGAAAATCGCGCCGCGATCCGCGTTGAGGAAGACTCCGGAACGCAGAATGCGGAACGTGTCCTCCAGCACATAGGTGCCGGCCTCGATGCGAATCTCGATTTCCGGCGCGTCCGCAAGGACCTCCCCCGCGGCAGCGGCAGCGGCCCCGCGCAGCGATGCCGCGTCCGACACGACCAGCACGTGCGGTTCCTGCGCGTGCGCTGACACCACAGCTGCAAAGATCGCAGCCAGCAGGGAGGCCGTCAGCCGCCCCAGACTGCTCGCACCGGACACTCGAAGCTTATTCGGTGATGATGTCCTTGTAGGTCATGCCCGCCGGAATCATCGGCAGCACGTGCTCGGTGTAGGGCGTCATGACATCCAGCACATACGGCTCCTTCGAGTCGAGAAGGCGCTTGAGAGCCGCGCGGAGGTCCTTCTTGTGGGTGACACGTTCACACGGCACTCCGAAGCCTTTGCACATCTCCACGTAATCCGGGTAGATGCGCTTCAAATCGCGCGGGTCGCCGAGGAAGGTGTGGCCGCGGTTGCTTGCGTAGAAGCGGTCCTCCCACTGCACAACCATGCCGAGATGCTGGTTGTTCAGGATGATCGCCTTCGCCGCGATGCCCTCAATGTGCGCCGTGGCGAGCTCCTGCACGTTCATCAGGAACGAGCCGTCGCCATCGATGTCGATAACCTGCTTGTCCGGGAACGCAACCTTCGCGCCCATGGCGGCCGGATAACCGAAGCCCATGGCTCCGAGACCCGCCGACGTGATGAGCGTGCGCGGCTTCGTGTAATCGTAAAATTGTGCCGCCCACATCTGGTGCTGGCCCACGCCCGTCGTGATGATCGCATCGCCCTTGGTCATCTCCGCAAGCAGCTTGATGACATACTGCGGCTGAATGACATCCGGCGTGTCCTTGAAGGTGAGCGGATGCTCCTTCTTCCAAGCCTGGATCTGCTTATACCACTTCGAGTAGCGGTCGAATTTCTTCGCGCGCTTGAACCCGCTCTTCTCGAGCATCTGGTTCGCGCGGCGCAGCGCATACTTCACCTCGCTGAGGATCGGCAGCTTGACTGTCTTGTTCTTGTTGAGCTCCGAGTTGTCGATGTCGATGTGGACGATCGTTCCGTGCTCGCAGAATTTCTCGACCTTGCCGGTCACGCGGTCGTCGAAGCGCACGCCGATCGCCAGAAGAAGATCCGCCTCGTTCACGGCATTGTTCGCGTAAACCGTGCCGTGCATGCCGAGCCACTTCAACGAAAGCTCGTGCGTCTCCGGGAAGCCGCCGATGCCCATGAGCGTCGTGGCCACGGGAATCTGCGTGCGCTCGGCGAATTCAAGCAGCTCCTTGTGCGCGCCGGCGGTGATGATGCCGCCACCGCAGTAAATCATCGGCTGCTTCGCGTTCGCGATGAGGCCGATCATTTCGTTCAAGGCCACGTCGTCCGCCTTGTAGTCGGTGCGGTAGCCGCGCAGCTTGATCTCGGTCGGGTAGATCGGCTGGGTCTCGGCGTTTTGGATGTTCTTCGGAATGTCGATCAGCACCGGGCCGGGACGACCGGATTGCGCAATGTAAAACGCCTCCTTCACGATGCGCGGGATATCGTTGATATCCATCACGAGGTAGCTGTGCTTCACCACCGGAAGCGTCATCCCGAACACATCCGTTTCCTGGAACGCTCCGCGCCCGATCATGTTCTGCGGCACCTGCCCGGTGATCGCCACCAGCGGAACGGAGTCCATGTAGGCGTCCGCGATACCGGTCAAAAGATTCGTCGCACCGGGACCGGAGGTCGCCATGCAAACACCGGCCTTGCCGGTCGCGCGGCCGTAGGCCTCCGCCGCAAACACCCCACCCTGCTCGTGCCGCGGCAGAATGGTCCGGATCTTCTTGGACCGCGTCAGCGCCTGGTGGATCGGCATCGATGCACCGCCGGGGTATGCAAAAATGACCTCCACCCCTTCGCGCTCCAGGCAGCTTACGAGAATGTCCGCACCGTTCATTTTCTTGCCGCGCTCGGGGGCGGCTTTTGCGGACGAGCGTTTGGTGGATTTGGTAGCCATAAGGAACCCAAGATGATCCGCTTTTCAGGCCCGGCAGGCAAGCAGAACCCTTGAAAAGTTCTGCGTCGCCAAACCACCTATTCGAAATCGAACAGCGCGCCGCCGGTCAGCGGAGCGGCCTCGCCGGCATCAGGCCCGCTGTTGCCCGTGGTGGCAGGCGCGGACGAAGGGGCGGGATCCGGCTCCGTGGTGGAACAACCGGTGCTCGCCGCCATGACGGCGGCGGTGACGAGAGGAACGAGCAGACGCGCAATCATTGGGCGACTGAATAGCGTGAATCAGTCGCCGGCGGAAGTTTTCTCGTCCGCGAAATGGGGAGCCGGCAGTCCCAGCGCTTTCGTGAGGAAGGCATAGGTTGCGGCCGATTCCTTGATCGACATCTCGAGCGGCTTTCCGGCGCCGTGGCCCGCGCCGACCTCGTGCCTCAGCAGGTAAACGCCGGGGCCGGCATCCGCCTGCAACGTCGCGACAAACTTGAACGCATGTGCCGGCACGACGCGATCGTCGCCATCGGCGGTCAGCACGAGAATGGGCGGGTATTTCGCGCCTTTCTTCACATTGTGCAAAGGACTGTAGGCACGCAGCCATTCAAACGCCTCCCGGCTCCCGGTCGCGTCGCCGTATTCCGGAATCCAGAACCGCCCCGTTCCAAAGCGCTGGTAGCGCAGCATGTCCGTCACCGGCACATGCGAGAGCACCGCGCCAAACAGGTCGGGCCTTTGCAACACGACCGCCGCGGTCAGCAGGCCTCCATTGCTCCCGCCCTTGATTGCCAGCTTCGAGGGCGACGTGACCTTGTCCGCAATGAGGCGCTCAGCCGCCGCGATGAAGTCATCGAAGACATTCTGCTTCTTTTCCAACCGGCCCGCATCGTGCCACTCCTCGCCATACTCCGCACCGCCGCGCAGATTCGCCACGACATACACGCCTCCCTGTTCGAGCCAGGGAATGATGAAGGAATTGAAACCCGGCTCGAGATTGATGGAGAACCCGCCGTAGCCATACAGGATCGTGGGATTCTCCCCGTTGCGCGACATGTCCTTGCGGTGTGTGACGAACATCGGCACACGCGTGCCATCCTTGCTCTCGAAGAACACCTGCTCAGTGATGTAGAGATCGGGATCGAACTTCACCGCGGAGCGGTAAAACTCCGTCAGCTCCCCGTCTGCCAGCGCGTAGCGGTAGATGATTCCCGGAATCGTGTAACTGCTGAAGGTGAAGAAGAAGTCGTTGTTGTCGCGACGGCCGCTCACTCCACCGACGGATCCCTTGCCCGGCAGCGGCACCTCCGCGACGACTTTTCCGCTTCGATCGTGAACGCGCAAATTGCTGTGAACATCCTTCGTCGTGGTCACCACGAAGCGGTCGCCAACCATCGTGACATCGTCCAACAGCTCGTCCATCTCCGGGATCAACTCCCTCCAATGCTCACGCTGGGGCTGGTTGATATCGACTACGATCAAACGGCTGCGCGGCGCGGCGTCGTCGGTCACCACGTAGAACATGGGACCTTCATTTGCCACGACCACGAAGCTGGACTCCTCCAGCGGAAACACCTCACGAAAACCACCCTCACGACCTGGATCGCCCTCAATCTCGCGAACCCGAATGCCGGTCGCTGGATCCGTCCCCAGCGAGCTGTAGATGAGCAGGTATTTGCCGTCCTCGGTGACGGCCGGCGCAATGTCGACATCCGGTGTGTCGGGCAGCGAAAGAATCGGTTTGTCCTTCGACTGCGGATCTCCGAGTCGGTGCCAGTAGATCGTTGAGTTCTGGCGCGCCTCCGGATCGGGGAACTTGTTATACCAGAATCCCGAGTTGTCCGGCGCCCATGCGATCGTGGCAAATCGCATGTCCTTCAGCTCGTCCGACAAATCCTTCCCGGTTGCGACGTCGCGCACGTAAATCGTCTGGTTGTCGCTGCCTCCGACGCTCTTTCCGTAGGCAACCAGCGAGCCGTCCTTCGTAAAGGCCGTCTCCGACAGCGCCACCGTTCCGTCCTTGCTGAACGTGTTGGGATCGATCAGCACCTCGGGTTCGCCATCTTCGCCGCGCTGCTTGTAGACGACATAGTGCGGCTGGAGCCCGGAGTTTCGCGACGTGATCCACCACTCGCCATAGCGCCCCGGCATCGAGCGGCGCGGGTAGTTCATCAGCTTCCGCAGCCGGTCCTGATACGCCTTCTGCACCTCCCCCGGAATCCACGCCTCGGTGAGCGCGTTCTCCTGCTCGACGAATCGTCGCGTCTCCGGCGCGTCGGAATCCTCCAGTCCACGAAACGGGTCGGCCACCTTTTCGCCGAAGAAATCGTCCACCACATCGGAAGTCGGAACCTTCGGATAGTCGAGCGAAGTCATTACAGCGGCCGCGAGAATTGGGAGAAACACGAGCACGCGGCAGAACAGCATGAACTTTCGGGTCGCACAAGTCCGTGCCGCGTCACTAAAAGCGCTCATGGCACTCGAGCAACTCTTCGAAAACAACCGTCAATGGGCGGCGGAGATGGTCGCCCATGATCCCGGGTTTTTCGAAACGCTCGCCCGTCAGCAAAAGCCGAAATACCTCTGGATCGGCTGTGCCGACAGCCGCGTGCCCGCCAACGAAATCATCGGCCTGAAACCCGGTGAGGTCTTCGTGCATCGCAATGTCGCGAACCTCGTGCTTCACACGGATTTCAACTGCCTCTCCGTCGTCCAGTTCGCCGTCGAGGTGCTCAAGGTCGAGCACATCCTCATCACCGGCCACTACGGCTGCGGCGGCGTGCGCGCCGCGCTCGAGGAGACCGAACTGGGACTCATCGACAACTGGCTCCACGCGATCGCGCTCCTCGCGAAACGCCATCGCGCCTTTCTCGACACCGCTCCCGATGAATCGGAACGCGTGGACCGGCTCTGCGAGATCAATGTCATCGACCAGGTCTGGTCGCTCTGCAGCAACTCGCTCATCCGCTCCGCATGGGCACGCGGCCAGAAACTGAGCGTTCACGGCTGCGTCTACGGCCTGCGCGACGGCCTCCTGCACGACCTCGGCGTGACCGTTTCCTCAGCGAACGAGATCGAGTCCGTGTGCAGCGAGGGATTCAAGCGGGTCGCCGATCGCCATCGGTCGAAAAACGCCTGACAAACTCGGCACACAGCGCCGCGGTATCCTCGACGTGGCGCAGCGAGCCATCCGGCGCAAGCAGGCCGAACCCGTCCCCATAGGCCGCACCGTTCACCACGCAAAGATCGACGCGGGCCTCCGCGATCTGCCGGGCCCCCGCCGCGACCGCGTCCTCACGCGTGCCGTTCAATTCGTATTTCCACCCGACGATCGTCGCCTTGGGAAAAACCTCGCGCAGGAGCGGCAGAATCTTCCTCGCCGGTTTGAGGGTGATCATCAACCCGCCGCTGCGACTCGGAATTTTCGCATCCGTCTGCACGGCACCCGTCGCGTCCGTCACCGTATCCACTTCGTAATCGCAAAGCGCCGCAGCGTGCAGGACGACATCGGCCGTGCTGGCGAGCTGCAAACGCCCCGCTAGGTCGTCGTTGGTTGAAAACGGCACGCACTTCACCGAAGGCAGCAGCGGAACCTGCGTCGTCGCGAGTTCCCCTTTCAGACACAGCACCGAATGCCCTGCCCGCGAAAGCGCGTTCGAGAGTTCCACTCCGAGCCGGCCCGAGGAAAAATTCGTGATGCGCCGCACCTGGTCGATCGGTGCATGGGCCGGCCCGCAGGTGACAATCACACGCATTCCCGCCTCATACTGCAGCAGAGCGGATTTTCAAAGCATCCATCCCGCCGGGCGGGCACGGCACCCCGGAGCGGAATCCCCGCTACGCCGTCTCGCGCGGCTTCATGTGCGGGAAGAACAGGACGTCGCGAATCGATTCCGCCCCCGTGAGCATCATCACGAGCCGGTCGATGCCGATCCCGATGCCTCCCGCCGGCGGCATTCCGTATTCGAGCGCCTCGAGGAAATCTCCGTCGAGCTTTTGCGTCTCGCCGCCGCTCTGCTCCTCGAGTCGCTGCCGCTGCACGATCGGATCGTTCAGCTCGGAATAGCCCGGCGAAATCTCCTGTCCGTTGATGACGAGTTCGTAAACATCGACGACCGACGGGTCCTCCGCATTCTGCTTCGCCAGAGGCACGAGCTCCTTTGGACAATGCGTCACGAAGAGCGGGTCCATCGTCTTCTCCTCGATCATCTTTTCGAAGAGGTGCTGCGTGACTTCGAAATCGGCAACGCACTGCCGCACATCGAGCCCCATCTCCTCGGCACGCTCACGCCGGATCTGCGGCGAGAGTTCATACCAGTCGGGCACGACGCTCCGGATGAGATCGGCATAGCGGGCCCGCTTCCACGGCCGCTCGAGATTGATCGTCTTCGTCACGTTGTCCTCCGCGTCCTTGTGCTCGATCTTCAACCCACCGCAGATCGTCTGCGCGAGATGGCAGATCAGCTCCTCGACGAGGTCCGCCATCTTCTCGAAGTCGGCAAACGCCCAGTAGGCCTCGAGCATCGTGAACTCCGGATTGTGCCGGCGCGAGATGCCCTCGTTGCGAAAATTGCGATTGAGCTCGAAGACCTTAGGGAATCCACCGACGAGCAGCCGCTTCAAATACAGCTCGGGCGCAATGCGCAGATACAGGTCCATGCCGAGTGCGTTGTGATGCGTCTTGAACGGCTCGGCCGCGGCGCCACCGGCGATGGCCTGCATCATCGGCGTCTCGACTTCGAGGAATCCACGATCCTCGAGGAATCGCCGGATCTCCCGCACGATCGCGATGCGCTTGTGAAACACTTCGCGCGACTCCGGATTCGCGATGAGATCGAGATAACGCTGGCGATACTTGATCTCGGTGTCCTGCACGCCGTGCCACTTGTCCGGCATCGGCTTCAGCGACTTCGCCAGCACCGTGAAGTTCTTTACGCGGATCGTCGGCTCGCCCGTGCGCGTGATGAAGCCCTCGCCTTCGACGCCGATGAAATCGCCAATGTCCAGATTCTTGAAGATCGCGAAGGCCTCGTCACCGATTTCCTTCGCGTGAATGAAAATCTGAATCCGTCCCGGCAAGTTGCCCGATCCCGAGGAATCCGAGAGATCGAGAAACTGGCTCTTGCCCATGTCGCGATGCGCGGTGATGCGACCCGCCGCGCGCAGGGCGGCCCCTTCCGCAAACTTGGCGCGAACTTCGGCAATGGTGCCATCGGTCTCAAAGCGCTGGCCAAATGGATCGACACCCGCAGCGCGAATGGCGTCGAGTTTCTGTCGACGAATGGCGAGCAATTCGGAGAGAGGCGTGGATTCCATGAGAGCCCTGCAGCTTGTCGCAGCGTCACGGAGCGCTCAATGGAAAACTCCATCGAAGAGGCTTCCCACCATGCGCCACCGGCACTCGATCACGGGAGTCACAAAAAAGGCCGGCGGAGCTTGTCCGCCGGCCTTTGATCGCCTGGCAATCAACTATGCGTTGGCGCGGCGGCGACGACGGGCGGTCGCAATGACAACCACGAGTCCTCCCACCATCACCATCGCGAACTGCGACGGCTCCGGAATGGCGCTGAACTGCACCACGCCATTTGCGTCGAGCCCTGTCACCGTGAAGCCGGCAAGCTGAATCGCGTCCAACTGGCTCAGCGTGAGGCCCGAGCCGTCCGAGAAGCTCAGCGTGTCCACGCCAACCTCGAAGTTCTCGAGCACCAGGCTTCCGCTCCAGGTCGCGCCGCTGCTGTCCGCAAACACCAGCGAGTTGGCGCCCGGCACGAGACCGAAGTTGATCGTGGCTGTGCCGTCCAGAGCCAGAGCGCCCATCGTGTCGCTGAAACCGGCGAGATCCAGCGTCGCCGAATTCAGCGTGAGGTCTGAAGCGTCGGCGATCACATCATCGGCGCCGAGAGCCAGCGTGCCCGCCTGGACCACCGTGGCACCTGCGTAGCCGTTCGCACCGGACAACGTGAGCGTTCCATCACCGACTTTCGTCAACCCACCGGCGCCGGTGAATGGCTGGGCGACAGCGATGTCGTTGTCATTCGTGTCGAGAATGAGGCCGCCCGCATCCACGTTCAACGTCAGCGTCCCGCTGCCGGTGCCATTGACCGCGATGAAGTTCACGTTCGAGCTCTGGGCGATGACTCGCGTCCCGTTGAAGTTCACGGTTGCGGACCCGATCACACCGGTTTTTGCGATTCCACCGAGCGTGGCGGTGCCGCCGTCGAAATTCACGGTGCTGTTGCCCTCCAGCAGATTGAGGAGCGGGGTCGAGATGGCGCCCGACTTCAGTGTGAGGGTGCCGGTGCCGCCCGCACTTCCGGCGCCTGCGTTCGTCGCCGCCATGTTCAGAAAACCGGAGGCGATATTAATCGTGCCGCCGTCGACGAGAACCGTGCCATTGCCGCCCGTGCCGTTGCTGCGGCCGATCGTGAAGTTCGCCGTTCCGACCACATCGAACAGCGCTCCGGAAAGAACGTGCAGCGTCCCGTTACCGCCGACGGCCCCCTGAGTATTGTTGTCGGATCCTATGAGGAACGGGTTGGCGCCGTTGTGGGTCCATACCGCGGAGTTCTCGAGGGTCAGCATGCCCGTGCCGGGGGAGCCGACGCTGGTGTGGCCCGTGCCGGAGCTGATGACGAGCGTGTTCGCGCCGGAGACGGTCATTGTGCCATGCGAGTTTTGCGAGCCGCCACCGATCCGAAGATTCACGAGGGTGAGAGAACCTCCCGTCATTTCGTAGACACCGACGGCGGTGCCCTGACGTCCGACTACAATGCCGTCGTTCATCACGAGGTCGCCGCCCGTTTGAATCAGCGTCCCGGTTGCGAGTCCGACGCCGTTCTGGCCGACATTGATGGCCAGAAGAACAGCAACCCCGGCGGACATCGTGGCGGTGCCGCCATTGCTGATCTCAGCGACATCGAGCGGCCATTCGCCGACGAATCCCGGAGTCCAGTTGGCTCCGTCCAGGAAATCGCCGGTGTCGACATTCCAGGATTGGACGGCAGCGAAGGTCGAGGAAACGCCTGCGAGAGTGGCGGCGATGGCGAGCGATGCCCGCCGCGTGAAGAGGGAGTGGGTGTGCATCATGACTTTGGGGGATCTACCATTCCTTAACTACGGGTTCGTCCCAGGTTCGTCCATGAGATCACCCACCCCACTTACTGAGATCCTTTACGCACTCGCAGATGGGCGAAAGTTGGCTGCTCAGCAGCGAAGCGAAGGCGCGAAACCGTGTTCGCTCCCCTGTCTGATCCACCATTTCGTTGCGAATCCCCTCTCGCGACGCGCTTCAAAAGCCAGTTGTCTTTCCGATCAATTGCCCGGCGCGAGCATTCGGCCGACGAATCCCACGCGTCCCGGCGCGTCAGGCACCAACCTCATCCCCTTCGCCGACAAACATCGCGGCAACCATTCGTCGCGCGTCGTGCTGAGAATCAGCACAACATGCGCGGCGGGCTGCGCAAAGGCGCATCGACCCGCCGCGAAAAGAACGGACCTATTTCCTGCCTTCCTCGGCGAGCTTCTTGATCAGCTCCGTCTCGGCCGGATCATACGGCGTGCCATCGGGACGGAAGATGTCGTGGAACCACACCTCCGGCTCGCCTTCATCCGCGGTTTTCCAAGTATCCCAACCATGGATGGTGTTCGTCTTTCCGGCGACGAATCCCCAGTTGTAGGCGCCAATATTTCGCTCGTGGAAATACGGCAGGATCGCCTCAAACGTGCTGCCTGCGGTGCGCGCCATGTATTCCGTGCAAACCACGGGCCGGCCATACCGGAAGAGCGCCTCGGCCATCTCCTTCGTTTTATCCAGCGTCGTGTAGGCGTGGAAGGTGATGATGTCGCTGTTTTCGAGCTGGAACTTGTTCAGCGGAGAAAGCTTCTCGGGATCGGTCCACCAATCGCCCGTCCAGACCCCCGCCGTGAGCGGCTGCGAGGGATCCATTTCCCGCGCCCACGCGAAGACCTTCGTGAGCAACTTCAGGCTGAGCTCCTCCTTGTTCTTCGGCTCGAGTGGACGGTAGTGATCGTTGTTCAGGTTGCCCGGCTCGTTGTAGAGGTCCCAGGCGAGGACCCGCTTGTCGTCCTTGAACCTCGCAATGACCGCCTGGATGTAAGGCTTTACCTCCGTGTCCCAGCTCGCCTCATTCTGCAGGATCGCACGACCCGGACTCTGCACCCAGCCGGAGTTGTGCACGCCCGGTGTCGGTGCAGGCTGCGGGCCCGGTTTGGGATCCGGATTCCAGACATCATCGAGCAAAACGAGCAGCACGCGAATGCCATGCTTGTCCGCGATCGAAAGAAATTCATCGACGCGATTCAGGAACGCCTCCTTGTCCTGCTTCCACGCGAGGTCGTGAAGGTAGACCCGCATCGTGTTCATGCCGATGTTCTGCGCCCATCCCAATTCCTTGTCGATCTCCTCGGGCGGAAAAGTCTCTGCATCCCAGAACTCGAGCTGGTTGATGACGCTGGCGGGACTGTAATTCGCCCCGACCAGCCACGGCAGTGAGTCATACCAGGCATTGGCCTTTTCCTTGGACCACTGTTCGGTCTCGGCAAAGGCAGTCATCGAGGCGACAAGGGAGAGAACAAGAGGGACACGGAACTTCATGCCCGCATAAGCTAGGCGGGACTCCCGCCATCTCCAAGAAAAACGGAGCGTCTAGGACTCCGCGCGAAGAACCACAACCTTCCGACGCTTTGACCAGTTCCCCGCCGCATCCTTCGCACGAACGCGGAATACGGTCCGCCCCCGGTTCACATCCAGCACCTGATACCACTGCGCACGCCGCTTCCGAATGGACTGTCGATGGACCCGCCCTTCGCCTCGAATCTCCACTTCATCAACCTTGCGGTTGTCTTGGACGGTGCCGTTCAGGATCACGAAGTCGTAGGGCGTCCTCAACGGCTTGAAGCCGTGAACCCGGATTCGCGGCGGGCGTGAATCGCCATGCTTTGGATTTTTCGGGGTAGGTTCAGGTGTCGGTGGAGCCGGAGTTGGCGTCGGGTCGGGCGTCGGGTCGGGCGTCGGGTCGGGCGTCGGGTCGGGCGTCGGCGTCGGCGTCGGCGTCGGCGTCGGCGTCGGCGTCGGCGTCGGCGTCGGTGTCGGTGTCGGTGTCGGTGTCGGTGTCGGTGTCGGTGTCGGTGTCGGTGTCGGTG
>CALLUD010000029.1 GCA_938011325.1 uncultured Spartobacteria bacterium
TCGCCTCCATATTGCTCTCCCCCGTGTTCTACCCACTTGAAACAGCGAAGAACCTCACTTCGGGATGTTGCGGCCTATTTCGCGCACAATACTCGGGGCCCGTGACCGCCATCGACACATGAGGGTGCTCACTTAATTCGCAAGCCCTTACTGTTCCAGACCTTACTGTTCCTTGTGTTGACCACCGGCAGCGGGCCTGAAACATTTGACGCATGAAATCCTTGATCGCCGTCATCGCGCTCCTGGGAGTTGCGGTATCCCCGCAGGCATTCGGCAAAAAGAAATTCGAATACTCCCGCGATTTCGCCGGCACTTATAGAGGCATCTATACCGTGGTCGCCGACGGCACGGGTATCGGACCAGTAACCGCCAAGGTCAACGTTCCCAAGAACGGCCAGAAATTGAGGTTGAAGCTCAAGGGCCTCGTCACCGCGGGGGTCACCTTTCCGGTCAATTGCACCCTTCGATTTGACTCGCGCGGACGAGTCCGCTCGAATGCCGCCACGCTTGGCCTTTTCGGACCGAGCAACACGCTCCGGGCGCGCTTGAAGGGCAAGAACGGGAAGTTTCGGTGCACACTGGTCGCAGCACCGGGGGCAATTGCCCCTGAGCTCGGCCCGTTGGTGAGCTCCATCCGCTACGAATTTCAGTTCAAGAAGAAATCGCTCACCATCACGGGCGTGGGAACGGCGAACGACACTCCGATCGGTTTTCAGTTCCGGTAGCGCTGACGCAGCAGGCTCTTAGAGGGCGAACGCCTCCGACTCTGCGGGGCAAACCTCGCCGCTTCGTCGAGTTTGCCCGTTGAAAGGAGACAACGGGACTCGGCCTCCTCAGGAGAACCATCCCGGCTTGTCACCCAGCAAGCTCCGCTACCTTGTCCGGGTCAACGTATTGGCGATCACTGCAACGGGGTCGGGGAATTCACCGGTGATCGACCCGCCAGAACCCCGATACCGCTCTCATCCCGGGCGGCATATAGGTTGTGCCTTATGGTGGAAACTTTGGGGACCGAACAGAGCGACGCACGCGTCGAGGAAATCCAGGAAGAGCAATACCATGCCGGCTCGCCGTTTCCTCAGGGAGCGACGTGGGATGGAAAAGGCGCGAACTTCGCGTTGTTCTCCGAATCGTCGGAGAGTGTCGAGCTTTGCCTCTTCGACCGCAGCGAGGACCAACATGAGTCCCAGCGCATTCGCCTGCGTGAGCGCACCAACGGCGTGTGGCACATCTATCTTCCGGATGTCGGACCCGGGCAACTGTATGGCTGGCGGGTTTACGGGCCCTACGAGCCGGAGCAGGGGCTGCGGTTCAATCCGAACAAGCTGCTGCTCGATCCCTACGCGAAGGCAATCGGACGGGAACTCACGTGGGACGATTCGCTCTTCGGGTATCCGATCGGCGAGGATGATCTCGCCTTCGATGAACGCGACAGCGCGCCCTTCGCACCGCTCGGCATTGTCGTCGACGACGCGTTCGACTGGGGCGACGACAAACCGCCCGCCACGCAATGGCACGACACCGTGATCTACGAAGCGCACGTGCGCGGGCTCAGCATGCGGCATCCCGACGTGCCGGAGGAAATTCGCGGCACCTACGCGGCGATCGGTTCTCCGCCAATCATCGAGCACCTCACGAAGCTCGGCATCACCGCGATCGAGCTGCTGCCGATTCACTACTTCCTCGACGACCGCCACCTTCAGGAGAAGGGCCTGCACAACTACTGGGGCTACAACACGCTCGGATTTTTCGCGCCCCATCGCAGCTATGCCGCGACGAAGGGACATCCGGCGGACGTCGTGCGCGAGTTTCGCGAAATGGTGAAGGCGCTGCACAAGGCGGGCATCGAGGTCATTCTCGACGTCGTTTACAACCACACCGCCGAGGGCAACCAGATGGGCCCGACGATTTCCTTCCGCGGCATCGACAACCTCGCCTACTACCGCACCGTCGAGGGCGACGCGCGGTATTACATGGATTTCACCGGCTGTGGAAACACGCTGAACATGGTGCACCCGCACAGCCTGCAGATGCTCATGGACAGCCTTCGCTACTGGGTCACCGAGATGCACATCGACGGCTTCCGCTTCGATCTCGCCGCCGCCCTCGCCCGATCGCTCTACGATGTCGACCAGCTCGGTGCGTTTTTCACCGCGATCTACCAGGATCCCACGCTCGCAACGGCGAAGCTCATCGCTGAGCCGTGGGACCTCGGCATGGGCGGGTATCAGGTCGGCCAGTTTCCGGTAAACTGGACCGAGTGGAACGGGAAATACCGCGACAGCGTTCGCAAATACTGGAAGGGTGACATGGGCATGCACAGCGAGATTGCGACGCGCATCGCCGGCAGCTCCGACCTTTACGAGCACAGCGGACGCTCCCCTTCCGCAAGCATCAATTTCATCACCGCGCACGACGGATTCACGCTCAACGATCTCGTCAGCTACAACGAGAAGCACAACGACGCGAACGGCGAGAACAACAACGACGGCGCCAACGACAACGAGAGCTGGAATTGCGGTGCCGAGGGTCCGACGGATGATCCCGGAATCAACGAGCTTCGCGCGCGGCAGATGCGCAATTTCCTCGCCACGCTCATGCTGTCGCAGGGCGTGCCCATGATCTGCCACGGCGACGAGATCGCCCGCACACAGCACGGCAACAACAACGGGTATTGCCAGGACAACGAGATCACGTGGCTCGACTGGAACCTCTCCGAAGCGCAGAAGCTTCAACTCGAATTCACTTCGCGCCTCATCCACCACCGGCGCAAGCACCCCAACTTCCATCGCCGCAGTTTCGCCGAAAACGATCCGACGGTCGCCACGCAGAGCGAAAACATTCGCTGGGTGCGCGCCGATGGCGAGGAAATGAAGCCGGAGGATTGGGAAAACGGCGGCTGGATGCGCAGCCTCGGCATGCTCCTCTTTGGGGATGCGCCCGAGCTGCGCGACCCGAAAGGCCGCCGGGTTCGCGACGACGATTTTCTCGTCCTGCTCAACGCCCATCACGAGCCGGTGAAGTTCAAGCTTCCGCCCGACGTCCGTCGCAAGAGGTGGTTCGTCGCGTTCGACACCGCACGCCCGACGCTGGAAGACGGCCAGGAAAGAATCACCAAGGCCCAGGTCTTCCTCGAGAACCGCTCGCTTGTCGTTCTTCGACACGTCCGTTAAACGGCGGGATGCGATCCCCTCGACCTGATGCCTGACCCGTCATCCACCATGTCGTCCAATTCGCCGTGGTTTGCGACGTATCGGCTGCAGATTCATCATCAGTTCCCGTTGAGCGCGGCCGAACGGGTGCTGCCCTATCTGCGCGATCTTGGCGTCAGTCACGTTTACCTCTCGCCGTGTCTGCAGGCGGCACCGGGCAGCATGCACGGCTATGACGTTGCCGATCCCACGAAGATCAATGAAGAGATCGGTGGCGAGGCGGCGTGGGACAGCTTCGTCACCGCGGCGAAGGAGTTCGGACTCGGCATCCTGCTCGACATCGTGCCGAATCACATGACCACGCACACTTCGAACCCATGGTGGAGCGACGTGCTGGCACATGGACCCTTCAGCGAACATGCCTCGACGTTCGACCTCTTTCCGTTCGCCATCGCGGAGCGTTGGGAAATCGCGATCTGCACGCTCGGCGAGCCCTACGGCCGCGTGCTCGAGCAAGGCCAGTTGAAAATCGACCTCGAGACGGGGCTGCCACGCCTGCGCTACTGGGATCAAACCTGGCCACTGTGCCCCGCATCGTGGCGTCCCTTGCTCGCCGGCGTCGCGCCTGACCTCGCATTCGCCCTTTCGGACCTCGCGAAGTTGCGAACCCTCAATCACCCGGAAAGCGAGGACATCAGCCGCTACCGGCAGCTCGCGACACACGTCGAGCAAACCACGCGTTCACTTCTCGAGGATCCCAAAACACGCGCGAAGATCGCCGCGAAGTGTGAAGAGCTCGCCGCCGATCCGGATCAACTTCACCTTCTCATCGAAGATCAGTTCTACCGGCTCGCTTGGTGGAAACTCGAAGGCGAGATCGTCAACTACCGCCGTTTTTTCAACATCGGCACGTTGATCGGCGTGCGCGCCGAGGCCGGCAGTGTCTTCGAAAAGACACATGCCCGCATCGCGAAGATGGTCAATGACGGTCAGCTTGCGGGATTGCGGGTGGATCACCCCGACGGGCTTCGCGACCCGCGCGAGTATTTCGAGCGTCTGCGCCGCCTGCTGCCCGAAGGGCGCATCTACGCGGAAAAGATTCTCGATGCGGATGAAACCCTGCCCGAGGACTGGCCGATCGATGGAACGGTCGGCTACGAGTTTCTGAGCAAGGTCAACCGGCTCTGGATGGACGAAAACAAGGTGGAGCCGCTGACCGCCGCCTACGCCGACTTCACCGGTCATCCGGTCAATTACTCCGCGCTGCTTCGCGAACAAAAGCTCGCCATCATCCAGGCGCACTTCGTCGCCGATCTCGAACGCCTCAGCACGCTCGCGGTGAACATCGCCCAGCGCCGCTGGAAAACGCACGACCTCTCCCGGTCGCAACTGCGCGAAGCGATCGTGCAGCTCGTCGTCGCGCTGCCTGTCTATCGCACCTACCTCACGCCGGACTCGCGACCCGTTTCCGCCGGGGACGACAAGGTGATCAGCGAAGCCGTCGCGATGGCGCGCATGCATTCGCCGGCCGTGGAGCCCGCGATCTTCGACTTTCTCGACGCGCTGCTCACCAACGAGTTCGACGGGCCGCAGGAGGCGGAATTCATCGCGCGCTGGCAGCAGCTTGCCCCTGCCGTGATGGCAAAAGGCGCCGAGGACACGACGTTCTATTGCTACGACCGTCTCGTGTCGTGCAACGAAGTCGGCTCGAATCCCTCGCAGATCGGCATGGCGCCGTCGCAGTTTCACCAGTTCTGCTCCCATCTTCAGGGCCGCTGGCCACACAACCTGCTCGCCACTTCGACGCACGACACGAAACGCAGCGAGGACGTTCGCGCACGCATCAACGTGCTCACCGAGATTCCCGAGCGCTGGGCCGCTGCGCTGCATCGGTGGTCGGCGATGAATCTGCCGGCATGGAAGGGGCGCGAACCCGATCGACACGCGGAGTATCTCCTCTACCAGACGCTCATCGGCGCATGGCCGATTGGCTTCGATCGCACGTGGGAATATCTGCTGAAGGCCTGCCGCGAAGCAAAGATCCGCACCTCGTGGCACGAGCCGAACACACCCTACGAGGACGGCCTCAAGGAATTCACCGCGACCATTCTGGAGAACGAGGAATTCGTGAACGACCTCGTGGCATTCGTCGAGCCGCTCATCACGCCAGGCCGCATCAACAGTCTCGCGCAAACGCTCATCAAACTCACCGCACCCGGCATTCCCGACTTCTACCAGGGCACCGAGTTGTGGGACCTGAGTCTCGTCGACCCCGACAACCGTCGTCCCGTCGACTTCGACGTGCGGCGGGAATTCCTCAATCGCGGCGAGAACGTGAATGGATCCTTCCGCGAAGACGACTGGAACTCCGGATTCGCCAAGCTCTGGATGATCCACCGCACGCTGAAAGTGCGACGCTCACATGCCGCCGATTTCGAGGGCACGCACCAGCCGCTCAGCGCGCGTGGCTCGCGCCTCAGCCATCTCATCATGTATCAGCGCGGCGGCAATGTGATTGTTGCGGTTCCGCGATTCTCGCTCACGCTCGATGGCGACTGGCTTGACACGACGGTCACCCTCCCGGACGGCACGTGGCGGAATCTTTTCACGACGGCTGAACTCACCGGTGAAATCGAACCCCGCGCGCTGTTTGGAGACTTCCCCGTCGCGCTGCTCACCCGCCAACCATGAAAGTCTGGGCTCCCTTCGCCAAAACCGTCGAACTCGTCACTGATCAATCCACCGCGGCAATGCGTCGCGACGAGCGCGGCTGGTGGCACGCGGAACCTCTGCGCACGGGCACGCGGTATCGATTTCGGGTGGATGGCGAAGGTCCGTTCCCGGATCCCCGGTCCCCGAGGCAGCCGGAGGGACCTCACGGCCCATCGGAGGTGGTCGATCCCTCCACATTTTCCTGGAACGATGCGGACTTCACTCCGCCACCGCTCTCCGACGCTGTCATCTACGAGCTCCACATCGGCACTTTCACTCCGGAGGGCACCTTCGCAGCGGCGGCGGAACGCCTCGAATACCTGCGCGACCTCGGCATCACCCACGTGGAACTCATGCCTGTGGCGACCTTCCCGGGCTCGCGCGGGTGGGGCTACGACGGCGTGAGCCTTTTCGCGCCGCATCCCGCATATGGCACCCCCGAGGATTTGAAGGCCCTCGTTGCAAAGGCGCACAGCCTCGGCCTCGCGATGATTCTCGACGTGGTTTACAACCACCTCGGTCCCGACGGAAACTACCTCTCGAAGTTCGGCCCGTATTTCACCGACCGTTTCAAGACGCCGTGGGGCGACGCGCTGAACTTCGACGGCCCGGAGAGCGACGAGGTGCGCGCGTTCTTCATCGACAATGCGCTGATGTGGCTGCGCGACTATCATTTCGACGGCCTTCGGCTCGACGCCGTCCACGCCATCATCGACGAAAGCGCGATCCACATACTCGAGGCGATGGCCGAGCGCGTGGCGGAGCTCTCGGCGCTCACCAATCGGCCGCTCGTGCTCATCGCCGAAAGCGACATGAACAACCCGCGACTCGTGCGGGATCCGCATCTCGGCGGCTACGGGCTCGACGCGCATTGGGAGGATGACTTTCACCACGCGATCCACGCGTTCTTCACCGGCGAGCGGGACGGCTACTACATGGACTTCGGTTCGATCGACGCGCTGGCGAAGGCCATTGAGCAGGCCTACGTCTTCGACGGCCAATACTCGACCTTTCGCCGCCGCGCCCACGGACGCCCGCCGATCGGTGTCAGACCGGATCAACTGGTTGTCTGCGCGCAGAATCACGACCAGACCGGCAACCGCGCCCTTGGCGAGCGGCTCAGCCAGATGGTCGAATTCGAAGACCTGAAGGCGATTGCCGCAATCACGCTGCTCAGCCCGTTCGTTCCGATGCTGTTCCAGGGCGAGGAATGGGGCGCATCCACGCCGTTTCAATATTTCACCGATCACAACGAGGAACTCGGGAGGCTCATCACGGAAGGCCGTCGGCGCGAATTTGCCGCATTCAAGAGTCACGCGGGCGACATCCCCGATCCGCAGGACCTCGCGACCTTCGAACGTTCGAAGCTTCGCTGGAACGAACTCGACGATGAGCGCCACCGCGAGCTGCTCGAATGGCACCGATCCTTGATCGAGCTGCGGCGCACGATTCCTCACGACGCACCGGCCCACGTGGAATTCGATCCCGACGGCAAATGGCTGACGCTGCGTCGTGGCTCCCTGCTGGCCGTTTTCAACTTCAGCAGAGAGAGCTGCGCGATCCCATTGCCCGCAGCGAATTGGCAGCCTCGCTTTTTTGAAAACCCTGAGGTAGGCTCGACAACATTCCCCCCGAAGTCGACCACCCTCCTCACCGAGTCCTGATGGAATCCTCCCCCTCGACGAATGGCAAAGCCACCGTCGAATCTCTCCGCACCTACATTCGCGAAACCTGGCCGAAGCTGACGCGAAGCGTTCACACGCTCTGCGAAAGCGCGGGCGATCCGAAGACCGACGAGCGTCGCAATGCGCCGCACATCCTTTATTTATCGCCCCGGGAGGACGCCACGGCGGTGAAACGACGGCTTCACGAGTGTCTTTCGGCGGAGGACTTCGCGCGTATCGAGATGCGGCCGATCCCGGGAAATCCGTGGGACAACGACGATCACGGCCTGCTTTATCTACCGGGCGAATACGTCGTCCCCGGAGGCCGTTTCAACGAGATGTATGGCTGGGACTCGTATTTCATCAATCTCGGCCTCCTGCGCGACGGCCAGGTCGAACTCGCGAAGAGCATGGTGGACCAGCAGCTCTACGAGATCGAGCACTACGGCATGGTGCTCAACGCGAATCGAAGCTACTACCTCACGCGCTCGCATCCGCCCGTGTTGAGCATGATGCTCTTCGACGTCTTCAACCACACGGGCGACCTCGACTGGCTCGGCAGGGCGCTTCCGCTCGCGGAGCAATTCCACACCTACTACCTCGTTCCGCCGCATCGCGATCAGGCGAGCGGATTGTCCCGCTACTTCGACGTCGGGCGCGGCACCGCCGCCGAGGTGCTCTACGGCGAGCGCGATCCCTACGGCCGCAGCCACTACGACCGCCTGCGCGAGATTTTCCGTGACCATTACACCGCCATCGAGGAGGTGGAACTTTTCTACGATCGCACGCGCGATTCGCTCACCGAGTATGCACTCAAGGGCGATCGATCGATGCGCGAGTCGGGCTTCGATCCCTCCGGACGCTTCGGGCCGTTCAATCTCGATGCACCGCGTTACGCGCCGGTTTGCCTGAACACCCTGCTCTACGTCTTCGAGCGCAATCTTGCCGAGATGAACCGCCTGATCGGTGATCTCGGCGCGGCCGCTTACTGGGAACGGGAAGCCGCGCTGCGCGTGGACCTGATCAATCACTTCCTCTGGGACGAGAAGCACGGCCTTTACCTCGACTACCATCTGGAGCGTTTCGAGCGCACGCTCTACCCGTTCCTCACGACGTTCTGGCCATTGTGGGCGCGCATCGCCAGCAAGGAACAGGCGGCGCGTGTGATGGAGCATCTGCCGCTCTTCGAAGTCGAAGGCGGGCTGCAAACAAGCTGCTGTGCGACAGGCAATCAATGGGACGCGCCATTCATCTGGGCGCCGCTCCAGCTCATGGCCATCGAGGGCATGCGGCATTACGGCTACTGCCGGGAGGCGGACCGCATTCAGAAAAAATTCCTGAACGTCGTCATGCACGACTTCGCCGGGACCGGCTGCCTCTACGAAAAATACAAGAGCTGCGGCAGCCGCAACGTCAGCAGCGACCTTCGCTTCGGTTACACATCCAACGAACCCGGCTTCGGCTGGACAAACGGCGTCATCCTCGAGCTTTTCCACCAGGACGGCGTCAGCTCCCTCAACCTGAAATGAAACCCGCACCACTCCTCCTCGCGCTTTTCCTCGCCTGCCCCGTCGCTTTCGCCGAAGGCATCAATCCGTTTCCACCCGATGGCGAAGGCACGAAGTTCCACATCGCCTTCGAAAAGACCGAGACCGATTATTCTCCCGAGGAGCTGAATCGCATCTTCCAGGTCGATGGCGACGAAATCCACGTTTACCGGGACTGGGACAAACCTTCCGCGCCCTTTGCCGCCATCGTCACTGCGGACGATTACGAGAATTTCGTGATCGAGCTCGAATACAAATGGGGCGAACGTCGCTTCGCTCCACGCGCCGACCACAAGCGCGATGCCGGACTTCTCTTCTTCGTCCGCGAGCCGGAACGAGTCTGGCCGCCCGCCGTCGAGTGCCAGATCCAGGAAACCGACACCGGAGATCTTTGGTCGATCTACTCGCTGACGAGTGTTCACACCGATGGCGCCGGCAATTTCGATCCGAATGGCGAACTCACCGTGGTCGGAAAGGATGGCGACTTCAACGGCGTCAATCGTGCGGACGCCAACGCCGTCGAGCAACCGGGATGGAATCGCGTGCGCGTCGAGGTGCGCAATGGCGCGGGAAAGTTCTATCTCAACGACAAACTGGTCAACGAATTCGAGACGGCCGCCGAACGTGATGGCACACCGGTGACTTCGGGACGCATTGCCCTGCAGGCCGAAGGCGCGGAACTCACCTACCGCAACGTCCGCATTCAACAGCTGGACTAGCCGTTCTTCGCGTCGCCATTCCGCTTCGCCAGCAATACCGCGGCCCCCTGCGACAGGACAATCGCCAGCAGGCTGCCCGCGGTGACCTCGATCGAGCGCGTCACGGCAATGTAGGGTCCGGCGGATGGCTGCAGGAGCGACGAGCCAATGATCAGCGCGACTGTGACGAGAATGACACGCCAGCCGCCACGCGAGCGAACGAAGAATCCGCAGAGCACGGCGGTGATGGCCAGACCTGCCGGCAGCAGCCAGCGGTGCAAGCCAAACGCGAAGACCAGCGCCATCGCGACAAGCGAGCCGAGAATCGTCAGCACGAGCCGCTCGATTCCGGCGCGTTTCACAGCCTCGGGATCCGAGTCGTAAACGAGCACGAACGAAATGATGGCCCACATCGGATCCGTCTCGAACCGCCAGAAGATCAATCCCAGCAGCAGCGCGCCCAGCGCGATTGCGCCGACACTCACGCAACTCCCGGGAAGCAACTTCGGCCGCATCTCCGCAATGTCGGCGAGCCGGGATTCCGCCGACAAGCTCCGAATCGCCGCAACTTCCGCGATCGACTACTTGAGCGTTTCGTAGGAATACCCTCCGCCTTCACCGGACAGCGAAAAAGATTCGTGCTGCCCGCGTCCTGCTCCGCCAGCGCAGCGACCAGCTCAAGCCAGGTGAACGCACCGGCGTTCTTTCGGACGGTGTTCATGGAATGGGGAAGATATTCCCGCTGAACACCCGTCCCGATCGATCGTCACTCCTTTCCCAAATTCCCCACCAGCTCGGAATCGATTGCCTCGAGCTTGTGCGGATTGCTCACGAGATAGAGCGCCCGGATCCGTCCTCCCTCGAAGGCAAACGACGTCACCATCAGCACGCCATCGCGACGGCGGGTCAGCACGCCGAGGTCGCCATTGACGCGGACAAGACGGTCGCGGTCGTGCGCGCCCGGATGCCGCTTCGCCATGCGGCGGCGCACTCCTATGAGGAAGCGCGCAACATGGTCCGCCGAGCGGATCGGCTTTGGCGCGGACCTCACCACACCACCTCCGTCGCTGTAGAGCACGGCATCCTCGGTGAGCATCGCGAGCAACGTGTCGAGGTTCCCGGTCTCGCAGGCTTCGAGGAACTGCCGCACCATTCGTTCGCTCTCGGGTGAATCCGCTGCTTCGCGCACCTCCCGCCGCGCGAGCTTCGCCTTCGCGCGGCTCACGATCTGGCGGCACGCCGCCTCGCTGCGTCCCACGATCTCCGCGATCTCCGGGTATTCGTGTTCGAACACCTCGCGCAGCAGAAACACGGCCCGATCCACCGGCGCGAGCTCCTCGAGCAGGAGAAGAAACGCGACCCCGAGCGAACCTGCCAGCGCCGCCTCGGCGGAAGGGGATGTGCCGAAGTCACTCACCAGCGGCTCCGGCAACCAGACCCCGAAGTATTCCTCCCGCTCCCGCCGTGCGAGTCGAAGCTGATCGATGCACAGCCGGGTGATCGCGGTCGTGAGCCACGCCCGCGGCTCACGCACCTCGCCACCCTGCTTCTGCCAGCGCAGCCATGTCTCCTGCACCATGTCCTCCGCCTCGGCCACGCTGCCAAGCATGCGGTAGGCGATGCCGAAAAGGTGCGCACGGTGCTCGGAGAACGTATCGATCATTCGAAGCGATGGCCCGGCGGCACGCCAAAGCCCACGGAGAACCGATTCCAGCCGTTGATCGTCACAATGGCCAGCGTGAGGTTCACGATCTCATCCTCCGAAAACTCCGCGCGCACCGCGGCGAAGTCTTCCTCCGAGACCGGTCCCGCCGACAACCGCGTCAACGCCTCCACCCAGCGCAGTGCGGCACGCTCCCTTGGGGTGAAGCAGGTCGCTTCGTGCCACACGCAAAGCATCGTGAGGCGCTCCTCCGTTTCGCCAAGTTTGCGGGCGTCCTTCGCATGCATGTCGACGCAGAACGCGCAGCCATTGATCTGGGAGGCGCGCAGTTTCACGAGCTCGTAGAGCGATGGCTCCAGCCCCAGGCTGGATGTCGCGTTTTCGAGCGCCAGCATGGCTTTGTAGGCATCGGGAGCGGCTTTCCAGTAGGCAATTCTTGGTGTGTTCATACACCAGAGTTGACGGCCGACCTGCAGCGCCTGTGACAGAATGCCGAAAAATTTTCCCCCCGCCCGATCGCTTCACTCGGCGGTTTCGTCGGCAAACCGGTCCGAAACAATGCGCGCCGCCTCCGCGATCACGGCATCACGCGTTTCGGGCTCGGCATCCGGCACCACGTAATACACCGCAATCAGCCACGGTGCCGCACCCTCATGCGGCCAGACGATGGCCACGTCATTCGCAGCGCCGCGCTCGCCCGTTCCCGTCTTGTCGCCGACAGTCATCGACGAGGGAAGCCCGGCACGAATCCGGCGGTCGCCCGTCGTGTTGCCGATCAACCATTCGTTGAGTTTCTCGCGGGATTCGGCGGCGAGCGCGTCTCCGACGAGGAGTTTGTTCATGGTCGCGACCATGGCGGCGGGCGTCGTCGTGTCGCGTGGATCATCGGGAAGGTTCGTGTTCAGATCCGGTTCGGTGCGATCGAGCCGCGTCACGTCATCGCCAAGGGAGCGCAGCCATCGCGTAAAGCCCTCCGGTCCGCCAACGATCGGCAGCAAGAGATTCGCCGCGGTGTTGTCGCTGTATTGAACCGCCGCCGCACAAAGCCCGCCGACCGACATGCTCCCGTTCGCTACATGCTCCTTCGTGATCGGCGCCCAGCTCAGGAGGTCGTCTTGGCCGTAGGAAATTTCACGCTCCAGCGATTCCTTGCCCGCGTCGACACGCTCCAGCACCGCCGCGGCCAGCAGCAGCTTGAAGGTGCTGCACAATGCAAACCGCTCCTTCGCGCGATGAGCGATTTCCTTTCCGCTGGCCGTATCCAGCGCAAACACCCCCAGTCGACCCCCGTGCTTCGCCTCCAGGGCGGCAAGCTCAGCTTCAACCTCCGCGCGGGCGGGAATCGCGACGATGAACAAAAGGGCGGGAAGAATTCGGGCAAGCATACCGTGCAGTTTCCCTGCATCGCGAAAAATGCAAAGCGACAACTTCCGCGTTTCCGAAACTGCGGAGATCACTGGCCCTGAACGCGGGTTTGCGCTCTTATTTCCCCGGCATGCTCGACTTTCTGCATTCGATCGTTGTCGCATTCGTCGCAATGTTCCCGATCATCAATCCGATCGGCCACGCCCCCATGTTTCATGGCATGACGGTCGACGACACCTCGCAGCATCGTCAGGCCATGTCGGCGAAGATCGGGCTCTACGTGTTCCTGATCCTCACCATTTCGCTGCTCTTTGGAAACCTGCTGCTCGCGTTCTTCGGTGTCACCATCGATGACCTCCGCATTGCCGGCGGGCTGCTCGTCGCCAGCGCGGGATGGAACATGATCAGCAACCAGAGCCGCGTCACCCCGCAGGAGCACGTCGCCGCGCAGGAGAAGGACGACATTTCGCTCACGCCAATGGCCATGCCCATTCTCGCAGGCCCCGGCGCAATGAGCCTCGCGCTCGGTCTCTCGGTTTACGGCCGCACGATCACCCATTACTCCGGTTACATCGTGGGCTTCGCCGCGATCGGCGCGCTCACGTGGCTGAGCTTCCGTTGGTGCGATTCGATGGTCCGCGTGATGGGCGTCAACGCCGTGGGCGCGCTCAACCGCGTGCTCGGCCTGTTCATTCTCGCGATCGGTGTGAACATGATCGTCGAGGGCGTGCAGAACGTCTGGCCCTCGGAGCCGGCGGTTCACCCGGCACCCGCGAGTCATCACTGACCGCGATCTCCGTCACTCCTTCGTCGCTCTGCGCGGTCTCCTCGACTTCGCGCCAAGCGGGGAATGGGGCCTATGCGACATCGCGAACGGCGATCCGGCGGCGTGGGGCGACTATGCTGAACGAACCGAACCGGACGCCCGGTTCGTTTGAGAACCGCAACACCTAAATGCAAAAACATTGCGCGCGGTCATTTTGCGAACGAAATTCCGTTAAGCAGCAAATACTCTCATGACCAACCACTCTTGTTTTCGCGTCGTTTTGTTTGTTGTTTCGCTCTTCTTCGTTTCCGGCGCGATGGCCGCGAAGATCGACTTCACCGATTACGCGGGCGCCTACCGTGGATCATGGCTCATCACGGCCGGCACGGAGTCGTTCGGCACCGCCGTGAACGTCGATGTGATTGTCCCAAAGAATGGACGCAAAATGACGCTCGACATGTCGGGCATCCTCGTCGCGGGCATGCAGTCGGTCGGCATTTTCATGACCCAGCGCTTTGACAGCAAACGAAAGCTTAAAAGCACCTCTCCGCTGATGGGCTTCGCCGGCCCAGTGGCAACCCGCCCCACGCGCTTCAAAGGGCGAAACGGAAAATTCCGCGCCACGATCACCGCTTCTCCCGGCGCGAATCTCGTCGGCTCCGACATCTCGGGAACGACCGTGACCTACAAATACAAGTTCACGAGGAAAAAGCTGACGATTACGGGCACAGGAACGCTCATCACTTTCGGAACACCCACCCCCACTGAGCCTCTTCATTTCCGTTCGCAACCACGGGAACTAAGCATTCCCGCACTCCCTGGCTTTTCGCTCCACTTCCCGTTAAACAAAACGGCCTTCCTCTCCAACCGATGAGATTCTCCTTGTTCCTTGCAACCATCGGTGCGCTTGCCGGCTCCGCCCTCGCCGCGCCGCAGACCATTCTCGTGGAGGCTCAGATTGTGGAACTGACCACGAACGATCCGGAGCCTCCGAAAGATCTCTCGAGACTCACCGAAGAGAAAGGCGCGGACGTATTGACATTCTCCACACTCGAGACCCCCTCCGGCAAACCCGCCACGTTGTCGGCCACACGAAGGTTCACGGTTCCCGACAAAGACACCTTTGAAACCGGAGTTGTGTTGACGGTCTGCCCTGCCTTTACCGAGGACCATCGAGTCCAGTATTCGGTCGATTTCGACGCCACCGAGTTTCTGGGATATGCGGCCGATTCGTCGTCTCCCGCCCCGATGTTCTCTACGAACAAGACGATCGGCATCGAGGGCGCCACCGACTTTGGAAAACCGGTATTGCTGGACCTCCGCACCCTGCGCGACGAGCAAACCATTCAGGAACCCGGCAAGCCGGATCACACGGCCACCATTTATCGCCGGACTTTCGCCATCCTGCGTTTCTCTAAAGGCGTTGAGTAACTGTTACCCGGCGCGTCTTCCGCGCAGGGTAATTCCAGAGATTTAGTGAGCTCTCTCTTACTGCGGCAGGCTTCGCTGGAAGGTGGCGCAACGATGCCGACTTGAGATCTACGCAGAAATATTTCGATTTCTAAACGAAAGGCCAGCCTGACGGCTGGCCTTTCTTAATTCAGCGGATTCTGCAGTGGTCGACGGAATCTACGAAAACACCGCTGTCTCCACTCAGTTTCAATGCGAGCGGCGGCGCCTTGCCACTGCGAGCGCCAGGAGCCCCATGGCGATGGCCACACCGTAGGTGGCGGGTTCGGGAACCGCCGAGTAGGTCAGATAGATGTTCTTCCCGTCGCTGTTGACGCTAAACCGGTTGGAGCCGGGAGCATTGGCAAACCCGCTCGTGTCGATCGAAAACGCCCCGGAGCTGAATCCGGCAACATTGCCGGCCGAAGCGATGATCCAACTATACGTCTGAGTCGGGTCGAAATTCTCCGCTTCGCCGGGCTCACCGTTCGATCCGAGCGAGCGGATTTGAACGATGAACGGGTTCACCAGCGTGCTTTGAATGGTTAGATCACCCTCGACGGTGAGCAGATCCCAATTGGTGCCCGCGATGCCTGTGGCGTTGTTGAGTTCCCACACGTAGATTCCACCACCGTTCCATGTGGTGTCGGCGGCCGTAAGGGTGCCGGGGCTGTTGCCCGGCGAAAGCACGCCGCCACTGGCAATGTCGAGCGCACCGACGCTGCCGGTCCCCGTAAGGATGCCGCCGGCTTCCACCGTGGTCAGCGAGCTGAAGGCAATGGAACCGGAAACCGCGAGGGTTCCGCCAGTCACCCGCGTCTCGCCGGTGTAGGTGTTGTTCGCGGTAACCGTCAGTTTTCCGTTGCCGGTCTTCGTCAGGCCGCCGTCGCCGGCGAGGGTTCCCGTGAAGGTCGCGTTGCGGCCGTTGGTGTCGATGGCCGAGGTGGTGCCGGTCGCGAGTGTCATGCCCACGCTGGTGGTGAGGTCGCTGTTGATAACCCGGATGGTTCCGCCACCGAGATTGAAGGCGGCGGTGCCGGCGCCTTTGGCGATGCCGTTGGTTCCTCCCACCTCGAGGGTGCCGCCGTTGAGGTTCACCGTGCCGGTGGAACTGGCGGCCTGCCCGATCACCAAGGCCTTGTCGACCGTTGCGGTGCCGTTGTTGTTGAGCGTGAAGACGCCCGTGCCTCCCTGCCCGACGTAGACGTTATTGAGAACGAAGTGGGATGTGCCGCCGTTCTGAATGAAATGTCCAGTGGTGCCAGCCGACTCTCCAATCCGGACACCATTTCCATTCTCGCTACCCATCGTCAGTGAGCCATCGTCCAACTGGTAGGTGCCGGTTGCGCCGGCAACTCCACTCAAGTTGTATCCAATGTGCACGGGATTGGTGGTCACGATCGACACGACCGAATCCTCGCCCTGTTGATGGATCTTTCCGACGCCGCCGTCGTTTCCAAGGAAGATCTGGGTCCCGGGAACGTCCGTCGTGCCTTGGGTAAACTTGCCACCGTTGAGAATATTCAACGTGCCCTGGCCCCCTACCCAGTCGCCCACGTAAACTGTTGAGCCGGTGCTTGCCTTAACTTCCGCGACGCTACCGATCGTGTAGGTGCCGTCGCCGCCCTCCACACCAATCTGGAAGGCACCGCCTCCGAGATCGACGACACCGCCGCTCTGGATAAATGTTCCCGTAGCGTCAGTGCCGCGACCGATGTCAAACGAGCCATAGGTGCCCGGACTGGCGTTGAAGGTGATCGAACCATCGGTCATCGTCCCGACGCCCGTTCCTCCCTGGTAGCCAATTTGGACGCGGTTCGGGCCCGCCCCGCTGGCAATGTCTACGCTGATGTGACCACCATTGATGTTGAGGTAACCCTCCCCGCCATTGGTTCCAACAACCAGACGGCTCGAAGCAGAAGCTCCAGTCTGCCCGGGCACGGATACAATATCCAGAGTGACATCATCCTCGACGTTCAAGGTTCCCTCGTTGCCGGCACCCGAGCCGATTACGAGGTCCCCCTGCACCGTGGAATCGGTGCTCACAGTGGTTTCGTCACCCAGCGTGAGCGCGCCGAGGCCCGTCTTCGCAAATCCGCCCGTGCCCGCAAGGCCGCCACTGAACGTCGCATTTAAGCCATTGGTATCAATGGTTGAGGTCGTGCCCGCTTTCAGCGTGGGAACCGCGCTCGTCACGAGGTCGCTGTCGATGACGCGAATGGTGCCGCCGCCGAGGTTGAAGGCGTAGTCCGCATTGTTGGAGCCGTAGCGCGGGATCAGCGAACCTCCGCCAATTTCAAGAAAGCCTCCATCGAGATTGTAGGTGCCGCTGCCCACCGCGGAAAGATACAGCAGTGCCCCGCTGTTCACCGTGAAGGTGCCGCCAGTCTGGTTGATCGTTCCCGTGCTGCCCTGGGCAATGCTCGGGTTGTTGGGAGTCGCCACCTGGCTGCCTAAAATCATCACTCCCGTCGAAGCCAGGTCAACCGAAGCACCCCCGCCGATGTTCAGAGTGCCATGGCTCGAAGGAACGCTGGCGCCGTCGCCTTCAGCATGACGACCGAGAATGTTAATCGAGGGATACGCATTCAGGTAGAGCTCTCCGTTCGTGATCGTGTAAACGCCCGTTCCTCCGCGGTTTCCGATGTTGATCGCACGATCCGAGGCCACCTGAACCGTGCCGCCATTCTGGATGAACGTTCCGTTGCCTCCGAAGTCACCGATATTGAGGTCCCTCGGTGTGAAGTTTCCGCCGTTAAGGACGTAGGTGCCGGTGTTGCCGTCCGCGCCGATCGATCCATACCAGAACTGCACCGTGCCGGAATCCTGCTGGATGGTGCCACCGTCGATCTTGAGGTCCCTGCCGGTGTAGGTGCCCCCGTCGAAGATCAACGTGCCGCTGCCGGCTTTGTGGAGATCCCCGCCCGCGGAAGAGAAGGTCCCGGCGATGCCACCGGTAAGGGTGGCCTTCAGCCCGTTCGTATCGATGGTCGACGAAGTCCCGTCGATCAGGTTGAGCGGCACGCTCGTCACGAGATCGCTCCCGTAGACCCGTAGCGTGCCTCCACCGAGATTAAAGATGCCCGTTCCGCCCCCGGAACCACCGGCTCGCAAGCCATTGCTGCCGCCGATTTCGAGGACACCTAAATTGAGGTTGTAGGTGCCGTGGGCGACGCCACTCTGGCCGGAGCCGAGCGCGAGCCCGTCCTTGACGATCCGCACAAGGCCACCGTTTTGATTGACGATGCCGGTGCCACCACTGGTTGGACTCGTATCGCCGCCGACAAGCAGGTAGCCGCGCGTAAGAATGAGCTCGGCATCGCCGGAGATGTTGAGCGTGCCCGTCGGCGCGGGATTGGAACCGGTGCGGCGTGCGCCGACCAGAACGCCGTTACTGTCTGTGCCGTCATCGGCAAGGCCGACGTTAAACGTGCCTCCGGAGAAATTCCAGGTGCCGTTGCCTCCCTGCGAGCCGATGTGCACCGCGCCCACGACAGATACGTCGCCGCCGGTTTGATTGAAAACGCCCGTGGATCCCCAATCCCCGACAAAGAAGAAGCCGCGATTCGTCCCGTTGCCGACCACGAGATTGGCGCCATCCTCGATCGTGAGGGTGCCCACGCCGGCGCCCTCACCGACACGCACGCCCACGTTCCTCCCCAGCTGGGCCAATGTGATGTCCGCCCCCGACTGGAGCGTGAGATGGCCGTCGCCCATCACGACCATCGCGTAGCGGCTGTTTCCGGAACCATCACGAATCGGATGCGGGAGCAGCCCGCCATCCAGATCAATTTTCGAAGCCAGATTCGTCGTCCCCTCCGTCTCGATGACGCCGCCTTGCAAGGTGCCTGGTCCTGACACATTCAGCGTGGCGCCCGGGGCGCTGGAAAGCGTGCCGTTCTCGGCGGAATTGAGAACCAGCGTGCCATCCTCGTTGAGCACCAGGCCCGTCGTCCCCGCAAGGATTCCCAGGTTCCGCGTGTTTTGAAGGCCGGAGACCTCAAGCGTTGCATCCACGTCGACGATCAGGTCCTGCGTCGGTGAAGGCGAAACGCCTCCCCAATTTGCCGGGTCGCCATAATCGGCGATTCCACCGATCGGCCCCGTGTAGCGCTGCGCTTCCGCGAGATCGAGGCTCTCCCCTTCACTGAGAGAGCGAATCTGGGTATTATTCAGGATATTCAGGGCATTCTGGCTCTCAGCAGTGGATAGCTGAGCGAAAAGCGATAGGGAGGACATCGCCAACGTAGCGGCCACCATCGTTGAAACACGTCCCGTCGGGGACAATTGAGACTGCATCTTCATACTACATGTGTGTGGGGAGAGGGTTTTCGTAATTGTTCCTTGGGCCACCGTGGCCTAACCGTCCTGAAGCACGGCGTTTCCGTGCGAACTGGCAGCCTTGCTGCGCTTCGATTCCGACGAGCCGCCCCCGGGTCAGGAAACTGCTGATAACGTGTCTGTTTGAATCAATCGTCGTGCGAAAAACCGATATCGCTCCCGTGGCCAGACGGGCTGAAAAGCCGCCGATCGGTTGATTGCCCACCCCTCCGTCCGGAACGATAAGCAGCGGCAAAACACCGCTTCGAAATCTCGAGCAATCCGTCGTCCTGTCTGCGGGAATCCTCGCAAAATCATGGTCGAGTGCCCGCGACCACCCGGATACAGCAAAGCCCGATGGCAGCGCTGCGCTGGTAAACCGCGACGACTTCATACAACAACGATCCAAAGAACAGCAAGGGACCGGCTATATGTCAAAATAAAATTTAACTAAGTTGATTATCAACTTTGTTGATGGTTTGTAAAAATTTAGACACTTCGACCCAAGATATTGATATTCAGAATATTGCAATGTTGGTTTTGAGATTAACCTTGTATTTCGCCATAAAATTTTACCGAGCCATTTTATCTGCAGAGCTATTAATTACTCGCTCGCATTAATTAGTCCATTTGCTCCGCTCCACGGGAAAAAAGTGTGACGTCGCGCAATAAATGACCCGTTTTTTCATAGTTCCCGCCTTCCATTAACCTTGCAGGCGGCTTCCCGCCCGCTCGCAACGTATGTGGACGCGTTGGGGCCGGCTATTAGCGGTTTGAGGACAATTGACTGGGCGGGTTCACGAGGATGACGACCGCTCTTCCGTTCTCGGCAACACGCGAGATGGCGTCGCTCTGGCTCGAAGAACCCCCAGCGACCGGATCGAGACCTACCTCACCGCACGACCGGCATCACGAGGGAGAAGATTCGAACTCGGACACCAACCTTGGTGAACACGAAACGCCGCCGAAGGAACACGGCATCGAGGGAATTCGCCAAAGCCATGGGCCAGCCCGCACGAATCATGGGCATCGAACCCCCGTTCTTCTGTCCCGTGTGCGGGCACCGCGTTATCGAAAGCTTGGCGGCGGAGTTGGAGAATCAATGGCGGAAGGGGTGGGATTCGAACCCACGGACGCTTTTACACGTCGCACGATTTCGAGTCGTGTGCCTTAAACCGGACTCAGCCACCCTTCCTTTGCGGGACCGCGCATGATAAGTGGCTGCGGACCGATTGCAACCAGAAAGGCCGGGGTTTTCGAACTGCTTTACCTCGCAGTGGAAGGCTGACTTCCCCGGCCATCGATGCTACCACGACACCATGAAGATTCTTCTCGCGGCCAGTGAGTTCGAGCCCTTTGCGAGCACGGGAGCATTCGGTGCAAACGTGACCGCGCTTGCCACCGAGCTCGCCGCGCAGGGCCACGATGTAAGCGTCGCCCTTCCGTTCTACCGTTCGGTCCGGGAGAATCGCAGCGTCAAGGCGAAGCGCACGAATGTCCGGTTTTCCGTGCCCGTGGGGGCGGGTCGGTATTCGTGCGAGATTCGCGAGGTGCGCTCGAAAGGCGTGCAGGTCTTTTTTGTGGAGCGCGACGAGTTCTTCGACCGCTCCGGCCTCTACGGGACCGAGGACGGCGATTACCAGGACAATGCCGCCCGGTTCATTTTCTTTTCCAAATGCGTCGTCGAACTCGCGCGCCGCATGGACCCCGAACCGGAAATCCTGCAGGCCCACAACTGGCAGGCAGCGCTCGTGCCGGTGTTCGCGTCGCATCAGCGGCTGCCCATGCGCTCGGTGTTGGTGGCGGATTCGCTCGATTATCAGGGCAATTTCTGGAGCTACGACTTTGGGCTCACGAATCTCCCGGCGGATCTGTTTTCTCCGCGCGGGCTGGAATACTTCGGCAGCATGAACCTGCTGAAGGGTGGCATCCTGTTCGCGGATCGCGTCGCTCTGCCCGGATCACGGTTCGTGAGCGAGGCGCAGACCGTCGAACACGGCTGCGGGCTGGATCCGGTGATGCGTGAGCAGACCCGGAAGCTGGAAGGCATCGCACACGGGCTCGACGTCTCGTCGTGGAACCCGGCGAACGACGCGGCGCTCGCGAAAGGATACCGCTCCGCTCAGGGCAAGGCGCAAAACCGCGCCGCCTGGCTCAAGGAGGCGGCCATCGAGGAGGGCTCGATGCATTTGCTCGTCGTGACGGATGCGATGATGGGTGACGGCATGGAAACGCTGCTCCCGTCCATCGATCGCCTGCTCGAATCCGGCGTTCGCATCGCCGTGCTGGGCAAGGTGGAGCCTTCAAATGTCGGCGAAATGGAATTCGCCATTCGCAAGCACGCGGGGCGGTTCGCGTGGATTCCGGATTCGAACGAGAAAACGTTGCGACTCGCGCTCGCTGGCAGCGACGTGCTTTTGGCGCCGGCGCCGATTCGTCCGGATGCTTTCATCCTGCGCCTCGCGCTGCGTTACGGCGTTCTTCCCGTGCCGCTGCAATGCGGCGGGCTCGTGCAGCTGGCACCGCCGTTTCGCGTCGGAGAGCCGTCGGGACTCGCGTTCACGTTTTATCGAAACACTCCCGACGCGCTGGTCGATGCGGTTCGCCGGGCGCGCTCGGTTCACCGGGACCGTGAAGTCTGGTCGGAGACGGTCAATCGCGCCATGGCACTGGATTTCTCGTGGGCCGCCACGGCGCACCAGTTCTCGATGCTCTACTCGAGCATGCTCGCGCGCGGCGCGATGGCTGCCTGATGTTGCCCGCGCTTCGAACGGAGGTTCCCGGACCGGAATCGCGGCGGCTTGCCGGGGTGCTGTCGCGATACGAGAGCAGGAACGTCACCTTCGTTTCGCCGGACTGGCCGATCTTTTGGCAACGCGCGGAAGGCGCCAACGTGTGGGACGTCGATGGAAATCGATTCCTCGATTTCACGTCGGCGTTTGCCGTCACCGGATTGGGCCACGGCGCTTCGCGGATTCGCGAGGCCCTGCACAGGCAGGCCGATGAACTGCTGCATGCGATGGGCGACGTCCACCCCACGCGCGGCAAGGCCGAGCTCTGCCGCCGGCTCAGCGAGATCACCTTCGAGCGCTGGAACGCGGGTGTCGGACGCACGATCCTCGCGAACTCCGGCTCCGAGGCCATCGAAGCCGCGCTGAAGACCGCGCTCCTCTTCACCAGCCGGCGCGGCGTGCTCTCGTTTCGCGGGGCCTATCATGGTCTCGGCTACGGAGCGCTCGAAGCGGGCGGGCTCCCGTTTTTCCAGAATCCGTTTCGGGATCAACTCGCCGGATTCGGCGTGCGGGCCTCCTACCCGACCACCGACGCGGAACTCGCCGCATCGCGCACGGAAATCGAGCGCCTGCTCGCGTCAGAATCGATCGGCGCGGTCCTCGTGGAACCCATCCAAGGCCGGGGCGGCGAAGTTGTGCCGGCGGCGGACTTTCTCCCGATGCTGCGGGAACTTTGCGACAAACATGGCGCCCTGCTGGTGCTGGATGAGATTTACACGGGCTTCAACCGCACGGGACGTCTTTTCGCGTGCGAGCACCCGGGCGTGGTGCCGGATTTGATCTGCCTCGGAAAAGGACTGACCTCCGGCTTTCCGCTCGCGGCCTGCGTCGGGCGCGAAGCGGTGATGAATGCGTGGCCGCCCTCCTCCGGCGAAGCGCTGCACACCAGCACGTTTCTGGGTCACCCGGCCGGCTGCGCGATGGCACTCGCGTCCATCTCCGAGCATTTGCGACCGGAGACCGCCCGGCTCGCAGCCACGTGCTCCGAAGCGCTCTCCAAAGCCCTGGCCGACTTGAAATCCGACCGCATTCGCGAGATCCGCGGGCCTGGCACGATGCGCGGCATCGAGCTGGTCACTCCGACGGGCGAGCCCGACGGAAAACTCGCCGGGGCGATCGTCGTTCAAGCACTCAAGGACGGCCTGCTCATCCTGGCGGGCGGACCCGCCGGAAATGTCCTCTCGCTCACTCCGCCGTTTGTTGTGAGCGCGGAGGAAGTGTCGTTCGCCGTTGGCCGGATTCAGGAATACCTGATGTCCTTGCCGGGATCCATTTCGTAGTCGATCGCGAGACGATCGACCGTGTTCGGCCGGATGACGTTCTCGACGAACTTCACGTGATTCGGGTCGTCCCGATACACGGCCAGTTTTTCCATGCTCTCGACATCAACGGAGAGAAAGAAATCCCACTCCGAGTCGGGCGTGATGCGCTTGCCGCACTTCACGTTGAGCACTTCGGGGATCTTGAGCAAATGGATGCGCGTCTGTCGCATCATCCATTCGACCCCGTCGTCGCCCACCCCGGGCTTCAACTTGAACAGCACGAGGTGGTGAACCATCCCGCGTTATTTCGACCAGTCGAGTGCGCCCTTCTTCAGCGCATAGATGTATCCGAACAGCAGCACGGTCACGAAAAGGAACATGCTGCCGAGAATGAGCTGGCCGTGCTCCTTCACGTATTCCGTAAACGAGACCGCCCACGGATACATGAAGACAATCTCGATGTCGAAAAGGATGAACAACATCGCCACGAGGTAGAACTTCACGCTGAAGCGCGGCTGCGGACCGGCTTCGGGAATGACTCCACACTCGTAGGCGATGTCCTTCGTGGGATTCCGCTTTCCTACGCGCCCAAGCGCAATGTTGGCCACCATCGCCACAATGGCGAACCCCACCGCAACGATGACATGCAACAAAATGGGCACATAGTCCTCAACCATGGGCTGAGCGTATATCGGATTCGAGCGCACTCCGCAATCGCGGAGCAGCAATTACTTTGCGGCTGCGGCAGGTGCCGGCGGAGGCGTCAGCGCCTTGGAGAGCGAGGCCAGTCCCTTGTATTTCTTGCCGGTCTTCTTGACCATGCCCCGGGAGACCAGATTCTGAAGTTTTTCGTAGGCGCGGAGCCGAAGCATTTCCTCACCGCCGCTGGCGGCGTTTCGAGCGCGAAGCCGCTCGTGAACCACATCAAAAAGTTGCTTAAACTCGAACGAAGTGTTCTTTTTCGAGAGGGCGGCGACGAGCTCCTCAGTTACGAGATCCGGAAGCCGACGAGAGAATGCACTTTTTCTTTGCATAGCGGTAAAGGACAGAATACCACACGGTCGGCTGGAAGTCAGCCCATTTTTAATCATCTCCGAAATTCGCCCCCTTAGGACCTTACCCGACGCCCCCAGGGATAGGATCCGAAGCCACTGAAGGTTTCGCTGCGGCGCTGGGCACGGCGAATGACGGCATCGTAGGCGGGCACGCCCGGCGCTCCGTCGATTTCCATGAAGAACACGGCCCGATCCGCATGGCCGGGGAACGGCCGCGAGATGATGCGGTTGATATTCACCCTGGCCTTCGCAAAGGGCTCGAGAAACCGGTAGAGACTCCCGCATTCGTTGCTGAACGACACCGCCAGCGCGGTTCGCGCCTCCTGCGGGTTCTTCGGCGTCCGCTCCTGACGGGCGAGCACGAGAAAGTGGGTTACGTTCGACTTCCCGGGAATCACCGGACACCGAAGCACGTCGAGGCCGTGAATCTCCGCCGCACCGGGAGCCGACAACGCCGCCCCACCCTTCACGCCCGCCGCGCGCTCCGCGGCAAGGGCCGTGCTGCTCACCGCCTCCACCTTTGCGCCCGGCAGGTTTTCCTTCAGCCACGCGCGGTGATGTTGAAGCTGCACGAAGTGCGAGAAAACACGACGGATCGGCTCGCCCTTTTTCCCCAGCAAGGCAATGCGCACATCGAGCTCCAGTTCCTCAGTCACGAAAAGCTCGCCCGCGTGCTCGATGAGCAGATCCACGGTGTCATAAATCGTTCCGCCGGAGGAATTCTCCACTGGCACCACGGCCAGGGCATCGGGCCGCTCCATCAGGAACTCAAAGACCGCTCCGATCGATTCGCACGGGACCAGCCGCTCCTCCGAGCGGAATCGCCGCCTGGCCACGATGTGCGAGAACGTGCCACGGGGACCTAGGTATGCGACGGGAGCCATTCCCGCATCCTGAGCGGAAGCCGGCGCGCGTCATCAAGCATTTTCCCAATTCCGCCGGGGTTTCGCTCGATTTCGCGGCGCGACTTCGGCACCGTCCTTGCATGCTGCTGACCTGGCTTACCCAATATCGCGACTTTGGACTTCTCCTGCTCCGGCTCGGGCTGGGTGCGATGTTTGCCGTCGTTCACGGCTGGCCGAAAATCGCGGGCGGCGCCCAGACGTGGAAGAGCATTGGAGCATCGATGAAGCATCTCGGAATCAGCTTCGCGCCGGAAATGTGGGGTTTCCTCGCGGCCATGGCGGAGTTTGGCGGAGGGATCCTCCTCATTCTGGGCTTCCTGTTCCGGCCGGCGTGCGGAGCGCTGGCAATCACCATGGCCGTCGCCGCAACGATGCACCTCAAGACGGATGGACTCGCCACGGCGTCGCACGCGATCGAAGTCGGCATCGTCTTCGTATCGTTGCTCTTCATTGGACCGGGCCGGTTCAGCATCGACCGTAGCTGACGAAATGACGGACATTCGCCCTCAATTGGAAGCATTCTGGGCCATCCTGATCCTGGTTCTGGCGATCGGGCCCGTGGGCATTGGGCTCATCTCCTACAATCGCCTCATCGGCCTCCGGCGCGGCCTGCGTGCCACGTGGAGCGATCTCGACGCCCGGCTTCGAGACCGCCATGCGCTGGCCCGCAGCATCGCGGAGGCAACGAAGCAGGAACTCCAGGCGTTGATCGACCGCTGCGCGGCAGGCGACAGCTCAATCAAAGCCCGCGCCGCAAACGAAGCCGTCCTCACCGCGCAGCTTCACGCACTCTCCGACACCCTTTCTCCGGAACTCCGGGAAAAGCTGCACGCTGCCGAGCAGGCCATTCACGAGGCCCAGACGGCCTTCAACAAAACCGTCGACGCCTACGAGCGCACACGCCGCTCGTTTCCCGGCAGCATCCCGGCGGGTATCTTCGGATTCGGCAGTGCCGACCGTTTCGATGCGGATCGCTCTTGCACGGAACCTCCTCACAAGGTCTGATTTCCCTTCCATGTTTCCCTCACGTCCTCTCGCAGTCGCCTTCACCGCAGCCATCGCCGCGCTTGCCACCCCTGCGCTGGCGGAACTCCCCATCCCCGCTGCATACGTCGATCCCTTCATCGGCACGGGTGCCCATGGTCATGTGTTCCCGGGCGCGACGGCACCCTTTGGCATGGTGCAGGTCAGTCCCGACACCGGCGTGAACGGATGGGACCGTTGCTCGGGTTATCATGCCGACGATGAAACGCTGCTTGGCTTCAGCCACACGCACCTCAGCGGCACGGGCGCCAGCGACATGGGAAACATTCTGTTCCTGCCCACGACCGGCGACATTCCCTGGGATCCGCGTCCGGCGGGCAATACGGGGAGCGGACTTCGACCCGACGACGGCTACCGCGTGAAGTTCAGCCACAAGAATGAAAAGGCGGAGGTCGGCTACTACCAGGTGAAGCTCAACGGCTCGAACATCCTGGTCGAGCTCACGGCGACCGATCGCGCCGCGATGCACCGTTACACCTTTCCTCGCGGCGGCAACGCGAGCGTGCTCATCGACCTCGCGCACAAGATTCATCCCGGCGGAAACCCGCGACTCGAAGGCGCGTTCAAGGTCGAGGACGAATACACGGTAAGCGGCTGGCAGCGCACCAACGGCTGGTCGCCCGACAAGACGTTCTATTTCGTCGCGAAATTCTCCGAGCCAATCAAAGGCACGCAAATTCGCATCGAGGGCAACGATGTCGAGGGCAACAGCGCGGAAGGCGACCGGCTGCGCGCGGCGCTGAATTTCAACGTCGGCTCCAGCAAGCCGATGATCATCAAGGTCGGCCTCTCGCCGAGCAGCGTCGAGGCGGCGCGCAAGAATCTTGAAGCCGAGATTGGCGCAAAGGATTTCGAGACGGTTCGCCAGGAGACGGTGAACAAATGGAACAAGGAGCTGAGCCGCATCGCGATCGACACGAAGGACGACGCGCAGAAACGCATCTTCTACACGGCGCTCTACCACACGATGATCGCGCCGAATCTCTACAACGACGCGGACGGCACGTTCGTCGGCCCCGATCGCAAGACCCACGAGAATCCCGGCTTCAACTACTATTCGACCTTCTCGCTGTGGGACACGTTCCGTGCGGCACACCCGCTCTTCACGCTCATCCAGCCCGAGCGCACCGGGGATTTCATCAAGACCATGCTCAAGCACTTTGAGCTCACCCCCTACAACCAGCTCCCGGTCTGGACGCTCGCCGGCAACGACACGTGGTGCATGATCGGCTACCACTCCGTGCCGGTGATCACGGACGCCTACTTCAAGGGCTTCCAGGACTTTGATACCAACGCCGCCCTCGAGGCGATGAAGGCCAGCTCCAATGCCCGCGAAGGCCATGAGCACTACGCGAAAAACGGCTGGGTGCCCGCGAGCGACAACCACGCCCAGGGCGCGTCCCGCACGCTCGAATACGCCTACGACGACTGGTGCATCGCCCGGTTCGCCGAGGCCCTCGGCAACAAGGAAGTCGCCGAGGAATACGACAAGCGCGCGCAGAATTTCCGCAACGTCTTCGACCCGGAAGCCGGCCTCATGCGTGGAAAACTGGCCGACGGCACCTGGAAGGAGCCCTACAAGCCGACGGTCGTCGACACCTCCTCCTTCACCGAAGGCAACGCCTGGCAGTATTCATGGACCGTCATGCAGGACGTGCCGGCGCTCATCGAGCTGATGGGCGGTCCCGAGAAGTTCACCGCGAAGCTCGACGAGATGTGGGAGACCGAAAACATGGAATCCCATCTGCCCGATGTCACCGGCCTGATCGGCCAGTATGCCCACGGCAACGAGCCGAGCCACCACGTCGCCTACCTTTACGACTTCGCGGGCGAGCCGTGGAAGACGCAGAAGTGGGTCCGCCGCGTGATGAACGAGATGTATACCGACAAGCGCGACGGCATTTGCGGCAACGAAGACTGCGGCCAGATGTCGGCATGGTATGTCTTCAGCGCGCTGGGATTCTATCCCGTGAATCCTTCGAGCGGCATCTACATGATCGGCAGTCCGCTGTATCCCAAGGCGGCGATCAAGATTGGCCCGCAGAACGACACGAAGGTCTTTACGGTCATCGCCCAGAACAACAGCCCGCAGAACGTTTACATCCAGTCCGCGACATTGAACGGCAAGCCGCTCGATCGCGCGTGGATCACGCACAAGGAGCTGGCCGCGGGCGGCGAGCTGAAGTTCGTGATGGGTCCGCAGCCGAACAAGAAATGGGCGGCGACGGAACTGCCACCGGTCATGGGTTACTGATCAAGGCGCGGAGTCGCGGGACGGTGATTTCGCGAAGGCTCGCCACGGCAAGGTCGGCGTGGCCCAGTTGATCGAGCGGGTTCGTCGTCGCGACGGCGACGCACTTCATGCCGCCCGCATGAGCGGCCTCGATGCCCACGAAGGCGTCCTCAAACACGACACAACGACCGGGCGGCATGCCAAGGCGCTCCGCTGCGAGCAGGAAGATGTCGGGCGCGGGCTTGCCGTGCGTCACATCGTCCCCGGAAACGATCGCGCGGAAAAACTCGCGGAAGTTCAGGATCTCCATGATCGCGTCGAGATTTTCCCGGGGCGTCGACGAGCCGACCGCGCACGGGATGCCGGCATCGTGAAGGGCGACCAGCAATTCCCGCACCCCCGACAGCGGCTCGATGCCGCCCTCACGCACGAGTTCCCGATAGATCGCTTCCTTTCGCGCCCCCAGTTCCGCCACCTGCGCCGGCTCCGTCGCCCAGCCGAGGTCCGGAATGATCACCTCGTTCTTCTTTCCAAACCCACGCTTGAAATGCCCCTCGGGCAGCGGAAGGTTGCGCTCGGCAGCCAGGAGTTCCCAGGACCTCTCGTGCTGCGCCGAGGAATCGATGATTACGCCATCCCAATCAAAAATCGCGCCGAATTCGGTCATGCGGCGTTCTAGTTGAAAATGGATTCGTCACCCAGCGCAAAGACGGCACTCAGTCGAGCCACCTGCCTGGTCGCCGCGGGCGCGGGCCTGCTTTCCGCCGCACAGGCGGAGGTGCCAAGGCACGTCGTGCTGGTCCACGGCATCTGGGACACCGCATGGACGCTGCGCGCGATGGAACGCGCGATTCGCGACGCGGGACTGCAGCCAACGATGGTCACGCTCACACCAAACGACGGCCGCGCGCCTCTCGACGTGCTCGGCGCGCAGGTGCACGAACAGATCAGGGACGTCATTCCCAGCGGAGAACGCTTCTCGATGGTCGGGTTCAGCATGGGCGGACTGGTGGCGCGTTCCTATTTGCGGCAATTCGGAGAGCCCGACCGGATGCACACATTTGTGAGCATCGCCTCGCCGCATCGCGGCACACTGCTCGCAAGGTTTCACTGGCTGCCGGGCGTTCGCGACATGATTCCCGGCAGCGCCTTCCTCCGGTCGATCGACGAGGACGCCCCGCGATACTCGAACACGCGCTGGGTCACGATCCGCACGCCGCTGGATTTGATGATCGTTCCATCGGACAGCTCGGCGCTCGAGTGGGCGGAGAATCACAGCTTTCCCGTCGTCGCGCATCCGCTGCTCGCCGTTGACGGCCGGGTGATCACCTGCGTGCTTTCCGCGCTCGGCGTCAGCACGATGTCGGCTCCCGACGCGCCAGCTTCACGGCGTGCGGAATGGCGCCCGCGACGAATCCCAGGCATTCGACGGCACCGCTAGGCTTTCCCGGCAGCGCGATCACCAGCGAACCATCGACGACCGCCGCAAGACCGCGGGAAAGGATGCCATTCGGCGTAATCCGCCGTGACTCGGCGCGCATCGTTTCGCCGAAGCCGGGAATCTCAACCCGCATGATCTCGCGCACCGCCTCCGGCGTCACATCCCGTTCGGCGATGCCCGTGCCTCCCGTGGTCAGAATCAACCCGCAGCCCTGCGCGGCGAACGATCGGATCGCCTGCTGAATGCGCACCTTGTCGTCGGGCACGATCGCCTCGGCAAGGACGCGCCATCCGCGCTTTCCGCAGTCTTCGCGCAAGGCCGGCCCGCCCGCGTCTTCGTATTCACCGGCGGCTGCCCGGTCCGAAACCGTGATGATGCCAACGTCGATCATTCCTTCGTCTTGGAAACCAGCCGCACTGCGCCGATGACCATCGATTTGTCGATCGCCTTGCACATGTCGTAGATCGTGAGCGCCGCCGCGGTCACGCCGGTGAGCGCCTCCATTTCCACGCCCGTCTGCGCCGTCGTGCGCACCACGCAGCGAATGCGGATCCCGCGTTGCGTGGATTCAAACGTCACCTCCACGGCGCTGAGCGGCAGCGGATGGCACAATGGAATCAGCTCGCTCGTTTTCTTGGCCGCCTGAATGCCGGCAATCCGAGCCGTGGCCAGCACGTTTCCTTTCGCGATCTCGTCGGCGGCGATCTTCTCCAGCGTGGCGGGCGCCAGTTCCATGAAACCCTCCGCGATGGCCTCGCGCTTCTGCACCGGCTTTCCGGAAACGTCGACCATGCGCGCGGCGCCCGTCGCGTCGAGATGGGTGAATTCACTGCTCATCCGCCGATTGCCACCATCTTTCGCCCCGGCACGTAACGGTTGCGGAAGTCGTGTTCCTTCGGTTTTCCCGCCACCACGCCCAGAAAAATCTCCCGCAGCTCGTCGTCGTCCGCCCCCCTCCGCAGGGCCGGCTTGAGGTCGAATTCCAGATGACTGCCGAGGCAGGGACGCAGCTTCCCGTCGCACGTGAGGCGCATCTTGTTGCAGCTCTCGCAGAAATGGACGTTCGTCATCGCACCGATGAAGCCGATCCGCTGGCCGCTGCCACCGAGCCGATGGTAGCTCGCAGGGCCGTTCGTCCGGAATCCCGGCTCGGGGATCAGACCGCCAAACTCCGCTTCGATCCTGCGCATCACCTCCCCCACCGGGAGAAATCGCCCGTCACTGAGCACGTCGGCATCCGAGACCGGCATCAACTCGATGAATCGCAGCAACAGGTCCTTGTTCCGCGCGAATTCGATCAATTCGAAAATCGACTTCTCGGACTGGCCACGCACCAGCACCGCATTCAGCTTCACCGACTCGAATCCCGCCTCGATCGCGGCGTCGATTCCATCCAGCACCTGCGGAAGGTAGTCACGACCGGTGATCGCGGCATAATGGCCGCGGTCCAGGGTATCCAGCGAGATGTTGGCCGTGCGCACGCCGCACGCCCTCAGCGCACACGCCATCGTGGAGCCGTCCGCAACGCGATGGGAAAGGAGGACGCCGTTGGTCGATATGCCAATGTCCTCGATACCGGCGACCTCCCGAAGCATCTCGAAAAACGTCAGCACATCGCGACGCGTCAACGGTTCGCCACCTGTCACTCGAATCTTCCGCACTCCAAGAGACGCGGCGACACGCACCACGCGGAGGATTTCCTCGTAACTCAGCACCTCCTCACGGGGCAGCCATTCCTGAAGCTCGGCCGGCATGCAGTAGGCACAGCGCTCGTTGCATCGATCGGTGATCGACACGCGCAAATAGGAAATCTGATGGCCAAACGCGTCCTGCACGTGGCGACCATAGGGACTTTCCCTTCGCATTTCCACTTCACACCGTTCGTGTCCCCCGCTATCCAACGGACGTGGAAATCCGGAGAACCGAGGAAAATGGCGTGAAAATTCTCGAACTCGAGGGAGAAATCGACCTCCACGCCTCGCCCGCACTCCGCGAAAAGCTGCAGGAACTCGTCGCCGAAAAGGCCCCCGCCGCCCTGGTCGACTTTTCCGCCGTGAAATACATCGACTCCTCCGGTCTCGCGACGCTCGTCGAATACGTGCGCGAGGCAAAAGCTTTCAATGGCCGCTTCGCTCTGTTCGGACTGCAGCCGAAGGTGAAAATGGTTTTCGAGCTGGTGCGTCTGAACGAGCTCTTCACCATCGCCGACGACAAGGCGCAGGCCATCGCCGCTGTCCAGGCGTCCTGATTCTCTCCAGCGCGTGCGGGACTATCTCACGCTCAACGCCCAAATCCTCTTCTGGATCTTCTTCGCTCCGTTTCGCGGGAAGAGCCTCCGCCTCTCGGCCGTTTTTCATCAAATGGTCCGGATCGGCGTGCAAGCCGTGCCCATGACCGCCCTCACCTCGCTGAGCATCGGCATCACCCTCGCCATGCAGGGGGCGCACGAGCTCTCCCGCATGGGCGCCACCTCCTACGTGCCCGATCTCGTCGGCATGTCGCTCCTGCGCGAACTCGGTCCGCTGCTTGTCGGTGTGGTCGTGATCGGGCGCAGCGGCTCGGCCGTCACCGCAGAGCTTGGCACCATGAAGGTCTCCGAGGAAATCGAGGCGCTGGAGGTCATGGCCATCAATCCCATCCGGTTTCTCGTCGTTCCGCGTTTCCTCGCAATGCTCGTGATGCTGCCGGCGCTCACCGTGTTCGGAAATTACATCGGCATGACGGGCGGCTGGGCGATCTGCCGCTTCTCCCTCGACATGCCGACGGAGGGTTACATCCGGCGGCTCATCGAGAGTTCGCACGCCATGGATCTCTACAGCGGGATGATCAAGAGCGTCGTCTTCGCGTGGCTCATCATCACGATCTCCTGTTTTTACGGGCTGAAGGTGAAGGGCGGCGCCGAAGGGGTTGGCCGCGCGACGACACAGTCCGTCGTCGTCTCGATCCTCACCATGCTCATTGCCGACGCGCTTCTCACCGCGATCTTTTTCGTCATTGAGACATGAGTGCGAACGAAAAGGACGACTACAAGGGCCCCGTCATCGAGGTGCGGGATCTCGTGCGGAAGTTCGGCAACCGCACCGTGCTCAACGGCATTTCGTTCACGGTCGAAAAAGGCGACACCATGATCATCATGGGCGGGAGCGGCTGCGGGAAGAGCACGCTGTTGCGGCACATCATCGGCTCGATGAAGCCGACCAGCGGCTCGATCAAGATCTTTGGTCAGGAAATCACGACCATGAGCGGTCCCGAGCTGGATCGTCTCCGGCTGCGGTTCGGAATGAACTTCCAGTTTGGCGCGCTGCTGCAGTCGTTGACCGTCGGCGAGAACGTCGCCCTCCCGCTCATCGAGAACAGCCGGGTCGATCCCGAGATCGTCGATCTCGTGGTCAAGATGAAGCTCGAGCTCGTCGGCCTCACCGGCTTCGAGCATCTCAAGCCCGCCGAGATCAGCGGCGGCATGCGCAAGCGCGTCGGGCTCGCCCGCGCCGTCGCGCTCGATCCCGAGCTCCTTTTCAGCGACGAGCCGACGAGCGGGCTGGACCCCATCATGACCGCCGTGATCGACCAGCTCACCCTCGATCTCACGCGCAAGCTCGACATGACCGCGGTGGTCGTCACCCACGACATGACCAGCGCTTTCCGAATCGGAACGAAGATGATAATGCTCGGCGCCGGCCCGAAGCAGGGAACAATCATCGCAATGGGAACGCCCGAGGAAATCCGAAACTCCGACAACCCGGAGGTGCAGCAATTCATCAACGGCCATCCCGACGGGCCGATCCCGCTCAAACTCGCGAAGGAAGACTACATCGACCGGTTGCTTGACGAACCATGAAGAAACTCGGAGACGCTGCCATTGCCCTTGTTGTCGTCGCGTGCAGCGTCGTCCTGCTGCTTGCGCTCGCCTTTTCGCTCCAGGGAAATCCCTTTGCCAAACCGTCGCGGACCCTGCGGGCACAGTTCACCGACATCACCGGCATCCAGCGCAGCTCGCTCGTCAAATACGGCGGGGCCACCGCCGGCAACGTCGAGTCGGTGCGCATGCTCAGCCCGGAGGAACGGGCGAAGTCCGCGAATCCCGCGATGACCGTGGAGATTCTCATGGCGCTCGGTCCCCAGGTGCCGGAGCTCAACGAAGGCATTGTCGCGAGCATCGCCTCCGACACGCTGCTCAGCGATAAATTCGTCCTCCTTTCGGGAGGCGACCCCTCGGCGCCCGTGCTCGCAAATGGCGCCCTCGTGCCGAGCATTCCCCCCGTCACCTTCGATGCAATCCTCCGCGACCTCGATGAAACGCTCGACGCGATCAATTCCCTCGCCGGCGATGCGCGAAAGGAAGGCCTTTCCTCCCGCATCGACGCGCTCATGACACAGCTTGAAGCCACGTTGAACGAGGTACGCGGGCTCATTGGCGGCGCGAACACCATGGTCGACGAAGGCCGCGGACTCGTGAAGAACGGCAACACCCTCATCGCGGAAGCCGGCGAACTCGTCACCGATGGCCGCGGGCTGATTTCCGAAACCCGCGAACCGCTGAAAAACCTGCTCAGCGATTTGTCCGACGCCGCGCAGAAGCTCGACGATCTGGCACAGCGTGCCGACAAGCTCCTCAAGGAAAACGAAGGCAATCTCAACGCCACGTTCTCGGACGGCCGCAAGGCCGTCGCCGACCTCAAGATCGCCGCCGCCTCCGCGCGTGAGTTGATCGACAGCCTGAAGGCCCGCCCGCAGCAACTCATCTGGGGCCCCGGCCGCCAGAAAAAGGAAAACCGCTGAGCCGTCAGCGTCGTCGTCGATTTCACCGGCATTGCGCCAACCCCGCGCGACGCTTGCACACGTCCGTCACGCATTGGGACAAGTCGTTCCCACGTTGCGCAATGCGATCGACCACCTTCGAAGCGCAGCCCCTCCTCTGGGAACGCTCCTCCATGCAGTGGGAGGAGAATTGCCTGCTCTTCGAAGAGCGTTCCATGCGCTGCGAACAGCATCAACTACTCTGGAAACGGCGTCGAATCCTCCAGGAAGAGCGTAGATTGCTACGAGAAGAGTATCTCATGCTACTGGAAGAACGTTCCCTCCCGTGTGCACGGCATTTCCCGCTCCGGGAACCGTGTCACCGGGCCTTGGAACGCCGTTCCCTTTCCTGGATATGACGTTCCGATGCCTCGCCGGTCGGGAAACGTTCGGCGGACTCCCGCGACGCCTCACCTGCCTGCCCGTCCCGACGCGAACTCCCCGTCGTCGGAGGGATCGCACCACGCCACGCGCCGATCACGAACCCCGGATCACCGGACTTTCTCCGAAGCAGCATTCTGCTTCCACGGCACGGTGCCGGCTTCCAGCGCCACGCTGAGGTTGTGCAGCCAGATCGGCCACACCCAGTCGGTGAAGCGGCCTTCGGGCAGGTATTCGGGATTGAGCCGCAGCGGAAAGGTGATGGTATCCGGATTGAAGAATTTCTCGATTTCCTTCAGCGGCACCCAGGCATAAGGCCCGCGTTCAAAATACACGGCCTCGCGGGTGGGCGGCTTGGTATTCATGATCTCCGAAGCCGGCACCCGATCGACCTTCACGAAATAAAAGGCGAAGGGGCCGTCCATCGTCGGCTTTTGGTCCTTGATTGCCTCCAGCAGGTCGGCACGCCGGAAATACCCGCGCGTTTCCTCCTCGGTCTCGCGCGCCGCCGTTTCCGCGTAGGTCTCGCCCGGCTCGGAATGCCCGCCAAACGCCGCCCATCCGCGATCCACGGGCGGTGCGTGATCGGCAAGCAGCAGCTCGATCCCCTCGTCGGTCTCCGTGTAGAGGAGAATCCCCGCCGGCCCCTCGGCAAGAGCCTGAAAGCCGGCGACAACGCAAAGCGCAATCAAAGTAACAACCCGGAAATTCATGGCGCGCGGCAGAGTCGGGAATTCTCGCTCATGTGACAAGTGACATTCACCACCCCCGCGGACGGGCCCAGATGCGATCTCCCGCAAAGCATGAAAACATTACTTGCCACCATCGTCGCCGGCATCGCGGCCGCTGTTTGTGTTCCCGGACTTGCCCAGTCGGACACCGCATCGCCCGGGCTGCCGTCCTCGCGCATCACGCACACCTACGAGGGCGAGGTGGTCACGGTGCATCCGAAGGAAATGGTCATCGCCGTTTCGAAAGGCGGCGAGGACGACACGATTGCCTACCAGTATTCCAAGCACACCCTCTTCGTGGATACCGACGGAAATCCGATCGACGTGAAGATGCTCACCCCCGGCTCACCCGTGGCGGTGCAATACACGATGGACGGCGACATCCGTCACGTGGAACGCATCATCGCCGCCCCGCAATCGGGCACCGGCGGCACGACCACGTCGCCCTAACGCGCGTAGCCCCATTGATCGAGAACGGGGCCCAGCGCCCCGTTCAAGGTCTCGATCGTCTCCGGTCGCAGTTTGTCGCGGAAGCCGCCGGCACGCCCCGAGCGGTGATGCTGGCGAATGTCCTCATCCCTCCGCGGGCGGGAGCGCCGGTGCAGCTCCTCGATGGTTTCCGACGACAGGTGCAGCGCCGCCGCGAGAGGCGCGGCGAAGCGATCGAAGTCGTCGATCAAATCTTCGTAGCGCAATGCAGTGCATCGCCGGCAGGCACGCCGGATCCTCTCCACCCGCTCGAAATGGCGGTTCACCGCGCGGATCGAGCGCAGCGCAAATTCGTCCACCGTCTCGCCCTGCACGATCCGCTCGCGAATCTCCTCCTGCTGGGCGCGAATCTCGGCATTGGCACTGCTCCCGTGCGAGAACCCGAACGAATAATAGGCCGACACAAGAATGTCGCGCGGGTCGCGCACGAGGAGGACGGCGATCTTGTCGCGAATGAAGCGCCGGGCCATCGCCGGCGCGACAACCTGCTCGAAGATGGGCGACCGGCGGTTCACCGACAGCCGCAGCGGTCCATAGACCGCTCCGCGTTCCGCAAAGTGGACCTCCACGTCGCTCTCCCCCGCGTAAATCCGGCTGGCGTAGTCCACATGCTCCAGCCCCGCACAGTGCTTCAGCACGAAGTCGCCGAAGAGCGAACTCGCGCACTTGTGAAGCGTGAAAAAGTAAACCGACTCGGGAGCGGACAAATTCACCGCCCCTCCTCCAACAAACCACTCACGAGGCAATTTCCTACCGCCTTGGCGGCTCCGGCACAACCCCGTCGAATGCCGGCCGCGTCCGCATTTGATTTTGCACCGACCACTGGCATGCTGTAGCCAAAGCTTCTCGCATGGTGTTCGACGTCCTGAAATTCATCTTCATCCTCTTCGAGGTCATCCTCATTTTCAACCTGATGATCCTCGTCCACGAGTGGGGGCATTTCCTCGCCGCCCGCTGGCGCGGCCTGGTGGTCGAGAAGTTCGCCATCTGGTTCGGCAAGCCGATCTGGAAAAAGACCATCAACGGCGTCGAATACCGCCTGGGCTCGATCCCGGCCGGCGGCTTCGTGGCAATTCCGCAACTCGCCCCCATGGAGCTCATGGAAGGCGAAGTCGAGACGGACCGCTCGAAGCTCCCGCCCGTGAAGCCGCTCGACAAGATCATTGTCGCCTTCGCCGGCCCGCTCTTCAGTTTTCTGCTCGCCGTTCTCCTTGCCTGCGTCGTGTGGCTGATCGGCCGCCCCATCGGTGAGGGCGAGCTGAACACGACTGTCGGCGCGGTCGGCCCGAACTCGCCCGCCGAAAAGGCGGGCATCCGCCCCGGCGACCGCATCACGTCGGTCAATGGCGTGCCCGTCACGCAATTCAGCCCCGCCGGCAATGCCCGCTCGAGCATCATCTGGAATGTCGCCCGCAGCAGCGCACCGCTCATTCCGATCACCTTCGAACGCAATGGCGAATCCCACACCGTCGAGGTCGCTCCCGTCACTCCCGAACGCGAAGGCTTGGGCCGCGCGCACCTGCGCCAGATCGGCATCCTCCCCGCGACCACGCCGCGCATTGCAAATGTCCGCCCCGGCTCTCCGGAGGCAAAGGCCGGCTTCCGCGCGGGGGATTTCATCATCAAGGCAAACGGCCAGCCGCTGATCAGCGCCCTGCAGCTGGAAAGCGAAATCGACCGTGCGAATGGCCGCCCGATTCCGGTGACCGTCGAGCGCAACGGCGAGACCCTCCACATGGAGCTGCCGATTCCGGCCGGGGAGATTCGCTCCGTTGCAAAAAACAGCCCCGCCGAAGCCGCAGGCTTGAAGCCCGGTGATGTGATCCTTGCCGCGGACGGCCGCCCGCTCCATCGCCTGCGGGCGCTCTCCGAGCTCATCCAGTCCACGGGAGGCAAGCCGGTCGAGCTGACGATCCAGCGCGGCGGAGAGACCTTTCAGCGGACGCTCACCCCGCAAAAGCCCGATGGCAGCGACCAGTATCGCATCGGCATCGTCTGGGGTGGTGGCGGCATCGAATGGGACTTCGAAGGACGCCTCACACGTGTCCACCCCACGCCGCTCCAGCAGATCAAGTCCGGCGCAACGACGATGTGGGATACGCTGGCCGCGGTGGTCTCGTCGAAGTCCGGCATCAGCATCCAGCACTTGAGCGGCCCGGTCGGCATCATGAATGCCTACTACATCCTCTTCCAGCGTGAGCAGGGCTGGCTCCTCGCGCTGTGGTTCAGCGTGGTGCTGAACATCAACCTCGCGATCCTCAACCTTCTGCCGATCCCCGTTCTCGACGGCGGGCACATCACGCTCGCAATCATCGAGGGCATCCGCCGCAAGCCAATCAACGTGCGCATTCTCGAATTCGTGCAAAACGGCTGCGCGCTGCTGCTCATCGGGTTCATCCTCTACGTGACATTCTTCGACACGCTCGACCTGCCATTTTTCAATCGCGCGGACGGAGCTGGAGACATGAAATTCGAGCCGCCCGCCGCCTCGAATCAATGACGACCTACGCCCCCTACTGGTTCCCGTCCGGTCGGCGGCGCACCCGGGAAGTGCGCGTGGGGAATGTGGGTGTCGGCGGAGACAACCCGATTCGTGTGCAGTCGATGCTGACCTGCGACACGATGGATACCGAGGCCTGCGTGCGGCAGACGCTCGAACTCGTCCACGTCGGCTGCGAGATCGTGCGAATCACCGCCCCGACCGTGAAGGACGCCCGCAATCTCGAGCACATCAAGGCGGGCCTCCGCGCCGCCGGATGCGACGTTCCGCTGGTCGCCGACATCCATTTCAAACCCGAAGCCGCCATGGAGGCGGCAAACTGGGTGGACAAGGTTCGCATCAATCCGGGCAACTACGCCGACTCGAAGAAGTTTGTCGTCCGCGACTACACCGACGAAGAATACAACGCCGAGCTGGAGCGCATTCGCGAGCGGTTCGCTCCGCTGGTCGAGAAATGCAAGGCGCGCGGCATTGCGATGCGCATCGGCACAAACCACGGCTCGCTGAGCGACCGCATCATGAACCGCTACGGCGACACGCCGCTCGGCATGGTCGAGAGCGCGCTGGAATTCGCCCGCATCGCGCGCGAACTCGACTATCACGACTTCGTCTTTTCGATGAAGGCGTCGAATCCGAAGGTGATGATCGAGGCCTACCGCCTGCTCGTCGCGCGGCTCGACGCCGAGGGCCCCGACTGGAACTATCCGATCCATCTTGGAGTCACGGAGGCCGGTGACGGCGAGGATGGGCGCATCAAGAGTGCCATCGGCATCGGATCGTTGCTGCACGATGGCATCGGCGACACGATTCGCGTCTCGCTCACCGAGGACAGCGTTCACGAGATTCCCGTTGCGCGTTCCTTGATCGAAATCGCAAAGGCCCGCAACGCACCGCAACTTGCCGTCAGCATCCCGTGGGACGCCTTTTCCTATCGTCGCCGTGAAACGCAGCCGATTCGCGCTGGCGACGTCGCCGTCGGTGGCTCGGAAACGGTTCGCGTCGCCGTGCGACAGACCACGCTCGACCAGCTTGTCCACAAGCTCGACCGGCTCGGAGAGTTTCAACCGGAGTTCGTCGTCGAGCAGACAAACGTGCTCGAGATCGATCCCCGCGATTCTTCCGCAATCGACGGCGCAGCCGCCCTGCCGCATCCCGTTCTCGTCACGATTCCGGACCAGTGCGATCTCGACGTGGTCACCGCCTACCGCCTGCTCGCGGCACGGCTGGATCAGAGACATCCCATTCTGCTCAAGGACGTGTTCCACCCTTCGAGCGACCCGGAGGCGGCCTTCGTGCCGATCCTGCTGCGTGCCGCCGCAAACCTTGGCTCGTTGCTCTGCGACGGCATCGGCGACGCGATTCTCGTGCAGGGCGAACATGCGCCCGGCCAGTCGCTCCGCCTCGCCTACAACATCCTGCAGGCCGCCGGCTGCCGCGTCTTCAAGACCGACTACGTCGCCTGCCCCAGTTGCGGACGAACCCTCTTCAATCTCCAGGAAACCACCGCGCGCATCAAGGCGGCCACCGGCCATCTCAAAGGCGTGCGACTCGCCATCATGGGCTGCATTGTCAACGGCCCCGGCGAAATGGCCGACGCCGACTTCGGCTACGTCGGCGGCGCACCGGGAAAGATCAACCTCTACGTCGGCAAGAAGGCCGTGAAGTTCAACATCCCCGAGGCCGAGGCCGTCGACCGGCTCATCGACCTCATCCGCGAACACGGCAAATGGGTCGAGGCCCCCGCGCCCGTCGAGAACCAAGCCTTCGCCGAACCGCGCGAAAACAGCGCCGCGACTCCGCATTCCGATTTCCCTCCGAACTGAGTTCTTGCCATGACCAGCCGTGGGAAGTGCACTCGGGGCATAACCCGGAGCCTCGCATCGCGTATTGGAAAGCCTCGCCACCCGTCCTCCACACCATGTATGCGCTGGAAAAGGCAGCCATTTCGACCGGACTGGAGCGCCCGCTCCTTGAGCTGGTGAAACTGCGGGCGTCGCAGATCAACGGATGCGCTCGGTGCGTGGAACTCCACACGCGCGAAGCGCGGGAGGCCGGCGAGACGGACGATCGGCTGGCAATGGTGTGCGTGTGGCCCGAGGCCACCTGCTTCACGCCACGCGAGCGGGCGGCGCTGCTGTGGACGGAAGTGCTCACGCGGCTCTCCGACGGACCCGTGCACGACGAAGACTTTGAGGCGGTGCGCGAGGAATTCAGCGAGGAGGAAATGACGAAACTCACCCTCGCGATCGTGGCCATCAACGGCTGGAACCGCTTCAACGTCGGATTCGCCGTGCCACCGGGCGTCAGTCTCACCTGAACGCGGCTCGGACTCACGGGTGCGCGGATTCCATTGAAATGCCGCTCACATCAGCGCACCTTCCTCGCGCATGCGAGCCGCCTTTTCTTCGTTCTTCGCGCTGATCCTCGGCATGACCGGCGCGGCCATCTCCACCGCCCGGTCCGCCGCCCTCCCCGCAGACTGCCGGCAGCTCATTGTCGGCACCGCGGAAACCTGGGATTCCAACGTCGGATACATCCAGTGCTTCGAACGCGAGGGGCGAGGCTGGCGCGCGGTTTCCCAGCCGCAGCGCGTGCTCTTCGGAAAGAACGGCCTCGCGTGGGGCATCGGGGTCGCCGGGCAGGACGAATCCGGCCTGCGTAAGGCGGAGGGCGACAAGCGCGCTCCCGCGGGCATTTTCGAGATCGGCAAGGTTTACACCTACAGCCAGTCGCTGCCCGACGGGGCAAACTATCCGTTCCACACCGTCACCGCCGCCGACGCGTGGGTCGAAGACCCATCGCTGCCCGACTACAACCGTCACGTCCGGATCGACCTGTCGAATCCCCCCGCGTGGTTCAAGAAGCAGCAAATGAAGCAGGACGACTTCGCGCACGCGTGGAAGATCGAGATCCGTCACAATGCCGACCCGCCACTCCCCGGTCACGGCAGCGCCATCTTCTTCCACATCCAGCGCGGCCCGAACCGCCATTCCGCCGGATGCACCACGATGCCCCAGCCCGCCATTCTCTCGATCATCCGCTGGCTCCGCGCTGATGCGCACCCGCATTACGCCCTGTTGCCCAAGGCCGAGTATCTCGAGCGCTGGAAAAAATGGGGACTTCCCTCCCCGGAGGTCGCGGCCTCGCTTCTCGCAGCGCAGCCATGATTTCGTTTGCGTCGGACTTCCCCGGGGTCTAGCGTCACAGTTGAAATGACACCGCTGTTCGCATTCGGGATGCCGGGCTGGCAGGAGATTCTGCTGGTTCTGATCATCGTGCTCATCCTCTTTGGCGCCAAGCGCCTTCCTGAGCTCGCTCGCAGCCTTGCCCAAAGCATGAACGAATTCCGAAAGGCGAAGGACGAATTCGATCGCGAGCTGCACAAGAGCGCGGAAGAGCTGAAGATCAAGGAACCCGCCGAGAAGCAGCCCCACAAGTCGGTCTGATCCTCTCTCGCGCAGTTCGGTTGACCCTCGTGCGCCTCCCCCGCCGACTCGCGTTTTTTTCGGCCATTTTCGTCGCAGCCGTCGCGACGGCCGCCGAGCCGATCACGTTCGTCGGCTACAACGTCAACAACTGGCTCACCATGGACCGCTACGTCGACGGAAAGCGCGTTTCCGGCCAGCCGAAACCGGAGGAAGAGAAGGCCGCAGTCGTCGGGATTCTCAACCGCCTGAAGCCCGACATTCTCGGCGTCGTGGAAATGGGTTCGAAGGAGGATCTCGCCGATCTTCAGTCGCGCCTGAAGGCCAAAGGAATCGACCTTCCGCACCCGGCCTGGGTGGAAGGCCCGGACGTCGAGCGCCATGTCGCGCTGTTGAGCCGGTTTCCAATCGTCTCGGATCAGTCCGTCTCCAATCTCCCCATCGACCTCAACGGCGCACCGCTTGCCGTCCAGCGCGGAATTCTCGACGTCACAATCGAGCCCGCCGAGGGCTACCAGCTGCGCGTCGTCGGCGTGCATTTCAAATCCAAACGCGACGTGCCGGACTTCGATCAGGCACAGCTCCGCGCCAGGGAAGCCGCGGTCCTTCGCGAGCATGTCACGGGCATCCTCAAGGAGGATCCCGAGGCGAATGTCCTGATCTTCGGCGACTTCAACGACACGAAAAACGAATACCCCGTCCGCCACATCATCAGCCGCTCCGCAAAGCCAAAGCTCACCGACCTCCAGCTCACCGACGACGCCGGAGAGCGATGGACGCATTACTGGCGCACCGCCGATATCTATTCCCGCCTCGACTACCTCGTCGTCAGTCCCGGCCTGCTTCCGGAGATCGACCAGGAGAGGAGCGGCATCGACTCCTCCCCCGACTGGAACCGCGCGAGCGACCATCGCGCGGTCCACACCACCATCACGCCATCGGACCAATGAGGCGACTCGCATGCCTGATCGCTCTGGCGATCGCTGTTCCATTTTCCCTTGCGCGCGCCGGAGCGGACGAAGACTGGGCGGTCGTCGTCAAACTCGACGACGGCCCCGGCGTCACTCCTTCAAGCCGCGAGGAGGCCCTGCGCATCGCCCGCGGGCATTTCGCGAAGCACCGCGCCGCGTTGCAGAAATTCATCCGCGAGCATCCCTCCGATCCGCGCGTCTTCGATGCGAAGATCCGCCTCGCCGGCATCGACGCCGCGGAAGGAAAAATGGACAGCCAGCCCGCGAAGGTTCAGAGCGCGCTTCAGCAGCTGTTCGCGCTCGAGAAATCGAAGGACGTCCCCACCCAGAAACTCGCCGACGCCTCGTTCCATCGAATTTCCCTGCAAATGCAGACCTTCGAGGGCCGCGACGAGGAACTTCGCGAAGCGGTCGTCACCGCCGCACGAAATTTCGCCGCCCGCTTCCCCACCGACAAACGCTCTCCCCGGCTCCTCGTCGAGGCGGCCACGCAATGCGACAACCGCCCCGACCTCATGCGCGACCTCCTTGTCCAGGCCCGGTCGTTGTCACGCGAACCCGCCTTGAACGCGCGGATCGACGACGACATGCGCCGCCTGAACACGCTGGGGAAGCCGCTCGAATCCTCATTCAGCACCATCCAGGGCAGCACGATTGACCTCACGAGGCTTCGTGGGAAAATCGTGGTGCTCGTCTTCTGGGCGGCCGAGTCGCCGCACTGCATCATGTGGATGCAGAGCTTTCTCGACGCGCTGCGCAAAACTCCGATGAACAATGTCGTCGTCATCGGAATCAGCCTCGACGAAAACCGCAAGTCACTCGACGAAGCGATGAAGGCGTTTGGCATCGACTGGCCGACGCACTTCGACGGCAAAGGCTGGGAAAACGCCGTCGCGCGCCCGCTCGGCATCAATGCGATTCCGACCGTCTGGGTGCTCGACAAAAAGGGCGTCCTTCGCACACTCAACGCCCGCGACAACTTCCAGACCTGGATCCGCAAGCTCCAGCTCGAGCGCTGATCCCGCAGAAGGCCGCTACTCCGGCGAGGCGGCCCAGAATTTCTCGAAGGCTTCCTGCCAGTCCCGCGTCTCGACCTTCTTCCGTGCGGCGACGCTCATGCGCTGGCGCAGCGCGGGATCCTCGCTCAACCGGCGAATGCGATCGGCCACCTGCTCGACATCCAGCGCTCGCGTGATGTAGCCGTCGACACCGTCGTCGATCAGGTCACGCGGTCCGCCGACATCGCTCACAATCACCGGCAGGCCGCTCGCGTGCGCCTCGAGAACGACATTGCCGAACGTGTCGGTCGTGCTCGGGAACACGAAGAAATCGGAGGACGCATAGGCGATCGCCAGTTCCTCTCCACGCAGGTAGCCGGTGAAAATCGCGTCGGGCAGCAGTTGCTTCATCTCGCCGAGATAGGGCCCGTCACCCACGAAGATCGGGCGCACCGGCAGTTTCCATTCGGCGAGGCGTTTCGTCGCCGCGACGATGATGTCGAGGTTCTTCTCCTTCGAGATGCGGCCGACAAACAGCATCGCGAGTTCGCCATCACGGAGTCCACGGGCTTTCCAGAACGCTTCGTCACGCCGCGATGGCACAAACAGATCGATGTCGAGTCCGCGTGGCAGAATCTTCAGGCGTTCCGCGGGAATGCCGCGTGAAATCCAGCTCTTCCGGTAGTCCTCCGAGTTCACCCACACGACATCGAGCTGGCTGTAGAACCAGTGCATGTAGTTCCACGTGAGCGTTTCCATGAACGAGTCGTCCGTGAGGATGCGCACGTATTGCGGGAAGTCGGTGTGGTAAATGCCGGCCGTGCGCAGGCCCATGATTTTCGCGGCGGCGAGGGCGACGAGACCAACCGGACCCGGCGTGGAAATGATGATCTCGCCGAAGTTTTCGCGCGCGATCCAGTCCATGATGTTGAGAATGGGCGGGAAGCTGAGCCGCTGGAGTTCGTATTCCGGAAGCTCGAATTCGCCGACCGGCGGGAAGTTTTTCAGCGGAATCCCCTGCTCGCTCATGTTGGAACGCGAGACCACGACCACGATGTCGTGCCCGGTGGCGACGCCCGCTGCCGTCATGCGTCGGATCGTCGTCGCGACGCCGTTCACGTCCTCGAGGGTATCGGTGAACCAGGCGCGGCGGCGGTTTTTCAATTCCGGCGCGAGTTCGCCGCACGTCGTCCGGCACATCTCGCGAAGCCAGTCGCGCTTTGGCATGCGAAAGCCGTGCAGATACGGACTCAGCAGGGCCGCGAGCGGCACCAGGGGACTGATCGTCTGAATGCTCTCGATGATCTTTCCGGCGGTGAGCTGCTCGATGAACTGGCTGAAAAACCGGAAGCCAAGCTGGTTCGCGATCAGGTTCGCCATGAGGAACGCGCGCCGCTCGGGCTCGGGCACTCCCGAGGTCACCGTGGCCAGCGCGGCCTTCACGCTCGGTTGCGAGAAATAGCCCGACAGTTCCTTCCACAGCGAGCTGTTGCCCGCCCGTGCCATGTCGAAGATTTTCCCGCTCAACACACCCTGGGCGAGGAACCCGAGCTTTTCGCCGAGCGTAAACTCCGTCGGGTCCTTGCCTTCCATGAACCGGGAAAACGCCTTCTCAACGAGATTGATGCCCGGCTCATCGGCCCGCACGGCAAAGCGCGATTTGATGTATTGGAACGCGACGTTGTAGGTGCCGTGCGCCATCACGAGCGCATCGCCGGCGAGCCCTTCCATGGAGCAGCTGCCGCTGCGAACGTGATCGAGAAATTCCTCCGCCGTGCGACAGGGCGGCGTCGATGTCCATGCCCGGCCTGGTTGCACGCCGCCGTGATCGTCCGACCCGCCGATGAGCACCTTTTTCCACGGCTCGTCATGCGTCGGCTCAAGACCGGTCGCGGAAACGAACCGGTCGATGTCGCGGCTGGTGAGACGCGTGAGGGCAAATTGCGCGGAGTCGCTCAACAACCGCGAGTAGCGTCCGTTGAGGCCCTCGAAGTGCCGGAACATCAGCACGAGCTTCTGGAAAAGAAGCGGCGTGAGCCGCTCGTTCAGCGCATGAAATGGATGCGCGACCGCGTGGACGAGGTTTTGTTCCGCGAGATAGGCCTGCAGGTCGTAGACGTTGTCCTTGATCGCCTGAATCTCCCGGTGCTGCGCTTCCGTCAGACCGAAAACGAGAATGTGCACGCGGCAACCCGTTTCCGGAAATGTCGCCGTGACCTCCTCGCTGAAGAAAACGCCCGGCAGCGCGCCGATCTCGAAACAGCCTTCGAGCGTGTCCTGATCGGTCAGCGTGATGAATTGCATGCCCGCGGCGCGCAGGCGGTCGTAGATCGCCTTTGGATCCGAGTAGCTCGCGGGAAAGTCCAGCCGGCGAAGCGCCCAATCGGCCGCACGCGTGCTGTATTTCGAGTAAACGTGAAGGTCGGCGCGGGCGGTCATGACTTCCAGGCGCGTTGGCGTCCGAGCCAGTCCTCATAGGTGATCGCCTCCCGGGTCGCAAGCGCACGGATGATGCATTTTCTCGCGTGGTCCCGAATGGCCGGATAGCGCCAGTCCGGCGGATGCAGGCCAATGCGCACCAGCGGCAGGTCGCCGAGCGAGCGAAGCAGCGTGCTGTTCCAGACCAGACTCACGGCGCGGCGCCAGCCCGCACGCACGCTGTAAACGAGACTCTGCGACCCGTAGCGGCAATCCGACGCGAGATCATCCACGGTTCGCAGTCGCGTGGTGTATTGAAATCCCGCGCGGCGCACGGCCGCTGTTCCCCCCGGCCCCAGCAGCCAGGCCGGGGCAATGAAACCCGCCGGCTCCCAGCCAGCCCGCCGAAACTCGTCGCGCCCCTTCGTCACCCGCTCGAACGCCGCCTCCTCCTCGAGGTCGAAAAACTCCCCCTCGCCCGCCGTGTAGGATTCCGTGACCATCCGGCCGACAAGCGATTCGCCGCCACGTGGTTCGCGAAGATGAAAATATCCATGCAGCACCACCTCGTCTCCGGCGGCGACCCGCCCATCCACCCATCGGCAGAAACCGGCATCGTCCAGAAAGTGGCCTCGGTGGTGATGATTTGGCGTCACCAACAGAGAAACCCGCCCCACACCCCAGTCCATCAGGTCGCGTCGCATCACCTCGGCGGCTTCACGAGTGCCGGGGCTGACATCGTGAATCGACACAACAAGCCCCGGAGCGGCCGGTTTTTCTTTCTGTTGGGTTGTTTGCATTGAAAAGCCGCTTATGTTAACGGACACGATTGCCTCAACAGAAGTCTCATGTCCGATAACGATCCACGCGCGCCCAAGAACAAACCTTCGAACGGCGGCGACCCTCAATTCAACTGGCGGGGCCTCGTCCTGTTCGCGATTGCGTTCGCGCTGATCGGCGGAGCGTTTTTCTTCCGGGGCGGCACCCTGTTGCAACCCGAAACCCTGCCGCTCCCGAAATTTGAACAGCTCGTCAAGGAGGGGCTCGTCATTTCCTCCGAAGATCGCCCGCTCAAGCTGGTCGTCGAGCAGGGCAACCAGACGCAGTATCTCTCCGGCTTTTACAAGAGGTCCGTCACGAACAGCGAACCTCCCCCGCAGGAGCCGAAGGCGCCCCTCGGTGGAGTGAAGTCCGCGGATCAGCCGATCCCGTTCAAGGTCGACATCTTTGCGCCGGTGAATGGCCAGGAAGTCCTCGAGCTTCTCAGGTCGGCGAATCTTCCTTACACGATCCAGCCCGAGTCGAACCTTCTGGCGACCACGCTCGTCGGCTTCCTGCCGATCGCCCTCTTCCTGCTGGTCCTCTATTTCTTCTTCCGCTCGCAAATCAAGATGGCGGGCAAGGGCGCGCTGAACTTCGGCAAATCGAAGGCGCGCATGCTCTCGCGCGACAAGAACAAGGTCACGTTCCGCGACGTGGCCGGCGTCGACGAGGCGAAGGAGGAGGTTCAGGAACTCGTCGAGTTTCTCAAGGACCCGAAGAAATTCCAGAAACTCGGCGGCCGCATTCCGAAGGGCGTCCTCATGGTTGGCCCTCCCGGAACGGGCAAGACGCTTCTCGCGCGCGCCATCGCCGGCGAGGCGGATGTGCCGTTTTTCTCGATCAGCGGATCGGACTTCGTGGAAATGTTCGTCGGCGTGGGCGCGAGCCGCGTGCGCGACATGTTCGAACAGGGCAAGAAGTCGGCGCCATGCCTCATCTTCATCGATGAAATTGATGCGGTGGGTCGTCATCGCGGCCACGGTCTTGGCGGCGGCCACGACGAGCGTGAACAGACGCTGAACCAGCTCCTCGTCGAGATGGACGGCTTCGACACGCAGGACGGTGTCATCATCATCGCGGCCACCAACCGGCCCGATGTTCTCGACCCCGCGCTGCTGCGCCCCGGCCGCTTCGACCGTCAGGTCACGGTCAACCTGCCCGACGTGAAGGGCCGCGAACAAATTCTGCGAGTCCACGCGAAGAAGGTGAAGATGGCCGAGGATGTCGATCTGGCTGTCATCGCCCGCGGCACCCCGGGCTTCTCGGGCGCCGAACTCGCGAACGTCATCAACGAAGCCGCACTCAGCGCCGCACGTCGCGGCATGAAGGCCATCACGACCCGCGAGCTCGACGAGGCGCGCGACAAGGTGCGCTGGGGTCGTGAGCGTCGCAGCCTTGCGATGGACGAGAAGGAGAAGATCGCCACGGCCTGGCACGAGTCCGGCCACGCCCTCCTGAACGTCGTGCTCGAACACACGCATCCGCTGCACAAGGTCACGATCATTCCGCGCGGCCCGGCGCTTGGCGCCACGATGTATCTGCCCGAAGGCGACAAATACTCGACCCAGCGCAAGGAAGCCCTCGACCTGCTTGCCGTCACCATGGGCGGGCGCATCGCCGAGGAGATGTTCACCAACGACATCTCGAACGGCGCCTCGGGCGACATCATGCAGGCCACGAAGCTTGCCCGTCGCATGGTTTGCGAGTGGGGCATGAGCAGCCTTGGAATGATTCGCTACAGCGAGGACAACGACCAGGTCTTCCTCGGCCGCGACATCGGCCGTTCCCGCGAATACAGCGAAGCCACCGCGCAGCAGATCGACAACGAGGTCAAAAAGCTCATCGACGACGCCTACGCTCGCGCCGCCGAGGTGCTCAAGGCCAATCGCGACAAGGTCGAGCTGATCGCCAAGGCACTGCTCGAATACGAGACGCTCGAAGGCTCTCAGGTGAAGGATTTGATCGAACTCGGGTATATGCGGAATCCGCCGGTGCCCGCTCCGAAGCCGCCGCCGCTGCCGCCGACACCGGTGGGCGACTCCACTCCGGAGCCGGTCAAGCCGCCCGAGGAGGATCTTCCGCCGGGAGGCCTCCCCGCTCCGACTCCTGCGTAAGTCGAAGCGCATTCCCCAGCGCGGCCGTATGAATTTGAAGAGCACCGGAAGCCTCGCGCTTTTCGGTGCTCTTTCTTTTCTCCTCATCGCCACCGCGGCCGAGCGTCCGGCGGATCCCGGCCAGGCGGAGGAGCGGACGAGTTTTCAAACCGCAGCGAAATGGGATCCGATGCTTCAACTCCGGTCCGATGTCGCGATGTGCTACGGCATCGGCCCCGACATCGCCGAGCGCATCGCCCGGTGGAAGGAGCAGGGTTACCGCGTGCATGTGATGACCGGCGTCGCGTGGGGAAAGTATCAGGACTACCTCTACGGTCGCTTCGACGGCACGAACCATGAGGACGAGGCGCAGACCGAGAAAAACGGCAAGGTCATCAGCCACGGTGGCGACGTCTACTACATGTCGCCTGGCGAGAATTACGGGAAATTCCTCGCGCAAGGCGTTCGCAGGGCACTCGAAGCGGGCGCGGAGGCGATTCATCTCGAGGAGCCGGAATTCTGGGCCCGCGCCGGCTGGAGCGAAGGGTTCAAGCGGGAGTGGAAGCAATATTACCACGAGGACTGGGTGCCGCCCGACAACTCGCCGGACGCCCAATACAAGGCCTCGAAGCTGAAATACTTTCTCTACCAGCGCGCGCTGAAACAGGTCTTCGACGTGGTCCGCGATTACAACAAGGAGCACGGCACCGACGTGAAATGCTACGTGCCGACCCACAGCCTCATCAACTACGCGCTCTGGTGCATCGTGAGTCCGGAGTCCAGCCTGCTCAACGTCGGCGCCGACGGCTACATCGCGCAGGTCTGGACCGGCACCGCGCGCAGCCCGAACATGCTCGATGGTAAAAAGGCGGAGCGCACGTTCGAGACCGCCTTTCTTGAATATGGCGCGATGATGAACCTCGTGCGCGCGAGCGGCGCACGCGTGTGGTTCCTCAACGATCCGATCGAGGACAACCCCCGACACACGTGGGAGGACTATCAGCAAAACTGGGAGAGCACGCTCACGGCGTCATTGCTCTGGCCGCAGGTCTGGCGTTTCGAGGTGATGCCATGGCCGGAGCGGATCTTCCATCGCAAGTATCCGATCGAGGAGCCGAAGGGGCCGGATGACGAAGTCGAAAAGGCGCCCATCCCGCCCGCGTATGCCACGGAGTTGATGGTCGTGATCAATGCCCTCAACGACATGAACCAGAGCGAAGTCGAATGGGACTGCGGCACCCGCGACATCGGCGTGCTGGTCTCGGACTCGATGATGTTCCAGCGTGCGCAGCCAACGCCCTCCGATCCGTTTCTTGGTTCCTTCTTCGGGCTCGCGCTGCCGCTGGTCACACGCGGCATGCCCGTCGAGCCGGTGCAACTGGAGAACGCCACGCTGCCCAACGCGCTGACCCCCTACAAAATTCTGCTTGCGACCTACGAAGGCATGAAGCCCATGCGCGAAGAAGACAGTCGCGCGCTCGCGAAGTGGGTGCGCGACGGAGGCGTGCTGGTTTTTGTCGATGACGACGCCGATCCCTACAACGCGGTTAAGTCCTGGTGGAACTCCGCACCGCGCCAATTCGAGATTCCCCGTCACGCGCTCTTCGAGCATCTCGGGCTGGCAAAGGATGCCGCACCGGGCACGCATCGGGTTGGTCGTGGTGCGTTGATTTACAAGGCGCAGAGCCCAGCCGCACTCACCTACGAGACAAATGGCTCGAAAGTGATTCGCGACTGGGTGCGCGAAGCCTGCAAACTCGCCGACATCGAGTATCGCGAGAGCGGACACATGACTCTGCGTCGCGGCCGCTATGTCGTCGCCGCCGGGCTTTCCGACACCACCACGCTTTCCGGATCATTCGTGAGCCTGTTCGATCCCCATCTCGAAGTGCGGAAATCCATCACTCTCGAACCCGGCGATCGGCAACTCCTCGTCGATCTCGATCACAAGGACATCAAGACTCCGTCCGTCATCGCGGCCGCCTGCAAGATTCTTGGAGCAGAGACCACCGAAGATGGTGCGTTTCGCTTCTACGCGGAAGGTCCGGATAAAATCGAGGCCGTCGCGCGAATTCGCCTCGCGAAAAAGCCCGCATCCATTCTCCTGGATGACGATCCCCTTCCCTCCGAAGCATCGGATTGGGACGAATCATCCAAAACCCTGCGCATCCGGTTCCCGAATTCCGCAAGCGGACACTGGCTGACGGTCCGGCAGTCTTATCCCTGACCGGCGTCACTCTTCCCGCCCAACGAAGCGAGCCGAAGCGGTCACAATGCTTGCGCAAACAGCATCGGTCCGTGTTCCATGGAACCGGACATCGCACCACGAAGCCTCGGTCGTCCGAACCTCCTCGATGCAATTGTCCCGACGTTCTTCGTTTTTCCGTCACTCAATGAGTTCATCCTTCCGATCCTCGTGCTCAATTTTTGTTGCCGTCGTCCTCGGCGGCTTCCCGCTCTTCGCGCAACAGGACCTGTTCGACGAACAGGAAGCATCGTCGGCGCCGTTGAGCGGCTGGACTGATGGAAACTACGCGCTCGGAGACATCGGTGGCACCCGGACAAATCTCGAGGCGCACGGCGTCGAGTTTTTCGGCGGTTACGCGGCGGAGGTCTGGGGCAACACGGTCGGCGGCCTGAAACGCGGCGCGGTTTACACCGGCCTGCTCGACTTTGGCACCAACCTCGATTTCGAAAAGCTCGTCGGCTGGGAGGGAGCGAGTTTCAGCACGACATGGCTGTGGCTCTCCGGACGCGATGCCTCGGAGGATCTCGTCGGCAATTTCCTGACGATCTCGAATATCGCCGGCTTCAACACGCTCCGAATGCTCGAGCTGTGGTTTCAACAGAACTTTCTCGACGACAAAATCTCCATTCGTCTCGGCCAGATCACCGCCGATTCCGAGTTTATCATTTCCGACTACGGCGCGCTCTTTATCAACGGCACCTTCGGCTGGCCCGCATTCACCTACATGAACGTCCCCGAGGGTGGTCCGGGGTATCCGATGAGCGCCCCCGGCATTCGCCTCGCGTTGAACCCGGTCGATTGGTTCACGTTTCAAACTGCGGTCTTCGCAGGGGACGTCTTTGCGCAGGACGTCAATCGCCACGGGGTCCGTTGGCGACTGAATCGAAAGTTCGGCTATTTCTTCATCAACGAAGCGCAGTTTCGCTGGAACCACGCGGACAACGCGACCGGGCTCGCGGGCCAGCTTAAGCTCGGCGCGTGGTTTCACACGGCCGACTTCGCGTCATCCTACGGCGACGATATCTACTGGGGAAACAGCGGCTACTACGCGGTGATCGATCAGCAGCTCTATCGTGAACCTGGTCGCGAGGTCGCTTCCGCCCCTGCCCGCAACGACGGCAAGAGCGTTGTCGATGGAAAGTCGTTCAAGGAAGCGGCGACCTCCGTCGAGCCGTCGAATCAGGGCCTCGGGTGGTTCGGCCGCATCTCATTCGATCCGCAGAATCGCAATTTCATCGGATTCTATTTCGATACGGGACTCACCTACACCGGTCTGATTCCCGCGCGTGACAACGACATCATTGGCATCGCCTTCGCCTACGCGGGACTTTCGAATGGCGCGGCACAAACACTCTACGACGAAGGCTCGCGCAAGGTCGGCGAGGAAATGGTGCTCGAGGTGACCTACGACGCACAGATCACCCCTTGGCTCCATCTTCAGCCCGACATCCAATACGTGATGCGCCCCGGCGGCACCGGCGATCTCGGCAATGCCTTCGTGCTCGGCGGCCGGCTCTCAATCATCTTTTAAGGCACGGTCGCCTCGCGGAACGACGTCGACGCGCCGCTGCCAGAGCGCCCAAACCCCCGCTGATAGCAAGGCCCGACACCGTCGGCTCGGGCACGACCGCAAAGCGGAACGTGCCGGTATCCGAGACGAACCCATCGGTCACATGCGTCCCCGAGACCGTGAAGGTCACCTCCCAAATGCCCGGCTTCGTGAACCCGAAGTTGTAGTGGGCATGCGTGCCCGCGCTCAGGATCAGGGAATTGCCCGCCACGGTGGATCCGGGATCGAACGTCGAGAAAACAAACACCGGATCGCCGAACAGTCCGCTCTGCCACATCGAAAACTCTCCTCCGCCCGGCGCGCTTACCGAGACGAGTGAAAAGGTGATCGCGCCATTCACCCAATCCGCCGGATCGAGCTCCTCGGTTGCCATCCCGAGAAACGGCACCTCCGCCACCTGCGTTTGCGGAAGAATCCACAGATCCCCACCGCCCGCTCCGGTCGGGCCGTAGGTGCCGCCTGGATCCGGGAACCTCTGCCCCGCTGGCACGACAATCGTAAAATCCCCGGGAAGAAACTCCTCCCCATCGTCGCCGCCCACCGGCACTCCATTGACGATTGCATTTGCCCCAAGGTGACCGTGCAAAAACAAAGCTCCGTCCTCGTAGGCCACGCCAATATCGCCGTGCCCCGACGTGTAGAGGTTCGCCGCATGGGAGGTCAGCGCAAGCGCAAGAATCCCCGAGAAAGTAAGCAGGGTTTGGATGGGTCGTTTCATGGTTTGGTGGTTGGTTTTGGAAAAATGCCGAAGCGGGCGAGGAGCAGCACAATCCCCGCAAGAGCCAGACAGACTGGAGCGGGCTCCGGGATCGCGACCGGGACGAATTCAACTCCAAAATGCCATGTGGTGACGGCGCTCCCGACAGGTGTCATGAAGCCGTCGTCGAGGTATCCGGAAATGCGGAAGTCGATCTGATAATAACCAGCGGCGGAAAATCCCCAGTTCACATGGGCGTGCCCTCCCTCGGTGAGATAAAAGACGTCCGCCTCGGTGATGCCGTCCGCCGTGCTCATCCACACGAGCGGATCCCCGCCCACCGATTCGATCTGCCAAAGCGAGAACTCGGCGTCCGCCGGGACTCCCGTCGAATCGAAAAAGCGCATGTCGACAAGTTCGACGCGCAGCCAGCGTGCTGCGGTGGCAATCCGGGGATCGTCCGGGAGATATGACGCAAACGTTCCCGTCTTGACCTCCTCCGCTTCGAAACCGGCGAAAATCCGGCCCGGCGTGCTCGTCTGCGGCCAGACATGAACCGTCTCTCCCGGCCCAACGCCGAGAAAGCTCCACTTGCTGCCGCCCGGTCTCGAGAAACCGGTGGTTCCCGGCGGCCCGTCATAAAGCAACGTTTGCGCGGGATCCAGAGTTCCATTGCCCGCATGCACGCGTCCCACGAGCCCAGCCTGTGCCGAATAGCCGATACTGATCACATCGACATGCCCGTCGGTTATCGTCGTAAAGCCCCTCGCACTCGAGGTGCAGGCCGCGAGACTGATCGCGATGGAAAGAATGACGTGCTTCATGGCGTCGGCGGGCGGGCGATGTTGTCTCCACGCTGCAGGCGCTCCTTGATCTCGAGCGCTGGAATGCTTTCGACATGACCGTCGCCAAACAGGTAGTTGGCCGAGCCATTGGTATGGTCCTCACTCGGGTCACTCGAAAACCGATCGGGTTGGATGTCGTTCAGCAATGCCTCCCAGTTGCCTGTCGCTCCTTCCTCCCCACCCCAGCTCTCGGAATGCGTGTGGTCGTTCTGAACACTGGCTCCCTGTTCGTCTGAAATGTTTGCGGCGAAGAGTGTGCGAGCCGGATACGGAATCGACCGAATGTTGTGCATGCTGCCGGGCAGCGGCTCCCCAAACGGACCAACCCTCGGAACAAAGACGTAGCTGTTCAGGATGTAGCTCGTGCCATCGGCCTTGAGGCGCTCGTCTCCGATCGGATCCGCCGGACAAATCCGCACCTCATCGACATTTCCGAGATACGGCTTCAGCGCGTAAATCCACGCCTTTCGAAAATCCGAGGTGGTGTGTGTTGTCCCCGGCAGCTCGCCGTCGTGATCGCTCGCGTAGAGAGCGATCCCCACTCCGATCTGACGCAGGTTTCCGGCGCATTTCTGCTGCCGCCCCGAAACCACGGCCTCCTTGATGAATGGCCCCGTTACCACCGCAAGCAACGCCATCACGGCCACAACGGCTATCAGCTCAATGAGCGTGACTCCGGACGCAGAGGCGAACCTTAAGTTTTTCCTTATTGCCATCAACATTCTTTGGTCAGTCACTTGCGTTTTCGATTCCAAAAAAATCGGCTTAAAAGCCGTCTCCGATTCATCTTTCGCCAATGCAGGAAAGCTCCGTTCGCACTGGTCGGCTTCAGCGTTCTCACATCTCACATTTTTTTGCAAGTGTCTTTTGTTTTTGATCGTTTTACGGGATGAAATGACATCCCACTCGTGAGAAATACGTCCAGCATCGAGACGGCATCGAACCCGGCCGCCCCATAACCCGGCCGGCTCGCTCTTCATCGTCACGCAGAAGCGCGCATTTTGCGCGGTCTCAGTAGAGAAATGGGTCCTTCGGAGGATCCGTTTGGACGACGCTGTCGGCCTTTAGAAGCGGGCGGAGCTGACCGTCGATCACGGGAAACTTCGTGCGTCCGGCAACCTTCACCCACGTCATCTCCTTGAAGTCCTTTGCGGCGTCCGCCTCGACAATCACGGAAATCGGCTGCGCGTCCGAGGCACAACACATCATCATCATCCGCACGAGACGGAAGCGGTTGCCATCGGGATTCGATTCCTCCGCCGGCATGAACTGCCCGATCAGCTCGATCGGCTTGTCTTCGATCTCCGCGCGCAACTCCGGCAGTTGAGCCGCGTAGAGCAGGTCGATGATCTCCGGTGGCGGCATCTCCGGCACCTCATCGTCGCCGGGACCCACCTCCTCTCCCGGGAGGGCCGGCTGGGCAAACGTCAGGTTCGCCGGGACCTGCGTGACCGAGTCGACGTATCCTCGATTGAGCACTGTCACCGCGCTGAATTCGTCCCTGGAGAAAGCCATCGTGACCACGAGAGGAACGACCAGAATCAACGCCAGCACGAGCGATCCGAATGTCGACCGCGGTTTCCCCGGCTCGCAGCCGCTGGCGCCGATCACCGCCTCCTCGGGCGACAACAGCACCAGAATCGCAAAGATGCCCAGGGTAATGCCGCAAGCCAGCGCATAGGGCTGAAACGTCGGGTGCAGATAGGCGGTGATGCGTCCGCTGAAGTAGAAGAAACACAGCGCGGCTGACCAAATGACCAGCACCCCTGCCGTAAGGAATCGGTGAGCCAGCGCGATCATATCAGAATCACCTCGAGACGGACGCAGATTAGCGCAATGAGGACGAACAGTCCAACGACCAGGCCGGTCAGGAAGCGGGACCGAAAGACGGCCGAATACATGAAGATGAGCTTGAGATCAACCATCGGCCCGAAGACCAGAAATGCGAGTTTCGCGACGGAGGGGAACATCACAAAGGTCGCCGCAACGAAGGCATCGCTCGTGCTGCAGAGGCAGAGGATGGCGGAGAGCCCCATCAGCGAGATTGTCGCGAGCCAGTTGTTGACCGCCAGCGGCAGGAAGAGGTCCTGATTGATCGCGGTATTGAAGACCGCAGCGGCAGCAGCGCCCATGATGAAATAAATCGTCATGTTCAGGAAATCCCCGACCGCCACTCCGAGGGCGCGCCACAACCGCAGCGAAACGGATCCCGAGGCATCATTGAACTGCCCACGCGGTTGCGCAATGTCCTGAATGACATTGGGACGCAGCACGCTGCCGGTCGAGAGCTGGTGCACCGCCATGCCGGCGAGCACGGCAACAAAATAGCCGACGCCGAGTCTCAGGAGGGTCATCTGCAACGGCCCCTGCCCAAGAAAGGCCGCGTAGGTGCTGACGGCCACAATCGGATTCACGATGGGCGCCGACAGCATGTAGGTGATCGCCGTCGACACTGGCAGTCCCTTGATCATGAGACGTCGAATGAGAGGCACGACGCCGCATTCGCACATCGGGAACACCGCTCCGAGCAATCCGCTCACCGCGATGCGGGCAAACGGATTCCGCGGAAGAAACCGCGTCATCATGCGGGCCGGCAGAAATTGATCGATCAGCCCCGACAGGACGGTTCCCAGCAGAAGAAAGGGCAGCCCCTCAAAAAGGATGCTGAGAAACGAGAGACTGAAGTCAGCAAAATTGAAGTGAAAAACCGATTCCATGAGGCGTCGCGCGCGATCAACGTTGAGCCGTCGCCGCTTCCTCGGTCAACGCCGCAACGCCCGCGCGAATCACGTCCTCCGGGAGATTCGGACCGACGAAGATGCCCACCGGCGTCGAGAGCCGGCTCGTGTTTCCGATCGGCAACAGCTGCGCCTCCTCCACGCGATCCACCTTTTGGAAAACGTGAAACTCATCCGGCGTCTCGGTCAGGCGAACCAACCCCTTGGCACGAATCACCTCTTCCGGAAGACGCCTCAGAAATTGCTCGAGCGAAGCGCGGGAGACCCGCTCGGGAAGGCGGATCTGCAACGACGCAAAATGATGCGTGGAGTGGCAGTGCGCTGCGTCGTGGTCGGGATGGTGCTCGTGCTCCTCGTGGTCGTGGCCGCAGCAATCGTGCTCCCCCGTCGTCGCCCTGGCTCGGCTTTCCACGACCGCGACCTCAGCAGCCAATCGCGCGAGCTCCTTTGCCAGCTCGGCGGGTTCCATCCGCGGTCCCGTGACACGATGCTTCGTCAGCGACTCGTCGACCTGACGTCGCCGCCGCTCGTCCAGCTCGTCCCATCGCGACACGAAAAGGAAGTTCGCGGTGCGCACCTGGTCGAGTTCGAGCGAATTGTGCCAGAAGCGTTTCTGCCAGCGCTTGCCATCGATCAACGACACCTGGGCGGGAAGCGTGAAGCGGTCCAGCTTCGGCTCGAGGGAAAGCATCTCCACGAGTTCCTCGGAATCGGTGGTGCCATTGGTCTCGATGACCACGATGCGACCCGGGCGATGCTCGAAGTTTTCCAGCGCCTCCAGCAGCTCGTCGCGCGATCCGCAGCAGACGCAGCTTCCATTGATCGGCACCACGGATCCCGCGAGGTCATGCAGCAGCTCCGCGTCGACCTTCGCGTTCTGAAAATCATTGATGATCAAGTGCGGATCGAGCCCCTGTTGAGCCAGCTCCGGAAGCAGGCGCCGAATGTAGGTGGTCTTCCCGGCTCCGAGAAATCCAACAACGAGAACGAGCAAGGTCATAATCAGCGGAAACCCCTCAAACGATCCGGCGTTGCGTCAGGCGGTTCTGCAGCTCGGGCAGACACCGAAGAAATCGAGTTCGTGATAGATGTCGCGATACCCGGTCCGGCGCTTCACGCGGTTTTCGATCGTCGCCACCGGACACTCGATGTCGAGGTTCTCGATCTTCCCGCATTCCGTGCAGATGATGTGTTCGTGATGCTCTCCCGGCAGGTTGAGCATGAAGTAATACGAGCGCTCCGGGGAACCCATCCTCCGAACCAGCCCGATCTCCTCGAGCTTCACCAGGATGCGGAAAATGGACGATGGATCGCACGAATCCTTCAGGCTTGGCTCCTTCGCCAGCGCGGCCCAGCCAATCGGATGTCCCTTCTCGAAAAGGACACGCAGGATCTCGCGCAACGCATGCGTGCGACGCAGTCCCCGGGACCGGCACTGTTCCAGCGCCCACTCGAATTTCTCCATCGGATCACTACGTTTCATCGCCGGACTCCACCGTAGGCCGTCCCCGGGAACGCAGCAAACGTTTTGCCGCCCGGTTCTCCTGTTTTCCGATCTCCACATCGGGCGATTGACTTGTTTTGGGAATTCACTTGCATATCAAGGTGCATCGAATCATTCATCGATCAATGAAAATCCCGTCCGTCATTGCCTTCAGCCTGCTGGTGGCCGGGGTTCTTCATGCTGACCCCATCCGGGTCGCCTCGGTCTCGCCATTGCTCACGGAGATCGCTGAAGCCGTCGGGGGAAGTGCCGTGCGGATCATCCCCCTGGTGACGCCGGAGGAGGACCCGCACGAATATCGTCCCACGCCGCAGGACCTGAAGGAAATCTCCGGTGCGCAGCTCATTCTCGCGTCTGGAAAAAATCTCGAGCACTACCTCGACGTGCTGCGGAATGCCGCCGGCCCCGACACCAGGTTGCTTCCCGTGGGCGATCACGTTCCATCCCTGGAGCTGAAGGACGGACACGACGATCACGACCACGGCCCGGCCGGCGAAGGCCCCATGGAGGATCCGCATTGGTGGCACAGCGTGCCGAACGTGATTCGCGCCACCGAGGTGGTGCGGGACGCCTTGATCCAGGTCGATCCCGGGAAAAGGACGACGTTCGAGGAGAACGCGGCCGCCTATATCCGCCGGCTCAAGGACCTCGACTCCTGGATCAAGCTGAAGGTCGCCGAGCTGCCCCGCAATGAACGGCAACTCGTGACATCGCACGATGCCTTCCAGTATTTCGCCAGCACCTACGGCTTTCGAATCCACGCGATCGAGGGGATCAACCCGGAACAGGAGCCATCCGCAAAGGAAGTCAGCGATCTCATCAAGACCATTCGCGACGAGCGCGTGAAGGCGATCTTTCTCGAGAGCAATCTCAACCCGAAGGTCAGTCGCGAGTTGACGCGCGAGACGGGTGTCAAGATCGGCGGAATGCTCGCCGCCGACGGTCTCGGCACCGGAGAGTCATCCAACTACGAAGGGATGATGCGTCACAACGTCACGACCATCGTGAACGCCTTGAGCACACAATGAGAGGCTCCCCACTGGTTCGCGCATTGGTCATGCTGCTCGCCTTGGCGGCGCTTGCGATCCCTTTGCGCCATCTCACGGCTCAGCGTGAGACAACCTCCGCGCCCCCGGTCGTGGAAAACAAGGCTCCCGAAACCTCGAAGGTGTCGATCGCTCTCACGTCCACGAGGGTTCCCTGCGCGTTCTCGATCCACCATCTCGGAAAAGTCATTTGGGAGGGCACGCTCACGAAGCCCGAAGCGAATCAAACGCTGGATCTCCCCTTCCCGCCCGAGGGCATCGACCTCGTTGTGCAGGCTGAGTGGTCCGACGAAGATCCATCCGCGCTACGAGTCGAGGTGACTGCACCGGGCGGTCGATCCATCGAACAATCCCTTTGGGGGAGCGGCTCCGCGACCGAAGCCCTCACCTTTCGTTGACCATGGCGGCGCATCGACTTTCCATTCGAAACCTGACGGTGTCCTATCACCGGATTCCCGCCGTCCATCATCTCGATGTGGAACTCCGGTGCGGCAACTGCGTGGCACTTCTCGGCCCCAATGGCGCGGGAAAGACGTCGCTCTTCAAGGCAATGGTCGGGCTCGTCACTCCCGAGACAGGCAGCATCGAACTGGGCGGACACGGCAACGCGAACACGCGGCATGAAATCGCCTACCTCCCCCAGCGCGAGGATCTCGACTGGAACTTTCCCATCACCGTCTCCGGGCTCGTGGAAATGGGACGCTACACCCGGCTGGGTTGGTGGCGCCGATTCGGCAGGGAGGACGCCCGTGCCGTCGAGCGCGCGCTTTCCATGATGGAGCTGACCGACCTCGCCGATCGACAGATTCAAGCTCTCTCCGGCGGACAGCAGCAGCGCGCCTTCATCGCGCGCGCCCTGGCCCAGGAAGCCCACGTCATGCTGCTCGACGAGCCTTTCACCGGTCTCGACAAGCCTGCGCAAGATCATCTTTCGACCGCTCTTCGCCGCATCGCGGCCGAGGGGAACCTCGTGATCGCCTCGCATCACGATCTCCACACGGTGCCTCACCTTTTCGATCAGGTGCTGTTTCTCAACGGTGAGTTGATCGCATTCGGCAACACCGCGGATGCCTTCACCCCGGAAAACATCGAACGCACCTTCGGGACGCCCGCATTCTCCGGGCATTGATTCCATGGACGCTTTTCTCGCCAGCCTCGCCGATCCATTCCGGCACGAGTTCATGCAACGGGCTCTGCTCGGCTGCGCGCTTATCGGATTCACCAACGGTTGCCTGAGCACGTTCATCGTGTTGCGCCGACTGGCCCTCATGGCCGACGCCCTGGCCCACTCGCTTTTGCCCGGTCTTGCAATTGCGATTCTCCTCTTCGGCCTGGCACCGGGCGGCCTTTTCCTTGGCGCACTCATCGCCGCGCTGCTCGTCGCGCTGGGCTCCCAATTGATCGCGAACAGTTCGCGAATCAAGGAGGACACCGCGCTGGGGCTTCTCTTCGCGTGTTCGTTCTCGCTGGGCCTAGTGCTCCTCAGCATCTCGCCGGTGCGCGTCGAAATTCACCACTATCTCTTTGGAAACATCCTGGGCCTTTCCGATGCGGACCTCTGGACCATTTACGTGGTGGCGATCCTCGTTCTCCCCTGCCTCGTCGCGCTCGAGCGGCCGCTGTTGCTCTCGATGTTCGAGCCATCCGTCGCGGCAAGTCAGGGCGTCGCCGTCAACGCAATGAACCTCATCCTCATGGGCGCCCTGGTCCTCACCATGATCTCCTCCCTGCAGGCCGTGGGCGTCATTCTCGCGCTGGGAATGCTCATCGCACCCGCGGCGACCGTTTACCTGTTCTCCGACTCCTACTCCGCGATGTTCTGGGGCGGCGGCATTCTGGGCATGGTCGGCTCATGCCTTGGGCTGCTGATTTCGTTCTGGCTCAATCTCCCGTCCGGCTCATGCATCGTCCTCACGCTCGGGGTGATCTTCCTCCTCGCACTGCTGCTGAGCCCTCGCTACGGGTTGGTCAGCCGATGGACCCGCCGCCGTCATCTGCACGAACAATCGCTCGCCCGCTGGGATTCCGTCCCTCCGCCCGGCTCCGGGAAACACGCTCACGACCACGACTGAGTGACTTTGAGGTTGCGCCCGACGGGATGGAGGCGCATTAACGAATCAGCGACATCGCCATGAAAAAGCCCACCCTCGTCCTGCTTGCTCTTTCCGCGCTTCCCACGCTCGCCCATGCGCATCCCGGCACGGGCGTCAGCGGCCTCGCCCATGGATTCCAGCACCCGCTCTTCGGTCTGGATCACCTGCTCGCGATGCTTGCGATCGGGCTTTGGGCGGCGCAGATCGGTGGACGTGCCATCTGGGCCATCCCTGCTGCTTTCGTCGGAACCATGGCTGTCGGCGGCGCTCTCGGAATGACCGGTCTGTCGCTGCCGATGATGGAGCCCGGAATCGCCGCATCGGTTCTCATCCTCGGCCTCCTCATCACGTTTGCGGTCCGCATGCCGCTTGCCGCCGCGCTGCCGCTCGTCGCGTTGTTTGCGCTCTTCCACGGCCACGCGCACGGTGCCGAAATGCCGGCAAACACTTCGGGCGTGACCTATGCGCTCGGCTTCGTCGCCGCCACTGCGCTGCTCCACGCCACCGGGATCGCACTCGGCGTCGGAATCCAGCGGCTTTCCACCGCACCGATGGTGCGCCTCGCCGGCGCCGCGATCGCCATGATGGGCGTCGCGATTTTCCTCGGCTAGTCGGTGAACACCTCACGGCCGTTCGCGGCGACGTAATCGCGAATCAACGCGAGAAATCGCCGCGAAAACTCCACGGCCTTCTTTCTGCCAACACCCGGCGTCGCCTCGAACGCGAGGTCGGAATCCGGATAATGCCGCGCCATGTGGCGCAGCGAGACGTCCGAGAAAATCACATACGCCGGCACGTCGCGCGCATCGGCGATCTCGCGACGCAGCTTTCGCAACGCCTCGAAGAGCGCCTGGTCGAACGCAAACTCCTCCTTGATCCTTCGCCGCGCCTTCGCCGGCTTCGCCATGGCCTGCCGCACGCGCACCGGACCCCGGGACTTGAGAAGCGCGAGACCGGCATCCGTAAGGTCCACCGTCGCGAACCGATCCTCCGACCGCGTCGCATATCCCATGCGGATCAGCTCTCCGGCGAGATGTTTCCATTCATCCGCACTGAGTTCCCTGCCGATGCCATGCACCGGCAGGCGATCGTGCCCACGCTCGACGATCGCCTTCGCCTTGGAGCCCAGCAGCACGTCGACGATGTGATTCAGCCCGAAGCTCCAGCCGCTTCTCTGCCGCACGCGATACAGGCACGAGAGAAATTTCTGCGCCGGAATCGTCACATCGATCTCCGCGCGTGGCGACAGGCAGTTGTCGCAGCTCCCGCAATTTTCCTCGGCAAACTCCTCGCCGAAATACCGCAGCACGGCCCTTCGCCGGCACTCGCCGCTCTCGGCGAATTCCGCCATCGCGTTGAGCTGCCGCAGCGCAACCTCGCGCTCCTCGTCACCCGGTTTCTCCTCGATCAGGCGCTTCTGCTTGAGAATGTCTCCGCGGCTGTAAAGCAGCAGGCACTCCGAGGCCAGGCCGTCGCGTCCCGCCCGCCCGGTTTCCTGATAATAGCTCTCGAGGTTTCGCGGCAGATCGTAGTGCACCACGAAGCGCACGTTCGGTTTGTCGATCCCCATCCCGAAGGCAATCGTCGCGCAGATCACGCGCACGTCATCGCGCAAAAACGCCTCCTGATTCGCCGCGCGATCCTCCGGGCCGAGCCCCGCATGATACGGCCTCGCCGGGATTCCCTTCTCCGAGAGCCGGTTCGCCAGCGACTCCGTCGACTTTCGCGAGAGGCAATAAACAATCCCGCTCTCGGTCGGTCGTCGCGCGAGAAAATCGAGCAGTTGATCAAACGCACCACTCTTCGACTGGACGCGATAGAGCAGATTCGGGCGATTGAAGCTGCCGACGTGAATCGCTGGATCCCGCAGCGCCAGCCTATCCACAATGTCGTCGCGCACGCGCGCCGTCGCGGTCGCGGTCAGCGCCACCATCGGCACCTCGGGCAACACCGCACGCAGCTCGCTCAATCGCCGATACTCGGGCCGAAAATCGTGTCCCCATTCGCTGATGCAATGCGCCTCGTCCACCGCAATGAGCCGCACATTCCACTTTCCGAGATCCTCGAGAAAGCCTGACAGCAGCAACCGCTCCGGCGCCACATACAGCAACTTGAACTCGCCCTGGTGCAGCCCGCGCAACCTCCGGCGCGACTCACCCGCGTCGAGCGCGGAATTCAAATACGTCGCCGCCACGCCATTCTCCGTGAGCCCGTCGACCTGATCCTTCATCAGCGCAATCAACGGCGACACCACCAACGTGAGCCCGTCGAGCATCAACGCGGGCAATTGATAGCAGAGCGACTTTCCGCCGCCCGTCGGCAGCAGCGCGAACACATCGCGCCCCGCCATCACGTCGGAAACGATCTCCTCCTGGAGTGGCCGGAACGTCTCGTAACCGAAAACGCTCTTCAGAATCCCCTTCGCCGTCGCCATCATCGCGCGCAGTCTACTGAAGCGAAAAGTCCCGCCAAGCGCCGAACCCTCAAATCCACAATTCGGGGTTGAAATCTGCCGTGATGCATGTTTTCCTCTCCCGCTCCCAACGAGGCGAATTCCTGAGTAGCTCAGCGGTAGAGCGATCGGCTGTTAACCGATTGGTCGTAGGTTCGAATCCTACCTCAGGAGCCACTCGTCATAAGGCTCCAAAGGTTGCCTTCCCTCACTGGCTCGACGGGGCCTCATCGATGGCGATCTCGAATTCGTCCTTGGAATCGGTGCTCCATGCGAGGGACTCGGTTTTCTGCGAGGCCGCGAAGAGCGGAGAATATGTCCTCGCCTTGATGGTTTTTCCATCGCTTCGAAATTCGAGAATGCGCACCCAGCCATTCCCTCCATTGCCGTCCCATCCGGAGATGGCCTGCGGGTTGAACATCATGATGGGCACCGGCTTGCCCTCGGCATTCCGCTCGGTTTTCAACGCCGACATCGTTCGGGGATCGCCCGAATGCCCGCACACCACGAGCCGGATGTTTTTCGAGGGCCGGATCAGCTTCTCCACGACCTGCTCGCCTTCGTTGCGGGGAGAGACTTTGTAATCGGAACGCTCGATCGGTTTCCCGTTCGTATCCAAAACCGCATGTGTAAGGAGGATCACCTTGTGGCCGGCATACTTGCCGGAAGAGATCAAACTTCGCGCCCACTCAATCGCCTCGTCGCGCGGCGCAAACTCCAGTGTCACCACCAGGAGATTTCCCCAAATTTCATCCGTGAACTCATACGCCGCGTTTTCCAGCGTCGGCTGCCCGGAAGCGCTCTTTGCCATCGCAACGAGCGTCTTTTCCCAAAGGGGGTTTCTCGCGGGATGGAAATACTTCGGGAATTGCGTGTTTCGGTTCTCCGCGTTTTCGGCGCCGTAATCGTGATTGCCGGTCGTGACAACATAGGGATACACGCCATCGAGACGCTCGAAGGCCCGTGAGACACTGGCCCACTGGTTCGCGCTCGTCTGGTTTCCGTCCTTTCTCTCCTCGTAGGTTCGCCCCGGTTCCAAGACACGGTCGTTGTGCTCGACGAGGTCACCCGTGCACAGGACGGTCTTCACGTTGAGCACCTCCTTTTGAGCGGCCGCCCAGGCCGTGAGCAGTTCGAAAAGCGGCTGGTTGATGTCGAACTTCACGTAGCTCTGCGGGTCACCAAGCACGATGATCGAGAACGCTCGCGAATCCTCCAGCCGGGGCGGCCTCTCCAGTTTCACATCCGGTGGATGCGGGTGAACTCTGATCGGTGGATCGTATTTGCCGCCGTCGGCGCAAAGGCCGCTCGCCGCAAGCCAGACTGCAAGCGCGAGACCACACCGGAAAAGAGTCGTGAGAAGGGAGGAGAATTGGGAGGACACGGTGGAACGCTTGAGGGTGATTCTTTGCAGTCTGCGTTGAAATCAAAAAGCTATCGGCCTCCCGACTGTGCTGCCGTTCAAATCCATCGCCTGCGGCGCAGTTGAAACAACAGAACAAGACACGCCAGCGAGATCAGCGCGACCGTCGAAGGTTCGGGCACGGCGAGCAGCGTGAACTGGAGCTTGCCATCGCCCAATGTGAACTCGCCGTCAAATCCGTCCGCATTTGTGAAACTGAAGTCCTCCGGATCGAACGAAATTGCGTTGAACGTCACGAGGTCATAGGTCTGCCCCACCTCCCAGCCTGCATCGACGAAGGTAAATGCATAGGCAAATCCGCCACTCGTGCCCTTGAGGAAATCGCCACTGAGCACAAGCTGATCGGAGGCTCCATCCGCTCCCAACTCAAAGACCATCACGCCTCCCCCATCCCATGTGAACGTCCCGCCGTGCAACGCGCCAATGGACTCGCCAGGCTGCAGCTGAGCACCATCCGTGAGAGTGATGTCCCCCACCGTGCCCGTGCCGGCGAGAACGGCTCCCGATTCGACCGTGACATCGCTCGCAAGCGAGCCATTCACAACGAGGCGGCCCGCGCTGACGGTCGTAGGCCCGGTGTAGGTGCTTGCGCCGGTCAGCGTCAGCGTGCCCGTGCCAACCTTCGTGAGAGCAACCGTCTGCGTGCCGCCGTCGTGCTGGTCCACAATCCGGCCCGCGAACACCGTGTCGGCATTCAGCGCGCCGACCTGCAACGTCTTCACGCCCGTTCCATTCGAGCCGCCGAGAATCGTGTTGGGATTCGAGCCCGAGAGGGCGCCGAGCATCACCGTTTGATCCCCATCGCCGGTGTCGACCACCGCTAAGTTGCCGCTCAGATCCCACCTCGCGGCGGCGCTGCCGGCGCTTTCACTCTGCCAGATCACCCCGCGCGCCCCGGTGGGTGCTGTAAACACGCCGCCAAACGCGCCGTTATCTCCTCTGAGGCGGACGGTCGTCTTCCCCGCGACGGTCACATTTCCCTCGCCACCAAGGCCTTGGTGGAGCCGCACGTCACCACCGCCCAGCACAAGCTCCCCTTGCGCTGCAATCGCAACGGGGCTGTTGAAAGAAGGATTTCCCAAAATCGCAACGGTGCCCTCGGCAATCGTTGTCGCGCCAGTGTAGTTGCTCGAGGGGCTTGCGAGCGTGAGCGTGCCCGCTCCGGTCTTGGTAAAGCCGCCCACGCCGGTGAGCGGATCCAGCAACGTCGCGTCAAAGCCATTCGTGTCAAAAACCGACGTGCCGTAGAGCGTCATCGGAACATCCGCGGTGAGGTCGCTGTTCACAACGCGAAGAGTGCCGCCGGACCACTCGAACGTTGCCATCCCGGCCCCTTTCACGATGCCGCCGACACCGCCAACGTTGAGCGTGCCACCGGTTTCGAGTTTCACCGTGCCCGCCGCCCATTGACCGACGGTCAGCCTTGCGCCCTCCCCGAGCGTGACCACACCACCGTCTCCGATGGCAAGCGTGCCGGAGCCTCCCCCGTTTTCCGCACCGAGGGCAATATGCTCGCGGGCAAAAAGGGTGGCGGTGCCCGCGTCACTTGAGACGGTGACGGCGCCCGCCTCGGACGGTGAACCGACCTGAAGACTCTGCGTCGCAAGAGATCCGCCATCCGCAAGGACCAACGCGCCCGAGCGCACAACAGTAGGCCCCGCATAGTCGCTTACACCCGTGAGCGTCACCGCGCCATCACCCGTCTTGATAAGACCTCCCGGGCCAGTGAGAGTCCCGGCCAGCGTGGCATTTTTGCTTCCGGTATCCAGAATCGAAATCTCGGAGAGGGTCATCGGCACAGACGTGCTAAGGTCGCTGTCTCCGACGTGGAGCGTTCCACCCGCCCAGTTAAAGTTCGCCGCTCCCGCATCGGATTTCTGAATGCCATCAACGCCTCCAACCCACAGCTCACCGAGGGCCTGGAGATTGACCGTGCCGGTGCCGTCCGTCCCGCCGACCGTCAATCCCGCCCCCTCCTCCACCACGGCCACTCCATTGGCCCCGATGGTGAGGGTGCCTGCGCCGCCGTTTTCGCCGAGGGTGAGATCGCCGCGGATGGAAACCACTCCGTCCGCAATCGCCAGAGTGCCAGTGTTTCCGCCCGTTCCCACGCGAATTTCCCCTGTCCGCGTCAAGCTGCCGCCCGCTACGAAGGCCAGCGTGCCTCCGTTCACCATGGTGAGGCCGGTGTAATCACTAGCTCCCGTGAGCGTGAGCGTCCCGCCGCCAACCTTCGTGAGAGCCGCTACGCTAAAGGCATTATCCACAAATCGACCCGCAAAGGTTGTGTCCGTGTCCAAGGCACCAATCTCGAAGATCGCGGTGTGTGGCACCCCAGGATCCGCAACGCCTCCGAGAACCGTATCCGGATTCGAGCCCGAGAGGGCCCCGAGTTTCACCGTATGGTCGCCGGTGGTCGTTGAAATGCTCGCGGCTGCACCACTGAGGTCCCAGCGGGCGGTGGCGCTTCCACCGTTCTCGTGGATCCACACCACTGTGCCCGAACCCTGAGGCAACGTGAACGTGCCGGTGAACCCGCTGTTGTCACCCCTCAGATACGCAACACCTGCAGGACCACCGGAAACACCAACGCTGCCTGCGCCACTGATGCCTTTGTGGAGCACCACCGCGCCGCTGCCATCCAGCACAAGCTGCCCCGCCGCGGTAATGTCAATCGGGCTGTCGAAGAAAATCGTGTTCGCGATGACCAGCGTGCCCTCCGCAATCGTCGTCGTGCCGGTGTAGTTTGTCCCGGGGCTCGAGAGCCCGAGGATGCCTTCACCGGTCTTGATTACGTCTCCCGAACCGGTGATCTGACCGGTCTGCTCAGCGGAACCGACGGGAACCGAGAGTGTCAGTGGGTCATTCGGAGGGCTTGTGTTGTAGGCTGAGGCATTCACCTCGCCGTCCGAGTAAGTCACCGTGAGTTGAGCGGAGAGATTGGAAACGAAAACAGCGCCGCAAGCGCGCGAATTGTCGCTTTCATGGAAAAACGCGTATCCAAAAAATTCGCCTCGACAAGAGTTTCGATGCGAATTCCCGACACCAGGCTGCGCGAAGAAGTTCAGGTGAACGAGGAGTCGGGACACGGATTTCCACGATTCATTCCGAGAGGAGGCGCGTCCGATAGAAAACGAACGGCGCGTCGCTGTTGTCCTGGATCTGGATCAGCCATTCGCCGGAGCGAATACGCGAAACGCCGACAATCGCCGGGCTCGAGAAGAAGACATCATCATCGAACTGCCACAGAGGCGTCCACTGCTTGAGATCGACGGATCGCTCGACGCGATAGCCGCGTCCCCACGCCTGATCGGACAGGGAAACCGTGACCCTGTTGGGCGATCCGGGGTCCACCGAACGAATCGGCGGTTCGTAGATCGTTGGCGAAACCGCCAGCAGCATGGACCGACGATTGTTCACTCCGTCGAAGTTCGGATCATCTCCGGGATCGTTTCCAAGTCGCTGAAACCACCGCCGCTCCCAGGCATCGCCCAGCGAATTGTTGTCCGAATCCACGGGGTCGAGCCGGTAGGTCGTCTTGACCGCGAAGTGGTCGCTCGGCCACGTGTTGCCGGCGACGGCGCCTTTCGGATCCGGTGACGTTGTCCACGATCCGACCGTGGTCTGCACCTCGGTGGCATAGAGTTCCGAGGAAACGGGATGCAGCGCCTTCCCACGGTGATAGACGAAGTCAATCCGGTCCTGTGGCTCGGTGCCTTTGTGAATCGTTGACCAGCTGTTTCCGGGTTCAAGAACGGGATCGGGATGCATGGCACGGAAGGAATCCACGAGTCCCGCCTGCACGACACGGAGGCTCTCCGGCCACGCCACGGGTCCCACCCCGCCGTGCTGCTCCGCCGTGGCGGCAGTCCAGTCCAAGTGCGAAGGCGCATTGAAATCCCCCGTCAAAAACACCGGGTTGACGTCCGCATTGGCGATCGCCTGGGCCATTCCCGCCAGCACGGCGGTGATCTGCGCCACGCGTTGCGAGCGGTTGTTCTCGGCGAGCACCGACGCCTCGGTGGCGCCGTTCTCGTAAGCGGCATACGGACCATAGAACTGGTAGTCGAGGTGCGTGTTGAACATCACCACCTGACGCTGCGGATTCTGGGCGAGACGGATGGTTGCACCCACAACGCGTCCGCTCTCAATGCCGCCAACGGAGTGCGTCGCCACGATGGGATATTTGCTGATGATCTGGGCGGTCCCCGTGCCCGTTGGAACCCGGAACCAGCCGAGTTCATCCGCCATCTGCTGCGCACGGGTGGAAGAAGATTCCTGCAGTCCAATAATGTCGGCTCCCGACCGCACGATGGCGTAGACCGCCTTCTCGAATCCGTTGACCACGCTGTTCCACTCGTGCCAGCCGTTGAAACTCATCACGGTGAGTTCCGACACGTGCTCCTGCCCGACGGGAAAGACTTCAATCGCCAGCGGGACCTCCGCGGGCATTCCCGGTTTGAAAGTCTCAAGTCGGATTCGAAATGTATTGATTCCGACGTCGCCCGGGCCGGGCGTTCCGGAGACGTTTCCGTCCGCATTCACCTGCAACCACGCCGGGCCGGACACCTTTTGAAAGCGCCGGAGCGAGGGTGCGCTCGCATAAGCGCGAATCCTGCCCGAGTAGGCGTTGCCCACCACTGCATGCCTCAAGCGAATGGCATCGACACGCCACGCCGGCACCTCCGCGGCAACTTCAAACACCGCCGGCCCCGCGAGCACGGAATAGCCATCACTCGCCAGAAACCACGCCGCATAGCGCCCGCTGCCCAATCCGGGCGGGAACGTCAAGGTGCCCTCCGACCGGCCATTCCCGGGTTGCTGGGTCCCATTCGTGTAAAACCACATCAACGACGGCGGATCTCCGCTCGGCACGGTCCCTTCCGGATAGATCCCCACCCAATCCGTCGCGCTCGCCGGTCCGCCGGCGAAGCTCACGCGAATCGACTCGTCGGCTGCGTAGCTGGTTTTGTCCGTGCTGATCGAAGGCGCCGCGCTCAACGCCTGGACCGCAAATGCCAGGGCGCAGGCGATCCTCAAAAGGACCCGGCGTTGAAAACGGGACGACAACAAATCGGTAACGGCAGATCCGGAACGGGGTGACATGGCCATGGTATCTTCCACAAAGACGCCGCGGCCATGTGACGGCAAAATCGCCAATTGGCTGGCAAATCCGCCCGACGGAAATTATTTAAAGACCTCCCCAATGTTTCCCCTGCAAAGCGCGCACGTTCCGCCGAGGAAAAAGCGACGGGTCGTAGCCGTGCGTTACCCCGTCTGGAGTTCCTACTGCCCGCAGGTGCTCGAAGGCATCGTCTCCTACATGCGCGAGAACGAAGCCTGGCAGCTGGTCACTGAAAACGACTCCTACGGCGAAATGGCCCCGGTGACGCTCGACGAGAACTGGCGGGGCGACGGCATCATTCTTTTTCGAGCGACGGAACAGGAGCTGGAAGCCTTTCGAAAAAACGAGGTTGCGGTCGTGCTCACCAGCACGGAAGGGCCCGACGGAGGATTTCCCCGCGTGGTGCCCGACAACCTCGAAATCGGCCGGCGCGCGGCCGCGCATCTCGTCGAATGCGCGGTGCGGCACTTCGCCTTCCTCGCGCGGGGCGAGACCTTTTATCGCGAACCGCAATTTGCTCCCGGCATCCGCCGCTACGCGCGGCAAAGGCTCAAGGGATTCCGCGACGAATTGCGCCGTTACGCCATCGAGCCCCACGTGCACTACCTCAAGGGCCGGCCGCTCTGGAAGCCCACGTCGTGGCAGGAAATCCAGGCGGAGGTCATGAGTTTCCTCGAAACCCTCCCGCCGCAAACGGGTCTGTTCGTCGTTGACGATGCGCTGGCCGCCGTGGTGTTGCGCGCGGCGGACGCTCTCGGAATCACCATCCCGGAGTCACTCGCGGTCGTTGGCTTTGGCAACGACCTCATCTACTGCTACTCCACGCTTCCCGCGCTCAGCACGACACCGTTTCCCGGGTTCGAAATCGGACGCAACGCGGCACGGATTCTCCACCAACAAATGCTCGGGGGAAAAACCGCCATCCCGTCGCTCACGGTGCCGGTCGCGGATGTCGTGCAACGCGACTCCACCGACGTGCTCGCCATCCCGGATGAACACATCCGCAAAATCGTCCGTCACATCCGCCTCACCGCACCGCGCGACCCGATCCGCGTGTCGGAGCTTCCACAGCTTTCCCCGCTTTCGCTCACCACGATCAAGGCACTGTTCGCGCAGTATCTCGGTCACAGCCCAAAGCAGGAAATTCAGCGCGTGCGGCTCCAGCACCTCACCCACCTGCTCGCCCACACGGACCTGAGCCTGGCGGAAATTGCCGAACAAATGCGTTTCAGCTCGGTGCACGAGCTCAGCCGGTTCTTTTTCTCCAAAACCGGAAAACGACCCAGTGAATACCGCGAGGAACGCCGGCGCTCAGAGCCCGTTCCGTTCCCGGCCGGAACGGTCGGGCAGCCAGAAAACGGCCACCGCAAAAGCAATGCCGACCAGGAGGAAAAGAATCCCGAAATACACAGCATGCCGCTGGAAGACCTGACCGGCGAAGACGAAATGCCGGTTGCCAATGGCGTCAAGCAACCAGCCAAAAAGCACCGGAGCCCCCGCAAGGGAAAGGCTCGTGACGACCGTAAAAAGCGCAAGCAGTCGGTTGCGACCGACTTCCGGGATCACTTTCAACGCAAGGTGCATGTTCGCGACATTGAACGCGGCTGACGCCGTGCCGGCCAGCACCTGCAGCACCGCGATCAATCCAGGCGCGCAAGGCAATACTCCCAGCGCGATCAACAACCACCCCGTAACGACGATCCCATAGGTGCCCAGCACACCGAGAAGCGGGAGGCCGGGCCCGCGGCGATCGGTCCAGTTGCCCAGAAAATGGAGCGTAAGCAGTGGACCCAGAAACATCACCGCCGACAGATAGAGAATCGACTCCGCGGAGAAGTCGCACACGTCGCGCAGGAACTGGATCGCGAAGACATTCAAACTCCCGATCACCAGCAGCAGGAGCACATTCAGCCCGATGAGTTGCGTAAAGGACCGCTTCGCGAGAACCTCCCGCCAGTTGACCGGCGCCCCGGGTTCACGCGCCCGGCGGCTGGCTGGCGGATTTGGCATGCGCTTCAGAAAGCCGAGGCTGACCACTCCGCAGATCCCACCGACCAAAAACGTCCTGGCAAACTCCGTCGCGGAGGAATTCTCGCTCATCACAGCCCCGTAGGCCGCCAGGGCAAAGACCCCGCCGATGTAGGTGAAAAGCTGGTCCCGGGCGAGAAAGCGCGCCCGGCGCTCTTCGGGAATCAGCTCCGCAATCCACGGCCACCACGCCGCCGTCGCAATCCCGCGGAGGACATTGAACGTGACGAGAACCGCCAGCAACGTGCCCCGCTTCGCGGCCGGATCAAGGAACGGGAGCAGCGGCAACAGGGCGACGAGGAAGATGAAAACCGTCCGCAGCAGCCAGCCGACAAAGAACGTGGTCCTATACTCGGAGACGTGCAAAAGGCGCGCCGTCGGAAGCTGAAGCATCGTCCCCAGCGGCGACAGCGCCGTGATGATTCCGAGGAAGAGCGAGGAGGCGTGCAGGGAATTCGCCAGCAGGATGATCGGCGCTCCCATCGCGGCCTGGGAGGCCACGGCATTGAAAAGATTGAACCAATGCGAATTCGCCTCGCGGCCGCGGAGACTGCCGTCCATCTCCACGGCATTAAACGCGCTGTCGCAACGCGAGTCACTCAGGCAGTGCATCCGACATATCGATGCCGGATGCAGCCATCCCCTGACAAAGCACCGTCAGAACTCCCCGCGCCCCCCATTGCGCCGGCGTCGTCCCGCAATCGCCAAAGCCGCGAGCCCCACGCCAACAAATGCGGTCGTCGACGCCTCCGGGACCGCTACGACCTGATCGAACGTCAGATTGTCGAGAGCGAGATAACTGCCATCCCCTCCGGTCTGGTGGAATGTCAGCAAAAGCGGCTGACCAGCCAGACCGGTGTAGTTCACAAAAATGGTTTCCCGGCCTCCCAGCAAGGCGGGTTTGGAGAACTGTCCGGACCCGTAAATCAACGAGGAAGTCGCATTCGACAGGGTCCACTCCACGACCACATCGCCATCCGGAGATCCCGCCCACGCATCGAGGTCAAAGGAGACCAGACTCACCGCAAACTCCGCCGTGGGCGTGAACAGGATGTGGAAGATCGGGGATTGGATCGGCGGCGTGAAGGAGTCGAGTTGGACCACATTGCCGCGGCCATCCCAGTTCGTGTAGGTCTGGAAAAACCCCGTCGACCATAGAAGGGAAATGTCCGGGGTGCCGACAATCTCGCTGACACCGGGAGCCACCGTCCAGTTCATCCCCGGCCCCGAAACATTGGAGCCGTAGGTCGAGGTCTGGTTGGGTTGTTCATAGTTAATGGTTCCCGGGATCGGCTGATTATCGTCGGTAAATCCGTCGTTGGTTAGGACGGTCAGACCAAACGAGTGGGAAGCGGCGAAGGCGGTGAAGCCAACAGCCAGAAACTGCAGCAGAGAGCGAAAGGAATGGATTGGCATTTGTTGGGAACTTGATTGGCAACGAGCAAACGACCTCCCGACCCCTCGGCGATAGTGGCATTTTCGCCGAGTGCCGTATCATTTTCGCGGAGTCAGCGGTCAGCTTGTTTTGCTCAAGCCCGTAGACCCGATTCCGGATGGCTGCAATCCAGGAAAACTCGAACCGCTACCGGTTCATTCTTTTAACATCTTCCACCCACTTTTTCAGGGCCGCGAGCACTTCTGCCGGCGGACTCAAGCGGCCGTTCGGCGCAGCACCAAACGTGTAGGTCTGCACCTGCCTGTTGTCCTCAAACCGGACCGGAAGAAGCGTCTTCGCATCGAGCCACGCCTTGGCGACGAACTCGTAACTGGCGTCGCCGCTCATTGCGCTGCCGACATCGTAATGAAGTTCGTCCTGCCGGGTAATTGGAAGGTGACTGGTCTCCTCGAAGTAATAAACCGGCACGTTGTCCAACACCTGGACCCCCTTGTAGTTCTTTTCGCCGATCCAGTTAAAACTCTCGAAATCGGAATCGCTGTAGTTCTGGGCGTCCAGGTAAACCGAGTTCTCCACACGCTCCCAATTCTGGCTCCCGGGCGGTTTATTTAGACGATAAATCCCGCCATCCGTGACGAAAATCCACTGCGTTGCCCCGTTGGCTTCCTCGCGATAGATGGGCCCGGTCTTTGTGAGAACGATCTGGCTTGGACGTTTCTGTTCCTCAGCCTCATTGGAATTTGAAGAATCCCTCCCCCCTTTTTTTCGAATGTCGATCGTCCATTGCGCATTTTCGTTGGCGCGCAGCTTGATTGGAAACTTCGGCGGAGGAATTTCCGCGGTTTCCTGGCTGAAAGCAGCTTGGGAAAACGCGATCAATCCGCTTGCGACAAAAATAGAAAGAATGACCTGATGTTTCATCGAAAAGTTTGGGGTGAGCGGGTCTCATTCCACGATGCGCTCAACCGAGTGTGCGAGTATTTTCCCGGTAAAGCGGTCAATGGAAACGAACACCCACCAGCGCGACTCCGAGGAGACACTGAAATCCTGAAGTTGCCGATCTTTTGGTATCCTGCCGGATTGCGCCACAAGATCGATCATCACATTCCAAGTTCGCGTGGTGCCGACATCTGCCAGTGCACGCGTTACGGCAGAAATGCGTTCCCCCTTTACGGCATCCTCCCCTGAAGCGACCTGTTCCGGATGAAGTCCAACGAAGGACGCTTCTCCGAAATCACTTTTACCCGAAGAATAAACCCGCCCAACAAGTTCCGCGAGGCTTCGAAGCGGACCATTTACACCGTTTTCCGAAGTGTTTGGGCTTCCGGCGGTGGATCGGTATTCAACGAGCCGCTCAGTCAGAGAATCGATCTCGTCCAAGTCCTCAAAGGTGTTGGAGGAGTCTGTCGGCAGGTATTTGGCGGTCCCGGCAAGGAGGGCCTTGAGAACCGGCTTTGGCGCGGTATTCAAATTAACTTTCCCGGCGACGAGCGGCGTGGCTGAGTCGGCCTGGCCCTCATTTTCATAAATCGTGAAGACATCAAGGAGGCCCGTGTCGCCGCTTTCCGAAAAGGCAAAATCGATGTTCTTCCAAGGAACGTCCCGAAAGGTGTAGGCAAGCTCGCCAACTGATCGAAAGGGCCGATTCAAAACGATCGGACGGCTGTGATAGAAATTTTTGGCCAAATCCTTTTTGTTTGCCAAATCCAAGGCATTAGCCTGCATCGGCAGCGGTCTGTCCGGGGATGATGGATTCATTTGAGCGGAAAGACTTTGGTCGCTGGGGGGAGATCCCTCCGCAAGGCTTTTCAGAACCGCATTACTCATCCCCCCAGCCATTGCGCGTCGGATAACCCCGTCGTGGTCGCTATAGTAGAAGCCCCATCCTCCCAATTGCTCCACATCTCGGTTAATGGAAAGGTGGCCCATATCGATTCGGAGTTTGCGGTCATTGCTGGGATTTTTCTGATTACCGAATTTCCAGAGATCTACGTAATCCTTTGATTCATCCCACCCCGTTGGCTCGCGGTCTCCACCACCATTTATTTTGGAAAAGATCCCCCGATACCAGCCCGGGCCAGTGCCCTCCGCCAACGCGTAGCGAAATGAAGTGTCGGCGGAAAATCCGCAAAAATACATAAGGTCACTCGTCCAGATAAATCGCTGCGACCTCGGGTCGCTTTTCTGGTAAATGGCTTCCGAACGCAGCTTTGACGGATTTCGAGGATCCTCCCGGCCCGAGAAAAGGGAGCCAAATGTCGGCGTCGCCGGATGGTCCTTGTGATCTGATGCCTTCACCGCCTCAGGAGTGAACCACAAGCGATCGTAAGTGTAATAGGCACCGTTGGGCGCTCGATATTGCAACTGGAACTGGGCAGTCCCGGACCCGTATCTGACCGTTTGTGCGTCGTCACCGGCATCGACCCCATGTTGTCCAATGTAAAAACCAACCGGAGTAGCCGAAGAATAAGGGTTTAAAGGGGCGTAAACTTCGTTATCCTTTGGATGAACTGCCAGCCCGGGACCACCCTGCACATTGGCATTAAGAGGATACGATTTTGAAAGGAGAGTCTGCGGTTGACGAAAATTCTCGTCATTGGGTTTCCAATCGAAACTAATCGTGGTCGATTGATTGAATTGGTTTGCAATCGATACTCCAGGATTGTTGGCGTCCTTGCCTTTACTAGACATCTGGATTGAAATTGGACCATTGGGCTTGAGCGGCTTGATCTGAAACTTTTCGGGCACGTCGGTTGTATCTTTTCTTCGCTGCGGATTATGAGGATTCCAGAGGACCGGCTGCGCTATGAAATAATGCTGCTTGGGAGAGTCCTTTTTTCCGAACCCGGTAAATTTCATGGCGTAGATATAAGGCAGATCCTCGACACCATAGATCTCTCCCAATCCCGAATTTTGATCGTAGAGGAAACGAATGCGTGTCGGGTAACTGTCTTCGTCGGCCTGATCGATGATGGCCGCGCCGATCCGCAGGATATGATCGTCGACGCGATTTCCTTGGGGCTCCAGGGACATCTTCGCGTCTTGTCGAACCGGATTTCGATGCTGCCCCAAGGATCCAACCTGGATCACACTCTTGAGAATCTCGAAAAAGTTTGGCTCACGATTCGCAGCCGCAACCTCGTCGAGGGTCTTGATGTGCTCGGTCTCCCCCTCTTCGTCTTTATACTGCCAGGTGTAGTCGTCGCCTCCACTCACCAGCCCGAAATACCGTTGCGTGAGTTCTTCGGTGGAGCCGGCGGCAGCCCGCGCCGAAGGGTCCGTTCGAACTAGCGCGAGACGGCTCAGAGGAAAGCGCTTGAACAGAACGGGAGCCTCGACGGTTTTGTCGTTGGGAAGCTTGTAGGCGCCTATCAGGGTGTCATTTGCGAAACGCGGAGGATTGATTCTCTTCTGATCCGAGGGGTTCACCGTGTCGGTCGCCCGGCTCTCCAGCAATTTGCTGGGTTGTGCTCCGCCACTGGGTTTCTTCGCATTGACGAGAAGGATTTCCGTGTCGGGACTGAATGTGGGCGCATCCGCATCGACACTGAAATGAGTGAGAAAGGGAAGTAGTTTCGAGTCGAATCCCTTTTCCTCGAAGAAGCGAAGCAAATCTCTGCGCGACAGAAACTGGTTCGCTCCCGAGGTCGAATCGATGGCCGGGTTTTTCATCCAACCCACGTTTGAACCCAGGCGGAGAAAATCGAGGATGGATAGCGGCGAACCCGAGATATCGGCATCCGGGTTTCCAATGTCCGCCCAGTCCACATGAGGAGCGCGCCACGCGACAATCTCATCGACAGCATTTCCGTTAAGCCCAATTTGCGTGAGATCCGCAAAAGCGAGCGCTCCTTTGAGGGCAATATCCTCCGCCTTTGCAGAGGTTTCGTGGCCGGCAACATTAACGTTTAACAATCCCCCAACATCATAGACGTTGTAGGCATATCGGCCGACGATGTTCTCATCGGGAGATGTGGTGGTTTCGCCGTTTTCCCGCACGTAAATCCAGTCCGGGACATTGCTGTTGTCGAAATCGCCGGCTTGTAGCCCGCTGTCATCAAGCAGCAACCGGGGAAGATCCCAACGTCTTCCGCTGACAGGACGCTCCCCCTCGGAGCTTTTGACCGAACTCGCGACAGGCTGGGCGTTGGAATAGAATGGCGTCGACGCGAGGCTTTGTTTGATAAGGTTGTTCCGGGCGCCGCCGAAGTTCGTCGCGATCTCCGGAATCATCGACGGAAATGTCCCACCCTTATCCTTCGGTTCGAACCATGTGAGGTCGTTCCCCAGCTTATGGGTCGTGGAGTTGTCGGGATCGGCAATCTCCGCGAGAAAATTCGCAATGACCTGGTCGGCAGCGCTTGCGGCAAGCGCCTCGGACTGGACGGATGCGCTGTAGCTGGCGCTTGCCTGGTAGTCGGATTGCGACCGCACAAGGAACGCGACGACGATGATCGTCGTGACGACGAGAAAGAGCAGTGTGATGACGAGGGCGACACCACGTTGGCTTTTTGGAAGGGCCTTCAAACCCCGATGATCTGACGAGCTTTTCACGGGTCAACGAACTGCAGTGAGGCTGCCGGACGGGAACGTGTAGGTCCGCTCGAAGGAGCGAACACTGTCGAGGAAACGTCCGCCGTAATCGTCAAAATCCACTCGGGATGGACTGGACCCCGCCCCGCCTGGATTGGTCGGCGGAGCATCGGAGAACCCCAGCTGGTAGTCCCAGATCGCCTTGGGACTCCAGTTCGAACCGGAGGGAGGGTCCTTGATCTCGAGATCGGAAACCAGCGAGTCCAGCTTGCCGCGCTCTTCGAGAATCGCGGCGGTGCGGTTGTCGGTAATGACGACTCCTACTTTGACGGCGATCGCGCGGCTCGGTTCGTTCGAGGAATTTCTGTAATAACTCGCGGAATAGTTCCCGTCGGGGTGAAGAAATCCATAGGAGAATCCCACGAGGCCACGCACCGCGATGAGGTCATCCAGCGTGGAGGTGTCAACGGCCTCGGGGGTCGGCTCGGGCGGCGTGCTCGATGGCGAAGGCGTCGGCGCAGGGAGAAATTCCGGCGCATCGCCATCCGCGAACGTAAACGTTCGATGATATCGGAACAGAGCGGGCTCCCCCCGATCATCATCTCCCGCGGCATATTCGACGTAACTCAGCGAACGGGCATCGGATCCACCGCTTCCGATGCCCCTTTGAAGCGTGTAGAAACCCAGAACGGAACGGTCGCCATCGAGCCCGAAATTCGCCAGATCGCCCCGATCGACCAGATTGTTGAGATCGACCTGCAACCGGCTCAACGCCGTTCGCGCCTTCGCGAAATTGTCCATCTTTTCCTGGGCGGTGCTCCAACCCGTCAGAATGCTGCCCAGCGACTGGCTGAACATGACGACCACGATGGCGAGGACGGTGATGGACACCAAAAGCTCGACCAATGTGAACGCAGCAACGGAGCCGGAATGCCGAATACGGCGACGAGAACAAATGGCGTATTTCATGGCTGCTTCTTCACGAGGAACGAGGTGGTGATCTCGAACGACTCGCCGGAGGCCTCCGCATTTTTGGCAAGCGCAGCCGCCGGCCATTGCAGTTTCAAAGCGCAGTTGATCAGCTCATACGGGCAGTCCCCGCTGAGTTCCGGGCTCTTCCAAACCATGTAGCGCAATCCGCACACCGCATCCGGATCGTCGAGACTTCCAGCTTTCTGACCATCAACCGTGAGGCCGATCGCGGGGGTTGAGAAATCGTTCGGCGGAGAATCCGACGTCACGTTCTGCGGCAAGGGACTCGTCCACGCGCCGGAGGAAGGACCGGCATTCAGCGCATTCTGGTATTGCGAGAGAACGAGCGTCGCGAGGTTCGCGGCGCGAATCCGCGCCTCGCTGTCACTGTTGCTGTTGAGAGCGGTGCCGAAGAGTCCGATGATCGTCAGAATCGAGAACGCCGTGATCCCCAGGGCGAGCACCACCTCGACGAGACTGAAAGCCAGCGTGGTCCGACAGGGCTCGGAAAACCGTTGAAAACGCATGAAACTACTTCCTGACTTCCGCCTGATAAACGTCGACCTGGCCGGTGAGTCCGTTGACTCGAATCGTGACTGCAGACTTTTCCTCCTTCGAAGACGGGTTGTCTCCCTTGCTGGACACCACGGTAAATTCCACCGCCTCGGCGAGATCGATGCTATCGGAATCCGCGTTTTGCATGCCGCTGTCGGAGTCGATTCCCGCCTCTCCACGCGGGTTGAAGATCACCACCCAATCGAAGGCGACATTCCTGTAAGGGCCCGGCAGGTCGTCGGACTGCGGCTTGAAATTGCTGTCGGAAGGGGAGTGCTTCGAATGGACCTTGGGCAGCTGGCTGGCAAGGCTGCTGCCTCCGGGAGGTTCCGTCATCAACGTGACCCCGTCGTATTTCACGACCTTTGAAAGCAGGCGCATATCGGCACCGTTCCGAAAATCCGCGCCGCGGGTGCCGACCTTCGAAGTGAACGCCGCGACGACGACCGCAGGTTGATCCGTCTTGGGATCGCGCTCCTCACTCATGGCCACCCATGTATAGGAACCACTCGCGATGGCGGCCTGCCGGGCCGCTTCCAGCGTCGAGCTGATGCCGATCACCGCACTTTGGAGGTTATCGCCTCCTGCCAATCCGCGAAGCGCACTGGTCGAAAAACTCGCGACCAGAACGATGATCGCGGTGACCGTCAACAGCTCAATGAGCGAAAAGCCGCGTCGGCCGGAGAAGCGAAAGCGCAACTTCCGGCGGGCCCGGTCGTCTGCATCGGATTGAGGAGGAAACGATCTCAGTATCATTCAACAGTCGTTGAGGGATGGAGGACACCCCAAACTTATGGAAAATTGGGGCACTTCAAATGACGCAATTGGGTGGCATCGGACGGGAAAAGCGCCCCCTCAGCGCTTGCAGCGCAGACCCGCCGGAATAATGCGCATATGATGTTGGGACATTTCATTTTCGAGAGAGGGCAGCAGCTCCGGGGAATCACTCAGTGCATCGATGCTTCGATCTCCTCGAGCGATCGGCCTTTTGTTTCGGGGAGGAATTTCCACACCACGAAAAACTGGAGCACCATGATCGCGGCAAAGACGAGGAACAGGCAGCCTCCCCACGCCGCGATCAATATTGGGAAGACCGTGCTCACAACGATTGCGAGCCCCCAAAGCACGAAACACGCAGCGGAGGATCCCGTGGCGCGAATGGTGTTTGGCAGCACCTCGTTGATGCACACCCAGATCACCGCTCCCTGCGAATAAGCATGCGAGGCGACGATCCCGGCCGCGGCAACCACGGAGGACCATCCACCGGTTCCGGAAAGAAAGACCCATGCCGCGAGCAGGTGGGAAAAAACGAAAGTGACGGAGCCGATTAGCAACAGATGGCGCCGCCCGATTCGATCGATGAGCACCATGCCGACGATGGTGAAGACGAGGTTGACGATCCCGACGAGTGCGGACTGCCGGAACGCGTCGGTGGCACCGAATCCGGCCATGCGAAAAATGTCGGTGATGTAATAGAGGATCGCGTTGATGCCATCGAGCTGGTTGAAGGCAGCGAGGGCGAGAACAAGCAGCAACGGCCTGAGCCAGCGGCGCTGGAAGAGCGACTCCCGACGGGCAGTGCCGGCGGCAAACGACGCATTGATCCGTGCGAGTTCCGCGGAGGGATCCGCGTAACCGAGACGTTGAAGAATGCGAAGCGCTTCGTCCGATCGACCACGATGCACGAGCCAGCGGGGACTTTCCGGAATGGCGGACACGGAGAGCAGGAACAATGTTGCCGGAACCGCCTCCGCGCCAAACATCCACCGCCAGGCTCCCGCCGCAGGGGCGAGGCCAAAGGTTTCCGCGATTGCGAAGTTCGATACAAGGGCTGTGAGAATGCCGAGCACGATCGCAAGCTGGCTGATCGCCACCAGCAATCCCCGCCTCTCCGGCGGCGTAATCTCCGTGATATACATGGGGGAAACCACGGAGGAGCCACCCACTGCGAGTCCGCCGACAAAGCGGAAAAGCATCAGCGACGGGAAATCCCACGCCCAGGCGCAACCGAAGGTCGAAACAAGGTAGAGCACGCCAAGCACGAACAATGTTCTCACCCGGCCAGATCGCTCGCAGGGCTTTCCCACGAGCGCCGCGCCCGCCAACGCACCGAAGAGCGCGGACGACACCGCAAACCCAAGCTGTGCGTCGCCCAGTGCGAACACCTCGCGCAGCGACGAAGTCGTTCCTGCAATCACCGCGGTATCGAATCCGAAGAGAAACGAACCGAGCGATGATGCCAGTGCGCTGGCGGGAAGGAGGTAGCTGGGGCGGGAAGCGGACACGGGGGCGGAACTTGGCAGTTAGGTTCGCACGCTGGCCTTGAGCGTGGCGCAGGTCGTTCCCGCGGCCTCGCCGTGCGGTCGGATCGTGTAGGGGCCCACGCACGCCGGCACGATGAACGTTTCGGCGTAGTGAACGACGAATGGCTCGAAGGCACCGCCCGGACTTTCCACGACCGCTTCGCGACCTTCCACGAGGTTGAGCACGTTCACTCCGCCGCCGGTGTCATGCGAAACGGGTCCGCTGAACCAATGACGACGGGTCTCGATGAATTCCAGCGCATGCAATCCGGTGCGCTCCTCGCGCCAGCCTTCGCCTGACGCGACCTCGCTGACGACATTCACCAGCTCCCGCTCCACCCACGATCTCGTGCGCTCCCACGCGATGTTCCGTTTGCCTCGCTCGATGTTGATGGGACGCGGCAAGCCATCGAGCCCCACGCGTCCCCAGTCCCAGAGCTTGAACGTGAAAATGTTCGGTGTGGCGCTGATCTCGAGCACGACGGTTCCCTTGCCCGAGCAATGGCAGGTGCCTGCGGGAATGAGGTAGTGGTCGTGCACTTTCGCCGGCCACCGGCAGACAAAGCGCTCGTCGTCGAAGGCTTTGTCTCCCGCCTGGGCAGCCTCGAGCGCGGCAATCATTTCCCCGGGATCGGCACCCTCCTCGAGACCGAGATAAATGACCGACCCCTCTTCCGCCGCGAGCAGGTAGTAGGACTCGTCCTGCGTGTAAGGCACACCGAAGTGTCGCTGGATGAAATCCGTGAACGGGTGAACCTGGAGCGAGAGGTTCCCGCCCTCCACGGTGTCGAGCAGGTCGAAGCGAATGGGAAAGCTCATGCCGAAGCGCGCGTGCACCCGGGACCCGAGAAGCCGGTTTGGATCGAAGAACACGAGGTTCATCGCCGGCAGCTCCACGAGCGTATCGCCAAAGCGGAAGACAATGCTGTTCTCCTCCGGCACGCAATCGAAGCACCACCCGTAATTCGGCACGTCTTCGGGCAGAGCCATCGTTCGTTTCATCCACTGGCCGCCCCATGGCGCGGGATCGAAAAACGGAACCACGCGAAACGGTCGCGACAGTGCGGTCTCGTAGGCCCTCCTCGCCGCTTCCCTGGAAATCATCTTCGGCTCGGCGGGCTTGCAGGTATCCAGGATGAAATCGACGTCCCTCAACGCGAGCTTCAATCGATCGCACACCGGCCAGTCGTTGAACCAGGCGCGCTTGTATTTGAGGCTCCATTTCAGCTCGCGATTCTCGACGCCGAGATTGCTCATCTCGTTTCGGCGCATGCGTCCCTGCGCCTCCCAGCGCGGCATCTCCGCGTAAACAATCACGTCACCGCGATGGACAATGCTCGCACCCGGTCCAATGACGACCACCGGTCCACGCGCAACGGCCGCGATCGCCCGCTGCATGGCTGCGAGCTTCTCCGGCGAGAAGTAATCCTCCATTCGCAACGCAGAGACGTAGCCAAACAGCGGATCCCCGTTTCCAAGAAAGGGCTTAACCCGCCGCTCGATCTCGTCATGCTCGAGCCACGCCTTCGATGTCGCGAAGACGGTGGCCGCGGGAAGCTGCGAGCGAACGGCTGCGACGATCTCCTCAACCGACACGCCCACATAGCATTCAATGGTGAGGATTTTGCCTCCCACGGCGTTCAACTGCCCGGAGAGGCATTTCAGAATGCTTTGCCAGCCGGTCCAGCATTGATCCTCCATTCCGGCGACCGCCACGTGAGGATGTTTGTCGTAGTTCGATTGAGTCATCGTAGTGAAGGATGTGCGGCGCAGATTGCCTCGCAGCCGAGCAGCGCCGCGGAATCGCCCAATGCAGCCGCGTGAAGCGTGACGTCGCTTGACAAAGGGAGCATTCGTCGAAGCGAGGACTCCAATGAGGGGAGGATTTCGTCCTTTCCGGCCATGATGCCCCCGCCGATCACGATGCGTTCCGGGTCAAATTGGTGGATCAGGTTCACAAGAACGATCGTCCAGTCGTGGATGGCGCTCTCGCTCAACTCGCGGGCCAAAGGATCGCCCGCGCGGGCAAGCTCGAAGACGACGCGGTAGTCGATGGTTTCCACGTTCGAAAGAGCACTCTCTGCAAAGAGCGGTGATTTCCGCGCGAACTCCCGCATCGCCCAGCTTCCGACATGCGCCTCCGCGCATCCACGCAGGCCGCACACACACGGCGCGCCGTCGGCGCGAATGATGTTGTGCCCCCCGAGATTTCCAGCAAGCCCGGTCCTTCCATACATCGGACGTCCTTCGCTGATCACCGCAGTGCCGATGCCGGTTCCGAGCGTCACCATCACCATGTGGTCGCAGGCCCTTCCCGCGCCGTAACGCCATTCGCCGATCGCCGCCGCACGTGCGTCGTTGTCCAATACGAGCGGGATTCCAAAATACCGCTCGGTCCATCCACCGAGATCCAACGTTCCGGCGTCGTCAAACTTTCCAAACGTCCGCGTCACCGTCTCGTGATCAGGAGCAACAAGACACGGCAGTGCCCATGACATCGCCTCAGGGGACGACTCCGCCAACGCGGCGAGTTCCTCGAGGACCTGGCGCACATCGGGCAACTGCTGCTCGAGCGTTCCTTTGGCGCTCGTCTCGCGGATGCGAACCGCCTGAAGACGTCCGTCTTCGATCAGCCCCATCTTGATGCGCGTCCCTCCAAAATCCGCAACCAGCACACTCACAACATTCCTTTCAGTGGCCGCGGCGGCACAGGATTTCGGGAACGGGAAATCTCATTGACTCCTAAATGTTCAAACATTGCCTCGTGGGTCAAGCGCAATCCAGCGACATAACTGCTCACAGTTGCGTGGCATCGAGCAATCGTCACATTCTCCTTGCCAGAATAAATGTTCGAACAATATCTCAGGCGAACTTGAAAACTCTCTTCGAGATATCCCCGGAACGTTCGAGGCTTCCGCTTGCACCGACGCCACATCTAATGATGAAACACTCTCCCTTGCTTCGCCGGCTCGCCGTGCTGGCACTGACTGTCTTTCCCATCACCGGCTGGAGCGCGCCCTTGTGGCAGATCGGAAAGCCCGACAACTCGACCGCGGAATTTGCACTCGCTCCCGACGGCAACAAGAGCTTCTCGACACCCGGAGCCTTCGTGGTGGGCGTCTCCGACGCTGGAAAAGACTGGCCGTATATTCAACCCGGCCCGTCCGACAAGGGGTGGGCGCCAACCCCTCCCTACACCTCGCGCATCTGGTTCGCGCTGTCCGCGCTGCCGAAAGAGGACTCCACACTCGTCCTGGATTTCGCCGACACGCATCAGAGCGGGCCTCCAAAGTTGCGGGTCGGCGTGAATGGTTTCACGTCCGAGCACGAAACTCCCGCCGGCAATGGCGGCTATGCCAAAGCGGCTGGAGGGCGGGAGCACGTGGTGAAGATTTCGATTCCGCCATCCGCTCTTCGCGTCGGAGTCAATGAAATCCAGATCACCGGAATCGAGGGCTCGTGGGTGCTTTGGGATGCCGTGGCGTTCGAGGCGGGGCGGGGCGCTCGTCTTGCGGATGTCGGCAATTATCCGTCCACATTCGTGGAATCGGTCAGCACCACGATCGAGGTGTTGAAGTCGAAAGACGGCAACCCGGTGCGCCAGGCAAACGTGGACATCGTGCATCTCGGGCACGCAGTCAGCGCAGAGCTGACCTTAGGTCCCTCACGAAAGACCGTTTCGCTCGTCCCCGGGATCAACCGTCTCACAATCGAGGCGCCCGAGGTCGATGCTCCGACAAAGTATCCGGTCTCGCTGCGCGTCGGATCGAAGATCGTGAACGCGCCGCTACTGGCGTTGGACAAGGCGCGCGAGTGGACGGTGTATTTGATTCCGCAGACGCACCTCGACATCGGCTTCACGCACTTTCAGGAGGACGTGCTCGCGCGGCAGGTGGAGCATTTCCGCACCGCACTGAAGCTCATCGAGAAGACGAAGGGCTACCCGGAAGGCGAGCGCTTTGTGTGGCACCCCGAGGGCATGTGGGCGGTCGAGGAGTTCCTGCGCGTGGCGACCCCGGCGGAACGGGGGGCATTCCTTGAGGCGTGCCGGAACCGCACCATTCATCTGGACGGACTTTACGCCCAGGCCATGACCGGACTTTTCCACGAAGAGGAGCTCATGGAGTTGATCGCCAGCGCCAAGCACTTTGAGCGGAAGTATGGCGTTACGATCGACTCCGCGATGCAGTCGGATGTGCCCGGATACACATGGGGACTCACCACCGCGCTCGTTGCGAATGGCATTCGCCAGATGACCGTCGCGCCGAACGTCCGCCACCGCATCGGTCGCGTGCTCACGTGGGGGGATCGCCCATTCCATTGGGAGACACCGGACGGCCGCGACCGGGTCCTGTTTTGGATGACCTCCAAGGGTTATTCGATGTTTCGCTACGCGACGGAGAATCCGACCACGCCCGAGGAGTGCCAGCTTTTCCGCAAAATGCCCGACGTGCTCGCGATGCTCGCCGATCTCGAGCGCGAGCCCGACTACCCCTACGACATGCTCATGCTGCGCTACGCGATCGGCGCCGACAACGGACCGCCCGATCCGATGCTGTGCGAAGTCGTGCACGAGTGGAACAAAACACACTTCTCGCCGCGATTCGTCATTTCGACAAACAGCGGCTTCCTTCGCAAGTTCGAGGAGAAATACGGAAAAGACCTCCCCGTGCGTCGCGGCGATTACACCCCCTATTGGGAGGACGGTGCCGCCTCCACCTCGAAGGCCACCGCAACAAACCGCGAAGCCAAGGAGCGGCTCGTGCAGGCGCAGGTTCTCTGGTCGATGCGGGATTTCGCGCTGCCTTTGCACGATCGGGTCGACGCGGCGTGGACCAAGGCGATTCTTTACGACGAACACACGTGGGGCGCGCACAACAGCATCAGCGCTCCGGACAGCGAGTTCGCGATCCGGCAGGACGCCTACAAGCAGGCCTACGCGTTCGACGCCGCGAAGCAGGCGCGTGAGTTGATCGAGTCGATTGTGCCACCGCGCGATGGTCTGCCCACGATCGACGTGAGCAACACCACGTCGTGGACGCGCAGTGGACTCGTCACACTCACGAAGGAGCAGTCAAAGGCTGGCCACCGTGTGCGGGATGAAAAGGGACAGGTCGTGCCGTCGCAACGTCTCGCCTCGGGCGAGCTCGCCTTTCTCGCGAGAGATGTTCCTGCATTCGGAACCCGTCGCTACACGATTGAAGCGGGCGCACCTGCGGATGGCGGTTCCGCACACGCCCAGGAGAACACGCTCTCCAACGAAACACTGGAAGTCACCGTCGATCCGAAGACCGGTGCGATCTCGTCGTTGAAACGGAAGGATACGCAGGGAGATTGGGTCGACGTTTCGAAAGGCGCCGGCCTCAACGACTATCTCTACATCCTCGGCCGCAATCCCGACGAAGGGCGCAGCACGATCAGCAGCCCCGTCTCCATCACCGTCGAAGATCCCGGCCCACTCGTTGCAACTTTGAAAATCGAGTCGGGTGCTCCCGGCGCGAAGTTGCTCACCCGTCGCGTTCGGCTCATCGACGGCATGGATCACGTCGAAATCATCAACATCGTCGACAAACTCAAGGTTCGCGATCCCGAAGGCGTCTACTTCGGATTTCCGTTCAACCTCCCCGGCGCCACTCCGCGCGTTGACACGCCGTGGGCGTCCGTGGAGGTCGAGACCGGGCAGCTTCCCGGTGCGAATCGCAACTTCTACTGCGTGCAGCGATTCATCGATCTCGCCAACAACGACCGTGGCGTCACGTGGGTCACGGTCGATGCACCGCTCGTCCAGTTCGACCCGATCCGTATCTCTCCGTATTTCGACGTCGAGGCATTCCGGGCTCACATCGATCCCGCACCCTTCCTGTGGTCGTGGACGATGAACAACCACTGGGAAACGAACTACAAAGCCGACCAGGAGGGCGAGATCACCTTTCGCTACGCGATCCGCCCTTATGTCGGGGGTTACGACGCCGCTGCGGCGGAGCGATTCGGCCGCGGCATCACCCAGCCGCTGCTCGCTGCACCCGTCGATCCGGACACTCCGGTGCCGCCGCCGTTGCTTACCCTCGATGGAGACGCCGGCATCGTCGCGACACAGGTGCGCCCGAGCCGCGATGGAAAGGCATGGATGATCCGGCTCTTCAACACCTCGGGACACCCCGCTTCCACCCGGCTCGTGTGGCATCGCCCTGTTGGAACCATCCACATATCAAATCCAATGGAAGATGCGCTTGAACCTGCGTCGGAAAAAATCGAGCTCGCCTCCCGGCAGGTCGTCACTCTCCGCGTCGAGCGGCTGAAGAACCAAAGCGAATAGTCGGCGCCTACTTTCCCTTGCGAATCGTCAATCCGTAGGTGAAGCGGTCCGCCCGGTAATGATTCTCGTTGTATTCGATCACCTTTCTCGCGGCGTCACTCACCACGCGCTTGCGGACAAGGATCGGATCACCCTTCTCGCACGCGAGCACCTCGGCCAGCTTTTGGGTCGCAAGCTCGGCGGAAACCTCCTCTTCGGAAAACTCCGGCACGATCCCGCTTCGCTTCGAGATCAGCTCATAAAGCGGCATGGAGTAATCGTCATCGACGGTGAGTCGCGTGCGCGGATGAAACCACGAAACGGATTTCACCGAAGGAATCCCGCCGTAACCCCGCACGCGCTCCAATCGAATGACCCCTCGCTTCTTCTCCAGATTGGAGAGCTGGAGCATCCGCGCAACTTTTGCATCCGGCTTCGTGTCCTCCACCAGACGGGAAAAGGTTTCCACGGAAATGCCCTTCGCCCTCATCTCACGCGTGAAGCTGGGCCAGTTCTCCAGGCTCGTGCGAACCGATTGCCGCACATACCGGGTTCCGCGTCCCGCCCTGCGCTCGAGCACGCCTTCCTGCACCAGGCGCGAGATCGCCGCGCGCACGGTATTGCGGCAGACCCCGAGTTGCTCCGCGATGCGCGCCTCCGGAGGCAGCAGCTCCCCGTTCTGATAACGGGATTGTTTCAACATTTCGCGAATCAAGCTCTCCACCTGCACGTGCAGCGGAATGGAACTTCTGTGATCGATCTTCATGCAAAAAGCTCTATACGGCGGCAAGCGTCACCATAACAGGCGAGAGCGGATTCCCGGGCAATCCCGAAATGTTTGAACGTTTGCTTGTGAAGCCTTACCGAGAACGCTCGATCTCATAGTGTCCCGGCGTCGCAAGGACGGCCGGCGACATCGCATCGATCATGCGGAACGTCTTTCTCGGGTCTCTTCAACATGTTTCCGGGCCTTGATCCCAAACGCTCCCGGAAGTAGGCCCGGTTTTGCCGCCCTCACCGCTTGAGCATTTGTCCCTCGTAGTGGATCGACCTCTCATACGGACGCTCCCATGAGGCTCCACTAAACGACTGACTTCACCGGGACCGCCGTCTGTCACCAGTCCATTCCGAATTCGGCAAGTTCCTCGCGCAGTGCGGGAAGATACCAGAGCTGAATTCCCCCTTCCGTCGTCTGCACGGCGAGAAGTTGACCGTCGTGAGACGTGGTAAACGAAACACTGGATCGCTGGCGCGAGGATTCCTGCGTGGGGAGCCGCACGAGTTCCCTGCCCGTTGCCGTGTCGTGCAGGCGGATGGATCGGCGGGTCTGGATCAGAATGATGCCGCTATCGAGATAGCGCGCCGATTGCTGGGCTTCGTCGAGGCGGATCGTCCGCACCTTCGTCCAGTCATCCGTGCGCCACTCGGATCCGCCGGAATCGGTGGCGAGATATAGGCGATCCCCGCCCGGGGCAATGGCGAGGCGGGAGGCGACACCCTCCGCGTCGAGAGTGGCGAGCGGCTCGAGACCGGGCCAGCCAACGATGCGAACCTTCGCTTCGCCGAAGCTCGAGAGTGCCATCCAGCGAGTCCCCGGCTCGATTGCGATTTCGAAAGGTTTCTGCTGGGGAATCCGGATGGGCGGCTGGTCGAAAGGGGCGGCAAGGATCTTGAAGTCCTGATCGGTGTTGTCGACGAAACCGGCGAGCGAACCGTCGCGGGCAAGATCGACGAGGAATGCGCCCGGAAGGCGCTGCAGTTTTCGGGCGTGGTAAGGCGCGGAAATCGGAATCTCCAGCACGTCGGAGGACCAGCCGCCAACCAGAAGAACGTCCTTCTTGGGAAGAAACCGTGCGGGGGCCCATTCCTCCTGATATTTCAGCCATTCGCCGCTCACGGTTCCGGTTTCGAGGTCCCAAATCCGCACGCGATTTTCCGTCGAGGTTGCCGCGTATCTCCCGCTTTGGTTGAGATCGATGGTGCGCGCATCCTCGAAGGTTTCCTCGGGTTTCGGAGGGCGAAAATAGCTGCTGACACGCGGGAGAATGACTTCCGTGCGATACCATTTGGCGGAACCGCGCCGTTTGAAATAGATCGCCGAATCGTCAGCCGCCCACTGGGGAGGCGTCTCAGTGTCGACACCAAATGAGGCCGTGATCAAATCCTCACCGGATTCGGTCTGCCAGATTCGAAGCGCCCCCTCATAGGTGATGTCGGCGACGAAGTTCCCCCGATGGCTGACGGCAAGTTGTGCACTCACGTCTGCACGTCCCGTGATGTGACGGATGAGTTCCTTGGTGGCGCGGTTCCAAATCCAGACGTGCTTGTTCGCCGTTCCCAGGATGAGCATCTCCTGCCCTGGAGTCCAGGCCAGTGACGTGATCCGGTGGGTAAATGAAAGGTTCGCCAGGGACTCTCCTTCGCGACCTTTAATGGTCAGGATTTTTTCCGAGTCCCCCACTTCTGCGGTGAAGCTCTGTGCGCGCTCACGAAATGGCGGAGGACCTGACTCCGCCGGCTGACTGAGATCCGGCAACACGAGCGCAGCCACGGCCTCATTGCGAATATCGACGGAGGGCTCCAATGCCCACGCTTCGTGGAGTTTGGCGAGAGCCCCGGTGCGTTGACCTGGCAGACCGCTGAGCCGCAGTGTGCGTGCCTCGGCGAGAAGGGACGCGCGCAAGCGATCACGGGCGAGAGTTTCGGCGGCATCCGCACGGGCGGTTTCCGCGGCGAGCGCGCGTTGGTGGGAAAACGTGGAGAATCCGCCTCCGGCCGCCAGTGATAGGATGACGAGCGCGACAAGCATGGCCGGAAGCGGGTTGCGCCTGGCCCAACGCCAGAGCCGCTCGGCCGCAGCGGAGCGACGAACCAACAGGGGACGATCGCCCAGCCATGCCCGGAGGTCTGCGGCGAGATCACGGGCCGATTCGTAACGTGCGGACGGTTCCGGTTCGAGGGCGTGCCGGCAGATGGCCGCGAGATCCCGCGGTGTTCCAACCGGAAGTGGGCGAAGATCTCCGGATCCCAGACGATGGAGCGTTGAGGCCAGGGAGTCTGCGCGGAACGGGGGTTCGCCGGAGAGAAGGTGATGCAGGATGGCACCCAGTGAGAAGACATCGGCGCCGACCGTGAGATTGCGAGGGGAAGCAACCAGCTGCTCGGGAGCGATGTAATTCGGCGAACCAAGCAGCGAACCGGTGCGGGTGAGGTCTCCGTCGCGATCGAGCCATCGGGAAATTCCAAAGTCGGAAACGAAGGCGTGGCCGGCCTCATCGAGGAGGATGTTTTGGGGTTTGAGGTCGCGATGAAGGATGCCGCGGGCGTGGGCATAATGAACGGCCTCCGCGACGCCTGCGACCAGCTCCGCAGCCCGCCGTGGCTCGCGATACTCATCGATGCGTCCGGCGAGACTCCCGCCTTCCGCGAACTTCATCGTGAAAAAAGGCAGGCCCTGCGCCTCGCCAACCTCGTAGATCGGTATGATGCCTGGATGCTCGAGTCCGGCCACGGCTTCAGCTTCGCTACGAAAGCGCTGAATCGTTTCATCCGAACCGTCCGACGACGGCGTCTTGAGTGCCACCAGACGGCCGGACGCATTGTCATACGCGAGGTAAACCTCCCCCATTCCGCCGCCGCCGAGATTCTCGAGAACCTCGTATCTCCCAAATCGTCGGACAGGCGCATGGAACGCTGCCGTCACCGCGCAGGCGGGGCAGAACTCCGCCGTTCCGCGAGATGTATGACCACAGTTCATCGTCAGCCGTGCCTGCGAACATTCGTTCCCTGTTGCTGGAACATAGCTCGCGACCGAGCCACCCGCCGACTGAATACTTCGGGAGCCGGGAGGCGCAACTCTTTCCGCGTTGTGGTCCCGTCACTGGACAGGGCGGTATCTTCGGCGGGCGATGCGGAGGACGTAGACGCTATGGTTTGAGAGTTGATGCGGTTCGCCGAATGACGAACCGGAGAATTTTGGAATTCTTCTGAGGACCGACGGCGCGGACGCGGATGACATTTTTTCCGGGCACCAGCCGCGCAGGAAACTTCCACTTTTCGGTCGTCCCGCGGGCTGTTCGATATTTTTTTCCCTTCAGCTTGTATTCGACGCTGTCCGCGTATTTCGACGTCCCTTTGAGCACGATTCGTGCGTTCGAGACGGTGCGACGGACCTTCCTGGATTTGATCTTCGGCCGAGGCAGCGGTGGGGAAATCCATCCGGCATCAAGGAACGGAAGAAGGAAGGTGCGCAGGTCGTAGTTTGTCCCGAAGTTCCCGGCGTCGTTGTCCCAATGACTCCCGGGTTTCTCGATGAGAGTGGCGGGAAATCCCATTGCCTGAAGGGTAGCCACGCTGGCTCGCACTCCGGCGATCGGATAGACGTCGTCGCCGGTGTGCGCGAGATGGGCGACATTGATTTTCCAGGAAGCGGCCGCCATGAGTGCGGCCCTCGTGGATCCGGTGTCCCGGAATGGGTCACTGTTCTCGGCAAGCAGACCCGCAAATCGCCATGCGTTCTCGAAGCCGACACGATACGTCATGTCGCCTCCCGAGGAGTATCCGCCGAGGAAGATTCTGCGCGGATCGATGTTGAAATAGCGGGAGACATCCGCGATGGCGGCGAGAACCTTCGGGGCGTCGGCGTTCGTGTCCCAGCACGCTCCGTCACGTCCACCAATCGAGATCGCGATGTAGCTTTGATTCGCACGCGTGGCCGGAGGGGCGATCGCGAATACATCCCAGTAGGCCTGGCCACCGCAGCCGTGCATCCACACGAAGAGGCTGATCGGCGTGTTCGAATTGTAGGTATCCGGCACATAGCCAAAGTATTCGCTCTCTCCACTGTTGAGTTTGAAGATGCCGTTCCCGTCCACGGGCGGCGGGGTCGCGGCGCGAACAAGCGGGACGGAACTCAGAGCGAGGATGGCCAGAAGAAGCTGAATGGGACGGGGCATGGGATTTTTCATGAGCGTTTCACTACAAGCCGGACAACGCGCGAACGCAGACCAACGAAATCGACGGCGCGGATGCGGATGGCGGTGCGGCCTGTCTTCAAGCCGCGGGCGACGAATTTCCATTTCTCGAGCCCTCGCGCTCTTTTCCATCGGGATCCCGGCGCTTTGGCTTCGACGCGCGCAAGATCGCCGTCCACGTCGCTGGCGGTGCCTTTCAGCACGGCGCGCGCAGAGGTAACGCGCCGGACCTTCCCCCCCCGGATTCGGACGACAGGAGCCGTCGGTGGCGGAAGAACAAACACGTAAGCCGCGCCTGCCGTCGGGGCAGTGTCGTCGAAAGGATTCGCGTCCGGGCCGGTTCCCTTGCTGTCCTCCCCTAGTGAGCCGACGAGCAGGGTTCGCCCATCGATCGCTACGGCGGCGCCGAAGTTGTCACCCGGATCGGAGTTCGACGATTTGAGGTAAGCCTGCTGGCTCCAGGAGGTGCCCTTGCGCACAAAGACATAAACCGCTCCGCTGATCACGGCGGTATCGTCGCCTTGGTTGCCATCAACCCCTCTCGCGGCACTGCTCTCCCCAAAGGCACCAACAACAGCCACATCGCCACTGATGGCAACCGAATCTCCGAATTGATCAGAAGCTCCGGGATTCGAGGCCTTGAGATAGGCCTGCTGGCTCCACGAAACACCGGTTCGGGTAAAAACATAGGCGGCTCCTGCTACGTCGGCTCCATTGTTCGCCTGGTTCCCGTTCACGCCGGGCGAGGCGCTGGATTCGCCGCTCGCGCCGACGATCAACGTGTCACCAGATATGGCCACGGAGATGCCGAAGTAGTCGTCACTTTCAGCATTGGAGGCCTTGAGGTAGGCCTGCTGGGACCACGTGGATCCGGAACGCACGAAAACATAAGCCGCGCCGGAAGACGGGGCATCATTGTTGGCGCCGCTGCCGCCGGTTCCCGTCTCACTGCTGTCTTCCCCGGGGGCTCCAATGGCGATGGTGTTGCCGGATATCGCGACCGACGTGCCGAAGGAATCGCCCACTCCGGGATTGGATGCGGTAAGGGTGGCTTGTCGATTCCACATCGTCCCGCTACGAACGAAAACGGAGACCGAACCGGAGCCCCTGGCTCCGACAACGATCGTGTCACCCGAAATCGCGACTGAGTCTGCAAAACGATCGTTCGATTGCGGACTCTCGGCCGTCAGCAATCGGACGGGCTCGGCCGACCAAACGGATCCAGTGCGGGTAAAAACAAATGCCGCACCACGATTACCGTTCAAAGCTGAGGCACCGACCACGATCGTATTGCCGTCGATGGCAACAGTGGATCCGAAATAGTCATCGGAGGCTGGAGCAAGGAGCGGATTCACCACGCCCTTGAGATAGGCCTGCTGGACCCATGCGCCACCGGTGCGGACAAAAACGTAGGCGGCACCCGCATTGGTCTTCGAATTGTCCGTGGGGTCGCCATTCGTTCCGTTGCTTGAGGTCGGAACGACATTCAATCCGTCTCCGTCCTCCCCGGGAGCTCCAACGACCACCGTATCACCGGAGATGGCGACGCTCGTGCCGAACTGGTCCGAGGGGTCTGTGTTGGAGGCTTTCAAATACGCCTGTTGCGCGATGGGATCGATCGACACCGGATAGCGAGCCCCTCTCGCGTCGACCTCCACCGCGAAGCGCGGTCCGGCATTCTCGTCCAGCGCTTCGAAGCGCACGGGAAGCGCGCGGCCGTCGGCGTCCCAAGCTCGCAGTCCGCCGTAGGTCACCGCCGCGGTGCCTGAGGCCTCGAGAAAGGTGATGGCTGTTCCACCGGGTTCGACCCTCGGAGTGAGGTCTCCGGTCACCGCTAGCTCAAGGCGCAAAGAACCCGTCGCGTCAGCGTCGGGCCGTGGATTTCGCAGGAACGTCCAGCCTTGGAGAAGCCCCTCGCGTCGGTTCACGAACCACTCCGCCAGACAATCATCCCATCGTGTGACAATACGGTTGGCATCCGCTTGAACATTCGTCGGTTTCTCCGGCGCGACGATCAGATCCTCCGCCGCACCGTAGGCTCGCAGTGTGAGTCCCCAGCGCCACCCGGCGCCGCCGGGCTCGACGTGAAAGCCGGTGTCATTGAATCGGACGAGCCAGTCTTGTGCCGGATTGCGGGCGGCATGGCAGCCGTCCGGCTGCTTGACGACCCCCAGTCGGCCGGTCTCGTAAACGCGCTGAATCTCGTGCCAATCCGATGAGGTCAGCCCCTCCGGAGGCGGACTTCCGCACAGGGATTGGGAAAAGGACCACGTGCCGAGGAAAAAGACGATCGTGTGGAAAATCGGGTGAGATTTCATAGAGCGCCCTCCCTTTGCGGCGACTGGCCAGCCTCGATGGAGGAATTCCTTCGTGACTCGAGGGATTGACCGACGGCCCCCGCGGACGATGCACTCGACGTGGGAATCCCACGTTTCCGCATGTTGGGTCGGGAGATCACGAATCCGGGCTGATGGGCGAAGACCTTCATTTTTTTGGTGCGGCAGTTGCCGTCGATAAGGTTCTTCGGGATTTTTTGCGGAAAGTTTCGCGAAATCGCGATCCAGGTCAGAAACAGGTCGGACAGGTGTGGCTCAGCACGCTGCAGAGGTAGCTCAGCTCTTCCTCACACTCGGCGTCTGAATCCACGGTTCGGCGGACTTCCTGACGGATGATCTCCTGAAAGCGTTTGCGGAGTCGGAAGATGCGTGACTTCACGGCCGGGACCGTGATCCGGAGGCTCGCTGCAATCTCGGCATAAGTGCCATCCTGGTCACGGAAGATCAACTCGCGGAGGTCTCCGGCGGGAGAACCATGATAGTCGAGTTCCTCGTTCAGACGCTCGACCGCCCGGTCGAACAATGCGCGAGCCCAGTCCTCGTCGAAGCGACGACTGTCGTCGATGGATCCAGGCGTGTCACCGAGGGCGAGATCATCAAGCGGGAGATCAGGGACGCCACCACCGCGGCGGGCGGCGCCATTACGTTCCCGCCGATTTGCAACAAAGTGATTCAGTGCGCCGAGCAGGTAGGAGCGAAACTTGCCTCGAGCAGGATCAGCCCGGGCGAGCGTTCCCCCATGGAAAATCGCCAGAAGGAATTCGTGCAAGACGTCGTCCGCATCGTCCTCGGGAATTCCAAACCGTCTGAGATAGCCACGCAGCGGTCGGGAGTAGGTGCGGTAGATATAGTCAAACCCACGCTCACGGTCGACATCGCAGGAGGCGACGATCAACGTCCAATGGGTCGTATGGAAATCTGATGATCGCACAGCCTCCCCAATCACGTTGCAAACTATCTGCGTTTCTTGATTCGGCAAGTCGATGAATCGCGATTCGGATCCGGGGTCTTTCTGATCGATATCGATGTTGTTGACGGCAGCTGGGACTTTATTCGTCAGAAGATAGCGTCCGGGCCTGGCCGGAAATGTCGGGGGGGAATCCTGGCTCAGCGGAACCTCTTCGTCCGTTCCGGCGCGGCGCACGGTCACTCCATGCCCCCAGCCCTTGAGGCGCAGCGTGAAGCGACGTGGTTGCTCGTCGAGCTGAATGGCTTTCGGCGCGCGGGTGCCGTGTTTTTCGGCGGCCCAGAGCTTTCCGACGCGCGTCACGTTGGGCGTGATCTCGAGCTCGATGCGGTCGTCGCCGATGTCCATCTGATACAGCCCCGTGCCTTCGTATTCGGCAAAGGGTCCATTGCCAATACCAACCACGCGACGAAGGCGGTCGGCTTCCGGCAACCGGAACTCACGCATCTCGCGCGGCCATTTCGACCAGTCGTTCGACGCCATCACGGTGTCCCTGCCAACGTGCACGGAGATGTCGCCGTCGAAGGAGACGCCGAAATCGCTGAAGACGGCTCCGGTTTCCGTGTAACGAAAACCCGGAGTCGGTCCGCGCGGCAGCGTGCGAAAGGCCTCCGAGGCGATGAGAAACGACACGGCTTTGCGCGGAGAGGAATGGTAGTTCAGGAAGTGCGTGGGCACGCAGTTTTCCTCGGCGGCGACGAGCGGATCGTATTCCCACATGCACGCGATCTGCGCGCCGAGCTCGCGGAAGAATCGCGCCATGGCGGGATAGAGATACGCGGAGTCGTTGTTCACCGTCTCGAATTCGTAAGCGACCTTCGCCTTGCCGCGCAGCGCAGGATCCCGGACGAATGCAAACTCATCCTTCCCGCCGTCGCTGGGGAGAATGCGCCGGAGCTGGTTGACCGATGAGATGTCGGGCATATCGAACCAGTTGATCTGCCCCTTTGGCGGCAGGCCCTTCCGAAGGTAGAGGCAGAATGTGACCGCATCGACCTTCGTCGCGGGAAGCGCCCGGTGCACGTCGGGATGCTCCTCCATGAAGCCGGGCCAGTTCATGCTCCACGCGATGGGCTGCCGTGCGCCCTCGCCGCGAATGAGGTCGACCATGTCATCGATGAACTTCGCGACGTATTTCTCGCGAAACTCGGCAAAGGTCTCCTCCGTCGCCTCGCGTCCGTTCCGCTCCAGCCAGCGCTCCCATTCCTTCCGATACGCAGCGAACTTCGGATCGCCGACATCCTTGAATTCGACATACTCCGGCTCGTTGATGATCTCCCACAACGCCACGCCGGGATCCTCTTTCAGTGCCACGCCGTCGTAGCGGTTGCGGTGGTTCAACAGCTCGCGAACGTAGGTGCGCAGCGGTTCCACGAACTCCGGACAAAAAATGTAGGGCCGCTTGTCCGGCTGGCCGACGGTTCCGTTGATCCCACCCTTGCTTGCGAAGGAATCCTTCAAAAAGTTTGCGTGGTCATACTGGCCGATGCGGTTGAAGAGGCTGAGGAACACGTAGAGCCCCTCCTCGCGGCAGCGCGCGACGAGGTAGTCGAAGACGTCGAGAAACACCGTGTCCACAAGCTTCCCCTCGGCGTCGGTGAAGTCGGAGGGCGAGATGTGCACGCGCACGACCGAGACACCCATGCGTTTGAAGTGCGCGAGATCCTGATCCACGGCGCGTTTGAGCGGCCCGGCCTTCAGCGGAATGCCGACGCGGCTGAACGTCTCGCCGTATTCCCACGAAAGCGACGCCTGGTAGTTCACGCCCCACAGCGCAACCTCGCGACCGTTCGCATCCACGAGCACGCCATCCTCGACACGAAGAGCGGGAAGCGGTTCCACCGCCTGCGCACCGGCCAGATCCGCGGCGAGACTGCACAACGCCCCGAGAATCCAGCGACACACCGGGGAGAACGCTCGCATGCGCATCAATCGCTGCTGTCGTCGCCGGCCTGCCCGGTCTGCGGATGCGGAACGAGCGGACGGCGCTGGGAATTCACCTTGCTGCCCCGCTTGAGGTTGTCGGCGTAAATCTGAATCGGCGGAAACTCGCCGATGTTGGCGAGCACCGAAAGCGCCGACCGTTTCGTCCGGCCCTGCGACGTGGCGAGCTTCTCCAACTCGGGACGGAAGCGACGCAGCGTGTCCCGATACCGCGGATCCAGCGAGAGCGTCTCGAGCACAGCATGGGCTTCGTCGGATCCCTCGTCCAGATGCTTCAGGAGTCGCGGAATGGCCTCGTCCGCGTGCCCGAGATGCACGAGCGCTTCGTTGGCCACGGACGCTATGTCGTCCTCGGGCGCCACTGCGGCCTTCTCCAGTCCTTCGGGAACTTCCTTCAATTCCCCGCGCACGGCGAGCTCCGCGAGACCGTTCGCCGCCCAGTAACGAATCTCCCGCTGCGGCGCGGAGAGGTCGGCGACGAATTGCGGAAGGTCCTCCGGTCGCGCAAAAGCGGCGCGCGTGGCCGCCGCGTGCAGACGCTCAACGCGATACTTCACGCGCCGCACCCACGAATAGAGATCTTCCTTTCCACGGTCCCGCGCATCGCGCGGGAAGAAGCCGAGATCGCCCGTCTCGCGGAGCGTGGCATCGAGCCGCTCGGCGAGACGTTTCCGCGTGTCGGCGTATTTCGGATCCGCGGCAAGATCGCGGATATTGAACGGATCGCTGCGAAGATCGAAGAGCTGCTCGACCGGCGTCGCGGCAAAGGGTGCGCGATGCTCGGGCTTCGACAGACGGTTTTTCAGGAAGGCGGTGTCCCAGGCGAGATTCGCCGGCATGCCCCACTGGAAGAAATTCCGCAGCGCAAGCGGACGGCGCGGAATGTAATTTCGCACGTAGAGGAAGTCGCCGTCGGTGATCGCGCGCGCGGGGCTGAAGTTGTCCTCGCGATTGGCGGTAAAACCGAAATTCACGTCACGGGATTTCACATCCTTCGCGTAGGAACCGAAGAGCGCCTGTCCGCGCATCGTGGCGGGCGGTTCGATGCCCGCGAGGCTCAACACCGTCGGCGCGAGGTCCACGAAGCCGACGAGGCGATCGCAGGGCTTGCCGGGCTCGATGGCACCGGCGAGGTGTTTCCACTTCGGCGGGAACCACACGATGAGCGGCACCTGCAGTCCGCTCTGGAGCGCAAAGCCCTTCCCGCGCGGCAGGCAGCCGCCGTGGTCGGAGAAGACGAAAATGATCGTGTTCTCGAGCAGGCCCTGTTTCTCGAGATCGTCGAGGAAAAGCCCCACCCAGCGGTCGACATCCTCGACGCCCTCGAGGTGAAACGCGTAGTCCGACCGCACTTCGGGCAGATCGGGCACGTGCGGCGGAAGATGGAGCTTCGCAGGATCGAGACCTTCCTTTGCAAAATCGCGGCGGCCGTCCGTCGTGAACGACGTGAGACGGCTCATGTGCGTCATGCTCGCGTTGAAGACCGAGAAAAACGGCTGGTTCTTCCTGCGAGCGGGGTCGTTGTAGGACGCCGTCTTCGAGCTGCCCGACCACACCGCGTTGCGATCGAGGTTCGACGTGTTGTAGTCGGTCTTCGCGTTGTTCGTCGTGTAGTAGCCGGCCTGCTTGAGAAATCGCGGGAATCCGAACAGCTCCACCGGCACCGGGCGGGCCTGCCGGTGGATGTCCGTGCCAAACGTCGTGGCGTAGTTGCCGCTGATTAGCGTGGAACGCGACGGCGAGCATTGCACGCCATTCGACCACGCGCGGGTGAAGCGCACTCCCTCCCGCGCAAGACGGTCCATGTTCGGCGTCTTCACGTCGGGATTGCCGTAGCAGCCGATCTCGTAGGCGCTCGTATCCTCGAACGTCAGCCAGAGGATGTTCGGCCGTTTCGCGTCCTGCGCCATCGCTGCAGCCGGCAGCGCGAGAAACGAGACGGCACAAAGGACGCTCTTCACCATCGCGTGAATCCGAAGCAAGGCGCGATCAATCATCGCTGTCCTTTCCGATTTCGGGATAGCGGAGCGCGGCGATGGAAGATCCGTCGATTGCCTGCGTGCGCGGTTTGAGGGCCTCGGCGACGGGAATCGGCGGTTTCACCGGCTCCGAAGTCTTGCGCACCGTGCCGAGCGGGGCATGCGTCTCCTCGAGCCATTTGCAGAGGTCCTTGCGGAGATTCTCGGCAAGGGCAATTGTCTCCGGGCCCGGCTTGCCGGCGAGCAGGTTGTGCTGTTCCGCCTCGTCCTCCTTGAGGTCGTAGAGTTCGTAGACCTGTCCCTCGTAGTAGTAGAAGAGCTTGAACCAGCGGTCGCCGACGCGCCTGGCGATCACGGAATTCGGCACCTGCCGTGTATCCATGTAGCCCGGGAAATGCCAATAAATGGCATCGTGCGCCACCGTGCTCTCCTTTCCGCGGACCAGGTCGGCAAAGGACACGCCATCGATCGGATGTTTCTCCGGCGACGGCAGCGACGCACCTGCGAAGGCCGCGAGCGTCGGATAGAGGTCCACGGCGTGCACGGGCTCATCGGTCACGGTGCCGGGCTTGATCACACCCGGTAGCCGCATCGCGAGCGGAATGCGAATGCCCCCTTCGTAGAACATACCCTTGGCGCCGCGCAGCGGAGCATTGCTGGTCTGCCCGCCATAGCCGCCATTGTCGGAGAGGAAAACAACGAGCGTCTTGTCGGCAATGCTGTCGGAGGTGTCGCCATCGCCGTTCGGATCGTCCAGCGCACGCACGATGCGGCCCACAGCCTCGTCGAGTCCCTGCACGAGCGCGGCGTATTTCGCGTCGTTGTGACGGGGATCCTTCCCCTTCGTCTTCTCGTATTTCTTCAGGAGGTCCGGACGCGGCACGATCGGCGTGTGCACCGCCTGGAACGACACGTTCATGTAAAACGGCCGTTCGTCGCCCGCGTGCTCGCGAATGAAATCAATCGCGGCATCCGCCATGGCATCGGTGAGGTGCTTGGGCGTGCCGACGAGAGTCTTGGGGTCGTTGTCGTTCGCGAACGGCTGAAGGTTTTTCGCGACGTATTCCTCGGTATAGGGTCCGGCGTATTTGTCGTAGGCCGGCGAGGCGAAGTGCCATTCCCCGTTTTTCTCGGCCGGGAAATACTGCCGCACGATCTTTTTGCCATTTTTCACCTTCTTCCCACAGGTCAGGTCGACTTCGAAGCCAGCACTCGACGCATCGAATCCATGGGCCTTTCCGAAAAGTGCGGTCAGATAACCGGCTTCGCCGAGCACCTTCGGGAGCGTGATCGAGGAATCGGGAATCGAGCCATTCTGCGCCGGCGGCACGATGATCGAGTCCGTCGCCCCGCGGGCGAGCGAGCCGACGTTGAAGACACCGTTGCCCGCTCGCGCCGGATATTCGCCGGTGAGCAGAGCCGCGCGCGTGGGAGCGCAATTCTGCTGCACGTAGGCGCGACGGAAGCTCAGGCCCTCCTTGGCGAGCCGCGTGATGTTTGGCGTGCCGTGGTAGCGTGAGCCGCGGTCGTTGTTCGTGGGACCCGGCGAAATGTCCGCCCAGCCGAGGTCGTCGGCGAGGAGAAACACGATGTTGGGTCGCGAATCAGCCGCCCAGGACGTGGCGGTGAACAGGAGCGAGGCAGTGAGGATGCGGCGGATCATTTTTTGTTCGGATTGTCGCTTTTCGGGTCGGTCGGCGGCACGCCGGCGGCGGCGCGTTCGTCGGGGAGCAAGGGGAAAACGGGCGACGGCTGGTGCGCGGCCTTCATAAGCGCGTCCATGCGCCGGACGATGTCGGGATGCTGCTTGGCGACGTCCCTGGTTTCCCTCGGATCAGTGGCCAGGTCGTAAAGCTCGATCGGCGAATCCGCGTTGCGGTTTACGTCGAGGCGCACGGCCTTCCAGCGTCCGTCGCGCACGGCCTGCTTGCCGCCGCGCTGGACGAGTTCCCAGTAGAGAGGCGCGCGTGGAATCGAGGTCTCGCGTCCCTCGAGAATGGGCAGCAACGAAATGCCATCGACGCCCTCCGGCGGCTTCACTCCCGCCAGCGCAGCGAGCGTTGGCAGGATATCCCACGCCGCCGCGATCTGCGACGAGACGGAGCCCGGCTTGATGACTCCCGGCCACCATGCGATGAGCGGCACGCGGATTCCGCCCTCGTAAAGGTCGCGCTTCTGCCCGCGCAGTCCGCCGGTCGAATCGAAGAATCCCAGATCCACGTTGCGCTCGTCGGTCGGGCCGTTGTCGCTCGTGAAAAGAACGAGCGTCTTTTCGCTGAGGCCGAGTTTTTTCAACTGATCGAGCAGCTCCCCCATGTCGCGGTCGAGGCGGGCGATCATCGCCGCGCGCGTGCGGGAGCTCTGCGACCAGCCGCTTTTGTTTTCGTATTCCCCGAGCGACGGAACCTGCAGCTTGAAGTGCGGAATGGTCGGCGTGAGGTAGAGGAAGAACGGACGATCCTTGTTGCGCTCGAGAAATGCGGTCGTCTCCTGCGCGAACACATCCGGCGCGTAAGTGCCCTCCGGCAGCGGCTCCTTCTCCTCACCGCGCCACAGGGCCTTCGGGAAATACTCGTGCGCCTCGCCATGGCCGATGTAGCCGAGGAAGAAATCAAACCCCTGCCGCTTCGGCGCGCCGGTCGATGTCACCGAGCCCATGCCCCACTTCCCAATGCAACCCGTCACGTATCCCGCTTCACGCATGAGGCATCCAAGGCTCGGCCCCTCGGCGGGCAGCGGCGGCTCGCCATCCGCCTTCTCCCGCACCGCATACCGCCCGAGATCGCGCAGCGGCGTATGTCCCGTGTGCTGACCGGTGAGAAGCGCCGACCGCGCCGGCGCGCACACCGCCGCACCCGCATAGAAATTCGTGAACCGCATCCCCTCCGCCGCCATGCGGTCGAGATTCGGCGTCGCCACCTTCTTCTGGCCGTAGCAACCGAGATCGCCGTAACCGAGGTCGTCCACCAGCACAACGATCACATTCGGCTTCGCGGGCGGCCCCGCCTGCGCCGCGACAACCGCGACGCTGGAAAAAAGAGCGGCAACCACGGCCCCACGGCCCGACAGGAAACGTCCAGACATACTCGAAGTCTGTAAAACAGTTTGATTTTATACACGATAGATTTAGTCGTCTTTTTCGAATAGCCAAAATGTTTTTCCTTTTAATTCCGCGCTTCGCATGATGATTCGGCTCCTTTCAGATGGCTCGAAATCCCGACAAAGCGAAGCGATTAACGATCTACGACGTCGCGCGACTCGCGAATGTTTCCCCGGGCACGGTCAGCCGCGTTTTGAACAACAAGGACCGCGTGAAGCCCGAGACGCGGAAGCATGTTCTCGAGCTGGCGCGGAAACTCGGTCTGCGCCCGCAGGTTCGTGCCCGGCGCAACGAGATCGCGATCGTGACGGAGTCGGCATTTCGCGATCGCATCACGGGCTATGCGGGAGCGATGTCGTCGCACCTCGCGTTTGCGCTCGCACGCCGGAACATGACGATCCTGCAGCCGCCCGACTCGATCGAGAATCTCGAGGACACATTCATCGACGGCATCTTCGCGGTCACCTTTCTCCCACCCCTGCTCGAGATGCTGGCGCGCCTCGAAAAGCGCGTGCCCGTCGTTTACATCGATCTCTTCGAGAATGTCGGAAAGCGCTACGTCGTCCGCTCGGACCACGAACAATCCGGCTACCTCGCCGCCCGGCATTTTCTGACGCGCGGTCGCAAGAAACCCGCCTTCCTCTCACGAAACAACGCGCCCTCGCGCGAGCGACGCGACGGCTTCATGCGTGCTCTGCGGGAGGCGGGGCTTCCGATCCGAGAGGAGCTTCTTTTGCTCGAACCCGAAGGCGCTCCCGTGCGGCCCAGCATCGATCGTCTCGTCACGCTCGGCGCGGATGCGCTTTTCGTTCCCGGCGCGAGCATGCAGGCTGTCGAGGCGCTTCATTACTTGCAATGCGGTCTGAAGCTTCGAATCCCGCAGGACATCTCCGTGATCGGAGGAGAGAACGAGGGAGTCTCGGAATCCCTGATTCCCCCACTCACATCCATCGTGGAACCTGCGCACGAAATGGCGGAGGCCGCCGCGGATCTCATGGAGAAACTCATTTCCGGAAACCCCGCCGTCCAGCGCGTCATCACGCTGCCGATGCGTCTGCTGAATCGCGTTTCCGCCTGATCGCCCGCGCGGCCGTCCATCTCGCGACCGCACGTTTCGTCTTCACCCCTCGCCTTGTTGCGTCGACATGAAATTCCTCTCCACCCTCGTCTTCACTCTCGCCGGCATTGCGTGCGTTCCCGTCCACGCTGAAACCGACGACACCGCGAGCGCGGAACCCGACATGAAAACCGTCTACAAGACCGTGGACGATGGATCGCTGCGGCTGCACGTGTTCACTCCGCCGGGGCACTCCGCGTCGGCGAAGGCTCCGGCCGTGGTCTTCTTTTTCGGCGGCGGATTCAAGACCGGAACGCCCCGGCAATTCTATGGGCAGAGCCGGCACCTCGCCTCGCGCGGCATGGTCGCAATGGCCGCCGAATACCGCACCAAGAACGCACACGGCGTCGATCCGAGAGCCTGCGTGCAGGATGCGAAGTCCGCGATTCGCTGGGTGCGCGCACATGCCGGGGAGCTCGGCATCGATCCTGATCGCATCGCCGCGGGCGGCGGGTCGGCGGGAGGATTTCTCGCCGCGGCGACCGCCACGCTGCCCGGCCTGGACGAGCCGGGCGAAGACACGTCAACGAGCTGCCGGCCGGATGCCCTCGTGATTTTCAACGCACCATTCGACGCGCGCCCGAACCAGTCCGGCTTCGAAAAAACGCTTCTCGCGCAGAATCGCGATTTTATGCCGATCAACCACATCAGGGCGCCGTTCCCGCCGACGATTCTCCTGCTCGGTTCCGAGGACCACATTGTCTCTCCGGAAGACGCACGCCGCACCCAGTCCACGATCCAAAGCGTCGGCGGGCGCTGCGATCTCCACATCTACGAAGGCCAGCGACACGGCTTCTTCAACGCGAAGAACGCCGGCGGGAAATACCACGCCCTCACCCTCGAGGAAGTGGACCGCTTTTTCACCTCGCTCGGCTGGCTGCCGGAGAAACCCACGACTCCCGACCCTTCCGCTCCATGAAAATCCTCCTCACCACACTCCTCCTTTCGGCGACGACAGCGCTCGCCGCTTCGTCCCGGCCAAACATTCTTTTCATTCTCTCCGACGATCAAAGCGCCGCCACGGTCGGCTGCTACGGGAATCCGGACGTAAAAACGCCGAATGTCGATCGCCTCGCCCGCGAAGGCATGCGGTTCGAGCGTGCCTACGTGACGAGTCCGCAGTGCGTGCCCTCGCGCGCGTCGCTGATGACCGGCCGCTCGCCCGTCGCGCTCGACATGACCCGGTTTTCCGCGCCGCTTCCTGCGGAGTTCAAGACCTACCCCGAGCATCTCCGCGCGGCCGGATATTTCACCGGCGTCGCCGGCCGCACCTACCACCTCGACGGCGCTCCCGGAACGCCCGGCGCGCGCATCTATGAGGAACGCAAGCTCGCGACCTTCCCCGACCGCCTCGACTTCGTGAAAACCGCCTCCGACCGCGCGGGAATGATCGCGCAATTCGAGGAGTTTCTCGACGCGGTCCCGGACGGGAAACCCTTCTGCCTCCAGCTCGGCTTCTCCGATCCCCACCGGCCGTTTACGCCGGAGGACGTTCCCTCGCCTCCCGATCCGGCCAAGCTCACGCTCCCGCCGTTTTTCCCCGACACCGAGGCCGTGCGAAAGGATCTCGCCGCCTACTACGGCGAAGTTCAGCGTCTCGATTCCGACATCGGCCGGGTGCTCGACATTCTCGAGAAGCGCGGCCTCGCGAAGGACACGCTCGTTGTCTTCATGGGCGACAACGGCGCAGCCCTCTTCCGCGGCAAGGGCACGCTTTACGAGCTCGGCATCCGCGTGCCCCTCATCATCCGCTGGCCGGGCGTGGTGGCTGCAGGCAGCACGTCCGACGATTTGATCTCAGGCGAAGACCTCGCACCCACGCTCATCGAGGCGGCCGGCCTACGAGCTCCCGGCGACATGACCGGAAAAAGCTTCCTGCCCCGGTTGCGCGGCGGAAGATTCGAGGGACGCACGCATGCCTTCGCCGAGCGCGGCCCGCACGCCTCGTCGCTGCCGAACAACACGGCGTCCTTCGACCTCAGCCGCGCCGTGGTCGGCCCAAGATACAAATTGATCTACAATGCCCTGTGGCAGCTCCCGTATTTCCCCGTCGATTTCGGCAACTCCGAGATGTGGCGGGAAATCGAGGCCCTGCATCGCGAGGACAAGCTCTCGCCGCTGCTCAGCCGGCTCTACTTTCCGCCCACGCGGCCGATGTTCGAACTCTACGACCTGGTCAACGATCCCTACGAACTGGACAATCTCGCCGGCCAGCCCGACACGAAGGAAATCGAGAAGGAGCTGAAGCAGGCCCTGCACGAGTGGATGATCATCGAGCGCGACTACCTGCCGCTCCCGATTCCCGCCAACAACAAGGGCAAGAAAAAGGCCGCCGCGTCAGACAGCGAGGTGGGCAAATAAGGCAAAAAGAAAGCGCGGCCGCCATGTTGTCCACAGCGGCCGCGCTCGATGAGTGGATTTGCGAGCGTCAGGCAGCCTGACGGCGCCGACGGCGGTAGTGCCAGCCCCCCAGCACAGCACCCACCACGCCCAGCAGCGCAGTCACACTCGGCTCAGGAACGGCCGCGAACGACAGCACATAGTCATCACCCTCGCGCGAGAGGATCGCCTGGTAGGTCGAGTCGTCGAACCCGGTGATGCTCAGGAACGCGAAATCCTCGGTCGTGACGTTCTGGAAGATCGTGTAGGTCTCGTCATAGCTGAAACCCTCCCCCTGGATGATGTTCAGCGTCGCAAGGTCGGAACCCAGGAGCCAGTCCCCCGCCGTGCCGAAGGCGATGAGATCCGACTGCGTGCCGAGCGTGAACTCCAGATAGGAACCCTCCTGGAACGTAAGCCGGCTTTCCTCGTGAGTGAAATCGAACGTGAGGGTGCCCACGCTGTTTTCACCCGGCGAAAGCGTGCCGCGAATCCGCACTCTACGTCCACTCGTGGGTGCGATGATACCCGTGCCGCCCAACGTGGCGCCACTCTCCACCAGGACTCCACCGTTTCCAACGCCGGAACCCGACGTGTTGCTGATAAACAGGGTTCCCTCCGCCACGGTGATGGCCGTGTTGTGGTCGAACGTGCTTGCCCCCCCTGTCAGCCGCAGAGTGCCAGCACCCGTCTTGTTGAAGCGGCCGTTGTCGATCACGCCCTTGATGGTGAGTTCATCCCCCTCGGCAATCTCAAAGGTGCGGAGGTTATTGCGCAGACCGACCGTGAGCCCCTCCTCGAAGACGACCGGCGTTTTATCTGCCGTGTTGACCAGCAAATTCACGCGGTCGGACCCCGCCAGCGTGACCGAGTTGTTATTTGCCGTAAATGTGTAACCGCCCGTGAGCACGCTCACGGTGCCGATAAAGGTCTGGCCGTTCGAACCGAGGTTGCCAACGGTCACGGTGCCCGCCGTGCCACTGAAGATCGCTACGATCAAATTCTCGCCGTTGTAGCCAAAATTCGTCCTCGCGTCCGTCCACGAGTAAAAGGTCTCGTTTTCCTCGTCATACCATCTGCTGGGGTTCGCGTTGTTTTGAGACCAGGTCCCATCGCCTCCCCGTTCGCCCTCCTCCCCGGCACCATACCAGTAGAGGGGAGTATCGACGGCCCGTAGGGACCCCGCTGTGAGGATTCCCATCGTCGCGGCGAGGACGCCGCCAAGGAATCTGTGACGCAAAAACAAGGATGTGTGCTTCATGGATTGAACAGTTTTATCGGTTCAACGACTATCTCACTCGTATATAAAATCCAGAAATTTTTCGCCTATGACGTGACGTTTGGCACTCGGGCACCCCCGGTCCTCGTGCGAGTATTTCCCAATACCGTTAGGATATTTCCGGCCTTTCAGGTCGATTATTCCTATATCAATCAGTGAGTTATGGATGTTGTCGTGATCATAGGAAGGTTTGGCGAAAAACATTTCGGCCACACCCATCAATCACTCAATGGGCCGCGTTTCCTGACAGTCAAAATCGTTCAAATCTATTGACGACTGTTTCAATCGTATTAAATTCCGAACGTCACCGATGAAAACGAAGATCAACCTTCCAAAAAATCGTCTCCGTCGAGCGTTCAGTCTCGTCGAGGTGACGCTCGCTCTGGGCCTCACCTCATTCGCCCTGGTAGCTGTGCTCGGATTGATGCCGGTTGGCTTCACCAGCATGCGCGACGCGGTGGACGCCACCGCCGAGAGTCAGATCCTGCGCGAAATCCGCGCGAAGGCGCAGCAGACCCTGTTTGTCGATCTCCCGTCCGTGTTTGCCGATCGGGAGTTTTTCTTTGCGGAGACGGGCGTCGAAACCACGAAGGATTCCTTCGAGAGGCGTTACGTCGTGAAGACCTCGGTGGATGCCCCGGTTTATCCCGGTTCCGAGAACGCCGCTTCCGACAGCCTTTCGACCCTGACGATCGAGATCACCACGGGCGAAGGCGAGAACTGCAAGACTTCCCTCAAGCACCTGCTCATCGCGAATCACGGCGGCTACTGATGCCATTCTCCCCTGCACACCCCCGCAGGTCCCGACGCGAGGGGTTCTCGCTCGTGGAGCTGATGGTTGCGATGGCCATCGTCATGGTGCTGCTCGTCGGGATTCTTTCCGTGCTCACCGAGGTTTCGTCCTCCTGGCAACGGGTCTCGGACAAGGTGGACTCGTTCCAGAACGCCCGGCTCGCCTTCGAGCTTCTCGGCGAAAATCTCAGCCGCGCGACGCTGAACACTTACATCGACTACGATGATCAGAAGCAGCCCACGCGCTACCGGCGCGCATCGGACCTCGCGTTTCTCGTCGGACCGGCGGGCGAAAACGGGCTTCCCGGCACGCCCGGCACAGGCCAGGCCGTGTTCTTTCAACTGCCTGCGGGACACACCTCCGACCAGGGCAACTTCGGCTTGCTCCGGAACCTTTTGAACACCTGCGGCTACTTCGTCGAATTTTGCCAAAATCCCACCGTGCCGCCTCACGTCCGGAATGCCTCGAATCCGTGGCGTTACCGCCTCATGCAGGTGATCGAGCCCACGGAAGATAACAAGATTTACAGGTCGTCCAGTTCGACCAGCTGGGCGACGCAAGTCCGTGCGTCCGCCGCGCCCATCGCCGACAACGTGATCGCGCTGATCATTCGCCCGCAGGACCCGGGCGCCGCGGATCCCGATCTCTCATCGAATTACCATTACGACACCCGCGCCAACGCCGAGGCGAGCCCGCAGCCGCTTACCGCGCACCAGCTGCCGCCGGTGCTCGCGCTGACGATGATCATTCTCGACGAAAAGTCCGCTCTCCGCATCGAGGACGGATCGAAGCCCCCATCGATTATTCAGAAAGCGCTCGCCGGAAAATTCACCCAGCAGAGCGAGAGCCAGTTCCAGAGCGACTTGCGCGCGATCGAGGGAGCACTCCGCAAGGAGCGGCTGAATTACCGCGTCTACACGACCTCGATCACCCTCAAGGAATCGAAGTGGAGCCCATGATCCCGCGCATTTCCATTTCTTCGATCCGGCGCATTCGCGCGCTGTCCGTCGTCGAGTTGCTCGTCGTCATGGTCGTGCTCATCGTGCTGCTGTCGCTCGCGGCACCGGCCGTCCTTTCACCGCTTCGCGGATCGAATCTCAACCGCGCCGGGCAGATTGTCGGCGATCAGATCGCCCTCGCGCGGCAGGAGGCACTCACTCGCAACCGCGAGGTGCAGGTGCGCTTTTATCATTGGCCATCGGGCCTGAATGCCGGCTGGCGTGGCGTGCAGGTGTGGCGTGTGGAGATGGAAAACGGCGACCTCACCGAGGTGCCGGTGAGTCGTCTGCAAAAGCTGCTCGACGGCATTGCCATCTCCGACCAGTCGTCCCTTTCTCCGCTCCTCGACGCCGACAACACCATCGGTGGGCAGGCCACCATTGGAAACGAAAAGGTCAACTACGTCGGCTTTCGCTTCCGACCGGGCGGCGGCACGGACAGCTCCGTCACCGCCACGAACAATTTCCTCACTCTCCACGCGATCGAGGACAAGTCCTCCCCGCCGGCCAATTTCTACACCCTTCAAGTCGACCCTCTCACCGGGAAGGTGAGCGTCTTCCGGCCATGAATCGATCCACCATTCTTCGACGCGAACAGGGATTTGCCCTCGTTGCCGTGCTCGTCATCCTCGTTCTGCTGCTCGTGCTCGTGCTCGGCTTCTTCCTGCGCACTTCGACCGAGCGGACCGTCGCTGCAAGCCATCAGGAAGGCGTCTCCGCGGAACTTCTCGCCGATACCGCTGTCGATCTCGTGAAGGGACAGATTCACATGGCCACGAGCCAGGGAGGCACCGTTGCGTGGGCGTCGCAGCCGGGAATGATCCGCACCTTCGACAACACCGGCAATGCGTTGAAGTCCTACAAGCTCTACTCCGCCGACGAACTCATCACCAGCGATCCCGTCGTGGAATCGGGTCTGTCGGTCGATGCGCCGCCGGATTCCTGGGCGGACGATCCGGCGCTTTGGACGGACCTCAACGCTCCCATCGCGGCCGGCTCGGAAAAGATTTTCCCAATCCTCGATCCACATCCCGACGACGGCAATCTCGAGGATGCCTCCGACAATCCCATCGCAGAGGGCTTCCGTGTGGTCGCCGCTCCAGGCGCAACCAGCCGGCAGCCGGTCCCCATGCCCGTGCGATGGCTCTACATGTTGAGCAATGGCAGTCTCGTCGCGCCCACCGGCGGCTCCGGAAAGGTCGCGTCCGTGCCCGTGCCGGATGGCGAGGAAATCGTGGGACGAATTGCGTTCTGGACCGATGACGACACGACCAAGGTGAATCTCAACACCGCGAGTGAGGGCACCTACTGGGACACGCCGCGCATGAATACGGAGGATGATCGCGACCTCGCTCAATTCCAGCCGGCACGAAACGAATGGCAGAGCTATCCCGGTCACCCGGCCACAACGAGCCTCTCCGCGGTGTTTCCAGACCTCGCGCTGGAGGAGATCTACCAAATTGCACCGCGCATCGTGGACGGAGGTTCGAGAAATGGAACCACCCGTGCCGACGATCCGATCGTCGCCGATGACGACCGCCTCTACGCCAGCACGGACGAAGCCATCCTTTCAACGGACAACCGCACATCGTCACAAATCGGTGGAAAATACGATCAGGAGGACCTCGCGCGGGCACGATTCTTCCTCACCACGCACAGCCGGGCGCCGGAGACGAATCTCTTCGACCTTCCCCGCATCGCCTGCTGGCCGATCTTCCGGGATCTGAACCCGGCACGAGTCACCGTCTTCGACAAGCTCATTGCCTTCTGCTCCTCGATTGGCACGGGAGCGGACGCCAAGCCCTACTACTTCCAGAGGGCCGATCATCTGAGCCCGCGCACCGATATCGAAATCGCTCGCAACCAGCAGCTCTACAGCTATCTTCGGCAGCTCACCAGCCAGCCCGTTCCCGGCTTTGGCGGCAATTTCCTCGCGAAATACGGGGCCGACCGCGACCAGATCCTCACCGAGATCTTCGACTACATCCGGTCCACGAATCTCTGGGACTTCCTGCTCGACGAAAAGAGCCGCTACACACCCTACAAAAACCACCAGCCAGGTATCGGCTGGGTGACGCCGTCGCAGAAAGGCGACACCATGGGCTTCGGACGGGCCTACACATTGTCGGAGTTCGGCGTCCAGTTCATCTGCAACGCCGTTGCGGACGACCCCTCCACCCCAGCCGACGAGTCTGCCGGCAGCAACGTTCCCGCAAATCGTCTGCTCAACGGCCAGCTCCTCAACCCGGGTGAAAAGTGCATCCAGGCCATGGCGCTCCTGGAGTTTTTCTCGCCCTCGCTGGGGTGGAACAAAATCGTCGCCAACATGCGGGTGAAGATCACCGGTCTGGAGAACCTCACCATCACAGCCGGTTCCGTCACCGCGCCCCTTTTCCCCAAGCTCACGGGTTCCGAGGCCGCTGTGGTCTACTCCGAAAACGCGAACGCGGAAAATCTGCCGGAAAATGGCAATGGCGGACCGCTGGCCAAGGGCCGCACCTGGGGCGGCACACCGGGCACCCGCTACTTCCTTTACCGGAGGGGCGCGCCGGCCCGCGGGGGACTCAAGGCTGACAAAGGGGAACTCTATCCCTTTATCGGCGAGCCCATTCGCATCCCCGCACCGCCCACCGGCGGCACCATGGAATTCAGCGGCGGCGACATCACCGTCCAGATCTACGCGGACCGAAACAGCAACATGTCCGAGACGGATCTGATCCAGACGATTCACATCAAGATGCCGCCGGCCACGCTTCCGATCCCTGATCTCGTGACCGAGCCGAAAAAGGACAAGGAACAATACTGGGCCCTGTCTCTTCAGGGCCCGATTTCCGGCAACGGTCGCCTCTATTACGACTTCCGCCCTGTCTTTCACGAGAAAGACGTCGTTCGGACCGTCGTTCCGCGTCATGGCGATTACCGTCTCGTGGCAGCGAGCCACGAGGTGCCCGCGAGCGTCTTCGCTCCACCGGACACCGCCGCCTATCAGGATCCCTCGAGACGGCTTGTTCACACCTTCACCCAGTCCTACGCCAGCAACTTCGAGCCCGGCTTCGGCGCGGTCGGCAAGCTCCTGCCGGGAACCAATTTCCCGGCCGGCAAGCAACCCGATTTCCCCGCCGACGCCACCGCCTCACCGGCTCTTACAGGCGACTTCGACAGCGGCCTGCCGACGACCATGGACGGCCCCTTCATCAACAAGCCCGACGAAGGAAACGCCCGCACGAACAACAACAAGATCCCCTACTTCGACACGGCCGACAAAAACTGGACGGCCAACATGGGCGAGCAGGAAAAGACCTTCTCCGCTCCCAACCGCCAGATCCCTTCACCTGGAATTTTTGGTTCGCTCTCAACCGGCGTGAAAGCCGGCAAGCCCTGGCAGACGCTGCTCTTCCGCCCGCAGAAGAACCACCCCGCCGCATCCACGAAGATCCCCGATCACCTCTTCCTCGATCTGTTCTGGATGCCCGTCGTCGAGCCCTACGCCATCAGCGACCGTTTCTCCACCGCAGGGAAAATCAATCTCAATCACCAGATCCTTCCCTTCACCTACATCAAGCGGCCGACCGGGCTTATTGCGGTGCTGAAATCCGAAAAAGTCGCCGCCATCCCGAACAGCAAGGCCTCCGTATACAAAGGCGTCGTCGGCTCCAATGACTTCGCGAGCAAACAGACGCCCGACAACTACCGCCTCGACATCGACATCGACGAGACGCTCAAGCAACTCGACACCGAGTATTTCGATCAGGGGAAAATCTTCCGCTCCGCAACGGAGATCTGCGACGTCCACATCGTTCCCGTCGGCCAGAAAGCCGAGAACATGGAGTCTTTCTGGTCGTCCTATGCCCTCACGGCCGACAACCTCCGCGAGCGCATTTACACGACGCTCTACCCGCGCCTGACGACAAAGTCGAACACCTACACCGTTCACTACCGCGTCCAGAGCCTCAAGAAATCGAAGGACACTCCACCGAACCAGTGGGACGAATCCCGCGATTCCGTGCGCTCCGAGCAGCGAGGCTCGGTGACAATCGAGCGCTTCATCGATGCCAACGATCCGAACATCCCCGATTACGCGGCAAATCCCACCGAGACGAAGACTTTGGGAAGTTTCTACCGGTGGAGAACGGTCGTGAGCCGGAAGTATTAAACCTCCGACTTCCGCGTGCGCTTCACAGCCACGAGGCGCCGCGTGATTGCCAGCGCTACGGCACACACTCCAAGCAAGCCCAGGACGGTCGGCTCGGGCACCGTGGTCAGGATCGTGTAACCGCCCAGCCCCTCGTAGCCGCTGAAGGCTCTCGCCGCCTCCTCGCTCTCGAAGTAACCAAAAAGGAAGTCCGCCGTATCCGTGCTGACTTTCCACTCCGTGCCATCCCAGAGCTGGATGGTCCCTCCGGAAATCAGCGTCACAACGTGATCCGTCTGGTCCCCGAAGAGAGCCAGATAACCTCCGTCCAGACGCAAAAAGTTCTCCGTTCCGCCGGATACGGAAATATCGATGGACCCTCCAAAGGGGGCGTCGCCCACCCGGACGATCCCTCCCTCCACGATGGTCAGCGTGCTGCCCGAGCCCATCTCACCCACAACGAGACTGCCTGCGAGAGCCAGAATCGATCCCCTGCCACGCACCATCACCGCCCCCGTGGAATCTTCCCAGCGGCCAACGTCCCCTTTCCCGCCGATGAAAACCGAGCCTCCGTCCTCGATAACGAGCTCGCCCGTGCCGAAACGTCCCACGGAGAGGTCCGACTCCGTCGTCCATTTCGAGTTCGCTCCTCGCACAGTCACCAGCCCGTGCGATCCACTGGAATAGCCGAGAAAGCCTGATCCGCTGGAAACCGAGCCTCCGTCTTCGATCACAATTTCCCCCGTGCCGTAAACACCTACGTAAAACTCTCCGTCAATCGTCCACGTTGAGCCCACTCCCCGCACCGTCGCACTTCCCTGCGACCCGGTGGAATAACCCAGATGGCCTCCCAAGCGGGTGGAAACGGACCCGCCATCCTCGACCACGAGCTCACCGGTTCCGAGGTTGCCCACATAGAGAGACTCAACCGCCCAGGCCGATCCCGCTCCGCTGACCGTCACCCTGCCTTGCGCCCCTTGGGAATCACCGACATATCCCCGTGATCCGGTGAAGACCGTCCCTCCCTCTTCGATCAAGAGCTCACCCACGCCCTCACGTCCCACAAAAAGCTCTTCTTCAATCTCCCATCTCGAATTCATCCCTCGCACCGTTGCCCTGCCATCGGCGCCCTCCGAATAGCCCAGATATCCGTATGCGGAGACCACCTCGATTCCCTCCGCAATGGTGAGCTCCCCTGTGCCCCGGTAACCCGCTCCCAAGTCCCCACGACCATCCGCCGTCACCTTCAGTTGCCCTCCGCTGCCGAAATTCACCGTCTGCGGGAGTCCGTGCGTCGCATCGAACACCAAATTCACCCCGTCCAGCACCACACCGCTCGCTTCCAACACCCCGTCCCCCTTGAGGGCTGCCAGCGAGGCAAAAAGCGTTCCCGTCTCAACCCGACCGCCGTTTTCGATGATGAGCTCTCCCGCACCCTCATCCCCGACGTAAAGCCCCTCCCCAACCGTCCACGTTCCCCTCACCGTCACAACTCCCGTAGCCCCTCCTGGTAACCGAGGTATCCATGCCGACCGGTGGACACCAAACCTCCTTCCTCGATGACCAAATTCCCAGTGCCCGCGCGCCCCACGGAAAGATCGGAGCCAATGGCCCACATTGCGCCGGCTTGCACAGTCACCTCCCCCGTCGCGCCCTCTCCATAACCCAGATCGCTTTTCCCTGCGGAAACCGAGCCTCCCTGTCCCGAACCGCCCGACATACAGCGCATCCTCAATCGTCCAGCTCGAGCCCGTTCCCCGCACACGGGCCTCACCCAGGGAACCGTCCCAATAGCCGAGGGAGGCCCCCCAGCCCGTGGAAACCATTCCTCCCTCCTCAATCACAAGTCCGCCCGTGCCGAGATTTCCCACGTTCAAATCAAAGTCTGTGGCCAATTCCGAACCGGCATTCGCCACAGCAAGGGCGTATCCATCGAGCGTCAGGTTAAAGGAAAAAGCCGTGCCGCCGTTGGCGATTTCTGCATTGTTGCCGGGACCCGGCAGACCGCTCGACCAATTCGCTCCGACTCCGTAATCCCCCGATGGGACGGTCCAGGCGGTATCGGACCTCGCGGCACTCATCGAAAAAACGCGACCGCTGCTATGATAACAAGAATCCTGTTGTAGAACTGATCCATTCTCATCACGTCATCCGATCATGGCGTGGGAGTTCGCCACCACGCCAAGGGGAAAAACCGGCTAAAGCGCACCGGCTCGGTGCGCCACGTGACCAAACGCTCTGCAGGCCAGAAGAGCGACTGTATCCCGGCTCTCCAAGTAGCGGGCAGACTTCGGCCGGTGAGAGTGCTTGCGAATGCTTCACGGTTCAGAAACATTGGCATGGAACCTGATTTGCACAGAGCGGCAAGATAACGCTGAAGCTCCTGAAATGGCTTGGCGGAATGGAATTCCGAAACCTCTCACCTACCATGAGCAAAATCATTCCCTCCGAAAATCCGAAGGTCGAACGCAACGTCAGGGCGTTCCTCAAAGCCCTCAACTCCGCAGGCGGTCCTCCCATCGAATCCCTGCCGCCCGCCGAGGCGCGAAAGGTTCTCGTCGAGGCGCAGGCATCCGCTTCGCCCGAACTTCCGCCATGCGACATTGAAAACAGGACGATCACGCAGGATGGCATCGAGGTTCCGATCACGATCATCCGGCCGGCCGGCGTGACGGAGAAACGTCCGGCCTTCATGTTCTTCCACGGCGGCGGCTGGATCCTCGGCGATTTCCCGACCCACGAGCGATTTGTGCGCGACCTCGTCGCCGACTCCGGATTTCCCGCCGTATTCGTCAATTACACGCCATCGCCCGAGGTGCGGTATCCCGTCGCGATCCATCAGGCCTACGCCGCCACGAAGTGGGTCGCGGAAAATGGCGACGCGATCAACGTGGACGGCACCAGACTCGCCGTGGCCGGCAACAGTGTTGGCGGAAACATGACCGCGGTCGTCGCCCTCATGGCGAAGGAAAAGGGCGGCCCGGCGCTCACGAATCAAATTTTGTTCTGGCCGGTGACGGACGCCAACTTTGAGACGGAGTCCTACAACGAATTCGCGGAAGGCTATTTCCTCACGAAGGAAATGATGAAGTGGTTCTGGAACGCCTACGCGCCGGATCTGGAAACGCGCAAGGAGATCCATTGCTCACCACTCCAGGCGAGTCTCGAACAATTGAAAGGGCTCCCGCCAGCGCTGGTGCAGACCGCCGGGGCCGACGTTCTCCGCGACGAAGGCGAAGCCTACGCCCGCAAGCTGGATGCGGCCGGCGTGGATGTCACCCTCGCGCGGTATGACAACCTCATCCACGACTACGGCCTGCTCAACGCGCTGAGCCAAGTCCCTGCAGTTCGGGTCGCGCTGCATCAGGCGGCGGAAGAGCTCAAAAAGCACCTCACGCCCGCCTAGCGCCGCCACATGGCACGTTTGACCGATTCTGAGACCGCAGTTCCTGGCGGAACTGCGGTCGCGTCTTTTCATGTCCACGCGATCCGCTGTTCAAAGGTCGGCTCGATCAACTGGAAATCCGCTGGATGACGATGCGCTGAATCTTTGAATTCTGCGGAAGGCCGACGGCGCGAACCCGGATCACATTTTTCCCCCGCGCAACGCGCACGGGAAATTTCCATTTTTCCGGCGCGCCGCGAACCTCGCGATACCCTTTTCCTTTCGACTTGTATTCGACGCGGAGCGCGAACTTTGACGTGCCCTTGAGGACGACTCGTGCCTTCTTCACGGCGCGCCGGAATTTTCCAACCTTGATCTTCGGGCGCGGTGGCGGAGGCGACGTCCAGCCGGCGTCCAGAAAGGGAAGCAGATCGGTGCGCAGATCGTAGTTCGTGCCGAAGTTTCCTGCGTCGTCATCCCAATGACCCCCGGGTCTCTCGATGAGCGTGGCGGGAAATCCGTTGGCCTGGAGCGCGGTGATACTGTCTCGCACGACACCGATCGGATAAACCTCGTCTCCGACGTGCGCGAGATGCGCGATGTTGATCTTCCACGACGCGGCGGCCATGAGCGCCTGGGCCGTGGAGCCGGTGTCGCGGAAGGGATCGCTGTTTTCGGCGAGCAGACCGGCGAACAGCCACGCGTTCTCAAAGCCCACGCGATAGGTCATGTCTCCGCCAGAGGAATAGCCTCCGAGGTGGATTTTGCGCGGGTCGATGTTGAAATGCCGCGACACGTCCAGAATAGCCGCGAGCACCTTCGGATTGTCGGCATTCGTGTCCCAGCAGGCTCCATCGCGCCCGCCGATCGAAATCGCGATGTAACTTTGGTTCGCTCGCGTGGCCGGAGGCGCGATCGCGAAGACATCCCAATAGGCCTCGCCCCCACAGCCGTGCATCCACACGAAGAGACTGATCGGCGTATTCGGATTGTAGCTTTCCGGCACGTAGCCGAAATACTCACTTTCGCCGCTGTGGAGAGTGAAGATGCCATTTCCGTCCACCGGCGGCGGCGATGCGGCTCGGGCATGCAAGATGGCGCTTAATGCGAGAATGGCCGGGAGGAGGTGGAGGACCGGACGGTTTGCGGAGTTTCTCATGACCGGGTGGTGTGTTTGTCGGGACGATAGGCCGATAACATTGCGCAGCCAAATACCGTTCGGACGCGGGGACAAATGCGGTCGCCAACACCGGCCCGCCCAAAACACGCGGTGACCTCCGAGGGCGGCAAATTCCCTCGGAGGTTTCGCAAAAGAAACGCGGACTATCGAACTCTCTGGAAGCGCTTCTCCAGGTTCTCGAATTTCTTCGCGCGCTTCTGGAGATTCTGGATCTTGGTCGCCTGCAGCGCATCATCGAGAAGCTTCACCAGCGCGGTGTTCGATGGTTTTGCGATCACGGCCCGGGAGACCTTCACGCAGAACCGCAGTTCCGCCACCGTCTGAACACGCTCGGGACCGGAAAGCTGTTTTCGCGCCTTCTTGAGCTTGTTGCGGAACTTCCCGAGGTATCGCCGCGCCTTGTTGACGGTCGGTTCGTAGTTCGGCGTCGGAGCCGGTTTTGCCGTCGGTTTTGGCGTCGGCGTCGGCGTCGGCGTCGGCGTCGGCGTTGGCGTCGGCGTTGGCGTTGGCGTTGGCGTTGGCGTTGGCGTTGGCGTTGGCGTTGGCGTTG
>CALLUD010000030.1 GCA_938011325.1 uncultured Spartobacteria bacterium
TGCGGGTGCCTGCATTTCGTGGAAAATCGCTGGCGGTTGGGGCGAATCCGCTTCACAGATAGGCGGCTGCCATGCGCATTGTTTTTGCCTCCCTCGGGTCGCTCGGCGATCTGCACCCCCTGCTTGCCATGGCACGGGAGGCGGAGCGGCGCGGTCACACGGCCGTGATTGCCGCGTCGCAATGCTTCGGCGAATCCATCGAGGCGCAGGGGTTTTCGTTTGCGCGCATCCGCCCGGATCTCACGCCCGCTCCGGAACGGCTCTCGCACCTGTCGCACCCGACGCATGGTCCGTCGCGGTTGATGCGCGAGGAGATTTTTCCCAGCGTGCGGGCGACGTTCGACGACCTCCGGGCGGCGGCGCGGGACGCGGATTTGCTGGTCGTCGGGGAACTGCTGTATGTGGCGCCCCTGGTGGCGCGGGTGCTCGGGATTCCGTGGGTGAATGTGGTGCTGGCGCCGTCGTCGTTTCTTTCGACGATCGACCCGTGCGTGCTGGCGCCGGTCGCGGCGCTGTATCGCTGGAAATGGCTGGGAAACTGGCCGCACCGCATCGTGCTCGGGCTGGGGCGGCGGGTGACCGCGCGGTGGAGCCGGCCGTTGCAGGCGCTGCGCCGCGAGTTCGGCTGCCCGGATGCCGGCAATCCCATCTTCGACGGCAAGCACTCCCCGCATCGGGTGCTCGCGTGCTTTCCGGAATACTTCGCGGCGCCGCAGGAGGACTGGCCCGCGCAGGTGGAGCAATGCGGATTCGTGTTTTTCGAGCAATCCGCGAATCCGGCGACGACGCGGCGGATCGAAGCCTTCCTTGCAAAAGGAGACCGGCCGATCGTCTTCACGCTGGGCTCCACGGCGGTTCACATCGCCGGCGACTTCTACGAATGGGCGGCGTCGGTGACGAAGCGACTCGGGCGGCGCGCGATCCTGCTCAAGGGGCGCGCGGCACGGAACGTGGCGGAGTCGGACGACCTGCTCGTGCTGGATTACGCGCCGCTGGAGCAGCTGCTGCCCCGGGCGTGCGCGGTGGTGCATCACGGGGGGATCGGGAGTTGCGCGGAGGCGCTGCGATTCCAGGTGCCGTCGCTGGTGATTCCGTTCGGATACGATCAACCCGACAACGCGGAGCGGCTTCGCCGGCTCGGCGTGGCGCGGGTGCTGCCGAGGCGGCGTTGCTCGGAGAGGCAGTTGTTGCGGGAATTGACGGCGCTGCTGGACGGCGCGGACACGCAGCGGCCAACGCTCGCGAGGCTCGGTGCGGCGATTGATCCGGCGGGAAGTGTTGCGGCGGCGATCGACGCGCTCGAGGCTGCGGCGGCGGCAACGTCGAACGCCGAGCTGGCGGGAGTGCGCTGAGTCGATGGCGGGTTTTCCGGCAATCGCGAATGTGCGTCGCGCGCTCTCGCTGTTTCGGTATCTGCGGCCGTATCGACTGCGGTTCTCCGGAGCCATCGTCATGCTGCTGATCTCGACGGGCATCGGCCTGTCGTTTCCGTATCTCACCGGCCTGTTGCTCGATGCCGCGAGCGGTCAGGCGCCGCAGACCGGCTGGACCTCCAGTATCAACACGATCGCTCTGGTGCTGCTCGCTTCGCTGGCGACGCAGGCGATCTTCTCGTTCTTTGCGACGTTCTGGTTTTACAGCTGCGGCGAGAGCGCGATGGTCGATCTGCGCCGGGAGATCTTCGGGCGCTTGATCGGGCTGCCGATGACCTTCTTCGCCCAACGGCGGGTGGGGGAGCTCTCGAGCCGCATGACGAGCGACCTCACGCTGATGCAGGACCTGCTCACAATGACCGTGCCGCAGTTTCTCCGCCAGTGCCTGTTGATGACCGGCGGGCTCACTCTCGTCGCGCTGACCTCCTTTCGCCTCACCGCGCTGATGATCTGCACGTTTCCGGTGCTGATTCTCGTCGCGATCCTGTTTGGCAAACGGATTCGAAAGCACTCGCGCGAGGCGCAGGATCGCATGGCCGACAGCGTGACGGTGATCGAGGAATCGCTGCAGGGCATCGCGAACGTGAAGGCGTTTGGCAACGAGCGCTTCGAGCTGACCCGCTATGCCGGGCGTCTCGCGGAGTTTCTCGTCGTAATCCTCCGCACGGCACAACTGCGCGCATTGATGGTGTCGTTCATTATCTTCGGGATCTTCGGCTCGATCGTCGTCGTCTTCTGGTATGGCGCGCATCTCATGCAAACGGGCGCGCTGACGTTCGGGGAGTTCACGCGCTTCATTCTCTACACGACGTTTGTCGGCGGCTCGGTGGCGTCCTTTGCCGACGTGTTCAGTCACGTGCAGAAAACCATCGGCGCGACCGATCGCGTGCGCGAGCTGCAGGTCGAGGAACCGGAGCTGCAGGCGTTGGCGAAGCCGGAAAATCCGCCGGCCCTTCGCGTGGCGGGCGACGTGCGATTCGAAAACGTCTCGTTTCGTTATCCGTCGCGGAGACAGACCGCAGTGCTGCGCCATCTTTCGCTGCAGGCACGGCCCGGTGAGAAAATCGCACTCGTCGGACCGAGCGGTGCGGGAAAATCGACGATCGTCGCGTTGCTGCTGCGCTTCTACGAACCGGACGAGGGTCAGTTGCTGATCGATGGAAAACCGGCGACCGGCTACACGCTCGAGGAGCTGCGGGCGCAGATGGCGGTCGTGCCGCAGGAGGTGCTGCTTTTCGGCGGAACGATCGAGGAGAACATCCGCTACGGACGACCCGACGCAACGAAGGAGGAAGTGATCGAGGCGTCGCGCAAGGCAGCGTGCCACGAATTCATCGAGCGCTTTCCGGAAGGCTACGCGACGCTCGTCGGCGAACGCGGCGTGAAACTCTCGGGCGGGCAACGCCAGCGCATCGCGATTGCGCGGGCATTGCTGAAGGATCCCGCGATTCTCATTCTCGACGAGGCCACCAGCGCGCTCGATTCCGAGAGCGAGCATCTCATCCAGCAGGCGCTCGCGGTTCTGCTCGAGAACCGCACGGCATTCATCATCGCGCACCGGCTTTCCACGGTGCGGCGCGCCGATCGCATTTACGTGATCGAGGATGGAAGCGTGCTCGAATCCGGCACGCACGACGAGCTGATCACTCGCGAGGACGGCCGCTACCGGCGACTCGCCGAAATGCAGTTTGGAACGCTGGAAAACGGAGCCGGCGGCTAGTTGGCTTCAGACTTCCAGCCGACAACGAACGCCGTTGCCAGAATGAGGATCCCGCTCGCCAGCGCGGCGGCGGACGACGCCGCAAAGCGCACCAGCATGCCGCCGCAAAGCGCGCCAAGGAAATAGGCGGACCACGTCGCCAGCGGAAGCTGGACCCCCGCCGCGCGCGATTCCACGGGGCGCGCGCGGATCCATCGGCGAATCACGCTCGTGAGCGTGCTGGTCACGACCACGGTGCTGACTCCCGCGACACCGACCTGTGCGACTGCGGCGGCCTGCATTCCCATCGTAAAGGCGGTGAGCAGGGCGAGCCATTCCATCGACAACCCGAGCATTCCTGCGATCGCTCCCGCCAGCAGGATCCCTCCGGCGAACAGCAACACTCCCGCGACCCTGCGCGACCAGCCGGTCGGCGATTTCCGCAACGCCCATGCGGCGGCAGCGGCACCAAGACAGAAGGCAACCAGCACCATCGCCGCCATGCTGCCGTCCTGCACGTTTGCATGCGCCAGCGCGAGACCGAGCAGCACGGTGTTGCCGGTCATGTTCGCCGGAAAAACGTCGGTGAGGAGAAACGCCGATGCGTCCACGCACCCCGCCGCCAGCGTCAATGGAAGGAGCAGGTGGTCGCGGTTCATGGCAGCTCAAAGCGCCTGCACTTCGATCCGGCGAAACTCGCACGGATGGCTCTCGGACTGCAGGCTGATCCAGCCTTCGGAGAACATGGCCCCGGCATTTTCACCGCTCTCGAGGAGACGCCGCGCATCGGCGTCCTCGGGATCCAGCTCGACGTCCTCACCGGTGAGCGTCTCGCGGCCGTTGATCCACACCTTCACAAGCCGTCCACCGCGAACCTCCGCCTCCGCCTTGACCCATTCACCAGGCGGCAATGCCGGGATGGAACTTGCGATGCAATGATCGGAAACGGCGCGACCGTTGATTTTGAGAATCGTGCCCGGCGTGCAAAGACCACCGGTCGTTCCCGTCGAATTTCCCGCGCCCAAAAACTGAAGCTCGACCGAGGCCGGAAAATGCTGATCGCGCCCCATCGTCGCCGGTGGCTGGCACAGCAACATCAGGCCGGAGTTTTCCTTTGCCCATTCAGGCCCGCCGTCCATCTGATCGCCGGTGAATCGATACTCGAGGCGAATTCGGAAATCGGATCGTCCCACGCGGTGGAACAGGTGACCGAACGAGTCGTTCCACCGGTCGTAATTCGCGTAGGAGACGACGATCGCGCCATCCTTCACCGAGAACGTGTTCAACGGATCCTCTCCGGGCGGCAGGCCGGCGATTTTCGGCGTCCAGCCGTCGAGGGACTTTCCGTCAAAGATCGGCGTCCATTCCCCGTTGGCGGCGGCGATGGGTGACGTCGCGACCAGCGCGAGGAGTGTGATCAAGGCTCTGGGGGGAGGAGCCATGATCAGCTGGTCTTCAGAACCTCGATGAACGCCTCCTGCGGAATATTCACCGTGCCGATCGCCTTCATGCGCTTTTTGCCTTCCTTCTGCTTCTCGAGCAGCTTGCGCTTTCGCGTGATGTCACCGCCGTAGCACTTCGCGGTGACGTTCTTGCGCATCGCGCTAACCGACTCGCGGGCGATGATCTTTCCACCGATCGCCGCCTGGATCGCGACCTGATAAAGCTGCTTTGGAATGACTTCCTTGAGCTTCGCGGCGAGCGCACGCCCGCGGGCCTCCGCCTTGTCGCGATGGACGATCGAACTGAACGCATCGACCGGCTCGCCATTGACGAGCATTTCGAGTTTCACAAGCTTCGCCGGGCGGTAGCCGGCCGGCTCGTAGTCCATCGACCCGTAGCCGCGGGTGAGGGTTTTGATCTTGTCGTGGAAGTCGACGAGAATCTCGTTCAGCGGAATCACCGCCGTGATCATGATGCGCTTCGTGTCGATCGACTCGGTGTGCTCGACGGTTCCGCGTTTTTCCATCACGAGCTGCATCATATCGCCGATGTTCTCGTTGGGAACCATCACGTAGCACTTCACGACCGGCTCGCGGATTTCGGCAATGACGCTCGGATCGGGCAGGTTCGCGGGATTGTCCACCTCGAGCACGTCGCCATTCGTCTTCTCGACCTCGTAGATGACGCTCGGGTAGGTCGAGATGATGTCCATGTCGTATTCGCGACGCAGACGCTCGATGATGATCTCCATGTGGAGCAGGCCGAGGAAGCCGCAGCGAAATCCGAAGCCCAGCGCGACGGAGCTTTCCGCCTGGAAGACGAAGGCCGCGTCGTTGAGCTGGAGCTTGCCCATGGCCGCCTTGAGTCGCTCGAAGTCGGCCGTATTGATCGGGTAAATGCCGCTGAAGACCATCGGATGGACTTCCTGGAAACCCGGAAGCGGTTCGGCGGCGGGACGCTTCGAATCGGTCAGCGTGTCGCCGATCTTGATCTCGGCGGTGGACTTGATGTTGGCGATGAAGTAGCCGACGTCGCCATCCTCCAGCGCGTCCTGCTGGACCATCTTCGGCGTGAAGACACCGACTTCCTTGATCTCGTAGTTCTTGTTCGTCGACATGAGCTTCACGCCCATGCCGGGCGCGAGCCGGCCGGAAAAGATGCGCAGGTAGCCGACGACCCCGCGGTAGCCGTCGAACACGGAGTCGAACACCAGGCCGCGCAAAATGTCGTCGCGGCGTTTCGGCGGAGGAATGCGATGAACGATCGCCTCGAGAATCTCGTGAATGCCAATGCCCGCCTTCGCGCTGGCGGCAATCGCCTCCTCGGCGGGAATTGCGAGGATGTCCTCGATCTGCTGTTTCACGCCCGCCACGTCGGCATTTGGCAGGTCGATCTTGTTGATGACGGGAATGATCGTGAGGTTCTGCTTCGCGGCGAGGTGGACGTTCGCGACCGTTTGCGCCTCGACGCCCTGGGCGGCATCGATGATGAGCAACGCGCCTTCGCACGCGGCCAGGCTGCGCGAGACCTCGTAGGAAAAGTCGACATGGCCCGGCGTGTCCATGAGGTTCAGCCGGTAGTCGTGACCGTCGTCGGCCCGATATTTCATCGTCACCGGATGCGACTTGATCGTGATGCCGCGCTCCCGCTCGAGATCCATCGAGTCGAGCAGCTGATCCTCCTTTTCGCGTTCGGAGATCGTGCCGGTGCTCTCGAGCAGGCGGTCGGACAAAGTCGTCTTGCCGTGGTCGATATGGGCGATGATGCAGAAGTTTCGAGTGCGGGACATCGTGAGCCGGAAACGATCCGCGACGCGCGGCGGCAAGTCAAACCAACTTGACACCTCCGGCACGCCTTCGCAGGGATGGGTGGCCATGAGCGAATCCCGATTTCGGTTCACGCCGCAGGCGGGGATAATCATCCTGCTGACGATGGCCGCGTTGTTTCTGCCGCTGTTCGGCGTGATCTGGTTCGCGCAGGGGTATTTCTCGAATCAGCAGCCTGCAGAGGTCGCAGCCCCGCCGCCGGTCGCCAGCGCCGTGCTGCGCGAGTCCCTGGAGCGTGCGGCTTCCGAGCAGCTCAAGATCGAGCCAATCGAGGACGAACGCGTCGTGCTGACCATCCCCACCACGGCGGAGGGCCGTCCGGCGAAACTGGAATCGCTGCAGGCGACCGTGAAGGCCTCGGGAGGCACGGCGATCGAGCTGGCGGAAAATCATTATCTCATCAGCGGACCGGCGGGGACACGGGCGGCGGTTTCGACGGCGCTGCTCGGAAGCGCGCCTTCGGAGAGCGCCTCCGCGACCGGGGAAACGGAACTCTTCGAGGTGAAATTGTCGCCGTGATTCTGGTGACCTTTGCCATGCCGTTCGAAAGCGCCGACTTTCGAAGGCGCCCGATCGCGAAAAAGGTGCGGATCGTGCACACCGGTGTCGGCGAGGAGGCCGCGCGTGTCGCGCTGGAGCTGGCCGTGTGCGAGGAACTGCCGAGTCTGGTGGTGGCCTCGGGATTCGCAGGCGGGCTCAGAGAGGAGCACGCGATCGGCAATCTTCTCGTGCAGGGAAGTCCGGCGCCCGCCGGCTTTTCCACCGCGCGCTTCGGGACCTCGCGCGAGGTGCTGGCGACGTCGGAGGCGAAAAGGAGTTTTCGCGAGGCGACCGGAGCGGATGCCGTCGAGATGGAAGGGCAGGGGATTCGTCAGGTCTGCGAGGCGGCAGGGGTTCCCTTGTTGATTGCGCGCGCCGTCAGCGACCGGCTTGAAGATGATCTCGGCCTCCCTCCCGAGCAGCTGGCGCGACTTTCCGCGCATCCGATCCGGGAGATGCCGGGACTTGTCCTGACGCTGCTGCGGAGCGCGGAGCGCCGACGGAATTTTCTCCGGATGGTCCGCGACTGCCGGAAGGCGCAGGCCGCCCTCGGCGAGGGGCTGGAGCGGCTATTGTTGCTGCTTCAGGAAGGCGATCCAGTCGGCCGCTGACTGAATCATCGAGCCCTTGGCCCAGACGGACCCGACCTCAAATTCAACGGCGCCGTCGGCGTCGGTTCGCATGATGCAGAGCACGTGCTCCTTGTCGTCGCTGGCGGCCTGCTCGAGCATTTTCACCACACGGTTCGGCGGAATCACGACACCGGTGCCGAACCCGTGCCCCGCGAGCTCGTCCCAGATTGCCATGACCCCATCGCGCGGGAGCGGGACGATTTTTGCGTTGGGCGTCTGTGTGACCAAGCCGACGGCGACGGGCAGATCCTTGATTGGCCTGCCGTCACGGGTGAAAACGGAGCGGCTGGTGAACATGCGGTCGCCGAGTTTTTGCGTGATGGTTTTCTGCTCTTCCACGCGGCCCTCGGGAGTCTCGTATTCGTAGTTGGCGACAAATTTGACCTCGTCGGGACCGTCGGAAAGAACCTCGGCCGTCTGGTAAACGTCGGACGTGATCAGCTCGTCATCGATCCAGAGGGCGGTGCCGCCGCAGCCGCGGGTGTCGCCGACGCTATAGGCATCGAGTCCTTCGCCGTGATCCTCGTGGTAGCTCCGCACGCCCGCGAGGTCGTCCTTATACCAGGAGTTGATGACGGGATAGGGGACCGTCTTCACCCAGACGTCGATGCCGCTGTTTTCCACGCCATCGCGAAGCGGCGGGCCATAAATGCGGTATGCCGTGAGATCGTTTTCCCAGGCGAGGTCGCCCTTGCGCTCGGGAACAACGCGGGCAAAGGCGCGCGGTTCGGCGTCGGGTTGCGCAAGGACGGTGGCTGCGAGCGCGGCGACAGAAAGCAGGGGAAGAAATGTTTTCATGGAAGTGGGAGTTTCAGCGATCGACCCGGGCGCCTGCGCCGCGGACCAGTTTCTCGACCTCGGCGAGGTCTGCCATGGAGGTGTCGCCCGGCGTGGTCATCGCGAGCGCACCATGGGCCGCGCCGTATTCCACGGCCTTCGCCGCGTCGTTGAAGGTGAGAAATCCATAAATCAAACCCGACGCAAAGCTGTCGCCGCCGCCGACGCGATCGAGGATTTCGAGCCCCGGACGATGCGTTGCTTCGTGAAACACGCCGTCGTGCCAGCAGATCGCGCCCCAGTCGTTGACGGTGGCCGTGCGCACCTCGCGAAGCGTCGTCGCGGCAACCTTGAAGTTCGGAAATTCCGCGACCGCGCGCTCGATCATTTTCTTGAAGCTTTCCGTGGCGAGGCCGGTGATGTTTTCTCCGAGGCCCTCGACCTCGAATCCCAGGCACGCCGTGAAATCCTCCTCGTTGCCGATCATGACATCGACGTATTTTGCGATTTCACGGTTCACCTCGCGAGCCCGCGCCTGACCGCCGATCGACTTCCAGAGCGACGGTCGGTAGTTGAGGTCGTAGGAGACGATGGTGCCATGCTCGCGGGCTTTTTTGCAGGCCTCGATGACCACCTCCGCCGTGGTCTCGGACAGGGCCGCAAAAATCCCGCCCGTGTGAAACCAGCGCGCGCCGGCCCTTCCAAAAACTTCGTCCCAATCGACATCGCCGGGTTTCATCTGACTGGCGGCGGTGTGCCCGCGATCGGACGTGCCGCGCGCGCCACGCACTCCGTAACCGCGCTCGGTGAAGTTCAGGCCGTTGCGGACTTCCCGGCCAATGCCGTCGAAAGGCTTCCATTGCACGAAGCGTTGATCGACGCCGCCCTGCAGGATGAGGTCTTCGAGCAGGCGGCCGACGTCATTTTCCGCAAATGCCGAGACGAGGGCGGTGCGCATGCCGAAACAACGCCGCAGGCCTCGCGAGACGTTGTATTCGCCACCGCCTTCCCAGACCCGGAACTGGCGCGCCGTGCGGACCCGGCCTTCGCCGGGATCCAGCCGCAGCATTACTTCGCCGAGGGAAACGCAGTCGAATGTGCAGGAATCAGCGGAACGGAGGGAGAGAGCCATGTCACGTGGATTGGGAAAGGGAAACCGCCTCGCGGGTCAGCTCGGTGATGCGGGCGAAGTCACCGGCGGCGAGTGGGGCCACCATCCAGCTTCCGCCACAGGCCACGACCGAGGGCAGGGTGAGATAATCGCGAAGATTGGCCGCTGTGATGCCGCCCGTCGGAATGAATTTCACCATGCGGTAGGGCGCGGAGAGCGCCTTCAACATGCCGACGCCGCCAAGCGCTTCGGCGGGGAAAAATTTCAGCGTGGTAACGCCGAGAGACATCGCCAGTTCGATGTCCGTGGGGGTCGCCACGCCGGGAGTGATCGCGATGCCATTTGCGACGCAGTATTCGATGACCCGTGGATTGCAACCGGGCGAGACAATGAAGCGCGCCCCGGCGTCGACGGCCTTTTGAACCTGTTCCACTGACAGCACCGTGCCGGCGCCAACGATGAGATCACCACGCGCCGCCATGATGCGAATCGACTCCTCCGCGGCATCCGTGCGGAAAGTAATCTCGGCCACCGGCAGGCCACCCGCAACGAGTGCATCGGCGAGGGGAGCGGCATGGTCGCTCGATTCCAGCGCAATGACCGGAAGCAGGCGATGGGGAGCGAGCAGGTTCATCGTCCCATCCAGCCTCCGTCAACGACGAGAATTTCGCCGTGGACGTATTTCGACGCGTCACTGGCCAGAAAAACCACGGGGCCCTTGAAATCCTCGGGGTCGCCCCACCGACCTGCGGGAATGCGCGCGAGGATCTGCTGCGAACGCACCGGGTCGTCGCGGAGCGCCTCCGTATTGTCGGTGGCGATGTATCCTGGCGCGATGGCGTTCACGTTCACGCCCCTGCCGGCCCATTCGTTGGCGAGCGCCTTGGTCAACTGACCGATCGCCCCCTTGCTCGCCGCATATCCCGGCACGGTGATGCCGCCCTGAAAGGTGAGCAGCGATGCGGTAAAGATGATTTTTCCCGATCCGCGCTCGACCATCCGTGCGCCAATCTCGCGAGCCAGCGCAAAGGGGGCGTGGAGATTCACGTCGATGACGTGATGCCAGTCCTCATACGAATGCTCGACGGCGGGTTTCCGGCGAATCGTGCCGGCATTGTTCACGAGAATGTCCGGAACCCCATGCTCCGCGAGAATGCGGCTCGCGAAGGCCCGCACCGCGCGAATATCCGAAAAGTCGCACTGGGCGGCTGCGAAACGCCGACCAAGCGCGGTGACCGATTTCTCGATGGCGCTGCCGGTAGAGGGAAGGCTGGCGCTCACGCCAAGGATGTCCGCACCGGCCTCCGCCAGCCCCTCAGCCATCGCAAAGCCGATGCCCCGGGAGCATCCGGTAACCAGAGCCGTCTTCCCCGACAGGTCAAAAGAATCCAGAACGCTCATCGCAGATCGGTGATGGCGACCTTGTCCATATCGTCGAAACGCTGATTCTCGCCGCCCATGGCCCAGACGAACCGGTAGTTCGAGGTGCCGGCGCCGCAATGGATCGACCAGCTTGGAGACAGGGCAACTTCGAGGTTTTGAACCCACAACGGCCGGGTCTGCTGGGGTTCGCCCATTATGTGCAGCACCGCCTGACCCTGCGGCACATCGAAATAGCAGTAAATCTCACTCCGCCGATCGTGCGTGTGACAGGGCATCGTGTTCCAGACGCTGCCCGGGGCCAGCTCGGTAAAGCCCATTACCAACTGGCAGCTCCGGATCCCGTTTTCGTGAATGAATTGATAAATGACACGTTCGTTGGCTTCCTCCTTCGAGCCGAGGGCAACACGGGTCGCGTCCTCAATGGTCGCGCGGGTGGTGGGATACGAGGCGTGCGCCGGGTAGCTCACGAGATAGAACACGGCCGGCTCCGTGGGAACGTCGCTCAGGAAGCTGATCGGGCCGGCTCCGCGGCCCACATAGAGACATTCGCGCGGTCCGATGGCGAAGGAATCGTCGCCAACTTTCACCATACCGGAGCCGCCAAGATTCAGAATGCCGATTTCCCGACGTTCACAAAACGAACCGGCGCGCAATTCCGGATCAACGGGAAGATCCAGCGCACCGAAGGTCGGACACGCGGCGCCCACGATCGCGCGGTCGAGATCGGTCATGACCAGTCGCACTTCGCCTTTGGCGAAAAGATGATCGAGCAGGAACGAACGGCGTAACTCTTCCGTATCGAGAACGGCGGTTTCAGCGGCGGAAGGCGAACGATGAATTTCCATAGGGGACAGCCGACTCTAAAGGATCCGGTTCGGGACGGCGAGAAACTTGCGGAAAAAATTCAAACAACCAACAGAACTTCAAACAATCCCACATTCATAAATTATACATGACATATATTGTATGATGTTATAGGCAATTCACTGAAGATGCGGCTTTTGCAGCATTGTGAACAACTTTGGGAAAAATCCTGGGGCATCCGAACGACCTTTCGATCTTCGGAAGTTATTCACAGGAACCGTCCAGAGATCGGCGCGTCCACTCCCATACGCGTTGCGCAAAACGCACATCCTGGATTCACTCGAAGCTCACTCTAGATCGCAAGCCGCGCAAATCCAAACGCCAGCTGCGCCCAGGGCAACCAACTCTGGAGCACGTCGCGGATACCTCCAGGAACCGCCATCGAAACGAGCAACAAGCTGGGCTCCTTCTTCAACAAAACGCTCTCGGAAGCGCCCATTTTCCACGAGAAGACCGAAAAGCGGCCAGCAACAAACAGCTTGCCATCGAAGCTGGAGCCGACCACCAAGATGAATCAGTCAATTTCGGGACGGGATCTGCGGCAGCGCGCGACCGTCACCCGGCTATACAGCCTCTACGTCACTGGTCACCCCGGAACTTGCTGCTTACTCATCAGACGCCCGGAGGTCTCCGAAGCGTCGAATGAGGTTGGCGTAAAACATTCCTGAAGGCTCGAGACTCCTGTCGCCGGTCTTGGGATTCATAATGGCGAGTCCAAAGTTTGCCTTATAGCCTTCGTGCCATTCGTAATTGTCCACCAGGGTCCAGGCAAAGTAGCCGCGCACATCGGCGCCATTTGCCATGGCCAGCCGCATCTGATTGATGTGATCCCGGAGGTACTTGATCTTCTTTTGCTCGTTCAGGGTGCCAATCCCGTTCTCCATGATGACCATCGGCTTTCCGTAACGGCGCTGCACGGCCATGATCAGGCTGTAAAACGACTCCGGATCGATGACCCAGCCCATCTGGGTATAGTTGGAAGCCTTTTCTCCGCGTCCTGCGTAAAAAAAGTCCATAAATGTCGCATTCTGACTGTAATAGTAATTGAATCCAATCAGATCGCAGACGTCATGGATGCCGTCCAGATGGTCCCACGAAACTCGCTGCATTGCGTTGTAAACGAGCCCGGTGGGATCGCCGAGGAAGTTGCGTTTCCACCATGGCAACGCCTGGATGCTCATGATGAGAGCGTCCGGACGCTCGGCCCGAATGATCTCCGCGGCCTGCCGAAATTGGTTGATGCTTGCCCGCTTGGCGCGGTTGTAAGCGACGGTGTTTAGCAATGCGGACGGCGGCCAGTGGTTCGCCAGATAAGCCAGCGGAAGCATCCCATTAGGTTCGTTTTCGGGCGCATAAATCCGCACATAAGGCTTCAACTCCTTAACCATGCGCGTCACGTAAGCCTTCCAATGGAAATCCGTGAGCGGATGAAGCCAATGCGACTGGCCGGGCTTTTTGAAATCGGTCAGCCAGTCGGGAAACGTGAAGTGCCACAGGCAGACGATCGGCTCGATGCCCGCGGCGCGCACCTTTTTGGCGACTTCCACATAATGCCGGATCGCCTCCTCGTTGTATTCCCCCGGCCTCGGCTCAACCCGCGCCCATTCGACGCCAAACCGGTAATGATTGACGCCGATTTGCTTGAGCAATGCGAGGTCCTTGTCGAATTGCGTGTAGGAATACGTCCCCTCGCGTCGGTCGGGGGCGCGGCCTGTCTCGATGTAGAGGTCCCAATCGGTTTTGAAATACCGCGGATCATCCGGCGGATATCCCTTGTCCTCGGTCTGGTAGCCGCTTGTCGAAACGCCCCACCAGAACGGCCCGGTTTCCACTTTGGCGTTTTCCTCGCGCTGCCCCTTCGTGATTCGCGGCGGAGCGGGCGCACTGATGCATCCGACAAACGACACCGACGTCGCGACGAGGAGGAAAAAATGGAGGCGCATCAGCTTTTGACAAGTTGCGGGCTTGCGGCTTAGGCATAGCGGCAATGCGATTCGAGCGCAAACTCCCTCTTGCCATCGGGGTGGCCATAATCGGGTTGCTGCGGGTCGGGCTGGCAATGGATCAGGTGTTGCTCCGCAGCGGGACGAAAGTGTCGGGCACCATCCTCGGCCAGTCGCGGGACCAGCTCTTCATGCGAATCGGCGAAGGCAACATCGTGCTTCCGAAGAAGACGATCGTTCGCATCTACGACGACCTCACGAACGAGAAACCGCTGACCCGAATGCTCGCCCGCGACGAGCTCCCGCCATGGTGGATTCCCCTCTCCGATCTTTTCGCCGAGGATTGGGTGAACTCGCTCGAGCAGATTCGCGCGACGGAGATCGATGCCGGCAATCTGCAAAACGTCCCCTACCTCTCCTTCCGGGCCAACGCGATTTACGAGCTGAATATTTACGGCGACATGGACCATCCCGCAGCCATCGAACTCGGCTACCGGAAGATGGGCCTGCACAGTCGCGATGCGCAGAAGCGCTGCCGGCAGTTCATGGTTTCGTATCTCGTCGGCCTCAAGCAGCTCAAAGCCCTTTATGGCTTGCGACCCTCCGGGGGCTCGGTGGAAGTCGGCGGGCTGTGTATCGAAATCAAGCCACCCAAGGCACCGGATGCCTACGGCGGCTGGTGGGTCACCGTTTCCAATCCCAAACTCCTCGAAAAGGCCCGCGCCCGCTCCCTCGAGGAGTGGGAGGCGAAATGCGAGCAGATGGTGGCCCGCATGAAGCGCTCCACGAATGGCGAGACTTCCTGGCGGAAGTATTCGCTCACGGATGCCTTCAAGCGCTATCTCCCCATGGAGAACGTCGAGGAGCGTTAAGCAGATGGGAACGCGCGCCCGGCGGGCAACGAGATGGCTCTTGGTGCCCGCGCTCGCGGTGGTGTTGACGCTCGGCTGGCTGATGTTCTGGCCCATGAAATCGAAGCCCCTGGAAACCGCGGTCCGACCGGTTTCTGACTTTGCGAGCGCACGGGATGCGATCCTCGCGCGCATCGCCGGCGAGCCTCCGGAAGTGCGCGCGGAGGGACGCCCCGTGCTGCTCGATCACGGCCACCGCACGCAGGAGGTTTACGTGCTGCTGCACGGGCTCACGAACTGCCCGGCCCAATATCGCGAGTTTGCCCGCCTGCTCCACGCGCGCGGGTCGAGCGTCTACATCCCGCGCATGCCGGGCCATGGCTACGCGGATCGCCTGACCACCGCCCAAACCCTGCTGACCGCCGAGTCGATGGCCGCCGCGGGCACCGAAGCCGTGAATCTCGCCGCGGGACTCGGAGAACGCGTCGTGGTTGTCGGCTTGTCCGTCAACGGAGTCACCGCCGCCTGGCTCGGACAGGAACGGGAGGACGTCGCGCTCGCCGTCTCCATCGCGCCCTTCTTCGCGCCCAAGGGCCTGCCCGGCTGGGCGATCGCGCCCCTCACGCACACGGTCCTTCGCCTCCCGAATGTCTTTCTCTGGTGGGACCCGCGGCAAAAGGAGGCGCTCGCAGGCAGTCCCTACAGCTACCCGCGCTTTGCCACGCACACGATCGGTCAGGCGATGCTCTTCGGCCTCGACACGTTTGCCCTCGCAAAGGCGGCACCGCCCGCCGCCCGGAAAATCCTCGTGGTCACGAGCCCCGATGACGAAGCGGTCAGCCTCCCGCGCATCGAGCAGTTGCTGGCACTCTGGGAACCCTCCGGCCGCGCCGAGACCCGCTCGTTTCCTCGCGAGTGGAATGTGCGGCACGATTGCATCGATCCCGACCAGCCCGGTGCGATGGTCGACAAGGTCTACCCGCAGCTCATCGCGTGGATGGAGGAGGCTTTGGGCAAGTGAAACCCGACGCCGCATTCTGAAGGATTGACGTCGATTCTCGTCAAAGCGAATTTCGCTTCCTTGATCGCCAGCGTCTCCGTTCTTATTCCGTTATTCAACGAACGCGCCACCATCGGGCACGTTCTGCACGAAGTGCTGCGCCAGCCGGGAATCGCCCAGGTCGTTGTCGTCGACGACGCCTCGACGGATGGCTCCGCAGAGGTCGTCGAACAAGTGGCCGGGAAAGACGCTCGGGTGCGCCTCGTGCGGCACAAGGAAAATGCCGGCAAGGGCGCGGCTGTTCGCACGGCCATCGGCGCCGCCACGGGTGACGTTATCATCATTCAGGACGCCGATCTCGAATACAACCCCGCCGAATACGACCGCATTCTCGCCCCCATACTCGCGGGGCATGCGGATGTCGTGTTCGGCTCGCGATTCATTGGCTCCGAGGCACACCGCGTCCTTTACTACTGGCACGCGGTCGGAAATCGCTTCCTCACGACCTTGTCGAACATGTTCACGAACCTGAACCTCACCGACATGGAATGCTGCTACAAGGCATTCCGCCGGGAAGTGCTCGCAAGGATCCAGATCGAGGAAAATCGCTTTGGCATCGAGCCCGAGATCACCGCCAAGATCGCCCGACTCGGGGTGCGCATCTACGAGGTCAGCGTGAGCTACCACGGTCGCACCTACGAGGAGGGCAAGAAAATCGGCTGGCGCGACGGAGTTCGCGCTCTGGTGGCGATCATAAAATACGGGCTCATCGCACGTCTCAAAGAATCATGACCACTTCTCCCTCCCGCTCGCGCGGATCCGTTCTTTCCCGCCACCCTCTGCTGCGGGATGCCCTGCTCTGGGCCATCCCCGCGCTCATCTTCGGGTTGGCGTTGCGTCTCATCCTGTTGAGCTATTCGCCCTATGCCTACTGGGGCTCGGATTCACGCAGCTACTTCGGCTTCACGAACGGCGTCTTCACCGAGTTCTACTTCAGCATCAACGAAAAGCGGCGGTATCTGTATCCGATCTTCGCGTTTCTGGTGACGCTTCTCCCGGGCTCGACGCTCCGCGCACTGGCGTGGATTCAGATGGGGCTTGGCCTCGCCACCGTCGTCGCGTTTTCGTATCTCATCCGCCGCGTGCTGGCAGGCTGGCGGTGGTTCATCGTGCCGCTCACCGCGGTCTATGCCGGATTCCCGATGTTCCTCTGGTATGAACACGAGTTTCTGGCCGACACGATTTACTTCGATTGTGTCGTATGGACGATGGCCGGCTGGGCGGCGTGGGTCTCGCAAAAGGATAAAGCCCGCGCGCGGCGGCTCTGGTGGTGGTTCTTCGTGCCGCTGGCGATCATGGTGCTCACCAAGCCGTCGGTGAAATTCTTCTGGCCCGGCATCGTGCTCGCGCTGGTGGTCGTGCTCGCGTGGAAGATCCTTCGCTGGCCGCAGTGGACCGCCATTGGCGCGCTCTTCCTCGCAGGGCTCACCGTTGGCGACGGCAACCAGGGGGCGCGCCTGCTTTACACGACAGCCTTCCCGCTCACGCAGGTCGATACGCCGCTCCATGCCGAATTCAAGGCGGAGATCCGCGATTGGGTGCTTCAGAAACGCGCCGCCCTCACGCTGTATGACGAACGCGACGACGACGTGCACGATTTTCTCCGCGAGCCCGAGGCACAGGACGAGCGTCCGCTCTGGCGCGACCTCGCAAAGAATGACGGGGAACAGCTCGAAGTGCTCTACAGGGACCTCGCGCTGGAGGGCATCCGCGCGGAACCTCTGCAATTCCTCTACATCGGCCTGCAGCGACTCACCGGTTCGATCAACCTCGAGGAGTTTGGCGAGGAGCGGTTCGAGTCGACCTACTTTGCCGACCGCTTCGCCCAGCAGCTCCGCGACCGGCGCAATCCCGAGAGCATGGTCCGCCTCGCCTTCGCGCTCCCGGCCGACGAGCCGCTGCCCGACGCCGGGCAGTTTTACCAATGGCTCGCTCCGCATCCCGATTCCACCGCCGCACAGTGGATGATGAATTACGTGCGCACCTACCAGCGCGCGGGCGCCGTGCTCGCGCGGCCCCCCGGGCGGAACATCGAGTTCTCCCGCAATCGCCTCACTCCGCTCGGCTGGTGGATCTTCGCCGGCATGCTCATCTCGCTCTTTCCGCCCTACACGCGCACCGTCGGCGTGTGGATGATCACCATTCTCGCCGCGATGATCCCCACGTTCCTCGTGGGCATCGAGAACGAGCGTTACTTCCTTCCCGCCTGGCCGCTCCTGATCCTCCTCCTCGGCATCGCGATCGACGTGCCGTTCCGGCTGATCCGGCGCTCGTGCCACTCCTCCCCGGGAGGTGGCCTGGTGCGCCCGGTGGGTTGCATGTAGACGCCCGGCGCCGCCGCCAACGCACCGCGTCGCGCCGACAAGACCGGCACCTCGGCACCGGACTTCGAGCGCACATAAGTTTGATGCCGTCCTCATGGGCGTTATCAGTCCGGTCGCGACCAAGAAGTCCCGGATCAACGGCAAGCCAAACAACTTCCGCGTCACTTTCACCACGGCGCTGGGTGCCACTCTCATCGTTCCAATTTCCAGCACCGTGACCTACCACTTCCGGTTCACCAAACGCGCACTGTCGATCAAAGGCAATGGCATCGCGGATCAGGGCACTCCCTACCCTTTCACTGCAAACATCCAGCTGCGGCGTCGCGGGAAGTAAACCGGCCGCGCCGGGATTCGCGCGCACCATTCCTTTGCGGAAAGCAAATTTTCCGTCCGATCACGTTCACCTCGCATGACAATGCGAACGACCGCCGTGCCCGGGCTCTTCCCTTTGTTACCGCGCCCTCCTCGCCTGCGCGCCGGTCGTGCAGGCGGGAGCCAGGCTCGAGATTCCCCGCGAGCGGGCCGGATGTTACACCGATCAAATACATCGCCTCCCTCGCGACGGAAGACCCCAGCGGCCTCGTGAACTTCGCCGTGCGCTACGAAATGAAAGGCTTCTTCCGCCGCAAATAACCAGCGCGTCCGCGTGCGTGACGCAACCCGCCGCGGCATGGCCCCGCTCCCACCGGCAACGACACCACGCGCCCGGCGAGCGTCTATTCCTGCGGGAGAATCTGCGGCTCGCGATCCGGCAGCCGCACGTCCTGGAGGCCCCGCCTAACAACCTCGCCAGCCTCTTCCAAGTTGAAGCAGATCAGCGGATCCTCATCGATCGAGAGAAGCGCCACCGTATCCGACGGGTCCGACGCCGAAACGTTCGTCAGTCGGAACCGCTTCAGGATCTGCTCCGCATCCTCTCCGGAGAGGTAGTTACCGCGCACCAGCGAATCCAGCCACGCACGAAACTCGGCGTCCCGATATCTGCGGGCATGCCAAACCGCTCCGCGTAGCCGGCCGCGCGGGCGTCCTGCTCCGCCATCTTCTCCGCAAGAGTCAACTGTCGCCACGTATTGAACACCTCGGTCATCTGACCTTTCACCACCGAGTCGTGGAACACCGGCACGGCGAGGACCGCAAGCAGGCCGACCACGCAGGCGACCACCATCGCCAAAAACGTGCGGCGCCGACGACGCGGAGGGGACGCGCTCATGAGCAAAGATTGAACGCTTCTCCCGCCACCGTCGAGCCCGTAATCACACCACCACCGGACCGAAATCGCCCGCAGGTTCCCGGTTTCTCTTTCGCCGCGAAAAGTGATACCTCCTTCTCCAATGGCACGCCGTGTCCTGCTCTACGTCTGGGCGCTCGCCGTCGTCGCGCTGGCATTTGCCTGGAACTTCCCCATCAGCAACCGCCTCACGCGACTCGGCACCCTCGCTCTGCTTGGCTTCGTCTGGGCCGGGGGACTCGCACTCGTCTGGCGATACCGAATCCCGCGCTGGGCAGCCATCGGTGCCTCCGTTGCAACGATCGCGTTCCTCCTCTGGCCCTCGGGTTCGATGGTCGATTCGCGCATTCTCCGCGAGGCCTACGTGCGTCATCTGCCGCGGTATCTCGGTGTGCGCTACATCTGGGGCGGCGAATCCTCCAACGGCATCGACTGCTCGGGACTCGTCCGGCGCGCCATGTTCGATACGCTGGTCGGCCAAGGGATTCTCCACGCCAGCCCCGCGACCGTCCGCGCCGGTCTCGGCATCTGGTGGAACGACCGCACCGCCGCCGCGCTTTCCGAAGCCTCCTGCCCCGAAACCAAAACGCTCCCCGATCTCGCCCCCATTCAAGCCCGCAATGCCGCCGACCTTCGCCCTGGCGATCTCGCCGTCACCGCGAATGGCATCCACGTTCTCGCGCACCTCGGAGACGGACGCTGGATCGACGCCGACCCGACCGCACAGGAGGTCCGCATTACCAGCATGGCTGCCGCCGACAATCCCTGGTTCGCCGATCCGGTCCGCATCGTGCGCTGGCGCTGGCTCGTCGCCGGCGATCGCGACTGACCCCTACTCCCCTTCGCCCGCGCCCTCCGCGTCCGGCCGCGCGACCGGCTCCCGCAGCCAGCTCAGGTCGGGGCCGAGCGGCACGATGCCCGTCGGATTGATGTCCGTGTGCGTGAGGTAGTAGTGGCGCTTGATGTGGTCGAAGTTCACCGTGTCCGCGATTCCGGGCCATTGGTAGAGCTCGCGCACATAGGCGCTCAACCGCGGGTAGTCGACGATCCGCCGCAGGTTGCACTTGAAGTGTCCGTGATACACCGCGTCGAATCGGATGAGCGTGCAAAACAGCCGCCAGTCCGTTTCCACCGGCACCGAGCCGAAAAGAAACCGCCGGTCCGCCAGCCGCGCCTCCATTGCGTCGAGCGTCTCGAAGAGCCGCGTCACCGCCCGCTCGTAGGCCGGCTGCCGTATCGCGAAGCCCGCGCGATACACGCCGTTGTTCACCGTTTCGTAAATGCGCCGGCTCAGCGCCGCCTGCTCCTCCGCGATCGCCTCGGGAAACAAATCCGCCACCGTGCCCCGATCCGCCGGCCGCTCGAAGGCATCGTGAAACATTCGGCAGATGTCGTCCTCCGAGTTGTTCAGGATGCGCCCCGTCAACTTGTCCCACAGCACCGGCACGGTCACGCGCCCCTCGAAGTCCGGCTTCGTCGCGCGATACGCCTCGGCGAGAAACGCAAATCCATTCACCGGATCCGCCGAGTGCCCCGGCCCGTCGCGAAACGCCCATCCGCGCTCATCCCGCACCGGATCGGCCACCGTCACCCCGATCACCTCCTCCAGCCCGAGCAGATGCCGCACGATCAACGTCCGGTGTGCCCACGGACACGCCAGCGAGACATAGAGATGGTAGCGCCCTGGCGTCGGCGGGAACGGCCCATCGCGCGTGATCCAGTCGCGGAACGCATCCGCCTGCCTCACAAATTCTCCCTCCTCGTTCTGCTCCCGCGGAAACTGCGCCCTCATGCCGCCAACGATACATCGTCCGTTTTTGGCCGAAAGTCTCGAAAAAGGACTGCAAGGTCCTCCGCGCGTATCACACCCCATAGGCGGAGCGACGCTGCCAGCCGCCGGGTCGCGGAAGTGATGATGTCCGGCGACGTTTTTTCTTTTCGTTCTCATACCGGGCGGGTCTGCTCGGCGAAGAGCCCGGTGTTCCGCTTGGGCGCGCCGCCTGCTCTCACCACTTCAAACGCGGAAAGGAAAGACTACATGACGACGAACGAGGACGCCTGGAAGCTGTATGGACGCTACGTGGAAGCCTGGAAGGCGGTGCCGGAGGAGGAGCGGACAAAGATCGTGGATGAAGTCCTCGAGCCGACGGTTCGGTATTCGACGCCGCAGCTCGAGTTGGGCGGTCGCGACGCGGTGATCGAGGATATGGCGGGATTTCAGGAGAAGTTTCCCGGCGGGCGCTTCGATGTGGGAGACGTGTCGGCGCACCACGATGTCGCGTTGCTCACGTGGATCCTCGTGCAGGCGGACGGGAGCGTCTTCGCCAAAGGCCACGATCAGATCCGCGTGTCGCCCGGCGGAAAGATCGCAAGCATCACGACCTTCGCGCCGTCGGTGACGAATCCCTAGACGGTCCTTGCCGCTACGCCGCCAGACGTTTTCCGTGTGGCGAAATAGCGCGCGGCTGACGACGACGCGGCGGTGCTGCCGGCCCGATTGACCAAGGAAGTCCTGCCTGAGGCCGAACGCAGCCATTCCACATGAACCGGCACCGCATTTACACGACCAGCTTCGCGAGTGTTTATCCACACTACGTCGCCAAGGCGGAAAAGAAGGGCCGCGCGAAGGCGGAGGTGCATGAAATCCTCCGCTGGCTCACGGGCTACTCGCAAAAGGAGCTGGAAGCCGTGCTCGCGGACGGCACCAACTTCGAGACGTTCTTTGCGAAGGCGCCGCGACTGAATCCGGCCCGGGAGCTGGTCAAGGGCGTCGTCTGCGGTGTGCGCGTGGAGGAGGTCGAGGAGCCGTTGATGCGGGAGATTCGAATCCTCGACAAACTCATCGACGAGCTGGCGAAGGGAAAGCCGATGGAAAAGATCCTGCGCGGATAAAAACGCGGTTCGGTCCTCTTCGAGTCGCACACGGCGCGGGAGTTGCTTGCTGCGACGGCATGAGTTGGATCGGAGACGTCATCCATCGCGTGGCCGCCGAGGCGGGTGCGTGCCCCGTGTTTCTCGAGGAATTGCCGTGGACGGAAGTAGCGGAGTTCCGCGAGCGAAATGGCGGAATGCTGCTGCTGCCGCTCGGCGCGACCGAACAGCACGGCCCACACCTGCCCATTTGCACGGACACGCTCATCGCCACGGCCTCGTGCGCCTACGCCTCGGCGAAAACGGGCGTGCCGGTGCTGCCTCCCCTCGCCTACACGGTCTCCGCCGGGCACACCGCAAAATGGCCGGGCACGTTCTCGCTCGTGCACGAGACGTTCATCGCGTCGCTGCGGCAGATCGCGGCCTGGTGCGCGGCGACGGGATTTCGCCGGCTGTTGATGGTGAATTCCCATTTCGGCAACGACGCATCGATGCGCGTGGCGACGGACCAGATCCGGCTCGCGCACCTCGGCACGCTCCGGATCGCGTGTCGAAGCACGTTTTCACTTACGCCGGAAATCTGGGACGCGTTCATCGCCGATGCCGAGGACCTCCACGCAAACAAGGCGGAAAGCGATCTGTTGCTTCATCTCGCGCCGGAGCTGGTGCGCAGGGACAGGCTCGCTGAAGCGGATGACCCCGACCGGACGGGCGGCACGGTGTTTTCGTATCCCGTCGCGCAGACAAGTCTCAACGGCGTGACCGGCTTCCCGTCCCGAGCAAGCGCGGAGGACGGCGCGAAGCTGTTCGGAATGATCGGCAACGCGCTGACGGAACTCGTCGAAAGAGCCAAAACGGACCAGCCGCCGCTCGGCGAGGAGCACTGGCGCGACGTGCCCCGCGACCTTGGGCCGATGTTATAAAGCTCGATGCCCTGGCGATGGGATGAGGAAATTCGGCCCTCCGGCGCCAGGCCGGAACGCAATCTGCTTTAGGAACTGGCATGGATCATCCTGTCGATGCTTTGGCGCAGGCGTTTTATGCTCTGCGGCGATTGGGAATTCGTCAGCGCGATGCCTACACGGACGTCCTGCGACGTGCGCTGGAGGCTCAACCCCAGCTCTTCGGCGTGTGGAGCGTGTGGGAACCGGATTCGTTCGACGGGCGCGACAACGACTTTCGCTTCGCCGCCGGACACGATGCAACGGGGCGCTTCGTGCCCTACTGGCACCGCGCCTACGGGAGTCCGAAGCTGGATCCGGTGACCGGCTACGAGCGGCCGGGACCCGGCGACTGGTATTGGGTGCCGCTGCGTCACGGCGAGCGGTGCGTGATCGACCCGTATTTTTATCCGGTGGGCGGCAAGCTCCGTTACATCCGCAGCGAGGTCGTGCCGATGATCGACAACGGACGCTGTGTGGGAGTCGTGGGCGTCGATGAAACCGTCACTTCGCCGCGCCGGACCCGCGTCGAGAATCCGGTGATTCGTTTCACGGCGGAATCGGAGGGCGCCCAGCGGTTGCGCCGCCTCACCGCGCGCGAACGCGAAGTGCACCACTGGCTCGCGCAGGGAAAGACGAACGACGAGATCGCGGGCATTCTCGGGATCAGCACCCACACGGTGAAGCACCACGTCGACCACATTTTCCAAAAGCTCGGCGTGGAAAACCGCTACGCCGCCGCCCTCGCCGGACGGAGCTAGCGTTGCACCCTGCACCTGCGCCGCTCTGCGGCGCGCCGGGCTGGCGTTCGTATCGGCCACCGTGCAACCACAGGCACGGTGCTTCACCCCTGCCCCCAAGTCATCGGGAGGCAACTGCTACAGCACGACTCGCGTTCGCGCACACGACTCGTCTCAATCTCCCCCCGCGCATATAGCCAGACCTTCCGATTTCGGGAAATTTTGACCGCGAGCAAGGTCGCCGCATGCCTGACGCGCCGACCTTCGCCGTTCCCGAAAACTTCGTGGTGGATTCCGCCAAACTCGCCGCCGTGCGCGAGCGACTCGAGGAGGCCGGCACGAAATATTGTTTCTCGACCTACGTGGACATCCACGGCGTGCCGAAAGCGAAGGCAAATCCGGTGAGCGCTCTGGAAAAAATGGCCCATGGCTCGGAGCTCTTCACGCTCGGCGCGATGGAAGGCATGGGGCTTGTCGGACCACACGAGGACGAATGCGCCGCCGTGCCGGACCTCGACACGATGCTGCTCTGCCCGTGGGACAAGCGTTACGCGTATTTCTTCGGCGACCTCTACTACCACGGCGCGCCGTATGTGAACGACAGCCGCGTGATCCTGAAACGCCAGATCGAGCGCGCGGCGAAGATGGGCCTGAAGCTGAACCTCGGCATGGAGACCGAGTTTTACGTGCTCTTCATCGATCCGGAGACGGGCGAGCGGAAGATTCTCCAGCGCGACAGGTATCAGGGCACCTGCCCCGCCTACGACGTCCACCTCACGATGGGCGCGATCGATTTCCTCGAGCCGATGGCGCGCTACATGGACGAGCTCGGCTGGGGCCTCTACTCGATGGACCAGGAGGGCGGGCACAGCCAGTTCGAGTTCGACTTCGCCTACACCGACGCGCTGACGATGTGCGACCGGTTCGTGTTCCTGCGCCTGATGGCGAAGAATGTCGCGGAGCAAATCGGCGCCACCGCGACGTTCGTGCCGAAGCCTTTCGCAAACGACTTCCGCTCAGCGGACCACTTCAACATGTCGCTCGCGAACATCGAGACGGGCGAGAACCTGTTCGCGCCAGACGCGGAGGGACGGTTCGCGAAGCAATACGGCAGCCCGATGTCCGACCTCGCGTATCACTTCGCGGCGGGCATCCTGAAGCACGCGCCGGCCATCACGGCGGTCACCTCCCCGACCTACAACAGCTACCAGGGGCTCATCGCGCAGGGCGACATGCCCGACATCTCCTGGGCGCCGGTGATGATGGCGTGGGGCAACAACAACCGCTCCGCGATGCTGCGTTTTCCGCCAAACCGCTATTGCGTGGAAAACCGCACGCCCGACATCGCGTGCAATCCCTACCTCGCCGCCGCGGTCCAGCTTGCCGCGGGCCTCGACGGCATCGAGCAGCAGCTCGACCCCGGCCCGCCGCTCAACACGAACTGCTACGAACTGACCCGTGCGCAGCTCAAGGAAGCGGGCGTGCGTCTGCTCCCGCGCACGCTGCTGCACGCGCTGGAGGCGTTCGAGGAGGATCCGCTCATCACGCGGGTGTTCGGCGAGGAATTCAAGAACATCTACCTCAAGCAAAAGATGCGCGAGTGGGATGAGGGATTCTACGCGATCAACGAAGCGCATCTGAGCAAACGCCTCACGTTCGTATGACGCCGGCACAACCCTCCAGCCCGGTCCCGTCGCAATGAGCTTCTTCTCGCTGGCGAACAAAACGGCCGTCGTAACCGGAGGCGCCTCCGGCATCGGCGAGGCAATCGTCCGGCGATTCATTTCGGCTGGCGCGACCGTGTTTTCCGTCGATCTCAGCGGCACGGCTCCCGAGGGAGCAACAGCGATTGTCGCCGATGTTTCCGACGAGGCGCAGGTGGAAGCGTTTCTTGCACAGGTCGCCGCCGAGCGCGGTCCGGTCGACATTCTTGTGAACAACGCGGGCATCCAGCCGCTGGGCATTCCCTTCGCGGAGCTGACCCGTGAGGCAATCCAGCGAACACTCGACGTGAACGTGCTTGGCACGACATGGGGACTGAAGCACGGACCGCGATTCATGCCCGACTCGGGCGGCCGCATTCTCAGCACCGCGTCGTTCGTCGGCACGCTGGGCGTCCCGGCTGGCTCGATTTATGCGGTGTCGAAAGCCGCTGTGGCACACCTTACCAAATGCGCCGCCGTCGAGCTCGCTCCCCGGGGCATCACCGTGAATGCGGTCGCGCCGGGCACGGTGCTGACGCCCGCGGTGACCGACATTCCGGACAATCCCGAAGTGCCGTTTGTGGAGAAGCGCACGCCGCTCGGCCGCCTCGCGCAGCCCGACGAGATTGCCGCGGCCTTCCATTTTCTTGCCTCCGACGAAGCCAGCTACATCACGGGTGTCGTGCTGCCCGTCGATGGAGGCATCGCCGCCGGCTGGGAATCCTACGACCTTCCCCCGCCCGACCCGAAGATCACGACAACCAAGGAGCCATCGCCATGGTCAGCATGAAGAAACCCACCACGATCGAAGAAATCAACGCCGCCATCCTCGACTCCGCGAGTCGAGGACTCGAGCACGCCACGACGTTGCCCGCAGAGGCCTACACGTCGGAGGAGTATTTCGAATACGAAAAGGAAACGATCCTCAAAAAGGAGTGGATCTGCATTGCGCATGTGTCGCAGATCCCGAAGCCGGGCGACTACATCAGCCTCGATGTGCTCGGCGAGCCGATGATCGTCGTGCGCGGAAAGGACAATGGCATTCACGTCCTCTCCCGTGTGTGTCCGCACCGCGCGATGGACATCATGCCCGTCGGATTCGGCTACGATCCGCGCGGCAAGGTGCGGCTGTTCATGTGCCCGTATCACAGCTGGACGTTCGATCTTTCCGGCCAGCTCAAGGGCGCGCCCGAAATGCAGAAGACGTGCGATTTCAATCGCAAGGAATTCAGCCTCGTCGAGTTTCGCAGCGAGATCTGGGAGGGCTTCGTGTTCGTGACCTTCAACCCCGACGTCGAACCTGTCGCCCGGCAGCTTGCCGACCTGCACAAGGACGTCGCCGCCTGGAAGATGGGCGAAATGGACGTCGTCGTGGAAATGGAATGGGACCTCCCGATCAACTGGAAAAACATGATCGAGAACTGGATGGAGCCCTATCACCACATGGGCATCCACGTGAAGACGCTCCAGCCGATGATGCCGGCCAAGGGGTGCTGGACCGAAGAATACCATCCGCACTACACGCGCGCCCACCTGCCCTACCGGCAGAGCCTCATCGATGCGATGAAGGATGCCGAAGCCAAGGGCGAGCATTTCGGCTCGTTTCCGCCGATTCCCGGTATCCCGGAGGAGTTCAAATACGAATGGACGGTCCACGTCGGCTACCCCGCATTCATGATGCTCACCGGGCCGAACTGTGCGCTCTGGTATCGGCTGCTCCCGATCAGCGCCGAGAAGATTCACCTCGTCACGACAATCCTCGTGAACAAGGAGGCGCAGGCGCATCCCGACTTCGAGAAGCACCTCGCGATGGAGACGCAGGCGCTGAAGGATTTCCACCTCGAGGACGTGGAAGTCTGCACCGCCGTGCAGCGCGGGTTGAATTCCCAGGCGTTCCAACACGGGCGGATGAGCTACCTCGAAAAGCCGGTGTATCAAATCCAGTGCTACCTCGCGGACCGCATTCGCGCCGCCGGTCGCGTTCCCGCTGAACTCAAGGAGGTCGCCGCGTGAGCCGGACGGTCGCGTATATCATGCCGCTGCCGCCCGGTGCACATCCGGGCATGGACACGATCGCGCATGGCATCGTGGCCGGGCTCCAGGGAACCGACACGCAACTCCGCATCCTGACCGCCGACCTGCGCGATCCGCAGTTCACCATCGCGCAGAATCAGGCCGTGGTGGCCGCGACCGAGGCGAAGGTCGATGGAATCTGCATCTTCACGCTCGACGAGAAGGAACCGGAGCCGGCGGTGTGGCGCGCGATCGGAAAGAACATTCCCGTCATCGCGCTGCACAAGCCCGTGTTCGAAGTCACGGCCACCGTCGCCGTGCCAAACTTCTACCACGGCATCTACCTCACGCAGTTCCTCGCCCGGCATCTGGACGACAATCCGAAAGTCGCGATCGTCGGCGGTCCGCCGATTCTCGATGACGAGGAACTCGTCGCCGGCCTGCTCGAAGGCGGACGCCGCTGCGGGTTCCAGTTCATGAACGACCCGCACGACCCGGCGTTCAGGAATCAGGCTGATGTGAAGGGCGCCGGCACCGCGCTGGCACATCACATTCTGGATACCTGCGAAGGCATGGACGCGCTGATCGTGTTCAACGACGAGACGCTCATGGATTTCCTCCCCGTGCTCGAGGAACGCGGTCTGCTCGGCTCGCTGCCGATCGTTTCGCGAAACGGAAGCCCCGCGGCTGTCGAGGCCGTTAAACGCGGCGACACGATTGCCACCTACGATTACGGGCTCACCGAAATGGGAATCGCCGCCGGAAAACTCTTCGCCGACATCTTCGAGAACGGCGCCGAGTTTCAGGACGCGGTGTTCTGCCCGACTGTTGGCCGTGTCATCGACGAGGAGGCCGACTACACGCCGTGGAGCGAGCGGGCGCCTGCGGTGGAACTCATCGAAGGACTCGACTGATGTCTGTCGCGGAAATTTCCATCCCCAAGCTGGTGACCATTCCCGCCGGTGAGTTCGTGATGGGCGCCGGCGAGGACGACAAATTCGCCACGATGCTCGAGCTGCCCCGTCGCCGTGTCGTCATCGAGCGTCCGTTCGCGATGGGAAAATTCCCGGTGACGTTCGCGCAGTGGGACGAATACGTGGCGCTGAATCCCGGCGCGCACTGTCCACCCGACTACGACGTCGGCCGTGGCGACCTGCCGGTCGGCAGCGTGAGCTGGAATGACGTGCAGGAATATCTCGCCTGGCTGCGGCACGAGACCGGGAGGCCGTTTCGTCTGCCGACCGAGGCGGAATGGGAATACGCGTGCCGCGCCGGCACGGTGACGACATTCAATACAGGCGACGACCTCACCACCGAGCAGGCAAACTACTGGTATTCGGAAAACGGCAAAAAGATCGGCCCCGGAAAACCGCTGCCCGTCGGCAGCTACCCGCCGAATGCCTTCGGCCTTTACGACATGCACGGCACGATCTGCGAACTCGTCGCCGACTCGTGGCACGACGGCTACGCAGACCTGCCCACCGATGGCTCGCCGTATCACGATCCGGAATCGCACCTCGTCGTCACGCGCGGCGGCGCCTGGGATTACGCGGCGCGCCTCCTGCGTTCGGCCTTTCGCGACTGGGTCGACCGCGCGCGGCGGTTCGACAACATCGGCTTCCGCGTCGCCTGCGACATCGAGTGATGGAAACGACGCTCGCTCCACCCATCGCCCAACACGCGCGTCCGCAGCGACGCAGGGGCCGGTGGTTCGAGTTTCAGGCTCCCCTTTCGACACCGGCGAAGATCGCGCTCGCGATCCTCGCGTGGGCGCTGTTTCTCGGCATCTGGCAGTTTGCGCCACGCTCCCCGCAAATGGCAGCCCTGGTCCCGCCGCCCACAAAGGTCGCGGAAACGCTGGTCGAGCTGTTCACGGAGAAGAAATTTCTCGCCGATATCGCTCAGAGCCTGCAGCGGGTGGGCATCAGTTTCGCTCTCGCTGTGGCGGTGGCGCTTCCGCTCGGCCTGCTTATGGGAGCGTTTCCGGCCGTCGAAGGGTTTTTCAATCCAATCGTCTCGCCCTTCCGCTATCTGCCCGCGCCGTCGTTCATTCCCTTGCTGCTCGCGTGGCTCGGCACCGGCGACGAGCAGAAGATCGCGCTGCTGTTCATCGGCGTGGTGTGGTTTCTCATCAGTCTTTTGATGGACGACGCCAAGCGCGTGCCGCTAGCTCTCATCGAAGCCTCGCGCACCCTCGGCGCCGATCGTCGGCAGGCGCTCTTCTCCGTCATTCTGCCAGCCGCCCTGCCCCATTTTCTCGACACGATCCGACAGATGCTCGCCGTGAGCTGGACGTATCTCGTGATCGCCGAAATCGTCGCCGCCACCGATGGCATCGGCGCCGTGATGATGCGCGCGAAACGTCTCGTGCGCATGGATACGATCATCGCGTGCATTCTGACGATCGGCGCCCTTGGCTTCCTCTCCGATCTCCTCCTGCGCGGCCTGCGTTGGTGGGCCTTCCCGTATCTCCGAAACACCCGCCATTGAGCCAAACATCAACCAAACATCATGAAGCAAACCAAACGTCGCCGTCTCATTCCTGCTGTTGTCGTCGCTGTGCTGGCCGCCGTCTTCCTCTCCGCCGACGCGGCGGAGAAGGTTCGCGTGTCGTTTTTCTCGTGGCCGGGCTACGGATTCTGGTTCATCGCGAAGGAAAAGAACCTCGCGCCCGATCTCGATCTGGAACTCACAATCATCGAGGACCCCTACGAGAGCTTTGGGCAGCTCGCCGCCGGTCAGCTGGATGTCACCTCCAGCACCGTCGAATACGGGCCGATCGCTGCGGACGAAGGCGTGCCGGTGAAACTCGTCACCTACACGAATCTCTCCTACGGCACCGACAAGCTCATCATGGCGCCCGACATCAAGAGCGCCGCCGACCTCAAGGGCAGGACGGTCGCCGTGCTCGAAGGCGGGCTCACGCAAATCTTCATGGGCATCTGGCTCGAGGACAACGGCGTCGCATTCGACAAGGTGAAATACGCGAACCTCATCATGGACGACGCCGTCGCTGCGATGGTGAGCGGCAACGTCGCCGGCGGGGAATTCTGGGAGCCCTTCGGCGGCAAGGTGCTCGAAACCCTCAAGGGCTCGCACGTCGTCGCCACCTCGCTGGAGCCCTACTGGCTCAAGACGGGCCTCCTTGCCGACGGCATGTATATGTCCGACGCGTTTCTCGCGAAACCGGAGCTCGCCGCAAAGGCGATGAAGGCCTACTGGGACGCCGTTGCGTGGTGGAAGGAGAATCCCGCCGAAGGCAACAGGATCATCGCCGAAGGTCTCAAATTCGAGCTCGCCGACGTGGAATCCGTGATCGGCACGACCGGAAAACCGAACGAGGGCGGCCTCGCAGTGCTCGATGTCGCCGCGGCGCGGAAGTTCATGGGCGTCGAGGAGGGAGAGCCACCGTTCGGCCTGAAAAATGGGCAGATCCGAGATGTCTGGGACCTGACAACGAAATGGTGGAAAAAGTTTGGCCTCATCAAAGGCGATCCGAAATTCGATGACGGCGTAAGCCTTGTTCCCATCAAATCCCAGAGCTCAGGAAACTAGGCCGGAACACTGGATTTTTCTGGAACGGGAATTTGACGGATGTTAGGCAATCTCATCCTGCGCTGCTTGCGGCTTTGCCCGGTCGGTAAATTTGTATTGGGCCCACCCACAATCCACGAATTTGCCCTTGAGACTGAAAGACGATCGATTGCGATCCCTGGCGAAAATCCCGCGGCTTCTTTTCTAACGGTCGGGGGGCTCCGCTGCTTTATCCCAGACCACGCACCACTGGATGCGGCGGAGCTCCCGGCCACCTCCCTTCGATTGGAGGGGCAATCATGAAGCCGGCGTTTTTCAAAACGCTGTGGGGCCGGCAGCAGCCCTTTCGAATCGTGGCCGAGCAGGCGCGAGAGGCGGGCTTTCAGGGCTTGGAGGGAGCGTTTCCCGCGGATGAAGACGAAGCGCGGCAGTTTCTCGATGCGCTCGGGGAATTCGACCTTCAATTCATCGCGGAAATCTCGACCACCGGCTACGCCACGCCGACTCCCGGCTCGACGGTTGCGGACCACCTGGAGGCGTTCGCGCGAATTCTCGATCGCTCGATGGTCGCCCGTCCGCTGTTTTTCAGCTCGATGGCCGGCAGCGATCTGTGGTCGTTTTCGGAAAGCGTCGAGTTTCTGACCAAGGCATGGGAGATCGCCCGGGACCGCGGCGTGCGCGTCGGGTTCGAAACGCATCGCAGCCGCAGCTTGTATCATCCCGTGCGCACGGCCGAACTGCTGGCCGAGCTTCCGCCGATTGAGCTGACTCTGGATTTCAGCCACTGGTGCGTCGTCACCGAGCGGCTCGTGCTCGACGAGTTGCCCGACGTTCTCGCCCTCGCCGCGGAACGCGCGCTGCACATTCAGCCGCGCATCGGCTACGACCAGGGGCCGCAGGTTCCCGATCCACGCGCGCCGGAATACGCCACCGCCGTCGAGGCGCACCTTCGCTGGTGGCGCGTTGTGTGGGAGTCGCAGAAACGGCGCGGATTCGAAACCGTGACAATGACTCCGGAGTTTGGTCCCGACGGCTACTTGCAATGCGAGCCGTTTACGCAAAAGCCGGTCGCGGACCTCTGGGAGCTCAACGTCTGGACCGCCAACCGGCTCCGGCAGGAATTCGCTCAATGGGAGCAAGCGCAGGAAATCAACGCATGACCCCGTATTCCCCTCCTCCGCGTTTCGTGTGGCCCGACGGAAAGCGCTGCGCCGTAATGCTCTGCTTCGACGTGGACGGCGAGACGACGGCGCTGTCCGAGGATCCGGCCCTCAGCCAGCGACTCACGACGATGTCGCAATGCGAGTATGGTCCGAAGGTCGGCGTTCCACGCCTGCTCGGGCTGGTCGACCATTGCGGAGTCCCGGCGACATTCTTCATTCCCTCGTTCATCGCCGAGCGGCATCCGGAAATGAGCCGCGCCATCGCGCGCTCCGGCCACGAGATCGGCGCCCACGGGCACCTGCACGAAAAGCTCGCTCAGCTTTCACCGGATCAGGAGGAAGCCGTGCTCGTGAAAAGTCTGCGCATTCTCGAGGAGATCACCGGCACGCGGCCGGTGGGGCATCGCGCGCCGTGGTTCGAGATCAATCCCGGCACACCCGACCTGCTCAAGCGCCACGACCTGCTCTACAGCGCGAGCCTTATGGGCGACGACGTGCCGTGGATTCACCCGAACGGCCTCGTGGAGATCCCGGGCCAGTGGATGCTCGAGGACTGGGAGCAGTTTGCCTTCAACGCCGATCCCGCGTGGGGCTTCATCCCCGAGAATTGCGAAAAGGTTCACGACCTCTGGATGCGCGAATACGAGGCCATGCGCGACTTCGGCTGCTGCTTCGTGCTCACGTTGCACCCGTGGCTGAGCGGACGCCCCTCCCGGGTGCGGCTCCTCGAGCGGATCATTCGCGACATTCAGGCAGACGGGGCCGCGTGGTTCGCGACGGGTCGGGAGATTGCGCGTTACGTGTTGCAGAACCCCGCCGCGCGTCGGGAAATCGATTTCGACCAGCCATGAAAAAGCTTCTCATTCTCGTCGGCAGTCCGCGCCGGGAAGGCAACTCCGCAGCGCTCGCGCGGGCCGTGCAGTGGGGTGCCGAATCCGCCGGACACGTCGCGACGATTCGGTTTCTCGATGATCACATTTCCGCCTTTCTCCACGACTGTCGCCTTCACCGGCAGCCGAACGGCGAATGTCCCGCGACGGATGGCTACCGCGCCCTGTTCTTCGACGACTTCCTGCCCGCCGACGGTGTTGTCTTTTGCTCGCCCGTTTATTGGTATGCACTCTCGGCGCAGACGAAGGTCTTCTTCGATCGAATGTTCTGCTACTACGCGGCCTCCTACCCCGATTCGGCAAACGTGATCCGGCAAATGACCGGCAAACGCATCGGCCTCGCGCTCGCTTCGGAGGAAACGTATCCCGGCGCAACGCTCGGCATCATTCACCAGATCCAGGAATACGCGCGCTACACCCACTCCGAGTTTGTCGGCGTCGTGCGCGGCATCGGCAACAGCCGAAACGAGGTGGTCCGGGATCCCGACGATCCCATCGCGCAGGCCGAGACACTCGGCCGCACCTTCTTTTCCCGCAGTTACACGGACTACCGGCTCGACACGCCCCGCAGCGGCCGTGTGTGGCCGGTCGACGGGTAAGAAGCCATCAGTTTCTCTCGATGCGTCGAATTTCGGCACGACGCTTGCTTAACGGAGTATTACTCGTTTTTGTTTCAGTAATACCATGCCAGTTGTCACCGAACCCCGCCAACCCGTTCAGCGGATCAGCATCTCGCTCCCCGATTCGGTGTATCGCGAACTGGACGAGATGATCGCCGAACGGGGCATCGAGAGCCGGTCCAAGCTGATCACCGAGCTCATCACGAACGCGGTCATCGAGCATCAGCAGGACAAGGGTGACCAGATCATGGCCGGCACCATCACGCTCATCTACGACGAGGCGAAGGGGCCGTTGCTGCAAAAGCTCGCGGAGATCGAGCGCGAGCATCTCGACGAGGTCATCAGCTCCCTCCACGTGCAGCTCGAAAACAATCACCGCATGGAGGTCATCCTCGTCCAGGGCCCTGCCGGAACACTCAAACGCATTGCCGACCGCCTGCTCGGCTGCAAGGGCGTTCGCACCGGCAAGCTCACTCTTACCAGCATCATCCTTCCTCCGCTTCACCCGCTTCCCAAGAAATGAGCACGCTATTCGAAGAGATCATTCCCGGCGGCGCGATGTGGTCGATGGTCATTCCACGCCATCGCCTCGTCCGGCTCACCGCGCTGGGCGCCCATGCAAACGTCTCCGCCCTCGCCTTCAACGCCCGTCAGCCGCTCGATCGGCTGAACATCCCCGACACGCTCAAGGCGCTGCACACCGCAAAGCTCACCCGCGGCCATATTCTCATGACCGACATGGGCCACGCGCTCGCATCGATCGTGGACGACACGCTCGGCTGGCACGATCCCCTCGCCGGCCACATCACGCGCGAGCAGGTCGAGGAGAAATTCGGCACGCACACGTATCAGGAATATCGCAACGACTGGTATCGCAACGCGCGCGACAACTTCCTCGTCGAGCTCGGAAAGCACGGGCTCGGCATTCGCGACGTCGTCGCGAACGTGAACTTTTTCAGCAAGGTCGTCGTCGACGACGAAGGCCGCATGCACTTCGTTCCAGACCACTCCCCCGCCGGTGCCGCCATCACCTTGCGCACCGAGATGGACATCCTTCTCGTTCTTTCAAACACCCCGCATCCGCTCACTCCGCCCGGCGAATACCCGCGCGTCGATGTAAGGATCACCATCGAGCCCGCGGAACCGCCTGCCGACGACGACTTCTGCCGAAACTTCCGGCCCGAGTGCGCGCGCACTCTCGCCCTCACCGAACGCCTCTACATCTGAAATCTGCATGAGCACGCTCAACTACGTCGAAAGCCCGCTCCAGCCGGAGAGCGCGATCCTGCGTCACGTCATCCCGGCCGGCGACGGATGGTTGCACCGCATCGAGCGCGGTCAGACATTTCGCATCCTCGATCTCGAGGGCAACCAGGCCGCGGACACGCTCTTTTACAACGCAGACGATCTCTCCGAGCGTTACAGCGCGCAGGATACGATCCGCGAGCAGGGCGCCATTTACCTCACGACCGGCACCGTGCTGATGTCGAATCTCCGCCGACCAATGGTTACGATCACCGCCGATACCTGCGGGCGCCACGACACGCTCGGCGGCGCCTGTGCGGCGGAAAGCAACATGGTTCGCTACGCACTCGATAAGCGGTTCATGCACGCCTGCCGCGACACGTTTCTGCTGCAGATCGCGAAGAGCGGCCTCCCGCTCGGCAAGCGCGACCTCGCGCACAACATCAATTTCTTCATGAACGTCCCGGTCACCCCAGAGGGCGGACTGAAGTTTGACGACGGGGTCTCCGAGCCCGGGAAATATGTCGAGATGCGCGCCGAGATGAACGTCTGGGTGCTCATCTCGAACTGCCCGCAACTCAACAACCCCTGCAACGCCTACAACCCCACGCCCATCGAGGTGATGGTGTGGGATACCACCGCCTAGACGAAGTTTCAGGTTCCCAATTCAATGACCGTTGCTCCCGTCACCTCATCCGCAAACGGCTTCACCAAGGTCGCCTGAGATGTTCTCCAAAGTTCTTATCGCGAACCGTGGCGAGATCGCCTGCCGGATCATTCGCACGCTCGATCGGCTCGGCATCGCGTCGGTTGCGGTTTATTCCGAAGCGGACAGGCATTCGCGTCATGTCGCAATGGCTGGAGAGGCGGTGCTGCTCGGGCCTCCACCTGCCGCGCAGAGTTATCTGCTCGCGGATCGGATTTTGCAGGTCGCGATCGATACCGGCGCGCAGGCGATTCATCCGGGATACGGATTTCTCAGCGAGAATGCGGACTTCGCGGAGGAATGCGAACGACGCGGCATTGTCTTCATCGGACCGACCGCACGGAACATGCGCGACTTCGGGCTCAAGCACACGGCGCGCGCGCTGGCGATTGCGAGCGACGTGCCGGTTTCGCCGGGAACCGATCTGCTGGGTTCCCTCGCGGAAGCTCGTGAGGCGGCGGCGCGAATCGGCTACCCGGTGATGATCAAGAGCACCGCCGGCGGTGGCGGCATCGGGATGCAGCTCGCGCGCACGCCGGAGGAGCTCGCGGAAAAGTTTTCCTCCGTGCAGCGGCTGGCGGAGAGCAACTTCAAGAGTGCGGGATTGTTCCTCGAGAAGTTCATCGCCTCGGCCCGGCATGTCGAGGTGCAGATCTTCGGCGATGGCGCGGGAACGGTCGCGGTGCTTGGCGAGCGCGACTGTTCCGCACAGCGACGCAACCAGAAGGTCATCGAGGAAACGCCCGCGCCGAATCTCCCGGAGGACGTTCGCCGTCGACTTCACGCAGCCGCGCGAAGGCTCGGTGAATCCGCGAACTACCGCTCCGCCGGCACCTGCGAGTTCATGCTCGATGCCGCGACGAACGAATTCTACTTCCTCGAAGTGAACACGCGCCTGCAGGTCGAGCACTGCGTGACCGAGGAAGTGAGCGGCATCGATCTGGTCGAATGGATGGTGCGTCTGGCCGCCGGCGAGCCTCTCCCTCTCGCTGATCATGTCCACCAGCCGCGTGGCCACGCCATCGAAGCCCGCATCTACGCGGAGAATCCGGCAAAGGATTTTCAACCAAGCACGGGATTGCTGACGAACGTGCAGTTTCCGGACGGCGTCCGTGTCGATACCTGGGTCGAGAGCGGCACCGAGGTTTCGGCCTTTTACGATCCGATGATTGCAAAGGTGATCGCCCACGCGCCCACCCGCGACGAAGCAATCGCGAAACTGCGGCACGCGCTCGTCGAAAGCCGGCTCGACGGCATCGAGACGAATCAGGCCTACGTGGCGGCAATTCTCGCGGATCCGACATTTCAAACGGGTGGAATGACGACGCGTTACCTTTCGGCGTTCGTCTTTCAACCGCAAACCGTCGATGTGCTCGAACCGGGCACGCAGACGACGGTGCAGGATTTTCCCGGACGCCTCGGATACTGGGCGGTGGGCGTTCCTCCCTCCGGTCCAATGGACCCTCTCGCCTTCCGGCTCGCGAATCGCATTCTCGGAAATCCCGCCGATGCGGCCGGCCTCGAACTCACGATGTCCGGGCCAACACTGCGCTTCAATGCTCCCGCCCGCATCTGCCTCGGCGGCGCCCACATGCCGGCCACCCTCGATGGCGCTCCGGTCGAATACTGGACCACCATCGATGTCGACGCCGGACAAGTGCTGCGGATCGGAAATGTTTCCGGGCCGGGTGTGCGCACCTACCTCGCCTTTGCCGGCGGACTCGACGTGCCCGACTACCTCGGCAGCAAGTCGACGTTTTCCCTCGGCGGCTTTGGAGGACATGGCGGCCGTCCGCTTCGGGCCGGCGATGTGCTGCGATTGACGCCCGATTTTCCACGCGAGGCGCAGAACGACAATCTCCCGGATTTCGATTATCCAATTTCCAATTCGTGGACCCTCGGCGTTCTCTACGGTCCGCACGGGGCACCGGATTTTTTCACCGACGAGGACATCGCGACGCTCTTCGACACCGACTACGAGGTCCACTACAATTCGAACCGCACCGGCGTTCGGCTCATCGGTCCCAAGCCGAAATGGGCACGCAAGGACGGCGGCGAGGCGGGTCTGCATCCCTCGAACATCCACGACAACGCCTACGCGATCGGGGCGATCGATTTCACCGGCGACATGCCGATCTTGCTGGGTCCCGACGGTCCGAGCCTTGGCGGTTTTGTTTGCCCGGCCGTGGTCGTCGAGAGCGAGCGCTGGAAGCTCGGCCAGCTCAAGGCCGGCGACAAGGTGCGCTTCAAACGACTCACCGTCGAGGAGGCCGTCGCCGGCAGCGCGGCACAGGAGGCGTTGTTTTCGAAAAACGGAACGCCGCAAAACCTCTCGATCCGGACCTCGAAGACCCACAGTTCCCTCGACGAGGCGATCCTTCACCGACTCGAGGCGACCGATACCCGACCCACCGTGACTTATCGCGGCGCGGGCGATCGTTACCTGCTCGTCGAGTATGGCCCGATCGTCCTCGATCTCGATCTGCGGTTTCGCGTGCACGCCCTCATGCAATGGCTCGAGGCGGCGAAGCTTCCCGGCATCATCGACCTCACCCCGGGAATTCGCTCGCTGCAGATTCATTTCGATCGTCAGTTGAGCGAGGCCCGTCTGCTCGATGCGCTTTTGCAGGCGGAGGAGGAATTGCCACGCGTCGAGGACATGGAGGTGCCCTCGCGCATCGTTCACCTCCCGCTCTCGTGGGAGGATCCGGCGACCATCGAGACGATCAACAAATACATGCAGAGCGTGCGCGCCGATGCGCCGTGGTGCCCGAGCAATTTGGAGTTCATCCGGCGCATCAATGGCCTCGATTCCATCGAGGAGGTGCGACGCATCGTTTACGACGCCAGCTATCTCGTGATGGGCCTGGGCGACGTCTACCTCGGCGCTCCGGTCGCGACCCCGCTCGATCCCCGCCACCGCCTTGTCACGACGAAATACAACCCCGCCCGCACGTGGACTCCGCCCAACGTCGTCGGCATCGGCGGCGCCTACCTGTGCATCTACGGCATGGAGGGCCCCGGCGGATACCAGCTCGTCGGCCGCACGATCCAGGTCTGGAATTCCTTTCGCACGACGCCGAATTTCGAACCCGGCAAGCCGTGGCTGCTGCGGTTTTTCGACCAGATTCGATTCTACCCCGTCAGCGCCGACGAGCTGCTCGAGCAGCGCGAAGCGTTCCCTCACGGAAAGTTCGTCGTGCGGACGGAGGACACCACGTTCCGCCTCGCCGACTACAAGAAATTCCTCGCCGACATTGCCGCCGAGACCGCGACCTTCAACGCCACCCGCGAAGCCGCGTTCCACGCCGAGCGCGAGCGCTGGGCCGCCAGCGAATTCGAGCTCGCGGAGCCTACGCAAATCGAGCTCTCCAGCGAAGCCGAGCTGCCTGAGAACGGCTTTTTCGTCGACGGCGCCGTCGCAGGAAGCGTCTGGAAAATCCTCGTCGAACCCGGGCAGCGCGTGGAGGCCGATCAGCCCCTCATGATTCTGGAATCCATGAAGATGGAGATTCAGGTCTGCGCGACCCGCCCCGGGTTGGTCCATTCCTTGCTATGCAGCGAGGGTCGCCCGGTGGCACCGGGGGCGCATCTTGCCATACTTACCGAATGATCGATCTCCGCAAACTCACCCTCGAAATTTCCTTGTTGCGCTCCGGATATCGCTCCGGGGACTTCACTCCGGCGGAGGTCGTCCGTGAAATTTACCGTCGGCTCGCCGAGCGCGGAAAGGACTCCGTGTGGATCCATCTTCGCTCCGAGGAGGAGGCGCTGGAAATCGCGAACCGGAGCGCGCAGCGGCTCGATCTCCCGCTGGCGGGGATTCCCTGCGCGATCAAGGACAACATCGATGTGGTCGGGATGCCCACCACCGCGGGTTGCCCCGCCTACGCCTATCTGCCGGAAAAGTCCGCGCGCGTCGTCGAATTGCTCGAAGCCGCCGGCGCGATCGTGCTCGGCAAGACGAACATGGACCAGTTCGCGACGGGGCTGGTCGGCACGCGCACACCACACGGCCCGTGCGCGAGCGTTTACAACCCGGAATACATTTCCGGCGGCTCCAGTTCCGGCTCCGCGGTGGCGGTCGCCGCGGGCCTCGTGAGCTTTTCGCTCGGCACCGACACGGCGGGATCCGGCCGGGTGCCGGCGGCATTCAACAACATCGTGGGACTCAAGCCCACCCGCGGAGTGATCAGCACCAGCGGCGTCGTGCCCGCATGCCGGTCGCTCGATTGCGTGAGCCTCTTCGCGACGAATGTCGAGGACGCGGCCGAGGTGCTCGATCTCGTTGCAGGGCCGGACACGGAGGACCCGTATTCGCGCGAGTTTAGAGACCAGCCGATCTTCTCGCGCCCCTTCCGCTTCGGAGTGCCCCAGCCCGGGCAGCTCGACTTCCTCGGCGACGAGGCTGCCGCGGCGCTCTACGACCAGGCCGTTGCGCGGTTGGTGGAAATCGGCGGGATTCCCGTGGAGATCGACCTCACTCCATTTTCCGAGGCGGCCGGATTGCTCTACGAAGGCCCCTGGGTCGCGGAGCGCTTCTCCGCGGTCGGCGCCTTCATTCAAGAGCACCCCGGCGAGACCGATCCGACGGTCGCGAAGATCATTGGCAGGGGAAGCACGATCTCGGCAACGGAGACGTTTGAAGGCATCTACAAACTCGAGAGCCTCCGGCAGCGCACGCTCCCGGTGTGGAACCAGATCGACTTTCTGGCCCTGCCGACGACACCGACGATCTACCGCATCACCGACGTGCTCGCCGATCCGATTACGCTGAATTCCAACCTCGGCCTCTACACGAATTTCGTAAACCTCCTCGACCTCGCGTCGATCGCCGTGCCCGCCGGATTCCGCCACGACGGCCTGCCGCTGGGTGTCTCGTTTCACGCGCCGGCCTTCAGCGACTTCGAACTCTGCGAAGTCGCGAAGCGGTATCTCGGCGCGAGCGAGCACCATCGCAAGCGCCGGAAAACGATCGAGGAAGCCGGCGGCCGCGTCGAGCTGGCCGTCGTCGGCGCCCACCTCACCGGCTATCCGTTGAATCATCAACTCGTCGACCGCGGCGCGCTGTATGTGGAGACGGTCGAGACCGCGCCGGACTACGCGCTCTTCGCGCTCCCGGGGTTCAACCCTCCCCGCCCCGGCCTGGTCTGCGTCGGTGAAAACAAGGGCGTCTCCATCGAAGCGGAAATCTGGTCGCTCGGAGAAAGGGCGTTCGGGAGCTTCGTCGCCGCAGTGCAACCACCGATGACCATCGGAACCGTGCGCCTGAAGGACGGCCGCCACGTCAAGGGATTCCTCTGCGAGGAATACCGCACCCATGGCGCGGAAACGATCAGCGCCCACGGCGGCTGGCGAAACTACCTGAACTTCCTCGCGCAACAAAACGCCGCCCACGCAGCGTAACCCACCTGCATCTCTTCGTTGGGTGCCGTTCCGGACGGGGCCACCCACCGTGGACGAGGCAGCCGGGACAGCGATCCAAAAGAAAGGGACGTTGCCGCCTGACCCCGCTTCCACACGACTGCGACGCCCCACGAGGCGGGAACCTGCCGCTACGCCTCGAGACCGCCTCGGGGGCCGATCAGAACGGAAGTCCGGGGATGTTCAATCCGGAAGTGAGCTTGCCCATTTCGGTGCTGGCCATCTTCTTGGCGTCTTCGATCGCCTGCTTCACGCCGGCGAGCACGAGATCTTCGAGCATCTCCACGTCCTCCGGGTCGACCACCTGCGGATCGATCTTGATGGAAGTCACCTCACCGGCACCATTTGCCACCACGGTGACCTTTCCACCGCCCACGCTGGCCTCGACGGTCTTTTCAGCGAGTTCGGCCTGGGTTTCAGCGAGTTTGGCCTGCATCTGCTGGGCCTGCTTGAGCATTTTCTGAATATTCATGTCGTTTCGATTTCTGCTTTAAAGATTTCCAGGGCCTTGCGGATGAGCGGGTCGTTCCGAAACTCCTCGATCGGGTCCGGCTGCGGCTCGGGCGGCACCTCCGCCACCGGCTCCTCCTCGACGGGCTCCCCGGGCTGCGGCACCTCCGGTTCCGGCTCCGCGAGGTCGCTCGTGAACACGCAATCAATCGTCGTTCCGTTCCCGAACTTCGCGGCGAGCACTTCGTTCACGTGCTTGCGCACCTCGTCCCAGAAGAGCGACTCCGTGTGCTCCTGATACGAAGCCGGGAAGCGAACGGTCACCCGTTGCCCATCGAAGCCGGCAAACCGGCCGTCCTTCAGCCAGCCGAACCGAATCGGCGACTCCGCCACAAGTTTCTCGGCAACGGAACGCCATGCGGTTTCCTCGTCGCCACTTTGCGACGCTTCGGGTTCGCTCTTCGGAGACCCGGCAACGGGAGCGGAAGGCTCAACGGCCGCGGGAGGTGGCGGTGCCGGTGGCGCGGAAGGAGCCGGCCCGGGCGCTGGCTCTGCCACACGTTCCGCCTTCGGCGGCGCAGCCGAAGGCGGAGCGGGTTCCCGGACGACACGTGGCGGCGGCGGTTGCACGGACGGTCGCGAAACCGGGCGCGCCGGTGGCGGCTCTCCATTTCCGATCGCGGCCAGCGTGTCGATGACCTCTCCCAGCGTCGCCTCGCCGAGCAGGTGAACGGCTTTGATCACCGCGACATCGAAATAAAGTCGCCGGTCCGAGGCCCAGCGCAGACGGCTCTCCGCCTCGGAAAAATGATCCAGCAGCGTGAGCAACCGATCACGCGAAACCGCCGGCTCCGTGCCTTTCGCGACGGAGTGCACGAGCAAATCCCGCAGATGCGCGATCACGTCCGCCATCAAGCGCGACAAATCCTTCCCCGCCTCCGCCTGCTCCTCGACGATTGCCAGCGCGCCGGCGGCGTCCTGCGCAAACACGTGCTCGCACAGCGCCTGCACGGTCTCCTTCGAGGTGAAGCCGAAGACCGACAGCACGTCCTCCTTCGTGATCCGGTCTCCGCAAAACGCGACGAGCTGATCCAGCATCGACTCCGCGTCGCGCAATCCTCCGTCCGCGCCCTTCGCGACCGTTTCCGCCGCCTCGGGCTCGAGGGTCACGTTCTCGTTTTTCGCGATATGCTGGAGGTGCGCCGCGATCAACGGCGCGGGAATCCGGCGCAAATCGAATCGCTGACACCGGCTCGTGATCGTCGCCGGCACCTTCTGCGCCTCCGTCGTGGCGAAGATGAATTTCACATGCGGCGGCGGTTCCTCGAGTGTCTTCAGGAGCGCATTGAAAGCCGCCGTCGAAAGCATGTGCACCTCGTCCACGAGGTAGATTTTGTAAGGCCCGCGCGCCGGCTGATACGCCGCATTCTCACGCAGTTCGCGAACGTGCTCCACCGAGTTGTTGCTGGCGCCGTCGATCTCGAGCACATCCAGGCTGTTTCCCTCGGCAATCTCGCGGCACGCATCGCACTTCCCGCAGGGATGGATCGTCGGCCCCTTCTCGCAGTTCAGCGCCTTCGCAAGGATGCGCGCCGTCGACGTTTTTCCGATGCCGCGCGGCCCCACAAAGAGATACGCCTGGGCCAGCCGGTTCTGCTCGATCGCATTCTGCAGCGTGCGCGTAATGTGCTGCTGCCCGACGACCTCGTCGAAGGTCTGCGGACGATACTTCCGGGCAAAAACACGATAACTCACGAAGCCGCATTATCGATGCTCCTCCCCGATTGTCGAATCGGATGTCGCATCCGCCTTCTCATCTGCGATCGGGGCGGCCTCCAATCCCGGAATCTTCGCATAGCCGATGAACACGCTCCCCGGTCCCCCGCCGTCTTCCCGCGGCTTCGGAATCTGGAAGTCGAACACGCTCACGCCGGACATCTTTTCTCCATCGAAGGTCCGCCCCTCGCTTGCGCCAAACATCACCTGGCGCCCGTCGCTTTTTCGCCGGCCGAGATAGATCATCGTGTGCGTCACGGGCGGATCGCGCTCCGTGCTGTAAGTCCCGGTCCAGAACAGCAGGTCCCCCGGTCGCAGGTCGTCCAGTTCGAAGCTCTCCTTGCTCCGGCTGACCACCGCCTCGAATTCATCCGCCTTTCGTGCCCACACATATTGTTCGCTCGCGGTGCGCGGCACCTCGTCGATGCCGCATTCGCGCAGGACGTAGTAAATCGTCCCCGAGCAGTCCATCCCGCCATTTGCGGGATCCGCGGAGCCGTATGCGTAGCCGAGATTTCGTTGCGTGAGTTCCAGCGCCCGGGTCAGCAAGGCGCGCACCGCCGGAGGGTTTGATTCGAAGTCGGCGAGTTCGGCCGGCGTCATCGAAAAGACCTTTGTCGCCGGGGGCTCCGCGGCGGAAAGTGAAAGTGAAAGAAAAACAGCCAGAGCGAGAAATCGTCGAAGTCCAGACACGCACCCGGGATTCGCATCCCGATTCCCTTGCGGACGGCGCGACAAGACAGGAATGAATTGATTCCGTCACGAAGCGACGCGACCTTCAACATCATGAGCAAATCCACCATCCCTGTTTCGCAATACATCGACACCCTCACGGAGAACGCCCGCGCGCTCCTCGCCGCAACGTCCGACGCCGCCGAGATCAAAGTCGCCGAGGCCCGAAAAAGACTGGCTGAAGCCCTCGACGGCGGCCGCGACATCTACGACCGCGTGAAAAGGAGCGCCAGCCGCAGCGCGAGGATCGCCGACGAGCGGATGCACGAAAATCCCTACGCACCCATCGGCATTGCCCTCGTGATCGGTGTGCTGCTCGCGGTGTTCCTGATCCGCCCGCGCAAGTAACCCACACCGCAACTCTCGAAAAATATCGCGGGGCAGAATTTCGCGCTCCCACCCGCACTTCGAAAAAGGTGGCGGAGGGGGTGGGATTCGAACCCACGGTCCCTTGCGGGACAGCGGTTTTCAAGACCGCCGCAATCGACCACTCTGCCACCCCTCCAGCTCCGTGGATCGCCCTTTCACAGGCGCACGCGACCGGAGAAGCGCGAGCGTAGGCCGGAATTGAAATTGGTCAAGGACCATGGCCGCGACCCGCGTCGTCGGCCCGTCCCGCTCAGTAAATGACGCGGATCGCAGGCTTCGGCTTCGGCCGGCGCGCCGCCCGTTTCTTCGCCTCGCTCGAGGTCTTTGGTGGGTTGACAGACCACGGTGCCGGGGGGAGCTGATCTGCCGGCACCCCTTTGAACCTCGCCAGCTGATACAGCAGCGCCTCTTCAAAAGCCTCGGTCGGATAGACCGGAGACTTGTCCGCACCGGAAAGTCGTTCCGCACCACCCTCCGTTTTCAACTCCATTGAGGAACCACCATTAAACGCACTGGGCATGGTTTGCATACTCACCCAAAACGAAGCATGCGCGCACTTCGCCAAGAGTTTCAAGAGAAAGGCTCACCGTCGGGCATCCCCAAAATGGGGGATAGCGCAGTGGAGGAAATTCCTTGTCGAACGCGCCCCTCGCCTGTTCGCAGCTCGAGCTCCCGCCGTGCCTGGCCGTCGTCCCCCCTCCCTCGTGCAACTTGCAATCCATGGGAAAACAACCAAACATGATTCGAACGCCGACTCGCATTTCCTTTGAACGGACTCACCTCCGAAGGCGGTCGATCGACTTCAATTTGCATTACAGATTCAGACTCCAACTCGCTTGATGAAGCCATTTCTCCTCCTTCTCTCGCTCGTATTGATTGGAACAACGGCCTTCGCGGAGCTGCCTCCATCGGCTTACGAGAAAATGCAACGCGAAGCCTCCGAGGTGCTGCGATTGAACGTGCTGCGTGTGGATGTCGAGGCAACCGATGAAGCCGGCACGGAAGATGTCACGTTGGTCGCCGAGGTCCTCAAGGTCGGTCGCAGCAAGGCGAAGATCAAGCAGGGCGACCTGATCACGATCAAATACCGCGTCGTTGAACGACCGAAGGGCTGGGCAGGCCCGGGAGAGGTTCCGGTGCCCGAGCAGGCCACCGAGACGGTAGCGTTTCTCAATCCCGTCGAAGGGACGGCGGATTACGCCCCTGCTGCTGGCGCGATGAGCTTCAGCCTGTTCTAGCTGTCCCTCTTCCATGAAGCGCTCCCTCCGCGATCTCAGCCAGGAGGGTGGTCGCCTGATTCTTATCGGTGTCGCGGCAAATGCCGCGCTGGCCGTTATCAAGGTCACCGCCGGCATTTGGGGCAACTCCAACGCGCTCCTCGCGGACGGGCTGGAGTCCGCGCTCGACATCTTTAGCTCGGTGATGATCTGGGGCGCCGTCTACTACGCGGGAAAGCCGCCGGATGAGGAGCACCCCTACGGTCACGGCAAACTCGAGTCGCTGGCCGCTGTGGTGACGGCGATCTTGCTGATTGGTGCCGGAGCTTCCGTGGCCGCACACAGCGCATGGGAGATTTTCCAGCACTTCGTCCGCCCCCAGTCGATCGATCAGATGCCCGAGCCATGGACGCTCGGCGTGCTCGTGGTCGTCATCGCCACGAAGGAAATCTTCTACCACCGCCTCATGAAGGCCAGCCGCGACCTCGGCAGCATCGCCATCCAGTCCGAGGCATGGCATCACCGCTCGGACGCGCTCACCTCCGTCGCCGCGTTTCTGGGTATTTCCATCGCATTGATTGGTGGCGAGGGCTGGGAAAGCGCCGATGACTGGGCCGCGTTGTTTTCCTGCGGCGTGATCCTGAGAAACGGCTTCGGAATGCTGCGGCGAAGCGTGGGCGAAGTGATCGACGAGCAGGTTTCCCCGGAGCTGGCGGAGCAGATCGTCACGGTCGCATGCGGTGTCCCGGGCGTTTCAAGCGCCGAAAAATGCCGGGTGCGCAAGAGCGGCCTGACTTTGATTGCCGACCTGCACATCCGCGTCCCCGGGACGCTCTCCGTGCAGGAGGGGCACCAGATCTCTCACGACGTCAAGGACCGCCTCATGGAAGCGCATCTCCAGCTCCACGACGTGACGATCCACCTCGAACCTGAGGGGATGCCGCCGTGCGACGACTAGTCTCCTACTCCTCCGCGACGACGCCCATGGCGCGGAACTTCGCGTAGCGCTGGTCGAGAAGCTTGTCGATGGAGAGTTTGGAAAGCTCCGTCAACGCGTCGACGACCGCCTTTTTGAGAAGATCCGCCGCCTGCTGGTGATTGTGATGCGCGCCACCGAGCGGCTCGGGAATCACGCCGTCCACCACACCGAGTTCGGTGAGTTCGCGGGCGTTGAGTTTAAGGGCCTCGGCCGCCTCCGGCGCGTGTTTGCGATGCTTCCAAAGAATCGCCGCGCAACCCTCCGGACTGATGACGGAATAGTAGGCGTTTTCGAGCATCAATACGCGGTCGGCCACGCCAATGCCAAGCGCACCACCGGAGCCACCCTCGCCGATCACCACGCTGACGACCGGAGTGCGCAGGATCATCATTTCGCGAATGTTCACCGCGATCGCCTCCGCGATATGCCGCTCCTCGGCACCCACACCGGGAAAGGCTCCCGGAGTGTCGATGAGCGTTACGACGGGCAGCTCGAATTTCTCGGCGAGCTTCATCAGTCGGAGCGCCTTGCGGTAACCCTCGGGATGCGGACTGCCGAAATTGCGGAGCAGGTTCTCCTTCACGTCGCGGCCCTTTTGCTGGCCGATGACCACGCACTTCACGCCGCCGATCGTCGCAAGGCCGGCTGGCATCGAAGCGTCATCGCCAAACAAACGGTCCCCATGCAGTTCGACGAAATCGGTGAACGCCAGGTTGATGTAATCGAGGAAGAACGGACGCTGGATGTGCCGTGCGATTTGCACACGTTGCCACGCGTTGAGGTTTTCGTAAATCTCGCGTCGCGTCGCCTCGATCTTCCGGGCAATGGTTTGCACCTCCTCGTTCGAGTCGATGTCCTGCCCCTGCAGGTGTTTCTTGATGTCCTCGAGCTTGTGCTCGAGCTCGACGATCGGTTTTTCGAAATCCAGCGGTTGAACCCTCATGATGAAATCTATTGAACGGTCACCGGCGTGCCTCGGGTGACCAATGGAAAAATCTCCTCGATGTGCTCCTGCGATACGACGATGCCCGGCGGCAGGGGCTGTGTCGCGCCGTTTTCATCCGTCTCGATATAGCCGCGAATGATCGCATTTCCGTCCGAGAGCATGATCCAGCGGTCGCTTCCAATGTAACCGGGCTCGGCAAAAGCAACGCGATCCGAGCCCCGAAGCGCGATCTTGTCCTTCACCGTCATGTCCTTGTTCAGGGCGCCTGCGCCCTGCAGGGAAAGAATCGGGTATTCCTTGAAGAACACTCCCTTGTCGAGCAGCGTGAGTGTCTTCGCCTCCTTGTTGATCACGATGCTCGTGTCGAGCTGGGGCACGCGAAGCTGCTGGCCGATTTGCAGGTCGATCGAGAGCAGATTGTTCGAGCGGAGGATCAGCTCGGCGCTGGAGTTTGTCTTCGAGGCCACGCGAATCAACGAATCGCCACTCACGACTGTGTAGTCGATCTTGTCGGGGCCGGGCATCGACGTGAAGACGAACTGCGTATTGATCTCGCCCAGCGCATCCTTCGCCTCGGCAAGCTTCGTGGACTGCGGATACTGCGTCAGGAAATCGAGCAGTGCCGTGCGCGCTTCGAGCAGGTTCCCCTCCTTCTTCAGAGCGATCGCCTTTTCAAAGGCCGGAATGCTGTAGTCGGGCAATGGAGTGGGCGGCGGTGCATCCGCGAGTTGCTTGGCCTCCTGCTCGTCGAGCTTCGCAGGCTTCACGTAAAGCTGGTATCCAAACCAGCCGGCGGCTCCAAAGACCACTGCCACCAGAAGCAACAGAACCGCGACCAGAAACCACTTCATCGCGAAAAGACTGCCGAAACGCCGGTAATTAGAAAAGCCCTAAGAAAGCCGCTCACAGCAGGCCGCGGCGTCTCCATTCCTCGATGTTCTCACCGGCCGATCGCTGGATGAGATCGACCGTGAACTTCAGAAGGCACACCTCCCAGGCGTCGTCGACCCCCTCGATCAATGTCGCCATCGGTTCATCACGACCATCCATCAGCTCGCCGAGCCGGCCAATCACCTGCTCCTTCGGCTCGTGGACGATCTCTTCGCTGATGTCCGTCTTCCGAAACTGGAACCCGTAGCGGAGAAACTTCAGCTCGCGACCCCGGGTTTCCAGCCAGTCGGCAAATCCCCGCGCCTCCTCGCCAAAGCCCTCGAGCAGCAGCTTGGAATAATGGTGCGGCGAAACAATCGTCGGGCGCTCCGCATGGATCCGCCCATCCCGCACGCGCACGCGATCCACGTGATCCATCAGCTCCGAGACGAGAAAGAACCGAAAACTTGTCGTGCCGAAGGTCTCGATCAACCGCTGCGGAGGACGGATCACGCGCGTGTTCTCCAGCGCATATTGGAAATCGTCCTCGCTAAACATCGGGCGTGAAAAATAGGCGGCCCGCTCCCGGAAGCAACCCCGTTTTCGTCTTTACCCTTGAGAAGTGCCTCGCTCCGAAGAAGATTGCGGGAACGCTGCCGAAGCCACCGGTTTCGCTTTTTCGCCATCCCATTCCTCAACTTGAGCAACCTCGACACACCACCCGCCGCCACCCCAAAGCGAATCAATCTCCGCACCCCGGAGGTGATGGAACGCGTGCAGGCCGAGGTCGAGCGCCACTACCGCAGCGAACTCGTCGAGCGCATCCGCGCCGAGGGAGGCGCCATCACGGTTGGTCAGACCACAATCCGACTCGCGAAGGAATTTGGCTTCTGCTACGGCGTCGAGCGCGCGATCGATCTCGCCTACGCCGCGCGGAAGGTCTTCCCGGACCGGCGCATCTTTCTTCTCGGCGAAATCATTCACAACCCGGACGTCAACGCGCAGATCGCCGAAATGGGCATTCAGCATCTCGCGGCTCACCCGGCCGATGCCGATATCGACGCCCTTCAGCCCGATGATGTCGTCATTGTTCCGGCATTCGGTGCCGAGGTCCCGGTCGTCGAGGCGGTCCGCAAACACGACTGCCAGATCGTGGACACGACCTGCGGCGACGTGATGAGCGTCTGGAAGCGCGTGCGCCAAAACGCGCGCGAGCAGGTCACGTCCATCATTCACGGAAAGGCATCTCATGAGGAAACCCGCGCCACCGCCTCCCGCGCGCTCGGCGACGGTTCCGGCCATTATCTCGTTGTCCTGAATCTCGAGGAAACGGACCGCGTCGCCGACTACATCCGGCACGGCGGAGATCGCGAAGCGTTTCTCGCGGCCTTCCGTGGTGCGCACTCGGAAGGATTCGACCCCGACGTGCACCTGCGAAAAGTCGGTGTCGCGAATCAAACCACGATGCTCCGCAGCGAAACCGAGGAGGTGCAACGGCGGATTCGTGCAGCCATCGCCGACCGCGACAATGGAGATGTCTCGAATTTCCGGTTCTTCGACACGATATGCGGCGCAACCCAGAATCGTCAGGACGCCTTGTTCCAGCTCTTGGATGCGCCTCTCGATCTGCTCATCGTCGTCGGCGGCTACAACAGTTCGAACACCACGCACCTCGCGGAGATCGGCGAGCGCAAGGTGCCGACCTATTTCATCCGCAACGCCGCTTGCCTTCGATCGAGCAGCGAGATCGCCCATTTCGATCTCCACGCGAAACAGGAAATCGTCTCCCGCGACTGGCTCCCGGGCGGACCGCTTCGCATCGGCATTACCGCCGGCGCGTCATGCCCCAACAACCTTATCGAGGATTCGATCCGCCGCCTGCTGGAACTGCGGGGAGAACCATCGCCACTCCCCTGATTCCCTCTCACGGGCCTCGAAGTCCGCGCCTAGCGCTGCCAGAAATACGCCGGTGGAAATCCGCACGAGAGCAACTTCACCACGTGACGCAGCTTCCGCGAAGGATGCCGTGCACCCACACGCCGCAAGGCAAACGGATCGCGAACGCCTGCGTTCACTCCAAACTTGAGCGTGACCGCCGTTTCGTAGCCCGCCTCTTCGACGAGATCACGCACGGCGCGCGACCATTTTCCATAGGGATAGCAAAAATGCCGGATCGGCCGCCCGAAGAGGTCCTCGAGTTTTTTCTTCGAAGCGAAAATCTCCTCCCGCGCCCGCTCGACGGGAATCTCCGTCAGGCGCGGATGGGTAAGCGTGTGGGCGCCGATTTCATGTCCCGCGGCCAGCCAGTCACGGACCTCCGCGGCATCCATCAACGCATCCGGCGCCTCTCCGTGCTCGCGCACGTCCCAGTGGTTCACGCCGCCAAGCGCATCCGCGACCAGATATTGAATCGCGCTCATTCGATGCTCCGCAAGCACGGGCAGCGCGTGGCGCAACACGGTGCGACTGCCGTCATCGAACGTCAGAACCACGCGACGCGGCTCGTTTGGCGAAGAAAATTCACGCCAGGAATCTAGGGAGGCCGTCGCAAAACCGCTTTGTGCGATTTCACGAATCTGCCACGCAAAAAGCCCCTCACCGACATAAAGACTTTTCATCCGCACGCCCTTCGGCAGACTGCCCAGCTTGTGAAAGACAAGGACGGGAATTCCCGTCCCAAATTTTCCCTCAAAAGGCCGCAGTGACGCATAACCCATGTGTTCGAGCGGATTCCCCATTGATGTCGAGTTTGTCGTTCTCTTCTCCGATATCCAAGTTGAAGGTGCTGATGACCGAAAGCAGTCCGAATTTCGGCGGACAGCAATATCGTCTCGTTCGCGAAACCCTGTGGCTCCGCGCAAATGGACACGAGCCGCTTGTTCTCTGCGGAACGCATAGCCGGCTCGCACACCACCTGGCTCATCACGCCCGTTCCGTGCCCGTTTCCAAAATCGATGTGTGGCAAAGTCCTCTCGCGCTGGCCGCTCTTTTCCGCATTGCCCGGCGATGGCGTCCGGACGTCATCCATGTCCGCAGCTCGCAGGATTCGTTCTGGGGCTCCTTCCTCCACGCCACCGGGTGGCCTGTCGTGCGTTCGCGTCACATGCTCGTGCCTGCACAGATGGCGCCATGGCGCGCACTCCCCTACCGCTCCGGCTGCACACGCATCATGGCCGCTGCGGGAGCCATCAAGGACGTATTCGTAAACCGCGTTAAAATCCCACCCGGCCGCATCGACGTCGTCGGTGAAGGCGTCGATCTCGAGGAGTTCCATCCCGACGTGGATGGCACCGCATTGCGTGCGGAACTCGGCATCCCGAACGATGCCGTCGTTTTCGGCATGGTCGCGATGGTGCGCGGAGAGAAAGGGCACTGGCGCTTCGTCAACGCCGCCGCGCGTGTCGCGAAGGAACATCCCAACGCCCGCTTTCTCATCGTGGGCGACGGATCGCCCGCGCAGGTCAAGAAGCTTTGTTCGAAGATCGCCAGCAAATTCCGAGGCAAGTCCTCACCGCTCCTCTTCGCCGGTTATCGCGAAGATATCCCATCGGTGATGGCCGCCATCGATGTGCTCGTGGTGCCGTCGATGGAGGACGCGCAGACACTCGTCATTCCTCAGGCGTTCGCGACGGGGCGCCCGGTGATCGCCTCGCGCGTGGGCGGCATTCCGGAACTGGTCGCGAATGGAAAAAATGGATTGCTGATCCCGCCCGGCGACGAGATCGAGCTGGCAGCTGCGATGAGCCGGCTCGCAAACGCCCCGGATTTGCGGGCCGCGCTGGGTCGCGAAGGTCTTGCCCTCGCGAGAAGTGAGCTGAGCTTCAGCCAAAAAATGGAACTCCTGCTGGAGTGCTACCGAAAGGCGATCGAAGCGAAACGACCCGCCGCCCGCGCTACAGTCTGAAGCCTAGCCGTTCGGATTTGTCTCGTCTCCGCAGGCAATGGACTCGAACTGGATCGTCGGGTGCGTGATCCGGTAGTGCTCGGCGAGTTCCTCGCGAATATGCGCGAGGAGGTTGTCGTCGATCTGCGGCGTCCGCTTGACCAGATGAACCGTCAGCGCCGTCTCCGTGGTGCTGAGCGCCCAGACATGGAGATGATGCACTTCCTTCACGTCCGGCAGTTCCTCGAGAAATTTCTGGATCGCGAAAACGTCCGCCGATCCGGGTGCGGCATCGAGCGAAAGTCCGAGCGACTCGGTGAAGAGCCCCCACGTGCTCCAGAGAATCACCGCAACAACAACGAGGCTCACTACGGGATCCACCCATTCCCAGCCCAGCCAGAGAATCACGAGGCCGGAAATCATCACGCCAAGCGAAACCGCGGCATCCGCCGCCATGTGGAGAAAGGCTCCGCGAACATTGAGATCGTCCTTGCGACCGGCCATGAACAGCCACGCGGTAAATCCGTTGACCAGGATTCCCACGCCGGCCACCCAGGCCACCACGCCGCCTTCCACCGTGGCTGGCTCGCGAAGCCGGTTGATGGCCTCCAAAGCGATCGCACCGACGCCGAGGAGGAGCAAAATGGCATTCGCGAGCGCCGCAAGAATCGTCGTCCGCTTGAGCCCGTAGGTGTATCGCCGCGTGGCCGGCCGCCGGGCGAGCACCGCAGCCCCCCACGCGAGCACGAGGCCGAGGACATCGGCAAGGTTGTGGCCCGCATCCGACAGCAACGCGAGCGAATCGGAAACGAATCCCATCACCGCCTCGATGGCGATGAAGCCCGTGTTCAAGAGGATCCCGATGATAAACGCCTTTCCGAAATCCTTCGGCGGCGCGTGCGAATGCGAATGCTCGTGATCGTGACTCATGCCAGCGCCTCCAGCTCTGCGCGAATCGCCGAAAAACTCAAACGCTCACGCGCGATTCGTTGCGAATTCGCGACAACCTCATCCCACCGCGCATCGTCCGTCATCAACTCCCGCACCCGATCCGCCGCCTGTTGCGGAGTCACCGCCGCCAGATCCGGAAACGCGATCCGCTCGACCGCGCCGTTGCCTCCCACGCACGGCGTGCGGCAGAGCAACGCGTCGCCCGCAACCTGCCCCGGCACCGCGCTGGAATCGAGCTGCAACACGAGGCGATGCGCGCCGAGCAGGCGCAGATAATCGCGATACGGCAGCGGGCCGGCGATGATCTGCAGGAACGGGTTGCTCCCACGAATCTCGGCAAGCAGCATCAGGCCGCGCCGGCCGTGCACATTCATCACCGCCGCCGGCACCTGCAACTCCAGTGAAAGATCGTTGGCGAGCGCCACGGCCTGCCAGTGGTTTCGCGACGGCACTCCGAATTCACGCGTGCCGACAAAAAATCCCAGCCGCTTCTCGCGAGGAATCGAGCGGTCCCATTCCTCGACCGGATACGGCGTCGGGATGAATTTTCCATTCCTGCATCCGGCGCCGCGATACACGCTTTCGAGGTCCGGCGTGCTCGAGAGATAGCCGTCGGCGGCCGCGCAAATCCGCCGGAAGAGCATCGTGCGGCCGTAGTCGGAAAGGAAGTCGGCGACCTGATGCGCCCCCGATTCCTTGAAGGAAATGAATGTGCGCACTCCGCGCGCCTTCAGCTTCTCGATGGCGGCCAGCGCCTGCCGGAGGTTCCGTTTCCGCAGCAGCACGAGCGCCACCCGCGTTCCTTCCGGCACCGATTTCACGTTGCGCAGAAAGTGTCCGCGCATGCACGCGGCATAGCCATGGTAGTTGACGGGCGGATGCCCCGCATCGGAGATGTCGCCTGCCCCGTTTGGAAAATGCTGATCCGGATCGCGCCCGCCCGGATTCAAAACCACGAAACCGCCGCTGCTCACGACACGCTCGAGTCCGACCGGCTTGCCTGCGCCTTCTGCGCGTCCCAATAGGCATTCAACTGCACGGCGTCACAGTCCTCCACCGCGCGTCCATCCGCGGCCGCAGCACGCTCGACGGCGCGAAACCGCTCGATGAACTTTTCCGTCGCGGCGTTCAACGCGACCTCGGATTCGAGCCCGAGCTTTCTTGCGAGATTCACGACGGTGAAAAGCAGATCCCCCATCTCCTCCTCGACCTTTGCCTTCTCGGATCGGGAAATCGCCTCGCGCAACTCGGCAATCTCCTCTTCGAGTTTCGCGAATACCTGCTCCGCATTCTCCCAATCGAAGCCGACCCGTGCCGCCTTCTTTTGCGCATTCTGCGCGCGCATCAACGCCGGCAACGCACGGGGAATTCCATCCAGCACCGAGGCTTGTTCCCCCTTCTCCGCGCGCTTGATCTGCTCCCATTGACGAAGGACCTCCTGCGAATTTTCCGCGGTCTGGTCTCCGAACACATGCGGGTGCCGCCGGATCAGTTTCTCGCAAATCTCGTTCGCCACCTCGTCGAAGACGAAGACTCCACGCTCCGCCGCCATCTGGGCGTGCATCACCACATGCAACAGCAGGTCGCCGAGTTCCTCGCGAAGGTTTGCGTCGTCAGCCTTGTCGATCGCGTCGACGAGCTCATAGCTCTCCTCGAGCAATGCGGCGCGCAGGCTTTCGTGCGTCTGTTCGCGATCCCACGGACAACCATCCGGCGCCCGCAACCTCGCCACGATTTCCTGCAGTCGAAGAACGGGCGTGCTCATATTCTCCACAGCGAGCCGCGATTGCCGCCGAACTCCGAGACCTCCTCCGAAGTCCGCCCGGCCACGATGGTCACCAGCGTGCCGATTGCAAGGATCGTGCCAAGGAAGATCGAGGCATTCAGCCACGCCGGAAGATGCCCCGCGGCAAAGGCCCGGTAAAAGGACGCGAGCGAAGTGATGGGCGGGTTCGCGTGGATGAAAATCTTCAGCACCCACGCGACCATGATGATCGCAAAGATGAAGACGTAGTTTCGCTTCAAGCGTCGCGCCACGGCCTCCATCACCGAAATCTTGAACGAGGGCAGGATCAAATCCTCGCACACGAGCCGGCGCCACTCGCCGTCGAGCAGGCGGTCGCTCTGAGCGATCATCGGCACCAGAAAATGCGACTCCATCATGCGCACCCTCCCACGGAAGGCATCGTAGAACCGATACCGACGCGCCTCGATCCACAGCATGATCCAGACAAGCGCGAGATTGAAAAAGAAGATGATGTGCGGAATGTCGCGGAACGAGAACGCCACCGTGATGATCGTCGTCGTGCTCGTGATCGCCCACGTCGTGGTGACGTCGAGGCGCTGACGCCACACCATGATGCGGCCAAGCTCGCCGCGATAGAAATGAATCATCGCGTTGACGTAGCAGGCGTCCTTCAGGCTCGGCGCCGGCATGGGCCGTGATTCGTCCTGGGCCGTGGCGTCGTGGGTGCCGCCGTCCATCAATGCGACTGCTTTTCGCGTTCGATCAATGCCGCGCGCGCCTGTTCGAGGCGGGCGCGCTCCTTCTTCGTCAGGCTGCCAATGCCCTCGCGCGAGATTTTCTCGAGCAACGGGTCGATGGTCGCATGGGGATCCTCCTTCGGCTCCTCCGCCTTCACAGCCTTTTTGCGACGTTTCGCCGGTCGCGGCTCCTCACGCTCCGGCATCCACGAGTCGAAGCTCGCATTGGTCACGCCGCTGAAATGCAGCATCGTCACCGCGCAAACCGTCTCGAGCCAGAGGACGCAGAGCGGGATCCATGCGTTGCCCGCAAAATACTGCACGGAATACAGTGCCAGCAGCACCAGCGCGATCCACTTTGCCTTCAGCGAAAAGAAGATCTCCGCATTCGGATAAATCACCGCAAACGCCACGAAGACCGTGAAGTTCAGGGCGCCGCTGGAGGCATAGCCCGTGGGCAGTCCGGTCAGTCCCAGCACCGTCAGCACGATCGGCGGAGCGAGCAGCAACGCACCGTAGAACAGCGCAAAGGAACGCCGCCCGAGGAACTTCTCGACCTCGCGTCCAAACGCGTAGAGCAGCAGCATCTCGATCGCGAACCAGATGCCCTGCTCCGGCGAGTTCAGCAACGGATACGTCACGAACTGCCACAGGTGGAACTGCCCGATCACCGCGTCACTGGAGTAGCCGATGGCTGCCAGCCATTCGCCATGGCCGGTTCCGATAAGAACCGCACCCACGACGAACGCCACGACATACACGGCCACGAGAATCGTCGTGATATACACAGGCACCCGACCCACCCAGGTGATGGGGTAGAAATCCTCGGAATGACGCCCGGCGATCATCGTTGCAGCGAAACTAAACGCGGTGTGGCGTGCAAACAAGCGCTATGTCCGCCCGGAGAAGTTCCGATGGCTTGAGGCGCGTCAGGAATTTTGCGAGGCTTCGGGGCCTCCACCCCTTTTGAACCCACCCACCATGAGCAACGTCCTCGAGAAATGTCGTCAACTCTGCCCCGGAAATCCGCATATCCAGGCCTGGATTGAGGAAATCGTCCGACTCACCAGGCCCGCGGATGTCCATCTCTGCGACGGATCCGAGGAGGAGGACCGGCTCATGCGTCAGCGCATCGTCGATTCCGGCGCCGGCGTCTGGCTGAACCCGGAGAAGCGCCCAAACAGCATCCTTGTCCGCTCCGACAAGCGCGACGTCGCCCGCGTCGAGCAACGCACGTTCATTTGCTCCGCCAGCGAAAAGGACGCCGGCCCGACAAACAACTGGGAACATCCCGCCGCGATGAAGCAGAAGCTCGGCGCGTTGTTCGACGGCTGCATGGCCGGGCGCACAATGTATGTAATCCCGTTTTGCATGGGCCCTCTCGGATCGCCCATCGCCCAATACGGCGTGGAAATTTCCGACAGTCCCTACGTCGTTGCGAACATGCGGATCATGACCCGCATGGGCACCGCCGTGCTCCAGCAAATCGGCTCCGACGGCTTCTTCGTGAAGTGCCTCCATTCCGTCGGTTATCCGCTCAAGGATGGTCGCGCCGATGTCCCGTGGCCGTGCGATCCCGAGAACACCTACATCGCCCATTTCCCCGAGGAACGGCTCGTCATGAGCTACGGCTCCGGCTACGGCGGCAACGCCCTGCTCGGCAAGAAATGCTTCGCCCTGCGCATCGCCAGTGTCATGGGGCGCGACGAAGGCTGGATGGCCGAGCACATGCTCATCCTCGGCGTGAAGGAACCCTCCGGCCGGAAGACCTACGTCACCGCCGCCTTCCCGAGCGCCTGCGGCAAGACAAACTTCGCGATGCTCATCCCGCCGAAGCACCTCAAGGACGAAGGCTGGGAGGTCAGCTGCGTCGGCGACGACATTGCATGGATCAAGCCCGGACCGGACGGCGATCTCCGCGCCATCAATCCCGAAGCCGGCTTCTTCGGCGTCGCGCCCGGCACGAGCTACGACAGCAACCCCATGGCGATGGACACCATCCGTCGCGACACGATCTTCACGAACGTGGCACTCACCGACGACGGCGACGTGTGGTGGGAAGGCATGACGAAGGAACCACCCGCGCATTTGATCGACTGGCTTGGAAACGACTGGACTCCCGGCCAGACCGATGCCGACGGCAAACCCGTCCTTTCCAGCCATCCGAACAGCCGCTTCACCGCGCCGGCGCGCAATTGCCCGATCATCGACCCTGAGTGGGAAAATCCCGAGGGCGTGAAGGTGAGCGCGATCGTCTTCGGCGGGCGTCGCGCAACCACGATGCCGCTCGTCTTCCAGGCGTTCAACTGGATCCACGGCGTCTATCTCGGTGCCACGGTTGGCTCGGAGATGACCGCTGCAGCCGCCGGCGTCATAGGCCAGGTGCGTCGCGACCCGATGGCGATGCTCCCCTTCTGCGGCTACAACATGGGCGACTACTTCGCACACTGGCTCGAAATGCGCGGCAAGGTAAAGCACCTGCCCCGCATCTTCCACGTGAACTGGTTCCGCAAGGACGCCAGCGGAAAATTCCTTTGGCCCGGCTACGGCGACAACATGCGCGTGTTGAAATGGATCGTGCAACGTTGCCAGCTTGGCGCGCACGCGCTGGAGACCTCGATCGGCTGGGTGCCCGATTACACCGACCTCGACATGCGCGGCATCGAGGGCGAAATCACTCCGGAGCGTTGGGCCCAGCTTCAGGCCATCGACAAGCGCGAGTGGCACAACGAGCTCGTGCTGCAGGACGAACTCTTCATCAAGCTCTACGCCCACCTCCCGAAGGAGCTCATCTTCCAGCGCGAGCTGCTCATCTCGCGGGTCTAATCAAAGGCGCGCACCAGACGATCGCTCCCGCTACACGCGGGAGTGCTCGCTGGCCGCGGTGAGCGTCTCCATCAACGCTTCACGGCGAATGGGCTTGTTCAGGTAGGTCGTCATGCCCGCGTCGAAGCATCGCTGACGATCCACGCTCACCGTATTGGCGGTCAGCGCGGCGATGAACACCGACTCCCCTCCATTCCTCTTTTCGAGTTCGCGAATCGCCCGCGTGGCCTCGATGCCGTCCATTCGCGGCATCTGCAGGTCCATCAGGACGCACGTGGGCCGGTCCTCCTCGTAGCGTTTCACCGCCTCCAGCCCATTGCAGGCTGTGCTTGGCTCGTAACCGAGCCTCCGCAAAAGGGTCACCGTCAGCTTCAAGTTCACGGTGTCATCCTCCACGACGAGGATTCGAAGCGGATGCCGGCTCGCGAAGTGATGATCGAACGCCGCGGGCTTCGCGTCCGCAACAGGTAGGCCGGAGGTCATCGAAGCTTCGCGCATCGGCAGTGTCAGCAGAAACTCCGAGCCCCTGCCCGGCTCGCTGCGAAACTCCAGGCTGCCGCCCATCATTTCGCTCAGCCGCTTCGAAATCGCGAGGCCTAGACCGGTGCCCCCGTGTCGCCGCGAGGTGCTGCGGTCCACCTGCATGAACGGCTGGAAGATCAATCTCTGCTGCTCGGGAGGAATGCCGTCTCCGGTGTCACGCACCACGACGCTCCACGTTTTCGCGTCGGGATTCGCCGAAGCGGCAATCCTCACCTCGCCCTGATCGGTAAACTTCACCCCATTGCTCGCGAGGTTGAGCACGATCTGCCGAAGCCGTCCGGCGTCGGCCACAAGGTGCTCCGGCACTTCCGGGGCAACCTCCACACGCAGGGTCACGCCTTTCGCGGTGGCATTGGGACGCAACAGTTGTTCGATCTCCGTCAGGACGTCTCTCGGCGAGAACGGCGCATTGTGCAATCGCAACGCACCGGCCTCGCTCGCGGTGAAGTCGAGAATGTCGTCGAGAATCCGCAGCAGCGCCCGCCCGCTCTGGTAAAGCGTCTGCGCGTAGTCGTGGTGTTCCTCGGAAAGCCCCTCCGCGCGAGCCAGCAGATCCGCATAGCCGAGAAGGCCGTTCATCGGCGTGCGAATCTCGTGGCTCATCACCGCGAGAAATTCACTCTTCGCCTGCTCGCCGGCCTGCGCGCGACGCGTGAGTTCCCGCTGACGCTCGAGCGCCTCGCGTTGCATTTCTTCGGCGCGCTTCCGTTCGGTAATGTCCTGAATCTGCGAAATGAAATATCGCGGCACGCCTTCCTCGCCTCGCATCAGCGTCACCGCGAGGAGTCCCCACACGACCGCGCCATCCTTCCGAAAATAGCGCTTTTCGAGCTGGTAGGCGGAAACCTCCCCCGCGAGCAACCGGCCGAGCTGCTCCATGTCCATCTCGAGATCGTCCGGGTGCGTGATCGCCTGGAAATCCATCTCCAGCAACTCTTCGGCCTTGTAACCGAGGATGCTGCACAACGCCGCGTTGACCCGCAGAAAAGCCCCGTCGGGAGCCACCAGTGCGATGCCAATGGCCGAGTGCTCCATCGCCGAGCGGAACTGCTCCTCGCTCTGGCGCAATGCCCGCTCCGCCTGCCGCTGGGCCGTCGTGTCGCGCATCACCTTCGTGTAGCCCTTCAGCTCCCCGTTCTCACGGAAGGCGGAAATATCCACCTCCGCCCAGAAACGATCTCCGTCCTTGCGCATGCGCCATCCCTCGCAGTGGACATGCCCCTCACGGGCGGCCGCTTCGAGCAATTGATCCGGAAGCCCCGCCTCCACGTCTTCCGGCAAAAAGAAACATGAATAATGCCGGCCAATGATCTCCTCCGCCGCGTAGCCCTTCACGCTCTCCGCACCACTGCTCCACGTCGTAACGACTCCGTGCGAATCGAGCATCAGGATCGCATAATCGCGCACCTGCTCGATCATCATCCGGAATCGATGCTCGCTCGCGGTGAGCTCCGCCGCCCGTCGTTCCGCACGGGCCTCGAGTTCGTCGTTCAAGTCCTTCAGCTCCTTCATCGCGGCCCGCAATTCCGTGATGTCGCGCGCCGTGGCATAGACGAAATCCGTGCCGGGAACGGGCACCGAGTTCCACGACAGATAGCGCCACGAGCCGTCCTTGTGCCGGTAGCGATTCTCGAAGCGCCTCGTGCAATCGACGCTTTCCTGGAGCTTTCGAATTTCCACTTCGGTTGCCTCGAGGTCGTCCGGATGAATGAAATCGGTGTAGCGCCGCGAAAGCAGCTCCTCCCTCGAATAGCCAAGTGTTTCGACAAACGCGTCGTTCACTTGCAAAAACCACCCCGCCTTGCTGGCGATGCACATCAAATCCAGCGAGAGCCGAAAGAACTGCTCGAGCTGATGCGTTCGCTCTGCGACGGCCGTCTCGAGTCGATCCCGGGAAATCGCGGTCGACCTCAAGGCATCGAGCGTGCGGTTGAATGCTTGCGCGAGCACGCCAAACTCGCCCGGCAATCCCGTCGGCATTCGCTCATCGGGATGGCCGCTCGCGATTCGATCCGCCGCAGCCGCCATCTGCGCAAGCGGACGCATCGTCCAGCGCGCCAGAAGGATGTTTGCTCCAATCGCAATCAACACCGCCGCCGCAATCGCCAGCGTCGTGACGATGAGATCCTGATCGAGAATCGCCATTACCGCCCGGGAATCGACGGCAAGATGCTGGCGCGTCCCTTCGCCATAGCGCCCGATTTCCGGAAGAATGGAGTCGTCGAGCAGCTTTCGCAGCCGGTCCTGTGTCGCGACATCGGCATCTGCTCCGTCCTCGGCTGCCACGAGAGATTGAAACTCGCCGATATCCCGGGCGATGCGATCGAGAATCTCCAGTTCGTGTTTCTCCTGCCCGCGTCGCTCCTCCCTCGAGAGCAGATCCATGGCATTCTCGGAATCCCTGGTGGCGGAGCGGGCCGTCGCGAGTTCCTCTTGGAGCTGAAGAATCGACTTCTCGAGGGTTTGGCCCTCCGGCGATTCCTCATCCCTGTCGCCAAGCTGGCGACGAATCGCCAGCGCCGCCTGCATCATGTTCGCCCCGCTGATCTGTTCCTGGAGTGTCGATTTATAAACACGCTCCAGCAGAACCTCGAGCCGATGGGCGTGCCACAGTTTTACAAGTCCTTGCAGCAGAATCACTACTACAATGCACGCGAAGCCCAATACGAGGCGTCCGCGAACTGTGGAGGGAAACATTTTAAAGCCAGCAGTCAGGGTCAGGATACGGCACCCTGAGGGCGTGAGAAGAAAAATCGCCCTGCTTTTGCGAACGAATAATTTCCGATGGAGATATAATTCGGATCGAGGGCGCAAACCGGCACCCAGATCGAGAAGAGGATTTCAGTCATGAGGCCATCCAGTCGTAAACGGGAGTTGTCCTTCCCGCATTGACGTGGGACAGATCATTCAAGCTGGTCGTCAGTGGTTGCAAGTGCAGGCGTATTCCGGAAGGCCGCACTCAGCGCAGGTGTTCATGTTGTAGGTAATGCGGAAGTTTTTCGGTTTCGAGTCCTGCGTGGGACGGATCTGCACAACAATCCGGTAGTCGTCCCCCTCCGGCAGAGGTTTCGTGGAAACGAGGGTGTCACCGTCGGTTTCGAATTCGATCGTCTCCTTGCCGCCGGGAGCCTCGGCAGTCGCCGTAACCACCTGGCCGGCGGGGGCGACAGGGGCGAGCGAGTCGTCGTAAAAGGCGATGCTCACATTGCGGTCGGGCTGGATGAGAAATTCCGCCTTTTGTCCGTCGAGAGCGAGAAGACGGCCACCGCGGGGGCCGGGTTCGGCTTTGTCCTGTGCAAGGGCCGGCACGACAAGGGTGGTGAGAATCGCGAGAAGCGGAAGCAGGGTTTTCATGTCAATACGGGTTCAGGTTTGGGTTGTCTGGGTTGGAACAGAGACTCGATCCAGTCGTAGAGAACGGGAACGACGAGGAGCGTGAGGAGCGTCGAGGTGACGATGCCGCCGATCACCACGGTCGCGAGGGGTCGCTGCACTTCGGAACCTGCGCCGGTCGAGATCGCCATCGGCACGAAACCCAGTGAGGCCACGAGAGCGGTCATCAATTTCGGCCGGAGGCGGGTCAGCGTCCCCTCGACCACCGCCTCCCGCAATCCCCTGCCCTGTTCCCGGAGTTGATTGATGAAGCTGATGAGCATGATGCCATTCAGCACCGCGATCCCGGAGAGCGCGATAAATCCAACGCCGGCTGAAATCGTGAACGGCATGTCCCGCAGCCAGAGCGCAAAAATGCCACCCGTGACGGCCAGCGGCACGCAGACGAAAATCAACGCCGCCTGTCGCAGACTGCCAAAGCTCAGGAAAATCAGCACAAAGATCAGCGCCAGAGCCAGCGGCACGACGATCGCGAGACGGTTGCGGGCCTTCACGAGATTTTCGAACTGCCCGCCGAATTCGAAGTAGTAGCCGTCGGGAAACGGCACGCGTTCCTTGATCCGCTTCGTCGCTTCACGCACGAAGCCCTCGATGTCGCGGCCGCGCACGTTGATGAGCACGGATACCCGACGCTGCGCGTCCTCGCGGGCGATCTGCACCGGTTGCTCGACAAGTTTCACCTCCGCCACCTCGCCGAGCGGCAGCATGTCGCCGTAGTCCGTCTGCAACGGAAATCGTTCAATACCCTCGAGATCCGTGCGACGTTCCTCGGACAGGCGAACGACAATGGGCGTGCGCCGGTTGCCTTCGATGAGCAATCCGACCTCCGTGCCCGCAAGCGCGGTTTCAACGAGATCGTTCAACTCATCGGCGTGCACCGCGCGTCGCAGCATCTCATCGCGCTTCGGCGTGATCTCGACCATGGGCACCTTGCCCACGGAATCGAACTCCGTTTCGCCGCCGCCGGGAATTTCCCCGAGCACCGTGCGAACCTCCCCGGCGAGACGTTCCAACTCCGCGTAGTCTTCACCGTAGATCTTGCACATCAGGTCGGCTCGCGCGCCGGCCATGATTTCGTTGAAACGCATCTGGATCGGCTGCGTGACGAGAATGCTTTGCCCGGGCACGTGCGCGAGCAGCGTCTCACGCATCATCACACCAAGTTCTTCCTTCGTGATCGTGCGACCGTTGACCTTCCGCCACTTCTCCTTCGGCTCGAGCATCACGTAGGTGTCCCCGACATTGGGTCCCATCGGGTCGGTCGCCACCTCAGCCGTGCCAATGCGCGAGAATATCTCGCGAATCTCCGGGAAGTTTTCGCGCAGCACCTTCTCGCTTCGTTCCTGCAATTCGAGCGAGGACGACAGCGACGCGCTGGTGCTGCGGATCAGCTGAAACGCGAAGTCCCCCTCGTCGAGTTGTGGAATGAATTCCGCGCCCAGTCTCGAAAAGATCACCAGCGACAACGCGAAAAGCGCGACCATTGGCACCACGACCGCCCAACGGAAGCGCAGGCCGAAATGCAGCAGCGGGGTGTAGAGTCGCTTCGTCCACGTGACGAGCCAGTTGTCCCTCTCCTGAATCCTTCCGCCGAGAAGATACGAGCAAAGCACGGGCATCAGTGTGAGCGCGAGGGCCAGGGATCCGCCGAGCGCGAGCATCACGACCACCGCCATCGGCTTGAACATTTTCCCCTCGATGCCTTCGAGCGCGAGAATTGGCACGTAGACGACGGTGATGATCAGCACGCCGAAGAACATCGGGTTCGCGACTTCCTTCGCGGACTTCAACACCTCCACCGCCCTCTCCCGGGCATCCAGCCGGCGTCCGAGCGCATGCTGCCGCTCGCCTAGATGCCGCATGATGTTTTCCACCATCACGACCGCGCCGTCGATAATCAGGCCAAAGTCGATCGCGCCGAGGCTCATCAAATTTCCCGAGACGCCCAGCTGGACCATCCCGGTCATCGCAAACAGCATCGAAAGCGGAATGACGAGCGCGACAATGAAGGCGGCCCGCCAGTTTCCGAGCAGGAGAAAGAGAACGACCACCACGAGAAGCGCGCCCTCAGTGAGATTGCGCTCAACCGTGGCAATGGTCCGATTCACGAGATCGCTGCGATCGTAGAGTTCTCGAATGACAACGCCCTCCGGAAGCTTGCCCTGGATCTCATCCAGCTTTTTCCGCACGGCTTCCGCGACGAGCCGGGAATTTTCACCCGCAAGCATGATCGCCGCGCCGACCAGCGCCTCCTCGCCATCGTTGGTGCTCGCACCCGTGCGGTAGTTCGAGCCGATCCGCACCGCGGCGACTTCTCCGAGAACGATCGGCTGCACCGCTCCGGCAAACTTGAGCGGAATCTTCGAAATCTGTTCCGGATCGGAAACGCGACCCGGTGAACGAATCACCAGCTGCTCGCCCCCCACCTCGACGTAGCCGCCTCCGGCGTTCTCCGTGTTCATCGCGACAATGTCCGCGAGATCACGCAGCGACAGTCCGGCTGCGGCGAGTCGCGCAGGGTCCGGCTCGATGAGCACCTGCCGCTCGTATCCGCCGCTGGTGTTCACCTCCGCGACACCCGGAGTGTTTCGCAGCATCGGCTTGACGACGTATTCCTGAATCTGCCGCAGCTCGGTGAGACGCTGTTCCGGAGTCGAAGGAACATTCTTCGCGTCGGCGCGATATTCGAGCGTGTAGTAGTAAATCTCGCCCAGCCCGGTGGCGATCGGCGCGAGGGTCGGCGTCAATCCCGCCGGCAATTCCTTCACCGCCTTTTGCAGCCGCTCGGTGACGAGCTGACGAAGCGTGTAGATGTCGACGCCGTCACGGAAGGTCATGGTCACCTGCGACAAGCCGAACCTGGAAAGCGAACGCAACTCGACCATGCCGGGCAAACCGGCCATTTCACTTTCGATCGGAAAACTCACCAGCTTCTCGACCTCCTCGGGCGCGAGCGCCGGCACGGGCGTGTTGATCTGGATCTGCGGATTCGTGATGTCGGGCACCGCGTCGATCGGCAGTCGCGCCGCCGACCAGATGCCGGCCACGATGAGCACGGCCGTGGCGAGCAGCACGGCGACGCGCTGCCTCATGACGAGCTCGATAAGTCGGTGCAGCATGAATCAGTGTCCTTTGCAGCACGCCTGCCCGGCACGCAGGCTCTGGAGTTCGGTCATCCAGAGCGGCGTAACCTGCGAAACCACGATCTGGTCGCCCGGATACAACCCATCGGCAATCTCGACGAGTTCGTCGTTGCGCGCGCCCGTCTCCACCGGCGTGCGGGCGAAGTAATCGCCATTCACCACGTAAACAAACTCACCCTCCGCCGTTTTCAAAACCGCCGACGCCGGCACCGCCACGACCTCCTCGCCTGGCGGAAGCTCCACGATCGCGTGAATCATCGCCCCGGTCTCCAGAGGTGCATTCGTGCCGACAACAACCTCCCATTCACCAAAGGCCTCCGAAGGCGACTTCACGAGCTGCGTGATCGTCCCGGAAAACTCCGAGCCGTCCCGTGTGATCAATCTCGCGGATTGCCCGACGGAAAGCGCCGCCACGTCTTTCGTCGAAACCCATCCCGCCGCCTCCACGGGCGCGCCGGCATTCGCGACCCGTCGAAAGCCACCTTCTCCGTGAAGCACGTGCAACGGAATGCGCACCGTCGGCGCGAAACGTTGTTCCTCCACATCCGCGACCTCGATTTCAAGCGACTCCTGCATGGCCGGAGGCAGGCAGACTCCGTGGCCGGATTTGAAAAACGCCTCGGTCGGCTCGCGTGCGACTTCCGCCGACGATTCGAGGGGGATCTTGTCGCAACCAACGAGCGCGACAACAAATGCGAGAAGAACCTGTGGAGTTTTCATTGGATCGGGGATCCGGTGAGAAGCTCGAGTTCGGCAAGCGCCGCAAGAGCGTCGGCGCGAGTGGCGTAGATGGATTCCAGAGCCGCGAGATAGCTCGACTGCACTTCGAGGTAGGTCGAGAGAGGAACGGCGCCGAGGCGGTAATGCCGGTCGGCGAGCTCGGCGGCCTCGCGAAGCTTCTCCGCAATCTTCGGATCCCAGCGCAAAATCTCTTGACGATGCATCTCGTATGCGGTCGCTGCTTCGCGAATCCGTCGTTCGATATCACGCTGCGTTACCATCAGCGCCGCCTGCGCCTGCATTTCCCGCGCTTTCGCGGCTTCGATGTTTCCCTCGTTTCGATTCCACAATGGCAGCGGTAGTGAGACCGCCATCGCGGCACGCGTCTCCTGCTCGCCGGCAAATTCCTGCTCGACCGTCGGTCCCGTGGTGATGCTCGGCCAGCGCTCGTTCTCCGCGAGACGCACCTGGAAGCCCTGCTGCTCGAGCTCGGTTTCCTGCCGGAGCAATTCGAAATTGCCGGTCACCGCGCGCTTGAGCAGCTCGTTGATCGGCGGCAGCTCGGGAAATTTCATCTCCGGCTCCGCGATGCGAACCGGCTCGGCGAGCATGCGGCCGCGAAGCTGGTTCAACTCGAGCAATGCCGACTGCGCCGCCTTTGCGGCCTCCGCCTCCTCCCGCTTGAGCTGAAGCACCGAAGCCTCGATGGCACGGCCTTCCAGCTGAGGCGTAATGCCCGAGGGGTCGCGTTGAAAAAGTGTATTCACCAGCTCTTCGCCCCGTCTCGCCACCTCGGAAGCCGCCACCTGCCGCTCCTGTGCGGCCAGCAGTGCCAGTGCCTTTTGCCGAACCGCAGCCGCCAGCGAACGGCGAAATTGTTCGAGTCCCTGCTCGGCGAGCTTCACCCGGCGATCCGCAATCGCCTTTCGCAGCGAAACGCGACCGGGCCATTCGAATGTTTGTTGAACCGTCGCCGCCCAGATCACTCCCGACGCATCGAGCCCATCTCCCACCGCCCGCTTTCCGCCAAGCTCCCCGGCGATCTCGGGATTGGCCCACGCCACGGCGGTGTGGCGCTCCCCTTTGGCTGCGGCGATCTCCGCTTCGTAAAACTTTATCTCGGGATTTTCGGCCAGTGCGGACGCGACCAGCTCATCGATGCTCACGAGCTTCGGTTGCGCTACCGTTTCCTCCGCACGTCCCGACGTGGCACAAATCCCCAGCGCCACGAGAGAAAACAGACTTCTCCACATCGGACGCCTCATATCTTCCCCGTTGAAGTGCATTCACGGTGCGAGCCGCCGTGATAGGCGATCCGCACTGCGGCGGCCTTGCGCACCTCGCTCATCGGAAAGGTCACGACAAACGTGCCGGTGGTTCGTCTTCCTCCGCCCGGACGCGGGCTTACCGAATGAATGGCCTGCGACTTTTCCAGAACCACACGACCCGCCCCGTCGAGCAGCTGCACATCGACATGTGCTTGTCGTTGAAAAAGCGACGCGCTGGTCCGGCCCGAAACGTAAAGCTGGTTGCTGTGTGTCCGCACCTGCGACGCGATCACGTGAGGGCTTGTATGGAGGGTGCGGTGGTCGCCGGAACTTTTTGCCGAATGTGACGGCGCTCCCATCGCAATCAGCGAGGTGCCGAGGAGAATGAAAATGGAAATTTTGAATGGATGCATCATGGTCCTGCCGGAACGGGAAAGCCCCGAAAGCAATGTGTGATCCCGCCGGTCCCGCGAGAGACGACGGCAGGCTTCGACATGCGGGCGCAATTCGCCCGCCGTTCCTCAGGACAGTTGAGGCGGATGCTCGATCTGCCGCACCGGAGTATCCGGCACGCGATCCGCGCTCAGGAATGCCCTGCCAGCAACCGCCAGCGGAGCAATCGGATTTTGAAAGGGAACCACCACAACTGCGGCGTGTCCGCAAATGGAAAGGCAGCAGCCCGCGTCGTCGGGAGCGGATTCCGATGAGTGATCATCCGCGTCGCCGGCCGTCACACAACACGTCACGGCTCCGGCCATCTCCGCAAAACAATAAAGACTCTGCGCGAAGAAAAGACTCGCGACCAACACGCCGCAAAGCGTCAGCCAGTCTCTCCGCACAAGGGTCATCGTCGGGTTCAGTAGCTTCGCCACGTCCCGCTGTCAATATGCGCCGTGTCGAAGCCTCCAGCTCTAACGCGATACACGCGCAGGACCTACAACTCGAAATGCGGTATCAGTTCGTTGGCAGGACGACCGACGAGGTCCTTGTTGAGATTTATCGCGAGACGGTCCTGCCACTCCGCCGCCACGCCAACGAGAATCTCCTGATTCACCGTGCTTGGTGCCGCGAAGGCCCATCGTCTGGGCTGTCGCTCGACCAGAAGGGCGTTGATGTGCTCCGCAATCGAGACACACGCGCGTCGCTCGACCTCATGTTTCAGACTGGCTCGCTCTGCGATTGATTGACCGGCCCCCGCACTTCCCTGATTCGGAAAGGCCCCGGCCTGATCCGTGTAGCGCTCGGAGATCTTTTTGTGCGGCTCGATCGGCATGTAGGCATCGATCAAACGCACGGCGAGGCCGCGACCGTCGGGATGTCGCACCTCGTAGGCCTTGAACTGGCCACGATCGGCGAGAAGGAGGAGATCAGGAGATTTCATGCGGAGAGTCTTGTTGTCAGTTGGAGCGTCACTGAGGTTTTCGAAAAGGTTCGTGCGAACCGGGATTGACGGCCGTTTCTCACGGCTGGAGCACGACCTTCACGCAGTCGTCCTCTTTCTTTGCAAAGATTTCGTAGCCGCGCGCGGCATCCGTCAGCGGCAACCGGTGCGTAATGATGTCGTCGAGCGTGATGCGCCCGTCCACGACCCACCCGATCAGCTCGTCGATGACGGGTTGCACCGTGGCCTGCCCAAGATGAATGTGCAGCCCTTTGTCAAAGATCTGGCCAACTGGAAAGTTGTCGTAGGGCATGCCGTAAACGCCGAGAACACTCACATGCCCGCCGCGCCGCACGGCACTGATGGCCGTTTCAAGTGGCTTTGTGCTGCCCATCTGCGCATGCACGATATTCGCAAGTCGGTCCTTCAAGGTGCGGTTCGCCTCGAGCCCGACCGCATCGATGCAGACATCCGCTCCACGGCCATCCGTAAGATTGCGAATTGCCTCCGCGACATCCTGCTCCGAGGCATCGATGGTTTCCGCACCGGCCGACCTGCGCGCCATCTCCAGGCGATACGGCACGATGTCGACGCCGATCACGCGCTCCGCGCCAAAGATCCGCGCGACCTTCTGCGCCATCAGCCCCACGGGCCCGCAGCCAAACACCGCGACCGTGTCGCCCGGCTGCACGTTTGCCCATTTCACTCCGCAGTATCCGGTCGGAAAAATGTCCGTAAGGAAAAGGAGCTGCTCGTCGCTGAATCCCTCCGGCGCCTTTCGCGGCCCGCAGTTTGCATAGGGCACGCGCACATATTCCGCCTGTCCTCCATCAAATCCCCCATCAAGGTCCGTGTAGCCAAATAGAGCGCCGCCCTTCTCCTTCAGCACTCCGCCCTCGGGACCGTAGTTCTCCACGTTCGACTCTTCGCAATGGGTCGGCAGCCCGTGATCGCAGAAAAAACAGTGCCCACACGCGATCGGAAACGGCACGATCACACGGTCTCCCTTTTGCACGCTCGTCACTTCCGGCCCCGTTTCCTCGACAATGCCCATGAATTCGTGCCCCAGCACCATCGGCCGCTTTTGCGGCAGGAAACCATTGTAGATGTGCAGGTCCGAACCGCAGATCGCCGTGGAGGTTACTTTGAGAATGATGTCCTGCGGATCCTTCAGTTCAGGATCGTCGACGGATTCGACGCGCACATCTCCGGGTTTGTGAAAAACAGTGGCCTTCATCTTGCGGAGGGATCGGGTGACGCGACAGCGCACGCGTCCAGCGATTCCCTGAGCGAAGACTCGGGCTGGCTGCGGGCGGCCTGCTGTCCGGTCTTTCCGTTCGAACGCACATCTGAAACACTCCGTCGCAATGCGGCTGCTGGCGTCGGTTTTGTTGTTCGGGTTTCTCGAGATGGCCCTCATCGCCGCGATCATCCTGGTCGGACGCCGCACGGAGAAAATTACTCGCGCGCCGGCACTCGATGTCGCCGTCAGTGCGCTCACCTGGATTCCGTGGGCATTTTCGTTCTGGCTCGCGGGATGGGTCGGGCTGCTCGGCTGCGTGCTCGGGCAGATCGGTGCGATGCAGCTCTTTTGCGTGTGGCACGCAAAGGTGACCGGACGCTCCGGCCAGCGCATCGCGCGCACGCTCAACCGGCTCACCAGCCCGTTCGCAAATCACTTTGCCCTGTTCGCCACGCTCCCGGCGCTGCCCGCGTTTTTGCTGATCCGGTTCTCGCAGCTCACGACCTACCCGATCCTCGTGCGCACCGTGCGACTCCCGCCCTACGACCACGCCGGTTGGGTGAACGTCTCGCGGCAGAAGTTTCACGGGCTGGTCGGCCACGATCTCGTCTGGTGCCTGTATTGCGACTGGATGACCGGCATTTACTCGCTCGGCGGAGAGATGCTGCGCAACCTCGAGAGTTTTTGGTGCCCGATCCGTTTCTATCCCGGCAAGAAGTGCGAGAACTGCAAACTCGACTTTCCGGACATCCCCGCGTGGGTGCCCGCTGATGGCTCGGTCGAGGACGTCGAGCGCAAGTTGATCGAGAAATACGACGGCCGCCGCTGGAACTCGTGGTGGTCGCATCCCGACCGCAGGAACGAGAATCCGCCGTCATGAGCGAGAGCACGCCACCGCCGCTGCCTCCTGTCCCGGCGAAAAATCGGGGCATCCTGATCACGCTCATCGTGCTGAATTTCCTGCAGGTCGCCTCCCTGCCCCCGTGGTTGCTGATGGCGGGCCTTTCGGTAATGGCCTTCGACGCTCCCGGCTCGCAGAACATGTGGCAGCCGTGGGCGTTCGTGCTGGCCATATGGTCCTATCCGCTGTGGCTCATCGCAGCCGATGTCGCGGCGTGGATGTTTTACGCCTTTCGCAAAAGAATCATCGCGCTCGTCATCACCATCATCTTTTCGCTCCCCGCCATCGCACTTGTCGGGCTCATGGTGGCGGGTTGGGTCTCCGGCTGGTTTTTGTAAAGACGCATCGCCTGTGCGACATGCGATCCTCCGGATATGAGCATTCCGGAAAAAGACCGCCGCGACAGCCTCATGGACGATGCATGGCGTCCGGAGGAGAAGGCCATCGCCGCAGCCGCGGAAAATCCCACCGAGTTCCCACAACCCGGTCGTGGAGCTTCCTCCGACTTCGTTCCCCTCCCCGAGGAAACGCGCGAGGTCGACGGGGAAAACGAGACTCAGTAGCTGTCGGCGTCGACCTTCAGATCGTTCGTGTCGGAGATGAGCCAGGCGCCGTCGCGCTGCTTCAGGGTTACGGTGAAAGAGTGCACCAGATCATCCCCGCGACTCGTCATGGTGACCTCCGCCTTGTCGCCATCCACGCTTGGATCGGACGCCGTGAAACCCTGGTCCGGATAATCCTGTCCGCAGATGATCGGGTCCGACTCGAAGCCCATGTCGATCATCTTCCGGTATGCGGCCTTGAACGAGTCGGTCACCATTGGCGAGTCGAGCACGTAGGCATTGGTGTCGCCCTTCGCGAGCAACACTTTCATATAGCCGTCGTAAAACTCCTGCGCCACCTCCTTGGGACCTTCGTCGGCAGCACGCGCTGCTCCGAGGCCCGCCAGCGCGATCACGAGCAGAAATGCAAAGGTGCGCATGTCGGAAGCAAAGCCCGATCGAATCCCCCGGTCAATCTCCGTGAAGCGTCTCGCCTCGCTCGAGCATCGCGACGAACTTTTCAATCCGTTTCGCACGCGTGGCCGGGCTCTTCACCGTTTGCAGGCGGAACAGGATCGCGTAGCGGTTTCGCGAATTCAGTGTCGCAAAGAATGCCTCAGCCTTCGGGCTTGCCGCCAGGGCTTCCTCGAGGTCCGGCGGCACCGTTGCGGTCCTTGGCGGGTCGTAGGCGGCATCCCAGCGCCCGTTTGCCTTCGCCTCCTCGATCGCGGCCATGCCGGCGGGCTGCATCTCCCCGCTCGCGATCAAGTCGAGCGCCTTTTCGCGATTGATCCTCGACCAGATGCTGTCACGCCGGCGGGGGACAAACCGCTGCGCGAAGAACGTGTCGTCGATCCGTTTGGCCTGGCCATCGATCCACCCGTAACAAAGCGCGATGGTCACCGCCTCGTCCCGCGACACGGAGCGCACGCCGCTTCCCTTCCTCGCAAACTTCAACCAGAGGCCGTCACTCGTCGCGTGATTCTTCGCGAGCCAGGTGCGCCACGCATCGGCGCTGGCAAAGCCTCGTGTCGGGAGTTCCGGCTTCCCGCTTTTACCCATCGGCTCGATCGAAGAACTTCGAAAAGAAGAGCATCTGGTAGTCGATCGCGTTTCGCCAGTAGTCCCAGTCGTGGCGGCCCGGTCGCTCCGTGTAATCGTGAGCAACCTTCTGCTCGAGCAGCTGCTGATGCAACGCGCGGTTCACATCGATGAAAAAGTCGTCCACGCCGCATTCGATCGCGATCGCCAGCTGGCCATCCTTCAGCGAACGGGCCTGATTGATCACCGTCAGTTCCTCCCAGCGCTCGGGATGATCTTCGATCGTGCCGATTGCCCGCTTGATCTCCCACTCGTTCGGGAACGGGCGAATATCCACGCCGCCGCTCATGCTGCCGACCGCGCCAAAGACATCGGGATGCCGGATCGCGAGAAACATCGCCCCGTGCCCGCCCATGCTCAGACCCGTGATCGCGCGCCCTTTCGGTCCTTTGATCGTTTTGAACCGGTCATCGACGAACTTCACCAGCTCGTCGGAAACGAACGTCTCGAACTGCATTTCCGGAACCTCCGGACTGTCGAAATACCAGCTGTTGTCGCCATCCGGGCAGACGACGAGCACTCCGTATTGATCCGCAAGCTCGCCAATCTTCGTGCGCTCCGGCCAGGCGGTATCGTCGTCCGCAAAGCCGTGAAGCAGATACACCACCGGCACCGGCTTCGACGAATTGCGGTAGCCATCCGGCACCAGCATGGAAACGGAGATCGACCGTCCCATCGCCTTGCTGGGAACGGAACCTCGTTTCAGCTCGAACGCCTGCGAGCCAGCAAGCGCGGTCCAGAAAATCCAAAAAAACGCGAAAACAACTCGGTAACTCATGCGGGGCGGCTTTTATTCGAAGGGGGTGACTTGGTTGCCCGCATGCTAGCCAACCGAGCAGCGACACGCACGATTTTCCCCGCATCGTTCGGAACCATCCGCGCGGCCAGATGCGAACGGGAGACGATGAAGCAGCTGGACGACGGCCTCTGGATTCTGAGCTATCCGCTGAAGATGCTCGGCGCGGACTTGCAACGAAACGTTACGGTCATGCAACTCGCGTCCGGGCAGCTCGTGATTCACTCCACCGCGCCTTTTTCGACCGCCGACGTCACCGCCATCTCGTCCCGCGGTCAGCCGGGCTGGCTGGCCGAGGCCATGCTGCACCACGACACCTACGCACGCGAGGGCCGCCTCGCGTTTCCGCACATTCCCTATCTGGCTCCCGCCGGCTTCTCGGACCATGTGAATTTTCCCGTCGAACCCCTCCTCCCCCCGCCGCGCCAATGGGAGGGACAAGTCGACGTGCTCAAAATCGAAGGCAACCCCTCCTACGGCGAGCACGTCTTTTTTCATCGAGCGAGCGGGACGCTTGTTGTTGCCGACCTCGCCTTCAATTTTCCCGGCAACGAACCGCTCTGGAAGGAACTGATCCTTCGCGCGGCGATTGGCGCCGACCATGAGCCCGGCATGTCGCGGCCATTTCGCTTCACGATCCAGGACGAGGACGCTTTCAAGGAGTCCGCCCGCCGCATGATGGAATGGGACTTCGACCGCGTCATCGTCGGCCACGGCGACCCGATTCAGACAGGAGGCAAAGCGAAAATCGCCTCGATGCTCGTGGACGCCGGTCTGCTCGATTGATTTTCTTCCTTGAGCGATTCGCGGCGGCTGGGCAGCATTTGACATGGGACTCTACCAAGACGCCGATACTTTCTTCCCGTCGGTGGCGCCGACGGCTCTCACGTTCGACGATCTCTCGCTCGCCACCCGCTACTCCGAGGTTCTGCCGCGCCAGACAAATCTCTCCGTCGCGCTGTCGGAATCGCTCACGTTGCAGATTCCGATCATCTCCGCCGACATGGACACGGTCACCGAGTCGAAGATGGCCATCCAGATGGCTCTCAACGGCGGGCTCGGCCTCATCCATTACAACATGTCCGACGAGGCGCAGGTGAAGGAGGTCGCCCGCGTCAAAAACCACATCCACGGCTTCATCCAGGAGCCGATCAAGGTTTCGCCGGAACAAAAGGTCGGCGAGGTCATCGACCTGATCGCACGGCGCGGTTTTGGATTCCGCGCGTTTCCCGTCGTCGATTCGGAAAACCGCCTTCTCGGCCTGTTGTCAGGCTCCGTGGTGCGCGAACGCTATCGCGAGCGTCTCGTTTCCGAGGCGATGACGCCCCGCTCGGAGGTTTACACGCTTCACGAGCGTGATATTCGCGACAATCCCATCAAGGCCGCCGACCAGTTCTTCAACGAGCACATGAGGATCAACAAACTCCTCATCGTCGACGACCAGGATCGCCTGCGTGGTCTCTTCACACTCAGTGACGTCGAACGGATCAGCGAGGAATCGCAGCGGATGGTGAAGCCGGCACGCGATTCGAAGCTCCGCCTCGTCTGCGGCGCCGCGATTTCCCCGCACCGTCTGCCGGATGGCTCGCTGGACCGCGACCGCATCATCGCTCACGTCGGCAGGCTCATTGACGAAGGCATCGACGCCATAGCGGTCTCCACGGCTCACGGATTTTCCAAGGGCGTCGGCGACACGGTGCGTCTGCTGCGCGAGGAGTTCCGCGATCTCACGCTCATCGCTGGAAATGTCACGTCGGCGGAAGGCGTCGAGTTCTTGGCGAAGGCCGGTGCAAACTGTATCAAGGTCGGCCAGGGTCCGGGGTCGATTTGCACCACACGCATCGTGGCGGGAGTCGGCATTCCGCAAATGACCGCCCTCTACGTGGCCTCGCGTGAAGCGGCAAAACACGGCGTCACCATTCTGGCCGACGGCGGAATCACGAAGTCCGGCGACATCGTCAAGGCGCTCACGCTGGCCAACGCAGTGGTGTGCGGCGGCATGCTCGCGGGCTGCAACGAAGCACCGGGGCAGATCATCGAGATCAACGGAAAGCTCTACAAACAATACCGTGGCATGGGCAGCCGCTCCGCAATGAAGGAAGGCAGCGCCGCCCGCTATGGCCACGAGAAGAAGGACGTCACCACGAAAGCCGCGCCGGAAGGCATCGAGGCGCTCAAGGAAACCGTCGGACCGCTGGACGACGTCATCCGCGAACTGGTGGGTGGCGTGCAGTCGGGCATGGGTTACCTCGGCGCGCCGGATCTCCCCACCCTCCGGAAAAATGCGCTCTACATGCGTGTGACGCCCGCGGGCCAGCGCGAAAGCGGCGCCCACGACGTGATCACCGTCACGACCAGCAAGGAGACGTCGGACGCCGTCCGGCCGTAACCTCCGCGGCGGAACTCACCCGCCGAAGAGGCGCTGGAACCAGTTCCTCTTTTCGACGGGACGCGTCTCACCGACGAGATATTGCGCTTCGTCGGTGCGGCGGAATCCACGTGCAAACACACGGTCGGAGTCGAAGCCCGAGCCGCGAAACTCCTGCATTTCGTCGCGAGTCCAGCCGGCCTCGCCCTTCTTCGCCTGCTTGAGCGGCGCGGAGATTCGCTCGATCTCATCGGGCATGGCACGCGCCGCATCGATGGCATTGGGGCGCATCACCGAAATCCACCAACCGCCATAGGAATCGATGGCTTCCGGCGGCGTGATCTCGATCAGCAGGTTGCCGCGTCGCGTCTGCCCGCCCTCATCGTCGAGTTCGAAGATCGCGTCGGCATCCGGCGAAAACTCCAGCAACGACGCGATGAACTCGCGGCAGTTTCGCCGGGCCTCAGGGTCATTCGCCAGGTCGTCGTAAACCCCCAGCTCCACTCCGGCCGGCTCGTCGGGGTCGCCATAGATGTTCAACTCGTAACCGCCCTTTCCGCACCGATAGGACGTGTAGGGCACGTTGTAGAGAGAGCCGCGATCGATCACGACCGCCGGCACCTGATGCACATCCCCCGCCCACGGCTGCCGGGCGAGATTGCCAAAGATCTTTCGCCAGCTCGGAAACCTCTGCTGCGCCTTCGCCTTCTCGCTGTCGGGCAGCGTAATCTTGCCGTCGTTCGCCGAGATGTGCGCGATCTCCGAAAGCTTGTAACGATGCACTCCGTAGTCGAGCGCAATGACGAGCTCGCGGTCGTTCGTGCTGATGATGTCGCCGTAGAGCAGCTTCCCGGAGGTAAGCTGAATGGCATCGGCCATCGCCACCGGCGCCATTCCCAGCAGAGCCAGCGCCCCTGCAGCGACCAAGCCCGCGAGGGGCCGCACATCGCGGGCTCCCGCAATCATGGAGCAGATCCTACGAAGAAACCTCAGCGGGCTCGTCGGAGACGTCAGTCACGGGCGGAAGTGGACGGAAGACCGGGCCGCCCGTCTTTGGCGGAATGATCAGGCTCTGATCGATGAAGGCCGGGTTCACCGGCGCGATCAGGCTGTAACCACCGGTGCCATCCGGCAGCATCGGAGTGCCCCACCTGTTCCGGCAGACGACCTGTTTGGCCAGCACGCGCTCGCCAAGGAGCGTGTGGTTGTAGAGATCTGGCCACTTGAAGGAATCGGTTGTGGTCGTCGAGGTGACCATCATCCCGCCGGCGATAATGAGGGAAATCATGGCATCGGATTAAGCCGCGACCCGTGCGCGGTTGTCAACGTTCGATTCTCAGTCCGCATTTGATTCCACGGAAGATTCGGCCTAGAACGCGCTCATGCACCCGGCGATTCCCCTCGGTGTCACGGCGGTCATTGCTTTCGCCGCCGGATTCGCATTCTCGACCCTCACCGCGCCGGATCCCGTTTCCCAACCGTTTTCGAGTGCCGCCGCCACGCAAGGGAGCGCAAAGGAAAACCGTCCCGGCTTTCTCTCCTCGGCCCCTTCCCGCGCGGACTCCGCCCGCTACCTTGCGAGTCTCGCAAATGCCGACGCCGACGCGCTCGTCGAGGAGCTCAACGCTGCGATGGATCTTCCCAACCCCATGCGGCGCTTCGCCCGCATCACGTTGATCAGCGAACAGGTCACCGCCGAAAACGGGCGGGAGGTTGCGGAAAAATATCTCGCCACGGCCACCACCACGGAGCGGCGCTGGGGCATCATGGTCATTCTCAATTCGTGGGCGATGTCCGATCCCAAGGGCGCCCTGGAATTCGCGCGCTCGATCAAGCAGGACAACGTGCGGGACATTGCCATGCAAGGCGCCCTCTCCGGCTGGGCCTCGCAAAACTACGAGGCCGCGCGCGACTGGGCCGGGGACCTTCCCGAGGGCCGCGAGCGGCGATCCGCGTTGCAGGCGGTCACCAATGCGCTCGCCGAGCAGGATCCCGAGCGGGCGATTCGCGAAGCCATCGCGCTCGATGATCGCGGCGGCCGACGCGGAATGGCGCGATATGCCTTTGCCCGGCTGGCATCACTCGATCCCGAAAAGGCGGCCACGATTGCGCAAAGCCTGCCGCCCGGAGAGCTGCGCAATTCCGTTTACAGCGAGATTGCCAGCACATGGGCGCGGGAGGATCGGGAGGAAGCCCTCGCATGGATCGATGGCCTCGAGGAAGGACCGCCCAAGCGCGAGGCGATGGAAAACTTCGCGCAGGCATGGGTGATGGAGGATGTCGAGGCGGCGACGGAATGGCTTGCCTCCCTGCCGGAGGGCGGATTCCGCAACCGGCTGCTTCAGCGCTCGCTGTATGCCGCGATGAACAACGACCCGGCCAAGGCGATCGCGTTGGTGGATCTCGTGACGTCGCAAAGCCAGCAAGACTCGATGCTCCGCACCATCGCCTCGAACTGGACCGAACGCGATCCCGACGCCGCACTGCAATGGGCAAAGGCACAGTCCGACCCCGGAGTGCAGAAGATGGTCTGGCAGGGCGTCCTTGCCTCCATGGCCGACAGCGATCCCGAACGCGCCATCGGCCTTCTCGACCAAATTCCCGAAAGCGCGCGCACCGATTCCATGCGCGACATTGCCCGGCGCTGGGCGCAGCACGATCCGGCATCGGCCATTGGCTGGCTCCAGAGGGAATCCGATCCCGAAGTGCGCAGCCAGGCGCTCGGCGATGCGATGAACCAGTGGGTGCGCATCGATCCCCGCTCCTCGATGGAATGGTTCTCAAAAATGCCCGCCGGAAAGGAACGCGACGACGTGCTCATGCGCTTCGTGAGTTCGCTCCTCGACGAGGATCCGAACGTCGCCGTGGAATGGGCCGGCACCATCAGCAACCCCGAACAGCGCCAGCGGCAGCTCGAGCGCCTTGCCCGCGAATGGGAGCAGCGCGACCCCGAAGCCGCCCGGGCATGGATGGCCAGCAGCGGAATCAGCACCACGCGCAACAACCCGACCGGGGCGAACCAGGGCGCCGCGATGCAGCCGGTGCGTTCGCGCCGTTGATGCGACCATGCGATACGCGCTTGCCACGGTCGGCGCTTTCCTCGCGGGCTTCGTGCTCTGCCTGCTGGTCGTTCCGCGAGGCGCGGCGGATCGCTCCGGCGCTGATCACGACAGGCCGCCGGGCACGCACAAGGCCGGGCCATTCGATGGCACAAACAAATCCGGCACTCTACCGTTTGCGCGCAACGGATCCACGGAAGCAGAGGCGATCCTTGCTGATATCGATGCCATCCTTGATGAACCCGAAATCGACGCGAGGCGATATGCACGCTTGATGATCACCGCAGAGCGGGTCGATCACGAGAACGGTCCGGCGATTGCATCCGCACTGGCCTCGCAACTGCCTGACGATGACCGTCTCGCTGCGCTCCAGCTTGTCATTGAGTCCTGGGCGGCCTCCGATCTCGAAGGCGCACTCGCATTTGCCAGCAGCCTTCCACGCGAAAACGATCGCCTCGCCACGACACGCAACGTCCTCTTGTCATGGGCGCGAACGGACTACGACGCGGCCCGTAATTACGTCTCGCAACGGACCGGCCAGGACCGCGACGCCGGCTGGGTCGCCATCCTTGACGCCCTTGCGCAGAAAGATCCCCAGCGGGCAATCACCGAGGCTCTTGGCCAGGAGGATTCCATATCCGGCCCCTTCTACGAGGCGATCAAGTTCGGTGTGATTCCAAACGCCATCCGCACCTGGGCGGCGCAAAATCCCCGGGCCGCTCTTGATGCCGTCTCGGAACTTCCTCCGGGAGAAATGAGAAACAGCGCGCTCCAAATCGCGGCATCCATGTGGTTCGAAAAAGATCACACAGCAGCCTTGGACTGGCTCGGCAAAATCCCCTCCGGCACGATGAAGCGGGATCTTACCCGGAATTTTCTAAGCACGTGGTATCGGGACGATTCCAGAAGTGCCGTTGCCTGGATTCATTCTCTTCCCGACAACGGAGAGCGCAATGACCTCGTCGAGAGCATCGCCTTCTCCGCGGCTGGAACGGACCCCGAGGCATTTATCGATTTACTTGAGCTGGTTTCCTCTCCATCCCGGCAGGAGGACCTGATTCGGAGCTTCGCCATGCAATGGGCATATCAGGACTCGGAGGCAGTGATCACGTGGGCGGCTGCCCAGACCGACTCCGAGATCCAACAATCGATCTGGAACGGCATCATCTCCTCGATTGCCATTCAAAAGCCAAAGCGTGCCGCGGAACTGCTCACGCACCTCTCGCCGGAAGAGCAAGCTTCGGCGATCAGCAGCATCGCCAATGCATGGGCTCAACAAGATCCGGAGAAGGCGTTCCGCTGGGCAACAATGCAAGCGGGAAACGAGCGAGAGAACGCCATCGGCGCCGTGATCTCGACGTGGATCCGCTACGATGCCCCATCGGCACTCGCCCAGCTGGAGAAATTACCCGCCGACACCCATCGCGATGCCATCATCCGCCATTGCCTTTATTCAATCCAGGACGAGAGCCCTCTTCTCGCATTGCAGTGGGCTTCGAGCATCAGCGATCAGGAAATTCGGCTGAGCGCACAGGAATCGACGGTCCGCCAATGGATGCACAAGGACCCAAATGCCGCCCGCACCTGGGTGCAGCAATCGGCGCTCCCGGCCGACAAAAAGCAGGAACTCCTCACCGAGAACTCCTGGTAAGTGAATGCTTTCTCCCGCTCACACCTCCTCCCTCGACTGCTGCCCATCGGACTGTTTGGCGCAGGTCTCTGGATCGGCTGGCAATGGGCTGCCGGCCACGTCGAGCGGTCGCTTTTGAGGGCGGAGGAACCACCTCCGCAACTCAGCGAACTTCCTCCCCCCACCGACATCGGAATCAAGTTTCACGTCTCCTCCTTCCCGCAGCGCCGATGTCTCCCGCGAACAACCCGCGCAGCCGCTTCACTCCGGAACATTTGATTTCCATGCCGCCGCTGCGCGGCTTGTCACCAGCCACCCTCTCCCGGAACAGGAGCTGATATTACTGGTGCAGGCATGGTCGGAGGCGGCATTCGCGTGGATTGAGGCAACGCCTTTCAATCCCAAAGCCAGAACGTCGGTTCTTGCGTTCTTTGAAGCATGGGCGACGCGCGATCCGGATGCCGCTCTGCAGGCCGCCAGTTCCTACGCACCACCGGGCGCCGCCTCCTCACCGGAGGTTGCCCGCGCTTTCGAAGCCCTGCGCAGGGATTTGATGGAGCAGGTGAAAAAATAAAAGCCCCGAAGCGACTTCGGGGCTTTCGAAAATTGCCTGGCGACGCGGATTACGCCCGCTCGACCTGCCAGTATTCGAGCTCCACGGGCGTGTCGCGGCCGAAGATGCTCACCGAAACGCGCAGCTTGCCACGCTCGGGGTCGATTTCCTCGACCACGCCGTTCTGGTTCTGGAACGGGCCGTCGGCCACCTTGACCTTGTCGCCGACTTCAAACTCGATCTTCGGCTTGACCTGATCTTCGCGCTCCTGCATCTGCGCGAGCATGCCCTCGACCTCCTTCTTCCGCATGGGAATCGGGCGGTCCTTGGCGCCGGCAAAGCCGATCACACCCGGGGTCTCGCGAATGAAATACCACGAGCGGTCCACCAGCTGGTTGTTTTCGTCCAGCAGGTGCATGTTGACGATGATGTAACCGGGGAAGAACTTGCGGGTCGTCTCGGTCTTCTTGCCCCGCTTGATCTCCTGCACGCGCTCGGTGGGAATGACGGCATCAAAAATGACGTCCTCCATCTCTTCGCTTTTGATGCGTTTCTTGATGTTGTCGAGCACCTTGCTCTCCTGTCCGGAAAGCACATGCACGACATACCACTGGTCGCGTGGGGCTGGATTCATGGAAACTGTTAAAGTCCCGTCACAAAATTGACGACATTGACGAGGATGAGGTCGAAGAACGCTATGTAACCGCCGACGAGGAGCATGGCGATGATCACCACCACCGTGGAATCCCAGAGTTCCTTGTAGCGCTTGAATCCCTTTTCGTTGGGATCCCAAGGCCAGGAAGCCTTCGCCAGCTCGGCGCGCACCTCGGAGTTGAAGCGTCCTATTTTTCCAAACATGACGTGTTAATGTGCCCTATTTATTGATTTCGAGCAGTTTGGAAAACGCAGGCCAGGAGGGACTCGAACCCCCAACAAACGGTTTTGGAGACCGCTACTCTACCAATTGAGCTACTGGCCTTTGCTGACAACTCGAAGAATCTGGCTTACTTGATGATCTCGGACACGCGGCCGGCGCCAACGGTGCGACCACCTTCGCGGATCGCGAAGCGAATGGTCTTTTCCATGGCGATCGGCGTGATGAGCTCGACCTCAATCGAGACGTTATCACCAGGCATGACCATTTCCACTCCCTCCGGGAGCTTGATGGAGCCGGTCACGTCCGTCGTGCGGAAGTAGAACTGCGGACGGTAGTTCGAGAAGAACGGGGTGTGACGGCCGCCTTCCTCCTTGCTCAGCACGTAGATCTCAGCCTTGAAATTGGTGTGCGGAGTGATCGAACCGGGCTTGGCAATAACCTGGCCACGCTCGATGTCGTCCTTCTTGATGCCGCGGAGCAGCACACCGACGTTGTCGCCCGCGCGGGCTTCGTCGAGGAGCTTGCGGAACATTTCGATGTCCGTGACGGTCGTCTTCTGGGTCGGACGAATGCCGACGATCTCGACTTCCTCCATCTTCTTGAGGATGCCGCGCTCGACACGACCGGTGGCGACGGTGCCGCGACCTTCAATGTTGAACACGTCTTCGATCGGCATGAGGAACGGCTGGTCAACCGGACGCTCCGGAAGCGGAATGTATTCGTCGACCGCCTTCATGAGCTGGAGGATCGCCTCTTCACCAGCGGCGTCGCCTTCCATCGCCTTGAGCGCGGAACCCTTGACAATGGGAATCTCGTCGCCCGGGAACTCGTAGCTGCTGAGGAGCTCGCGGACTTCCATCTCGACGAGCTCGAGGAGCTCGGGGTCGTCCACCATGTCGCACTTGTTCAGGAACACCACCATGGCGGGCACACCCACCTGGCGGGCGAGAAGAATGTGCTCGCGGGTCTGCGGCATCGGGCCGTCCGCAGCGCTCACGACGAGAATGGCTCCATCCATCTGCGCAGCACCCGTAATCATGTTCTTCACGTAGTCCGCGTGGCCCGGACAATCGACGTGCGCATAGTGACGCGCGTCGGTCTCGTATTCCTGGTGCGAGGTGTTGATCGTGATGCCGCGCTCCTTTTCCTCGGGCGCGTTGTCGATGTCCTCATACTTGCGGGCCTGAGCCTTGCCCTGTTTCGCAAGGACGGTGGTGATCGCGGCCGTGAGCGTGGTCTTGCCGTGGTCCACGTGACCGATCGTGCCGATGTTCACGTGGGGTTTCTCTCGCTTGAAGGTGTCTTTAGCCATTGTGGTTGATTTCGGGTTGTCTGGTGAACTTGCGCAAAAATGGAGCCCACAACCGGGATTGAACCGGTGACCTCGTCCTTACCAAGGACGTGCTCTGCCAACTGAGCTATGTGGGCTTTTCTCTACTTCTCCCAGGGTATCACCCCAAGTGAAACTGTTCTATGTTGTAACCTCTAGGACGCAGGGGCGAAAAACCCCTGAACCGAACTGACCCATAAGGTTAGCACGATCAGGGTTTTAACCTCGCTTCCTCCTAAAAGTGAGCGGTGAAGGTAGCAAAAGTGCTCCGTCTGTCAAAAGATTTTTCTTTCTTTTTTCCGCTCTTCCTTTTTGGGGAAGGACAACCCGACGATCGGCGCCTTTCTGGCGAGCCAGTGGCCAAACCCCACCTCCCGATCAACCACCCCTTTTTCCGGAGCCGAAGGTTCACCTCCGCCCTTTCAGACCCTCTGTTGCAAGGGCCTCTTCCCTAGCCAATTGCGGCTGCTGAGGGTGATCGATAGGCCGGTGAAATTTACCGCCCGTCAATCGAGGGCCGACAGTAAGGAGAATTTATCGCGTTTTGGCAAGTCCCAATCGCAAACTTTTTTTGTTTGGGCGCATTTTTTTGCCATTTTTCGCTCTCTCCCCCTTCAAGAGCATGATAATGGTAAAATTTTCCTCGCCAGCAGGCGATTAGGAGCCTAAAACGCAGTCCCCTTTTTTAAATGAGCCAGCAGATCCTCAGAATTGGCCTGCCATCCGGCAGTTTGCAAGAACCCACTTTGGAGCTTTTTGCCAAAGCGGGTTTCAACATCAACGTGCCCAAACGCTCTTACAAGCCGTCGGTTGACGATCCCCAGCTCGAAATCCGGCTACTCCGCGCGCAGGAGATCAGCCGCTATGTCGAACAAGGGTATCTTGACTGCGGCCTTACGGGGCACGACTGGGTGGTTGAAAACAATTCGGATGTCGTCACCCTCACCGAACTGACCTTCTCCAAGGTTAGCGCCGCCCCTACCCGGTGGGTGCTGGTGGTTCCGGAGAACTCGCCCATCCGGACGGTGGCCGACCTTGAAGGTAAGGTCATCGCCACCGAAGCGATCAACATGACCCGCCGTTTCCTCGAAAAGCATGGAGTGAAGGCGGAGGTGGAATTTTCCTGGGGAGCCACGGAAGTCAAGGTTCCCGATCTGGTGGATGCCATTGTGGATGTGACCGAAACGGGGGCTTCCATCCGTGCCAACAAGCTGCGGATTGTCGAGACCCTGATGGAGTCCTCCCCCCGGGTCATCGCCAACAAAACCGCGTGGGCGGACCCGTGGAAACGCCAGAAGATGGAAAAGCTCGTCCTCCTGCTCCAGGGGGCACACAATGCCCGGGACAAAGTGGGCCTGAAGATGAACGTCGAAGAAAAGAAATTGCAGAATCTTCTGCAAGCTCTACCTTCGTTGCGAAATCCGACGGTTTCCCACCTTGCCAACGGGGGCTGGGTGGCGGTGGAAACAGTGATTGACGAAAAAGTCGTCAGGGAGATTATCCCTCAGCTCAAGGCGCTGGGCGCCGAAGGGATCATCGAGTATCCCTTAAACAAACTCGTGTATTAAAACTCGTGTATTAAAAAAACAGCCAAGCAGAACATTCTTTACGTATGGGTTCATTAAAGAAAAGACGCAAAGCCAAGATTGCAAAGCACAAGCGCCGCAAGCGGATGAAGCAGAACCGTCACAAGAAGCGTTTGCGCTACAAGAGCTAATCGCTACGTTTAAGCCATGAACCCGCCGAAGCCCCTGTTGTTGTTGCACCGGAGGTTTTGGCCGCGTTCGTTCTCTGAGATAGGGAAACCGGTTCTCATGAGACGCTTGATCGCTAACCGATTCGTCACTCGCGTCATTGGTTTTGGCATCTGGGTCGGCCTGTGGGCCGACCCAGTTTCATGTCTGGCGCAGAAGGCAAAACCTTCCCCCGCTCCGCAGGCTACCCCGCAGGTCAAAAAAGAGAGCAGCGACCTGGTACTATCCAGGGCGGGCGAACGGATGGCCGACGCTCTGGCGGCCTTTGCCGAAGGGTTTGCCGCCGAAGAGGAAGGCGATATCGACCGCGCCCTGGAGGCGTACCTGCGCTGTCTGATGCTGGATGCCTCGAACTACGAGCTGGCCATCAAGGTGGCGTTTGAGCTCGCCAACCGGGGCGATGTTCCCCAGGGCATCAATGTGCTGAAGGACGCCGCCAAGGCTTCCCCGA
>CALLUD010000031.1 GCA_938011325.1 uncultured Spartobacteria bacterium
GGCAAGGAATACGTGGTGCAGGACGGCGATGTGATGGAGTTCCGGTTTAACGTCTAGAGTTCACCATGGAGGGTGAGAGGGCCTGGCAAATGAGGAAACGGTAAAACGCGATCCGTTGGTCAAGGCGGCGATCGAGGTGCATCGGGAAATTGGTCCCGCCCTTCTCGAGTCGACCTGCGATCAGTGCCTCGCCCGCGAACTGGCACTCGCCTCGAATCTTTTTCAGCTCCAGGCGCCATTACCGGTCCAAGAGCGTGGAATCACTCCTCCCACGAGGCGCGGGTTCTCACATACTTCTTAAATGAACCATCTGAAGCGCGGACTGCTCCTCAATTTCAATGTCCGTCCGCTCAAAACGGCATTTGGAGCTTCCTCCTCGACGGGCTCCACGAGTTCCATGCCCTTACGAGCTCCATGCCCTTCATGGTGGACCTTGCGAAGCATCGCGCCCACGCATAGCGTGCTCTCTTGTGAAAACGCTCCGCCTTTTGGCTGTTCTTCTCGGGCTCGGGATCTTTTCGGTGCAGGCCGATGAGCTCCTCGAGGCCGTTCAATCCAAACTCTCCCGCATGGGCTACTACGACGGCACGGTGGATGGCGTCTGGGGGAGCCAGACCGCGGCCGCCGTGCGCCGGTTTCAGCTCGCGAAGGATCTGCGCGTCACCGGCGAGCTGAATCCCGAGACACTCGCCGCCCTCGACATCAAGGCGAAGCCCACCGCCACGCCGAAGCCTCGCGCCGCGGCCCTCGCAGACCTCTTTGTCGGCGGGCCCTACCTCACGGCACCGCCGGAGTTTCAGGTCGCGACCGTCCGGAAGGCACAGCAAAATCTGAAGCTGCTCGGCTTTTATGACGGACCAGCCGACGGCAAGCCCACCGTGGCTCTCACGGAGGCACTCCGCGCCTACCAGAAGGACAACCGCCTGAAGGCCACCGGCCGCCTCGACAAGACGACGCTTCAGGCGCTCGATCTGCTGACGCTACCGCCCGATTACTGAGAACCCTCGTCAAGCGGCTCCTTCACCAGTTCCCTGAGAATTTTCCGGCGCTCGTAAAGTTCGCTGATCGCCGTGGCGTCCGCCGAGAGGCTGTAGATGGACGTCGGCAACCAGTAGAGCGTTCCTCCCTGGACACGGTAGTGCCCCCTCCGCTGGTTCCCCTGCTTCTGGCGAATCTCGGCTTCGGCCGCCTTGATCCGCACATCGAGATCCGCCAGCTCCTCAAGATACTCCTTGCGCCGTCGCTCGCGAAGCTGCGCATCCATCGCAGCCTCCCGCGCCAGCCGCTCCGCGACGATTCGCTCGATGGCACGACTGAACTTCTCCGCTCGAATCGCCTCCAGCGCCTCCGGGTCGGGGGTCGGCTCAATCCGCGGCACTTCCTCCGGGCGCGCCACCACGACCTTCTTGCCGGCCTGCAGGGCCTTCACCACGGTCAGGTCATTCGTCACCTGGCGCGGCGTCACCGTCGCTTCCTTCACCCCATCGGTGACCACCAGATTCTCTCCCTCCTCGCGGACGAGGCGGACCTGTTTTCCAACTGAAAACCCGTAGACGCCTGAGCTGGTCTGCACGGAAAAACGCTCCGCCACGTAATACACCCCTTGGGGCGCCAGGCGCGGCTCTTCAAACTCTTCCAGTTCCGCTGCCGCATTCGGCTTTTTGCACCCGGCAAAAACAACGAGAGCGGCGAGCAGAAACAGGGGGAACTTTTCCACACAATTCTGGTAACCCCCTAACAATCCCGCGAACAAGGCGGAATTCTGCACCGGGCGGGGGTCGAACCCACAACCTTCGGCTCCGGAGGCCGACGCTCTATCCGATTGAGCTACCGGTGCGCAGAGCGTGGCAGTATCCGCGAGCGGCTCCCGGAATGCAAGCTGCGGAAATCGCATTGAGCCGACCGTCGAAAACGAATAATCAGTCACGGCCTTTTCCCTTCGTGAACTCCACTCTCCGCCAGATCCTTCAGCCTGCCGTCATCGTCGGCGCACTCGGCTATTTCGTCGATATTTACGACCTCACCCTGTTCAGCATCGTCCGCAAACCCAGCCTCGAGGCGCTCGGCCTCTCGGGTCAGGAACTCGTCGATGTGGGCCTCTGGCTGTTGAACCTCCAGATGATCGGCATGCTGGTCGGCGGGCTTTTCTTCGGAATCCTCGGCGATCTCAAGGGCCGCATCTCCCTGCTTTTCGGATCCATCATCCTTTACTCGATCGCGAACATCCTCAACGGCATGGTGACCGAGCTCTGGCAATACGAGATCCTGCGCTTCGTTGCCGGCGTCGGCCTGGCGGGAGAGCTGGGCGGCAGCGTCACGCTGGTGTCGGAGGTGCTGTCGCGCGAGGCGCGCGGCTGGGGCACCACGCTTGTGGCCACGGTGGGAGTCAGCGGCGCGGTCGTGGGCGGCTGGGTCGCGAACCACATGGACTGGCGCTTCGCGTATTACCTCGGCGGCGGACTGGGTCTCGCATTGCTCCTGCTGCGGGTGAGCGTGGCCGAGTCGGGAATGTATCGGGAGCTGCACTCGCGCGGACGCTCCGTGAGCCGGGGAAATTTCCTCGCGCTGTTCACCAGCGGAAAGCGGTTCATGAAATACGCCCGCTGCATTCTCATCGGCCTGCCAAGCTGGTTCGTGGTCGGCGTGCTGGTCACGCTGTCGCCGGAATTCGCCCGCCAGCTCGGCATTCAGGGCGACGTGAGTGCGGGCAGCGCGGTGGCAAGCGTGTATCTCGGGCTCACCGCCGGCGATTTCGCCAGCGGCGCGTTGAGCCAGTTTGCCCGCTCGCGCAAACGCATCGTGTTCGCGTTTCTGTTGCTGACCCTCGCGGCCGTGGGCGTCTACTTCGCCGCGCGGGGTGTTTCCAGGGAAATGTTCTACGCGATCATCTTCCTGCTCGGCGTGGGCATCGGCTATTGGGCGATCTTTGTGACAATCGGCGCGGAGCAATTCGGCACAAACATCCGCTCCACGGTTGCCACGACCGTCCCGAACTTCGTTCGCGCCTCGATCGTGCCGATCACCCTCTCCTTCCAGTGGCTGAAGGAACCGATGGGCATGGTCCCGGCCGCCATCGTCGTGGGCGTTGCCTGCGTGGCGATCTCGTTGTGGGCACTGGCCGGGCTCGAGGAAACCTTCGGCAAGGACCTCGACTACATCGAGCCGCTGTAAGCCGTCTGCATCCGCACTTGATTTTCGCCTTTGGCGGGGCTGGACTGGCGGCATGAAGCGACTCCCCATCGGCATAATTCTCGCGGCCCTTTTCTTCGCCACACCGTGCTCTCTCGTTTTCGCGGATGAGAACGCACAACAGCTCGCGGAGAAGGAAGGGGTTGGAATCAAATCCGGCGACGATGAGGAAAGCGCCGCGGAACTCGCAAAGGAACAAGGCGTCTCCATCGCCCCGGGCGACAACGAGCAGAGCGCCGACAGCCTCGCCGCGCAGGATGGTATGAACATGGACGCGGCGGACCAGGAGGAAAGCGCCGAGGATCTCGCGAAGGAGCAGGGCAACGCCATCGCTCCGGGTGACAACGAACAAAGCGCCAGGGACCTCGCCGAGAAGGAAGGCCTCGAGGAGAAGCCAAAGATCGTGAAATCCGGTTCGACCGGTTCCGCCTACGCGATGGGTGGCGGCGTGAACGGCACCATCTACGCGCTCGCCGCGCAGGCCGACGGCAAGGTCGTCATTGGCGGCAATTTCAACAACGTCGCCGGCCAGCCCCGCTCGAACATCGCCCGCCTGAACGCCGACGGCACTCTCGACGCGTCCTTTCTCGCCGACCTGGAAGACGGCGTGAATGGCACCGTTTACGCGCTCGCGATCGACTCGAAGGGGAACATTCTTGCAGGCGGCTACTTCGAGCAGCCGAAGAACTCCGAACTCAAGAACCTCATCCAGTATACGAAGGACGGGAAGATCAACACGAACTTCAACAACGGCCAGACTCCCAACGGCCCGGTCTATGCGATCGCCATTCAGCCGGACGGCCAGATCGTGATCGGCGGCGAGTTCAGCCAGATTGGCAGCACGGAACTGCGCAACGTCGCGCGATTCGCAGCCAACTCCAAACTCGAGAGCAGCAACTCCTTCAACCCCTCGGGAACGATTCGCGCACTCGCCGTCCTACCCGACGGCGCCGTCACCGCCGGCGGCATCTTCGAGGTCGCGGGCTCACCGGCCCGCAACATCATGACGCTGCCGCCGAGCTCCCGGTAACGGTTACGAACTCGCGCTGCCGTAGTGGCGCACGGCGGTCGTCCAAACGAGCCGCGTAACGAGAAGGAGCGCCGTGGAAACGGCGATCAATTGCAGCACGCCGAGCAACGGATGCTCGGCGATCCGCGCCAGCACGCGCGTCGGGACGTTCGCCACGAGGATGATCGGCAGCACCCACGTGAAGACCAGCTTGAAAAGGCCGCGGTAGATCACGTCGGGATAGCGCCCGATATTGAAAAGGTTGTAGTAGCCGTAGATCAGTCCTTCGGCGCGAACGATCCAGAAACTCACCGAGGCCAGCGTCATCATCACGCCGTAGTGCACGGCCACGCCAAACCCGAGGCACACGAAATACAGCACGACCTGGCCCACCGAGAGATCGAGCCCGAGCTTGATCACGGAAATCACGACAAACGCCGCGCCAACGAGCACATTCACAAAGCTGTCGAGGCCGAATTGCTTCACCGACGCGGCAAACTGCGCGTCGACCGGCAGCATGAGCAGGAAATCCATCTTTCCCGTCCGCACCAGCTCGGGAATGTGCGAGAGATTGATGTAGAAAAACGACTGGTAGAGTTGCGCGATGATCTGGTGCGTGCCAATCAGCATCACCACCTCCCATTTCGTCCAGTCGCCGATGCGATCGGTGTAACTGAAGATCACCTCCACAAAGACGATCTGGCCGACAAACCAGAGAAACTCGACCGCCATCCAGAGCAGGAAATTCGCCTTGAAGCTCATTTCCCGGATCACCGAGTTGCGGAGCATGATCGCGTAAATCTCCGCATATCGGCGAATGGTCGTCATCGGGTCGCCGGCTGAAAATCGAGCACGAAGCGCGCGATGGCCGTGGCGGCGTTCGATCCCTTGTGGGCCTCAAGGTTGCGCTTCCATGTTCGCCACCGCTCCGCGTCGTTCGCAAAGGCGTCGCGAATGACCTGCACCAGCCTCTCGGGGCTGCCCACGGCGCGTGCGCCAACGTTCAACCGCTCGATGAGTTCGATGTTGCCCTCCTCCTGCCCCGGCACCACATGGCTCACAAAGAACGGGCACCGCGCGGCGATGGCCTCCTGCACGATCGCGCCGCCCGCCTTGCCGATAAACGCGTGATGCTCGCTCAGCAACTTCGGCATTGCGTCCGTCCAGCCGATGAGCCGGCATTTCTCGCCACTTACGAGACCGGATTCGTTCACCGCGTCGAAAATCCGCTCGTGCCGCCCTGCAAGCACGGTGAGTTCGGTGTCTTCAATTTCCGTGAGCGCGCGAATCTGCCGCAGCGTCAGGTGGAGCTGGGTCGATGGCATGAAAAGCAGTTTCCACGGCGGCCGGGAATCAACCGGCGTCGACGCCGTGTTCGAAAATGCCAGCGAAACCGGAAAGCCCAGCGGGTGCAGAATCTCCGGCGGCACCTTCTCCTCGATGAGCAAATCCTTCGTCTCCTGGTCCGCGACGATGAACGCGTCCGACAGGCAGCGGAACCACGCGCTGTTCACGCCGAGCGAATCCGTGATCACCGTGACGATCGGCATCTTGATTCCCAGTCGCTTCTTTTGAAGCTGCCGGAACAGGTAGGCGTAAAGTGGATAGGTCGAGACAACGATGTCGGGATGAAAGTCCGCCAGCGCCTTGTCCAGTTCATTGCGGAGCCGGCCGGTCGCCCACATCGTGCTTTCCATGAGGCCTGGCTGGTCGAGACCGAAGAAAATGAGCCGCCACAACCACGGCGCGCGGTTGATCGCCATCGAGTAGCCAAGCTTCACCGTCGAGTTCACAAACGGCACCGCCTGCGCATACAGGTCCATCGTCCGCACCTCCGCTCCGCCAAGGGCCTGCAGGGCTTCGCTGATCGCGCGCGCCGCCGTGTTGTGTCCCTCGCCAAAGCCCGCCGTGAGCACGAGCACCCGCTTCATACAGCGGAACTGCCACAGCGAATCCGTCTTGTGCGCGCGTGGTTTTCTTTCGTGGTCATTCGTTCTTCTCAAGGGAGGGCCGGACGCCTTTTCAGCAACGTGAGCCCCCGCCCTTCCGGTCGACAGCCGCATCGCCGCCCAGCCGTATGATGAATCACACGCCCCGGCTCCAGAGCAACCGTCTTTTCGCGGCAACAACGGAAGGTTCGCGAGGGAGAATCACGATCGTTTCGGAAACCACGGAACGAAGGCGCTCGTCGTGCGCTGATACGCCCGATAATCGTCCCCGCGCGACCTGATCGCCTCCGCTTCCGTGATCGGAATTCCGGAGACATGGAAGAGGAAAAACAGCATCAGCAACGGGCAGAGAACCGCGATCCAGCCCGCCGGCGAGCCCAGCGCAAACACGAAATACGCGACCCAGATCAACCACTCGAAAAAGTAGTTCGGGTGTCGCGAATATCGCCACAGTCCGCTCCTGCATGTGCGGCCGGCATTCGCGGGATTGCCCCTGAAGCGGAGCAATTGCCAGTCCGCCACCGTCTCCCCGAGCACCGCGACGAGCCAGAGTCCCGCGCCAACCCACTCGATTGGCTGGATGCCCACCGCATTGTTCGAAGCCGCGATCGCAAGCGGAACACTCAGGATCACCAGCACCACCGCCTCGAGTTCGAACAGGCTGAAGAACATCAGCCAAGTGTGTCGCGGATATTGCTCTCGCAGCCTCGCATAGCGACCGTCCTCCTTCGGATGGCTCTTCACCAGCCGCACCAGCAAATGAATGGCGAGCCGCAGGCTCCAGATCGCGACCATTCCCGCGATCAGCAGCTTTCGCGCGGGATCGCCGACGCCAAAAAAGAAGTAAACAACCGCAATCATCGTGAACACCAGCGACCATCCGACGTCGAGGACGCCCACGTTGTTCACTCGTCGCGCCAGCAGCCACACCGGAAGCATCAGGCCCATCGAAGCGATGGCGCCCAGGGTCAGCAAAAACCACGTTTGTTCACTCATCGCGCAGCGAACTCGTTCGGGGACATGAGGCTGCCGATGAAAACTGTCGGGCGGGATTTCTCATTCACCAATGATCTTCACGAGCACGCGCTTCCGTCGCATGCCGTCGAACTCCCCGTAGAAAATCTGCTCCCACGGCCCGAAATCGAGCCGCCCTTCGGTCACCGCCACCACGACTTCGCGCCCCATGATCGTGCGCTTGAGATGCGCATCGGCATTATCCTCGCCCGTCCGGTTGTGCAGGTATTGGCTGTGCGGCTTCTCGGGCGCGAGACCCTCCAGCCACTTCTCGAAGTCCGCATGCAATCCCCGCTCGTCGTCGTTGATGAAAACGCTCGCCGAGATGTGCATCGCGTTCACCAGACAAAGCCCCTCGCGAATTCCGCTCTCCGCTAGGCACTGCTCGACCTCGTCGGTGATGTTGAAAAATGCCCGGCGCCGGTCGACATCGAACCACAGCTCTTTTCGAAAGGATTTCATCGACTCGATTTGTGCGAATGAAACCCGCCGCTCTGCAAGCCACGGTTCATCGCATTTCGCGAAACGCTGCGCGGCACCAAAGGCGGCGGCGCAACTCGAAATCGCCCGTCAGTCGGTCTTGACCCCGAGCTCGTCCAGGATGCGGTGCAGGTCGTCGTTTCCGTAATACTCGATGGTGATGGTGCCGGTCTTCTCACCGTGATGGATCACGACGCGCGTCGCGAGGCGGTGCTGCAGGAGGTTCTGGAGATGGAGAATGGCTGGTGCGATTTCGGGCGCCGACTTTGCCTTGCGCGACGAGGACGACTTTCCTCCGGCGATCTTTGACAAATGCGTCGCCGCGAGCTTCTCGGCCGCACGCACCGAGGCGGACTGCCGGATGATGATGTCCGCAAGCAGCCGTTGCTCTTCCTTCGATTTCAGCGAGAGCAGCACCTTCGCATGGCCGACGGAAATCCGGCTCTGCCGGACCATGAGTTGCACTTCCTCGTCGAGATCAAGCAGGCGCATCGAGTTCGCCACCGCGGCACGGCTCTTGCCCACGCGCTTGGAAATCTGCTCCTGCGTCATTCCAAATTCCTTCGAGAGTCGCGCGTAGGCCGTCGCTTCTTCGATCGGGTTGAGGTCCTCGCGCTGGAGGTTTTCCACCAGCGCAAGCTCCAGCACCTCCTGGTCGGTGGCCTTGCGAACAATCGCCGGCGCCTCCTTGAGCCCGACAACCTGCGAGGCCCGCCAGCGCCGCTCACCCGCGATCAACTCAAACTTGTCGCCCGACGCGCGGACGATGAGCGGCTGGATGATGCCGCGCTCGCGAATGGACTCCACGAGGTCGTTGAGCTGATCGCTGCGAAATTCCTGACGCGGCTGAAGCGGACTCGGAATGATCTTCTCGAGCGCGATCGACTGCACGCGCTCGCCATCGGCCTCCGCCGGAACAGGCGCAGCAACCCTCGTATTGATGAGGGCGCCAAGTCCTTTTCCGAGCGCGGGTTTTGCCATGGTCCGCCGAGGTTAGAGAGCCATCCCGGGCAAATCAAACTTGAACATCGCGGACCGCGACATCGATGGTGATTCGGTGACTCGACCACCGCTTCCACTCTTCAACGAGTTGAATGTGTGGAACTGTGCTCCGGGGCGAAATGGAGCCGAACAAATGGCTCTCGATGAAGTGATGCTGCGGCTCGCGAAACGGCCAACGTTGCGGCTCTACGAGTGGATCTCGCGCGAAATCACATTTGGTTATCCACAGAAACAAATCGATGTCGTCCGCGACGCAGGAGACCGAAACGTTACGCGCCGATGCACGGGCGGCGGCATCGTCGAGCACGGGAGCGACCTCACCATCGCACTCGCGGTTCCCGCCACGCATCCCTTCTCCAAACTCTCGCCGGAGAAAACCTATCGGGACATCCACGCGACCATTCTTGCCGCGCTCGATCTTCCCTCCGCCCGTCTCGCCAGGAAGGAGGATTGCTCTCGCGGACTCTCGTGTTTTCAACATCCCGCCTGCTTCGACATCATCGATGGCACCCGAAAGATCTGCGGCGGCGCACAGCGGCGATCCCGCGACGGATTTCTCTATCAGGGAAGTCTCCACGTCTGGCCGGCCGACTTTGCCCACCGCTTCCCGACGATTCTTTCGCAGGCAGTTGCCGACTGGAACCCGCCGCCCGAATGGGAGGCATTGCGCGACGAACTCGTGCGGGAGAGATACGGGAATCCGCGGTGGAATTCCCGCCGCTGATCAGGGAACCGGCTCGGTGACCTTCGTGCCAGAGGCGAGCTCTTCGAACGGAATGTCGAGGACGGGATAATCCTTCCAGCCGCGAAAATCGTAGTGCCACCACTCGTAGGGATACGGCTCGAACCCGTGCTTTGCCATGACCTCCTGGAGTTTCATCATGTTTTTCCGCTGCTCCGGCGTCATGGTCTTCGAATCGCGATGCGCGGCTTCCGTGAAATCGTCGAAGCCCGTGGGCATCTCGAGTTCGTTGCCCATTTTGTCGACGAGCGTCACATCCACCGCCGTGCCCCGCGTGTGCCGGCCGCGATTTACCGCGGGATTCGACACGTAACGCTCATCCTGGATGAGGTCCCACATCTTCTGCTGCACCGACAGCGGGCGATATCCGTCGAAAATTTTCAGTCCGAGGCCCTCCTCCCACAGCTCCGCCTGCACTTTGCGCAGCGCCTCCGCCACGTCCCGATGCACCCACGCGGCCGGAAATGGATACAGCACCTCGCCCGTGAAGTTGTAGCGGGTCGCGTAGGGAATCTCGGCCAGCAATGGCGGACTGATCTCTCCGATCGACACCAGTCCATGCTCGATCGGCTCCGCGCGGGCGATCGCAAGGACCGCCCACAACGCGACGAAGACACGTCTCATCGAATCTCCGGATAACGCGCCTTCAGCTCGGCGAGGATGCGTTTCGCGGTGCTCGACTTGTTCTGCTTGAGCATGGACGCGCTCGCGTTCGGGCTGCCCCAGCGCAGAATCTCGATCGTCACGTAATGCGAACCGGGATCGGGCAGCCGCGCGACGGGCGGACGATAAAGCAGGATCGCGTTCCTGCCGACGATGTCGTCGGTGAAATCATCCACCTCGTAGAGGTCGCCGGTGGCCAGCACTCGAAACAACGTGCCCGCCGGCCAGCGAGACCAATCCGCAGCCGCGCTGGAAATTGCACCGCTCCTGTAACGCGTGCCGCGCGCCGTCACCAGGGGTTCATTCGGATCGCTCGACGCGCCCGCATAGGAAGTCACCGTAACCTTCTGGTAGGTATCGCGACCAAGGTAGGGCTCGACCGGTTTCTGCGGGGAGGCACATCCGGCGAGCGCGAGACAAACGCAAAAGAAAACGGTCCTGTGCACGGCCAAGACCCCTAGAAAATGCCGCGCGGGATGGCGAGTGATTTCCTTAGTCGGGCATCACTGCCGTCGGCGCCAGAATCGCATCGCTCATGCCGTGCAGGAGTTTCTTGTCCTGCGGACAGATCGTCGCCAGCGCACCGGCGCATTTCACCCGTCCCTCGCCCGGGAAATAATACGGGCAGAGTCGCACGCGACCTTTCATCGTCACGATCGTGTCGCCATCGAGCCACGGATGCTCGATCACGCGGCCCTTGTGAAATTGCTGGAGCAGATATGGCTGCGTCGGCCAGGCCTCAAGCGCCGCGTGGAGCGCATCGCGCCATTCGCCCTGCGGCACGTCCTGCGCGACCACCACGCCACGCGATCCCCACGCGGTTTCGCTGAACCCGCTCACTTTCAGAATCAGCTCCCGTTCCTTCTGGCTCATCGCCGCGACCTCGTCCCAGCTTTGCGCCTCGAGCCGCGGCAGCACCGCGTGTGGCGGAAGCGGTTCCGGATTTACCAGCCAGGTGTAGGGAATGACCTTTTTCAGCGCCGCGAACGACTTCGCGCCCAGTTCGCGCGTCCAGTATCCCTCCAGCGGCCGCAGCCAGAACAGGGCGAACCAAAGCTTCTCCTCGAGCTGCGGCTTGAAGGGCGGCGTGATGTGCACTTCGCCGGCTCGCGCGCGCTCCATGAGCTGCCCGGCACAGCGGACGTTCGCGAGGTCGAACAGCTCGAAAAACCGATAGACCCGCGGCTGCCAGTCGTCGCGCGGGGAGTCGTCCACCACCCGATAGGCTCCCGGGCGTCCGCTCGACTCGTTCAACTTCCCCGCCAGCCATTCCATCTCGGGCCGGTAGGTCGCGGCCTCCTCCGAGACAACAACGTCCCCGCCCGGAAAAATCTCCGCGAACCCCTTCAACATCCCCTCGGGCCCGCCAAGCACGTCCTCATCGAGTGCCGCGTATTCCGCGCCCAGCCATGCCGTGAGCCCGATGCCGCCCGGCACGCTGTCGAGCTCGGCAATCGTGAAGCCGTCCTCGGTAAGCACGAGGTCCGGTCGAATCACCCGCGGAACCTCGTCGCGAAAAATCCGCTCCCGCGAAAGTGCGATCAATTCGGCGGGCTTGCCGCGATCAAGCAACTCCGCGATCCACCCCGGCTGCCGCCCGTCAACACTCAGCCGATACAGCTGATTGCACGCCTTGATGAACTGGTGGAGGCGAAACCCCAGCTGATCGAGCTCCGCGGCGAACTTCCGCGAGATCGGAAAGGCGCGCGGCGAAATCCGCCAGCCCTTTTCGTGGAACAAACCACCCTCGGGCAGCGCATCGCGAATTCTCCTCGCACGCGCGAGTTCGTTGTCGACCACCGCACTCACATCAGAATCTTCAACGCCTGGCGAACGAGCGTCTCGGAATCGCTCTCCGCTCCGGAGTCGAGCACGCGCTTCACCGCCTTGTGGGCCTCGACCTGCTTGTAGCCGAGCGAAATGAGGGCGAGCACCGCGTCGTGCACCGCGCTCTGCTGCGGGGTCGGCGCATTCTTCGCACTCGACGCCTCCCATTCCGCCGCGACGCCAAGCTTGTCCTTCAGCTCGAGCACGACACGCTCGGCCGTTTTCTTCCCGACTCCGCTGATCTTGGAAATCGCCGCCACGTCACCGGCCACGACCGCAGCCTTGAAATGCTCCACGCTCATTCCGCTGAGAATTGCCAGCGCGAGCTTCGGCCCGACGCCGCTCACGTGGTGAACGAGCAGCCGGTAGAGATCCCGCTCCTCACGAGTCCAGAACCCGATCAGCAAATGCTCGTCCTCGCGCACAACCAGCTGGGTGAGGATCCGGATCGTCGCACCCGGGGCAGGGAGCCGGTCGAAACTCGAAAGCGGAATCAAAACCTGGTAGCCGACTCCACCGACATTGACGACAATCTGCGTTGGCAGAGCTTCCTCCAGGCGGCCTTCCAGAAAGGTAATCATGCGATCGCACACGACTAGCAGACCGACACGAAAAGACAAACGCGCGTGGCTCATCTCCCTGCTGCTTTTCTGTGTCATCGCAGTGGCCCGGGGTCTCGACGACGAGGCGCGCTGGTTGCTTCTGCCCGAGCCGGCCTTCATGCACCCGGACTTTGAAATCGAGATCCCCGGCACCACCAGGACCGTGCTCACCCCCGTGCTGGTAAAGGGCGACAAGGCAACCACCCTCGAAAAGGAAACCTACGAGCAGCTCGGCCTCAACCTCGACTCGATCCGCCGCGTCGCCCGGCGCTCCGCCTCCAGCCTGCTTGCGACGCTCGAGCCGAAGGTTGCCCGCGATGAGCAGGGCGTCGTCGCATTTGCCGTGCTGGAATCGGAAAGCCCCGGCGTGGCGGGCACGGTGCTGGCGCCCGATTTCATCGACAAATTCCGGGACCTGCTCGGCCCCGACCTGCTGGTGGCGATTCCCAACCGCTTCCGCGTTTACGTATATCCCGCGCTCGCCTCGCGATTCGAAAACACCGCCGACCTCGTGCTGCGCGACTACGAGCTCTCCGCATACCCGGTCAGCCGGGAGGTCTTCCGCATCACGCCGGATGGCCTGGAGGCGGTCGGCGCCTTCCAGGATCGCTGATTCGTTCTTCCGATTCCCCCGGCTCTTCCCTACGCTCGCCCTCGCCATCCATGCTCGAGGACATCCGGAAAATTCTCTTTCACGAATCGACGATTCTCAGCCGGCTCGACGAGCTCGCCCACGACATCACGATCGACTACCGCGGCAAGGACCTCACGGTCATCGCGATCCTGAACGGCAGTTTTGTCTTCATGGCGGATCTCCTCCGCCGCGTGCCGCTTCCCCTGCAGGTCGAGTGCCTCAGCGTTTCGAGCTATCACGGCACGCAATCAACCGGCATGGTGAGATTCCGCCAGACCGAGCTGGCGAGTTTTCAGGACCGCCACGTTCTGCTCCTCGACGACATTCTCGACAGCGGGCACACGCTGCATGCGATCCGCGAACGCCTGGGCCAGGGCGGCGCACTGAGCATCCGCACCTGCGTGCTGCTTCGCAAGGAAGTCGAGCGCATCCGCGAAGTGGACGCCGATTACGTCGGCTTCAACATTCCGAACGAATTCGTCGTCGGCTACGGCCTCGATTACATGGAGAAATACCGGAATCTCCCCTTCGTCGGCGTGCTCACCGACGAGGCGATCGCCCGCGGCCGAGCATGACCATCAAGGTCGAGTTCTACTCGGTTCTGCGCGACATCACCGGATGCGCGGAACTCGAAGTGCCGGTCCCGGAAGGAATGACGGTCGGCTCGCTGCTGGAGGGACTCTACGAGCAATTTCCAAAGCTCGCCGAATGGAACGACCGGCTGTTGCTCGCGGCGGATCTCGATTACGTGGAGCGCAGTCACGTGATTCGCGCCGGCGAGATCATTTCCGTGATGCCTCCCGTGCAGGGCGGTTAGGCTGCCGGCAACACCGTTGGCGGGCTAGGCGTCGTTCGACTCGCTGAGCAATCGACGGGGCGCGAGATCGATCTCCGGCGGCGTGACCACCTCGCTGTCGCCCGAAGCGGCCCCGAGTTTCTTTAGTTCGCGCGCCTTCGAGAGGACGTAGCGCTCGAGGCTGCCCACCGCGGCGTTGTAGGCGGTCGTGGCGGAATTCAAGCCGCGCCCGATTTTCGCGAAGTGCTCGGTGTAGGTCACAATGCGATCGTGAAGCTCGCGGCCGGCCTGGGAAATTTCGCGGGCGTTCTCGGTCATTCGCTCCTGCTTCCATCCGTAATGCACCGCCTGCAGCAGCGCGATGAACGTCATCGGCGACGCCGGGATCACGCGCCGGTCGATTGCGCGCTCGAGGAGCGTGGGATCATTCTCGATGGCCGCCGTGAACGCCGTCTCGAGCGGCATGAACATCACCACGATCTCCGGCGAGTTTTCGAACTGCGCCCAGTAGGCCTTGCTGGCGAGCGCATCGATGTGATTCCGCACCTGCCTCGCGTGCGCCTTGAGCTGGGCGGCTCGCGTCGCGTCGTCCGTCGCCTCGAGCGCCCCGAGATACGCCTCGAGCGCCACCTTCGAATCGACGATGATCGTTTTCCCGCCCGGCAAATGGACGATCATGTCCGGTCGCAACCGCCCGGCGTCGGATTCCACGCTCGTCTGCTCGGTGAAATCGCAATGCTCGAGCATGCCCACCATTTCCACGACCCGGCGGAGGGAAATCTCACCCCAGCGACCACGCGTCGCCGGCGCATGCAGGGCGCGCACGAGATTCGCCGTTTCGGTCTGCAGCCGAAGCTGGCCCTCGCCGAGATTCCCGATCTGCTGTCGCAGGCTGGCGTAGGCCTCGATCCGCTCCTTCTCCAGCCCCCGCACGGCCTCACTGAATTTTTCCAGCTGCTCGCGCATCGGCTTCACCACGGCATCGACCGCCTCGCGCTTCTGCTCGAAATCACCTTTCGCCAGTTCGAGAAAGCGCTGGTTGTTCTCCTGCAGGGCCGCCAGCGAGAGCGCCTTGAACTCCTCCGCGAGCTTCGCTCGCGACGCCTCGACCATCGCCAGTTTCTCCGACGCCGCGTTCCGCTCCGCCTCCAGCAGCGTCTCCACGCGCACCCGCTCCGCACGGGCCTCGGCAAGGCTCGCGCTCATTCGAAAGCAGATGATCGCGAGCACGACCACCGCCACGAAGAGGACCAGCGCAAGGAGTTCCACCATTGCCTCCGACCCTACACAGCCCGCCGAAAATCGAAAGCCCGCACTCCCTCGCAGCCCGCGGGAAGCTTCCGGTAACCATGGAAGCCTGCCGTCGGCAGCCCCGGGATCCCCTCAATCAAAGGAGCCGCCGTCTGACGGCTTTTTTTGTGCCCACATTCAGACCCGGGGAGCTTGCTCAACCCGGTTTGCCTCCCTATAAGCACGAACGGTTCACACACCAATGAAGCTTCTCGTCGTCGACGACCAGGGACCTGTGGGCGAAATTATCAGCCGCATTGCCACGCAAAGCGGCTGGGAGGCATTTCACAGCGTCTCTGCGGAACGGCTCGACGAACGAATCCGCCACCACGAAATCGACGTGCTCCTGCTCGATTACGCGGTGGATGGAAATCCGTGGTCTGCGCGAAACGGGCTTACCGTGCTTCGCCAGCTTCGCGACGCGGGCATCACCATTCCCGTGATCCTCTTTTCCGGGTGGTCGAACCTGATCGACGAAAAGGCCGCCAACGAACTCGGCGTGCTGTGCGTGCTCGAGAAGCCGCTCGGTATCAAGGAGCTTCGCGCCGCCCTCGCCGAGGCCAAGCGCAAGGCGCACCCCGCTTCCGCCGACAACGAATAGGCTATCGCCCGGCCAGCGCGTTTCGCACCGCGTCGTGCAAGGCCACGGGCGGGAACGGCTTTGGCAGGAAATTCGAATCGTTCAGGAACGTGCGGTTCTCCCACATGGTCACGTTGCCGCTGGTGTAGAGCACGGGCAGGTCAGGCCGCTCCTTGAGGATCGCAAGGACGAGATCGCGCCCGGAATATTCACCCGGCAACACAAGGTCGGTGAAAAGCAGGTCCACCTCGTCACGATGTTCGCGCCAGAGCTGCAGGGCCGCTTCGCCGCTGCCCGCCTCGATGACTTTCATGCCAACCTGCGTGAGAAGCATGCGCACGAGATCGCGGATGTTTGTGTCGTCCTCGACCAAGAGAATCGCCGCCGACCGCAACGGTTCCACCTTTGCAACCACCGTCGCCTGCACATCAGCCGCGGGCGCCTGCGCGCAGGGAATCAGCAAACGAAACTCCGTGCCGCCCCCCGGCCTGGTGTCGAACTCCACGCCGCCTTCGTGCATTTCCGCGACGTGCTTCACGATCGCGAGCCCCATCCCGGTGCCGAATTCCTTCGTGGTGAAAAATGGCTCGAAGAGCATCGGCTCGTTTTCCGGATCGATGCCGGTGCCATTGTCCTTCACCGCGACGACCGCGTAATCGCCGGGCAAAATTCCGTTCCCGCTTTCCTCGAACAGAATCTCCTCGCGGCAGGTGATCTCCACGACTCCGCCGGTGGGCATCGCATCCACGGCGTTGAGCACGAGATTCATCACCGCCTGTTCGAGCGCGCCTTGATTGCCGCGAACCCACAGATCCTTTACGCCGGCATCGATGCGAATCTCCGCGCGTTTGGCGATCACCGGCTCGAGGAGTCGCGTCAGCCCGAGCACGACATCGTTGAGGCGCAGCGCCTCCGTTTCGTCCGGACGTCGCCGCGCGAAGTTCAGCACCTTGCGCGTGAGATCGGCGGAACGTTGCGCCGCCTCGTCGATCTTCTTCGCCGCCTCGCGAACATCCTCCGGCACCCCCTCGCCACTCTCGATGAGTGACGCGTTCAACTGGATCACGGTGAGCAGATTGTTCAGATCGTGAATCACCGCGCTTGCCAGCCTTCCGATCACTTCCATCTTCTGAGCGTGAAGGGAAATGCGACTTCGGTCCGGGGCAGACATGCGCGCGAGTTTGCCGGCAAATGCGGCGCAAAACCATATTTGATTGGCTAGGAATTACTTCGCCTTGATTCGCACCCGCCACTCCGCAAGAATGCTTTCCGGTTCCGGGCTGTTCGGGAAATTGCGATGGGAGAATCTGATAATCATTCGATCTACGAAGGACTCCTCGCCCTGCTGGAAAACGAGTTCCCGAAGACTTGTCCGAACTGCGATCGCACTTACCGCACGCTCGAGGAATTTGTGGACCAGACGAAATCCGTGCAGCAGGGCACGGGACTCATGGGCTACGACACGGGGCACCCGTTCCAGCAGGTCGTCATGGCACGAAACTGCCTGTGCGGCTCAACGATGGCGACGTTCTGCTGCGACCGACGCGACTACTCGGAGGCCGGAACGCGGCGCCGACGACTGTTTGAGAATCTCCTGGAGCGGCTGAAAACCAGCGGCATCGACCCCCTCACCGCACGAAACGAACTGCTCAGCTTTCTGCACGGCGAGCGAAGCCAGCTCCTTGAATCGCTCGGGTTCGCCATTCGTCCTCCCAGCCTGCAGCCACACTCGTAGCCGGCGACATCAGATATTGTCGCCGAGAAACGTGTGAATGCCGCACTCCGACTTGTCGAAGCCCGTCCAGCGGCCGGCGCGCTCGCTTTCCCCTTCGCCGACGGGGCGCGTGCACGGCATGCAGCCGATGCTGCGGTAGCCACGCAGTAACAGCGGGTTCGTGGGAATGTCGTGCTCGCGCAGATGCGCCTGCACGGCGTCGCGCGTCCAGTTCGCCATCGGGTTGAGCTTGAGGATGTATTGATCGTGCAGGACGTCGAACTTGTAGAGTTCGACGATCTTGGTGCGCTGCCGCGTGTCGGATTGCTGCCGGCGCAGACCCGTGATCCACACATCGAGCGTCTTCAATTTCTTCTGCAGCGGGATCACCTTCCGCATCGTGCAGCACAGATCCGGATAGCGCTTCCACAGCTCGGGCCCGTGCTCGGCGGCCTGCTCCTCGACGGTCTGCTCCGGGTGCAGCGACTCGATTTCGATTCCGAATCGCTTCTCGAGCTTCGCCTTCAACTCCAGCGTCTCCGGAAACAACAGTTCGGTATCGATCGTGAAAACCGGAAACCGGAAGTCGTTCTGATACGCCGTGTGCATGACGACGAGACCGGCGCCTTGAAAGCTCGTGCCAATCGCAGCGCGGTCGCCGTAGGTCTCCCACGTCCAGCGGAGAATCTCGACCAGCGGCGTGGTCTCGAATTCCTCCGCCTTCGCGTGGATCAGATCGGGATCAAATTTATTCAACGACATACTGGCTCACGCAAAGGTCGCAAAGGATCGCCAGGCAAAAGGCTCAATCAGGCAATCCATTCGATACGCGCTTGATTCCGTTTTCAGGTGTTCTTCACCAAAATTGACTGGCAGGCCCGATAGGTGGCCGGTGAGTTTCAGATAGGTCAGGAGTTGTTTTCCATGAACGGGCGCCAGCTTCCCGACCGATTTGATCTCCTCGATCACCAGGTCGTTCACCACGATATCCGCCCGAGAACCTTCTTCAAAAACTGTGTCTTCGTAGCGCAAGGGCAGTGGGCACTGGGTGACCGCCTGGAATCCTGCCCGACGAACCTCGTGCGCAAGGAATGTTTCGTTAACGGATTCCCGCAGCCCAGGGCCAAGTTTTGCATGGATTGCGAACGCGGCATCCGACACCGCGCTCGCAATTCGATTTTCCTTTATTTCATTCAACCTTGGCGAACCTTCGCGTCTTTTGCGTGAGGTTCATCCCTACAGCGATTTCGCGGCGGCAACAACGTTCTCGGATGTCATACCGAGTTCCTTCATCACGGTTGCACCGGGAGCGCTCAGTCCGAAGCGGTCGATGGCCACGGTCCTGCCGTCGAGGCCGACGTATTTGAACCACGGCGAAGAAATGCCCGCCTCGATGCTCACGCGCTTGCGGCAGCTCGAGGGCAGCACTTCCTCGCGATAGGCTTCGTCCTGACGGTCAAAGCGCTCGAAGCACGGCATGGAAACCACACGCGTGCCGGGGCCGAGTTCCTCCGCGGCTTTCAACGCATGCTGGAGCTCGCTTCCGGTCGCGAGCAGGATCAATTCGAGATTGGCGGTCTCCTTCTTCGCAATGTAGCCGCCCTTGAAGACCCCCTCGCGGCGATCCTTCACCGGGATCTGGGAAAGCGTCGGCAGGTTTTGCCGGCTGAGCACGAGCAGGGTCGGGCCATCGGTGCGCTCGAAGGCCGCGGCAAAGGCACCCGCGGTCTCCTCGGGATCGGCGGGACGAATCACATCGAGACCCGGAATCGCGCGCAGCGCGGCGACCGTTTCCACCGGCTCGTGCGTCGGACCGTCCTCGCCCACGCCAACCGAGTCGTGCGTGAAAATGTAGACGCAGGGCAGGTGCGAGAGCGCCGCAAGTCGAATCGACGGACGCCCGTAGTCGCTGAAGACGAGGAACGTCGCGCCGCTCGGACGGAAAATGCCGTCGTAGGCAAACCCGTTCATGATGCCGCACATCGCGTGCTCGCGAATGCCGAAGTGGATGTTGCGGCCCTCGCGGTTCTGGCGGTCGAAGTTTCCGCCGTTCTCGATGTAGTTGAGCGTTGAGCCATGCAGGTCGGCGCTGCCGCTGATGAGAAGCGGCATGGCCTGCGCGATCGGCTGCAGCACGATGCTGCCCGCCTTGCGGGTCGCGATGGTTTCGTCGGCCTTGAACTCGGGAATGACGCTCAGCAGGTCGGGCACCTTCTTCGCCTTCGCGTCCTCGAGTTCCTTCGCGAGGTCGGCATTTGCCGCCTTCCACGCCTCGAAGGTTTTCAACCACTCGGCGTAGTGCGCTTTCAGCTTCTCCTTGTGCGCGGCGAAATACTCGCGCGTCTTGGGATCGACGTAGAATTTCTCGTCCGGCAGCCCGAGGCCTTTGCGAGCCGCGTCGGCAAATTTCACGCCCGCCTCGCCGTGGGCCTTGTTCGTGCCCTCGACCTCGGGAATGCCCTTGCCAATCATCGTCCTGGCGATGATGAACTGCGGCTTGCCCGTCGCGGCCTTTGCCTTCTCGAACGTGGCGAGAATCTCCTCCAGGTTCTGGCCGTCGATCTCATAGACCTCCCAGCCGTAGGCCTTGAAACGCTCGCCGGTATCCTCGCTCTGCGAGACGGATGCCATCGCGTCGAGCGTCACATTGTTGCAGTCGTAGAACAGAATCAGGTTGTCGAGGCCAAGGTGTCCGGCGAGAGCGGCCGCCTCCTGCGAAACGCCTTCCTGCAGGCAGCCGTCGCCCGCGAGGCAGACGACGTGATGGTCGAAAATCTTGTGCTCGGCGGTGTTGAAGCGCGCCTCGGCCATCTTCGCCGACATCGCGTAGCCCACCGCATTCGAAACGCCCTGGCCCAGCGGCCCCGTGGTCGCTTCGACACCCGGAGTCTCGTGAAACTCGGGATGGCCCGGCGTCTTGCTGTGGAGCTGGCGGAAGGACTTCAGATCGTCGAGGCTGATGTCGTAGCCGCTCAGATGCAGCCAGGAGTAAAGGAACATCGAGCCGTGGCCGGCCGAGAGAATGAACCGGTCGCGATTGATCCAGTTCGCTTCATCCGGATTGTGCGAGAGGGCGTGTCCGTAAAGCACCGCGCCGATTTCCGTGGCGCCAAGCGGCAGGCCGAGGTGGCCGGATTTGCAGGCGGTGACGGCGTCAATGGCGAGGCCACGTGCGTCGCGGCAGGCCAGCGTGAGGGATTCGATGTCCAGACTCATAAAATCTTTGTTTCGGTGTCTGGTGAGCAAAAGAGACGCACCCGGCGATGGCAAGTTCCGTTTGAGGGGTTTTGGCGCCATCAGATTGCGGCAGCAGCGCGAAACCGCACTTCCGCCACGCCGGAGATGCATTTTGCCTTGGAAAAGTGAGCAGCCGTGCGATGTCTTTGGACGATGATTTCCCGCCGTTTCGTGCCGCTGTTTCTCGCGACGGCCCTGGTCGCCTCCGCCAAGACACCCGTCAGCTACGAACTCCTGAAGACCATTCGCACGCTCCCCGTGGGCGCCGCCTCACCGAGTTTCGGCACGGAGTTTTTCTTCACCAAGGGCGACCAGACCCTTTATCGGATCGTCTCCGCAGGCACGCCGATTGAAAGTCCCGCGCCGGCCTATCAATTCTGGTCTCCAAAGGGCGCCGCGATCGTGCTGCCTCCCGCCACCTACGACGCGATCGAACCTCGCGCGATGAACAACGATGGCACGGTCGTCGGCAAGGTCATCGACACGACGGAGGACGCCTATCGCGAGGCGGCCTTCACGTGGAACTACGGAGACGAGACGACCATCCCGAATTTCTTCGACCCGCTCAGCAGCTCGTTCAGCGCGCTGGCTGCGTCTGGCTTCGCCGGCGGGCTCAACTCCACTGGCGGAATCAACCCGGTTCGCGTGACCTGGAACACCGCCGGGCCGACGCTGCCACCGACCACCGTGCCGCTGCCCAACGGATTCACCGGCGGTCAGGTGCAGGGAGTCAGCGACGGGGGCGCTGCGGTGTTGTTCGTCGATGATGGCAGCAACCACTTCCGCGCCGCCGTGTGGGATGGCAGCTCGACGCGCCTTCTCGGCAGCGCGCTGGCTGCGAATGAGGTCCTCCACCCGGCCAATCTGGCAATGAACGCACGCGGCGACATCGCGGTGCTCGTGTTCGTCCCGGATGGCAGTTACCGCCTCGAACTTTACCCTGCGTGGACGAACTACACCGCGCGATACAACTTTGTTTTCGCCGGTCCGGCCGAGTCGGTTTACAACCTTCATTTGAGCGACAACGGCATCGCCAGCTTCGACACGGCCTCCGAGGACATCCACGTCGTCTCCATGGCCACCGGGGACACCAGGACCTTCAAGGGCTACGCCTCCTTCCTCAACGCATCGGGCCAGCTCGTGTTCGGAACCGGCGGCAAATTGAACTTCTGGGACGCCGCGGCATGGACCGGCTCCCCGACGATCGTGCCGCTCGATCTTCCCGCCGGTGCCTCCGCCCCGGTCATTGTGGGATTCAACGACGATGCCCATCTGCTGGCACTTCATCCGAATGCCGCCGGCACCCAGACCTCCCTCTCGGTGCTGAAGCCGATTTATCCGGGCGACATTATTCCCGAGGATGCCGTCGAGTTTGTCGGCCGGAAGCAATTTCATTTCGTGCAGGGCGATCCCATCCGCCGCCGCATTGTGCGCGCGAAAGTCGACCCCACCCTCACCGTGGAAAGCGTAACCTACACCGTGAAAAACTCGATTCCGGAAGGAACCCGTTTTCGCAAGCACACGGGCATCCTCACCGGCCACCCGACAAAGCCGGGCGTCAAGAACGTGCGGATCGTGGGCACGTTCATCCTCAACGGGCAAACCTACCAGACGAAGGCGCAGAAGGTGCGCATCCGGATCAAGCCGCTGCCGGCACGGTAATCAGCCGTTCCGGCGCAACCAGTCGCCGCTCTCGAGGACGGGCCGGCCCTCGCGATACCACGGCGCGACCCGATACGCCCACACGGTCTCCGTTTCGCCGGCCTCGGTCACGGCCGTCACCCGCACGCGCTCGTAGGGAAAAGGCTGCGGCTCGTTCGGGCCGATCCCTTCCCAGGCGTCCAGTTCCACGAGCGCGGCCGGCGTCACATCCAGCAGATCCCCCGCCACCCACGGAGCATTCTCATCGGGCTCCAGCCCGGGGTAGTCACCAAAATCATAAAGCCGCCCGCGCACCTTCGCCGCCGTGACGAACCGCACCCCGGAGTAATGCACGCAGGCATCCTTCGACGCCCCGCGCCGGAGCGTTCCGTAAACGAAAATGCGCTCCCGCGCTTCGGCCATCGATGCCTACTCGCCGCGGCCGAATCCCGCGATCTCGCGCAACCGCGCTTCGAGCTCGCGAACGCGCGCTTCGAGTCGCTGGATCGTGTCCGCCGCCATGTCGAGCTGGCGGCGCTTTTCGAGCAGGTTCACCTCGAGCTCGCGAATGCGCTTTTGCAGCCCAAGCCGCACCAGGCCCTTGCCGGGGCTCCGGAAGGTGACTTCCTCCGGCTCCTCCTCGGGCTTTGGGAAAAAATCCCATTCGCCGAACGGCTTCTCCTCGCTCGTGCAGCAGTCGAGGATCACCGTCTTTGCGTTAATCTCCCCGTTTTCAAGAAACTCCAGCAGCGCCTCGGAAGTCGTGGGACCGTAGTAATGGTCGTCGTCGAGCTTCACGATGTAATCCATGCGCAGCGCGGGATTCATCGGAGCCTTCGTCCAGACCTCCCCATCGTCCGAAATCATGTCCTGCGGGGCGATCTGTGCGGTTCGCGCCCATTCGAGAATCTTTTCGAAAGGAACCGGACCAAAGATTTCGCCACTGTCGTGTTTCTTGAGGCGCCAGGTGTCAGTGAGATCTTGAGGCATGCGATGGGTCAGGCTGGGAGTTGATTCATCATCGACAGGGAGGTCGGAAAACACAAGCGTAGGAACAGGTCAAGGCAGCGGGGGGAAATTGCTGGCATATGCAAATATTGTCAGTATCGTGCCTCACCTTTCTTTTCTCCCTTGATGCGCCAATTTTCCTCCCTGCCCGCCGCGCTCGTTCTTGCCTCGATCGCGATCTTCTCGTCCTGCAAACCAGTGGCGAAGGATCCCGCCGGCACGGCCTCCACGCCAACCGCCTCCGCTCCCGCCGCCGCGACGGCTTCGCAACCGACCACTCCGGCGGCCACGACTCCGTCCGTTGCCGCCGCGCCAGTTGCGACCCCGGCACCAACCCCCGTCCCGACGGAGGTCGCCTATCAGCCCGGACACGAGGACGCGGACCCGGCGCCCACCGCTTCGATGGAACAGGACCCGAACGCACCGGAGCCCATTCCCGTCGATGACGCCTGGTTCGGCCAGATCATCAATGAATCCGCCGGCACGGTGAATTTCGCCCTCCCCGGCGGACTTGCAGCCTCCGGTTCGATCGACCTGCTGGAAAAGGGCGGCAACGGCGAGCCCATCGTGGTGCAGGGGCGCCTCACCTCGCCGCAACCCGGTTTCTACACCTTCCAGCGCCAGACCGCCCCCGGAGTCGCGGGCGCATATTTCGGCCACGTGCGCTTCGACGACAGCGAACAGGCCTACCGGCTCGAACCGATCGGCCCCGGCGGGACCTCGATGCTCGTTCCGCGAAAACTCGACCAGGTGATCTGCGTCGGCATGCCGCCGGCACAGGAAGACGGAGACTCCGCGGACACCGCCCAGGCTGCCACCGATCCCCAATACGTGCCCCAGACGCATCCCACAAACGGGCCGTATCCGCCATCCCAGAACGGGATCGTGCCTCTCGAGAGCCTTCCCGGCGCCAGTGCGGTTGTCTTTCTGGATTTCGAAGGCGGCCCGGGACCCTGGGTCGGCTGGGGAAATTTCGCCGCGCAGCCCGCAAACGTGAGCAACGCACAGATCAAGGAAGTCTGGCAGCGCGTCGCCGAGGACTTTCAGCCTTTCAATATCAACATCACCACCAATCGCGCCGTCTTCGAGGCCGCCCCGCGCAACAGCCGCCAGCGCGTGATCGTCACGCCGACAAACACGGCCGCGCCCGGCGCCGGCGGTGTCGCGGTCATCGGGTCCTTCAACTCGACAAGCGACCAGGTCTGCTGGGCGTTCTACACCTCCGGAAAAGCTTCCGCGGAGGCCATTTCCCACGAGGTCGGCCACACCCTCGGCCTCTCCCACGACGGCAAGGGCTCGGAGGGATACTACGGCGGGCACGGAAACGATCCCGTGGGCTGGGCGCCGATCATGGGCGTCGGCTACTACAAGAACCTCAGCCAATGGTCGAAGGGCGAGTATGCCGGCGCCACTCAAACCGAGGACGACCTCCGCATCATCACGAACAACAACAATACCGTCCGCTATCGCGCCGACGATTACGGCGCCACCTTCGCCACCGCCGGCCATCTCGAGGTTTACGAGAACGGCTCGGTGAGCAACGAGGGCATCATCGAGACTCGCGAGGATGTGGACGCATTCCGCTTCACCACCACGGGCGGCGTCGTCTCCTTCACGGTCAACCCCGTCTCGGCGGGACCGAACCTCGACCTGCTCGCCGAAATCTACGACAGCGCAAACGTCCTCAAGGCATCGAACAATCCGCCAAACGATATCAACGCCACCGTCACGGCCAATCTGCCGGCCGGCGACTACACGTTGCGGGTGAGCGGCGTCGGCCGCGGCGACCCGCTGGGCGATGGCTACAGCGACTACGGCTCGATCGGCGCCTATGTCATCAGCGGCACGGCCCCGCAGGCGATAAAGCCGGCCCGATTCAGCATCCCGGAAAACTCGCCGTTCAATACAACCGTCGGCACCATCACTCCGCGCAACTCCCACGGTGGAAATCCGCTCACGTTCTCGATCACCTCGGGGAATTCCAATGGAGCGTTCTCGATCAACAGCACCACCGGCGTGCTCCGCGTCGCAAACCCCTCCGCTCTCAACTACGAGACGCTTTCCACGCGCTGGGACGACCCGGCGACCATCGAATGCGTCGTGAGCATCACCGACTCCGCGAACCCCGCGCTCAACGAGTCGATCCGCGTCGTGGTCACGGTCACGAACGTAAACGAGCCGCCCATCCTGACCGGTGGCACGGTCACCGTCTTCTCCCGCACGCGGGTCGGCACGGAAATCTTCACTGTCGACGCCCGCGACCCCGACCACTTCGATTTCCCGACACTTGCCATTGTCGGCGGCGATCCCGAGGGCCGCTTCGCCATCAATGACAGGGGCGTCATCACGATCAAATCCGCGCTCGAAACCTCGACGGCTGTCACGATTCCTCTCACGATTCGCGCGACCGATCAGGGCAATCCCGCGCTGTCCACCGAGGTCACGGTCAATGTGGATCTCCGACCGCTTGTTGGCGTCTATCGCCCCGGCGGAATCGTCCGCACCTACTACGAGGACATCAGCGGCAACCCGTTGAGCGCGCTCACGAACGCCGCGAAATTTCCGAACAGCCCCGACTCCCAGGAGGCGCTCACCTCGTTCGATGGGGGCCAGCACGGGGAACGCTACGGCAGCACGATCACCGGCTTCCTCATTCCGCCGGCCACCGGCTCCTACACCTTCTGGATCGCCTCCGACGACGCCAGCGAACTGCGTCTCAGCTCGAACAGCGATCCCGCCAATGCCACCGTGCGCGCGAGCGTATCCGGCGCGACGGGCCGTTACGCGTTCGACCAGAATTCCTCGCAGAAGTCCGCCGCGATCACGCTGATTGGCGGAAACGTTTACTACATCGAGGCACGCCACAAGGAAGGTGTCGGTGATGACCACGTCACCGTGGCATGGCAGGGTCCCGGATTTTCCCGTCGGGTGATTTCCGGTCTCTACCTCGCGCCTTCATCGATCAACCGCGCTCCCACAATACCCGCCGCAACGATGCGCGTGCGCCGCGATGCCTACACGGGCGCGACCGTGGGCACGGTCACCATCAGGGACTTCAACCCGCTCGATACGCACACCACGCGGATCATCGCCGGGACGGGCATCGGCATCTTCGACGTCGAGCCGCATACCGGCCGCATCTTTGTAAAGGACGCCGCCGCACTCGCCGCCGCCACCGGCACAAGCTACACGCTCCTGCTCGAAGCCACCGACGACGGCTCGCCCTCCATGAGCGGCCGGGGCGCCGTGACGATTCAGATCGTTGCGTCCGACACCCTCCCGACGAACGGCATCGTGCGACAGATCTGGCGCAACTTTAACGGCTCCCTCAGCGCCCTGCCCACCCATCCCGGCTATCCGGGTTCGCCGGACATCACGCGCACGCTCACCTCCTTCGAGGCGCCCCATGAAAACCTCGAGTATTTTGGCTCGCGCATTCGTGCCTACGTCGTCCCGCCGACCACCGGCACCTACCGGTTCTACATTTCCAGCGACGACGACTCGGCGCTCTACCTGAGCACGAGTGAAAACCCGGCGGCGGCGGCCCAGATCGCCAGCGTAAACGGCTGGGTGGACCCGCGCTCATGGACGGCGCAGCCCGGCCAGGCTTCGGCAGCGCGCACCCTCATCGCCGGTCGGCGTTATTACATCGAGGTGCGCCACCGGCAGGGCATCGGCGGAGAGGACCTCGCCGTGGCGTGGACCGGTCCCGGCATCACCACGCCGACAATCATTCCCGGCAGCGCGTTGCAGCCATTCAACCTCAACGACGCGCCAACCTGGTCGGGCTCAAACTCGTTCTCCACGATCGCCGGCTCCGCTCCCGGAACGTTCGTGGGCAAGGCCACCGCGACCGATCCCGAAGGCGAAGAGCTCGCCTACACGATCGTATCGGGCAATGATTCCGGCGCCTTTGCGATCAATCCGGCCACCGGCGAAATCACCGTCGCGGATGGCTCGGCGATTCATCCCGGCAGCACGACCAATCTCGTGATCGGCGCGCAGGATCGCGGCCTCAAGGGCGAGTATCCGCTGCGATCCGTGACGCGCACGTTCACCATCTCCGCAGACAACTCCAGGATCGCCATGCGCGCCCGCCGCAACGCGTATCCGGGCGCGACGATTGGTTTCGTGGTGCCTCCGGGCGGTGGAAGCTCGTTCAGCGTGTCGGGCGGAACCGGCGCGGCGATCTTCGATGTCGATCCGACGACGGGACGCGTCTTCGTGAAGGATGCCTCCGCGCTCGCCGCTGCGGCTCAATCCAGCGTCACCCTCAACGTCGCGACCACGAATCACGGCACCTACGCCGTCACCATCGACCTGCTCGCCGCGGATGCCATCCAGGCGACCGGCATCGTCCGGCAGGTGTTCACCAACTTCACCGGCAGCCTTGCGTCCCTGCCAAACGATCCGCGCTATCCGAACTCGCCCACGTATTCCCGCGTGCTCAGCTCGTTCGATGCCAGCACGGAATTCCGGCAGAACTTCGGCTCGCGCATCCGCGCCTACATTGTCCCGCCGACCACCGGCAGCTATCGGTTCTACATTTCCAGCGACGAGGAATCGATTTTGCTGCTGAGCCCGAACGACAACCCGGCAGGGGCCGTGCAGGTCGCCAGCGTCTCGGGCTACGTGGATCCGCGCTCGTGGACGGCTCAGGCATCGCAGGCCTCCACGGCCCGCACCCTCACGGCCGGGCAACGCTATTACATCGAGGTGCGCCACCGGCAGACGACCGGCGGCGACGATCTCGCGGTCGCGTGGACCGGCCCGGGCATTGCGAGCCCGGTGGTGATCCCGGGCAGCGCGCTGCGGCCGTTCAACATCAATGGCGCTCCGGCATTCACGGGCGCACCGTATTCGTTCAGCGTGCCCCCGGGCGCGGTGGAAGGCACCTTCGTCGGCCAGGTGGCGGGCACCGACCCCGAGGGCGACTCGCTCACCTATGCGATTGTCGGCGGCAATGAGGGCGGCGCCTTCGCAATCGATCCGCTCTCCGGGCGAATCACCGTGGCGAATCGGAACGCACTTCCCGGAGGGACCGCGACATTAACCGTGGGCGTGCAGGACGACGGCCAGAAAGGCGTCTATCCCCTGATGGCCGCCACCACGACCGTGAACGTGGCGATCACCGGTGGAATCGAAGCGTGGCGACAGACGAAGTTTGGCGCGGATGCCGGCAATGCCGATATCGCCGGAAATCTTGCCGATCCCGATGGCGATGGCCTCGCCAACGTCATGGAATACGCCCTCGGCCTCGACCCGCTCTCGTCGGACGCCGACGCGATCAAGATCGATGAGGCCGTGGTCAACGGCGCGAGATACCTGCGCCTCGGCGCTCCGCGAAATCCCGACGCGAAGGACGTGATCCTCACGATCGAGGTCACCAGCAACCTTGCCGACTCCGATTCGTGGAGCAGTTCCGACACCGTCGTGGAAGTCGATACGCCGACGCAGCTTCGCGCCCGGGACAAAATCCCGATGGGCGCCAGCCCGGCGCGTTGCATTCGTTTGAAGGCCACCATTCCATAGGCGGCCACTTGCGCAGCGTCGCAGGACCGCCTAGAGTGGACATTTCTATGAAACAGACGTTGTTGGATAAGGTGTGGCAGGCGCATACGGTGCGGGAACTGGCAAACGGCCAGACCCAGCTCCTTATTGGCACGCATCTTATTCACGAGGTCACCAGCCCGCAGGCGTTCGGAATGCTCCGCGATCTGGGGCTCAAGGTCCTCATGCCGCATCGCACGTTCGCGACGGTCGACCACATCGTCCCCACCGACGAACTCGAGGAACCGTTCTCCGACAGTCTCGCCGACGAGATGATCAAGGCGCTGCGGAAGAATTGCGAAGAGAACGGCATCACGTTTTTTGATCTGCCCACCGGCAAGCAGGGCATCGTTCACATTGTTGGCCCCGAGCAGGGCATCACGCAGCCCGGCACGACCATCGCCTGCGGCGACTCGCACACGAGCACGCACGGGGCGTTTGGCGCGATCGCGTTCGGCATCGGCACCTCGCAGGTGCGTGACGTGCTCGCGACGCAGACCATGGCCATTCGCAAGCCGAAGGTCCGCCGCATCGAGGTGAACGGAAAGCTCAAGCCCGGCGTTTACGCGAAGGACGTCATCCTGCACATCATCCGCAAGCTCGGCGTGAACGGCGGCATTGGCTACGCCTACGAATACGCCGGCACCACGTTCGACAACTTCACGCAGGAAGAGCGCATGACCGTCTGCAACATGTCGATCGAGGGCGGCGCGCGCGTCGGTTACGTGAATCCCGACGAAACGACGTTCGAATATTTGAAGGACCGTCCCTACTCGCCCAGGGGCGCGGATTGGGATGCCGCCGTCGCGCGCTGGAAGAGCTTTGCGAGCGATCCCGACGCGAATTACGACGACGTCGTCGTGTTCAACGCCGAGGACATCGCTCCGACGGTTACCTGGGGTATCACGCCCGGCCAGGCGGTGTTCATCGACGAGAACGTGCCCGCACCGGAGGAGCTTCCGGAGAAGGATCGCGCCACCGCGGTCGAGGCGCTCGAACACATGCGCCTGCGTTCCGGCGCGCCGATCAAAGGCACGAAAGTCGATGTCGCATTCCTCGGCAGCTGCACGAATGGCCGCCTGAGCGACCTCAAGGAAGTCGCCGGCTACCTCAAGGGCCGCAAGGTCAAGGAGGGCGTCAAAGCCATCGTCGTTCCCGGCTCGCAGGGCGTGGCATCGATCGCCGAGTCGCTTGGTCTTGCGGACATCTTCCGGGAGGCCGGCTTCGAATGGCGCGGCGCCGGATGCTCGATGTGTCTCGGCATGAACCCCGACAAGCTCGTCGGCGAGCAGCTCTGCGCCAGCTCGAGCAACCGCAACTTCAAGGGCCGTCAGGGCTCACCGACCGGCCGCACCGTCCTCATGAGCCCGCTCATGGTCGCCGCCGCCGCCGTCACGGGCGAGATTTCGGACGCCCGCGAGGTCTTCGGGCTCTCGTGAATTTCGGCTTCCGGGCTCGCGGCTTCGCTCGGAGGCCGATGCGAACGCTCCTGTGCGGAGTGCTCGCAGGCTTTGTCGCGCCCGCGGTCCTGCACGCGCAGACACCCGGGCCGGAACCCCAGCCCGAAATCCACGGTTCGAAGATCGTTGCGCCGCTGCTGTGGAAAATCTCGTCTCCAGCCGGCGGCGCCGATTCCTGGCTCCTCGGCACGATTCATCTGCCCCGGCCGGAGTTCTCCAAATTCCCGCCATCCGTCGATGAGGCGCTCTCGAGTGCCGACGGCGTTTACACCGAGATTCCCATGGATCCCGCCACGATCTTCGGTCTCTCGAGTTCGATGGTGCTGCCCGATGGAGGCACGCTCGAAGACAAGCTCACGCCGGAAACGATCGAAGACCTGAAGACGGAACTGGCGGCCATTCATCCCGATCTGCAAATCGAACCGCTCATCCGCTTCAAACCATGGGCGCTGGCCGCGTCGCTCGTCCTGCTCGAGGACCAGATGAAATACCCGGGCGTCCTCGCGATGGACACCGTGGTGTTTCAGCGCGGTGCAATGGCCGGCAAGGAAACCGGCGGCATCGAGACTCCCGGCGAGCAGCTCGCGATCTTCGACGAGCTGCCGGAGGAGGATCAGATCGCCATCCTCGAGGACACTCTTCAGCAGATGCGCGACGCCCGCGAGGAAGGCGTTTCACCCGCGCAATCACTGGCCGAGGCCTACCTCAGCGGCAATCTTCCCTCGCTCACCGTCGAACTCGAAAAGTGGAATGGCCGCAGCGAGAACCCCGAACTCACGGAACGGCTCATGGAGCGGCTTCTCTACAAGCGCAATGAAATCATGGCGGAGCGCATCGCCGAAAAACTCCGCGCGCATCCCGACACCTCGTTCTTCTTCGCAATCGGCGCCGGCCATCTCGACGGCGATCGCGGCGTGATCGCATTGCTGGAAAAAGCCGGCTTCAAGCTCGAGCGCATCGAGCAGTAGCGCGTTTTCACTGCGCTCACCCTCGCACTCATCTTCCGCGGGTTGCCGCAAAGAGGCGCAAGAGGGGAGCGAGCGTCGAGAGACGAGGGTCGAGGACCTCTGGGCCGCGACCTGTAGCCGTTCCGCTCTGCGGAACGCGGGGAAG
>CALLUD010000032.1 GCA_938011325.1 uncultured Spartobacteria bacterium
GCTGAAATGCTGAAATGCTGAAATGCTGAAATGCTGAAATGCTGAAATGCTGAAAAGATGAAAAGATGAAAGGCTGAAAGGCGAAACGTGGAAAAGGTGAAATGCTGAGATGCGTTTTCCTATTTCAACTCTTCTGAGTTTCTTGATCTCTGCATTTCACTCGGGAAATGCAGAGATGCCTGCTTCCTTGTTTCAGCTTTTCCAAATTTCTTCATTTCTAAATTTCCCTAAAACCTCTCCGCGACGCGGAGGAGGAGCGGGACGAGCTGGCCCCCGAAGCGATGCCAGCGGCGGAGCTTGCGGAGACGTTCCTGGGCGAATTTGCCCTCGCCTTCCGCGGATTCGTCCAGCCGCGCGAGGAGCGCCTTGCCGCTTTCGAGGTGCGGATTCACCTGCTCGCGAAGAAAGCCGGAAGCGAGTTTTCGGAGTTCGGTCTCCGCGGCATAATGGTCGCGACGATCACCGGGAACATAGGTCACGCGGAGCGCACCGACCTCCCGCAGCCACCGCAATCCCTGGCTGGCGGAACCCTTGCTGATCCCCAACCGCGCCACGATGTCGTCCATCGCCAGCGGTTCGGACGTCCCAAACAAAAGTCCGTAGATTTCCCCGATCGAACGGGGCACCGCAAGCACTTGAGAAGCCCGCACGAAGATCTCGATGCAGTCGCGCTGGAAATCCGTAAGGGCGACTTCGGACGCGCGTGCCGGACTTCCGTTCAGATCCATTTCCGCACCCCGCATCATCGGGAGAGGGATTCAAGCATGCTGCCGCCCTTGGTGAGCGTTCTCGTCGCGCACCCCGCACCATTTCGAGCGCCGTGACAACACCGCATCGATTGGGCTGGAAGTTTCCAAATCAATTCACCTAGTTCAAGGAAAAATGAACAAAATGAGTCGAGGGACCTGCGTCGAGGGTCGAGTGATGGCATTTGGGCGTCCCCTTCTGCAATCATGGTCCCGGCAACATTTGCAGACTTCCCTCGACCCTCGACCCTCGTCGCTCGTCCCTCGACCCCTATTTCCTTGCGCCTCTTCGCGGCGGTCCTCGCCTATCCCTGCTCTGGACGCTCGGCTCTCGACTCGCGTCCCGCTGTCTCCTGGCGTTCGAGGAAGCGGCTGATGAGCCAGAGGCATACGAGAACGACGCCGAGGATGGCGAAGCCAGCGGAGTCGTGCCACTTCTCGGTGGCTTCGATGCCGTGAAAGGCGCCCTGCCAGGTGAGGAAGACGGTGCGCACGACATTGCAGACAAAGGCGATCACCGCACCGCTGAACACCAGCAACAAACAACCGCGGACACCACATTGATACAGAAGTCCGAGAAACACCGCGGCCATGAGCGTGGATTGCAAGGAACGAATTCCGCTGCAGGCTTCGTTCACCCCCAGCACACCAGTGGGGATGTGAATGACATTGCCCGTGGCCTCTGCCGGCACGCCGGCGAAGGTGACGACTTCCGCGGCAATCTGTGCATTGATGCGCATCAGCCCCTGCACCAGGGGTCGCTCGATGAAAACCGGCCATGGCACCGCGACATAGAGAAAGCCAAGGACCGCGAAATGCCGCACCCACGGCCTGCCGCCGCTCAGATACAGGAGCGCGGCCGTGATGCCCCCCGCGCAAAGCGACATCGCCCAACTGACAAGACGGGATGTGCTGTTGGCCTCCCCCAGCCAGCGAAGGGGCAACTGGGGCAAGGCGCACAGGACGATGAACACCATCACCCAGCCCACGCGCGCCGGAGGCACCGGGGTCGGCGTAAATGCCAGCCTCTCGTAAACGAGGTAGGCGGTGAGGAGCGGCACCGCCCAGCCGTAGTAATACTGCGGGTTCAACGACCATTCGGCGGTCAAACGCAGCAACGTGGGCACCCAAATGAGGGTGATAAGAAGAAGGACCGGCAAAGGATGCACGGACGCCGCTGCCGAAGCGGACGCCGGACGGGCGCTCTCCGTCATTGCTCCGAGTTGGCCGGTTTCTGCAATTCCTTGAGCAACTCCTGATACCGCGCCTCGGAATCCGCGCCTCCCGGTGCCGGCAGGTCGAAGTTTCCAACAGCGCTCCCGCGCTGCGCGCGCTCCTGCTCCAGGCGATCCAGCATGGCATCGCCCTCGGAGGCCCGCTTCTCCTGCTCCTCCCGCATCTTCGCGAGTTCCGCTTCACGCTCCCGCACCGCTTCGAGGTTCGCGGCGACTTCCGCCTTCAACCGCTCCTCGACCTTGGCATCTCCGCGGGCAAGCGCCTCGGCCCTCTTGATGAGGACCTCCTCCTCGGCAAAGGTCGGAGCGAATTTGCCCTTCATTTGAGTCAACAGCCGGGTTGCCTCCTCGGTGCGCCCACTGCGCGCCATCGCGTAGGCCACGTAAATCCCGCGTTGCGGGCTCAGCCGGGCCGGCTCCGGAATCGCATCCAGCAACTCCGCAGCCTTTTCCTGCTCGTTCAGCTCCGCAAGGATCAACCCCGCAGTGAGCAGGAAGTCCGGATTTTGCGGGGCCACCTCGAGGTTCTCCATGGCGATGCGTCGAAGCTCCACAAGGTCCTCCTGAAGCAGGAAGCCCGTGATCACCCGATCGGTTGAGACCTCGCGATTGCGCGGATCGGCCTCCATCCAGCCCTTGAGAATGCGCGCAGTCGTCGGCAGATCCCTGCGAGGCCGGGTGAGAAAATACAGGCTTCTCCACACGCCGGGCTCCAGCGGGGTCGCCTTGCTCAGGGCGAGGAAGGCCCGCTCCGCACCCGAGGGCCATTCCCACGCCGACGCCAGACGGGCCATGAGCTGGAGGGCAAAGGGATTGTCTCCCTGCGAATTGAGCAACTCCGCCCACTTCTCGTCCACCGCCGCGCCCCTGCCGGCGGCCACCGATTGCCGCACCTCCTCGATCGCCTCGACCGTTTCCTTCGACAGCAAAGGCGGCTCCGCGGCCACCAGCTCGAAGAGCCGATCCCACTCGCGTTGCGCAAGAGCCACGTTCAACTTCGCCTGCCGCACCTGCTCCAGACCGGCCCGATCCTCCGGCAGCGCAGTCAACCAGCGGTGCACCATTTCCGTCTGCCCGCGGTCGATCAAATACCGGGTGGCCGTGGCAAAGTCCGCAGGACGGTCGATCGTGCGCTCGAGGAGGTTCCTGAGGGTGAGCGGCATGGTGAAGCTCTGCGTCGCAAACTCCGTATCCATGTGCAGCATCAGATCCTGCACGGTCGCGTCCGGCGACTCAGCCAGCTTTGCCGCCCGGGCCGAGGCGACGAGGTAGTCTTTCCGTTGAATGGCGGCGCGAACCAGTTCACGCCGCGCCTCGAGGGCAAAGGGACTGTCGGAATCCGCCAATGCCTGCAGGTCCGGCTCGGTCTCGAGGATGTCGCTGACGCCGCCGCTCCGCAGCCGGGCCACCTTCGTGTAGAAAAGGGCGGCTTCGTTGTCGGGCTCGACTTCAAGCACCCGTTGGGCCGCCTCCCTTCCTTCCTTGAGGAAACCGCGGGAAACCTGGGCGCGGGCCTCCAGCACGCCGGCGCGAACGCTCTTCTGCTCCTCCGGTGGCAGCTTCTTCAAGTTCTCGAGAACCCGCTCCCACTGTCCCGCCTCGGTCGCCGCCTCGGCCGCACGATAGCGGTGTTCACTCACGTCCGGCTCCAGCCGCGCGAGACGGTCGTAGATGTCGATGGACTGGGGAGAATTCTCGCCCTCGAGGAAGGTCGCCAGCTTCTTCCACACCTCGGGATTCTTGGGATTGATGCGAATGGCCTTTCGAAACGCGAGGGAAGCACCCGCCTGGTCGCCCTGGGCAAGGCAGGCATCGGCCACCCGGAGGGCATTGGCCTGCCGGATATACCGCCACAGGGGGCGCGCAAACTTGAACCCGATGATGCCCATCGGAATCGACAGGATGAGCAGCCAGACCGCGATCTTGTTGAGAAGCCTCAACTGCTGGTAGCGATCCCAGATCCGTTTCCAGATCGGGACGGAACGGCGTTTGCGAGCCGACGGGTCGGAATTGGTCGAAGTATTCATGCAGCAGCTGGACGGCCCAATCGGGGGGAAGGGGCGACCGAACGATATGCTCCCGTTGCGGCGCCAAGGCAAGTTTTTGTCTTGATCGCCCGGCGGATTCCCGATTTCTCGCACAGGATGCGCAATCGCTGCGGCACGTTTCTCCTCACCCTCTCCCGCGTCCTGTTTCTCGCGCTGATCGTCTTCGCGGCGTTCAACTTCGGGCTGACGCGGCTTTCCGGGATGGCGGCGTTCAACGTCGCGATGGGTGCGACGGTCGCGATCTGGATCCTCGCCCACATGGTCGGATTTGCCCTGCCGCGAACCGGATGGATTCCGTGGGTGCTCGGCCTGCTGATCCTGTTGCTGGGGTGGTGTGTGACCGGCCTCGGCCTCTACGAGAACTGGGCGGACGAGCACGAAATCGAGCTTTCCGAACAGCTCCTCGACCTCATCCTGGAATTTGGCTCCCTCGATCCGGACCTGGGGTTGAAAGCCTGCATTCGCACCACCATGTTGCTTGGCGCCCTCCTCATCGCGATCGATCTCTGGAATACTCCGCGATGGTGCCAGGCTCTGATGGCCACCATGCTCGCCACGGCGGTTGCGATGGTTACGCTCTTCTATCTCCAAAAGCTCCTGCCGGGTGTCTTCACGTTGCGGAGCGAAAATGGAAAATTTCCCCTGAGCTTCGCGACCTACCGCTATTGGGGAAATGGAGCCTCATTCATCAACCTGTTCTGGCCGGTCATCGCGGCTACGGCGCTGGCGACGCGATTGCACGGCAAGCGCGGCTGGTCGATCTGGATGGCCGCGGCCATCGTCGTTTTCTCCGCGAACTACATCAATGTATCGAAGGCGGGTTACGGCCTGGGGTTGATCGGGTTGATCGCGTTCGGTTTTCTCTCTCTTTTCGCGATCCGCCGCCAGCGCCGTTCCCGGAATGCCGGGGGATTCTCCCTGCGGACGCTTGTGGTGGTGGCGATTCCAGTCGCCGTGCTCGCCATCGGCCTCTACATGAGCATCTCGTGGGAGCGTATCGAGAAATTGGAAAAGACTGGCCTCGAGGAGAACACGCGGACCCAGGCCTACCTTGAATTTCTCGAAATGATCCCGGAGGCCGGATGGACGGGCTTCGGACCGGGGAGTTTCTATTACTCCCACTATCAATACATCGAGGACAACAAGATCGCGAACTCCGCGCCCTATTGGGTGGCACACCAGGATTACCTCCAGACCGTCGTCGAATGGGGGTATGCGGGATCCATTCTCTGGGGTCTGCTCCTCGTGCCCGCTGCCCTCCGGCTCGGCATCGACGGGCTCGCCCGCAAATCCTCACGGCAGGCGTCGGACAGCAACGAGGAGTTTGAATACGCGTATGGAATCGTCGGCGCCCTGAAACAATTTGCGAAGACCATCCCCACCGGTCGGGAGTTCACCGTTCGCGGCGGCGTGTTCATCGCCATCGCCCTGATTTCCCTGCACGCGACAATCGATTTCCCCATGCAGATTGTCTCTCTCCAGTTCTTCTTCCTGATCTGGATCGCCCTCGGATGGGCGAGGCGGGAAGCAGTGGAGTCGAGAGACGAGCGTCGAGAGACGAGAGGCTTCTGAAATCCAGGCACTTCCTCGGGAGTGCAAATGCGCGAAAGGGAGAACGCCAGGCGTCGAGAGCAGAGTAGGCGCGTAGCTGCCGCGAAAAGGCGCAAGAGGCGCACAAGAGAAAGAGAGAGTCCAGAGACGAGCGCCGAGGCGTCGAGTTCCAAAAGACTTTTAGCCATTTAAAACTTCAGGCCTCGGAACCGGAATCCGATCGTTGTCATTGTCCGTTTCGCAGTGCAAAACGGCTACAGCTTCAGCGTGTCGAGCCCGGAGGTCGCAGTCCTACCGGCGCTCTCGACGCTCGTCCCTCGATTGCCCGCCATGCGGCAGCGTCTCCGCTGCGCTCCGGCCCTCGCCTCTCGTCGCTCGACCCATCCCGTCCTCACGCCTGACGCTCGTCTCTCGACGCTCGACGCTCGTCTCCGTCAACCCCTGTGCTCCTCGCGCCTTTTCGCGGCTACTGACTCGCTTCCTGCTCTCGACGTTCGACGCTCGACGCTCGACCCGCTTTCTACGTCTGCGGGACTTCCTGATCGTTGACCGGGGCGCCGTAGGTGCGGCCCGTGCCGTAGCTGTAGTAGTAGTAATACGCCGCGGCTCTCGCCGGAACCATGTTCAGGACCAGGCCCGAGCACGGATGACCGGCCCGCGCGAGCAGGTCCGCGCCACGCTTCACGAGGCGCCGTGCTGTCTTGTGAGAGCGGACGACCATGGCGATGGTGCGGAAGTTGTTGGCAATGTTCAGCGTATCGGAAACCGCGAGCAACGGTGCGGAGTCCACAACGCCGCGGTCGAACTTCGCCTCCATCTGCGAGAGCATGTCGCGGAATCGCTCGCGACGGAGCAGCAACTCGGCCGGACTGGAAACGTGACGGCCCGCCGTAATCACGTAGAGGTTCGGAACCTGTGTTTCCCGAATGATGTCGTCGAAATCCGCCTCGCCCAACAGGAAGTCGGTGAGGCCGGGCGCCCGGCCACGCTCGAAGAGACGCTTCTCCACGGCGGGCTTGCGAAGATCCGCATCGACCAGGAGCGTGCGCTGCCCCTGCTGCGCAAGTGCCACCGCGATATTGATGGAACAGAACGATTTGCCCTCCGCCGGGGTGGCACTGGTGATGAGCACATACGGCTGCTCGGTCTCCAGCATGAGGAAGGAGGCACGCAGCGTGCGGAAGGCCTCGCTGACGGTGGAGTGCTGATCCTCGAGCAACGGCAGCCGCGACTCCGCGCGGGGGTCGTCCTTCTTCGCGTTCTTGCCCGTCATCGGAGGCAGGTTCGGAATCGCGGCAAGCACCGGCATTCCCATGCTCTGCTCCACGTCATCCACCGACTTGAAGGAGGTGTCCAGAATCGCCAGCAGGAAGATCGTGGCCGCACTGCCACCAAGGGCGAGGAACAGCGCCACGGCCACGACGAGCAACGGACGCGGCTTGACCTGAACTCCAGGGGAAGGAGGATCCACCGTCTGAATGAAAATCGGCTGGCTTCGCGCCTCCGCCATTTCCTCGTTCAAACGCTGGAGCGTAATCTGAAAGGCCGCCTGATCGGTCTCGATTTCGCGCTGAAGCACCTGGGCCTGAATGGCGAGGTCCTTCACCTCGATCGTCTTCTTCTCCTGAGCCTGCGTCTCGCGCTCGAGCGATTTTTCATTCTGGATGGCTGCACGAAGGGCAACCTCCACGGTGCGCGGCGCACGGAGGGCCGTCGCATAGAGACTTTCCTCCACGCCCTCACGCTGACTGACCAGCTCCGCAATCTGCGGAGCCTCAGACCCATAACGCTGACGGGCACGGGCCAGCTCCCCATCAATCTCGTTCAAGCGAACCTTGACCTCCTGCACCTCCGGAAGCTCGGCCACGCTGGCGATCTGGAGAAGCGCCTGCGGATCATCCTTCACTTCCTGAATTTGGGCAAAGTCCGCCTCGAGCTTGAGCCGCTCGGCCTTGGCCACGGTGAGGCGGGCATTCAGTTCGCGCAACTGCTCCGCGATGATGTTCATCTCGCTGTCCACCGAGATGCTGCCAAGCTTCTTGGTATACTCGGAAAGCTTCATCTGCGTCTCGCGCAGCTTGGCTTCGAGGCGATCCCGCTCACTTTCGAGATACGTGAGACTGCCGCTCGCGGCGCGCAACCGCTGCTCGCCGTCGAGCGCGATGTATTCCCGAAGAACCGCATCCACGACCTCGGTCGCCAGCTCCGGGCTCGGATTCTCGAAGCTCACCTGAATAAGACGGGTTCCCCGAATCACCTGCGCGTTGATGTGCTTGGCCAGCGCTTCGATCGTTTCCTGCTCCTTGTCCGCCGGCGGGGTGTTCGCGGGAATGAACCCGGGGCGGTCCGTGAGTTTGAGTTTGTCCGCCACGCGGAGAAGCAGCGAGCGGGAAAGGAATCCACGCTGAATCGTGCCGAGCATTTCCAGACTGCGAAGGTCCTCGTAGCCTCCATCAACCGTCATGGTCGGCGAGGCATCCTTGATTCGCTGCTCGACCTTCACCACTGCGACCGACTGGTAGATCGGGGTGGCAATATTCAGAAACGCAATGGCGCCCACCGCGCCCGCCGTCAGAAACAGCAGAATGATCCAGAAATGCTTCTTGATCGCATCGAGAATACGCGTGAAGTCGATCGAAAAGCCGCGATCATTGTCGGCCGCCATCTCGTAGGAAGGGCCAGTAGGCGGCGGCGTGAGAGTCGGAGTGTTCATTAAAAGAGACTTTCGGGAACAAAGATCATGTCGCCCTCCTGGACAACGAATTGGCGGCCCTGCGGGGTGGACAGGTTCACCGTGATATCATAAACGCCCTCCGCTTTTTTGCGAGTGACAAGAATCCGGCGAAGGTTGGCGATGCGGGTGTTTCCCCCGGCCATTGCGACCGCCGTCGGCAGCGTGACGACCTCTTCGCTGGGAATCTCGAAGGCACCCGGGGCGTTCACCTGTCCCAGCACGGAAAAGCGGTGTGGTGCATACTCGACGATGTGCACGGAAACCTGCGGATTGACGAGGTAGGCACCCCTCAGTTTCCCCGCGATGGCTTCCGCAGCCTCCTCCACGGTGAGCCCGCCGATCTTGACCCGGCCGGCAAGTGCGATGTTCACGGTGCCATCCTGCGCAATGCGCTGCTCCGTCTCCATGTCGGGCTCCTGGAACACGGAGATATGCACGACATCCCGTGGATGGAGCCGGTAATTGGCAGGGGTTCGCTCGTCGGCCGCAATGTCGATCGGGACCTTGCGCTCCACGATTGGCGAGGCGCAGCCTCCGAGGGTGAGAACAACGAGAATGGAGAGGAGAAAACAACGCACCATGAACAAATTTTCCCTAGGGGCCTTTCGACTATCGGAGGCGGGCGCCTCTTGCAAGCTTCAAGACCGAAAAAGAAAGCCGGAAGGCGAAGACACCTTCCGGCTTTCAAAGAGTTTGAAGTTTACAAAACTCGAGAACGAACGTTACGCAGCGTAGTTGTTCTGGTGAGCCTGGTTCTCAGCCTTCTTCTCTGAGGTCGAAACCTGCTTGCTGATCTTCTTGATCTGCTGCGCAGTGAGATCCTTCGACTTGCCCACCTGATTCGTGACCTTCTTCGCAAGCTTCTTGGCCTCGGCCGCGAGGACCGGGTAGGCATACTTGCGGGTCGCCTGCTTGTAGTATTTATTCGCCTTCTTCGGATCGAGCTTCACGAGCTTGAGCGTGAAACGCTTGACCTTGGCAGTCGGGACCGGCGGAGCTCCCCGATTCGGGATCTTCTTCAGTTTCGCGAAGAACTTCGCGATTTTCTTGTTTGTCGCATTGTTGCTCGCAGCCTCCGCCTTGCTGGGGACGAAGCTAGCCGCAACCACGAAAGCCATCAGGCACGCACCAAGTTTTCTGATCATGATATTTTTGCTTTCTTTATGCACCCCCGCTTACCCGAGATGCTTGGGAATTGATAAAGCGCCTATCGCGCCGGGACAATCTTTTTTTCGCGTAACTTGCGTTTTTTTTCGGCTAGATGATCATGCCCGCCGCGACGGTCTCATTCGTTCCCGGATGAATCAGAATGAAGGACCCCGTCGTGCGATTCCGCCGGTAGGAGTCGTGGATCAGCGGCACGGCCGTCCGGAGCACGATGCGACCGATGTCGTTCATCGCAAGGGATTGCGGCCCCTCCATCTTGTGGAGCGTGTTGATGTCCACCAGATAGCGGACATTCTTTACCACCGCCTGCGTCTCCCGGGTCGTATGGCGCAGGATATATTTCCCGCGCTCGACCATCGGAGTCTGGGAGAACCAGCAAACCATCGCCTCGATGTCCTGCTCGACCTTCGGCGGGTTGTTCGCCTTCACGATCATGTCGCCGCGCGAAATATCGATTTCGCTCGCGAGCGTCACCGTGATCGACTGCGGAGCGAACGCCTCGTCGGCCGCGCCGTTCGCACCGTAGATTTCCTTGATCTTCGTGGCGAACCCGGACGGGAGAATCGTCACGTCGTCGCCGGGCTTGAACACGCCACCGGCCACGCGCCCCGCGTAGCCCCGGAAATCGTGCCACTCGTTCGACTGCGGCCGGATCACCCACTGCACCGGCAGGCGCGCGTCAACGTGATTGTGCTCGCCGCCGACGTAAACCGTCTCCAGGTGATAGAGCAACGAGGAGCCCTGATACCAAGGCATCCTGTCGGACTTCTCGACGACGTTGTCCCCGTTGAGCGCGCTGATGGGAATCGTGGTGATGTCAACCAGGTTGTCGAGCCGCGAGGCGAAGCCTTTGTAGTCCTCGACGATCTTGTTGTAGACCTCCTCGCTGTAATCCACGAGGTCCATTTTGTTGATGGCCAGCACGACATGCTGGATGCGCAGCAGGTCGGCGATGAACGAATGCCGCTTCGTCTGCTCGATGACGCCCTTGCGCGCGTCCACGAGGATGATCGCGAGGTTCGCCGTCGAGGCGCCCGTGACCATGTTCCGCGTGTATTGGATGTGCCCGGGCGTGTCGGCGATGATGAATTTCCGCCGCGGCGTCGCAAAATAGCGGTAGGCAACGTCGATCGTGATTCCCTGCTCCCGCTCGGCCTTGAGGCCGTCGGTGAGGAGCGCGAGGTTGACCACCGCGTCGCCGCGTCGCTTCGAGCTTTCCTCAACCGCCGCGTATTGATCCTCGAAAATGCTCTTGGAGTCGTAAAGCAGCCGGCCGATCAAGGTCGACTTGCCGTCATCAACGGACCCGGCGGTGGTAAAACGTAAAATATCCATGAGATTATTGCCGCAAAGAGGCGCAAGAGGTTTTGAAGCTGCTGTTAGAGTGCCGAGAGTGCAAATTTTCGGATTTGAAGTTTCGGTGCACCAAAGTTGATCAAGAGACCGTGCTCCATCCCGGTCGCACGGAGATAGCCAAGCAATTGAGCAACATGCTCGTCGGCCAGCGCACGAAAGGCCTTGATCTCAACGACCAGTTCGTCGTTGACCAATAAATCAGCCACGTAGGTTCCAAGAACCGTTCCATCCTCGTCCTTTACGTTGAGTGGATATTGCGTGGCGACGTGGAGGCCAGCTGCCGCCAGTCGATGGGCGAGGCCATTTTCGTAGACCTTTTCCAAGTGCCCATGTCGAAGGAATCGATGAAGGGCGAGCGCCGTCTCTCGAATCTGGTCACACAGTTCAAAGATTCTGTTCTCATCCACGTTTGCGACTCCTGCGCCTCTTCGCGGCTAGAAATATCCCTCCCGCTTGCGATCCTCCATTGCGGTCTCGGAGCGCTTGTCGTCGGCGCGGGTGCCGCGCTCGGTCTGGCGGGACGCCGCAACCTCGTCGATGATGTCCTGAATCGTGGTCGCGTTCGACTCGACGGCGCCCGTGCAGGTGGCGTCGCCAATGGTCCGGAATCGCACCCGCTTCTTCTCGATCTTCTCGCTCGCCTGCACCGTGACGAACTCGCTCACCGCCAGCAGACTGCCATTGCGCTCGAAGACCTCCCGCTCGTGCGCAAAATAAAGGCTCGGCAGCTCGATCTCCTCGCGCTGGATGTAAAGCCACACGTCCATCTCGGTGAAGTTCGAGAGCGGGAAAACGCGGAAGTGCTCGCCCTCGTGCTTGCGGCCGTTGAAGAGATTCCACAGCTCGGGCCGCTGGTTCTTCGGATCCCATTGCCCGAACTCGTCGCGGTGCGAGAAAAACCGCTCCTTCGCCCGCGCCTTCTCCTCGTCGCGACGGCCTCCGCCAAGGCAGGCGTCGAACTGATGCTTCTCGATCGTGTCGAGCAGCGTGACGGTCTGCAACTTGTTGCGCGAGGCATTGATCCCCTTCTCCTCGACGACGCGGCCGGTATCGATCGACTCCTGCACCGATCCCACGACGAGTTCCGCGCCCAGCTTCTCCACGTAGGCATCGCGGTAGGTGATCGTCTCGGGGAAGTTGTGGCCGGTGTCCACATGGAGCAACGGGAACGGCAGCCTGGCCGGCCAGAACGCCTTGCGCGCGAGGTGCGCCATGACGATGGAATCCTTGCCGCCGGAAAAGAGCAGCGCCGGCTTGCGGAATTGCGCCGCCGTCTCGCGCAGCACAAAGATCGCCTCCGCTTCCAGTTGATCGAGGTGACTCAGGTTGTAATCAGGCATGGTGATTCGGTCGAAGGTCGAAAGTTGAGGTTGAAGGTCCTGACCATTTCCCGCCTTCGCGGGGCCGAATGCCTCGCGGCATTCAGGCTTCAGACCTTCGATTCATTTCAGCGCGATCTTTTCGCGCAAAAACGCGACCAATCGAGCCGCACATTCCTCCACAGGCGCGACGGCGGTGTCCAGCACAAGATGCGGGGACGCCGGTTCCTCGAACCCGCTGTCCCGCCCCGTGAAGTTCGCGACCCCACCGGCCGCGGCTTTTTTGTAAAGCCCCTTCGGATCCCGCTCCGCGCACAGCTCGAACGGCGCTTTCACGTAGATCTCGTGGTAGGCCGGGCCAATGATCTCCGCCGCCGACTTCCGAAATTCCTCCCGCGGCGTGATGAGTGATACGAGTGTGATCACCCCCTGGCTCATGAAGAGCTTCGCCACCTCGGCGACCCGGCGGACGTTCTCCCGGCGATCCTCATCGGAAAAGCCGAGATTCCGGTTCAGTCCGCTGCGAAGGTTGTCGCCATCCAGAATGACCGTGAAGCGCCCCTCCGCATGAAGCAACCGCTCCACCTCGTTCGCAATCGTTGACTTGCCGGAACCGGACAGGCCCACCAGCCATGCCACCACCCCGCGCTGCCCCAGCAGTCGTTCCTTTTCGGCAGCCCCCAAAAAGCGGTGAAACTCGGTGTGGATGTTTTCAGGCACAACGGACATGGAGGCGCTATCTCACGCCAACCACCCGAAGGACGCAAAGGGAAAACGCCGGTTATGACTCGATAAAACCAGAGGCCCCGCGCCTGGCAGCGCGGGGCCTCTCCACCGACCTCACCCAGACACCTCAGACACGTCGACGCCTCAACAACACCACAGCCACCAGCAAGCCCCCCATCGCCACCGCATACTGATGCGGCTCAGGGACGGCAGTAAGTAACGAATAGCCAAGTCTGGCATCTTCGTTCGCTTTGGCGTCAGCCACCGTCGCTAGCGAAACCTGCCCCCACACGCTGGAGAAGTCCTTGACCCCCGACCCGGAGGTCGTGTTCCACCCTGCTCCAAGCGTGAGGCGAACATAGCTGGTATCCTCTCCTTCCGTGCTGCTTGTAAACCCGATGGCGTCGAGAACGCTGCTCGTGGCGAATGTTGTTCCCGACCATAGAGCCACCGAGTCATCCCCGTTGAAGCTTAAACTACCGCTGGTTTGGTTGGCTGTCGCATAGTCTGGAATGCCGGCTGAAGAATGCGCCAACAGAAATGATTGTCCAGGCGCAAGCGAGCCGGACGAGAGGGAAATGGTCAGGGTCGGAGTCCCGTTCGACTTATACCCCTCTCTGTTCGCATTCGACCAAATCGATATCTTGTAAATCGACAGATCGGATATTGTCGAAGAGCCAACGTTTGTAAGCTCAAGCCACTTGTTATTGCTGGTCCCTTCATAATATTGCGTAATAAGAAGCTGCGCCTGCGTTGCCGAAACTACATGCAACGCCACGATTCCAAGAATCACGGGTTTCATCGTTTCCAGTGCGGAATTAATTATACTCGCTAATTAACGCATTCTTTAACAGGCATTACGCTGCCGCCGCAGCATTACGACCGCCACCAACAGCCCAGCCATCGTAAGCGCAAAAACCTGTGGCTCCGGGACCGGGGTAACGTCCGCATAGCTGGTGCCGATGCGAACCTCATCGAGAATACCGGATGGAGAACCATTAGCTCCCCGAAGCAGGAATTGGGAGATCGTGTCGAGATCGGTGCCTCCGGTTGCGGTCAAAGTTGGCGCCGGCGGAAGCCCTCCGAAAGTCACCGGGCTGGGATTAATCCAGAGCGAGGAGACATTGTCCCCGGTCTCGGGATTGAAAGTATAAGCCCCCACCACGAAATACGTGGTATTCAGACTAAGCACGGTTGTGTCGTAGATTGGAGTCGTGTTGGAGCGATTGCTCAATCCAATGCTGAATCCCTCCTCCGCCGCCTGAAACCAAACCGCCGCGGCGTAAAACGTATTATTATTAGATAGGGAGAAGCTATAAGTTGCGCCGGTGGGTTTGGTCGTCAACTGGAACTCGAAAGAGTAGTAGACCGTTCCGGAAGTCAATGCCGAGAATCCCATCAGGGCCTCCTGGATATTTCCCGCGTCAAAGGACACTTCTTCTCCTGTTGGAGGTTCAAGCCCGGGAGTTGTCAGATTACCGCTGGCAATTACGGGAGGAGTGCCGGGATTTAACGAAATCCAGCTTCCGTTCCCGGCGACCGTTGAGCCCACCGTGTAATCGAAACCCTCATAAATAACCAGTTCCGCCAGGACGTTCGAAACCGACAGTGCCGCGACAATTGCTAATGCTATTTTCTTCATCGTTTGTTATCCGTTAACCCGCTCCTTGAACGACTCCTCCCGATACTTCCGATGAGGGGGCTGCGCGGGGGCAAACCCATTGGCAAGCTCCCTAGCACCGGTCGTGCCAACAGGAATTTCGATGCGACAAAATTGCCATCGCGGTGACACAGCGGCGGAATTCCGCCATCGCTAAGTCCACCATTTGGAGGAACTTAACCAACCGGGGACAATGTCAGAAAAATAATGGCCGAAAACACGCCGTCTGATTCCCCGACCAAACCGGAGAGACAAACTTCGCCAGTTTGCGCCATGCCGAGCCGCTGACGCACGACTCGGTATCCGCATCGATCGATCAAGGATGGCCACCCTCGAAATCACCTTGCTCAGCCGGGCAACGAGACCCGCGGCCATTTGCCGCCGCCCCGCCGGACAGGACTGAATCGACACTCGAAAAGCTTCGCGGCTCGATGACCCGGCGCCATCCCGCCAGGTTCAAAGGCTTGAATTCCCCCGATTTCCATGGGACTGGAGAAGTGTCGACGCTCGAAACGTTGAGACCATGGACCGCATCCGCTCCCTCAAGCTTCGCTGGCTGCACGGCCAGCTCACCGAGCTCTCGTGGGAGAACATCACCGGCATTTCGTCGCCCCACCCCGCCACGTGGCAACCGGCAATCAATGTCTTTCGCTGCGAGTCGGCGTATTGCATCTGCGTGGATCTCGCCGGCGTGGCCAAAGACGAAATCGAACTGCTCGTGGAGCCCGGGCGACTGCTGATCCGCGGCTCGCGCACTCCTCCCCACCCGACCGCCGAGCACGGGCGCGCCGTGCGGGTTCTCGCCATGGAGATCGATGCCGGAAGATTTCAACGCGAGCTGCACCTGCCACCCGAGGTCGATCTCGATCGAATCAGCGCCGAACAGGAGAACGGATTGCTATGGATTCGCCTGCCGATCCCATGACGCTGCGTGCCGACTCGGAGGAGCCGGCTGCCGAAACGCCCCGGAACACCGGCGAGCGTCCCTCCAGACTCGAAGAAATCCCCAGGGAACTTCCGATTCTTCCCACGCGAGGCGTCGTGGTGTTTCCCGGCGTGATTCTGCCGATCGGGCTCCGCGATGCCGGCGCGCACAAACTGCTCGAGGAAACACTGCCGACCTCGAAGCTCCTCGGTGCGATCACCCTGCACGACCCGGCCAAGGAAACCATCGAGGCGCCGGACCTTTATGGCTTCGGAACGATCTGCCGCGTCTTGAAGTGGGTGCGGCAATCGGAAACGCATTCCGTGCTCTTCGTCGAGGGGCTGGAGCGATTCTCGCTGCGAAAGCTCATCCAGACCGATCCCTATTTCCGCGCGGAGATCGAGGTGCGGCAGTCGATTTATCCCGCCGAGAGCAGTCCCGAGTGGGAGGCGGCGGTGCGCAATCTGCGGGCCTCCGCCATCGAGCTTGCGCAATTGATGCCGGAGGTTCCCTCGGAAGCGCAGGCATTGCTCGAAAGGCTCGAAGACGCGGGCTTGCTCGCCGATTTCATCGCCGCGCACATCGAGGGCGAGGTCTACACCCGCCAGGCCGTGCTCGAGGAACTCGATGTTCGCAAGCGCATCGAGCTCGTGCAGCGCCAGCTCGCGAGCCGGCTCGAAATTGCACGCATCCAGCAGCGGCTTCGCGAAGATGTGAAGGCGCAGTTTTCCGATGCCGAGCGCCGGGCCTACCTCCGGGAGCAGATTCGCGCCATCCAGCGCGAACTCGGCGAGGGCGAGGAAGCCGGCACGGCCGAGCAGGTCGAGGAATTGCGCCGGCGGCTCGAGGAGGCGGCTCCACCCGAAGCGGTGATGCAGCAGATGGAGCGCGAGCTGAAGCGGCTCGATTTCATCCCCGCGGCCAGCCCGGAATATTCCCTCACCATCAGCTACGTCGAAACGGTCGCCGACCTGCCGTGGTCAAAGCTCAGCGAAGACCAGCTCGACCTCACGCGGGCGCGTGAAATTCTCGACCGCGATCATTTCGACCTCGAGAAGGTGAAGCGGCGATTGATCGAATTTCTCGCCGTTCGAAAGCTGAACCCGACCGGCCAGGGACCGATCCTGTGCCTGCTCGGGCCTCCGGGTGTTGGAAAGACAAGCCTCGGACAATCGATCGCCGACGCGCTGGGGCGAAAGTTTGCGCGCATCAGTCTCGGCGGGTTGCGCGACGAGGCGGAGATTCGCGGCCACCGCCGCACCTACGTGGGCGCGATGCCGGGCCGGTTGATCCAGGAACTCCGCCGCGTGGGCACGCGCAACCCCGTGCTCATGCTCGACGAAATCGACAAGCTCGGCGCGGACTTTCGCGGCGACCCGGCCAGCGCGCTGCTCGAGGTGCTCGACCCGCGGCAGAATCACAGCTTCTCCGATCGCTACCTCGACCTCCCGTTCGATCTCTCGCAGGTCCTGTTCATCGCGACGGCGAACTTCGTGGATGGCATTCCGGGTCCGCTGCGCGACCGCATGGAGATCATCGATCTGCCCGGCTACACGGAATCCGAGAAGCTCGGCATCGCGCAACGTTACATCGTCCCGCGCCAGCTCGCGGAAAACGGCCTGCCAGACGACGTGCGCTGGACCGAGCCGGCACTCGTTCAAATCATCGAAAGCTACACCCGCGAGGCCGGCGTGCGCGAACTCGAGCGGCAAATCGGCGCGGTCTGCCGGGCCATCGCCGCGCGCGTGGCGGAGGGAGCGTCCGCGGCGATCGAAGTGACGCCGGAGTTTGTCTCGGAGACATTGGGGCCGCCGCGATACGTGCGCGAGGAGCATCTGCGCACAAATGCCCCCGGCGTCGTGACCGGGCTCGCCTACACTCCCGTGGGCGGCGAGGTTCTCTACATCGAGGCGGTGCGTTTCCCGGGCCGGGGCCAGGTCACGCTCACCGGACAGATCGGCAATGTGATGAAGGAATCGGTGCAGGCCGCAATGAGCCTCGTTCGCGCACGTGCGGGCCAGCTGGGAATCGACTCCGAGGTCTTCGAAAAACACGACGTGCACGTCCACGTGCCCGCCGGCGCCGTGCCGAAGGACGGTCCCTCCGCAGGGGTCGCCATGTTCTGCGCGATCGCATCGCTCTTCCTCGGCCGCAACGTCCGCTCCGATGTCGCCATGACCGGCGAAATCACGCTGCGCGGTCGCGTGCTGCCAATCGGTGGACTCAAGGAAAAGTCGCTCGCGGCGCTCAGAGTCGGAATTCGCAAGGTGATCATTCCCGCCATGAACGAGAAGGACCTGCCCGACATTCCCCCGGAAGCCCGGAGCCGCATCGCATTTCTGCCCGTCTCCACCGTCGACGAGGCGCTCGAAGCCGTGCTTGAGCCGAGGGCGGCCTCCTGACAGAGCCGCAGCTCACGCGAGGATCGCGTCCAAAGTCCGGGCACGTTCCGCTCTCGATGGCTTCTTATCGGAACGCTCCGAAATCAACAGGAGGGTGTCGCCGAGTCGCGTAGAAACGACATTCGCTGGCGGAAGACGGCGTTCATTACGACAAGAAGCGGGCAACTGCTCCGCCGCGTCTCGTGCAATGTGCTCCACAAGACTGTCACGAGTGCTCGGGGGGTGCCTGCGATTTTCGAGTTTCCGACGGCGGCGGAGGCCCGGCACTCCGCGAACCGGTTGCTTTCCCGCTCGCATGATGACGAAGCTGCGGATCGACGGCGACGACCATGCGATCAACATCGAGCGCTCCGTCGAGAAATTCATTGATCCGGCCCGCCGCCGTCCGCGGGTCTTCCAGGACATCGGAGAATTCCAGCTCCAGTAGCAGGGCGTTGGGATTCCGCTGTGTGATTCTCCTCGCCGTTGCCATGTGCTTTTCGAACGTCGCCCGAATCGCCGCCTCCTGCTGCGCATCCGGAAGCCGTCGACCAAGCCGCTCGAGCATCTTTCGTTGCGAAGCCAGGACTTCATCGGGACTGCGCCGCAGAAGAATCACCCGTCGCGGCACCGCTGGCGGCAATGCGGGAAGAAGAGGGGCGACAATTTTCACCCCGTTGCCCCGGGCCTCGGGGACCCATGTTGCGTCCTGCCACAAGCGTTTTACCTTCTCGTGCTCGAAATAGCCGTGGACGTTGCTGTCATCGGGCTTTCGAACTCCGTCACAAAATATTGACAGTCCGCCCGCTTCGAGCATCCGCATCAGCATCGAAGTGCCGGAACGCGGAAGCCCGGAGACAATGACCAGCGAGTCGGAAAGCGGCACTGGTCTTTTGGGCAAAGCAGGGTGCAAATCCGAGGCGGGTGCCACCACCGGGTTTTCCACACGTTCTGGTCCCGGCAATGTTGCCCGGCGAAAAAGGCGCTTGCGGCGGGCTTCGGCAGCCAACCGGCGATGCCGTATGGCGCTCGCCCAGTCTCCCTTTCGCGTCCGCAGGACGCGCGCGAGGGCAAGATGTGCGGCAATAAAATCCGGCGCGATCTCCACGGCGATGCGCAGAGCCTGTGCCGCAGCCTCCGGATCTCCGGAAGCTTCCAACGCCATCGCTCTCCAGAAGTGGGCTTCGTGAAAGCGATGCATCTGAATCGTCACGTTCGTGGCGTGTTTGAGAGCTTCCTCATAACGGCCCAACTTGAGAAGTGCGCGTGCGAGGAGAAGTTGCGCTCCCAGATCAGCCGGCTCGAGATCGAGGATCTCACGCAGGCGCTTTTCGGCATTTTCCGCCTCACCAAGCCGCAGATGCAGCTTTGCGAGCTCCGTAAGCACGGATAGGCGCAATCGCGCTTCGACCTTTGTCAATGCTTCAAGACGCTCCAGTGCCTGGCGGCTTCGCCCGCCCGATGCGTCGAGAAGCGCCTCGAGATAAGCAAACGTCGCCCGGTTGATCGTGCCTGCTTTAACAAGCTTCCGATAGCGCATCTGGTCCTGCTCGCTCCATTCAGCGAATTTCTTGTCCCGACACGCTTCCGATTCCGCCAGCTCACGCATTTCACGGCGGCTTCACGAGCCGTCTTCGCCTTTCGCGATTTCAACTGGTCGAGAATCTCGCGCGCGGCGGCGCGATCCCGCCTGGCCATCTGGCAAAAGAACCTCTGCAACCCAAAGCGCCCCTCGTTGGGCCATCGCTCCCAAAGTTCGGCGAGAATCCGGTCAGCCTGGACCGGCACCCCCGCATCCATGTAGGCCCGTGCCTCGTTATAGCGCAGTTCACGCGTGGCATGCTCGGCGGCCTGCACCTTGTCCTCGGGGATGTCTTCGATGTAACCAAGGTCGGCAAGTTGACGGAGCGCCGCCTCGTTCGCGGCCGGATCCGTCTGGCGGTCCGGGGGATGTCCGCCATCCTCACCGGGCACGAGGTCCCAGCTTTCGCACCACGACACTTCGGGCGGCTCGACGAACACGTCCCGCAACACACGGCCATCCATGTCGCGACCGACGGGCAGGCCAAAGAGCTGAAGCACGGTGGGGCAGACATCGAGCACCGTCGCGCCAAATACGAGTTCATCGCGTCGCACAGCGGGTCCGCGCATCGCAAAGATGCCGAATCCACGATGCTCCGCCGCTGGACCCGCCGGCTCGTTCGGCAGCGTTTCCGGGCGCAACGCATCGGGATGAAATCCATGATCGGACATCAGGATCACCGTGGTGTCATCCCCAACGTGCTTGAGCAGGACGCCCAGCATGAGATCGTGAAAGCGGTAGGCCGCCGTCACCACACCCCGATAAAGCTCGAAGTCCTCCTCGGAGACGTTGGGACGACGCGGTGGATGATACTCCATGAAGGCGTGGCAAAAATGGTCGATCGCGTCGAAATACACCGCCATGAAATCCCATGGCTCGAGCTGCATGACCGCAGTCGCCGCCGCCTGGATGGATGAGCATTCGGCCAGAATTTTCGCCAGCGTGCGAAGTCGCGGGTCCTTTTCCTGGTCAATCGAAGCCGCTTTTGGAACAAACGGCAGAATCTGCGAAGCCTCGAGTTCCGCAGGATGAACCCGCAGCTGCGCGAGCGGTCCATACAACCGGCGCGGATGCACCGAAGCCGGGTCCAGCGGCCAACGACCGTCTTTCGTCAAATCCGTGGCACGATGGTAATGATTCGAGACCATCACACCACGAATGGGTTCCACAGGATGCGACGGCCACCAGCCGATGACGTTCGAGCGGAATCCATTCTGTCCGAGAATATTCCAGATCGCCTTCGTCTTGCGTGAGAGCGAAGAGACCGGGCGCACGCCACCGCCGTGGGGATCCGGCTCGGTAAATCCCAGGATGCCGTGTTTGAAAGGTCTTTTGCCCGTCGCGATCGACGTCCACAGCATAGGCGAGAGTGGAGGGTTGAGCGTGGCCATGTTCCCCATCACTCCCTCCTCCAGAAATCTCCGGAGGTGCGGCATCTCGCCGCTGTCAACCAGCGGTTTGATAACCCGCCAGTCAGCTGCGTCCCAGCCAATGAGCAGGCATTTCATCGCTCCCGCGACCTATGCGGATTGGTTATCACCATTTCCTGCGGCGGCGATTGGCACGCCAGGCGGTTACTCCAACGGCGCCCGCCGCCAGCGCAAGAAGGCCCGTGGTCGCAGGTTCCGGGACCACGCCGCCAACAAAGATCGGCTTGCCAGCCTCCGTTTCATAGGCCCAACGCGTAATCGTAAACTCCGAATTGCGCCACTCGACTTCGTCGATGGTAATCACCATCTCTGCCCATCCGTAGTGCGTCGCCCCATCGTCATCAACAAAGCGAAAGCCAAAGTATCCAGGGATCCCGCTCTCGAATCCTTGCATATTCCATCTAATGAGAGCCCGGTCGGGATACGAGACACCATAGGACGAATAGGCTTTGGCAAAGCGTGCCACATATTTAGACCCTCCAGCAATCCATGTGGTCGTGTATTTCTCCCCGTTCCACGTATAGGTCCCCCTTCTCTCTGTCGTGCCCGCGAAGAAATACCGGGCAGGCAAATCGGGCCCTACTTTGAAACCTGGCACCAGATTCTTTACCGCCCCACCATTCTGGTAATAATACCCACCACTCCAGTCAGTCCATATCGATTTCGCTACAATCCCGCGACCGCCGAGGCTGTTTTCGCCCTTTCGATAGCTCTGCATCGCCAAAACTCTCCACGTAGACTGATACTGATGCCCGCCCCAACTCCACGTATAAGTGCTGGAACTGCGCCTAAGCCGCCAATCCCAGAGCCCGTTCCCATCCACGTCCCATCCAACCGTGGCAGGCGAAGAAAGAGAGAAACTCAACGTCCGCGGTTTGTTCGAAACGGTGACAACCTCTCCATGCGCAGAGCCTGCGCTCACACCATTTATCGCGAGCACAGCCGCCGGAGCGGTGAGCACTCCCATATGGTGCAGAACCTTCGACTTATTCTTCTTTCCATTGCGGAGACGCATTCTTTTCAAGTTGAATTATTAGATCTCCTGTTTCATAAGCGAGGTAATCTGCGGATTACCCTTCCATTACAATTATCGCCTTCGCCGCTTCGACGCCCATAGAAGTGCCGCCAGCCCTATGCCGAGCAACAAAACAGTCCCTGGCTCAGGAACTGCCAAGGCATCGCTTAGCGAGTCTTCTAAAGCACCGCGTGATAAAGTATTATTGATCATGCAAACGTCTTCTCCAGAACTGCGCTGAAATTCCAAAACAGAAACCAAGATTCGCGCTCAGGAGATGAAATGCGCAAGCTAGTGAAGGAGACGACAAAGCGCTCCAATCCAAACGCCGAGGTCCAGCAGGAACTTTCTCTTTCATAATGTTTTGCGGTTCCGATACTTTCAACGATTTCCCAGAATTCTCCGGCGGCGGAGGAGCATCACCATACCGAGCATTCCCACGAGAAGAGTGCCCCATTCTTCGGGCTCGGGGACAGCGTTGAGAGGGGTCATCGAAAAGCTCGCCGTCGGGTTGTCGAAGGCCAGTTGGAGCGGAAAGGCAAGCGGATCGTCCGGATCAACCAAGGGATCGATTCCGGTAATTGCGAACGACGCCACCGCGGAACCATAGAGGGCCTCAAAATCGACGACATCACCCGGCCCAAATTGCCCCAACACCACTCCACCTACTGAAACCGTAAACGCATCGGCAAATCCAGTCGGGAAGCCGAGGATTTGTGTAAACAACGAATCCGAGGTCATCGTATATTCGAATCCGTAGGCGGTTGGTGGATCGAACCAGGCACCGCTTGGCACTTCGACGAAAATGAACTCGCTCTCACCGCCCTCCCAACTCGGTAGATGGGCATCCGGAATGAAAGGATTGGATTCCGTTTGCCCAAGTGTTGGATTGCCGTCACCAAAGTCGTAGGTCAGCCAAAGGTGGCTGTTCTGCACGCGGGTGCTGATGCCGCTCTCGCCGGAACCTTCCAGTAGGAACTCACCGTCGTTGATCTCCGCAAGCCCGTCTCCGACGCCAACCACAGCCCGGTTACCGCCGAATCCCTCGAAGCCTCCGCTGGCATCGCCCGTTTCCCATTCGACCTCCTTGTAAAAGAAGCCAATATTCCCTTCGCCTTCAGGCACCTCATAGCCGGGTCCACGAATGACGAGCTGGAAGGAAGCCGTGCGCTCGAGATTGTCCGCTCCGTAGTATGACGAAACCTGATCCCAAGTGATGATCACCTGATCGGGAATGTCCGTTCGAACATAAACCGAACCCGGCCCCCAACGCGTATCCACATCCGCCCAATAAGGAGCGATCGTCGGAGCGAAGGTCATCGTGCGGATGTCCGAAGGCGTGTAATTAAAAAAACCCGCCGTTCCGAAGCTGATCGTGCCGTTGTTGTTGATGATGAAGGAACGATAAGTCGATCCGAAGTAATCGATATTAAATCCGAGAAGATACGGACCAAACCAACCATCATCGTTCGGGCCGTAGGTATTTGGGATTTCGCCTAAGCCTCCGCTGATTATATCCGTGTAATACTCCGCACGCGCGACGCTTCCTGTAGCGATCACCACAGCAAGGCCTAGCGAAAGTCCCCAGTTTCGAAGTCCACGCAAACCCGTAGTTCGTGCACCCTTCCCATACGTATGACTGTCCTTGGTTTTCATAATTAGAGCCCCTTTCCGTGCTTAACGACTGGCAATTCTCCTGCGCCGGCGCTGGCCTCAACGCCGTTGGCAAAGGCGAGTGTTCCTCCGGTCGCCACTACGTTATCTGTATTCGTCGGCCGGACAGCCGCCGTTCCAAAGCCCGTAAGCGTCCCCAAGTTGGCCAGCGACGGCGCACCAAACTCGCCGCCGGCCAACTGAAGGGTTCCGCTGTTGGAAAACGCATCCACCGCCGTAAATTCCCGGCCGCTCAAGAGACGCAACGCTCCTTGGTTGTCGGTCACGGTGAAAATCCGATCGACCCGGGCTCGATCGCTATTGAGAGTGACGTCAGCCTGCTTGGTCGTGAAGCCATCGCCGGCCATCTCCAACATCGCTCCGTCGCGAACAATCCACGTGACCCCTTTAAGGGTGCCGCCACTCCGCTGAGCAATTTCACCGATTCGCTCGGTGCCGCCGAGGATCTCCGCGACGCCAATTTGCCAGGCAAAAGCCCTCTCCACCGCGGGGCTTTTGACTTTGCTTGTGCTGAAGATGGCGCCTTCCCTGAACATACCGATCGTTCTTGGGGATTACGCGCCACCCGCACGGTCTTGCAGAAATTCTTCATTCTTTCGAAGGAAGGACGCCGGTAGAAGACAAAGACTCAACCGCCGATCAAACCGGAGCGTGAAGAAGCCCCCACCAAAGGGTCCCGCAGCTCCTGCGATACGGTTTCGTCGCGGGAATTTTCCCGCCGAGCCTTTCGTCCGCAGTAATTCCAGTTCTCGATGCGCTGATCCCCAATAACAGCGCGACCCAAATCTCAATCACCTGTCTCCGCAAAAACCGAAAGCTCGAGCCCACCCTCTTTTGAAGATTTTCCTTAGGGGAGCGGGAACGACGTCACTTGGATCCTATTTTGCCACTTCCCGTTCGGAGTCCGTCCGAAGGGCTTCGGCAAATCGAGTCATCAGACGGACCAGATCGGCCACATCCTTTTCGGGCCAGTCCTCAAAGATTCGCCGGGACATTCGTTCGCGCGCCGCATCGAGGGCGTCGGTCAGCGCACGGCCCTTTTTCGTGATCACCGCCTCGCGAACCCGGGCGTCCGCCGCACTCTCCCGCCGGGCGACGAGTCCGAGTCGCTCCAGTTTCGCCACCTGCCGGCTGACGGTCGTGTAATCGAGGCCCACCCGCGCGGCCAGTTCCACCACACCGATCGGTCCCAGCCGTTCGATCGTCACGAGAGGCCGAAAAAGCGCCCGATCGAGAGAGATTCCCGACTCCCGGATGAGATCGTCATCCCCCTGCGGGCGATTCATCGCACTGACAATTTCGATCAACGCACCGTGCAGATCGCGCGCCAACTTTTTATGTGCATTTCGCACATTTCTATTGGACACGTTCCGGCAACTCATCTATGTGCATATTACACATATAGAAACCCTGCCGACAATGAGATTCGCCGCCGTGTCGGGAGTCGACCGACGACGGACCCGACGACCAGTGCCTTCCAATGACCTCTTCCGAACCACACAAACGCTTTTCCCTCCGCACATGGGCCACGCCCGTGACCATTGGCTCGTTCCTGCTGATGAGCGTGACCGGCATTCTCATGTTCTTCGACATTGTGCCGGGATTCGTCACTTTCGCTCACGAGTGGTTCTCCTGGGTGTTCATCCTGGGGACCGTTGCCCACATCGCGATCAACTTCCGGCCGTTCAGGAATCACTTGAGATCGAACTGGGGTCGCGCCAGCGTCGCGGCGTTTTCCCTGGTGGTCATTCTCTCGGTCTTTTCGTGGGGCCACATCACGCTGCCGCAACTGAAATGGCCGATCGCCAATGCGCTGGTGAACGCCCCGCTTTCCGCATTGGCCGAGGTCAAGCGCACGGACACGGACGGACTCCTGCAAAAGTTGGAGAAGCACGGAATCAAGGCGCGGGCTGACAAGTCGATCCAGGAACTCGCGCAGGACAACGGCGCAGATGCCTTTCACCTGCTGGGCCTCGTGTTTCTGCCAGAAGAGAGTAGTTCCGCAGGCGCTCCTCTCCGTGGCTTTTAGCCATGTCGGCAGTCCCTGATTCGGTGTTGATCTCTCTTCCTGAATGCGTATCGCTTCCGGATGAAACTTCCCAAGCCGACTGAAACGCTGGCCGATTGCGTGTGGCTGCCGCGGATCCTTGCAAAGGCCCGGCTCCTTGCCGCGGATGCGTTACCCGGGGAGTTCGCCGAGCGTTTTTGTCATCCTTCAGGAGTGGACGGGGAGTTCCTGCGATTCTTCGATTTGACGAAGGAAGAGATCCTTCGTCTGAGTGCCCTTCCGGATCCGAAAGTTGTCGAGTGGTTCCTGGCGGACTCTGCGCGGAAGGCGAAGATCCCGGAGTGGAATCACATCGCGAAAAACCTCGGCCGTCCCGGTTTTCCGATGGCGGACCGCCTTCCGATTGCCTTGTCCACGACCTACGGGCACGTGGCGCACCGGAATCCCCAAACGGTCTTCGAGGTCCTCGAAGCCGATGAGGCTGGCTGATCCGCCTTCCGGGCACCGGTCTGCTTTACGGAGCCGTGCCGTCGTCTATCGCCACCCTGATCGTTCGATCTGAAGCGGAATCCGTCAGAACCCCTGCAACGACGCCTCTCAAAATGGGCTGGCCGGTCGAGGCAGGAAGCGGTAGACACATGAAAACGCTGAGGGACGACTCCAACTTTCCCTCCAACTCGGCGTCCCGACCCCGAGGAAATAAACGCAAGGCGTTGATTATCAAACGCCCCTGTAGTTCAACGGATAGAACGGAGGTTTCCTAAACCTTAAATCTGGGTTCGATTCCCGGCGGGGGCAGATTCACTGCGGTCAACCACCGGAAACGGCGGTGAAGGAGAGCTGCCTCGCCGCGGCGCTTCTCCGGGCGTATGGTCCCCACGTGCTTCACGTTGTTCTTGTCGAACCTGAGATTCCGCCAAACACCGGGAACATTGCCCGTCTTTGCCTGGCGGCGGACGCGCGCCTGCATCTCGTGGAACCGCTCGGATTTTCGATCGACGACCGCGCACTGCGGCGCGCGGGGATGGATTACTGGCACGAGGTCGATGTGCGCCGCTGGCCCTCGCTGGACGCCCTGCAGGCCTCGGCGCCCGATGCGCGATTTTTCTATTTTACGACCAAGACGCAGCGCCCGCTTTGGTCGGCGGAGTTTCGGGACGGCGATCATCTCGTCTTTGGCCGCGAAACGAAGGGCCTGCCCGAGTCGCTTCTCGCCGCCAACGAGGCTCATTGCCTGCGCATCCCGATGCAGCCAAATGCGCGCAGCTTGAATCTCGCCACCGCCGCCGGCATTGCGCTCTACGAGGCGAAACGCCAGATCGCGATGGCACGCTAGCCATCTCTCGACTATCAACTCTCCGCATGCCCGCGATCGAGGTCCGCAACCTGCGAAAAATCTACCGCACCTATCGCAAGGAGAGCGGGTTGCTGGGCGCCATCAAGGGATTGTTTCATCGCCGCTACGACGAGACGGCAGCAGTGGATGGCGTCAGTTTCACGGTCGAGCACGGCGAGTTCGTGGGATTTCTCGGGCCAAATGGCGCGGGCAAAACCACGACGTTGAAGATGCTCTCCGGCCTTGTGCAGCCGAGCGGGGGCGATGCGCGCGTGCTGGGTTTCGTGCCGTGGGAGCGGCGAAACGCGATGAAGCGGCAGTTCAGTCTGCTCATGGGCCAGAAAAACGCGCTGTGGTGGGACCTGCCGGCACGCGAGTCGCTCGAGCTCAATCGCGCCATCTATGGCATCGACCGCGACGAGTTTCGCCGCACCGTTGACGAGTTCACGGAAATGCTCGACGTGCGGGACAAGCTCGGCGTCATGGTGCGCGAGCTCAGTCTCGGCGAGCGAATGAAGATGGAGCTTATCGCCGCGCTGCTGCACAAGCCGAAGGTGCTCTTTCTCGACGAACCGACGATCGGCCTCGACGTGATGAGCCAGAAAAAGGTGCGCGAGTTCCTGAAAGGCTACAACGCGGCAAACGGCGTGACAATTCTTCTCACCAGCCACTACATGCAGGACATCGAGGAGCTCTGCGAACGGGTCGTGCTCATCGATCACGGGCGACTGTTTTTCGACGGCCCGCTCGAGGACGTGCTCACCCAGTTTGCACAGACCAAACAGATCGACGTGGAGTTCGTCGACCGCTGCACGGCCGATCTCTCCTCGCTCGGACGTGTGATCGAGCAAAGTGGAAATCGCATCCGCCTCGAGGTGCCGCGTGATCGCGTCGCGGAGACATGCCGGCAGCTTCTCGCATGCGGCACCGTGACCGATCTCTCCGTCGAGGAAACACCGATCGAGGACGTCATTGGCGATGTCTTCGGCCGCGCGCAGAAACGCCACGCGTCAATGACCTGACGACCTCGCGAGCACTTCGCGGTCGTCCGCTTCCTCCGAAGCATCCGGGGTGTTCAGTCTCGAGAACACCACGACGCTCCAGCCGGATTTCGACAATTCCGGATGCTTCCGGGCAAAGTGGCTGCCAATCCTGTGGGCGATTTCGCGAGCCATCGACCGGCCTCCCGACAATTCATCGCGGGCGACGCAATCGAGGAAATCCCCCCATCGATGCGTGGCATACAGGCGATCCCCTCCCCCCGGAAAGGCAAACTCGCGGCCGCGCAACTCACCGTCCCCGGCCCAATCCAGCGCGATCAGATCGACCGGTCGCCCTCGATCCCGCACGACCACCGCAAGCCTCGAGGAGAAGCTCGATGGGTGGGAAAACATCGGCCACCGCTGATTCAGCCCGACCAGCTGGAACGCGCGCTCGTAAGTGGAGTCGTCCTGCTCGATTCCCAGCGAGGCGACCGCGTAAAGAAACGTCAACGTCCCGGCACAGATGGCGGTGATGCCCCGCCAGTCGAAATTGCGGGCAACCTCCGGCGCGCGGTGCGGAATGGGAACCAGCGGAAGCAGCGAGACGAGTCCGATCCACGGAAAGAAGCCGAGATTGAAGACAAGCAGGAAGCTGATCTGCATCGCTGCAATCCATGCAACGGCAATCCCCCGCCAAAGCGGGGATCGCAGCAAGAGCCCGAAGCCCGCAAGAAATTGCACGAGCACAACTGCGACGCCGAGGGGATGCAACGCGGCTTCCCATTGCAGAAAAATCTCCGCAAGCGGCCGCGTGAGTTCCACGTAGCGCAGCGATCGCTCGAGCGCATCGCCCACGAGCCAGCCGCCTGCGAGAGCCTTGTGGGCCGCGGTGATCAGGTAAACAACGCTCACCTGCAGCCGGTAAACGGCCCAGACGCCCCGTGACCACACGGAAGTTTGCCGCCAGGGCGTCAGTGCTCCACCCGTTGGCAGGAAAGCCGTCCAAAGCAAAATCACCCGCAGAAAGAAATCGCCACCGTTCGTGACGTAGGGATTGCGATGGTGCAGCGACAGGATCAGAAACCAGCCGAGAAACGCCGCCAGTCGAGGGCGAAATCCAATTGCCAGAGCGAGTCCGCACAGCCCGTAAATAACGAGCAGAAAAATCGACCAGTTCCCGTCGCCAAAAAGCGAGAACAACGACGGCCGATCGACATCCTGGAAGGCACGCGGGAAAAATCCATCCTCCGCGAGAAAGAGATGAGCGGTGGGAATTCGCTCGCAGGCGTCCCAAAGCACCATCACGCCGAGCGCAATCCGGAAGACCGCAAGCTGCACCGCTCCCGGCGGCGGAACGTCAAACCACATCCTGACCCGTGCCGCCAGACCGGGACGCGTGCTCATCATTCGACGCCGCTCAGCCGGCAGGCTTCGGCAAAACTCGATTCCTTCTCGAGCAGACCGGCAAGGTAGGTATCGACCGCGGGCATGCGGCTTACATTGGCAAGGCGTTCCGGCCGCTCGAGTCGCGAAAACAACGCCCGCGCAATCGACGAGCGCGGCACCGACTTTTCACCGAATCCACCCGGCTTGTTGCTCGACCAGAATCGCACGTGCTCCCTGCCGTCGATCGTCTCGGTGCCGAGATAGATGACGAGGTGACCGCGTTCATTGGCGCCCACCGCATCGCGCCAGAAAATCTTCATGAAATCGCCCGGGCGCGCCTCCTCGAACGAGGTGAAGTTTCGTCCGAGACCGAGTTCGTGAAACCAGCGGGCGGTGCCGGGTCCGTTGGCATTCCATCGCCCCCACACGCCATGACCATCGCGCTGGGCGGCGGGCAGCAGCGCTTTGAGGACCTCTTTGTCGAGCTGCAGCTCCCCGCGTCGATGCGCCTCCGCCACGACCTTGAGAAAGACCAGATACGTCGCCCCGGAGCAGTAGCTCGGCCGCGCGACCTCAGGGCGCACCACCAGTTTCCCATCGCTCACTTGAGCCGAAGAGCGCAGTTTCTCCCCCGCCTCGCGCGTAACGGAATAGCCGCCACCTTCCGGCATCGAGCGCACCGCATCGAGGACCGCACGATTCCAATCCGCGCCGATCGCACTCGCCGCCATGGCCAGGGTGAGGAGAAACGCGGGAAATCTCATTGTGACGGTCCCACGAAGAAATACGTTGTGGCCATGATCGCAAGACGGATTCTCGCCATTCTGCTGCTGGCCGCGGTGCTGGCGGTCGGCGCGTGGTTCTGGCATTGGTCCACTCTGCGCGATCTACTTCCTCCGAGCGGAGGGCTGTATTTTCCCGTCGAGAAAATCATCGAGGTGCCGCAGTTTTTTCAAAACGACCCGCGATGGGGCAACGACCCGCTGGGCCCCACCTCGGCCAGCCTCGGGGCGGAAGGGTGCGCACTCACCTCAGCCGCCATGGTGCTCGCCAGCTACGGCGCGGACGTCGACCCGGGGCGCCTCAACCGTTTCGTGACCGAAATCGACGGCTACACGCCACAAGGCTGGTTGTATTGGGAGGCCGCGGCCGCCTATCCGCCCGCGCTGGCCCGCCACGCCTACGAGGACAAGGCCTCCTATGCGCTGATCGATCGCAATCTGCTCGCAGGCAATCCCGTGATTGTGCGGGTGCGGTATCCGAGCGGGATCACGCATTTCGTGGTGATCGTCGGAAAGCGGGGGTTTGATTACCTCATCCGCGACCCGGGCGGCGGCGGGCACAAGGGCATATATCCGTTGAAGGAATTCGGCCGTCCCATCGAAGCGCTGCGTTTCTACGAGCGGCTGCCGTCCCCGCTTGTCACCACGGACCTGCCGGAGCTCTTCAACAAAAACATTGAAGCCGCCGCAAAAGACTGATCTTGCTTGTGCATGAAGCGGATTCTTTTTCCGGGGTTGATGGTCACCGCTGCCGCGACCGTTTTTACGAGTTGCGAAACAGGACCTGAAAACTTCCCGCCTCCGCCTCATGTTCCGCAACCGGCCATCGTCGAGCCGGAACCCAGTCCCACTCCCGTCGAGATCGTCCCGGAACCGACTCCGACACCCACGCCCGCTCCCTCGCCCACGCCGGCGATCTCCAACACGGGCGACCTTCCTTATGGCAGGCCGGTGCCGGGCAAGCCGGGGTTCGTGACGAGCCCCTACGCACCGGACGCGGGACTGGTGGACGTGCGTGGATTTCCGCCCAATACCGAAGTCACCGATCCCTATTCCGGGAAAAATTTTCGCGTTCCTTAGCAGGCACCAGACCGCGCGGGCAAAAAGGATTGCAGTCTTTGTGTATTCAAGGAATCTCTAGTGATATTCGCGAATCATGAAACTCTCGACGCTGATCCTGCCATCCGCTCTCGTTCTCGTCCTCTTTGCCGCGTGTGAGGAGGAGTCCCGTCCTCGTAAGCGCCAGGATTCCGCTGCACAAACCGGTGGCGGAAACAGCTACGGATATCAGGCGACGCCCGGAACGGCCACCGACTTCGTGACGGATGCCGCACCGACACCGACGCCCCAGCCTCAGATCGCCGAGGATCAATCTCTGGTCAACGCCACGCCCACGCCGGCTCCCGATCCGACCACCACGGCTCCGACGACCACCACCGCCGAGCGGAACCTCCAGTATGGAACGCCGGTCGCCGGAAAGCCGGGGTTCGTAACGAGCCCCTACGCTCCGTATGCCGGCTATGTGGACGTGCGCGGATTCCCTCCCAACACCGAGGTCAAGGATCCTTACTCGGGTAAGATTTTCCTCGTCCCCTGAGCACCGCAGATCGATTCGGCCCGGTTGCCATTCTCGGCCCCGGACTCATCGGCGGCTCTCTTGGGCTGGCACTGCAACGAATCCAACCGCCCGTCGAGGTCCGCTTTTGGGCCCGACGTGAGGAGGCCATTGCACCGGTCAAAGAGGCGGGATTTCTCGCAACCACCGATTTGGCAGAAGCAGTCCGCAACTCGCGGGTGGTCGTGCTTTGCACCCCCGTCGAGTCAATGCCGGATCTCGCCGCACAGCTCGCCCCGCTTCTCATGGAGGACACCCTCGTCACCGACGCAGGCAGTGTGAAGGGTCCTGTCGTCGCGAAACTCGAGCCGATTCTCGGCAACCGCTTCGTGGGCGCGCACCCCATCGCCGGCTCGGATCGCTCTGGATTTGCCGCGGCGCAGCCCGACCTCTTCGAGGGAGCGACCTGTGTGCTTACGCCGGGAGAAGACACCCCGGCGTCCGTTCTCGAATTCGCCCGCTTGTTCTGGGCCAGCGTCGGCTGTCGGATCCTGCAAATGTCGCCCTCCGCGCACGATGCTGCCCTGGCGCGCACGAGCCACCTTCCCCACGCCGTGGCGGCCGCCCTCGTCAACGCGATCTCGCAACACTCCACGTCCGACTGGCGGAAGCTCGTTGGCGGCGGCTATCGCGATTCCACCCGCATTGCAGCAGGTCATCCCGAAATGTGGACCGGCATTCTGCTCGCAAATCGCCAGGAAGTTTCGACTTCCATTGCGGAATTTATTGAAATCCTTCACAACATCCGCGCCGCGCTTGACGCCTCCGACGCCGATCGCCTCCATTCGGCTCTGAGTGAAGCGAAGAAAGCGCGCGACTCATTCGATGCACTTTAAAGTCAGCAAGATCAACAAGCTCACCGCCGAGATCACCGTGCCCGGCGACAAAAGCATCTCGCACCGCGCGCTGATGATCGGCGCCCTCTCGAACGGCCCGTGTCGCATCACGAACTTTCTTGAAGGGGAGGACTGCCTCGCGACGATGGAGGCCCTGCGCAAGCTGGGCGTCGAGATCGAGCACCCCGAGCCAGGCACGGTCATTGTTCACGGCTGCCGCGGAAAATTCTCCGAGCCGAAATCCGAACTTTATCTCGGCAACTCCGGCACCTCCGTCCGCCTGCTTTCGGGCCTTTTGGCCGCGCAACCCTTTACGACCCGCCTTACGGGCGACGCCTCGCTTTCGAAGCGACCGATGCGCCGCATCATCGAGCCTCTCCAGCAGATGGGAGCGCGCTTCAACGCGACCGGCGAGCGTGCCACACTTCCAATGGAAGTCACGGGCGGCCCCCTCAAGGGCATCCGCTACGAGATGCCGCACGCCAGTGCACAGGTGAAAAGCGCGATCCTTCTCGCCGGCTTGTTTGCCGAAGGGCGCACAACCGTTGTCGAGCCCGCTCAGACCCGCGATCACACCGAGCGGATGCTTGCCCATTTCCTCGTCAGCACGAAGCGCTCGGGCAACGAAATCACGATTCTCAGCAACCAGACGCCGGAATCCCGCGACTTCCAGGTCCCGGGCGATATCTCGAGCGCGGCGTTCTGGCTCGTTGCCGCAGCCGCACTGCCCAAATCGCGACTCCTCGTGGAAAACGTGGGGCTCAACCGCACGCGCACGGGCATTCTCGATGTGCTCGTTCGAATGGGAGCACAGGTGCGGGAGGTCGTGGAGGTCATGGAGAGGGATCAGGGCGAGCCGAGCGGCACCATCGACATCCACGGTGGCCCGCTCAACGCCACTGTCATCGAGGGCGCGGAGATTCCCAACGTCATTGACGAAATCCCCGCCCTCGCCGTTGCCGCCGCGCTTGCCAATGGCACGACCATCATCCGCGACGCGAGCGAACTCCGCGTCAAGGAGACGGACCGTATCGCTGCGGTGGCCGGCAACCTCCGGGCCATGGGAGTGAACGTGGAAGAGTTTGACGATGGCATGGCAATCACGGGCGGGGCGCCCCTCCGGGGAGCTCGCCTGCAGAGTTTCGGTGACCATCGCATCGCCATGGCCTTTGCGATTGCCGGCCTGTTTGCGGAGGGCGACACGATCATTGAAGACGTGGAGTGCGTGCAAACCTCCTATCCCGGCTTCGAGGAAACCCTCCGCCTGATCCGTTCGGGCAAGTCCCTGAAACGCGCGACACCCCGGGGCTCGCTCGAATCCAGCGTGAATCGAAGTCGCGCGGAGGCCACCCACCAATGAGCCGGTTGGTGATCGCGATCGACGGCCCGGCTGCTTCGGGAAAAAGCAGTGTCGCCCGGGGACTCGCGGCCCAACTGGGAATCCACTATGTCAACTCGGGCACGATGTATCGTGCGATCACGTGGCATGTGTTGCGCGCCGGGGTCGATCTTCGGGATGAGGAATCCATCCTCCCCGTGGTGTTTTCGGCCGCGATTCGCAGTGGCTTCGAAAACGGCCAGTCCTTCATTGAAATCGACGGCTTCCGCCCCACCCATGAACTCCGGGAGGAATCCGTCAATCAGGCTGTGTCCACCGTCTCCGCTCTCCCGGCCGTGCGCTCGCGTCTCACCAACGAGCTCCACGCCCTGGCTCGTCTTCAGGACTGCGTCGTGGAGGGACGCGACATCGGGTCCGTCGTTTTTCCAAACACCCCTTACAAGATCTACCTCGATGCCTCGGCAGAGGTCCGGCAACGCCGCCGTTCGGCGGAAGGCCAGCAGGATGAAGTCGCGGCCCGGGATCGCGTCGATTCCTCGCGACACACCGCGCCCCTCCGCATCGCACCGGATGCCGTGGTGATCGACACCACCCACCTCGATCTGGAGGCGACCATTGCCGCGGTCCGGAATGCCCTGCTGAGCCGTGGACTGCCGCTTTCCACCGACAGCTCGATTTCCGCCCAGTGACGATCGTCTACAACATCTTCTACACCCTGGCGAAGTGGCTCGCGAAGCTGCTCTTCAACTTCCGCGTTGTCGGCGCGGAAAACATTCCGGACGAAGGCAGCCTGATTCTCGCTTCCAATCATCAAAGCTATTTCGACCCACCTCTCGTTGGCATTTGCTGCCGTCGCGGCGTCTACTATCTCGCCCGAAAAACGCTGCTGAATTGGCCCTTTTTCGGCCCTCTCTTCCCAGCGATGAACGTGATCCCGGTCGATCGGGATGGCAACGACATGGCCGCGCTCAAGGTCGTCATTCGCAAGATCCGTGAGGGCGAAGGCGTGGTCCTCTTTCCCGAGGGCACAAGGTCGCAAACCGGTGAGCTGCAACCCGCGAAACCCGGCATCGGGCTCGTTATTTCGAAAACCCGGGCCCCTGTCGTGCCGGTCCGCATCTTTGGATCCTACGAGGCCTTTCCGAAAGGCGCCAAGACGCCGCGCCTTCATCCCATTACGGTCGTCATTGGAAAGCCGATTTCCTTCAGCACTGAACTCCTCGAAGAGGGTTCACGCGAGTCCTACCAGAAACTCGGCGATGAAGTGATGGCCGCAATCGCGCGCCTGGAGCTTCCCTCTGCGTGATGACCGCAAAGGAGGTCATTCTGCTTTTACTGACCTTTTCGATTCTCGGAGCCGGCTACCTCCGGGCCAATCGTGAACGGGTGGATCAGAATCGAGTTGAAATCGAGCGGCTTTCAGCAACAACCCCCACTTCGCACGACGAGGAGCAGAGCATCTTTCCGGAAGCCGTCCTCCAGCCCGGAAACAATCCAAGTCCCGCTGCCAATGGCTCAAGCCCCCGGCAGCAGGACTGATTCGTCAAAATTACTTCGCTGCAGGCGTGAGCGCACGATTGAATGCGCTCTTTCGACGATCTGCGGCGTTCTTGTGAATGACACCCCGCTTCGCCGCGCGATCCAGCTTCGAAGCAACGATCCGATACCGCTCCTTGGCGGCCTGGAGATCACCCTCGGCAATCGCCTTGCGAAGCTTCTTCTGCTCCGTCTTCAGTGCGGAGAGAATGCTGGAATTGATGAGCGTGCGGCGGGCGGTCTGGCGCGCGCGCTTCGCTGCGGATTTCGTGTTGGCCATGAGATTCGTTTTAAGTTGGTGCCAGAGGAGGGAATCGAACCCCCGACCAAGGGCTTATGAGTCCCCTGCTCTACCGCTGAGCTACTCTGGCGGAATTCGGTAGGGCTTGGAAGTATAGGGACGTCTTCACGCCATGCAAGAGAAATGACTTGGAACTTCTCGGCGTTCGACGCACCAACACTCCACCCTCAAAAACAAAGCCCCGCCTTCTGTTTCCAAAAGGCGGGGCATAGACCTGGCAACGACCTACTCTCGCACAACCTAGAGATGCACTACCATCGGCGCTATGGCGTTTCACTTCCGTGTTCGGGATGGGAACGGGTGGGTCCACCATGCAAGGATCACCAGAGGATCGACGTGTCTTGTTCACATCGAGATCTCTAACGACCCCATCATTGTCAGTTCAAAGAACGATGCGTTCCTTGACAACCGCATATCAGGCAAAATGCCGCAGACTTCACTTGCTGAGTTAAATGCTCAGAATAAAAAGCCGGACGAGTATTAGTACCGCTAAGCTGAACACATTACTGCGCTTGCACCCGCGGCCTATCAACGTGGTGGTCTACCACGACTCTTCAGGGAGATCTCATCTTGGGAGAGGCTTGGCGCTTAGATGCTTTCAGCGCTTATCCTTTCCGAACATAGCTGCCCAGCAGTGCCGTTGACACGACAACTGGAACACCAGAGGTTCGTCAATCCCGGTCCTCTCGTACTAAGGATTGAACCCCTCAAATCTCCTGCGCCCACAGTGGATAAGGACCGAACTGTCTCGCGACGTTCTGAACCCAGCTCGCGTACCACTTTAATCGGCGAACAGCCGAACCCTTGGGACCTTCTCCAGCCCCAGGATGTGATGAGCCGACATCGAGGTGCCAAACCCTGCCGTCGATATGAGCTCTTGGGCAGGATCAGCCTGTTATCCCTAGCGTACCTTTTGTCCTTTGAGCGATAGCAATTCCACATTCAACTACCGGATCACTTGGACCTACTTTCGTACCTGCTCGACTTGTGGGTCTCGCAGTTAAGCTGGCTTATATCCATGTACTCGACACCTGATTGCCAACCAGGTTGAGCCAACCTTCGTAATCCTCCGTTACTCTTTAGGAGGACACCGCCCCAGTGAAACTGACCGGCTGCCAGTGTCTCTCGCCCTGATGAAGGGTCGAGGTTAGATGTTCCAATTCCATAGGGTGGTGTTTCATTGACGACTCCTCCAGCCCCGAAAGGCTGGAATCACAGTCTCCCACTTACACTAAGCAATAAAATCGAAACAACAGTGACAGCGTACAGTAAAGGTGCATAGGGTCTTTCCGTCCTACTGCGGGCAGGCGGCATCTTCACCGCCATTACAACTTCGCTGAGCTCCTCGTTGAGACAGCGGTCAACTCGTTACACGATTCGTGCAGGTCGGAACTTACC
>CALLUD010000033.1 GCA_938011325.1 uncultured Spartobacteria bacterium
TTTCCTCACCACGAGTTCCCGGAAGCCTTCTAGTGCCGGCTGAGGCGCTCGGTGTATTTGGCGATGAGGTCGAATTCGACATTGACTGCGTCCCCGGCGCGAAGGTCGCCGAGGTTGGTTTCGCGGCGGGTGGTGGGGATCAGCCAGACGCAAAATGATTCGTCGAAAAGGTTGGCGACGGTGAGGGAAACGCCGTTGATGGCGATCGAGCCTTTGGCGATTACGTAGTGCGCAAACTCCTTCGGGAGGGCGAAGGTGAGGCCGAGGTCGGCGCCGGTTGCGTTGACCTCGATAACCGTGGTGGTGCAATCGATGTGACCCTGCACGAAGTGGCCGCCGAGGCGTGCGTTCGCCGCGAGGGCGCGTTCGAGGTTTACGCGCTGACCGATGGCGAGGGCTCCGAGATTCGTGCGACGGAGGGTTTCCTCGAGGAGGTCGAAGGTGAGGGTTTGCTGCGGCTTTTCGGCGACGGTGAGGCAGCAGCCGTTGACGGCGATGCTGTCGCCGGGGCGGATTTCATGGGCGAACGCCGGCGCTGCGATCTCCAGACGGCGACCGGTCGGCTGGTCGGTGAAGGAGACGAGCGGTGCGGTGGTTTCGACGAGGCCGGTGAACAAAGCAGTGCGAGTATCCTAGAAGATCGCCCACTTCGAGAAGAACAGAAATGCGATGACGCCGTAGATGGGGATCAGGATCGGGAGCGAGTAGAGGAACAGGTAGCCAAAGAAACTCGGGGTCTTTACGCCGAGCTGGGTGGCGATGCTCTTGACCATGAGGTTGGGGCCGTTGCCGATGTAGCTGAGGGCGCCGAAGAAGACGGAGCCGAGCGAGATGGCGACGAGGAAGTGGCTGTTCGTCCCGATGAAGGTGAGGATGTCCGCGGGAGAGTTGATGTTCAGTCCTTCCGCGCCGGTCGCGGCGGCGAGGAAGGTGAGGTAGGTCGGGGCGTTGTCGAGGAACCCGGAGAGCACGCCGGCAAACCAGTAGAATTGCATCGGCGTGCTGAGGCCGAGTTCGCCGGCGTGCAGTTGGAGGTAGTCGAGTGCGGGCACCATGGTGGCGAAGATGCCGACGAAGAGCCAGCCGACCTCCTTGATCGGGCCGAAGTTGAAGTGGTTCGACTCGTGAACGGGCCTGGGTGTCGTGAAATAGGAGGCGACGGCTGCGCCGATCATCACCAGCTCAGGGCCGGGAAATGGCAGATACTTGTAGAGGAAGACGCCGACGAGGATCAGGAGCAGAAAGAAAAGATTGTGCATGCCCTGGAAGCGCCAGGTTTCCCCGGCGGTCTCGCGATCCCGCACGTCCTTTGGCGCGCGCCGGAAGTTCACGGCGTCGAAGATCAGGAACACGCCGATGAGCAGTCCGATCGCGATGGCCCACGCGACCCAGCAATGCTGGATGACCCAGAAGAACGGCACGCCCTTGAGGAAGCCGAGGAACAGCGGCGGATCGCCGATCGGGGTGAGGCAGCCGCCGACATTGCTGACGATGAAGATGAAGAAGACGACGTGAAACGCCGTGATGCGGTATTTGTTCATCCGGATCCACGGCCGCACGAGGAGCATCGACGCGCCGGTGGTGCCGATGACGTTTGAGATGACGGCGCCGAAGAAAAGGAACACGGCGTTCACCCATGGGCGCGACTCGCCTTTGACGGTGATGTGAATGCCGCCGGCGACGACGAACAGCGAGCCGATCAGCGAGATGAAGCTGATGTATTCATGGGCGACCTCGAGCAGTCGGGCGCCGTCGTGAAGCGCGAAGAGGTAGTAGACAACGGTGATGGCGCCGAGTCCGACGGCGACTTTCGGATAATGGTGCTCCCACCAGTGAGCGTTGATGAAGGGCATCAGCGCGATGCTCAGGAGCATCACCCCGAAGGGCAGGATCATGAGCGGGTTGGGATCCGAAATATGCTCTGCGGCCGCGAGAAGAGTGTGCATCGTGGAAATTCGCGGATTTCTAATGGACAAGTGTTTGGCCGTGGACAAGCTGAAACAGATGAGTTGGCGGCGGTGTTGTTGTATGGGGTCGGCCGCGCTGATGGTGCTTGTTTCCGGCTGTGCCTCGGTGAGCGTGCGGGAGGTGAAGTTTCCAAATCATCCGAAGCCGCCTCCGAAGCCTGAGCGCATTTTCGTGGTGGACTTTCACGCGCCCCCCGAGACGTTTCGTGTGGATCGGTCGGGCGAGGATCTGGAGGAGTTTCGCGAAGAACTGGCGGGGCGTCTCAGCCGGGAGCTGGTGTCGCGGCTGAACAAGCATGTGATGATGGCCCAGCGTGTGCCGCCGGACATGGTGAAACCGGGCCGGCGCGCGCTGCTGGTGACCGGGGAAATCGTTCGCGTGAACCAGGGAAGCCGCGCGCTGCGCATGACATTGGGACTTGGCGCGGGAGGCACAAAGCTGGAGACTCGTGTCGTGGTCCACGATTTGTCCGGCCCGGAACCCGTCCCGATTTTGTCGTTCGAGACAACCGGGGGGTCCAATGCCACACCCGGTGCGGTGTTCAACCTCTCCTATTGGGCGGCGGGAGCGGCGGCCGTCGGACAGGCGATCTCGGGCTTGAGCTTCGACACGGTTCGGACTTCCCGAGAGATCACCGCTATGCTTTCTGAATATATGGCGCAGCAAGGATGGATCGCTCCCGAGGATTCTCTGCGTCCCAAGAAACTTGGTGAATGGCCCTGAACCCCCTCCCAATTCCCGCTGCGCTCGACTCGCTTTCCAGCCTCGACGTGCTCATCGTCGAGGATGATCCAGTCACGCGGGCCTTGCTGGACCGGCTGATGCGCAAGCGCGGCCACTCGACGGTGCCGTGTGAGAGTGCGGAGGTTGCGTTGTCGAGACTGCTGGAGCGGTTTTACCCGATCATCCTGCTCGACGTGCAGTTGCCGGGGATGAGCGGGCTCGACCTTTGCCGGCATCTGCGTGCGCAGCCGGATGGCGACCAATACTACATCCTCGTTGGCACGGGGAACGACAAGCCCGAGGACCTGCGCGACATTCTCGACGCGGGGGCGAGCGACTATGTCGCAAAGCCGTATCATCCCGAGTTTCTCAACGTGCGCCTCACGGTCGCCGAGAAGCAGGTGAAGGAAATCGCCTCGCGCAAGCGCCTCGAGCGCGAGCTGAAGTTTCTCGCGACCCGCGATCCGCTCACGAAATTGCTGAATCGCAGCCAGCTCGAGCCGGCGTTGAACGCGGCCATTCAGGCGACGCAGGAAGGCCGCGAGGCGGCGGTGCTTTACATCGACCTCGACAATTTCAAGGTCGTCAACGACACGCTGGGCCACGATGCCGGCGACCGGTTGCTCACGACGCTGTCGTCGTTGTTGAAAACGGCGACACGGCCGCAGGACGAGCTCGTGCGTTTCGGCGGCGATGAGTTTGTCGTCATCCTGATCGACGCGAGCATCGAGCAGGCGATGGCGGTGGCGGACCGGCTGCGCGAAAAGGTGGACGAGTTTCGGTTTCTCGATTCGGGAATGACCTTTCGCGTCGGCGCATCGATCGGCGTGGCGCCGGTCAATCCGATGCTCTCGGCCTCGGAGGTGCTCGTGGCGGCCGATTCCGCCTGCTATGCGGCGAAGGCCCATGGACGCAATCGTGTCGAGCTGCACAACGAGAGCGACAGCGAGATCGCACGATTGATCGCCGACACCGACTGGGCGACGCGCATTCAGGAGGCGATGCGCGACGGATGTCTCGAGCTTTGGTTCCAGCCCGTGGTGTCGACCAGGGACGGCACGTTGCTGTATCAGGAAGCGCTGCTGCGTTACATCGATCCCGCGCACACGGTGATCGTGAGTCCGGGGGCGTTCCTCAGTTCCGCGCAGCGTTCCGGTCAGGGCGTGAAGCTGGACCGCTTCGTCATCGAGACCGCCTTCCAGGTGCTCGCGGCGCATCCGGATCTCGTGCTGGGCGTGAATTTGTCCGCGCCGTCGTTCAACGACAACGAGCTCATCAAGCACATCGAGAGCGCGCTGTCCGAGCATTCGGTCGACCCGTCGCGGCTGCTCTTCGAAATCACCGAGACGGAGATCATGTCGAATCTCGACAAGGCGCGCGAAGTGCTCGGCGAGCTCGATAAAATGGGCGTGAAGACCGCGCTCGACGATTTCGGCGCCGGGTTTTCGTCACTGGCCTACTTGAAGAATCTCCCGGTCGATCACCTGAAGATCGACTGCGTGTTCGTCCGGGACCTCGTGAATAACGACTTCAATCAGGCGATCCTGCGCGCGATCCGCGAGGTGGCCATCATTCGCGGCATCAAGACCGTCGCGGAGTGCGTCGAGAATTCCGAGCAACTCGAGCTGCTTGCCGAGCTGGGAATCGATTACTCGCAGGGCTTCCACATCGGCCGCCCGCGCTCGCGGCCCTACAGCACGAGCGAACTCGAGAGCCGGAAGATCTAGCGCGGCGCGAGCCTTGGCGGCTCTCCTCGCGAGCCGCCGCAAATGGCCGCACACGCGCGCACCACTTTGAGCTTCGCGAGCGAAGCCGCTGCAGCGCAACGTGTCTGCCGACGCCGCTCAGTCCTGCTTTGGCGGCGGGAGTTTTTCGATGAGGATGTTCCGGAACTCGATCGGGTCGCCGTGATCCTGGAAGCCGATGCGGCCGGAGCGCGCCATGTCCTTGTAGGCCTTTTCGAACTTGTTGGGCGTGCCGTCGGGATTCTTGTGCGGTTCGGTCCAGTCATCGAGGTTCATGTCGATGATGTCCTCGCCGTTCAGTCGCACATGGATCCGGCTGCCGCGCGCGACAATGGTCATGGAATTCCACTCGCCCGGCTCGATGGGAAGCTGACGGGTGGGCGCCATGACGTCGAAGATCGCGCCGACGACGTGTTTCTGATCGGGTTCGTCGCCCTGCAGAATCTGCACCTCGATCGCGTTGTGCAGCCAGTTTACGATGTCGCTGCAGCGAATGAAGATGCCGCTGTTTGTTTTCTCGCCGCAGCGGAATTCGAGAGAGAGCGCAAAGTCGCCGTAATCCTCCTTCGTCCAGAGGTCGCCTGCGCCGCCTTTGCCCTTCAGCACGCCGTCCTCGTAGGTCCAGGCACCCTCGGGGAAAATCGCGTTGGACAGATCGGGCTTCAGCAGCGGTTCCGGCGACTGCCATTTCTCCGACGCGTTGCCGCGACCTTCCGCCCATTCCTGGTTTGCATCAACCGAATAGCCGGGAGGCGCGACCTTGCCCTCGATGAGATCGTCGATGGGCGCCGCCACCGCGGCCCGGAAAAACTCCGCGCACCGCGCCACCTCGTCGTCGAGGTGAGGGGAGGAGTGTTCGTATTCGGTGAGCGCCACGCCCTTGAAGCCGGCGGTGCGCAGCGCCGCGATCATCCCTGCGGCGTCACACGTTCCGGTGCCCCACGGCACGTCGCGAGCCTCCTTCACGCCGAGCTCGTTGAGATCCTTGAAATGCAGCGCGACGACGCGGTCCATGCACTCGCGCAGCGTGGCGAGCGGGTCGAATCCGGAGCGCGCCCAATGCCCGGTGTCGGCGCACAGTCCGATCTCCGGCCCGTATGGCTCGATGGCCTTCATCGTGAATGCGGGGTTCGCGTAGGTGCTCGGGGTGGGATGGTTGTGCAGGGCCACCTTGACGCCGGATTCCTTCGCCAGCTTCGCCACGAGCGGCAGCGTGTCCACGGGTGGTTCCGACGAGATCCACTCGAGATTCATGGCCTTCGCGAAGTCGAAGATTTGATTCCACTCCGCTTCGTCCTTTCCGCCAACAACGCCGTAGCTGACGATCTTCACGCCCTTGTCCTTCGCGAAATCGAGGACCGCCTTTCGGGCATCCTCCGGCATCGTGTGGTGAAACTCGCCCTCGATGTCACCGCCGATCTTTTGCCCGGGGAAGGCCTCGATGTAGGCGATGTTCAGATCGGCGGCCTTTTGGATGGCGCCGGTCAATGGGAGGTCGCGATAGGTCCACGCCTGAAGGCCGAGCTTCGGCTGGATCGCATCGGGTGCCGGTCCGTTGCTGACATTGGAATCGCAGCCGGCCAGAGCAACGATACAGGCGGCAATGGGGAGGAGGAAACGAACTCTCATGACTAAAACAGGCGATACGATTTGTGGATGAGGCGGTCGGCGTCCGGCTCGCCGACGCAAATGCCCTTCTCGGCATCCCATTCCAGCGTCTTGTTCATGCGAATGGCCAGATTGCCGGCGAGAACGAGCTCCGTGAGCGCGGCGGAGTGGTCCACAATGTTCGAGCCGGGGGCGGGGCCGCCCTTGCACGCTTCGATCCACTCGCGATGGGCATTGGCGCCCTTGATGCGCGGAATCGTCTTCTTCGGCCGGTCGAAATCCTTCATGCGCTCGGCGGGGAGAAGGCGGGGGGACTCGCTGTAGTCGCCCTCGGAGAGGATCACACCCTTGTCGCCGCGGTAGATCGTGCCGCCGACGGGCATTTCGCCGTCGCCCAGTTCCTTTGGCTTCGGCGGAAGCACACCGCCGTCGAACCACGTGAGCGCGCATGGCGGCTTGTCGCCGCGCTGGGGAAATTCGTAACGCACCACCGACCACCGGGGCGCGCTGACGGAGGTCGTGCCCTCGGACTGCGCGCTGACGCGGAAGGAACCGCGCAGGTCGAGCGCCCAGAACGGAGCGTCCATCAGGTGGCAGCCCATGTCGCCGAGCGCGCCGCAGCCGTAATCCCACCAGCCGCGCCAGTCAAACGGGCAGTAGCCCTTCGCGTAGGGCCGCTCGGGCGCGACGCCCTGCCAGAGATTCCAGTCAAGAGTGTCCGGCACGGCGATGGATTCCGTCGGGAGATTCAGGCCCTGCGGCCAGATCGGACGATTTGTCCAGCAATGCACTTCGCGCACGGGGCCGATCACGCCGGCATCGATCCATTCCTTCACGAGTCGCGTGCCTTCGTTGGCATGGCCGTGGTTGCCCATCTGCGTGACCACGTTTGCCTTCTCCGCCGCGGCCTTGAGCTGGCGCACCTCACCGATCGTGTGCGTGAGCGGCTTCTCGACATAAACGTGCTTGCCCGCCTCGATTGCCATGAGCGCCGCGGGGAAATGCGAGTGATCCGGCGTCGAGATGATCACCGCGTCGATCTGGTCGCCCATCTCGCGGAGCATCTGGCGGTAATCGCGATAGCGGGCGGCGCTTGGAAATGACGTGAAAGCCTGCCGCGCGCGATCGAAGTCCACGTCACACAGGGCAACGATGTCCTCGTCCGCGCACTTCATCAGGTTGTCCCGGCCCTTGCCTCCCACGCCGATGGCGGCGATGCGAAGCTTTTTGTCACGGGGGATCAGGTTGTTGTAGCTCGAGGTGGTCTTTTCCTGCGCGCGGGCGAGGGACCAGTCGAACTGAGTGGCGGCTGCGGCGAGCGATACGGTCTTGATGAATCGACGACGGGTAAACGGAGACATGCGAAACAGATTGTGGAGGGGTCAGGATCCGTGTGGGGGCTGACGCGTGGCAATGTAGTCGCACAATGTGCCGTGAACGTCCACTGAAAGAGCGTTTCGACTTGATATCCCGAACGGATTGAAGGAACGTTTCCATCCCTTTTTGAGGGGGGTATAGCTCAGTTGGTAGAGCGCTTCGTTCGCAATGAAGAGGCCAGGGGTTCGAATCCCCTTACCTCCACCAAATCCGCCGGTGGCGGATTTCAAACTGTGAAGTTTCGCGGTGGCGAAACGCCCTGGGGATGAGAACTTGTTCGACTGCCATGGCGCGAAGCGCCGGATCGAACGGGCGAAGCCAAGTGGCAGGTCGTCGCCGGAGGTGACGACAATCCCCTTACCTCCACCAAATCCGCCGGTGGCGGATTTCAAACTGTGAAGTTTCGCGGTGGCGAAACGCCCTGGGGATGAGAACTTGTTCGACTGCCATGGCGCGAAGCGCCGGATCGAACGGGCGAAGCCAAGTGGCAGGTCGTCGCCGGATGGTGACGACAATCCCCTTACCTCCACCAAATCCGTCGGTGGCGGATTCACCGCACGCAAACACGGCGTGACTTGAGGGGCGATTTCGCCCAGTGTGCGTGCGTTGCCTTCCCTGCCATGACGAGACTCGTCCTTGCCCTCTCGATCGCCTGCCTTGGTCTCACTTCCTGTGCCACCAGGAAGCAGCTGACGGAAATTCCGTATGGCTATCCGGTGCCGGGCCGGCCGGGTTTCGTGCTCAGCCCTTACGAGCCGTATGCGGGCTACGTGGATACGCGGGGCATGCACCCCGGGGAGACCGTGGACGATCCCTATTCGAACCACGTTTTCCTGGTGCCGCCCGTGCCGCCGGACAACGAGCTGCTTCCCGTGGCCCGAGGGTATGCTCCACCGGATCGAAAGAAGTCCCCCTTTGCCTGGTTTTGGAACTATCCCCGCACCTACAAGTTTCACGAACCGTGGGGCTACATGGTGCCGGTCGTGAGAACGGAGTCCGGGGAATATACAACGGGCCAGCCGGGTGGCGTCCCGGTGAAATAGCGGCGAGGCAAACGGGGTGTCTTTGAGGGGCGCCGCACGGGCTTGCGCATTGGTGCCCGTGGATTACGCTCGCCTCATGTCTCCCGGAGTTTCGCGGCGATGGCTGGCGGGCCTGTTCGTGCTGTTCTTGATGCCTGTTGCATTCATGGCGGGCGCCGCCACCGAGGAATGGCGCGAGCTGTTTGACGAGTCGGTCGCGAAGGCCCGGAGCGGCGATGTGGACGCGGCGATCGAATTGCTCACGCGGGCGCTGGAGATGAATCCGCGCGCGGCTCCGGCGGCCAATTACCGGGGACAGCTGAAGGAATTTCGAAACGATATCGACGGGGCCATCGCGGACTTCGACCTCGCGATCAAAGCCTCAGCGAAGTATTCCCCCGCCTACATCAATCGCGCGCGTTGCAAGAAGAACCAGGGAAAGTTCGACGAAGCGATGGCCGATCTCAACAAGGCGCTGGGGCTGGATCGCCAGAATACCACCGCCCTCGCGCTGCGTGGGGAAGTCAAGGGGCTGCAGGGAGATCACAAGGGAGCCCTTGCGGATTTGGACCGGGCAATCGATATCTCCTCCCAGGACGGAGACCTGTTCAGTTGCCGGGGCTCGGCGAAGTCGAGAGCCGGGGACCTGCAGGGAGCGATCAAGGATTTCTCCCGTGCGCTGGAGCTCAAACCGCGTGATGCCGTCGCCTACAACAACCGCGGCCTGGCCAAAATGAGACTGGGAGAGTTCGAGGAGGCGGTGGCCGACCTTCGTGAGGCCATTGCACTCAAGCCGGGCTACGGGATCGCGCTCTACAATCTGGGCAAGGCGCTCCACGAGCAGAAGAAATACGGGGAGGCGCTCGAAGCCTTCGATGCCGCGGTGGCGGCGGGCTACACGCAGGCACTCAATGACCGTGCTCTGGCCAAGCGGGCAAACGGTGATCTCGACGGAGCCATCGAAGATCTCACGGCTCTCATTGAGCAGGCGCCCCGCGAAGCCGGGCGCTACAACAACCGCGGTCTCGCGTTGCGTGCGCGGGGTGATTACGAGGCGGCGCTGGCGGATTTGAATCAGGCCGTGAAGCTGAAGCCTGACGAGGCCTTGTTTTACAGCAGTCGGGGATACGTGAAGCTGAGCAACAACGATCCCTACGGCGCGCTCGCGGATTGCACGCAGGCCATCAACATGAATTCGAGACTGGCGGTCGCCTACAAGTATCGCGCGAAGGCGAAGGTCGCCATTGGGGATGCCGCGAGCGCCATGACGGATCTCTACACCGCCGTTCGCATCGACCCCTCCGACGAGGAGGTCGTGCAGATGTTGAACGAGCTGAAGAAGCCGGCTGCTACTCCGCAGGCACCACGGTGATCTCGCCGATGGTCGTCAGGCCCTTGTTCGTGTGATCCGTTTCCGCGACGAGTTTGAGGTAGCGGGCTTCGCGCGGGCTCGGCAGCTCGACGAAATGGAGGCCCTCTGAATTTGGCAGATCTCCCTCGAAGACAGGAGATCCCCAATTTTGCGAAGAGTCGCTGAGGTAGATTCTGGCGGCCTTGATGCGGCCGTTGTCGCTGTCGTGCCTCGGGGTGATGGCGATGGCCTGAACCTTCTGCTTTTTGCCCATGTCGATCTCGATGGAGTGCGGGAAGCCGACATGAGGATCGTATTGGCTGTGCCAGAACGTGGTGATGTCGCCGTCGATGGCGTGTTCGGGGTTGCCCTCGCCGTCCTGGAAGTCGCTGACCTTCACCTTCCAGCCCGAGCGGTCCGCAAAGGCTTGCAGCGGGAGCTTGCCGATAAACTCGCGTCCGTTGGCGGCCTTGCTGCGAACACCAAGCAGCGTGCGCTTCACCAGCGGGAATGGCCTGGAATACGTCTGCCACTTGTCGTCGCCGAGGGAATAGGCAATCGCGTCGTCACCCGCCTCGAGGACTAGCAGGCCGTCCGGATTCCGGCCCGCGACCACGGGAAGCGGACGGTTGGCGGGAGGCAACTCGCGGGCGACTTCGCCGAGGTTGGAAGCATCCGGAGCAAGCAGGCGGAGTCCGTAGGAGAAGCGCTGGGGTTTCGAGGAGTCGACGCGATATTGGGGCTGAGGTCGCGGTCCGCAGCCGGCGGATCCCACGCCCATGGTTTGCCCGGCAATGCAAAGCACCGTCTCATTGCTTGGTGGCAGATCGACCGTGTATTGCGGGCCGTGGAGGGTTTGATCGGCGTAGGGGAGCGCGGAGAACTGCAAAGGCTGGCCGAGAGCCTGCGCGAGGAGCGTGGGTTCGCCGCTTCCGCTCAAGGCAACCCAGCGCATGTCCTCGTGGTTGCCCGCTTCCATCGGATGGGCATACGGGGTGAGCTGCCCGGCAACGCTGCTCTTGTAGCGGCCGAGATCGGAGCCGCGTTTGCGGTCGGAATAGTTTTCCATCGGGCCGCGCGCGAAATACTCGACGTGGTCGAGCGCCTTCGGCAGACGGAGCTGCACGCCGACGCGGGCCAGCGGAACGGTGGGCCCCTGCGGCATGACGGCGTTGTCCACGGCGATGCTGCCGTTCGCGTAGATCGTGTAATTGGCGGCGTGGACGACGCTGAAGCCGGACTTGCCGGTGTATTCGATGACGGCCGAAACCTGCGCGGTGTGCGCATCGAGCTGCTGCACGTTCATCGAAACGAGCTTCGGCGCAAGCTCCATAAGCCCGACGCTCTTCCACGCATCGAGCATCCAGTGGTCGTCGGTATTGTGCGGTGCGCGCCAGAGATGCAGCTTCGGCCCGCCGTCGGGAAGCAGGGCGTTTCTGCCGCCGCGTTCGAGGGCCGTGAGGATGCCGGTGTTTTTGTCGAAGGTGACGGAGAAATCGCCGCCCTTGATCACCACGCTGCCGTCAGCGTCCGTGAGTTCCAGCGGAGTGCCTTTTGCCGGATCGAATTGCTGCGCAGGGGCGGAGATCGGCAGCTCGAATTGCGCGCGAGCGATTTCGTAGCCGGCATCGGCCCAGGGTTCCGTCTCGGCCAGCGAGGCCGAGAGGTTCAGGAGGTATTCCATACCGGGTTTCGGAGTGATCGGCTGAATCGGAATCGCAACCGTCTTTTCCTTTCCGGGAGCGAGATCGAGCGCGGGAAGCGCACCCTCCTGGATCGTCTCTCCATCGGCGGTGATGGTCCACTTCCCGGTGAATTTCTTCAGGTCGAGGAAAGCGTAGCGGTTCTCGACTTTGATTTCGCCCTTCGCGAGGTCCTCCGGCGTAAAGCGGATCCATTGATAGACCCGCTTGAGCTCGGGGTAGTGCGGCTTGAGCGTGCGATCGGAAAAGACAACGCCCTTGTGGATGAACGTGCGATTGTTTGGGAAATCGCCGAAGCCTCCGCCGTAGGCCATGAACTTGCGGTTTGGATCGCGGTCGTTCCAAAGTCCCTGATCCTGCCATTCCCAAATCGCGCCGCCGAGCAGCGACGGATACTTGTCGAAGAGATCGTTGTAGTCGCCGACCGAGCCCATCGAGTTGAACATCGCGTGGGCGTATTCGCAGAGGTAGAACGGCTTCTCGTAATCGCCCGACCGGGCAATGGCCTCGGTGCGATCGGGGTGGGTATACATCTGGCTGTCGATCTCCGCGGGATTCTCATCCCCGTTGATGCCGAAGCCCTCGTAGTGCGCGGGACGTGTGGGATCGATGGCGCGGATGGCCTTGTAGGCTTCGTAGAGGTTGCGCCCCCGGCCGGATTCGTTCCCGAGCGACCAGATCACCACCGACGGGGAATTTTTGAAGCTCTCCACGTTCGCCACGTTGCGATCCACGAACATCTTCTCGAAGTCTTCGCGGTCGGAGATGCCCATGTTTCCATGGCACTCGACGTTTGCCTCGGCGACGAGGTAGAGGCCGTATTCGTCGCAAAGCTCATACCAGCGCGGGTCGTTGGAATAATGCGAGGTGCGCACGTGGTTCGCATTGACCTGCTTGATGAGCTTGATGTCCTCGATCATCCGCTCCTCGGTCACGTAGTGCCCCGTGTCGGGCCACATCTCGTGGCGGTTCACACCCTTGAGCTTTATCGGCTTCCCGTTGACCAGAAACTGCCGTCCCTTGATCTCGATCTCGCGGAAGCCCACCCGCGACGACAGCAGCTCCTCGGTTTCCTCGCCCTTCGTCAATGCCAGCACCGCCGTGTAGAGCGTGGGCGTCTCCGCCGTCCACTTCTCGGGGGCCTTCACCGGGAGCGTCAGCTCCACCTCCGTGCTCTCCTTCGGCTTGAGACTCGGAACCGGCACCTCCGCGCTCGCTCCCGCAATCGGCTTCCGATCCGGGCCAAACAGCGCCACCTTCAACCTGCGGCCCGATGCCGTCAGCGGGCTCTCGTTGCGCACCGTGGCCCGCACCTTGAGCTCCGCGTCCCGATATTGCTCGTCGAGGTCCGTGATGATCCGGAAATCCGAAATCTGCACCTCCGGCGCCGACCACAGCGTCACGTCGCGAAAGATTCCCGACAGCCGCCACATGTCCTGGTCCTCGATATACGACCCTGCGGAATACCGGTAAACCTCCACCGCGAGCACGTTGTCCTTGCCGGCATGCACCGCGTCGGTGATGTCAAACTCCGCCACATTTCGGGAGTTCATCGCGTAGCCAATCTTCTTCCCGTTCACCCACACGAAGAACGCCGAGTCCACGCCGTTGAAACTCAGGTAAATCCTGCGCCCCTTCCAATCCTCGGGCACCTCGAACTCCCGCCGGTAGCTCCCCACCGGGTTGCGCGCCTTGTGGTTGGTGTATTCCTGTGGCGGCTCGCTCATCACCTTCGGCGGGTCCACCTGGAACGTGTAGCCAAAGTTCCGGTAGATCGGCGTTCCGTAGCCTTCGACCTGCCAGTTCGACGGCACCGGGATTTCCGCCCAACTGCTGTCGTCGAAGCTCACCTGGTAAAAATCCACCGGCCGCTCCTCCGGCGTCTCCACGTAGTGGAATTTCCACTTTCCGTTGAGCGAGCGCGCAAACGACGAGTCCTGCCGCCTGCCCTCCAGCGCCTGCTCGAGATTGCCGTAGGGCATCAGCACCGCGTGCCACGGCTGCGTTCCCTCAGACAACTTCGAGGGGTCTTCGATCTCCTCGGGGACCGAGGCTGCGCGGGCAAATGGAAGGGCCATACCGACGAGAACAGTCACAAGGGTGGGGATACGATGGCGCATAAGCAATGGGGCAGCGAACATGGGGGCGGCAGCGAACATGGGAGGGGGCTTTTGGGATGTCAATGTCCCGACGGGTTTCTTTGACACAAATGAATCAATTTTTTGGCGTGGCACTGCGGGATTGCCGCATGGTGGGCGACGGGATTAAGTCGGAATGTGCCTGCGAGCTTCTTCCCAAAACGCTGCGCCGTCATCGGAATGCTGCACGTTCCCGCGCTTCCCGGCACTCCTCACGCCGCCAGCTCACTTCCGGAGATCCTTCAATCCGTGCGTCGCGACGCGGAGATTCTTCTCGAGAGCGGGGTGGACGGCCTGCTCATCGAAAACATGCACGACCGCCCCTATCTGCGGGCGGAGGTCGGCCCGGAGGTCGTGAGCGCAATGACCGCCGTCGCCTGCGCGGTGCGTGGCATGACGGATCTGCCCTGCGGCGTGCAGGTGCTGGCGGGCGCAAATCGCGAAGCGCTCGCCGTGGCGCTCGGGGCGGGGCTCGATTTCATCCGGGCGGAGGGATTCGTCTTCGCGCACGTGGCCGACGAGGGGATCATCGAGGGCTGCGCCGGCCGACTGTTGCGCGATCGCAAAGCCTGGGGCGCGGATCCCATCCGGATCTTCGCCGACATTAAAAAGAAGCACAGCTCCCATGCGATCACCGCCGACGTGAGCATCGCGGAGACGGCGAAGGCCGCGGAGTTTTTCTGCGCCGACGGAGTGATCGTGACCGGTCCGGCGACCGGCGAGGCGGTCAACATCGAGGAACTCGCGGCCGTGAGGCTGGCGACGAACCTGCCGGTGCTGATCGGATCCGGCGCCACGGTGGACAACGCCGCGGAAATCTTCCCTCACGCCGATGCGATCATCGTCGGCTCCTTTATCAAGCAGGGCGGGCGCTGGGAGGCACCGCTCGACCCGCAGCGAATCAGGGCCTTCGTCACAAAGATCGCCAGCCTGCGCGACGAGACGACGGGCGGCGGCCGCTAGAGAACCTGAATGAGAGGATCCGGCACCTCTTCGGGCTCGTCAGGAGGTTCCTCCTTCCGATCTTCCGCGGAATAGGTCTTGAGCGTCGTTTGCGCTTCTTTCGTGAGGTTGCCCCAGCCCGGGATCTCGGCCGGAATGTGGCCTTTGTGATTCTTGAGAAAAGGATTCGCTCCCGCGGTGAGCAATCGGATGACGGCCTCCGAGTTTTTTGAATCCACGGCCAGATGCAGGGCGGTGTTGCCATCGACGTCCTGCGCATCCAGCGGGATGTTGAAATTCTTGTGGAGCATGTTCAGCGCGTCGGCATTGCACCGGCCCGTGCCATTCACCAGGGCGTGAATCACGGTGCGGCCTTCGGGGTCCGTCCCGGTCATGTCCCCGACATGGCTCGCGATCAGGGAAATGACTTTCGGGTCGTTGGAACGCACGGCCACCTTGACCGTTTCAAAGCCCAGATCCCATCTGCCGCGCGTTGAGCCGGCCTCGAGAAGCCTTTCGACAATTCCAAAGGCGAGTTCGCGCTGTGCCACGGCGTCATCGTCCGGCCACGCGCCGCGACTTCCCATCGCGGCTTCCAGCTCGTGCTCGCCGACGGAGGCTTCCTTCGCCAGCAGGTATTCCACCGCTTCGCGATCCTGAAGACTGGCTGCGTAACCAAGGGGGGACGTGGGACCGGAATCCAGCGGGGCGCCATATTCGATGAGAAGATCGATGACCTCCCGGCAAAACTCCGCGCGCAACGCGGAGGCCATGGGACTGAACTTCGCCTCGTAAGGATTTGACGCCTTGGCCCCGGGGTTTGCACCGGCCTCGAGGAGCGCTTTGACGATCTTCACCTTGTCCGCGTTGCGGGGGGCCGGAGCGAGCACCGCCCACGAAAGAGCCGTTCGAGGGTGGTCGTAGGACTCCACGCCATCGATATCGCCCGTGAAATTTTTCATGACCTCCTGAAACGCCTCCCAATCTCCGAGGCGGCAGGCGTCGTGAAGCGCTTGCAGGGATTCATCGGCGGAGGACGGCAGCGCCGTGCTTGCGAATGCCGCGGCAATCAATTTTACTACGGTCTTTCCCAGGCGCATGGTTTCGCATCGCGATTCAATCACGGCTCGACGAGTTGTCGCGAGTCTTTTGAGCGCCTTTTCCTTTGTCGGAGTCTCCTCTTTTGCCCATTCCGAGGAGCCAGCGGGTTTGACCGGGAAACTCGAACAATCCGCGACCCCTGCGGAGTTCACGGCGACTCTGCCGACCCTGTCGGCCAGACAGGATTTTTCGCACTACCGTTGGTCGAACGTGGACAACCGGATCTACGCGGACATCGGATCCGGAAGTGTTGCGGTCATCAATCCCGAAACGCTGCAGATGGAAGGCGAGCTGAAGTGGCCGTCCCATTTATGGGAGCTGCAGCCGAATGGCCGTCTGCGTGTCGATTACAGTTGGGAGGAGAACAAAGGGGGCCTTGTCGCGACGGATTTTCTGACAGGGAAAACGATCTGGGCGCGACCGCTCGAAACGGTGCCGCAGGCGATTGCATTTTCCAGCGACGGGAGTCGGTTGGTGGTCATTTATCACCCCCGGCTGCGGGAGAAGACATGCGCGGTGGAAGTGCTTTCGCCGGAGACCGGGGAGCCGATCGCCCGGGGAACGATGAAGGAATTCGGCAATTACCTTGCGGGTGAGGAGATTGCCTTGCTCGACGATCGGCGAGTGCTCTTTGCGACCGGCCCCGACGGATTTCCGGTGGTCCTGGACGTCGAATCGGGAGAGGCGCACGCAGAGAACCTGCCCAAGGAAAGCAGCGACGGCTATGCATCATCCGACGGGCGCTATCTCGCGTATATCGACGAGGACGGGTGGGGGCACGGCTTTGCGTTGCGCGTTTGGGATTTGCAGGCGCCCGACGGTCCTCGAGTGGTGTTGAGCCGGGAGCGCGACGACGATGGATGTGGCATTGAGGGGGTCGATTTTTCGAGGGATGGACGGTTCGTGGCCGTGAATACAGGGATGGCTGTTGAGATTTACGAATTGCCCATGGCCACGCTGCGGATGACCGCCAAGCCGGGTGGCGGAGCGCTTTTCTCGCCAGACAAAAGGAAGGTCGCCATCATCCGGGGGCCTCAGATGCAGATCGTGGACATGCCGGAAGAGGGCTCCACCGAGCCAGTGGAGCTTCCGGCGGAGGAAGCAATTGGTGAACTTCGCGGGTTCGACATTGATTCAGCTGGGCGGTGGATCGTAGCCAATAGCGCTTCTCACTTATGCGTCTGGAAGGTCGGGACACCATTCCCTGTGCGCACCATAGCCAATCCCTTCAAGAACACCTTCGATCGTCCCAGCCTCGATCCTTCCGGCAGGTATTTCATCGCGGGCGATGCGATGCAGGTGTGGAGCTGGCCGACAGCCGATAAAGGGGATGCCAATAAAATCTTCGGATGGGACCGGGGGCCGATGCGACCGTTTTCGGCGACGTTCATGGCAGATGGAAAGGAACTTGGCGTGATGCGTTTCGGCAGCGCCTGGGTGATCGACCTGGAAGAAACCGATCCGCCTGCGACCGGTGCAGACCTGCGCATTCGCACCCTCGCGCTGCAGTCCCGCACTTCAGACTGCGACCTCGGGAACAGCGCCTTTGCGGAGGATGGCAGCCGGTTTGCCTTTGCCGACCGCTTGCAAGCTCTGCATCAGGTCAAGCTCTACGCATTGAAGCCGGAACGGCTTCTGCGTGAAACACGGATTCCCGCGGCGCCAGCCGCATATTCCCGTGACGTGAAGTTCAGTGCGCAACCGGACGGGAACGACGAGATTTGCGTTGTCAATCTGGAGACAGGCAAGACCGCCGCGTTGCTCCCCTGGTGGGTTGAAAGCAAGCGGCACGGCCTGGGCGATTTCCGCCGAATGGCCTTCAGCGAATCGGGAGAGCAGCTCGCGGTGGGGTTCTCCGATGAAGACAAGCCGTGTTTTGGCGTGGCGGTTTTCGACCTTCGGTCTGGAAAGCTTGATCAAGTCATCTGGACACAGCGAGGGACCGTGACCGGGATCGAATTCTGTCGAAACGATTCGCGGATCGCAGTGCTCAATCACGATCGGAGCATTCAGATTTTCGAACGGAAGTCCGACGCCGGACTTTGAAAAGCCGCCGCGCGGCTGCAGTGTCCACCGGCGAACCCTTTGCGGGAGAAGCATCCCTTGGAGCGCGCGGAACCCCATCTTTTTCCGGCGGATTGACCCTCTTTGCACGCAACGACCGACGATCTGTTGGTGGATCAGCCTCCGTTGCATGCGACGACCCGCATTTCATTGGTGCGGAGGCCGCCGTCGCACGGGAAGGCTCGCCATGAGTTTGCGGATGGTGCCCGTTCGTCGCGCGACGGGCGCCGGAAGGGACGGGCGCCGCGCTCAGTTCGTTGCCGAGACGAAGCGTTCGATGCCCGCGTAGTCCGGGGTGACGGCGATGCTGGCGTATCCTTTTTCCTCGAGCAGGCGGGCGACGGCGGGGGCCTGGTCGTGGCCGATTTCGAGATAAAGCCGGGCGCCGGGATTCATGCGGGGTTTCGCCCGGTCGGCAAGCGCGCGAATGAGATCGAGGCCGTCGGGTCCGCCGTCGAGGGCGGAGACCGGGTCGTGCTGCACTTCGCGGGAGAGGGTGGGGATTTCCTCCGAGGGGATGTAGGGCAGGTTGGCGACGATGATGTCGTAACGCTCCCCGGTGTCGGGCAGGAGGTCGCCTTCGTGGAACGGGATGTTCGCGCCGAGCTTTTCGGCATTCTCCCGCGCGAGGGAGAGCGCGTCGGGAGACTTGTCGATCGCGGACACCGTGGCCGCGGGAGCTTCCAACGCGAGCGTGATCGCGATGACGCCGCTGCCGGTGCCGACGTCAAGAATCGCGGGAGCGGAGGCGCGATCGAGCGGCTCGAGAACGAGTTCGACGAGCTGCTCGGTTTCCGGCCGGGGAACGAGCGCGCGGGCGTCGCAGCGAAATTCCCGGCCGAAAAATTCCGCGGTCCCCAGCAGGTGTTGCAACGGGACGCCCCTGGCGCGGGCGCGGACGAGTTCCCGCATCGGGGCGAGTTCGCCCTCGGAGAGCGGGCGGTCGAATTCGAGGTAAAGATCGAGCCGCTTCCGGTGGCCGAGGGCGTGCGCGATGAGGTGCTCGGCATTCAGCCGCGGGCTCTCGATCTGGTGGCGGGTGAAGAATCCAGTCGTGGACTGAATCACTTCAAGGACGGTCGGCATGGCAGGGACGATGGGCAGGGCCGGGCGTTTGATCAATGCGGTTTTACCGATCGCGGGAGGTTGCATTGCGGCGACGAATCGTGCTTGATGGCGGCTCGCGAACCCCGGCTATGAACCCCCATTGTCGTCTGCTTTCGCTGCTTGTCGTGCTGTCTGTTTCCGTGAGTTTTGGAAGGGAGGTGCGGCTCGAAGAGCTGGATCTCAGCGGCGTGAGCACGGGCTGGGGCAGCGTGGGAAAGGGCGTGGGGGCGTCGGGAGCGCCGATGAAGATCGGCGGGAAAACTTTCGAGCACGGCGTGGGAGTGCATGCGCCCAGCGAGATTGTCCTGAGCCTCGACGGGCGGACGACGGCCTTCCGCGCGAGCGTCGGTGTGGACGACGCGCCGAACAATGACGGCTCGGTGGTTTTCCAGGTTCTGGCGGATGGCGAGAAGCTCTTCGAGAGCCCCGTGATGTCGAAGGGCGACGAGCCGGTGCCGGTGGAGGTGGATTTGACGGGCCGGAAGTCGGTGCGTCTGCGCGTCACCGATGCCGGAGACGGGATTGATTCCGATCACGGAAACTGGATCGGTGCGGTGCTCGACGTGGAGGGGGAGCTGCCGGCAGCCGTGCCGGCATGGACGACCGAGTATTCGCACTACGAAGGCACGGCTGATGTGCCTGCGACGGCGAAGCCATTTCGAACGATCGCGAGCCCGGATGGATCGGTGAGCGCGGAGGTGATTTCCCACGACGGCCGGTTGTGGATCCGCGTGCTGCGAAACGGGCGTCCGGCGATCGATGCCTCGCCGATCGGCGTAACGATCGACGGCGTCGATTTCGGCAAGAACGCGAAGCCCGGAGCCGCGAAGGCGTATTCCGCGAACGAGACCTATCCGTGGCTGGGCAACCAGAAGACGCTCACGAACCACTTCAACGGCGAGCGGATCGCGATGACGACGGATTCGCAGGCGTGGGAGCTGGATGTTCGCGCCTACGATGATGGCGTGGCGTGGCGTTATGTGGTGCCGGGCAAGGGCAGGCGGAAGGTGGAGGGCGAGGCGACATCGTATGTGATGCCGGCCGGCTCGAAATACTGGACGCACCAAAACACGGTCGCCTACGAGGCGAATTACGAGTCGTTCGACATCGATGGAAGGAGCCCCGCCGGACCGATCACCATGCCGGTGACGGTGGAGCTGCCTAGCGGCGGCTTCGCGTGCTACACGGAATCGGAGATCATGCACTACAGCGGCATGACGCTCGGCGTGCGCGGGCGGCTGCTCAATGGGTTGTTTCAGGACGATCCCTCGGGCTGGACGATGAATGGCGACATTGCCACGCCATGGCGCGTGGTGATCGCGGTCGGCGATCTCAACGCGCTCGTGAACTCGAGCATTGCGCAGAGCGTCTGCCCACCGCCCGATCCCAAGCTTTTCTCCGAGGGGATCCGGACGGATTGGGTCAAGCCCGGGCGCTGCTACTGGACGTGGATCGTCGGCCAGCACGAGACCGCGCGCTGGGAGCGCATCAAGGGCTACGTGGACGACGCCGCGGCGCTGAACTGCCAGTATTACACGATCGACGATCCGTGGCGTGACCCGCGGATGGGCTGGCACCGCAACGGCGGCGACGAATGGGACGGGCTGAAGGAGATCACCGCCTACGCGAAGAAGAAGGGCGTCGGCATCATGGTCTGGCAGCACTGGAACGGCATTCGTGATCTCGAGGCGAGGAAGGAATTTTTCGAAAACGTCGCGAAGGCCGGCGCGAAGGGCGTGAAAATCGACTTCATGGAAAGCGAGAGCCACGAGCGGCTGGAGTTTTATCGCTCGTGCCTGGAGATCGCCGCCCGCCACAAGCTCATCGTGAATTTTCACGGGTCGAACAAACCGGCCGGCGAAATGCGCACGTGGCCGAACGGCCTCACCCGCGAAGGCATCTACGGCCTGGAGCAAGGGAATGGCCTGCAACCGCAGACCTGGGCGGCGCTGCCTTTCACGCGACTGGTGACCGGGGCGGGCGACTTTACGCCGACAGGACTGCATCCCGACCGGCTGTTCGGCTACACGATGGTGATGCAACTCGCCTCGGCGATTGTTTTCACGTCGCCGATCGAGCATTGGGCCGACAGCGCGGAGGTCTATCTCTCGCAACCGAAGCAGGTCGTGGAATTCATCCGCACGAAGCCTACGGTGTGGGACGAGACGATCGTCCTGCCGGGCAGCAAAATTGGCGAGGTCGCGGGGCTCGCGCGGCGGGATGGCAACGACTGGTGGATCGGCGTGCTCAACGGCACCGAGGAGCAGAAGACGTTTGCCGTTCCGATGCCGAAGTTGAAACCGGGCCGGTATGAGATGGTCCAGTTTCAGGATGGCGAGGCGAAGGACCGGCTGGAGATTCGCCACGGGGAGATCACGGTCTCGAAGGACGGAGTGCCCGCCGACTCGTCGATCGATGCGCGTCTGATGCCGCGCGGAGGATTTGCGATGATCTTGCGGGCCGTCGACTGACGGCGCAATCAAGCCAGCGTGGCTTCCTTGAGTCGCTGCTCGATATCGGCCGCGTAGAGCGCTTCGATCATCTCGCTGATGTCGCCCTCCATGAACTGGTCGAGGCTGTAGAGCGTGAGACCGATGCGGTGGTCGGTGACGCGGTTTTGGGGGAAATTGTAGGTGCGGATCTTTTCCTCGCGTCCGCCGCCGCCGATGAGCGCCTTGCGGTGTGCGGAATATTTCTCCTCCTCCTCGCGACGTTTGTCCTCGAGGAGTCGCGAGCGCATGATCTGGAGTGCGCGTTCCTTGTTCTGCTGCTGGCTGCGGCCGTCCTGGCAGCGCACGATGCGCCCGGTCGGGATGTGCAGCACCTGGACCGCGGAGTCGGTCGTGTTCACGCCCTGTCCGCCCGGGCCCCCGGCGCGGCAGACTTCGATGCGGAGATCCTCCGGCTTGAGCTCGATGTCCACTTCCTCGGCTTCGGGCAGCACGGCGACGGTCGCGGCGGAAGTGTGGATGCGGCCCTGCGCCTCCGTGGCGGGAACACGCTGCACGCGGTGCACGCCCGACTCGTAACGCATCTTGCGAAACACGCTCTCGCCGCTGAGGCGGAAAACGACCTCCTTCAATCCGCCGAGATCAGCCTGGCTGTTGTCGAGCACCTCGACCTTGAGTCCGCTGATTTCCGCGAACCGGCAATACATTCGGAAAAGATCGGCGGCGAAGAGCGCCGCCTCGGTGCCGCCCGTGCCGGCGCGAATTTCCACGATCGCGTCCTTGTCTTCATCGGGCTCCGGAGGAAGCAGCGCCACGCGCAAGTCCATCTCGAGCTTCGGAAGCTGCTCCTCGAGAGCGGCAATCTCGGCGCGGGCAAGCTCCGCCATTTCGGGGTCGCCACCGGAGACCAGTTCGCGATTCTCCTCGATCTCCCGCTGCGCCTTTTCGAACGCCTTCCACTTTTCGAGCAGGCTCTTCAGCTGCGAATGCTCACGCAGCAACGCCTGCGCCCGCTTCGGATCGGAATAAAGATCGGGCGCTGAGATGGCGGCGTCGACCTCTTCGAAGCGGACGGCTTTTTGGGAGACGAGAGTGGAGAAGTCCATAAACACAGAAACGGTGACGCCGGCTTGCGCGCGGAATCACCGTTTCCGAGTGGGGAAAGGGTCTTTAAGCCTTCTTCGGGCGGGTGGCACGGGTCGCCTTCACGCTGCCATAACGGCGGGCGAATTTCTCGACTCGGCCGGCGGTATCGACAAACTTCTGCTCGCCGGTGAAAAACGGATGGCAGGCCGCGCAGATACCGATATGGATATTGTCGCGCGTCGAGCGGGTGCGATACGTGGCGCCGCATGCGCAGACGATCACCGTCTCGGTGTAGTTGGGATGAATGTCAGCCTTCATGGTCAAAAGTGGAACCGCAAATAATGCCGCTTCCGGCGAGGTGTGCAAGGTGAAAAACCCGATCCTCGAACGCTGGGCGGGGATTGTTGCGGAAAAACCGGAGGCCCGCGCGGTGCTGACGCCCGAGGGAGCGGTGGCGCGGACGTTTGCGGAGATCGAGGCCGAGGCCAACGGGATTGCGGCGCAACTGGGCGGACTGGGCGGTGGCGCCGTCGTGAGTCTGCAGGCGCGAAACTGTCCTGAGTGGCTCGCGATGCTTCTTGGAATCTGGAAAGCGGGGGGATGCGCCCTGCTGGTCGATGCGGCAATCAGCGAATCAGCGCGGGCCTCAGTCGAGGCGAAATGCGGCGCGCGTGCGCGGCTCGGGGTCGGGGGCGAGGGCGTGACGCTCGAAATGCTTGAAAACGATCCGGTGAGCCTCGGCACGGAGCGGGTTGATCTGATCAAGCTCACTTCCGGCACGACCGGTGAGCCCGGGGCGGTGCTTTTCACGGCGGCTCAGCTCGAGGCGGACTGCGACCACATCTGCGCGACGATGGGAATTCATCCCGAGGATCTCAACTACGGTGTCGTCGCCTTTTCGCACTCGTATGGGTTCAGCAATCTCGTGACGCCGTTGCTGTGCCATGGTGTGGCGGTCGTGGCGTCCGCCGATCCGCTGCCGCGTGCGGTTCTGGATGGCGTGGCCGCGACGCGCGCGACGGTGCTGCCGGCGGTGCCGGCGATCTTCCAGGCAATGAGTGCCCTGGAGGGCGAAATGCCCGCGTTGAGGTTGTGCATTTCGGCGGGCGCACCGCTGCGGCCGCAAACCGGCGCGGCGTTTCACGCGCGGTTCGGGCTCAAGGTGCACACGTTTTACGGAGCGTCGGAATGTGGCGGGATCTGCTACGACGCGAGCGACGGAATCATCACGCAGGACGGGTTTGTGGGTCGCCCACTTCAGGGCGTGACCCTGGAACTTCACGAGGACGGTCGGATCTCCGTGCGGAGCCCGGCCGTGGGAATTGGCGAGCTCGGGCAGCCGTCGCGAAACGGCGTTTTCCAGCCTGCGGACCTGCTTGAAACCAGCGACTCCGGCTGGAGAATCGTCGGGCGCGACTCGGATTTCATCAACGTCGCCGGGCGAAAGGTGAACCCTGCCGACGTTGAACGTGCATTGCTGGAACATCCCGGGATCCGCGAGGCGGTGGTGTTCGGAGTGCAGGACCCGCGTCGCGAGGAAACGGTCTGCGCGTGGGTGGTTGGCTCGGCGGGCCGGGACGAGCTGCTCGCGCACTGCGCGACAAGGCTCGCGAGATGGCAGGTGCCGCGCGAGGTGCGATTCGTGGAGGCGATTCCCGTTTCGGCGCGTGGAAAAATCAGCCGGCGCGAGCTGCGCGCTCTGCATGAGGCGGACAATCCAGCGTAGTTATTTTCGACTCGCGGGCCGGTCACTCGTCCAATTCGTGCCGAACCGTCACGTCCGCGCGTGCCATTCCCGAGAGACCTTGGGCGAAATTTCCGACGGCTAGATCTCGCTGCGCCCCTCCCGGAAGAGGTTTGTGTAGTTCACGGGAATTCCCACCGATTCCAGATGCCGGTTGATCGCTGCCTTGTGCTCGAGCAGGCGGACTTTGTCCGTCCCGTGCGCCACGGCGGGCATGGAGGGCTGCGTCAGCTTGCGGACAAACCGACACCCGCGCAAGGGGATTGGCCTTTTCCACCCGGGCGTCCTTGATTACGAACAACGCGTGGTTGGAAAGATCGAGACGCTTCTCATTCTGCTCGCGCTGGTGGGAATTCTCGCCGTGCTTTCGACGAGATTGCGCGTGTCGTTTCCGATCATGATGGTGATCGGCGGCGTGGTGCTCGCGCTCATCCCGGGGTTGCCGCACGTCTCGCTCGATCCCGACCTCGTGCTCTACGTGTTTCTGCCGCCGATGATCTATTCCGCGGCGTTCGCATTTCCGTGGGATGAAATGGTGGCGAACATGCGAGGCATTCTCGCGCTGGCCGTCGGGCTGGTGCTGGCGACGATGACGTGTGTGGCGTTCGCCGCGTATTGGGTGATTCCCGGCCTTCCACTCGCGGCCGCATTCGTGCTTGGCGCGATCGTTTCCCCGCCCGACGCCGTGGCAGCGACGGCGGTGCTCGACAAGATGCGGGTGCCGCAGCGGGTGAGCACGCTGCTCGAGGGGGAGAGTCTGGTAAACGACTCGACCGGATTGGTGGCCTATGCGTTTGCCGTGTCCGCCGTGGTGACCGGCTCGTTTTCGCTCGCCGCGGCGGTGGGCGACTTTGTCTGGATGTCGATCGGCGGAGTTGCGCTCGGCCTGCTCGTGGGCTGGCTGGTGGGGCGCGTGCACCAGCAGATTCGTGAGCCGGGAGCGGGAATGATCCTGCAATTGCTCACCCCCTACGCCGCGTATCTCCCTGCCGAGAAGCTGGGTGTCTCCGGGGTGCTCGCGGCGGTGGCGGCGGGACTTTATCTCGGCCGCCATGCGTTGCAGGTGCTGAACGTGGCGACCCGGGTGAACGGCGAGGCGATCTGGGGCTTTCTCAACTTCGTGCTCAACGGCGCGGTGTTCATTTTGATCGGCCTGGAATTCCCCGTGATCATGGAGGGGCTGCAGCACAACTACGCATGGGGCGAGTTGCTGCTTTACGGCGGGCTCGTGTCGCTGGTTGTCGTGGCGGTGCGATTTGCGTGGGTCTTCTCGCTCTCCGCGCTCTATCGGCGCCTCGCCGCATCGAGTTTCGGGTCGAAATCGAGCCTTGGGATGCAAATGGTGGTGAGCTGGGCGGGCATGCGGGGCGCGGTTTCCCTTGCGGCTGCGCTGGCGATTCCGACGCTGATGGCTTCGGGCGAACCCTTTCCCGCGCGCAACCTCCTCCTCTTCCTCACCTACAGCGTCATCTTCGCGACGCTGGTTTTTCAGGGGTTCACGCTTCCGTGGATCGTGAGGAAGTTCGGCGTCGAGGAGGCAACGTCGGATTTCGATCGCGAGGTCACCGCCCGAAAGGATTTGCTCGGTCGCGCGGTGGCAATGATCGATGAGGAGGTCGCGTCCTCAAATTCCAGGCTGTCTCCGGATGCCGCTCGAATTCTCCGTGAGCATTTCGATTCGCGGCTCGATCATCTCTCGGTGAAGAGCGGCTCGCGGCCGTTCTCGCTCACCTCTGAAGAGCTCGCCTTCCTTCATCGAATCATGAACGACTCGCGAATGCGTCTGGAGGAGTTGCGCCGCGAGGGAGCGATTCCCGAGAAAACCCGTCGGGAGCTCGCGCTGGAAATCGACATGGAAGAGCAGCGCCTGCGCCGCGTGCTTTACCGGCTGTAGCGGCGGCGGCGCGCGAGAATCGCCACTGTCGTGAGGCCGAGGAATCCAAGCATGAACGTTGCCGGCTCGGGCACGATCACGATTTCCGTGTAGAGCAGGGCGTCCGGGTGCAGTGCGCGGAAGAGCAAGGGGAGTTCGCCAAATGCACCGCCAAGGCTTCCAGAAGCGTCGCCCACGAGATCGACATCGAAGTCGTCATCGTCGAAGGTCGTATTCAACCGCTCCAAGACCTCGAAGCCGGAAATCACTTTGCCGAAAACGGTGAATCCTTCATCCACCGTGTCGAGGAACGCGTTGTCGCCGAGATTGATGAACCACTGCGAAGTTGCGGAATCCACTTTGCCGCCCACGCGCGCCATGGCGATGGTGCCGTAGAGATTGCTGTAGGTGGCGCCGGAGGAATACTCATTCTTGATCGCGTCGAACGTCGGGACACCTTTGATCGTGTTATCATCGAGCGTGAAGCCGCCACCTTGGATGACGAACCCGGGGTCCAGCCGGTGGGCGAACGAATTCTCGTAACGCCCGCTTTCGATGTAGCTCAGGAAATTGGAAACGGTGATCGGCTTGTCCTCGTCGTAGAGTTCCAGCGTGACTGTTCCAATCGGCATGCGGATTTCCACCATCGTCGCCGCATTCGCGAGGCTCGCGGCCAGAAGAAAAGCAGTAAGAAACAACGCCCGAAACATGCTCTGCGCTGCGGACCATCGGCGGGAATTGCGCTCCGCTCAAGGGGATTTTCGGCCATACTCGAATTCGAGCGTCAGCGAGCCGGCGTTCGGGTGGATCAGGATGGAGTCGGGCTGCGTGCCCGGCTCGACGTTCGCGTCCGGGAAGTGGGCGGCGTATTGGAAGCCGTTGTGCTCATAGCGAATCGCGTGCGGATCCGTGCCGGTGATCGCGGTCCTCCCGCTGCTCCACCGCATCTCGAGTGCCCAGCTGCCGGGTGCGTTCTCGACGTCGAATCGTGTTGCCCCGGGATCGCAGGAAATGCGGATTTCCCCGCCAGCCTTGATCGGGATGGTGATTCGCAGCGAATCCCTGCCGGTCTCCTCGACGCGTGGTTTTCCGGTCGGCCAGGGCCTGGTTGCCCCATCGGGATTCACTCCGACGAGCCGGATTCCCGCCGGCTCCCGGCCGGGCTGGCTCCAGTTGTAGCCGTCGATGACCGGCAGTGTGTCGTAGAAGGCGTCGTTCGTTTCGACGCGGGTCTCGAGGTAGCGCTCGGGATACCTTTCGTCGAAACGGTGGATGTCGCGGATGCGCCAGGAGTCGCCTTCGAAGGCAAGATTCAATCGATACCTCGCGCTCTCATACCAAATGCCGCCGCGATCCCGACCCTCGAAATCCTCCAAGGCAACCATCGCGGTCGCCGGTGTGCGGTCGAAGGTTTTGCGAAACCATTCGCCCGACTCCGCAAGCGTCTCGACGCGAATTTCTCCCTCATCGCGCAGCGCGGCAAGCCGCGGGTATTGATCCTGCAGCCCTTTTTCCATCGCCGGCCAGCCGAAGGAATTTTCCTGCCCGGCCTGCATGTAGGCAAAGGCGAGACAGGGCTCGTGGACATTTACCTCGAGGAACCACCCAACCCACCTGGGATTGCCGCCAGCCTCGGGATAGACCGGTTCGAGCGTGATCACGCCCTGCCGTTCCGCGCCGATGCCGGTGTCGTATTGATCAATCGGATCGCTGCCGAGCATGCGAAAAACCGGCACGTCGACCTGCCCAGCGGCGGTTTGCGCGGGCATGAATGCATTCCGTCGGCTCGGGTAATAGGCCTGGTTCCAATACCCGCCCCACAGCGTGTATCCATCAGTGCCGCTCTGGTCCTTGCAAATGCAGGCGGCCACGATGCCGTATTTCTCGGCGAGGTAATTCAGGGTTGGCGCATCGATGAGCCAGCAGCCGACGGACTTCGGGTATCGGCCAAAGACCTCCTTGAACTTCCTCATCAGCACATCGACGAGCCTGCGGCGTTCCTCGGGCGAATAGCCGATCGTGAAACCCACATCCGTGTGCCAATCCCATGGGAAACGTCCCCGCCATTTCATTCCGGCGGCCTCGACCTGCGGTTGCACAACCTCCAGCCAGACTCCGATTTCGTCGTCGGGGCCGAGTTGCGTTTTCAGCAGCTCGACGAATTCCGGACGAATGAGCGCGTCGTATTGGAGGAGAAACGTCGAGGGGAGATCGTATTTGCGGGCGAGCTCGATTTGCTTCTTCACCGGCTCCAGAAGGTCCACCTCGGTCCGGGGCTCCACCCCGCGAATGAAGTTGATGATGTTGACGATCCGGGGAGCGCTCTCCGTTTCCTGCGCGTGGAGGAAACAGGCGCAGAGAAGCGCCGGGACGAGGGGGATGACACGTTTCATTGGGGGGAAGAGAGCTGCGGCGAATGCTGCTCAGTGCAGGTAGGCTCCGCAGCTGCTGCGGACGGTGAGCTTGGGATTGAGCAGGATCGAGCGCGCGGGCAGCGTGGGATCGGCGATGCGTTCGAGCATGGCGGTCATGGCAGCGACGGCGATCGCGCGGCATGGCTGGTTGATCGTGGTAAGCGGCTCGCGGACCAGCTTCGCGTAGCGGACGTCGTCGCAGCCGACGACGCGAATGTCCTCCGGCACGCGAACCTTGATCTTCGCGAGCGTGTTGAGCAGTTGCACGGCGGTCGCGTCGTTGCCGCAGAGAATGCCGTCGACGGATTTGCCCGCGACGAGATTCCGCACGAAGGCCGTGTCCTCCGGATCGCCGAAGCGCGCAAACCCCTCGGGAATCGGAATGCCGGCGCGGGCTAGCGCTTCCTTGGCTCCCGCGATGCGCGCCGTGATCGTGCACGCGGAAAAGGGCCGGGCGACGAACGTCAGCCGCGTCTGCCCGAGTCGGATGAGGTGCTCGGCGAGCAGGAAACCGGCGGCGTAGTTGTCGAGACCGACGAGATCGAAATCGCTCCGTTGCGGGAAGCTTTGAAAGTCCCGATCGAGCAGAACCACGGCGATCCCCGCCTGGCGCAGACGCTGTGCGATGCGCTCGCTGATCGGCGCCGTGTTTTCCCGCAGTTCGAAGGGCGCGAAGAAGACGCCGTTGACGGCGCGATCGATGAATTCCTCGCAGATGTGGTCGACGTCCTCGACGGAAATGTCGTTCTCCGGCCGCACGTGCACGCCGCTGCCGCCCCAGATCAGCGAGCAGTTCTTCGCCCGGGCAAGGCCGGCGAGCTCGCCGCAGATGACTTCGAAAATCTCCGTGAGACCCGCGCGGGGAATCAACAGCGCGAGCAGGTGGTGGTCGGGCGCCTTTGGCACGCCGACCGGGTTGTCGACGAGAAAGGAACCAGCGCCGGCGCGGCGCTCGATGAGGCCTGCAGCCTGGAGATCGCGCAGGGCCCGTGCGACGGTCGGTCGCGACACGCCGAAGCGTTTGACGAGCTGGTTCTCGCTGGGGAGGCGGCCGGACTCCCGGTATTTGCCATCGGCAATCTCGTTGGAGAGCTCCCTGAAGATTTGCCGATGTTTCAGGTCCGCCTGCATGTGGCGGGAACATGTAGTTACAGGAATGTGACAAGTCAAGAGGGGTTTGTGCAGCGAAATCCGCTCGCGGATTGAGTTCGCCTTGGCAACTCGGGAACGATGGATTGGGCGCTTCCGCAAATTCGAGCCGTTTTTTGACGGGTGGAGAAGTCCCGGGATTGCCGAGTCAACGGGCGATCTTTCTTGATGAGAGAGGAACCAGCCCAGGCGGCCGCTCCTAAGTTGGGGTGGGGGCGGCCGCCAGCCTTTCCTTCAGTCGTTATCCTCACTGTCTGCCCACAGGATGCTTTGACTTGTAAATCACAGGTGAGCGTCGCTTTTTTCCAGGATGGCGCCTTAGGGGTGGCTGATTCGTGGCGAGCGCGTTGAGCTTTCGGGGAAGCGCAGGCCGGATTTCGGCGCGCGAGATCCCCCCGAGAGATGAAATTCACCAAGCGAGATTCCCTTACTCCGGCCCTGAGGGGGCTGGCATGCATCAGTGCAATTTTTGTCCCCACCTTTGCCCATGCGGTGGACTGGGTCGGGACGGACGGCCTGTTCGGCGAAGGCAGCAATTGGGACGGTGGCGAGGTCCCGGAGCTTTTGCCGGCGACGATCGCGAATGGCGGGAACGCCGAGGTCGTGGAGGGCGACGAGTTTGTCGTGCAGCCGCTTTTCGTTGGTGGACACGACGGCGCGGGTGAGCTGTCGATTTCCGGTGGGGTGTTGACCGCGGTGGGTGTTCCGGTCGCCGGCGGCAGCCACGCGGTGTATATCGGCGGCGACAATGACGGCGGCGGCACCGGCATTGGAACGGTGACGATTACCGGCGGTGTTTTCGAAGCCCTTGGTGGCGAAATGCTCTTCGGTTCCCGCGGCGGCACCGGCACGCTGAACATGTCCGGCGGCGAGCTTCGCAACAACGACTGGATCATCTTCGGTCGCGACACCGGTGGCGCCGCCAACGTCACGCTCAGCGGGAATGCCGCGGTGCTCAAGACCGAGGGCGGGAATCACATCGCCGTCGGCGTGAACTCGGGGACCACCAGCACGGTGACGATGACCGGGCAGTCTTCGATGGTCTCGAACAACGAGATCCGGCTTGGCTGGCTGAACTCCGAAACGACGGGCATCGTGAACATGGACGATGGGGCGAACCTTTCCGCGGGCACGGATATTTACGTCGGTGTGGCGGGTGCGGCGGGCGAGTTGCACATGAGCGGCAACGCTCAGGTCGTCGCAGGCAGCGAGTTTCGTGTGGGGCAGGATGGCGGATCGCGCGGGACCGTGGTCATGCAGGATTCCGCGATTCTTGATGTCGCCGTCGGTCTGGTGGTCGGCCGCGGCGGCATGGGAAGCATGACGATTTCGGACAATGCCCAGGTAACTGCGGGTGGGGCGTTCATCGCGGGCGCCGATGGTTCGCCGGGAGGCACGATCACGGTGAATGGCGGCTCGGCGAGCGGGTTGTGGATCCGCATTGGAGACGGCAATTCGACGGGCACGCTCACGATCAACGGAGGAACCGTCACCGCCACGGGACTCGACAATGGCTCGAATCCCAACGATCCCGCGATGGGCGTGCGATTCCGCGCGAATCAGTCAAACGGCGCGACCAAGACGCTCAACCTGAATGGCGGGACACTGGCCACGGCCGGTTTCTTCAAGGACATGGGCGACGGTCCGGTGGACATCAATTTCAACGGAGGAACGATCAAGGCGCTCGCGGACAACGACGATTTCTTTGCCGCGGGTCCGCTGCCGGGTTCCACCACGTTCACCAGCTCGGACATCGACATTCAGGCCGGGGGCTTGAAGTTCGATACGAACGGCTTCCAGATCACGATCCAGCAGGCTCTCAACGGTGAGGGCGGGCTCACCAAGCTGGGCGAAGGAACGCTCACGCTCACCGGCGCGAACGGCTACCTCGGCGACACGGTCGTTGCGAACGGCACGCTGAGCATCACGACGGGATTTCTCGCCGACGGTTCGAACATCTTCATTACCACAGGTTCCATCTTCGACCTCAATTTCACCGGCACCGACACGGTGAACGCGCTCCTCATCGACGGCGTCGCACAGGCCCTCGGCACGTGGGGAAGTCTCGAATCAAACGCGGAGCACAAGAGCGAGCTCTTCTCCGGCACCGGCATGATCGAAGTGACGTCGCTCGTGGTTCCCGAGCCTTCCACCATGGCTTTCCTCTGCCTCGCGGGTATCGGCGGCGTGCTCGTGTTGCGGCGTCGCAGGTCGAGCTGATCCGGTTTTCTCAGCCATCACCAAAACAGCAACTCCCTCCAAAATGAACAAATACCATCCATGCACTCCCCGCGCCGGCAAGGCGCTGCACGCCCTGCTGATCGCAGGCGCCGCATTCAGTCCCACCATGCTCCACGCCGTCGATCGTTTCTGGGACGGAACGACCGGCGCATACGGCACCGCCACAAACTGGAGCGATGATGCCGTCCCGGGTGCCGGCGATCAGGCATTCGTCGATAACGGCGGCACGGCCGAGATTGGCATGTCGGAGTCGTTCACGACGGACCGGCTCCGTCTCGGCACGGGTTCGAACACCGGCAATCTGTCCATCTCCGGCGGCACCCTCACGCTCACCGGGGACGGCCACACCACCTACATCGGTGGCGACGACGTCAATGGCAACGGACTCGGCACCGGCACGGTCACCATATCCAACGGCGGAGCGCTCATTGGCACCGGCGGCGGGGAAATGCTCTTCGGCTCCCGTGGCGGCGTCGGGAATCTGATGATGACTGGAGGCACGTTGTCGAACAACAACTGGATCATCTTCGGGCGCGACGGGGACGGCACCGCAAACGTGCATCTGAGCGGTAACGCGACGATTCAAAAAACCGGCGGCGGAAACATCGCCGTAGCGATCTTTAGCGGCACCACGAGCACGGTGACGATGAGCGACACGTCGAGCATGCTCTCGAACAACGAGATCCGCATCGGCTGGGGCAACAACGGGTTTGCGACCAAAGGCGTGCTCCACATGAGCGGCAATTCCAGCGCGCATTCCGACGGAAACTTCAACATCGCCCACACCGAGGGCGGCGCGAACGGCCCCACCGGTGAAGTGAACCTCAGCGAAGGCGCGGCGATTTCCACCAATCAAACGCTTCAGCTCGGGCTGCGCGGCGGTGCGAATGGGACGTTGACGATGGGCGGAACGTCCACGGCGACCGCTGGCAACGAGTTCTATGTCGGCAGCGAAGCCGGCGCCACGGGCACGTTGACGATGGGCGATAACTCAAAGGTCACGGTGACGAACGGATTCGTCGTCGGTCGTTTCAATTCCACGGGCCTGGCCACCGTGAACGGAAACGCCGAGATCGAGATCGGTGGCGTCAACGTGATCGGCGACGGAGGTTCCTCGAATGGAACCCTCGTGATGAATGGCGGCTCCTACGTGCACAGCACCTACCAGCTGTGGCTGGGGCTGAATCAATCGAACTCCACCGTCACCATCAACGGCGGGCGACTCGTCGCGAATCCCGTGCTGGACCCGATGAGTCCGTTGTTTGATGCGACCGGTGCCGGCGTCTCATTCAGCCGGTTCGGAAGCGGGGGCAACGGCGTTCTCAACTTGAACGGCGGTATCCTGGAAACCCCAGGGTTCAGCCGATACGGCGGAGCCGCGCAGATCAACTTGAACGGCGGCACGATCAAGGCGACCGGGATGACCACGACCGGCAGCTTCTTCGATAACATCGCGAGCAATGAAATCGACGTGCAGGCCGGCGGTGCGATCTTCGACACGAACGGCAATGACATCACCGTCGTGCAGGACCTGGCAGGAGTTGGCGGGCTCACGAAGCAGGGCGACGGGGCGTTGATTCTCACCGGCGCCAGCACGTATGGCGGTGCGACGGTGATCGAGGGCGGAAGCATCGTGCTGGGCTCCTCGCAACGGATCAGCGATTCCTCGGCGGTGACACTCGACGGCGGCACGCTGAACCTGAACAACTTCAACGAAACGCTCGCGGCGCTGACGCTCGACTCCACATCGACGATCGATTTCGGCGCGACGCCCGGAGCGAATACATTGATCTTCGCCAACAGCAGTGCGATGACGTGGTCTGGATCCCTGATTCTGTCGAACTTCGAAGTCGGCGTCGACACGCTGAACTTCTCGGACGGCAGCGGGCTCACCATCTCGCAGTTGTCCGCGATCTCGCTCGCCGGCTACCAGGCCACGGGCCTCACGGGTGCCGGCGATGTCATCTTCGCAGCGGTGCCGGAACCGGGTTACGGCGTCGCGATCATGACGACGCTCGGCGGACTTCTTTGTGTCAGAAACCGTCGCCGCAGACAGACCGCTTGATTTAACGTGACCATTGATGGGGGCCGTGCCGCTCCGCGTGGCCGGCCCCTGAGTTTTTTGAGACCATGTCAGATTCCACTCCATTGCCCCCTCAGAACGCGGAGTCATCGAAACAAACGAACCGGGGAGCCGGCAGTGGCGGAAGTCTGAGGATTCTATCAATTGGCGAGATTCTCTGGGACATCTTCCCTTCCGGCGAGGAACTGGGCGGCGCGCCGCTGAACTTCGCGCTGCATGCCGCAGCGATGGGGGCCCGGGTGCAAATCCTTTCCCGCATCGGCTCGGACGAACTTGGATCGCGAATTCTCGACGATCTCGTCGGGCGTCAACTGCTGCTGGATCTCGTGCAGATCGATCCCGCCGCACCGACCGGCACGGCGACCGTCGCGCTCGGAGTGAACGGTGAGCCAAGCTTCCATTTGGGTGAGCAGGTCGCTTGGGACTTTATCGAGGTGACCGACCGCGCTCTGACAGCCGCGCGCGAGGCCGATGCGATTTACTTCGGCTCGCTCGCGCAGCGGAGTCGCACGTCCCGGGAGGCGATTCAGCATCTTGTGGCACAGACTCGGTCCAGGGCGTTGCGAATTTTCGACGTGAACCTCCGCCCGCCGCACGTCGATCGCGAGGTCATCGAGGCATCGCTGCGACTCGCAAACGTGCTCAAGGTCAATCAGGCGGAGCTTCTCGAACTCGGAGGGATGTTTGGAATTCCCCACAACTCCACTGCGGAACTTCCCGGCGCTCTGGCAGGCGCGTTCGATCTCGAGGTGGTGGCGTGCACGCTCGGAAGCGAGGGCAGCATTTTGTATTGCGACGGAGAGACCCGTCGGCACCCGGGTGTTGCGGCGGAGGTCGCAAACTCGGTCGGAGCCGGCGATGCCTTCACGGCGGTGCTGGCGATCGGACTGCTCACCGGGCAGCCGTTGGACGATATCAACCGTCGCGCGAACGAAGCGGCGGCCTTTGTTTGCTCGAAGTCCGGCGCGACGCCGGTGCTGCCGCCGGAATTTCTGCACGCCGCCCGCGGCGTTTCTTCGAAAGCGGAGACCACCGATTTCGTCTGTCTTTCGTAGCTGGTGTCATGAAAGTGGTTCTCCCCCTCGTTTTCTTCGCCGCGCTCATCGCGGCGCCTACGGTGGCTTCGGAGACCGTGCTCGCTGATTTCGAAGGCGACAGCTATGCACCGTGGCGCGTGCAGGGCGACGCGTTTGGATCAAGGCCCGCCGCCGGGACGCTGCCCGATCAGCAGGCGGTGAGCGGGTTCGAGGGCAATGGCCTCGCGAACTCCTATGTCGGCGGCGATGGCTCGATCGGCAAACTTGTTTCGCCCGAGTTCACGATTTCCACCGATTACATTTCGTTTCTCATCGGCGGCGGAGACGACGTCGACAGGACGTGCATCAACCTCGTGGTCGACGGAAAGGTGGTGCGCACCGCCACCGGCTCAGCGGATGAAAAACTGGAGCTGCAGGGGTGGGACGTGCGCGACCTGCGCGGGAAGCGCGCGCGCATCGAGATCGTCGACGAGGCGACCGGCCAGTGGGGGCACATCAACGTCGATCGGATCACGTTGACCGATCAAGCGCCCCCGATCGCACAGGTGAATGCGACGCGGCAAATTCCCGTCGCCGCCCGGTGGCTCAACTTCCCGGTGAAGAATGGCGCGCCGAAGCGCTGGATCACGGTCCACGTCGATGGAGCGGAGGTCCGCCGTTTCGATATCGAACTCGCCGATGGCGAGCCGGATTGGTGGGCGCCGCTGGATGTTGCCAAATGGAAGGGGCGCACGATCGAGGTGACGGTCGATCGGCTGCCGCCAGACTCGGAGGCGCTGGCGAATATTTCCAACGCAGCGGATGTTCCCGGCACCGGCGACCTCTACGCCGAGCCGCTGCGGCCGCAGTTTCATTTTTCCGCGCGTCGCGGCTGGCTGAACGACCCGAACGGTCTCGTTTACTACAACGGCGAATACCATCTCTTCTTCCAGCACAACCCCTACGGGCGCGAGTGGGGGAACATGCATTGGGGGCACGCGGTGAGCAGCGATCTCGTGCACTGGCGCGAAGTCGGCGAGGCGTTGTTTCCCGACGAGCTGGGCACGATCTACAGCGGCAGCGCGGTCGTGGATGAAAAGAACACGAGTGGATTTGGCCGGGGCGGGCGGTCGCCGATGGTGCTTTTCTACACGGCCGCCGGCGAGCACGCGAAGGAGCCGAAGCCCTACACGCAGGCGATGGCCTGCAGCATCGACGGCCGCACGTTCACGAAATACGAGGGCAATCCCATCATCGACGAAATCTCCGCCGGCAATCGTGACCCGAAGGTTTACTGGCACGAGCCGACCCGGAAGTGGGTGATGGCCCTGTGGGGCGAGGAGGATGGTTGCCACGTCGTCTTTTTCTTCACCTCGCCGGATTTGAAGAAATGGACTCGCACGCAGGCCTTGAAGGGCAGTCGTGTGGGGCAGGGAGGGTTTCTTTTCGAGTGCCCCGACTTCTTCGAGCTGCCGGTCGATGGCGACCCGAAGAAAACGAAGTGGGTGATCTTCGGCGCCAATGGCGAATATGGTCTCGGCGACTTCGACGGCCGCCGGTTCACGATCGAGGAAGGGCCTTATCGCGGCATCGGAGGCGACGTCTTCTACGCGGCGCAGACCTTCGCGAACGAGCCGAAGGGCCGACGCGTGCTCATTCCCTGGCTGCGCGGCGCGGTCTCACCGGGCATGCCGTTCAATCAGTGCATGGGAATCCCGATGGAGCTGAGGTTGCGGACCACGCCGGAGGGTGTCCGTCTCACTTACACGCCGGTCGAGGAGCTCAAGTCCCTGCGCGCCGCCGCGAAATCGTTCGCGCCGCTCGTGTTGAAATCCGGCGAAACACAGCGCCTGCCCGGCGTGGATGCGGAGCTTGTGGAAGTTCGTGCGAAGTTGCGGCCACCGCCGGACGGCAAAGTGGCGCTGAGCGTGCGCGGCATTCCAGTCATCTACGATGCCGCCACGGGCGAACTCTCCGTCAACGGAGTAACTGCGAAGGCCCGCCTCGATGAGGGTGCGCTGGACCTTGCGATCTACGTCGATCGGACAACGGTCGAAGTGATGGCCTCGAACGGAGAGGCATTCATTCCCCTCGGCGTGCTTCCGGATCCGCAGAATCGAAGCGTCGAAGTTTCCAGCGAAGGCGGTGAGACGACGTTCACCGAACTCGAGGTGTTCGAACTGAAGAGCGCCTGGAACAAACCATGAACAAACTTCTCCTCACCCTCGCACTCCTTCTCGCCGGACCTCTGCACGCGGCGAGCGAGGTTTTCGCCGATTTCGACAGCGGCACGTATGCGCCGTGGCAGGTCGAGGGAACGGCATTTGGCTTGATGCCGGCCGCAGGCGCGCTTCCGGGGCAGATGGCGGTCACCGGTTTCGAGGGCGCGGGCCTCGTGAATTCGTTTCACGGCGGAGACGACGCGACGGGGCGGTTGATTTCGCCCGAGTTCACGATCGCGCGCAACTACATCGTCTTTCTCATTGGCGGAGGCGGATGGCCCGGGGAAACCTGCATGAACCTCGTCGTGGAAGGAGCCGTCGTTCGCACCGCGACCGGTGGCAACACCCAGCCCGGCGGCACGGAGCAGTTGTTCCCTGCATTTTGGGAGGTGAGCGAATTCGCGGGGGAGACCGCCCACCTCGAGATCGTTGACTCGCGCACCGGTGGCTGGGGTCACATCAATGTCGACTCCATTACGTTCTCCGACGAGAAGCCGGATGTCGTCACCGTCGGGCCGGGCTCACGGGAGATCGTCGCGGAAAAGAAATGGCTCAACCTGCCGGTGTCCAACAGCGCGTCGGCCAGCAATGTCACGCTGAAGGTCGGCGGCGAAGTGGTGCGTTCGTTTTCGATCGGCCTCGCCAGCGGCAAGCCGGATTGGTGGGCGTCCGTCGACATCAGCGAATGGCAGGGCGGGACCATCGAGCTCGGCGTGAACCTCATTCGCTCCGACTCCGGGGCGCTGACGAACATCTATCAATCCGATGCGTTGCCGGACGCGGACACCTTCTACACGGAGTCGTTGCGACCGCAGTTTCACTTCTCGGCGCAACGCGGCTGGCTGAACGATCCGAACGGCCTTGTTTACTACAAGGGCGAATACCATCTCTTCTTCCAGCACAACCCCTACGGGCGCGAGTGGGGGAACATGCATTGGGGGCACGCGACGAGCACGGATCTCGTCCACTGGACACAGCACGGGGAGGCGCTCTATCCCGACGAGCTCGGCGCGATGTATAGCGGCAGTGCGGTGGTGGACCACGCGAACACGAGCGGTTTTGGCACGGTGGAGAACCCGCCAATGGCCATGGCCTACACCGCAGCAGGTTCGCCATTCACGCAGGCCATCGCCTTCACCACGGACGGGCGCACGTTCACGAAATACGACGGCAATCCGATGGTGGGAAATTTCTCCGACGGCAATCGCGATCCGAAAATCCTCCGGCATGAGCCGACCGGCAAATGGGTGATGGCCTACTACGCCACCGAGAACGGGCACCATGTCGTGAAGTTCTACAATTCGCCTGACCTCAAGAACTGGACCCCCACGGGCACGAAGGTCGGCGACGCGACCGGCTCCGGGAACTACCTCTACGAGTGCCCCGATTTGTTTGAGCTGCCGATCGAGGGCAATCCCGGCGAGAAGCGATGGATCCTGTGGGGTGCGGATTCCGGTTACGGAATCGGGACCTTCGACGGGCTGAATTTCACGAGTCAGATCGATCGACTTCGCGGGGCGCAGGGGGACCTGTTCTACGCGGCGCAGGTTTTCAACGACGAGCCGACCGGGCGTTGCATCCAGATCGGCTGGCTGCGTGGCGCCGATTCGCCGGGCATGCCCTTCAACCAGTGCATGAGCATCCCGCACGAGTTGAAGCTGGTCGTCACTCCAAACGGCCTGCGAGTGAAACGTCTCCCCGTTGCCGAACTCGAGCCGCTTCGCCGCGAGACGCACGACGTCGGGCCGCTCACGCTTGCCGCCGGCGCGGCGAATCCGCTGTCGAACGTGAACGGTGAATTGCTTGAACTGCGCGCGGACTTCGATCCCGGCACGGCCTCGACGGTGCGGTTCAACCTGCGCGGCGTTCAGGTCATCTACAACCGCGTCTCTCAGCAGTTGAGCATGCAGGGCGCGAGTTTCTCCGCGCCGTTGCAGAATGGACGCCAGCGGCTGATCGTCTATCTCGACCGGACGTCGATCGAAGTCTTCGCCAGCGATGGACTGGTTTACATTCCGCGCGCGGTGCGGCCCAGCGCCGGCAATCTCGCGACCTCCGTTTCCGTGACCGGCGGCGAAGCCTCGTTCTCCGAGTTGACCGTGCACGAACTTGGCAGTGCCTGGGAACCCGCGCCGACACCCACCCCCACGCCGCCTCCACCTACGCCAACACCAACCCCCGAGCCCACTCCCAGTCCGACGCCGACGCCTACGCCGGAGCCTCCGACACCTACACCAACTCCGGAGCCCACAGCGACTCCTGAACCTCCCACGCCAACCCCGACTCCGGACCCAACGCCCACGCCGCCCGAGCCAACGCCGACACCGGATGTCGTGGCGCCGGACATGCCGGGAGTTCCGTCGCCCACGAAATTTGGCGGGAGGATTCGTCTGCGTGTCTCGGCGACGCGCCTCCTTTTCCTTGGAAGGGTGAAGGACCGCGACGGCATCCGCAAAATCACCGCGATCGTCGATGGCGAGCGATTGCCGGTGCGGGGACGCGGGAAATGGAAGGTGGTCGTGAAGCCGCCGCGCGACGTGCGGGTCGTGCGAATCAAGGTGGTCGATCGTCTGCGGAATCGCGACAGCAGGGCCTATCGCCTTGGCGACAGGGAGCGCGCGGCGATCGCCCGGCACACAAACGCGAAGTAAAGGCGCGTGTCAGGTCAGGTCTGCTCGACTGCGGCGGTCGGCTCGGGATTCCGGCCGCCATTGCCGCCCGCGTCGGCCGGGCTTCCGATCTTCAGGCTCATGCCCATGGCCTTGAAAATTTCATCCCGTTTTTCGAGGTAGCCCTTCGAGTCGAGGTCGCGCGGGCGGGGGAGGTCGATCGTGATTTCCTTCTGCACGGTCGCGGGCCGCGTGCTCATGACAAATACGCGATCCGCGAGCTGCACGGCCTCCTCGATGTCGTGCGTGACGAAGAGAATCGTCTTTTGCTCGGCCTGCCAGATGCGCACGAGGTCGGCGCGCATCTTGAGCCGGGTGATGAAGTCGAGAGCACCGAAGGGCTCGTCCATGTAGATGATGTCGGGATTCGCGGCGAGCGCGCGGGCGATCTCGACACGCTGACGCATTCCACCCGAGAGTTCGCGCGGATACGCCTTCTCGAAACCGGAAAGACCGACCATCTCGGTATAGTGCGCGACGATGGCGTTCTTTTTGTCCGCCGGCATGTTGCGAAGGCCGAAGCCGATGTTGTCCTCGACGGAGAGCCAGGGGAACACGCCGTTTTCCTGGAAGACGAAGATGCGGCGCCGGTCAGGGCCGGTGACGGGAGCATTCTCCACGATGACCTCGCCACGAGTCTGCGTGAGGAAACCCCCGACGATGTTGAGGAGTGTGGATTTTCCACAACCGCTCGGGCCAACGATGCAGACGAATTCGCCGCGGGCGATGTCGGCATTCACGCTTTCGAGAACATGGATCTGCTCGCCGGGCCGCTTGCCGGGAAATGTCATCCAGACGTCGCGCAGGGAAATGACGGAGTCGCTCATCGGGAGTTGGAGGCGTAACCCCAGCGGACTTCGTCAAATTTTTCCAGCTGTCGCACGAGATAGTCGAGGCCGAGGCCGATCAGGCCGATCAACACCATGCCGGCGACGACAAGGTCGTAGCGCTTGCCGGCGTTGCGGGCGTCGATGATGAGATAGCCGAGGCCGCTGTTTACCGCGATCATCTCGGCCGCCACGACCACCAGCCACGCGATGCCGAGCGCGATGCGCAGGCCGGTCAGGATTTGCGGCAGGCAGGCGCGGAAGATCACCTGCCGGAACAGCGCGACGGTGCCGAGTCCGAAGTTGCGGGCGGCGCGGACATAAACAGGCTGCATGTTGTGGACGGCGGCGCAGGAGGCGACTGTGATCGGAAACACACTCGCGAGGAAGATCAGGAAAATCGGCGCGGCATCGGTGACGCCGAACCATAGAATCGCGAGCGGAATCCACGCGATCGGCGAAATCGGGCGCAGGATCTGGAGAAGCGGATTCAGCGCTGCGTAGAAGCGCGAATACCAGCCGAGGACCAGGCCAAGCGGGACGCCGATGAGCACCGCGAGTCCGAATCCCCAGGTGACGCGGAACAGCGAGGCGACGATGTATTTGAGAAGCAGCCCCGCCTGCGCCAGCTCCACGATGCCGCGAACGACGTCGAGCGGAGTTGGAAAGAGGTCGCTACGCAGGAGGCGGACACCGCAATGCCATGCGACGAGCGCGATCGCCGCGACACCGAGCGGAAGCAGGATCTTTGTCGCGCGGTTCATGGTTCGTTTTTCCAGTCGTAGGCCGAAAGCCGGTTTGCCTCCGCGGCGAACGACGGGTCGACATAGTCCTCGAAATGCGCGGTGCCTTCGAGAATGCCGGACTCGCGTCCGAGCTGCTCGATCTCCTCGAAGTCCGGCTTCAGCGGGACGAGTTCGGTGTAGGTGACGCGATCGGGCGGCTTGCTGAGCACAAACTCGAGAAGCCGCGGGTTCTGGTTGTAGTAATGCCGGCTGACGAACTTCGCGGCATCCATGCGGTTGTCCATGTCCTGATCGAGCCACTTGCCGCTGCGGGCGATGCCGTTTACGAGCTCCTGCACCCACTCGCGGTCGTTCTCAATCGCGTCCTCGCTAACGGCCAGCACGCAGGAAATGAAGTTCGGCCACACGTCCTTCGTCAGCCACAACACGCGGCCGTAGCCATCCAGTTCCGTCTGCCCCATGAACGGCTCACCGCTCGAGATCGCGTCCACCGATTTCGCGTAAAGCGCGGCCGGCATGTCGGGCGGCGGCATTTCGATGAGCTCGACGTCTTCCGGCTTCATGCCGGCCTGCTTCAGCGCGCGGAAGAAGAGGAGCCGCTGGTTCGAGTAGCGGTTGGGAACGGCGATCCGTTTCCCGCGCAGGTCCTGCATCCTGTGGATGTTGGAGTCCTTGTGCACGACGACCGCCGAGCCGTCGCGGTGGCCGAGATAGACGACCTTGATGGGCACGCCCTGCTCGCGCAGCGCGATCGCCATCGGTGCGAGGATGAAAGTCGCCTTCGTGTAACCGGAGAGATACGCCTCCTTGAGCTCCGGCCAGCTGTTGAACCGCACCGGTTCGAAAATGCTGCCCTCGTTCTGCTTGTTGATGAAATCCGTCACCGGGCACGTCAGGTGGCACGTCACCGGCAGAAAACCGATGCGGCCCACCTCGGCGCCACTCTTTGGCTTCGGCGAAAACAGCTTCAGATTCAACGCTCCGTGCAGCAGCGTGATCGCCACCGTCCACGCCAGGGCAAACAGCAAAATCGTGCGACGGAGAGTCATTCGCGCAACCTCTACTGGGGAGTTGATATGGCGTCAATTCGTCGGGCTCCAACTCCGGGAAAATCTTCGAAGTGCGCCGCGACGGCCGGCTGGCGCCGGTCTTTGCGAGGGTGGTGTGAGATGGCCGGACGCAGGGGACTGTCCGGTGCTTGATTCGCTGGCGCACAAACGGCCAGACTTCGCGACATGGCCGGTAAAGCAAAGGCGCCGCCGCAAAAGGACGAAGATCGCGCGTTGCGGTTGATCCTCGAGGGAACGGCCCGGGAGACGGGCGAGGCGTTCTTTCGTGCGCTGGTGCGCAATCTTGCCGAGGCGCTCGACACTCCGATCGCGTGGGTGACCGAATGGGTGCCCGATGGGCGCAAGCTGCGCTCTACGAGCGACTGGGATTCCGCCGCGTCGGCGTCATTCAAGCCGGCACCACGCCCGAGATGATCGCGATGCGGCGCGATCCGGCGTAGGGCCGCGGCGGATGGCGGGCGTTCGGGGAGGTGCGCGAACGCCCGCGCCTAGTCGGCCGCCACCCGCAGATCCAGGCGGGAAATGGCGGCCTGCAGGCGCGAGAACTCGACCGGTTTCGTGAGATGCTCGGTGAAGCCCGCCTTCCGGCAGAGATCGACATCCTGTTCCATCCCGTGGCCGGTGAGGCAGATGCCGGGAAGGCCGGGCCGGATCTCCTGCAACCGCTGCATCAACTCGACGCCGCTCAGATCCGGCAGACCGAGGTCGGAGATCACCAGTTGGAAATCGCCCTGCGTGAAAAGCTCCAGCGCCTCCGTTGCGGTGCCCGCCTGCTCGACGACAAACCCGCTGCTTTGCAGCAGACGCACAAGCAATTCGCGCGTATCCTCGTGGTCCTCCACAAGCAGGATTCGAATCGAGCCCGGGCCGTCGCTTGCGCCTTCGACGACCAAAGGTTTCGGAGCGTTTGGCTGGGCGACGCAGGGCAGCGAAACCGTGAAAATCGCCCCGTGCCCGGGACCGTCCGAGTCGACGGTGAGCGTCCCCTCGTGAAGCTCCACCACCGCCTTCGCGATGGCGAGTCCGAGCCCGAGTCCGCTCTCGTTGGTGCGGCGCTTTGTGCAGAGGGCCTGCTCGAAGGGGAGAAAAATCCGCTCCATGTCCGACCGGTCGATTCCCACGCCGGAGTCGCGCACGTCGACCGCGATTCGATCGCCGAGCGAGCGTGCCCGCAGTTCGATCGCGCTCCCGGCCGGGCTGAACTTCACCGCGTTCTTGAGCAGGTTCCAGAACACCTGCTGCAGCCGCGCGCCGTCGCCGACGAACATCTGCCCGTCGAGGCCATGGAGGTCGAGATTCAGGGTCTGCGACTTCGCGTCGAGTTCTGCGGAAATGATTTTCGCCGCATCACGCAGCAGGGGAGCGGCCTCGACGAGTTGCCGGTCGAGCTCGAGTTTGCCGCGGCCGATTCGCGTGAGGTCGAGAAGGTCGTCGATGAGCCGGCTCTGGATCGCGGCGTTCCGGCGGATCATTCGCAAATCCTCCCGCACCTCGGCGGGCAGCCGATTGTCGTTCTGCAACACCCCGGCCGCCGCGAGAATGGGCGTCAACGGGGTCCGCAGCTCATGTGAGAGCATCGCGAGGAAGCGGTCCTTCGCCTGGTTCGCGGATTCCAAGGCCGCGGCGCGCTCGGCGAGCTCCCGGCGATGGCGCAGGTTTTCCATCACGAGCCCGCATTGGCCGGCGATCCATTCCATCACCTGGAATTGCTCCTCGGTCCAGTGGGTGGCGTCGCGGCTGCACGCGACGAGCAGCCCGATCTGGCCCTCGCTCCCGGAAATCGGCGTGGCAAGGATCGACTGCGGCGCGGCGGCTCCGAAATGCGTCGCGAGATCTGGACGCCGTTCGAGGTCCGACACATAGGCGGTGCGCCCCTGCCGCAGCACGATGTCGGCGATCGAATCCTTCAACGGCCATTCCTCCGGCAGGGCGGCGGCTTCGTCGGAGTATCGTTGCGCAACGAGGTGCAGGGAATCCTCCACCCGTTCCAGGATGCCGACCACGACCGCCGGCGGGCCCACGACATCGAGCATCCGGTTGGAAAGTTCGATCAACGCTGCATCGAGGCCGCCTTTCTCGCCGGCCGAGCGCAGCAATCCCTGCAGGATTTCCTCGCGCGTTCCGATTCGCGCGCTGAGGTCGAGCAGCTCTTCGTTCTGCCGCATGACTTCCTCGGCCTGCGATTCGATTTCCTCGTTCTGCTGGGAAAGTTCCTCGGCCTGTGCTTCGAGCTCGGCGTTTTGAGCGGCGATCGTGGCGTTCCGGCGTTCCAGTCCCTCGCGCAGGGCGATGATCAACAGCACCACCACGGCGCCCGCGACGATGTTGAACAGCGTCACGGCGAACCAGATCGCGAGATCCCGCTGGCCGATCTGGTCCGCAGGCAGGACCCACCACATCTTGCACGCCGCGAAGACCGCGAAGACCCCCGCGAGCGTCCAGAGCTGCCAGCGACGGCCCGTCCACACGCACACCAGCAGCGGCAGCACGAATGTGATCGGCAGAATCGAGTCCTGGAAAAGGAACAACCGCACGTATCCCCACAGCGCTCCGAGAAGCAGGATGACGGTGGTGGAAACCGCCAGCGAAGGCCGGCGCGGCAGGGGAAGGTCAGGCATGCTTTCGATAAATGCAGGGAGCCACCCGTGCCAGCCCTGCGTGCTTCGGCGGGTGATCCGCCTTTCCGCACACCAGCCAGCCGCCGGGGGCCAGTTCGTGGATCAGATTCCTCCAGACGCGGGTCGCCGCGTCGGCCGTCAAATAAATGGCCATGTTCCGCCACAGCAGCAGATCCCACGGTCCGGGCTCGGTGGTTGTGAGCAGATTCCCGACCTTCCACCGGATCGCCAGCCGCCAGCTCGCCGGCACCCTCACGCGATTTTGCTCGCGCTGGAAATGACGCTGCCACCCGGGATCCAGCCCGGCCACCGACTCGGCGGAAAATTCCCCCCGCGCCGCGCGCGCGATCGCATCCGCCCGGCAATCCGTGCCGAGCAGCTCCGCCCGCTCGAGCAGGCCCACCCCCTCGAGAAGCGCCGCGATCGAATACAGCTCACGCCCTTCCGAGCACGCCGCGCTCCACACACGCGACCGTCGGTCGGTCGTCTCCAGAGCCGGAAGCACGATTTCCTGCAATGCATCGAAGACCGCGCGGTCGCGACAAAACTCCGTTACCCCGAGCAGCATCACGCTTCCGGCCGCGGAGACCAGATCCGGCCGGCTCGCAAGCAGCGCCTCCGCGCTTCGGCAATCCTTCGCCCGCAGAAAGCGGAGGCACGCGGGGAGGCGTCGATGAAGCGCCTTCGTTCGATATGCCTCGAGCGACACACCCAGCCGCTCGAAAAGAAACGAAAGAAACCTCGCAGCCTCCGGCTCCTCTTCAGACGGTCTCGACCGGGCCGGTGCCGCCACCCGGGGTCGCGGGAGCGCCCTCGGACGCTGCCGGGTCAAACCTTCGAAGTAAATGCAATCGAGGTTCACCAAGGCACTCTTCTACGTTTCCAAATCCATCGGCGGCAATCCCGGAGACATCAGCAGCAGCACAACCACGCACAATCGAATCTCACCCCGAAGGCGGATGGATAAAAATCCAGTGTGGCCGGCGAGTGGAATCAAGAAAAGCGGCAAGACCGCCGCGCGCAAAGAAATGGGCAGTGAGGGAATCGAACCCCCGACCAATAGTGTGTAAGACTACCGCTCTACCGCTGAGCTAACTGCCCGCAGGCTGGGATAAGGCTGTGCTTACTATGCACCCCATCCTCCTTGTGACAAGAAGGTTCCCATCCCGGAAATGCCCTGTTTCATTCGCCGTCCACTGGTCGAAGCTTCTTAGGGAATTGTCGCAAAGTATTCGGTGGCTGATGGATATGCAGGGCGAAAGTGCTTTCCGCCGCGCGGGTTTTCGGGCATTTGCCACGGAATCACATGCCCGAGATGTCTTTCCCCCCGGTAGGGCGCGCGGTGCGCGTATTCGTTCGAAACTTCATTACCGGCGGGTTCCTCGTCCTGTTTTCCGCCATGGCCACTGTCCACGCCGACCCGCAGGGGCAGACGTATTTCGAGGCCGGGGTGATGCCCGACACGTGGAGTCTGGTCCCGCCCGTGAGGGAGCACAACGACTACCACCACAAGTTTGGCGCGGCGTTCTGGCGTGGACAGGTCGTGCTTGTGAGCGGCGCGACACATCCGGACTACGGCGCGGCTTACATCCGGGTGATGACTCTCGAGGCCGACAAGCTCACGCCGCTCCCGGGTCCCCGGCTTGGCGAGGCCAACCTTTCGAAGCTGGGCCGCGACGGCCACATGGAGCACGGGCCGGCCTACGGCCCCCTGCGCACGGATCCGCTCGTGATCTGCCAGGTGTTTCAGGACCAGCTTTACGTCTTCTACTACGACCGGAATTGCATCCGCTACAACGTCTACACGCCCCCCGCGAAGTCCGACGTCATCGAGGGCGGCACGTGGAGCCAGATGCGGACCGTGTCCGTGACGGGACTGTCGGAACGCCTCTCCGGACCCTATCAGGTCGATGACATCGCCGTGTCCGAAGTCATCCGCGTGGACGACGAGGGCAATGGCACGCCCGAGATGGTCCTCGCCGTTTCCTACAACCAGGACCCGACCAACACGACGCGTCGTGTGGTGCGCTTCTACCGCACCACCGATGGACAGAACTGGACCGCCGGCTTTTCGCGGTCGATCGACACCGCCGACGGGAAGGGCAACTTCAAGTTCCGCTGCATCGACATCGACATGGCTCCGGTGGTCGACGAAAACGGCGTTCTCATTGCCGCCTTCTCGGCGGTCGTGCGCGGTGACAACGGCGCGGCCACTCCGGATTCGCAGGCGCTCGTCGGCCTTTACGACGGCGAGGGGCTGAAGAACCTCACCGACATCCGCAAGCAGTTCGACTCTCCGACCTACATGCCGTTCCGCATGCGGCTGTATTGGGGAACGATCGGCGAATCCCAGGCCAGTTTCAAAGGCCGCCCGCTCTCCGCCGCGCGCAATGTGCTCCAGGTCTTCATGCTCGAAAATCCGGGTCCGTCGGCGGCCCAGGCGCTGTATCGGGCGGAGGTGTTCCTTGGAGAGCCCGGCTACCGGGCGGAGAATCGTCCGCTCACGCTCCTCGCGCTGGCGGGGCGTCCGCGCGGGCAGGATGTCGTGCGCGAGAGCCCCTTCGTGGCGACGCCGTCGCCGTGGAACCGCGACGAGCACATCATCCCGTCGCTCTACAAGCGGTTCTATCAGGGCTTCGCGTCGGGCTTCGATCCCGGTCCGCAGAAAGTGAGCTACGACTACAACGACGCGGCGTTTGACGTGATCCCGGTCGCCTTGGAAACGCGCGACCCCGGCGCCGAGATTTCGCGCTACCAGCAGTATGCGCTGGTGCTCGGCTACCGCGGCCTTTCCACGCGGGCGGTCCGGAATTACGGCGTCTTCACCGGCCTCGCCTACAAATCCGATCAGCTCGTGCCCTATGGCTATGTGAAGGATCAAAGCGGCGACGCGCAGGAGGTGAAGCTCCGCACCTCGACCTCCACGGCCGCCGAATCCAATGCCGACTATTCCTCCTGGCAGCTCATCGGAATCCTCACCGGTCCGCCGCCCTATGCCGACGACCTCCGCCAGGCGGGAATCACGAACACGGCCGTCACGTCGCGCGTCGAGTTTTCCCAGACGGCGGTGAACGTCCTGCAAACCACCGCAGAGACTTCGAGCACGACCAGCGCGAGCGCGGGCTTTGCCATCAGCGCCGCGAAGCTCGACCTCAGCTGGAAGCAGACCGCGTTCAGGTCCGACGCCGAGAAGCGCACCTTCACGGCGAGCTACTCGAACGCCCTCGTCGCGTCTCCAAACCTCTCCCAGAGTCGCGGCCGGATGATCTTCCTCGTGCCCACGATCCGCGTGCAGACCTACTACCAGTCGGCCTGGGACGGCGAGCGCATCAACTACCGCCACGTGTTCGGCTCCGAGCCGAGCACGCCCATCGCATTCCTCACGACCTCCATCGTGAGCATGGACCTCAAGGGCGTGGACTACGACATGGAGAATCCCGACGCGCCCGACACGCCGTTCGCGCATGGCTCGATGCGTTTCCCGGCATCGAACGATCTCGTCCGCTGGAGCTTCCAGTCCGACTGGAACTACGCCGGGCCCGATTCGACCTACATTCGCGCCAAGGCGAGCGACATCAACGCGCTCTTCACGCAATACACGAACGAACCGGCCACGGTGAAACTCGAGACGCAGTCCTCGAACATCGTGAAGACCTCCTCGACGGTGGAGATCGACGCGAAGCTCGGCCTGTTCGGAAAGGCGACCTTTGCGAAGGGCGGAAAGAACGTCCACACCGTCGAGACCACCACGACCAACACGTTTGCGCTCACGCTGTCGCAGACCGCGCCGGCGGTGAACGTGCCCGCGTCGCCGCGTCTCGTGAAGTCGTGGAGCGTGAAGCCGTATTTCGTGCAGCCGGCGCCGATTCCAAATTCGACGAATCGCTACGCGAACCCCGCGTTCCTGCCGACGGCCTATCGAAACAAAAACCAGGCGCCGTTCCTTCTCACCTACCGCGTGAACGAGATCACCTACAACACACCCGCCGCCGCGCGCTTCGGCGAAATTGCGGCCGCCGCGGCCATCGATGCGGAGGAGCCGGCGGGCAACGTGTTTGTGGAGGTTCCGCAGTCGGCGACGGTCGCCTACGGCGGTTCCGTCCAGCTCACGGGCCGCTTCCTTCCCGAGGAGGGCGTGACCTACCAATGGTATCGCCGCTTCGAGCCCATCCCCGGCGCGACTTCGCCCACGCTCGAGCTGGAGAATGTGACGTTCGACGACGAGGGCAGCTACCACCTCACCGCCACCGATGCGAGCGGCGAGGAGCATTCCAGCACCGCCGCGTTCGTGGATGTCGTGGCGCTGCCCGTGATCACGCTGCATCCCGCCTCGGATAAATCGGAGACCTTCGACAGCCAGGTCTTCGTCGTGGAGGCCGTGGGCGCCGAGTCGTATCAATGGCGCATCAACGGCGAGCCCGTGGAGGGCGCCACCTCCGACACGTTCGAGGTCAACACGTCCACCGCGCACGTCGGCGAGCCGCTCGTGATCGATGTCGTCGTTTCCAACGTCGCGGGTTCCGTCGTCAGCGAGCCCGCATTCCTCACGGTCTTCGAGCCATTGCATCTGTGGGACTCGCCGGTCGAGCTCAGCCTGCAGGCGGGCGGAATGGCGTCGTTCTCCATCTCCGGCGAGGTCGGGCACCCGGCCACCTTCCTCTGGTATATCGGCGATGATCTCGTGGCGGAAACCACCGGGCCGCGGCTCAGCACCGTCGTTCCCGCATCCTGGAACGGAAAGTGGCTCTCCGTCGTCGCCGTGGGAGGCGAGCATTACGAATGGGACCTCGCGCACGTTGCGTGGATCAACATCGAGGTTCCGCTGGTGGAGCAGATTCCCGCCGAGGTGAAGTTCCGCAAGCTGCAGCGCCCCGGCAAAACGAAATACATCGCCCGCGCCGCGAAACTCGCCGGCCTGAAATACCAGTGGTTCGTCGGCAGGAAGCGGCTGCGCAGTCGCATGGATGGCGTGAGCGGGGCCACCGCCTCGCGCGTGCGCATCAACGACCGTGGCAACCAGTGGAAGGGGGTCCTGAAGGTTCGCGTGAAGGATCCGGATGGAAACCACCGCGTCCTCGTCGCGAAACGGCTGCGGTAGCGCGCAATCTCTTCGAATCGCGGCATGGGGCGATGGCCCGCTGCCGCGGGGCGGGAAGTGGGAGATCACGCCTGCCCGGAAGTGCCGTGAAGAACACCACGCCCACAGACAGCTGCGACGCGGCGCTTGAAGGTGCAGAGGCGCTCTCCGGGCGACCCTGGCGATACGCGGCCGCTATTCCTGCCCGATCGCGGCCGCGATCTGGTCGTAGAGCCACACCTTCGCGTGCGACCAGTAGCGCTCGACGGTGCGCTCGCCGATGCCCATTTCCCTGGCGATCTCGGGGATCGACAGGCCGCCGTAAAACTTCAGGAGCACCACGCGGGCGCGGACCGGATCCTCCTTTTCCAGCTGGCAAAGGGACTCGTGAACGAGCAGCAGCTTGTCGTCGTCGCTGATCGGCACGTCCTCCGCCGCGTCGAGCGACACGCGCTGGAAGTCGCCGCCGCGCTTCGCCCGCGAGCGCTGGCGCGCCCGGTCCACGAGAATGCTGCGCATCGTCCGCGACACCGCGGCAAACAAATGCTCCACGTTGCCGAAGCGCTTATCGTCGTCGGAGTTCGTCAGTCGAATCCACGCCTCGTGCACGAGGGCGGTCGGTTGCAGCGTGTGCCCCGGGGCCTGCAGGGCCATGCGCGACGCGGCGATCCGCCGGAGTTGCGGATACAGTTCGGAAAATAGCTGGCTCGCCGGGCCGGCCGGGGGTTCGGGGGACATGGGATTGGCAAAAGTATTCGAGGGCGTCCTCGCGCTGTCAAGATGGCCGGCGGAAGGCAGGATCAGCCGTTGATTTCCCGATTGGCTTCGTCGAACAGCAGGCGCGCCACCAGCCACGAAAACCAGAAGCCGCCTTCGGTCGGGCTGCCGAGGGTTTCCCCCGATTGCGGGGCGCGCCCGATGATTTCCCATGCCTTCGTGAGGTCGCGAGTCGCGCCTTCCCGATCGCCGAGGCGGGACTTCGCCATCGCCGTGAGGCAAAGCGTGGCCGAGACGCGCGTGCCCGTCGCATCGGGATGGGTGAGCGAACGGTCCGCCCATTCCAGCACGCGCTCCGGGTCGTTGAGCCGGTGGTAATAGAGCGTGAGGGAAAACGCGTTCCATTCCGGATACGTCGGGCTTCCGGACTCGGCGGGGACATCCCGCGCGCAGGTCAGCGCCGTTTCCCGGAGCTGTTCGAGCAGGTCCTTGTCCGCCGGTGCGAGGAGCGCCGCCTTCAGCAGGTGCTCGGCCTGCAGGGCGTTGGTGGCGGGGAGGTGGCGTTCGAGCGTTTCGCGGCGGAACCGCTCGTAGGAGGCGCGGGTGCCATACGCGCGCAGGACGGGCGCGATGGCGAGCACGTCGGTGCTCTCGATCGTTTGCACCGGGTCGTCGAGGTGGTTTGCCTGGTCGAGCAGCGTGTAGCACTGCACCGCCTGGTCCCACCGGCCGTAGATCGCGTTCCAGTGGCCCAGCGTGCGGAACACCCCCGCCGCCTCGCGGGACGGCTCGATCGACGTCAGCGGATGCTTGCGCAGGAGCGCATCCGCCTCCTCGATCCGCTGCTCGCTCAGCAACGCGGCGGCCTGCGAGACGCTTGCCCGCGCCTGCGCCTGCTCGCGCAGATGCTCCTCGCGGGCCCGCGCGATCTCCGCCTCGCGTCCGAGCCGTTCCTGCTCACGCAGCGCCTGCCGCTCGTGGAAAAACAGCCACATCGACGTGCCGAACCCCCCCGCCAGCGAGACCACGATCGCCGCGCCGAGCGCGCAGACGAGCCGGTTCCTGCGCACGAATTTCCCCACGAGGTAAAGCCGCCCCGGCCGGCGCGCCTTCACCGGCTCGCACGCGAGGTAGCGCTGCAGGTCCGCCGCGAGGCCGTTCACGGTCTGGTAGCGTCGGTCGGGCTCCTTCGCCATTGCCATCGACACGATGCCATCCAGGTCGCCGCGCAGTTTCGCGATGAGCCGCGCGGGTTCCTCCTGCCGGGCCGCGGCGATTTCCGCCAGCTCCTTCGCGGGCAATGTGGCTAGCATGCGCGAGGGCAGGGGAGGATCCTGTTCCAGAAGGATGCGGCGCATTCCCGACACGCCGAGCTCCGCCAGCGCCTTCCCGTCGAAGGGCGGCCGCCCGCTCAGCAGCTCGTAGAGCAGCGCGCCGAGGCTGTAAACATCGCTGCGCGTGTCCACCTTGAGCCCGCTCAGGTCGATCTGCTCCGGGCTCATGTAGGGCGGCGTGCCGATGAGCTGGTCCCGCGACGTCCAGATCGTCTCGCCATTTTCGAGCACGGGCGCCGCCGCCTTCGCGATGCCGAAATCGATCACCTTCGGCTCGGGCGTGCCGTCCTTTGTCGTCACGAGAATGTTCGACGGCTTGATGTCGCGGTGAATCACGCCCTTCTGGTGCGCGTGCTGGATGCCCTGGCAGACCCGCACGAAGAGATCGATGCGCTGTCGCAGATCCAGCCGCTCCCGGTCACACCACGTCGTGATCCGCTCGCCGGTCACGCGCTCCATCACGAAATACGGCCGGCCCGTGGGCGTGGATCCGGCGTCGAACACCCGCGCGATGTTCGGGTGGTCCATGAGCGCGAGCGCCTGCCGCTCCGCCTCGAAGCGCGCGATCACGTTCTCCGTGTCCATGCCGAGGCGGATGATCTTGAGCGCCACGCGGCGGTGAAACGGCTTCTCCTGCTCCGCCTCGTAGACAACCCCGTAGCCGCCTTCGCCGATGCGCTCGATCAACCGGTAGGGCCCGATGTGCGCGCCGGGGCCTTCCTCCGACGCCGGCGTCTTCACGGGCTCCGCCGCCGGTTCCGGAATGCTCTCCAGAATCTCCTCCGCGAGCCGGCCCTGATGTTCGTGCGCCTCGAGAAAAAACGCGGCGGACTTTCCCGCTTGCCGCAGCAGGCGCCGCATCCGCTCCAGCCCTTCCTCGTTCCCGTGGTAGAACTGCCGGAGGAATTCCTCCCGCGCCTCGCCATCGAGCGACAGCGCCGTTTCGTAAACGGCGCTCTCGATATCCAGCGACGTGGATGGAGGAAGCGGGGAGTTCATGGGGAAATGCGTCGCCGTCTCCCGGACGGCTTCCCTTCCATACTGTCCCGTCCCGGCCCACCCGCCAATCGGGATTCTTTCACACGTTGGATCGTGTCTTGAACGTCCGCCGCCGAACCACGACCGCGGTGAAGTTTTTGAAAAATTTTTCGGCGGAGGTGGCGGATTCCGCCCCGAAATGTCGTTACCCCCAATTGGCGATCCGTCCCCAACGGACCCTCATACCCCTAACTGTCTATGAAATATCTCAAGTTTCTCCTTCCGGCAGTCGTCGGTTGCGTGCTCCCCGCATCGGCGGTCTTTGCCGCCGATATTTATCAATCAGGCTCCGTTCCCGCCGGGAACACCTGGAACAATTCGGACTTCTGGGGCGGCAACCCCGTCGTTCCGGAGAACTCCTACATCACCGCTCCGTTCGGGGCTTCCGAGGTGGCATTCTCCGTCAACGGCGTCTCGTGGCAGACCTCCGGCAACATGCGCGACTCCGAGGGGTCGAGCACCTTCAACGGCGGCGCGCTGGTCATCAACCCAGGCACCCGTCTCCTCAGCAAGGCGCTTGGTGGCGCGACCAGCACGGCGAACATCGTTCTGAACGGCGGCTTCATCCACTCCGCCGCCAACGCGGCCGGCAGCGCCACGCTCGACGGCACGATCTCCTTCGGCGACGGCATCACCCTTGGCGCGATCGGCCTCATCGCCAACCCGAACTTCACCTTCAACGTCGCCTCCACGATCATCGGCGGGCCGGGCGTCACGCTCCAGCTCGTAATGAATGGCGCGGATCGCACGAACTTCCTCAACGTCATCGGCGACATCAGCGGATTTGCCGGCACGTTCTACGTGTCCACCGCCGATGGCGGCGTGGCTTACGGCAGCGCCTTCAGCATCACCAGCTCGGCCCCGCTCGCCACGCTGCAGCTCGCCGTGGACTCGCCAAACTTCCTTTTCAACGTTGCCAACGACATTACTTTTGGCTCGTTGCTGCTCGGTGACACTGCGCTCGGCGCGGGAACCTACACCGTCGCCGATCTCGACGTGTTCGCTCCGGGCAAATTTTTCGGGGATGGCTCCATTACGGTCGTTCCCGAACCGGCTACGACAGCTCTGATGAGCGTGGCGCTTGCCGCGGGTGCGGTTGCGCTCCGCCGTCGGCGCTCGTAGCTTAGGATGGAGGTGTCCTGGCGGGTTTGATGGCGGCCCGCCGGGACATTTCTTCCAGCCTCTTTCTTCAGTCACCTGGCCGGCCCCGTCCCTCCGCTGCCCGCCAAAAAAATCAGGGACGGCGTTCTCCCCGGACCGCCCCAATTCATGTCCCGCTTCCTTGCTTCGCTCATCCTCGCGTCCTCTCTGCTCCTCGTTCCGGGAGCCGGCGCGCAATCCCTTCCCGACGAAACCCCCGACCTCGGTCCTCTGGACCTCCGCTTTCACCGTCAGGCCGTCCGGCGGTTCATCTTCGACCAGGAGATCCCCCTCGGCGGACTCCTCCCCGGTCAAATCTTTGGTTTCGACAAGGTCCACCCCGTGTTCGACACGCCCGGGAAACCCCGCGCGCGGTTCGTCGAGCACGACGGTGTGCTCGAGATTCTGCCTGCCGACGGCGGGCCGGGCGACGCGTCGATCTGGGTGAGCGGCATTACCCCCTACGCCACCTACATCGCCGATGTCCGCTCGCTGCCGGCGGGCGCCCAACTCCGCATGGAGTTCATCACCCTGCCTCAACCCGTCTCCGGGTCCGAGCCTCCGGCCTCCGACAAGGTCGAGGTCGTGCTCGACCCGGCGGCGCCCATTTCCCTTTCGGTGCGGGTCGTGCGTGCGGGCAATGTCGTCCGCGCGCACGACTTCCCCGAGGCCCCGCGGCTCGAGGCGCCCTTCGAGCTTTTCGTGCAGCTCTACGGCGAGAGCCTCGGCGTCTTCGCCCGCAAGGATTCCGACGTCCTCTACCTCGGCTCGCTCGAGCCCGACCAGCCGTTCTCCGACGTCCTCGACTTCCGCCTGCGCGACGTCCTCGCCCGCGCGGCCTTCACCCTTGGCGCCACCGTCCCGCCCGGCGATCCCATCGTCCTCGGCGGCGTGCGTTCCGTGCTCTCCTCCGGCATCGGGCAGGCGGACATCCGCGCCATCTCCTATGAGGACGGCACGCCGATCATCGAGGACAACCGCCTGTGGTTCACCTTCAGCTGCCGCGGCATCGGCACCGGCACGGCGAGCCAGGGCGTGATGAGCATCGACCCCTCCGTGTTCGACCCGCGCTTCGAGGGCGTCATCGTCTTCGACCGCGGCGACGGCCTCCTGCGCAACGACTACGCCTCGCACCTCCTCTACGACCGCACCGCGAAGGAATGGCGCGCCGTCTCCGCCTGCTTCTCCGGCGGCGGCCGCGGCCCCACCGGCCTCGCCATTTCCCGTTCCCAGCGCGACCCGCGCCGCGGCTTCTTCGTGATGCCCTCCATGCGGATGCCCCAGGAAAACCTCCCGGTCCAATGCGAGGACCCCTCGTTGCTCTGGGACGAAAAGGAACGCAAATGGCGCCTCCTCGTCTCCGCCTTCACCGACGCCGGCTTCCGCACCGTTCTCTTCGAATCACCCAACTGGAGCGGCCCCTTCAAGGAGATCGCCCGCAACCCCGACCTCAACTCCACCGGCACCCAGATCGTGCAGATCGGCTCCAAACGCTACGTCTTCTCCGGCTGCGACCGCATCCCCGGCCGCGACACCGGCGGCGTCATCGCCCTCAGCTACCCCGAGCTCAAATACCTCGGCCCCATGCACTACGACCTCGGCCCCGAAGCCTTCGGCGGCCGCGTCTGGCCAAACATCCTGCGCCTGCCCGCCGGCTACCCCACGCGCTACATGTCCATCCCCATGGACCGCATGAACATGCCCGACATCCGCACGCAAAACTGGAGCTACGGCGCCCTCTACCTCTTCCAGGCGGACTCCTGAGGGCCGTCTCGCTCTGAGAGCGACACTACAAGTGCTGTTTGCGCCGGGACAGCTGTAGGCGCCGTGTCTCTCGGTGCTCGCAGGGGCTCCTTCCCTCGAATCGCCCGGACGGCGATTGCTACAGCGTGCGTCGCGCCCCTGCTGCGCGGCAAAGCTGGCGGGTTTCGGATATCATCCACGCCTGCTCCCCGAGTCGCCCGGAGGGTGATTGCTACAGTTCCCTTCTTCGCCACTCTCCTGTAGCCGTCGCGCTCTGCGCGACGCTGTCTTCGGTCTCTGGAACGCGGTATTCACGAGTTTGCACGCCGTTCCAACCGCCTGGAACCGCGTGCAAAGCGGGTGGGAATGCGATTCCCGCGACTTTTGACGCGGTATCCACGACCTGGAACCTCGTTCCAACGGCATGGCACGGCGTCAAAACGACTTTCCACCACGTTCCCACGAGTTGGAACGCGGTCGAAACGACAGATGATACGGGTTCCAAATCAATTTGACGGCGTCCCCACTGCATGGAACGTGGTGCCCACCGGCTTCGACCGGCCCATTTCGAGGATTAATGTCCCATGGGGCCCATAAAGGTAGCCGCAGGACCTCCGGGCCTGCGGACCTTCGATCCATGAGGCAGTCTTACGCGCAAGACTGGCATTCCCTGGCAAAAGAGATCGGCAATCCCCATGCCGTCTTCCAGGAGCAACCCATCGGAGTCCCCCTGCGCATCACCGCCACGGCGATCAACCCCGCCGACGAAAGCCAGCCCTCCGCCCCGGTCACCCTCACGCTCACCCAAGCCAGCGAACCCCGCCCGCCCGGCGGGTGGGGAAAGCGGGCAAGCAACCCTTTATGAAGGCAAAAAGAAGGGGCGCTGGTTTAGGGCGCCCAAGTTGAAGTCACCGATTTGCCCTGCATCAAACGCGCTCTTCTACGCTAGCAGGTCGGCTGGTTTTGATCTGGATGCAGGGTGCGAATTATCTCACTATCTGTCAATCCCCTTATGAAAGATTTCCCCGGTCAATTTTCATCACTGCATCAGAAATGGCTCAACGACCCGTTTTATCGCACGGCGGTCGTGTTGGGACTCGACGTTGGATTGGAGGGCATCGGCGTTTGCGTGCGACGGGGATCGGAGATCCTCTACGCGAAGACATGGAAATACGATGTGCCGGAGGCATCGCGACTTGAGGCCCGACGACTTCTGCGCTCTGCGCGGCATTGCCGTGCGAATCGGAAGACAAGGATGCTCCGGCTTCGGAAGCTCTTCGAGGAGCACGGTCTGCCATGGCTTGCGGAGGACTCCGACGCACTGCGAAAGACAGATCCGTTCTTGTTGCGACATCGGGCGGTGAATGGAGAGAACCCGCTCGCTTCGAAGGAGGCTCTAAGCATTGCCATTCGCCACTGCGTCGCGCATCGCGGGCACGACTACCATTACTTCAACGACGAAGGGGCGTATCCGTGGGGCGAAGCGATAGACTTCAAGAAGGTGAAACAGGAGCTCGAGAAGCTGTGGCTCTCGCCTGAAGAGGCTCGCCGGGTATTGGACGATGTCGAGTTATTCGAATGGAAGGATTCCGAGGTGGCGGAGTTTCGTGAACTGGTGCCCCAGCGCATCGCGACTGCGGATATCATCGAGCAGCACCTGGCGAAGCACGCAAAGGGGTCGAAGAATCACGTGCGAGAGCGGGCGAAGGGGCAGGCGTTTCCGCAAAAGCTCGTTTGGGCGCACTTGGAGAAAATCATCAGGCGTCATGCCCAGCTAATACATGACGTGGACGGGTTTCTCGAAAAACTCGCCGTCAAACCAACGACTCCCGAGAAGAAAGAGAAGGCGATCTTCTATTATCATCGAAAGACGCCCGGCGAGATGCGCGAGCATTTCGAACGCAAGCGTGCGCGATGTGGTTACGCGGAGTGGCTGGGACTTCCGTCTGCTCAGGTGGACAAGCGCGGGCATCTCGCCATTCGCCGTTGGGCGTTACTGGAGTTTGCGGCGAACCGCGATGTGGAAGTGCAGTCGAAAACGATGCGCTGGCGGGTCGGGCTGGGAGGGGACCTCGTCAAAAAATTGATTGAGTGGCTGGAGCAAAATCCTGATGCGAAGACTGCCGCCTCACTCGGTGAAATCAAGAAGCTCGTGGAGACGACGCTCAAGGAACGTCACGGGGCGAAGCTCGCTCCAACCAGCGGAAAGAACGCATCGGAGCTGAACGTTCGATTTTGGAAGACGTTTCGTGATCTCCTTGCCCCCACGGCAGCGAACCGGGAGCAGAATGCGCCGATGTGTGTCGCCGCTGCGGAGAAGCTTTTCGCCATCGCCACAGCAAAGGGTTTCGAACGGGAAGCAATCAACGCCTGCTTGAAAGCCTGCAGGCCGCAAGAGCCCAATGTTCCGTCAAGTCTCTACGATTTCCGTCGTGCATCCGCCGTCGATCTTTACGGCGTTTATCCGCAAGTCGAGTTCCTGCTTGGACAGCGGGTGAAGAAAGACCGCACGCGCAGACACAAGCGCGGAGATCTGGCGGTAAAGGGGCGCCTGCAGCGATTGTTCGAGGAAGAGTTGGCTCCGTTGCTGGATGGTGTCTCGGCTCCCGAGTATGCCGTCGTGGAAGTCGCGCGGGATCTGCCGCGCAATTTGAAGGCGAAGCGGGAACGGGAAAAGGAAATCCTCGAAAACGAAGCGCGTCGGAAAAGGCTCTATGCCAAATACGGTTACGACGGTGCTGAGAAGCTGAACCAATCGGCCCGGCGTCGCATCGAGCTGCATGACCAGCAGAATGGTATTTGTCCGTTTACGGGTGAGGCATTGGGAGATGATCCGCTCGATGCCAGTTTGGAGATCGAGCACCTCTTTCCCGCGACGCGCGGCGGACTTTCGGTGAACGAGAATCTGGTGCTCACGTTCCGGCGTATCAACAAGGCCAAAGACAACAGAACGCCGCGGGAGTTTGCAGCATATCTCGGGCAAAGCTTCGAAGTGATGAAGAACCACACGAAGGAAATGCGCTGGAGCGCATTGAAACGTGAGGTTTTTGAATGGGAGGACGGCAACAAGATTCCCAATTTTGGAAACACCACACGGCTGGCTCAACTTGCCCGTCAGTTGGTCGCTGAAATGGCGGCGTGGATGGGATGTCGTGGGGATGCGGATGCCATCGCGGCTCGCATTGGATGCCCGAGCGGACTGCAAACCTCCGCCTGCCGTCGGGCATGGAATCTTGTGAAGAAGGATCGTGCCGATCTCACCCATCATCTGGTCGATGCGGTCATCCTCGCTCATATCCCGCCGCGCGAGGGGCAGAATTACGTCCATTCGGGAGGCATTTTCTTTCCGGTGCCAGATGACAAAGGAGAGTGGAGTATCCTCTCGGCGTTACCGCTTGGGCCGGTGCCTGATGTCGTTGCGAAGCTGGCGGCGCACGACAGCGAGGGCTGTCCGCTCGTGGAGCATCGGTCGTCCAGCAAGGCCCGCAGCATTCACGACAAAACCCACTATCGCGTGCTCCCCGATGGCTCGCTTGCCTATCGTGTCGAGTTTCCTCCCCGCGAGGAAATCGAGAGCGCGGCGAAGCTAAGGCAGATGTTGCTGGATACGAAGATTCCGTTGGCGCTGATTCCGCCAGACCACGCTTTGAACGCGTGGCTTGATGCCAAGGATGGAGCTCCCTTCCGTTTGCTGAATGGAACGCCGGTCCGCGCCATCTGGAAGAAGGCCCAGAAAGGGGATTTGAAAAAGGATCCCTCCGGCTTTCACGCGGGCTGGAACGAAAAGGGGGGCCTTCAAAATGTGAAGTCCGTCATCGGAGGGCGCTGGGAGCGTCTGGAAATCTGGCGGGGCTGGAACGAAAAGAAAGACCGCTGGGAATATTTCAAGCGCCTGATTCCTTCCCGAAATTTGCGGCGTGCCCTGCGCGCGCTCGGTTACTCTTGGGAAAAGAAAAGCAAACGTCCGTGGCGTGAGGGTGCGCCAATGCTCACGGAACCGTTGAAAAAAGTGCTCGGAGGAAAGCTGCCTCCCTTCGCACGTCGTGCGGTGCATCCGGCGACCGGCGAGCCGATCGCGATTCAAACGGGCGACGCCTTTCTCGCGGGGTTTACTGCTTCCGGCAAACTCGCGAAGCGTGGGGAAGCGGTCGCGAAGAGAGAATGGATCAAGGTGAGTGCGGTGATGGCTGAAGGTGGTGGGAGGATTCGGTTTTTGAAGCTTCTTAGCAACGAGGCGTGGAAGGCGGAGCCTATGGCCGTTGATGATCTCGCCTTTGTCGCAGGATTACCCCCCGCTGATGATTCATCATCTTATCCTGATCAGCGAAAACCCGGAGCTCCACGTTCAAGCGGGAAAACTGATTTCCGGCTCGAATAAGATCGCGGTCGACACGCTTGGGAGTGTCCAGTGTTTTGCCAGCCAGGCACGCTGGACGCAGACGGCGTTGGATTCCTTGGTGACGCAATGCCCGGTTGTCATGGCGCGTTGGAACAAATCGTCGGGCAAGTGGAGCACCTATTCGCTGGCGCAGAAGGCGCGGCATGTGAACCCGGAAGCCCTCTGGCATGTCTGCCGCTTGAGCGAACGTCGGGCGACAGCCATCGCGAGTGACCTGCTATACGCCAAGGTTCGAAACCAGCACACGATGCTGCGAGTCTTCGACCCGTGGGTGGAAGATCTACCTAAACTGGCGGACAACTCCTTTTCCCGGATTCTCCGACTGGAAGCGCGTTACGCGCGGTTCTTCTGGGCTCGTTATTTTGGAGCGGTCAGTGCGGACCTCTTCGAACGCGAGAAGCGAAAGGCCAAGGCACCGCTGAATGTGGCTCTCAATTATGGGTATGGTTTTCTTTATCACGCGTTGGAGTGGCAGTGCATCGCCCGTGGCCTCGATCCCGGCATTGGAATTATCCACAAGCTGAGACGACAGCGACCGAGCCTCGTATGTGACCTCATCGAGCCGTTCCGATGTTGTGTGGAACTGACGATCGTTCGGCACCTTCACGAAATGGATGAAAAGAAGGCAATGGCCGGCCGCTTTGCCGAGATGCTCGAAGAAAAGTGGATTTATCGGGGAACCGCGTTTCGCCTGCGCAGTATTATTCGATTATCCGTGGAGTCGTTTGTTCGGGCGGTCTGCAAGAACGAGCGCTTTGTTCCATTTACGCTGCACCCGCGTGACGCCTGTATTTAGCCATGCTGCTGATGCTTGCTTACGACACTCCGGAGCAGAAGCACCAAACGTTTCTGCGAAAGGAGTTCGAGCGCATGGGCGGATTCCGTGTGCAGTATTCGATTTACCTTTTCGAAGGTGAGCCCCACGAATGTGAACGGGTCATTCGGTATATGCGCCGCGTGGCCGCTCAAATTCCCGGGGATATTCGACTGCTTCCCATGGAGCGAAGCGTCTGGGATTCGCAAATCATCATTTCCGAAATCTTTTCTGAAACCCGCGAAGGGACGCCATTTCCGAAGTTCGTGAAATTCTGGTAAGGCCCAAGCCGCTGTCCAACAGCGGCTTGGGACCTTGCAGATATCAGATCGCCTCGTTGGAGGCAGGATCAAAACTACGATGAAAACCGTTACGGCAGGGACTTGCAGATATCAGATCGCCTCGTTGGAGGCAGGATCAAAACCCCACCAGTCGATGTCTTCGATGAGCTCCTCGGATATCAGATCGCCTCGTTGGAGGCAGGATCAAAACGCTGGGCCGGTATGGCACGCGGGCGGTGGATTGATATCAGATCGCCTCGTTGGAGGCAGGATCAAAACAAGTTTTCTCGTGTGTTGTTCATGGTCGATCCGATATCAGATCGCCTCGTTGGAGGCAGGATCAAAACGATCCGCGCCGAAGCTGTTGTCGAGCTTCTTCGATATCAGATCGCCTCGTTGGAGGCAGGATCAAAACTGGCGCACGTCTCTATTGACGCCCTCCTCTTGGATATCAGATCGCCTCGTTGGAGGCAGGATCAAAACGAGTTTCTGTTCGAGCCCACGCCTCACGAGGAGATATCAGATCGCCTCGTTGGAGGCAGGATCAAAACGTGGAACGGGAACCTCACCTTCGCGCAAGCTAGATATCAGATCGCCTCGTTGGAGGCAGGATCAAAACGTGAGGTATTCAGCGGTGTCGAAAAAGTGGCCGATATCAGATCGCCTCGTTGGAGGCAGGATCAAAACACGCGACCGCTGGACCCTCTGAAAAAGCTGATGATATCAGATCGCCTCGTTGGAGGCAGGATCAAAACGAGAAAACGCCGGAGTCGTTTGCGTGGCTGGCGATATCAGATCGCCTCGTTGGAGGCAGGATCAAAACCGCACGCCGGATTGGCCCGATGCCGGCTACCGGATATCAGATCGCCTCGTTGGAGGCAGGATCAAAACGACACCATTCCATTCGGGCGTGTCGGGCCGGTGATATCAGATCGCCTCGTTGGAGGCAGGATCAAAACGCCAAAGGCAGCAAGCCCACTGCTGAGGCCGTGATATCAGATCGCCTCGTTGGAGGCAGGATCAAAACGTTGAGCCGACCGAAAACAGTCCTTCACCGCTGATATCAGATCGCCTCGTTGGAGGCAGGATCAAAACATCCGGCGGTATGGCGTGCTGCTCAACGATGCGATATCAGATCGCCTCGTTGGAGGCAGGATCAAAACAAGAGGAGCTCGTTCTCGAAATCGTCTGCGAGGATATCAGACGCATCAAATTGACGCTGCTTAGATTCCGGCTTTCGTTTCGTCGCGGGGTTTGTGATTCCGCGCGACGGCAGGTATGGAAGG